>NZ_JAKMUU010000009.1 GCF_027570035.1 Corynebacterium curieae | reverse complement strand
ACTGCTGAAGTTTATGTAATCGCAACCTCTGGGTCAACAGGCTCGCCCAAATTTGTACCAATCTGCTATAAGAACGTTTTTGAATGGCAAAGAGTTTCGCTCCCTGTTTTAAGGCTGTCTGATAAAAGCCGTTTTTCAGGAACCTACCCTTTATTTTTCGACGCCAGCGCAATGTTTATTTTTGGTTGCCTGGCCTCAGGTTGCACTTTAGTTGTTGCAGAAAAAGAAGAGATCCTTTTGCCCCTCAAATTTGCAGAACGAAGCAAACTAACACACTGGGCATCAGTTCCTTCTATCCTCAACTACTCAGGTTCAGTTGAAGAGGATGTGCCTAAAATCCATGGGGTAGAAGTGGTTGCCCTCGGAGGCGAGGTAGTTTCAGCAAACCATTCAATCGAGCTGTCCGCGCGTTTTGATGGAGCTGACATAGTAGATTTATACGGCCCTTCTGAGACAACCATTTTTATTTTAACTAAACGCTTCTCGCAAAGGGAACTGGAGAGCTTAATTAACTTTACAAGTCTTCCGCTTGACCCCCCTGCGTGTCAATGGAAGCTTGTTTCGGATAGCACTGAAGAAAACGTTGGAGAGCTTCTCCTCTCCGGGGATCAAGTATTTGAAAAATATACTAATACTACTGGCCCTGTGGCCAATCCCAAAGATGGATGGTACTCAACCGGCGATATTTTCCGATTTGAAAATGGGCTACTTCATTGTTTGGGAAGAATCGACAACGAGATAAAGCTACGTGGCCAACGTGTCACTATTGAAATGCTGGAAACGATATTATCCAACATATCTGGTATCAAATCTGCTGCCTGTATTATTTCTAATGTGGCAGAAACCGACATTGATGTTATCTATACTGGAAAAGAGTGCTCTTGGATAGAAGTATCTCGGAAGCTGACTACAAAACTACCTCTAGGAATTCGTTTGGGACGACTGGAAAGAGTTAGCTCAATCCCGCAGTCCCCAAACGGGAAAATAGATAGAAGGGCGCTAAAAGAATACTTCTCGCGAAGCTATAAGGAGAGGAACAAACCTTATGGCAGTACACAATGATGCTGTATTAGGCTTTCCGATTGAGGTTTTTCACAATAAAGATTCTCTTTTAGAAGCGTTATTACGCCTTATAGACGAGGGATTTGTATCGAAACCGAATAATACATCTTACAAATTTGCCAGCTACCCGCATTCTCAGCTTGGTAATAGATCTGCTCTAGAGCCTTTTGTTACAGCAGGTTACGCAGGTGAATTTGAAATTTTCTTAAGGAATGACTCCCCCATTTATCTGATTTGGAGATTTAACCATAAGTGGATGGATGCTATAAGTCTATTGCGCTTCACCGAAGCACTACGCTCTTATGGCTTGGGGACTCTACCTCGTTTTTCTACACCACAACAATTATTAACTGTAACCCGAGAAATCCGTTCATCGAATCCATGGATTGACACTTTTGGAGACCAGTATCTACTAGACCAACCAGGAAATTCCCCTCGAAAGTATTGGCAGAAGCTTGGCGCGACTGCGGCAATTACTAGCTGCAGGATGCACGGAACTCAGCAATTTAACTTGGGAATACTTAAGGCCGGAAGGCCACTAGCATCGCCAATTAATCCGGGAAATCACCTCCAAGTCAAGGTCTTGCCAATAGAAGTTGACCCTTTCAAAGCAGCCACGACCCCCCTCACAGAGCTTGAAAGACTCGTCGGTCTGTTAGATTCCAGGGAAGGCATACTTCAAAACAGTTCAGTTTCGGAGGAGGTAGATATCTTAATAAATCCACAAACCTTGGATTGGTATTCAATCATCTGCGAACAGCTAGCTCCGTCGGGAAGATCTTTCTCCCTTCCCTTTTTGTATCACCAAGTCAATAAGCTATCCAACCAAGTCCGATTCGATATTGAGCTTTGGCACAAAGGCTCCGTAATTTTAAGAGATCGTACTTCTAATAGTTTCACTTCCCCTAATAGGCGAATCTATTCAAGTCAATGCATGGAGCTATACGGAGGTAAACGCCCCACTAAATCGCTAACGGTATACGGGGGGGCAAAATCCTTTGAGAGATTCGACGCAATCGTAGCGTCCCGGTGGGAACTACTCAGGCAACGGAATAAGACCGAATATCAAAGAGCCTCCCGCTTTAGAGAGTTGCTTGGCTTAATCCCAAGACGTTTTGCCATTGGCCTCTCTGCAACTAATAGCTGCTGGACTTTTTTGGAAGCCCTTACATGTTGGAAAGAAGGGCGAATTATCCACTATGTTTGTGAAAGTTCTACTGCCGACTCTAGAAGTTTCCAATTATCTTCGGACTCCCTTGGCGTCCCATTGGCTTGGATTGATGGTGAAAACATCTCACTCTTTGAGCCTAACGGGACACTTGTTAGAAATGTTGAAAATGACTATCTAAACGGGGTTGCATACATACTAAGCTCAGGTTCAACAGGAGTCCCAAAAGTTACTCTATTAACTAAAGCTATGGCAGAGAACATAGTCGGTAATTCTTGTATGTATCTTTCTTTAGAGGAGGATAGCCGCTTATTAATGCTCTCCTCACCACAGTTTGATGCAATCTATTTTGAGCTCCTCCTCTGCCTTTCAATGCCTTACCTTCCAGAAAGGATTGGAGCAATTTCATCTAATATTAGGCAAGTAAAAACAATGCTAGGAGAGGGTGTATTTAGCCACTTAGTTTGCACCCCAACAGTTTTACTTTTATTGCTGCAAGCAGCAGTCAAGTTTCCTCCCGTATTAATGAGCGTAGGAGAAAAATTATCAAACACACTATTAGAGTCTGTTTTGAATTCTACGCCAGATGGTCAAGTATTTGATCTTTATGGACCTTCCGAGGCAGGAATTTGGTCAGCACTACGGCGCGCTTCTTCTGGAGAAAGCAGCTTTTATCCCTTAAAAAATGTTTACTTCAGGATGATTAAGCAATGGGAGGGGGGAAACAACAGCCCTTTTCATATCGGAGTTTTGGGGGAAGCTGGAGAAACTCAATTTGAAGTTAGCTCAGGTGATGAAGCGAATTTCGATCTAGAATCACAATCCATCCGTAGTATTCGTCGAATAGACGGAATCATAAAAATTTCTGGAAAACGTTTTTCAAAACAAGAGATTATCAACTATCTGCTTGCAGAGTATGATTTTGATTGTGCACTATTAACTGAAGTAGAAGATGAATCATTAGCAGAGCAAAGTAAGGTGCTGCTGGCAGTTTCTTTTTCTACTTTTTCAAGACAAGTAGATCTTGTAGGCATTGGCACATTCCACGGAGCCAAAGTTCTTCTTACATGCATTAGTGATGCCCCCCTCACTAAAACAGGTAAGCTTGATATCCAATCATTGGCGTCTGTAATTCCCGAACAGGCTAAAGACAATAATTTGAAGTCTATTTCTAAAGCTCCAGTGGATTCAAATGAGACAAGCCCTCTATTCCAACTCGTTAAATCGGCTTGGAGTGAATATATTACCGTATCTTCTGAAGATGCTTCTTTCAATAAAATGGGGGGCACTTCATTGGATGCTTTGAGGATTCAAACCGCTTTAATCGGCCAAGGAATTGACGCCCCACCTATATTGCCTGAAATTTCTTTCAGGCAATATATTGACCTAGTCAATCAAAGAAGTGTATAAAATGTGCCATTTCTATGTCACTAAGTTTCCGATTGTTAATTTCATTGTCGAAATAACCCCCTTACATATAAAATTAGTGACTAGTCACTCTGTTGCCCCCTGAAATCTTAAAGTGGGATGTTGCCATGTTTACGCATTGGGCGAGCAACCGTCTTATCGGAGTAAAGACGTAAATTTTTCATAATCGCTGCGCGAGTCTCGGAAGGAAGGATTACAGCATCAACAATCCCATGCTCTGCAGCTTTATAAGGGGTAAGCATTTGTTTTTCATATTTATTCTCAAAATGCCTAGTTAATTCAGCAATATCGATACCATCCCGCCGCGCCTGCTTGAGCTCTTTACGGTAAATAAAATTTACCGCCCCTGCAGCGCCCATGGCAGCAATCTGGGCTGTAGGCCACGCAAGATTAACGTCTGCCCCCAACCCTTTTGACCCCATTACGCAATACGCACCACCATAAGCCTTGCGCGTAATAACCGTAATCTTTGGAACAGTAGCTTCACCATATGCGTACAGCAATTTAGCGCCACGCCGCAAGATACCATCATGCTCTTGATCTGCACCGGGGAGAAAACCCGGCACATCAACAAGCGTCACAATAGGTATATTAAAAGAATCGCATGTGCGTACAAATCGAGCAGCCTTCTCTGAAGCGGCAATATCTAAACAGCCTGCAAGAACCATAGGTTGATTAGCTACAAAACCGACAGAAATTCCTCCGATGCGCCCAAATGCTACGATCACATTTTCAGCACGTTCTGCTTGTATTTCCAGATAATCGCCATCATCAGTTAATGCTTTAATAATCTCTGCAATGTCATAGGGTTGTGCAGATGAGTCCGGGATAATCTCGTCCAGGTTGACACTACCAGCAACTTCCTTGTCTTGTTGGCTGAAAAAATCTAATGAGGCAATCTGACGATTGTTTGGAGGAAGATATCCCAGCAGGTCGTGAACCCAGTCTAGTGCCTCCTCCTCCGTAGTCGCCGTGTAGTGGCTATTTCCTGCAAGGGCCATGTTTACAGCTGCACCTCCAAGGTCTTCTTTGGAGATCTTCTCGCCCGTTACTGTCTTGATAACTTCTGGGCCAGTAACAAACATCTTTGATTTCTTATCAACCATGATTACAAAATCCGTTAATACAGGCGAATATGCATGCCCCCCAGCACAAGCCCCCATGATAACCGAAATTTGTGGAATAACTCCAGAGGAATTTATATTCTGATAAAAAGTTTTGGCTACCCAGTCTAAAGACACTGCTCCTTCTTGAACGCGTGCGCCCGCACCTTCATAAAGACCAATAAGCGGTCGGCCAGTGGCCACAGCCAGCTCCATAATTTTAACCATCTTCTCACCGTGTGCCTCCCCTAAGGAACCACCAAAGATGGTGCCATCCTGAGAAAAAATACATACCTCCCGACCGCCAATCGTTCCCCAGCCTGTGACAATTCCATCTGTCACGGGGCTTTTATCCCTCATGCCAAAATCAGTAGTGTGATGGACTACAAACATGCCAGTTTCTACAAAAGAACCTTCATCCAGCAAATAGTCTAGACGCTCTCGCACGGTTAAACGACCAGCATCACGAACTTTACGGTGTTCCTCTTCCCCCAGGGGGACAACAGCCTCTTTACGGCGGCGCTTTAACTCGATAATCTTGCCAAGCGTAGTATTAGGTAAAATCTCTTCAGAAGGAATTGACATCATTGCCACCTACCATTAAATGATTTTTATCCTCGACTAATTGACTTAAAGTATCTGACACAATTCTTCTACTACAGTAGGACATGTAATTGAACTACATTTGATAATGAGCATTTACGATTATTTAAACGTCAACTTAAAGTCAGCCTTTCAGCGCTAAAATTATTGGCTTTAAGTTCAACCCTTTACTCATTTTAAAGGAATTTCCCTAGAAGAGCAGCATACAAACTCAAAATGCTTCAGGATTCCTCTCGAGCGAGTATAGCTATTTGATCTAATTTTAACCTATGAGGGGCGGGACAGCGTTCCCATACCAGTCGATTTAATGGTTGGCTAAATGCTTTTTAACCGCCAAGGAATGACCTAGCTGCCTTTTCTAATTCTGATTAAAATAGCCATTGCAGATATTTAATCTAAAAAGGGGTGCTCTATGATTGCTTTTGTTTTCCCAGGCCAAGGTGCGCAATACTCAGGTATGGGGGTCGAGCTTTTTGATCGCTTCCCGCAGCACATCGAAGTAGCTGAATCAGTATTAGGCACAAATGTCAGAGCCCTCTGCAATCTTAATGAATCCCAACTTCGCAAAACTCATAACACTCAGCCTGCGCTATTTTTAGTCAATGCCCTTAACCTCCTTTCTCTCGAAAAAAGGGGAATTCATCCTCGTGTTGCCGCAGGTCATTCACTTGGAGAATTAAACGCTTTAGCATCAGCAGGGGTTTTTGATTTTGAGACAGGACTTTGGATCGCTTCGGAACGAGGACTCTGTATGTCTCAAGTTTTCAATAAACAAGACTTTTCAGGAGGAATGGTCGCTGCATCACGAATTTCTGACATGAAACTTGTTTTGAATCTAGTGTCCGAAAAATTCCCCGACGTTGACGTAGCCTCATTCAATTCGCCTACCCAAGTAGTTTTTGCTGGACCGTTCGATCGGGCTATTAAACTTCAAACATGGCTAAACTCTTCATATCTTGGGCGAGCACTTATATTAAAAGTAAGTGGTGCTTTTCATAGTAGATATATGCTCGAAGCAGCCGATCTATTCCGCCACCGCTTAGAAAGTGCAAACATTAAATTCCGAAAACCTCAATTTCCCGTTTTTTCCAACACTACAGCAGCGCCTTTTCCAGACGATCCCCACAAGATTAAACAACTAATGGTGGAACAATTAACCAAACCAGTACTTTGGTTGGATACTATTCAAAGCATTCGTCAAAATCGATCAGTTCAATTTCAAGAGATCGGCCCACGATTCATCTTGACCCCTTTAATTGCGGAAACCTGCTCGCAGGCTACTTTATAGCGCAAAATAGAATACGAGCCTTTTAGCAAACGCCTAGAAACAAAGCCCAGAATACTTTCAGCCTAAAGAGCACCCGCATAGCACAAGACGTGCTCAAACGTCTCTGAAGTGCCCTGGGTTTTGTTCCTAGGCATGTGTCTTGATTTCCAATTTTTCTTGACTGGGGTGGTGTTCCCAAAATTCGGCTTCGACTTCAGCCGGGGTGCGGTAGTCCAAGCTCTGGTGGAGCCGTGATTCGTTCCACCAGTTGACCCACTCGAACGTGGCGATTTCCACGTCGACCACGTCGTCCACGAGGAGCGTGTCAAGTTGTTTGTGACGGGCATGGATTTACATAGGAGATACTTGGCCCATGACTGTTGCGAAGTACGATCAGGAGACCCGCGAGCGCGCGCTGCGCTTGTACTACGAGACGGTGGCCGAAGATGATGCCACGAAGTCCGGTGCACGCCGAAAGATCGGCGGGATGTTGGATATCAACCCAGTCACGCTGCACAATTAGATCCGCAAAGCTGAGGCCACCACTGCGCAGGCAACGGCGGAATCCGAGCAGGAAAAAGACGCGGAGCTTGCTCAACTGCGCAAGGACAATCGCCAGCTCAAAGAAGCAAACGAGATCCTTCAAGTTGGCCTCAGCGTTTTCGCCCAGGCGGAGCTCGACCGCACACTAAAATAGCCGTCGCATTTATCGAGAGGTACCGGCACCACTACTCCATCCAGCGGATGTGCCGGATCGTGCGCGACCATCACTATGACCTTTCGGAGTCTGCGTATCGCCGCTATCGCAGCCGGGCTTGTGGTCCGATGGACCCCGAATGAGAAGACGCATATGCAGCACATAGGCTCTACGTATCTGGGCTTGTCATAGGGGCGTCTACGGGCGCAGGAAGCTGTGGAAAGCTGCCCTGCAGGAAGGCTGGGCCATAGGCCGCGACCAGGTAGAAAGATTGATGAAAATCCTTGGCAACCAGAAAGTACTGCAGCGCAAGGCGATCCGAACGACGCAGTCCCATCCCAAGCGACCCGCGCTTTGCTAACCACTGCAAACCCGCTTGAGATAACGTTACTCATCCGAATCAGTGGTGGGTGGCGGATTTTACCTACGTATATACTCACCAGGGCTTGTGCTACGTTGCATTCATCACCGACGTCTACTCCCGCAGGATCCTTGGATACACGGCGTCACGGACCACACAGTCTGATGTCGTCTTGGATGCGTTGCGGCAGGCCTTGAGTGTTCGTAACCGCTACGACGCGAAGTTTCGTGCTGTGGGTATCATCCACCACTTGGATGCCGGCTTTCAGTACACCAGCTTTCAACTGCGTACATTGATTGAGCGCGAAGGCATTACGGGTCTCTATTGGCACCGTCAGTAATGCCAACGATAACGGGCTCATGGAGTCCACTATCGGGCTGTTTACAAGCGAGGAGATCGACCCTCCCAGGATGTGAACGTTCGCCACCTGGAAAGAGATTGAACGGGCCACCGATAAGTGGGTCAAGTGGTACAACACCCGAACGCCTTTACGGCTCCATCGACTACGTCCCGCCGATCGAATACGAGGCCTGCTACTATCACAAGCATCCTAAAACGGATACGACCGAAGCCCAAGCGGCTTAAACACCGCCCGCCACAAACCCAGGCCGATTCAATACCCGCCTGCGCCTGCGCTACTTCAACCACGCGCCAGCGCTTCCGGATATCGAAGTTCCTCTCGCCCACGCAGTCCGTCTCTTTCCAGGCGCTCCTCCCCACGTCCTCATCGTAGAAAACAAACAAACCTTTCTAACGCTGCGCTCGCTTTCCGCCGCCTGCCACCCACCATCTCCCTCCTCGGCTTCGGCACCGCCTCCCACCAACTCGACGCGCAGGACTGGCTCCACCACACCGACATCCCCATAGAAAATTCAGTAGCTATAGTTCACTGGCGAGAGCGGTATAATGGGAAAATGTTCCTGTCTCAACTCAAGATCGAGGGAATTCGCGGGCTTGAAAATTTAGTCGCTAGCTTTACCCCAAATCTAAATGTTATTGTCGGGCCGAATAATTGCGGTAAATCCTCTCTGATTGACGCAATTCGTCTTGCTCTGTCACCAAGAGATTCAGTCCACCCCCGATGGATAAGTGAGGACGACTTCACTAGGACTAGCACTAGAAGCAGCATCCATCGCGCCTCCGCCTCTCTGGTTTTCGAAGGACTCTCAATAGAAGAAAAAGCTCGATATGTTGAGGCTCTTGGTAATGAGCTTGATAACGTAACGTTCGGTAAGAGATTTGAATTGGAGACCAATTCAGGGCATATCCGTACAATCCCCACAATCCAAGACCAACTCGTCGGATGGGACTCATTGCCCAATAGGAGCCTTGTCCACTACGTCTACATCGAACCACTGAGGGACGCCAAAAGAGAGTTCAAGCACCATACGGGAACCCGATTGGCTAGAATCTTCCGCTTAGTCTCGGGTCACCCTGAGGCCGAGCAAGAACTAAAATCCCAAGTCCAAAAGCTAGAAAGACTATTATTGAGCGATGACGACGAAGAGGGCAATTCTTCGCTCGCAAGCCTTCCAATCAAAATCAATGAGGAGTTGTCCAAGCTCACACAATCCGAAAACTCCTCCATCACGATGCTAGTCAATGACCAAGATCTCTCGCGACTCATGAGAAGGTTTCGGCTCTCATTCCTTGAAAACGGTGAGTCATGGGAAATTGATGACGTTGGCCTTGGATACGCAAACCTGCTTTACCTAGCTACGCTCCTCCTTGAGCTAAGCAACCAACCAAAAGATGTTTTTAGCATTCTCCTCATTGAAGAACCCGAAGCTCATTTGCATCCAAAATTGCAAGAGACACTTGTGGATTTTCTTAAAGTGCACGCAGATGAGAAGGATAACCTGCAAATTCTACTCACTACACATTCTCCTGTTATCGCAGCCAAGGCAGGTTGCCAGTCACTTTGTGGGCTAAACAAGGAAGGCCAAGAAACCAGCTTCTGGCATGCAGATAGCCTCCCAAACAGTCAGGAAGAAAAAGCCAAGTTGAACAGGTTTTTTCTATCCCACCGCCCTGAAGCTATTTTCAGTAAGCATGTCTTACTAGTGGAAGGTACGGCCGAGGAGCTTCTCCTTCCTGCACTTTTCGAGGCATATATACGCGGGACTTCACCTGACAAATCAAGCAGCAGAAGAAGAATCCAACGTCTACGGGAGTCGCTGTGTATTTGTAGCGTGCAATCCGCGTCTTTCAGTCCGCACTGGAACCTTCTAAAGCTGTCGAGAAGTGGCATGACGCAAAGAAGACTTGCCGTACTTACTGATGCCGACTGGTCTGAGGACCAATGGGGACAAACGAGCCGGATTCGTAACGAGCCAATCAAGGCCACGGCGGGAGGAGTCCGCTTGGACAAACTAAGCCTTTCCAGAACAGGGTGGGACCATCAGTATCCCCAATTCGGAGGGTTTCTTTCCCACAGCACCTTCGAACATGAACTAATCATTCTTGCTCTAAGACTTCGATTTCTCGCGAACGACTCTCGCCTTCTAGATGCGATGAAAAATATTTTCCAGAACAATCACTGCCTTCTTTACAAAACCGCACTGTCCGCCTTTCGAGAGGGTGAAACACCTAAGAAGTGGGCAGAGCCAGACATTGTCGACAAAGGCGATGCCATTTGGAACCACATAAGGAAATCGTCCCTCAAGAAAGCAAATTTCGCACAAGAACTCGCCTTCGAAATTTCTAACCGTGAGTTAGCCTTTGAAATGCTCCCGTCAGAACTCGAGAAGTTTGTAAACGCCCTCATAACTGAAAACGATTGATCATGAGCAAAATCGAACTGACCCCCGAACAGCAGGCCATCATTGACACAGACCAGCCTTTTTTCATCGATGCAGACCCAGGTTCTGGAAAAACATTCATCATTTCCGAGCACATAAAAAGAATGTTGAGCTCGGCCGGCGGGAAGCCATTCCTTCTATTGACTTTCACCAACACCGCTGTCAATTCTTTTCAAGCCAAGCTCACTAGCTACGAAACTTTTGATATTGAAGCTAACCGACGGCTGACACAGTCACGCGTCTTAACTTTTGATTCCTTCATTAATGCTTATCTAGCACGTCCTCTTGCGTCGTATCTTTGGCCTGACATTAAGTATAGATTTGTTCCATCTTTCGAACGGATTCCAAATTCGAGAATCCCAACCCCGTCAAATGGCAAATCTACCGTCAATATTCAGCATTTCGAACCCGACGGAACATACAAAGGCAATAAAAAATCGTTCAAACGGTGGGCTGAAGATCCGGACTTCTCCAACGCTCTTGCCAACGCCTATCATCAAAAGTTTTGCGAAGGGGCCTGGTCGAGCAAACTCATCCGCTTTAAACTAAAGGAAATCTTAACTGGCAATATCGAATCCTCTGACGCTGCTAAAGCCGAAGAATTAACGAAACAGCTTTTAAAATTGATTGCGCTGCGCTTTCCGAGCATCTATATTGACGAAGCACAGGACTGTAACCGCTTCGAATGGTGCTTGGTGGACGAACTCCGGAGAAACAATGCCGATGTCTTCATTATTGGCGATAAAAAGCAAGCTATTTACGGTTTCAGAGATATATCAGCGCCCGCACCAGTTTTTACACCGCTAGCTTCTCAAAAAAGCTTCGTCTTACGCCAGTCATTCCGTTCCAACAATGCAATATGTGATTTCGCTAACAAATTTCAAAAAACGGGGCTGCATTCAAAAATTTCCCCTTTAGAATTCCCATCCTCATCGCCGGCAGTCTCAATATTCACCTACTCGAATCCTGCAGAATACATCCAAAAGCTAAACTCATTAGACGGCAGTAGAAATATTATCCGAGATGGCTGGACCGTTCTGAGTCACAGAGCACAGACCCTTGATGACATATTTGGTGATATTCCAGCTTTCGGGCAAGAAAGAGATCCTGCCCATGAAGTTTATACGCAATTGCTCTCTTTGCAACACGCTTCTGACAACGTCAATGCTTCTCAAATCACTGCACTTATAGATTCGTTCCAGCGTCTCCTTCCATTGATGTGCATTAGACCTAATGCTAAAAGTAATGAAGGCGAGTATCTATTGGCGAAAGGCGAGGGTGAGCTGTCCCGTGTTCTTGCAACCCAGGCCATCTGCAATACGGACGGGCTTATACGAGAATTGTCTCGCATAGATTTCGAAGCATGGCTGCAGGAAAGTGTGCTCGCTAAGCTTCATCTTAATGGCGTTCTAATGGGCATGCCTGACGTCTTTGTCAACAGATACGGTCAGGAGTTCCCGTCCTTGACGAAGAGGCTATGGAGCCAGCCACCAGAGAAAAAGCTTGGGACGCTTGATGTCAAGTATAGAGGCACAATTCACAGTGTAAAGGGGCTCGAATTTCCAAAAGTGTCGGTCGTTATCGATTCTTGGCGGCCGCCCGGGGAAGATTCTCTTCTTACGAAAGTACTGAAGCATCGAGATACACCGGGATCCGATGAAACCCTCAACGTCGCCTACGTCGGAATCACCAGGGCAATCCATCAAGTTAACATCGCGTTCAAAATCGATTCTCAAAACTACCACGAGAATACGTTCCGCGAAGAGCTTGAAATGGCCGGCCTAGACCAATACCTTCAATCCACCTAGAATCGGCATAGTGCCAATTTCAGAATACTGAAGCGTCTTGTGTCTGTATCACCGTTACGACCTACGTGGATAGTCTGGGCGAAAAGTGCTCACTACTATTTTCCGTGGACGTCAAAGTCCGAAACTTCGTGAAACCGTTTGACTCCACCAATGCGCCCACTACAAGGTAGCGTTTTCAGACTCCCTCACCGACATCTACGGGAATTGGGTGTCAATTAGTTCAATCTGGGCCGAATCGGCTGGCCCCTTTAGGTTGCGAGTGCAGTTCAGCTGGTTTGCGACGCTGCGCGAATGATCTCGGCGAGGTTGCTCGGCCGGCTCCACATGGGCCAGTGCCCTGTAGGGAGGTCTACGACATCGACGCGTTCGAGGCTTGCGACCTCAACGAACATGGGGTGGCCCGTCTTGGCCAGCTCCATTACTTGCTCGCCTGAGATTGAGCAGCACACCAGGGTCGTCGGGACACGGTGGCGGGCCTCATTTGTGAGCTCGACGCACTGACGAAGCACCGGAGCGGGCTCAGGGACAGCCTTCTTCCGGAAGCGCTCGAGTATTTCGGCGCTCAGTCCTTCGAGGCTCGCCTGCTGCCTAAGGTCATCGAACGACGGCAGGGGCAAGTCTTCAAGATCGGCCGGGAACTCGGATGCGAACGCAGTGCCATTGGCCACGGGGCCGGAATCGACCCACACCACCCGGGCGACCGACTCGGGGTGTCGATCGAGGACGAGACTGACGGGGACGTTGGCTCCGCTGTGCGCGACAAGGATCACGGGCTGATCGCCCTGCTCGGCGATCGCGTCTCTGATCGCTGCCGCCTGGTCGTCGACCGTCTTTGCCGCGCGCTCCGCGTCGTCCTCGTCGAGACCCGGCAACGTCATCGCGACTGCGTGGGTGTCATCGGTTGCGAGGTACTCAACGACGTCGTCCCAGGCCCATGCTCCCAGCCAGTGGCCGGGGATAAGGACGATAGGTCGGCTGTTATTTGTTGTTGTCATGGGCCAAGCCTTTCAGCCCTGATGGACAAGAGTGTGTCACCATTTATGTCATGAATTTATTGAGGTTAAAGCGATGAAGCGAGCCGAGCGACTACACGCCCTGTCCGAGATGCTGCGTCGCAGTGGTGCACGGGGCGTCTCGGCCGAGCGGTTGGCGCGAGAGTTCGAAGTGTCGGTCCGCACTGTCAAGCGTGACCTCGACGCGTTAGAGAACAGTGGCGCGCCGATCTGGTCTCGCCCTGGCCCGGGCGGTGGATACGGGTTTGCTAAGAGTTCGTCCCTTCCGCCCGTCACCCTGTCCCCGACGCAGGCCGTGGCGCTCATGGTGGCGGTCTCCGCCGCGTCAGATGCACCCTATGCAGATCTGGCAAGGGCCGGGGTCCGGAAGATCATGGACGTCCTTAACCCCAAAACCCGAGCACAGGCCGACGAGCTTGCCCACCGGATCTGGGTCAATTCGCTTCCCTCTTCCTCACGCTCCATCCGGTCAGCAATAGAGGAGGCGATGGCCGCGCAAAGAGTGCTCCGCATTCGCTATACGTCGCGGGAGGGTACGACGACTGCTCGTGACGTCGAACCTGTGCTCTTCGCCTCCACGAGCGGCCGGTGGTATCTAGTCGGATGGTGCCTCCTGCGCGATACGATGCGATGGTTCGCCGTGTCACGCATCGAGCACGCCGCCGTCACCATGACGGCCTGCAGCGGCCACACCATCCAGGAGATCGGGGAGCCCCCGGTGAACGCCAGGCCCGTCCATGGCGGCGACGAGTGACTGCCTCGATCAATCTCTCCGGTCAGTACAGCTAGGCATCAAATCGAATTTTCGGGTTCCCTTCCCAACAACCTCAAACCTTTGTAAACATTGTTTACGAAAGTGCCTTGAAGACGTTCGCAGACAAGGAGTAAACAATGCCGACACGCAAACAGAAGCATTGGGTGGGCCGTGGCCCGGTGATCTCCGTGCGGGTGGAACCCGAACTCGCGGAGCGACTGGACGCGCTCGCGGAACGAACTCGACGAAGCCATGGCGACTTCCTCCACATGGCGTTGTGGGCATGCCTTCCCCAGTTTGAGGACTACCAATAGGAGCAACTAACCCGACTGTTTGAGACCGCAGCTATCCGGGACGCCTTCGAAGAGATCGCCGAACGGCTGATGGATGACGCCCTCCGGACCCCTCGCTCACGGAGTCTCAATAAGACCAACATGGACGACGAAACCTAGCCCTTCCCCGGGCCGCAACGCCCTTACTTTCGGCGACAAGGAAGCCGGCGGCTTCCGCGGCAGGATTGCCCCGCTGCGGCCCAATCTGCCTTGTCCACGGCTGCGCAGATTTACCCTCGGTCAGACTTCACCGTGCGCAGATTTACCCACACGGAGGCTAAGGGAGATACCGATAAAGAGTCGCTCTTCTCACCCCAAGGCGGCGAGCAACGTCTGCTTTAGGTACTCCCATGTCGACCATTTCGCGCGCCTGCTCGATGCTGGCCTCGTTCATTGCCGGCGCCCTTCCCTTGTATGCGCCGCGCTTTTTGCTCGCTCGATCCCCTCGGCCTGGCGCTCTCGCATGATCGCCCGCTCGAACTGCGCAACGCTACCCAGCACGCCAAGCATACCCGTTCGGAACGCAAAGCAGTTTTGAAAAAAGAATACATGTATTCGCTGAAGGTGTACTTGTATGCGTGTATGCGCTTCGAGTAGGGTGGGGTCCATGAAAACCATTACAATCCGAATACCAGAAGAACTCCGAGCCCTCGTTGCCGAAGCAGCAGAAGCAAATGGGCAATCGCAAAGTGACTACATGCGTCAAGCTATAGAGGTACACGTCAAGCGGGTTGATCCGAATCTTGATCGTAGGCCCACCGAAAAGAGCATCACCCTCACTCCTTATGAGCGGGCCAGTCTGATACTCCAGCATCAGACTCTTCTAGCTGCCCAAGGACATCTTCCTGAACAGTCCTATGACTCGGAGGGGCACGAACGCGCCGTTGAAGTGTTGGAACGTGGCTATGAAGGGGAATACCCCCGACTATTTCCCAGTCACGCTGAAGCGCTCAATGCCTATGACTGCGAGCTGGTCTGGGACATTCTCGACATGTTTAGGGTGATCCATTTCAGCGTTGAAGCACTCGGCGACAATGGGTGGGATGCTATCGGTGTCAAGAACGCCGAATGGTTCGGCACGTTCATAGGCTTCGACTACCAGCATGAACGCGAAAGCCAGATGGCCGGCTACACGGAATACCTCGTTAAAAGTGGCCGGTGGACTGAGCAAGAAGAACTCGTAAAAAAAGGAACGAACTCTCACAGACAGATGCTTCCGACCTACCAGTCCATGCTCGGAGCATTCAAGCCGGTATGGCGCGAAGCAGTACGCGGAGGTGGGCGGCCCCATCTCAGCGCTCAAGAACTGCGAAAAATCCTGCTCGCTGCCCCAGGCGCACAGCGTGATGGGGCCGGCTACCAAGCCTAAAAACGTCAACAACCCCGGCGATTTACTCCTACTTTCGTAGTGCAGGGATCGTTCCGGGGC
Organism: Corynebacterium curieae; assembly: GCF_027570035.1. Classification (GTDB taxonomy): domain Bacteria; phylum Actinomycetota; class Actinomycetes; order Mycobacteriales; family Mycobacteriaceae; genus Corynebacterium; species Corynebacterium curieae. The sequence continues at coordinate 27,751 of NZ_JAKMUU010000009.1, read as the reverse complement.
TTTCAAGATAAAGACTAACATGCCCATAATGAATAATCCAGGACCGACCCCAATACCGCTATCTCAATGGTTTTCATCTGCGCGAATGAGCAGGTACGCCGACCATCCAGATCCAGAAGCACTCTACCTCTGGAACACTCACCTTACGAAGACCTATCTCGCCGACATTGAGCATCTCGAAGTTCTCCTTCGTAACTGCATCCACGATGCCCTGACCGGCAGGTACGGCCAAAGATGGTTTGACAACGGTCGAATAGCTTTCAGCAATGAAGCGGGGAAGAGCATTCGCACAGCGAAGAGACGAGCCGGAGGAAGAGGGGCTCCACCAGGAAAAATTATCGCTGAGCTCAGCTTCGACTTCTGGCGCTACCTCTTAAGTCGCCACTATCAGGCAAGCATCTGGCCCCAGGTAGAGAAGGCCTTGAAGAAAAAGCCCACCAGCAGACAACAGTTCGAAGAACTTGTAGTCATTGTCTACAACATGAGAAACAGGTGCTCTCACCACGAATCAATCGTCCACCAACGCAATATCCCCCGTGAAGTCGCACATCTCAACGCCGTTGACAACGCCATCCACATGGTGGCGAGTTTCATTGATCCTCGCGCCGCGACATGGATCAAAGGCAATTCCCGGGTCCCCACTGTACGAGCACAACGACCTTAGTCGTCTGCCGCAACACTAAGGTAGGAAATTAGGAATGTCATCGACGTTGGTGTGTACTTCAATAGGGCACACAAGGGGAACGCTACGTGCAATAACGTTACGTAACGTTATTGCACGTAGCGTAACGTTCTGTTACGTTGTGTTACGTCGCGGAAAAACCGAAAGGAATCACGATGATCATTGCTATTGGCTCCAACAAGGGTGGTGTTGGAAAATCAACGATAACCACCAACCTGGCCGTCTCTTTCCAGCAGAGGGGCATGGATGTCATTGTCATTGAAGCCGACCCGACTGTTCGCACATCGAGCAACTGGAGGGATGATCGAGATGAAGCGGGGCGCCCTCCGGTGACGGTTGTTCGGCAAAGCGGCAACCTCCGCGACATCTTGCTCGACCTTGACGAAAAATACGACATCGTTCTTGTCGATCTCGCTGGTAAAGACTCGAAAGAGGCTCGCACAACTTCGGTGACGGCAGACCTCCTGCTTATCCCGTGCCAGCCGAGCCAGGCTGACGTTGATACGACCCTTGAGATGGCCGACCTGGTCGAAGAATACGGCGATTTCAATCCCCGGTTGAAAATCGCATTGGTTCTTAACCGTGTTTCGACCAACGCGTGGGATCCTGACGAGAAGTATGCACGTGAAACGCTGGGAGAAAACTTCGGGCAAGTCCTGCGCACATCTATTCATGAGCGTAAGGCTTACAAGGCATTACTGAGGGAGGGGCTGACCGCTGTGGAAGGCTCGGATTTCAAGGCGAAAGGTGAAATCACCTCGCTAACCGACGATATTGAGGAGTTGTACAGTGACCACGCCTAGAAACAAGGGTTTTAAGACTCGTCGCCGTGACAATCCGCGAAGCGCTGTAGGTCGTGACGATGAACTCGAAAAGTTCATTAGCGAGGCGGAAGAGCCACGGTCTGACGAGCTCACTGTAGAGCAGCGTGTCGAACGCCGTGCGCAGGGGCGTTACTTCAATTCGACTAGCTACCGGACAACGGAAGAGCAGAAAGAATTGCTAAAGTTCGCGGCGGAACGCTCAGGAAAGAGTGTTCAGGCATACATGGAAGGCATCATCATGCCTGCCACCGAGAAACAGTTCGGCCTAGAATTTGATGTGCAAAGGCGCAGGTAAACCCAGGTTTGTGGATTCTATAACGGCACGTTACGTAATGTGACGTGCCGTTACGTAATCACTTGACTGGATGGCCCAAAGCCGGGGGAGTGAATTGCTGTCAATCGGTAGACTGCCGCTCTCGCAGCTCGATCGACACCGGCGTATGTCCGTGTTTTGCAACCTGGCGTAAATCAATCGCGGTGTAAAAGCTGGGGTCGTTCCTGGCTTCTGCATCCTTAATGACTAAGTGAACAGCTTCGTCGTACTCCCAACGGGGATCAGTCGTGACGAAAATCGTGGCCAGCTCCCATGCTCTGTGCCTGGCCACCATCCCGCCTCCCGCGTAGAAAGTTTCTCCGGTACAAGAGTTAAAGGCTCGAAAATCAGTCATGGCTACAGCCTAAAAGACCGGTGTGCACAGTTCTGAGGCAGAAAAAGCGAAAGTCGCCGACCTCGGGGGAAATCGGCGACTTTCTAAGCCAGCGGGGCAATAGAGCTATCCGGGGGTGTTCCTATCTAGTTAGTCAAGTCCGCGGGTGGGGTTTTCAGGGGTGACCGCGGTGCTTGACTCTGTCTGATTAGCGGCACGCTGAGGGGCCGACTGGGGTTTGCCCAGTCGGCTTTTGTATCTGTGGCTTTATGCTGCTGCGATGACCTCCGGTGCGTTCTCGCGGTAGAGCTCTCCGTTGCGCATCATGGCGAATAAGACATTGAGCCGTCTGCGGGATAAGGCGACGACTGCGGCGTTATGTCTCTTGCCTTCTTTTCGCTTTCGTTCGTAGAATTGCCGTGAACGTTCGTGGAATCTGATCGATGCAAAAGACGATTGCCATAGAGCGTTCTTTAGTTTTTTGTTGCCGGCTCGGTTCAGACTGTTGGACATAATGGATGTGCCCGACTGATTTGTCCTAGGCGACAGACCTGCGTACGACGCCAAATGTGCAGCAGACGGAAAATCCGACATATCTCCCACAGTCATAAGGATCTGTGCTGCAGATTTTGGCCCGATGCCCGGCATCGACAACAGAATTTCGGTGTGAGGAATGTCTTGAATCAGGGCGAGCACTTGGTCCTCGATTTCCTTGCGGTGCTCCTTTTTCGCAAGAGCATCAGCGGCTGACATCGCAACACCGAGTTCGGCGTATTCCGACCCAGGTATCTGCACTGTTTGGCTGGTAAACGCTGCGAACATGGCTTCAACGATGGTTTCTGGATTCCGTGCCCGATGGCGTCTAGCGAAGACGTTGACTCTGGCTTTGCCGAGTCTGCGGATCTTGGTGGGTCCGCCATACTTGGAGAGTAGTTGAAGTATCCATTTGCGGTGGATGACCTGCCCGCGCAGAACTCGTTCGAACTCAGGGTAGGTTCCGACCAGTGCTGAGCGTATTTGGTTAATCAGTCGGGTGTATGCCCTGGCGAGATCCTCATCAATACCGTTAAGGATCTTGAGTTTGAGAAAGACTTCATCGACACGGTCAACCATGCGCAGTGATTCCGGAAGGTTCAGCCCGGCATGAGCGATAACGTAGGCGTCGCGGACATCTGTTTTGGCATTGCCGACATGGATACGTGAGAGTTGGCGCATCGCTAGACCCGGTAGGTAGCGCACGGTAGTGCCCATGGATTGGGCGATAGCGACGGTGAGTCGGCCGATGTTGTTGGGCTGGTCAACGACAACTAACACGTCGTGGGACTGGTCGACTTTGCCGATGAATGAGGCAAAGAGGTCCCGTAGAGATGTTTCGTGTTGGTTGACTTGCTTGGACAGGACCTGGGTGCCGTGTTCATCCAGGACGCAGGCGTGGTGGAAGTATTTGCCGACGTCCATGCCGATGACATAGCGGTATGTCATGGTGATACTCCTAGCGATAGAAAAGCGGTAATTTGCTTCGTCGCTGGGGTTGGTCGGACATACTTCGTGCTGGCATCCACATTACTTTGAGATCTCACACCAACTAGTGGCGTGGATCAGGTTCCTATTAGCAGTTGGAGTATGTCACTGCCTTCGGCGGCATCACCCCCCGGATCATTTTTCAGACAGGGCGAATAAGAGCCATACCGAAGCCAGCGACTAGTTCCTCCAGCCCCGAAGGGAATGAGGGAACGGAGTAAACATAACCCGCCCCGATTAGGGGACTACGAAATGAATCCTCGGAGCCCTCCGGTGGAACTACTTAGAACGTAATGGGGAGGAACTAGCCCCTCGCCAGCACTACTGACTACCACCAGAATAAACGGTGCACAGAAACCGCAACCGGAGCGCGAGAGATAAGCTAAGCCCCCACGATTACCAACGACCAAGCGCTCGGGCTGCATCTGCAAGTCCTGTTCGCCAAAGCACACGCTCTCAATGCCGAGTGGGGCGATTCGCTTGAGCATATCAACAACGCTATGAACCGGATACCCCACCCGCGCACACAACGGCTCGTTACATTCATGCTCGGCAACCTCGCCAGGGCCAAACGACTCACCTGTTATAAGAAGCGCAAAACGGTGAGCAGCCACCGTGCGCTGACGGTTACCGCGCTGCCAAGTAAACCGTCCATAGCCGTCAGGAGACGAAATAGAACCAACCCACAGCCAACAACCCTGCGGCGACTTCACCATATGCTCAAAGAACGTCTTAACAGTCTTATCGTCGAAAGAAAGCTCAGGATCATGAACACGTTTAGTTCGAGACTGCGAAGCCGAAGACTCCACTACCGGCTCCAGGTGTGCAAGCTCTTCGAAAGGAGTATCGGCAAAGTTTTTCATGACACCCTCACACGTCCACAGGCTCTGACACCATAGGCGGCACGCACCACAGAGAGGAAGGACGGACAACCCATGGACGCACTGCCATTTATCAATTCCACCAACGACTTTTCCGACTGGTGGCAGTTAGCGCTCATCGCCTTGCCGGTCTGGATGCTCATTGCCCAGATGCGAAGCGCAGGACTGGTGGCAGGAATCATCAGAGCGTTAGGCGGGATCATCGCCTGGTCTTCCTTACCTTCCTTGGCGTGATGGTTTGCTCCATGGCTGACCACTACGGGCGCGCTACGGACGGGACCAACGACTCTCCCTACTCCAACACGTACGAAGACGCGCCTGCCAACCCTGGCGAGTATTACGACCCGAACGAGCAACAGTAGCTGCAGCCGCTAACGCCGAAGACTGATTTTCTCTACTGACTACTGGCCACTATTCTCATCGGCACCATCGCCGCCAGCGTTATCAGTGGCGCTGGCGGCTTCGTCGTTGTACTGGCGCTTATCATTGCCAGTATGCGACTCATCGTCTCCAGGGGAGGACTCCTTAGCAGTCTTGAGCATGTCGTTGAAATCGCGCTGGCTTACACCGATGAGCTCGCGCACGAGTTCTTTAGGTTCACCTAGATCGATAACTGCCCGCGAGGCGTGACCAATCTTTTCGTTGAGATTCTCACGCTGGTCGATAAGTGACAACAGGGAGTTGAGCTTCTTCTTGCGGTCACGCAGCTTTTGCTGCTCTTCCTCAAAATGCGCGCGCAACGCCTGACGGGTTTTCAGGGACTTGTTTGCTTTGACCATGCTTCCAGAATGCCAGCCGCACACCCCGGGCAAGCCTGACACAAGCGCCCCCCTTGCGGGAAGCGCTTTTGCGATGGTCAAAAACGACGTTTTTGACCCGTCTCATCGCACCTGGGCTAACGCCCAGACGTGAGCTTCGCTCACCAGGCGCAAGCGTCTGAAAAGATACACACTTTATGCACTCTTAGTGTTAATCGGGTTTTGGCTGGTAGCATGGGCTACATGATGAGCCTGCGAGTAGTCCACAGCGGAACGGGGTACGAGTACCTCTTGCGCTCTGTGGCTACCAACGACGGGCCAACCGATGAGCCAAGTTTGAGCAAGTATTACGCCGCGAAAGGCACCCCGCCAGGGCGCTGGATTGGACGCGGACTAGCCGGTTTTAACAACGAAGATATTCACGTTGGCGCGGAAATTTCGGAAGAAAACATGGCCGCACTCTACGGCGAAGGCTTGCATCCAGACGCGGATAATCTCATGCGTGACGGTGCGAAAGTCAAAGACATTCAGTTGGGTAGGCCGTTTGCCAATTACACCAATGACATCCCAGTTTTGGTCGCACTTCGTGACGCAGAGCGTAAGCATCGCCAGCGTGAAAAGACGCTGTTAACCCGTGAGCAGCGCTCTGACATGGCTCAAGAAATTGGCACTGATTTCTTCATTGAGGAGTTCGGACGCGAGCCAGAATCAGGCCGTGAGGTCGTTAATTGGGTCAACGGTTTGAAAGACGAAGTGCGTCAATCTGTGGCCGGTTTTGACCTTACTTTTTCGCCTGCTAAGTCGATTTCTGTGCTCTGGGCACTCGCCGATGAAGACACTTCCCGACGCATTGAGGAGCTTCATCACCGCGCTGTTGCGGAAGCTTTAGAGTGGACGGAAGACAACGCTTTGTTTACTCGCTCGGGCAAAGCAGGCGCAGAACAAGTCAAAACTAAAGGGCTTATTGCGTCCGAATTTAAGCACTATGACACCCGTGCAGGTGACCCAGATTTGCACTCGCATGTGCTTGTGTCCAACAAGGTTCAGGCCGAAGATGGGCGCTGGCTATCCATCGACGGCTACACGCTGATGAAGTTCAATCAGACGATTTCCCACCGCTTTGACTCGATACTTACGACCTTGTTGACCAACGAAATGGGCGTGCAATTCGTCCCACGTGAGCGCGATTCTGGTAAGGAACCGACGTGGGAAGTCGCCGGTATTTCCGAGGAACTTTTGGATGCTTTTTCCAAGCGTCGTGCTCACGCTCTGCCCGTCTATGAGCGCTTGGTCGAAGAGCATATTGCCCAGCGTCAGGCCAGCCCGAGCGTGCAGGAAATGAACCAGTTGTGGCAAAAAGCCATCCTGGAAACCCGCGATGCCAAGCGCGAACCAGAGACTCTCTACGAGCTGCGCGAGGCATGGCGCAAGGAAGTTTTGTCCCTGTCTGACGGCGAGAATCACCTTGCCGCAGTAGCTAATGCCCACGGCGAGAACACCGAAAACACCCGCCCACTATTTGACGTAGACGCCCATTCTGATGCCGTTATGCGCGACGCACTAGAGACGTTGCAGCGGCGTCGCTCCTACTTCCGCAAGTCCCATATTTCAACTGCTGTGGCGCAAAAACTTCAGGCATATCGCTTCGAATCAGTGACTGAACGCAACATCATCCACGACTCCATGACCGAGCTAATTGTGGAGGAACAAGCCATTGCGCTTAACGATTTCGAGATGCTAGACTTGCCTGAACGGCTGAAAGACCAGCGTGGTTTGTCGCGCGATAATTTCGCCGATTCGCAGATTTTTACCACCCAAGAAATTCTGGATACCGAAGCTAAAGCACTCGCCGCTCTGGATGAACCAGTAGCGGAATTTGCCGACTCAGTGGCTATTGATTCAACTGTTGATGCTCACGAAAAGCACGCCGGTTTTAGGCTCAACTCCGGCCAGGAAGCAATGGCACGCTACCTGCTTAACTGCGGCACACTCGCTGCTACTGGTGTCGGTCCTGCCGGTACCGGTAAGACCGCATCGCTGCGCTTGGTTGCTGACGTGTGGGCACAAAAAGGCAACAAAGTCATCGGCCTAGCACCCTCGGCACAAGCGGCCGACGTGCTCTCCCAAGACCTCGGAACCCAGGCACTGACAGTCGATAAACTGACCTTTACTTGGCGCGGAAACCACCCCAACAAGGATGGTTATAGCGTGAAAGATTTGCCGGTTGAGATTAATCCCGGCGATATGATTTTGGTCGACGAGGCCGGCATGGTCTCGACCCCCAACATCGGCTCACTGATTGAAATTGCCGAAGACGCCGGCGCAGTGGTGCGCTTTGTCGGCGACCATAAACAGCTTGGCGCGGTTGAAAACGGCGGGCTTTTTGGTGCGATGGTTAAAGAAAACGAGCGCGCCGATAACCAGCTCTCTGAGGTCATTCGCTTCGGCGGTGACAGTGAGCAATCTGCCGCCAGCTTGCGCCTGCGCGAGGGTGATACCTCCACGTTCGACTTCTACAATCAGCGCGGCTGGGTTCACGGCGGTGGGCGCTCTAGCATGCTGGAAAGTGCCGTAAGCGACTACCTTTCCGATGTTGCCAACGGCCATAACAGCCTGCTTATTGCAGCCACCAACAAAGACGTGGTGGCGCTGAACACTATGATTCGCTCCCACCGCATCGCCTGCGGTGAGGTCAACGATGAGGAGACTATTGCTATCGCGCGCGGCGAGAGCGCTGGTCTGGGAGATACTATCCTCACGCGCCAAAACCGCGTTTTTAGCGACCAGAACACCGGGGCAACCACGCGGGTGACTAACGGTGAACTACTCACCCTGGCCGACATTCGCGACGATGGAAGCATCATCGCCACCGACGATAAAGGTCATATCAAACACCTCCCGGCAGACTATGTGCGCGAGAACGTTCAACTCGGTTACGCGGCCACCGTCTATCGCGCCCAGGGCACAACCGTCGATGTCACCCGCGCGGTAATCGACCAATCCGTTGACCGAGCAGGCATGTACGTGGCACTAACCCGTGGCAAACTTGCCAACCACATCTACACCGTCAACGAGCACATCCTTGACCCAGATGCTGAAGATGGTCACTACCACTACATCGGCAACGCAAACGCCCCAGGAGCACAAGACGTCTTTAACTACGTCGTATCCAAAGACACCAACCCACGCGCCGCCCACGATATTGTCCGCGAAGTCATCGACGAACAAACCAGCCCCGAGCGCATCACCCGCCTGTGGAACCTTGGCCGCGATGACGCCATTACTGACTTCATCGACGCCTACCTACCCGACTGGATCGACACCCTGCCAGCACGTCAGATAAAGCAGCTAGAAGAATCCGACGAGGGCACTAAGCCTATTCGCCATGCGTGGACGAAGATGATTGATGCCGGAATCGACCCGCGAGCAGCCATGCAGCACGCCACGGTTGATACCGACAATGCCGAAGATATTGCCCGGCTTATCCGCTACCGACTCGACAACGAGTTTGAGCGACTGGATACCGGGCAGCGTAATCAGCTCCCGCCTATTACCTCACGCACCGACATGGAACTTGACGAGTGGCTGCGCCGCCATAACCCGCACGCAGTCCAGCACGCGAAGAAAGCCGGTCTTAACAGTGACCTGCGCGCACTCGACCAAGACGTTGTTGAGCAGATGCGCAGTCATGCCCTGGCCAAGATTGAATCCATCTCGATGGAAGAAATCATCCTGCGCCAGCGCCTGCGCCGCGCCGAGGGCGCTCACCTCAACAAGGTGAAAGCGCAGTTTAACGCGGTCTTTATCCAAACCCAGCGTATCCAGGCCTTCGAAGACGCCAAGGCCGACAAGCGTCAAAGTGAAAACGACTGCAAAACCTATCAGTTCGACCTTGAACACGGCGAACTGTTCATCATCGACCTTGAGCGCCCAGAAAACGAGCGTCACTACGACCACGGTGATAAAAACGCTGACGATTACCGGGAGATGATGCGCCAGGCAGAAACCAATCTGCGCGACGCGCAAGCCCGCCTAGACGCGTGCGACCAGCGCATTGAAGAAGCACGCCACGGACTGCCACCAGTTGCCAAGTGGCAGGAAATCCAAGCACTTGCCGCTGATACCGAACTGGGGGAGCACCGGCGCGGAGAAGCACGCGCTGCCGACGCCGAAGAAGTAGCAATGCTCAGCCAGCGGTTGGATGAAAAACGCGGCGAAAAGCTGGGCTGGCACGCCCGCTTTAGCGCTGCCACCCGCCTTGGCGACGTTAATCTTCCCGACAATGCCGAAGACCACGCCGGCTATATCGCCGATGAACTTAATGCAATTGCCGCCGAGCAGCGCCATGAAGCACAGCGGTTGGGCCTCGACTTCGACGAGACCAGCATTGAGCAGGTCTTTACCGAGGTCATCTCCGAGGCCTACACGCCCCAACAGGCACCTGCTGGCCTGGTCAATGAAGCACCGGCCCCTGCCGCCGAGACCTTCAACGATGCTCCTACTGTCCCACAGCCAGAGCAGTCGGAAGAAAACACCACGGCGTTTACCCAGCCAGAACGCAACGACACCGCTGACCTTGACACCTATGAGGATGCGGCAGACACGGTTGATACCAACGCGACGGAAAACCAGGAGCAGGCCGAGTTCGATGACCCAGAGGTCTACAGCGAGCAAGCTGCGGTCTACCGCCAGCTGGTCGACATGGTTGAAAACACCCCAGGTGAAACCGGCCAGTCAAACAATTACCTTGACTACTACCGCGAGCAAGAACAGCAGTATCTTGCCCTTGCCGATAAGGCTCAGCAGTGGCATGACGAAAACCAGCACGATGCAGCAGACGCGTCTACTGCCCTCGATGATGTCGAGGACGACGACTATGAACTCCACCCCGGAGCACAGGCAAGCCTGGACTTCTTGGCAGGACTCGAACGCGGCGAATCCGACGATAGCTACGAGGACGCATCCGACGATAACGAAGACTATGACAATACCGACTACGCCCCAGACCTAGAAGAGCAGCAACACGATACTGGCCCAGAGCTATAAAAAGTAGGGCCACGGATAACCCGTGGCCCTAATGGGAAGTAGCGACAAACGCCTACATTTCGGCTACCTGCTCATCGGCTGCTTCCTGCTCGAACTGCATGTCTGCGTCGTGGTCAGCACCCGCGCTGCTTTCGGTTTGCAGCTGGTCAACCAAATCATCACTTGGCGAGATGTCACTATCGCCAACGGCCAGCGCGTAGGTATCTATTGCCTGTGGTTCAGCGTCTTGAGCTTCTAAGTCCTCGATAACCTCTGCCGGAGACAGTGCAGTGACATCACGCCCATCATCTTCTCCTGCCTGTGCGGTAATCTCTTTGCCCACGCGTTCGACACCGTAGCGCGACATTTCCCCATCGACTGCGCCCAGACGCAGGTCATAGCCGTCTTCATCAACGAATTCATCGTTGGTGGCAGCATCATCGCCTAGAGCTGCGGCCGATTCGGCCATTCCTCGGCGGGCAAAATCAGCCACGGCCCACTCGTAGCCTTGCGGGTTGTCCTCCATCAGCGCTCGGCAACCTTCCATTGCCAGTGCTCCACCAGTCATGCGCGTCATATCTGGGTAATGAGCATCCAGACCGGAATGGAGATGAGTTCAGCTGGGGACATGGTTGGTAACCGATAAATGGCAGTGCGTCCACGGAGGCGTCCTTCCTCTCTGTGGCGCGCGCCGCTCATGATGCTGTTAAAGAATTTGAGAAGACTCCTCCAGTCTTGCGTATGGTAAACAATGTTTACCAATGCTGCCAAGGAGAGGATACTTCATATGAAACAAGGACCCCACCCTTCCGGACGTGTGGTGTCTGTACGGATGCCAGATGAAATCATTGAACGACTCGACGCTCTCTGCGATAGGACAGGACGTAGTCGAGGTTTCTACTTAAAAATGGCTATTACAGCCGTGCTTCCCAAACTAGAAGAATTCCATTGGAATCAAGTGGCTGCAGACTTCGAAGAGAAGACAATCAACAACTTGTTTAACCAAATAATGCTCAACGGGCTAAAAGAAGAGCCCGAAGAACAACAGTGACTCCACTAATGCCTTAGGTTCCGAGCAAGCTTCATCAAAGCAAACAGCCGATAAGGCTTCTTGGCAACAGCCGCCACCAGTACTAAATCTCCCAGTAAGTCACACTGATGTGATTTAATAGGCGAAGAAAATAAAAAGCCGCGCCTCACACTCGTGGGGTGCGCAGCGCGAGCGGCACACACCCTCGGTTCAAGTCCAGGGCGCGCACATTCCTCAAAAACGAGGAAACCCCCGCATCATCGAGCGCCAACTCTAGCGGGGGTCCAAAACGAAAAAGACACCGACCGTGTCGGTTAATACTTTACCACTTCCATACGGACAGTGAACAAAGCACAACACGGGCGGTGTCGATAATCCGAAAGGAGACCACGGCACCATGCAGCCCCCACACAACCCAGACGAGCGCCGCGCCAAGCTCGAAGCAGTCAAAGAACTAGCCCGCAGGCAAGAACACGACGCCGCACAAGAACTCCTCCACGCCCAAGACGTCGGCTACACCTCCAAACTCTTCGTCCAAGCACTCTTCCCCTACCGCAAAACCGAGGGAAACAACCGCACCGTCGAAACACCACAGGGGACAATCACCATCCTCTCCCAACGAGGAGTCCCCTACGGCAAGTACCCGCGCCTCATCATGGCCTACATCATCACCCGAGCAGTAGAAAACGCCGGGAGACTCAAAGAAGGAAAAATCACCCACGACGAAGCCCTACGCATCCCACTAGGCCACTCCATGAGCCACTTCCTCCAAGCAATCGGCATCACCGGACGCGGCACCGGCGGAGCAACCGGAAACTTAAAAAACATTCGCGAACAACTCCTACGCATCGCAGGCTCTTTCATCACAGTCCAAAGCGACGACGGCGTCCACGCACGCGGACACAACACCCAAATACTGGAAGACTGGAATCTCTGGTTCGACTCACGCGACCCCAACCAGGGCAGCTTCATAGAATCAGAACTCGTCCTAACCCCCCAGTTCTTCAAGCACATTGCAGAATCCCCTATCCCCATCGATCTCAACGTCCTACGCGAGCTCAACAAACCACGAGCCATGGACCTCTACATCTGGCTTACCGTAAAGCAATACTGGCTGGCGAAAAACAACCGCGACGCCTACACCTTCACCTGGGAGATGATGGCCGCAAACTTCGCCACCAAAGCTTTAGACTCCAACAACGCGCGACAGAACTTCCGCAAAGAAATTAAAAAGGCTGTCCAGGAGCTAAAGACAGCGTGGCCTAACGCCGGCATCGAAGCCAACACGGACGGAGTAACCGTCACCAGAACCGCCCCATCAGTTCAGCAGAAACCACCACGCCCCGAACTCAACTAAGCAGAACACGGAAGACTCGCGCCCTACGGGGCGCTTTCTTTTTACCCAAAGTAAACTGCGCATATTTACCACACACTCTGCGCATATTTACCACACAACCCCATTTCCCCTGGTAAAGCTGCGCATATTTACCACACAACCCCATTTCCCCTGCGCATATTTACCACACACTCTGCGCATATTTACCACACACTCTGCGCATATTTACCACACACTCTGCGCATATTTACCACACAACCCCAGGTTATCCACAGGGTTTTACCTGCATGTTTACCTATTTTCCCAGGTGGCTTATAACTATATCCCTGTATCTCTATATCCCCAGCCGATCAACCAACAAAACCGTTCAATATGGGTTACGGTTTATGCTCCCGCCTCGCCTTGCGGCTCGTTGGGCTGCCGCCCAAATCAATAGATTTGGTTGCCACACAACTCCCCCACTACTTAAGGCACACACGCATTCTCACCGACACCACGGGGAAGAAAAACAATCAAAAATAAACCTCTCCCCGATTTCGACGACCTGACACATCCGCCCACTTACCTCTACGCCCACCAGGGCGTGTCCGGGACACTCCGTAGTGTGGTGGGCATGAGCTTTTTCGACCGACTCCGCGAGACTCTCACCCACTTAGAAAACGCTCTAGACAACGCCACTCGCCCGCAGGCGGGCAGGCCAGTCTTTGCCGTCATTGACACAGAGACCACGGGGTTTAACAAGCGCTACGATCGCATTATTGAACTTGCCGTCGCCCGCTTTGATGAATCTTTCCGGCTTGTCGACCAGTGGCACACGTTGATTAATCCTGACGGCAAGCAGATTAAAAACTCCCACATTCACGGCATCACCAATGCTGATGTCGCCCACGCGCCCACCTTCCCGGAGGTCTACACCGAGTTCGCCACACGTGTAGATGGCATGGTGCTCATGGCACACAACGCCCCCTTTGATTCCAAGATGATTCTTGCTGAAGCCGAGCGCATCATCCCAGACGGGGAGGACGTGTTCTTCCCGTTCGTAGATACCATCGCCTTGGCTAAGCAGATGGTGTCCCTGCGCTCCTACAAACTCGCTTCCCTGCTTGACCATGTTGGGTTGCATAACCCGCAGTCCCACGCGGCTATCGCCGACGCGACCGCCACCGGACAGATGCTGAACAAACTTTTCGGACGCGAAGCGGCCAAGATTGCACGTCAAATCCTCGACCAGGCCGTCACCTTCAACGCCGCCCACACCACCGGCTGGGGACTACCGCAGAAGCCCACCGTCACACGCGGCTAACCCTGTAGCCGATTACTGGCGTACCCCTCCCAATGCCCCTCCCCTTGCTCTACCGGCGTAAACATCGGCCATAAGTGGCTACTGCCAGCAGGAAATAGACCCATAGCAATACCTATAGCAATAGGTTTAGCAATGGGTATAGCGCCGCGTATTACTCCTAGTGCTTGCAGCTGCTGCGCGCGCTGCCTACACTAAAAGACGAACCGGCTGATTGTCGCGCACACAGTCAGGCTGGGACAATAAAATAACCCCAACCGAGTACCAGTCGGCTGAGGTTATCGGACCTAAAGGCCCAAGTGAAGCAAGGCGTTAACGAGCTTCACTGTTGCGGTCGCAACGTTGAGAACTCCGCTCACCAGATTAAGAATTTCCGTTCTCCTGGTGGCGGGGTCTTTTTTCTTGCGACCGGGCGTATCCAATGAGTGTCTACCCATCGTCTACCTCCCTTACGTCGTAGGGTCGTTCCCTCGCCTAACAAGACGCACGGAAACAGCCCACGTACACGCGCGGACCAACCGCGCACCGACGAGGAAGCCACGCCCACACCCCACCACAAGTAGCGGGGTGTGATTGTGAACCAGTACCAACGCTAGCAGCCACACCTGACGAGACCTAGAAGCGTGATTCCACCCCTCCCTTGTAGAAGCTGCCCATGAGGGGAAACGCACATAGAGTCACTCGTAGCCGCACTCAAGTCCGTCAATTGCTTTACTCAACGCCCTAGCTAGACGCACGAAAGAGCAGGTAGAACTACACAACATCGGACATATGCTAAAGCGTATGGTTAAACATATGTCCTGCCATATGGCAGGACTGACGGGCGCGCTGATTTACCGTTACGACTGCGCCGCTTTAGGCGTTTTTCAACGCCCGATACACCGTAGGGCGGGTCACCCCGAATTCCCGCGCTAAGGCTGCTTTCGACTCCCCCGCCAGCGTGCGCTGCTTAATCTCTGCTACCTGCTGCGGGCTAAGAGCGGGTTTGCGGCCTTTGTACTTGCCGGCCTTTTTCGCCAGCGCAATCCCCTCTGCTTGGCGCTCGCGGATAATGGCCCGCTCAAACTCCGCAAACGAACCTAAAATACCGAGCATTAAATCCGCACGCGGATCTGTGGTGTCTTTCGCAAACGCGAGATTCTCATGCAGGAAAGTAACAGTCACACCTTTGCTGGTGAGTTCATCAACAATGCTGCGCAGATCCGTCAGCGATCGGGCGAGGCGGTCAATCGACGACACGACGAGTTCGTCACCGTCGCGCACATACGCCATGCACTCGACAAGCCCTGGGCGGGCAGTCTTGGTGCGGCCGGAAATCTTATCCTCAAAGAACCGGTCAATCCTGCCGGAAGCATTGAGTAGTTCTTTCTGGCGCTGATTATTCTGCTCCACCGTGGAAACACGGATATAGCCCACCCGCTGCCCATGCGAACCAGAGTCATTGCCCATTAGTCTTCGCCCCGCGGAGAGTTAAAGGCCGCGTTCTCCTGGGCGATGACCGCATCACGATAGGACTCAATCACCCGCGCCAAGTCAGACAACTGTGCCCCGTCGAGACCATCAGCGTCAGCAAGCAAGGATTGCACAATCCTGCCCAACGCCTGCTGCCCCGACGAGAGTCCACCGTGTAGATCTTTCACCCGCGCCAACGCGGGCACAGAGTCAATATGACTTTCAATATGGAAACCGTCAGACGATAACACCACACTCACCACTTTCTGTAAATATAAGATCTATACCCCGCTATACACGTGTAAAACAATGCTAGGAACGGCCCTATTTTACAGGAAACATCCTGCCCCGGACCGGCGTAACAATAGGGTGTAATCAACTATTACATGTGTCGCCCGTCTCGGAGGGAATAAGAATCAGAGCACGATTCTAGAAATAAACCCTTGAGGATATTTTTCGGCTGTAAAGTACAGTGAATTGGTGCAGGACAAAATTTTTGCGCATTGAAGTGTGGAGTGTGGAATATGAAGGCTGAGTGGAGTTCATCAGCTTTCGGGGGCTATGAATTCTCTTTTGAAGAGATATTTTGCTGAAGAAAACCTGATTTCCCCCGGGGCTGTCGAGCTTAGAGCGGCTTGGAGAACGCCTCGATTCGTCTACTGCGTATTTTCAGTAATGTCTACGCGGGGGCTTGCGTATCTTGGTATGGAATTGCCCCCGATACCGAGTACTGGGGGCGTCTCTTCGGAGGAAGATACTGCTGTAAAAGGTTGGGCGGATAAACTTGCTGGCGACCCATTTGCCGGGGACCTGGACTATGGATCAGGAGATAAAATCGAGTGGCTTGGGGAAGTCAGCAACAACGTTCCTCAGCATTTTATCGAATTGAGAAGGATGAAAGCAGACAGAATAGTAGACGCAGAGCTTTACATTCCGCTAACGAGACACGGCTAACCTTTTCTTATGTCTTACCACATATATTTTTTTAGTCTAGACCTTTTTCCATGTTAAACCATTGAGGAACTACGTCGCTGTCATCGTTTGGTTCTTTTCGTCCAACCGATGAAAATCATTAGCACAAACAAAAGTGACCTTAACTAACTGCTCTAGCTAAGGTCACTTTTCTTGCATCATGATTTTACGTTTTAATTACGCTCAAACCGTAAACGGACGTCCGTAGTCAATGTATTCATTACTCTTTTCCTGGAACGGAGCTAAAAGGTAGCGGCTTTTCCATGGGCAAGGAACTCTCCACAGATAGTAATCATCACCTACATATCCGTCTTCCCGTAGCACTCCTTCTGTCTCAGGGCGGGGGCGTACAACTCCATTAAACTTTTCGGGGATAAGGGCTCTACGACCTACTGGATCCGTCCACTGGAAATCACGTTCCCACCCTTCGTTAAAAGAACACCCATCAAAATAAACTAATGCCTCACCCGGTGGGCTGAAAGAATGGGGAAGATTCTCTATCGGAATTTCCTCGTACCAGATGTCATGGTCTACTTTTTTACCTTCTTCAATCCACTCGAGAATCTCTTGCTCATCAAAACTGGCACCTGCAAGAACCTGGATTGCACTACCTTGGATTGCACTACCATGCGAGTCTAGAAGGAAGCGTTTGACGTAGGCGAGATAAATATTAGATATATGCATTAACCGAGTCCTACCTTTTAAAGGTTGCCAGGAATCTTACATTCAACGCGAGCCGGATTACTATAAGCCCTCGCATAATAAGTTCCCGTTGAGGTAACAATTGTTCCTTCAGTTACCCCGATAAATGAGGTTTCGACGTCTCCAATGCAATCTTGTTCCACTTCACGCGAGGTGTACCCATGATGGTCGACCTGCTTGTCTGCGGGGTTGGTCGCGGGGGCTAACTCGTACACCACGCTAATGGACGCAACCGTTAGGTTTTATTGTTCTCTTTAGGAGAGTGGGTAAAATTGACCAGTTTTAACTGAATTAACTTCTTTAATTAGAGCTGTATGGTTGAGGAATCTGTTTCAGAGAAAAGTCTGAGCGTAGTAACTTTCGGAGCTGAGCGAGAAAGACAAATTCCATCCAGAGACGTTAATTGTTAGCTACGTAGATCAACCACTTTAACTATTTTTCCATTAGTTTCACTTAACTGTGAAACTACTTTGACGTTGACGGTGATACCTATTTTTTCTCTGATCTTTTTCTGTAACATTCTTTCCACTTCTTCCGAATGATCGTCAAGCTGATTGGCTGACTTTTCGACTTTTAGCGTCAGACTATCTAGTCTGTTTTGTGTTGTTATTTCGCATTGAAAACGTTGATTTAGTCTCGGATCTTGGCCTATGATTTCTTCAAATTGATTAGGGAAACAGTTGATTCCCCGTATGGTAAACATATCGTCAGTCCTTCCTTTGATCCTTTCTATTTGCTGGAAGAAGTTCTCACTCTCAGGAAGAAAGCGAGTTAAATCATGTGTACGGTACCTTATTAAGGGGCAAGATTCTTTAGAGAGAGTCGTAACTACAAGTTCTCCTAATTCTCCCAAAGGTACGGGGCGCAGGGAGACAGGATCGACAATCTCTGCGAAAAAATGATCATCCCAGACAGTTAAGCATCCCTTACCGCTGACGCTTTCTTGAGCTACTCCAGGTCCCATCAACTCAGCCATCCCATACATATCAACTGCTTGTACATTAAATCCCTCCTCAATTTCTTTGCGGGTGGATTCACTGCATGTTTCAGCCCCAAATATTGCCAGCCTTAGGCTTGTTAGGCGAGGGTCTCGCTTGTGTTCTCGATATTTATCAAGAAGTTTTAGAAGGTAGCTAGGAGTGCCCATTAAGACCGTGGGGCGTATCATATCAATTAGCTGAATTTGACGTTGGGTTTGACCTGTCGAAGCGGGAATAATGGAGGCCCCAAGAGTTTCTGCGCCTTGGTGACAACCAAGTCCCCCAGTAAATAATCCATATGCAAAAGTAACTTGTATGGTATCTTGTGGCGTAACTCCGCAGAATTCCAAAGACCGTGCGACAAGTTTCGACCATGTATTCAGATCATTTTTTGAATAAGGAATTACCTTAGGTCTACCTGTAGACCCAGATGATACGTGAATTCTTGAAACATTTTCGGCTGGTATTGAAATAAAATTAGACGGATAGCCTGAATGAAAGGCGGTTGCGTCTGTGAATGGGAATTTATCCAAGTCGTCTAAGCAATGAAAATCTGAAGCAGTGACTCCAGATTTGTTAAAATTCGCTTGGTAGAAGCTTGAGTTGCGATAGCTGTTATGTAAAATTTTTTTTATCTTATGTTGCTGGAGTGACAGGACTTCGTCACGGCTGGAAAAACTGGGGAAATGGCTAGAACGGTGCAATTTGAATCGCCTTCAATTGTTTAATTGTTAAAACCAAAAAATGGGTGTTTGATTGTAAAAATATCTGATGTCTATGTTTGATAAAACATGTTAATTTTCCCTTTTGAAATCTACCCCAAAAAATTTACCACCTGGTTGGAGATGTATCCCTTCTTGGAGAGGGCCGATGTCAATAAGTTCAAAGTCAATAGCTTCTATAAATCGTCTTACAAGTTGCTTTGCTTTTAGATCATCGCCCGCCATCATAAGTGTCTGTTTGCGCTGACCATTTTTGTCATTCCTGTATAAATCATGGTAACTAATGTGATTGAGTGTTTTAACAACTTTCGCTTCTGAAAGAAATTCTTGAACTAGACTGCTCGTGTCAACTTCTTGTAATGGCCACTCTTCAGACTCTTCGATTTCTGGGGGCCAGTGGTTCATCGCATCTATGACAGTCTTACCTTTAAAAAAAGTACTGTCTAAAGTATCTAGATTGTTGATAGGAATCGCCAATAGTATAAGATCCTTGTTGGCTATCACAGAAGGGGGAGCAAACTCGAATCCCGTTTTGGGACAATGGTATACATTTGTTTGATTAAAATGTTTGAGCGCAAAAACAACATCTAGCCCAACAGACACCGCTCGTTTGGCAATGGCTGTACCTAGTTTTCCACTTCCGTAAATCCCCAGAGATAATTGCTCCATACCCTATCCACGGCTCGCCTTAATGGAGGTTAATTTGAGTATTCCTGTTTTATAATAACGTTTCTATATAATTGTGCGAGTGTCTGGGACTTCATATAGCCGAAGTGATCGCCTTTATATGTGTATAATTGGGCGCCTGAAGCGTGGGATGCCCACCACTCCTTATCCTGGGATGTGCAAAGGTTGTCATCTGTTCCAAATATTAGGGCGGAAACGTATTTAACTGCTGGTAACGCGTATGGGTAAATGTTTTTGGCAGCACTAAAGTCTTCTACAACCTTTTGTGAAACATATCTTTCAAAGGACTTAGGTATCTCTATATGGGTAGGGAAAACTTCAATTAAGGAATCGATAATTGATTCGCTTGCTACGTTTGATGTAATAAGAGGGTTACCCGGACCTGGAGATCCTGATATAATTACGCGTGGATTTTTGACAGTCTCTTCAGCGATAAAATTGGCCAAAGCTAAGGCGAGACCGCAGCCCAAGCTATGCCCAAAAAGGACAATACTATCTTGCGTATAAGCACTTTTTTCCTCTAAGGATTTGGCCACGTTTAGTAATTTATCGGCTGTGTGTTTTTTAAAATCCCTAGAGGGGGGAATCTCAATTGGAGAAAGAGGGAAATCAGATGGAAATAAAGCTTTATAGTGATTTTTAGTGGCCCCTGCAGGAAGGCATGCTCCAAAAATGTGCTTTTCTGAGCTTTTGTTATTCTGCATCCTACCCTCATTAAAGCTATAAAAATTCTTTTAATGGCGCATCAGAAAGTATCATCTCTGGCGATACATCTAAAGATGCTTCTTTCTCCAATTGCTCAGATAGCAAAATGGCACTAAAGCTATCTCCCCCTTGTTCAAGGAAGGTTTTATCTAAGTCAGGGGTTTGTCCAACTACTGTTTCAAAAATCTTTTCAAAGGAGGACTGACTGTTCATTTTCCCTCTTTAATACGATATGTGTTGTAGAACCTGCGATACCTATCATTGTAACACCAGCCAAGCCGTTTTGCTTTACGTGTTTCGTTCCGTCTCCCAATTGAAATTCGGGGGACAGTAATTCCTTGTCTTCGTGACAGATTGCCTCTTCAGAGCAAGAGGGAGTTTGTTGGTTCTTAAGAAGATCAATGCTCCTAACAAGCGATACTAGTCCCGAAGCGGCATCGAGGTGGCCGGTTAGCTCTTTTGATGCCCCTAGGACTATTTTTTCTTTACTACTGTGTGAAGAATGGTAACAACGCCTCAACGCATCAATTTCGAGAGCGTCTCCAATACGTGTTCCTGTCCCGTGTGTTTCAATAAATGATGCTTCCTTTAAAGGGAAACCTGCTTTAAGCCAAGCGCTATTAATTGCAGTTTGTTGAGCTTGGACCGACGGAGCTAGGAAGCTGGCACGATCATTTCCAGCATTAGCTGTATAAGCGCCTACAATTTGAATTTTGCTTTTTTCAGTTCTTTGCTTTGATAGGGTTATCCCTCCATATCCCAATCCCGGCCATGATCCGTTTCGAAGAGTTGTAAAAGGCGCACATCTTTGGGATTCACTCAAGATAGAGGTTGCTTTAAAAGCCTCTGCGCCAACTTCCATGTTTGATGCAAGAATTATCGCATTATCGATATAGCCCCCTTCATTTAGGGCCTTTGCTAGAGTGATTGCAGAACCAAAAGAATCGCATGTTGAGGCTGTGTATATCCCTAAGCCTTTTAGATTTAGTCCATACGAAATAATTCCGGGCAGCATATCGTACATTCCGTACCGGGAAGTTGTCTTGTGGGTTGTGGCATTTTGCGGGTTCCCCACTGTAATAAACACGCCCGTTATGCCTTCTTTAGGTAGTTTAAGATGGGCTGCAGTCTGCAATATAGAGCGAAAATTGATATCTGTCGAGATACCTGTGAATTTGTTGAAACATTTTGGTACCGCAGGTAGCGGAGGCTTCGGACCTGCTAAATGTTTAGAAAAGGAGTCGAGCTTTACCCCCTCTCTCAGAGCTTGAATTGTCTCATTCTGACTATAATTTTCGAGGTTGAGAGAGTAATCATATATCCACATCCGTATCATCTTTCCTTAGTATTTAAAGACCTTTTGGCAACATTGATACTAACTTGAAGCGGAGTGAAGAATTGAAAAATGTCAACCGCGTCAATAGGGATTCCGATTGCTACCAATTCACCGATTCGCCTTAATAGCTGAAGTGAAGTCACACCAAAATCAAAAATGGATTCATTTATGGGAACTTCTGGAAAAGCACGGTGGATGTGACTGAGCACCTCATCCAATCTATTTACATAAGCATTGAAAGCGTCACTAGTTGCGGAGACGTATATTTCTAACTTCTCTGGACGTATTTCAATAGTAAGCCTATCGAGCCCTAGATTGCACTCTTGATGTATGACGTGGTGATTTGCAATCACCACTTCGTTTGCGTTTTCCACGTTATCCCCTAGCGGCATCCTAACATAGGAGTAAGGATATCATATATAACTTTTATAGCTTCTTTCTCCATGCTCTGTTCTTTTGCAGTGGCCGATATCTTAACGTCCCTCCCTAATTCTTCTATTAGACAGTCACAATCTGTCCTTCGCAATAAGGGATAAGCTCCTAAAGGCTCCATTGCGGGCAATGGGTATAGTATCGGGAATACGTCCAAGGTTAAAGAGCCTTGCCCACTTTGCCTTGCATCGTCGTCTATGAGTGGCTCGTATTCTACACGAGATTCAGTGTAGCGAGCTCCATCGTCTGAAAGACGCTTAGGGGAAACAATACTTTTCAAGTTTAGTGTTTCGGACAAGGACGTAGCTATATCCATTAGGATCTCTGCAGAAATATATTTTGAGTGAGGGTTGCGGATGGTTATTGACGTCCACTGCAACCTATCTCGCGTTGGTTGTATTAAAGCCCTGGCTCTTTCAAGGGTTGAAAGTTCACTCTTTGAAAGACGGAGCTCTTCCAATAAGGAAGGGGTATCGCACGACTTTCCAAGCATCAATTCCCGTACAATATTCCAAAATGCAGTTCCATCAAGAAGAGAATGGTGGGCCGCTATGAACAATTCAACTTCGGTGGGTGAAGCGAAAAAATAGATTGAAACTTGAGATGGGATTGGCGGAGTTTTACTGACAATCGAAAGGGCAAGCTTCTCTAAAGAAATTTCATTGTCTGTAGAGATCGAATGTACAATAATTGACTCGGATTCTGCATTGATTTTTTTAAGCAATTTACGCCGTTGTGCAAAAGCCGCATTAACAGACTTAAACCGCCAACGATATCCGATTAAGTAACTATCGTGACGATCCTTAAGGATCTCTAGAAGAATGTCGGAATTAATTTTCATATATTCCAGTACATATCGAGCGGATTGTTGTTTGAGGTACGAAAAAGCACGGGAGCCGTTCCGCTAGCTTCTCGCTTTTAGTCGAAAGCACAATTTGGAGAACCTCAAGAGAAGTTAGGTTAAAAGATGTAATATCATCGTCTGGGCGGACCTTTTCTCCAGATATTTCGGATATCTGCAAACAAAGTTGTGATACTAAATTTGAAGTGCTACTCATGGAATCTAGATACTTCCTTCCCTCGCTTGCTTAACGGAATGTTTTTCTGAAAAGAAATCATAGACGGGATCCCTCTTTTTTGAAGGTACATCTTAACTTCTTTAGCCACTTTCGACCGTTTCTGTTTGGGTACATCGATGAGAGATACTTTCACCATGTCGATTCCTGATGTACTAGATTCTTTACTCAGCCAAACCCTTTGATTTAACAAGGTTTCCAGTTCAGTACTAACTATGGAGAGATTTACCCTTAGTCCTGCTATTTTTTCGACATCATTACAACGGGATATATACTCAAGTCCTTCTTCTGTCTCCCTAACAAGATCCCCTGTTTTGAACCAAGTGTGGGAAAATGAGTTACTTGGATCGTTTGCCTGGCAAAGGTTTTTAACTTGAATCCCGGAAAGAAGTAGTTCACCTATAGAATCCCGATTTCCTTGATGGCAAATACGCCAATCTACATTTGGGTAAGGAAATCCGACTATTTGTCGGGTGCTTCCTTTTTCAAGTACGTATGCGGCACACGTAATTGTAGCTTCTGTAGGGCCGTATGAATTCACAACCAAGCTGTTTGGAAAAATTTGCTTAAAAACTCTTAATGCAGGTGGAAAATAGGCCTGCCCCCCAATGACCACTGTTATTTTCCGATTATTTACCCTTTTACCACTGAGTATAGTAAAAGCATTAAAGACGCCAGTTGGAATATCAATAGTGTCAATACTGTATTGCTCAAATACATCGTCTAACGAATAAATTGCATCGATTATCTTTATGTGGGGAATTACAAGCACACCACCGTAAATTGCAGTTAAGAGAAGTTCTTCTAGAAACGCATCAAATTCGCAAGCATTACTTTGAAGGACGCGCCCACTCCAGCAGTCTTTTCCAGTAGCCTTCACTAAACCCGTAAGAGCGTTCATGACACCATTCGATGTGAATTCGATCATTTTAGGCTGGCCGGTTGTGCCTGAAGTCATGAAGAAGCACAGCGTTTCATTTTCCTGCGGAAGAGGCTGGGTTCCAACAGTTACTTGGTGTTCTATCGAATCAGGAAGGACTTTTAGTACACTTAACTTAATGTCAAGTAGTCCTGTAGCGTCAGAGTACGATTGCTGCACATCAGCAGCTTCAGGGTTTTGTATAAAAACGAAGGGGACCTTAGACTCAATTAATCGGAGCGTAAACCACACTAGTACAGCCGTCGGTTCGCCATCGAGAACTAGAATAGAATTCTCTGTTAAAGAGAGATCAAAAGACAAAGCTATTTCTTTAGCGTTAAGCGTCTTTGAAAGCTTCCCGCATCCATAGTCTTCAACAGAGAAATTAGGTGAAACTTGAATCATTAGCTCGTTCCATTATTTTTTTAATGAAGTTATCTGTCGCCCTCTCTACTTGAGGATCGCAGTCTTTGCTTTCGATTACAGCGCTAAGGGCCTTATCCCTTTCCCTCAATGTCAAAACGTGAGCGTCTTCATCTACGCCCGGATAAATCCGCATAAATGATGCGTTTGCTGGCATGTGCATCGAGCCAATATTGTCTCGAAGAAACATGAATACGAAGCTAAAGAGTGCATCGGTATCGCCTAATATTTGTTTAGACCAGTTCGCTAGAACACTTCTAGGAGTTTCCGCGTATCGAATTGCGGTTCGAAGGTTGCTTAAAGTGACTGCCCTATCAAGACACCCTTCATGGAAAACGCACCTTACCGGAACGACGTTCATTATGTAACCAACTGTTGAGACAAATTTTCCCGAGTTTCTATTCCCAACAGGAACATTAATGATTATGTCTGATTTTAAGGAGTTAGCCAACTGTTCGGCGTATAGCAAGAAAAGATATTCAAAGAAGGTTATAGAACTTCGTTTTGCCTCCCTTTCTAAGGGGGCGACGTCCTGGCATATTGCAAATTCGAGATGTTTTGAAGATGAACCTTTTTTACCGACAATACTTTCTCTAAAAATTCCAGCTTGCAATTGCGTTTTCCAGAATTTCTCTACAACCGCATCGACATGTTCATCGCAGTGTATATCATTATATTCCTTCAAGTTATCTATAGGAGAAGAGAATTTCCCTTTCGAGTTATAAAATTCAGTTAATGTTTGATGGATAATTCGAAAGCTCCACCAATCTGATGCTACGTGATGAAATTGTAAGAGCATTTGGTCGATGCATCCGTCAGACTTGAACAGAAAGGCTCGAAACGGTGGTTCAGCAAAAAGGTTAAATGGAACGCGTGCTTGCCGATAGATTATATCGTACTGCTCGCGCATCGAATATCCATCAATGGCTTCTATTTTCAGCTTTTCTTTTGTGGGGGTTGGGACGATTTTTCCTTCCCTAAAAGTTGCTACTGTGTTGAGGCTGCTAAAATGATCTGATACAAACTGAATTGACTTACGTAAGAGATTTTCGTCTGGTGGTTCAGGAAAGCTATAAAGGCCATTCAAATTTAGCGCCGCGTTTTGATGAATCGCTTGCGCTGAGATCAGGTCGAGCTGACGCCGGTTATATTGCACTCTAGATACTCCTTAGGATATCCTGCAGTTGAAGAAGCTGATTTGTCTCTTGATCTAGTGAGTCTGTGTATTCGAATAAAAGGATCAGCTCATCAACTCCGGCCTTTTTATACTTATTTAATCTATTTAATATCTCATCAGGGGGGCCTATAAGTCCCGTTTTTTCTGTCATGCGTTTAATGCTCTTTGAAACCATAAGCTCCTGATTGGTCTGTGACAGTGATGAAGACGAACCATGGCGTTTAAGATACCCCTTAATCTTGTCGGGATAGTTTCCTTCTTTAGAGCTTGAGCTTTCGGCCCAAAAATGAGTCATGCATGCCACCCAGCCAGAATCGTGTCGGTTAGGCGAATTTACTAATTGCATCCGATATCTAGTAATAAGATCTCTCAATGTTGAAAAATCTTTTCCAAAGACACCACAATAGACCCCTAAGCCCTGTGCGCCGGCCTCCTCCCAACGGGAAACCGAACTCGATATCGTCGTTAAAAGATTTTCTGCAGAGCGAAAGTAGCTATCTTGACGTAAAATCTCCGTAAAAGAATGCAAGCACTCATACCGTGACTCGAAATTAGCCTCATATCGTTCAAACTCCTGCTGATCCCAACCTGCCCCAACCGAGACTCGCAATCGGTTTGATGAAAGAATACTAATCTGCTGCACTTGATCAAAAAGCGAGCTAGGCGAATGTAACGCGGGGATTAAGCTTCCTGTCCCTAAATGAATTTTTTTGTCGAGAGCTGAACAAAAGGCAATGTTTAATAATGGGTTACAATGATGACAAGAAAGGTGAGGGGCATGTCGTTCGGGAAACCAGATTGTATGGATGAGTTCCGAGTCGACAAACTTCAAAAAATTTTCCAATTCACGTGGGAAGCTTTCCCTAGAGTGGTCACCGTTCCCAAAGATTGAAAGTGATACCTTCAACGCAACCTCCATAAATGAAAACTTTTAGTCGCTAACTGCGTTTTACTATACCCCTAGTGGTTAGCTATAGCTTGAGAATAAAGAGTGACAATAGGCACCAACTCCACTAGTGTGTTTTTTATGACGATATACAATCAAGTGTCTGTTAACGATGAAGAACCAGCTGAACCAAACTCGAAAGAGGAAGTTACACCTCAAGTCCCAATGCCTGTCGATGCTCTTATTCAGCAAAGGCTTTTTGATAGTCGAACTGTTTCCCTGTTTGGAGAGGTGAAGGGGGAACAATGTCAAGCTATTTGTGGTCAAATGCTTGCGATGTCTGAAGATGATCCCAAGGCTCCAATAACCATGCTTATTGATAGTCCTGGTGGTGACCTTCTTGCTGGAATGATGGTATACGATCTTATGAAGACGATAGAAGCACCCGTTCGCACTGTCGCAATGGGCTTAGCGGCTAGCATGGGCCAATTCTTGTTGAGCGCGGGCACTAAAGGTCAACGTTGGGTGTTTCCCTCCGCACGAATAATGATGCACCAACCATCATCAGGCATTGGTGGATCAGCGGAAGATATTCTAATCCAGGTCCAACAGCATCGCTTAACTCGGGAACTTTTTGAAAAAGAACAAGCCAACAACATTGGCCAACCGGTAGAAAAGATCCATGAAGACAGTGAACGTGACCGCTGGTTTCAAGCTAGAGAAGCTGTTGAGTATGGAATAGCAGATCATGTCCTGTCTTCTTGGAGGCAGATTAAAAGTAACACTTCGATCGATAATCAGTAAGGCAACGTAATGCCACTACGGGTTGATGAAGAAGAACACTTTTGGGCTAGTACTTTTCTAGATAGTATTCCGCTAAACAAAATTCTTTTAGAAAGCAGATCATTGACCATTTCTAAAAGAGATCTGCTTTATCTATCTTTTTTTTTAAAAGAATTCTGTTACGGAAGTCGCACCACAATAGATGTGCCTAAAAGAGCATTAATTATTTGTAGTAATAGCCCTATAGATTACGCCTGCTATCTCGCATGCGTAATAGCTGGAATTTCCGTTATCCCTTTATCACCTGTAACTTTTCGAGAACAGAGAGAAAAAGTCATTAGTTCTCTCGGCCCGACAATTGTAGTCACCCCAGATTACCAAAAAGATTTTGCAGAACAGGATTCCCCTTTCCTCCTAAGACACAGTGATATTTTTGGTATTTTGCACAAAGTAGACGGTAACTTTGATAAAAAGCCACTCTGGCGCATCAATTTA
>NZ_JAKMUU010000008.1 GCF_027570035.1 Corynebacterium curieae | reverse complement strand
CCTGGGCTTTTCTATTTTCGTTAGCCAGCTCTGCGCTAATCGACGCGCGGTATATGGGCCGTGGAATCATTGTCCGGTTGCTGGTTTGGAGTCTTCTTTTTGCGGAAGAACTGGACATAGGCCAAAAGGCCGATGCCGAGTACCAAGGCGAATGCGCCCAGTCCGGCTAAAAGGCCTGCCCAGAAGCTGCTTTTGGCCAAGGTAGAGGTATGCGCGGCGGCATTAGTCAGCACATTCTTGCTGTCCTTGCTCTGTGCGCCGGTTGCATCCGGAACATGCTGTGGACTGGGGGAGTCCGCGGATTTGGGCTTCGTACGAGAAGCAGACTTTGCGTCCTTCGTGCCGCCGGACTTTTTGTTGGACGAATAGGAAGAACCGCTGGTGGAAGTGGAGCGGCGCGAGACAGTAGATGAACCGTTGCCCGATTTTGCAGTGGATGCAGAATCGTTGACACGGCTATCCGAATGATGGGTTGTAGTCATTGCACCAGAACTAAACTTTTGCGCAGTGGCAGTCGATTGGCCTGATGTCGTGGAGCGGGATTTTTCTGGCGCACTGGCCTTTCCCGTTTTCTTTACCTCCTTGTGGGTGGCGCGCTTGTCTCTTCGCGCGTCGTCCTGGCCGGAGCCCTTGCTTTTGTCTTCTTCTTGTGGCTTACCGCCGTCGAGGAACCTTTGGCCCTCCTGCAAGGTCTTATCGAGTTCTTTGTCCAACCCGACGATGGACTTGTCTACCTCCTTGATGTCTTTTTCCAACTGCTTGGGGCGGCTATCCGCGCTGCCGGCAGAACCGGTTGCAGCATTCGCATCGGTATAGTCCACGCCGCACAGTTCTTTGGCCTGCGCATGCTCACCGACGAGGAAGCCAGCATGGAGATGGTGGCGGGAGCCGTCGGGAAGCTCAAAAGTAAAGCTCACCGCGTAGGCTCCGGGCTCGGTGAAGGCAAAAGCCGGGTGGGAATGAGAATTGCCGGGGTAATTCCAGGCAGAGCCATCTTCAGTATCCATAAGCACCTTGGGGCCGCCTAAGTCCACTTGGTAAGCGACGATGCGGCCATCGTCTGGGCCGTGTGCGATAGCCATGCTCCAGGTAGCGGTGTCATCAGCGGCGAGGAGATCTTGGGAGAGCTCCTGGGTGTTAAAGCCCAGCCAGGGAGCATTGGGGTCCTGCGTTTGCGGCAGAACCCAGCCTCGCTCAGGCAAGGAACTATCGCCGAGCTCAGATAGCGGCTGCTGAAGGTCATCAGAAACTTCAAAAGCAAAGGTCCCAGAGTCATGCTCGATACTCTTGGCATCATCTTTGACCGTAAAGCTTAAATCGCCGGAATCGCCGCTGAGTGCCATGTCTTGGTGGCCCCTAGTAATGAGATCAAAGTCGCTCGCAGAGCACGCTTCTGCAGATTCTTCTGCGTAGGCGGTGGCGGGGCTAAAGGGAGCACCGTCCATTGTGGGAAGTGCGCCGAGGCCAATGAGTCCGGCGGCGCCAAGGGCTACTGCGGTGCGGCAGACTGGTTTCATGAGGAGGCAGATTCCTTTCGTGGGGTGGGATGTGGGGCGTCGGAAAGTGTGGCACTAGTGCCCTTTCGGGCGCCGAGGAGCGGGTGAATGGCCCATGCACTCAAGAAAATGACGGTGAGAGTGAGCACGATGGTGGCGCCGGCCGGCAGGTCAATGGCCCACCCTAGATAGAGGCCGAGGAAGCTTGCTAATGCGCCGATGAGGGCGGAAAGCCACATCATGGTGGTTAGGTTTGCGGTAAGCAGGCGGGCCGTCGCGGCCGGAGTAATGAGAAGCGCGAGGACCAAGATATTGCCGATGGTGCTCACGGAAATGACCACTGCGGCTGTCACACACAGGTACAAGATGATGTCCAATGCAAAGACGGGCAAACCCATTGCGCGGGCAGTCTCCCGGTCCAAGCAAGTGGTGTTGAGCTGGGGGCCAAAGGCTATAACGATGGCGATAACCAGTGCGCACACAGAGGCTGCAACGATGATATCGGTGCGGGATACGCCGGTGAGTGAACCGAAGAGAAAGCTAGTGAGCGAAGCACTATAGCCATCGGTGCGTGAGATGATCACCATACCCAAGGCAAAGGCCGCGGCGAAGAAGATACCGATGATGGAATCTGTCCGCACGTGGCGGCGCTGCGAAAAGGCGGCGATGAGCAAGGCCACAACCACACCGGCAACCGCGCCACCGACGAGCACCGAGGATTGCAGGGCAAAGGCAATGGCGAGTCCGGGAAAGACGGCGTGGGAGACGGCATCGCCAATAAAGGCCATGCCGCGCAGCACCACGTAGCAGCCGATGACCCCACAGACGATGGCCGCCAGCACAGAGATGCCCACTGCGCGGGCGAGGAAATCCAGGTGGGGGTTGGCAAGATCGCGCAGGAAATCGAGAAAGGAAATTTCTATCATGCGGAGACTCCAATGGCAGAAAGCAGGGGAGAACCGGCACGCACGCCAAAGGTTTGCGTCCACGGTTTGGTCTGGTGGAGAAGGCTCGTAGCGAAGTCATCGGCCACCACGGTGCCGTTAAACAGGACGAGGCGGTGACAAGCATGAGCCGCTTCAGACAGGTTGTGGGTGGACATGATGATGGACTTTCCGCGGTGGGAAAGATCTTCAAACAGCTCGAGTAGTGATTCGGTATTGGGGGCATCGAGGCCGGTGAAAGGCTCGTCGAGCAGCAGCACGTCAGGTTGCGTGGCGAGCGCTCGGGCGATTAGGACGCGTTGGCGCTGACCTCCGGAGAGTTCCTCGATAGGGCGGGTGGAAAAATCTTCCATATTCACCAGGCGAAGAGCTTCCGCTGCCGCGGCGTGGTCTGCAGCGCGTGGCCGCTTGAGCCAGCCGATAATGCCGGTACGCCCGCTGAGCACGGTGCGATAGACATTGATGGGAAAGTGCCATTCCACCTCGTGTCGCTGAGGTACGTAGCCCACGATTCCCCCGATGTTTCGGGTTCCGGAGCAGGGGATAAGCCCTAAAATAGCGCGCATGAGTGTGGTCTTGCCCGCGCCATTGGGCCCGAGAAGCCCGATAAATTCGCCGGGGTGAACCTCCAGGTTGGCGCCAGTGATAACGCGGCGGTGGGACAGCGATACGTCCAGGTCGGAAACAGAAATGAGCGGTTTAGCCACGGCTATCGGCCCGCTTGGAAAAACGCAGTACTAGGCCAACGGCTAGCAAGAGTACGACAGCACCCACGCCGGCGAGGATCAACACCCAGGTGGGGATGGAAGAGCCTGCTCTCTGGGCATCGTCTGGGTTCCAGGTAGTATCTTGGGCCGCTTGAACGTCGGCATGATCGCCTACGGCAAAGGTGAGCACGCCATCGGTGCTGAAATCGGCGCCGTCCTTGGTCTTGCCCTTGATCCTGATTCCGACCTGATGGGTGCCTGGCTCTGTAAACGTCCAATTGGCGTGGGTGTGGGTATTGAGGTCGACCCAGAAGTCCTCGTCGCTCTTTTGCACGGTAGACCACAAGAGCTGTGGTGTTTCAAAGCCGCCGTTTTGCAAAAACAGGGAGAAATCGCCCGGTCCGGAGTGGCCGAGGAATTCCATCGTGACTCCGCGATCGGCGGCGTCGATAAGCGAGGGCGCCTGGGTGTTCCAGCCCAGCCAGGGAACCCCGACCTGCTCGGTTTGGGGAACCACCCAGAGCTTATCGCCGGAATTCGCACCGACGAAACCAAAGTCATCGGTCTCGGGCAGGGTTTGCTGCGCCTTATCACCTACGGCAAAGACAAGGTCATCCAGGTGGCGCCAGACGGGTTTGTCGCCGGCATCATCGCGGGCCATGAGCTCGGAATCGGTGCCATCGAGCAAAGCACCTACGTCTACGTGGCCGGTGCCGATGACTTTGTCCTCGCCTTGCGGGGCAACGTGTTCCTCGGCACCGACCACCTGCGCGAGGTCGCCGGCCCAGGCAGGGCTAGAAGAGAACGCAAGGCCTGCAGTAAGGAGACAGGCGGCGGTGCGAGTAGCTAATTTAAGCATTTTTATCTCCATCGGTGGAAATTGGGTTGAGGCAACGCTGGAAGGAGTCAGCGTTGAACTTCATGAGGTCGATATAGGAACCGACGGCGTCGTCAAACGTGTCGCCATAGATGGGGCACAGCTCTACGCCTTGTTCCGCAGCGGCTTGCTTGAGGGTGTCGGTGCTTTCCTGTTGCACGGGCTCGACAAACACAGCCGGCAGATGCAGGTTCTCTAGCGTGCGGCGCAAGGTTATGACATCCCGCGGGGAAGGCTCGATGGCCGGGTTGGGCGTGACGAAGCCTGCCACCGAAATGTCATAGCCTTGCTCGAGGTAGGCGTAACCATGGTGGGTGGTCACTAGGTGCCGGTTTTCGGTGGGGATAGAGGAAATGGCGCGGTCCACATAGGTATCCGTGTCCCGCAGGCGCTTGATATAAGCCTCTGCTCGTTGGCGGTAGGCGGCACCGTGGGAGGGATCTGCTTGCGCCATCTCCTCAGCGATGACGTCGACGTAGGCAATAGCATTGTCCACGTTGTGCCACAAGTGCGGATCTACCTCGCCGTGGATGTGCTTGCCCAGCACGGCCTGCGGCAGGAGGTAGGTATCCGAGCCCGGCGCGCCGAGGAAGCGGTAGGCCGGATCCGGCGGGATGGGTTGCAGCACTGACGATGGGATGGACACCGCAGTGGTGGCGGGGTCGAATCGCTTGTCTTGATCGCGCAGGTCAATGCGGTGCTGGGCCAGGTTGCCCTCAATATCCAGGTGCCCGGAATCTATGGCCTGCATGCCATTAGGTGGGTTTACCCCTACGGCTACGGTGAGGTGTTGGACTTCGGCGTCGTCAGCTTGGAACCCAAGGCGGTAGATACCGGGCTGGGAAAATCCCCAGGAGACGTGGGTGTGGGCGTTGGCTGGAAGGGTTATTGAATCTTCCTTGCTATCGACGCCATCGGCTGTGTTAAAGAGGACCTCCGGGGTGCCGAAGGTGGAGACCACATAGGCCGCGACGTCACCCGGACCGTCGGCCGAGACCATGCGAAAATCCACTCCGGAAGAATGTTGCGCGGCGCCGCTGATGCGCAGGCCCAGCCAAATAGCATCCAAGGAGACATCTTCTACTAGCGGCACCAGCGTGGCACCGCGGGTGGAGGCTGCATCGGCGACCTCCATCAAGGGGGCGTCGGTGGATTCGTGCAATGTATCAATGAGAGATTGCGGCTCCAGCAGATAGCCATTGCTCAGCGTCAGGTCGGCGTTGGCTACATCGCGCACGGTGCGCAACGTTGGTTCAAAGGTATGCGGATCCTTGCCGCTGGGAATGAGGCTCTTTACTTCAGCATCGTGGCCAGCCACGTTGCCCGCTAGGTCTGCCAGGATTGGGGTGGTGGCCACCACACTGAATTTTCCTCCACCTTCCGCATCCAGTGCGGCCGAGGACGCACAGCCTGCGGTGAGCAGGCAGGAGGCCAGAATTGCACCCACAGCCCGTCGTCCATGATTGTGGGAAAGCGCACTCACCATTAGTCTGCTGCCTTAGCTACTGCTAGGCGCGCAATTCCCAAGCCGAGGAAGAGCATACCCAAGCCCAGCGCTCCAATGCCGAGGGGAACGATGGGCGTGCCAGTATTGGCCAAAGAGCCACCCGTGCCTTGCGCCTGCGCCGACTGACCATTCTCCGATCCAGCGTGTGCTGCAGAGCCACTTTCGCTTGCCGACGCCCCACCTGTCGCCGCACCATTCCCACAGTCACCGCCGTTCGGGTTCACAGCAGCTCCCAGGTCGAAGTGCCCATTGTCAAAGGCCTCAGCCGGCTTATCACCGCCGACGACGAAGTGGAGCGTCGCCTCACCGGCGATTTGCTTGCCCTCACTGGTCTTAGCCACCTGGCGGATGGTGACGTCATAGGTTCCCTGGGCACCAAAGACCCAATTGGGGTGCACGTGAGTATTCGGAGCAATGGAATAGGTGCCTTCCACCGCCTCTGCGTTACCCCGGAACCATTCATCGCCGACAATCTTGCCTAGCCCGCCCTGGGAGTAGACCATCATCGGTCCAGGGCCCCTGAAGCCCACTAACTCCCACGTGACATCGCCGGGGATATTCTCGCGCATCGATGGGCTCTGGGTATTAGCGCCCAACCACGGCACGCCCTCGACCTGGGTAGAACCAATCATCCAGGCCTGTCCTGCAGGCACCGGTCCTACCTCTTGGGGGAGATTTACGCTGGACTTATCGGAGAGGTAGAAGGTGGCACCGTCGGCGTCGCGCCACTCAGAGGGCGAGACCGTATCGTCTTTGATTTGCGGGATGATGCCCGCGGTGCACTCTTCGTCTGTTGCTGCGCCGGACGTGTCCGAGGCTTTAGCGTCGCTCTTGTCTGCAGGCTGCTTTGTGCTTGCAGCTTCTTGGTCAGTGGTGGCTCCGCCAGAGTCAGCCGCGCGACCCGAGGTGGAGGCATCGCCGCTGTCGCCCACCTCCCAGGTGTAGGTCACCGCGTTGCTGGATTCGCCATTGGAATGGGCACGCACCGTCATGGTGTAGGCGCCCGCCTCGCTAAAAGCCCAGTTGACGTGCCGGTGGGCGGGAATAGGCTGGTTGATGACCTCGCCGCTGGTGAGCTCCATAGAACCGGAATCGGTCACAGCCTTGACGTCACCAAAGCCGCTGGTTTCAAAAACATACACAGAACCTGGGCCGGAAACCTCGGCAAATTCCAGATCTACGTTATCGAAGCCGCCATCGCGCGCGGGCTGAGTATCCCAGCCCGGCCAAATGATGCGCTGGTCTTGGGTCTGTGGCAAGAAATAGGTGGGTTGTCCGATTTCCGGTACCGCCTCTGTGGCATCGGACCAGGCGTCCTCCACGACCTTGAGCGCCACATCATCGCCGGAACGTGGCACGCCCGATCCCGTGATGTCTTCTTTCATCGAAAGGTGCAGCTTGCCACTAGGAGCCGTGACGTAGAAAGCATCGACGTGCCCGGAATCAAAGACCTCATCGAAAGCCAACGCCGCGCCGGGAGAGAAGAAGGCTAAGACTGCGGCAAAGACAGCAGCGAGTACTGAAATATACCGGCGCCGCAGCAGGGTGCGCCGGGGTGAAGAAGAAAGCGAACGAAGCATTGTGGTTTCCCGTCTGGTTTGGTGGGCAGGTGTGGATTAGAACTTGAGGCCAAAACGCTTGCGGATGAGGTCCTCGTTATCGCGGAAGAAGTTATAAAAGGCCTTAAAAATCACCGCAAGAACCGCTGGTAGTACTAAGCCCCAAGGGCTAAACGAGGAACCAGTTGGCTCTTCGGGCCTACCGTCATCGGCTGGCTTGTCCGGGGGATTCGGAGTGGATGGTTTCGTGGAAGGCTTCTCCGTCGGGCTTTCGCTGGGGGTCTCGCCTTCGGAGTCGTTCGGGTTGCGGGAAGAACAAGAATCTAGGGTCTTATCGCCCACGGCAAAGGTGAGTGTTTGCGGTTCAGACTTAAGTTCCTTGCCGTCTTTACCCGTGGCCGTATAGGTGGCTTCGAAGGTATAGAGGCCAGGCTTGGAGAATGCCCAGTGCGCGTGGGTATGTGCCGGAAAGTTGGTTTCGATGGTGAAGTCCTTGGCAGCGGAATTAGCGAGGAGCGAAAAGCCCTTGCCGTGGGTTCCATCGATAAACGCACCCCACTCGGCGCCCTCAGGGGTGGAGATTGGCTTCAGATTGAGGTTGACAACATTGCCTTTGGTCAAGGAATAATCCAAGTCTTGAGTGTTATAGCCAGGCCAAATAATGTGTTGATTCTGGGTCTGCGGAAGGTGATAGAATCGCTCACCGGTTTTTCCTAGGAAGTCGAATTCCTTGCCCGCGAGCTTGTCATTGCGCCGGGTGAGCGCATTATCGTGTATGCCGAGCACCACGTCATCGAGTTTGCGGTCGACAGACTTCTTATCCAGCTGTGCCGTGTCATCGCGCAGGACAGTAGTGAAGCCGCCTTCGACAGGCTGGGCCTTGATGTCAACATGCCCTCGGTCCAGCAGGATTTTCTCGCTGCATTGCTTCTTGTCGGCTTCCGACTCATCGTCGTCTGGCCGAGGCGCTTGAGAAGGGGAGTCTTCCTTGCCGGGAGAATTATCTGGCTCGTCTTTGGTGGTGGAGAACTGCCCTGTGGTTTCGTAATTTTCACCGAAGGTAAAGGACTCGGTGATCACGCTGCTTGCGTGTCCGGCCCTCACAGTGGAATGGGGAAACAGGTTTACCTTGGCATAAGAGCCTGTGAAGTACTCGCCTTCGTCAAAGGCTACCTCGCCGTGGCCGTTGGTAATGGGGGTCTCAAGATCCACAGTGGGGTACTTGGAGTCCTTTGAGTCATAAAGGCCGCCGGTGAGCAGACCGTTGAAGTTTTTATCCTCGGTATCCACCACGATCTTCGTGCCGCCCTTGCCCTGCTTGCGCATCCGGATGGTATAGCCCAACTCCTTCAGCTCGGTTTCCTGGGTGGGAGCAAGCTGGCGAGGATGGGAGGCTTCCTGCCACGTATCGGCGGAGGAAGAAGAATCTGTCTGGGCAGGTGTGCCGGGCTGGAATTCAAAAGGCCTGGAAATCCAGCGTGCGGCGTCGCCCTCTGGAGTGAATACGGCCTGCACCCGGGAAGGATCAGGTCCCATGTACTCGTCCCACTGCGCGCGGCCATTCTTAACAGGGAGATCGGTGAGGAAGTAGCCGTCGATAAGCAGCGTCAGGGTACCCTGCGCCTTATTTTTTGCGTCGAAGGAGATGGTGGTGAGCTTGTCATCGCCATCTTTTTCGGGATCTTGCTTCGAGGTCATGCGCAGGCTGTAGCCGGCAGCAGTGGCGTCGCCAGTCGCGGACTGGGCGAAGCGTTCCTTGAGGCTTAAAGTCTTCTCCTTCTTAGGCTTGCGTCCGCCTACCTGAATAGTGGTGGTCTGCGGTTCATTGGCAATTAGCCGGCCATCCTTTCCGCGCGCACTGGTGCGGTAAGTCAGGCGGTATCGCCCAGGCTTGGTAAAAAGCGTGGAGTTGTGGGTATGCGTCCCGGCAACGAGGTAGGCCGAGTGCGGTGAATCCGGGAAGGAACCAAGCATGCGGTGCAGCTGCGTACCGTCCTCATCGTCTTTATTGGTGAAAAGCTCGACTTCGCCGGGGCCATCGACGCTAAGTAGGTCAAGGAAAGCTACGCCATCGCGGAA
The DNA here is from genome assembly GCF_027570035.1 of Corynebacterium curieae. GTDB lineage: Bacteria > Actinomycetota > Actinomycetes > Mycobacteriales > Mycobacteriaceae > Corynebacterium > Corynebacterium curieae. The sequence continues at coordinate 49,623 of NZ_JAKMUU010000008.1, read as the reverse complement.
CATATCCGTAGGCAACGAAGTATCTGCGCCAAAGCCCAGCCAGATGGGCGAGGCATTTCCCGATACCTGGTGCGGGGCGGTGTAGTAAGTGGTTCCGGGCGCCCCAATATAGTCCTGCGTGCCGTTTTCAGGCAGTGTATAGAGGTACTGGTTGCTGCCGTCCATAGCACTATAGCCCCTGCCAACCCAGGCAACGGTGTCTGTAATCGGTGGTGCCTGGTCGCCAAACTCGGATTTCAGGACAAAATCGTTGTTTTCCCAAAAAGACTTGGGGGAGTCAACGTGGGTATTGGTAGCAATGTGCTTGCCGTCATCGGGGCCGGCGACGGCCGTGGCGGGAGTTATAAACGCCAACGTGCTCAGCGTGGCAAGGAAACGGATGCGTGGGGAAGCCACGGTTGGGAAGGCCTTTCTGCAGTTCTCACAAGTTCAGAAAAATTATAGAAAATGATTCTCATATTCTGGTAATGCTAATGGAAACCAGATTCAATGACCTGCGGCTTTGTAATGAAATCCATTACCGTTTACCCCTATTTGCGTGTAGGTGCAGGGCGTAAGTGGCCCGCGCGCCGGGGTAGTGTGGGGCCACTTTGGACTAGTGCGGACTGGAATTGCGGGCTCCACTACGATGGTTGACATGACTGAAGTACGCGTTCGATTCTGTCCATCACCAACCGGCACCCCACACGTAGGCATGGTGCGCACCGCACTGTTCAACTGGGCGTATGCCCGTCACACCGGCGGCAAGCTGGTATTCCGCATCGAGGACACCGATGCGGCTCGCGACTCTGAGGAGTCTTACCAGGCCATTATTGACTCCCTGACTTGGCTTGGGCTGGGCTGGGACGAGGGCATTGATGTGGGCGGCCCAGATGGGCCTTATCGCCAATCCCAACGCATGGACATCTACAAGGAGGTCCTAGACAAGCTCATTGAGGGTGGCTTTGTATATCCGGCATACTCCACGGCCGAAGAGGTAGAAGAGCGTCACAAGGCTGCTGGTCGAGACCCAAAGCTGGGCTATGACAACTATGACCGTGACCTCACCCAGGAGCAGATCGATGCTTTTGAGGCTGAAGGCCGCAAGCCCGTGTGGCGCCTGCGCATGCCGGAGCAGGACTGGACTTGGACCGACCTGGTGCGCGGTGAGATGACTTTCAAATCTGAGACCCAACCGGACTACGTGGTGGCCCGTTCCAACGGCGCACCGCTCTACACCCTGGTTAACCCGGTTGATGACGCCCTGATGCGCATTACCCACGTGCTGCGCGGTGAGGACCTGCTATCTTCCACTCCGCGCCAGCTTGCGCTTTACGACGCCCTGAAGAAGATCGGCGTCGCCGAATTCACCCCAGAGTTTGGCCACTTGCCATTCGTGATGGGCGAGGGCAATAAGAAGCTGTCGAAGCGCGATCCGCAGTCCAACCTGTTTAACCACCGCGATAACGGCATCATCCCAGAGGGCATGCTCAACTACCTGTCCCTGCTGGGGTGGTCCCTGTCTGCGGACCAGGACATTTTCAGCATGGATGACTTGGTGGAAAACTTTGACGTCCACGATGTGCTGGGTAACCCGGCACGCTTTGACCAGAAGAAGCTCGAAGCTATTAACGCGGACCACATTCGCCAGCTGGACCCAGAAGAATTTGCCTTCCGTCTGCGTAACTACTTGACCGAATACACGGACTTCCCAGTCGATTATGACGGCGAGATATTTGCCTTCGCGGCCGACCTGGTTCAGACCCGAATCAAGACTCTTTCTGATGCTTACGGCCTGATGAGCTTTTTGGTAACCCCAGATGCGGAGCTGAAGCTCGATGAGAAGGCGGCGAAGAAAAACCTCAAGGAAGAGGCGAAACAGCCGCTCGAGGTGGGTATTGAGACCCTAGAAGACGTTGCGGACTGGAAGACGGAAAACATCGAAGCGGCCCTTTCCAAGGCGCTTATTGAAGACCTCGAGCTGAAACCTCGTAAGGCCTACGGTGCACTGCGCGTGGCAATTTCCGGCGCACAGGTTTCCCCACCGCTCTTTGAGTCCATGGAACTGCTGGGCAAGGACTCGACGCTGGCTCGCCTGCGCGCAGCCCGTGAGGTAACCCCATTTGTCCCAGCGAAGCAGTAAGAAACGCAGGAGTTAACGCGGGATTTAATGTCTAATCCCGCGCCGATGCGGCGGATGACAGCTGAACTACAGTGCTGTCATTCGCCGCTTCTTTTTCGCCAAATGTTATTGCCCGAAAAGGGGGGTTGAGCTGCCGATTTGGCAGTTTGGGCGATGATCATTATAGTTATAACACGTTGCAGTGAGCAAGGGAGAACGCCTGAAAGGCACTTACTTCCAATGCAAGTTTGCAAATGGCCTATGGTGTAATTGGCAACACAGCGGTTTCTGGTACCGCCATTCTAGGTTCGAGTCCTGGTAGGCCAGCAGTGAAAATGCTTTAAATAGCAGGCTCACTTGTTCTATGCCCCGTTCGTCTAGCGGCCTAGGACGCCGGCCTCTCACGCCGGTAACACGGGTTCAAATCCCGTACGGGGTACCACGACCTCCAGCCGAAAGGCTGGAGGATTTTTCATACATGGGGTATTCCCTCACATTGGCGCCGTACTGCACGGGTCCAATGCGCAAGTTGGAAATTGGTTATAACCTACCCCCGGACCGCCGCAGAATTCCTGCAGCCAGTAGGACGCCGCTATTCAGTCCAGGGTTAAGACCACCTTGAAGTTCTGCAAAACCCTTTTTGTCCTGTATGTGCTGGCATAGACTGCAAGTACAGCAGAAAACAGACAGAAAGGAGAGCGGATGGCAGAAACTGAAACGCACCACAGCGAAGGCGCACAGCCCGAAAGTAATGCCAGGTAGTAACGCTATAATCCACAACTTCCTTCCCACCAACGCTTGTATGAAGTATAGGAGCCTGCAGCATATGCTTTTCGACGCGCAGCGCCATCCCGAGTCCTACTAGCACAGCGTTCTCGGCCACGGACTATCCACAGATAGCTTGCGGAATAACCACTGATTCGATCCGCACCTCGGCCACGAAGAACTCTCACTGCAGTACGGGGCTCGGGAATTTTTGCATTTTCGTTCGACCGTCCTCAAAACCCTGCTTGAACGCGCGATTTGTGCTGAATTAACCCATCGTTTACTCTTAACAAGTCCGCAACGCACAGTGTGCGATTGCTGCGAACGCGCCCCGTTCGTCTAGCGGCCTAGGACGCCGGCCTCTCACGCCGGTAACACGGGTTCAAATCCCGTACGGGGTACCAAATGGCGGTTTCACGGTTCTGAACTGCAAAGTTCACGCAACTGATAAACGCCAAACGAAATCCCGATTCTCGTTACTGAGAGTCGGGATTTTGGTTGTCTTGCTCGATTCCTGGTTCGTAAAAGCAACAGAGATACGGCGAAATTTTGTCTCATTGGGCAGTAGCCCACGACCTGTAGACCACGGCCCGTATGGGCGGTGGTCTTTGTTGGTCTTTAGGCTGCAGCCGGGGGAGCCTGTGGTTCGACGTTGCCAAACGTGTTCCAGTCAGAAACTCGCTTACACGGCTGAGTCGGGACCGGGTCACTGGGGTTCGTATTCAAGTCGAATACGACTCGGTGAAGGAACTTCTGAATCAAGTGAACGTTGACACCCACGATGCCCAAAACGGTGACGAGGGTCGCGTTAGCGAACCCACGAACGAGACGCCAAGTCTTGTCACCCAATCCCATGCGACCGTTCTTGAGAAGGGTGTTACGGCTCTCGATCGTGTTACGTCCACGACGGCACGTGTCAGCCCATTCCTGCGTTCCCCAAGAAGGTCCGGTCTGAACGTGTTTTGCTGCTGCATCCACAGGGATACGAATCTGTGTCTGCTTGAAGACGGCACTGTTTCGATCTTCCTTAGTCAAGTCACGAGGGAACACCTTACGCAGGGTGGCACCTTCTAGAGTCTTGTCAACACCGATACCGTCAACCTTGAGCTTGGTACGCTTGCCACGTGCCGGGGAATAGAAGTCGATAGAGCCATCCTCGTGCATCTTTTTTACTTGAAGAGCGAATGCTTGGCGACGGTCGAAAAAATCGTAATGCTCGTCTCGATCCATCTCGCCGGTGGCGAACAGAGTACTGGGCTCGCGCCAGCGGGCGGGCCTGCCAGGGAAGCACTAGGAGCCGTCAATGAGCTGTGCACCGTGGTAGGTAGCCTGTAGGCCATCTGGCCCTTGACGAGGTCGCCCATGACCTTGTAGCCCGCCTTGCGCAGCGGGATCTGCAGCTTCTCAGGTTTGCTCGTCGGGTAGTAGATGTGGTCGCCGATATAGGCACCCTTCGGCACGGATTCGTCCGCGATGAGATGCTGCAAGGCATCCATGGCACGATCCGCCGGCGCGTGGCCCGGCTTGTCCATTGCCATGCCGACAATGAGCTGTGGCAGGTAGTCCTGGCGGGCAGGGAACGTCTGTGTGACGATCGTGGCCTCGTATGCCCAGTTCATCTTTTTAGGCGCGGACTTGGCCTTGTCGCCGTTGTGATCACCTTCGCGGATGTACCAACCTGCGTCAGGATCTGACGAGCGCTTCGGCTTGCGGTCACGTGGGTTGCCCGACTTAGCGGCGAGCACTGGGGTGCCGTCTACAGCTACGTCGCCCGTCCATGCGTCTCGGTACTCTTCGGGCAGAAGGCGCAATGACGCGGCGATGAGTGCGTTGGTGAACATGGTCAGCCGCAGGTAACGCTTGCGGGTTTCTTCCGGGTTTGCCAGAGAGACGAGGTAGTCGAACTTGTCCGTCGTAAGGCGCTTGCGGTAGGTCAGGGTCGGGTTCGGATCCACGACATCCTTAACCTTGTTCCATGCGCGGTAGACCTTCTCGTACCACGCCTGACGGCCCTTGTAAGTGGTGTAGTCGGTCTCGTGACGCTGCGGTAGACCGAGGGCGCGCAGGACCTGGTTGTTTGCACGATCGGTAATGATGTTGACCGCCTGCTGGATGTGTAGCGGCTTGGCTTCGATGGTTAGCAGGGGCATGAGCGCGAGAACTGTGCGCGGCTGAATCGTGGCTGGACGGCCACCCTTGCTCGGGTCGTATCCATCCTCAGCACGCCAGGTATCGATGAGCAACTCCACGCCCGAATCGTCAACAACGTCAATGGCACGCTTGAGGGAGTTCATGCCGACCACGTCGAGGCTGATGATGCCGACCTCGGCTGCGTCACCTGCGGCAGTGAAAGCGTGGTTGCTCATGGGCTGGGGTTCACCTCCCTGCGCGTACTTGTGGTATGGATGCTGAAACGTCACTTAAGCGATCCCACAATCTGTTGCGAGGCCGGTGAAACTAGCTATGACACGGCGGGAGTCCTTCCGATTGGTGGTGCGTAAACGCACCATAGATTCCGTACCGTACCGTACCGGTAAAGATCGACGACATCCAGACGAGCGGAAGCTGCGCCGGATCGTGTGTTCGATACGCTTGTGACATGCCCGCCCGACAGCCCATCCCCAAAGAGCTCTACCCTGAGTGGCCCGACGCCCAGATTAAGAACCTGGCGCACGCCCGTCTGCAGCTTGCTGCTCGCAACATTCGCCGTCACGTTCGCGACAACATTGAGTTGAAATCGCTTAAGGATTTGGCGGAGGTTACCGGCGTTGGACACTCCACGATCAGCGACTTTGTTGCTGGGCGCGCTTGGCCAAGTGTCTTGACTATTGCCCAGATTGAAGTTGGGATCGATCGCGAAATCTGGCCCAGGGGTTTGGGCGAGGGTCGCCGCATAAGGCGCACCGAAATCGCGAAGTTTGGTCATAAGAAGGATCGTTCCCGGTTTTCGCGAGGGCATTGAAAGGGATCTACAACTTTTTGTTCGATCGGGAAAACACCTAGGGATTAGTTAAAAAATTCTTCTTTTTCGACCGGGTACCCGGTTTATGAGATCTGATGTGTTTGGTTGAAACCATGCGAAAACTAGGGGAGAACGAGGATAGTGTGCCGACCTATACAACCGAAGAAAGGTCGTTCCCGTGGCCCATCATCACTTTGAAAGACTCGGCGGAGTAGTCGATGAAGACTATTGGCTCATCGGCTCTCAGTCACTTACACGTATTCCTATTTCAGAGCTTCACACAAGCCAAGCGGGCCACTACGATGTGCCGTTCGGTTGTGTCTACTGGCCGTAACTACCAGGCGTGGATGATGGGATTCTTGACCCCGGCGTAGGTCGAGAAGGCATGTATCGACAAGGTTGATCAGTAGCTGCACGATACCTATTCGCTGGAGAACACATTCCCCGAAATGTCGGAGGCTGGGTTCGACACAAGAGCTATTTACGAGGCTGTTCTTGTCGTTGGTGACGCTGTACGCAAGTACATCACCAACATTTGCAATCACGCTGTGGCGAACAAGCGAGACTATCTCAACCAGATTGCGGTCTTGAAGACGATCAATGTTTATTCTCGAAAGCTTCGCTTATTCCGATATCATTTGAACATGGCGAAGGATGCGGATGACCTGAAATTGCGTGAGTATCTCGCCTAAAACCCGTTGTACTACATTGTTCAAGACGCTCGTGAGCTTGGCTGTGAGCTCCTGGAGAACTGGAAGCTTGAAGGGCTTGCACTAGTTGATGAGTGGGTGGAACTGGTGTAGTTCTTATCGGCTCAGCGGTGGCGACAAGGGGACAGGCGAAATCCCGTTTCGCCCCGTTTCATTTGCGTGATAATAGGTGCATGGCTGCGAAAGAACTCACCGAACGGCAGAAGAAGGTTCTTGAATGGATCGTGGACGGGTGTGCTGGCACACCGCCTTACGAGACATTCAAGACCACAGCACGCATGTTGGAGGGGCACGGTCTGGTCAAGATTTCGGGTCGTGGTGCAGCATGGAAAGCGGTTGCAACGAAGCGCGGTGAGCGTGTTCACGATGGGACTGAAGCTCTGTCCGTGAAGAGGCGAGGGAAGGGCACGACTTCGTCTGTGCCTGTCTCACGCCCTCACGTTCCTGTGAAACCACCCGCGCCACCTGAGCCGAAGATTGATCTTGATCCTTACGTACAGAAAGTGTTGAGTGCAATTGAGCAGTCGGATCTTGACGCTTTTTGGTGTGCGGCGAGTGAATCTGAGTTGGAACGAATTTGGATTCCGGTCGGGAAAACATTGGTCAAGAACTATGGCGACCCGGAGTCAAATATTATCTATGACTATGTCGCAACACAGCCAGGTTACTGGCGAACACAGGGCAGTTTCAAAGTGGGAAAGCTTCAACTTGAGTCGTTGCGACTTCCTGATTGGCGGGAATTGATTCGCGGTGAGAAGAGGGTTACTAAGTACCATCCCGCGGTGAAAACTACTTTTGAATGGCGCAAAGAAAAACTCAGCCCTGACGTTTACGCGCGTGCGAAGCGGGTGTTGCATGTCGTCTTCACGTTGTTTGAGCTGTACGGCGGCTCTGTGGAAGTCGATCAGTGGTACAACGACTGGTCGAAGAAAACGATTGTGCGTGGAGTTTCGGCGGGTATTGGCAGCTTGTCGAAGGTTTTGATTAAAGAGGGCTACGACAAGTCTGAGCGCGAGCCGACCAAAGAAGAAATTGAGAAGCATAATCGGTGGCATAAGGGTGAGCCGATGCGCCGTTTCTACAATCACATTCCCAATGGACAGCTGACAATCGAGGTCGGTTACGGACTGAGCGCGCACGATACAAAACGCAATCCGAACGGAATCGAAAACGGAATCGAGCGCTACTTCATGTCGTTACGAGTAAGAGATTTTTGGTACGGAGTTGATTCTGAAATCTCACGACGGCGAGAAGAACGTAGGAAGCGGCAGGCTGAATTTGCTCAAGGTATCGCAGCGAAAACTGTTGCGAAGGATTTCTATTTCGATGTGTTGCACAAGCGTTCTCAAGAGTTGAAACAGTTTGAAGCAGTACGTGATTACGTCGATTTCATAAAGCGAAACGAGCCTGAAAGTCCATGGATCACGTGGGCTGAGAAGTATCTCGACACGTTTGATCCTCGGCACAATCTGGCAATGCCAAACCCACCAGCATTTGATGTGAAAGCTCATGCAGGACTGATTGAAAAGATCATTGGCGTACTTGGTGAGGACGAGAGTACGTGGCCTGACGCGTTCCCGGACGGTGAGTATCAGGGCTGAGTTGCTTGTCGCACGGCGGCGTGAACGTGTGTAGCTGCGGCGGGAGAGTGTAGTGTGCGTCGGATCGGCGGTGCGTTTAAGCACTGTCGATTAGGGGCGGTTAGGATGGTCGTGAGTGGCTTCTAGGTTCTCTTCCACCGCGGCGCGCGCCAGGTCGGCTGGGTTGTGGCTCCCATAAACCTGCCCGATATTCCGCCCTATATCGAGGCAGTCTGTAGGACTTGTAGGGGTGCTCTCAATGTGAGGTTACGGGCGCTGGGGAATAGCCCTATGAGAGCTTGATTCTCGCACCCATAGCGCTTGACTGGTAGTTCAGTCGAAATGCAGCCAGGAACACACATAGGCACACACTCGAACAGGCAAAACAGTGTCGCCAGGAGTTAAATAAGGGGTCGAACGGGTGTGCCGGTAGCCCTATATTTTCCCTACGAACGGCAAACGTTGTGTCTGAATGTATGAGATCTTGTACCTAAGAATACTCCTACGAGATTCCCTACACGGTGTATACAAGCGATCCTACGAACAGTCATACGGTAGTACAGATGAGCCACCCTACGGGAATTCCTACCAGCGTCCCGACAGAAAATTCATGTTGTGACTGTTTGGAGTAGTGAGAGTCTCCAGGAGAAGAGTTGAACGAGGGGTGTTTAGCGGGCGGCAGGGCTGTGTTCAAGTTTCTGTTCGAGATGAAATTAACGTCGAATAGTAAATGGTCTAACAGTTCCCAATCCTGTGATTAGCACCGATTCAACTTTTGGTTACACAAAATTTTTGTATCGCTTCACCTTCGAACAGATCTCGTTTCGGCTGGTAAAATAGTTAACCAGTCAATATGAACGAAAGGGTGTGATGTCGGAACGTGATACCGAACAGCTACTTAGAAATCTTCTCAACGAGTGCCACTACGAAGGGGTTGAAGAGCAAGGAACAAAAGATCTAGTTGCCGATCAACTTCTTTCTACAGCGTCCAAGCACGGAACGGGAAAGAAGGGACCACCGGAGTTTGTAGCTCGGATTCCGGGACTCGACGGGGTACTCGTTGTAGTCGAATGCAAGGCGAGCACCAAGGATCACGGCGGGGGAACAACGGGCCGTGATGTTACTACGCACAACGAGTGGGACATGCTCGACGGCTGGACGAGACTATATGAACCTGGTCAAGCTCAGCGAATCGTAGCGCGGTTGACAGCCGAGGTCGAGGATCGAGAGCTGGTTTCTTTTTGCAGCGGCATCATCGAGGACCTGTTCCTGTGGGCCATGAACGATGAGTGGTCGGCGATGGAAGGACGCAAGGTACTCAAGGAGTATGGGGTTTGGGCTCCTGAAGCCCTGTTGACATTCCCGTACGATCCAGATGGGCTTGCTGGCGGGGAGCTGGAGTTGTGGCACTCGGAGCTGAGGCGGAACTACTTGCATTGGCTGATCCAGAATGCTGTGGCAGCGGAGATGGAAGGGACTAGTTTACCGGCGTGGCAGGTGACGGGGTACGCGGCGGTGAAGGAGTGGATGCGTAACTAGGCAGTAAAGAGAAAACTCCCCAAACCAGGGGAGTTCGGTGAGTCTAGGGCCTGCCTTTCCCTTGCGCAATGGTTCGATGATACAGGGCGGCAAAACACGTCAAAACAGGCCATGTTGCGAGTAATCAACTGTTTCTGACACAAAGTCAGACCGCTCGGAAACTTCAGAGCCAAATCCATCAGTGAATTTAGTCGTTTTGACGTCCCACGACACTGAATCCCCAATGAATTTGCCGAGATTCTTGAACGCACTCTGTTGTACGAAGACTTCGTGCTTTTGTGCGCGCTTTGTAAGGGATGAACGAACAGTGACTACATAGAGATCATCTTCCGCGTAAGCTACTGCAGATATGATTCCCTGAAGGACCTTTCGCTCTGAGGAAGGTAGTTGCTTGCGCTTGAGTTCATTTAGATACTCAGCGAATCTCTCGGTGATCGCCACCACTCGGGCATTGCCGGTGTGGGAGAACCAAGCAAATTCGGCAGTTAAATCATGCTTGGTCAACTCTTTACTCAATTTGAATGCCCGACGAAGGGCATTAGTTTGTTCCGGCTGATCGATGTGGGCCTCGATGTTCTTTAAAAATGCGAGGGCCTCAGTAGCAGCATCGTGAGCAGGTGAGTGTGACACTGTCACACTAGGATCGCCAAGGACATCTTCTTCAACTACGTCACGCTGAGTTGGTTCATATACTAGGACAGTGCTTCCGGATTCAATGCCAGTCAATTTTAGGTTTATGTTGAAAGGGCTTTCCGCAAAAAGACCAGTTACAGCGGATTGAACAGCTTCAAGTGTCTTGTCTACACCTGCGAGTTTGGCGGCAGGACCATCGAGGTGAACTTTTAGTTCCTGTGGAGATGAGGGATCGATGCCGTACTGCTCTCGAAGCATTTCGTTAGTGAAGCTGTGCGTGCGCACGCGCTGCTCGAACTCACTTCTTTCATCGATAGCGTTTAGCCATGATGTGTCGTGATCTTGGCTTCGATCAAGTAACGTCTTTCGATTTTCGGGAGTCATAGGGTTACCTCAACATATCCACGTCGAGACGCTGCTGATGAACGGCTTGGGGCTCTATCATCGCTGTTTCTCTTGCGCTGCCACCAGTCATCCCATGCACCTCGATCCGTAAGATAGCTAAGCTCAGCCTGTGTAAGATCACCAAGCTTGAAAACTGACTTTACCGGAAAATAGTCCACTCGCAGAGGAGTAATGCATGAGAATTCGGTACTGCTTCTTAACTTCTTTCTTGAGAAAGCTTCTTGACCAATCCACCCAGTTCCAGGTTTTCCTTTTATTTTTTGAAATGTGCTGTTGTTGAGAAACAAGGTGAAATCAAGATTTCCAGGCTCGGGCTTATCACTTATGAAACTACCGCCTAGCCACAGATACGTTATTAGTGACTCAGTTGGCTCAATCCAACCTTCATCAATTGCGAGTCCTTCGATCTTCGCAAACCTTGCTAGGTAAGTCTCAAACTGGCCCCAAATTAGTAGCCTGCGTTGTGATTCGGGCATTTGAGTCACCCACTTTTCCTTGGCCTCGGGGAGTGCCATCCTAATCCGGCCAGGTGCCGGCGTGGAGTAGTCGTTTTGTGCAGTAGTCATGGTGGGGAATTTGAATATTCGGTGATTTGCGCTAAAGCTTGCAGGACCAAGTTTACTTTGTCCGCACTCAAAAATGGATTCAGAGGGCGAATATGAGGAGCGCCCGAACTTACCCTGTTTCGGGGCGTGGGGCTCAGAGCGACGGATTGTATTCGTGAGATGACCGGTGCTAGTTCTGAAGTTGACCAAAGCTTGCTCATCGGCCATGCATATATACGCAGCACTAGGAGTTGCAGTGGTGCAAGCTCGGTGCAGGGGTATCAGAAGGTCAGGGGTTTAGGCTGGTTGGGGAGTTTCGTGAAACCGCCCAAATAATAGATGCTGCGAGCTACTTGGCTCGCAGCTTTTTGTTTCTAGCCCAAGGCAAGGCTACGTTGGGCCTTCAGCTTCGTCCTAAAGACTACGTAAACGGGTCAACACGTATTTTTTTGGAGCATCGTGGGGTAGAAGTGCCCGAAGACTCCCATCGTGAACGACACGAGAAATACAACCCAATTTCCGCATGCGCCAGCGCAGACTGCAGCGGCGCCGTGAAGAAGAAATCCCCATGCATGTCCACCTGCAGCCGCGCGCAGTGGCCGAGCGCTAAGTCTCGTGGCCGCCGTAGCGTGCCCGTATCTCTGCATGTTGAATATGAGCCTATTCCAGCCGAAGCTCGGCAGCATGGGAAACAACACCCAAGCCAAGTGCGGCGGCAGTCGTCAGAATTGAAACGATCACCTGTCCTCCTCTCTCGCGGCTTCAGCAGCTTTCTCACACCGTACAGTGCTATTGCCAGCACTAGCTTGGGGCCGAGCATGAAAGAAGCCCACCAGGCCGTGAAAGGGGTCTGGCGGGCTGAACGGAGGGGGCGTCGGCAAGCGTGGCTACGCCATGACCTTCGTCTTCTTAATCGCTTTTTGCAGGCGCTTGTGATAGGCATCCATGGCGCGGCGGATAAGGAGTCCGACGACCAATGCGGGGATAGTAAACAGCAGTAGCATGCCCAGCTCGCGCCATATGTCGCCGTGGTAGATACCGGCAATGGCGCTGCGGAAGGCATCGATGGCGTAGGTGGCTGGCAGCCACGGGCTAACGTTTTGGAACCACTCCGGCAGCAATGGCAGCGGGTAGGCGCCGCCGGAACCAGACACTTGTATCACCAATAACAACACCGCTAGGGCCTTGCCAGCGCTATCAAGGGTGATGACCAGCGAGTATATGATCAACATGAACACGAGTGAGACTACCCAGGCTGCGAACATGAGCATGAATGGGTGGGCGGGTTCAATCTGGACAAAGAAGATGAGGCTGAGCACTACTAAGGTGGCCTGGGCAAGACCAACAAGCGCAAGGGTGGCAAAGCGCCCGAAGAATGCCTGGCTTCGAGTGAATTCGCTTTCGTCGTACTTGCCGTCCTCGCCTTTACGTAGGTACTTACGTTCGGCATTGGTATGAACCAGCACACAAGCCAATAGAGCACCTACCCACAGCGACAAGGTGAGATAGAACGGGGTCATACCCACGCCAAAGGCGGCCACAGGGTAGACCGGCTGGCGGTCGACGTCCACTGGGGCAGCGATGCGGGAGGCTAGCAGCTCTGGATCTGAGCCGACGATATCTGCCAGCTTGGACAAATCGCCGCCTTGGCGCACATCGTCGATCTTGCGGCCCATGTCCGCGAAGCGGGCACTTTGTTCCCGCAAGGTGTTTGCCAGCCCGGCAGTGGTATCGCGAGCGCGCGCTAGACTTTGTTGCGGTGACTCGTTGTCTTGAGAGACCGAGGAACGAATTCCTGCGATGTCCTGTTTGACTGCGTCTATATCGCCCGCGACGACAGATACGCTTTGGTTGAGCTGATCCAGTTGGGGCTTGAGGTTTTCGTTATAGGAATTGCGAGCCTTTTCAGCCGCCTGCTTCGCATTGGCAATGGCATCCTTTGTGCGCTGGCGCGATTCTTGGGATACTCCCCCGTTTTGTTCAATATCATCGGCGGTAGATACCAGCGAATCATGCAGCGCGTTGCTCTGTGCGATAGAGGCATCGAGTTGGCCCATCATGGCCTTATAGCCGCCTGCGACTGGAGCCGGGAGGGCTATCTTATCGGCTTGCTCCTTGATGGAAGTGCGTACTCCCTCAAATGCGCTCGTTTGCTCATCCACGCGCTCAGCTGCCGTTCGGTAGGTTTGCGCAGTCTGCGCAGAGGTGGTGCTGGCATTGCTGAGCAGCTCCTCAATCTGGGCAGAAAGTGCATCGTAGCTTTGCGTCGTTGCAGCCAAAGATGCATCGAGTGACCCGGCCGACTCGTTGAGGGTAGAGCGCAGAATATCGATCGGGTTTTCGCCCTGGTCGTTCTCCGTCTCCGTGGCCTGGCGGCCAGCCTCGGAAAGAATATTTTCCGCGGCCCGCGTAAGCGGCAGGGTGGAATCGACAAGATCGCTTAACGCACCCACGGTGCCGGAAGCAGCATCGAGGCGAGTGCTTACGTTATTGATGCGGTTGTGGACGTTATTGAGGGCGGTTTGCGTATCGTCTTCGTCGAGGTACTTATCCAGATCGGAAACTACGCCGAGGCCGACATTGGATACCACACGGGTAAAGGACTCATCGATTTTCTGGATGACTCCGTCTGCACTCTTTTGCGTGATGGTGGTTGACAGCGCATTCTTCTTTTCATTGGTGTAGAGGTTGAGCTTGCTCGGCTCTGTTCCTTCCACATAGAAGGTGAGTAGATCTGCGCTGAAATCCTTGGGTAAGACGATACCGGCGTAGTATTCGCCGGATTTGGTTCCTTCGACGGCATCGGCGCTATCCGTAATGACCCAGTCTATTTCGTGATTGCGGCTTAGTTGCGAGAGAACCTCATCGCCCAAATTGAGCATTAGGGAGGCGAGGTCGCTTTCATGCCCTTCATCTTCGCTGGCGACGGCGATCTTGAGCTGGTTGGTATTGGCAAAAGGATCCCAGCTGGCCAACACGTTGAAAGAGGTAAAAAGCAGGGGAATGATGGCAAGGCCGAAGATGATGACCGCAGTCATCACGTTGGTGCGGATGGCGTGGAGGTCATCGCGGAGAATGGTCAGGATGTTTTTCATGACTTACTCTCCCTTTCCTGTGTCAGCATCATCAACGGCGGGCATTTCTTTGGTGTCAGCGCCTTGGGCGGGCGCTGAATCCTCTTCTAAATCCTCGAGGAGATAGCGGTTGGGATGCTCTCGCTGATGTTCCAGATGCTCTTGGATTTCCTCATCGCTGAGATCCGCCAGGCGATTATCGTGCGCGATGCTCTGCTTGATGTACTCGAGCGAGCAAATAACGCCCACCGCAATGAGCGTAACCAAACAGGCCAGACCAAAGATAATGGCCTTTTCTCCTGGGTTAATGCGGGAATAGATGCCTAAAGCAACGATAAGAACCAACCCCACAGCAACGGTGATTTTCATCAGCTGGGAGTAATTCTTCCGAGCCATGCTCCACTTATCTTCCAAGCTTTGTTGGTAGGCCTCGCGGTCATTCAAGGCATATAGAAGGTCCGTGAAACGATAACGGCTGCCAATGAGATGGACTTGCTCATTGATGACAAGCCCGCCCTTACGCAGCTCATCATTGACCAGCATATTGACGTTTGATAAGCCGCGGCGCATCAGCGTACCGATGAGGTAGGCGACTGCGGCCATTCCAATAAGCGCGGCAATGTCGCGGGCGTAATGATTGCCGTAGAAGCCACCGACCGTTTCGCGCATGGCATCGATGCCGTATGTAAACGGCAAGAAAGGATGTACTGCGCGGAAGAAATCCGGTGTCATCTCAATTGGGTAGAGCCCTGAAGCGCCAGGAATCTGGATGAAGGCAAAGACCACCGCGATGCCGCGGCCGACATGGCCAAAGGTAGACACCAAACTATACGTAATGCTCAGGTAGCACAGTCCTACGATGACTGCCGTGCCGACGTAGGCAAGTGCGTTGGCATGCTCCACACCAATGGCCAGGTTACCGATAGACACGATGAGGGCCTGGGCGATGGCGAAGAAAGAAAGCAAAAGGAATCGAGCGAGATATGCCTTAGTAATCGTGAGGTTCTTCCGGCCCTGCGGATCAACCTCTGCGCGGAAGATAATGAGCAGCATGAATGCGCCGATCCACAACGTGAGGTTAATAAATAGCGAAGACATTCCGGAGCCGTAGTGCTTGACGGGGAATACGGCGTGGCTTTCCATTTCTGCAGGGGAGGCAAGGAAGGAAGAGACCTCATCTGTATTAAGTCCCTTTACCGACTGCAGGATGGAGTTGTTATTGGCGGTGTTACTCAAAGCCAACACATCGCTGCGAGAGGCGCGGAGGCCTTCTTCAATGCCATCGAGGTCTACAGAAAAGCGCTCTACCACCTTCTGTGCTTGGCTAAGCTGCTCGTCGACGCCACCCAAGAGCCCGTCGGTCTGTCCAACCAGCGCTTTTTGGCTCTCGAGGGAGGCCGATAGCTTTCCGGCGGTAGCGGTGACGTCGGCAAGCGCGGCATTGAGCTTGGGCAAGCCTTCGGCTACATTATCGCGCAACGCATGGGAGTCATCGCGCGTTTGCGCGGCCATCTTGTCCAGCATGCCTGTGGTCTTATTGAGTGAATCGATGGTGTCGTTGGTATCGCCGTTGAGGGCGTCCAAGTCACCGAGGACAGCGCGGTTCTGGGCATTGCGCTCGCGGAGATCGCCCACCTGGTCCTTGATCTGCTGCGAAACCTGCGGCGGCAGGGCCGGCGAGGATGCAAGTTCATCGAGCTGGTTTATGGCCCGATCTGCTTCGCCCACGATGCCTGCAGCTCCTGCAGAGGCGGCGTTCACGCGGTTGAGGGCACCGCGTAGCTTGCCAGATACAGAGCCCACAGTTGCGTTGGCAGAGGCTGTGCCATCCGCTACCGCGGTAGTGCCTTCCACATACGCGGCGGTGGCATCATCTGAGAAGGAAGTAACCTCTCGCTGCACCTCGGCGGTGAGCGAATTGACTTGGTTTAGCGCTGCCTGAGCATCATCGACGGTCTGCTGCACCGTGCCGAGTGAATCACGGGCTTGGGCAATGGTCGGGCGCGCCTCATCAATGGTGGAATGAACATCGGCCAATTGGCTGCGGGAATTGGCAACCGTATCCGCGGTCTCTGAAAAAGAATCCGCGGTCTTGCCCGCGGTCCTAGTAATCTTCTGGCTGAAGTCCCCACCGGAGTTTTTTAATTCCGTGGCTACCGAATCCGCGACTTGCTCATTAAAAGTTGAACTAATCGTGGTATCCAAGGTCGAGGCACCGGTATCGGTAATCTTCGGCGCGATAGCATTGAGCTTCTCATTGACGTGGTATTCCAGCGTGGGCTGCGAATATGTTCCCTTAAAAAGACTGACGAAATCAGCCGAGAAATCCTTGGGCACAATCACTGAAGCAAAAACGTCGCCCTTTTTGACGGCGTCCTCAGCTTCCTCTCGGTCCATAAACTGCCAGCCGAGCTTGTCATTCTCGTGCAGCTTATCAATCATCTGCCCACCTACGTCTAAGTGGCCGGTCATCTCCGAGGAGGCTCCCTCGTCCTCATTAACTACAGCAACTTTGAGGTGTTCTGTGTTCCCGTAGGGATCCCAGAAACCGGAGATGTTTACCCAGGAATACAGGGCTGGGGTGATCATCAAACCGATGAGGATCACCCAGACCTGCGGGGTCCGCCACAAGCGGACAAAATCTTGGAGAAAAATCTTCCAACTAGTAATCACTCGAAGAACCGTAGCACCCAAACGGAAAGAACTAATAGTCTGACTGTCAGTTTTAACAGAAATGAGAGAGTGCGTCCTGTCGAGCTAGCAGATATGTTTCCAGTAGTACAAGATCGGCGGGCTTCTGTCGTGCGGCGTTAAATGCAAAGGCCGCCTTGACCCATCGACGAAATGGGTCTTGGCGGCGCGACGGGAGGGTGGTCTACCCCAGCCGGCGATTAGTGCTCGTCGTAGTGGTCACCGTGGGCAGCGTGGCGGTGGCCGTCATGCAAATAGTCCACGTGGTCACCATGCGGAATTGCAACGTGGCCGCAGCCTTCGCCATGGGTGTGGTTGGTGTGCGCCTCAGCTTCAACGTGCTCAGTGGTTTCACACTCGTCCCAGTGGCCGTCATGCTCACGGTGGATATGGCCGTCGTGCAGGTAGTCGGTGTGGTCACCGTGTGGGAACGATACGTGGCCGCAGTCGGTTCCGTGAGTGTGGTCGTGGTCTTTGTGGATGGTGTGTGTCATGATGACTTGTCCTTTCTGGTGGGAGGCTCTGATTTTCACTCCGTTTTCATTAAAGCGTATTTTCAATTTAATTTCAATAACTAAGGGTGAATTTTCCAAAACTTTCCTTGCGCAGGGCAGCAAAAAGCGCCCTCCACTTGCTGGGGTGTAGCGGTGGTGGGCACTGAAGGAAGGGGGATTTAGAGCAGCTGGCTTAACTCTTGGGCAGCTGAGGTGAGCAGGCTGGCGTACTTCTGTGCAGGGGAGGGGCGGAAGCGTTCGGCGGATCCAGAAATGGATAAAACCGCAAGGAAAGTTCCGGAAGAATCAAAAATCGGTGCTGAGATTGAGGCTAGGCCGGCTTCGCGTTCCTCGATGGACTCGGAGTATCCCTGGTTCCTGGCGGCTTCGACATCTTCGGTGGTAAATAGCGCGTCATCGATATTAATATCCACGTATGCGGCGATTATGCGGGCGGCTGAGCCTGAGCTTAGTGGCAGTTGGCGTCCGACTGGAACGACGTTGTGCAAGCCTGACTCTGGCTCTCTAGTGGCAATGCAGGTACGCGTGTTTCCGGTGACCTCATATAGCTGGATGGATTCGCCGGTGCGTTCACGGAGCTTTTCCATTATTGGTCCCGCTGCCTCGAGTAAATGGTCGCGATTGCCGGGAAGGGCTGGACCGGCTTTCCACTTTCCATCGGGGGTGCGAACTAGGATACGGTGTGCCTCGAGTGCGGTGGCAAGGCGGTGTGCCGTTGCCCGAGGTAGCCCCGTGGTTTCGCATAGTTCATTGAGTGTGGAGGGGCGGTTGGCTGCGGCCATCATGATGGCCATTGCTCGATCTAACACCTTAATTCCGGAAACTGCGCTATACTCTCCCATACAATGAAATCTACGTCCCAAATTATGAGATTTCAAGTGTGGAGTGATGTTTATGAACCAGAAGCTGACTTTGGCAGAAAAAGTATGGCGCGATCACATTGTCCAGCAGGGCGATGCTGGGGCACCGGACCTCATCTTTATTGATTTTCAGCTCCTACATGAAGTTACCAGCCCGCAGGCCTTCGATGGATTGCGGCTAGCCGGGCGCCAGCTGCGCCACCCCGAGCTGCATCTGGCCACGGAGGACCACAACGTTCCCACCCAAGGAATTAAGTCCGGAAATCTTTTGGAGATTAAAGACGAGGTTTCTCGTACTCAGGTATCGACCTTGCGCAAAAACTGCGAAGAATTTGGTGTGCGCTTGCACTCTATGGGTGATGTGCAGCAAGGTATTGTCCACACGGTGGGGCCTCAACTGGGCATTACCCAGCCAGGCATGACCATTGTCTGTGGTGACTCGCATACCTCTACCCATGGTGCATTTGGTTCCATCGCAATGGGTATCGGTACTTCAGAAGTAGAGCATGTGATGGCCACCCAGACGCTGTCCCTGAAGCCATTTAAGACCATGGCCATTGAGGTTACTGGTGAATTACAAGAAGGCGTATCCGCGAAGGACCTCATTTTGGCGATCATTGCGAAAATCGGTACTGGCGGTGGACAAGGCCACATTATTGAGTACCGTGGCGAGGCTATCCGCAAGATGTCCATGGAAGCGCGCATGACTATCTGCAATATGTCCATCGAGGCGGGAGCGCGCGCCGGCATGGTTGCTCCGGATGAGACGACTTTCGAGTATGTCAAGGGCCGCGAATTCGCTCCCACGGGAGCGGACTGGGATGCTGCAGTTGAGTATTGGAAAACACTGCCGACAGATGAAGGGGCAGAATTCGATACCGTCGTCGAGATTGATGGTTCAGCGTTGACCCCGTTTGTTACCTGGGGTACCAATCCGGGTCAAGGCCGGCCGTTGGGTGAGAATGTTCCGGATCCAGAAGACTGCGGTGATGATAATGAAAAGGCCACTGTGGAAAAGGCCCTTCAATATATGGACCTGAAGCCAGGAACACCGTTGCGCGATATCAAGATTGATACCGTCTTCGTCGGTTCGTGTACGAACGCCCGCATTGAGGACCTGCGTGCCGCAGCCGCGGTAGTTAAAGGGCGCACCATTGCATCCGATACTAGGATGCTCGTGGTTCCATCTTCTGCGGTTGTCAAGGCCCAAGCCGAAGAGGAGGGCTTGGATGAAGTCTTTAGGCAATTCGGCGCTGAGTGGCGTACCGCTGGCTGCTCTATGTGCTTGGGAATGAACCCAGACCAACTAGCGCCAGGGGAGCGCTCGGCTTCCACCTCCAACCGTAATTTCGAAGGTCGACAAGGTCCCGGTGGCCGCACCCACCTAGTTTCCCCGCAGGTTGCTGCCGCTACTGCCGTAACTGGGTACCTGTCTAGCCCTGCTGATCTGAATTAAGCGCTAAGAAAGGCATTGACAATGGAGAAGTTTATTACCCATACCGGAACGGGCGTGCCGCTGCGCGCCTCCAACGTGGACACTGATCAAATCATTCCAGCGCGCTACCTAAAATCGGTCAAGCGTACCGGTTTTTCTGAAGGGCTATTTTCCAATTGGCGCTCCGATGAAAATTTCGTGCTTAACCAAAAGCAGTTTAAAGATGGCTCTGTGCTATTCGCCGGAAGCGACTTCGGCACCGGCTCTTCCCGTGAGCATGCAGTATGGGCGCTGAGTGAATATGGTTTCCGCGCCGTATTTTCCTCCCGCTTTGCCGACATTTTCCGTGGTAACGCGGGAAAGTCGGGATTGCTTACTGGGCTAATGGAGCAAGAAGATATCGAGCTCATTTGGAAGCAGCTGGAAGCAGGGGAATCCCAGGTCACCGTGGACCTGGAGGCGCGAACGGTCACGGTGGGAGAAAATACCTACCGTTTCGATATTGATGACTACACCCGTTGGCGGTTGACGGAGGGGCTGGATGATATCGGCATAACCCTCCGCAATGAAGATGCAATCGTTGCATACGAATCGCGTCGCCCCAGCTTCAAGCCCGCTGTTCACGCTCAATAGCAGAAGAACCGCTTGAAATCGGTGGGCCAGCAGCGCCCCTACAGACCTAATAGGCGAAAGGGCTGTAGGGGTGCCGTGCGTTCATACGTGAATCTCAAGCGTTCGCCTTGGGGTACAGGTGGGGGTATAACTCGGTAACGTATAGGTAACAATTGCTTGCTCCAGTTTCCTGCAACAAAGTATCCCCCTAGCTTTAGATTTATGAGCAATCCCTATTCGAATAATGATTCCTTCAATTCAGGAAACAATGGCGCAGAATATCCCGGAACCGGCAATGAGTCTGCATCGCATCGACACGATGCAATTGGTCAGCCTGGCTACGGCCAACAGCAGTTTGGCCAGCAACAGTATGGACAGCAGCAATACGGCCAACCCGGATACGCCGGAAGCTCGTATCCGGGAGACGATTCCCTGTATGGCCGAGACGTAGATGCTATTCAGATCATCGGTGATAGCTTCCGCTACTTCGGCCGCAATTGGGCACAGTGGATTTTTGGCCCACTGGTCCAATGCGTAGTGATGTTCATCCTCTATTTGCTGTTGATTGCCGTCCTAGCGGGCAGCGGATCATCCATTGATGCCCTAGCCAACGGTAGTTCTGGGTCTGATTCTGCTCTTACTGGCGGGCTGGTCGCAGTGATGGTTCTTGTCTTTATTGCGATGTTCCTTGTGCTGATTTGGGCCTATAGCACGTGGTACAAGGCTGCTAATAAGCAGGTAGATACTGGGTCGTTGGAAATAACGGACTTTCTGAGCTTTAAGAACGTCGCCGGACTCATGGCGGTCTATGTGCTGTCGTTCGTGGTTGTCATTCTGGGCTTTTTCCTCCTGATTATCCCGGGCATCTTCGCTGCCTTCTTCTTCACTTGGATGCCGGCCGTCAAGGCTGCACGCCCTGAGCTGTCCGTGGGCGAAACCTTTGGTGCATCCATCGAGGTGGCAAAGAAGAATGTTGGAGTGACCATCTTGGTGCTCGTCCTGATTGGCGTCCTGTACGCCGTGCTGAGCTTTACCATCGTCGGCACAATTTTGTTCCCGGCGCTGCACACACTCATTTCGGTTCTCTTCGTCCGTCGCACCCTTGGTATGCGCGGCTAGAAAGCTGCGCAGCCGCATAATAGCGGTGCACAGAAGGCCCTGCCGGTCCACCGAATCAGGTGGCGGGCAGGGCCTTAGTCGTAAAGCGGAAAGTGAAAAGCTAGCGCACGGGCAGCGGGCTGGCAAGGTAATCGGCGCCGGTTAGCTCTCCTTCGTTGAAGGACAGGACCCATACAGAAGCCTTCTTAAACTTCAGTTTGTCTACCGGCTTTTTAAGAAACTTCGGGGCGAGATCCTCGATGATGCCGGGAATGGTTTCGCCTTGGCTGACAATGACGGGCACCCCGCCCTCGTTTACCACGCGGCGAAAGGCCTTCTTGGCTGCTTCTGGATCGTTGTCCCAGGCTTCGTCGCCAAAGCTCTTGTTAATGGAAATGTCCTTGCCCAGTTCGTCGGCAAGCGGAGCAGCTGTCTGTTGGCAACGCTGTGGCAGAGCAGAGTAGATGGAGGTGGGCTGGTAGGCGCTGAGCATCGGCACCAGCATTTCTGCTTGGCGGCGGCCCTTTTTATCTAGCGGACGCAAGTTGTCATCGCCTTCCCAGCTGGCCCTGCCGTGCGCATGGGCGTGGCGAACATAGAGTACGCGAGTTGCCGGTGCGATGCGCAGACGCTTGGCTGCTTTGGCTACCACAGCGGTATCCACGTCATAGGACAGGAGATCCTGTGCTTCATTGATGGGTAGCCACCGAAGTTCATCGGTCTCACTATTGGTGGAATAGGTGCCGCCTAGATACTTTGCCACCCAGTAGTAAACGACCTTGGTGCGGCCTTGGACTGGGTAGGTTACCTTGCCAATGAGCTTGCCAAGCCGCACGTTAAAGCCTGTTTCTTCGAAGATTTCTCGCACTGCTGTGGTGGGCAGAGACTCGCCAGGGTCCACCTTGCCCTTAGGAAGGGACCAGTCATCATAGTGGGGGCGGTGAATGAGTGCTATCTCCGGATTCTGCGGAGTGCCACGCCAGACAACGGCACCAGCAGCAAGGGTAGTGCGGTGGAACTCCTTGGCTGGGTCCACCGGGATTTCTTGGTGGCGGCCGGATATAAATTCCTCGTGCTGCTGGTCCTTGTCGGTTTCGTGCATCTTTTTAATATTCGGCATGGTCTTCCTCCACGGAGCCTTTCCACAGTTGTCGGGTTCTTCAAAACAGTGTCTAAGGGCCCATTGTCCCACGGGGTATGCGCGTTGTGCATCCTTGCCCCACAGTGAAAATGCATGCTTTAAAGTTGGGTTATATATTTGAAGTTTGAAGGAGACACCATGGTTAACGTTGCTGTGATGGGCGCTGGTTCTTGGGGTACCACCTTGGCCAAAGTTTTTGCGGATGCCGGAAACGATGTCCGGCTTTGGGCGCGCCGCGCGGAGTTGGCGCAGGCTATCAACGAGACTCACACCAATCCGGATTATCTTCCAGATACCCGCCTGCCGGCTGCGGTACGGGCCACCCACGACGATGTAGAGGCACTGGCGCTTGCCGATGTCGTCGTATTCGGCGTTCCCTCCCAAAAATTGCGCGGCAACGTGGAGAAGTGGGCAGCCCATTTGCCTAAAGAGGCTACGTTGGTCTCCATTTCCAAGGGCGTAGAGACCACCACGCTTAAGCGCATGAGCGAGGTCATCATGGATGCCGCGGATGTGCCGGCAGACCGCGTCGCCGTGCTTTCTGGCCCGAACCTGGCCAAGGAGATTGCTGCCGGCCAGGTAGCAGCCACGGTGATTGCCTGCCCCGATGAAGAGCGCGCCCAGCGCGTGCAGGCCGCGGTGGCCGCGCCCTACCTTCGTCCATACACTAATACTGATGTAATTGGTGCGGAAATCGGCGGTGCCTGCAAAAATGTTATCGCCTTAGCCTGCGGTATTGCCTCCGGCAAGGGTTTGGGTAATAACACGATGGCCACCATCATCACCCGCGGGTTGGCAGAAATTACCCGCCTTGGTGTGGAGCTAGGAGCCGACCCGTTTACCTTCTCCGGCTTGGCCGGTTTGGGTGACTTGGTAGCAACGTGTACCTCGACGTTGTCGCGTAACCGCACTTTTGGCTACCGCTTGGGCCAGGGCGGGACGATTGAGGAGGCCAAGGCCGCGACCAACGGTCAGGTTGCGGAAGGCGTCTACTCCTGCGACTCCATCTACCGCCTGGCCCAGCAGGCTGGAGTAGAAATGCCGATCACCCATGCGGTCTATGGCGTCTGTTACGAGGGCATGGCGGTAGAGGATATGATCATCGCTCTGATGGGTCGGTCCAAGAAGTCGGAGTAGGTGGAGGGTAAAATCTGCGGGCATGACTGAAAAGACCCGCGTGGCCGTTGTCTATGGCGGCCGCAGCACCGAGCACTCCGTATCCTGTGTGTCCGCAGGTGCGATCATGAACCACCTCGACCCGGAAAAATTCGAGGTGGTACCTATCGGCATCACCCGCGAGGGCACGTGGACGCCAGGCACCACTGAAGGCCTGGAAATTGTCGATGGTGTCCTGCCGGAGGTCACTCGAGGCGCGGAGCTGACGCTTTCGCTCGACCCCACGGCCAGAGGGCAGTTTCATAACGTTACCGATGGCACCCTCTTTGCTGAGGTCGATGTGGTCTTTCCCATCCTGCACGGCCCCTTTGGCGAGGACGGCACTATCCAGGGCCTCTTTGAACTTTCCGGCCTGCCCTATGTCGGGCCGGGAGTTTTGGCGTCCTCAGTGGGAATGGACAAGGAATTTACCAAAAAGGTGCTGGCAGCAGCAGGCTTGCCTGTAGCGCCCGAGGTCATTCTCAAAGGCCGCACCGAGCTCAGCGAGGACGAAAAGCAACGCTTGGGCCTGCCCGTCTTTGTAAAACCCGCTCGCGGTGGCTCCTCCATTGGTGTATCTAAGGTTACTACCTGGGAGGATTTCCCTGCTGCCGTTGACCTCGCCCTAGAAGATGATGACAAAATTCTGGTGGAGCCGGAAATCGTAGGCCAGGAGGTAGAAATCGGCGTATTGCACTATGCCGACGGTACCTTGCTGGCCTCCGTCCCGGCACTGCTGGCGGGCATCGATGACTCCGATGAGGGCTTTTATGGCTTCGACACGAAGTACCTTGACAACGTGGTCACTGCCGAAATCCCTGCGCCTTTTGCACCCGAATTGACCGAGCGGCTGCGCGATATGGCAATCAAAGCATTCGAAGCCTTGAATTGTGAGGGTCTTTCCCGCGTAGACTTTTTCGTTACCGAAGACTCCGTGTATATCAACGAGATCAACACTCTGCCGGGCTTTACCCCGATCTCCATGTACCCGCAGGTACTCGCTGCTTCAGGCGTGGACTATCCCGCTCTGCTGGAGGCTCTCATCGAGCAGGCCCTAGCCAAGTAGGGGCGAATTCGCTCTACTTTTCGGCGGTGTGCTCGGCGAGTACGTTGCCGAGTTCTACCAGCGCCGCCTGCGCCGCATCCTGGGGAGCGTGTAGTGCGAGGTAGTCTTCGCGGCCGAGGGCAAACCAAGTGCCCGCCGTTGTGCCGTGCGCCAAGGTAGTGTCTTCGAACCACGGAATGTCATTGACCTGTTGGAGCTTGACCCCGGCGCGATAGTTTTCCGGCTTGGCTACGCCGCAACGCGCCACGATTTCTTCGCGGCCATCGGCGCTCCATACATAGGTATTCTTTTCCTTTACCTCGCGGCGGTGGTAGCCCTCAGCCACCGAATCCGGCAGGGCTTTTTCCACTTCGGCGCACATCTGGTCACCGCCTGTCTTGAGCGCCTTGAGTGGCGCCTCGTGTGCGGTGGCTGGTTTTTCATCGAGGGCCGAGAGGGCGTCGTTAAGCTCGTCCGGCGTGGCGTCGGTGGAGGCAGTGATCGCCACGATGGGGAAGCGCTGGGTCGAATACCAAGTGGTCAGGTTGGATCCGGGGGTGGCATCGCGTACTTGGTACCACTGTTCCCCGTCTACGTCTTGGGGCTGTGAATACTCGGTGTACTGGAAAGGCATATCTACCCCGCAGCGGGCGGTGACCTTATCTTCAGAGGTAGTAGCCCAAGCTGCGACGCCGGAAGGCACGGGCTCGGCAATATCGGCACGCGGTTTATCCATCACCGTATCCGGCAGAGCGTCGATAAAGCTATGGCAGGCTTGTGAATCCGCTTCCTTGGACTCCACGGGGGAGACCGCAACGGGTGCCTTGGCAATGTTATTGAATACGTACTTTGCGCCGAAGAGGACCGCCAGAACCATCACTATGGACAACCCAAGTGAAATGAAGATCGCGGTGCGGTTAAATTGGGATGTCATAAGGGCTCATAGTATCGAAAGGAAGCTGGTGAACTTAACTCAGACTCTCGCAGACGTGGGAGAGCGCGCCGCCATCCGGGAAATTACCTCCGTGGCCTCGAGTGGGCTCAATGGTGACGATGCCGCCGTTCTCCCCAGCGCCCCGCCCAACTCCCGCACCGTGGCTGCCACGGATTTGATGGTGGAGGGGCGCCACTTCCTGCGCGAGTGGTCCACCCCGCGCGAAATTGGCAAGAAGGCTATCTTGCGCAACTTTGCCGATATTGAGGCCATGGGCGCGCGCCCCGTTGCCGCGCTTCTCGCGATTGCCGCCCCAGGCGATACCCCGGTGCCTTTCGTACGGGGGATCGCAGAGGGCATTGCGGAGCATAGCTCTTTCTATAACGCGGAATTGGTAGGCGGTGATCTTACCCAGTCCGACCTATTGGTCATCAATATCACGGCCGTTGGATTCCTTGGTGGCAGCCTTCCCGCCTTGACCTTGGACGGGGCGCGGGCAGGCCAGCACGTGGTAGCGCACGGAAAGATCGGCCACTCGGCTGCGGGCTTGGCCTTGTTGGAGCGCTTCGGCCGAGATCTTCCTGCAGGACTCGAGCACCTGCAACCGCTTATCGACGCCCACTGTGCCCCCTGGCTTAACCCCGGCCGCGGCGTTATCGCCCGCGCCGCTGGGGTTACCGCCATGACGGATAATTCCGATGGTTTGATCCAAGACTGCACTACGATGGCGGAGCATTCCGGGGTGCGCGTGGACCTGGATCTGGAGGCCTTGCAGCCGGAGGACCTGCTCTGCCAAGCTGCGGATCTTTTGGGGTGTGACCCGTGGGAATGGGTGCTTTCTGGCGGCGAAGATCACACGCTGGTGGGCACCACTGCAAAGGAAGCGCCCTCCGGGTTCCGCAAGATTGGCACCGTTATCCGCGGCAGCGGGGTTACGGTAGGAAGCAAGACCCCGAGTTATCAGAAAGGCTGGCTGAGCTTTTAACCATGCCTCCCACCTATCACCCGTCCTGGGAGCCGGTGTTGGCACCGGTAATAGAGCAGCAGTGGCCACAGATCTCCCAAGCCCTTGATGGCCAAGAGTACCTGCCGCCAGCCGCGGACGTGTGTCGCGCACTCCAGATGCCGCTGGACGATGTCCGCGTGCTAATCGTCGGCCAAGATCCTTATCCCACCCCAGGCCACGCCATGGGGATGGCCTTTTCCACCCGCCCAGGCGTGAAACCGCCGCGTTCCTTGGTCAATATCTACCGAGAGCTTAGCGATGACTTGGGAATCGCAGGCCGCGAAGATGGTGATTTAAGGGCATGGGCCGACCAAGGCGTGCTGCTGCTCAACAGGGTGCTTACCGTAGCCCCTGGCCAGGCCGGATCGCATCGCCGGATTGGGTGGGAGGAAATTACCGAGGCCGCCATTCGCGCACTCAACCGCACCCCGATGGTGGCCATCCTGTGGGGCCGCGACGCACAAGGATGTGAGCGCTTTTTACCCGACGTCCCTTGTATCAAGTCCCCGCACCCCTCACCGCTTTCTGCTAGCCGTGGCTTCTTCGGTTCTCGCCCATTTTCCCGGGCAAACGCCCTTTTGCGGGACCAAGGAGCGCAGGAAATAGACTGGCGCTTGTAAACTATTGCGCATGTCATACCCCAGCACGCTGGATGCCCAGGGATTGCGCAATTGGGCCACCCGCGCCGTGGGCGAACTGTCCCATCGCCGCGATGAAATCAACGCGCTCAATGTTTTCCCCGTACCTGATTCCGATACCGGCTCCAATATGACGCACACTATGGAAGCCGCGGTGGAGGAGCTCAACAATGGAGGCGATGTAGCTGATGCCCTCGCGCTCGGCGCTGTACGCGGTGCGCGCGGTAACTCCGGAATGGTGCTCTCTCAGGTTCTACGGGGAGTGGCCGAATCCACGGTGGACTCGGTCATTGATGGCGGCGTGTTCGCTCGCTCGCTGCAGCAGGCCGTGGAACTGGTGGACCGGGCTATCACGGAGCCGGTAGAAGGCACAGTTATCACCGTTCTGCGGGCGGCCGCAGAAGCTGCGGAAAACGCCGCCGCGCGCCCTAGCGCTACCTTGCACGGTATTGTCAGCGCTGCCATTACCGCTGCGCGGACCGCCCTAGAGCACACTCCGTCGCAATTGCCAGCCCTGCGCGAGGCAGGAGTGGTAGACGCCGGAGGGGCCGGTTTGGTGATCCTTTTGGAATCACTCTTGGCGGAAATTGAGGGAACCGCCGGGCACACAGGCTTGTCCGAGCCGGAGGCAGTCACCGAGCTGGAGGTAATCTTCTTTTTCGAAGGAGACATAGAAGCACTACAGGCCTTCCTCACCCCGTTGGGAGATAGCCTGGTCATCGCCCGCGCCACCGAACATAGCGCCAACGTACACATCCATTCCCAACAAGCCGGCACCGTCATCGAGACGGCCTTTGGCGCAGGAAAGGTGACCAACCTGCGCCTTGAGGTGCTGCCTGCTTACGCCGACCCCGCTGCTAAAAAGCCAGTTTCTCGTCGCGTTTTCGCCGCCGCGCCTCCAGGGCCTATTACCAACCTTTTGGAATCTGCGGGGGTTACCGTGGTTTCACCGGATGCTCCTATTACAGCGGAGGAAGAAGACATTGTTCTTGCGACCGGACTAAGCACGGATACTGGGGCTGGGCGAGTTGTCCCCGCGCAATCGCTAGCTGCAGCATTAGCCGCGATTTCAGTCTATGAACCGAACAATTCGAATACCGGGGCCGTTGTCGCCGCCATGCGCGATGCCGCCAAGTCCATGCGGGTGGCCTATCCGAGCCAAGAAACGCCGCAGTCAATCATCGCCACCTGCCGCGACCTTTTAGCAGAGGGCGGGGAGCAGGTCACCATTCTGAGCGCGCTTGACTTAGACGAGGAAGAAATCTCCCAGCACCTTCACGTGGACGTAATGGCGCTGGAAGTTCCAGATATCGCAACTGAAATCGGAGTGGAGTAGTAATGCTCGGCTGGCAGGATAATCGCCCTTTGACCGAGGTACTTGCAGCGAAAGACGCCGCAAAGATTACCAAAGCGCTGGGGTACGAGACTTGCGGCGAGCTTTTAGCCCATTATCCGCGAGACTATATCCGCCATAACAAGGACGTCGGCTTAGGCGATGCCGCGGAGGGCGAAATCGTCACCGTTACCGGAACTATCACCGGATTCAACCGCCATGACACGGGCAAGACCACCATTATCAATGTGCAGCTTGATGGCAGCATCATTGCTACCTTCTTCAACGCCAATTACGTCATGCGGATGTTGCATCGCGGGCAGCGGGTCATGATGAGCGGCAAGCTGAAGTTCTTCCGCAATCAGCCGCAGCTGCAACAGCCAGACTTTGTGGAGATCGATGCCTTTGGCCGTCCCGATGGCGAGCTAGATGATTACCGCCAGCCGACACCCGAATCTGGAAAGAAACATCGGACGAAGGCCACCGGTTCGCTGCGGAACCTGTCGCAGTTTGGCAGGTTGGACAAGCTCCTCTTAGAGCGAGAATGGATCCCTGTGTACCCCGCTACGTCCAAGATCACGTCGTGGTACATCATGGGCGCCATTCACTATGTCTTGTCGAAGACCCCGCCGATTGAGGAACCGTTGGATTATCAGATGATCATCAGCCTCGATAAGGCGGTGCGGGAGATCCACGAACCTGGGGAGGCAGGTCCTTATCGGGCTATTCAACGGCTCAAATACAACGAGGCGTTGTCCATTGGCCTCGTCATGGCTTTGCGCCAACGCGATGCCGAAGCTCGTACTGCCATTTCCATGCCGGCTACGCTAGGCGGCTTTCGCGAGGAGCTGCTAAAGCATCTGCCTTTCGCACTTACCCAAGGGCAACGGCGCGTTATCAACGAGATTGAAGATGACCTGGCTCGTCCGCTACCCATGATGCGATTGCTGCAAGGCGAGGTCGGCGCTGGCAAGACCATGGTTGCCACGTGCGCCATGCTGCAGGCGGTTGATGCAGGCACCCAGGCTGCGTTGCTGGCGCCTACTGAGGTGCTCGCGTCCCAACATGCTGCCTCTATCGGAACAGCGGTGCCAGAGGGCGTCAAGGTGGTGCTCCTGACCGGCTCTATGCGCACAGCT
The DNA here is from genome assembly GCF_027570035.1 of Corynebacterium curieae. Taxonomy (GTDB): domain Bacteria; phylum Actinomycetota; class Actinomycetes; order Mycobacteriales; family Mycobacteriaceae; genus Corynebacterium; species Corynebacterium curieae. The sequence goes on along the minus strand of NZ_JAKMUU010000008.1, from coordinate 19,707 downwards.
GAAAAGCGCCAAGCCCTACTAGATATTGTCTCCGGCGACGCAGACATCATCATTGGAACCCATGCGATCATTCAAGAAGACGTTGAGTTTTTCAATCTGGGACTAGTGGTAGTAGATGAACAACACCGATTTGGTGTAGAGCAGCGCGATAGCTTACGCACCAAAGCACGTGAGGAACTAAGCCCCCACGTTTTGGTGATGACGGCGACCCCGATCCCCCGCACGATTGCGATGACCGTCTTTGGTGACCTAGCTGTATCGACTCTTACCGAGTTGCCTGGCGGACGCAAGCCCATCCAATCGGCAGTGGTGGCCGAGTGGCGACCCACGTGGGTGCTGCGCGCCCTCGAGCGGATTCGGGAGGAAGTAGCCCACGGCCACCAGGCCTATATCGTCTGCCCCCGGATCGAAGGCAAGGGCGGAGTCCTCGAGCTTGCGGAGCAACTAGAAAATGGGCCCTTCAAGGGGCTGCGTGTGGGAATCTTGCATGGAAAGATGCCAAATAAGGATGAGGTCATGACGTCATTTGCTAGGGGAGAGATCGATATTTTGGTCTCAACCACGGTCATCGAGGTGGGCGTGGATGTTCCCAATGCCACCGTTATGCTCATCCGTGAGGCTGAGCATTTTGGAGTCTCCCAGCTGCATCAATTGCGTGGCCGCGTGGGGCGCGGGGGAAATGCCTCCATTTGTCTTTTGCATACCACGGCAGCCGATAACACCCCATCCTTTCGACGCATAAGTCAGATTGCGGAGACATCCTCGGGTTTTGAACTGGCCGAGCTCGATTTACGGCAGCGTCAAGAAGGCGACGTTTTGGGCACCTCGCAATCGGGCAAACACCGTACCTTGCGTTTGCTGAATCTGGCCGACGATCAAGACATCGTAGAGCGCACGCATACCGATGCGCGCGCGATGGTGCTGCGCAATCCCGAGCTGGCAGAAAAGCTCACCCGCAATTTGAGCGAAAGCGAACAAGAATTCTTGGAGAAGAACTAAGAAAGGCTAACCTAGAGGCATGAAAATCTACGCCCCCTTCGCGGGCATTGTCCGCTGCCACGTGGCCGTGGGTGACACGGTAGATACTGGGATCCCTCTCGCGACCGTGGAAGCCACAAAGCTTGAGGCCCCCGTAGAATGCCCAGGCCCGGGAAAGGTACACCGCATCGTGGTCGCTGACTTTAGCGACGTAGTAGGCGGGGACCTCTTGATGGAGATTGGAGAAGCATAAATGACGCGCATTATCGCCGGAGAAGCCCGCGGACGCACCATTAAGGTACCCGCAGAAGGCACCCGGCCCACCGCAGACCGCGCCCGTGAAGGTCTATTTTCTTCGCTTAACGCACGATGGGGGTTTGCTGGATCTTCGGTGCTCGACCTTTTCGCCGGCTCCGGCGCTCTTGGTCTCGAGGCAGCCAGCCGCGGCGCAGACGAGGCCGTGCTAGTGGAATCTTCGGCGGATGCGGTAAAGGTCATTAAGCACAATATGGGGGTCGTCAAGCACCCCGGCGTGCGCGTACAGGAGATGAAGGTAGGCACCTACCTGGCTAGTGCACCGCGCAAGCACTTCGATCTAGTGCTGGCGGATCCGCCCTATGCCTTTGATGAGGTAGATGAACTCCTTGCCGCTATCGAACCGGTGCTTACTGATCATGCGATGGTGGTAATCGAGCGCCACGTAGAATCCGCGGATACAGCGTGGCCCGCAGGGTTTGAGCCCACCGGCCAAAAGCTCAAAAAGCGCACCTTTGGTATCGCCCGCATGGATATGGCGGTCTTTACTCGCCCCGGCAGCGAGGAAGCCGAAGGCTAAACTACTTAAGAAAAGAGAGCGAAAACAGCATGACTAAAGCCGTCTGCCCAGGATCTTTCGACCCAGTTACTTTAGGCCATATTGATATCATCAACCGAGCGAATCAGATGTTTGATGAGGTCACCGTATTGGTAACCGGTAACCCAGATAAGCCTTCTGGTCTCTTTAGCGTGGATGAACGAATGGAACTTATCCGCCAGAGCGTGGATCCCTCGATTAAGGTGGACTTTTGTTCTGGACTTCTTGTGGATTACACCACGGACCACGGGGCGGACGTGCTGGTAAAGGGGCTGCGCAGCTCCCTAGACTACGAATACGAGCTGCCCATGGCACAGATGAACCGGCGCCTTTCCGGAATCGATACCGTCTTTTTACTTACGGACGAAAAGTATGGCTATATTAGTTCCTCACTGTGCAAGCAGGTGGCAAGATTCGGCGGTGACGTTACCGGGATGTTCCCAGACGCTGTGGGGCGTGCGGTGAAGGAGAAATACCGCAAGTGAGCCTTGCACTGGTCATCTTCCTCGTTGTTGTAGCCGGTTCGACTCTTCAGAGGGTTTCTGGAATGGGGCTAGGCCTCATCGGTGGGCCTATCCTGATGTTGATTATGGGGCCTGTAGAAGGCATCTTGGTCATTAACGTTTTAGCGTGCGTAAATGCGATTTTGACCACCGTTTCCGTCCGCGAAAACGTCAGCTGGAAGAAATTCGGGCTCATTGCGCCGGTCATGGTCATTGGTTCCTTGGCTGCAGCATTGCTCATTAGGCGCATGGATACTGCAGGCCTCATGGTTGTAGTGGGCGCCGCGCTGCTGGTCGCCCTTGCCGTAGTTACGTTCGGGAAGAAATTCGTTCCGGCAATGGAAGGAATAGGTCCTGCCATCTCCGCGGGCATCCTAGGCGGATTCACCAATACTTTGGCCGGAGTGGCAGGCCCAGTAATTACCGTCTATGCGCAGGCAGCGAAGTGGCCCCAACAGGTCTACGCCGCAACGCTGCAGCCCATCTTTGTGGTGGGTGGATTCTTTTCGGTGCTGACCAAGACGCTGACGGGGGCAGCGAATTTCGACGGCTTGCCTTGGGTGATGTGGCCCGCCGGCGTATTAGGGATGTGTGTTGGCATTTGGGCAGGCACCCGCATTGCCGAGCGCGTGACGCGAGAAAAGGCCCGCATGCTGTCCCTTAGCGTTGCTAGCCTTGGCGCGGCTAGTGCGCTGATTCGGGGTCTTTTGACGCTCTCGTAGCTCTGCGAGCCAGACGCTCAGCTGAGTGCTGCGGGCGTTAAAGCAGCGAGGCCAAAAATTCCTTGGTACGCGGCTGTTGCGGGTTATCCAGTACCTCGGCTGGGCTGCCGGATTCGATAACTACACCGCCGTCCATGAAGAAGACTTTGTCGGCTACCTCTCGGGCAAAGCCCATCTCGTGGGTAACTACGAGCATGGTCATGCCTTCGGCTGCGAGGTCCTTCATTACGCGCAGCACTTCGCCGACGAGCTCGGGGTCGAGGGCGGATGTGGGTTCGTCGAAAAGCATGAGCTTAGGGTCCATGGCCACCGCACGAGCAATAGCGACGCGCTGCTGCTGGCCGCCGGAAAGCTGCACCGGGTAGTTATTGGCTTTGGACGCCAAGCCGACATCCTCGAGCAACTCCATGGCGCGGGCTCGGGCAGTATCTTCCGGAATTTTCTTCACCTGAACCGGGGCCTCGATGATGTTTTCAATCACCGTGCGGTGGGGGAAGAGATTAAAAGACTGAAAGACCATGCCGATATCGGAGCGCTGCTCGGCTGCTTCCTTCTCGCTGATTTCATATAGGGTGCCGTTTTTCTCACGGTAGCCAATAAGCTCGCCGTCTACGTATAAGCGCCCTGCGGTAGCTTTATCCAAGTGATTCACGCAGCGCAGGAAGGTGGACTTGCCGGAGCCCGAAGGGCCCAACAGGCAGGCCACTTCGCCGGGCTGGACTTCGAGGTCAATGCCTTTAAGGACCTCGAGCTGCCCGAAGGACTTATGGACGTTCTGGGCGGAAATCATGGGAGTAGCCATTAGTTTTTTGCCTCCGGAATAACGGATACGTTGCGGGGGATGGTGCCTTCGGCGTCTGCAAGCGCAGCAAGTTGGCGGCCGGTGAGCTCGCGGGTGGCGCCGCGCTCAAACCGGCGCTCCAAGAAGTATTGGCCCACCATCAGTAAGGAAGTAACCACGAGGTACCAAGATGCGGCAACCAAAAGCAGCGGGATGGGCTGGAAAAGGGCGGCCGAAATATCCGTGGTGCGGCCGAAGATTTCCTGGGTATAAGGAATGGCAACAACAAGGGAAGAAGTTTTCAGCAAAGAAATGAACTCATTCCCGGTCGGCGGGATGATAATGCGCATGGCCTGCGGAAGTACCGTGCGGCGCATGGTCATCCACCAAGACATGCCGAGGGCCTTGGAAGCCTCCTTTTGACCTTCCGGCACCGAGGTGATGCCGGACCGCACAATTTCGGCCATATATGCTGCCTCATTGAGACCTAGGCCCATTACGGCAAGGAAGAAGGCATTGGTGAGGATGGTCTGCAAGGACACCTCAGTAAAGCCCAAATTAATGGATTGATAAATGGCCGAAAGCAAGCCCCAGAACACCAGCTGAACATAGATAGGGGTGCCTCGGAAGACCCAGAGGAAAATCCAGGATACGGTCCGTAGGACCGGATTGGGAGACATGCGCATGACCGCGAGTACGGCACCGCCCACAACGCCGATGATCATCGACAAGATGGTGATGGCGATGGTGTGCAGGGAAGCGATAGCAATGCGCTTATCAAAGAGGTACTGGAAGTAGGTTCCCCAGCCAAAAGCCTCATTGCGTGCAGAGGCGATGATAAACCACGCACTCAGCACAATGAGCACGCCAGCGAAGACCCAGCGCCATGGGTGGCGTAGTGGACGCGCTTCAATCTTGGCGGGTTTATCTTTGGGCGTGGCCGTAGCAGGCGTTGCCGCATTCTCGTTAACCATTGATCGGCCTTTCATTAATCATTGCCTGGTCTATTAATCCATCCTCGATGCCCCAGCGGGACAAAATCTCTGCGTACTCGCCGGTTTCGATGAGATGCTGGAGCGCTGCTGCCGAAGCCTTGCCCAAATCCGAATCTTTAGGAACGGCGAAGCCATAAGGCGAGGCCTGGAACATATCGCCTACCTGCTGCATCTTCCCTTCGGAGCGATTGACCGCCCACGCCGTTACTGGGGAATCCGCAGACAGGGCATCCGCACGCCCCATCAAGACGGCTAGCGCGGCATTATCGCCGGTGTCATAGGACAAAACAGTGAGATCGCCATTGCAGGCTTCCTGCTTGGGCCGAACATCATCGGTTTCAGAGACCGTGGTGCGCTGCACCGCAACGGTCAAGCCGCAGGGGTTATCCGGGTCGACCTTCCTAGGCCCATCCACCCGCTCGGCCCATTGGATACCAGCGTAGAGGTGATCCACAAAGTCGAATTCATTGCGGCGGTCAGGGTTATCTGTAAAGCCAGACACACCCATGTCAATCTGCCCCGACTGCACGGCGGGCAGAATCATGGAAAAGTCCTGTTCCATCGGCTGGAAATCGAGGCCCAAGACGCCGGCTACCGCCCGAGCCAGATCCAGCTCCACACCCTGGAGCGCACCGTGCGAATCCTTCAACTGGAATGGTGCATACGGCGGGTTGGTACCGGCGGTGAGGACACCATCATTGTCGTCGTACATGGCGGCAATTTCCGGCACCATAGCGGAATGGGGTTCTTCCCAGCCGTCTGGGGTAGAATCTTCCTCGTTAGTAACGCAGGCGCTCAGGGACAGTGTGGGGATGAGAACCGCAGCGGCAATTGAGCGGCGAGAAAACGTGCGTGGCATTAGTTCTGCGCCGTCCTTTCCGCAATGGACTGTGCCTTTTTCATATCTACAAAAATGAAGGCAGAAACGATGAGCGCGCCGAGGATAAACATGCCCACGATGACGCCACTGGAGGCATCTTGGTCCGCTCCCCAAGGCCACAGGGCGCGCAGGGAACCAAGCATGAAACCGGCCATAGCCATAAGCGTGGGAGCGCGGTGGTTATTCAGAAGGAAATTCAATACCTTGATGAATGCTGCTAGACCGCACAGGGCACCTGCAGCAAAAACCGCAATAGTGCCCATTTCACGGTCCGAGACCGCGCCAATGATGGGCTGGTAAAGACCCATGGTAAGCAGAATGAGCGAACCGGAAATTCCCGGCAGAATGAGCGCGCAGACGGCTATGGCGGCGGCGAAGAAAACCACGATGAGGTTGGGGTCCTCGTGCGGCTCGGAGGTGAAGCCAGTAACAAAGAAGATCACAATCGTGGCGACCACAAATGCGATGATGGAAGACGGGCGGAGGCGCTCGGCTTTAGTCAGCATGGAAAGCGGCACAAAAATAGATACTGCGACCATGCCTAAAAATAGTGCGCCGGATGCGGACACGTGATTGTCCACAAAATTGGACAACACCGTAGACATACCGAATACGGAGATAAACATGCCGACGGCTACGGAAAGAAGGAAGGCCCACTCGACCTTTTTGAAGCGGCCGGAGATCAAATCATTGGCGTTGTGTACTGCGCGTTCATAGATGCCGACAATGAGCGCCACGGTGCCGCCGGAAATGCCAGGCACCAGCTCGGCCATGCCGATGAGGGCGCCGCGGATTGCGTTCAAAATGTACTGCATAAATTAAAAATCTACCTAGGAGATGGCTGGGACGGAGAGCGACTGGCCTAGCGGGGCCGGAGAAATCTGCTGCTTGGACTAGGCGCTGGGTTCCGCTGTAAAAAGTGGTGCATATCTTTCATTGACAGGCGGCTGGTTACCGCCCGCAGAAAGGGAGAGGTTTCTCCCTAACTGTAGAGGTAATGCTGGATTGAAGTTCATTCTGTCAGTTTAATCCACCCCATTGCAACTATGCAGTTTGGGGCAGGATATACGGCGCCTTCTTAGACGTACAGCCCTGCCGCCAGAAACGATAAGTTTCCTTTTATTCAGTGTCCCGTTTACGAGAATGTCAACTAGTAGAAAGCTTCGCTGCCTAGGATCTCGTGCGTATTCCCGTCTTTCTCCTATATTCGTATGCACTTCAAGAAAGAAGGACTCTCTATGTTGAATCGATTAGTCCTGCCTGCAGTCACCGCAACTGCAGTGGTGGGAAACCTCGTCTTTGTGCCCGCAGCGAGCGCTGCGGAGGGGGCGCCCGAAGGGGCGTCACCAAGCGAAGGCTCCCGCTTCAGCATCGGCGTTTTGCCGGATACCCAATTCTATTCTCGCTATTCCACCCCGGAGACCGGAAATCTAGCCCAAGCACGCTACGGCAGCGAACCCTACTTGGCCCAAACCCAATGGTTGGTGGACCACCAAGACGAGCTGAACATGGACTTCGTGACCCACTTAGGCGATGTCGTGGACCAGTGGAATGTGGAGGGCGAATGGCAGGTGGCCGATAAGGCCATGCAGGTCCTCGATGATTCGGACCTAAACTACTCCATCCTGCCGGGCAATCACGACATGGACGTAGAAGGTGCGACGGCCCACCCGTACGACAAGTGGTTTAGCGCTGATCGTGCTAAGTCCGCCAACCCGGAAACTTTCCAGGAACGCTACACGGCCATCAACAATGACTCCGAGGCTCACATCTTTGAAGCCGAGGGCCAGAAATATCTGAACCTAGCCTTGGGGTGGCGCGCCGATGAGAAGGCTATTGCATGGGCGCAAGGCATCATCGATAAGCACCCCGATCTACCCGTCATCGTCACCACGCACGAAGCCCTCAATATCGATGGCGAGGGAAACGTCTTCTATTCTGACGACTACGGTAAGGGACTGTGGGATAAGTTCATCAAGAGCAACGACCAGATCTTCTTGGTGATGGGTGGCCATCACCACGGTGCGGGCTATCGCGTAGATAAGAATGATGCCGGGCACGACGTCGTTTCCATCTTGCAGGACTATCAAATGGCCTACCAGGGCGGCAACGGACTGCTGGGCGTGCTTGAATTTGATCTTTCCGGCAAGCAATTAGAGATGACCGCGCTCTCGCCGTGGGTCGCACAAAAGCCGCATGAGGAGCTTACGCAGTTCGACAAGCTCACCCTAGATGATAAGGGCGATAGCTACGCCATTCCGTTCGACTTTGAGCAGCGCTTTTCCTCTTTCGCGCCTGAATTTACCGTGGGTGAGGGCCACCAGCCGGACCTAGCACAGCGTGCACGTGACATCGCTGCTGAAGGCTTTAGGCCCTATACCATCGCGGAGGACGAGCTTCCCAAGGGCGCGGACGATTTTGCCAAGAATGATCACACGGTATTCCACTGGCGCCCGGGCCAGGCACAGGACAAAGACGGCCATGCGCTTGCCGACGGCGCCCCTGCCGACCGTGGCACCACCATCCCCGATATTGCCAGCGATTCCGGTAGCGACCTGCATCGCTCTGGCGCCATGCTAGGCGATCGGGTGACCTATAGCTCTGACCACCACCCGTTGTCCTCTGATGCCGGCTCCCTCTTTTGGTCCGACCCAGCGGGCACACTAGGCAACGCCGAGTTCCGCACCGACAAGGACGCGCCGGCAAATAATGTGGATACCACCAAGGGCTATACCTTCGAATCCTTTGTAAAGATTCCAGAGGACTTCAATGGCGCACAGCATGGCTGGGGAAGCGCTCTCAGCCGCGACTCTGCCATTAATAAATTGGTCGACGGCTCTGATGACACGGACCCCACCGTCATGTTTGGTATCTCCAACCTGCGTGAGCTGCGTTGGTGGGCCGAACCCAAGCAGGGGAGCGGTTCTACCGTATGGTCTCACGAGGTGCCCAAGGACGAGTGGATGCATATTGCCGTGGTCAATGATCCGGAGCGCGATAGCGTGGAAATGTTTATCAACGGCGCACCCATCTTGCGCAATGCCGTAGGCGCCGAAGGCCTCCTCCCGCGCGACCTGCAGTGGGTCATGGGCGGCGGCTTTGATAACCAGCGCCCGCAGGACCCGTGGTATGGCTGGATCGGCGAGACCCGCCTGACCCAGGGCGTCCTAGGCAAGGAGGAATGGCTTACCGCCCGTGCACACGATGCCGGCAAGCCGGCCGATACCACGCAGCCTGCCACGGGGAGCTCCGCTTTGAGCTCCAGTACGAGCTCGAAGCCCGCCATCTTGGGAGCAATCCTCGGCATCGCAGGCGTGGCCGGACTCATCGGTCTAGCGCTACCGCAGCTGAAGGCTTCCATCCCACAGATTAACGCAGCGCTGCGCAAGTACCACCTACCTACGCTGCCTGAGCTTTACTAGGTTGTGTGAGAGGACTAATTTTTGGCGGTGGTATTGCGCAAGCAATCGTTCCAAATGTGCTTAGGTTTCTCGCGCCGTGCGGGCGAGCTTAAGCACATTTTGTTTTATAGATCTTCCTGATTTGTATAGAAGTGTACCTTCCACCAAAACTATGTTGCTGCTCCACCCAGCAGAATTGATATCCAAGCCTGTGAAGGCTGTTGAAGAACTAATGCACCCAGAATCGTGATGATTGTCAATGCAGTGAATACTGCCGCTTTCGTGCGTTCAATTCGCAACCTTTTCATAAAACACCTCATTGTGGAAGACACATCGAAACTACATAACCCAAGATAAAAATACATCGTCTCTATGTCAAGAATAATTTACACTCTGTAGTGTTTATATAGCTTTGTGGTAAATGTCTTAGGTTAGAAGTAAATAGCTAGGTATGGGGTGAACCTTGAGGCACTGTCTGTTGGGAGTAGAGGATTGAGAAATGTCTGATCAGCGAAATGATGGAAGTAGCCTGGGGGCAAATGTGTGCTGTGAAAAGGTGTTCTTAGGAACTATTGTTCTTGTTCTTGCGCTTTCCGCCCTTAATGTGGTCCTGTGTATTGTCTCGTTTGATGAATACGCCGACGCGTTTGTCTCGATTCACCGAGATTCGTTTAACGGAATTGAAGATGTACAGGTCGAGCGGTGGATACTGCGAGGGCTCCTACTGATCCGTTCAGTGGTAGCACTGTCGTGGATAGCGTCCTTTGTCTATTTGAAGAAAATGCTGAAGAAGTCAGACGGGAATAGTTCGCTGATTATGGGGGTGTACTCAGTTCTTTCAGCCATAGGATTCGGATATCTCGTCCTTAGGGCGGAATTGCCTAGCTTGGTGGTTGTGCGGTCTGTGCAAGCGGTAATCTGCCTTGCTCTGGCGGGCTACTTGGGCATCGAAAGATTGAAAGCACCTGAGAGTTTCCAAGTATCCGATCGAACTGAAATCGAGGAGAAGGGCTGAATCATTAAAAGGACCTCGAACCAAATCAGTAAGAAAAGGTCCGAGGTTTTCTCTTTGTGCCCCTGGTGAGACTCGAACTCACACTGGACGGGTTTTGAATCCGTTGCCTCTGCCAATTGGGCTACAGGGGCGCACAGTGTAAAGGCTGGCTGCCTTCGACTGTGAAAATAGTAGCGCAGAGCATCGACGAATTCCTAATTGGGTCAGGGGTAGTGGGGGAATGCCCACGTCAACCGGCAATCGTGCACCAGGGTGCTCGGATGTCGGCCTGGTTCTCTAGGATGGGGCAGGTGACTACTAATCAGCCTCGACTTCTGCTCATTGACGGCCACTCCATGGCATTTCGTGCGTTTTATGCCTTGCCGGTAGACAATTTTTCTACCTCTGGCGGCCAGCACACCAATGCCGTGTATGGCTTTTTATCGATGCTTTCCAATATCGTGGCGGAGGAAACCCCAGATGCCATCGCGGTGGCATTCGATGTGGGGCGCAAGACCTTCCGCACCGAGATGTTCCCAGACTATAAGGCGCAGCGCGAGGCTGCGCCGGAGGAATTCAAGGGTCAGGTCGATATCATTCGCGAGGTCCTTGAGGTCCTAGGAATTACCACCCTGTCCCGTGAGAACTTCGAGGCCGATGACATTCTGGCTACCCTTGCGACCGAGGCACAGGATTATGAGACCCTCATCGTTACCGGTGACCGTGACTACCTGCAGTTGGTTAATGAGTCCACTACTGTGCTCTATCCCATGAAGGGTGTGTCTACCCTTCACCGCTTCACCCCTGCTGCGGTAGAGGAGAAGTACGGTCTCACACCTGCGCAGTACCCAGACTTTGCCGCGTTGCGCGGCGATCCTTCCGATAACTTGCCAGGGATCCCTAAGGTGGGCGAGAAGACCGCCACCAAGTGGATAGTAAAGTATGGAGACTTGGCTTCCTTGGTGGAGCACGCCGAAGAAATTAGGGGCGTGGTAGGCAATAACTTCCGCGAGCGCATCGAACAGGTGCAGATGAATCGCAAGCTCACCCAGATGATTACCGATATGGACCTGGAGGTCGGTCCCGATGACTTAGCCTTTAAGGAAGCCAAGGTCGCCGATGTAGCCGCCAAGTTCGATGACCTCGAGTTTGGTACCAACCTGCGCGATCGCGTACTCGCCGCCCTCCCCAATGACGGCGCTGAGGCAGCGCAGCAGGCCGAGGAAGTCCAAGAGCTTGAGACGGTCATCGATGATGAGCCACTGTCCCAATGGCTGCCTGGCCGTGAACACGTTGCGGTTTATGTTCAAGGCGAGGGAAACCCGGGGCAGGGTGATGCTTCGGCGATTGCTTTTGTGGACCAAGAGCGCCACGGCCTGCAAGTGGAGCTGGGCGATCTTTCTGCCGAGGATGATAAGGCCCTAGCGCAGTGGTTGGAGTCCGATGCGCCGAAGTATTTCCACGAGGCGAAGGCTGCTTACCATATGCTCGCCGGCCGCGGCATTGAGCTGGCAGGCATTGCCCATGACACGGCCCTTGCCGCTTACCTGTTGCGCCCCGGGCAGCGCACCTACGCGCTTGCCGACGTCTACCAGCGCCACCTCCAAAAGACTCTCGGCGCCGCCACGGAACAGCTTTCCCTGCTGGATGATTCCTCCCTAGTGGACCAGGCCGCAGCAATTATGGAGCTTGCAGAAAGGCTCACCACAGAGCTGCAGGAGATTGACTCCTTCGAGCTATATACCGACTTGGAACTGCCCTTGGTAACCATCCTGGCGCGCATGGAAGCTACCGGGATTGCCGTCGACGTAGACATTCTCGAAACTCAGAAGGATGCCTTCGTAGAGCAAGTTGCCGAACAAGAGCGCGCCGCTCGCGAGCTTGCAGGCGATGACAAGCTCAACCTTAACTCGCCAAAGCAGCTGCAAACTGTACTCTTTGAGACTTTCGAGCTGCCCAAGACCAAGAAGACGAAGACGGGTTATTCCACCGCGGCCAAGGAGATTGAACAGCTCGCGGCCAAGAACCCCCATCCCTTCCTTGACCACCTCCTGGCGCACCGCGAGTACCAGAAGATGAAGACGACACTGGAAGGGCTTATCAAAACCGTCCAGCCCGACGGCCGCATTCACACCACGTTTAACCAGACGGTAGCCTCGACCGGCCGTTTGTCGTCTACCGAACCCAACCTGCAGAATATCCCGGTGCGTACGGAGGCCGGCCGCCAGATCCGTTCCGCCTTCATCGTTGGCAATGGGTTCGATGAGCTCATGACTGCGGACTACTCGCAGATTGAGATGCGTGTAATGGCACACCTCTCCGCGGACCCGGGCCTCATCGAGGCCTACAAGGAAGGCGAAGACCTGCACAATTATGTAGGTTCCCGAGTCTTCGATGTGCCCGTCGATCAAGTTACTGCGGAGTTGCGCCGCCGGGTTAAGGCCATGTCTTATGGATTGGTATACGGGCTTTCTGCTTTCGGGCTTTCCCAGCAATTAGGCATCCCTGCTGGGGAAGCAAAGTCCATCATGGAAAGTTACTTCGAGCGCTTTGGTGGCGTGAAGAAGTACCTCGATGAAGTCGTGGTCCAGGCTCGCAAGGACGGGTACACGGCGACCCTTTTCGGTCGCCGCCGCTACTTGCCGGAGCTCAACTCTGATAACCGGCTAGCGCGCGAGAACGCAGAGCGCGCCGCACTCAACGCCCCAATTCAGGGAACAGCTGCTGACATCATTAAGGTGGCGATGATTCGTGTAGACCGCGCACTGCAGGGGCTGAAGTCCCGCGTGTTGCTCCAGGTGCACGATGAATTGGTAGTCGAGGTCGCTCCCGGTGAAGCCGACAAGGTCCGTGAGATTCTGGAACGTGAGATGGATTCCGCCATCGAGCTCAACGTACCGCTGGAGGTCTCTGCCGGTGCCGGCAAGGATTGGGATGCCGCGGCCCACTAGTTCGGCTATTTTCTCCCGGAGAGACAAGGCGCGCCTTAGGCTCGCCTCTCAAGGCCTAACCGTACAGCGGTGGAAGAGCGCTGAGGAAGTAGTCCGTTCTTTCGGCGTCATGCAAGGCCAAGATCTGCATTCCGTAGGGCGCTCACTTGCCTTGCGGGCGGAAGACCACTCGGATGCTGGAAATATTGTGCGTGGGTACCCCATCCGCAATACCCTCTTCGCGGCTTCTATCAAGGACATAGGCTGGATAACCGAACTTTGTGCAAAGGGGCGCAAGGGTGATGTTGAGCTGCGGCCGGAGGTGAACAAGCTCATTGATCGTCCGCTATCGCGTGCCGAGCTCAAAGAACGGGCTGCCACAACTTTGCCCGAGGTGGCTTTCTGGCACGTTGTGCGTGTAGCAATGGAAAGCGGTCACGCCGTCTATTCGGGAGCCGATCAGCTTATTACACCGGTGGATTTGCCGGGGGTAGAGGAGACCTTCAACGGCGATATAGTTGCGGCGACTGCGGAACTGATGACTCGGTACTTCCGAACGCACGGTCCCGCAACGCTGCAAGACTTTGCCTGGTGGACAAAGCTCCCGCAAAGACTAGTACGGCCAGCTACCCAATGCCTTCCGCCCGATATTATTCGCTGTGGAGAAGAATCCCAGGACCTTGTGTCGGCAGAAGTAATGGAAATGGACGAAGCGCGAAAGAAGTAATCAGTCTTTCTACTAGGAGCTTTTGACGAATATATCTTGGGCTACCAGGACCGCTACTTTGCCATGACTAACGAAGTCCACGAGGTACTCGTTCCAGGAAACCGTGGGGTATTCCGCCGCGCCATCGTTGTGGACGGCCAAGTTCGTGGAACGTGGAATAGGAAAGCCATCGAGGACTTAGGGATACCCGGCTACGCACAGCGGAAAGTTCAGAATCTGTGGCGGGATGCGCAATAAGTTTTTAGGTAGCCTTTTCTGTGCGGAAGGATTTATGAGTCCGAGTGTAGAAACTATGAAAGGAAACGCCGCGCAGTGACGCTAGAAGAGAAAACCAAAAAATGGATTCTACGCCTTTTTGAAAGCCTCTGGGTTATTCAAGTGAGTCTTCTTGCGTCCGATATTGCTGGCCTCGGACTGGCGCAGTTTCTTGCAGAGAATAAGGTCACCGCAATCGGGTACGGAATGATTGCAACGTCGTACTTTGTGGCCGCCATGACCATCGCCCGCGCGGCACCTAACCCCAAGGTCAGGAGGCTAACGGCCGCTGCGGTGATGGTTGTAGCTACGGCACTAGCATTCCTTTTTCCATCTTCGTGGATGTTCGCTGTCTTGGCGGCCTTTGCGCTCCTGTATTACCTTGTGCCGCGAAAAGAAGGCGTATCCATCTGAGCCCGGCGCTCAACTAGGCAATTGGCCAACATGTCAAAAGGTGTTTGGCCGAAAGCAAGCAGGCTAATGCTAAGAATGCCCAGAAGTAGCGGTAAAACTCCGGGCCAGCCTGTCAACGTCAACATTGTCAGCAATAGCCAGGAATTGCGCAGACACGAGGTGAAGAACCCAGGGCGAGTAGCGATGATTTCTAGCTGCAGTGACCATTTGCCGAGCGAGGTGGACCTTGTGGCTTCTACCCACACGCGATAAACAAAGAAGACCACCGCTGTCGCTATCGCGTTGTAGGTTTCTAGGGCGTCACCGGAAAGGGGATGGTCAGCCGCTGCATTTACGATCCATTTCACGACCATGATGATGGCGGCTGCGAGAAAGGAATCGATCCACCATGCGAGGCCGCGGCGCAAGAGTAAGCCAATTCGATCCAAGACCATGCCCATAGGTTAGCGGCAATTCCGGCAGACGAAAATGATCGTGCCGGGGAAGGTTTCGCCGCGCTTCGGCGACCATTGGCCCCACGTGGTGGTGAGATCCATTGGCCATTCGGGCTCGATGATGTCCCCGAGAAGGAACGGGCCTTCGCCCTGTAAGGCCTTAAACCAGTCGGCTATGGTGCGATGGAACTCAGCATAGGTGAGGTAGCCATCGCGATCTTGCTCCAGATAGGCGCGATCGAAATAGCTGAGATCGGTGGGGTCGTCGGGGAAAATCCAGCGCATCGGGTGGTTGGTCGAAAGGACAAAGCGACCGCTTGGCTTAAGAACGCGGGAGACTTCACTTAGAGCTAAGTCAAGATTGGCAAGGAAGGGAAAGGCTCCGAACGCCGAGAATGCGTCGTCGAAGGCGTCGGTGGCGTAGGGGAGTGAAAGCGCATCGGCTTGGACTAATGGGAGTCCAGGTGCAGCGTGGTTAAGCATGCCGCGGGAGATATCGAAGCCGGTAGCGAAGTGCGCGCGCGACTGCAGCCATTCGGTGCACGAGGCGGAGCCACAGCCAATTTCGAGGACCGAGGAATTCGAGACGTTGCCAAGCAGGTGCGCCTGGCCTTCGTGCAGCATTTCTGGGCACCAGTAGAAAGAAGAAAGGTATTCGGGGTGCTCGGCGTGGTAGTTGGCGGCGTCGTCATCCCAGTAGGCTCGGTTCGCTTGCGATGGGGAAGTCACGGTGGGAGAAAATCCTTTGCGAAAAAGTTGGGGCGCGTATTTGCCCTTTAAGCTGGACAGATGTAGTGTTGGACGGGCGTGTCTATGCCACGGCTTGTTCTAAGTCCCTGTAGGAAGGCTTTAAGCAATCACGAGGCGGGATCGAATATTTCTTCTTTTGCTGTATTTGAGCAGCGTAGCAAGCTTTTTTCGAGAGACTCGCAGTTGTCCAATTTCGATTTCCTACATTTATTCGGAGCATTTTTAAATATGCCATCTTCTAATACCCCGCAGGTTGCGATCAACGATATCGGAACCGCAGAGGACTTCCTCGCAGCTGTAGACGCCACCATCAAGTACTTCAACGATGGTGACATTGTCGAGGGTACCGTCGTCAAGGTTGACCACGACGAGGTACTGCTGGACATCGGATACAAGACCGAAGGTGTTATCCCTTCCCGTGAGCTGTCCATTAAGCACGACGTCAACCCAGACGAGGTTGTTGAGGTCGGCGATGAGGTTGACGCACTTGTTCTCACCAAGGAGGACAAGGAAGGTCGCCTGATCCTGTCCAAGAAGCGTGCACAGTACGAGCGCGCATGGGGCGCCATCGAGGAGCTGCAGGCCAAGGAAGAGCCTGTTACCGGTACCGTTATCGAGGTTGTCAAGGGCGGCCTCATCCTGGATATCGGCCTGCGTGGCTTCCTGCCTGCATCTCTGGTTGAGATGCGTCGCGTCCGTGACCTGGAGCCGTACATCGGCCAGGAGCTGGAAGCAAAGATCATCGAGCTGGACAAGCAGCGCAACAACGTTGTCCTGTCCCGCCGTGCATACCTGGAGCAGACCCAGTCCGAGGTTCGCTCCGAGTTCCTGCACCAGCTGCAGAAGGGGCAGGTCCGCAAGGGCGTTGTTTCCTCCATCGTCAACTTCGGCGCCTTCGTCGATCTCGGCGGTGTCGACGGCCTGGTTCACGTTTCCGAGCTGTCTTGGAAGCACATCGATCACCCATCCGAGGTTGTCACCGTTGGTGACGAGGTAACCGTTGAGGTTCTGGACGTCGATCTGGACCGCGAGCGCGTTTCCCTGTCCCTGAAGGCTACCCAGGAAGATCCGTGGCGCGTATTCGCCCGCACCCACGCTGTGGGCCAGATCGTTCCGGGCAAGGTCACCAAGCTTGTTCCGTTCGGCGCCTTCGTTCGCGTCGAGGAGGGCATCGAGGGCCTGGTTCACATCTCCGAGCTGGCTCAGCGCCACGTCGAGGTTCCGGACCAGGTTGTCACCGTTGGCCAGGAAGTTATGGTCAAGGTCATCGACATCGATCTCGAGCGTCGTCGTATCTCCCTGTCCGTTAAGCAGGCAGATGAGGACTACACCGAAGAGTTCGATCCGTCCAAGTACGGCATGGCTGACTCCTACGACGAGCAGGGCAACTACGTCTTCCCTGAGGGCTTCGACCCTGAGACCAACGAGTGGAAGGAAGGCTTCGACGAGCAGCGTCAGGCTTGGGAGGCACGCTACGCAGAGTCCGAGCGTCGCTTCAACCTGCACACCGCTCAGATCGAGCGCAACCGCGCCGCAGCCGCTGAGGCTGCTGAGTCTGCAGAGTCCTCCAACTACTCCTCTGATTCCTCCGATGCAGCTCCGGCATCCGAGACTCAGGCAGAGGTTGGCGGCTCCTTGGCTTCCGACGAGCAGCTTGCTGCACTGCGTGACAAGCTCGCTGGCAACTAAGATAACCGCTTAGTTCACGGTGGGCTTTATGGCTTAGCGTTACAGCTGCACGGCCGCGCCCGCTCCATCACCACGATGGGGTGGGCGCGGCTTTTGTGATTTTTGAAACACCTTGTGCAATCGTTTGCTAGCCGTTTAGAGGCTTACACGCTTTTGACCAGCCAACAAAGGTGGAAACAGGAAGAATGATCCTGAGAAGTCCACAAAACGGGCTTTTGTTCGTGTGGGAATACTCTTATACTCAAATGTGACGTTATAGCCAGTGCACTGCTGGTTATGAATAGTTTTGAACTGAGGAGTAAGAAGTGGCATCTGTTAAGGACACTTCCACCCACATCGTTGAAAGCATCGGCGGCGCTGACAACATCACGTCGCTTACGCACTGCGCAACGCGCCTTCGCTTCCAACTTGCTGATGCGGGGAAAGTTGACAAGGACAAGCTCGACAGCGACCCAGCGGTACTAGGAACCGTGCCTCAAGGCGCCCACGGCTACCAGGTGGTTATGGGCGGCGGCGTTGCTGACTACTACAGCGAAATCATCAAGCAGCCCGGCGTACACGCCTCCAGCGACAAGGATTCTTCCTCTAAGAAGGAATATGACGGTGTTCGTGGCAAATATGACTGGGTAGATTACTGCTTCGAATTCCTCTCGGATACCTTCCGCCCAGTCCTCTGGGCACTTTTGGGCGCTTCGCTCATCATCATGCTGCTGATCTTGGCGGATACTGTTGGTATCCAGGATTTCCGCGCTCCGCTGGAGGAGCAGCCGGAGGGCTTCCGCCTAGCACATGCAATGTACCAGTCGGTCTTCTACTTCTTGCCGGTGATGGTCGGTGCCACTGCAGCCCAGAAGTTGGGCGCGAATATGTGGGTCTCTGCCGCTATTCCGGCAGCACTTTTGACTCCGGAGTTTTTGTCCCTTGGCGAACAGGGCGATACCGTCAACGTCTTCGGTTTGCCGCTGGTCATCAACTCTTATGGCTCCCAAGTCTTCCCGCCCATCTTGGCAGCAATCGGCCTGTACTGGGTGGAAAAGGGCCTTAAGAAGATTATTCCGAGCACCGTGCACATGGTTTTCGTGCCGTTCTTCTCCTTGCTTATTATGATCCCGGCAACGGCTTTCCTTCTTGGCCCGTTCGGCATTGGTGTGGGCAATGGCATCTCTTGGGTTCTTTACCAGATCAATGATTTCTCGCCGTTTATCCTGGCAATCGTTATTCCACTGCTGTACCCATTCCTGGTTCCCATGGGCTTGCACTGGCCACTTAACGTCATCATGATCCAAAACATCGCTACCTATGGCTACGACTTCATCCAGGGGCCAATGGGTGCATGGAACTTCGCCTGCTTCGGCGTCGTGGGCGCGGTCATGGTTATATCCTTTAAAGAAAAGAACAATGCCATGCGCCAGGTTTCCATTGGCGCCTTCGCCGCAGGCATGCTTGGCGGCGTGTCGGAGCCATCGCTGTACGGCATCCTATTGCGTTTCCGCCGCAGCTATTACAGGCTGTTGCCGGGATGTGCGCTGGGTGGCGCAGTCATCGGTCTTTTCGATGTCCGAGCTGAGGCGTTTGTCTTTACCTCTGCGCTAACGACTAGTGCAATGACTCCGCAATTGGGCTACGCCCTCGGTATCACCGTCGCGTTCGTAACCTCCTTCCTCCTGACATTGTTCTTTGGCTACCGCACCGCGGAAGAAAAGCAAGCAGATTTGGAGCGAATTGCGCGCGAACAAGGAGAGTCTGTTGAAGAGGTAGCTGCGCGTTCGGAGTTTAAGTCCCACAAGGGGGCGGACGAAGACGCCTCGGACAAGGGTGGAGCCGTTCCTGCCAGCGCTGCGGGCGCTGCTGCTACTGGCATCGCCGCCAAGCCGGCTGAGCAGGACTCCATCGTGCTGGAGTCCCCTCTAGAGGGTGAGGCAGTAGACCTTTCGGAGGTTCCGGATCCGATCTTTGCTCGGGCAAAGCTGGGACCTGGCATGGCGGTCCAGCCAACTGGCAACACCGTTTATGCGCCTGCCGACGGCAAAGTGCTCACCGTTCAGAAGTCCGGCCACGCGGTCGGCCTAAGCCTTGACAATGGCGTGCAGCTGCTCATCCACGTTGGCCTCGATACCGTGGAACTGGGCGGCGAAGGCTTCGAAGTTCACGTGGAAAAGAAGCAACGCATTTCCGCGGGCGATAAGTTGATTAGCTTTGACCCAGAATTCATCCGTTCCAAGGGCTATAACCTGATTACCCCGGTTGTGGTCACTAACGCCGCCAAGTTCGGCGCGGTCTCCGGTGAAACCGGCCGGGTTACCCCGAGTGATGTTTTGCTCCGCATTCCCCCGAAGCCGGAGGAAGCAGCGGACTAAGGGATCGCTGACACCTTGATTCGACAGAGGAGCCCCACACCAAA
>NZ_JAKMUU010000007.1 GCF_027570035.1 Corynebacterium curieae | reverse complement strand
CGTTCAGGAAGGCGGGGCCATTTATTTCCCGCGTTAACGCAAGTTGAACTGCACGTTAGAAGGTGAAGTCCTCATCTAGTGGGACGGAAGCGCCGGTGAATTCACCGAAGCCATCGTCGCCGTAGATTGAATCGCCGTAAGTCGGGATCGAGTATGCAGCGTTGCGTGCAGCCTCAGTCGGCTTGACAGTGATATTGCGGTAACGAGAGATACCGGTACCGGCCGGGATGAGCTTACCGATGATGACGTTCTCCTTGAGGCCGATGAGCTTATCGGAGCGCTTGTTAATGGCGGCGTCGGTAAGCACGCGAGTGGTCTCCTGGAACGATGCCGCGGACAGCCAGGACTCGGTAGCCAAGGAAGCCTTGGTAATACCCATGATCTCCGAGCGCAGTTGAGCCGGCTCGCCGCCCTCTGCAACCTGGGCAGCGTTGAGCTGCTTGGCCTCAGAGAGGTCGATGAGATTACCCGGCAGCAAGTCCGTGGTACCAGCATCGATGACGGTGCCACGGCGCAGCATCTGGCGGATGATGATCTCGATGTGCTTATCGTGGATAGCCACACCCTGGGTACGGTACACAGCCTGAACCTCATTGATGAGGTGCTGCTCCACGCCACGGCGGCCGAGGACCTCGAGCACGTCGTGCGGGTCAGCCGCACCACGCATGAGGCGGTCACCGGTCTCAACGTGGTCGCCGTCCTTGAGGGAACGCTCAATCATGGCATCCGGGTTGGACTCCATCGGGCGGCGAACCTGAGCCAAGCCCTGACGCTTGGAGAGCTTCTCGTAGACCACGTCATCAGAGCCGTCATCCGGCGTGATGGTCAAGGTCCAGAAGTTGCCCTCATCGGACAGGGAAACGGTGCCGTCAACGGAGGCGATTGGAGCGCGGTTCTTCGGGTTACGAGCCTCGAAGAGCTCCTGAACACGCGGCAGACCGCCGGTAATATCGCCACCGACACCGCCCTGGTGGAACGTACGCATGGTCAGCTGGGTACCCGGCTCACCAATGGACTGTGCAGCCACGATGCCGACAGCCTCGCCGATATCGACAAGCTGGCCGGAAGCCATGGACTTGCCGTAGCACTTGGCACACACGCCAGCCGGGGTCTGGCAGGTCAGCACGGAGCGAACCTTGACCTCGGTGACCTTGGCGTCAAGCAGCTTCTGGGTGAGCTCCTCGGTGAGGTCGGAGCCGGCCTCGGCCACAACCTCGCCGTCCTCGCCCTTGACATCGGTAGCCAGCACGCGGCCGGACGCGGAGGTCTCCCACAGCTCGGAGAGAACAACCTTGTCGCCGGACTCCTCGCCGATTGGCACCTGGACGCCGAGGCGGGTGCCACAGTCCTCTTCGCGGACGATGACGTCCTGGGCCACGTCCACCAGACGGCGGGTGAGGTAGCCGGAGTCAGCGGTACGCAGTGCGGTATCGGCCAGACCCTTACGAGAACCGTGGGAGTTATTGAAGTACTCCAGCACGGACAGGCCTTCGCGGAAGGAGGTCTTAATCGGACGGGTGATGTAATCACCATGCGAGTTCACAACCATGCCCTTCATACCGGCCAGCGTCCAGATCTGACGCATATTACCGGCAGCACCGGACTTCACAATCATCGGAATTGGGTTGTGATCCGGGTACATGTTCTCGACTGCCTCACCGACGGTGTCGGTAGCGTCCTTCCACAGCTCAACCAGGCGGTCGTAGCGCTCGCGCTCGGTCAGGGCGCCCTGCTCCCAGTACTTGCGCTCGATGTGCTCTGCTTCCTTCTCATAGGACTCGAGGATCTCGGTCTTATTCGGCAGAACCAGAACGTCAGACATGGTGATAGTCACGCCGGAACGGGTTGCCCAGTAGAAGCCGGCATCCTTCATGTTGTCCAGCACCTGAGCCACGGTGATCATCGGGTACTTATTGGCCAAGTCATTGACCACGTCACCGATGAGGACCTTATTGCCGGAGCCGCCGCCCTTACGGACCATGATGCCCTCGAGGTACGGGTAGTTCCACGGCAGCAGCTCGTTGAACATGACGCGGCCGATGGTGGTGTAGCCCATCCATGCCTGGCCCTTGGACCAGCCATCTGGGAACTGCTCTTCCTCGATCTCCTTCGGCGGGCGAAGGTGATCGATGCGCACCTTGATCGGCGCCTGCAGGCCAACGGTGCCGCGGTCATAGGCCATGAGGGCCTCAGCGTAGGAGGAGAAGATGCCGGTTGCCGGCTTGTTTTCTTCCGCCTCGCGGTAGCGGCCGTTGCCGCCGATCTCGTCCTCGGCCTTGTCCATGGTCAGGTAGTACAGGCCGGTAACCATATCCAGGCGCGGCATGGCCAGCGGCTTACCAGATGCCGGGGACAGAATGTTATTGGAAGCCAGCATCAGGACGCGGGCCTCAGCCTGAGCCTCAGCGGACAGCGGCAGGTGGACTGCCATCTGGTCACCGTCGAAGTCAGCGTTGAACGCCTCACAAGCCAGCGGGTGCAGCTGAATGGCCTTACCCTCAACCAGCTTCGGCTCGAAGGCCTGAATACCCAGGCGGTGCAGAGTAGGCGCACGGTTAAGCATCACTGGGTGCTCAGAAATGGCCTGCTCCAGAACGTCCCACACCTCTGGGCGCTGGCGCTCAACCATGCGCTTGGCAGACTTGATGTTCTGGGCATAGTCATTTTCCACCAGGCGCTTCATGACGAACGGCTTGAAGAGCTCGAGCGCCATGAGCTTCGGCAGACCACACTCGTGCAGCTTCAGCTGCGGGCCAACGATAATAACGGAACGGCCGGAGTAGTCCACGCGCTTGCCCAGCAGGTTCTGGCGGAAGCGGCCCTGCTTGCCCTTGAGCAAGTCAGACAGGGACTTGAGCGGACGGTTGCCCGGACCCGTGACCGGACGGCCGCGGCGACCGTTATCGAAGAGCGCGTCCACAGACTCCTGCAGCATGCGCTTCTCGTTATTCACGATGATCTCTGGAGCGCCCAGGTCGATCATGCGCTTCAAACGGTTATTGCGGTTGATCACGCGGCGGTAGAGGTCGTTCAGGTCGGAGGTAGCGAAACGGCCACCGTCCAACTGCACCATCGGGCGCAGCTCTGGCGGGATAACCGGGATGGCGTCCAGCACCATGCCGGCCGGATCGTTGCCGGAGCGCAGGAAGGCAGCAACGACCTTCAAACGCTTCAGGGCACGCATCTTCTTCTGGCCCTTGCCGTTATTGATGATCTCGCGCAGCTCCTCGGCCTCGGCCTCGAGGTCAAAGTTGCGGACCAGGGTCTGGATGGCTTCCGCACCCATGCCGCCGGTGAAGTAATCCTCATAGCGGTCAACCAGCTCTTCGTAGATGGTCTCATCAATGATCATCTGCTTTGGAGCCAGCTTGATGAAGGTATTCCAGATTTCATCCAGGCGGGCGATTTCGCGCTCGCCGCGCTCGCGGATGTGCTGAATTTCCTTATCGGCAGCGTTCTGGACCTTCTTGCGGGCATCTGCCTTGGCACCGGCTGCTTCCAGCTCGGCCAGATCAGACTCCAGCTTGGACGCGCGCTCTGCGATCTCGGACTCGGTATCGTCCTCAACGTCCTTCTTCTCTAGAAGCATCTCTGCTTCCAGGGTGGACTGATCGTTGTGGCGAGCCTCTTCATCCACAGAGGTGATGATATTGGCTGCGAAGTAAATGATGCGCTCGAGATCCTTCGGCGCGAGGTCCAGCAGGTAGCCCAAGCGGGAAGGAACGCCCTTGAAGTACCAGATGTGGGTTACCGGAGCGGCCAGCTCGATGTGGCCCATGCGCTCACGGCGAACCTTGGACTTGGTCACCTCAACGCCGCAGCGCTCACAGATGATGCCCTTGTAACGGACGCGCTTGTACTTGCCACAAGCGCACTCCCAGTCACGGGTGGGGCCGAAGATGCGCTCGCAGAAGAGGCCGTCCTTCTCCGGCTTCAGGGTGCGGTAGTTAATGGTCTCAGGCTTTTTGACCTCGCCCTTGGACCAGCGACGAATATCGTCTGCGGTGGCCAGACCGATGCGGAGCTCGTCGAAGAGATTTACGTCAAACACGTAATGTCTCCCTTTCATCCTCGTTGTCGAGGAATTGATGGCTTTCTATGAATTAAACGTTTATGCCCAGCCGCGGGGATTTTCCTACGGTGGACCAAGAAACTAATTAGGCGATGTCAGCGGAGGAACCCTCATCGCGCGACAGGTTAATGCCAAGCGATGGGCTATCCATGTCATCGTCATCAGAGCCAGACAGCTCCATCGGCGTGCCATCGGTGGAGAGAACCTCCACGTTCAAGCACAGGGACTGCAGCTCCTTGAGCAACACCTTGAAGGACTCAGGGATGCCCGGATCTGGAATATTGTCGCCCTTAACAATGGCCTCGTAGACCTTCACGCGGCCAACGACGTCATCGGACTTGATGGTCAGCAGCTCCTGCAGGGTGTAGGCAGCGCCGTACGCCTGCATTGCCCACACCTCCATCTCGCCGAAGCGCTGGCCACCGAACTGGGCCTTACCACCCAGCGGCTGCTGGGTAATCATGGAGTAAGGACCGGTGGAACGGGCGTGAATCTTCTCATCGACCAAGTGGTGCAGCTTGAGCATGTACATGTAGCCGACCGAAATCGGGTACTTGTACGGTTCGCCCGAGCGGCCGTCGAAAAGCGTGGCCTTACCATGCTCATCCACCAGCACATCGCCGTCGCGGTTAGGACGAGAGGAAGCCAGCAGGCGCTCGATCTCGTGGTTGGTAGCACCATCGAAGACCGGGGTGGCGGTCAAGGAATTCGCAGGGACGTCGTACAGCTCTTCCGGCAGGGTCTTGAGCAGCTCGGCGTTCTTCGGATCCTCGGTGTCAACCTTCCAGCCGGCGTGTGCCAGCCAGCCCAGGTGAACCTCGAGGACCTGGCCGATGTTCATACGACGCGGCACACCGTGGGTGTTAAGCAGAATGTCCACCGGGGTGCCGTCTTCCATGAACGGCATATCCTCTGGCGGCAGGATCTTGCCCACAACACCCTTGTTGCCGTGGCGACCGGCCATCTTATCGCCGTCCTGGATCTTGCGCTTCTGGGCCACGTAGACGCGAATCATCTCGTTGACGCCAGGGGCCAAATCGTCATCATCGTCGCGAGAGAAGCGGGCAACGCCAATGACCTTGCCCACCTCGCCGTGCGGCACCTTCATGGAGGTATCGCGAACCTCGCGGGCCTTCTCGCCGAAGATGGCGCGCAGCAGGCGCTCCTCTGGGGTCAGCTCGGTCTCGCCCTTCGGGGTGACCTTACCCACCAGGATGTCACCGGCACGAACGTCCGCACCGATGCGGATGATGCCGCGCTCGTCCAGGTCGCTCAAGACGTCCTCAGAGACGTTCGGGATCTCGCGGGTGATTTCCTCAGCGCCCAGCTTGGTATCGCGAGCATCGATCTCGTGCTCCTCGATGTGGACGGAGGTCAGGATGTCCTCTTCCACGATGCGCTGGTTGAGGATGATGGCGTCCTCGTAGTTGTGGCCTTCCCACGGCATGAAGGCAACCAACAGGTTGCGGCCGAGGGACATCTCGCCATTGTGGGTACCAGGGCCATCGGCCAGAACCTGGCCGGCCTCAACGCGCTCGCCCATAGACACCAGCGGGGTCTGGTTGTAGTTGGTGCCCTGGTTGGTGCGCTCGAACTTGCGCAGGATGTACGTGTCGCGCTGGCCCTCATCATCCATGATGGTGATGACATCAGCGGTGACGTTTTCTACCACACCGGCCTTCGGGGTGATGACAACGTCGCCAGCGTCGTACGCAGCGCGCTGCTCCATACCGGTACCCACCAGTGGGGCCTCGGAGCGAACCAGCGGCACAGCCTGCTTCTGCATGTTCGCACCCATGAGGGCACGGTTAGCATCGTCGTGCTCCAAGAACGGAATCATGGCGGTACCCACGGAAACCATCTGGCGCGGGGAGACGTCAACGTAGTCGACACCGGAGGCATCGGTAAGCCCGATATCGCCGTCCTTCAGGCGGACCTCAATGCGCTCGCCGGTGAGGTTGCCCTCTGCGTCCTGCTCGACCTCGGCCTGAGCAATAGCGAAGCGGTCCTCTTCATCGGCGGTGAGGTACTCAACCTGGTCCGTGATCTTGCCGTCCACAACCTTGCGGTATGGGGTTTCAATGAAGCCGAAGGCGTTTACGCGGGCGTAGGACGCCAGCGCACCAATCAGGCCAATGTTCGGGCCCTCGGGAGTCTCAATCGGGCACATGCGGCCGTAGTGAGAAGCGTGAACGTCTCGCACCTCAATGCCAGCGCGCTCACGGGACAGGCCGCCCGGGCCCAGCGCGGACAGGCGGCGCTTGTGGGTCAGGCCGGACAGCGAGTTGTTGTGGTCCATGAACTGGGACAGCTGCGAGGTACCGAAGAACTCGCGGATAGCAGCAGAGACCGGGCGCACGTTAATCAGGGAGGTCGGAGTGATGGACTCCGCATCCTGAGTGGTCATGCGCTCGCGCACAACGCGCTCCATGCGGGACAGGCCCACACGGACCTGATTTTGGATGAGCTCACCCACGGTGCGCAGGCGGCGGTTACCAAAGTGGTCGATGTCATCCGTGTGCAGGGCGATCATCTCACCATTTGGTGCCTTCATCTCGCGCTCGCCTACGTGAAGGCGGACCAGGTACTCGAGGGTGACGGCAATGTCTTCCTCGGTCAGGGTCATCAGACCATCGTGGTCGCCGCCGAGACCCAGCTTGCGGTTGACCTTGTAGCGGCCGACCTTTGCTAGGTCGTAACGCTTTGCACGGAAGAAGGAGTTATCCAGCAGGGACTGTGCCAGCTCGCGGGTAGGCTGCTCGCCTGGGCGCTGCTTGCGGTAGATCTCCAGCAGTGCCTCATCGGTGTTAGACACACCGTCAGACTCCAGGGTGGACATCATGAGCTCAGAGAAGCCAAAGCGATCCTTGATCTGCTCTTCGCTCCAGCCCAGGGCCTTCAGCAGCACGGTCACCGGCTGGCGGCGCTTGCGGTCAATGCGCACGCCCACGGTATCGCGCTTGTCCACGTCGAACTCCAACCAAGCACCGCGGGAAGGGATAACCTTCACGGAGTGCAGCGGGCGCTCGGTGGACTTATCGATCGAACGATCGAAGTACACGCCCGGCGAGCGCACCAGCTGGGAGACGACGACGCGCTCGGTACCGTTCACGATGAACGTACCCATATCCGTCATAATCGGGAAATCACCGATGAAGACGGTCTGCGACTTAATCTCCTGGGTGTCGTTATTAATAAACTCTGCGGTCACGTACAGCGGCGCGGAGTAGTTGATGTCCTTTTCCTTGCACTCATCAACGGTGTTTTTCACCGGCTCAAAGCGCGGCTCCGACAGGGACAGGGACATATTGCCCGAGTAGTCCTCAATCGGCGAGAGCTCTTCAAGGATATCCTCGAGGCCGCTCGTCACGCGGGCGTCATCGCCGCGCTCAGCCTGCTCGCGCTCGCGCCACTCCGGCGCGCCGACGAGCCAATCAAAGGAATCAAGTTGTACGTCAAGGAGACCCGGCAGGGCGATAGGCTCGCTAATTTTTGCAAACGAGTATCGCTTCGGGGCTCCGGGGATATTGGCCACTGACTTGGTCTGGCGGGAGACTGCCAAGATGGGTCCTTCCAGCACCTCACGCGGATTGCCTGCTCGCCCTGGCCGACGAGCCGCAAAACCGCTGGTAATTCTAGCATTCGGTCTGCTGTGGAGTGTCTGGGTTCAGAATGCACAAAATCACCTTGTCAAGTCGGTTTTGCCATCACCGGCCTGAAAGGCTAAATGTGCACCGAAGATCCAGATTCCAGCGCAACGAAATAGCTTATAGGAAAAGACCTGCCATGTAAAGACATACCACTACTGGGGAGTGTCGCTACCACGCTAGGGGGCAAGCTCGTGCTCGCCGCGGCGCTAACGCAATCATGCCGCAGCATCGTGCGCGGCAACCACCGAGCACCCTACCACTAAAATCTCAATACACCGCAACCCTGGCGGCGATTTTGTTTTTCAGCTGGTCTTTTACCGGCTCGCCGGCACCGCGCTTCCACCGATGCGCCCGTGGTTCTGGCGTGAGCGGACGTGCTTATTCTTCCCGCTCAATAGCCCCAGCGCACCGATGATTCCCAGCAACGTCAGAAGTGCGCCCACACCGATGACTACCCAGCGGATGATTTCCACCACGCGGTCGCGCGGGAATTCCTTGGCTTCCTTCAGCAGTTCCTGTTGATCTTCTTCGGAGGTGGAACCATTAAAGACGAAGGCACGCTCGCGGCCCACGCCCTCGCGGTCCGCGTAGTAGTCATCGATGTCCATATCCATGCCCACCACCAGGCCAGTCTCCTGATCCACGTAGAAGTCGCGGCTGCCGGAGTGGGTCAGGTATCCCTGCTCTTCCCCGCCGCCTTCCTTGGGCAGGCTCGTGGTATTGCCATCGGCCGCATAGAGCTGCGCTACGTTGGTCGGTTCGATTTCCTGGTGATAGCGGTAGACCGTGCGCCCATCCATCGTCGTCTCTTCTTCAAAGACGGCATCGACGGCCTTGCGCAGCGTCGGGTCAAAGACCGGATAGTTGGTCTTTTCCGCATCAGCGGGGAACTTAAGCCAGTAGCCATCCACCGTGACTTTATCCGAAGGCGTAGCAAGCGTATGGCTAAGCGACGCCTCTCCCAGCGCCTCACCGCTCAAGCGGTCCACCGGGTAGCTCCAGACCTGGGCCTGGCTTAGGTCATTGAGGCCCTCGCCGTCGCCACGCATGCGGGTCTCGCCGATGCGCAGGGTGGCCTTCTCCTCGTCCGAGGGCTCTTGGATATCCATGTTGATCTGGTAGGTCATGGGGCCCGAATACGGCTGGGTGCCGTCCTTGGACAGCTGCTGCGAATCCGCGGAGTCATCGTGCAGCGTCCACGTGCTGTTGTTCAGGTTGAGCGGAAGCCGCGGGGAAAAATCCAAAAACGCCGGCGCCACAATGCCTGCGGCGATAAGCGCGACGCCGAGGCCTAAAAGCAGGACGGAAAAAATGCGGGACTTGGGCAGCATGGGGGCTAATTCTACAGCCCTTGGTAGAAATTCCTTGTTTCTACAGGCCCCCGCCACGCCGGATTGATTTCTAAGCTGTGTGCTTATTCCAAGCGACGATGCTGCTAGTGTCCGTGGTTTGGCGCGCGCGCCAAAGATCAAACTCTTCCTGCAGTCCCAGCCAGAACTCTGCCGAATTGCCAAAATAGGCAGAAAGACGAAGCGCCATTTCCGCACTAATCCCAATGCGCCCACGGACCAGCTTTGAAATTTGGGATTTGGAGCTAAAAATATCCCTGGCTAAGCGGTATTGAGTAAGTCCGAGCGGCTCCAGAAACTCCTCGCGCAGGACCTCCCCAGGGTGTGGAACGGATATGATATCCGAGGCTTCCTCTCCCTCATTTGTGATAATCGATGAAGTCAACGTCCACAGCTCCTTTCCCTGTCCATCGAAAGACTACTCTCCACTGCGCTCGCAAACACAAAACGAGGAAACCCCCAGCTTCCACCGCGTAGAGCGATAGAAGTGGGGGTTTGAAAGCGTAAAGCTCAGTGAAATTACTTGAGCTCGACGGAAGCGCCAGCCTCTTCCAGCTTGGTCTTGGCAGCCTCAGCGTCGTCCTTGGAAGCGCCCTCGAGGATAGCCTTAGGAGCACCCTCGACCATTTCCTTAGCTTCCTTCAGGCCCAGGCCGGAGACGATCTCGCGGACAGCCTTAATAACGCCAATCTTCTTAGCGCCAGCGTCGGTCAGAACGACGTCGAACTCGGTCTTCTCCTCAGCGGCAGCAGCGCCGCCCTCAGCCGGAGCGCCAGCTGCAACAGCAGCAACCGGAGCAGCAGCCTCAACGTCGAATACCTCTTCAAATTCCTTAACGAACTCGGACAGTTCGATGAGGGTCATTTCCTTGAAAGCTTCAATGAGCTCGTCCTTGGTGAGCTTAGCCATGGTGGCAAGTCCTTTCTGTGTTGTGTGTGCGCTGCGCGTAAGTTATGCAGCGCACACGGTGTTGTAATTGTGCGTCTTTTGTGACGACTTAAGCTTCTGCTTCCTTCTTGTCCTGCAGGGCTGCGACGGTGCGTACAGCCTTGGTTGCAGGAGCGTTGAAGAGAGCGGCTGCCTTCGCCATAGAACCCTTCATAGCGCCAGCCAGCTTTGCGAGGGTGGTCTCGCGGTTGTCCAGCTTGGCGATGGCCTCAACCTGGTCGGCAGACAGTGCGTTGCCGTCCATGTAGCCACCCTTGATGACGAGTGCCTTGTTGTCATCAGCAAACTTGGTGATGACCTTCGCAGCATCCACTGCCTCGCCCTTGATGAACGCAATCGCGGTCGGGCCAGTCAGCAAATCATCAAGACCTTCGATGCCAGCTTCCTTGGCAGCGATCTTGAAAAGGGTGTTCTTGGCGACGGAGTAGTCAACGTCAAAGCCCAGATCGTTACGCAGTTCCTGCAGCTGGGAAACGGTCAGGCCGCGGTACTCGGTCAGCACGACAGAGTTAGCGTCAGCCAGCTTCTCCTTCAGCTCTGCTAGGTCTGCAGTGTTCTTTGGGTTTGCCATTGTCTCTCGCCTCCTTCCAAAACATCTCTTTTATTATTCCGCCGGGGCCTTCCTTGTCCCAGTCTCCCGAAACAACAAAAGCCCCGTGCAAGAGCACAGGGCGCGCGACATAAGAGAATGCCGCGAATAATCGCAAAGTGTCTCCTGCGTGGGCCGCCTCCTAGGATGGAGAACCTTCGATCCAAATGGATGACCAACGGTCTTCGGTGAACTTTGACTCGGCCACAACTGGCCGTTCAAACTTCGTGGAAAACACTACCTTCCTGCCCACAATTTTTCCAAATCATTGTTTTTTGCCGCGCAGTTTAGCCGCCATGACCTGCGCCTGCACCAAAACCAGGTCCTTTCTTGTGCGGTCTCGGCCTCTCAAATGGCAGGTGGTGAGCCGGTGGAGGTAACGGGAGGGGGCGTCGGAAAGCATTGCGTGCACCTAGTCCCGGCCCACCGCACTGGCGTGGGCCACATCTCTAGCTGGGAGTACAAGGACGAAGGCGGAAGTTAAGGTCTACCATGGGGCCAATGATGAGCCCACGGATTCATTCTCAGCAACACCCGCCCATTGGCAATACCCCGCTGATGCACGTGGAGGCCATAAACCCCCGCCCGGATACCCACCTCTACCTCAAGCTGGAGCAATTCAATCTGGGCGGCTCCGCCAAGGATCGCACCGCCCGCGCCCTCATCCAGTCCGCACTTGCCGCTGGCGATATCCGCCCCGGCTCAACGCTGGTGGAATCCTCCTCCGGCAACCTCGGCATGGCGTTGGCCCGCCAGGCCCCGCTGCAAGGCATGAAGTTTCATTGCGTAGTAGACCCTCGCGTTAATTCCTCCACCGTGGCAACCATGCGGGCCTACGGCGCGCACGTGGAATTGCTCGACCACCCCGATCCAGAAACCGGCGATTGGCTCACCGCGCGCCGCACCCGCGTAGCCGAGCTTTTGGAAGAGATCCCCGATTCTTTTAACCTCAATCAATACTCCAACGAGGCGGCCTTCCACGCCCACGCGGAGGGCACCATGGCCGAGATCCTGGATCAGCTCGGCCACGCACCTACCCATCTCCTGGTGGCCATGAGCACTACCGGAACGCTTGGCGGCTGTGTGCGCAAGCTCACCGAATTGGGCGCCGATACCCAAACCATTGGTGTGGATGCGGAAGGCTCCGTCCTCTTTGGAGGCGAACGCGGCACCCGCATGCTGCCCGGCTATGGTGCCGGCATCGTAACGGACCTCTCCACCAAGTTTTCGCCCTCTTCCGTCGAGCGCGTGCCCGATCTCGATGCCATCGTTGCCGCCCGTAAGCTCGCCCAGACCGAGGGCTTGCTTCCTGGCGCTTCCGGCGGCGCCGTCATCGCGGCCTTCCAACGCCTCGCGCCCTCCCTACCGGAGGGGGCCGAGGTGGTTGCCGTGCTGCACGACGCCGGCCAGCCCTACCTCGACACCATCTACAACGATTCCTGGGTATGCGAGAACTTTGATATTTCTCTTGCGGAATTTGCCGCGCGCATCGAAGGGGCACCGCAGTGACCTCCCTTAGGCATCCCCGCCGCGTAGCGATTATCGGCGGTGGCCCGCGCGGGCTATGGGCCGTAGAAGAGCTCATTGAGCGCGCTCGCATTCCGCTCGATGTCACTGTCTTTGACCCCTACCCCGCCGGTGCGGGGGCGGTCTATCGTCCGCAGCAACCGCCGCAGTGGCGCCTCAACGTCAACTGCGCCATCGTCACCACCGCGCACGATAACTTCAACTCATGGCGCGCCCGCCGCGGGGAAGACACCGCCGATGCCTTCCCCCCGCGCGCCCAGGTGGGCCAGTTTCTTGCCGATACCTGGTCCGCTGCCCTGAACCGCGCCCCAGCGAGCGTACGCGTCCGGCATCTGCCGCACCGCGTGAGCGAGGTCAGGGCGGACGGAGACGGGTTTATGGTCGACAGCGCCCCCTTCGACGAGGTCCTCGTCTGCACCGGCCACGACCACCTCCACTCTGGAGCGTTGATCCACAAACCCTCGCGCGTTCCAGTCACCGGGCTCTATTTCGGCGCCGATCTCCCTAGCGCGCCTCGGCGCATTGGCGTGCGCGGTGCGGCCTTGAGCTTTATCGATGTCTGCCTGCTGTATGGCGATACCGCAGAGACCATTTATCCGGTTAGCCGCAGTGGCCGCTTTTTGGAGGTAAAGCCCGCCCCAGATACACCGCTGCCGGAAGTTCCGGAACGCTGGCGGCAGGCTTGTGCCCGTGTTTCCACCGCCGCAGATCTGCGCGAGATCCTCATCGCGGCCGCGGGCGAATTCGGCGAGTTTCCCACTGCGGACTTAGCCGCCGTTATCGACGGCCAGGATTTCACTTGCGATGCCGTCGCTGAGCTCGAGGCTTCCCTGCGCGCGGCCGAAGGTACCGGCCCGCTTACCCCGGCCGCGGCCGTGGGGGCGGCTTTTCGTGGGGTCTTCCAAGAATGCGTCGATTGGCACAAGGCGCATGGTCCCATGCCCGGATTCCGCGAGCTCTCCCGCACCCTTGAGCGCGTGGCTTTTGGTCCGCCGCCGGTCACCGCTCGGCGCCTGCTCGAGCTCATCCACGCCGGCGTGGTAAATACACAGTTTTTGCGCGCGCCTGAGCAGATTGACACCTGGCGGGAAGAAGGCGGAGTGGACGTGCTTATCGATGCCACCGTGGCTCCCCAAGCCATCCCTTCCCCCTTCCACGATGTTCCTGGCGTGGTAGAAATTGGCCGGATGAACGAGCTTTCCTTACCCGGCCATGACTCTTTAAACCGTTCCGTGCACGATGACATTCCCCGCTGGGCCGAGAAAGTAGGAAACCCATGACCGCCCGTTCCACCCCTGCCCTGCCTGTCCATGGCACCGTCCCACTGCGCGCGCGGTGGGAAGCCTGGATGCGCGAGTTGATAGAGAGCCCGCACCAGGTCACAGCGCTAACCTCGCGCTACGGCTCACCGGTCAATGCGCTCAATCCCGCACCGCTGCGCCACAATGCCCAAGAGCTACTGGATGCCGGTGCTTCCCACGGCGTGAAGACCCAAGTATTTTTCGCACGCAAAGCCAATAAGGCGCTGTGCTTTGTCGATGCCGCCCGCGAAGCCGGGCTCGGCGTGGATGTAGCCAGTGAAAACGAGCTGCGCCAGGTCCTTAGCCGCGAGGTAGTGCCGGAACGCATTATCCTCAGCGCGGCTATCAAAACCGAAAGCCTGCTCCGCCTGGCCGTCTCGCAGGGCGTGACTATTTCTTGTGATTCGCGCGCAGAGTCCGCCCGCATCGCCGCCATTGCGCAGGATTTAGGAACCACCGGCCGGGTAGCACCTCGCCTTGCCCCCGATCCAGCTCACCTGCCGCCCACGCGCTTCGGGGAAAAGCTCAGTGCGTGGCGGCAGGTCGAGTGGCCGGAATGCCTCCTTGTTACCGGCGTCCACGTTCACCTACACGGCTATAGCGAGGCGGACCGCCGCACCGCCCTTGCAGAGGCAATCGCGTTAGTCGAGCACCTGCGTGCAGTAGGCCAGCCCGCGGGATTCATTGATATCGGCGGCGGGGTGCCGATGAGCTACCTCGAATCCCGCGAACAGTGGGAAAACTACCTCGAGCGCATCGCCTCGCAACGCGCTGGTACCGGCGAACCGTTTACGTGGAAATCGGATCCGCTTTCCAATACCTATCCCTTCTGGCAGGAGCCTACCCGCGGCAAGTGGCTAGACCTGCTGCTCTCAGGCGAGGTAACCGGCTACGGGCAAGCCGGCCACGCCTTGCGCGAGCGCGATATCGCCCTGCATCTGGAACCTGGCCGCAGCCTCCTCGATGGCTGCGGTGTCATCCTTAGCGAGGTGAGCTTCTTGAAGGAGCGCTCCGATGGCCTGCCACTTATTGGTGCCGCGATAAACCGTACCCAGTGCCGCACGGCCGCCGATGACATCCTTCTGGATCCCCTCCTTGTCTGCACGGCGGGACCAGAAGGGGAAATAGAGCGGGTGCCACGCACCGGCTTTGTGGTCGGTGCCTACTGCATTGAAGATGAGGTCATTTTGCGCCGCGAACTGGACTTCCCAGCCGGCATCGCCGTGGGAGATACCCTGGCCATTCCCAATACGGCGGGATACTTTATGCACATCCTAGAGTCTGCCTCCCATCAGATCCCTTTGGCGCGAAACGTCTACTTTGATGGCTCTAAATGGGTAGCAGATGATATTGACGCCGCGTAGCTGCAGGCGACCCATGGCATAGAAAAAGGGCTTCGAGGCAATCCTCGGAGCCCTTTAACTTTGCACGCAGTGCGTTAGAACTGCTTACGCGGTGTAATCCTTGATCACGGATCCGTCAACCGGGATGCCCGGGCCGGAGGTGGTGGAGATGGTAGCGCGCTTGATGTAGATGCCCTTTGCAGAAGATGGCTTCAGGCGCTGGATCTCATCCATGAGTGCGCCGTAGTTCTCAGCCAGCTTCTCCGCATCGAAGGAAGCCTTACCGATGATGGCGTGCAGGTTAGCAGCCTTATCAACGCGGAAGGAGATCTTGCCGCCCTTAACCTCAGAGATTGCCTTAGCAACGTCTGCGGTAACGGTGCCGGTCTTCGGGTTCGGCATCAGACCACGCGGGCCCAAGACGCGGGCAACGCGGCCAACCTTGGCCATCTGATCCGGGGTAGCGATAGCAACGTCGAAGTCGATGTTGCCCTCGTTGATCTGCTCGATCAGCTCAGCGGTGCCAACGATGTCAGCGCCAGCTTCCTGAGCGGCGGTAGCCTTCTCGCCCTCAGCGAAGACAGCAACGCGGACGTCCTTACCGGTGCCATTAGGCAGGGAAACGGTGCCGCGAACCAGCTGATCAGCCTTGCGCGGGTCAACGCCCAAGCGGAAGACAACGTCAACGGTGGCGTCGAAGTTCTTGGAGGAGGTCTCCTTGGCCAGCTTGGTGGCCTCGATCGGACGGTACAGGTGGGACTTATCTACCAGTTCCGCAGCGGCCTTATAAGCCTTAGACTTGGTGCTCATTTAACAATTCCTTTTCTGGATTGGTGTGGTGTTTGGCGGGCCGTAGCTGGCCCTACCACATAAAGTTTTTACTTCTCCGGTGCGCCATCAACGGTGATGCCCATGGAGCGGGCGGTACCGGCGATGATGCGGGCGCCGTTCTCGATGTCACGTGCGTTCAGGTCCGCAAACTTGGTTTCTGCGATTTCCTTGCACTGATCCCAGGACACAGAGCCGACCTTGTCGGTGTGTGGGACGCCGGAGCCCTTGTTGATGCCAGCGGCCTTGAGCAGCAGCTTAGCTGCCGGCGGGGTCTTCAGCTTGAAGTCGAAGGAACGGTCCTCGTAGACGGTGATCTCAACCGGAACCACGTTGCCACGCTGGTTCTCGGTAGCGGCGTTATAAGCCTTGCAGAACTCCATGATGTTGACGCCATGGGCACCCAGTGCCGGGCCAACTGGCGGTGCCGGGTTAGCGGCGCCTGCCTCGATCTGCAGCTTGATGAAGCCGGTTACCTTCTTCTTAGGAGCCATCGAATTACCTCTTTCCTGTGTTACCGGGATATCCGCCACGATGAATAACGGGTTCCCGTCCGGATGCTCACCTTCAGTGGGCCACCGGAGGATGAAACGTTTTCTTTTACGCACGCCAAAGGCGCACGGCGTTCCAGTTTAGAACACCGTGCGCCCTGCACAAAATCACTTTTAGGAGATGCGCTCGATCTCGGTCGGCGACAGCTCCACTGGGGTCTCGCGGCCGAAGATGGATACCAAGCCCTGCATCTTGCCGGTCTCCGGGTCGATCTCGGAAATGGTGGCGGATACGGCGGCCAGCGGACCAGAAAGGATGGTTACGGCCTCGCCCACCTCGAAGTCGTGCGCGTACTTCTTGGCCACCTCCTTCTCCGGCATATCCACAACCTGCTCGCCTTCTGCCTGGTTCGGGGCGGCATCGCCCTTGGTGGATGGCGCCTCGTTCGGCATCAGGAACTTGGCCACGTCGCGGGTCTTGACCGGAGTGGCGTTGCCCTCATTGCCCACGAAGGAGGTCACACCAGGGGTCTCGCGGATGACGGACCATGCGGCGTCGTTAAGCTCGGCACGGACTAGGACGTAGCCCGGCAGCAGCTTGCGCTTTACAATCTTCTTCTTGCCGTCCTTATTCTCCAGCACCTGCTCGATGGGAACCACGACCTCGAAGATGGAATCCTCCACCTCGAGGGTCTGGGCGCGCATGTCTAGGTTGGTCTTCACCTTGTTCTCGTAGCCGGAGTAGCACTGGATGATGTACCACTGGCCCGGCTGCTTCTTCAGCTCGCGGGTAAAGGCGCGCAGGCGCTTGCGGTAAGCGGCGTCTTCAGACTCCTCTTCCTCGCCGGCCTCTGCGACTGCGCTCTCGGTTTCAGCTGCATCGCCCGCCGCCGGAGCCTCGGCCGCATCTGCGGACTCAGACTCAGCGTCAGCGTTGGTGGAGCCTGCGGCTTCTTCCTCTGCTGCTGGAGCGGCCGGGGCAGCGTCCTCCTGCTGCGCTTCCTCTACGGAGTTTGCGTGCTCTGCCGCCTGCTCCTGCACATTGGACTGCATAGCCTCTTCGAGGGAGGTGCCTACGGTTTCGACGTTGTTCTCGTCGCTCATGATTCTTACTCCAAAAAATTCATCGGCGCGTTGTGTAGGACCAGCCTACCCGCCCGCGTATGGGCAAAAAGTATCCCGCCGTTCCTTGAAGCGGAAACAGCGGGATAAAAGGTTATGCAGCTATCTTACTTATCAGAGAGAACCTGCTCAACTCCGAGGCCAGCCAGCGTGTCCACGCCCCAGACCAAAGCGGTCAAGACGATGAGGAACGCGAAGGTGATGAGGGTGTACTGCACCATCTCTTTAGCGGTAGGCCAGACCACCTTCTTCATCTCGGTTGCAACCTCGCCAGGGAAGGCAGCTACGCCGCCGCCTGGGGAGTCATTGTGGTTCTTATCCTCTACGCGGACGACGTGCTTATCGGCGTAGTCAGCGGAGGACGTGGTAGCCGCACCAGAGAGCTGACGCTTACCGGTCGGGCGCGGTGCACCCGAATTCTTCGGCTGCTGCTCATCGCTCACAGCTAACCCTCCTTGGGAACTAAAACTAATAGGGCGCTTAACGCGCACCTCCATAACTTTGTCAACCCTAGCAAAGCTTGCACAGCATGAAAAGCTGACCACGGCATTTGCGTAGCGTGGCTTTGGCTACACTCAGGCGCGCTTCATCCAAAGAAATTTATGACATACAGAAACCCCGCCACCTGAAAGCTCAAGTGACGGGGTCCACTATGCAGGGGCGACAGGACTCGAACCTGCAACCTACGGTTTTGGAGACCGTTGCGCTACCAATTGCGCCACGCCCCTATTCTTTTATTCCTCGATGCTTAAGCATCAAGCGTTGAAGACCTTACCAGAGCCGTAGTTCCAAACCGAAACTAGGCGGGGCAAGCAAAGCCCTCAGCGCGGTAATAAAAAAGCGCCCTGCGGGCGCCTTTCTTTCCCGGTAGCGATGGCGAGAATTGAACTCGCGACACAGCGATTATGAGTCGCTTGCTCTACCACTGAGCTACACCGCCATATTCACCTTGGGGAATATTTTCCTCCAAACATGAATGGAGCCCCCTGACAGAATCGAACTGTCGACCTTTTCCTTACCATGGAAACGCTCTGCCGACTGAGCTAAGGGGGCACATCCTAGCGTTGAACACATCGCTATTTCGTTGTGCTCTCCGTTGCGGACTCCAATAATCTAACCTGCTTTAAACGTATTACACAAATCGCCACGTCAGAGCCCATAAATATACAGCTCAAGTAGCTTCTTTTTACGCGATGTAAACGTGCTTGAATGAAGGGCGTGTTGGATGACGAGAATCGCCAATCCAGCGATGCTACAAAGCTGTATTACAACTCCGGCTTCGCCACCATCAGCATTACTGATCCGCGCGAGCAGTCCGATAAAGGGATAAGCCAGCTGCGTAAGTGCTTTGCGCTTGCCGACGCTCGCGTGACCGCCACCCCGCTCCTAGGTTCCACCCTGGCGGATCTTGGCAGCGCCGGCTCCTCCCACCTGCGGCGGCGACCCCCAAAGGCGCAGAGATCGTGCAGCACAAAGGACGGCCCCTCACATACAGAGCGTTCCACCAAAGACCTCTACCCCGCGTGCGTTTCCCAGCCCACGCGACGCTACCCCCGGTAAGGTGTCAAGATCATCATCGAGCCCGCCGCTCTTTCCGGCGACCCCAATATCCTCGCTAGTAAGCCGCCACAGCCGCCCAGGCAGCCTTTGTGAAGACCTCTGGTGGCAGCCCATGAGGGATGATAAGACTGCAGAGCAACCTGTTAGTACAAAGCGCCTTAGAAAGGTGTACTTTGCTGGTCCTTTAGGCCGCGGTGAGAGGAGTTAGATGAGAACAATGTCCCGCCATTCATCCTTAGCAGTTTTGCTAAGGATTACGGCCGTTATTTCATTATTGCTCTGCCTCGGCTACTTCATCGGCAGTTTGAATGCGATGTACGTTGCCAAGGCCCTAGCTGAATCGGATTCCACCTCATTGCCAGATATTTCTCGCAGGCTAGGAAATGGCTTTTTCTACTTCAAGATCGCTGGGGTTTTCTTAGTTGTTTTCCTCGCAAGTGTCTTTGCGGTGTGGCACAAGGCTAAAAGCTCCCGCACCCAGGAACCCAGCCAGTAGATCCCGCCTCACAGCTGCAGGTACGCTTGAACCCCCGCAAGCTTTTGCTTGCGGGGGTTCATTCTGTGCCAGGTAGAAGATTCGAACTTCTGAAGGCAATGCCGGCGGATTTACAGTCCGCTCCCTTTGGCCGCTCGGGCAACCTGGCATGCACTGTGTGGTGCGAGTAAATACTTTACTACGAACCACCCTCCCACCTACAAATCGCCAGCGCATGGGGAAGAATGGGCGGGAAAGGAGGGGGCGTCGCCAAGCAGCTAGCCCACGCGGCGCACCGTGTAATCCGCCAGTTGGCGCAAAGCCTGGCTGGCCGAATTCTCTGGGAGCACAGCAAGCTGTTCTTCTACCGTGCGCAGGTAGGCATTGATGTCTTTCAACGCCTTGTCGCGGCCGCCAGACTGGCGCAGAAGCTCGATGGCACGCTCCACTTCGGCGTCAGAATGCAGCGGACCGGTAAGGAGCTCACGCAGCTTATCGCCCACTTCACCCTCTTCCTCCAAGGCGTAGAGCACGGGGAGGGTAAATACGCCTTCGCGCAGGTCCGTGCCTGGGGTCTTGCCGGAGTCCTTCGGGTCGGAGAAGATGTCAATGACATCATCAACGATCTGGAAAATCATGCCGATGGCGCCACCGATGCGGTACATGGCCGCGGCGTGTTCGGCCGAGGCACCGGAGTGGTAGGCGCCCAGGTAGCCTGCAGAAGCGATGAGCACGGCGGTCTTTTCACGGATGACTGCCGTGTAATGCTCCACCGCATTGGCTTCACCGGCACCAATGGTCTCGCGCATCTGGCCGGTGACGAGCTCTTCAAAGGTATCGGCAAAGTGGCCCACAGTGTGGGTATCCAGCTCGCTCATCAGGCGGGACGCGTGCGCCAAGAGCGCATCGCCGGCGAGGATGGCCACGGAGTTATTCCACCGAGAATTGGCAGACTCCACGCCGCGGCGGCGGTCTGCCTCATCCATGACATCGTCATGATAAAGGGTGGCCACGTGCACCATTTCTACAACGGTGGCGGCCTTAATAACCTCTTCGCAGCCCGGCCGCGGACCATACTCGGAGGCCAGCAGTGCCATCATCGGGCGAAAGCGCTTGCCACCGGCCTTAGACAGGTGGCTGACCTTATCCTTTAAGAAGTCCTGGCCGCGGTCGATTTCACTGCGCAGCTTGTCTTCTACTGCTTTCATGCCCGCACCAATGCGCTCATTGAGCTGCGGATCACCAAGATCCACGTGCGTGGCATGCGATTGACCGTGAGTCATTAAATAGTGTTCCTTGCAACTAAAAGCCAGAGATAATCGATTACCTACCGTAGTCCAAACTGCGCCCCTAAACACACTCGAGGGGTCGAACTCGTGCAATGATAGTCCTCATGTCGGAGCAGATCGATTCCCAAACCTATGTCGAGGTCGCCATCATTGGCGCTGGGCCGGCCGGAGCCGCCGCCGCGATTCATGCCGCACGCGCCGGTTATAACACCCTCCTTATTGATTCCGCGACGTTTCCCCGCGATAAAACCTGCGGCGACGGGCTCACCCCGCGCGCGATGCACCAGCTCGATGAGCTGGGCCTTGCGGTCAACGCCTCCTACCGCAATCGCGGCTTAAAGCTGCACGGCTACGGCGGCTCTGTTACCGCGCCCTGGCCGGAGACCTATCCTTCCCAGGTCGGCACTGCCCTCCCGCGCTTTCGCTTCGACGCCCTGCTTGCCGACGCCGCCCGCACCGCCGGCGCCACCCTCCTCACCGGCACCCCCGCCACCGATCCGGTGATGGAGGGAAACTGCGTAACGTCTTTCCGCGTCGGCGAGACCACCGTGCGCGCCAAGTGGATCATCGTGGCCGATGGTGTGCGCTCTACCTTCGGCAAGAAACTCGGCCGCACCTGGCACCGCGAGGAGGTCTATGGCATCGCCGCACGCTCCTATGCTTCCTCCACGCACGCCGATGAGCCCTGGATGCACTCCCACGTTGAGCTCAAGGACGAAGAAGGCGAGGTGCAGCCCGGCTACGGTTGGATCTTCCCACTCGGACCCGAGCTAGGCCAGGTCAACATCGGCCTCGGTGCGCTTTCGACCGCGCAACGCCCCGCCAAGATCAATACCAAGAAGCTGCTCGAGTTCTACGCCGCCCAACAGCGCCCCGAGTGGGGCCTCGGGGACATCGAGCACGTTACCTCTGCCCTGCTGCCTATGGGTGGCGCGGTGTCCAACGTGGCCGGTGCCAATTGGATGATCATTGGCGATGCCGCCGCCTGCATCAACCCCCTCAACGGCGAGGGCATCGATTATGGCTTGGAAACGGCCGCACTGGCCGTAGATCTGCTCGGCCCGAAGGATTTCACCCTAGCCTGGCCGGCCGTCCTGCGCGAGCACTACGGCGAATCCTTCCTCCTGGCCCGCACGGCCGCACGCCTTTTGACCTACCCCCAGTTCCTACCGCTGGCCGGCCCGCTCGCCCTGCGCGGGCCCATCGGCCGCATGCTAATGCCCGCCGCCGCGCGGCTGATGGGCAACCTCATTACTGATGATGACCGCGACCTCATCGCGCGCACCTGGCGCGCCGCCGGCCGCACGGTCTCGTCCCTCCGCCGCGATACGCCTCTCTGGGATTCGACCGCAGCTTAGGCCGGTTTCACCGCTGAATGCAGCGCCACAATGCCAAAGGTGAGGTTCTGCCAGCCGGCCTCGGCCCAGCCATTGCGATTGATCACCGCCGCGAGCTCTTCCTGGCCCGGCCACGCGCGGATGGACTCCGCGAGGTAGATATAAGCATCTGGATTAGACGAGACCACGCGCGCTACCGGCGGGAGCAGGCGCATCAAGTATTCCTTGTACACGGTGCCAAAAATGGGTACCACCGGGGTGGAAAATTCCGCTACCGCAAGGCGCCCACCCGGCTTGGTCACGCGCGCCATCTCGCGCAGGCCGAGCTCATAATCGTGGATATTGCGCAGGCCATAAGAGATGGTTACCGCATCAAAAGTATTATCCGCAAAAGGCAGCTTCATGCCATCGCCGGCCACCTTCGGCACATCGCGCTCACTGCCGGCAGCCAGCATGCCACGTGAGAAATCACACGCCACGCACCACGCACCGGACTTGGAAAGCTCCACCGTGGACACGGCGGTACCAGCAGCGAGGTCGAGAACCTTCTCCCCCGGCTGTAGGTTTAGCCGCTCGCGGGTGCGCTTGCGCCAATGCGCATCCTGCCCAAAGGACAGCACGGTATTAGTGATGTCGTACTTCTCGCCCACGGCGTCAAACATGCGCGCCACATCGAAGGGCTTTTTATCCAGATCTGCCTTAGACACAAATGATCAGTCTAGGCCACGCGGGCGCCAAGGGCACGAGCCGCCCACCGCGGCAGCTCGGGGCGCTGGCCCAGAATGGTCAGCGGCACCCGGCGAGTATCCTCCAGCACCTCTTCGTAGTAGCCCACGAGCTGCTCACACAGCGCCTTCCATGTCTTGGAGGAGATGGACTCGCGGGCATTGTCCCGCATCTCTTGGTGAATTTCCGGATTAAGCAGAGCATCCACCGCGTTGGGGAGGTCTTCCACGAAGGTCTTCACGTCCAAAAGCAGCCCGTTGTAGCCTTCCTCGATGAGGTCTACTGGGCCACCGGCACGCGGCCCAATAGTTGGCACGCCGGAGGCCTGCGCCTCTTGAATGGACTGGCAGAAGGTCTCGAACTCACCGGCGTGGACGAAGACATCCAAAGAGGCATAGGCCGCTGCGAGTTCCTCGCCGGAAAGCGCACCGGTAAAGACGGCGCTGGGAAGCTGGGCCTCCAGTAGCGGCCGCTCCGGCCCATCACCCACGATGACCAACTGGATATCCTCGCGGCCGTTGAGCGCCGATAGCCGGTGCACGCCCTTTTCCGCGGCGAGGCGGCCGACGAATCCAACCACATTCTTGGTGCCGCTCGGATCCCAGCTACGGCGCAGCTCAGCAGAGCGCTTGGACGGATGGAAAAGCTCTGCATTCACGCCGCGGCCCCAATGGCGCACATTCTTAATGTGGTGCTTTTCTAGATCTCGGATGGTCAGCGAGGACGGCGCCAACGTCATCTGGCAAGAGTTGTGGATCGTGCGCAACCACTCCCACACGCCATAGGCCAGCGCGGAAGCATGGTACTTGGTGGCAAATCCGGCGACGTCGGTCTGGTACAGCGCCACGGCCGGCACGCGCTGCTGGCGGGCGGAGAAGGCGCCTGCCGCGCCGAGTACGAAGGGGCTGGCCAGGTGGATGATATCCGGCTTGAAATCGCGCAGCGCCTCATCCACCGCCGTGGTGGGAACGCCCACCGGCAGCGAATCCACCAGCGGCACGCGCACGGTAGGCACGCGGTAGATGGGGAAACCGAGGTAATCCGGGATTTCCTCCTGCCCCTCACGGGCACCCGGCGCGATGACGATGGCCTCCTGGCCGGTCTCGTGCAGGTGCTCTAAAACGCGCAGTACAGAGTTGGTCACACCATTGACATTGGGGAGGAAGGATTCAGCCACGATCGCAACACGCATGCCACCATAATGGCCTATTTTCTTAAGTTTATGGTGAAGCCAGCGGAAAATCTTGGTTAACTATTTCTCCGCGCGGCGGGTAAAGAAGCTGATTAGCTTCCACATCACGGCCGCAATGAGCGTGGCAACTACTCCCACGGAGATCGCTGGGATGATGGCCAGCGTCCATTCGCGGCCCTCCACTTTTACTAGGTCGGGGTTGTCTAGGGCGTATTGCACCCACACTTGCTGCCCCTCACCCAGACCACTGGGATAGAGCAGCCCATGTTGCGGGGTGTGGTAAATGCCTTCGCCGTCCTGGAAATCCACCGTGGTGCGCAGCATTCCCACGTCCTTGACCGTGGCCAAAGCGCGCGCGGGGTGGCTGGCAATGGCGTGGTCATTGAGCGCCGGCCCGATGACCATGCCCACCACGCCCACCAGCGCGGCCAGGTACAGCGCCAGCGTGAGCTGGTGCAGGCGCCGGCGATAGACCGCGGGCGTATAGCGCGGCACCACCGCGGCGTGCGGCTTATGCTGCGGCGGGGTCACTTACTGGCCCACCTTTGCGGTGAGCTTCTCATTGAGCGCCCGGCGGGTGGCACGGGTGGTTTTTGCCTCCACGACGGTGATACCGGTGGAGTATTCCTTGAGCTCCGCCAGCGTATCCAGCAGCTCCTGCGGGGTGGTGACCTCACGGTAATCTGCCTCATAGGCTTCTGCCAGCTTGCCGACGTCCACCCCATGCGGCGTTCCAAACGCCGGCTCAAAGGACTCGCGCAGCGCATCAGCACCCTGCTCAAGGGTCTCGAAGATACCGCCGCCGTTGTCATTGGCCACCACGATGGTGAGGTTTTCCGGCCGCGGTTGGTCTTCCGGGAGGAGCAGGCTATTAGCGTCATGCAAGAAGGTGACATCTCCCATGAGCGCCATAACTCGTGGGGCGCGCCAGTTGGTGGGATCCAGCGATTGCGTGGCCAGGGAGATGCCGATGGTCTGCGCGATGGTTCCGTCGATGCCGGCTGCCCCGCGCGGCGAATACGTATCGACGCCGTCGAAAGGCAGGCCTACCAAGGCTGCATCGCGCACTGGATTCGAGGCGCCCAGCACCAGGGTGTCGTTGACGGAGAGCGTATCTCCCACCGCGGCCGCGACGTGCAGCCCGGTAAAGCCCAGTTCCTCATCCTCGAGGGTCTCGCGCACAGCTTGCCCGGCCATATCGGTTGCGCCTTCGCAGATCTTCATCCACTCGCGGCTCGGCTCGCCGGTGACCTT
The DNA here is from genome assembly GCF_027570035.1 of Corynebacterium curieae. Taxonomy (GTDB): domain Bacteria; phylum Actinomycetota; class Actinomycetes; order Mycobacteriales; family Mycobacteriaceae; genus Corynebacterium; species Corynebacterium curieae. The sequence goes on along the minus strand of NZ_JAKMUU010000007.1, from coordinate 60,539 downwards.
GACGGTGGTGCCGAGCCGGGCGTCTTCGCCGCGCTGATTGGTGAAGTCCTTGGTGCGCGAAAGCACCACCAGCTCGATATCCGGGTCATTCATCAGCGCCAGCACGCTGCGGTGCAGTGTTGGGTGCCCCACAACGATGACCTGCTCGACCTTGGTATTGACCACATAGTCATTCGCGGAGACCTGCGCCTTGCGGAAGATATGCGCCGCCGCTGGGTGCACCGGATGATACGGGCCCGGCGCGCTCGGCTCCGCGATGGTCGGCACATCCTGCAGACCCTCTACCTCCCAGGCCTCATCGCCAGCGATGACCAGTGTGTTCTTACTCAAGTCCACGGCCACCTCGCCGTGGTCGACAAATATCGGTGCTGACTCGCGCGCGCCGTCACCGGAGGTGTGGTCCGGCAGGGTGGCGTCGACAAGCGGGGCGTCAAAAGCCACGTTAACGTGTACCTGCAGGTCCTCGCGGAAGCGCTGCGCCATCGCGGCAATATCGTCCGCTCCGGTGACCTGAGTGGTCTGCGCATAGACGCCAAAGATGCCTTGCTGCTCGATGGTCTGCGAAGCCCCCGTGCCCACCAAGCGCTCCGGCCGATCCGCGCTGATAATGGCCAGCGGCGTATGCGAATAATGCGCCTCCACGACGGCAGGCAAGGTATTGGCTACCGCAGTTCCCGAGGTCATCACCACGCCAACGTGGCGGCGCTGCACCCGCGCCATGCCCAAGGCGGTAAACGCTCCCCCGCGCTCATCCAAGCGGGTGTGTACGCGGATATCATCGCGGGCCAACAGGGCCAGCGAAAGCGGCGCATTGCGCGAGCCAGGGCACAGGACCACATCCGTAAGGTGCCGGGCCAGCTGGGCGGCTACCTTCTCAGCCAACTGCATCGATTCATTCATGCCGCCCGATTTTACCTGCCCGCGCACCATTTCCCTTACCGGGCAGGTGCTGGGCGCCCAGTTCTAAGCGCCCTGCTGGTCGGCCGGCTGCTCGCCGCCGCCCAAGAGATCGTTGAGGAGGTCCTCTATGTTCACGTCGCTGCCGTTATCCAGCTGGTCTTGCACCTCTGGCGGCAGCTCGGTCGGGATATCAGAAGGCAGGTCATTCTGGAAGTCCGGCAGCTTTGGCAGCTTATTGGAATTCTCATCCTGCGTATCCGGCTCATCGGTCTGCGTCACGGTGGTGGGAACTTGCGTGGTCAGCGTCTCCGTCACCGGCTCTGGATCCGGCTTATCCGCCTCGCCCGCGGCGTTGCGCCACAGGAAAAACAGCACGGCTGCAGCCAGTACGGCTAGCACAGCGATGGCCGCGAAGACGCCAGCAATGGCGCCGCCGCCCTTCTTCTTGCGCTTTTCCGGCTGGTCCGGGTCATAGTCCGACGGAACCGGCTCGTATTCCGGCTGCTGCGCGTACTGCTGGTTATATTGCTGACCGTAGGCCTGCCCTTGCCCCTGACCACCCTGCGGCTGGTAGCTCTGGCCGTAGCCTTGCTGGTAGCCACCGGCCGCATCGAATTGACGAGTCTCATTCTGTGGCTGCTGCTCGCCCGGAAAGTACTGCTTGGGGTGCTCGCGGCGCTGCTGGTCACGGTTGGGACCAGCGGCATTATCGGGTACGCGGCCTATCTGGCGCGTGGCATCATCCGCCGGGCTGGACCAGCTGCGGGTTTCATTATTATCGCCATGGTTTCCGCCTTGAGGGCCTTTAGTAGTCATACTTTCTACCTCTACCCCATTTGGCTGTGAGATCCCAGAGAGTTCTCCGATAGCTTACGGGCAGATAATGCTGGCCGCTTAGTTCTCCTGCCGCGCGCGCAAGGCGCGGCCGGTGGCGGTATCCTCCTTGGCTACCTGCGCTGGGGTGGCATCCGCGATGATCTGGCCACCGTCTTCACCGGCGCCTGGGCCCATCTCAATGATGCGGTCCGCATTCGCCATCACCGAAAGATCATGCTCGACGACGACCACCGTATGCCCAGCATCCGCCAGCTTGTGCAGCTCGGTATTGAGTAAGTCGATATCGGCCGGATGCAGGCCCGTGGTGGGCTCGTCTAACAGGTAAACCGTATGGCCGCGGCGGGAGTTTCGGGAGCGCTGCAGCTCCGTAGCCAGCTTAATGCGCTGGGCCTCGCCGCCGGAGAGCTCAGGCGCACCTTGGCCGAGGCGGAGATAGCCCAGGCCGACGGCCTGCAGCGTGGCGATAGCGCGGTAAATCTTTTCTTCCTCGGCGAAGACCTCTGCGGCCTCGTCTACGGTAAGCTCCAAGATGTCCGCAATGGTGCGGCCCTGCCAGGTCACCTCGAGGGTCTCGTCGTTGAAGCGGGCGCCGCCGCACTCTGGGCAGGTGGTGTACGAGCCCGGTAGGAAGACCAGCTCCACCTCGATCTTGCCCGCGCCACCGCAGATGGGGCACTGGCCTTGCTTTACGTTGTAAGAAAAGCGCGAGACCGTCCACTTGCGCTGCTTGGCCTCATCGGTGGAGGCGAAGAGCTTGCGAACGTTATCGAAGAGCCCGGTATAGGTCGCCAGCGTGGAGCGTGGGGTGCGGCCGATGGGCTTTTGGGTAATCTGCACGACGCGCTTGACCTGGTCAAAGCCCTCCGCACGCTTGACGGACCAGCCTTGTTCTTCGGCTTCCTCCTCGTCGGAAACGGCCGTGGCGGATTGGCGCAGTAGGCCGGCGAGCACTGTACTGACCAGAGTGGACTTGCCCGAGCCGGAGACACCGGCAACTGCCGTGAATTGGCCTAAACCAAAGTCCACATCCAGATTGTCGATGCTGCGCGCATTAATGCCGCGGAGGGTGAGGTGGGAGGAGGGGGTACGGGAGTCCTCGGCAAGCGCGAGCGTGCGGTTGGCCAAGGCGCGGGCGGTGGGGGTATCCGCGTCGTAGTCTGCGACCGGGCCCGAATAAACCACGTTGCCGCCGCGCTCGCCGGCCAGCGGTCCGACGTCCACGAGCCAATCCGCCTGCGCGACCAAATCCATGTCATGCTCCACCAAAAGCACGGAGTTGCCGGCCGCGATGAAGCGGCGGCACATCTCCATGACCGCATCGCGCTCATCTGGGTGCAGGCCGGCCGAGGGCTCGTCGAGCACATACGCCACGCCAAAGAGGCCGGAGCGCAGCTGCGCGGCCAAACGGATGCGCTGCATCTCGCCGCCGGACAGGCTCTGCGTCGGCCGATCCAAACTCAGGTGGGCCAAGCCGAGCTCAAGCGCCGAGGTCAACGCGGGAAGAATCTGTTTAAGCAGCAAATCCTCGGCCGAGTTCTCTTCCGGATTCTGCTTGCTGAGCACCGCATGCACCCTATCCAGCGGCAGCGCGCCCAGCTCATCGATGGGCATGCCCGCATAAGTCACCTGCAGCGCGGCCGGGTTGAGGCGGCGGCCGCCACAGGTTTCACACTCACGCGATTCCATATAAGAAAGGGTCCGCTTGCGCAGCGTATCCGATTGGGTCTCCGCCAGCGTCTTATTCAGGTAGCTGGCCACCGAGCGCCACGTGCCCTCGTAATTGCGCTGAATCTGGTCCTTGCCGCGCAGGGGCTTGACCGTGACGACGGGGCGCTCTTCGGTAAAGAGAATCCAGTCGCGGTCCTCTTGCGGCAGGTCCTGCCACGGCGAGTCCAGGTCATAGCCTAAGTTCATCAAGATGTCGTGGAAATTCTTGCCGGCCCAAGCACCGGGCCATGCTTGGATGGCGCCTTCCTCGATGGAGAGGGTGGGATCCGGGACCATGGACTCCTCGGTGGGCTCATGAACCACGCCCGTGCCGTGGCACTGCGGGCACATGCCCTCCGGGGTATTGGGCGAAAAGGAATCCGAGTACAGGCCCTCCGGGTTATCACCGGCGCGCGAATAGAGCAGGCGCACGCTATTCGAAAGCGCGGAGACCGTGCCGACCGTGGAGCGCGCACCGCCGCCGGAGGTCGATTGCTGCAGCGCGACCGTCGGCGGCAGGCCCTCTACCTGGCTGACCTGTGGGTCGACGGCCGAGCTAATGAGGCGGCGGGCGAAGGGTGCTACTGATTCGAGGTAGCGACGCTGGCCTTCGCCGTGAATCGTGCCGAATGCCAGCGAAGACTTGCCCGAACCAGACACTCCCGTGACCGCGACGAGCTTGCCACGGGGCATATCGACGTCGACGTTGCGCAGGTTGTGCAGGTGGGCATCGCGGACCTTGATAGTAGACATGTCCTCTAGCGTACGCACAGGTGGCGGGCTGGGCAGCGAGCTCGGTCCTGGCTTTCCGCCGCCGATCGCGATCTTTGTCCATCTAAATCAGGGATTTCGTCGACGGTTTGGGTGGTTTGTATGGACGAAAGTCGTGATCCCGGCATTTCCGCGGAACCGAATCCTCAGCGCAGCAGTCTAAAAGGCTATGTACACACGAAAAGACCTATTCGAAGAAGGATTGACTCAATATCGAATTGAAAAGGAGGTGGCAGAGGGCAGGCTCCTTCGGCTTAGGCGCAACTGTTACGTCCCAGCGCAGGCGAGCGCGAAGGATAAGGTAGCCGCAGTGGCGCAGCTTTATCCAGATGCGGTGTTTACGGGAACGGCGGCGCTCGCAGCATACGGCTTATGCGAAGTGCGGCTGCCGGCGACGATTCGGATAGACAATAGTCGCCGGACACATGCCAATGAGCTAGTGCGCACGGTGAGGTCGCGGCCGGTGCCAGCAAATCGGGTAAAAGGCGTGCGGATGGCATTGCCGGCGCAAGCGGTGGCAGATGCCCTCAGCTTTGAGCGCTGCGGCGAGTGGCTGCTGAAGGAAGCGCTGGCGCAGGCGTATCGCGGGCTCAACGGGAGGGGTAGGTTTGCGGCCGATTTAGAGATGGTGACCAGCAAGGAAAAGGATGCACTTCGCACACTGGCGGAGGAGGCGCCGGTAGGTACGGCGTCGAAGTGGGAGCAGCGGATATACCACGAGATGCGGCGGGTGGGCCTTAAGCCTGTGCCGAATTTCCGGCTGGGACCGTACACCTGGGATCTAGGTTTCAGGGCGGGAACGACGGTGGTGGACTTGGACTCGCTGTTTTATCACGCGCCGGAGAATAATCACCGGGAATTCCTCATCGGGACGTGGAAGACCAATCATGCGGTGCAACACGGGTGGGCACCGCTGAAGTTTACGGATGAGTGCACCGACTACCACCTCAAGCTGGTGCTGGAAACGGTGCAGAAAACAGTGACGCATCGACGTAGCGTGCGCGGGTTAAAGACTAAGCCGCAGAAGGTGCGGCGGGCGCTGGTGACCCCAGCATGGAGGTTTCACCAAAGCTTGCTCTAAACCCTATTTAGCAAGGTGCTGCCAGCAGTCGCGGAGGCGATCGAACCACCAGTCGCGGCGGTCGGCGGGGGCGGCGAGCGCAGCAAGGCGGTCTGGGTCGGGGGCGAGGATATCGGCGGGAAGGTAGCCATCGACAAGCGGGCGCGGGGCGGTGACGTCTTCTTCGAAAAGGGAACCGGTGGCGAGACCGGCGGCGGCCGGGGTGACGTCGATGTCCTCGTCGTCGTAGATGCGCGGGAGAGCGGCGACGGCCGCAAGGCCCATATTGATGCCAATGGAGGTATCGAGCGCGGAGGCCACCGTGATATCCATGTGGCGCTGGCGCAGGTGTTGGGCCACCTCGAGGACGCGGCGCACGCCGCCGAGCGGGGCGGGCTTGACCACGGCGACGTCCGCTGCCTGCAACTCGGCGACGCGATAAGGGTCGGCAACCTTGCGAATGGATTCATCAGCGGCAACGCGTACAAAGAGGCCGGCGCGCATAAGGCGGCCACGGACTTGGGCGAGCTCCTCAGTGGTGGCGCACGGCTGTTCCATATAATCCAGCGGCATCATCATCTGCGCGGCCTCGACCGCCTCATCGACGCTCCAGCCGCCGTTGGCGTCCACGCGCAGGATAGGGATTTCGCCGCGTTGGGTGACGGCGTCGCGGACGGCGCGGACGCGAGCGGCGTCGTCGGCAAGCGTGTGGCCCTTTTCCGCCACCTTGATTTTGAAGGTGCGGCAGCCGGGGTAGCGCTCCACCACGGCCGGAACCTCGCTGGCGGGCACGGCCGGAATGGTGGCGTTGACCTCGATAGAATCGCGCACCGGCTCCGGAAAACCCTCGTATGCGGCCTCGAGCCCGGCGCGCAGCCAAGCAGCGGACTCGGCCGGTCCGTACTCCAGGAAGGGCGCGAATTCGCCCCAGCCGGCTGGGCCATCGATGAGCAGGGCCTCCCTGGTGGTGATGCCGCGGAAACGCACGGCGAGGGGGAGGGAAACTACGTGGGCGCGGTCGAGGACGTCATCGATATGCATGGCCTTCATGGTAGCTTTCATCTAGAAGAAAGGTCTTGGTGGTGCTACGTTCCTACTATGCTCTACCTCCTAATTTCCCTGTTAGCGATAGCTGCGGTGGTTTATCTCATCTATAAAAAAGTTCACGCGGCCACTGCCATCTTCGCCGCAGGCGTAATACTTCTAATGCTCGCAGCACTCACCGGTCGTGCGGAGTTTCGCACCACGGAAATCGAAGCGACCGGTAATTCCTTCTATGATCAACTCCTTGTCATTGATGCCCTGTTTAAAGAGCGTTTCTCAGGCATCGGCATGGCCATCATGGTGCTATTTGGATTTGTCTCGTACATGCGCCACATCGGTGCAGACGCAAAGACCGTCGTTGTCTTATCGTCACCACTCAAACGATTTAAAGGCTCGTACTGGTTGGTACCAGTCGGCTTCATTTTGGGCAGTTTGCTCTCACTCGTGATCCCCTCAGCCGCTGCGTTATCACTACTTTTAGTAGCTACCCTCCTGCCCGCACTTATCGCTGCAGGCCTCACACCCCTGACTGTGGCTGCCATCGTGGTCACTTCATCCACCATCATGCCCACCCCGCTGGAAGCTGGGCTCATCCAAGGCGCGGATCTAACAGATATGACCGTAACCGAATTTGTTTACGGTTCAGTTGCCTATGCTACCGTTCCTACCCTCCTCGTCACGGCTTTCGTACACATGTGGTGGCAGCGCCATTGTGACAAACAGGAGGAATCATCCGGCTCCACGGATGCTGGGCTGACCGATGCCGCCACGGAACAATCCATTGCCCGCGCCGCCACCCTTCCTGGCTACTACGCCGTATTGCCATTGTTGCCATTGCTCCTAATCGTGGTCTCTGCTGTCCTCGAGCGAGTCGGCGTACTCTCTTTCGAGGCTGGAATTCTGCCTGTCACGGTAGTCTCTCTCTTTATCGCGATGAGCATCGAATCTATCCGTCATCGCACCATCACCGGTGCCATCGACTCCGCCGCTGGCTTCTTCAAGGGTATGGGCGAAGGCGCCGCCGGTGTGGTTGCACTCCTTGTTGCCGCCGCGGTCCTAGTAGAAGGCATCACTCAAATGGGTGTAATCGATATGCTCATATCGACCGCCGAAAACTCCTCTGGCGCGGCCGTGTTTATTGTTCTCATCTTCGTTGCCGCTACCGCCGCCATGGCTGCGCTCACCGGCTCCGGCACCGCTCCCTATTTCGCCTTTCAGAGGTCGTTCCTAATCTGGCTTCCCAGACCTCCATCCATGCACCGCAGATGCTCACCGCTATCTGGGGCACGTCCAACCTCATGCGACAAGTCTCGCCGGTCAATGCCGCCATCCTTATCGTAGCTGGAGCTATCGATGTCAATCCGATTCGTCTGGTAAAGCGTACCGCCGTACCAATGATAGTAGCGACAGTACTTAACACGCTTTTTGCGTTTATGTTTATCAGCTAGTTTTCATTGACCCCTCCCCCGCTCTGCGCTATTTTGGGAACCCATACCAATAAAGGAGGAATTATGCTGCTAGCTGAGGCATTGGCGGAGCGCGCGCAGGCGCAGGAGCGCCTCAATAGCCTGCACGAGCGGCTGCTCACCGTGGTCCGCGTGCAGGAGGGCGATACCCCGGATGAGGATCCGCAGGAGCTGCTGCGCGAGCTCGACGGCGTGGCAGGGCGCATCGATGAGCTGGTGCAGGCCATTAACGCGACGAATATCGCCACCGCCTTTGATGAAAAGATGAACTTGATGGAGGCCCTCGCGCTTCGCGACGGTCTCTTGCGCAAACGCCGCATTTACCACGACCTGGCGCAGCGGGCGGGCACGCGCTCGGATCGCTATTCCCGCAACGAGATTAAGTTTGTCTCCACCATCCCGGTGGCGGAGCTGCGCAAGCGCGTAGACGATCTCTCCAAGCAGTACCGCGAGCTGGATACCCGCATCCAGCAGCTGAACTGGAATACCGAACTGAAAAACGGATAGTCATATCGCGCGCTACCTAAAGGCGCGCGATGGTAGCCCACACACCCTGCAGCGAGCAGGCCCCCACCCTGGAGGGGAAAATCCTGGGACACAGGCCCCCTTTAGCGCTTTTCAAAGGGGCGGGGAGTTCGACTCTCCCCATGGCATGGAGTACCGCGCTGGTATGGCGTACACGGGTATTGTGCGGGGCAACAACCTCGCAGTATCGCACATTGATTATTACCGGCCTGCTGGGCAGTGTGTGTGGGTGAGGGTTGGGAATGGGGACTATTCTTCTTTTGCCACTAAGCTGGCCGTCATGAGCGAGCAGAGAAAATACAGCACCGATAATCCGTTCCGGCCGGAATTATGGCATTCCGTAGAAGGTTTTGAGGACCTGACGGATATCACCTATCACCGGCTCAACGGCGAGGGCCGCAAGAACGGCATCGTGCGCATCGCCTTCGACCGCCCTGAGGTGCGCAATGCCTTTCGCCCGCATACCGTAGACGAGCTCTACCGCGCCATGGATCACGCCCGGCGCACGCCGGATGTGGGCACGATTTTGCTCACCGGCAATGGCCCGTCCAAAAAGGACGGCGGCTGGGCGTTTTGTTCCGGCGGCGACCAGCGCATTCGCGGCCGCTCCGGTTACCGCTACGCCACCGAGCACGCCCACGATGACGCCACCGCAGATGAATCCGCCGTGGACACCGCCCGCGAAAAGGTGGAGGGCGGCCGCCTACACATCCTCGAGGTCCAGCGCCTTATCCGCACCATGCCGAAGGTGGTCATCGCCGTGGTCAATGGTTGGGCGGCCGGCGGCGGGCACTCGCTACACGTGGTCTGCGATATGACGGTCGCCTCCCGTCAAGAGGCGCGCTTCAAGCAGACGGATGCGGACGTGGGATCCTTCGATGCCGGCTATGGCTCGGCGTATCTGGCCAAGATGGTGGGCCAGAAATTCGCCCGCGAGATCTTCTTCTTGGGCCGCACCTACGATGCCCAGCGGATGTACGAGATGGGCGCGGTCAATGAGGTCGCGGACCACGGCGAGCTCGAAGACGCCGCCATCCGTATGGGCCAGGAGATCAACATGAAGTCCCCCACCGCCCAGCGCATGCTGAAGTTCGCCTTCAACCTCACCGATGACGGGCTTATGGGCCAGCAGGTCTTCGCCGGCGAGGCCACTCGCTTGGCGTATATGACCGACGAGGCCGTCGAGGGCAAGGAGTCCTTCTTAGAAAAGCGCGAGCCCAACTGGGATAGCTTCCCGTACTACTACTAATGCTTATCGCTTTTTGCATCATCCTCGCCGGCGCGGCCCTCGGCGGGGTCATAGGCGCTAGGGTGTGGCTACTGCGCAAGATTAAAGACGCCCAGAAGAAGGAAGAGCGACCCTTCGATTAGGCTTCCTGCCTGGCATTTCCAGCGCCTTATCCCGCACCCAAGCGGCGGGTGTTGCACGCAGATTTACTTTATGCGTAAAGTAAACGCTCATGAAATTGAGTTCTTCCTTCACCATCCTTGTCGCGCGCATTGTCCTCGGCGCAGTCCTAATCGCCCACGGTTGGCAAAAAATCCACGAGTGGGGCATCAGCGGCACCGCCGATAGCTTTGCGGCCATGGGCGTTCCGGCCGCCAGCCTGGCTGCCGTCGTCGCCGCCGTCATCGAATTCGGCGGTGGCATCCTCCTCATCGCCAGCCTATTCACCCGCATGGTGGGCGCGCTAGTAGCGCTTAACATGATCGGCGCGGGCATTTTTGCCGATCACTTCACCACCGGCATCTTTGTTAACGAAGGCGGCTGGGAGCTCGTCGGCGTCATCGCCGCGGCGGCCCTCCTGCTCACCAGCGTTGGTGCAGGCGCCATTTCCCTGGACCGGTTGCTCTTTGCCAAGAAATCCTAAACAACCATCGACTCACCCCGGCACCAGCCGGGGATTTCTGCGTTTTCCTCTTAAAATCGCCACCGTGACTATCCTCTCCCCGCTCCCGGTTGACCCCCATGCCCCGGCCGCTATCCTCCCGGACCTGGAGGCAGCCATTGCCGGGCAGGCCTGCTTTTTACCACTCCCGCTTGCCGACGCCACCCGCGCCACCCTCCTGCGCAATACCCAACGCGCCGGCGAGCCCATCGACCCCGATATCGCGCTCGTGATGTCCACTTCTGGTTCCACCGGCACCCCGAAGGGCGCGCAGCTCACCCCGGCAAACCTGGTGGCCAGCGCGGATGCCACCCACAAGGTGCTCGGCGGCACCGGCCAGTGGCTGCTGGCCATGCCGGCCCACCACATCGCCGGCATCCAAGTGCTGGTGCGCTCGCTGGTGGCGGGTGTGGACCCGCTGTGCATAGATCTCAGCGAGGGCTTCGATATCCCCACCTTCGCCCGCGCGGCCGCAGAGCTCGACCACACCGGGGACCGCACCTATACCGCGCTCACCCCGCTGCAGCTAGCCAAGGCCATGGATTCGGTCGAAGGGATCGACGCGCTGCGCACTTTCGATGCCATCTTGGTCGGCGGTGCGGCCATCAACCCGCGCCTGCGCGCGGCGGCTGCAGATCTGGGCATTGCGGTGGTGGCGACGTACGGGTCGTCCGAAACCGCGGGCGGCTGCGTCTACGATGGCCGGCCGATCCCCGGCGCGCAGGTCCGCGTCCAGGACGGGCGCATTCTCTTGGGCGGGCCCACCATCGCCCATGGCTACCGCAACGCGCCCGAGCACAAGGCCTTCCGCGAGCCAGGCTGGTTCGCCACGTCCGACGGCGGCTTCATCGACGCCGGCACCCTCACCGTCACCGGCCGACTGGATAATGTCATCGACTCCGGCGGCCTCAAGCTGCACCCAGAGGCGCTGGAAACCGAAATCCTCAAGGTCAAGGGCGTGGACCATGCCTGCGTCGTCGGCGTGCCGCACCCGCGGCTCGGCCAGGCCATCATGGCGGCGTATACCGGCTGGGCCGATATCGGCGATATCCTCGAAGCCCTCGAGGACGCCGAACTTCCCCGCTGGCAGATACCGAAAGACATCAAGCGCCTCGCGGAATTTCCCACGGCCGGGCCGGGCAAGATAGACCGCCGGGCGGTGGCGCGCATCTTCGGCGCTTAGCCACCTTCCACGTCGCGCACCGCAATCTCGCGCGCCGCGGATTCCCCGAGCGAAAAGCTGGCCCCATCATCCACGGCGACCTCTAGGAGGCCGGCTACCGGCGGGGCAACGACGGTCAGCCGCACGCCGGGACGAACCCCGTGTTTGTCCAAGTAGCGCAGGAATTCGCCATCGGCGTCATTGACCTGTTCCATGGTGACGGGGGAGTTGGGTGGGACGTCGGCAAGCGTAATGCGCGAGAGCGGCTCGGCCGTACCATCGGCCGCCGGAATGGGATCGCCATGGGGATCGCGCACGGGGGCGCCGAGGAAAGCATCGATGCGCTCGACAAACCTATCGGTGGTCGCATGCTCCAAAATCTCCGCTTCCTCGTGCACCTCGTCCCAGGTATAGCCCAGGGTGCGCACCAAGAAGGTCTCGAGCAGCCGGTGGCGGCGCACCATAGCCACGGCCAACTCGCGGCCTTCCTCCACAAGCCGGACGCCAAAGTAACGCTCGTGTTCCACTAGGCCCTTGGCCGCGAGGCGCTTGACGGCCTCAGAGGTGGTGGGCAGCTTTTGGCCGGCAGCCTTGGCCAGATCGCCGAGCGGCATGGCGGTATCGGAACCCGCCTTTTCCTCGTGGTTCCACAAAATCTTGAGGTAGTCCTGGGTGCGTTCGGGCAGGTCGCTTACGTGCATTCCCCCATCGTAGTTCATCCTATTGCTTTCATAAGGTTCAGTATGTATGTTTTTAAAAGTTCACACTATTGAACTTTGGTATTCATTTCTAATTTAAGGACCTTTCGTTGCAGAAATCCACCGCACTTCCCCTCGCCGTGCTGCTCGCCGCCACCGTGCTAACGGCGTGCTCCAGCGGCGATGACAACCATGAAAATGGCTTGAAGCTCTTCGCCACCACCGGCTACTTGGCCGACGCCGCCGCCAACCTCGCCCCCGATGCCGATATCACCACCATGGTCGGCCCCGGCGGCGACCCACACACCTACCAACCCACCACGCACGACATCGAGGCCATGAAAAACGCCGACCTTGTGCTCTGGAACGGCCTTCACCTCGAGGCACAGATGGTGGACCAGCTTGAGTCGCTGGGAGAAAAACAGCTCGCGGTGGGCGACCAGCTCGCTGAGCAGGACCTCTTACCCTGGCCAGATCAAGGAAAGGGCGGCGAGCAGCTCTTCGATCCGCATATCTGGAATAGCCCCAAGCTGTGGAGCCAAGCCGTCGAGAGCATCGGCGAGAAGCTTGGCGATATCGACTCCGAGCACGCCGCGGACTACTCCACGGCCGCCGATAACTATGAAAGCCAGATCGCCGCCGCCCATGACAAGGCCGAAAAGGAACTCGCCGCCGCCAAGCCCCGCGTGTTGGTTACCGGCCACGATGCCTTCAATTACTTCGGCACAACCTTCGGCTTTGAAATTCACGCCACCGATTTCGTCACCACCGAAGCAACAAAATCCGCCACCGAGATCTCCGAGCTGGCCGATACTATCGCCGATAAAAAGGTCCCCGTCATCTTTAAAGATAACCAGGCCAACCCGCAGGCCATCACCTCGCTGAAGCAGGCCGTGGAATCCCGCGGCTGGAAGGTCACCGTCTCGGACGAGGAGCTCTTCGCCGATACCCTCGGTCCCGATGCGCCCACCAATACCTACCTCGGGGCCTTCGAGCACAACGCCCACGCCGTGGCAGAGGCCCTAAGCTAATGCTGCGCGCCACACACCTGACCGCGGGGTATCCGCGCACGCCTTTGCTTACCGACGCCACCTTTGCCCTCACCCCCGACACCATCACCGGCCTCGTGGGCGCCAACGGCTCCGGCAAGTCCACCCTCGTGCGCACCTTGGTGGGCCTGCTTCCACCGCTTTCCTGCGAATCGCTGAGCTTTGATGGCACGGATCTTGCTCACTTCCGCCACCGGCTCGGCTATATGCCGCAGCACGCGGATATCGACTGGGAATTTCCGGCCACGGCCTTCGATGTCGCGCTTATGGGGCGCACCGCCGGCCTGCGCTGGTGGCAGTGGCCGAGCCGCACCGATAAGCGCGCCGCCCGCGACGCGCTCGCCCGCACCGGAATGCAAGAGCACTTACACCTGCCCATTTCGGCCTTATCCGGCGGCCAGCGCCAGCGCGTCTTACTCGCTCGCACGCTCGTGAGCGATCCCGAGCTCATTATCTTGGATGAGCCCTTTGCCGGGGTCGACGCCGCCAGCCAGCGCGCGATTATGGATGTGCTGCACAAGCTGCGCGCCGATGGCGCCACCATCCTGCTGGTCCACCACAATCTGGCAGAAGTCGCCGATTTCTGTGATGAGGTCCTCATGGTGGGCCAAGGCCGCCTCATCGCGGCCGGGCCTACTAAGCAGGTACTCACCGAATCCGCCATCGCCGAAATGTTTTGCCTGCCGTCATGAACCCACTCGCACTTTTCCAGGATTTCACCTATACGCAGGCGCTTTTGGGGACGGTACTCATCGGAGCCTGTGCCGGTGCGCTCGGACCGTTAGTCTATGTGCGCCGCACCAGCTTGCTGGCCGATGCCATCTCGCATTCCTCCCTGCCCGGCCTGTTGGCCGCCTTTATCGCGGCCACGGCCCTAGGGTGGGACGGCCGCAATATCTGGCTGCTTTCTGCCGGCGCCATCCTCACTGGCGCACTGGCCGTCGGCTGCATTCACCTGATTCCGCGGCTGGCCCCGCTGGGATCGACCACCGCCATGGCCGCTACGCTTACCACATTCTTCTCCGTCGGCATGCTGCTCATGCAGTATATTTCCCGCCAGCCCTTGCCCGGCAAGGCCGGCATCCAGGTCTATCTCCTGGGAAACGCGTCCACGCTCACGCGCGCCGATGTGAGTTCTGCGCTCGTCATTGGCGGCGGCGTCTTGCTAATTCTTTCTTCGGTACACACTCGGCAAGCCGCCGTCGCCTTTGACGCCCCCTTTGCCCGCGTAGCCGGCATCCGTACCACGGCCCTAAACGCCCTCAGCTTCCTCGCCTTAACCGCCATCACGGTTATCGGAGTCAAGGTAGTCGGCGTGGTCCTCATGGTGGCTGTGGTCATCAGCCCGGCCGCAGCCGCCCGCCCCTGGGTCCACCGCCTGCGGCCCTTCATCGCCCTGGCCGGCTGCCTGGGCGCGCTCACTGCCGCCGCGGGCTGCTACCTTTCCATCGCCTTCGGCCCGCTGCCTACCGGCCCCATCATCGTGCTGGCGCAAGCCGCCGCCGTAGCCCTCAGCCTTGTCACCAGAAAGCTCCGCCCATGACCCTTGCCGCTACCGCTTGCCTCCTCGCCGTTCTTACCGCCGTGGCGTGCGCGCTGCCCGGCACCTTCGTGGTTCTCCAGGGCCAGGCCATGCTTATCGACGGCATCGGCCACGCCATCCTTCCCGGCATCGCCGTGGGCTACCTGATAACCTCCGACATCAAGTCCCCGCTGCTGCTCCTTACCGCCGCGGCCGGCGCCCTGGCTGTTGCGCTTGGCACACGGTGGCTGCAGCGCAGCGCGCTGGTTACTGCCGACGCCGCCCTGGGCCTCATCTTTCCCGCCCTCTTTGCCGCCGGCGTCATCCTCATCTCCACCCGGATGAGCCACGTGCATATCGACGTCCACGCCGTCTTGGTCGGCGATGTTAACCTCGCCGCCTTTTCCAATCCCCACTATTGCTATGTCATGGCCGCCGTGCTTGCCGCTAATGCGATCTTCCTCGCCCTTACCTTGCCGCGGCTTGCCGCCACGTCTTTTGACGCCCCGTTCTGCACCGTGCGCGGGGTCCGCTCCCGCGCCGTACAGACAACGTTTATGGCGGTCGTCGCCTGCACCGCTACCGCCGCCTTCCACGCCGCCGGCGCCATGCTGGTTATCGCCTTGATGGTCTTTCCCACCATGACCGCGCGGCTTATCACCCGCCGCGTGCCCGCCCTAGTGCTGGCCGCCTGCGGCATCGCTGCGCTAAGCGCAGTAGCAGGATTCTGGCTGGCGTACTACCTGAATGCGGCCACCTCGGCCGCTATGACGGTCACCAATGCCGCGCTCTTTTTCGCGGCGCTGGCCGCGTATCGGGTGCACCGCCGCGCCTACCTACGCTGATTGCCGCCCGCCACCACGCCAGTGGCACAATGGTGGCTATGTCTGCCTCGAAGTCCGCCCCGAATTCTGGGGCCCGTTCCGCCGGTCATTACCCCGCCACCGCAAAGGATTGGCTCGAGGGCGCACGCCCGCATACCTGGGCCAATGCTTTTGCGCCCGTCGTTGCGGGCACCGGCGCGGCCTTCGGCATCGGCGGCGGCCACGTGGGCCGCGCGCTCCTCGCCCTCATCGTGGCATGGGCGCTTATCATCGGCGTGAACTATGCCAATGACTACTCCGACGGCATCCGCGGCACCGACGACGACCGCACCGGCCCACAGCGCCTAACCGGCGGCGGCCTGGCCCGCCCGCAGCACGTAAAGCTCGCGGCCTTTGCCGCCTTCGCCGTGGCCGGAATCGCCGGCATCGCGCTCTCCTTTGCGGCGCACGCGTGGTGGCTCATCCTCGTCGGCGCGCTGTGCATCGCCGGCGCGTGGTTTTATACCGGCGGCAAGAATCCGTATGGCTACCGCGGGCTCGGCGAGGTCGCCGTCTTTATCTTCTTCGGGCTCGTCGCCGTGCTCGGCACCGAATTCACCCAGGCCGGGCGCCTGTCCTGGTCGGGCCTCGCGCTGGCCGTGGGCATCGGCGCGATGAGCTCCGGCGTCAACTTGGTCAATAATATCCGCGATATTCCTTCCGACGCCGAGACCGGCAAGATTACCCTCGCCGTGCGGCTTGGCAACGACAAGGCTCGCCTGCTCTTCACGGCGCTACTGCTGCTGCCCTTCTTGCTGACCATCGGCATCGCCTTTAGCAGCTGGCTCGCGCTCGCCGGATTGGTCTACTTCCCCTTCGCGCTGCGCGCCATCCGCACCGTCAACCGCGGCGCCCAAGGACCCGAGCTCATCCCCGTGCTCGGCCTGACCGGCCGCGCGATGCTCCTGTGGGCCGTTATCGAGGCCGCAGCGCTTATCATCGTCTAATCCTGCGCGGCGCGGCCTTCCAGCTCCGCCTGGACCCAGCGCTTGTGGGCCTTGCGCTGGGCAGAGTACTCCGCCAGCGTTTGGGTGGCCTCGATGCGCCATTTTTTAAAGATCAGCATCGATAGCGGCAGCGCCACAAAAAGCGCCAACAGCGCCGCGACGAGCACTGGGATGGGAAAGCCGATGGCGATGGCCAATAGCTCGATCACCGCGGTCAAAGCGATAAAAAGCACTACGCGGGCGAGCCCGTATTTCCACAGCGCCGCGCGCGAACGACGGCGCAGTTCCGGATCCGGCTTGGGTGGCTCAGGGTTATGCGTCATGGGGGTTGATTGTACGCGGTGCAGGTAGGATCGCACGCATGGGCCGAATCATCCTCCTCTTACTCTTTGTCCTCGCCGCCTACTTGGTGTGGAAGGCCTTCGGGCCCTCCACATGGAAAAAGCGCGAGGTGGAACAACCCCGCGCCATCAAGGGCCCCGATGATGACGAGGAATTCCTCTGGAAACTGGAAAAGGAGCGCTTCAAGCAGCGCCGCGCGCAGGAGGCAGAGGAAGAAAAACGCCGCCAGCGCCGCAATCGCGGCACCGACGGCGACAAGGACTAGGAATCCTTCGGCACGAAGCGCATCTCCAGGCCTAAGGCCTCGGCCACGGCGGTAATCTTTTCCCACCGCACACCCGCGCCACCATGCTCGATGGTGTGGAGGGTGGAGCGGGAGATACCGGCAGCGTCGGCAAGCTGCTGCTGCAAAATACCCAGCTCGCGGCGGCGCTCGGCAAATTGAGCGCCCAATCCCAAAATCACGGCATTATCGCCGGCCGGCTTGCCTAGCTTATGGCGTGGGCTATTATGCTCCGCCATCTAGTTCAGCCCCGCATAGGAGTGCAGGCCGGAGACGACCATATTGATGAAGAAGAGGTTGAATACCATCAGCGCCATCGCCATGACGTTGATCCACGGTGCCGCCTTGCGGAAGGCCGGCGTTGCACGCGCGTGCAGGTAGGCGGCATAAAGGATCCAGGTAGCGAAGGACACGGTCTCCTTTGGGTCCCAGCCCCAGAAGCGGCCCCAAGCGGACTCGGCCCAGATAGCACCCAGGATGATGCCCAAGCCCAAGGTCGGCAGGGTGATAACGGCTAGGCGGTAGGCCAACTGATCGATCTTCGCGGCCGAAGGAAGCGGGCGGGCCACCGCACCGAAGAAGCCATGCTCAGCATGCTTCGGTTGCGCCATACGGAAAAGAGTCAGCAGCGAGACAATGCCGGAGATAATACCTATGGACGCGCCCAGGGAAACCACGGTGACGTGGATGGGCAGCCAGTGCGACTGCAGCGCCGGCACCACCGGGGCAGACTCGGCATAGAGCTTGGTGGATCCATAAAACATCAGCGCCAGCACCGGGGTAAGCAGCCATGGCCACACGGTGCGCCACTCCTTGCGCTGCATAGCTATATTGCCTACCAGCAGCACACCGAAGCTCACCATCAACACGTACTCGTACAGGTTGCCAAAGGGGAAGCGGCCGGTAGCCAGGCCGCGCAGCACAATCGCCGCGGCGTGCAGCGCGATGCCTACCCACATCAGCGCGCTGGTCATGCCGCCGAGCTTATCGGCCTTGCGCTCCTTTTCCTTCAGCTCATCGGCCGTGATTCCGGAAGAGGACTGGGCAACCTCGCCCTCATAGCTTTGCTTATCGACGCCCCCAGCGCCCGCACCCACCAAGACCTTCGCGGCTTGGGACTTCACGGCGCGGCGGCCCTCGATAATGCCCTGCATGCGTCCGTAATAAAACAGGGACATAAAGAGCGCGACGCAGTACACCACAAAGGCGGTCTGCACCGCGATATCCGAGAAATTAGACAGATTCTGATCGATCTGCATGCATGCTCCTAGCCTTCACACGTGCGGGGTAAGTGCTGATTACCTTACTCAGCGGAACGGCCCAATCCAACTTTTGTTGGATCAAGCTCACGCACTAATCATCGGTATAAAGTTCATCTTCTTCGACCTCGTCTGGGTCCGGCAGCTCCAACAGCGCGCAGTGCAGCTCGTGGAACTCCTCGGACCAGCCGGCGCGGTCCGTACGGGCGAGACCGCCCATCTCCACGTCGGTGCCGCCGGCCGCGTTCGGCCGCAGGCGGATGTAGACGCGACGGCGCTTAATCACCAGCGAACCTACCAAGGAAAGGAGCATGACCAGCGCGGAGACCAGAACCCACTTCTGGAAGGGATCATAAGAGACCTGGTAGTTGGCGAACTCGCTGGCACCGTCGAAGGTGATCTTCGTGCCATCGTCTAGGGTGACGTCCTCGCCCTGGTTGAGGTTCACGCGGTCAATCTTTTGCAACTGGCCAGACTGCACCAGGTTCGGATCTAGGGAGAAGAAGGACTGCGGGGTGCCCGTATCCAGGCCGGCATCGCCGCGGTAGATATCGATGGCCATTGCCGGATCATTCAGGCCTGGATACGAGGACTGCAGCAGCTTGCCGTTCTCGCCGGACCACTCGGCCGTGGGCGCGAAGAGGCCCTGGATGGCGATCTGGTTCTGGCGGCGGTCATAGAGATCCGGGTGCATGCCGGCCGGCGGGTCAAAGCGCATCGCGCCGGACGACAGGAAGAAGGTCGTGTCATTCGGCTGGAACTGAATGGTCTGGGTGCGTTTTTCGCCATTGGGCCATTCCACCGTGACCGTCGGCGCATAACCGTGGCCCTGCAAATAGACGCGGTTTTGCGCCAAGCGCAGCGGGTGGTTGACCTTGAGCTCATAATCCTTCCACTCGGAGTCATCCTTGTAGATATCCTCGCCCTCCGCGTAGGAGACGTTGGAGGTAAACATCTCCGCCTGGCCGTTTGGCAGGTACTCGGCCGCGAAGTCGTGGGCGATGAGGCAGAAGGGGTGGAGCCCGGTGCCGTCGAAAAGCGGGCCGGCGCGGAAGGAGTCAAAGTTTGACGTGGAAGTATTGCAGAACTCCGTGGACTGGTCCAGGGTCTGGCCACCGCCCTGGGAGCCGGACTCGGTAACCACGATGACCTGGCCCTCGTAGTTGACTAGCTTGCCGGCCGCGACGGTAACCAAAATGGCCACCAGCGCCACGTGGAAGATGAGGTTAGCCAGCTCGCGGCCATAGCCGCGCTCCGCAGAGAAGGTGTGCACACCGGCGCGGTCCTTCTCCGGGGAGTACTCGGCCACGCGCCACTTCTTCAGGCGCTTCTGGATTTCCGCGGACAGCTCCTCCTCACTCTTTTCCGAGTGCCCCTCGGCCGCCAGCGGCAGCTTGTGGAGGTACTTCGGCGCGCGCGTCGGCGGGGTCTTCCACGCCTTGTAGTGATCCCACGAGCGCGGCAGGATGCAGCCCACCAGGGAAATGGCCAAGAGGACGAAGATGGCCTGGAACCAGACGGACGAAAAGACGTCGAAAAGCTGCAGCTTGTCGTAGATCTTCGCTACGTTGCCGTTGGACTCGATGAAGTCCTGCACGTTCTGCTCGTTGAGGTCGCGCTGCGGCAGCAAGGAACCGGGAATCGCGGCCAGCGCCAGCAAGAAAAGCAGCGCCAGCGCCGTGCGCATGCTGGTCAACCAATGCCAGGCTTTGCGGAAGTATTTCACGTCTCTCCTAAATCAGGGTTGCGCCAAAGTTGCCTGTCCACTGGCGGATGAGGCTAATGAACTCGCCCCACAGGCCGGTTACCAGGGCCAGGCCGACGAGGATCATGGCCACGCCGCCGATTATCTGGATGGTATGCGAGTGCTTGCGGGCCCACGAAATCGTGCGCATTGCCCGCGCAGAACCCAGCGCCACCAGAAGGAACGGCAGGCCCAAGCCCAGGCAATAAAAGATGATGAGCAGCACGCCGCGCGCGGCCGTCATGCCCTCGGTGCCGGCCGATACAGAAATAATGGCGGCCAGCGTTGGCCCCAGGCACGGCGTCCAGCCCAGCGCGAATATCCCGCCGAGCAGCGGCGCGCCCAGCCAGGTGGTCCAGCGCTTCGGTGCCATGCGGGTATCCTTCTGCAGCGCCGGAATCGCGCCCAGGAAGACCACGCCCATCAGGATGGTCACGCCGCCGCCGATGCGCATGAGCATTTCCTCATTGAGCCGGAGCGCGGAAATCGCGCCGAATACCGAGACCGTCGCCAGCAGGAAAACCACGGTAAAGCCCAGGATGAACAAGGCGGCGGCCACCACCACGGCCCATTGCCTGCGCTTGCCGACGCCCACCCCCAACTCACCATCAAACGTAACCTCGCCGCCCACCACGCCGGCCAGGTAGGAAATATAGCCGGGCACCAGCGGGATCACACACGGGCTGGCGAAGCTCACCAGCCCCGCCACGGCGGCCGCGAGCAAGCCCAAAATAAGTGGGCCGGAGGTCGCGGCCTCGGCAAAGGAGTTGCCGACGCTCGCTGCGTTGTCCATTTATTCCTTTTCTAACTTGTCCACTACGTCCATCACATCTTTAGCGGTGATGGACCGCAAAAAGACCGTAGCCGGGCGGTGCTGTTTATCCAAGACGATGGTGGTCGGAACCACAGAGGTGGGCACACCACCCAGGGCGGCAGCGGTCTTAAACGGTGGATCATAGATGGAGGGATACTCCAACCCGTTGTCTTCGAGGAAGTCATTGGAAACCTGCGGGTTATAGTCGCGCACATTGATGCCCAAGACGGTGCCGATCTTCCGCTTTTGTAGCTCGGAGTGAATCTCTTGGAGATCATCGGCCTCGGAACGGCAGGGCGCGCACCACTGGCCCCAGGAGTTGAGCACGACGATTTCCCCGTCATAGTCCTCCAAGGAGATGGTCTTATCCGTATCGCGCACATCCTCGCCGGAGAACGTGCGCAGCGGCTTGCGCTCGGATTCCTCGTAGTTGATGACCTTTTCGCCGCCGGGCGTAATGAACTCGAAGTTTCCGCCGGTAGCCACCGCGTTTTGCGCGTTATCGGAATCCTGGGAGCAACCAGCTAGCGGCAGGGCGACGGCCGCTGCTGCTAGCACTGCGCCGACTGCGCGTCTGCGTTGTAGTGCCATTAAATCTCCTGCGCCGGCGAGGAGTAGAAGATATCGGTGACCTGGTTGTCCTCGAAAAGCAGCGAGGTGACCGAGGCCAGATCGCATTCGCGGTTCCACGGCGCGTGCGGCAGGCGCTGGCCCAGCACGGTGCGCTGCACCATCACGATGGGCAGCTGGTGGCTCACCAAGATCGCCTCGTGGCCGGCCGCGGCGGTGCGGGCGCGCTCTATGGAGCCGAGCATGCGCTCGGCAATCTGCTCATAGGGCTCACCCCACGATGGCTCCAGCGGGTTGACCAGCAGCGGCCAGCGGCGCGGGTTCCACAGCGCGGAGCGCAGGCCCTTGGTGCGCAGGCCCTCGAAGCGGTTGCCGGACTCGATGAGCGTCTTATCGACGTCCACGTCCAGCCCCGTTACCTTCGCAATCGGCCGCGCGGTTTCTTGGGCGCGCTGCAGCGGCGAGGCCGCCAGGTAGGTCACGTCATGATCGCGGAAGGACTCCGCGGTGCGCGCCGCCATGGAATGCCCGCGCGAGGACAGGTGATAGCCCGGGATGCGCCCGTAGAGGATCTTCTCTGGGTTGTGGACCTCGCCGTGGCGCACGAGGTGAACGATGGTGCGTGTCATGTCTCTCCTTAGTGTGCGGGACGCGCGGCGGCCGCGGCCTGGGCGGCGGGCTTGAGGGCGGCTTCGATGAGTTCAAAGTCGGCGTCGTTAAGCGCATCCGAGACAAACCAGGTCTCGAATGGGCTTGGCGCGACGTAGATGCCGTTATCCAGCAGGGCGTGGAAGAACGGGGTGAAGCGGAAGGTCTCGGCCGCCTGCATATCGGCAAAGTTGCGGCCCTCGCCCTCGGCAAAGCGGATGGAGAACATCGAGGACGCGCGCTGAATATGGTGCGCTACACCCTCGGCCGACAGCGCGGAGGAAATCATGCCGGTCAAGCGATCCGCGTTGGCCTGCAGGCGCTCGTAGAGCGATTCATCGGCCAGCTCCAAAGACTTCAGGCCGGAGGCCATGGCCACTGGGTTTCCGGATAGCGTACCTGCCTGGTAGACCGGCCCTTCCGGCGCGAGGTAGTCCATGACTTCGGCGCGGCCACCGAAGGCAGCGGCCGGCAGGCCACCGGAGACGACCTTGCCAAAGGTCACCAGGTCCGCCGCCACACCGTCGACGCCGTACCAGCCCTTATAAGAGGTGCGGAAGCCGGTCATGACCTCGTCGAGGATGAGGAGGGCGCCGTCGCTATGGGCGACGTCGGCAAGCGCGGCATTGAAGCCCCCCTCCGGTGCCACGGTGCCCATGTTGCCGGCCGAGGCCTCCGCAATAATGCAGGCAATCTCGCCCGGGTGCTGCGCAAATGCCTCGCGCACGGCATCGATATCGTTATAAGGAACAACGATGGTATCGGCCGCCGTCGCACCCGTCACGCCCGGAGAATCCGGCAGCGCAAAAGTCGCCACACCGGAGCCGGCCGAGGCCAAAAGCGCATCCACATGGCCGTGGTAGCAACCCTCGAACTTCAGCACCTTGGCGCGGCCGGTGTAGCCGCGGGCCAGGCGCACCGCAGACATGGTGGCCTCGGTGCCGGAGTTGACCATGCGCACCTTATCGGCCGCGGTGCGCGACACGATGGCCTCCGCAAGCAAGGCCTCACCCTCCGTGGGCGAGCCGAAGCTCAAACCGTCCGCAGCCGCCTTTTGCACGGCCTCCACAATCTCCGGGTGGGCGTTGCCGTGAATCATCGGGCCATAGGAACTGACCAGGTCAACGTACTCATTGCCGTCGACGTCCCACAGGCGCGAGCCCGCGCCGCGCTCAATCACGCGAGCCTGGCCGCCCACGGAGCCAAACGCGCGCACCGGCGAGTTCACCCCGCCCGGAATCACCTTGGAAGAACGCTCAAACCACTGTTGCGACTGGGAAGTATTAGGCATGTCTGACATTCTAGCGATTCGCGCGCTATACAAAAGTTGGACTGCGCGATTCACAGTGAGCCGCTAAACTTCGGGGCGTTGCACTTTTCAATTCGGGGGGATTTTCAATGCAGCGCACTCTCATTTTCGCCATCCTGGCCGCTTTCTGCCTCGCCGGCTGCGCCCAGCCCGAGCCCGAGCGGCCGCTGCCTACCTCGGTGGGTGCTACCCCGCTTGCCGACGCCCCCTCCTGGCAGCCTCCTCCCCGCCCGCTCACCCCGCGCGACCTGTCGAGTGAGGACCCGACCCCTCCTCCGCCGTCGGCCGCGGAGCCTTCGCCAGCGGACGGGGCGCCTGCTCCTGCGCCTAGTTCGCGTCCTGGCCCGACGCCCGCACCCCAGCAGCGACCCGCACCTGCACCTCGCCCGCAACCTGCGGCGCCGGCTCCGCGCCCGCCCGCGCGGGATAAAAGCGGCCTGCCAAACCTAAATATCCCGCCGCACGAGGTGCGCGGTCGCATCGAGGACGCGGTGCCTGATGTGCCGGCCGTGCCTGCGCCCGCCCCGCCGGAGTTGCCGCTGCCGCCCGCGCCGCGCATTCCGAGCCTCTAGCTCACCGCTTTCAGCCCCACAATGCCGCCGATGATCATGGCGAGGAATAACACCTTCCACGCCGTGGCGGCCTCGTGACCGGCGGCGAAGGAATAAATAACCGCCACCGATGCGCCAACTCCCGCCCACACCGCATAGGCCGTGCCCACCGGGATGCTGCGCATCGCCCACGCCAGCCCGCCCATGGAAATCGCGCAAGCCACGAGGAAAATGAGCGAGGGCCACAGGCGAGTAAAACCTGCGGACTTATCCAGCGCCGCCGCCCACACGGCCTCGAATGTGCCGGAGAAAATCAAGATGAACCACGCCATAGCTGCTTCCTGGCCGTCTTTTCGCGTCGCCGGGTACGGCTCCCTCGTCCGGGGCCCACGCGAAAGGCGGCGAGCCTGCACCCAATGATGGCACACTGGGAAAGCATGAGGATTGCATTTCTTGGAACTGGCCGCATGGGAACCGAACTAGCCCGCCGCCTGCTCAATGAGCAGGACGGCATCGAGATGACCGTCTGGAACCGCACCGCCGAGCGCGCCCAGCCGCTCGTGGAGGAAGGCGCCGAGCTCGCCGCAACGCCCACCGACGCCGTAGCGAACGCCGAGGTCATCATCACCTCGCTCTTCGGGCCCGACGATGTCCGCGAGGTCGTCATCGAGCCGCAACTCATCCCCGCGGGCGTGACGTGGATCGATACCACCACCGTCTCGCCCAACGATGCCCGCGAGTTCGCCGCCGCCGTGGAGACCTACGTCCACGCCCCTGTCGTCGGCACGCTTGGCCCGGCCCGCGAGGGCAAGCTCGGCGTCTATGTCGGCACGCCTGACGACGCCCGCCGTGAGCAAGCCATGTCCCTCGCCGAGTCCTGGGCGGGCGAAGACAAGCTCATCGGAGTGGAGGCGGCGGCCACGGCGGCCATCGGAAAGCTGCTGGCGAACCTCGCGCTCGCCGTCACCGCCGAGGGCCTGCTCGAAGCCCTGCAGCTCGGCGAGTCCGAGGGCCTAGACTCCGAGGTCGTGCTGCAGATGCTCGATATCACCGGCCTGTCCTTCATCGCCAATATGAAGGCGCCGTTTATCACCGGCGAGCGCAATACCGACCCGGGCGATTTCACCGTCGACGCCCTGGCCAAGGACGCCAAGCTCATGGAGATGACCTCCACCAAGCCGCTGCCCGCCCTTACCGCCGCCATCGGCCGTTTCGAGGAGATGCAAGCCATGGGCCACGGCAATCAGGACTTCTCCTCCATCTTCGTCTTCCGCAATAAGGGCTAGTTATCCACAGGCCCGCCGGGCGTGCGGGCCGATTTTCGCCCTTTCGGCCCTAGTTATCCACAGGTTTGCGCGCTCGCCCTCGCGTGGGTTGCGCGCCGTGGCTTAGGCTGCGGGGCATGACAGCTCTTCAGACTTATCTCACGGCCTTGGCGCCCGGCATCGACATCGTTGCCGGGTGCGCCGGCATGTCTGAAGACCAACTGCGCGCCGCCGGGGCGCCCAATAAGACGGCCCGCACCTTGCTCACGCTTGCCGACGCCCTCTTTGCCCCCACCTCCTTTACCCGCCTCCAACGCCAGGCGGTTACCGCCGCCCGCGACCGCGCCCACCCACTGCCCACGCTGGAGGTTATCGAGCGCTACGCTTCCCGCGCCAAGACCAAGCGCGATGCCTGGCGCCTGCGCGTGGAGCTGTGCCGCACCGCCGCCGATACCGATGAGATGGAAAAGCTGGCGCGCAAGAAGCTGCGCGAGCTCAATCCCCCAGCCCCGCCGCGCCCCGGCGTGCGCATCCGCCGCCGCAAGGACGCGCCGTGGACCCTCGCGATTACCGGGCCTTCCTCGCTCATCGCTGACTTGGAATCCAGCCTGGACGAGGACGCGCCTCTCGATTCCGTTGCGGAGCTCTT
Organism: Corynebacterium curieae; assembly: GCF_027570035.1. Taxonomy (GTDB): domain Bacteria; phylum Actinomycetota; class Actinomycetes; order Mycobacteriales; family Mycobacteriaceae; genus Corynebacterium; species Corynebacterium curieae. Next base: position 34,665 of record NZ_JAKMUU010000007.1, on the reverse strand, counting down.
TTCCCCTTCCGACGCCGCCCCAGCCGCCCGTCCGACCATTACGACGAATGCGATCATCACGCTCGACGAGCTCGACCGCATCATCGACGGCGACGGCGAGGAAATCACCATCCAGCTCACCAACGGCGCCCGCATCACCGGCACGGAACTCGTCTCGCGCACGCTGGCAGAGCGCGGCCTTATCACCCTCGTTCACCCCTTCGAGGGCGCGGTCAACCTCTATCGCACGGAGCGCATGGCCAGCGAAAAGCAGCGGCTCATGGCTGCTGCCGAAAATCCGGTGTGCCCGTGGCTGGAGTGCAATTACCCAGCGGATAAATGCCAAGTGCACCACTTGCAGGCGTGGCGGCACGGCGGCGATACCAATATGGCAAACCTCGCCACCTGCTGCCCGTACCACAACGGCGTCAACGACGACGATCCAAATGCCCCACCGATCCGCGGGCGCCTCGTGCGACGCCGAGGCCGCGTGGTGTGGCAGCCACCATGGGCCGATCCCGCACCAGCTCCCAGCCCGGACGCGCCCGTCCCGCCGGCCCCGGCGGCTCCACAGCTCTAATCCCCAGCCTCGCCGCAAGGCAGCAGGAAGCCCTGCTGCCCCTTTGGCGTGCCCGCACCAAGCCGCAGCGCGAATCGGACGGCGCGCGGCGTACGATGCCGTGACGACCGGGCTGCGATTGCTAGTGGATACGGCTAGCAGGCACGGCTAGCGGACGATACGCGCGGCGGCCGCGCGGGCGTCCGCAATGACGTTAGGGACGCCAACCCCGCCGGCCCAGGCACCGGTGGCATCGATACCCGGCGTCGCTGCGAGCGCGCCACGCGCGCCGGCCACGGTTTCGAGGTGACCGGCGTCGTAGCGCGGCAAACCGCCGAACCAACGTTGGGTAAAAATCTCGGCGACGCCCGCGGCACGGCCGTCGAAGCCGGTGAGTCGCTGGAGGTCATCGAGAGCGTAGTCGACGAGGTCATCTTCCTCGGCGCGGACGATGGCGTCATCGCCAAAGCGGCCGAAGGAGGCGCGCACAAGAGCCCCGCCGCGCTCTGCCAAGTGCGGCCACTTTCGCGAGGACAAGGTGAAGGCCTTGGCGTGAACGTCGTCTTGGTCGGTGGCGACGAGGATGCCGGAGTTCTGCGGCAACGCGTTGCCGGTCGGGTCCGTGTCAGACTCGAATTTCAGGCCCACAACTGCCGACGCCGCCAGCTTCACCCCTTTCAGCCGCTCCGCCGCCTGCGGGGCGACCTTGGGTAGCAACCGCGCTGCGGTCGGTGCCGGGGTGGCCACCAGTACGCGGTCAAAGGGAGCGGTGTCGCCGGGTGCGCCGGCTAGGCGGAATTTTTCGCCCTCGCGAGTGATGCCGGAGATGAAGGTATCGAGGTAGATTTTGGCGCGGGATTGCTCGGCCAGTGCCTCGTAGAGCTCCGCGTATCCACCGCGGAAGGTCTGGAAGACGGGTCCGCCGCTGCTCGGCTTGGCCGCGCGGGCCTCTTCCAACGAGCGAACCGCGGCCGAGAGGGTGACTGGGCCGCGCTCGGATAATGCGTCGAGGGTCTCGGCCAGCGCCGGGATGGTCGCGCGCAAACCCAGGTCATCGGCCGAGCAAGAGTACACGCCGCCGAGGAGGGCGGAGATGACGTGGTCTACGAGGTCGTCGCCAAACTGCCGGCGCACCAGGCGACCCACGGAGACGTCGCTGCCGGCCGTCCACTCAAAGGGTTCCTCGTTATCGATGCGGCGAGCGGTTTCGGCCGAAACCAAATGAGCGACAGGCTCCGAGTGCGAAGGAATGCCCATCATTCCGCCGCGCGGCAGCGGCTTAAGCTCGCCGGAGTACACCAGCGAATGCAGGCCGGAGGGCTCGACCAAGCTGCCGCCTAGGCCGAGGGATTCGATAAATTCGACGGCGTCGCGGCGGCGGGCGAGGAAGGCCTCGGCCCCCATGTCGGTCGGGCCGTCGTTAAACGGCACGGAGTACAGCTTGCCGCCGATGCGGCCGGCGGCCTCGAAAACCTCTACGTCGTGATCGCGCAGCTCGTAGGCGGCCGTCAAGCCCGCCAGGCCGGCGCCAATAATGGCAATACGCATTTAGCCCTCCTCGTGGATGATGGATACGGCGCGGGTGATGGCCTCCGCGTCGGTAGTTGGCAGAACCCCGTGGCCGAGGTTCCAGATATGGCCGTCGATATCGCCGCGCTCGCGGGCCCTATCGACCTCGCCGCGGATGGTGCGCACGGCCTGGCGCACAGCATCGTCGCCGGCAAAAAGCATGGCCGGGTCGAGGTTGCCCTGCAGCACGCGGGCACTCACGCGCTCGGCCGCGGCGTCCATAGGCACGCGATAATCGACGCCCATTACTTCCGACCCCGCCTCCGACATGGCCGGCAGCAGCTCGCCGGTGCCGACGCCGAAGTGGATGCGTGGAATCTCCACGCCGGCCAGGATTTGCCGCGAGTACGGCAGTACGAACTCGCGATAGTCGCGCTCGTTGAGGTAGCCGGCCCAGGAATCAAAGAGCTGCATGGCATCGATGCCGGCGTCGACCTGCACCTGCAGGAAGTGGGTGATGGTGGGCACTAGGCGGCGCATGAGCATGTGCCAGGTCTCTGGCTCGGCGTGCATGAGCGCCTTGGTGCGCTCGTGATTCTTGGACGGCCCGCCTTCAATGAGGTAGCTAGCCAGCGTGAACGGCGCGCCGACAAAACCGATGAGCGCTTGGGTATCGGTGAGCTCGGCCAGGATGCGGGCGATGCCTTCGGTGACCTCGGGGACGTCGGTCTCTAGCACCGGCAGCTTGCCGACGTCCCCCCTGCTCCTCACCGCCTGCTCCATCACCGGCCCGCGGCCCGGCACGATATCGACCTTGACACCCGCGGACTTAAGCGGGACGACGATATCGGAGAATAAAATGGCGGCGTCGACGTCGTGGCGGCGCACCGGCTGCAGTGTTATCTCGGCCAGCAGCTCCGGCATGAAGCAAGAATCGAGCATGCTAATCCCCTCGCGGGCGGCGCGGTACTCCGGCAGCGAGCGGCCCGCCTGGCGCATGAACCAGACTGGGGGTCGGGAGGGGGTGCGGCCGAGGGCGGCGTCGATAAGCGGGGCACGATGTGTTCGAGACATGCCCCAATTATGAATCAAAAGTTGGAGTAGGGGCTAATTAGCCACGCAAGCTGCGGTCCTTGATGAAGCGGTTGGACTGCGGCTGGAAAAGCAGCGCGAGGGCGATGATCAAGGCGATGGGGATAATCAGCAGGCCGAGCCCGCCGATGCCGAGCGCGAGAGCGGCAATATTGGTAAAAAGCGCGAACGCGATGACGGCGGTGATGATGCGGCGTGCCCACTTGGACCCGCCGGCCAGTTGCGCGGCAAAAAGCGCAAGCAGGATGGCGCCGATGATATTGGTCACCGCGACGAATAGGCGATTGGAGTGGAGATACTCCGCGACTTGCGCGTTCGTGGGCTCCACCTGCGGCCCGCCCGAGCCGAAGATGCCAACCATGCCGCTGACCAGCATGAGCACGGCGCTGACGACGAGTACCCAATATGCCCAACGCAGGGGCCGCGGCCATGCGTCGAGGTTCTGGTTGGCGGAGGAGTTTCGGGCCGCCCGGTTATAGTCCCGGGGCCCGGGCCGATCGGTATTGCTCATCGCTCATCCTCGCGGTCGGTCCGGTCAGCGCGGTCAGTGCGGTTGGTGCGATCGCTCTTGCTGCTGCCGCTCTTGCTGCGCTGGTCGCCCTTGGAACGCTTGCGCTCTTCCTCGGCGCGCTTCTTCTCGCGCTGCGCTTGCTCGAGTTCTTTTTCCAGCTCGCGCATCTGCTCGAGCTCGCCGGTGTAATCCAGGGTATCGGCCCGCACGGAGAAAATCAGGCCGAGCACCGCCGCGACGCCAACGAGAATTTGCACCATGCCATCGGCGGCAAAGAGCCAATCGGGCACGTCTGCGCCGGCTGGGGTGACCATAAAGGTCAGCAGTATGCGGAATCCGAAGTAGAGCGAGAAGGCGAACCACACGCGCCGCGAGGTGCCAGCCCGCTTGCTCCGGCCAGCCAGGGACCGCAGCAGGTAGGCCAGCAGCACGATAATCGCCAGGGAAATGGCCGCCGAAAGGGCGACGGAGCCGTAGGCGGCGGTGCGGAGGAAGGCGTCGGAAAGCTGGGCTTCATCGACGCCGGCCGGAGCGGACTTGGCCATCTCCTTGGCCTGCGACATGAGTACGTCGTGGTTGAGCAGCGTCAGCACCACGTTGAGCACCTGGTGCACGGCCTCGCCGCACAGCGCGCCGAGCCACAGCCACAGCATATACGTCACGGACTCCGGCCGCTGCTGCTGCCGCGGCGGGCGTTGCGTGCGAGGGGCAGGGGCGGGCGACGGGGGCGTAGCAGTCACAGGGATCCTTTACTTGAGCAGGCGAGCGGCTTCGGTAGCGAAGTAGGTGAGAATCTGATCGGCGCCGGCACGCTTGAACGCGGTAAGCGACTCGAGCATGATGGCTTCGCCGTCGATCCACCCGTTGGCGGCCGCGGCCTTGACCATCGCGTACTCGCCGGAGACCTGGTAGACCGCAACTGGCACGGGGGAAGTCTCCGCTACGGCCGAAAGCACATCCAAGTAGGGCAGGCCGGGCTTGACCATGACGAAGTCTGCGCCCTCTTCGATGTCGAGCTCGGCCTCGAGCAGGGATTCGCGGAAGTTGCGCGGATCCTGCTGGTAGGTACGGCGGTCGCCCTCGAGGGAGGAGCCGACGGCATCGCGGAACGGGCCGAAGAAGGCGGAGGCGTACTTGGCGGAATAAGCCATGATGGCCACATCCTCGTGGCCGGCCTCGTCGAGGTCGGCGCGGATAGCGGCGACCTGGCCGTCCATCATGCCGGACGGAGAAACGATGTGGGCGCCAGCGCGGGCTTGGGAGCGGGCCATGTCTTGGTAGAGCTTGACGGTTTCGTCGTTAAGCACGCGGCCCTTGTCATCCAGCACGCCGCAGTGGCCGTGGGAGGTGAACTCGTCGAGGCAGGTATCGGCCATAATGAGGAGGTCATCGCCGAATTCCTCGCGCAGGCAGGAAATGCCGCGGTTCAAAATGCCTTGCGGGTCCCAGGCGACGGAGCCGGTGTCATCCTTTTCTTCCTCCAACGGCACGCCGAAGAGGTCGACGCAGGTCACGCCGGCCTCCAGCGCCTCCTCGGCCGCGCGGCGCAGCGAGTCGAAGGTGTGCTGGTAAACGCCCGGCATGGAAGGAATCTCGCGCGGGGCGTCGAGCCCGTCCACGATGAACATGGGCAAAATCAGGTCCGAGGGGCGAACCTGGGTCTCGGCCACGAGGTTGCGCATCTGCGGGGTGGTGCGCAGGCGGCGTGGGCGGCGGGCTGGGAAGGTGCTCATTGGGTACTCCTTAGAGCGAGACTAAAACTTATGCCTTGTCGACCTTAGTAGCCTTCTTGCGCGAGCGGCGTTTCTTGCGCGGCGCGGGCAGGTTTCCAGCGGCGCGGAGGGCGGCGACGTGGTCTGCGAGGGCGTCGACAAGCGAGGGCACGTCTGCGACCTCGGGCACGACATCGACGCGCAGGCCCATCTCTTCCGCGGCCGCTCTTGCCGACGGCCCGATACACGCAATGATCGTCCGCTGGTGCGGTTTGCCCGCAATGCCCACCAGATTGCGCACGGTGGACCCAGAGGTGAAGGCGACGGCGTCGAAGCCGCCGGTCTTGATCATGTCGCGGATCTCGGCCGAGGGCGGGGCGGCGCGAACGGTGCGGTAGGCCACGACGTCGTCGACCTCCCAGTCCAAGGCCTTAAGGCCGTCAACCAGGGTATCGGCCGCGATATCGGCGCGCGGGAGCAGGACACGGCCGACGGCGTCGATATCTTCCACGAAGTTGGGGAAGACATCGAGCAGGCCCTCGGCGTTCTGCTTTTTCTTGTGCGGCAAGAGCTCCGGGACCATGCCCTTGGCGCGGATCGCGGCCGCAGTCTTCGCGCCCACGGCCGCGAGGTGGACGCCGGCGAAATCGCGGGCGTCGAGGCCGAGCTGGGCGATCTTATCCCACACTGCGGTCACGGCGTTGACGGAGGTGAAGACGATCCACTTATAGCGGCCCTCGACGATGCCCTTGATGGCACGGTCCATCTGCGCCGGATTGCGCGGCGGCTCGATGGAGATGGTGGGCACGTTTTGCGGGATGGCGCCGTAGCCGGCCAGGCGTGCGGACATCGGGCCTGCCTGTTCCTTGGTGCGCGGGACAAGCACGCGCCAGCCGTAGAGCGGGCGGTTTTCCCACCAGGAATACTTGGTTCGGTCGTCGATGCTGCGGCCGAGGGTAACGACGAGCGGGCCGGCAAGGTCCGCGTCGAGCTTGCCCATGGTACCCAGCGTGGTCTCGTAGGTGCGCTGCAGGCGGGTGGTGCCGTGCACGGTGACGAATGCTTCGGTCTCGGCCGGCATGCCGCGCTTTTGCAGCTCGTCAGAAATGACCGGCAGGTCTTCCTTCGTGGCCTGCAAGACGATGGGCTGGGTGGCATTGGCCAGCGCGTCCCAATCGGCGCCATCGGTGACGTCGGCCTCGGTATAGGTCGAGCCGAGCGCAATGCCGGCAAAGGACGGCACGGTAGACGGCAGGGACATGCCCGGCACCACCTGGAACTCCAGGCCGGCAGACGCCACGGCGTTGATTTCGGCCTTGATGGACTCGCGGTGCAGCGGGTTGCCGGTGACGAGGCGAATGACATCCTCACCATCGGCCTCAACCATGCACTCGCGCAGCTGGCCGACGATGTCCTCCCCCGGCTCATACAGCACCGCGGCCGTCGGCGGCGCGGGGCGAGGCGGCTTGCGGCGCGCGCCCTTGGCCTTGGCATCGGCGCACATTTGGGCGTATTCGGCCTCGGCGGCGTCGAGAAGCTCTTGCGGAACGGGCAGCGCGGCGGCGACGGCATCGCGCACGCCTTGCATGACCTGCGGATCGGTCACGGCGATGGCACTATTTGCCAGAACCTCGCGGGCGCGGACGGTCAGCAGGTCGGGATTACCTGGACCAGCGCCCACAAAGACGATCTTGCCCAATTGGGTGTCTGGCGCGGCATTGCTCATAAAGTTCTTTTCTAAAATCGGGCGCGCGGCACCGCGCACGGACATGATCGCATGCGGTGTGGGTCCCCGCGCCGGCGGTGGATGACACGGTCATAACGGCCAAAATCCCAGGCCTTGCGTCCTGGGATTCCCTTAAAGGGGGCCGGATCATTGCGGGACAATGATCTGTGGTATCTACACCTTAAATTATTAGCGCCTAAAGGCGAAATTACTTCCCCAGCAGCTCGGCCGCGCCACCGGCGAAAAGCTCGTCCGAAATGCGCACGCCGAGCTCGGCAGCCTCGGCCGCAGGGCCGGAAGCGGTGGCGGTGAGCTGGCGGGATCCGTCGAGCGCAAAGACGCCGCCGCGCACGGTGAGCTGGTCGCCGTCCCAGCGCGAGGTCGCGGCGACCGGCGCGGTGCAGCCGGCCTCGAGGCGGGCCAGTACGGCGCGCTCACCGGCAGCGGCGGCCGAGGCGCGCTCGTCCACGATGGCATCGAGGGCCGCAGCAGCCTCGGTTCCGGCGACGGCCTCGATGGCGAGTGCGCCTTGGGCCGGCGCCGGCATGAAGACGGTAGGCTCAAAGATTTCGGTGGCGCGGTCCGCGTAGCCGCCGCGCAGCAGGCCGGCGTAGGCGAGCAGGACGGCGTCGAGCTCGCCGTCGGTGACCTTGGACATCCGGGTATCGATATTGCCGCGCAGCGGGCGAATCTCCAGGTCCGGGCGGAGGGCGGCCAGCTGGGAGATGCGGCGCGGGGCGGAGGTGCCCACGCGCGCGCCCTGCGGCAGCTGCTCTAGGCTCAAACCATCGCGGGCGACGAGCGCTTCGCGGGAATCCTGGCGCTGCGGCACCACGAGGCGGAAGCGTTCATCGGGTGCGGTGGGCAGGTCCTTGAAGGAGTGCACGGCAATATCGCACTCGCCGGCATAGAGCGCCTCGCGCAGCGCCTGGGTAAATACGCCGATGCCGATGCGCTCGACCGGCGCCATGTTGACGTCGCCGGCGGTGGTGACGATGTGGAGTTGGGAGTCAAAGCCGGCGTCGATAAGCCAATCGCGCACATGGCCCGCCTGGGTGGTGGCGAGCTTGGAGCCGCGGGTACCAATCTGAAACATTTAGGCCTCCTTAGTCATGGTGGGCAGTTCATTGACGGCCACGGACACACCGGAGCCTTCCAGCTGCAGGCCAAAGAGTTCCTGCAGGGCGTTCTCGCTGCTGACACTGCTTTCCGACGCCGCCAGCTTCTTCGCCCGCACCGTCGGCTCATGCAGCAGCTTATCGGCTACGCGCTTGAGCGCGCGCTGGACGTCCTCGAGCTGCTTGCCCGCGAGCTCGGGGTGCTTGTGTTGCAGGCGCGCGGCCTCGCAGTCGACGAGGTCGGCCGCGCGGCGGTGCAGGGCGCTTACGGCCGGGGCGACGTCGCGCACGCGCTGGGCCGAGGTATAGGCCGCCAGCTCTTCGTCGACGATGCGGCGGGCCTGCGCGTGCGGGCTGGTGCCGGCCGCGATATCGGTATCGGCGGCCGAGAGCGACTTGCTCAGGCGCTCGATATTGACCAGATCCACGCCTTCGGCCGCGGCGGCGGCATCGTCGATATCCCGCGGCAGGGAGAGATCGATGAGCATGAGTTCGCGGCCGGCGGGGATATCGGCGGCCGCGATGGTGAAGTTATCGGCACCGGTGGCAGAGATGGCAAGGTCGACGTCGGAAAGCGCGGCGGCGCGCTCGGAAAAGTCCACGACGCGGGTGGCAACGCCCGCCTCCTCGGCGTGGCTGGCCAGGCGCTCGGCGCGCTCGCGGGTGCGGTTGGCCAGCACTAGCTCCTTGACGCCCAGCCGGCCGGCGTGGGTAGCGGCGAGTGACGCCATGGCGCCCGCGCCAAGGACCAGCGCGGTCTTGCCGGTCAGGTCCTCGGCGTCGAGGCGCTGCAAGGCCTGGTCGAAGGCGAAGGACACCATGGAGGCGCCGGCCTCATCGATGTCGGTCTCGGAGTGCACGCGCTTGCCCGCCCGCAGCGCCGACTGGGCCAGCGCGTGGATGCGCGGGCCGACCGTGCCCTGCTCGGAGGCGGACTGGTATGCGCTGCGCACCTGGCCGATGATCTGCTGCTCGCCCACCACCATGGAGTCCAGGCCGGCGGTCACCGACATGAGGTGCTCGGCCGCGGCGTCGGCATAGCGCACGTAGAGGTAGTTGCGCAGCTCCTGCTCGCTCACGCCCGATACCTGGGTGAGCACGCGCACGACTTCCTGCACGCCGGTGTGGAAGGAGTTGGTAACGGTGTAGACCTCCATGCGGTTGCAGGTGGAGATGATCATCGCCTCTGATAGCGACTCGGCAGCTACTAATTGCCCGCAGGCGGAACCCTGGACCGCACTATCCATGCTCAGCTTCTCCAGCAGCGCCACCGGCGCCGACTGGTGGGACATGCCCACGACGAGCACGCTCATGCACAACACTCCTCAACCCTTTGATTGATTTTAATCCTCCAAAAGACTACCCGTCGGTGTCATGGATCCCGAATCATCCGGCTAGTTCGGCCGCCAGCTCCTCGTTATCTACTTCCCAGCAGGCGAACTCCTCGCCGTCGATGACCACGACGGGAACGCGATCGCCGAACTCCATGGCTAGCTCCGCATCCTCATCCACGTTGCGCACGGCAAGCTCCGCGCCTGCCTGCTTGACGACGGGGGTGATCTGCTCCCTCACGCGCGCACAAGAACCGCAGGTGGTGCGCACCATGAGCTCGACGAGATGCTGAGACATATTCTCCTCACAAGGACGACGGCGGTCGAAACCATTACTATGGACACGTTAGTCCACCCCGCGTTTGCGAAAGCTGTTTGTCTCACTCGTGTCCGCTACCACTCCCCCAGGCTTCCCCGAATCTCCCCGTGAGTTTTTGGCCAATTGGACCGCCTCGCGCGGCAATCTGCGTAATTTTTTAGAAAACCAGGCGCTCGCCCCGCTGGATGAGGAATCCCAGCGCACCGCGGGCGAAGCCGCGGCCGCCGCGGCGTTGGAGGAATTCGGGCTGGAGCTGGAGGATTTTGCCTCTGGCGTGGATTCGGTAACCGGCTCCTATGACGCGGCCGGCGCGCAGCGCATCACGGCCCAGGATCCGGACGTGCCGGTCGATGTGGGCGCGGCGGCGTTTTTCGACGTCGACAACACACTCATCCAAGGTTCTTCCCTCGTGGAGTTCGCCTTCGGGTTAGCGCGCAAGCGCTACTTCCGCCTTTCCGAAATCCTGCCGATTGCGTGGAAACAGCTCAAATTCCGCGTCTCTGGCAGCGAGAACGCCAAGGACGTGGCCGCCGGCCGTGCGCAGGCGCTGGAGTTTGTCAAGGGCCGCAGCGTCGACGAGCTGGTGGAGCTATGCGAGGAGATCGTGGATGCCTCGCTCGCCCGCCGCGCCTACCCCGGCACTACACAGCTGGCGGAGATGCACCTGGCCGCCGGCCAGCAGGTGTGGTTGGTAACGGCCACCCCGGTCCAGCTAGCGCAGGTGCTCGCGCAGCGCTTCGGGTTCACGGGCGCGCTCGGCACCGTCGCGGAAGTTAAAGACGGCAAGTTCACCGGCCGGCTGGTCGGCGATATCCTGCACGGCCCCGGCAAAAAGCACGCCGTGGCCGCGCTCGCGACCATCGAGGGCTTGGATCTTTCGCGCTGCACCGCGTATTCGGATTCCGCCAATGACGTGCCCATGCTGTCCATGGTCGGCACCGCCGTGGCCATCAACCCGGACCGCAAGCTGCGCGATATCGCCGGCGACCGCGGCTGGCTGGTGCGTGACTACCGCTCCGTGCGCCGCGCCATCCGCACCTATGGCCTGCCGGCGCTGGCCACCGCCGCCTTTTCCTATGGCGGCTGGCGCTACTACCGGAAGTAGCGGGCGCGTGGGGCACCGCCGCCAAGCATGCAAAAACCCTCCGCGCTAAGGCGGAGGGCAAGAAGCGGGCTGGATTTACTTGCCCAGCTTACGACGCTGCACGCGGGTGCGGCGCAGCATCTTGCGGTGCTTCTTCTTGGACATGCGCTTGCGGCGCTTCTTAATGACGGAACCCATGGAGTCCTCACTTTCGTTTAGTACGTACTGTCAAACTTGTCAGCGCTAAAACGGCGAAGGTGCACTCTTGCCGCCGTGGCCTCACGGACCGCGGGCCACATCAGCGAGCCGACACGAATGCACACCATCTTACCCAGCACCCAGCCCGTGACCAAAAAGCGCCTCTAAGAAACGACAGCGCCCACCACCGCTGACCACGAGGGCCAACAGAGGTGGGCGCTGTCTATGCGGCGCGAGTTGCCTAGGCTCCGTAGACGGATGCCTCCAGGTACTCGTTGACGGCGGACTCGTGAACGCGGAAGGAGCGTCCGACGCGAACAGCCGGCATTTCGCCTGCGTGAACCAAACGGTAGACGGTCATCTTGGAGACGCGCATAATCTCGGCGACCTCCGCGATCGTCAGAAAGGTTCCCTTTTCTTCATTTGCCATATATATCTAACCCTTCAGCTCGTTACGCGCTGTAGGCTTCCCCTCCCACAGGACTTCACGCACGTGCTTGCCCTAGCCTATCGTGAAACATGTGACTAATGCGACCCAAGTGCCAAATTTTTTCACAGCATTCATTAGGGTTACCTCTAAAAGCGCGGCTTAACACCCGCCCCAGCGCTCCCGGGTGGGTACACCCCCACCGCGGGGAGGTCACAACCAACGCCGCTAGCCGAGCTCCTTGGCCTTGTCAGCGCACGCTTCTGCGGCACGGTAGAACGCACCGCGCAGGCCGGACTCCTCCAGCTCGCGGACGGCGGCAGCAGTGGTACCACCCGGCGAGGTCACCCCGGCGCGCAGCTGGGTGGCCGAACGCCCGGAGCTAGCCAGCATCTCACCGGAGCCGGCCGCCGCCTGGGCGGCGAGCTTCTCGGCGACGTCGCGGGGAAGGCCGAGCTGTACGCCGGCGTCGACAAGCGCCTCTGCCACAAGGAAGAAATAAGCCGGGGAGGAACCCGCCAGCGCGGTGGCGGCGTCGATATTCTTCTCCGGAATGACCGCGACCTCGCCTACGGCCTCGAGCAGCTCGCGCACGCCGTCCATCTGGGCATCGCTCACATGCTCGCCGGCCGCGCAGGTGCACATGCCGCGGCGCACCAACATGGGGGTATTAGGCATAACGCGCACCACCGGCACGCCTTCGCCCGCAGCGCCCTCCAGCTGCTCCAGCGTCAGGCCTGCGGCCATGGAAACTACCACGGCGTCCTTCGCCGGTTTAAGGCCCTCGAGCAGGTCGAGGATGGCATAGGGCTTCACGCAGGCGAAGATATAGTCCGCGCCGTCCACCGCCGCCGCATTATCGCTGGTGACGTTGACGCCATAAGTTTCTTTGAGTTCCTGGCTGCGCGATTCGGTGCGATTGGTGACCGTGATATCCGAGCCCGCAAAGCCCGATGCCACAAGTCCCGAGGTCAAAGCCTCACCGATCTGTCCGCCGCCTAAAATTGCAATCTTTGTCATAGCCTCCACCATGCCAAAAATGCGTAACCCCGGCTACCACATGGGGTAACCGGGGCATCGGCAAGCGGGGCTTAAAGCATGACCAAAAGCAGCGGACCAAAAGTCAGGATGAGGCCGGTAAAGCCGGCCAGGAACATGGAGAACCCGTCGCGAGCGGTGCGCAGCGCGTGGGTCACGCCGACCATAATCGCGGTCACGCACACCGCCAGGACGGCAACGACGAGGCGTGGGAAACTATCCCACAGAATCTCAAAGCCCTTGAAGATGACAATCGCCAGCAGGATGCCCGCAACAATCATCAGTAGGATGGATACCGGGTTGAGCTTCTCGTGCTCTTCTTCGACCCAGTCTTCGTCGTCTTCCACCTTGGGCAGGTTGCCGGTTTCCTCGGCATTCTTAGCGACGCCCGCCTTCTTCGACGCCGGCACCGCCGCAACTCCACCTGCCGCGGCGGCTCCAGCGCCTGCCGCCGCCGCACCCTTGGCCTTGGTACCCTTCTCGGCGCGCTCCTTTTCCGCAGCGGGCTTCTCAGCCGCAGCCTTGTCAGCGGCAGGTTTTTCGGTCACTGGCTTTTCGGCCGCTGGCTTGTCGGTCGCGGACTTGTCAGCCGCGGCCTTGGCGGTGGCTGGTCGCGAGGCGGTGGCCTTGGCGTCGTCCGCCTTTTTCTTATCCACACGCTGGATTACCGCGGTGTCATCGGCGGAAGGCTGGTTCTTCTTCGCAACGTCCTTCGCAGCTGGCTGTGCCGCCTTAGCTGCGGGCTTTTCTGCAGCCTTGGCCGCAGCCGGTTGCGCTGGTCTGTCGGCAGGTTTTGCCGCTGGCTTTTCTGCCGCCTTTCCTGCGGCCTTCTCGGCTGGCTTGGCAGCGGGTTTCTTCGCCGAGGCGGAGTCGGCCTTCTCCTCGGGCTTGGGAGCGCGGATGACGGGGGCATCCTCGTCGATGGAGACGGAGGTGTGCTTGGCCTCTACAGGAGCCGCCTTGACCTTCTTGAGGTTGCCGGTCAGCTCCGCAACGGAGATACCGCCCTCCTCCAGACTGCGGCGATGGCGGCGCGAACGCTTCTCGTCCTTGCCGTCCTTTTCGCCGCGGGCCTTCTTATTGCGAGCCAGCAGCTCCGCCACGGTCAACTGGTTTTTGTCAGCCATGATCTCTTCCTATTCCAATCCCTTGTCGGTCCGGCGCAAAATGACGCCCTCACGCAGCGCCCACGGGCAGATTTCCAGCTTCTCGATTTCCAAGGCTCGCATGGAAGCCTCGGCCACCAGAGCGCCGGCAACGATTTGGTGCGATCGGTTAGAACTTACACCCTCTAGGTCCGCTCTGTCTGCTGCAGTCATGCGAGAGATGAATGAAATTAACTGCCGCAGACCCGGCGCGGTCAGCGTGCGCTTGACATATGGGCCGGCAGACGAGGGTGCGGCACCCGTCAGACGCGCCAGTGTGCGGAAGGTTTTGGAGGTACCCACGGCAAGGCCAGCCGGGCCCATCGCCTTCATCTGTTGGGCAACGTCTTCTAGCTCCGCATCGATATAATCGCGCAGCGCGCTGACCTTCTTTTTCTCTGGCGGGTCGGTGTCGAACCAATTATGAGTCAACCGCCCGGCGCCTAGGTCGAGGGAGAAAGCGAGATCAGGGTGCTCGTCGGTACCGGTGGATAGCTCCAGCGAGCCGCCGCCGATGTCTAGGTTGGTGATGCGGCCGGCGGACCAGCCATACCAGCGGCGGGCGGAGAGGAAGGTCAACCGGGCTTCTTCCACACCGGAAAGGATTTGCAGGCGTACGCCGGTTTTCTTTTCTACTTCATCGAGCACGGCTTCCGAATTGGGAGCAGAGCGCACCGCCGAGGTAGCGAAGGCGATAAATTCCGCGCAGCCGAGCTTCTCCCCCAGCTCGCTAGCTTCCTTTACGGCGCTGACCAGCTTCTTTACACCCTTTTCATGGATGTTCCCCCTCTTATCCAGCTGCTCAACCAGCCGGAGCGGGGTCTTCCAATCGCTCATCGGAGTGGGCCGCCCGCCCGTCGCGGCATCGACCGCAACGAGGTGGACGGTATTGCTTCCGACGTCTAATACACCTAATCGCACACTAATAGCGTAGTAGGTCTACCGTGGTTAGGTGTGAATCGCCCAGAATCTGACACGGTATATCTAGGTTTTCCCGCGAGCTCGCCCGCGGCGGCGTCGATAAGAGCGGGCTGCGAAGAAGCCCCTGATTTCCCGCGGGAGTGGTTTGAATTTACCAACCCAAACGATCCGCACCACGTCTTCTCCATCGACCTGACTTGGGTGGAATCGCACTACAGCTGCCAATTTGGGACGTCGGCGTGCCGGGGCATCGATAAGCGCCAGCCCGAGGTGGGTTGCTGCGTGCATGGCGCCTATATAGCCGATGAGGAAGACCGCGACCAGCTTTACGACGCCGTCTCGCGCATGCCCGCCAAATATTGGCAGCTGCGCCCAGCGGGGGTAGATGAGTTCCTCGCGCAGGACGCTACGGACGAGTTGGAGCCCTGGCTGGAGTGGGACGAACTCGATGGCGAGGACGGCGAACCGGAACCGGCGTTGAAAACGCCGATCGTGGATGGCGCGTGCATTTTTGCCAACCGCGCCGGCTGGGCTACGGGCACGGGCTGCGCGTTGCACCAGTGGGCGGTTGACGCCGGCGAGGAGCTCACGGTGGTCAAGCCGGAGGTGTGCTGGCAGCTGCCGCTGCGCCGGTACGAAGATTATGAGGAACGCCCGGATGGGCAGGAGATTTTGCGCACCCAGATCGGCGAGTATGACCGCCGCGGTTGGGGAAATGGCGGCGAGGATTTTGATTGGTATTGCTCGGCCGATTCTGCCTGCCATGCCAACCCGCTACCGATGTGGCAATCGCATGAAGATGAGCTGGTTGCGCTCATGGGCCGCGAGTCCTATGAGATTTTGGCCGCGCACTGCAGGGCCCGCGCGGCGGCGGCCGAACATGGCGTCCAGCTCACGCGCCACCCAGCCAGCGTAAAGGCCGGCAGCCTGCGGGCAGAAACCCAGCAGGCGGAAAGCTAAAGCTCGAATTTATAGCCCAGCCCGCGCACCGTAACGAGGTGCTTCGGGCGGGAAGGCTGCTCCTCAATCTTGGAGCGCAGGCGCTTGACGTGGACGTCGAGCGTCTTGGTATCGCCAACATAATCGGCGCCCCAAATGCGGTCAATGAGCTGGCCGCGGGTGAGCACGCGCCCGGCGTTGCGCAGCAGATACTCCAAGAGGTCGAACTCTTTGAGCGGCATGGATACCGGCTCATCCGCAACGGTTACGGTATGGCGCTCCACATCCATCTTGACGCGGCCGCCCTCCAGAATCTGCTCGGCCACCTCCTCGGACGCATCGGCATCGGCCCCGGCGCCGGAATCGTGGCCGCGGCGTAGCACCGCACGGATGCGGGCAATGAGCTCGCGGGAGGAATAAGGCTTGGTCACGTAATCATCGGCGCCTAGCTCGAGGCCGACGACCTTATCAATCTCGGAATCGCGCGCGGTGACCATGATCACGGGCACGGAAGAAGTGGAGCGCAGCTGCTTGCACACCTCGGTGCCGGACATGCCGGGAAGCATGAGGTCAAGAAGGACAATATCGATGTCGTTTGCAGCAAACTTTTCCAACGCGGTAGGGCCATCGTGCGCAATAATCGGCTCGAAGCCCTCCTTGCGGAGGAGGAATGCCAGCGGATCTGCCAGCGACTCTTCATCTTCAACGATGAGGATGGTGGTCATTGTGCTTTATCCTTTCGACGTGCTGCAACGCGTGCCACCGCACGCGGGAGCCCAGGCGCCGCCGCATCGACGGCTTCCTGATTCTCATTATCCTTCATGCCAGCTTCCTGCGCCGGCTTTTCTTCCCTGTAGATGGGCAACTCAATGGTGAATGTAGAACCCGTGCCCGGCCGGGACCACAGTTTGATGTTGCCGCCATGGTTGGCCACCACGTGTTTAACAATTGCTAATCCTAGGCCAGTGCCTCCGGTCTGCCGCGACCGGGCTTGGTCTACGCGGAAGAAGCGTTCAAAAACGCGCTTCTGGTCATCCGGCGCGATGCCGATGCCGCGGTCCGTGACGCGGATGAGCACGACCCCGCCGTCTACCACCTTTTGGGAGACCGATACCGGCATTTTCTCCGGCGAGTAGTTAATCGCATTGGATACCAGGTTGGACAGGGCGGTAACGAGCAGAGACCTATCGCCTTTGACCTGCACGCCGACGGAGGCGCCGCGGTTAAGCTCGATGGAACGGGCCTCGGCGGCAAGGTGGTTGCGCGAGAGGGCTTCATCGACGAGATCGTCTACGGCCAGCGGTTCCATTTCCGGCAGGGCCTCGGCACCCTGCAATTTGGACAGGGAGATTAGCTCGCTGACCATATCGGCCAAGCGATTGGCTTCCTTGTAGACCTTATTGCCAAAGTACTCCACGGTTTCTTGGTCACCGGCGTCTTGCAGCAGGGCCTCGGCCAGCAAAGCGATGCCGCCTACGGGGGTCTTGAGCTCATGGGAGACGTTGGCCACAAAGTCACGGCGGGCGGACTCCATGCGGACGTTTTCGCTCTCATCGGTGCCGTAAATGATGACAAAGCGGCCGTCATTAAGCGTCAGCGGCTTAATTACCGCCTTGACCTGCGTGACGCGGTGGCCCGTGCGGCGCTTAGGGATAGCAATATCGACGGTGCGCGTCTCCTTGTCGTCAAAGACATGCTGCGCGGTCTCCCATACCTCCGGGTTAACGGCGCGGTCATGCACCAAGGACATCTCGTGCGCGGCCGGGTTAGACATGACGATTTCTTGGTTGCGGTCTAGCACCGTCAGGGCCGTCGGCGAGCCTTGCACGGCCAAGTGCAGCACCTGGCTGACCGTCGTGACCTGGTTGGCCTCGGCATCGGTGGATTGGCGGTAGCTGGCAATGCGGCCCCGCAGCCAAGAGATGGCCGGCAGCGCCAGCCCGCAGGCCACCACGCCGGCGGCAAAGGAAAGAATCAATTCCACGTGTCTACCCTATCCATCACAAAGTCCCCAGGGAATACTCCCCGGGGACTGTGGCGCAGAAAGTTACTTGCCGCCCTGCGCAGCAACGGCGGCAGCACCGGCCGCAGCGGCTTCCGGATCCAGGTAGGTGCCGCCCGGATTGACCACGGAGCCATCCTCCGTGATCTCGTATACCAGCGGGATACCGGTCGGGATATTCAGGCCAGCAATATCATCATCGGAGATATTGTCCAGGTGCTTGACCAGTGCGCGCAGGGAGTTGCCGTGAGCGGCGATGAGCACGGTCTCGCCCTTCTTGGCGCGCGGGAGGATTTCCTCCTCGAAGTAAGGCACGAAGCGAGCGACAACGTCCTTCAGGCACTCGGTCTGCGGAACCTTGTCCAGGTCCGCGTAGCGCGGGTCATTGGCCTGGGAGTACTCGGAGTCATCGGCCAGCTCTGGCGGGCGCGTGTCATAGGAGCGGCGCCATGCCATGAACTTTTCCTCACCGTATTCTTCCTTGGTTTCGGCCTTGTTCAGGCCCTGCAGGGCGCCGTAGTGGCGCTCGTTGAGGCGCCAGTTGCGTACCACTGGGATCCAGTGGCGGTCGGCGGCGTTGAGAGCGATATTTGCGGTGCGGATAGCGCGACGCAAAAGAGAGGTATACAGGACGTCTGGCAGAACGCCTTCCTGCGCGAGCAGCTCACCGCCGCGCTTGGCTTCTGCCTCACCCTTTTCGGTCAGATCTACATCGACCCAGCCAGTGAACTGGTTGGACTCGTTCCACTTTGATTGGCCATGGCGAAGGAGAATCAATTTTCCGTTAGTCATGCCTCCAGCATGCCACGAAATGGCCACGGACGTAAGGGTTTAATCCCCAATCGCCCGCCGTTGGTGGCAGTCCGGGACCTCAATGCTGCTGGCTTCGTCATAGATTTCTGCGAGCGCGGCGGCGGAGCTGGCCCAGCTAAAGCGGGCGGCGTGGGCCACGGCGGCTTCGCCCATGGCGATGCGCATGGGGTCGTCGTCAAGCAGGCGGGCCAAGGCATCGGCCCAATCGGCCGGGTCGTGCGAGTGCACCAGCAGGCCGGTCTTCCCGTCGGCCACGGCGATGGGCAGCCCGCCGACGGCCGCGGCTACCACCGGCGTGCCAGAGGCTTGGGCCTCTAGCGACACTAGGCCGAAGGACTCGTTATAGCTGGGCACCGCCACGATATCGGCCGCGCGGTAGACCCCTACCAGTTCCTCTGGCGGGCGGGCACCCAAAAAGCGCACGCGCTTATCGACGCCCAACTCGCGCGCCAACTCCCTATAGGCCTCCGGCGCCGTATTGGCCCCCGACGGGCCACCGCAGATGACCACGCGCAGGTTGCGGGCCGGTTCGCGGCGGAAGAGCTCGGCCGTAGCGCGGATGAGGACCTCTGGCCCCTTGAATTTTTGCAGGCGCCCCACAAAGGCCACGACCTTGGTGTGCAGTGGAATGCCCAGCTCGCGGCGGGAACGCTCGGTATTGCGGTCTGTGCCGGGGGTAAAAAGCTCGACGTCGGCGCCGGGCGAGACCACGCGAATGTTGTCACACTCGGCGTCGTAGTGCTCGGCTAAGTCGCGGGCTTCTTGCTCGGTATTGACCACGAACAGGTCCGCATTATCTACCAGCTGCTGTTCGCAGATGCGGCGGGCCTCGGACTCCAGGGTGTCATCCGCCGTCCGAGAGGCGTTTTTCACCGCGGCCAGGGTATGGGCCGTGTGGATGAGCGGGATGCCCCAGAGATCCCGCAGTAGCCATCCCACCTGTCCGGAGAGCCAGTAATGGGAGTGGATGAGGTCATATTTTTTCCCCTGCCATTTGGCAAATTGCACCATGCCGCCGGCGAAGGCGGCCAGCTGGGTGGGCAGGTCCTCCTTGTCCAGGCCCTCGTAAGGTCCAGCAACGATGTTGATAACGCGCAGGCCGGGCTCAACCGCAATGATTTCGCCCTGGCTCGGCCGGGTGGCGCGCGTATAGACGTCTACCTCGATTCCCCGGCGGGCCAGTTGGCGGGCGATATTGAGGACGTAGACGTTCATTCCGCCCGCATCCCCCGAGCCAGGCTGCTCGATAGGGGACGTATGCATAGAGATCATGGCGATGCGCATGGCGCTCTATTCTAGCGGCGCTATTCTAGCGGCGCTATACTGGCCCCTGCCAGAAACCTACGCTACCGAAAGGTATAGTTTTGTCCGCATACGAATCACAGGCTTGGCTCCAGTATTACCCGGAATGGACACCGCACCACCTCGAGTATGGCGAGACCACGCTGCTGGACATTTACGACAATAATCTTGAGGTCAACGGCGATAAGCCGGCCACCTACTTTTTCGGACGCACCCAAACGTATGCGGAACTGGACCGGCAGGTTCGCGCTGCGGCCGCCGGCCTGAAAGCCTTCGGTGTGCGCCCGGGTGACCGCGTAGCCATCGTCGCGCCCAACTCGCCGCAGTACATCGCGGCGTTTTATGCCATCTTGAAGCTGGGCGCCCAGGTGGTACTGCACAACCCGCTGTATACCGCCCACGAGCTGGAAGGTCTTTTCCAGGACCACGGCGCGCGCATCGCCATCGCCTGGGACAAGGCCGCGCCTACCCTGGAGAAGCTGCGCGCGACCACCAACCTGGAAACGGTCGTGTCCATCAACATGATCAACGCCATGCCGACCCTGCAGCGCGCGGCCCTTCGCCTGCCCATCCCGCCGCTGAAGTCCAAGCGCGAGCAGCTTTCTGCTCCGGCGCCTAATACCGTGCCGTGGGAGACCCTGGTGGGCAACGCCATCGGCGGCGATGGCAGCGATATCACCACGCCAGAGGACGTGGACAAGGACACCATCGCGCTTATCATGTACACCTCTGGCACCACCGGCGCGCCAAAGGGCGCCATGCTCTCGCACGGCAACCTCTTTTCCAACCTGATGCAGGGCAAGGCGTGGGTTCCTGGCCTAGGCGATAAGCCGGAGCGCATGCTGGCAGCCCTCCCCTTCTTCCACGCTTATGGCCTGACCATGAATGTGACCTTGGCGCAGTTCATCGGCGGCGAGCTGGTTATCCTGCCGAAGCCGGAAATATCGCTCATCATGCAGTTGATGAAGAAGCACACCCCGACCTGGGTTCCGGGCGTGCCGACGCTCTACGAGCGCATCGTCAAAGCCGCCGACGAGCAGCAAATCCCCATCAAGGGCGTGCGCGCGGCATTCTCCGGTGCTTCCACCCTGCCTTCGGACACCGTGCAGAAGTGGGAAAATTACACCGGCGGCCTCTTGGTGGAAGGCTACGGCCTCACCGAGTGCTCGCCGATTATCGTGGGCAACCCCATGAGCACCGACCGCCGCCCCGGCTACGTGGGCATTCCCTTCCCGGACACCCAGGTGCGCATCGCCAACCCGGATAACCTGGATGAGACCCAGCCGGACGGCACCGAGGGCGAGGTGCTGGCCCGCGGCCCGCAGATCTTCAAGGGCTACCTCAACAACGAGGAGGCCACCGAGGCCGCCTTCCACGGCGAATGGTTCCGCACCGGCGATATGGGCATCATGGAAGAAGATGGCTTCATCCGCCTGGTCAGCCGCATCAAGGAGATCATCATTACCGGCGGCTTCAACGTGTACCCGGGCGAGGTGGAAGAAATCCTGCGCGAGCACCCAAGCATCGATGACGTCGCCGTGGTGGGCCGCCCGCGCGAGGATGGTTCCGAGGACGTCGTAGCGTGCTTGGACCTCGCCGATGGCGCAGCCCTCGACCCGGAGGGCCTCAAGGACTACTGCCGCGAGCGCCTAACCCGCTACAAGGTCCCGCGCACCTTCTATCACTTTGAGGAGCTGGCCAAGGATCAGATGGGCAAGATCCGCCGCCGCGAGGTCCAGGCAGACCTCATCCGTCGCCTCGAGGCCGAAAAGAACTAGCATGTTCCGCCTGATAGATAGCCCCCTCGGACCCCTGCGCCTGCAGGCGAGCCCGCGGGGGCTTTCCCGCATCGAAATCGCTGCAGCTGGGATCCCGGAGGAGGCGGTGAGCAGTGTGGAAGAAGGGGACGCCGGAAAGCACAGCGCGGACGTGCTCGATGCCGCCCAGGCGCAGCTCGCGGAGTATTTCGCCGGCCGGCGCCGCGCCTTTGAGCTACCCCTAGACCCACCTGAGACGACGGCATTCCGCGCCGCGGTGCACGCACAGCTAGCGGAGATTGGCTATGGGGAGACCATCACCTACCGCGACGTCGCCAAGAAGCTCGGCCGGCCCGGCGCGACGCGGGCCGTAGGCAGTGCGTGCGGCGCCAATCCCCTGCTTATCGTGCGACCGTGCCATCGTGTGCTGCGCAGCGATGGCGGGCTCGGCGGCTACGCGGGTGGGCTAGCTGCCAAACGTTTTTTGCTGACACTGGAAGAAAACTAGAGGGCTTCTTCACGTTTTCTCTATACTGATTTTTTAAAACTAATTATTTACCCAAACGAAAGGTTTCTCCGTGTCCGCTTCTACCTCCCGAGCTTGGCTCGATCACTACAGCGAATGGACCCCACACACGCTGGACTACGGTAATAAAACCATCGTCGACTACTACCGCGATAACCTGCGGGTCAACGCCAATAAACCCGCCACCTATTTCTTCGGCCGCACGCAGACCTACACGGAGCTCGACGCCCAAGTGCGCGCCGCCGCGGCCGGGCTCAAGGCTTTTGGTATTCGCCCGGGCGACAAGGTGGCCATCGTCCTGCCCAACTGCCCCCAACACGTCGCGGCCTTCTATGCGGTGCAGCTACTTGGTGCCACCGTGGTCGAGCACAACCCGCTTTATACCGCCCACGAATTGGAAGGCCTTTTCCGAGATCATGGTGCCCGCGTAGCAATCTCTTGGGATAAAACCGCGTCCACGCTGGAAAAGCTGCGCTCGACCACCCCGCTAGAAACCATCGTATCCGTCAACATGGTCGATGCCATGCCACCACTCAAGCGCCTCGCGCTCCGCCTGCCTATCCCACCGCTGGCTGCTAAACGAGAGCAGCTCACCGAGCATGCACCAAACACAGTAGCGTGGTCTACCCTGATCGGCTCAGCTATTGGCGGCGACGGCAACGCCCTAGAAATGCCACGCATCAGCCAGGATGACGTCGCGCTCATCCTTTACACCTCCGGCACCACCGGAAAACCCAAAGGCGGAATGCTCTCGCACGGCAATCTCATTGCTAATTGCATCCAAGGCCAAGCTTGGGTTCCAGAAATGGGGAAGCACAAAGAGCGCTTCCTCGCCGCATTACCGATGTTTCACGCCTACGGCATGACCACACTGTGCATTTTTAGCGTGTACATGGGCGCCGAGCTTATCTTGCTTCCTTCCCCACAAATGCCGCTCATCCTGGACATCGTAAAAAAGCACACGCCTACGTGGCTACCGGGCGTTCCCACCCTCTATCAGAAGATCATGGACGCAGCCGAAGACAAGGACGTCGACTTAAGCGGCATCCGCAACGCTTTTTCCGGTGCCGCTACACTGCCCGTAGAAATCGTGGAACGGTGGGAGTCCATGACCGGCGGACGACTCGTAGAAGGCTTTGGTATGACCGAGTGCTCCCCCGTGTTAATTGGCAACCCCATGAACGGAAAGAATCGCCCTGGCTATGTGGGGCTCCCATTCCCAGATGCCGAGGTACGCATTGCCAACCCGAAGAATCTGGATGAAACCCAGCCTGACGGCGAACCGGGCGAGATGCTCGCGCGCGGTCCGCAAATTTTCCAGGGCTATTTTGGCAACCAAGAAGCAACAGAGGAGTCCTTCCATAACGGCTGGTTCCGCACCGGAGACATGGCAGTCATGGAAGAAGACGGCTGGGTCCGCCTAGTCAGCCGCATCAAAGAAATCATCATCACCGGCGGCTTCAACGTCTACCCCGCCGAGGTGGAAGAGGCGATTGCCCAGCACCCCGACGTGGTGGACGTCGCCGCCGTGGGCCGCCTGCGCCAGGACGGCTCGGAAGACGTCGTCGGCTGCGTCACCCTGCGCGATGGTGCCGTGCTCGATCCCGAGGGCTTGAAGGAATTCTGCCGCGAGCGCCTCACCCGCTATAAGGTTCCGCGCACCTTCTACCACTTTGAGGATCTGGCGCGCGATCACCTGGGCAAGATCCGCCGCCACCAGGTGCGCAAGGACCTGCTCGAGCTGCTGGAGGCAAAGGCCTAAACTTAGCGGCTATGGCAGATATTCACTACGACGCTACCTTGACGGATTTCCTCACGGCCGCCGTCGCGAGGTTTCCGCAGCGCCCCGCCACCTACTTCGCCGGCCAGACGCTGACCTATGGCGAGCTCGATGCCCAAGTGGCGGCCGCGGCTGGGGCCCTGCGCGAGATGGGCGTGCGCCCCGGCGACCGCGTGGCGATTCTGCTGCCTAATTGCCCGCAGCATGTGGTGGCGTTCTTTGCCATCCTGCGCCTGGGCGCGGTGGTGGTGGAGCACAATCCGCGCTATACCGCGCACGAGCTCACCCCGCTGCTCGCCCACCATGGCGCCCGCGTGGCGATTGCCTGGGAGGACATTGCCCCCACCATCTCCGCGCACGTAGAGACCACCATCTCCGTCTCCCTTAGCGCACCGCTTCCCCTTAACAGCACCCCGGTGGAGGCGCACCCCGCCGCGCTTGCCGACGCCGCCCTTATCCTCTACACCTCCGGCACCACCGCCCGCCCCAAGGGCGTGGTCCTAACCCACGGCAACCTCGCGGCGAACTGCCTGCAGCTAGAAACCCAAGCCCCGCTGCGCGCCGGCCACGAGCGCTTCCTGGCCGCGCTGCCTATGTTCCATTCCTATGGCCTGACGATGAGCGTACTGCTCGCGGTGCGCTGCGCGGCCGAGATCATCCTGCTTGCCGCCCCACATACCGACACGGTGACCGCGGCCCTTGTCGCGCGCCGCCCCACCTGGATGCCGGGCGTGCCGACCATCTACGAGCGGGCCATGGCGGCCGCGCCCGCCGCCGCTGGCTCATCCGCCCCCACGGATCTTGGCGGGGTGCGCTATTCCATCTCGGGCGCGGCGTCGCTGCCCTCGCGCATCATCGATCCCTGGGAAGCGCGCACCGGCGGCATGCTGGTGGAAGGCTATGGACTTACGGAAACCTCTCCCGTGCTGACCATCAATCCCCTCGATGACACCCGGCGCGCCGGCACCATCGGCCTGCCGTTGCCGGATACGCAGCTGCGCATCGGCAATCCTCAGGACCTCGGCCGCACCCAGCCGGATGGCGAGGCCGGCGAGATCCTCGCCCGCGGACCGCAGGTCTTTAGCGGCTATCTTGCCGACGCCCCCGCCAACGCCGCCGCCTTCCACGACGGCTGGTTCCGCACCGGGGACATGGGCGTGCGCGAGCCCGATGGCCATATCCGGCTGGTGGGCCGCATCAAGGAAATCATCATCACCGGCGGCTTCAATGTCTATCCCGGCGAGGTTGAGGAGGCTTTAACCTCCCATCCCGATATCGCCCAGGCCGCGGTCGTGGGCGTTCCTCGCTCCGATGGTTCTGAGGACGTCGCTGCTTGCATGGTCCTTGCACCTGGTGCGCAGCTCGACGAGCCCGCCTTGCGCGCACACTGCCGCGGCCTGCTGGCGCGCTATAAGGTCCCGCAGCGCTTCTTTGCTATGGATGAGCTCGCCGGTGATCAACTAGGCAAGCTGCGCCGCCGCGATGTCCAGCGCGATCTCCTCGCCCTGCTCGGCCAGGACTAGCCCTCAGCGCGCTCTTGCCGGCGCACCGCCATTTCATAGATGCGCTCGGAGCGCTCCTCTAAATCGCGCTGGGCACGGGCTTGGGCTTTGGCGGCGGCGTCGGAACGCGGCGGGGCCTGGATATGCCGCGCGGCGTGCAGGCCTAGTTGCAGCTCTTTGGCGCGCAGGATTTCCGCATCGAGCTTGATGCCTAAAATGAGCATCGTATTAGATAGCCACACGGCCATGAATACGGCCATGATGAGGCTGAAGGCGCCGTACACGCTGGCACCGGCAAAGCGCTGGGTATACAACGCGAATGCTCCCCACACCACGACGTTGGTGCCGAGCGCCACCACGGAGCCTAGGGTTATCCACCGAAAGCGCGCCGGCCGCACATTCGGCGAAAAGTGGTACAAGACGGCGATCAACGTCAGCACTACCACCACCGTGAGCGGGAAGCGCAGCCAATTCCACACCGGCATGAAGATTCCACCCAAAAAGTCCGCGGTACCTTGCATCTCCAGCTTGCCGGCCAGCGGTTCGACGACGCCGCTCACGATGGTATCGCGCAGCAAGTTGGCAAAAAGCACAATGACCGCGCCGATAACTAAGACGATGGTCAGCCCCCACATCAGCGCCCAGGTACGGATAATCCCGCGACCTTCTACTCGCCCGTAAACGATATTAGCGGTGCGCGAGAAGGCCCGCACGTAGGCCGAGGCCGCAAAGAGCGAAACCAGCACGGATACCACCAGCGCAAAGGTGCCTTGGGCCGTGGAACCGATAATGGAGCCGACCAATTTTTCGGCCTGCTCCGTCATGGAGCCCGGCACATAATCTGCAATAAACTGCGAGGTTAGCTTATGTACCTCGGCCTGCCGGGAGGAGAAGATGAGCGTAGCAATCGAATAGGCCGCGAGCACCGTTGGGGCAAAGGCCATGAGCGTGAAATACGTCATCGTGGCGGCGCGATCCAACAGGGCATCGTGGAAGAAGTCCGCCCACACGCGGCGGATAACCAGCCCCCAACTTTCCTTGCGCAGTCGATTGCCGCGGGCCAGGGGATCCACATTATCGGTGTGGCCTTCAATCCTGACCACGGTGGGCGCAGAGCTCGGCACGATTTTATCCGCGCCCTCATAGACGAACGCTCCCACCGGAGTCGCCGCGGCGCTCGGCTGCTTACCGCTGGGCTGCTCGCCGGTTGGCTGCTGGCCGGAAGGTAGATTGCCCGCAGGCTGGACGCCGGCAAGCTCGGCGCCCGCGGCGTCCGCGGTGTTCGCGGCGCCAGAAACCTCGGCGGAATCGTCCAGTGTGCTCATATTATCCCAGCGTATGCGGTAAAGAATCTATTTCAGGAAGTGACACTCAGCTGTGATTACACTGGAGAGGCATGACTGACCAGAATGAAAAGAAGCTCAACGTTAAGTCCTTTGAACTCGACCACCGCCTAGTTAGCGCCCCGTATATCCGCGTGGCCGACCGCACGGACTTGGGCGGCGGCGTCGAAATCATTAAATACGATCTGCGCTTCTGCCAGCCCAACCAGGATCACCTGGATACCAAGGCGCTGCACTCGGTGGAGCACATGATGGCAAACTTCATGCGCAATTACACCGATAAGCTCATCGGTTTCGCCCCGATGGGCTGCCGCACCGGCTTCTATGCCATTACTAACGGCATGGAGCAAGACGAGCTGCTGCGCGCGGTGGAAGGCGCGCTCAACGATATTCTCACCGCTACCGAGGTACCTGCGGCCAACGAAGAACAGTGCGGCTGGGGTGCGCACCACAGCTTGGAGGGCGCGCAGGAAGCGGCCCGCGAGTTCCTCGGCGCTAAGGATGAGTGGCTCCAGGTCATGGCGGCCTAAGCGAACGCAGTCGCCGGCGCGAGAGGCACCGAACTGAAAAGCAGCCACGATAGCCCCGAAAACCATGCGGTTTGGGGCGTTATCGTGGCTGCTTTGTGGGTTTTAGGCCTAGGCGAAGGCGCGGTCGCGCGCTACTCGTCGAGGGCGAGGCCGATCCACACGGGCTCGGGCACGAGCTCGACGCCGAAGGCCTCACGAACGCCGTCGCGGATGGTGCGGGCAAGGTCCACGATATCGGCGGCCGTGGCCTCGCCGCGGTTGGTCAGCGCCAGCGTGTGCTTCGTCGAGAGCGTGGCCCGGCCGGAGCCCGGGTAGCCCTTGGCAAACCCGGCGCGGTCAATGAGCCAGGCGGCGGAGAGCTTCTCCCGATCGGTATCGGATGGGGAGGCGGGGTGGCGGGGCATGGAGTCCGCGGTGGCGTCGCCAAGCGAGGCACGGACTTTGGCTTGGACGGCGTCGGCAAGTGCGGAGTCCACCACCGGGTTGGTAAAGAAGGAACCGGCGGACCAGGTGTCATGATCGGTGGGGTCGAGCACCATGCCCTTGCCGCGGCGCAGGCTGAGGACCTGCTCGCGGACCTCGGCCACGGGGCGGCGCTCGCCCGGATTCTGGGTGAGCTGGCCAAAGCGCAGCGGGCGGGAAAGGCCCTCGGTATCGAGCTGGAGCTCCACCTCAAGGACCACGGCGCGGCCGGTGAACTTCAGGTTGGAATAGCGATACGCCAGCTCCAGATCGGAGGCGGGGACCCACTCATCGCTATCGGTGCGGCGGTTGTAAAGGCGCACGCGGATGAGGACCTCGGAGATTTCCGCGCCATAGGCGCCCACATTCTGCACGGGGACCGCACCCACGGTGCCGGGGATGCCGGACAGGCACTCGATGCCCCCTAGACCAAGCTGCACAGAGCGAGCCACCACGTCATCCCACACAGCGCCGGCCTGCGCGCGCACCACGCCGGTTTCGGTATCCATGGAGACCTCATCAAAGTCAAGGATGACAGCGACGAGGTCCACGGCACCATCGGCCACCAAGAGGTTGGAGCCGCCGCCGACGACTATGAACTTCACCCCGGCCCGATCTAGTGCACGGATGACGTCCACGGCGGCTTCGGGCTGCGAGCAGCGCAGCGCGGCTTGCGGTTTTCCGCCCACACGCAGCGTAGTCAGATCCGCAAAGGTGGCGGCGGGGTCCAGTTCCACGCCGTCGATCGCTGTGAGCTGTTGCATCAATGATTTATCAAGCACGCCTACCAAGGTAGTCTGTTAGGCATGTCAACCCGTAGTGAAAACACCGTAACGATTAATCAGCCCATCGAAAAGGTCCACCAGGCGCTGCTCACCAAGGAATACTGGGAGTTCATCGTGGCCAACCTCTCCCCCGAGCCGGGCCAGGTGCACGACTTCAGCGATAACGTAGCTACCCTCTTCGAGGTTCTTCCTACCACCCTGCTGCCGGAGGCAGTGCGCGCCATGGTTTCCCAGGACCTGAAGGTCAAGCGCGTGGTCACCGTTGGTGAGCTCAACGGCGAAGCCGCTGATGTTAACTACACCGCGGATGTTAAGGGCACCCCGGTGGACTTCAAGGGCGATATCTCCCTGGCTGGCGAGGGCGAGATGACCAAGCTGTCCTACGTCAACGAGATTTCCGTCAATATCCCGATGATGGGCGCCGCCATCGAGCCGAAGGTGGGCGAGTCTCTGGCTGAGCTCTTCGATAACGAAGGCAAGCTCACCGAGCAGTGGATTTCTGAGAACGCCTAAGTTCTACAGAACCCAAATCTATGGCCGACCACGCACATAATCTGCGCGCCAGCGCAGCTGCGGGTCGGCCTTTTGGCGTTATTACCCGCGGCACCACCAACCATAACCGGCTGCGCCGCTGCGATAGGTGGATGCTCGCGCACCCAGAGATTTCCGCGCTGCTGCGGCACGTGGACAAGCCGCTGGCGCTTGACGTGGGCTACGGGGCTTCGCACGCTACCACCGTGGAGTGGGCGGGGTGGCTGCGCCGAGCGAATCCGCAGGTAGACGTGCGCGGCCTGGAAATCCACCCGGACCGGGTGCTGCCGCCGCGCGATGGCGTGCACTTCGAGCTCGGCGGCTTTGAGCTGGCCGGCTACCGGCCGCAGCTGGTGCGCGCGTTTAATGTGCTGCGCCAATACGATGTGGACCAAGTGGAAGAAGCCTGGCGAACGGTGTGCTCCCGGCTTGCCCCGGGCGGCTTCTTTGTGGAGGGCACTTGCGATGAGCTCGGCCGGCGCGCGGCCTGGTTGCTCCTGGATGCCCACGGTCCGCGGACGCTAACCCTGGCGTGGGATCCCTTCGATGTGGCGCGCCCCTCTGATATTGCCGAGCGCCTGCCCAAAATCCTCATTCACCGCAACGTGCCCGGCGAACCCATCCACGAGCTCCTCAAGGCTGCCGACGAGGCCTGGGATCACGCCGCCGGGTGGGCGCCCTACGGCCCGCGCGTGCGCTGGCGCATGGCAAGGGCCTTGCTTGCCGACGCCCCCTTTGACATCCACCCCGCCCGCCGGCGCCTGCGCGATAATGTACTGACCGTGGACTGGGAGTCCATCGCGCCGCGGAGCTAAATCAGCCAAACCGCCCCAACGGCGCGGCGCAGCTGTGAAGTGTCTAGCAATGTGGCTGAGAACTCCCGCAGACTTTGCCCCACGCCGTCTCATGCGCCACACTGGTACGCATGGCTTCGAAGAAATCGGCGGGTTCACTCGCCTGGAAAATCATCATTGGCATCCTCGTAGCACTGCTCGTGCTCATCCTGTTGGCCGAGTTCGGCCTGCGCTGGTTCATTGGTCACCAGATGACCTCGCAATTTAACCAGGCCGCCGAAGAAGAAGGTATCCAGGTCAAAGAAGACCCCTCCGTCAGCTTCGGCGGCAGCCCACTGCTGTTGGGCCTATTTAGCGGCTCCATTTCTCAAATGGACATGACCACGCCGTCCACCCTGCAAATCGATGGCACCGAGATCAAGGGCCAGCCCGCCTCCGAGATCCACGTGGAAGACATGAGCACCGACCAGGAGAATCCGGTGGCCGGCAAGCTGCGCGCTTCTACCACAGTGCCGGATGACTACCTGCTGGCGTCCTTCCAGAAGGGCATTTCCGAGCAGGCCGGCAGCGACAAAGTGGGCAATATGGTGGTCACGGAGATCACCGCCAACGAGCAGGACCACGTGCTAGACGTGAAGTTCGCCGGCGGCCTAGCCAACCTTTCGCTGGAGCCCACCGCCCACGATGGAAAGCTCGATATCCGCGCCACCGAGGCCTCTATTTTCGGCCTCGAGCTGCCGGACCAGGCCACCGAAGCCATCTCCTCCGCCCTGCAAAACGGCATGTCGGATCAGTTCGTGGGCTCTGACATGAACGTCGATTCCGTGGAGGTGCTCGATGGCGAACTCAAGCTCACCATCACCGGCACCGACGTCCCGATGAACGATATGGACAAGCTGGCTGGCGGCGGTGGCGCCAACGACAACAACGGCGGCGGCACTAATAATGGCGCGCCGCAACAGGACGCGCAGAAGAAAGCAGCCTAAACAGCAGCGGCGGGAAACTTAAGGACCGGAAGCTTGGCAGCGGCCAACGCCGGTCCTTTTTTCATGTCCTCTTCCCCGGCACCGGATTCTTCGTTGTCCACGGCCGCAGAGCTGCGCACAATGAGGCGCTGATAACCGGCCTGCTGTGCAGCTGTAACCGCAGCATCGGCGGTATCGGCATCATCGGCCACATCTGCGCCCACAGCCCCCGGCACGATGAGGCCCAAGCGAGCCGGATCGGGGCAAGCCTCGCGGATGGCAATGAGCTCGGAGAGCACGGCATTGGCATCCGCTACGGTCTCATCGAGGCTGACCCACACCTCGCTGGCGCCCGATTGGATGGCCAAGCGCGCCTCAGAGGCCTTGATGAGCGTGTGGTGGCGGCCGGTCGGATAACCGGCGACGGAAATGACCTCGGCCGCGCCGGCCTCCGCGGCGAGGGAAGCATGGTGCGGGGAGACCAAGACCGTGTTATCGGCGGCGCGGTCCTTGACCGTCGCGGCCGAAGCAGCAAGCAGATTAAGCATTAGTAGCTGTAATCACCGTTGATGATGGCCTTGAGCTGCGGGCGCACATCAAACCAGTACACGCCGGTAATGACCGCGCCGATCCAGGAAAGAAACTGCATGCCGGTGGCCATCGCTACTGCCGAACCAGCCAGCAGGCCTACCCACACCCACTTACCTTGGCGGTCGCCGGCGCGGAAGGCATCCTCGCGCGTGGCGGCGGCAAGCACCGCACCGACGATGGCTGTCAGGGTGAGGATCTGGAAGACGTACCTGTCTAAATTCAAAGCAAGAAAATAAAGAAAATTCATGTAGTTTAATTCTTCGGGTCGTCGGTCTCGATAACTTCGCCATCGATAATATTATCGCCCTGTGAAGGAGCCGAATCCTGGCTAGGACGCGGCGCGTTCTTCTTTTCCGCACGGCGGGCCTGGGCGGAATTGTAGGCGTCCATCACGCCCTCGCGGGTCTCGTTATAGGCGGTGGAGAACTTGCCCTTGGCGTCAGCGAAAGATGCGGACTCGCGGGTGCCGTCCGCGGCCTTCTTCAAGGAAGCGCCAATCTCCTTTGCGGTGTTGGTGGCCTTATCTACTAGGCCGTCCTTGCCAGTGCCTCCATAGGGGCTTTCTGCCTGCGCGCCATGAGCGTGCTGGGCACGCTCTTCTTGCAGGCGGCCGCCAAAGTCCTTGGCTACGTCGAAAGCAGCGCTGCCGGCGTCCTTCAAAGAATCAAAAATCTTCTTATTATCACTCATTGCTCATTACTCCTTTTGCCTAAGCACCAAAGATCAGGTGATTGATCGCGAATATCACCAATCCTGCCAGGGAACCGACGACGGTGCCGTTCAGACGAATAAACTGCAGGTCCTTGCCCACCATGAGCTCGATATTTTGGGAGGCTTCCTCCGCATCCCAGCGCTTGATGGTCTCCGGGATAATAGCGATGATTTCTGGGGCGAATTTCTCCACCGCGTAGCGCGCGGCCTTGTCCACCAGCGCATTGGCTTGGGCCAGGAATTCGGAGTCCTCGAGCAGGCGGTGCGCCAGCTCCTTTACCTTGGCCGTAATCTTCTGGCGCAGGAAGGACTCCGGATCATTGAGCTGGTCAATGAGCGTGGTGGACACCGTACGCCACATGGCTGCCGGCGCCTGCTGCGCTTGATCGGAGGCGAGCATCTCTTGCTTAATGCCCTCGATGCGCCCGCGCATATCCTCGTCCCACTGCAGGTCCGAAGCCAGCTTGGACAGGTTGCGGCGAATGGCCAGGCGAGCCTCATGGTTGCCATTGCGGCGCACCTCATCAGCAAATTCCACGAGCTCGGTATAGACCTTCTCCCCCACCATCTCGCGGGCAAAGCGCGGCGCCCACCCCGGCATGCGCTCGTCGATGGCGGTGACCACGGTGGACTCCATGCTCAGAATCTTGCCGTGTGCCCACTCGATGAGGTCGTCTTCCAGCGGACGAGCCTTGCCGTCTGCAATATAGCCCTCCAAGAGCCTGCCCAGCGGCGGGCCCCATTCTGGCTCGGCCAGGCGGTCCATGACTTGGGTGCGGATGAATTGCTCTGCTTCTTCGGGGTCCAAATCCGACACCACGCTGGCGGCACGCTCGCCAATCCACGCGGAGACCTCCTCCGCCTTGCCG
This sequence comes from Corynebacterium curieae, assembly GCF_027570035.1. Classification (GTDB taxonomy): domain Bacteria; phylum Actinomycetota; class Actinomycetes; order Mycobacteriales; family Mycobacteriaceae; genus Corynebacterium; species Corynebacterium curieae. The sequence continues at coordinate 1,794 of NZ_JAKMUU010000007.1, read as the reverse complement.
GGCTCCACGCCCTGGCGCGCCAGCCACAGCGGAAGTTCCGCCTCCCGCACCTTGGCGCTAAGCGCATCCGCGGTCAGGAAGTTCTCCTCCACGAAGTCACTTAAGGCATCGCCCACGCGGTCCTTATTATTCGGAATCAGCGCCGTATGCGGGATGGGCAGCCCCATCGGCCGACGAAATAGCGCGGTCACCGCAAACCAGTCCGCCAAGCCACCCACCATGCCGGCCTCCGCCGCTGCACGCACGTAGCCCACCCAGACGGGAGCCCCGCTTTCCGACGCCTGCCACCACGAACACCCCAAAAAGATCACCGCCGCACCAATCAGGAACGACAGCGCAATCGCCTTCCACCGCCTCAGGTCCGCACGACGGGCCTCCTGGTTGCCCGCCTGCGGCACGGGAGCAGCACCCGACGATGCCGATGCCGTAGCCGTTTCGAGGCCTTCCTCCGCGCGGTGCGTCATGAGTTCTCCTTGGGATTGTGAAGATGTATTCGGGCTTCGGCCATTAAGACTAGTGCGTACTTAAAAGCACTCGACCGCTGCCTTCAGTAATTAAGTTTATGGACGCCAAAGAAGCTGAACTGAAGGGCCCAGGTTTTGTTCTGTTAGAGAAGATAGATACCCACCAGCACAAACACTAACTCGTTAGTCCAAGCAGGCGGCCCTATGTTAGAGCACAGGGCGAAATATATGGCTTTCCATATGGCAAGCCATATCCGGTGGTTTAGGGCTGGTGTGAGATGAGCTTTTCGTAGTTGGCAAACAACAGCTCTTGGCGCTGACGCTCCGTAGTGAGCTTGCGAGGCGCGCCAAACGCTTTGTCGACTTCTCGGTCTAGTGCGTCGTGGGCCTTGATGAGTTCAGGTGCCATGGCAAGCGGATTGTAGTGCTCGGCTAGTGAGCGCTCTGGGTGGAGTGCACGGGCGTCGAGCACCTTCTTGCCCGCCTTAATAATTCGCTGCCGCGTCTTTTCATCCAATTCTGGGACGGGGAAAGTATTCCACGTCAAGGTGTTAGCGAAATTAAGATCAGATTTAAGCCTTCCGCCGACGGCGCGTTGCCATGTAATGAACATTGAAGAAGAAATAAGAGCGAACAATAATCCATCTGGGTCGACAGCTGTATAAACTTTGTCACCAGCAATTACTTTCGGATCTAAATGTGCAACCGTATAGTACTTCCTGTTTTCAGAAACGACACGAGGAATACCTACATATGGCACCAGAGGACGATGCGAATTCGGTCTCATCAAATGAGGAGTATCCCGGTACTTGTATGCGTCACCGCCCATTGATGAGTTCTCACGAAATTCTTTGCAAGCCATAATGCGTTGCTTCAGCACCGGTGACTTAGCAATATCTGTTACATCAAAATCTTCGTCTGCCATCCAAAGACACCAGCGATCAAGACCACGAACCAACTCTTTGCCCATACGAAAAGGGCGCAGATACTTTGCGGCGATCGGATCAGCGGCAACCTCGTCATACTCGTCGACCTCGACGAGCAAGAATTTTCCTAACGACATCGTACCGAAGTGTGCAGTCGGCAACTCCGGAGAGATTGGGGTGCTTCTCCGTCTAACGAGAAGATGAGGTCCATCAATTAGGTAAGCGTTAATACCCTGCTCAATCTGCTGCTCTACAGCCTCCCCTTTTACATCAGGATAGTCCCACAGGCGCTGTTTCGCGCCGCGATCACGAGTGAACCCAACAATGACACAGTGCACAGATGCTTTACCTGGTGCCTCAGAGTCCCATTTAAAGGTGCGGTGAGCGAACTTTATCCGCCACCC
>NZ_JAKMUU010000006.1 GCF_027570035.1 Corynebacterium curieae | reverse complement strand
GGAATTGCCCACAGGGCGCTTTTGCTTATCCGGCTCACCTGGCATGTAGGTGGTGGGGTTGGGGCCTAAATATGAAATAATTTAGGGCAGTAAACGCCGCTGCCTGCGGCTTAGAAGGAGCATTTTCATGGATAATCCAGGCGAGATCGCCGGTCATATTGGCACGCCGCTGACCAGCAATGCCACCAAGGTATTGCTGTTGGGCTCGGGCGAGCTGGGCAAGCAGCTGGCCATGTCCTTCCAGAACCTGGGCTTGGAGGTCCACGCGGTGGACTCGTATGCGGGTGCACCGGCGCACCAGGTGGCGCAGTATAGCTACGTCGCAGATATCAAGGACGCCGGGCGCATCCTGCAGCTGGCCCAAGAGATTCAGCCGCATTTTGTGGTTCCGGAGGTAGAAACCGTTGCGGTAGAGGCGCTGGAGGAGATGGAGGCGCATAGCGACGCCATCGTGGTCCCCTCCGCCCGCGCCTGCGCCATGACGCAGGACCGCCAGTGCGTGCGCGAGGTGGCGGAGAATATTGGGCTGCCGGTTTCCGCGTATCGCTTTGCTAGCTCCGTGGAGGAGCTGGAAGAGGCGGTGGGGGAGCTGGGTTTTCCGTGCATCATTAAGCCGGATGTGTCCACCTCCGGCAAGGGCCACATGATTGCTCGCGACGAGGAGGATGTGCGCACCGCATGGGAGACCGTGCGGCGCGTGTCCTCGGATTCGCAGCGCGTGGTGGCCGAGCGCTTCGTGGACTTTGACCTTGAGGTTACCCTGCTGGCCATCCGTTCTATCGATCCGGCCACCGGCAAGTTGGCCACGTGGTTTAGCGAGCCTATCGGCCACCGCCATGAGCGTGGTGACCTCGTGGAGGAGTGGCAACCTACCGGCATGAGCGAGATTGCGCTGGAGAATGCGCGCTCGGTGGCCGCGCGCATTTCCAATGAGCTGGGCGGGCGCGGCGTGTACTGCGTGGAGCTCTTCGTCGCCGGCGATGACGTGTACTTTTCTTCCGTGTCCCCGCGACCCTCGGATACAGCGATGCTTACCGCCTACACGCAGCGCTTTTCCGAGTTTGACCTGCACGCGCGCGCGATTTTGGGCTACCCCATCGACGCCACCTTGGTTACCCCAGGCGCCAGCGTGGTGGTCCATGCGGATGAGCAGCTTGCCGACGTCGCCTATACCGGCATCGCCTCCGCCCTTAGCTATGCAGAAACGGATGTGTGGCTTTTTGGCAAGCCCGATGCCTACAAGGGCCGCCGCATGGGATTGGTCTCTTCTACTGCAGAAAACGTGGAAGAAGCGCGCGATCGAGCGGCGCTGGCGGCGCATAAGATCGAGGTGACCTCCACGCCGGGCTTGCTGGCGCAAGGCGGTGCCCGCGGCATCGATCCAGAGGCCGAGAATGTCCCCGATATCGAAGTCGTGGAGTACGAGGGCGGCGTGGAGCTCGACCCGAAGCTTGCCTCCGGCGTGGACGACGCCGACTAAGAAGCGGGTCGCAGCATCGGCTGGTGGGGGACTCCCTTGTCATCAAAAGGCTGACCAATCGGCGTGAAGCCGTAGGAAGCGTAGTAGTCCACTAGGCCGGCCTGCGCCTCCAGATAGAGCGGCTGGCCTGGGCGCATGCGCTCGCCAAGGTCTATCGCCGCCTGGAGTAGCTCGCGGCCGAGTCCCGTGCCGCGCGCGGCCGGCGCGAGCGCGAAGCGGCCGATTTGTGCGCCGTTTCCGGCAGGCGTGGCGTCGGCAGGCGCAGCCGGAAAGACGCGGGCCGTGCCGAGCAGCTCGTGGCTGTCCGCGTCCCAGGCCAGTAGGTGTATGGTCTGGGAATCGGCGTCGGTGGCGTCAATCTCGGCATACGGGCAGCGCTGCTCGTGGACAAAGACGTCCACCCGCAGCTTATAGAGCTGATGGACGTCCAGGGCCGCCAGCTGCCCCAAGGGCGCGGCGGAAATGACATGCGGCACGGGTTAGGCCTGCGGGCCGGCGTGCTTAACCATCTCGTCCCATTCGACGATCTTGATGCGCTCGCGGCCGTGGGCCTCGCCGGCGGCACGCTCAGCGGCATCCAGGCGGTGCCAGCCTTCCCAGGTGGTCACGGCGATATCGCGGGAGGCCAAGAAATCCAGGATGTCCTGCGGATCGCGCTTGGTGGCAGGCTCCAAATCGCCGGCCTTGTAATCCGCGATGAGCATGGTGGTGGTGTCCTTGGCATCGGACTTGGTATTGCCGATGAGGCCCACCGGGCCGCGCTTGATCCAGCCGGTGGTGTAGAGGCCGGGGATCTTCTCGCCATCGACATTGGCCAGCACGTGGCCGCCATCGTTGGGCATGGTGGCCTGGGTTTCGTCGAAAGGTACGCCGTCGACGGACTGCGGGTGGTAGCCCACCGCGCGGTACACCGCCTGCACCGGCCACTCGGTGAACTTGCCGGTACCGGTTACGGAGCCATCGCCGTTGAGCTCGGTGCGCTCGGTCTTAATGGCGGTGACGTGGCCGTCCTCGCCCAGTACCTCTACCGGGGACTCGAAGAAGTGGATATAAAGCTTGTGCGGGGCATCGCCCGGCTCGCGCATGGCGTAGGACTCCAGCGTCTGGCACACCAAGTCGGTGGACTTGGCAGCGCGGCGGGCCTCTACAGAAGCCTCGTCATACTCGATGTCCTCGGGGTTGACGATGACCTCGATGGTCGGGGATTCGTCCAGCTCCTTGAGCTCCTTTGGCGTGTACTTAGCCTGCGCTGGACCGCGACGGCCAAATACGTGGACCTCCTTGGCCCGGTTCTTCTTCAGCGCTGCGTAGACGTTATCCGGGATCTCAGTAACCAGCAGCTCATCTGCGGTCTTGGCCAAGATGCGGGAGACGTCGAGGGAAACATTGCCCACGCCGACGACGGCAACGGATTCTGCCGAGAGATCCCAATCGCGCTCGAAGTTGGGGTTGCCATCATAAAAGCCCACAAACTCGCCTGCGCCGTGATTGCCCTTGAGATCCTCACCTGGGATGCCCATGTGCTTATCGGCGGTAGCACCGGTGGCGAAGACGATGGCGTCATAATACTCGCGCATCTCCTCGACGGTGATGTCCTTGCCCACCTCGATATTGCCTAGGAAGCGGATATCTTCTTTTTCCATAACGTTGTGCAGGGACTGCACAATGCCCTTAATGCGCGGGTGATCCGGTGCCACGCCGTAGCGGATCAATCCGAACGGCGTCGGCATCTTTTCAAAAAGATCGATCTGCACATCGAGGTCGGATTTCACTAGAAGATCAGAGGCGTAGATGCCGGCCGGGCCGGAGCCGACCACGGCGACGCGCACGGGGGTAGTCATGTGTTGTAGGTGTCCTTTCTTTCGTTTTACTGCATATTCTACGCGGTCACTATGCGATAAAAACCACAGCATTACTAACCCCAGTCTAGGGAGGTCACGATAGGGCATAGGAGGGGGTAAATCGCGTACAGTGGAATAGTCACCGCGTGTTAATAACTGTGACGTATGACATGAAGTTATGACGCGCGTTAATTGTGTTCAAGTGACCGTGAATGAAAGGTAATTTGCATGTCTGCATCCCATTCCGCAGTTATTAGCGCTATTGGCCGGGGCTTCGATGGCCTCGACGTGCCGGCCCTGGCACAAGAACTGGGCGCGGAGTTCATCCGCCTCGAAGACTTCGATGCTACCGTCAGCGCCGTCCTGGATAACGCGCCTGCCGCCGAGAACATCGTGGCGCAGGGTACCGGCGATATCGCCTTCGATGCCGAGGCAGCCGCCGCCCTCGGCCTGCCGCTAGCCATCATTTCCGGTGCACCGCAGCGCACCGGCGAACTTGCGCAACACAATGCGGAATCCCTGGGTGCCACCGTCGCTGGCATCTTCACCGACCTGGAAGCGGTTCCGGGCGCACTTGCCTCGCTTGGCGACGTCTCCCCGGTCATGTCCGCAGACCTCTTCCAGAAGCAGCTCATTGACCAGGCCCGCGCTGCAGGTGCACACATCGTCCTGCCAGAAGGCGACGATGACCGCATCCTTGAGGCCGCCCACGTGCTGCTACGCGATAAGGTTGCCAAGCTGACCATCCTGGGCAACGAGGCCGATATCAAGGCCCGCGCCGCAGAGCTCAAGCTTGACCTGTCCGGCGCCGATATCATCAATCACCTCGAGTCCCCACTGGCAGAGGAATTCGCCGCTGACTTTGCCGAGCTGCGCAAGAAGAAGGGCGTTACCCTCGAGCAGGCTCGCGAGACAATGCAGGATATCTCCTACTTCGCCACCATGATGGTGCACAAGGGCCTGGCCGATGGCATGGTCTCCGGCGCTGCTCACACCACCGCGCACACCATTAAGCCTTCCTTCCAGATCATCAAGACCAAGCCGAATGCCTCCGTGGTCTCTTCCATCTTCCTGATGGTTATGCGCGGCCGCCTGTGGGCCTTCGGTGACTGCGCCGTCAACCCGAACCCCACCGCCGAGCAGCTGGGCGAGATTGCCATCGTCTCCGCACAGACCGCCTCCCAGTTCGGCATCGACCCGCGCGTGGCCATGCTGTCCTACTCCTCCGGCACCTCCGGCTCCGGCCCGGACGTTGACCGTGCAGTGGCCGCCGTCGAAGCAGCCAAGAAGCTGGATTCCTCCGTCAAGGTGGATGGCCCGCTGCAATTCGACGCCGCCTGCGACCCAGGAGTTGCGGCTAAGAAAATGCCGAATTCTGAGGTTGCCGGTCAGGCAAACGTTTTCGTCTTCCCGGACCTTGAGGCCGGCAATATTGGCTACAAGACCGCACAGCGCACCGGCGGTGCGCTCGCTGTAGGCCCTATCCTGCAGGGCTTGAACAAGCCGGTTAATGACTTGTCGCGTGGTGCGACCGTTCCGGACATCATCAACACCGTTGCAATCACCGCTATTCAGGCTGGAGAGAAATAAATGTCATACGTTCTGGTCCTTAACTCAGGTTCTTCCTCCGTTAAATTCCAGCTGGTCGATCCAGAGTCCAGCGCCAAGGACACCCCCTTGGTCTCTGGCTTGGTCGAGCAGGTTGGCGAGCCCCTCGGCGCTGTCACCGTGAAGACTGGCGGCGAGAAGTATAAGGAAGAGGTGGAGATCCCCACCCACTCCTTCGGCCTCGAGCGCGCCTTTGCCATCATGAGCGAGCACAATGTTGGCCCGACCGACGTGGACGTCATCGCCGTTGGTCACCGTGTTGTTCACGGCGGCCGCCTCTTCTCTGAGCCGCAGCTCATCGTGGATCAAATCGAGTCCATGATTGAAGATCTCATTCCGCTGGCGCCGCTGCACAACCCGGCAAACTTGGACGGCATTCGCGTGGCTCGCAAGATGCTGCCGGATATCCCGCACGTTGCCGTCTTCGATACCGCCTTCTTCAATACCCTGCCGCCGGCTGCCGCGCTCTACGCCATCAATAATGAGGTGGCCTCCAAGTACGATATCCGCCGCTACGGCTTCCACGGCACCTCCCACGAGTTCGTCTCCCAGCAGGTGCCAGGTCTCTTGGGCCGCGACCCGATGCACACCCACCAGATCACCCTTCACCTGGGCAACGGTGCTTCTGCGGCGGCTATCCGCAACGGCCGCGCTATCGATACCTCGATGGGCCTTACCCCGTTGGCCGGCCTGGCTATGGGTACTCGTTCCGGTGACATTGATCCGGGCATCATTTTCCACCTCGTCCGCCAAGCTGGCATGAGCGTGGACGAGATTGACACCCTGCTCAATAAGCAATCTGGTGTCAAGGGCATCGCCGGCGTCAATGACTTCCGTACGCTGCGCGAGCGCATTGATAACGAGGACCAGGACGCCTGGCTGGCCTATAACATCTACATCCACCAGCTTCGTCGCTTCATCGGTTCTTATATGATTTCCCTCGGCCGCGTTGATGCCATCACTTTCACCGCCGGCGTAGGTGAAAACGATACCGAGGTCCGCCAGGATTCCCTCTACAACCTGGATATGTACGGCATTGACTTTGATAAGGAACGCAACTTGGTTCGTTCCGATGAGCCGCGCATGATTTCTACCGATGACTCCCCAGTCAAGGTATTTGTTGTTCCGACCAATGAGGAGCTAGCTATCGCTCAGAAGTCCGCCGAAATCGCCGCTATGGCGCGTGAGGCTGGGCTCTACAAGTAAAACAGTCCCTCCTTCCGGTGGAAGTGACCGGATTTTGAACAAAAGGGCGTGTGGTTTAAAAGACCACGCGCCCTTCTTTAGTTTTCTGCGCCCTCCTGGCTGATAGTAAGAAAGCAGACTAAAAGGTAGTGACGGGCCGGACCTGGTTGGCAAGGTCCACGAGGGCGTAGCGGTGGCGGCTAAACGGTGCCTGGCGGGCGAGGGCGCGGAGGGTCTCGGACAGGCCGGTGCGCAGGCCGCGCTGGGTAAAGGCGTACTCAAAGAGATCGTTGGGGGAAGCGGCGCGGGAAAGATCGGCATTGCGCAGGAAGTTCAGGCCAGCGGAAATGACGGCGATCTTGATCTGCAGGAAGCGCGGCTCGTTGGTGGGGACCTCTTCGAGGCGTCGGGCAGCGCGGCGAATGCGGGATTCGGAAAGGTCGTGGACGATGAGCTGGAGGATCGTCGTCAAGCGGGCCATGCGGTAGTGGCGCGAGGCATTGGGAACTTTGTCTAGAACTACGACAGCCACCTCCACCTGGCCTTCGGCGCGCAGCTGGCGGGCGAGGCCAAAGGAGGAGGAGACGGTGGTGGGGTTGGTAGACCACACGATCCCGTAGAGGCGCATGGAGTTAAAACGCAGCGCGGCCGGGTCCTCCGTAACGTGGTTCCAAATTTCGGGTTGGCCCTCAAAGGCGGAGTTGGGGAGATCGGCCAGGGTGGAGTGCATATTGGAGCACGCACGGGCCACAGTGGGGTCAATGAGAGAGGTATCGCTGTAGTCGAGCTGTTGCAGAATGAGCTCGTTGATGGCGGCGATGGCGAGCTTGGGGGCCGCCTCGCCCGGCAGGAGGTCGAGGACGGTAGAGAAGTATTTTTGGGCGTCGCGGTAGTCATCGTGAAGCAACTCAGTAATGCCGGCGTACCACCGGAAACGCCAGTCTTGGCCAAGGCGGTCTTCGATGGAGCTAAGCCACTGGCGGGCCTGGCCGGTATAGCCCAGGTCGATCATGGAGCGGACCACGCCCAGCGGGATTTCGGCGGAGTGTTCATACTCGGGCGTCTGCATAGCCTGGCGGAGGGTCTCCAGGGCTTCCTGTGGCTCGGCATAGGATGCACCCTGGAGGAGGCCGGCGCCCACATCGTCGCGGTCCAGCAGCGGGGTGGGCAGCGCGGCGACGACCTCGGGGGCGGTGATTTGGACGGTGCGATCGATGCCGTCGATAAGCTGGTCGGTGCGAAAGACCAGGTGTTTGGTGCCAAAGGTGGTACGTTGTGGCGAAAAGAGCGAGTGCTGGGAGGGGTATTGGAGGCCGTCGCGGATGGCAATGACCTCGCGCAAAACGCCGTAGAGCTGGGTGCGCAGCTCTTTGATGGAGGTAAAGCGGCGCTTTGGGTCCGGGTCGGTGGCGCGCTGGAGCAGGCGGTACAGCGAGAGGAAGCGGCGCAGCTCCGGCTCCTCGGTGGGGGTAGGGATGCCGGGCTGATAGACGCCGTCCTCAGTAGGCAGCTTGAGGCAGAGCGCGGCCAGGGTGCGGCCGATGGTGTAGATATCGCTGGCGATGGAGGGTCCTTCGGTGGCTACCTCTGGGGCCTGGTAACCCTTGGTGCCGTAAATATAGCCAAAGGCGCCGATTCCGGAAACCGCTCCCAAATCAATGAGCTTGACCTGGTCCTCGGTGACGATGATGTTATCTGGCTTAAGGTCGTTGTAGACGACTCCGCGCGAATGCAGGTATTCCAGCGCAGGCAGGATTTCCAGAATATAGGCGATGGCGATATCAACCGGCAGGAGCTTATCGGGTTGCTTTTTGCGCCTGCTTCTTAGCGACGGCCCGCCAACGTACTCCATGACAATAAAGCCACCGGGCACTCGCTCGTCATCGATGAAGTTGAAAGTCTTGACGATACCGGGGTGGGTAATATCCGCGAGGAACTCGCGTTCGGCCACTGCAGCGGCGGCTTCATCGGCCGATTTTTGGGCCTGCATACCTTTGAGAACCACCACTCTTCCGGAGACAAAGTGGTCATTGGCCAGGTAAATCCAGCCCATACCGCCGTGGGCGATAACACCCAAGATTTCATACTGGCCGGCCACCACGTCACCGGGCTGCAGCTGCGGCGGCGGGATCTTTTTGCCGGCGGTTTTCTCTGCCGGATCGATCAGGGCATCGGTGGGTTCGGACGGGGTGATAAAGGGCAGGCGCACCATGCCATCGGCCACGCGGCGCTCGGTGCGGTGGGTGCCGCGGCGTTCGCGGAAGGTATCGAGGGCGCGGCGCCGCGAGCGCTGTGAGGAGTCCTCTTGGGACTTGTGCGCCCTTTGTTGTTCGCGCCGGGCGCGGATATTGTCTAGGTCCGCCAGCAAGCTGGAGATATGGTCTGGGTCGATGGAACCGTCGTCATCTTCATCCTCGTCCGCGAACGGATCGAAGGCCACAGCAGCGGTGCCGGTTTCCTCCCCGGACTCCTCGTCTGCGAAGGGATCAAAGGCCACGGCCGCGGTTCCTTCTTCGTCCTCGTCCCCAAACGGGTCGAAGGCAACGGCGGCGGTGGCTGGGCCGTCGTCCGAGGGGGCATCGCCAAGCGCATCAGGCTCTTGCGCGGAGTTGGCCGCGTTGGTGGGCTGGCGGAAGGCGCGTTGGGTATCGAGGTTTTCGGGCTCGATGTACTCCAGCTCGTCATCGCTGAAGTTCGGGTTATGACTCATGACTTAGCGTCCTCCTCGATGTATTTCCCGGCCGGCAGCGTGGGCTCTTCCAGGTAGGTGCCCAGCCACTCATTAAAGATTGTGGACCATGTGCCATCGCGGCGAATGCGCTCTAGCGTGGAATTGACCTGGCGCAGCAGCGGGCGGGTGTCGTGCTGCTTGCTGGGCCGGCGCACGGCCACACCGTAATTTTCGGTCTCCAGCGGCTCGCCGACGATGGAGGTATAGGAGTCTTGAGCGGCCATGCCGGAAAGCAGGGCATCATCGACGACGATGCCATCGACCTGGTTAAGCTGCAGCGCCATGAGGCAGTCTCCCCAGGAACGGGTAACCAAGATATCGGCCTTGGGGGCGTGGGCGCGGATGGTTTCCAGCGCGGTGGAACCCCCGACGCCGCAGAGGGTCTTGCCGGCGGTATCTTCGATCGATTTCATCCCCGAGCTAGTCAGCACCAACATGCGGGTTTCAGTGCTCATATAGGGGATGGAAAAGGCCACTTCGCGCTCGCGCTCCGGGCTGATGGTCATGGTGCGCACAATCATGTCCACTGTGCCGGCATTGAGGGCATCGACGCGCTCGGAAGATTCCACGAAGCGGAAATCCACCTTATTCGGGTCACCAAAAATATCGCGGGCGATTTCGCGGGCTATGTCCACCTCAAAGCCGCGCACATCTCCGGTGGCGGCATCGCGGTAGCTCATCAGGTTATTGGAGCGGTCCACGCCCACGATGAGGCGGCCACGCTTCATGATGTCCGGTACCCGGTCCTTCGCCTTCTTATCGTCCGGCCGGTAGCTTCCCTTGAGCTCTTCATCCTTAGCGCGATGTGGGGGAGTAGAGCCGGCTTTCTCAATCTTTGCCCCCTCCGGTAGCGGTGGGCCCGGCCGTGAATCCAGCGCGTGCTCAGCAGGTGCTTCCAGCGGCGGGGTAGAGCGAACGTCGCAAGCGGCAAGCGGCAGTGCGAGGCTCAGGCAGGCGAGTACAGCGAGGGTGGCGTGTGGGCGGCGCATTAGAGGTACTCCTGCAATCGGGGGCGGATGCCGAGCCACACCGCGATAATGGCGCACAGCGTCAGCAGGAATACGGCCGAAGAAACCGCAGTCATGGCGGTAAGGCCGCGCTCCAGGTAGCTGCGCATAGCGATGCGAGCCTGGCCGATAAGCTCGGAAAGCTCCCCGTCAAGCTCGTCAAAGGAGCGCGCCGCGGTCATCTCGCCATCCTTGGGTTCGGTGGCCGTGGCTTGATAGATGGCCTCGTCATAGTCGCCGTCCTCCAGCGCGCCAATGAGTTTTTCATGGGTGCCACGCCACTGCTCAGCGGCGGCACGTGCGCTGTGGATGAGCTCTGGGTCGGTGACTTCTACGTCCTCATCGTTGAGGGCCTTTTCATAATCCTCCAGGGCCGTTTCGATGGAGCCAATCGAACTGGAAAAGCGCACCATCGTATCCTCCTTGGAAGAACGCAGCACCAGCGCCAGGGTCTCAGAGGTGCGCGCCTGTTGCGCCTCAATCCGCGAAGCCGTTAGCGAATCCCACGGGCGCGAGGCCGTCTCAAAACCTTGGTGGCCGGTGGACCAGGTGGCGAGGTTGGACAGCGCTACCCACGAAATGGCCAGGAACAACAGCACGCTGGCAGTTAAAAAGCCGCGATTAAAACGCCGGCGAGTCTGGCGCCAGAGCCACCATTGGGCCACGGCGAGGAAGAAAAGCGCGGCCAGCAGGCCGGATAGCGGCACCCACTGCGGGGAGGTGAGCTTTTGTTGCTGCTGATTGACCTTCGCGGTGGTCAGCTGGAAAAGCTCGGAGGCGGCCGGCAGGATATGCTCGCGCATCAGCGCAGAGGCATTGGACATATAGGAGTTAGCCACCGCATTGCCCGCCCTGTGATTGGAGCGGGCCTTTTCCACCATCGCGGTGTAGACCGGAAGCTCGCGCTGGATATAGGTCACCAGCTCGCGCACACGGCCATCATCTTGCGTGGTGCCTAGTACGGATTCGGTGGCCGCGATGGAGGCGGCATCGATGGCCTCACTATAGCGATTGTGGTTTTGCTCCGATTCCACGCCAGCCTGCACGAAGCCGGTGGTGGCCACGGTATCGGCCACCGAGAGCGAACTATAAAGGTGGTGCGCCGCATTGGACATCGGCTCGGTGGTGCTGAGCAGCTCATCCAGGTCAGAGTGGCGGGCGGCGGATGACTGGGACATCGATAAGCCGGCGGCGCCCAGGGCCACGGTGAGAATAAGGGTGACGGTAAAAAGCTTGCCTGGGGTAGTGGAGGCAAAGTAGTAGAAGCGGCGCAACAGGCGCGCCGGGCCCGCGAACCATTCCATTGCGCGGCGGCTGAGCCCGCTGAAGGCCGGGTCGGTGGGCGCGGTGACCTCATCGAGCCAGTGATCGCTCGGGTGAGCGTGCTCGTCTTGCACGCCTTCTGCCCGGACTGCCTGCTCGGTCATTCACTCAGAATAGCGTCCGCAGTGTGCTGGGCGCCACCATATACCCGCGTGTGTGGCTAGGATAGGCAACATGCATAACCCTCACAGTGGAGACGGCTGGGCGGCAGGCCCCGGCGGCATTCGCGTCTGGGGAAAATTTGGTGCCGCCGGCCTCTTCCTTGTAGCCGGGCGCGAGGTGCTCCTCCAGCACCGCGCCGCATGGACTAATCACGGCGATACCTGGGGAATCCCCGGCGGGGCGCGCGATTTTACGGAGACACCCACGCAGGCCGCATTGCGCGAGACCCACGAAGAATGCGCCATTGCACCCCAAGATGTGGAGGTGCTCGATGCGCGGGTAACGGCCGGGCCCTATCCGGCAGCGGGGGATCTGCCGGGGGAGTGGACCTATACCACCGTTTTGGCCCGCACGCGTACGGGCGATCCGCTGCCTACCACGGCTAATGAAGAATCCTATGAGCTGCGCTGGGTGCCTTTCGACGAGGTAGAAAGCCTCCCTCTATTGGCCGCTTTCCGGCGTGCTTTCCCGGCCCTGCGCGAGCGCGTGGAGGTATTGAACAGGTAAAGTAGCCGAATTTATGGCACGCTAGTGCCATGATCGAAGTAGAAGGACTGACTAAACAATATAAGTCTGTCCGCGCCGTTGATGATCTCACCTTTCAGGTAAAGCCCGGCATGGTTACCGGGTTCCTGGGACCCAATGGCGCGGGCAAATCCACCACCATGCGCATGATCCTAGGGTTGGATGCTCCTACGGCCGGTAGGGCGCGCATCAACGGCAAGCACTACCACGAGTTGAAGGATCCCTTGCGCGAGGTCGGCGCCTTGCTCGATGCCAAGTCGGTGCACCGCAACCGCAGCGCCGCCAATCACCTAAAATGGATTGCACAGTCCAACGGCATTTCTACTTCCCGCGTCGATGAAGTCTTGGGGCTAGTGGGGCTTTCCGACGTCGCCGGTAAAAAGGTCGGCGGCTTCTCCCTCGGCATGGGCCAGCGCCTAGGCCTTGCCGGCGCACTGCTCGGTGACCCGGGAATCCTCATCCTGGATGAGCCGGTCAATGGCCTCGACCCTGAGGGCATCCGCTGGGTGCGCCAGCTCGTGCGGGCCCTAGCCGAAGAAGGCCGCACTATCCTTATTTCTTCCCACCTGCTTTCGGAGATGTCTCAGACCGCCGATCACCTCGTGGTTATTGGCAAGGGCCGCCTAGTGGCTGACCAGCCCACCTATGAATTTGTGAAGGACCATTCGCAGTCCTCCGTGTTGGTGCGCTCCGACCACCTGGATGCCTTCGGCTCCGCCCTGCGCGCCGAGGGAATTTTCTTTACCGAGTCCACCGACGAAGAGGGCCGCCCCCGCTTGGAGATTGCCAACCAAACCACCGATTTCGTGGGACAGCTGGCTTATTCCACCGGTGTGCCGCTCAATGAACTAAGCCTCAAGCGCGCCTCCTTGGAGGACGCCTTCATGGAACTTACTGGTGATTCCGTGCAGTACCACGGTTCTACCGGCGCTCAAACCACCGGAACAGCCGCGGCCGCTACCGGTGCTGGTTCCGGTACCGGCGCCGCAACTCCGCTCGCTCGACCCACCCAGCAGGAGGTTTAATTCGCCATGCTGAATACCTTGAAGTCCGAATGGACCAAGCTGCACACCACCCGCTCCTTCTGGTGGACTACCTTTATTTTCCTCTTTTTTGCTTGGGGCTGGGCCATCCTCAATGCCCGTTTGACAAAGCCAGCAGAAACCCCTGAGGATGCAGCGATGGGCGTGGGGGTTATCACCCCGGATGGCGCGGTGTCATTCCTTTTGTTCCTCGGCCTGCCTGTACTGATGATCCAAGCCATCATGATCGTGACCACCGAGTACCGCTTTGGCACGCAGACCATCACTTTCATGGCTACCCCGCGCCGCTGGTCGGTGGCCTTGGTCAAGCTGCTCATTTACGCGGTTATCGCGGCCGCGCTGACCTTTATTGCGGTGGCGGGTGCCTACCTGCTTACCGAGCTTTTTGCCTACGATGAGGTAGCCGCGCAATTCCAGCCTTGGGATGATGAGATGGGCCAAAAGCAATTGTGGAAGTACCCGTTGGCTGCCGCGCTGCTCGTCCTTTTCTCCCAAGGTCTTGGACTGCTACTGCGCTCAACTGCTGGTTCCGTGGCCATTGGCCTCATCCTCTTCCTCGGCGTGGATAATCTCGTGGCTACCATCCCAAAGTTTGGTAACAAGCTGGTTAACTTCATGCCGTTCAAGTCTTTCCAGTCGTGGCTGCTGGAGATGGAACCGGTTGATGCTCCGTGGAAGGAAAACTGGGGATTCTGCCTAGTATTCATTGCTTGGGCCGTTATTCTGTGGGGCCTCGGTGTCCTCGTGCTGCAAAAGCGTGACGCTTAGGCGTCTCATCGCTTAAGCGCTTCACCGCCCCGGCCGGCAGCCGTTTGTTGCTGCGGCCGGGGCGGTTTCTTGACTCTGTCTAAGCCGCGAGCCCCGAGGTTAGTTTTATTGCAGGGCGGAGGTAAGGCGCATGACATTGTCCACGTAGCGGCGGACAAAGCTGCGCTTATTCCACTCTTCCAAGGTCAGCTCATGGCATACGGCGCGGTAGTTGGCCGCTAGCTGGTTGAACTGGTCAATGAGGTCGCCCTTGGCCACCAGCATGGTGGACTCATAGTTCAGGCCAAAAGAGCGCGGATCCATATTGGAAGAGCCAAACATGCACAGCGGATCGCGGCCGGGGTCATCCGGGTCGGTGATGATGAACTTGGAGTGCAGCACAAAGGGATAGGGGAATTGGTAGATGCGTACGCCCGCCTCCAGCAGCGCCTGGTAGTAGGAGGATTGGGCGTGGTTGACCATGAATTGGTCAGCCTTGGCGGAGACATAAAGCTCCACGTCTACACCGCGGTAGCAGGCTGTGGTCACGGCCTCAAGCAGGGACTCATCCGGTACGAAGTAGGGCGAGCACAACACCAGGCGGTCCTTGGCATGGTGGACTAGGGAATTGAACATGCGCAGGTTTGGCTCGGTGGTGTAGCCGGGACCGGAGGGGATCATTTGGAGGTGGTTGGCGTCGGCAGTCTGCGCGTCATCATAAGGCAGCTCATCAAGGGGAATGTTTTCGTCCGCCTCCAAGTACCAATCCACGGCGAATACCGCGGACATGGAGGTCACAATCGGGCCCGAGAGCTCCACCATATAGTCGATCCAGAAGCGGTCTTTGGTCTTGTACTGGCGCTTAATCATATTCAGCGAGCCGATAAAGCCGACCTTGCCATCGATAATGACCAGCTTGCGGTGGTTGCGCAGGTCCGGGCGGCGGAAGCGGCCCTTGTGCAGCTGGATGGGGAGCATTAGCCGCCAGTCGACGCCAATTTCGGTCAGCCGCTTGCCCAGCTTGAAATACCCCTTGTACTTAAAGCTGCCAATTTGGTCGAGCAAGAGCCGCACCTTCACGCCGCGTGCCGTCGCGCGGCGCAAGGACTCAAAGAATACGTCCGTAACTTCATCCCAAGACTGGATGTAGATCTCTATGGACACGTACTTTTCGGCGCGGTCGATGGCGGCAGCGATGGCCCGGATGGATTCGTCATAGTCCGCGTGCAGGCCAAGATTGTGGCCAACCAACGCCGGAAATCCCGTAAGCTCCCGGTTGAGTCTGATGACCGATTCAATTTCGGCCGAAAGGATACCTTGCGGGTGGTCCGGGGTGCGGGCCGTGACATTTTCAATTTGCTCGTTTGCTTCTTGCTGGATGCGGTGGCGGCGCCGGTTGATATATGGCGAGCCCATGAGCAAAAACAGCGGCAGGCCAATAAAGGGCAGCACCAGAATAGCCAATAGCCACGCGGTGGAACTGGAAGGGCGGCGGCCTTCCGGCACAAAACCAACGGCAATAATCTTGATGCCGTAATCCAGGATTAGGAATACGAGCTGCCAAAAGCTGAGATCAAGCGACCAGGACATCTAACGAACGGAATCAAAATCGGGCAGATTATAGTCTGCGATAAGCGGGCAGTGATCGGAGGTTTTATCGCCGGCGCGCTCGACCATATCTACTTCTGCGCCGGTCACGTGCTGGGCCAGTGGTGCCGAGGCCAGCTGGAAATCGATACGCATGCCCTCATTTTTCTGGAAACGCATGCCCTTGTAATCGAAGTAGGTATAGCGCTGATCCTGGGTAAACCGGCGGGTAACTTCCTCGAGGCCGGCTTCTTCTAGCATCTGAAAAGCGGCGCGTTCTGGTTCGGTAACGTGCGTCTTGCCGCGGAAGGCCTCTATATCCCACACGTCCTCATCGCGCGGGGCGATATTGAAGTCACCGGTAAGCAAAAGCTTGGTGTGCGCATTATTTTCCGCATAGTGGGCTAAGTGGTAGAGAAAGTCCAGCTTGTAGTCGTAGTGGCGGTCCGTAATCTCGCGGCCGTTGGGCACGTATAGGGACCAGATTTCTACCCCGCGGATGCGCGCTCCCAGCGCGCGGGCCTCGCGGTCTTGTGGCTTTTCTGGGTCTTTGGCAAAGCCGGGCTGCCCCGGAAATCCTACCCATTGGTCTTCTGGTTCTTCTTTGGACACAATGGCCACGCCATTCCACTGGTTGAGCCCGTGGCAGATGACGTGCAGGTCCGCCTCTTCGAAGGCTTCGCGTGGAAACTTATCGTCTTTGACCTTGGTTTCTTGCAGGCACAAAACGTCAATATCGTGCTTGGCAATAAGGTCCAGAGCCCGCTGAGTGCGGGTGCGGACGGAGTTAATATTCCACGTGGCTATGCGCATGCCACATAGGTTACCTGGGTAGTGAGTCAAGCTCACTACCCAGTCCACAAGGAATCAGCGGGCAGGCCCATAAGGCTCACTACCCAGCACACAAGGAATCAGCGGGCAGTCCCACTAGGCGTAGTGCCCGGGCCGGAAGGAATCGGCGAGCCCTAGTCCCGCAGGCGGGCATAGACCTGGCGATGCTGCTCGATGAAGCCGAGCTTTTCGTACAGGCGCACGCCAGCGGTATTGGAGGCCAGCACGTTGAGATAGGCGTGCTCTGCGCCATTTTCGCGGCCCCAGCGCAGCATATGTTGCCCCAGCAGGGTGCCAAACCCGCGGCGGCGAAAACCTTCGGCCACCTCAACGGCGGAGTAGCCCAGCCACTTGGTTCCATCGCCGGATTCGGTAATGGTGCCACGGGTAATGGCGACCGTTTCGCCATTCATTACTAGGCGGCCAAAGCCCATCGTTCCCTCGATGCGGGTGCGCAGGTACTCCAGCGCCTCGGGCGGAAGGGCTTTGCCACGGAAGTGATACATCGCCAGCCAGTCCGCATCGGGTTGGTCGTCGATGCGGAAGGTGGGGGAGGCAGAGGGGGCGTCGGCAACCGCGGGCAAATCGCGCAAAACCATAGTGAGGATCTCTGGCTCGGTCTCCCAGGCGGAGCCGGCAAGCAGACGCTCGGCCGGCTTGCCAATGCGCTCCGGAACCAAAAGGCGCACCGGCAGGTCGTGGCGGGCGTAGAAGGCCTTAATCTCTTCCAACGGCACCGGGGTAAAGCCCGCGGAAGGGCCCAAGGGAACGGCCGAGTTGGAGCGGCCAGTAACCCCATCGCCGGCGCGCATGAGCCAGGAACCATCGCTGGTCCAAGCGTGCTCTTTGCCGGGGAAAGCCGCGGCCGCTGCAACCTCTACGGCGCGGATATCGGAGTTGCGGACCATGCGCGGGGACAGGCGCTTGATGATCTTGAGCTGCTCCGGCGGAATCTCTACCGCCTCTAGGTCGGAGGGGTAGCCGCCGACCTCCTGCGGGCGGATGACCAGTGGATTGAGGCAAATTACGTGCCCAATGACATCGCTATGCACATCGCCGAAATCGCGCCGGGCAACCACGCGCTCGCCCACTTGGACGGCATCGGAGCGGAAGATGCGAGACATTAGTCGTCGTGGCCGAAGGGATCGGCGTCCTCGCCCGGTACCCAGGAGTAACCCGGCTCGGTCCAGCCGTGGCGCTTAATGGCCTTCTTGGCCTGGCGCTTATAGCGGCCGATGAGGGTATCAGTGTAGAGGAAGCCATCGAGGTGGCCGGTCTCGTGCTGCAGGCAGCGGGCGAAAAAGCCATAGCCCTCGACGGAAATGTCATTACCGTGCTCGTCCTTGCCGGTTACGCGCGCCCAGTCGGCGCGGCCGGTGGGAAAGCCCTCGCCCGGCACGGAGAGGCAGCCCTCGTCATCGGAGCCGTCATCAGCCGGCATGGTTTCTGGAATCTCGGAGGTCTCCAGCACTGGGTTGATGACGCAGCCCTTGCGCATGCCCGTTTTCTCGGACGGCAGCTCGGTGCCATTGGGGCCGTCGGTATCGGGGCAGTGGTAGACAAAGAGGCGCTTGCTAATTCCTACCTGGTTTGCGGCTAGGCCCACGCCATTGGCGGCGTCCATGGTCTCATACATGTCCGCGATGAGCTGCTGCATTTCCGGGGTGGAAATCTCGGATTCATCTACCGGCTGGGTGGGTTCATGAAGCACGGTCTCGCCGTGGATAACGATGGGGCGAATAGTCATGCCTTACAGTTTAGGCATGAACCCCTTGTCTGACCTAGACGCCGCCATTTTGGACTTTGAGAAAACCGCGCCGCGCAGCATCGGCCGCAAAGAAGAGGCCATCCGCGCGCAGCTGGATATCTCCCCGGTGCGTTACCACCAGCGTCTTAACCTGCTTCTCGACGCCCCCGCGGCCGCCCAATCCCATCCCCTCCTGGTTGCACGGCTGCGCCGGCTGCGCGAAGAGCGGGAAAACACGCGGCGCGCCGCGCGGGGAAATCCCCCATCTAGTTAATACTGGGTACTAGTGTTGCGTATGTGACTGATGTGAATCCGGAAAATTCAACCGACAAGGTATCCGACGAAACTCGCGCCGGCTCCGCTGCCGGTGCGTCCGCTTCCCGTGCAGCTAAGCGCCCCGCTGGTGGCGGCGCGCACGCTAAGAAGGGCGGGCTGCCGCTGCGTGGCCTGGCTATGGTCCTCATCGCCGTGGCCGTCATGCTTGGCCTTTGGGCTTTGTACTCCATGACCTCGGGAGACGATGATTCCACCGTTGCCTCCGAGAGCAAGCAGGAAAACTCCACCGGTTCCACCCTCGGTGCTGCGCCTGAAGGCTCCACTGGCCCTGATGCCGCAGGCTCCCGCGCCCCAGGCGCCCCAGAGGCATCCGATCGACCCGGCGCTCCTGCCCCCGCCCCAGCAGGCGAGGGTGATAAGCCGCGTGATGCAGCCGCTTCCGGTGACGCTGACGAGCGTGCCGCAGCTGAAGGCGACGCCGCAGGCGAGGAAAACGCCCACTCCGCCGCCCGCGATCGCAATGACATTAAGGTCAGCGTGCTTAATAACTCCGGCGAGGTGGACAAGGCCAAGAAGGAAGCCGATTCCCTCAAGGGCGGCGGCTTCAAGGTTGGCTATGTGGGCAACCTGCCTGGCGACGTCCTCACCGTCCCGAAGACCACCGTCTTCTTCCCCGAGGGTGACGCTTCTGCTGAGGCGCTGGCCAAGGAGGTAGCCGCCCGCTACCAGGCCGATGTCGCCCCCATGAACCGCGACCTGCCTAAGGAAGCCACCGATGACGGCGCCGTCGTCGTGGCCCTAGCGGTGCCGCAGGCCTAAGCAAGCCGCACCCTGGATTAAAGTCCAAGGCCATCCGGACGAAAAGGAACACTACTGTTCTTCCACCGGATGTCCTTGGGCTTTTTGTTCTGACCATTGCGTGCCCGCACGTCCGCGGAAGCAATCCGGTTAAATAAAATTCACGTCTTAATACCTGTCAAAAGCTAAGCTGAATGGGTGAAGATTCCGGCAGAACAATTCGCCCGCTCGCCCGAACCAACCCTTGGTGTGGAGTGGGAGGTAGCGCTCGTGGACCGCGAGACGCGCGACCTCGTCCCGCGCGGCGCGGAGCTTATCGATCTTGCCAATGCGGCCCACCCCGAGATCCATCTGGAAAAGGAATTCCTCCAGAATACGGTGGAGCTGGTTACCGGCATCTGCCACACGGTGCCAGAAGCAATTGCTGACCTGCAGAACTCGCTAAATGCGGTGGAAGCAGCGGCCGATGAATTGGGCGTGGATGTTTGGGCCTCTGGCGGCCACCCTTTTACGGACTTCCGGGAAAACCCGCTTTCTGATAAGCCCAGCTATAAGGAAATTATCGCCCGTACCCAGTACTGGGGAAAGCAGATGCTGCTCTGGGGCACGCATGTGCATGTAGGCATCAGCCACGAGGACCGCGTCTGGCCCATCATTAATGCACTGATGACCAAGTACCCGCACCTTTTGGCCATTTCCGCCTGTTCACCAGGGTGGGAGGGGCTCGATACCGGATATGCCTCAAACCGCACCATGCTGTATCAACAGCTGCCTACCGCAGGCATGCCTTATCAATTCCGCGACTGGGCCGAGTGGCAGTCCTATATGCGCGACCAAGCGATTTCGGGCGTGATCAACCACACCGGTTCCATGCACTTTGATATCCGGCCGGCCTCCAAGTGGGGCACGGTGGAGGTGCGCGTTTCCGATGCGACGTCGAACCTGCGCGAGCTTTCCGCCATCGTTGCGCTTACCCACTGCTTGGTGGTCTACTACGACCGGCTTATCGACGCCGCGGAACCCCTCCCCACCTTGCAGCTCTGGCATGTTGCAGAAAATAAGTGGCGCGGTGCCCGCTACGGCATGGACGCTTTGGTGATTACCTCCCGCGAGACCGATGAGGCTTGGGTCAAGGACGAGCTAGCGGAGATGGTCGAAGAACTAACCCCCATCGCGCGCGAGCTGGGATGCGTTAACGAGCTAGAGCTCATCCATGAAATTATCGATAATGGTGCCGGCTATGAGCGGCAACGCCGCCTTTTCGAAGAGACCGGCAGCTGGCGCAAGGTAGTGGAGGAGACCTGCCGCGAACTGCGCACCTTCCGCCCGCTCTAAAACCCGCGGCCTTAATCCTCGGGGCGTGAGTGGCGCCCGTAGGCCGGGGTATCGGGGATATCGGTGATGTCCTGGGCGGCAGGAAACGCGCGGGTTTCGGGTCCTACCGCAGGCAATTCTGCCGTCTCATCGCTGATAGCTCGCGCCGTTCTCGGATGGCCCCCACGGCTCGTGGCCTCGGCATTAAATGAGCGCGCTGGGCGTACTGCGGTTTCCGCGGTAGCGGGCTCGGGCTGGGTAGGCAGATGATGGCGACCCGGAGAGGGCGCTTCCTCGGCCGGCTGGGTGCCAGGGATAAAGCCCCACAGCGCGTAGAAGGCGATATAGAGGACGCCGGCGCCGGTAAAGGCCAGCATGCCCCACGGCTGCAAATCCCAGTGATTGAGCGAGCGGCTGGCTGCAGAAAGCCACACGGGTGCGGAAATAAACGGCATGGTCACCGCGCACATGGCGAGCACAGAAACGAGCCCTGAAAACTGCGCGCCGAGGAAACCGGTCAGGCGCTTGCCTAGTGCTTGGTTGACGGAGACCATCACCACGACGGCCAGCGGCACCGTCCACACCCAGTGGTGATACCAGGAAAAGGGCGAGACCAGGCAGGAACTGATCCCGGCGAGCGCGAGCGCGGCCGAATTATTGCGGTGCTTCATTGCGGTGCGCAGCGCCAGGCAGGTCAGCACGAAAACCACGGCCACCGCGGCAAGCCAGATCCAGCCGCCATCGATGCCCCAAGCACGGACCATGACGGAGCGGATGGACTGCGCACCGGGATTGGTGTGCTCGCCCACCCGGGAGGACTTGAAGATGGCATCGGTCCAAAAATCGGCGGCATCCGGGATGGTGACAAAACCAATGGCAACGGTTACCGCAAATGTCAGGATAGCGATAATGGCTTGCCACCAGCGCTTCTGAAAGAGAAGCACCAACCCCATATACGCAGGGGTGAGTTTCATGCCGGCGGCCAGACCGATGCCGATGCCCGGCAGGGCACACTTGCGCGGGAGAATGTCCAAGGCCACCAGTAGCATCAAAAAGATATTGATCTGGCCAAAGAATAAGGTGCCGTGTACCGGTTCATTGGCTGGGGTGCAGCACACCAGCAGGATGCCGAGCAACCAGATTGCTGGGGAAAGCTTGAGCCCGCGCTCGCGCAGGACCAGCATGATGACCGTAAACAGGGCAAGGGCAGTGCCGCCTTGCCAGAGGAGGATCAGGGGGTCGTCGGCAAGCGGGGAAAGCCATTTGA
Organism: Corynebacterium curieae; assembly: GCF_027570035.1. Classification (GTDB taxonomy): domain Bacteria; phylum Actinomycetota; class Actinomycetes; order Mycobacteriales; family Mycobacteriaceae; genus Corynebacterium; species Corynebacterium curieae. Next base: position 86,704 of record NZ_JAKMUU010000006.1, on the reverse strand, counting down.
ATAAAGTGCCGGAAAAGGGCGGATAGGTAAAAGGGAGGTCGCCGATATAGGCGTTATCGTACAAGTCCGCGCCCTCGGCTACCTCGCCGCCAGCAAGCCAATAAATCTTCAGGTCCAAGGGCACACGCCACACAAAGGCGCTATTGCCATCGTAGATGCTAAAGCGGTAGACGATGACGCCGATAAGAGCGGCGAGCAAAGTCACCACAGTGGGAAGCCCATAAAGCTTTTTCACGGTGAAAAGCGTCTCCTACTTGCGGCGCAGCGACTTCGCGGCAGGTCGGTCGTTGCGGGACATGGTTTCCTCGGTGCCGTACAGGCCTTCACGGCGAGCAATACGCGAGGTGCGCTGCGCGGTTACCGGGCTAGTGAACATGGCAAACAGTACCAGCAAAACGAGCATTCCTAAATCCCCCCGCTCGGCAACGCTGAAGGATTCTGCGCCGGTGATGCGAATGATGGCGCCAAGGATGGTGAGGATAAGCCCAGTGGTTTGCGGCTTACTGACCGCGTGCACGCGAGACATGGTGTCCTTGAAGCGGGCGATGCCGATCGCCGCCGCAAGGGTGAGGACGCTGCCGCCGATGATCAGGATGAGCGAGAGCACATCTGCAATGAAAGACCAGCTCATTGATTATCCCTCTTCCTAAACCTGGTGACGGATACGGTGGAGATGAAGCCCAAGAGCGCGATGACCAGCATGGCCGAGACCACCGTGGTATTGAGCGACCAGCACATGTAGGTAGCCAGCGCGCATTGGAACATCGCGGTAAAGCCGTCCATGCCCACGAGGCGGTCCAGTGAGTTGGGGCCGGTGATAATGCGCCAGACGGTAATGAGGAAGGAGACCACCAGTAGCGCGGCGGCCACCAGCAAAATCGCGTTATAGATCTGCGGGTCCATTAGGGGTGGCTCCTTTCAAAGATGTCGATGAATGAGGCCTCAAGGTGGGCCACGGCACCGATCTCGCGCTGAATCTGGGCCTCATCGCGGGCATCGAGGATATGGACGGTGATCATGCGGTTGGCAATATCGATATCGGTAACCGTGCCGCCGGGCTGCAGGTTATACAGCGTTACGGCCAGGGATAGGACGAACTCATTATCCAAGCGCATGGGCAGCTCCAAGATCGCGGTCTTGGGCACCGGCTGCGGTCGCACGGCGAGCCAGCCCACCTTGAGCGAGGCATAGAACAATTCCCAGAACCAGCGGGCCATGAAGGCGATGAGCTTGCCCCAAGAAACATCGATGTCTGAGATAGGCATGGCCGGCAGCGGCAGGGCAAAGACGATAACGGTGCCGATGAGGAGCCCGGCCACCACATTGCCCACGGTGACCTCCCCCATGAGCATGCACCACATGATGGTCAGCCAGACGATGAACCACGGGCGGAAGCGGTGGCGCAGGCCGGAAAAGCGTGCGTTAGTCATCGCTAATATCCTTCCTCTTGGCGGCGTCCGGTGTCTTTACAGTGCCGGAATGGGACTCGCGTCCGCCGGCTTCCGGGTCGGTGCGTGCATCCAGCCCGGGCTCGGCGGGCGGCTCCGCCTCCGGGGAGGGATGCCGGCGATTTTCATAGGAATCCGCGCCGCCGGTGTAGCGCTCCTTTTGATTGAGGTGGCGGGTGGGGTCATCTGCCCTATCGCCCAATACCGCGTACTGATAAATGGACGTATCCTGAGCGGATTCGGCTGCGCGCGAGGTGACGCCCGAGATAGGCCCGGCCAGGAAGGTGATGGAGGTAGAAGCGGCCACCAGCAGGGTAGTAGAGGCGATCATGCCAAAGGGAACCCTGCCCACGTCTTGGCGGGAGGAAAATTCCACCTCATCGGTGATATCAGAGAGCGGCGCCGGGCGAGCGAGTGCCACGTTGCCTTCAGGGGCATCGGCGCGGTCGCGTTGGAAGCCCTTGGCCCACACCAGCATCATGACGTAGAGGGTAAGCAGGGAGGTAACCACGGCGCCGACGATAAGCACCCAGGCCATCCAGGAATCCTCGTTTGCACCTGCTTCTAGCAAGATAACCTTGCCCAAAAAGCCCGAGAACGGCGGGATGCCACCCAGGTTGATCGCGGGGATGAAATACAAGATTCCAATGAGCGGGGCGGAGTACATCAGCGAGCCCAAACGGCGCAGCGAAGAGGTGCCGGCTTGGCGCTCAACGAGTCCGACCACCAAGAAGAGCGCGGTTTGCACCAAAATGTGGTGCACGGCGTAGAAGATGGCGCCGGAAAGCCCTTGCGCGGTACCGAGCGAAACGCCGAAGATCATGTAGCCAATGTGGCTGACCAGGGTAAAGGACAAAAGGCGCTTAATATCGGACTGCGCGATGGCGCCCAAAATACCCACCAACATCGTGGCTAGGGCCACCCACATGAGCACGGTATCGAGGCCGCCGGCGGTGAAAATAGAGGAGCGGGCGCGGATGATGGCGTAGACACCCACCTTGGTCAGCAGGCCGGCAAAAACCGCAGTGACTAGTGAAGGCGCCGTGGGATACGAGTCCGGCAGCCAGGCGTCCAGCGGGACGACGGCCGCCTTAATGCCAAAGGCAACGAGCAGCGTGGCAAAGATCGCGGTGCGGGTGCCTTCCGGGAGGTCCTGCATGCGCTGGCCAATCTGTGCCATGTTCACGGTGCCTACTGATGAATACACAAAGCCCAGCGCGAGCAAGAAAATCATTGACGAGGCCATGGACACCATCACGTATCCCACACCAGCGCGCACGCGGCTGGCCGAAGCACCCAAGGTCAGCAGCACATACGATGCGACGAGGAAGACCTCAAACCCCACGTAGAGGTTGAAGAGGTCGCCGGCCAGGAAGGAGATATTTACGCCCATGGTCAGCAACATGTAGGTGGGCAAGAATACGGCCACCGGCTCGTCCTTGGTGCCATCGCGCACACCCTGGGAGATGGCGTACCAAATGACAGAAAAGAGCACCACGGAAGAGGTAAAAAGCATCACCGCAGAAAGGCGATCCGCCACTAGCGTGATGCCCACTGGGGCGTCCCAGCCGCCGACCTGCAGTGTTTGAATGCCCTCAAAATCCGCGATGAGGATCAACACGGCGTTGACTACCGCCGTTATAAGCAGCGAGAAAAATACGATTTGGCGCTGCGCATTGGGCACGCGGGAAAAGATCAAGGCGAGCGCTGCGGCTATCGCCGGGATGATGATGGGCAGGGGAATGAGGTAGCCGATGTAGGGAAAGAGGGCATCGACAAGCGGCTGCATGGTCTCACTCATCGCGGGCCCCCTTTACAGGCTCTTCAAAGGACTCTGGGCCGAAATTATCGCCTTCTTTGGTTGCGCGGCCCGTGGTGGGATCGTTCGAGGCATCGTGATCCGGGCTTGCGGCCGCATTGCCAGGGCGCGCAGCCTTGGCGGCAATGGCGGTATCCTCCGCGTCATCCTCAATGACATCGTCCGTGCGGTAGCGGTACTGGCGGTAAGCCAAGGTCAGTATGAAGGCTGTCAGCGCCATGGAAATGACGATGGCGGTAAGGATCATCGCTTGGGCTAGGGGATCTGCAATCTCGGCGCCAAAGGGCTCCGATTCGCGGCCATCGATAGGTGGGGAACCGGCCGAGCCGCCTGCCTGCAGCAGGAAGAGGTTGGCGCCGTTGCCTAAGAGCAAGAGGCCCAGCAGCATCTTGGTCATGGCGCGGTCTAGCAGCAGGTAGATGCCCGCGGCTACGAGCACGCCGGCGGCGAGCAGGAGGAAGAGATTGGCTTCCATTTACTTCTCCTTTCCTGTCGTAGCGGCTGTGCTTGCCGTGGTGGCTTGTTTCTTTTCCTTGCGTTGCGCCCGTTGCGCTTTCTGCTTGGCGGTGCGTTGGCGTTGCTGGCGGGCCAGCGAGCGGGCGCGGTCGCGGGCGCGCTGCTTACGCATATCCTCTTCTTCATCCAGCTTCGCGCCCAAGGAACTGAGTATGTAGAGCGTAAGGCCGATGACGATGAGGTAGACGCCGGCGTCAAAGACCAACGCCGAAGGCAGCGATACCGCGCCGATGAGCGGGATCTCTGGTGAGGTATACCCACTAGTTAGCGGCGGGTGGCCAAAGAACATTGGGGCTACCACGGCGACTGCGGACAGGAAGAGCCCGGTGCCCATGGTGCGGCCGGCGTCGATAGGCAGGGTTTCATCAAGCTCTGCGCGCCCGCCGGCCAGGTAGCGCAGGATAAGAGCCAAGGCGGCGACGAGTCCACCGGCGAAGCCGCCACCCGGTGCATTATGGCCCGCGAAGAAGAAATAGAAGGAAATCGCGACCATAGACGGGAAGAGCACGCGGGTAGAGACATCGATCATCAGCGAGCGGTTAAGTGCCTGCTCTGATTCCACGCCGGCCGCCAGCCAGCGCCGCCCAGTAACCTGCAGGGTGGGGCGGCGGCTCGCGCGGGCGAAAGACTGGGTGCGATAAATCAGCGAGGCCACGCCCAGCGCGGCGATGATGATGACCGTGATCTCGCCAAAGGTATCCCATGCGCGCAAGTCCACCAGCAAGACATTGACGGTATTGGCGCCGTGCCCAATCTCTTTTGCCAGATCCGGCATGAACTCAGAGATGGGCTTGGACTGGCGCGCGTTGATGGCAAACATCGCCACCACGGTTACCGTCAGGCCCGTGCCCACCGAAAGCCACGCGCGCAGGCGCCCCATCTTGGGATCCTGCTTCCACTCGGTGGAGGCCGGCATGCGGCGCAGCACCAGCATGAAAAGAACCATGACGATGGTCTCCGTCAGCAGCTGGGTAAGCGCCAAATCCGGCGCGCCGTGCAGCGCAAAAATGAAAGAAAGCGTATAGCCGGTTACGCCAACGATAATGACGGCGGATAAGCGATTATCGGTTACCGTAGCGGCCACAGCGGCCACCATGATGATGCAGGCGGCTACGATCTGCCAGGGGTTTTCTGCCACGATCATGCGGATATCGGTGAGGTCACCTTTAATGAGCATGGCTAGCGGTAGCAGCATCAAGGTGGCAAAAATAACCGTCAAGTTCAGCTGCAGGGAACCGCGCTGCGTGGTTGCCGTCGTGCGCAGTGAGAGCTTGCGCAGGTGAGCAATGACCGAATCATAGGCATCATCCGCATTGCCCAGAGCGGGGTAGGAGAATTGCCATTTGGCCAGCACCTGCCGTTGCCAGTGCAGGATGATACCGGCAACGATGATGAGCGCCGAGAGGCCCAGCGCCACGCTAAAGCCATGCCACAAGGCCAGTTCGCTATGTGGCTTGGGGCCGAAGATGGAATTGAGGTGCTGGTCAAAGGCTGCCGAGAGCGGCCTGGGGAATACGCCGAGCACCACAGTCACAGCAGTGAGCACGGCAGGGGAGAGCCAAAGTCCGATGCTGGCGGGATGCATCTTGGCGACGGCCTCTGCCGGCTCCGCGCCATTAATCTCCTTCTTCGTGGCAAAGGCGCCCCACAGAAAGCGCAGTGTATAGGCCATGGTGAGGATGGAACCGATGACGTAGGCCACCAGCATCATATTGCGCGGCATGCCTGTTAGAAGCTCCTCATGCATGGTGGCCTCCAGCACTGCTTCCTTGGCCACGAAGCCAAAAAGGGGCGGCACGCCGGCCATAGAAAACCCAGAGATGATCGCAATGCCGAAGAGGAACGGCTCCTTGCGCCCAAGACCCGATAGCTTGGTGATATCCCTCGTGCCCGAGCAATGGTCGATCGCGCCGACGACCATGAAGAGCGCGGCCTTAAATAGCGAGTGCGCAAAGGTCAGCGCTAGACCGGCCTGCATGGCCTCGCGCGAGCCCACGGCCGCGATGGAGGTGATAAAGCCCAGCTGGGAGACGGTGCCATAGGCCAAGACCAGCTTTAGGTCCCGCTGCTTAAGGGCCATCCATCCACCTAGCAGCATGGTAAATACGCCGAGGGGGATAACCACCAGATGCCAGGTGACCACTTCGTACATAAAAGGCGCCAGGCGCGCGACCAAGTAGATTCCGGCCTTTACCATCGCTGCGGAGTGCAGGTAGGCCGAGACCGGCGTCGGTGCCGCCATGGCTCCGGGAAGCCAGAAGTGTGCCGGCACGATAGCGGACTTGGTGAGCGCGCCGACCAAAATGAGCACGATAGCTACCGTCACGTAGGGCGTCTGCGCAAAGTGTTCATAGGCCGCGATGTCGCTAAAGGTCCACGCCCCAGTTTGTCGTCCGAGCAAGATGATGCCCATGAGCATGGATAGCCCGCCCAGGGCGGTGACCATGAGCGCTTGCTGTGCGGCGCGGCGGGATGAGGCGCGCTCCGCGTAGTAGCTGACCAAGAGATAGGACAGCACGGAGGTAATCTCCCAAAACACATACATCAGCAGGAAGCTATCCGCGGCCACCAGCCCAAACATGGCGGTGGCAAAGCCGACCATTTGGGCGGCGAACATAGCTAAGCGGCGCCGCGTGCCATCGAAATAGCCCCAGCAATACACCAGCACGAGTGCACCCATGCCTAAAATGATCAGGCTAAAAAGGGCGCCCAAACCGTCTAGGTGCAGGTCAAAACTTAAGTTCGCGGACGGCATCCATGCCACGGTGTAGTCCACACCGCCGCCATCCTGGAACGTTCCGTGCAGAAAATGCGTGAGCGTCCACACGAACCCTGCGGCGGGAACTAGCGCCAGAATTCCAAAAGCCGGGCGCCCCATCCGCATGATGAGTAACGGTGCGGCCACGGTCGCGGCGATGAGAGCACCCAGAAGTAATAGCACGTTGGTTTCTGCGCTCCTTATGGTTGTGTCAAGTTCTCCTGCCCCGCTGCCGCGAACACCACAAACACCACAACTGCTGAGAGGCGAGAACATTCACGTGCCGCGCGCCGCTGAGTACGCTGCGGCGGCACGATGCAAGCAACATGGCCGAGCGCGGGGCCAACTTTCTGCCACTTTACCGGTTTTTCTACGGCTTCGAAAGGATTATTTTTATGCACTGTATTATATGGTGCCATTTCGCGGCATAAAGAAACCCCGCACACTGGGTGCGGGGTAAGCCGCGTTAACCGCGGCGGCAGGCAGAGCCCAGGCTGGACCTAGGGGTTTAGCCTTAGGCGTAGCGCTGCAGGAAGAGCGCCTCGGCGGCGGCGATATTCTCGATCTCCGTGGGATCCACGGACTCGTTGGCGGAGTGGATGGTGCACTTGGGCTCTTCCACGCCGTAGAGGGCGATCTCCGCGTTCGGGTGGGCTTCTTGTAGCTCGGTGGTCAGCGGAATGGATCCGCCCATGCCCTGTGCGGCCGTTTCCTTGCCATAAGCCTCAGACAGGCACTCGCCCAGCAGGGCAGCGGCAGGCTTTTCGGGATCGGTGGCAAAGCCGGCGTTGGATTCCAGCACCTCGGCCTTCACGTGTGCGCCCCATGGGGTGTGGGCGCGTAGGTGCTCACAGACGGCGTCGGCAATTGCAGCGGCATCGGCGCCTGCTGGAACGCGCAGGTTGAGCTGGGCGGAAGCGGTGGCAGGCACGGCGTTGACCGCCTCCGAAACCGGGGTGGAGGTAAAGCCGGTGACCGTAATAGCCGGGCGGGACCAGACGATATTGGCCACTGGGGTGGCGCCGGCGGGATCCTCCTCGCCCATGATCTTGGTGCCCTCCAGCAGCTGGGCATCGGCGCGGAAAGCCTCGGCCGAGTACTCCTGGCCGGACCATTCAGCGGTGGTATCTACGCCATCGATAACGGTGCGGCCGTATTCATCGGAGAGGGAATCAATCGCGCGCATCAGTGCCTTGGCGGCATCCGGTGCCGCGCCGCCGAATTGGCCGGAGTGAACGGCGGAGGCCAGCGTATCAACCTGCACGCCAATCTGTGCGCCGCCGCGTAGGCAGGTGGTCAAGGTGGGCTGGCCCACGGCGGAGTTGCCGGCATCGGCGATGAGGATGGCGTCGGCCGCAAAAAGCTCTGGGCGATCCTTAATGAGCTGGGATAGGCCCTCGCCTCCGCGCTCCTCGGAGCCTTCGATGAGGTACTTCAGATTAACCTTGGCGCCGCCATTATTGTCCACCGCGCGCAGGGCCGCCAAGTGCATGACTACATTGCCCTTGCAATCGGCGGCGCCGCGGCCGTACCAGCGGGTGGAACCATCTGCGGCTTGGCGCTCGCTAAGGGTAAAGGGATCAGACTCCCAGGCCTCGCGGTTGCCGGCCGGCACCACGTCATAGTGGGAGTAAAGTAGAACGGTCTTGGCGCCTTCGTCGCCCTTGCGCTCGCCCAAGATGGCGGTGGAGCCATCGGCCGTGGTGATGGTCTCCACGCTCACGCCGGACTCTTCCAGCGCGGATTTTACCCACTGGCTAGCGCCTTTGGTCTGGTCTTCCAAGCCCTCCTCGTTGTGGACGGAGTTGAAGGCTACCAGCTCGCTGAGCTGGCGGAAGATGGTCTCGCGATCGTTGCGGATACTTTCATTAAGTGCAGTCATGCCCTCTACGGTACCCGCCTGCCCCAAGCTATAGAGCAACCGGAATAGGAAAACACCGGGGTGGTGAACTAAAATTTATTCATTCCACCCTGTGCGGATTCTGCCCGTTCGGATATAAACCGGAACTTAAACCGGGGTGAAGCGGGCGAAACGGGCGTTGCTGGCTGCGGCTTGCTACGCGGGGTGAGACAAGAAACTTTCATAGCCGAGAATAGAAAGGACCTGGCATGGCGAACGCATCATCCGCCGCAGGTTCCAAAGCCACCCTGCCCGAGCTAACCCTGCGCGGCGTCATTATCGGTGGCCTGATCACCCTCATTTTTACCGCCGCCAACGTCTACTTGGGGCTGAAGGTGGGCTTGACCTTTGCTACCTCCATCCCGGCCGCCGTGATTTCCATGGCGGTGCTGCGCCGGTTCAAGGGTCATAACGTTAAAGAAAACAATATTGTCCAGACTATTGCCTCTGCCGCGGGTACCTTGTCCGCCATCATCTTCGTCCTCCCAGGCCTGGTCATGGTGGGCTATTGGCAGGGCTTTGGCTTCCTGCAGACGGCCGGCGTGTGCGTTATCGGCGGCGTACTCGGTGTGATGTACTCCATCCCGCTGCGCCGTGCCCTAGTCACCGGCTCCGATCTGCCGTACCCAGAAGGCGTGGCCGCGGCCGAGGTCCTCAAGGTAGGCGACGAGAACGCCGATGGCGCGAGCCATGAGGAAAATGCCAAGGGCCTGCGCGTCATCGTCGCCGGCGGCATTACCTCGGCCGTAATGGCGCTGCTGGCGGCGATGAAGGCTGCCGCTTCTGAGGCTTCCGCGTATTTCAAGCTGGGCGCCGGCGCGACCACCCTGGGTACCAGCCTGTCCACGGCCCTCATTGGTGTGGGCCACTTGGTCGGCCTGCCGGTAGGCATTGCGATGCTGGTTGGCGTGGTGATTTCTTACTTCATCTTGTTGCCCATTTTCACCGCCGGCGATGTTTCGGGCGCCGCTGCGCTTGCCGACGTCGTCGATACCACCTTCTCCGATGACATCCGCTTCATCGGCGTGGGCACCATGGCCATTGCCGCTATCTGGACGCTGCTGAAGATTGCAGGCCCCATTGCTGTGGGCATCCGCCAGTCCTTGGCAACCTCGCGCGCCCGCAAGGCCGGTTCCGAAGTGGATGTGACCGAGCGCGATATTCCGTTCCCGTACGTAGTTACCACCATCGTGGCGTCCATGGTGCCGATTGCCTTGCTGCTGTGGGACTTCGTACGCGGAACCGATATCCACGAGCACATGGCTGTGCTCATTACCGTTTCGGTTCTCTTTACCCTGCTGGTAGGCCTGATTATTGCCTCCGTTTGCGGCTATATGGCCGGCCTCATTGGCGCATCTAACTCGCCGATTTCCTCCATCGGCATCATCGCCGTGCTCGCCGCCTCGCTGCTCATCGCCGCCGTCACCCGCGGCACCACCGCGGATCCGCTCTCCTTGGTGGCCTACACGCTCTTTACTGCGGCCATTGTCTTTGGCATCGCCACCATTTCCAATGACAACCTGCAGGATCTCAAAACCGGTCAGCTCGTTGGCGCCACCCCGTGGAAGCAGCAGGTCGCCCTCATTATCGGCGTGGTCTTTGGCTCCTTGGTCATCCCGCCGATTCTGCAGGTTATGCTCAACGGCTTCGGTTTCCAAGGCATGGAGGGCGCCGGCGAAGACGCCCTGGCAGCCCCGCAGGCCGCCCTGATGTCTTCCGTTGCCTCCGGCATCTTCGATAGCTCGCTGGACTGGAACCTCATCTTTATCGGCATGGCCATCGGCGCTGTCTTAATTATTGTTGACGAATTGCTGCGCAAATTTACCGATAAGTACTCGCTCTCGCCGCTGGCGGTAGGCATGGGAATGTACCTGCCAGCCGCGCTGACCATCGTCATTCCAATTGGCGCCATCTTGGGCACTTTCTATGACAAGTGGGCTGCTAAGCAATCCCGTCCGGAATTTGCCAAGCGCATGGGCACCCTCTTGGCCACCGGCCTTATCGTGGGCGAGTCCCTCTTTGGTGTGGTCAATGCCGGCATCATCGCCGCTGCCGGCGGCGATAGCCCGCTAGAGATCTTCGAGGGCGGCACGTCTGCCACCATCGTCGGCGTGATCCTCTTTATCGTCGCGCTGACGTTCATCTACCGCTGGACCAAGCGCACGGTGAAAAGCGCTTAGTTCCTGATCCATTCCTTAATATAATGGCGTCCCTTCGCGGGGCGCCATTTTTTCTTGCAGTCACGGTGGGAGAGTGCCAGAATGGTCGTTAGCACTCGCACAGTATGAGTGCTAGATAAATCTACATCGTTGTGGTTGAGGTTGGTTCACACTCACCAGCCATGCCGTCGCGGGCGTCCGCAGCGAGAAAGACGTGAGTGTCGTCCTCAATAAACCAAGGAGCACAAACACAATGGCAAAGATTATCGCTTTTGATGAAGAGGCCCGCCGCGGCCTTGAGCGCGGCCTGAACACGCTTGCCGACGCCGTCAAGGTCACCCTCGGCCCCAAGGGCCGCAACGTCGTCCTAGAAAAGTCCTGGGGCGCTCCGACCATTACCAATGACGGTGTTTCCATCGCTCGCGAAATTGAGCTCGAGGATGCTTACGAGAAGATCGGCGCCGAGCTGGTCAAGGAAGTTGCCAAGAAGACCGATGACGTCGCTGGCGACGGCACCACCACCGCAACCGTGCTGGCACAGGCACTGGTACGCGAAGGCCTGCGCAATGTGGCCGCAGGTTCCAACCCAATGGGCATCAAGCGCGGCATCGAGACCGCTACCAAGAAGGTCGTCGACTCCCTGCTGTCTTCCGCTAAGGAAGTAGAAACCCAGGAGCAGATTGCCACCACCGCTGGCATCTCCGCTGCGGACCCAGCAATCGGCGAGAAGATCGCCGAGGCTATGTACACCGTGGGCAACGGCTCCGTAAACAAGGACTCCGTTATCACCGTGGAAGAGTCCAATACCTTCGGTGTTGACCTCGAGGTAACCGAGGGTATGCGCTTTGATAAGGGCTACATCTCCGGCTACTTCGCTACCGATATGGAGCGCCAGGAGGCAGTCCTGGAGGATCCGTACATCCTGCTGGTCTCCTCCAAGATCTCCAATATCAAGGACCTCGTTCCGCTGCTGGAGAAGGTCATGCAGTCCGGCAAGCCGCTGCTGATTATCGCCGAGGACGTTGAGGGCGAGGCCCTGTCCACCCTCGTGGTGAACAAGATCCGCGGCACCTTCAAGTCCGTCGCTGTAAAGGCACCAGGCTTCGGCGATCGCCGCAAGGCCACCCTGCAGGACATGGCCATCCTTACCGGCGGCCAGGTCATCTCCGAAGAGGTCGGCCTCTCCCTCGAGACCGCCGAACTCGAGTACCTGGGCCAGGCACGCAAGGTCGTTGTCACCAAGGACGAGACCACCATCGTTCAGGGTGCTGGCTCCCAGGAGCAGATCGACGGCCGCATCAAGCAGATTCGCGCCGAGATCGAAAGCTCCGATTCCGACTATGACCGTGAGAAGCTGCAGGAGCGCCTGGCTAAGCTCTCCGGTGGCGTTGCCGTCCTCAAGGTTGGTGCCGCTACTGAGGTCGAGCTCAAGGAGCGCAAGCACCGCATCGAGGACGCAGTCCGCAACGCCAAGGCTGCCGTGGAAGAGGGCATCGTTGCCGGCGGTGGCGTAGCCCTGCTGCAGGCCGCTTCCGTCTTGGATTCCCTGGATGATCTCAAGGGTGATGAGGCTACCGGCGTCAAGATTGTCCGCGAGGCCCTGTCCGCACCGCTGAAGCAGATCGCACACAACGCTGGTCTGGAGCCGGGCGTTGTGGCAGACAAGGTTGCCTCCCTGCCAGCAGGCGAAGGCCTGAACGCTGCTACCGGCGAGTACGTCAACCTCATGGAGGCTGGCATCAATGACCCGGTCAAGGTCACCCGCTCCGCACTGCAGAACGCTGCATCTATCGCAGCTCTGTTCCTGACCACCGAGGCCGTCGTTGCCGACAAGCCTGAGCCGGCCGGCGCCAACAACGGCATGCCGGACGCTGACGCCATGGGCGGCATGGGCTTCTAAACGCTATACGCCCATTGGCCACCCGTAACAACGGGCTTGGCGAATAAGCTTGAGCGCCCCGTTTCTGTGCTTTAGAGCGCATGAAACGGGGTGTTTCGGCGTGTCTGCAGCACTTTGCTTAACCAATGCGATATGTGGGCGCTGCGTCTTCACGGATAGATTTTCCGAAATTGCTCGTCATAGACGGTTTCGATTTAGGCCGTAGTGCAAAGAAAACTCAGGCAATCCGCTGTGGAAAATGGCGCGCCAATCGCCGCCCCAGCTTTTAACACGCGAACCATGTGCCCCATTGACCCCGTATAGGGGTAACTGAAGGGGCGCAATCTAAAAAAGTTTTTCGCTCTCAGAGAGCGGGTTTTGCGCCTACCTATCGTTCGTTACACCGGAAAGCGTTACAGTGTTAAGTCTTATTTAGTCCAACTATTTAAAGCGTGACATAAAAGCCCAGTTCAGCAGGCTTTCAATTAAGATAAAAAGTTTCTAATGACTGCTATAAGTCATAAACTTATCCTTATCAAGTTGCCTGCGTGTAGGGACATCTATGCAAATTTGACTTGATTTCGTTCAAACTTGTGCCAAAATATCTCTTGTGACGCCCACTGAGGGTGTCTGCAAACTGCAAACCCCTCCGGGGCAAGATAGCTTCGGATCTATTTTAGGAGTTCAAACATGGATCTCTCCACCATCCAGATGCACCTGGACAACTTCGTTAACACCTGGGAAGGCTGGCACAAGGTTGTCGAGGGTCTGTCCAACTGGGTTGGCATTGCTAATGCTTTCGACTCTTTCAAGACCTCCCTTGAGGTAGTCGACGCAGCCCTTCCGGCACTCAGCTCCAACTAATTCAACCAGCTCTAATTTTCTAAGGAGACACTAAAATGGAGAACCTTTCCTCTACCCTGAACTTTGCTTTCGACATCTTCGGTGGCCTGTTCAATGCTGCTTACACCCTCATTGAGCCGCTGACCGAGGTTGCTAAGGGTGCTTCCCAGCTGATCGGCATGTTCGCATAAGAACATCCTTCAGTTCTGAGCTTTAAAGCTTACTGAAGTAAGAAGGCCTACCGTTTCGGTAGGCCTTCTTTTTGTTTTGTTTGCTGTTTCGAGAGAAGGGGTAACTGCGAAAGTTTAGCGCGCTTGCCGTCTACATTCGGGTTACACTAAATGCATGGCTGATATTAAAGACGACGACCTTCCCGAGATTGACCTGGCAAAAACTGACGGCTACGTCGTCGACGGAACCGACGAGGATGATCCTTCGCTGATCATGCCGGATGGTTCCCCGGTTCAGACTTGGCGTGAAAATTACCCCTACGATGAGCGTATGACTCGCGATGAGTACGAGTCCGTTAAGCGCGCGCTGCAGATTGAATTGCTGAAGTGGCAGAACTGGACCAAGGAAACTGGCCAGCGCCACATTATTATCTTTGAAGGGCGCGACGCAGCCGGTAAGGGTGGCACTATTAAGCGCTTTAACGAGCATCTGAACCCGCGCGGTGCCCGCACCGTGGCACTGGAAAAGCCGTCGCCGCGTGAGTCCACCTCGTGGTACTTCCAGCGCTATATCGAGCATTTCCCGGCCGGTGGCGAAATCGTCTTCTTTGACCGCTCTTGGTACAACCGCTCCGGCGTGGAGCGAGTTATGGGCTTTTGTACCGAAAGCCAGCACGCGGAGTTCCTTCGCGAGGTTCCGATGCTGGAGAATATGATTCTCGGCTCGGGTATCTCTTTGACCAAGCTGTGGTTCTCGGTTACCCGTAAGGAGCAGCGCACCCGCTTCGCTATTCGCCAGATTGACCCAGTGCGCCAGTGGAAGTTGTCCCCGATGGACTTGGCCTCGCTGGATAAGTGGGATGACTACACCCGTGCGAAGGAAGAGCAGTTCCGTTACACCGATACGGAAGAATCGCCGTGGATTACCATTAAGTCCAATGACAAGAAGCGTGCCCGTATTAATGCGATGCGCTATGTCCTGTCCAAGTTCGAGTACACGAACAAGGACCACGAGCTGGTAGGCGAGGTTGACGAGAACATTGTTAAGCGTGGTCGCGACCAGATTGGTGACTAGGCTTGAGCTGAATTAGTTAACCCGTAGGCGGGAAACTCGGAAACTCCGAGTTTCCCGCTTTTTGTATTAGGAGGAATAGTGGGGGTGGATTTGGGAAATAGTTTCGGCAGGATTTGTTCTTTCTAAAAGTCTGTTTCCGTGCGGTTATTTTACGGAACCGTAGGTGACATTATTGAAAGTTATTTGTGCTCTATGCCGTCGCGTATTTAGCATCACTGTTATCTCAATCTCATCTGGGAAAACAATATGAGCTACAACACCAAGAGGAGACGGTGATGATAAAGAAGCATATAACCGCTTGCTTGACGGCGGCTGCTGTCATGGCGGCACCAGTGGCGGTATCCGGAACGCTTACAGTAAGCGCGGGCGCCCAGGAGGCGCCGGCGCCAGCGGCAGACCAGAAACCAGATGTATTGGGACGCCCGACCGTCTCTGACAAGCAGGTTTCTGATGAGGACGGCTACTTCGATAGTCAGCGCGGTCAGGGTGTAAAGATCTACTATCGGAAGCAGAAGGTGGCAAACCCCCGCGGCGCAGTGGTTTTGGCGCACGGTGTATCGGAGCACTCGGGGCGTTACGATTACGTCGCCAAGCGCTTGCTCGATGCAGGCTACAACGTCTACCGCGTTGACCACCGCGGCCACGGAAAATCCGCCGGCGGCAGCGTACCAATGGGGCATATCGATAATTTCCAGTACATCCTCGATGATTTCGACCGTGTTGTAGACATGGCGAAGGAAGAAAATCAGGGAGTAAAGACCTTCCTGCTGGGCCACTCGATGGGTGCACTGACCGTGGAAGCCTATGGGATTCGCGAGCCGGGCAAGGCAGATGGCATCATCACCAATGGTGGTGGCGCACCGCTGAACCTTTCGGGCAAGAACGTGGCCGGAAAGAATATCACTCCGGATGATATTTCTGAGACCCAGAAGAAGCTGGATCCCACCATCTTTGAGCGCCTACCGCTCGCTCAGCTGACTAGCTTCAATGCGCGCTACGCGCAAAACCTAATTCCGCACCGCACTGAGATCGGTGCACAGTCGCCGGAGTGGAGCAAGGGCATTCAGCTGTCTAATCCATTTACGGATGGTATCTCCACCAGCCAAGCGGTGAAGGACGAGTATGCCTCTAGCCCGCTCATCGCGCAGAAGACCAGCGCTGGAACCGCCCTGCAGCTGGCGGCGATTGCGAACTATGACGCCGTCAATGCGGACCTCTTTAGCGCACCGACGCTTATCATGCACGGCACCAAGGATGGCATCGTTCCGCCATACTTTTCGCAGGATTGGTATAACTCCATCTCTTCCAAGGACGTGGAGTACGTGACCTGGGAGGGGCAGAAGCACGAGGTCTTTAATGAGCCGGCTGCCGACCAGGCCCTCGATACGGTGGTTGATTGGCTGGACCGCCACGCCTAAACGGAAGGGTCCCTAGGGAGAATAATCGCTAAAGCTCTTGGCAGGCTTGTAGTGCTTGCCAAGAGTTTACGTATATGTAACCCCCTCGTTGCCCAGGCCAGATAGAAATAAAGTTATGAAAAATAAACTTTGTGCTTTCTCATCTGTCCTAGTTCTTACCGGAGTCCTGGGTGCGCCCATGGCGGCGGCTCAGTCTTCGCTTCCTGGATCTTCCTTTGGCACGTCTTTGGGGTCGTCGCTTGGCTCTTCTTATGGCTCTTCCCAGGGATCCTCTGAAGGAGAGGCCAAGCAACCGAAAGCGGAAGAAGGCGAAGGCGTCAACTCGCGAGTGTTGTGGCAAGAAAGCTTCGATGAGGTAGATACCCCGGCATGGTTTACCCACCGCGCGCCGGAGGGGTGGAAGACCGACGTGCAGGGCGTGGACTCGGGCGAGGCCCGTTGGAAGGGGTGGACCTTTGGCGATATGCGGCATTGGACCTGGGCGGCCGGAACCGATATGCGCCACTACTTCACCCAGGCGCATGACACCTTCGCCATCATTGACAATAAGCAGCAGCGTTTGGCCGAGGGCGATTCTATGACCGCCGGACTGAAGAGCCCGGCCATCTCGGTGGCGGGGCAGGACCGGGTGAATGTGGAATTCGACCACCATTACCGCCAGGGCAAGGAAGGACAGAACGCGACGGTGAAGGTCGCCTTCGATGGTGGGGAACCTCAGGAAATCGCCGCCTTTGACAAGGACGTATTCTCCAAGCACGAGTCCATCGGCGTGGACGTGCCGGCCGGCGCGAAGAC
Source organism: Corynebacterium curieae (assembly GCF_027570035.1). Taxonomy (GTDB): domain Bacteria; phylum Actinomycetota; class Actinomycetes; order Mycobacteriales; family Mycobacteriaceae; genus Corynebacterium; species Corynebacterium curieae. Next base: position 69,924 of record NZ_JAKMUU010000006.1, on the reverse strand, counting down.
CATGCAGGTCAGCTTCAGCTACAACAATGGCAATGATGACTGGTGGTGGGCGGTGGACAACGTGGGCGTCGTCAAGCCGCTGGGTGAGCTCAAAGGTTCGCCGCAGGCTATCGTGGACGTGCTTTCCGACGTCCAAGGCGACCCCCAAGACTACAAAGACGCGGTCCGCCAGTTGAATGGCATGGAGGACAAGGCCGGGGCGCTGGTGCTTAACGGCGACCTCGTGGACGATGGCTCGCAGGAGCAGTGGGACGATTTCCTGGCCGCGCACAGCGAGGAGCCGCACGATTCGGGCAAGGAATTGTGGACCATCGGCAACCACGAAATGTACGGCAAGGAAGGATCTGAGACCTACCTGGAGCGCTTCCTCAAATACTCCGGCCAGGATAAGCCGTGGAAGGAAGAGGTAGTTGACGGGGTGCCACTGATTTCGGTGAATACCGAGTTCTATTCCGATATCCTGCGCCACGGCAAGGAGCCGTTCCAGCGCATCAGCAAAGAGCAGCTCGATTGGCTAGATGAGCGTCTGGCCTATTGGGATGCTAAGGGCACGCCGGCGCTGGTCTTTAGCCATCCGCTGCTACCGCAGACGGTATCGATGTCCCATTCGGCGTGGTACCAGAATGATTTCGAGGACCTTGAAGCGCTATCCAACGTGGTCAATAAGTACAACAACATCGTGTGGTTTAGTAGCCACAGCCACTCCTCGCTGCGCCAGAATAACTGGTGGGGAACCCGCCGCTACGACGGCACGGGCGAGGCCGGCCGCACCGGCTTCCCGGTAGTCAATACCGGTGCCATCCTCAATGAGTACCTGCCAGATGGCGATAATGACGAGAAAATCGTCAAAGAAAAGGAAGAGGCCTCCACCGGACTGCGGGTCAAGGTCTTTGCTGACCGCGTCCGAGTGGAGGCCTGGGACTTCAAATCCGGCGAAATGATTAAGTATCAGGACTTCGCCCGGTAGGGCGAAGGTGCCTGCCGGTGGCCTATCGCTTCCACGGCTCGATGGGGTTGCCCTGCCACACGGCGTTGGTGGGAACGCGGTCGCCGCGCATGACCAGCGAGCCGGGGCCTACGGTGGAGGCCTTACCAATCAGCGAGGCCGGCAGCGCCACCGAATGGGAAGCCAGCGTAGATCCGGCCTCGACGGTGACGGTATCCAGGCTCATCACGCGGTCCTGGAAAAGGTGGGTTTGCACCACCGTGCCAGGGCCCACGGTCGCGGCCTCACCGATGCGGATGAGGTCCGTTTCCGGGAACCAGTAGGAATCGATCCACGCACCACGGCCGATTTCCACGCCGAGGGCGCGCAGGCCCAGGTTGATCTCGCCGGAACCATAGGTGTGCTGGAAGAACCATGGCGCGGCAACGACCTCCACGAAGGTATCCTGCAGCTCGTTGAGCCAGACAAAGGCGGACCACAGCGGGTGATCGGCCGCGCGGTGCTTGCCCACGCAAATCCACTTCACGGCAACGGTAACGGCCATGGCTACGGCACCCATGCCCATGAGCACGAGGCCGGAGAGGAGCCAGGTGAGGGGGAAGCCGAGGGCGTCGAGAAGCGAGTAGTACACGCTAAGGGTCGCGGCGAGCAGCATGGCAGAAAACATCGGTGCCAAAAGGCGCATGGTTTCCACCACGCCGCGGCCGGCCTTAACGGCAAAGCCCGGGTTATAGGTCAGCGCCTCGCCCGAGTTGGCAGGGGAGTCCACCTCCACGGTCACGCGGCGCATGCGCTCTGGCGGCGCACCCCACCAGTTGGCGCCGGCCTTCGTCTTCTTCGGGGTAGAAGAAAGCACGGCAACCAGTGAGTTCTTCGAAAGCTTGCGGCCGGGCGCGGTGATGCCGGAGTTGCCCACGAAGGAGCGCTTGCCCACCTTGGTCTCGCCGGTGCGCATCCAGCCGCCGCCGAGCTCGTAGCCGCCGATCATGGTGTCATCGGCCAAGAAGGCGCCCTCTTTGATCTCGGTGAGCTTGGGGATCATCACCGCGGTGGAGATTTCCACATTCGCGCCAATGTCCGCGCCGAGCGAGCGCAGCCACGCCGGGGTTAGCTGCGAGGCATACACCGGGAAGAGCTTGGTGCGCGCCTCGTCCATGAGCCGCTCTATGGCCCATAGGCGCCAGCCCTTGACCGAACGTACGGGTGCCACGCCCGGGCTAATGCCGAGCGAGAGGATGCGCACGCCCAGCCAGGTCTGCAGCATGTAGGTGGCGAAGGCCGCCAGCGCGCCGACGGGCGCGAAGAAGATCGCGCCGACGAAGCTATCGCCGCCGGTGGAATGCACAAGGGCGAGCACGACGGCCGCGCCTACCGCCAGCGCCACGACCGGCTGGATGGCCAGCAGGACGGAAGTGGCGTCATAGATAGCCACCCACCACGGCCGGCGCTTTGGCGTATGGGACGGGAAGCGGTGCTTGGAGCGGCCCACCTTCTTGGCAGGCGAGCCCGACCAGCGCTGGCCGTCCTTGATCTTCTTGCGGCCGGTGACGGTGGAACCGGCCTCCACGTGCGCATACTTGCCCACCACGGTGCCAGGCAGCAGGGTGGAGCGCGCGCCCACGCGGGCACCTTCCTTAACGTCGATGGCGCCCACGTGCAGGATATCGCCGTCCAACCAGTAGCCGGAGAGGTCCACCTCGGGCTCGATGGCGGCGTGCTTGCCCAGCGTGAGAAGCCCAGTAACCGGCGGCAGGGAGTGCAGATCCACGCCGCGCTTGACCTTGACGCCGAGCGCGCGGGCGTAGTTATTTACGCGCGTGGCACCGGCCAGCGAGCTCGCGCCAGAGGCATTAGCCCAGCGCTCAGCCGCCCAGATGCGCAGGTGCGTCGAACTGCCGCGCGGGTAATCGCCCGGCGTGATGCCGGCCGTAATGAGGCGCGCGCCGTAGCCGCCGATGGGGATGCGGCCAATCGGGGTGACAAAGACAACGAGCATGGCGATAATCAGCCACCACGGGAAGGCCGTGGCCCACTCGAAGTCCAGTGATGCCGCCACGGTGGAACCCAGCATGAGCCAGGCCAGCCAGCTGGAGGCGGCCAGCGTCATGACGGGAATCTGAATCAGGGTCTGGGCTAGGCGGGTGCCGAAGCCGACCTTGGTGACCTCGCGCATGGGGACATCGGCAGCCGCGGGGCGCGGCTCGGCACCGGCGATGAGCTCGGCCAGCGAACCCAAGCGCGGGTGGTCGTAAAGGTCGCGCACCGCCACGTTGGGGTAGCGCTCCCTAATATGGCCTACGAGGGTCGCGGCCGCCAGCGAAGTGCCGCCGAGAGAGAAGAAGTCGGCGTTCTCGTCCTCTACGGACACGCCGAGCGTTTCTACCCACAGCTCCGCGAGCCACTTCTCGGTCTCGGTCAGCGTGGTCGATTCCACGCCCACTCCAGGCAGCGGCCACGGCAGGGCCTTCTTATCCACCTTGCCGGAGGTACGCACCGGCAGCTCCTCCATCACGCAGATGCGCGGGACGAGCGCGGCCGGCATGGTATCGGCCAGGCGGGCGTGCGCGGCCTCGTGATCGAAGCCCTTGGCCTCATCCTCGAGGGAAACGTAGCCCACTAGGACGGACTCGCCGCCGGGAGTTTTTTGCACGGCCACGGCCGAGTTATAGACGTTATCCAGGGCCGCGACGTTGGCTTCGACCTCGCCAAGCTCGATGCGGCGCCCGCCAATTTTCACCTGGTCATCTACGCGGCCAACGAAGTACAGTCCGTCTTCCTCCAAGCGCACGTGGTCACCGGTGCGATAGGCGCGCTGCCAGCCTATCGACTCCAGCGGCGCGTACCTTTCCGCGTCCTTGGCCGGATCCAGGTAGGACGCCAGCCCCACGCCGCCGATCACCAGCTCGCCGACGCCGCCCATTTCCACAGGCATGCCCTGCTTATCGACGACCACCAAATCCCACCCATTCAGCGGAAGCCCGATGGACACCGGCCGTCCTGGCAGCATCTGCTGCGCGCAGGCGACGACGGTGGCCTCGGTGGGTCCGTAGGTATTCCACATTTCGCGGTCCTCGGTGGCCAGGCGGTCCACCAACTCCTGCGAGCAGGCTTCGCCGCCGACGATGAGCAAGCGGATATTATCCAGCGCCTCGGCCGGCCACAGCCCCGCCAGGGTAGGCACGGTAGACACGACGGTGATATCGCGGCGGATGAGCCACGGACCTAAGTCCATGCCGGAACGCACCAGGGAGCGCGGTGCCGGGACCAAGCAGCCGCCGTGGCCCCAGGCCAGCCACATTTCCTCGCAGGAGGCATCGAAGGCGACGGACAGGCCGGCGAGCACGCGATCCTCCGGGCCGAGCGGCCCGTGCGGGTGGTTGACCAAAAAGAGGCTTGCCTCGGCGTCCACGAAGGCGGCCGCGGAGCGGTGGCTGACGGCCACGCCCTTCGGCTTGCCGGTGGAACCGGAGGTGAAGATGATCCACGCGGTGTCCTCCGGACGCGGGGCATTGCGTTTCTCGGCCGGCTCCTCGGCGGAGGTGTCTGGGGCGTCGGGGCGCGCGGAATCGCGTAGGAAGCGGAAGCCCTCGTCCGTAAAGACGCCGTCGATATCAGCCTCGCCGAAGACCATCTCGGCGCGCTCGTCCGGGTCGTCGGCGTCGACAGGCACGTAGGCCGCGCCCGCCGCCAGGGTCGCCAAAATGGCGAGGTAGAGCTCGCGCTTGCCCGAGGTCATCCGGATGCCGATGCGATCGCCACGGCGCACGCCATTGGCATGCAGCTCGGTGGCCCACAGCTCGACTTCGTGAATGAGCTCGGAGTAGGTGATGATCTCGCCGTCGTCAAGCGCGGCGGCGTCTGGGTGCATTTCCGCGGTGGCCGTGATGATGTCCCACAGCGTGCGCGGCCGCGGAGCCGCGCTACCTAAAAGGTACTGCTGCGGGACACGTGATTCGGGTCCTGCCATTTACGCCTCTTCTTCGTCCGCGGCAATGATGGACTTGGCCAACTTACGCAGGTGCTTGAGCTGCTTATTGGTGGACTCATCCAAAGCCTCGTCCTCGGCGGCGGAAACGAGCTCCGCCAAGTCCTTATGGACCTTTGCGCCCTTCTTGGTGGACGCGACGATCTGGCGGCGGCGATCCTTCGGGTCGCGCTCGCGCTTGGCCCAGCCGCGATCCTCGAGGGCGTCGATAAGACGCACCATGTCAGAGGCATCAATGGCCAGGGTCTCGGACAGGTAGGACTGCGACGCGGCATCCGCGTCCACCAGGCAGGTCAGGACCCAGTACTCGCGCAGCGTCGTCTGCTTAGTCTGCAGGGCAGCCTCGACGCCATCGCGGGTGCGGCGGCGGAGACGCTCCAGCTGGAACGACGGGGATTCGAGCAGGGCCGTTGGGATTACAGAATTATTCGTGGAAGCCATACCATCATCATAATCCCAAAAGATTGGTTAAGGCCAATTAATCCGTTTCGATGGGAAGCTCGGAAGCCTTCCAATTATCCGTGCCGCCCTCCACATTGATGGTGTCCCAGCCCAGCGCATGCTCCAGATACTGACAGACCTGCATGCTGCGGCCGCCCGCGTGGCAAATAACGTAGATGTCCTTGTCCGGATCGATTTCCTGGATGCGACCCGTAATCTCGCTCATCGGGATGTGGGTCGCGCCCTTCGCGCGCTCCACCGCCCACTCCTCATTCTCGCGGACATCAATGAGCTGTGCGCCTTCTGGTACTTCAGTTGGTTGAACGTTTTTCATGCCATTCACCTTAGTTACTAGCGTGCTTCTGGATCGGCCGGGCGGCGCCTCTGAGCTAGTGCTGGAACCGCCAGTAGTGGTGCCACTGCCAGGGAGGGGTTAAAAAGCCGCCTTTCTCGCGAACTATCGCGAGAACTTGGCTCACGGCCACGTCGAGGTGGTGCTCAATTGTGGCGGCGGTGAAGTGGAGGGGTTTGTAGCCCCTCTGGACGGCGTCGTTAAGCTTCTGGCGGTCAATTTCGAATCGTTGCCGGTTCTCGCCCTGGTGGTAGGCGTAGCCGTCGACTTCTATGGCTACCTTGTGCTCCTTCAAGAGTAGGTGCCAACGGTACGGGCCAATGTACCTGTTGTTGTAGACGGCGACGTGGGGCCGGAGTGCGCGGGTGAGGTTGCGCTCCGGCACGCTATCGGCGCCGAGGATGGTGTTTTCCAGCACGCACCGGGTGTGTTGCGGGAATCGCTGGAAATCGAGCATGTGGCCTTCCATCTGCGAAGTGCCGTACCGGCCGGCAAAGTAGGCCTCGAGGAACGCGATGGCGTCTTCCTCCGCCATGATTTCTGTGGCCTGCAGCGGATTGCACACGTTAATCCCATTGAGCCGGCCGAGCGCCTTCGGCCGAGCGCGGCGGCTGCGGAAGTAGGGGCTGGAGGCCATCGTTCCCGCGCGTAGGAAATGCAGTGGGAAGGTTAAGGCGTGGCCGAGGTAGTGATGGGCGCAGGAGTAGCCGTCGAGCGTCGAATCGGGCCAGCGCTGGGAGACGATTTCCGCGAGTTCGCGCGGCGAGGGCTCCCTATCGGTGTAGAGGCCGTGGCAGATTTTCACGGCTTGGTTGTTGATAGCGCGGCGCGCGGCCGCGCGCGTGGTGAAGATTCTCATGCGCCCACCCCTAGGCGTTCATTTCGATCATTTAGGTCCCCCGAGGCCGGTGATTTCGGCCTGCTATGTGATCGAATTGTACTGCGGGAGTGGGGTGATGTCGCGGGGAGGGCCTTGCGGGTGTGAAGCAGGGTAAAAAGGGGGCGTTTCGATCAAATATGGTCTTGAAAACCGCCGCTTCCGCGGTGCTATTTGATCGAAACGCCCTAAGGGGAGCCCAGAACGCTTACTTGAAGCGAGCCTTAGCCTCGTCGAGGATCTTCTCTGCCTCGGCCTTGTCGTCCCAGCCGGAGCCGGATACTTCCTTGTTCGGCTCCAGGTCCTTGTAGTGGACGAAGAAGTGCTCGATTTCGTCCTTGATGTGCTGCTCCACATCGTTGATGTCTTGGTAGCGCTCCCAGCGTGGGTCATCGATGACGGCGAGTAGCTTGTCGTCGCCGCCGGCCTCGTCGGTCATCTTGAAGACGCCGACGATGCGGGCCTCAACGACAACGCCCGGGAAGACCGGCTCCGGCAGGATGACCAGGGCGTCGAGCGGGTCGCCGTCCTCGCCCAGGGTGTGGTCGATGAAGCCGTAGTCAGCCGGGTAAGCCATCGGGGTGAACAGGTAACGGTCGAGGTAGACCTTGCCGGACTCGTGGTCAACCTCGTACTTGTTGCGGGAGCCCTTCGGGATTTCAATGGTTACTTCAACGCTCACAGCGATGTCCTCCATGGGGGATTGGGTATCAATTACTGCCCATAGTCTAGCGCGTTGCGGATTCGCGCTAGTGTTAGTGGCAATGAAAGCAAAGCATGTTTGGTGGTCAGCGACCGCGCTCGTGGTAGCAGCGGCGGTCGGAGGAACGGCTGCGCTGGGCGTTACCCTCCAGCGCGAATACGGCGATCTCTCGCACGGAGAAGCACAGGCGGTGGAGGCTCCAGAGGAGCCCTTGCGTGCTGCGGAGCCGGGCGAGGCGGACCTGGATGCACTCGGTGCGAAGCTGGATGAGCTCGCTAAGAATAAGGACCTTGCCACCTTTGGCGGCGAGGTGATCGATACCGAAACCGGTGACGTGGTGTGGCAGCGCGACGCGGATAAGCAGCTCACCCCGGCCTCATCTACGAAGGTGCTCACCACCGCGGCGGCGACGTTGGCGCTGGATGAGAACGAGAAAATCACCACCAAGGTCTACCGCGGGTCGAACGAGAAGAACGTGGTCATCAAGGCCGCGGGTGATGTGTGGATGACGCACGAACAGCTCGATGATTTGGCCGAGCAGATTTCGAAGAACGTCGAGCAGGTCGATGGTGTCTACATCGATACCTCCGCGTGGTCCGGCGAGGCACAGGCCCCGGGCTGGGATCCGGAGAATGTGGACGGCGGCTTCGTCGCGCCAATGGAACCGGCCATGCTCTACGGCGGTCGCCTGGGCGCGACGACGGGGGATGCGCCGAGGAGTCATGAGCCTGCTTTGGACGTCGCTAAGCAGCTAGGCGATCGCCTCGGCGCGGACAAGGTAGGTATGAGCTCTGTGGCGGAGAACGCGCAGGAGGTGGCGAGCGTGGATTCGCCGCCGCTGTCGGACCGCGCCCGGGAGATGGTGCGCCACTCGGATAACGTCATGGCCGAGGCCATTGCGCGCGAGCTGGCGGTTTCTCGTGGCAAAGAAGCCAGCTTTGAGGGCGATACGCAGGCCACGCTGGATGTCCTGCGGGAAGAAGGTTTCGACGTCGATGGCGTGGATATTAAGGACAATTCGGGGCTATCGGTGGACAATCGGCTAACAGCTGGGCTACTGACCCAGGTCATCAATCGCGCGGTCAAGGATCCCCGCCTGCGCCCGTTGGCGTCCTACCTGCCGGTGGCCGGCGGCGATGGAACTCTCTATGAGCGCTACGGCGATTCCGCGGCCAAGGGCTATGTTCGCGCCAAGACGGGCACGCTGACTGGGGTCTCGGCTTTGGCCGGCACCGCGCAGGGAAATTCCGGGCGCGTGTATGCCTTTGCATTCATTGTTAATGACGGCGATATCTTGGCCGCCCGCAAGGCCCAGGACGCGTTGGCTTCGGCGTTGCATGAGTTCTAAAAAGCCCTTCTGGCCGCGGGTTTCGCCACATTTTCTGGCTTGTCGGCGCGGCGTGCGCGCCGCCGCCTTCGACCACGCGGTGGCGGTGGGGCTGTCCGGAGGCGCGGACTCGCTGGCGCTTATGGCGGCGCTCGTGGCGGAGGGGCACGACGTGCTCGCGCTGTGCGTGGACCACGGATTGCAGGACGGCTCGCGGGCGCAGGCCGAGCGCGCGGCCGAGCAGGCGCGAAAGCTGGGAGCGCGGGCCTGGGTGCTCAGCGTTGAGACCGCCCCGGGAGCGGGGGCGGGCCCAGAGTCGATGGAGGCGGCCGCGCGGGTGGCGCGCTATCGGGTCTTGGCTGACGCGTGCGCGGCCGAGGAACTGGAAGTCGCCGTGGCGCATACGGCCGATGACCAGGCGGAAACGCTACTGCTTGGTGCGCTGCGCGGGAGGGTGACCGGCATGAGCGAGCGCAGCGAGGTGGAAGGCGCCCGCGTGGTGCGGCCGCTGTTGGGTGTGCGCCGCGCCGATACCGAGGGCGCCTGCGCGGAGCTGGGCCTCTCGGCGTGGCAGGATCCGCAGAATGCGGATAGGAATTTCCGCCGCGTGGCGCTGCGCTGCGAAGTAATCCCGCAGCTGAGCCGCATTATCGGCGGGGATGCGGTGCCAGCGTTGGCGCAAGCGGCAAGCGATGCCGCGCTTGACGACGCCGCCCTGCGCACCCCACCCATCACGGACTGTGCGGAACTGGCGGCGATGGCGGAACCGAGGCGTCGGAGAGCGATTGCGGCGTGGCTGGTCGGTGAGGGGGTAGAGGTCACGAGGAAGGGCGTGGGGGACGTCGGCAAGCTATGTACCCACTGGCACGGGCAAGGGCCGGTGGCCGTGCGATCGGCCCGGCATGTGGGGCAGAGGTTGGAAGTAGCCCGTATAGGTGGCAAACTGGCACTATTGTCTGGTCATTAAAGGAGCGCACACGTGCACGACAAGAAAGACTTCACCGTTCCCGCAAATAGCTACGGTGACGATGTTGAAGCAATCCTCATTGGAGAAGAGGAACTACAAAACCGCGTCCAAGAGCTCGCGGATATGGTCTCTGAAAAGTATGCCGATGCTGAGCAAGACCTGCTTTTGGTCTGCGTGCTCAAGGGCGCGGCTTTCTTCCTGACGGACTTTGCGCGCAAGCTATCCATCCCCTCCGAGCTGGAATTTATGGCCGTGTCCTCTTATGGCGCCTCCACTTCTTCTTCCGGCGTGGTGCGCATTTTGAAGGACTTGGATCGCGATATTGCAGGGCGCAACGTGCTCATCGTGGAAGATATTATCGATTCCGGCCTCACCCTGTCGTGGCTCATCCGGAACCTGCAAGGGCGCAACCCGGCCTCGCTCGATGTGGTCACGCTTCTGCGCAAGCCAGAGGTTGTGAAAGCCGATATTGACCTTTTGGATGTGGGCTTTGATATCCCGAATGAATTCGTCATCGGCTACGGGCTGGACTATGCGGAACGCTACCGCGATCTCCCCTACGTGGGCACCCTTCACCCTGATGTCTATACCACCAACTAAAATCGCGCAGTAATGAAAAACAACAAGATTCTTCGCTACGGCGGGATAGCGGCGCTTATCCTTATCGCGCTGTACGCCTTTACCTTCTTCAGCAACGATGCCCGCGGCTACGTGCAGGCGGATACCTCCGTTGCGCTGACCCAGCTCAAGGACAAAAACGTCGATGAGGTGGAAATTGATGACCGCGAGCAGCGCCTCCGCATCAAGCTCAAGGACGAAATCACGGTAGACGAGCGCGACGGCGTGAAAGAGATCGTGGCCAAGTACCCGGCCCGCGCCTCCGAGCAGGTCTTTAACTCCGTCAAGGATTCTGGTGCCGAGAAATACCAGACTAACGTCACCCAGGAATCCTTCCTCGGCTCCATGCTCAGCATGCTGTTGCCAATGATCATCCTCTTTGGTTTCCTCTTCTGGCTCATGTCCCGCATGCAGCAGGGCGCCGGCGGCATGTTTGGCATCGGCGGTTCCAAGGCCAAGGAACTGACCAAGGACACGCCCACCAATACCTTTGAGGACGTGGCCGGCGCGGACGAAGCCGTGGATGAGCTGCAGGAGATTAAGGACTTCCTGGAAGATCCCACTCGTTACCACGAGCTGGGTGCCAAGATTCCGCGTGGCGTGCTGCTCTATGGCCCTCCGGGCACCGGTAAGACTTTGCTTGCTCGCGCCGTGGCCGGCGAGGCCGGCGTGCCGTTTTATTCCATCTCCGGTTCTGACTTTGTGGAGATGTTCGTCGGTGTGGGCGCCTCCCGCGTGCGCGACCTGTTCAAGCAGGCGAAGGAAAATAGCCCCTGCATCATCTTTGTCGACGAGATTGACGCCGTCGGCCGCCAGCGCGGCTCCGGCACCGGCGGCGGCCACGATGAGCGCGAGCAGACCCTGAACCAGCTCCTAGTAGAAATGGACGGCTTTGGTGACCGTGAGGGCGTTATCCTTATCGCCGCCACCAACCGCCCGGATATCCTGGACCCGGCGCTGCTGCGTCCGGGCCGCTTCGACCGCCAAATTCCGGTCACCAACCCGGATCTTGCCGGACGCGAGCAGATCCTGCGCGTGCATGCAAAGAACAAGCCGCTGGCTGAAGAAGTTGACGTAGCTCAGCTGGCCAAGCGCACCGCCGGCATGTCCGGCGCAGACTTGGCCAATGTGCTCAACGAGGCCGCGCTGCTTACCGCCCGCATCGGTGGCAACGTCATTACCTATGACGCCTTGGAAGAGGCCACCGACCGCGTGGTGGGCGGCCCGCGCCGCCAGGGCAAGATCATCTCCGAACACGAGAAGAAGGTCACCGCCTACCACGAGGGCGGACACACGCTATCCGCGTGGGCGCTCAAGGACATTGAGCGGGTCTACAAGGTCACCATCCTGGCCCGCGGCCGCACCGGCGGCCACGCCATGACCTCGCAGGAAGATGACAAGGGCATGTACACCCGCGACGAGCTTTTCTCCCGCTTGGTCTTTGCCATGGGCGGCCGCGCGGCCGAGGAGCTGGTCTTCGGTGCGCCGACCACTGGTGCTTCCTCCGATATCGAAAACGCCACCAAGATCGCTCGCTCCATGCTTACCGAGTACGGCTTCTCGCCGGACCTGGGCACCGTGAAGTACGGCAAGGAGCAGGGCGACCCCTTCAGCCAGATGGGTGGCGGCGGCTCCATCGATTACTCCGATGAAGTCGCGTCCAAGATTGATGAGCAGATGCGCTACCTGCTCGAGCGCGCGCATGAGCAGGCCTATGACATTCTGCGCAATAACCGCTACTACCTGGACAAGCTGGCCGAGACCCTGCTGGAGAAGGAGACCCTGCGCCGCCCCGATCTCGAGCGCATCTTCGACGGCATCGAGCCGCGCGAGGCCTTCGATGTCTTCCCAGGTGAGGACGATCGCTTCCCGCGCCAGATTGGTTACGCTCCGGTGAAGACCCCGGTCGAGCTGGCTAAGGAGCGCGGCGAGGAGCTGCCTAAGCGCATGACGCTTCTCGATGCTTCTCGGGCCGCCCGCGAGCGTCGCCTCGCCGGCGAAGAGCCGAAGGGCGAGGTGGGCTTCAACTTTGGTCAGCACGCAGGCGACTACGTCGATCCGGACACCGCCCGCGAGCTGGGCCGCGGCCCAGCCAAGGAAAACGAGAATAAGGAAGCGAAGGACACCAAGCCGCCGCGAGACAACCAGTCGGCCCAGCCTTCCGATCCCGCCGCTGGCCCGGCCGCCCGCCCCGCCACCGGCGGCGGCAAGCACCACAAGCCGGATGCCGGTGCGGATCAGGACGCTGATACCAGCCAGTGGTTTACCCCAGGCTGGAAGGAAAAGGATCGCCGTAAGAACCCCTACGCGCGCGATGAAGAAAAGCAAGATGATAACTAATGGCTGATAACCACATACCCGCCCGCGCCCCCTTTGACCAGGACCGGGCGGAAGCAGCGGTGCGCGAGCTGCTCCTCGCCGTGGGCGAGGACCCCGATCGCGAGGGCTTGCGCGAGACCCCGGCCCGTGTGGCCCGCGCCTACCGCGAGGTCTTCGCCGGCCTGCACGAAGACCCAACGGAGGTCCTACACAAGACATTTGCCGAGGACCATCAGGAACTGGTCCTCGTGCGCGATATTCCCATCTATTCCACCTGCGAGCACCACCTAGTGCCGTTTTACGGTGTGGCGCACATCGGCTATATCCCAGGCAAGGATGGCCACGTCACCGGCTTGAGCAAGCTTGCCCGCCTGGCAGATATGTACGCCAAGCGCCCTCAGGTCCAAGAGCGCCTGACCCAGCAGGTGGCAGACGCATTGGTGGAGGTTCTCGGCGCGCAGTCCGTCATCGTGGTCATCGAGTGCGAGCACCTCTGCATGGCTATGCGTGGCATCCGCAAGCCTGGTGCGACGACGACTACCTCCGCGGTGCGCGGCGGATTCAAAAATAACGCCGCTTCCCGCGCTGAGGTGCTCAGCCTGATTCGCAGCTAAACCCCCGGTTGACCACTAAAAGCGATAAGGAGCACACCATGCAGCAGGCAACCTCGGTCTCGGATCTGAGCATCGCCAACCGCACGCTCGTGATGGGCATCGTCAACGTCACAGAGGATTCTTTCTCCGATGGCGGCCGGTGGTTGGACTTCGATGCCGCCATTAACCACGCCCGCGAGCTCGTGGACCAGGGCGCGGACATGATAGACGTCGGCGGTGAGTCCACCCGGCCGGGTGCGGTGCGCGTAGAGGCGGACGTCGAGGAGCGCCGCGTGGTGCCCGTCATTAAGGCTCTGAGTGAGCTGGGCATTCGGACCTCCGTGGATACGATGCGCGCTTCGGTGGCCCGCGCGGCAGCAGCGGCCGGTGTGGACATGATCAATGACGTCTCCGGCGGCCTGGCGGATCCGGAGATGTATCGCGCGATGGCCGAGGCCGGCGTGCCCGTCTGTTTAATGCACTGGCGCACGCTGCAGGAAGGCGCGTTTGGCTCGGCGGCCGGCAGCGCCGATCATGGCGGCGATGTGGTGCGCGATGTGCATGAGACCCTCGAGCGGTTGGCGAATAACGCGCTGGAGGCCGGCGTGCGCCGCGATAATATCGTGCTCGATGCGGGCCTAGGCTTCGCCAAAACCCCGCAGGATAATTGGGCGCTGCTCAAAGCCTTGCCGGGATTCCTCGACGCCGAATTCCCCATGCTGGTGGGCGCTTCCCGCAAGCGTTTCCTCGCCGCCATTCGGGAGGACCGCGGCGTGGAGTCCAGCCCGCTGCTGGCCGATCCCGCGACCGCGGCCGTGACCGCCATTTCCGCCCAGATGGGCGCGTGGGGTGTGCGCGTGCATGAAGTCGCCGTCTCCCGCGATGCCGTCGATGTTGCGGCCGCGTGGAACGCCGGCAACGCCTACGCGGGCGGGGCCAATGCTAGCGGCAGCTATAGCAACGGCTCCGACGGCAACGGCACCATGAAATCCACCGCTCTTCCGCGCAACCCTAAGGAGTAAAACATGGCAGACCGCATCGAGCTCACCGGCCTGGAATGCTTTGGCTACCACGGCGTCTTTGAGGAAGAAAAGCGCACCGGCCAGCCCTTCATCGTGGATATCACCTGCTGGTCCGAATTCGCCGACGCCGCCGCCACCGATGATCTGACCAAGACCATCAATTACGCCGAGCTTGCCGACGTCGCCGCAAATATCATCGAAGGCCCCGCCCGCGACCTCATCGAGACCGTCGCCAGCGAGGTGGCCGATACCATCATGGAGACCTTCGAAGGCCTGCACGCTGTAGAGGTCACCCTCCACAAGCCGAAGGCGCCGATTCCGCGCACTTTTGCCGACGTCGCCGTGGTCGCCCGCCGCTCCCGCAAGCACGCGAGGACCCTCTAATGCGCGCGGTGCTGTCCATCGGATCCAATATGGATGACCGCGTGGGGCTTCTGCGCACGGTATTTGATGAGTTCGCCGGCGAGATCGTCGCCGCCTCGCCCGTCTATGCCACCCCGCCGTGGGGCGTTACGGACCAGGACGAATTCCTCAACGCCGTGCTTATCGTGGACGTCGACGAGTCCCCGAAGGAACTCCTGCGCCGCGGACAGAAACTGGAAGAGGCCGCCGAGCGCGTACGAGTGCGCCACTGGGGCCCGCGCACGCTGGACGTGGACATCGTCGATATTGAAGGTTATACCTCTGACGACCCAGAGCTTATCGTTCCGCATCCTTATGCCCATGAGCGCGCCTTCGTACTGATTCCCTGGTTGGCGGCCGATGGTGGTGCTAGGTTGAGTGGGGAGGGCGTCGCCAAGCGGGTAGCAGCACTCGACCCGAAAGAGCGCGCCGAGATTCGCCGGCTGGGCATGATGGAGGAGCTATGACACGGACCTCGCTGGGTGCCCTCATCGGCACCGGGGTCTTCTTTGCCGCCGCCGCGGCCATCCTCACCACGCGCTTTTATGGCTCCATGCTGCAAATCCCGGTGACGGTTTCGGCCACGCTGTGGCTCATGGCCGTTATCTGCCTGGTGCTGACCTGGAAGGTGGACCAAGCCACCGAGGACGAGCATGGAATCGGCCTGGATAACTCGCAGCTCAACCCCATGACCATCACGCAGTTCATGTTGGTGGGCAAGGCTTCGGCGTGGACGGGCGCCATCGTGGGCGGCATCTATGCTGGCATTGCCGTTTATGTTATCCCCAATGCAGGCACGCTCGCGGCAGCTTCCGATGACCTCGTGGGGGTCATTGCCTCCGCGCTCGGTGGGCTCGCGATGTCTGCCGCTGGCCTGCGGCTAGAGCGACACTGCGAGACCCCGCCCCCACCAGATGGGGTTCAAGCGGTACATTAGTGAGCATGACTGAGCCGCGCTCTTCTTCTAGCAAAACTTCCGCCAAGACGACCAAGCCGGACTTGGGCCAGATCGGCCTTATCGTCCTCGTGGTGCTGGCCGTGGTGGCCAGCATCGTCATGCTAATCTCCGGCTCTGCCGCCGCTCTCAAGATCGCCCTCATTGCTGCCCTGTGGGCCGCCGTGCTCGGCTTCTTCTTGGTCATGCGCTACCGCCGCCAGGCAGAGGAGTCCGTGACCAAGCTGGAGCTGCAGGAGCGCGCTCACCGCGCCGAACTTAAGCAGGTCCGCGCCGCCGAAGGCCAGCCCCTGCCGGATCAGGAGCTGCTCGATGAGATCCGCACCGAACTTGCCTCTATCCGCAAGCAGATTGAAGACCTCTCCGGCCACGACTTCACCTATGAGCCGGCCGCACTGCACGCCGAGGCCCGCCGCATCATGCAGCTTGAGGCCCAGACCGCGGCCGCCGCACGCCCCAGTGCAGAAGAAGGCAATGTGGACTTCACCCAGTCCTCCTCCGGCGCCCCATCCGCCGATGCCATCGCCGGCCGCCTGGGCAGCCAGCCATCCGCTGCGCACACCGAGTCCAACCCGCTCAATGACATCATTAGTGAAAAGACGCGCGCACAGCGCACCTCCGGCAAGCCTTCAGGCGCCTCCACCTTTGATACCGGTGGCTTCCAGGCCGTGCGCTGGGATACCGGCGGTGATGATTCGCTGAAGATTTCCCGCACTTCCGCAGCCAGCGAGCACCACGGCAGCCACCGCAAGCCGGAGGCCGCTACCACCGCCAGCGACGAAACCCAGGACATTCCACAGCAGAAGGCGTCGCAGCGCGACGAACGCGCGGAATATCCAGGCTCGGGTCAGCACGTGGCTCCGGAATCGGCCGAACCAGTACGCCAGAAGGCAGCCCGCCCACATCACCGTGCGGCTGAACCGCAGCCGGAGGAGCAGACACGCGGCCGCCGTCGCAGCGACGACAAGCGCGAGGGCGCGGTGTCCGTGGCCGAGCTTTTGGCCCAGGCAAAGAAAAAGAAGGATAAATAAATGCGCCCGCCACGCATGCGGGTAGCACTCTTCGGCCGTAGCTTGGCTGGCTTTACCTTGGCTAATTCCATGGAACGTGCCGGTCATGAGGTGCAGATGCTCTCGGATCCGGCCGAGCTTTCTGCCTTTGAGGCACTCATCATCGCGGTCGGCGATACCCGCTTGGAGGCCACCGTAGAGCTGCTCGAACCGCACGTCCATCGCGGGCTCATCGCCTTCCACACCTGCCTTTCGCGAGGCGTCCAAGTATTAGATCCGCTAGAAACCCGCGGTTGCGTTGTTGCAGCACTCGCGCCATTTGCGCCCATGCGCTGGGCCGTGACCACTCTGGATGAGCTGGGCGAGACCGTGGTGGAACTCAACATCACCGAGTTCCGAGGCGAAGCGGTTGCGCTTTCCGACGCCGAACGTCCCCCCTTTGCCGCCCGCGCCTGCTACGCCGAGATGCTGCGCCGCTTGCATGTCTCTGCGGCGGTCGACGCCCTTTTCGTCTCGCCTTCAGAAGAACCGCCCTTGGTGGGTGAGGACATGGACACAGAAGAAATCATCGCCGCCTACCGTGGCGCCACCGATCCCGGCCTGCGCCGCAGCTACGTGGAGGTTGCCCGCCGCTTGGGCGAGGTGGACGGCCGCGAAGATCTAGAAATGTGGGCCCTACAAGAGGAGAGCCGATGAGCCTAGAGCTGGGAAACGCCACTGTTATCAGCGAGATTGAGCGTATCCGAATGGTCGGCAGCGCCTTCCACAAGACTGGCCGCCCAGTGGCCTTCGTGCCCTTGACTACTGGCGTGCATGCGGGCCATATCGCGCTGGTGCGCGCGGCCAAGCGCATCCGAGGCGCCGTTACCGTCGTGGCCCTGCAGTCTCCGCGCGAGGAGGACCTTGAACTCCTGCGCGCCGAGGGCGTAGACATAGTCTGGAATTACTCGACAGAGACCTTGTGGCCGCATGGACGCCGCAGCGCGGTGTCCCCGGCCAACGCCGAGGCCCCGCTGGAACCGGAGCTAAGTAAGGATCTCACGCTCTACCTCACGCTCATCCTGACGCTTTCGCCTACCGATGTCCTCTTGGGCGAAAAAGACTACGAGCTCCTCCTCGCCATCTACCATGCGGTTCAAGACTTCCACTTGGGCGTGCGCGTGCAAGGCGTGCCCGCCGTGCGCATGCCCGATGGAGTGGTGATGAGCCTGCGCAATACCGATGTTCCTGCCGCCGCCCGCGAGCAGGCCGCGGCTCTCTCTGCCGCGCTGACCGCTGGTGCGCATGCCGCCGAGGCCGGTGCCGAGCAGGTCCGCGAGGTCGCCGCGGAGGTGCTGCGCGCCGCCGGCGTTGAGCCCGAATATCTCGAGGTGCGCGGCCGCGACCTCGGCACGCCTCCCGAGGAGGGTGATGCCCGCTTGCTCGTCGCCGCGACAATCGGCGGCGTCCGGCTCATCGATAATGTGGGCCTGCCGCTGGGAATCGGCTTTAATAATATTGAAGAGCACGAAGCCAAGGCCGAGCTCGAGCGCGAGCAGCAGCGCGAAAAACAGCGTACGCAGAATTCCGGCACTTCGCAGCCATCGGAGGACTAATGAGCGATATTCAGATCCGCGACCTCGACCCGCGCGATGAGTCCCAAGCCATTTCCTTCGCTATCGAGGGCATGCACCTGCACTGGTTTGTGAAGAACCCGCGCTTTGAGCGCGCCTACGGCCGCTACTTTTGGGATTTAGAGCGCGCCAAGGCTACCGATATTTTGGCGGCCTACGATGGCGACCGCTTCCTCGGCGTGCTTTTGGCCTCCATGAAGGGCAAGCCCGCGTTGCCGTATCCGTGGTGGCGCAAGGCCTATGTCCGTGCGGTGGAAATCTTCAATAACCTGCGCCCAGGCGGACACCGCGATGATTATGATTCCGCTAATAAGGACATGTTGCTTGAGTACTTGGGCGGGCACGCCGTCGACGGCGAAATCGGCTTCCTCGTCGCCGAGCCGAACTCTGGCGTGAATGGAGTGGGCACGGCATTGCTGGAGGCCTTCGAAGCCCGCCACGCGGGGAAGAATATCTACCTGTATACCGATGACGGCTGCACGTACCAGTTCTACGACAGCCGTGGCTTCACCCAGGTGGGCGAGCGCACCATCGCGGTCAATGAGGACCGCGACTTGGTGTGCATGCTCTATGTGCGGCGCCTTGGCACGCCGCAGGCTTAGCGTGCCGCAGGCTTAACGCGCCAACGCACCCATCGGGTCCCATGCCGGCAGGGTAGTCACGGAATCGGACTTGAGAGCCGCCTGGTACTGCTCCGGCAGGCGAGAGGGATGCACGGCGATTTCGAAGACGAACTCGTCGAACCAGTCATCCGCCATCGTCCAAAAGCCTTTATCCGCCTTCTTCGGGCCCCAGGAATTCTCTACGCGCCAACGATTGACGGTGCCGTCGTCTGCGATATCGGCGCCGGTAAAGACCATCGCGTGGGTCATGAGGGACTCATGCAGGCGTAAACGCTGTGCCTTGTCCAGATCCATCTCCACGCCATAGAAGGCCTCATAATCGTGCAGGTGCTTGGCCCACACGCCGTGCTCATCATCGGATTGCTGGTCGGTATCGCAACCAAACCACACCGGCTGGCCATCCTCGATGGAGGCACGCGCGGCATCGCGCAGCACCTCCACAGGCGCGTTCAAATAGGTCACGCGCTTGCCAGCTACGTTGCCCAGGTAATCCACGGTGTAGAGCTCGCCATAGGCGTTGCGGGGATCGTTTACCACGCACACGTACTCGCTTAGGTCCGCCGGCAGGTATTCCTTGGCAAACTCCTGCGGGGTATAAGTACCAGCGCGGTGGAACTCATCGTCCTTATCGCGGTACTGCCAAATAAAGTCCTCGGGCGGCAGGCCAAGGTTGGCGGTGAGGATACGGTAGACGTCGGCAAGCGCTTGCTCATGCGCGCCCGCTTCGCCGCTGCGGATGTGGTGGGCGGCCCGGCGCAGCACGGTCTGCAGGTTGCGGTTAAGCATCGCCGTGGCCTCCGAGGAGGCGGTCTCTGGCATCGCGTACTGCGGCACCACGCCGTACTTCTCCACCAGGGCGACGAACATGGACCACTGGCCGCCGTCATCGATGGGATCATCCATGAGCTTGGAAACGGTGCGGTCCGTAATTTCGCGGTCCTTCAGCTCGGCCATGGCGGTAAGGAACCAATTGGCTTTTTCCAGCTTGTCAAAGAAGTAAATATAGGTCTGGGAAAACTCAAAATCCTTGAGGTTGGCCTTGTCCATGAGGCCGCCGCGCAGGGAATTGAGGCCGGCAAAAATCCAGCAGCGGCCAGAGGCTTTCTGGTCGGCCACGCCCCAGGAATCTAGCTTATGGCTGGTTACCGGGGTGAGGGTGCGCAGTACTTCGCGGTCGAGGCTGAGCTTATCGGCGCTTTCTTGAGCCACCCCATTGTGCACCAGGCGCAGCGCGGCATCGCTGGTGAGCTCGGCATTGGCGGCATGAACCTCGTTCGGGTTAATCTCGGTCATTTCTCGATGCTCCTTAGTTCATCCGGTCCCAGAGGGGAAGCTCAATCGGTTCGGTGGCAAGGGCCTGGGCAAGCGCGTCGCTGAGGTGCTCCTTGCGCACGGCGATGTGGAAGACGTTCTGGTCAAACCAGGCATCAGCCATCGTGGCAAAGCCTTTGCCTGGCACGTCCTCGCCGTCGTGCTTGCGCGGTGGCTTGGAACCCCAGGAGTTCTCCACGCGCCAAGCTCGGTCACCATCGACGCCGGTGAGCACCATCGCGTGGGTAGGCGCGGTCTCGCCGGAGGTGAAACGCTCCTCCTTGCTCATGGAGGAATCGATGCCGTAGAGGCCATCAGTATCCACTAGGCCCTCGTCCCACACGCCGTTGAGGAAGGAGAACTGGCGGTTGACATCGCAGCTAAACCACACCGGCTCGCCGGCAGCCAGGCTGCGCTTGGCGGTCTCCTTGAGTTCCTCCACGGTTGCGTTCAAGTACTCCTGCGGTGCGCCACCCAGCACATTGGTTTCCTCGGCACTCCTAAAGACGCGATGCTTGGGGTTGGTGGAGCGAGGGTCATCGGCCAGTACCACGTACTCGTCCAAGTGCGGCAGGTACTTATTGGCAAACTCGCGCGGGGTGGAGTGCAGGCGCACGAATTGCTCGTCCTTGGTGCGATACGCCCAGGTAAATTCCTCCGGCGGGGTGCCCAGATGGATGGCCAGGATGTGGTGGAAATCTTTGCGGGCTTGGGTCAGGATTTCTTCGCGCGGGCCGTCCTGTGCGGCGGCGCGGCGTATCACGGTGGCAAGATCGCGGTTCATCTCCGCGGTATTTCCAGACGAGCGCACCTCCGGCATGACCTCTGCAGGTACCGCGCCATATTTGGCCACTAGGTTGCTAAAGAAGCACCACCAGCCGCCATCGGCGCCGGTGTGATCGAGTACTGCGGCCACGGTGCGCTCATCCCAGCCGACTTCCTTCTTATCCAGTAGCTGGTTGAGCACCAGGTTGGCGCGCTCCAGCTTGTCAAAGTACTGCAGGTAGGTAAAGGAAAACTCAAAGTTATCTACGTTGAGTTCCTTAGCCGCGCGGTGGCGAAAGACGTTCAACGCCGCGAACATCCAGCAACGGCCCGAGCGTTTCTGGTCCGATACGCTCAGGCTATCCAGCTTGACCTCGGTGGTGGGGTAGAGGGCCGTGATGCGGTCGCGGTCCAGCGCAGCCTTGGCCGCCCCGACATTGGTAATGGCGTTGCGGGCCAGCCGCAGCCGTGCATCGGCCGCGGCCTCCTTGCGCAACTGGGACAGGTATTCCGTGGTGAGCAAAGACATATTTCGGTTTTAGCAGACCCGCGCCTTTGGGGGCGTGGGTGGGTAGAGCTAGAGGTATGCCGCCAGCTTGCCGACGGCCCCCGGAGTCCCCACTTCCTCCGGCAGCCACGGAACCTCGCGCACCGGGGTCTGTGGGAGTTTGGCACGCAGCAGCGCGAGCGCCTCATCCTCGGCGGCGCGCCGGGCGGCCAAGAACTCGCCTTGGTCGGCCGGGGTGCGCCGGTTGACCAGCATGGAACCCACCCACACACCGTTGCTGGTGAGGTCGGCATGGAATTCGGCCGACTCCAGCACGGGCAGACGCTCGGCGGTAAGCGCGATATGAAAGACCGTTCGTGAGGAAGTCAGCGCGGTGCGCAGCTGGGCAAAGCGCTCGCGGCGTTGGAAAAGCGTGGCGCGAATTTCCTGATTGCGCCGGTCCACCGGGTCATTATCCGCGCCGCTTCCTTGCGACATTCCGCGCACCAGCGAGCCGAATTTATCGGATTTCTCGCGCCGGGAGAGCAATCCATCGGTATAGGCGGCCATGATCTCCGGCAGGGCCATCAGCCGCGAGGTATGGCCAGAGGGAGCGGTATCGAAAATGAGGTAATCAAAGTCGGACTCCTCCACGACGAGGGCAGCGATGCGCTCCAGCAACGCCGCCTCCTGCGTGCCGGGCGATTGCCGTGCCAAGTCGAGGTGCTTTTTCACCTCGCCGTGCAGGTGCTCGGGCATAAAGCGGCGCATAGAGTTTCCCACCTGCGCTAGGTGTTGCTCCGTGGCGCGCGCCGGGTCAATCTCGATGGCGGAAAGGGTAGGGGTGAGGCCTACGGGGGCGTCACCAAGCGAGGCGCCAAAAATATGCCCCAGGTTATGCGCCGGGTCGGTGGAAACTAGGCAGACGCGGTGCGCGCGGGACAGGCGCAATGCGGTGGCGGTAGCCAGGGTGGTCTTGCCCACCCCTCCCTTGCCACCGAAAAACATGATGGGTGCGGTCTCTAGCAACATTGAATATTCTCCAGCGGGGATCTATCCATTCCCATGCGCGTATGCCAGGCGTGGAAATCCTCATAAACCAGCGGCAAAAGCTCCAGGGTGTAGTAGCTGGCCGGGTTAGGAATGCCCAGGGCCTCCGAGGCAACCAGCATCATGAAGAGATCGTCTTCCTGCTGCTGGGCCTTGGCAAAGCTGGCGCGGTACGGGGCCTGGTAGTACTCATTGAGCCCGGCCGCGAGTGCCTTAAGCTTGTCGAGCATGCTCGGGCAACGGGGCGTCAAGGTCTTCATCGTTCCACTCCAGAGGGGCCTCCTTGCGCGCGCGGGAGATGGCGCCGATGGCTTCCACAATGACCCAGATGGCAGCCACCACGATGATGACGTCCATGCAGAACAGAAGCCAATTCTGGCTGGTGAAAAGGGACTTTAGCTGCAAGAGTGCGGCCCACAGGGACATTGCGGTAACGAAGACGAGCGGGATAACCACCGGCCACGTCGGCCGGCGTAGGTGGGTGAGGATAACCACCACGATGGCCAAGGAGAGCCCCGCCATGAGCTGGTTAGTGGTACCGAATAGCGGCCAGATGGTCATGCCGCCTGAACCATCCGCGCCGGCGGAGAAAGTCAGCCCGAAGGCCAAGCCCACCGCAATGATGGTGGATACCAGAGCCTTGATGCGCACTCCCATGATCTCGCCGATTTCTTGTACCACAAGGCGCTGCAGGCGCACGCCCGAATCCATGGTGGTGGCGGCGAAAAGCACAGCCATGGTGGCCAAGATGGTGCCGGAAAGGGAGGTAGGAATGCCCATGCCCTCGTTCATGAGCGCGCCGCCGCCTTGCACAAAGGCATCCACGCCGCCGGCATTCCATTCGGAGTAGATGTTCTCCCACTGCGCGGCGGTTTTGAAACCAGCGGTAGTAGCGATGATGGTGCCTAGCGCGAGCAAGCCCTCGCCCACGGCGCCGAAGTAGCCCACAAAGCGCACATCGGTTTCCTTATCCACCTGCTTGGAGGAGGTGCCGGAGGCCACCACGCCATGGAAGCCGGAGATAGCGCCGCAGGCGATGGTGACAAAGAGCAGCGGGAAGATACCCGGGGTGCCTTCTGGCACGTTATCGCGCAGGGCTGGGGCAGCAAGCGAAGGACGGGTGAAAAGGAAGGAACCGTATAGGATGGCCAATCCTACGAAAAACTGCAGGCCGTTGATGTAATCGCGCGGCTGCAGCAGCACCCATACCGGCAGCATCGAAGCGATGAAGGCGTAGATGAATAACAAGATGATCCACACGCCGTTGGCGGGGATTCCCAGGACGGTATCTGGCAGGACCACGGGCACGCGGTCACCGATGATCATCAGCGCGTAGAGTGCGACAACACCCACGATGGAGACCAACGGCAGGTTCCAATTCAGGCGGTAGATGGCCTGGCCGATAAGCAGCGCGACGACGATAGCGCCCCACGTGGGGATGACGGCCGTGGGGGTAGACACCAGCAGGTTTGAAATGACCACGGCGAAGGCCGCGTTCACCATCAATAGCAGCAGGAAAATGACGATGAGAAAGAGGTTGCGCCCGCGCTTGCCAATGTAGCGCCCGGACAAGGTACCGATGGATTGGCCCTTATGGCGCTGCGAGGCCCACAGCGCACCCAGATCGTGCATGCCGGCGAAGAAGAAGGTGCCGATGGTTACCCACAAAAACGCCGGTACCCAACCCCAAATCACAGCCACGGCTGGACCAATGATGGGTGCGGCGCCCGCCACAGAGGTGAAATGGTGGCCCCACAGGACGTATTTATTGGTAGGTACATAATCAACGCCGTCTTCCATGGTGTGGGCCGGGGTGGAGTATTTCGGGGAAAGCCGGAAAATGCTCTTTCCTAGGAACTTGGAGTAGAGCAAGTAGCCGGCGACCATCATCGCGATGCCGACAATGGCGAGGACAAGAGAGTTCATAGTGTGTGTCTCCTCATAGGCGGGCAGGTGGCGTGTCTCACACGTGCGGACAGTATGCCATAACTCACATATGTATTTGCCTGTGGGGGAGACCGGTGGGCGGATTTATATTTGGAAGGCGGGCCGGAGTACACATCCCGGTTCAACCGCTGTCGACAGAAGGAAAGTGCGGCCCTTGTTCCTAGAGGAACGAGGGCCGCGCGGTGGGTGCTTAAACCGGGTGGCGTTTACTTCTTATCGACGCCGATATTGCCGTCCTTCTTCCACACCACAACCACTGCTGGGCGTGGGGTGGACTTGCCGCCACCTGGCCAGTGGGAGGTTTGCTTTTCAAAGGTGGCATCATCGGTCTCGCCTGGGTGCTGGACGTTGACCATCACGCGCTCATCGGTGACGATGGGGCCGCAGGTCTCAGCGCCTGCCGGAACCGTCAGGAAGCACTTGAGCTCACCGCGGGTATCGCCCTCGGTGGTTACGGCGTAAAGGCCGTCGTTGGACTCGAGCGCGTTGCCGTCGGTGGAGATCCACATATTGCCGTGGCTATCAAAGGCCAGGTTATCCGGACAGGAAATTGGGGATACCTTCTCCTTGTCAAAGCCGCCGAAGTAGGTATTGGCCTCCTTCGGATCACCACAGACCAGGAAGAGGTTCCAGGTGAACTTCTCACCAGCGTGGTCATCTTCAATCTCCATGACCAAGCCGTTTTTATTTTCCTTTATGGGAGCCCACTCCATCGGCTCTTCCTTGTTCTTCTTGGCGTTCTCACCGGTAGCGCCGCGGTAGGAGTTATTGGTCAGGGCCACGTAGACCTTCTCAGAGTCTGGGTGGACCTGCATGTCCTCGGGGCGGTCCATCTTGGTAGCGCCCACCTTATCGGCGGCCTCGCGGGTGTAGACGGCAACCTCTTCGGCGGACATGCCATCGACGTGGGATTCGAATTTGTTGTTCTCCGTATCGGAGGTCAGCAGCTTGATCCATTTACCCTTGCCGTCGAAGGCACCATCCTCTGGCAGCACGCCGGAGCCATCAATCTCATTTTCTGGGGAGTTGCCCTCCACCTTGGCCACGTACAGGGTGCCGTGGTCCAAGATGCTGAGGTTGTGCTCGATGTTGCCTTCTTCGTACTTCTTGGTGGAGATGAACTTGTAGATGTACTCGAAGCGGGAGTCATCGCCGGAGTAGCACACGACGGTGCCATCGGAAGCGATGTGAATATTGCCAGCCTCGTGCTTGAAGCGTCCCAGCGCGGTGTGCTTGATCGGGGTGGACTTCGGGTCCAGTGGGTTGATTTCTACGATCCAACCGAAGCGGTTGGGCTCATTCGGCTCCTTGGAGACGTCGAAACGCTTATCAAAGCGCTCCCACTTGCGCTGGGATTCGCCATCTTCCATGCCGAAGCGCTCGAGGGATTCCTGCGCCTTCTTGCCATCCAGGTTGGCGTGAGCGAAGTACTGGTCAAAGTTCTCCTCGCCGGAGAGCATGGTGTTCCACGGGGTGATGCCGCCGGAGCAGTTATTCAGGGTGCCCTTGACCTTCTTGCCGGTCTTATCTGCGGAGGTTTTTACAAGCTCGGAGCCGGCCGCTGGACCAACCAGGGTGAACTCGGTCGTGGCGGTAATGCGGCGGTTGAGCGGGCCAAACTCGCGCTTGAGTTCACCGGTATCGCCCACCTTGGACACCTCTACGATGGAGTGGCCGTGGCCAGCCCAACCAATCTTGGCCTGCTCTTCGGTGGGGTTATCCGCATCGTAGTTAGGGAACATCTGCGGCTCGGTGGTGTACTCATGGGAGCAGACGTAGATAAGGCGATTGTCATCATCCGGGTGCTCGATAAGGCCGGCGAAGTCGTTATTGAAGCCGAACTGCTTCTCGGCGGCCTCGGCCGTCTGGTTCTTATCATCAAACTCCGGCGCATCTTTGAACAGTGGGTCGCCCCAGGCGATGAGAACGGACTGCTCATAGCCATCCGGGATGACTACCTCGTCCTTTTCATTCGGTTGAACTGGATCAAACTTCATACCCTCTGCGGAGGTGAGTTCTACATTGGCCTCGGAAGTCTTGCCACCCTTGTCCTCGGAGGAAGAGGCTTCATTGGAGGCATCATCCGGGTTAGAGCAGGCGGCCAGCGCGGCGCCGCCACCGACGGTTACTACGGACAAGCTGCCCGCGCGCAGAGCGGTACGGCGGGAGAACTGGTCACCGAAGTATGGGTTATCAGACTTGTTTTCGCATTCACCGAAGCAGGCATTGCCGCACTTGTAAGTGCAGGTCAGGCTGGAACGAGAGGATGCGAAGAGACTAGAAAGAAGGTTGCGGCCTTTAAGCGCCATTATTACTGCTCCAAAGGAGTTCGAAAATATTGATAAGACATGGGGTCAGCCATTTATATAAGGGGATTTCAGTAACTGTGCGTTGGCCTCGAGATGACGGTGAAGTGAACTATGTGTAAATCTTTCCCGGGGTAGGGGCGGAATGGGCTAAATCGCGTGCTGCAGTGGGGATCGACTACCCTAGGCTAACGTGAGCGAGCAGAAGAATACTGAAGTAAATGATGTCCCTGAGCAGCTGCGCATCCGCCGTGAGAAGCGCGATCGCCTGCTGGAATCCGGCGTTGAGGCCTACCCGGTAACCGTTGAGCGCACCATCTCCCTAAAGGATTTGCGCCATGATTTCCGCGTAGTGGCCGAAGGCGAAGAGCCGGGCAATGAGGAGGGCGTGACCTACCTGGCCGCTGGTGAGGAAACCGAGGTTACCCACGCGATTGCCGGCCGCCTTATCTTTATGCGCAATACCGGCAAGTTGTGCTTTGCCACCCTGCAGGATGGCGATGGCACCCAGGTGCAGGCCATGCTTTCCCTAGCGGAGGTAGGCAAAGAGCGCCTCGACGCTTGGAAGGCCGACGTGGACTTGGGCGATTTCATCTCCGTGCGCGGCCGCGTCATTTCCTCCCGCCGCGGTGAGTTGTCGATTATGGTCTCCGAGTGGACCATGGCTGCTAAGTCTCTGCGCCCGCTGCCGGTTTCCTTCGCCGAAATGGCAGAAGATACCCGCGTACGCCAGCGCTATAACGATCTCATTATCCGCGAAGATGCCCGCAAGAACGCCATGATCCGCGTGAAGGTCATGCGCGCGCTGCGCAACTACCTGGAAAGCCAGGACTTTGTAGAGATCGAAACCCCGATGCTGCAGACCCTGCACGGTGGCGCGGCCGCTCGCCCGTTTATCACCCATTCCAATGCGCTGGATATTGACCTCTACCTGCGCATCGCCCCAGAGCTGTACTTGAAGCGCGCCGTCGTCGGCGGCATTGACCGCGTCTTTGAAATCAACCGCAACTTCCGCAATGAGGGCGTGGACCGCTCCCACTCGCCAGAGTTCGCCATGCTGGAGACCTACGCTGCGTGGGGCGATTACAACGATTGTGCGCGCATGACGCGCGAGTCCATCCAGGCCGTAGCCCGCGATGTCTTTGGCTCGACCACCGTGACTCTTGCGGATGGCACCGAGTTCGACTTCGGCGGCGAAGAATGGCCCGAGATCGAGATGTATCCTTCCCTGAACGAGGCCCTGCAGCGCAAATTCCCGGGACAACCGGAGGTCACCATCGATACCGACATCGATACGCTCAAGGGCATTGCCGATGCCATCGGGCTCGACGTCCCGAAGGACGGCGGCTGGGGCCACGGCAAGCTGGTGGAGGAAATCTGGGAGGTCCTGTGCGAGGACCAGCTGGAAGGCCCCATCTTTGTCAAGAACTTCCCAGTTGAGACTTCCCCGTTGACCCGTCAGCACCGCTCCGAGCCGGGCGTGACCGAGAAGTGGGACCTCTACGTACGCGGCTTCGAGCTGGCAACCGGCTACTCCGAGCTGGTGGATCCTGTTATCCAGCGCGAGCGCTTTGAGGATCAGGCCCGCCTGGCCGCCGGTGGCGATGACGAAGCCATGGTGCTGGATGAGGACTTCCTTGCTGCCATGGAGCAGGGCATGCCTCCTACAGCCGGCACCGGCATGGGCATGGACCGCCTGTTGATGGCCCTGACCGGCCTGGGCATCCGCGAAACCGTGCTTTTCCCGCTGGTTAAGCCGGAACAAAAGTAGCCCACAGCGGCTCATCGCTGGCCGTCAGCCCGCGTGGCTGGCGGCTTTGCTATTTCGTGCCGGCGTTCATGCCTACACCCGCGTCCCGGAAGTCCAGCGCGATACCCCGCCACATGGAAAAATGCGGGGCATGAAAAGATTTTTCTCTCTCCTCGCTCTACCTTTGCTGGCTGCCGGACTTGCGTCGTGTTCCACGGATGATAGTCACGAGGAAGCACCTCGATTTCGGCCGCAGATGACCGAAAACTCCGCAGCCAGATCGGCAGAAACCTCTTCTCCAGAGACCACAGCGCAGGATACTACCAAGTCAGAAAAGAACGCGGACTCGTCCGGTCTCAAGATGCGCTCGGCCAAGGATTTTCTGGCGAAAGATCCCGAACACGCGCAATTAGACGCATGGGGAGTTGAAAGTCCCGATAAAAAGGTTCGGTGCTCATTCAATAAGCAGGCCGAAGGCCCGTGGTGCAACGTACAATTTGCAGATCCACCGCTACTTCCAGATCCAGACCAGCCGCAGTGGGAGGCGAATATGGTCAGTTTTAATAAGGGCGCGGGGTTCTTCCCCTCAGCTGTGGTGGAGCCAGGCGATACGACCCCAGCGAAACAGCTCAAGGCAGGGGAGAAGGTTGAAATTGAAGGCGTTACCTTCGAGGCCCCAAACTCGGACGAGTTCACGGTCACGGCAAAGGGGCATCATTTCACCGTAAAAGATAACGGTCAGTACTATGCGGATAACTTCCCGCCTAAGCCCGATTCCAACGGCTCTGCAAGAATGGGCACAATCTGTGAGCAGATGGATACCAAATGGGGACGGAAGAACGTCTACGTCCAAGTTGATGGTACGAACTGCACCAAAGCTATGCAGGTAGTGGATAGCTATGTGCACCACGAATTTAAGCCGGAGGAAATGAATACCCGTGGCTTCCTCAGAGTCGATGGCTGGCAGTGCGATGTCTCTGCGCCGAAATTTTTAAACGATGCAGAGCCTGAAAACCGCCTGCCCAAATGCTTAGACATGAGCGGGAGCGGACGCGTAGTTTTGCTGGATACCTAGAGCATCTATCGCACAAGCGGGCCGGCGGATTTATCGCCGCGCAGGCGCTTAATAATGTTCTCGGCAGAAATCAGGCACATTGGCGCGCCTACGCCCGGCACGGTGGTGGCTCCTGCGTAGTAGAGCCCGCCTACCTTGCGCGAGGCGTTGCGGCCGCGCAGAAACGCCGATTGCCGCAGCGTGTGCGCGGGTCCAATGGATCCGGCCGACCAGGCATGGTAGCGCTCGGCAAAATCGGCCGGGCCGAGCGTGCGCTTGACGACGACCCTTTCAACCAAATCTGGCACCCCGGCCGTGGCTGCGATGTGGTTAAGGGCGGCGTCGGCAATCGCGGCAACGCGGCTGGATTCCTCGCCGTGGTAGGTATTTCCAAACCCGGGTGCCTCTGTGGCCGGCACCGGCACAAGGATAAAGAGGTTTTCGTGTCCCTCGGGGGCTACGTCTGGATCGGTGGCGGAAGTCTTCGAGACGTAGATGGACTCGGAGGCCCCCAACGGTCGGGTGGGCTCCGGACCGGAATAGACGGCGCGGAAATCCGGATCCCAGTCCTCGCTAAAGAACAACGTATGGTGCGCTAGCTCGGGCAGCTCGCCTTTCACCCCGGCCAGAATGAGCACCGTGCCCAAGCCCGGATTGCGCCGGCCCCAGTAGCGCTCCGGGTAGGTGCGCAGCTGTGGTGGCAATAATTGGGTCTCGGTGTGGTGCAAGTCCGCCGCCGACACCACAATATCGGCGTGGATAGCGCCCTTATTCGTGCGCACGCCTGTGACCTGACGATTGGCGACCTTGATGGAAGTAACCTCCTCGCCCAAGCGGAAGGTGGCGCCGAATTTCTGTGCCTGGCGGTAGATGGCCTGGACCACGGCCGCGAACCCACCCTGCGGGTAGCGAACGCCCTCCACCAAGTCGGTATGGCTCATCAGGGAATACAGGGCTGGGGCGGCGGCCGGCTCGGAGGACAAAAAGACCGCCGGGTAGCTCAAGATTTGGCGCAGGCGGGCATCAGAAAACGTCCGGCCCACATGCTGCTTTAGGTTCGCCGTAAGCAACGCCACCAGCTGGGAAAGCCGGCTGCGGATATCGCGGTGCACCAAGTTTAGCGGCGCGGAGAAGGTGGTGTAGAGGAAGTGCTTGAGTGCCATGTCATAGGTATCGCTGGCCTGCACCAAATACTCGCGCACCTTTTCTCCCGCGCCGGGCTCGAGTGACTCGAAAAGAGCGGTGACTTCTTCGATGCCGGAGCGCACGTCCACCGGCGCATCGCCGTGAAATACGCGGTAGGCGGGGGAGAGGTCCACTAGATGCAGCTCCGCCTCGGTGGAGGTGCCGCAGAGCGCAAAGAAGTGGTCGAAGGCCTCTGGCATCAGGTACCAAGACGGGCCGGTGTCCCACCGGAAGCCGGCTTCCTCGAAGCTGCCGGCACGCCCGCCTACCTCATCCAGCGAATCCACGACGGTGACCTCGTAGCCCTCGCGGCCGAGCAAAGCGGCGGTGGCGAGACCGGCGATGCCGGCTCCAATGACGACGGCGTGCATGACGTTCTCCTTAATCTCCGGCTGGGTGTGGGGTTTGGCTGCTGTGTCCGCGGCGTCGTACTGCGCGGGCTGCTAGCCAAGCCTTGGTGTGGTTCGGCACGGATACGCGTGAGGTGGCAAGGTCCGTAGCCGGGGTGGCGGCAAGGCGATTGGTGAGCTCGGCAAAGATATCCGCCGCCGCGCTCACACCCACCCGCGCAGAGGCCGGCAGCAAGTCGATGGTGAGCGCGGCGGTAGCGAGCTCTTGGCGTATTTCCGCGATGAGCGTGGACTTGGTGGCCTCATCTATGTGCCCGGATGGTGCTTGCTGAAAATAGGTGCGACCCAAAGTTGAGCTGTCTTCGCCAAGGTCACGAAGGAAATTAATCTTCTGAAAGGCTGACCCCAGCGCGCGGGCACCACGCTCCATGGCGGCGCGGTCGGCAGCGGAGACGTTTTCTTCGGCCAAGAAGATCTGCAGGCACAAAAGCCCAATTACTTCCGCCGAGCCGTAAATATAGTCCTGCAGCTCCGACGTGGAATATTCGTGCTGATTAAGGTCAGCGCGCATGGAGCGAAAGAATGCAGCAAGGTGCTCGCGCTGGAAACCGCAGCGACGAGCGGTAAGCGCATAAGCGTGCACCACGGGATCCGTGTGCAGTCGCTGCTGCGGTGCAGCCAGGATGGTCTTTTCGTAGGCATCCAATGCGGCGGCGGGGTCGGTGTGGGCTTGGGCAGCGGCGCCGTCGACAAGCTCATCTGCAATGCGCACCACCGCGTATAGGTGGCGGATATCGGCGCGCACCCGCCCGCGCAGAAGCCGCGTGGCCAGTGAGAAACTGGTGGAGTACTGCCCCATAACCTGCGCGGCCGCGCGGGAGGCCGCGTGGTCATAGCGAGTCAACATATCTGTCAACGTAGCATGCAGCCTGTCAACGGTTCGTGGCCCGTGGCTGCCCCTCAGCAAAGCCGGCAGCGGACTGCACGCCCACGGTGGCGCGCTCGCGGAAGGCGGCCAAAGAATCGGCGCCGGCGTAGGTACACGAGGAACGCACGCCAGAAATGATTCGGTCCACCAGGTGCTCCACGCCGCCGTGTTCGGGGTCGAGGTAGATGCGGGAGGTAGAAATGCCTTCTTCGAACATCTCGCGGCGGGCACGCTCAAAGGCCTCGGTATCGGAGTTGCGGCCGCGCACAGCTCGGCGCGAGGCCATACCGAAGGATTCTTTGTAGAAGGCACCGTCGGCGTCCTTGTGTAGGTCACCTGGGGATTCGAAAGTGCCGGCGAACCAAGAGCCGATCATTACATTGGATGCACCTGCGGCTAGGGCGAGGGCGACATCGCGCGGGTCGCGTACACCGCCGTCGGCCCAGACGTGGGCGCCAACCTCGCGGGCGGCCGCGGCGCACTCCAGAACGGCCGAGAATTGCGGGCGGCCCACACCAGTTTGCATGCGGGTGGTGCACATCGCGCCTGGGCCCACACCGACCTTGATGATGTCGGCGCCGGCCGCTGCCAGCTCGCGCACACCCTCGGCCGTCACGATATTGCCTGCGGCAATGGGAAGCCCCAGGTTCAGGGTCTTGACCTTGCGCAGTGCCCTGAGCATGCTGTCTTGGTGCCCGTGCGCGGTATCGATGACCAGCACATCGGCACCGGCCTCCGCCAAGGCGCGGGCGCGGCCCTCCACATCGCCGTTAATACCCACCGCAGCACCAATGTGCAGGCGGCCCTGCTTGTCGACGCCCGGCTTATACATCTTCGCCCGCACCGCACCCTTACGCGTGAGGATGCCGGCCAGGGTGCCGTCTGGATTCACCACCGGTGCCAGCTTGCGGGAAGTCTTGCGCAGTTTGGTAAAGGCCTCCTGCGGGTCTATGCCCACCGGCAGCGTGACCAGATCCGTGGTCATCAGCTGGCCAACGGCGGTGAAGTTATCTTGGCCGCGCAGATCCTTTGGCGTGATGATGCCGATGGGCATGTCACCATCGACCACAATGGCGGCGCCGTGGGCGCGCTTGTGCAAAAGATTATTGGTATAGCCCACGGTATGGTGCGGCTTTACGGTAATGGGGGTGTCATAGACCAAGTCGGCGGCTTTTACTGACGCAATGGTGTCAGCGGCCGCCTCTAAGGAGAGATCCTGCGGCAAAATGGCCAGCCCGCCGCGCCGAGCGATGGTCTCAGCCATGCGGCGTCCGGCCACCGCGGTCATATTGGCCACGATGAGGGGGATGGTGTTGCCAGTGCCGTCTTCGGTAGTGAGATCCACCGACTGGCGCGAGCCCACCTCGGAGTGGCTGGGCACCATGAAGACATCGGAGTAGGTCAGTTCATACGGCGGGTGGGAATCATTGAGAAAACGCACTGGGATGGCCTCTCTGTGTACTTGGGTGGCGCGGAATCACCGCGCGAATGAAGACACTAAAATTATACTCCCCGACTTTCCCCATACCCGAGGCCTCAGTATCCTGTCTGGGTGTCTCAGAAACCAGATCCCCACATTTCCGCAGAGGTAAAAATCAACCTCACCATCCTCGTCCTTGGTGCGATGGTGATGATCCTGAACGAGACCGCACTTTCGGTGGCGCTGCCCACCATCATGGCGGACTATGGGATCCTAGCCACCTCTGCGCAGTGGCTGCTTACCGGTTTCCTGCTCACCATGGGCGTGGTCATCCCTACCACAGGTTTTCTCATGGATAAGTTCACCACCCGACAGATCTTTCTGGCCTCGTCTGGGGTATTCCTAGCCGGTACCGTGTTGGCTGCCCTTGCCCCCGCCTTCGGTGTCTTACTCGCGGGGCGCGTCTTTCAAGCTGTCGGGACAGCGTTGATGATCCCCACCCTGATGACGGTGGCCATGACCCTCGTCCCGCCGCAGCGCCGCGGCAGCGTCATGGGCATTATTTCCGTGGTCATTTCCGTCGCCCCGGCGCTTGGCCCCACGGTAGGTGGCGTCATCTTGAGCGTTTCTACCTGGCATGTCATTTTCTGGGCCATGGTGCCGTTGCTCGGTCTCATCTGCGCCGCAGGCTACTTCCGCCTAGTCAACGTGGGCGATAAGCGTGATACCCCGCTGGATTTCCCTTCCGTCATCTTGTCCATCGTCGGCTTTGGCGGGCTTGTATACGCTGTTTCCTCCATCGAGAACATGCTGGATGGCGATGGCGTAGGTGACATCATCGTCCTCGCGGTTGGCTTGGTGACTCTAGCGCTATTTACCCGCCGCCAACTGCGCCTAGCCAAAGATAACCGTGCCCTTTTGGACATGCGCCCGTTTACGGTCCCGAACTTCACCGTGGCGGTACTTGGCATGCTGCTCATGTTCGGGTTGCTGCTCGGCGTGGTCAATATTTTGCCCATCTATCTGCAAACCTCTCTGGCGGTAAGCTCCTTGGTTACCGGGCTCGTCGTCATGCCTGGCGGATTGCTCCAAGGCGGCATCTCGCCTTTGGTCGGCCGCCTTTATGATGTCCACGGACCCCGCCCGCTCATGATCCCCGGCGCCCTGATATTCGCCGCAGGAACTTGGTTGATGACCCTACTTAGCCAGGACAGCGCGGTATGGATGGTCATTGGCATGCATGTCCTCTTTGCCCTTGGCATTGCGCTCATGATGACGCCGCTGATGACGACGTCTCTGGCCTCCCTACCGGACGATCTCTATTCCCACGGTTCTGCCATCCTCAATACCCTCCAGCAGCTGGCGGGCGCAGCCGGCACCGCCTTTTTGATGACCTTCCTCACCCGCGGCACCAAGTCCGGTGCCGCCCAAGGCATGAATGAGGCCGCCGCCACCGCTCACGGTGCGCACTGGGCCTTCCTTTTCGCTGGAGTGCTCTCGATCGTGGTCGTGGTGCTTGCCCCATTCCTAAAGCGGGTGCCATCCGCAAACTAGCCACCAGAGCATGCAAGAGGCCCGCACGCGTGGCATGCGGGCCTGAAATTATGGCGCGGTTAAGAGGCACATAGCGGCAGGTTCAGTCGCTCATCCTCGGCCCTATCGCCCCACACCAAGAATGCGGACTGTGTGCCTTCAACGGCCATGACATAGGTAGGCACATCCGCAGTAGTCTCGAAGCTTTGGATGGTGCATTGGTCATTGGAAAGCTCGACCGGTTCGGCGTCGGGAAGCATCGCGTCGCGCTCCTCCACGCTGGGGTAGTAGGTCACGATATAGCTAAACCCATCGCCCACGCAGGAAATCTTTGCCTCCTGGCCAGTTTCCGGATCGCGCGACGAGCATTTTGCCCCATCGAAGCCGTCCTGGCCGCTGCGCGAGCCCACCAGGTTTGGATAGGCATCCGCCAGGTTTTGCTCCTTGTCATTCCAGCTGGGGTAGGACAGGAAGAACCACAGCGCGGCCGCCGCAGCAATCGCGGCCACTGCCAATACAGAGATGAGCGCAATGAGTCCGCCCTTGCCCTTTTTCTTCGGCGCCGGGGCCATCGGCTGCTGCGCCGTGGGCTGTGCCATCGCCAGCGGTTGCGGTTGTTGCTGTTGTTGCGGTGGGGCGAATTGCTGCTGTGGGCGCGGCTCCGGCTCCTGCACGCGCGGAATCTGCGCGGTATCAAACTCGCGCTGCGGGCGCAGGTCAGCCACCACATCCTTGGCACTACCCGCATTGCCGGTGGGCTTATACTCTGGGCACTTGCGGGCGACGAGCTCTTCAAATGCCGCTACCGCATCGCCGTGCTCCTCACCAGACGGGCCGGCCGCGGCCAGCACCGAAATTTGGCGTTGCTTATCGACGCCCACTCGGGCCTCCCTCAGCCCATGCACCGCAAAATCCGCCTGATTGCGAGAAACCAAAAAGTCCACCGCACCCGCCAGCGGGCCGAAGACCTCCACGGCATCCTCGCGGCTGAGGTTATTGGGCAGCTGCGAAAGCTGCGTGCCGGAAAAACCCTCGCGCACGATGAATTCTTGGTCGTCTGCGGTGGTGCCCGTGCCGACCAGCGGTGCGATAGCTGGGTGATGCAATCCGTGCAACGCGGTGGACTTTTCCACCATGCCGGTGGTGCCCGGGGCAAAGATCTCCACGCTCAACCGCTGGTGGGTGGTTCCGTCTTCTACGGCGAAGAGTGTGGAGGAAGGGGCGTCATCCACTACGGCCAATTCGTGCAAGTTGTGCTGGGTGGCAAAGAACTCAGGAAGCTGGGGCACGGTCGAGATTTCCTTAAACAATGCGGGAGAGGGCAGGGAACAATAAAACGATTCTAGATTACATTCCCGTGCCCCTGTTCGCTACCGGCGTACACCCGTGTGAGCTGCGAGGATGGTGGATTCTCGAGGCATTGCGGGCATCTGGGGACAAAACCGGAAATTATCGGCGGATTGCCGCGTTAGAGTGGGTACCACATTAGAAGCGAAAGTATAGGGGAATCATGTTCGAGAGGTTTACCGATCGTGCTCGCCGCGTCATCGTTTTGGCGCAGGAAGAAGCACGCATGCTTAACCACAATTACATCGGCACCGAGCACATCCTGCTCGGCCTTATCCATGAGGGTGAAGGCGTAGCCGCCAAGGCGCTGGAGTCCATGGGTATCTCCCTGGAGGATGTCCGCCGCGAGGTCGAGGAAATCATCGGCCAAGGCAGCCAGCCGCACACCGGCCACATCCCCTTTACTCCACGTGCCAAGAAGGTTTTGGAGCTCTCCCTGCGTGAGGGCCTGCAGATGGGGCACAAGTACATCGGTACTGAGTTCCTCTTGCTTGGTCTCATTCGCGAGGGCGACGGCGTCGCCGCCCAGGTGCTGACCAAGCTCGGCGCGGATCTGCCGCGTGTGCGCCAGCAGGTTATTCAGCTGCTCTCCGGTTATGAGGGCGGCCAGCAGGAGGGTGGTTCCTCTAATGGCCAGGGCTCCGGTCCGGTGGGCGCGGGCGCTGGTGCAGGTGCCGGAGCTGGCGGCCGCGGCGGCTCTGGTGGTTCTGGTGAACGCTCCAACTCCCTGGTCCTTGATCAGTTCGGCCGCAACCTTACCCAGGCCGCCAAGGACGGCAAGCTCGATCCCGTCGTGGGCCGCGAGTCTGAGGTAGAGCGCATCATGCAGGTGCTGTCTCGCCGCACGAAGAATAACCCGGTCCTCATTGGTGAGCCGGGCGTTGGTAAGACCGCCGTCGTCGAGGGCTTGGCGCTCGACATCGTTAACGGCAAGGTGCCGGAGACCCTCAAGGATAAGCAGCTGTACTCGCTGGATTTGGGCTCCCTGGTGGCCGGTTCCCGTTACCGTGGTGACTTTGAGGAACGCCTGAAGAAGGTCCTTAAGGAGATCAATCAGCGCGGCGATATCATCTTGTTCATCGATGAGATCCACACCCTGGTTGGTGCTGGTGCTGCCGAGGGCGCCATTGATGCTGCCTCGCTGCTGAAGCCAAAGTTGGCCCGCGGCGAGCTGCAGACCATCGGTGCTACCACCCTGGATGAGTACCGCAAGCACATCGAGAAGGACGCCGCGCTGGAGCGCCGCTTCCAACCGGTCAAGGTAGACGAGCCTTCCCTGGATGACACCTTCCTGATCCTGAAGGGCCTGCGCGATAAGTACGAGGCACACCACCGCGTTTCCTATACGGACGAAGCGCTGCACGCTGCAGCCTCCCTCTCGGACCGCTACATCAATGACCGCTTCTTGCCGGATAAGGCCGTCGACCTCCTTGATGAGGCCGGTGCCCGCATGCGCATCAAGCGCATGACCGCGCCAAAGGGCCTGCGCGAGGTCGATGACCGCATCGCCGAGGTCCGCAAGGAAAAGGAAGCTGCCATCGATGCCCAAGACTTCGAAAAGGCAGCCGGCCTGCGCGATAAGGAACGCAAGTTGGGCGAGGAGCGCGCCGAAAAGGAAAAGCAGTGGCGCTCCGGTGACCTTGAGGAAATCGCCGAGGTGGGCGAGGACCAGATCGCAGAGGTCTTGGCGCACTGGACCGGTATCCCTGTGCTGAAGCTGACGGAGAAGGAATCCAACCGCCTGCTCAACATGGAAGAAGAGCTGCACAAGCGCATCATTGGCCAGGACGAGGCGGTCAAGTCCGTCTCCCGTGCCATCCGCCGCACCCGTGCAGGCCTTAAGGATCCGCGCCGCCCGTCCGGCTCCTTCATCTTTGCCGGACCGTCCGGTGTGGGTAAGACCGAGCTGTCGAAGTCCCTGGCTAATTTCCTCTTCGGCTCGGATGATGACCTCATCCAGATCGATATGGGCGAGTTCCACGACCGCTTCACCGCCTCCCGCCTCTTCGGTGCCCCTCCGGGATACGTTGGCTACGAAGAGGGCGGCCAGCTGACCGAGAAGGTCCGTCGCAAGCCGTTCTCCGTTGTGCTCTTCGATGAGATCGAGAAGGCCCACAAGGAGATCTACAACACCCTCTTGCAGGTGCTGGAAGATGGCCGGCTTACTGACGGCCAGGGGCGCGTCGTCGACTTCAAGAACACCGTCCTTATCTTCACCTCGAATCTGGGCACCCAGGACATCTCGAAGCCGGTGGGCTTGGGCTTTACCGGCTCCTCCGAGAATGATGCGGACGCGCAGTACGATCGGATGAAGCAGAAGGTCAACGACGAGCTGAAGAAGCACTTCCGCCCGGAGTTCTTGAACCGTATCGATGACATCGTTGTCTTCCACCAGCTCACCCAGGAGCAGATTGTGGAGATGGTCGAGCTGCTCATCGGCCGCGTGGCCAAGCAGCTGGATGAGCGCGATATGGGCATCGAGCTCACCGACAAGGCCAAGAACCTCCTGGCCCAGCGCGGCTTCGACCCTGTCTTGGGCGCTCGCCCGCTGCGCCGCACCATCCAGCGCGAGATCGAGGATCAGCTCTCCGAGAAGATCCTCTTCGGCGAAATCGGCGCCGGCGAGATCATCACCGTCGACGTCGAAGGCTGGGACGGCGAGTCCAAGGACAATACGGGCGCGAAGTTCACCTTTAGCCCACGCCCGAAGCCTCTGCCGGAGGACACTGAGGAGCTACAGCTTGACGACGCCGAGGTGCGCGACAACGACGCCGAGCCCACCGATTCCGGCGAGCCCGACACCATCAGCCCCGACGTCCCAGGCGATGGCGGTTCCGCCGCCGCCGGCACCGACCTAGAGTCTGACTCCGACTCTGATGACGGCGGCCACAACCCGCCGCCAGCAGGCGCCGGCCAGCCGATGTAATCAGGAGCACGAGTTAAAACCACCCAGCATCTCGCTTTCTGCGAGGCTGGGTGGTTTTGCGTTGCGAGCGGTTCGGATCTTCTGGGCCGGCTCAGCCCGCACAATTCGACGGCGCCGGTTTCCCGTCGAAGCGGTCAAAGAGATACTTCAAGCCCACTGGGATATTAACGTATAGAGGTAATGCGTGATCGGCGCCGGCGCCCGGAATCGTTGCGGTACCAGGCGCGGCCATGAAGTCCACGGTCCCGCCCATCTGGCAGTACGCCCCTGCGGTGGACCGAACTTGTTCATGCGGGATGAGGTCATCGTGCGGCGAGCTGGCGATCAACGCCGGTCCCTTCAGCGCATGTTTTCCTAGGTTCTGGCGTAGCAGGGTCTCTTTAATGATGGGCTTGCGCTCCACAAGATCAGAGAGTGATTCCCCTGTGCGAGTGAGCTGGCGGGTAGTGCTAAAGCCCCACATGAGGATGGAGTCACCCGTGCAGCTGGTGGCCGCCGAACGCAGGAAATCAATGCCGCGTGGATTGAGCTCTTCTAGGACCGCATCGCGGAACTTGGGGTCGCGCTCAGCAAAGCCGTTGATGGCGTAACCCAGCACATGGACGATGGAGGAGCCGTCGATGGCCTTCATCACCTTTGGTAGGTCGGCCGGCGGCGCGCCGGAGTAGGTACCGGCCACG
The DNA here is from genome assembly GCF_027570035.1 of Corynebacterium curieae. Lineage (GTDB taxonomy): Bacteria > Actinomycetota > Actinomycetes > Mycobacteriales > Mycobacteriaceae > Corynebacterium > Corynebacterium curieae. The sequence goes on along the minus strand of NZ_JAKMUU010000006.1, from coordinate 30,132 downwards.
TTCAGCTCGGGCGCATAAGAGTCGGCGAATTCCGCGGCGGCCAGCGAGGCACCGCCGCCCTGAGAGTAGCCCGCAAAGCCAATAGGCGCGTCCTTTGGAGCGTGGGCCAGCTCCAGGCCGGAGCGGGCGGCATCGAGCATGGCGTGCGCTTCTTCAATGTGATTGACATAGGTGTGGTGCCCCGGCATGCCAAGGCCGATGAGGTCCGCCACGATGACTCGGGCACCATGCTGGAGCGCACCCATGTAGAAGCCGTACTCGTAGTTCGCGTTGATGGTGGGGGAGCCGACCTTGCTTAGCCCCACCGAGCCCAGGCCCATGCCGGCACGCGACGGCGCGCACTGGTCGCCTGCGCCGCGGGTACCAGGCGCGAAGATGATGGTCGGCCGCTCGCCTTTGCCGCGCCACGGTGTATTCGGCTCGTATAAGGTTGCCGAGGCCTGAATCGGCCGACCATCATCCGTAGTGGTGTCATACGTGAATACCTGCCCGCGGCCGACGCCATCGAGCACATGCGGCGAAGGCCGGGCCGAGGTCACCGCCGCCTGCGCTGTCGGCGGAACGAAGAGGGTACCGAGAATTAGTGAACAAACGGCCAAAAGCCTTATGCAAATCTTTTCCATATCCAAAACCTACTGGTCAGTAGGAACGGTGGAGGTGAAATTGCTAAAATAAATGCCCATGGGACTTCAGTATCGTTCAAGAAAAAAGACCGGCAAGAATAGCTGGATCAACGTTTCTGGCTCCGGAGCCTCGATGTCTACCAAGGTAGGGCCGGTAACGTTTAATTCCCGCGGCGGAATGTGGGTAAATCTACCCGGCGGCTTCAATTTCCGCGGTCGGTGGCGTTAAACAGATCACACCCGCAAGATCGCGACCTGCGAATATAGCCGGCCGTTATTAACTCCCTAAATGGGTAGGTGGAATAGGCCGGCGTCGTTTTGCTCGGCGAGGCCGTCGGCAAGCAGCGAAGCCAACGCCCGAGAGCGCTGTGCCGCATCGGGCCAGACCACATCAATCTCGGACTGGGGCACCGGCCCATCCGCCGCGCGCAGCACATCCAAAATCTTGCCGCGCACCTGCCGGTCCGTGCCCACGAACTTCTGCACGCGCTTTTTCGCCCGCGCCTGCTCCTGCGCACTGGGCTCCGGCCGGCCAGCTAACTGCCACGCACAGCTTGCGCGCAGCGGGCACTGCTCGCAGGAGGGGTTCTTTGCCGTGCACACTAGCGCGCCCAACTCCATGAGCGCGGCCGAAAAGCGCGGCCCATTCTCGGCCGGCAAAAGCTCGGCTACGGCCGCCAACTCCCGCTTCGCGGGCTGCGGCGCCAAGAACCGGCCCTCTTCCGCCCGGGCATAAACCCGCCGCACATTGGTATCGACCACCGGCACATTTACCCCATAGTGAAAGCACGCCACGGCGCGCGCGGTGTAGTCCCCAATACCTGGTAGGCGTAGCAATTCATCGACGTCCGCGGGAACCTCGCCGATGCCAATTACCCCCGCGCACTCCCACAGGCGCAGGGCGCGGCGCGGGTAGCCCAGCTTGCCCCAAGCGCGCAGCACCTCCGCCCGGGTAGCCTGTGCGAAGTCCGCAGGGGTGGGCCAACGCCGCATCCATTCCTCCCACACGGGGGCCACGCGGGCGACGGGGGTTTGCTGGCTCATGACCTCACTGAGCAGCACGCCCCAGGCGCTGGTGCCAGGTCGGCGCCACGGCAGGTCGCGCTCATTGGCATCGAACCAGGAAAGAAGAGCTTGCGTATCCATCGTGAGGGATAGTCTAAGGCATTAGAATGTGGCCTATGCCTTTACGTAATGTTGCCCACGAACCCCAGGCCGTTTGGGAGGCCCTCCAGGCCGGAAACCAGCGCGTTCTCGACGGCGAGACCGTCGACGTGCGCGAGATCTATAACCGCGAGGGCCTGACCCACGGCCAGGATCCCCGCGTGGTGGTCATTTCCTGTTCCGATTCCCGCGCCCCTATCGAGCACGTATTCAATATTGGCTTCGGCGATGCCTTTGTCATCCGCACCGCCGGCCACATTCTTGACGACGCCGTCGTAGCCTCCCTCGACTACGCCCTCGCCGCCCTCAAGCCCAACCTATTGGTGGTCCTGGGCCATCAATCTTGCGGCGCGGTCGGTGCGGCTACCGGCTTTGTTGGCGGCGGCGAGCTGCCCACCGGCCTGCAGCGCCCCATCATTGAAAAGGTCGCTGCCTCCGCGCTGGTAGCAGGCTCAAAGGCCACGACTGACGACGTCGAACGGGAACACACCCGCCAGACCGTCGCCCAACTAGTCGCCAGCGTTCCCAACGTCCGCCGCCTGCTCGACGAGGGCGCCTTGGGCGTTGTCGGCGCGCGCTACCTGCTGGAGGACTCCAGCGTGGAGACGCTGCAGACCCTTGGCGTGAAGTAGCGGCCTGACACGCGGCGCGGGCTTAGCGCACCGGCCCGCGCCCACCGCTTAAAATTGACAGCGTGACGCAGAAAAAGCCCCTACCAGAAGAGATCTACAAGCGCCGCCGCGTGGCTGCGCTCATCATCGTGCTCGTGTTGGCCGTGGTGCTGATCTGGGCGGCCGTGGCCGCCTTCGGGGGCAGCAGCGACGAGCCGGCCGATACCGCCGCACCTGCGCCTACGTCCGCAGTTGAAGAAACCTCCTCCTCTGTCGCCCCGGAATCCTCCGCGGCCGTCTCAGAGACGGAGACGTCGGCCGAGGGGGATTCGGAAAGCAAGGCGGCCGAAAGCGAGCCGTCGAGCGCTGCGCCTGCAAGCTCCGAGGCAGCCAAGAAAACCTGCGACCTCGCGGATCTCGATGTCCGCACCTCAATGCTGAACTACTCCGTGCCGGAAGGCGAGCTGCCGAAATTCTTTATGACCGTCACCAACCCCACGGCCGCGGACTGCAAAATCGACCTTGATAAGAACCTATTGCGCTTCGAGGTCTACAAGATGGCCGATAATGAGCGCGTGTGGTCCGATACGGATTGCTATGCCTCCGTGCAGACCGGATCGCAGACCTTCCCGGCCGGCAAGGACGTTAAATTCGAGGCCGAATGGTCCCGCCAAGCCTCCAAGCCGGGCGAATGCACCAACCGCCCTGCGGCCGAGCCCGGTGCCTACTTTGCCCACACCGTCATCGGCGATAACTCCTCCCCGCCGCAGGATTTCACCCTGCGCTAGGCGCTACCCCGACACTGCAGCGATGGCTTGCCCCAGCGTCGCCACTTGGCGCACCTGCATGCCTTCGACCGGCTCGATATCCCCGCGCGGGACGAGCGCGTGCTTGTAGCCCAGCCGCGCGCCCTCCATCAAGCGCCGTTCCACATTAGATACTGGGCGCAACTCGCCGGCCAGGCCGACCTCGCCGATGACTACCGTCTTGGCCGGCAGCGGCTGCTCGTGCAGCGAGGACCACGTCGCCAGCGCAACCGCCAAATCCGTCGCGGTCTCCGTAATCCGCATCCCACCCACCGTGGCCACGTAGGCGTCCTTGTCGTTGGTGCGCTGGCCGGCCCGCGCCTGCAGCACCGCGAGCACCATCGGCACGCGATTGGAATCTAGCCCGGTAACCACGCGCCGCGGGTTCTTCGCCACCGGGTCCACCGTCAGCGCCTGTACTTCTGCCAGTATCGGCCGCACGCCGTCCATCGCGACCGTCACGGCCGAGCCATCCGGTGTCGTACCGCGGTGCGAGAGGAAGAGCCCAGAGGGGTCTGCAACCTCCCGAATGCCGCCGGCCGTCTGCTCAAAGCAGCCCACCTCATCGGTGGCGCCGAAGCGATTCTTGATGCCGCGCAGCATGCGCAGGCTGGATTGGCGGTCGCCTTCGAAGTTTAAGACGACGTCGACAAGATGCTCCAGCACGCGCGGGCCGGCCACATTGCCATCCTTGGTCACGTGGCCGACCAGCAGCACTGGAATGCCGGTGGATTTCGCCAGGGAGGTCAGCGCGGCCGTCACCGCGCGCGATTGCGCCACGCCACCGGATACGCCCTCCACACCCACGGCGTGCATGGTCTGTACGGAGTCGACGATAATAAGGCTCGGCTTAAGCTTATCGACGTGCCCAAAGACCGCATCCAAGTTGGACTCGGCCGCCAAATACAGCGATTCCTGCAGCGCCCCGGTGCGCTCGGCGCGGGAGCGGACCTGGCCGGCGGACTCCTCGGCCGTCGCATAGAGCACGGTGCGGCCGAGCTGCGCCCACCGCGAGGCTACTTCCAGCAACAGCGTGGATTTTCCCACACCGGGCTCGCCGGCCATAAGTACCACCGAACCCGGCACGATGCCGGTGCCCAAGACGCGGTCGAGCTCGCCGATGCCGGTGCGCACCGTCTTTGTCGCCTGCGCCCCAATCTTGGTAATCGGCTGCGCCGGGCTCGACGGCGCCACGCCCTTGCTTGCCGACGCCCCTGCCCCCGGGCTCGCCACCACCGGTGCCCTTTCCTCCAACGTTCCCCACGACCCACAGTCCGGGCAGCGCCCGAGCCACTTGGGGGAGACGTATCCGCATTCGGAGCAGGTATGGATGGGGCGAGATTTCTTGGCCATAGCTTCTAGCCTAAAACACATAAACGCCCCCAGCCCGGAAAGGGAGGCTGGGGGCGGAAGCGCTGCGGCTTAGTCCTTCGGGGCCTCGGAGTAACCCTCTGGGGACTCGACATCACGATCGAATTCGCCGGACTGCATCTGGGTGGCAGCGATGGTGGCGTTTACATCAACGGAGCCATTGGAGAACTTGAAGGTAACCGGGCGGTCGCCGGCGTAGCCAAAGTCATCGTTCTTCAGCTTGGTGGCGATGTACTGGACGGTTTCGGAATCCTGCTGGGGGTGGGCTTCCAGGTTCTTCTGGGAATCAGCAATGATGGACTGATCGCGGTGCAGCGGCTTGGTCTGCTTCATCTCGACGCTCTGGCCATCAACCTTGACGGATTCCAAGGAGACGACGTCGGTGTCATAGCCCTGGTTGACCGCGCTAAACTTCAACGCTGCGCTGCCATCCGGCTCTACCAAGATGGTGACATCGCGAACTGCAACCTTGTTATCATCCGTGCTTGCAGAAGCGCCATCGACCGCTGCCACCTTTTCAGCGGTCTGGGTGACGTGACCCGCCGAGCAAGAAGCCAGCGCCAGAGCGGAGACGGCGGTAACGGAAATAATGGCACCGCGGCGGGCGGCGGACTTCAGGGACTGCACGTTGAGCATCCTCCATCAATTGCGATCACAGGGCTTATCAACGCTTTAGCCTAGTCCCTTTCGCATTAAAGTACACAGTTTGTCCCAAACCGGGCGGGTAGACCGTGGGGGTATACGGGGGTATCCGCAGGCGGGGCGGCTGCTCGTGATAAAATGGCGGCCTTAGTCAACCGGGATAAAACGGGAAAACAAGGAGTGGCAATGGAGTATAAGGTCGGCGAGGTCGTCGTCTACCCGCACCACGGTGCGGCCGTTATCGAGGATATCGAGACCCGCGAGATGGGCGGCGAAACGCTGGAATACCTGGTGCTGCACATCAACCAGTCCGACCTAGTCGTCCGCGTGCCCATTAAGAACGCCGATAACGTCGGTGTGCGCGACGTTGTGGGCAAGGAGGGCCTAGAAAAGGTCTTTTCCGTGCTGCGTGACGAGGACGTCGAAGAGGCCGGCAACTGGTCCCGCCGTTATAAGGCCAACCAGGAGCGCCTCGCCTCCGGCGATATCAATAAGGTCGCCGAGGTTGTGCGCGACCTGTGGCGCCGCGATCAGGACCGTGGCCTCTCGGCCGGCGAGAAGCGCATGCTGGGTAAGGCCCGGACCATTCTGGTAGGCGAGCTGGCGCTGGCCAAGCCGGTCGATGAGAAGAAGGCCGATACCATGATGGAAGAAATCGATGCCACCATCGAGCGCCATCGCGCGGCCGGCTTGGTAGACGATAAGTCCATCACCACCGATATCGACAACGACATCGATCTCGATGACCTCTCCTTCGACGACGAAGACTAAACCGCGCGTCATCGCGCTCATCGCGGCCGCCGGGCAGGGTACCCGCCTCGGCGCCGAGGTGCCAAAGGCTTTCGTCGAACTGCGTGGCCGCACCTTGCTGGAGCGCTCCGTACGGACGCTGCTGGCCTCCGGTGTGGTTGAAGAGGCCATCGTGCTGGTCAGCCCAGACATGGAAGCCGAGGCCGCGCGCATCATCGGCCGCATCGACACCGCTGGCGCTACAATCGCCGCCACCCCAGCCCCCATCCGCCTCGTACACGGCGGCAGCGAGCGCGCCGATTCCGTGTGGGCCGGCCTGCAAGCAATCCCGGACGCGGACGCCGTGGTGCTCATCCACGATGCGGCCCGGGCGTTGACGCCGCCGGCGATGGTGCGGGGCGTCGCCAAGCGCGTGCTGGAAGGCGCCCCCGCGGCCGTGCCGGTGGTTCCCGTGGCCGATACCATCAAGGAAGTCGCGGCCGACGCCGTGATTGGCACTCCCGATCGCTCCCGCCTGCGCGCCGTGCAAACCCCGCAGGCATTCCGCCTTTCTGCGCTGCGCCAGGCCAACCTGGATTATTGGGCCCAGCGGCCGGAGTTTACCGCGACGGACGACGCCAGCCTCATGGAATGGCACGGCGAGCGCGTGGCAACCGTGCCGGGCGATACCCTGGCGTTCAAAATCACCACGCCCATCGATCTCACCCTGGCCCACGCCCTGACCGAGGAGGCCCATGACTAACCCGATTATCCCGCGCGTTGGCATCGCCACCGACGCCCACCAGATCGAGGCCGGCAAGGACTGCTGGATCGCCGGCCTGCTCTTCGAGGGCGATGCTGGCTGCGAGGGCCATTCCGACGGGGACGTGGTAGCGCACGCGCTTGTCGACGCCCTCTTATCCGCCTCCCACCTCGGCGACCTTGGCTCCTTCGTGGGCGTCGGCCGCCCCGAATATGACGGCGTCGCTGGTGCCCAGCTGCTGCGCGAGTGCCGCGAGCTGCTCGAATCCGAAGGGTTCATCATCGGCAATGCCGCCGCGCAGCTTATCGGCCAAACCCCCAAAATGGGCCCGCGCCGTGCAGAGGCCGAGGCTGTGTTAAGCGAAATCCTCGGTGCCCCCGTGTCCGTCTCTGCCACCACGACGGACCACCTAGGCTTCACCGGCCGGAAGGAGGGCCGCGCGGCGGTTGCCACGGCCGTCGTCTGGCGCGCCTAGCCCACCACACTAACCCCGTGCACGCGTCAATTAGACTGGTTGGCGTGAGTACTTTGCGCATTTATGACACAGCCACCCGCAGCCAACGCGATTTCGAGCCGATTCGCCCCGGCCACGCCTCGATTTATTTGTGCGGCGCCACCCCGCAGGCGCAGCCGCACATTGGGCACCTGCGCTCCGGCGTCGCCTTCGACATTCTGCGCCGCTGGCTGCTCGCCCAAGGCTACGACGTAGCTCTAGTGCGCAACGTCACCGATATTGATGACAAGATCCTCACCAAGGCGGCCGAGAATAATCGTCCCTGGTGGGAGTGGGTGTCCACCTACGAGCGCGAGTTCACCAAGGCGTATAACACCCTGGGCGTTATCCCACCTTCGGTAGAGCCGCGCGCGACCGGCTTTGTCACCCAGATGGTCGACTATATGCAGCGGCTTATCGACGCCGGCTTTGCCTACCCCGCCGACGGCTCCGTCTACTTCGACGTTGCCGCCTGGACTAAGGCCGAAGGCTCCGATTATGGCTCGCTGTCCGGCAATAAAGTGGAGGAAATGGAGCAGGGCGAAGGCGAGGATTCCGCCAAGCGCGGTGCCCAGGACTTTGCCCTGTGGAAGGCCGCCAAGCCGGGCGAGCCCAGCTGGCCCACCCCGTGGGGCGACGGCCGCCCTGGCTGGCACCTGGAGTGCTCGGCCATGTCCACCTATTACCTAGGGTCTAATTTCGATATCCACTGTGGCGGATTGGACCTGCAGTTCCCGCACCATGAGAACGAGATTGCACAGTCGCACGCGGCCGGCGATAAGTTCGCTAACTACTGGATGCACAACCACTGGGTGACGATGTCGGGCGAGAAGATGTCGAAGTCGCTGGGCAACGTGCTATCCATCCCGAATATGCTCGAGCTGGTGCGCCCGGTGGAGCTGCGCTACTACCTGGGCTCGGCGCATTATCGCTCCGTGCTGGAGTATTCCGAAGCCGCGCTGACCGAGGCCGCCGCCGGCTACCGCCGCATTGAGGACTTCCTTGGCCACTTCGATGACTTGGAGCTCGGGGAATGGACGCAGGGCTTTGAAGATGCGATGAATGATGACATCGGTGTGCCCAAGGCCTTGGCGGAAATCCACACCACCGTCCGCGCCGGCAATAAGGCGCTGGCGGCCGGTGATGAAGCCGAGGCACGCACGCTGGCCGGCCAGGTGCGCGCGATGGCGCACGTACTTGGTTTTGACCCGTTGGAGTGGGAAGATGGAGCGCAAGCTAGCGGGGCGGATGCTGCGCTGGATGCGCTGGTACAAGCTGAGCTGGAGCGGCGCACCCAGGCGCGTGCAGATAAGGACTTCGCTACTGCCGACGGCGTCCGTGACCGCCTCGCGGCCGCCGGCATCACCATCACCGATACCCCAGACGGCCCGACTTGGTCGCTGGCGCAGCGTTAAGCACCCCGAAAGGACATAAATTATGGCACGTACCCACGGCCGCGGTGGCGCGGGAATCCGCAAGACCAATAAGAAGGGCGCAACCAAGGGCTCAGGCGGCCAACGCCGTAAGGGGCTGGCCGGCAAGGGCCCGACGCCCAAGGCGGAGGACCGCATCTACCACGCCAAGCACAAGGCGAAGCTGGAACGCGAGCGCCGCAACTCCGGTCGCCACCAGAAGGAGACCGCCGAGATGGTCGTGGGCCGCAACCCGGTCATCGAGTGTCTGCACGCAAAGGTGCCGGCCACCACGCTCTACATCGTGGCTGGTACCCGCAATGACAAGCGACTGTCCGAGGCCGTGGCCATGTGCAATACCCGCAATATCCCCATCATCGAGGTGCAGCGCCACGAGATGGACCGCATGACCGGCAATGGCATGCACCAGGGCATCGGGCTGCAGATTCCGCCGTATAAGTACGCCGACGTCGACGAGCTCATCGCCCGCGCGGCCGAGAATGCGCGCCCAGGTATGTTCGTCATCCTGGATAACATCACCGACCCGCGCAACCTCGGTGCGGTTATCCGCTCTGTGGCGGCCTTCGGTGGCGACGGCGTCATTATCCCTGAGCGTCGCTCCGCGTCCGTGACCGCCGTGGCGTGGCGTACCTCGGCCGGCACGGCGGCGCGCTTGCCGGTCGCCCGCGCGACAAATATCACCCGCACCGTGCAGCAATTCCAAAAGAGCGGTTACCAGGTTGTCGGCCTGGACGCCGGCGGCGAGCACACGCTGGATACCTATAACGGCGCGACGGATCCCGTAGTCATCGTCATCGGCTCCGAGGGCAAGGGTATTTCCCGCTTGGTGCGCGAAAACTGCGACGTCATCATGTCCATCCCGATGACGGACTGGGTCGAGTCTCTCAATGCTTCCGTCGCGGCCGGTTCCGTGCTTTCCGAATTCGCACGCCAACGCCGCGCGGCCCAGTAATCTCTAACCACTTTCTGCCCAGGGCGGCAGCCACTTAATGGTTCCATTCACCCGGGCTAGGCGGCCGCGCAGCGGCGGGGCGTTGGGGTCATCGTCGTTGACGCCGTTGTGATACGGGCAGGCGATGGTGAAATTTTCGGGGTTGGTCTCGCCGCCGTGGTGCCACGCGGTGAGGTGGTGGACTTGGCATTCATCGGCGGGGTAATTGCACTGGGGCCACGGGCAGGTGGGATTTTCCGCGGCGGCCATGGTGCGTTGCTTCGGTGAGGCGAGCCGCTCGGTGCGGTAGAGGTTTACCGGGCCTTTAACGGGGTGGATAAGGGTGACATAGCCGTGCGCGGTAAATGCGCGGCGCACTAGATCCGCGCCGGTCATCCGGGCGCCATTGGTCAGTTGCAGTGTGATGTCATCGCCTGCGGTGTCGACGACGCGGTCGAGCTCGTCCAAGTGCAGCACCACATTGGTGGTCACGGCTGGGCGGGAAGCAGCGGCGTCGCCTTGGAAAATCTTGCGTACAGAATCGAGCGGGGCGTCCTTATCAAGCGCGGCGTGCATATCCGCGATATCGGCGGATTTGCCGGTAATCGTCATGGTCCACGGCCCATCGGCGCGGCGGTAGAGCTTGACACCGGGCTTGCGCTGCGGCGGGCCTTTAATCTCGCGCACGCGCTTGCGCCCCTGCTTTTCGCCGTCCGACACGTCCCCCTTCATCCCACATAGCTCCCGGCGTAGCGCCCAGGCCTGGCGCTTATTTGTCAGCTTGCAGGCGTGGCGCTCGATGGCCAGCAACGCGGTGAGGCTGTGCTCGTTGGTGCGGGCCGCTGCGATGGATTCGCGCTGGAGGCGGCTAAAAGCGGTGGGGCCGAAGTAGGCATCGGCGAGGGTGAGAAGGCGAGCGGCGGTGGTATCGGGGCAGCCGGCGTCGATAAGCGCGCGCTTAGTCAAGCCATGGCAGTCGGCGATGATGTCCATGCCGGCGGCTAGGCCTTTCAAGAATGTTTGTAGCGCGTTCACGGCTCCACACGTTAAGTGCGGGCGCAAGCGGGCGCGCGGCGCATTGGGCGCGGGTGTGGATAACTAAGCCTGCGCAGTGTCGAGGCCGAAGAACTCGCGGACTTTATCCACAGCGCGGAAGGAATCCGTATTTGGGCCTATGCGTGGGTCGGTTTTCATGTTAGAGGGAATCACGTGGCCGAGGCCTTCCATGGTCCACAGCTCGACGGGAAAATCGCCGGCGTATTCGGTGGCGGTGACATCCGGGGTGGGGTGGTAGTCGCTCGGTCGTTGGCAACCATTGGCTAGTGCAAAGCGCTCGGCGGTGGCCGGGGCGGAGAGCACGCGGCCGCGGGTGCGCTCGGCGTCCAGCCCGGCGACGCCGCCCTCATAAGGCGCGTACGGGTCGGCGGTGCCGTGGAAAAACAGCAGCGGCGTGGGCCGGTAGCCGTCCGGGTTACTGGGCGCGTGGTTATCGCCCTCGCCCAGGGTGGAGGCGAAAATGCAGGCGCGGGTGAGGCTAAAGGGGGCGTCGAAAAGCAGGCGGAGCACCATCTGCCCACCATTGGAATAGCCGCAGGCAAAGGTGCGCTCAGTGCCGAACTCGCGCTGCATGGCGCTAACCAGGTAAGTGCTAAAGGCAACGTCATCGACGTTTTCCGCGCGGGCGGTGACCGGCAGGATGCTGCGGCAATCGTTGAAATGGCGGTCGACGCCGTCGGGGTAGACGAGGATGGTGTTGGTGGCGTCGGCAAGCTCGTCGAAGGTGCCGTTGGTAAAGCGGCGCATCACGTTTCCGGATTGCAGTGAACCGTGGAAGAAGAGCAAGAGGTCAGGGCGCGGGCCGGGATTATCCGGCGCGATGACGAGAAAGCGGCGGGTGCGGCCATCCACATCCGCGGTGCGGCGGTGTACGTGCATAGCCGCCCAGTCTAGTCGGCGTGGTGCTCTTCGGCGGTGCTGTGGCAGTCGGCATGGAAGCGTTTGGCGGCGACTTCGTCTCGCACCGCGTTCTTGTTGCGCTGCCAGCCAATGAGGCGGCACACCAGGTAAATGACAAAGGAAATTGTGGTGACGAAAACCGAGACCGGCAGGCCGGGTGCGAGCGATAAGACGAAGCCGCCGACGGCCGAAACCTCGGCGAAGAGGGTCGCCCACATGACCGCGCGCAGGGGCGAGGAAGTAATCTGCACGGCCGCCGCGCCGGGGGTGATGAGCAGCGCCATAACGAGCAGCGAGCCAACGATTTGTACCGACTGCGCGGCCGCGAGCCCCACCAGCACGGCGAAGGCGACCGAGATGAAACGGGTGGGCACACCGGCCGCCTGGGCCATGACCGGGTCGGCCGAGGCGAAGAGCATGGGCCGCCATAGGATGGCCACGGCGGCGAGGATGACCACGGTGGTCGCGGCCAAAAGCCACACCGAGGCCGAAGATACGCCGACGATCTGGCCGGTCAGCAACGTCATCGCGGTATTCGCGTTGCCAGGGTAGAGGTGTAAAAACAGCACCGAGAGGCCGAGGCCGAAGCTCATGACCACGCCGATGGCGCTGTCTTGCTGGCCCTTAAAGCCCAGCACGGCGAGGATAATGGCGGCCACAATGGCACCGGCCACCGCGCCGAAGCCCAGGTTGAGGCCGAAAAGCAGCGCGGCCGAGGCGCCCATGAGCGCAAGCTCGGAGGTGGCGTGGACGGAAAAGGACATCTGGCGCAGCACGATGAGCGAGGTCATCACGCCGGAGAGAATGCCCAGTAGCGCGGAGGCGATGAGCGAGGACTGCACAAAGTCCACGCTGAGCAGGTACTGGGTGTCTTCTACAAAGCTAGACAACGATAAGCCTCCCATCGACGTTTAAGACGTTGACCTTGGAACCGTAGAGCTCGGAAAGGACATCGGAGCGCATGACCTCATCCACCGTGCCGAAGGTATGGCCGCCGGGGGCGAGGTAGAGCACCTTATCGGTCACGCCGAGCACCGGGTTGATGCCGTGGGTGACAAACATGATGGAGGTACCGCGCTCGCGGCGCAGCGCATCCAGCTTGTCCACGGTGGCCTGCTGGCGCGCCGGGTCGAGCGAGAGCAGCGGCTCATCGGCGAGGATGAGCTCGGGGTCGTTGGCCAGCGCCTGAGCCTGCCGGATGAGCTGCTGTTGGCCACCGGATAGTTGTCCCACGCGGCGGTCGCGCAGGCCGGTGGCCCCTACCTCGGCGAGGAGCTCGTCGACGCGGTGGCGGGGCGGGCGGCTGCGTCGGAAAGCGCCGTGGGCGAGCGAGAGCGAGACTAAGTCGCGGGCGCGCAGGGGAAGATCGGCCGGGAACATGCGTTGCTGCGGGATGAAGCCGACGCGGCAGCCGACGTCTACGCTGCCGGCCGTAAGCTTGCGGGTACCCAAGATGGTACCGAGCAGGGTGGATTTGCCCACGCCATTGGGGCCCAAAACGGCGATAAACTCGCCGCGGTCAACGGCGAGGTTAAGGCTGGACCACAGCGGGGCGACCGCCGCGTCTTTAAATTGAATGAGCACTATAGCTGCCCCAGGGAGTCGGTTACTTCGTCATAGTAGGTCCAGAATTCCTTACCGTCTGGCGGGGTCTCGCCAATTTCGACGATAGTGACATCCGCATCCTCCGCGGCGGACTTGATGCGGCCGGCGGTATCGGTTTCGGTCTGCGGGTTGAAGATGAGCAGATCCACCTTGTCCTCCTTGATGGCCTTGGTGAAGGCCGCGAGGTCGGCCGCGGTGGGCTCGCCCTCAGAAATGGTGGCCTTGCGGTAGCCCTCCGGGGTGACGTCCTTGCCGGAGGCATACTTCATGATGTAGTCCGCGATGGGCTCGGTCTGTGCGTAGGAGAGATTGTCCGGCAGTTCCTTGAGTTTGTTGCGCAGGCGGTCGACGTGGGAGTCCACGCGTTCCGTGCTGGCGTGCGCGTCGGTATTTAGCTCATTGATTTGGTCGGCGATAGTGCCCGCGACCTCGTCGAGCGCGGCAGGGTCGTACCAGATGTGCTCATTGCCCTCGATATTGGTGACCTTTTCCGGGTCCTTCTTGGCGGTGGCTTTGGCGGCGTCGATGGTCATGACATTGGGGTCATCGGCCAGCTTGCCGTGATCGGTCAGCGGCAGGGCGGAGATGATGTTGTCCTGCTCGGAGACGGCCTGATAAATCCAGGAATCGTAGCCGCCGCCGTTGACCACGAGCACGTCGGCGTCCTCGGCCCTGGCTATATCGGCCGCGGAAGGCTCGAAGTGGTGGGGGTCGACGCCGTTGCCCTCGACGATGGGCTTGACCTCGATATCCACGCCAGAGGCGGTATCGGCCACGGCTTGGGCAACATCGGCCCAGATGGAGGTGGAAGCGACGATGGAGATCTTCTTCTGCGCGCCTGGCTCGGCGTCCGAGTCCTTTGAGTCGGAGGAAGCGCAGGCGGTGGCGGTAAGCAGAAGGCCACCGGCCGCGAGGAGGGCGGTGGTTGCGCGAAGTGATTTTTGCATAGCTCCCAGTGTGGCCTTGATGGGAACCATTGTCAATTGAATATGTATTGAAAACGCGGCCACGGGGTAAGCTTGCGGCCATGGTGAAACGTAGCCCCACCCGCAAGACGCTGGCCTCACTGGCCGCCGAACTGGGTGTTTCGCGCACGACGGTGTCCAATGCCTATAGCCGGCCGGACCAGCTTTCGGCCGCGACCCGCGAGCGCATTCTGGCCGCCGCGAAGGCGCGGGGGTACCCCGGGCCGGACCCCACGGCCCGCAGCCTGCGCACCCGTCGCGCGGGTTCGGTGGGCGTGCTGTTGACCGAGCACCTGTCCTATGCCTTCGAGGACATGGCTTCGGTGGATTTCTTGGCCGGCATGGCAGAGGCCTCGGCCGGCGCGCAGACCACGCTCACCCTCATCCCGGCCGGTCCGGAAGGCGAAGCGGAGGCCGCCAGCTTGGTGGGCGCGGCCGCGGTGGATGGCTTTGTGGTCTATTCCGTGGCGGCCGGGGATGCCTACCTCGAGGCGGCACGCGGGCGGGGGCTACCGGTGGTGGTCTGTGATCAGCCGACGGACTCGGGCCTGCCGTTCGTAGGTATCGATGACCGTGCGGCGATTGCCCCGGCCGCCCGTGCGCTGGTGGAGGCTGGCCACCGCAAGATTGGTGTGCTGGCGATTCGTCTCAAGCGCGAGCGCCATGATGGCCCCATTTCTTGGGGTGAGCTGCAAGGTGCGGATATGCACGTCCAGCGCGCGCGGGTGATGGGCGCTATGGACGTGTTTGCGCGGGCGGGCATCGCGCCCGAGACCGTTCCCGTGGTCACCCAGCACATCAACGATGCGCAGACCACGCGGGCGGCGGCGCAGTTGCTTCTCGACGCCCACCCAGACCTCACCGCTGTCTTATGCACCACCGACTCCATGGCGCTAGGTGTTATGACCTATGCGCGGGAGCAGGGCATCGATATTCCGGGCGATCTTTCCGTTACCGGCTTCGATGGTATCGATGCTGCGCAAAGAATCGGGCTGACCACGATTATTCAGCCCAATAAGGCCAAAGGCGCGGCCGCCGGCCACATGCTTGCCAAGCTCATCGCCGGCGCTGAGTCATCCGGCGCGGATGAGGGAGCAGTGCCGCGGCGTGTGCTGCAGACGAGCTTTGCGGCTGGGAGGACCGTGGCGCCGCCTCGCTAGGCGCTGTCACCCGTGCCGCTGGTGGCGTCGGTGGCGCCGGTGTGGGCCGCGCGGGCGGCGGCGAGCTCGGTGAGGAAGTGGGCGACGGCGTCGACGTCGGCAAGCTGCACTACGGCCGCCGTATCGCCCTCGCCGACCTTCACGCCAACGTCCGGCGGCTGGTGCAGGGCGCGGAAACCATCCTCATCGGTGACGTCATCGCCCAAGAAAACCATGGCGGTGGCGCTGGTGCGCTCGCGTAGCTGGTCTAACCAAGTGCCCTTGGTGGCCTGGGTGGCGGAGAACTCCACGACGGACTTGCCGGCCGTGCGCGGGAAGCCGCCCGGATCGAGCGCGAGGCCGGCCTCATAAGCTTGGGCGGCAGCCTCTGGGTCGGAGTCCTCGAGCGCGCGCAGGTGCAACACGCGCTGGAAGGGCTTGACCTCGATATCCGCGCCGGGGAAGCGCTCCATGATCTCGCGAATCTCGGCTTCCTTGGTGGCGAGGTGCTCGCGCATGGACGGAGTGAGTTCGGTATTCTCCCACGAGGATTCGGCGCCGTGGGAGCCGCCGAAGAGCACGGGCTCGCGCAGTGGGCAGACGCGCTGCAGGCCTTCCAGGTGGCGGCCGGAGAGCACCGCCGCGGTGGTATTCGGCAGGTGGGCCAGCTTATCGAGGGCGCGCAGCGATTCCTCGTTCATTTCGACCTCATAGATGGCCGTGGCAAAGGGAGAGAGCGTGCCGTCGAAGTCCGAGACCACCGCGAGGTGCTCGGCGGCGGCAAGGGCCTTGATGGTGGTTGAAAGCGTCATGGCTTCCAGCCTACGTAATTAATCGCCGAGGGAAACCAACTTGATAGACGGCGAGTCCACCGCATCCGAAACTAGCTCCAAGACCAGCTGATTATTGCTATTGACGGTATAGCGGAAATCGCGGTCCGCGGAAATCAGGTTGCGCAGCAGGTTATCGGCCCACACGGACGCGCCGTGGCAATCCTTGGCGGTCTCGTCATAATCCACCTCATCAAAGTGGAGGCGGTTGCCATCGCGAATATTTTCGCGCTCATCATCGGCGGAATAGGTCACCTTGCCCACCATCTGGGTGCAGCCGGTATTTCCCACCATCGTGGATTCACCAAAGCTCAACGTGGGTGCTTGAGGGATGGACTCCGGGATGGTGGAGGCCGCATCCGGATTGGTATTGATGGAGACTACCTGCCACTGCTTATCCAGAATCTGCTCATCGCCGGGAGCTTGGGGCTCGTCCTCGTCAGAGCCGCAGCCGCTAAGCAGGGCCGCGGAACTCACCGCAGTGAACAGTGTGGCGGCAAGGCGGGGGAAGCGAGGCATCATGCGCCGTCCCCCTGGGCGTCGGCATCGCGCAGGCATCCCAAGAAGGATTGGGACCAGAGCTGCACGTCGTGCTCGGTGACCTGCTGGTGCATGGTGAGCATGCGTTGAGACATTGCCGAGGGGGCGTCGTCAAGAGCCTTGAGCGCATTGAGCAAGGCGGCCTTGACGGACTCGATATCGAAGGGGTTGCACAGGTAGGCCTGGCTAAGCTCATCGGCCGCGCCGGCAAACTCGGAGAGGACGAGCGCGCCCGATCCATTATCGTGGCAGGCCACATACTCCTTGGCTACCAGGTTCATGCCGTCCTTGAAGGGGGTGACCAGCATGACATCGGCCATGCGGTAGTAGCAGCGCAGTAGGCTTTTGGCCACGCCCCGGTGCTGGTAGTGCACCACCGGGTGGCCAACGCGGGCAAAGCGCCCATTGATGCGGCCGACGGCCTCTTCCACCTTGGAGCGGGTGGCCTTGTAATGGTCGAGGCGCTCGCGCGAAGGTGTGGCCAGCTGCACCAGCGCGACCTCCTCTGGATCGAGCGCGCCGGTCTCCAGCAGCTCCTCAAATGCGGTGAGCCGCTGCAGGATGCCCTTGGTGTAATCGAGGCGATCTACGCCCAAGATGATGCGCTGGGGTGAGCCCAGCTCTTCGCGCAGCTTGGTAACGCCCCTTTCATCCTCCGCGGTGAATGCGGCAAAGTCCTTCGCGGCGATGGAAATGGGGAACGCGCCCACGCCGATGGTGCGGCCTTGTGGAAGGTGAATATGCGCGGTGACCTCGCGGGTGCTGGCCTCGCCGGAAACCTCGAGGCCCTGGCGGCGGGCGAGCCCCAAGAAGTTCCGGGCATTAGCCTCTAAGTGGAAGCCGATGAGATCCGCGCCGAGCAAGCCGCGCACGATTTCTTCGCGCCAAGGTAGCTGGCGGAAGAGATCGGCAGAGGGAAACGGGATGTGCAGGAAGAATCCGATGGTGAGATCGGGGCGTTTTTGGCGCAGGATGCCGGGCAAAAGCTGTAGCTGATAGTCCTGTACCCACACGGTGGCGCCCTCGGCGGCGACTTCGGCTACTTCATCTGCAAAGCGCAGGTTGACCTCGCGATAGGCGTGCCACCAATCGCGGTCATAGGTGGGGGTGACGATGAGATCGTGGTAGAGCGGCCACAGGGTGGCGTTGGAAAAGCCTTCATAAAAGCCCTCGAAATCGGCCTCGGTGAGCTTGACTGGGTGCAAGAGCACACCGGCATCGGTACGGAAGGGCTCGGGCGCGGCATCAGTCACGCCGGGCCAGCCCACCCAGCAGCCCTCGTGGGCCTCGAGAACCGGCGATAAGGCGGCAACCAAGCCGCCGGGCGAGGGCGTCCAAGTATGGCTGCCATCGGGCTGTGTTTCTAGGTCTACCGGCAGGCGGTTAGCCACCACCACGAAGTCATTGCCACGCTCACTCATGGTGCAAGAATAGCTTAAGACTTCTTAGCGGACTTCTTTGTAGCCTTCTTGGAGGCCTTCTTCGTCGCCTTTTTGGTGGCCTTCTTGGTCGACTTCTTTGTCGATTTCTTAGTGGACTTTTTGGTTGACTTCTTGCTGGATTTCTTGGTCGACTTCTTCGGAGCGGCATCGGCTTGCTCCGCTAGGACCTTCTTGTGCACCAAGCCCTTTGGTTCCACGCCCAGCATGGACATCAGGGTCACGCCATCGAGGAAGTCCTGCGCATAGGTGGCCACGATGCGGCGGGCTGCGCGGGAGGTCTCTTCCTCAAGGGCGTGATTCTGGTCAGCCTGTGGGTGGGTGTCTTGGACCTTGGGTGGCACGACGTGTCCTCCTGAACGTTGTGGAAACTACTTAAGCGCTTGCAAGAAAAGCTATCAGAGCAAATATTGTACGCTACCGGCGGCGTTTACGGCCGCTCGGGTCCGGAATCCGTGCCCGGCTGCCCTGGCTTCTGCGCCTGGAACGTTTCGGTGCCTGGCACCGTATAGGTGGTCTTCTCGCGCGCTTGTGGCTGGGCCGGCCACTGGGAATCCTCCGGCCACAGGTCAGTTGCTGGGCGGGCGTGTGGCGCACGGCTTTGGACCTCGTGGCGCGAGTCTTGCTGCGGCGGCTTCGGCCCGAGCTTGGGCGGTAGCTCTGGGCGGGTAACGCGCGGGGCGAACGGGGACATCGGCACGCGCGGGATGCGCGGGGCCTTGCGAGCGAGGTGTGTGGCCTTGTGGAAGGAGAACCGGCCGATGCGCTTGAAGGTGGTGTACGGGCGGAAGTACTGCGGGCGGCGCAGGCGGCGGGCCACGCGCTCGCCCAGCACCACGCCGGCGGCCAGCGCGCCGGAAATAGCCAGCGCCGTTGCCATATTGGTAAAGCCGGTAATCATCTGCTCATTGAGCGAGGCGTACATGCCGCGATAAAGCATAAGGCCGGGAAGCATAGGCGTATAGCCCACGATCATGGTGATAAGCGGTGGGATGCCCCAGCGGCGCGACATCAAACCACCGGCGAGGCCGACGACCACCGCGGACAGACCTGAGGCAATCACTGGGCCCACACCGAAGGGCACGACCACGAAGTAGTAGAAAATCATGCCGGCCGCGGCCGTCAGTCCGGACATGGTGACCTCAATCCAAGCAGCGCCGCAGGCCAGTGCAAAGGCAGCGGAACCGGTGCCGCCAAGCACCACCAGCAGTGGAATTTCGTGGTAGACCGGCGGGGCTAGCGTGGCCAGTGGCGGCAGGTTAAAGCCCAGCGAATCGGCCAGCTGGATGCCCACGCCTACGCCGGCGATGATGGCGCCGGTAGACAGCAGTGCCTCGAAGAATCTGGCGGAGGAGGTAACAGGGGCGCGCGTGATGCCGTCGACAAGCGATTGCACCAACGTCAGCCCCGCCACCAGCACGATGATGCCGGAGGCGATAATCTGCGCGGGTGAGAAATTAATGCCGAAGGAGGCGGCCACGTTGTACAAAATGGCGGCCGGGAAGACCGCAAAGAACCCGCCGACCACATTTTGATAGAACGGCGGCAGGCGGTAGTTGGCCAACCAGGCGTTCAACCCCATAATGAATGCGGAAACGACAAACGCCACCACGCCGACGAGCAGGTCGCCGCCAAGCATCATAGAAATCAGGCCGCCCATCGCGCCCCAGCCGAGCATCACCGTGGACGGCTTATAGGGGGCGGGCATGCGGTCAATCTCGTCGAGTCGCTGCTCCGCCATTGCCGGCGGCATCTGGCCGGAGTGGATGGAGCGAATGAGCTTATCGACGGCCGAGAGCTTGGAGAAATCCACACCAATGCTCGGCACCACGCGGAAGACGTGCAGGTTCTGGCGCCGCTCGCCGGTTCCGATGGTGGTGTGGATGGTAATGGCATTCATCAAGATGTCCACGTGGCAGTAGTGCAGGCCATAAGAAGAGGCCGCCAGGTGGACCTGGGCGCGGGCATCCGAGTTGGCGGTGCCGGCGCCGATGAGGAGTTCGCCAATGCGGGCGGCGATTTCCATGACGCCGGTAACTTGGGCGGCGTCGGTGAGATCGACCGGGGCGAGTGGGGATGGCGGCGGTGCGGCTTTAGCCGCGTCGATGATGGCTACTTGGCCCGAGGAAGCGCGCAGGCGCTCCCGCATAGCGGACAAAAATGACACGGAAATAACCCTCGATAAAGCGCTGGGAAACTGGGATAGATTCTGCCTGAACTTTAGCCCTTGTACCTACCCGATGCATAGATGGGGGAGACCGGCTTTCCCTTTGCGGCCGGTGCTCGGGTACTATGCAACGAGCGGGTTTCTCCCGCGGTGCTGGAGTGGCGCAATTGGTAGCGCAACGCACTTGTAATGCGTAGGTTGCGAGTTCAAGTCTCGTCTCCAGCTCAAATGGAGGCTGGGCCTAGATGGGGGCCTAGCCTTCGTGGCTTTGTGTGGGGGAATCGATAAGCGCGCGCAGCCGGTCAACCATGCGCTGGCGATTGGCGGGGGAGAGCTTGCGTTGGTTGAGATGATCGTGGACCCACAGTCCGGTACTCAGCAGCATGACCAGCAGGTCATCCTCGTCCGTCTCGGCGGAGGAAGGGTCCACCATCCACCGCGCATCCACATCCGCCCACTGATTGGAAAAATCTGGGTGGGTTTGGGAGTGCACGCACATCAAAAGCTTGACGAGGGGGTCATTTTTGCCCATGGACAACACGAGCGCGCGGGAACGCTCGGCCAAGCTGAGCTCGCTAGCAGGGCGGCCGCCGGCTAGATGCTCGAGTTCTTCTTCCCAGCGCTCGGCGCAAAACCGGTGACAATCTACCAGTAGGTCGTGGCGGGTAGGAAAGTGGTAGATAAGCCCGGACTTGGACATGCCAGTCGCCTGCGCCAGGGAGTCATAGGTGAGGCCGGAGACATCCTCTGCGGCAATGATGTCGAGCGCAGCTTCAAGGGCTGCGGTCTTTTTGTTGATGCGCGGCATGCGGATCTCCTGATTTGGGATTATCGCGGAAACACCAGGCGGTTATCGCAGCAAGGAGTAAAGCAAAACAGGCTAGGCCGCCAATGGTGAAAAGATATCCGGCATTGTAGGCGCTTGTGGCGGCCGCGTGGGAGGAATGGTGGTGGAGCGCGTCTGTTCCCAGTTCTGAGAGATGGGGCGGCAGTTTCCTGGCCATCAATAGCGGCACGAGAGAGCCGGTGAGTGCAATGGAGATGAGGGTGCCGAACTCGTAGGAGACCGCTTCTACGCCAGAGGCCATGCCGGCGCGGTGGGGCGGTGCGGCATTAATGATGGCGGTAGAGGATAC
Organism: Corynebacterium curieae; assembly: GCF_027570035.1. Lineage (GTDB taxonomy): Bacteria > Actinomycetota > Actinomycetes > Mycobacteriales > Mycobacteriaceae > Corynebacterium > Corynebacterium curieae. The sequence goes on along the minus strand of NZ_JAKMUU010000006.1, from coordinate 8,789 downwards.
GGACATGGCGAGGCCTGCGCCAAGGCCGGTAAGTACCAGTCCGCAGACCATTAAGGGAAGCATAGTGCCACCGGTCCACACCACTAAGGCCATGCCGGCGGCCATGAAGAGAAATCCGCCGCTAATGAGCGGAAGGAATCCCACGCGGTGCAAGGTGGCGCCGCCCAGGATGGAGGTGGGAATCGCGGATAGCGCCATGGCGGAGATGATGATGCCGGCGTTAAGGGGTGATAGGGCGTCGACAAGCTGGAGCTTTTGGGTACTTAAAAGCTCCAATCCGGCAAGGCAGAACATAGCGCCGCCGGCCGTTAGCGCCCCACCGCTGAAGATGCGGGAGCGGAAAACGTCGAAGGTCAGGAGAGGATCCGAGAGTCGAGCCTGGCGGCGAGCAAAGGCGAGCGCACCGCAGACAAAGGCGACGGCCGCAGCGGCGCATACCGGCCAATTATCCGCCAGGGATTTGATGGCCAGAACCAGGCTGGCAAGAGTGATAAGGGAATACAGGGACGAGGGGAAGTCCCAATACTTATGGGGATTAGGGACATTCGGTGGGGCGAGCAGCAGAGTCAACGCTATGGCTACTGCCACGAGGGGGACGTTGAGGAGGAAGACGGAGCCCCACCAAAAATGTTCCAAGAAAAAGCCGCCTACGGTGGGGCCGGCCGCCGCGCCGATGACGGCGACAGAACTCCAGATGCCAATGGCCGTGTTGCGCTCTACCTCGTTGGGAAAAGTAAGGCGGATTAGCGCGAGGCTAGACGGCATCATGATGGCGGCGCCGCATCCTAGGAACGCGCGGCTGGCTATCAGCGTCCAAGCGCTGGGGGAATAGGCGGCGAGTAGGGATGCGCCGCCAAAGATGGCCAAGCCGATGAGGAACATCCGCCGGTGGCCGGTGCGATCTCCCAGCGTGCCGGCCCCAAGAAGGAAGCCGGAGAGCACCAAAGCATAGGCATTAATGATCCACAGTTGCTGGGTATCGGTGGTGTGCAGTTGCTGCGCAAGCTGTGGCAGCGCGGTGTAGAGGATGGAGTTATCCAGTCCAACCATGAGTAGCCCCAGAGAGATGACGGCGCACAAAGACCACCGCTGTCTGGCCGAGGGGGCCGCGGCGGTGGAAGTAAGCACGCGAGGTGGGGGGATACTCATAGCGCTGTAAACAGTACCGAACGGTCGTTGCAGTTTGCAGCTGAAGATAGGTTAGTATTACCTTCCTCACAGCTGAACGTGGTGTGTGAGTGTATAAGAGAATAGTGGACTTTCCTGCGTTCTAAGTAGCACAGTGGTATTAACACCAATTAAGAGTTAAAGGATGATTGTTAATGGCACGTAACTACGCAGAACAGCTGGTTGACACCCTAGAAAAGCAGGGTGTCGAGCGCATTTATGGCCTCGTCGGTGACTCCCTGAACCCGATTGTGGACGCCGTTCGCCGCTCCTCCATCGAGTGGATCCACGTCCGCAACGAGGAGGCCGCAGCCTTTGCCGCTGAGGCAGATTCCCTGACCACGGGCAAGCTGGCTGTGTGTGCCGCATCCTGCGGCCCAGGCAATACCCACCTCATCCAGGGCCTGTACGACGCCCACCGCAACGGTGCAAAGGTCCTAGCCCTAGCCTCCCATATCCCTTCTCGCCAGATCGGCTCCAAGTTCTTCCAGGAGACCCATCCGGAGGCCATCTTCCAGGAGTGCTCTGGCTACTGCGAGATGGTGAACTCCGCTGAGCAGGGCGGCGTTGTCCTGCACCATGCCATCCAGTCCACCATGGCGGGCAATGGCGTTTCCGTCCTTGTTATCCCGGGTGACGTCTCCATGCAGGAGGCGGAAGATGATGCCTTTGTCGAGTCCAAGATCTCCGCTGGCCGCCCAGTTGTCTACCCAGACCCAGTAGAGGCTGCAGCGCTCACCCAGGCCATCAATGAGGCTAAGTCCGTTACCCTCTTCGTAGGCGCTGGCGTCAAGGACGCCCGCGAGCAGGTGCTTAAGCTCGCCGAGAAGATCAAGGCCCCAATTGGCCACGCCCTGGGCGGCAAGATGTACATCCAGTACGAGAACCCGTTCGATGTGGGTATGAACGGCCTGCTGGGCTACGGCGCAGCGCACGAGGCCACCCACGAGGCGGATCTGCTTATCCTGCTGGGCACTGACTTCCCGTACAACGACTTCCTGCCGGATGCCAACGTGGCACAGGTGGATATCAATGGCGCACACATCGGCCGCCGCACCAAGATTTCCTACCCAGTCACCGGTGACGTAGCCGCCACCATCGAAAACATCTTGCCGCACGTGGATGAGAAGAAGGACCGTTCCTTCTTGGATAAGATGCTCAAGAAGCACTACGGCAAGCTGGAGCACGTCGTGGAGGCTTATACCTCCAACGTGGACAAGCACACCCCGATCCACCCAGAGTATGTAGCGGATCTTATTGACCAGAATGCGGATGAGGACGCCATCTTCACCGTCGATACCGGCATGTGCAACGTGTGGGGCGCTCGCTACATCACCGCTAATGGCAAGCGCGAGCAGATCGGTTCCTTCCGCCACGGCACGATGGCCAATGCTCTGCCGCAGGCGCTGGGCGCTCAGGCCGCTAACCCGGGCCGCCAGGTCATCACCTTCTCCGGCGATGGTGGGCTGTCCATGCTGATGGGCGAGCTGCTCACCGTGAAGCTGCACAACCTGCCCATCAAGATGTTCGTGTTCAATAACTCTTCTTTGGGCATGGTTAAGCTGGAGATGCTGGTTCAGGGTCTACCGGAGCACGAGACCGATCATGAGTCCGTCAACTTTGCCAAGATTGCAGAGGCTTCCGGCATCAAGCACTTCCGCATCGAGGATCCGAAGGACGCGCCGAAGCAGATCAAGAAGGCGTTGGCCTACAATGGCCCGGCTCTCATCGACGTCGTCACGGACCCCAACGCCCTGTCCCTGCCGCCGACGCTGACCATCGAGCAGCTCATGGGCTTTTCCAAGGCTGCAACCCGCACCGTCCTAGACGGCGGCGTGGGCCAGATGATCACCATGGCAAAGTCCAACCTGCGTAATATTCCGCGCCCGCAGGACTTCTAAATAGTCCACCGCGTTAGCTGCCACGCCCTTGCTCCTCATCGAGGAGAGGGGCGTGGTTTTCTTATGTGGAGGCCAGGGCGAGCATCCACGTTCACAGGAATCAGGCAGAAACTCTTCAGTAGGCTGGGAAGCAAGCGTGTCATGATGGCGTGTTAGAAAATCACAACCTTTAAGGGAGTCTGAAGAGAACATGGAAGACAATAAACTCGCCAAGGTTCTTGTCGTCGATGACGAGCCCAATATCGTGGAGCTGCTCACCGTATCGTTGAAGTTCCAGAACTTCGACGTCTACAGCGCCAATTCCGGCAACGAGGCGCTGCGCGTGGCCCGCGAGGTAAACCCAGATGCCTACATTCTGGACGTCATGATGCCAGGAATGGACGGCTTCGAGCTGCTGGGCAAGCTACGCCAGGAGGGGCTGGATGGCCCGGTGCTGTACCTGACGGCAAAGGATGGTGTGGACCAGCGCATCCACGGCCTTACCATTGGCGCGGATGACTACGTGACCAAGCCATTTAGCCTAGAAGAGGTCATCACCCGCCTGCGCGTTATCATGCGCCGCGGCGGTGCGGCGGAAGAGTCCACCAACGATGCCACCATGAGCTACGCGGACCTCACGCTTAATGATGACACCCATGAGGTCACCAAAGCCGGCGAGCTCATCGAGCTTTCTCCCACCGAGTTCAACCTCCTGCGCTACCTGATGCAAAACAAGGAAGTGGTGCTCTCCAAGTCCAAGATCTTGGACAACGTCTGGCACTACGATTTCGGCGGCGATGGTAACGTGGTGGAATCTTATATCTCCTACCTGCGCCGCAAGATCGATACGGGTGATACTCAGTTGATCCACACCGTGCGCGGCGTGGGTTATGTACTGCGCACCCCGCGCTCCTAAAGTGCTGTAGTGATGGAAGATTCACAGGAGAACCAGGACCAAGCCCCAGCGGCGGCGCGCCCACAGTCCATGTGGCATGAAGATCTGGGGCAAGACGAGGGGGAGGGAAAATCCTCCAAGCGGCGGATGCTATCCCGGATTCCGCAGGCGATGCCGCTGCGCACGTGGCTGGTCATCCTCCTCGTCGTAGTTTCTGGACTGGGCATCACCGGCTCGTCCTTTGCGGTGAACTCCATCATGCGCAACGTGCTGTTCAATAACGTTGATGATGAGCTGCGCTCCGCATCAACTACCTGGGCACGCGATATTAGCAATGACTTCTTTATCGGTGATCACACCAAGCGCCCGCCCACCGAATACGTGGTGCTGAATTACCTGCCTAATGGCACCATCCGCTACTCGGGGCCGTCTTCCACCACGCCGAATGCGGAAAATATCCCGCTCGGCGGCTATCCCACCACCGTTGGCTCCATCGAGAACAATACGAAGTGGCGTGCGCTCGCTTTTGCGGATTCCAATGGCGTCATCACGGTCATCGCCAAGGATATGACCCATGAGAAGGAAATCCTGCACGGCCTAGCCATGGTGCAGGTGACCATTGCCGCCATCGCTTTGGCTGCCATTGCGGCCGTAGGTTTCTGGTTTATCCGCAGGGCGTTGCGGCCGCTGCGGGTGGTGGAAAAGACGGCGTCGCAAATCGCGGCCGGAGACCTAGACAAGCGCGTGCCCAAGTGGCCGCTGCACACCGAGGTGGGCCAGCTGGCTGCTGCGCTCAATATCATGTTGGGGCAGCTGCAGCGCTCCGTCGTGCGCGCGCAGGAAAAAGAGGAACAGATGCGCCGCTTTGTGGGCGATGCCTCGCATGAGCTGCGCACGCCGCTGACGAGCCTGCGCGGCTATACCGAGCTTTATCGCTCCGGCGCCACCAAGGACGTGGACCTGGTCTTTTCCAAGATCGATGATGAGTCCAAGCGCATGTCCTTACTGGTGGAGGACCTGCTGGCCCTTACCCGCGCCGAGGGCACGCGTCTAGACCTGCGCCCAGTGGACCTATTGGAGCTGGCCCTGTCCGTGGGCTCTTCCGCGCGCGCGGCCTTCCCCGGCCGCGAGATTACGGTGGCCAATGACGCCAAGTCCATCCCGGTGGTCAATGGTGATGCCAGCCGCCTGCACCAGGTGTTGCTCAACCTGGTGACCAACGGCATCCGCCACGGCGGCGAGGATGCGACCGTGACGCTGCGCCTGCGCCGCGAGGCCAATGACGTGCTAGTCGATGTCAGTGATGATGGCAAAGGCATGTCGCAGGAAGATGCCGCGCATATCTTCGAGCGCTTTTACCGCGCGGATACCTCGCGCACCCGCGATACCGGCGGCTCCGGCCTGGGCTTGGCCATCGTCCACTCCCTGGTGGAGCAGCACGGTGGCAGCATTAGCGTCGACTCCGAGCTCGGCCGCGGCACCACCTTCACGGTGCGCCTGCCCGCGCTTGCCGACGCCCCCTCCGAGGCCTAATCCTCCTCCCGAAAGCCTTCCTCGTTGCAGCCGAGGTGCTGGCGAATGCGGGCGGCCGCCTCATCCATAGCGGCGTCGTCGGTGTTATCGGCGTCGAAGGCCTTGGCAAAGTCATACTCTTCCATCTTCTCGGTGGGGAAGAGGTGGATGTGCGTATGCGGAACATCGAAGCCGGCGATGATGTAGCCGGTACGCGGGGTATCAAACGCGGTCTTGATAGCGCCGCCGATTTCCAGGGCGACCTCGTTGAGGTGGGCCCAAGTCTGCGGATCCAGGTCGGTCCACTTATCTACTTCCTCGATGGGCACGACCAAGGTGTGGCCGTAGCGCAGCGGCTCGATGGAGAGGAAAGCCACGCAGGTCTCATCGCGGTAGACAAAGCGAGCGGGTAGTTCACCTTTAATGATCTTTGTAAATACAGAAGCCATGTGTGCCAGGCTACCCGCTGGTTATGATGGTGGGCATGCGCATTCTCGTAATTGGTTCGGGCGGCCGTGAACACGCCCTTGTCAAGGGCCTGTCCGCCGACCCCAAGAGCACCGAAATCCACGCCGCTCCTGGCAGCGCGGCCATGTCCGCCCTGTCCACCATCCACCCGGAATACTCCCAGGTAGATGACGCTGACCGCATGGTGGAGCTCGCCCGGAATATCGCCGCGGACCTCGTAGTCATCGGCCCTGAGGTTCCCCTCGTTGCTGGCGTAGCCGACGCCCTGCGTGCGGCCGGCATCGCGGTCTTCGGCCCCAGCAAGGAAGCAGCCCAAATCGAGGGTTCCAAGGCCTTTGCCAAGGACGTTATGGATGCCGCCGGCGTCAAAACCGCCCGCGCGGAACAACTGCGCCCAGGCGCGGACGAGAACGAGATTGAAACCGCCCTCGATCGTTTCGGCCCGCAGTTCGTAGTCAAAGACGATGGCTTGGCCGGCGGCAAGGGCGTCGTGGTCACCCCAGACCGCGCCGCCGCCCGCGCCCATGTCGATGCCGTCCTCGCAGCCGGCAACCCGGTTCTGCTGGAATCCTTCCTTGACGGCCCCGAGGTATCGCTCTTCTGCTTGGTCGACGGCGAGACCGTTATCCCGCTCCTGCCGGCCCAAGATCACAAGCGCGCCTATGACAACGACGAGGGCCCCAATACCGGCGGTATGGGTGCGTACACCCCGCTGCCCTGGTTGCCGGAGGATGGCGTGCAGCGCATCGTGGACGAGGTCTGTATCCCCGTAGCCAAGGAGATGGCGCGCCGCGGCACCCCTTATTCCGGCCTGCTCTACGCTGGCCTGGCCTGGGGCGAAGAAGGCCCAGCCGTCGTAGAGTTCAACTGCCGCTTCGGCGATCCTGAGACCCAGGCCGTGCTCTCCCTCCTCAAGTCTCCGCTGGCTGAGGCCCTCCACGCCACGGCCACCGGCATGCTCTCCGAGCTCGCGCCGCTGGAGTGGGAGGACGGCTTCGCCGTCATCGTCGTCATGGCGGCCGAAGGCTACCCGGCTTCCCCGCGCAAGGGCGATGCCATTTCCGGCGCTGCCCTCGACGATCCGCAGCGCGTCCTCCATGCTGGCACTGCCCACGCCGATGGGGCTTATCGCACCGCAGGCGGCCGCGTGCTCAGCGTGCTCGGCAAGGGTGCTACGCTTGCCGAGGCCCGCGCCGACGCCTACGCCACCGTCGACAGCATCGAGTTTGCGGGTGGCTTTGTGCGCCGGGACATCGGCAAGCGTGCAGAAGACGGTGAGATTTCTCTCTAACCCTTCACCCCGCGGTGGGGCAGGCATGGAATAATAGCCTCGTGGCTGAAAAGAAGAAGATTTCCAACGTCCTGTCCTCCCGCTATGCCTCCGCAGAGCTTTCCAATATCTGGAGCCCGGAGCACAAAATCATCCTGGAGCGCAAGCTCTGGATTGCCGTAATGCGCGCCCAGAAGGACCTGGGCGTAGACATCCCCGCCAAGGCCATCGATGCCTACGAGGCTGTGGTCGAGGACGTGAACCTCGAGTCCATCGCGGAGCGCGAGCGCGTCACCCGCCACGATGTGAAGGCCCGCATCGAGGAATTCAATGCGCTGGCCGGCTACGAGCACATCCACAAGGGCATGACCAGCCGCGATCTCACCGAGAACGTGGAGCAGCTGCAGATCCATACCTCGCTGGAGATCATCCGCGATAAGGCCATCGCCGTGGTCGCGCGCATCGGCCGCCACGCCGCCGAGTACCAGTCCTTGGTCATGGCCGGCCGCTCCCACAACGTGGCCGCGCAGGCCACGACGCTGGGCAAGCGCTTCGCCACGGCCGGCGATGAGATGCTGCTGGCCATCGAACGCGTCGAAGACCTCCTCGCGCGCTACCCGCTGCGCGGCATCAAGGGCCCGATGGGCACCTCTCAGGACATGCTCGATCTCATGGGAGGATCCGAGGACAAGCTCGCCTCCTTGGAGACCGCGATCGCAGATTACCTAGGCTTCCACCGTATCTTTAATTCCGTGGGCCAAGTCTACCCGCGCTCCCTTGACTTCGACGCCATCTCCGCGCTGGTTGAGCTCGGCGCCGCCCCATCTTCGCTGGCTACTACCATCCGCCTCATGGCTGGCAACGAGACCGTCACCGAGGGCTTCAAGGAGGGCCAGGTCGGCTCCTCTGCTATGCCGCACAAGATGAACGCCCGCTCCTGCGAGCGCGTCGGCGGCCTGCAAGTCATCCTCCGCGGCTACCTCACCATGGCAGCAGACCTGGCTGGGCAGCAGTGGAACGAAGGCGATGTCTTCTGCTCCGTGGTCCGCCGCGTCGCGCTTCCCGACGCCTTCTTCGCCCTCGACGGCCAATTCGAAACCTTCCTCACCGTCCTCGATGAGTTCGGCGCCTTCCCGGCCATGATTGATCGCGAGCTGGAGCGCTACCTGCCCTTCCTGGCCACCACCCGCATCCTCATGGCGGCCGTGCGCGCCGGCGTGGGCCGCGAGACCGCCCACGAGGTCATCAAGGAAAACGCCGTTGCCGTTGCGCTTAATATGCGTGAAAACGGCGGAGAGCAGGACCTAGTCCAACGCCTCGCTGCCGATGATCGCCTGCCCATGGACGAGTCCGACCTCGAGGCCGCCCTAGCCGATAAGCACGCCTTCATCGGTGCCGCTGAGTCCCAGGTCAGCCAGGTCCTCAACCGCATCAACGCCCTAGTAGGCGAGCACCCCAAGGCTGCCTCGTATAACCCGGGTGAGATTCTCTAGAGCGAACCTCTCCAAGCGCCGTTCCCGGCGCGGAGCGCGGGGTCCCTTCGCGGTGCGCTCTTCTTTTTCGCATTTCGATCAATTAGCCCCCAGATCCCGCGCGG
>NZ_JAKMUU010000005.1 GCF_027570035.1 Corynebacterium curieae | reverse complement strand
AGTCTTTCCCTCATCGCCATCAGAAGGCTCGCCTGGCTCACTCGGCTCATTCGGGGTAGTCGACTCGCAATCCGAAGGCTCCTCAGAAGTGGAGGTCTCAGAAGCCTGGGAAGTTGTGGTCTCTACAGACTCAGAAGGCTCGCTGGACTCAGACTCAGACGGTTCCTCAGAAGGCTTCTCGCTCTCGGAGTCACTCGGCTCCTCAGACTCGCAGGTCTCGCTAGTCTTCGGGGTAGAAGAATCCTCAGTGGAGGACTGCTCGGAAGAAGCAGTTTCCTCAGACGAAGAAGGCTCGGAAGGCTTCGAAGTTTCACTCTCGCCACCATCACCAGGCGTACCCGGAACGTCCTCGGTAGAGGTGGCGGTCTCCGGAGTCGTGGACTCAGAAGGCTTGTCAGACTTTACGGTCTGTTCCTTATCCTCGATGTCGGTGTGCTCGGCAATGTCGTTCTTCTCACCAGTGGTGGAATCCTTGCCGTCCTTGTTAACAGCAGTGGAGGTCAGATACTCGAAAGCAACTGCCTCATCAACAGCCTCGGTGACACCCTCATCAACAGTGATCTTGACTTCTTCCGTGCCCTTGGAGGTCTTCGCTACGAAGGTCTTCTTACCGTGGCCGATTACCGGGTAGTCACCAGTAGCCTCGTCCTTAACCTTGGAACGCAGCTCTGCATTCAGAGTGTACTCCTTGCCAGGAACCAGGTCAGTGTACTCGACAGTATCGCTAATGACGGTGCCAGCCTTAATCTCATCGCCCCTAGCCTTCTCAGCCTTGGTACCGATGGATGGCTCCATCTTCGAGGTTACAGTCTGAGCCTCATCATTGATGTCACGGTGATCGGCAATCTTCTTCTCTTCATCAGAGTTCGGAGTTTCCTTACCATTCTCATCAACCTGCTTGGAATACAGGTCCTCGAACGCGACGGCAGCCTTGATGACGCCCACAACATCGTCGTTGACCTTAATATCAACGACCTCTTCGCCGGCAGACTTCTTCGGGGTAAAGGTTACTTCGCCCTTGCCGACAACCTCGTTCTCACCTTTTTCATTCACTGCCTTGTTACGCAGCTCGGCCTTCAGAGTGTACTTCTTGCCCGGTACAAGATCCTCGTAATGAACCTTATCCTTAACGGTGGCACCAGCAACTACCTGCTGCTTCTCGCCATCAAAGGAAGCTTCGGTCTTGATCTCCGGATTAAGGTCCTTTTCCTGCTCCTCCGTAGTCGGAGTCGGGTCAGGATTAGGTACTACATCAGTAGTCTTACCCGGGGTCGGCTCTTCAGTGTCTTCCGTAGTGGTTTCCTCAGAGTCAGTTGGCTCAGAGTCGGTAGTCGTCTCGCTAGAGGAAGTCTCCTCTTCGGGATTCTCAGAGGTAGTCTCTTCGGTCGTATTCTCATCGGAGGTCGTCGGCTCCTCGGAACCGCCGCCGTTGTCCGGATTATCCGGAAGACCAGGCTGATCTGGAGGCATCACGCGTTGATCATTCGCATTCTTACCAATTTTCTCTCCTGGTTTTGTCGGACCAGTGAGACGACCGTTCGGGCCAACAAGCGTAATGAACGCACCTTCTGGTGCCTTTGGAACAGAGACGGAATCCAGTTTCTGAAGTTCCCAAGGTTCATTCGGATTAATAGTAAACCCTGTTAGAGACTCAAACTCCTTCAAGCTTCCCTTAAAGTCCTTAAAAACTGGACCAACAAACTGGTCATTTTTCATGGCCCCAGGATCCACAATGCCATGGCGAGCAATTTTGCTACTGCTGTTGTCACCAATCAAGGCACTTAAGTAGTAGGAATAGGTCGCGACCGTTTGCCGCCCCTCTTCCCCCTTCTTCAAAGCCTGTTTAGACAACGTTGCCACATTGATAGCTGCATCTCGCAGGTTTTCAGGAATGGGCGCCTTACCTGCAGTAGCGACGTCATACTTAGCAGTATTGCGCATTGGCTCAGCCTTAGAAATGTCTACACACCAAGCCCAGCCAGCATTACTACCAGGATTTCCTGCTTTACCGAAGTCCGTGGTCCACTCTTTGTTCGGATCCTTAACCGGCGCACCGGCCCACACCATAGTGCCCCAACCTTTTGCTACGCCAGCCAGCTTCTCTGTATCGCTACCGAAGCTATCATCTGGTTGAATCTGGATAGCTTCACCATCAGCATCCTGAGCCTTTGCTCCAGGAACGGTAACCATGGCCGCAATTACCGCAATTGCAGCAAGCACTGCGGTAAAGACTACCCACCCCTCTCGGGATATGTTTCTTAACTTACTCATTCTTTCCTCTTCGAGCGGTACAAATACTTACATTCGTTTTCCTACAAAGCGACTGTTTTCGCTGAGCAGAACCTGAATTTGAGATTTGAACACACTGCGGTTAATCAGGATTTTGGACCCAAATCTGGATTAACTCTTATTGTGCTCTCAGGATAATATCACGCGTAGATTTAAGAAGCTAACCAGAAAGTTTAAAAACTGCACGTTATGCAGGTTTTCTTATTTATTAGCTGTAGGTAAACGCACCTACTTTTACGAGGCATTAAGGCATTACAGGTAAATGTTCATTGTTTCCTAGACGTATTTTAAGTTTAGGAAGCTGAACCCCTAGCTTCATCACTACCAAGATTGGTTTTAACGTAACCCGTGTTACCGCTTCTATACACTGCGTTTTATCTAAGCTTGCACAAATTCAGGAAGCGACTTTACCCCCATTTTCATCCCATTACCTCGAGATCGCCCATAAAAGCTGACCTTGCCAATGTGACTAGAGAGGATTTAATAACGGAGTAGAACCATTCAAAGGTGTTGACGCTCAACAATCCTTAACCTTATTGCAATTCATCTCCGCAAAGAAATGTGTGAGCGAATTCTCACCTAACGGTCAACCTAATCACATGCAGGCGAACGCACTCAGGAGTGAAGTAATCTAGGCAAAGAAAATCCGCACGGGCTCCGGCAAGCTAATGCTCTACCGAGGCCGCAGTGCGGATTCTGAAATGAGTTAGGCCTTAAAGAACGGCAGTGACCTGGTAGCCCTTCTCCTGTAGGAGCTGGGAAACTGCCTCGAAAGTAGCGTCGTCCTTGTCCGGATTGTAGGTCTTCGGATTTAAAGCAATATTGGCGGTATCGCCGTCGTAGCGCACGCTGATGAACTCGTAGCCGGCTTTGGCGTGGGCGGCGTCGATAAGAGCCTGCACGTCGTCGTTATTGCTCTGCTCAGCAACAGCAACCTGCTTCTGCTCAGGTGCCGGCGTAGTCTCCTGTGCCGGGGTACCTAGGCCGAAGAATCCCATAATCGTGGCAAGCAGTCCGCTCACTAGCTTGATGATCATTAAAGTATCTCCCTGTGTAGTAATGCGCGGGAATAGGGCCCGCGAAAGCTGAAAACTCTCTGTACTTAAAACGAACTTAACCTTAGATGAGTTTTTGGTTACGTTCAACGGGGAAAGATCTATGCTGGCATGCCACGGTCTTGCCGGCAGCTAAAGGGCACTGAAATGCCACAGCGCCCGTGCTCCGTCTCAGGAACGGGGCACGGGCGCTTTCGCTTAATGAGAGCCTACCTCCCCTAAAGGGACGGGGAGCTAGGTAGGGATTAGGAACCTTGCTGTTTACTTGAAGGGCTGAAAGAAACAGCGTGTAGGGAGCCAGTTCAGCTGTGCTAGGTATCGGGGCTCTCACAGCACGGCAGTAAGGACTACGGCCTTACTGGTCCTCCATCACATCATGGCGAATGATGGTCTGGTCGCGGCCGGGGCCAACGCCGATATAGGAGATACGGCAGCCGGAAAGATCTTCCAAACGCAGGACGTAATCCTGTGCCTTCTGCGGTAGCTCCTCAAAGGTGGAGCACTCTGTGATGTCCTCATCCCAGGCCGGCATGGTCTCAAAGATGGGCTCGGCGTGGTGGAACTCGGACTGGGTAAGAGGCAGCTCGTCGTAGCGCTTGCCGTCGACGTCGTAAGCCACGCAGATCGGAATCTCGCCAATGCCGGTAAGAACGTCCAGCTTGGTCAGGAAGTAATCGGTAAAGCCGTTGACGCGGGTGGCATAGCGAGCAACGACGGAGTCGTACCAGCCACAACGGCGCTTGCGGCCGGTGTTCACGCCAATTTCACCACCGGTGGTCTGCAGGTACTCGCCCCACTTATCAAAAAGCTCGGTGGGGAACGGGCCGGCACCCACGCGGGTGGTGTAGGCCTTGATGATGCCTAGCGAGGTCTTGATGCGGGTCGGGCCGATGCCGGAACCCACGGAAGCACCACCGGCGGTCGGGTTAGACGAGGTCACAAACGGGTAGGTGCCGTGGTCCACGTCGAGCATGGTGGCCTGACCGCCCTCCATGAGCACGTGCTTGCCGGCCTCGAGGGCTTGGTTGAGCTCCAGCTCGGCGTCGATAACCATCGGGCGCAGGCGGTCGCGGTAGCTCAGGAAGTACTCCACAATCTGATCCGCCTCGATGGCCTTGCGGTTGTACATCTTCACCAGCATCTGGTTCTTGATATCCAGCGCGGATTCCACCTTCTGGCGCAGGATGGACTCATCAAAGATGTCCTGCACGCGGATGCCAATGCGCGCGACCTTATCGGCGTAGGTCGGACCGATACCGCGGCCGGTGGTACCAATCGCGCGCTTGCCCAGGAAGCGCTCCTGCACGCGGTCCAGGGTCTGGTGGTACGGCGCCACTAGGTGCGCGTTCGCGGAAATCTTCAGGCGCGAGGCGTTCGCACCGCGGGCCTCAAGGCCATCAATCTCATCAAAGAGCGCCTCAAGGTTAATCACCACACCATTGCCCAGCACTGGGGTGGCGTTCTCGGACAAAATGCCGGCCGGCAGGAGTTTTAGCTCGTATTTTTCGCCGCCTACCACGACGGTGTGGCCGGCGTTATTACCGCCGTTCGGCTTGACCACGTAGTCAACCTTGCCGCCGAGGATGTCGGTCGCTTTGCCCTTGCCTTCGTCGCCCCACTGGGCACCGACAATGACGATCGCTGCCATTGTTTAGTCACTTCCTCATAATTGAAGCCAAAATACTCTCCAACCTTACACTTTTGCGGCCCAAAAAGCCCGCGTAGCATTGTGCGCATGCTCTTTTTGTTCCTTCGCTGCGGCGCCCCGGGCATCCCAATGCCCGCCGAGGCCCATGATCTTTCGGCCATTCCCACCCGCAAAGAGTTGGCCGTCATCGACAACGCAGCCACCGTCCTGCTTCCCGACGACCCCACTCCCTCCCTCGATGACATCGCCGCCCAACCAGATGTGCGGCACCTCGGCGCACCACAGGCCGCGCCCCAAGCACCCCACCTTGCCGAGCCTTTGCGCATCGTCGTCGCCGGTTCCGACGCCGCCCTCTCGGCCGTGCTGACCCGCCTCATGCGCTCCGACAATCTCTGGGCCGAGGTCGCCTTCATCCCCGTCCCCTCGGCCGCAGCCTCCGCCTCGTCCGCCTCCGCGCCGGCCGCCTCCTCCGCTTCCGCCGCATCCGCGGCCGTCACGTCTGCGGCCGCGCAGAACTGGGGACTTCCCACCGACCCAGCCGAGGCCCTCGACTTCGCACGCACGGCCCCGGCCCGCCCTGCGCCGCTCATCCGCAACGATTCCGGCCTCGCCGTCGCCGGCTCCGCAACTATTTCGGACGCCGCAAACGGCTCCTTTACCGGAGAAATCATCATCGACGACCACACCCTGGCCGCCTCGTCCCCCAAAACCTTTGGCGCGCGTCTCGTCCCGATGACCGACGCCCCCGGCATCCTCGCCGCCCGCGCCACTTCCCCCATTGAGCCCCAGGGCCGCCTGCGCTCCCTGCTGCGCAAGCCCGGCCAGCTCGACCCCGAATCCGTGCGCACCGGCCGCGCTGTCCAAGCCGGCGGCCCGCAGCTGCGCGTCATCGTCGATTCTGTCCCTCACAAGCGGCCGGTGACCCGCGTGACGTTCTACCGCCACCTACGCGACCTCCAGATCGTCCGCCCTTAGCCCACGCGGCATCCTTGTCTGCGCGCGACGTCTTTATCTACGCGCGAGGCCGCTAGCCCTCGCGCCCCCACACCTCGGGCGGATAGGCCGGGTGCTGCGAGGTCGGCACGAGGTGCGCCACGGCCGACTCGCGCGAGAGCCCGCAAACCATCAGCATGTCCACCACAATGGAGCGCGTCTGGCCCAAAATCATATAGGCCGACAGCGTGCCTTCTTTGTCGATGATGTCCAGCCCGGCGCGCCCACCTACGATGCGCAGGCGCTGCACCAGGTCCGGAATCTCAATCGCCTCGTCGTGGCCGTGCTGTTTGCCTTGGCCGTAGAGCTCGCTGATGGCGAGGATGACGTCGGAAAGCTCATCGAGCAACTCCAACTGCTCGTCCGAAACCTTATCGCGGTCCTCCGTCAGGCCAAGCGCCTGGCGCGAGAGCACACGCACCCCACGGACCGCATTATCCACCGGCATGAGGATGCGCTCCAACGAGCGAATGCTGCGCCGCGAAGCCCACAACAGCGGCGAGACCTCCGAGGCCTCCTTACCCGATTGCGCCGCGCTCAGCAGGGTATTGATGCTATTTTGCGTTCCACGCACCGCCTCGCGCGCATCGCGGATGACGGCGGGGTCTTGGTGGCGGATGCCATAAGTGACGTCAGCAAGAATGCTCGAGGCAATCTTTAACACCTTCGAGACCTCACGCCGCGCCTCCACCAACGGGGAATTAGGAATCAGCGCAATGGTGATAAGGCCAATGCCCGAACCAATCATCGCGTCAATCGCGCGGTGCAGGCCTCCCGGGCCCTCTGTGGGTGGGAAAATCGTCGCAATCAAAATCGCGCCAAAGACAATCTGGTTGGTCACCAGCGGCGACTTGGTTAAAAAGGAGCCCACCACCAGGCCCGCGCCCACAATGAAGAAAATCTGAAACGGCCCCTGCCCCACAATCTGGAAGAGCAGGTCGCCCACGGCCACGCCGATAATGCCACCAATTGACATCTCCAGCGCCTTTTTCATCCTGTCCCCGCCCGAAAGGCCCAAGATGATGACCGCGGAAATCGGCGCGAAGAACGGCTGCGGGTGTCCCACCACATCGCCGGCCACCCAGTACGCGAGCGCCGCGCCGATGGTCGCCTGGACGATGTAGACAAACCGCGAGCGAATGCGGTTTACCCGCGAGAGCACCGAGCGATCAATCACCCGCAGCTTTTCCCGCGTTGAGACTCTTTCCTTCGCTTCCGACATGCCTTCCAGCATAGAAGACCGCCCTTACCATCGCCGTCGTCCCCGCGCATCTCGGCCGCCGGCCGGCTTGTGGATAGCTCTTGCCGACGCCCCCTTTTCCCCCACCTATCCACAATTTCCACCTCCCCGGCCGCACACCGCTTGTTTGGCCTTCGCGTGCCTTTTAGCTTCGGCCGTGTGAACACCGAATTTCTTTTGTTATGCCGCCGCGGCGTCGACCTCGTCGCCGAATTTCAGGGCTGCTCCGAAGACTCGCTCCTCGAGGCCGGGGCCAGCCCGCTTTTGGCCGCCCAGCTCGCCCGCCTGCAGCACGCCTATTTCGGCCGCACGTCGAATACCCGCAAGCAACGTCTCGCCCGCGACGCCGCCCGCAGCCGCGCCCATGACCTCGCCACGCTCGATAGCATCGAGTCCTATGCCCGCCGCGTGCGCGATACCAACCGCGCCTGGGACCTGCGCCTAGAACTCTGCCGCACCGAGGCGCGCCTCATACCCTCCGTGGCCAAGAAGCTGCTCAAGCAGCTCAATCCGCCCCGCCGCCCCGAACCCGGAGTGCGCTATACCCGCCGCCCCGACGGCCCACACACCATCTCCATTACGGCCGATCCCACCGATATCGCCGATATCAAGGGGGTGCTCTCCTCCGTCAACAAAGATGATCCCCTCGCCGCCGCCAAGAAGGTCCTCCTCGAGGGCAACCCCGGCGCACTGCCGGCCGTGCACACCAACGTCATCCTCACGCTGGACCAGCTCGACCGCATCGTCGCCGCGCCTTCCGACGCCTCCGATATCACCCTCCAGCTCACCAACGGCGCCCGGATGACCGGCGCGCAGCTCGTCGCCCGCGCCTTAGCCCAGCGCGGCTACGTCAGCCTCGTTCACCCCGAGCACGGCCCGGTTAACCTGTATCGCACCGAGCGCATGGCCACGTGGAAGCAGCGCATGCTTGCCGCGGCCGAGCACCCCGTGTGTGCGTGGCCGGGCTGCAATACGCCTGCCGACGACGCCCAAGTCCACCACCTCACCGCCTGGTCCGCCGGCGGGCCCACCAACCAAGAAAATCTGGTCACTTTGTGTGCGCACCACAACGCCGTCAACCAAGATGACCCCGCCCGGCCCACCGAACGCGGCCGCATGGTGCGCGTCAAAGGCCGCGTTGCTTGGGTCCCGCCGTGGAGCAATACCCCGCGCTTCGTCCCCAGCCCCGCCCGGCCGCCCAACTCCCACCCCTAATCGTCCCCCGGCCGAAGGCACGAAAAAGCCGCCTCCCACGCGGGGAAGCGGTCAATTCAGCGTGCCTTTTTACGAGGCTGCCTTAACTGAAATTTACTTGGAGATGGACTTGCCCACAGAGTGCAGGTCCTGGCAGGACTCGATGACGCGCTCGGACATACCCTGCTCTGCCTTCTTCAGGTAAGAGCGTGGGTCGTAGGCCTTCTTGTTGCCAACCTCGCCGTCGATCTTGAAGACGCCGTCGTAGTTCTCCATCATGTGGCGAGCGATCGGGTTGGTAAATGCGTACTGGGTATCGGTGTCCACGTTCATCTTGATAACGCCGTAGCCCAGAGCCTCTTCGATCTTCTCCTTCTCGGAGCCGGAGCCGCCGTGGAAGACGAAGTCGAAAGCGTACTCGTCCTCGCCTAGGCCGAGCTTCTTCTGTGCGACCTTCTGACCCTCGAGCAGGACCTCTGGGCGAAGCTTCACGTTGCCTGGCTTGTAGACGCCGTGAACGTTGCCGAAGGTAGCGGCCAGCAGGTAGCGGCCCTTCTCGCCGGTGCCCAGGGCATCGATGGTCTTCTCAAAGTCCTCTGGGGAGGTGTAGAGGTTAGCGCCTGCCTTAGCCTGGATGCCGTCTTCTTCGCCGCCGACGACGCCGATCTCAGCCTCGAGGATGACGTGAGCGTTCTTAGCCTTCTCCAGCAGCTCCTGTGCGATGACCAGGTTCTCATCGATTGGAATAGCGGAGCCGTCCCACATGTGGGACTGGAACAGCGGGTTCTCGCCGCGGTCGACGCGCTCCTGAGAGATTGCCAGCAGTGGGCGGACGTACTCATCGAGCACTTCCTTCTGGCAGTGGTCGGTGTGCAGCGCGATATTCACGCCGTAGTGCTTGGCGGCCTCATGAGCGAATGCGGCCAGTGCCTGAGCACCCTTGACCTTGTCCTTCACAGCCAGACCGGAGCCGAAGGCGGCACCGCCGGTGGAGAACTGGATGATGCCGTCGGACTCGGCCTCCGCAAAGCCCTTCAGAGCTGCGTTAATGGTCTCAGAAGAGGTGCAGTTGATAGCTGGGAACGCGAAGCCATTCTTCTTCGCGGTATCCAGCATCTCGTTATAGACCTCAGGGGTTGCAATTGGCATGAGTTTCCATCCTTAAAAGTGGGGTTGTGGTCAAACACGTTCCAACACCCAAGTATGCCCGTTTCACGGAATTTCTGCCGCAAAAACTATGTGACATTTTCAACCCGCCTCTGCTCGGCGCGAATCCGCCCCGCCGCTGTGGGGGTTATTTAGGCTGCGGATTATTTGGACATGTGCCGCGTCACGCGAGCGCAAGCCTCCATCAGCATCCAGCCGGATAGTTGCACGGACAGGTCGCGCTCGTCCACGCGGATGATGCCTACCTTCTCACTCATGGTGCGTCGGCCGAAGCCATAGTTATGCGGCAGACGCGCATCGGCCGTCCAGTCGGATCCGAAAATCGGCAGACCATCAACCTCGAGTCGGTGCTCCCATACAGATTCGGCCGAGGCCACCACCATGCGCGCGGCCAGCTTCTTCGTCGCACGGTTGGCGGGGGAATCGCCGGGCAGGCGCACGACGACGTCGGCAAGATAGCGCATCAAAATGCCCTTAAACAGGCCGCCATCGCCATCACCGGTCTCCCAGTCCACCACGCCTGAGGGCGTAGCCATGCCCGAAGCCACGGTTTGCACTAAGCCGCGGATGCGGATGATGTACTCCATCATCTCGGAGGCCATCTCGGCCTCATGCACGCTGTCGATCTGCTCCAAGTCACCCACGCCGGCCTTTTCGCGCAGCGCCAATACGATTTCCAAGCACGCGCCCAACACCACGCCCTGGCAGTAAGGGTGAATGTTTTTTACCACCTCAGGGCCGTCCATGCGCATGCGGACGCCGTCCATGATGTAGCCGTCGTCGTCAAGCAGGTGGTCATAAATCCAGTCGATGATGCGCCGCGCTTCCTCGATGCGGCCCATGCGTGCCAGCATGATGGCACCTGGGCCGTTGGAGGGCACATTCATGAAATTCTCGCCCACTCGCCACGGCAGCACGCCGAGTGTTTCATCGAGGCCGTCGTGGATATTGCGCTGCAGCGCCGCCAGACGCTTCGGCGTCTTCGCCTTCTTCAACCCCTCCACGCGGCCGAAGGCGAGCGCGAGCCAAGCCTTGTCGTCGTAGTATTTATTCTTTGTCAGTTGCGCGAGGTTGCGAATGCGGATGCCCCGCATAGTGTCGAAGATGCGGTGACGGCGAACCTTGGTGTTATTGCGCAGCGCGGCGTCGACAAGGCAGTCCAAGTAGTGGGCCTGCCACCAATAGTGCCAGTGGACGAAGAGCTTTTCCTTCGTGGTGGGCGGCCAGCTAACCACCGCAAGGTTGGTGCGCGGCAGGCCCCACACAGAGTGCGCGTGGCGCTCATTGATGGCGGCTTCTGCGAGTTCGGCGCGGTGGGCCCATTTTTCTTCCACAGTTCCTCTATCACTCCAGTCGCACGGGTAGATACAGCTAGTGTAGCGATCTTCCTACCAAGAATTAGCCAGATCGGCGTGCTGGCGGATCCAAGCGTGCATGGCAATGCCGGCCGCGACCCCCGCATTAATGGAGCGTGTGGAGCCAAATTGGGCGATGGAGCAGGTCATCACCGCGGCATCCTGGGCCGCTTGCGTTACGCCGGGGCCTTCTTGGCCGAAAAGGAGCAGGCTACGTTCGGGTAGCTCGGCCGTTTCAAGGGGTACGCAACCGGGGGTGTTATCAATGGCTACGACGGTCAGGCCTTCCTCGGCCGCCCACGCAATGAGCTTCTCGACGCTCTCGTGGTGCATCAAATGCTGATACCTGTCCGTGACCATTGCACCGCGGCGATTCCACCGCCGGCGGCCGACGATGTGCACGGTATCGACGGCGAAAGCGTTGGCGGTGCGCACAACGGTGCCGATATTGGCATCATTTTCGAAGTTCTCAATGGCGATGTGCAAGCTATGCCGACGCTTATCGATGTCCCTCTTAATCGCTTCCCTGCTCCAGTAGCGGTAGGCATCGACCACGTTGCGGCGGTCGCCTTCCGCAAGCAGCTCTGGGTCGTACTTCGCGGCATCCGGTCCTTGCGGCAGCGGGCCTTGCCAGGGGCCTACGCCATGGCGGCCTTCATTCCATTCGGTCGGACCCTTGGCTTCGTCCGTTTTAGCCTGGTCTGCCTTGGGGTGACCCGCCGCGCCATCTGCGTTAGGCGAGGTCAAGGTCGCCCAAGCCCAGCAGGGAGCGGTATTCCAAGCCTTCGGCAGCGATGACGTCACCGGCACCGGTCTCGCGGTCGACGACGGTCGCGACACCAACGACCTCAGCGCCGGCCTCGCGCAGCGCAGCCACGGCAGTCAGCGGGGAGTTGCCGGTGGTGGTGGTGTCTTCGACGACGAGAACCTTCTTGCCTTCTACGTCGGCGCCTTCAATGCGGCGTTGCATGCCGTGCTTCTTGGCTTCCTTGCGCACGACGAAGGCGTCGATATCGCGGCCGTCGGCATGCATGATGGAGGTAGCGACTGGGTCGGCGCCGAGTGTCAGGCCACCGACGGCCGCGAAATCCCAATCCGCGGTCAGCTCGCGCAGCAGCGCACCGATGAGGCGGGAAGCCTCGTGGTGCAAGGTGGCGCGGCGGAGATCCACGTAGTAATCAGCTTCCTTACCCGAGGACAAGGTCACCTTGCCGTGGACGACGGCCAATTCCTTGACTAGCTCGGCAAGCCGAGCCTTCTTCTCGGTGTCCAGGTTCTGGGCGCTGGCGTTGTGCGCATTTGTGTTCTGAGAATCCACAGTCATCTGCTCCTTGTCGTGGTTCGTGGGCGGCGGCCGGCCGCCCGTATCGGACTCTAGGCTACTCTCCCCGGCGCGAGTCCGATTCCTCGGCCGAGGAGTCGCTTGCGGCGTCGGAATCGGTGGCATCGGAATGGGCGGCAGCAGAATCGGCGGCGTCGGGATCGGCCGAGCTGGTGGAGTCGCCGGCGGGACTATCGAAGATGGAGGCGGCACGGAACTGCTGGCGTGGCAGGCGGGCGGTGTGGGAGTCGGGGTTGGGGCGCTCGCGGCCGTCGGCAATCGCGTCGACCTCGTCGCCGCCCAGAGCGGTGTGCTCGACCGGACCGCGGGTTTCGGAATACGCCCGCGATGGCATCTGCAAAGGCTCCTCCGGCCGCTGGATAACGGGCCGTTCAAACTCCGGTACGCCTGCGGCCGGCGCGCCGCCGACCGCCTCTACGATGGGCTGCGCGGGAATCTCGCGGACTGGGTCCAAGTCTTCGAGGCGCAGCACCTGCGTGGCCGAAGAACGCGGTGGTAATACGCGAGCCGCGTCCGCCAGAAGTGCCAGCGGCGGCAGCATCGCGTCCCACTCCGCCGAGCGCGCTTGTTTCGTGGTCTGCGCAAGCACCCACTCGGTTTCCATCCACAGTGCCGTTACGGATTCTGGCATTTGCTGCAGGGCAACATGCACGCGCTCGTCAACCATGCGCTCGGTGACTGCGCTTTCCGAGGAATACACATCGAACCCCTCGATGGTCATGGCCAAAAGCAGGTCCTCGGAGGTCCTTGTGCTCTCGCGGTCGAAGCGGCGGAAATCCACCACCATGTCTGAGGCCGCGCCGGTGCGCATGGCCATTACGTTGACACCATCGATATCCATCAACAGCATCTCGTGGCCGTAGACGTTGCCTGCAACAATGTCTTTGGGTGCTGCACCGGTGGAGGCCACTCCCCTCGTCCATTCGTCTACGAGATAAGGATCGGACTTCATAAATTCAAAGCCCTTGGCTTCTGCCCAATTCCGGCGCTCGCGGCGAATCGTTCCCGGCAGAACCGGCCGATGGCGGGCATGCGGCTTCGAATGCGGGCGTGGCTCGCTTTCTGGATCGCTTGCCGGTTGGCGATCCGACTCGTGGGCCAGATCGTGGATCAGGGCTTGCTCCGGTGTGGATTCTGCGCTGGACTCGGACTCGGAATCCTTGTCAGGCTCCGGTTCGCGGACCGGTTCCGGTTTAGGGTCCGGCTCGGGAGTGGGCTCAGATGAGGGAGCTGAGTTGGGGGTTGGACCGGAATCTAGGTTGGGCGCGTCGCCGGCGGGACCAGCGGTCTCGTGTGGCGCATCAACGGGAAGGGCTTCTGCTTGCGCGTCGGCGGACTCGGCGTCAGCGGAGCCGGAATCGACGGGCGCGGCAGGGGCGGGCTCGGCAGGGGCGGGCGCGGCCGAAGCTTGGTCCGCGGAGGCCGGCTCGGCGGAAGCGGTGTCTGCGTCGGCAGTGGAGGCAGGGGTGGAGGGGGCGCGCTGTTTGCCGTCGTAAAGCAGCAAGGCACCGCCGGCAATGCCGAGAAGAAGCGCGAGAGCAAGGATTAGAAAAGCCATCACCCCACGATAGTAGTAGGAATGGGCAAGCCCTCAGCGCTCGGCGCGCGGGTGCGGGTGCGGGAGGCTGAGGGCGAGGGATGTGCGGAGCGATTAGCCGTTGACGGTGAGGCGGTCGCCGCGCTCGACGGGGTTTTGGGGGTTGGCAGACCACTGCGACCAGCCGCCGACATAGTGGCGCAGGCCGGTGAAGCCGGCGTCTTGCATTGCGGCGAGGGCGAGGGCGGAGTGGTTGCCGGAACCGGAGTAGATGATGGCATCTTGGACGTTGTCGGGGGTGAGTCCGGCGTCGAAAAGCACTTCGCGGATTTCGCCCGTGGACTTCCAGGTGCGCAGGCCATCGTTGTGGAAAAGGCGCTCCGGCACGTTGATGGCGCCGGGGATGTGGCCGGCCTTGAGGTCCAAGTTTTCGCGACGGCCGGCAAAACGGTTGCGAGTGCGGGTATCAATGAGCAGGCCATCGTGATTGCGCACGTCATCGATAGTGGCCACGGGCATGTGGCCGGGGTTGACCGTTGCGTTAGCGCCTACGGCGAAATTGCCGGGGCCGGTCAGCGTGGTATAGCCCAAGTGGCGCCAATTGGCCAGGCCGCCATCGAGGATGCGAACGTTCTCCAGGCCGGCCCAGCGCAAGGTCCACCAGGCGCGGCCGGCGAAAAGGCCGCGGCCCTCGTCATAGACCACGACGGGGCGATCCTCGCGGATTCCCCACTGGCGGAAGTGTTCCTGGAGCTTATCCGGATCCGGCAGCGGGTTGCGGCCTACCTGAGAGCCGGGCAGGCCGGCGAAGGAATTGGCGGTATCGCTAAACAGCGCCGTCGGAATGTGCAGGGAGGTGAACTGGTTATAGCTTTGGCGCAACTGGGGCTGCCAGTGGGTGGCCAGGAGGGTAAATTGCTCGCCGTGATAAATGGATTCGCGGAGTTTTTGTGGGGAGACCAAAATGCTCATGCTCCCGAGTCTAGGGGCATGAGCACATTTTGGCGCGGCGGGCGTTAAGCGGCCGACTAGCGGGCGGCGATGTCTAGCTCCGCGCCGCCATCGGCGACGTCCACGTGGACGGTATCGCCATCAACGATATCGCCGGCCAGCAGCTTCTTGGCGAGCTTGTCACCAATGGCCTGCTGGATGGTGCGGCGCAGCGGGCGGGCACCATAGGCTGGGTCGTAGCCACGCTCGGCCAGCCAGGACTTGGCGGAATCCGAAACCTGCAGGGTCAGGCGGCGGGCGTCAAGGCGCTCGGACAGGCCGCGCAGCTGGATGTCGACGATGCCGCGGAGGAGCTCCTCCGACAGGGGCTCGAACATAACCACGTCATCGAGGCGGTTGATGAATTCGGGCTTGAATGCCTTCTTCACCGCATCCATGGTCTCCTCGCGGGTGCCGCCGGCACCCAGGTTGGAGGTCAAGATGATGACGGTATTGCGGAAGTCAACGGTGCGCCCCTGGCCGTCGGTAAGCCGGCCCTCGTCCAGAACTTGGAGGAGGACATCGAAGACGTCGGGGTGGGCCTTTTCTACCTCGTCGAAAAGCACGAGCGTATAGGGGCGGCGGCGAACGGCCTCGGTGAGCTGGCCGCCTGCCTCATGGCCGACGTATCCCGGAGGGGCACCGACGAGGCGGGAGACGGAATGCTTCTCGCCGTACTCGGACATATCGATGCGGACCATGGCGGATTCATCGTCGAAGAGGAAGTCCGCCAATGCCTTCGCGAGCTCGGTCTTGCCCACACCGGTGGGACCAAGGAAGAGGAAGGAGCCGGTCGGCCGGTTGGGGTCGGCCACGCCCGCACGGGAGCGGCGCACGGCGTCCGATACCGCGGTGACGGCTTCCTTCTGGCCGACCACGCGGTTGCCCAGTACGGATTCCATATTGAGCAGTTTTTCGGTCTCACCCTGCAGCATCTTGCCGGCCGGAATGCCGGTCCAGGCAGAGACGACCTCCGCGATGGTATCTGGGCTTACCTCCTCATCGAGCATCGTATTGCGCTGCTCGGTGGCCTTGACCTCCGCGGCCGCAAGTTCCTTTTCCAGCGGTGGAATCTTGCCGTAGTTGATCTCGGAGGCGAGTGCAAGGTCTCCATCGCGCTCGGCGATTTCGGCCTGGCGGCGCAGATCATCGAGCTCTTCCTTGATGTTTTGGACATCATCGATGGCCTTCTTCTCATTGGCCCAGCGGGCCTTGAGCTCACCAAGCTTTTCGCGCTGGTCAGCGAGCTCACCCTGCAGGGTAGCCAGGCGGTCCTGGGAAGCGGCGTCAGATTCCTTCTTCAGCGCTAGCTCTTCGATCTCCATGCGGCGGACGATACGCTCGAGCTCGTCGATTTCCTGCGGGGAGGAGTCGATCTCCATGCGCAGGCGAGAGCCTGCTTCATCGACGAGGTCGATGGCCTTATCCGGCAGGAAGCGATTTGTGATGTAGCGGTTAGATAGCTCGGCGGCCGAAACTAACGCGGAGTCCATGATGCGCACGCCGTGGTGCACCTCGTACCGCTCCTTCAGGCCACGCAGGATGCCGATGGTGTCCTCCACGGACGGCTCAGCGGCATAGACCTGCTGGAAGCGGCGCTCGAGAGCGGCGTCCTTTTCGATGTACTTGCGGTACTCGTCCAAAGTGGTGGCGCCAACGAGGCGCAGCTCGCCGCGGGCCAGCATGGGTTTAATCATGTTGCCGGCGTCCATGGAGCCGTCGCCAGTAGCACCGGCGCCAACGATGGTATGCAGCTCGTCGATGAAGGTAATGATCTCGCCCTCGGAGGATTTAATCTCATCGAGCACGGCCTTAAGGCGCTCCTCAAATTCGCCGCGGTACTTAGCACCGGCGACCATGGAACCAAGATCCAGGCTGATGAGGGTCTTTCCCTTGAGGGACTCGGGGACGTCGCCAGCCACGATGCGGCGGGCTAGGCCCTCCACGATGGCGGTTTTACCCACGCCGGGCTCGCCAATGAGCACCGGATTATTCTTCGTACGGCGGCTGAGCACCTGGACCACGCGGCGAATTTCCTGATCGCGGCCGATGACCGGGTCGATCTTGCCCTCGCGGGCGCGCGCGGTGAGGTCCGTGGCGTATTTTTCTAACGCCTGGAACTGATCCTCTGGGTTTTCGGACGTCACCTTAGCAGCGCCGCGCACGGAGGGAAAGGCGCCCTTGATGGCGTCATAAGTAGCACCGCGGCCGGTAAGCAGCTCGGCGGCGTCGGTCTTGGAGCCAGCAATAGCGGCAAGGAGGACCTCGGTGGAGACGAATTCATCGCCCAGTTCACCGGCCAACTCCTGCGACTTAGTCAAGACATTAAGGCCATCGCGGTTAAATTGCGGATTGGCCATATTGGCGCCCTCCGCTTTGGGATACGAATCAACGAGCTCGCGGGCTTCCTTGAGCACGGTATCCGGATCTACGCCAGTGGCTTTCAGTACTGGCGCGGCGATGCCGCCTTCTTGGCTAAGAATGGCCGCCAGCAGGTGGGCAGGGCGGATATCCGGATTGCCATTGGACGAGGCGGTTTGCAGGGCCTCTTGCAGGGCTTCCTGTGTTTTAGTGGTCGGGTTAAATGAGTTCATGTGTGCGTTGCTCCTTCTAAGTTTTATTCACCCCACTGTAGGGCTTCACTTAGCACAACGCACCCAAAGTTGAGTCTATTCCACTCAACCTATGGAAGGTTTTTGTCTACCAACTGCAGACCATGCGCCACCGCAAAGAAGGACGAGGTCAACGCTTGGGAGAAGAGACCCCACTTCAGGTCATCCCCGTACTCCCTGAAGTCTCCCAAAGCACACAGATGGGATACGCCGTCAGCACCCGCCCACATGGCCAAGGCACTCAAGTAAACCAGCTGATCTGTCGGCTGAATTCCTGCCTCCATAATGAATTCGCGCAAAAGCTTCATCATGATGGCAAAATTTTCCGTCATGCCTTCATGCGGGCTGCCGTCACCGCTATGCGGAACGATCGACCCATTAGCCAGGCCGATAACCGCACAGAACCGCTCGGTATGGCGGAGCGAAAAATTGAAATATACAGAGGCCACGATATGAAGACGATCCACAATGGCGGTATCCGCCGGCAAAGAACCGATTGCCCTTTCAAACATCTCGGCCATTTCCCGGGTTACTCGCTCTTCGGCGTACTCCCGCAGCGCGAAGTCATTGTCGATCACGGAGTTGAGAAAATCCGTAGTGGTATTCAGCTCTTGAGCCACTTGTTTGAAGAAGGAACGGCTAACGCCTTCTCGGGCCACCACGTGAAGCGCCGTTTCAATAATTAGATCCTTGGCCTTTTCAAACTCCAAGGACTCAACGCTCTGAGGGGCAACGAGTGGACGATCTTCCCACTGTTCCATCGCCCGCTCCACGATCTCGCGCGCGGAATACATAATTGGCCGACGCTCTGGAATATCTTTGGTGGCAAACCAATCAATAATCGCTTCCAACACCAGCTGGACAGTCTGCCTCAGGTTGGCAATGCGAATGACCGAATGCTGGAAACGAACCACACCCTTAGTACTAAGGTGGCTAAGGCCGTGAATAATTGACCAGATGGCAAGCGCAATGCGGCCGATATCACCAAGGGCAATATCCTCCCCCACAACGGCGCCCTGTTCTCGAACCAGTTGCTTCAGCACATTTACTACGAAATCTGTGCCCGAGATTCCAGTATGCGTACCTTTGGCCATATTGCATACCTGAACATCGTCCAAGGCTGGGTATCGCTCAAAGAGATAGCCATAAAGCTCTGGCTGTTCCTGGCAATAGAAGAAGTACCCTTCACCCAAGGCCTTCAAAATCTCTGCGGCACCCGCGCCTTCGGGAAGACGGTCCACCACTTTTTCCATGTAATTGGTCAAACGCCAATCCAGAAAATTGGGCATCGCATCAAGGATCTCTGAGCTGGAGGAGAACTCTTCCTCAATATCCGAGAGCGGGCGCTGCAAGGATTTTGCAACTTCCTCCAAAGTTACTGCAGGTTCACCTCGCGTCCCAGCGATATCTAAGGCCGCTTCCAAAATTTCTACTCGCACGGAAGCGCCATCCAGCTCATACATTTAGTTCCTCATCAAGACAGAGATTGATTCTCTGGAATTATAACAAATTCTAAGGTAAAACGGTACTCGTTAATGATTATCGTTTCGTATTACTCGAAACTCTAGGTGTAAACAGCAGCAACAGCTGGGGAGATTCCAGAAGC
Organism: Corynebacterium curieae; assembly: GCF_027570035.1. Taxonomy (GTDB): domain Bacteria; phylum Actinomycetota; class Actinomycetes; order Mycobacteriales; family Mycobacteriaceae; genus Corynebacterium; species Corynebacterium curieae. Next base: position 122,053 of record NZ_JAKMUU010000005.1, on the reverse strand, counting down.
GCGATGCAATCATTATTCGCTTATATAAAATTACACTTAGAACACTTAACGTTGGGCGACTTTATCTTAAGCTCCTGCGCTCAAGATCTAGCGGTGCGAGGAGTCAAGATTTCGGTCGTCAAGACACATCTAGAAGCCACAGTCTTGACAAAAAGGCCCCGCCACAGGTTCTGCGGCGGGGTTGGCAAGGGGGGCGTCGGCAAGCGCGGCTAAGCCTGCTTTTGCCCTACGTGGCCGATACCTTCTTGGAAGATGGTGCCGCGCGGCGGCATGAAGCGCATGGCCTTGAACGCAATGTAGACGCCGATGGAAATGGCCAGGGAAATGGCGCCAAAGAGGCCGGTGAATCCGTACATGACGGCCATAGGCGCGATGATGGTCCACGAGATTTCAAACGGGCCGAAACCGATATAGGCCATGCCGTATTCAGACAGGGTGCCGGATTTGAGTTTGGGATCCACGATCTTGAGGATGGCGATGCCGGTTGCCACGGTAGCGGTGGCCCAGCCCCAGCCAAAGATGCCGCGCTCGATCCAGCGCTCGCCAAAGAACTCGGCCGGGAACCAGAAGAGGAAGAAGATGCAGAAGATGGTGCCCAAGATGAAAAGCAGGAGGAGCGCCTGCCAATAAGAAGCAATGGCGGCCGGAACGATGGCAGCCACACCGAAGGCAATGAGGTAGTCCGTGGCCGCGCCGGAGATGGAGGAAATGGAGTCCTTATCTAGGTAGTCCTCAGCGCCAACGAAGTTCATGAGTGCGCGGAAGAAAAGGCCCACCACCATGGACATGGCAAAAAGCGGCACGGAGACGTTCTCCCAGATGCTGCTCAAACCTTGATTGATGCCATAGGCGGTCATCACGGTCAAGATGATGAAGCCGAAGTGCAGTGCTAGCGGCTCAATGGAGGATGGGTTAGTAGTGGCGCGGCCGAGGGAGGGGCGGTCATCAATGTTTTTGATATAGCCGCGGCGCAGCTCTTCCGGCAGCTCCTTGGGCACGTGGGAGACCTTGCCCTTGCGGATTCCCCAGTTGCCGGCGATCACGCCGCCTACAATCGCGGCCAGCGTGCCAACGGTAGCGGAGGTAAAGCCCAGCGAGGACGCGGCATCAGCACCCACACCCTCTAGCGCGCCGCCCACAGCTGCGGCGGTACCAAAGCCGCCGGTAAAGCCGACGGGCAGCATCATGCCGAACCAATTCGGGGTATCGAAAAGCGGCGCAAAGAGGAAGAGGCCGAGCACGATGAATAGGCCCCACTGGCCGGTAAACATCATGGTGGAATAGCCCCACATATTGCGCGCGCCCTTGCCCATGTTTCCGCCGACTTCCATGGAATAGGCCATGGAGGCAAAGACCACCGCAATGAGGATGGAGGTGTAATCACCCAAGTTATCGGAGAAATTGATCCAGCCCAGCACGTTCGGACCAACCAGAAGGCCGATGAGGCCGGCGGTAATGGGGGCAGGCAGCAGCAGGTCCTGGAAGATGAACTTCACCTGGTGGCGCAGAACGTTGCCGATGACCATGAGCAAGGAAATCCAGCCCACATCCAACATGAGCGTATATGCGGAAAAATCTTCCATGAGGACCCTTTCTAGCTGTGCAGTTATGGCAGACTGCCCCCGTTAGAGGGCAGGCGGATAGACAATACAATACCTGCCATGAAGTGAGCCACAACATACGATCCCGTTTTCACCCCCGCCGTCCATGGAAAGCGTGGCTCATTGCCTCAACATCGCTAGAGCCTCAGCATCGCTAGAGCGCGGGCCAAGCTGAGTTAGCCACGGCCCAGTAGCTCGCCCACCGCGGGCTCGTGCCCAGTGGGGACTTTGCGCACACAAGCTTCGATGAACGTTGGGCCGCGAATACCTCCCTCGCGGCCCCGAGCTAGGACTGGGGCTCTCGCTCCAACCGCATGTGCAGGGTGGGATAGGGCTTGCCATCGGCATCGATTTCGTCCCGGCCGGTAGTGACAAATCCATAGCTGCGATAGAAGCCTACGGCCCCGAGGTTTTGTTCATTGACGTCCACCATGCGCGCGCCATGGCGGGAAACCGCCTCCTCCAGCAACCGAGTGCCAATGCCCCGACCGCGATACTCGTTGGCAACGAAGAGCATTTCTACGGTTCTTCCGGCTATTCCGACAAAGCCCACGAGCGTGCCGTCCAGCTCCGCCCCAAAGAGTTCTACCGCGGGAAAGTAATGGGGAATGAGGTTGTCTTCTATGCTTTTGCGGTCATCCTCAGCTAGAAAATCATGGGTGGCGTCTACCGCGCTGCGCCAAATCTGCACCAACGTTGGGTACTCCCTGTCCCCTTGGATGAGCCATACTCTAATCCGATCGTTGCTTTTCAACCCTGCTAACCCTAGCAGCATTGGCGCTGCCCCAATCCGCCTGCGGCGCGCATTAGGATGGTCAAGCATGTGGGAATTGGGCGAGCATTTTCGAAACTACGCAGACGAGTACCGCGATGCGGTGCACGAGCATTTCTTTAACGCGGTGCCCGAATCCCGGCAGGTTTTTGCCCTGTCCATGCGCGATACCCATACCTCCATGGCGCCTGCGCTGGCGTGGGTGCTTGAGCACACGGAGCCGGGGGAGCCCCTGCTTGCCGACGTCTCTGCCAAACTCACCCAGCTCGCCCGCGATCACCGCCGGCATGGGTTCCCGGCCGAAATCTATTCCCAGTTTGAACACGCCCTCGTGGCGGGCCTGCGGGTACTGGCGCTAACGCAGTATCAGTACGACTTCGCACGCGATGTCATCCACCAGGTATGCGAGGCGATGGCTAAGGCCGCCCGAGAGGCAGACTCGGCCGGCGAGGCGCCGGCTTACTCGGCGCAAGTAGTAGCCGTAAACCGCCCCACCCGCGATACCGCAGTCATCCGCGTGGAGGCCGGCCTTGCCGTGCCCTATCAGCCAGGCCAGCACTTTCCCGTAACCACGCAGTACCTGCCCGGCCAATGGCGGATGCTAACCCCCGCGCAGCCTGCCGACGGGACCGGTCAGCTGATCTTCCACGTCTCCTCTGCAGGCGAGGCTTCTCGCTCCCTCGCCCACGCGCAGCCCGGCGATTGGTGGACCCTGGGCCAGCCCAGCGGTGGCATCGGCGCCAAAGACTCAGGGCGGGGCGAATCAGTGATTATTGCTTATGGCACCGGTTGGGCTACAGCGCGGTGCGTGGCGCTCGCCGCGCTGAAGGAGAATAGCCGCCAGGTGCCACGCATCTTTGCCGTGGCGGGCAGCCCGGGCGCACACTACGACACCTACTTTCAGCAGAACCTGGCAGCACTTGGCATACCGGTGCGCCGCATCGTGCGGGAAGAAAAAGACCCGTGGTTGCTCAATGCCCGCGAATTGGCACCCGGCGCCGACTACGTGGTCTCCGGGAAACCGACCGATGTAGTAGTCAACGAGGTGGAGTTATCCACAGGCACTCCCCCACGTTTCCTGCTCGTCGGACCGGCCGAGGAAGTCGCGGAAGGTGAGGAAAAGTTGGTTCAAAGGGGCATCGGCAAGCAGCAGATCGACGTCCTTAGTTGGGGCCGCGACGGACGCTGGCAGCCGGAAGACTACGCGGCACTATCCTAATCCACAGCGCCCACAACCGGCAGGGCGCGGCGGGTTTTCGCTACCTCATTCGGATCAATTTCGGCATAGAGGATGTCATCTTCATAGCCGGCCTCGGCCACGCGCACGCCATTCGGATCGACGATGGTGGAATGGCCGATGCCCGTCGGGCCAGAAGCATTCCCCGCCTCCGCATCGCCGCCCGGGCGCGACTGGCCGGCCGCAACGATATAGCTGGTGGAGTCCAATGCACGCGCGGCCGTGAGCAGGCGCCACTGCTCCAGCTTTCCGGGACCGTCCGCCCAGCTGGTAGGCACGACGATAACCTGCGCACCCTGGCTGGCAAGCTCCTTGAACTGCTCTGGAAAGCGGATGTCATAGCAGGTAGCCACGCCTACTACGAGGTCATCGACATCAAAGGCCACCAATGATTCGCCGGCCAAGACCGTATCCGATTCGCGGTAGTCAAAGGCATCGTAGGTGTGGATCTTGTCGTAACCACCCAGCACGCCGGGACCCGCAATGAGTGCCGTATTGGTCACGCGATTTATGGTCTTCCCATCCCGTTCCACGGTATCGGCTGGGCAGAACATGCCTGCCACGACGGTAACCTCAAGGTCCTCTGCAAGCTCCCGGAGCGCCGTGGCGAACGAGCCTTCGAGCGTTTGAGCCTGTTCATCCAGCCGCCCAGAGCGAAAGTTTTGCGACGTAGCCTCCGGCAGCACGATGAGCCGTGCGCCGTTTCCGGCGGCCTCTCGAATTTTCTCGAGTGTCAGCTCCTGGTTTTCTGCGACATTGCCGGTGGACGTCAATTGCACTGCTGCTACCTTCATGCCTCCCAAAATAATGAAGCTGGGCGGAGTTATCCACAGGCTGCGTCTCTACCCCTAGCGCCAAGCTGAACGGTCCATCAGGCTAAGGGGCATGAGTTATATAGAAATACCCACGCACCTGCCCGATTACGTCCGCTCCCTCATTTCGCGTCCCCCACTGCCACCGCCGACGGCCGCGCTCGATACGGCATGCCGCACGGCAGCCGCGCTGGACCGAGCGCTTTCTGCGTGGTCTTCCACCGTGGCCGCAACCGAGGATGCAACTGCCGAGCAATTGCGCTCGGTTGATGGCTTCCTCACTACGACAGCAGGAGTGGATTCCGGACTAGGCCGTAAGTTGGGAGCGGCGCGATGACTCTGTCTCTGGCCTTAAGAAATGGCGCCAACCAGTTGCGCACAGAACGTTCTGAACTGCGCTTAAGATATCTGGATTCCCACCAGGATTGGCACGGTCTATCACTGGGAGGACCCGCTGGCTCCGCAGCGCGAGCTAATTTAGCTAGGTATACCGATTGGCTTAGCCAGCCACTAAAGCAAATGGAGCAGGCTGCCGCCACGCTCGAGCGGCACGCCAATCTGCAGGCCCGCCGCGAGGAACTCGAAGACCGCATCATTGCATTTCTGGGACAAGTAGATGAGCGCAGCGGGGTCGCTGCCAGCGCGGCTGGGCTGTTGTTAAATCAGGTGCGCGCACTCGGTGATTCCCTCGATTGGTTGTGCGCCCAAGAAATCGATGCGCTGTGCACACCTGCTGGGGTGGAACCGCCCACCCGTTTCGAGGATTTTTCCGATCTTCCGTTGGACACTGTCCATGAAATCAACCTCGCCCAAGCTAATGAGCACGTGGCGCAGCTAGCCGCGGAGAACCCAGATATGCGGGTTGTGGAAGCAAGCGATGGACGGCTCGTAGCCATGGTGGACCCAGGTGGTTTCCGCACCACCCCGGCATCCATTACCACGTTTGTTGAAGGCGTTCACTCCTCCGACCCAGAGACGTGGCAGCGGGCAGTCGATCGTGGCCGCACCCTAGCCAAAGCAAGCGGCGGGCCGGCCGTGGTGTGGTTGGGCTACCAAGCGCCATCTTCCTTGTCCCGTGCGGTTCATGCTGAGCCTGCGCGCGCTGCCGGCCAGGAGCTCACACGGTTTCAACGTGCCCTCGGCGCGCGCTACCCGCAGGCAAAGCGCACCGTAGTGGGCTACTCCTATGGTTCTGTAGTTACCGGGCACGCCGCTAAGGAGGAGAAGATTGCCGATGACATAGTGCTCGTCGGCAGCCCTGGTGCCGGCGCCGACCACGCCTCTGAGCTTCACGGCCGCATCTGGGCGGCCACGAATGACAATGATCCGATCGCCATCGCAACGGGACCACAAGGAGGTATCCACGGCCCGGATCCCACCGTTGATGCCTTTGGAGCTACTCCCCTTCCCGGCGCGGATGGCCTTCCCGGCGATCATGGCACCTATTGGGAGGACCCACGGTTCTTGCGCAGCCTAGGCCAGGTGGCGCGGGCGCACTAGCCCTAATGGGAGATGAGGCCGTTAGAACAGGCCGGCCGGCTGATCCGAATAGGAGACCAACATATTCTTGGTCTCCTGATAGTGACCCAGCATCATCAAGTGGTTCTCACGACCAAGGCCGGACTCCTTGTAGCCGCCAAAAGCGCTGTGCGCTGGGTAGTCGTGGTAGTGGTTAACCCAGACGCGGCCGGCCTGGATATCGCGTCCCGCGCGGTAGCAGATGTTTTGGCTGCGCGACCATACGCCGGCACCGAGCCCGAAGTTGGTGGCGTTAGCGATTGCAATCGCCTCGTCATAGTCTTTGAACGTAGCCACGGAGAGCACTGGGCCGAAAATTTCCTCCTGGAAGATGCGCATGTCGTTATTGCCCTTAAACACGGTGGGCTCGATGTAGTAGCCCTTTTCTAGGCCCTCGACCTTGTTAACGTGGCCGCCAACGAGGGTCTCCGCACCTTCCTGCGGTCCAATCTCCAGGTACTGTTTGATTTTGTCCATCTGCTCTTGGGAAGCCTGCGCGCCCATCATGGTCTCCGTATCCAGTGGGTGGCCAATCTTAATCTTCTTTACGCGCTCAATAGCCAGCTCCAAGAACTTATCCGCGATGTCCTCGTGCACCAGCGCACGGGATGGACACGTGCAGACCTCGCCCTGGTTGAGGGCGAACATGACAAAGCCCTCCACACACTTTTCCAAGTAGGAGTCATCTTCATCCATGATGTCTTTAAAGAAAATAGACGGCGATTTACCGCCTAGTTCCAGGGTGACGGGGATGACCTTATCGGCGGCAGCCTTGTTGATGATCTTGCCCACCGGGGTAGAGCCGGTAAAAGCAATCTTGGCAATGCGGTCTGAGCCCGATAGTGCCGCACCGGCTTCATCGCCCAGTCCGTTGACGATATTGAGCACGCCGTCAGGGAGAAGATCGCCGATGATATCGATGAGAAGCAGAATGGATGCTGGGGTTTGCTCAGCCGGCTTCATAACAATGCAGTTTCCCGCAGCCAATGCTGGCGCGATCTTCCACGCGGCCATAAGCAGAGGGAAGTTCCACGGGATAATCTGGCCTACTACGCCGAGCGGCTCATGGTAGTGGTAAGCCACGGTGTCCTGGTTAAGCTGGGACAGGCGGCCCTCTTGGGCACGAATGGCACCGGCAAAATAGCGGAAATGGTCTACGGCTAGCGGAATATCGGCGGCAAGCGTTTCGCGCACGGCCTTGCCATTCTCCCAGGTTTCAGCAACCGCAATCTTTTCCAAATTTTCCTCGATACGGTCCGCGATGCGGTGCAGAAGCAGTGCGCGCTCGGCCGGGCTGGTTTTACCGAAGGTCTCGAAGGCCTTTTCCGCGGCGTCGATAGCCAGGTTAATATCGGATTCTTTGCCGCGAGCTACCTGGCAGAATGCCTCGCCGTTGACCGGGCTGATGTTGTCCATGTATTCACCATCGACGGGCGCCACCCACTGGCCGCCAATGTAGTTGTTATAGCGTTCACGGTAGTCAACGATGGAGCCTTCAGTTCCCGGGGCTGCATACAGGGTCATGGTGCGTGTCCTTTCTGGAGATAATACAGGGAGGGGTGTTGTGTGGCACTATCGCTAACTTATGTGCTGTACATCACCCTCTTGCTAGACATCCTAACCCCAGACTTTGCAACGCGCACTGATTACGGTTACCCCCTTCGCAAATATTCACATGGCACCACCAGTATGCAGGCAGAAGAAAACCCCGCATCCAGCGAGAAACTGGTTGCGGGGTTGGGTTGTACTCGTCTGCAGAGCGAGAACTAGTCGAGCCCTTGGCCACGGCCGCGGGCGCGTTTGCGCTCGCGAGCGGTACGCGGGCTCCACATAACCACGGAGGTGGACCGTGGGACATGAACAAGCTCACCGCTGCGCTGGGAGCGACGGCCGGCGGCCTGTTCACGCAGGGCCCGAACTTCCTCGGCTAGGGCATCGCGCTCGGCCTCGAGCCGGTCACGCTCTTCGGTCAGCTCAATGATGGACTTGATACCGGCAAGATTGACGCCATCGTCTTGGGATAGCGCCTGAATCTTGCGCAATAACTCGATGTCCCGGTCGGAGTAGCGGCGGCCGCCACCACGGGTGCGAGCCGGGGAAACCAAACCCATGCGGTCATAGGTTCGCAGGGTTTGGGCGTGCATCCCGGATAGCTCCGCCGCTACGGAGATGACGTAGACCGCGGTGCCGGAATCTTCTGCCTTTCCAGTGCTCATTTCTTAACACACCTCCTGCCTTAAGCATTCTCGGCTCCGGCCCACCCCGCACGCGGGTTGAAGCCGGAGTCCTTTTCCGCTTGAGCATAGGTGCGCAGGGCGCTGGAAGCAGCGGCATCGAGCTTGGTGGGCACGGTTACCTGAACGCTAACCAGCAGGTCCCCGGAGGTGCCACCGCGCTTGGCGATGCCCCTTCCGCGCACCCGCAGCGTGCGCCCATCCGGAGTGCCAGCCGGGATCTTCACGCGAACCGGGTTATCCAAGGTAGGAACCGTGATGGTATCGCCCAAAGCGAGCTCCGTGAAGGAAACGGGAACGGTGACATGGAGGTCATCGCCTTCGCGGGTAAAGACCTTGTCCGGCTTGACGGTCACTGCAACGAAGAGGTCTCCGGCCGGGGTGCCGTTGGGGCCTGCTTCACCTTGGCCGGCGAGGCGTACCTTTTGGCCATCGATAACACCGGCCGGGATGCGAACGGTGATATTGCGGGTGCGGTGGACCGTACCGGTGCCGTGACAATCCTTGCACGGATCCGTGATGCGGCGACCGGTGCCATCGCAATCCTTGCATGGGGCGGAAAATCCAAAGACACCGCGGTTTTCAGACGTATAGCCTGAACCATTGCACGTGCCGCAGGTGGAGGTTTTACCGGAAGCAGACCCTGAGCCGTGGCACGTTGTGCACGGTGCGTTGCCGCTCAGTGCCAAAGGAATGGTGGTTCCCTTAGCGGCCTCACGGAAGTCAAGGGTTATTTCCGTTTCGACGTCGGCCCCCCGCGACGGTTTAGCTGAGTGGCCAGCACCACCGCCGCGGTTGAAAACGCTACCGAAGATATCCCCAACACCGCCGCCTTGAGCCGCTCCTCCAGCGGATCCTCCGAAGAGGTCCGAGAGGTCGAATTCTTGCGCACCTTGTCCACCCATGCGCGTGGATCGAAACCCGCCGGGAAACCCGGCGCCTCCCATCCGTCCAAAGCCACCGCCATTGCGCAGCATTGCCTTGAACTGGTCGTATTCCTTGCGCTCAGCGGCGTCGGAAAGCACGTCGTAGGCTTCCGCAACCTTTTTGAACCTTTCCGCTGCTGCGGGGTCGTCCGGGTGGGTATCGGGGTGGTTTTCGCGGGCTAGTTTGCGGTAAGCACGCTTGATTTCGTTCTGTTCTGCGGACGAGGAGACCCCCAGATCCGCATAATAATCTTTGTCTGCCCATTCGGGTTTAGCGCTCACTGGGCATCTCCTCCTTTCAAAGAGAATCGATAGAAGTTAAGTAAAAAGGGCGCCACGGGAAGGTAAAAGTTAAGTTCCCAGGGCGCCCTTTAGGTTAATTATTCGGAAGCTTCCGAGCTGCCGGCCTCATCGCTGGGGTCCGCGATGATGACCATGGCATTGCGTACCAACCTCTCGCCCACGCGGTAGCCCTTGCGCAGCACGGTGCCGAGCACCTGCTCATCACCGGTGGACAAGTCCTGCACGGCCTCATGAACCTCGGGGTCGAAGGCATCGCCTTCCTCACCAAAAGCGGCGAGGTCGTGCTTTTCCAACGTGCCGTGGAGCTTGTCCGCGAACGCCTTGAGCGGGCCCTCCAAGTCACCGTGCTCACGAGCCAGCTCCAAGTCATCAAGGACAGGCAGGAAATCTGCGATGACCTTGGCCTTGGCGGTCTCGATTACGGCTTGGCGGTCGCGCTCGGTACGGCGGCGGTAGTTGGTGTATTCCGCATTCAGACGCTGGAGGTCTTCGGTGCGTTCTGCCAACTGTGCTTCCACGTCGCTGGCGCCAGAACCGGCGGGCTCTTCGCCCGCGGCTTCGGCGTCTACCTCATCAGCGTTGACATCTGCCAGTGCTTCTTCGAGGTCAGCATCGAGAGAGGGATCCAGCTCGGCTTCTTCGGTGGCGTCAGCCTGCGCTTCTTGCGCGGCCTGGGCCTCCTCAGCCTGCTCGGCGGCAGCCTCAGCGCGGTCAGCCGAGGTAGCCTCCGGATCCGTGTTTTCCGGGTCGCCTGGGTTTTGCGGCATTCCGCTGTCCTGAGTCATTACTTGTCGCCATCCTTGTTCTCATCTTCGTCAACGACCTCAGCGTCGACGACATTCGGATCGCCCTGAGCAGCGCCTGCATCGGCAGCACCTTCGGCGCCGGCCTCAGCAGCCTGTGCCTCGTAGATCTGCTTGCCCATCTCCTGGGATTCGGTGGACAGCTTCTCCACTGCGGACTTGATGGCCTCGAGGTCATCGCCCTTCAGGGCTTCATCGACGGCGTCAGCAGCCTCGGTGACCTTGGTCTTCACGTCCTCGGATACCTTGTCAGCGTTGTCATCCAAGAACTTGCGGGTCTGGTAAGAAGTGGACTCTGCGTTATTGCGCAGCTCCTGCTCCTCGCGGCGCTTCTTGTCCTCTTCGGCATGCTGCTCGGCGTCCTTGACCATACGGTCGATCTCTTCCTGGGACAGGCCGGAACCATCCTGAATCTTGATGGTGTTTTCCTTGCCGGTGCCCTTGTCCTTTGCGGTCACGTGGACAATGCCATTGGCATCGATGTCGAAGGTGACCTCAATCTGCGGAACGCCACGCGGTGCCGGAGCGATGCCGCCAAGCTCGAAGGAACCGAGCAGCTTATTGGCGGTAGCCATCTCGCGCTCGCCCTGGAAGACCTGAATCTGCACGGAAGGCTGGTTGTCTTCCGCGGTAGTGAAGGTCTCGGACTTCTTGGTCGGAATGGTGGTGTTGCGCTCGATGAGCTTGGTCATCACGCCACCCTTGGTCTCAATGCCAAGGGACAACGGGGTGACGTCAAGAAGCAGCACGTCCTTAACCTCGCCGCGCAGCACGCCTGCCTGCAGGGCAGCGCCCACTGCAACAACCTCGTCTGGGTTAACACCCTTATTGGCATCCTTGCCGGTCAGTTCCTTGACCAGGTCAGATACGGCCGGCATGCGGGTAGAACCACCAACGAGAACAACGTGGTCGATATCGCCAACGGAAAGGTCAGCGTCCTTGATGACCTGGTTGAACGGAGCCTTGGTGCGGTCCAGCAGATCCTGGGTGATCTTCTGGAACTCGGTGCGGGTCAGGGTCTCATCCAAGAACAGTGGGTTCTTGTCGGAGTCAACGGTGATGTACGGCAGGTTGATGTTGGCCTGCTGGGAGGAGGACAGCTCAATCTTGGCCTTCTCTGCAGCCTCGCGCAGACGCTGCACGGCGCGCTTGTCCTTGGTCAGGTCAACGCCCTGGGAGGTCTTAAAGCGGTCTACCAGCCAGTCAACGATGCGCTGATCCCAGTCATCGCCGCCCAGCTCGTTATCGCCGGCGGTTGCCATAACCTCAACCACACCATCGCCGATTTCCAGCAAGGAGACGTCAAAGGTGCCGCCACCCAGGTCGAATACCAGGATGGTCTGCTCCTGCTCGCCCTTTTCTAGGCCGTATGCCAAAGCGGCGGCGGTTGGCTCGTTGACAATACGCAGCACGTTCAGGCCTGCAATCTGGCCGGCTTCCTTTGTGGCCTGGCGCTGTGCATCCTCGAAGTAAGCCGGGACGGTAATAACGGCGTCGGTAACGTCCTCACCCAAGTAAGACTCCGCATCGCGCTTCAGCTTCATCAGCGTGCGAGCGGAGATCTCCTGGGAGGTGTAGTCCTTGTCATCAATGTTGATCTTCCAGTCAGTGCCGATGTGGCGCTTGACGGAGCGAATGGTGCGGTCAACATTGGTCACCGCCTGGTTCTTAGCGGACTGACCGACTAGGATTTCGCCATTCTTTGCAAAAGCAACAACGGAAGGCGTGGTGCGGGAGCCCTCAGAGTTTGCAATAACGGTGGACTCGCCACCTTCCAGTACGGAAACGACGGAGTTCGTCGTACCAAGGTCAATACCTACTGCGCGTCCCATGATTTCTTCTCCTTTTATCTTGGGGTAATTAATAAAGTTGACTGTCAGTGACTCAACTTCTCGTTGTGTCCGAGCGCTACTGTAACAGAATTTCCACGTCCGGTCACACAACCTTGAGTCTGTGTCACTCAATCCTTACAACCGGAAGCCTACAAAAGTTATTCCCCGCGACTCAACTTTTCTCAACATTCCTTCTTTTGCCCAGCTCAGCACAGCTCTTTCCGACGCCCCCTTGCCCACCCTCTGCAGATTTACCCCCGCGGCCCAGCCCGTACCCAAATGGAGTTCCTTAAATATTACTAAGAGGATCCAAAAGTTACCTCAGAAAGGATCCAAAAGAGGATTGGCAGCCCGCTTCCGCTACCGCATACTAGGAATCACAGCAGCCAAGAGCTGCTGCCCCAGAGAGAGATTGTAGTTTACTCCGCCTATTCGAAAGGAAAATATATGTTCGATTCCCTCGCAGACCTCAGCTCCGCCATCGACTTCGAGGCACTCGTAAAGGGCATCAAGGGCCTCATCGAGACCTCCTCCGAGTCCAACACCGATTCCGAGGGCCTGTCCTCCGTATTCGAGGGCCTGTCCTCCAAGGATGACGCAGAGGCTGCTGCAGAAGCTAAGTAATTAGCAATCCGCACTCCTTCATGAAGACCAGCTAACCCCCTCACCTTCTTTTCCGCCCGGAATCCACCTAAGGACCCGCGCACGAAGGTGCGGGGGTTTGGCTGTTTTCAATGGCTACTCCGCGGCCGTTGTACTTACACTAAGGAGACAAACCCCATCAATCTTTAGCAACCAGGAAGCGTGTGCCGCACCGTGCCTAAACTTTCACAGCCGCATATTTACCAACGCATTCGCGCGGCCATGACCTTGCAGCGGACAGCTGCTCTTACTGCGGTAATTTGTGTAGCGCTCACTCTTCTCGGCGCGTTTTTCACCCCTACAGAACACCAGCTTTCGGCCGCCGTCTTGGGTCTTATTTTGACCGTCACTACTATTTTGGCATTCCGCCACCCGCTCCTGATGTCGGTATTTTTTGTGGCGGTGTGGATGGGGTCTACTTTCGCCGTAGGTACTCCCTACCTCTGTTACATCTTTTTAACCCCAATCTTTATCGCCGTGATCGCGTATCACGGTAAGAATTGGCAGACATTTGGAATAGGCGCCGTCTTTTGGGCCGCAGGCCTAATCGATCCCAGCACCGCACAAATCAGCGTAAATCCTGCGCCAGCCTTTGCATGGGCAATGTTCATTGGAGTCGGCGCGGTCATCGGAGCGACTTTTGCCCATTCTGCTCAGCGATACAAGACAGCCATGGTCGAGTGGAACGCCGATGTTCAACGGAGACAATCAGATCTCGCCGAAACACTGCATAACTCCGTAGTCTCCAGCCTGACGGTTAACACCATGCAGCTAGAAGCCTTAAGTCTCGAGTATTCCAAAAACCAAGAACTTGCTCGACGCCTGGATGAACTCAGCGATTCCATGCGCTCCTCCATGTCCGAGGTTCGCGCGCTGACTAAGGTTCTCCGAAACAACATCGAAGGCATTAACGACGGCATAAGCTTCGGTTCCACAACCAAGCCAGATACTTTTGCCCAGCTTCTTTCCCGAGAAGAAAGCCGTCTATCTAAGTTAAACCGACAACCAGTAATGGAGGTGAGTACCGAAGAGGTCGCCCCACGTTTTCCTCCAGAAACGCTAAACTCCATTGCTGCAATCACTACCGAAGCCTGTTTAAACGCAGTCAAGTACTCTCCACCAGGCGCGGAAATCGTAATCTCGGTGCGCCCACATTTGGGATGGACTGTCATAACAATTTCCAATCCCGTTTCTAAACCGACTAGTACAAATGCCGATATGTCATCGGGCATTGGTATGGCATCAATGTCACGAATAGCCGCAACAATCGACGCCCGCGTTGATACCAAATTTGAAAACAATCGGTGGGAACTTTCGCTTTCGCTTCCACCCTCCGCCCAAAAAGCACGTTAAGTGCAACACGTCTCCTAGCAAACCTGGAAAGCATACACTAAGCTATCGCTTGTTTCTGACTAAAACAGTTTTTATTAAAGGACCACGCATATGCAGGCCGCACTTGCTAGTTTTCTCGCGCCATTTTTGTTGTCATCCTCCCTCCTAGGGGGACTGACCCCTGGTGATCTATCCCCACACACGGAATATCAATCGCCGGTCGAATTGGTCTTTGGCTGCCCATCACCATGGTGCGTGAAGTAAAGACTTCCCTTCTGGTCGTCGATGACGACCCACTTGTCCTCGAAGCCTTGGGGCGCTACTTCGCCTCAGCGGAGGACATGGAGGTGCGCGCTACCGCAGAAAATGGCAAGGTCGCCCTCAAATTACTGCAAGAGCAAGAATTTGATGTCATTGTCGCGGACATCCATATGCCTGAAATGGATGGCACTACCCTCTTGCGCGAGGTCAATAAGATGGATAACCCACCCGTCTTTGTCGCGATGACCGCAATGGACAATGATGAGACCCTCAAAGAGGTCATGTCCAATAAGGCGGCGGCCTATATTCTAAAGAGCTCAAAACCGGTCTATATCTTGGATACCGTGCGCGAGGCCGTGCGCGGTGGCACGGTTGTTACCCCACAATCCCTCACCCGCCTTTTTGAGCAGCTTCCTGGTTGGAACTCGGAGCAAAGCAGCACCAATAGGGCGAGTGATGCCGCTAAGCTCAAGGACAATCATCACATTTCTCCTGCTTTAGAGCAGGTCCTAGATTTAGTCTGCCAAGGAAAGTCGAACGAAGAGATTGCCAAGAGCACACATTATGCACCGGGCACGGTGAAGAAATATGTTTCCACCCTCCTTAGCGAGTTTCACGCTAAGTCCCGTCTTGAGCTGGCGGTAAAAGCCTTGAAAGCCGGCTACGGTTCCTAGGCCTTGGTTGTTAAACAATCTCGGGGGGTAGGCACCCCCGGTTGCGTCAATACCCCCTCTAAACCCCACATGCTGGGGTTTATTTTTTGTTTTTCTACCCCCGTAGACCATTTTCCAAAAGAGACTAGCATCACGTTTATTGCTTTCCTATAATTGCGACAACACACAAGTTCATAGTATTTCCCAGGCAACATTAGGGACCTGCCCAGCAGGGATGCCGCACGTCAGAGCGCTACAGTGCCCCGCATCCCCCCTTCCCATAGTCACGTCATAGAAAGCAGGTGAGTGTTGAAAACCAACCTGGCGCGCGTTCGTCGCAGCAGCGATAGGCCTCCCGTCCGCACACGGCCCGTATAACGGCCTGCTGAAAATCGAACTATTACCTGCGAACCCCACACTGCGTCGCGCCACTGCGTGTTCGCTCCTCACCCGACTGCACCCCTGCAGCACCACATAGCTCACCGCTTACGCCCCAGACGCCGAATCGGCCGGCAGCCCACTGTCCGGCACAAATACTGCTAGCGGCTACTGGGATGTGACCCGTTTGAAGAAGAGGTAGACCCCATATGACTTCTCTTGCTAATACCCGCTTGCCCATCTCTGATGATGTGGAAGCAGTCCTGCCTGCTGCCATCAGCCGCGCACACGACTGGTTGAAGTCCACTGCGGACGAAGAAGATAAGGCCACCGAGCAGCTCGCAGACCTGCTGCGCGATGAAGATGGCGTCAAATTCACCATGGACTTTGTGGACCGCGTTATGCGCCCAGAAGATGACAAGGTTGCCGCGCACGCGCTGAAGGATATTTCTTCTCACTATGACCCGTCATTCCTGGGCAGCATCAATGGTGCGCTCGTTGGCGCCGGTGGTTTCTTCGGCCCCATCCTGCCGAACCTGGTCATGCCGGTGGCCCGCCTATACATGCGCAAGATGGTAGGCCACCTAGTTCTGGACGCCGAGTCCGATGCCCTCAACAAGATCCTGGACAAGGCCGCCGAATCCGGCGAGCAGCTTAACCTCAACCTGCTGGGTGAGGCTGTGCTCGGTGAGGCTGAAGCAAAGTCCCGTGCTGAGCGCACCCTCAAGCTCATCCAAAACCCACGCGTGACTTACGTATCGGTCAAGGCTTCTTCCATGGTCGCCCAGCTCAACCAGTGGGATATCGATGGCTCGGTAGAACGCCTCAAGGAGCGCCTGCGCCCGCTGTACCAGGCTGCGGCGGACCGTACCGACAAGGTCTTTATCAACATGGACATGGAGGAGTACCACGATCTCCACCTGACCATCCGTCTTTTCAAGGAGCTGCTCAGCGAGCCGGAATTCCTCACCCTGGATGCCGGCATCGTGCTGCAGGCTTACCTCCCGGATACCTTTGATGCGCTCAAAGATGTCGCCGACTTTGCCAAGGAACGCGTGGCTAAGGGCGGCGGCAAGGTCAAGGTGCGCATTGTAAAGGGCGCGAACCTGTCCATGGAGACCGTGCAGGGCGAGGTCCACGATTGGCCGCTTGCTACCTACACCAACAAACTCGATGTGGATGCTAACTACTATCGCCTGCTGGATTTCATCCTGCGTGAGGAGTACGCCGATAGCGTGCGCATCGGTGTAGCCACCCACAACCTCTATACCGCCGCAATGGCCTACGAGCTGGGCAAGAAGCGCGGCGTGCTGCACATGATGGACTCGGAGATGCTGCAGGGCATGTCCCCAGCCCAACAGGCTGCGGTACGCGAAGTCTTTGAAGGCCGACAGATCCTCTACACTCCCGTAGTTCATGCGGAGGACTTCGACGTCGCCGTGTCCTATCTAGTGCGCCGTTTGGAAGAAAATTCTGCACCGCAAAACTTCCTCTACGCCCTCTTTGCCCCTGGCGAAGAGCCGTTGGCGGACCAGGAAGAGACGTTCCGTCGGGCCGTCGCCAAGCGCTGGGAAACCTTCGCTGGCGCCCGCCGCACCCAAAACCGCCTCGAAGAGGAAGGCCGCCAGGCACCCCGCACCGGCCGCTTCACCAATGAGGCCGATACTGACCCAGCACTCGCGGCCAACCGCCAGTGGGCGCAGGAGGCTCTCAAGCGCAACCCTGGCGAGCACGGCATCGCTGAGGTCACCGATCCGGCCGCTGTGGAAAGCCACATCGCCCGCGCCAAGGAACTAGGCACCGAATGGGGCAAGCGTCCTGCCGCCGAACGCGCTGCAGCCCTGGAGGCCGTGGCAGACCAGATTGCCTCCCAGCGCGGCAAGTTCATCTCCGTGGCTGCGTATGAGGCTAATAAGACTGTCACCCAGACCGACCCAGAGGTCTCTGAGGCGATTGACTTCTGCACCTACTACGGCCAGTCCGCCCGCCTGCTCGAGGAATCCTACTCCAAGTTCACCCCGCACACCGTCACCGTGGTGACCCCACCGTGGAACTTCCCCATTGCTATCCCTACTGGTGGCATTGCGGCGTCCTTGGCGGCGGGTTCGGCCGTCATCGTCAAGCCAGCCCCACAGGTGGTTCACTGCGGCAAGCTCGTGGTGGAAGCCTTCCGCACTGCCCTGGAGGCGCAGGGACTGGACCCGGACTTGGTCCAGCTCGTGCTTACTGATGAAGGCGACGCCGGCAAGGCCCTGCTTTCCCACGACGACGTGGATAATGTCATCCTCACCGGCGCCTCCGATACCGGCGCGCTATTCCGTTCCTGGAAGCCGAAGATGAATATCATGGCGGAGACTTCCGGCAAGAATGCGCTCATCATCACCCCAGCCGCGGACCCGGACCTGGCTATCGATGATCTCTA
The DNA here is from genome assembly GCF_027570035.1 of Corynebacterium curieae. GTDB lineage: Bacteria > Actinomycetota > Actinomycetes > Mycobacteriales > Mycobacteriaceae > Corynebacterium > Corynebacterium curieae. The sequence continues at coordinate 104,327 of NZ_JAKMUU010000005.1, read as the reverse complement.
CAACTCCGCCTTCGGCCACTCCGGCCAAAAGTGCTCGGCGTCCTCCCTGGTCATTTTCGTCGGTGCGGCCGGCAAGTCCGAGCGCCTGCGCAACCAGCTGCTGGATGCCGTCAAGACCCTCAAGCCAGGCCCTGGTTTCGACATCACTACCACCATGAATGGCTTGGCAGAAGAGCCGAGTGAAAAGCTCCTGCGCGGCTTGACCCAGCTTGAGCCGGGCGAGAAGTGGCTGCTCAAGCCGGAAAAGCTCAACCAGGAAGGCACCCTATGGTCCCCGGGCATCCGCGATAACGTGCAGCCGGGCTCCTGGTACCACAAGAACGAGTGCTTCGGCCCCATCCTTGGCATCATGTACGCCGATACCTTGGAAGAGGCCATCGCTTGGCAAAACGACACTGGTTACGGTCTGACTGGCGGCATCCACTCGCTTGACGACGCCGAAATTGAGTACTGGATCGACAATGTCGAGGTCGGCAACGCCTACGTCAACCGCGGCATTACCGGCGCGATTGTCCAGCGCCAGTCCTTCGGCGGTTGGAAGAAGTCCGTCATGGGACCTGGTGCCAAGGCCGGCGGCCCGAACTACGTGGCGCAGATGGGCGAGTGGGCCGATGGTGAGCTCAAGCCACGCAATGTGGACATCGCCCCAGCTAGCCTCGCCGCACTGCACCGCCTGCGCGATAACCTTTCCGGCAAGCTCTCCGAGGACGATATCTCCTGGCTGTGGCGCGCCGCTGAGCTAGACCAGGTGGCCTGGCAAGAGGAGTTTGGGCGCAACCACGACCGCACCGGTTTGGTCTCTGAGGCCAATATCTTCCGCTACCGCCCGCTGTTGAACAAGCTGCGTGTGCGCGTGGGCGAAGGCTACGAGCTGCGCGAGGTTGCCCGCCAGGTGCTGGCTGCCGCAATCACCGGCACCACCACGGAAATTTCTGCCACCCCGGAGGTAGCCACTCAGCTGCAGGACCTCGGCTTCGACGTTAAGGCAATTACCGACGAGGCCTTTGCCACCGCCGTGGCTAATGACCAGTCCTCGCGCGTGCGTGCGCTGGGCACCGTGCCGGATTCCATCTACGAGGCCGCGGTGCGCTCCAACTCCGTGGTGCTCGACCAGCCCGTGCTTGCCGATGGCCGCCGTGAGCTCATCCCTTACCTTCTTGAGCAGGCAGTCTCCGTAACCATGCACCGCTTCGGCATCATCCGCAACGTGGGCAACCTACGCGACGAGTAATATCCAGCCGCGCAAAAGCACCAATAGAGGTAGCGCCTCCTTCCTAGGGCGCTACCTCTTTTTCGTGTATGCGCTGCGGGTTCTATGTGGCATAGTGGTAGGCAATGTCTACATCACATGATTCGTCTTCTCGCGACGAGGCCCATCACCCGTCCGCGCAGGAAAAGGGAACCGCAACACAAATCCAAAAACCCGGCGAGGAAGATGCGCACACCCTCGTCTCTTATGATGACGCGCACCTTGGCGCCGAACTCGCCAATGAACACCCCGCCGAGCACGATAATAAATCCGCCATCTTGGCCAAGGACTTTCGTTCCATGGCTAAGATTTCGGTAACCTTCATCCTCATCGTCGCCGGCTTGGCGCTTGCCGGCTACCTGCTCAAATTCATTTGGGTAGGTCTACTGCCGGTCTTGCTCGCCGTTTTGGTATCCACAGTGCTCTACCCGGTCAGCGCTTGGCTGCGTGGTAAGGGATTCCCGCGCTCGCTTGCGGCCGTGAGCACCTTGCTCGGTCTCATCATTATTTTCTGCGGTGTTTTCGCCGCCATGGCCCCGGTTGTCACCAACCAAAGCCAAACTCTCATCGACCAAGCTGAAGATGGCATCAATCAACTCACGGACATGGTGGAAGAGTCCCCCATCGATATCCGAAGCGACCAGCTGCAATCCGTGCTGCAAGATGCGGTTAAGTTTGCCAAGGGCCAAGCATCAACCATTGCCACCGGCGTCATTTCCGGCTTTTCCATGGCCAGCTCCATCGTCGTGGCCGCACTAATCATGCTCTTTGTCACCTTCTTCATTATCAAAGACGGCGACAAATTCTTGCCTTGGCTGCGCAAGTACACCGGAAATTCCACCGGCTGGCACGTCACGGAACTCAGCTCCCGCATCTGGAAGACCTTGTCTGGCTTTATCCAGGCGCAGGCCGCGGTGGCCATGGTGGACGCAGTCCTCATCGGCCTTGGCCTGTGGGCGCTGCAAGTTCCGCTTGCGCTCGTCATCGCCGTGGTGACTTTCTTCGCCAGCTTCATCCCTATCATCGGTGCCGTCACCGCTGGTGCTTTGGCAGTTATTATCGCCTTGGTATCCAATGGCCTGACCAATGCACTATTGGCCTTGGCCCTTATCATCATCGTCCAGCAGGTTGAAGGAAATCTCCTACAACCACTGCTGCAATCCAAGGCCATGGGACTGCACGCGGCCGTCGTCCTTCTTTCCGTCACCGTCGGCTCTACCCTGGCAGGCATCGTCGGCGCCTTCCTCGCCGTTCCCGTGGCCGCCACCATTGCCGTTGTTGTGCGCTACCACGCCGAGATGGCCGCTCTTCGCTCCGGCGAGGTTGAGCCCTCCCATATAGACATCATTACTGGCTCCAAAGACGACCCCGAGGACGTCAGCGACGTCGTCCACGAACACGACGAGACCCCACGCGACAAGGTAGAACAGCTCTACCAGTCAATGAGCCCGTTGAGCTAAACACTCAACCACATAAACAAGCGCGCCGGCGCAAGCCGGCGCGCTTCTTTTTTCTAGCGTAGGAAACCAAGGTCCGTGGCGGCCGAGGCCAGCTGGCGCGCGCCTCGGTCGAGGACGCCAGCCCAGGTGCCCATCGATTCCTCATTGGCGGAGTCGGATACCTGCTTGAGCAGGGTGCAAGGCACGTCGAAGCGCTGGCATACCGCAGCGATGGAGTAGCCTTCCATATCGCAAAGCTGAGACTTCTTGGCCAGCTCGGTACGCAGGGCGGTATCGGAGACGAACATGTCCCCCGTGGCCAGTCCGCGCACCGGCAGGCGGCCGGAGGTCTCAAGTTCGATGGTCTCTGGCAGCAGATAGCGGTTGATATCGGTAAGCACCTCTAGCTTGAAATCGTGCTTGGTGACCTTATTGACTTCGAAGACACCAGCCATGCCGTCGACAAGCGCGCCCGCCGTGCCAATGTTGACAACACGATCGGGAAGGGCGCCGTTAGCGCGGGCGTCGGCAAGAGCTTCCGTTAAGGCAATGGCCGCCGGAACCGTACCGATTCCGGTAATGAGCAAAGGCTCGCCTTCCGGAATATGGGCGGCTTCCGCATCCACAGCGGCGACGAAAAGGGTGCGTCCGTTGAGATTATCCATGCCTGCGAGAATACCTGCCCGCCCTAGTCAAAGTTCAACGTGCGGTTCTTTTGGCGCAGGCGAATCGTAATATTCTTCTGGCCGGCGCCCAAGGCGATGATTCGGCCGGTAAGTGTGCGCGCAACGGCTAAGTCTTCCTCCGTGGGCGCTTCGCCCGCCACCCGCGCCGTGGGCAGCCAAGCATCATTCGGATCCGGGGCACCGAGGTGGATGAGGCGTTCGCGCTCCACATCTATCCAATAGCCTTCCGTAGCCATGAAACGATCATGGCTCCCCTCGAAGGAATCGCGGCGCCATCCGCCCTCGGCCACGCGGAAGACAAAGGGGCAATAGCCAAAGCGCGAGGGCACGATATAGCGCGTCTGTGGGCTTACGCGCCATTGGCCGCGCGCGGAACTCCACACTTGGCGGTAGGTATCAGCCAGGCTCATGCCTAGCCGCAGGCGCTGCTGCCTATCCTCACCCAATCCGGCACCTTCTACCTGGGTGTTTAGCTCGCCGAGCCGCGTGGCATCGGCCACGTACATCCCCAACCACGCCTCCTCCGGCGTGGTGTACGGACCGGTGATATCGCGGTGACTTATCACTGGCCAGGTGAAGGCAATGCCAACCGCTCGGGTACGACCAATGCGGGCTTGCGCTGGGATGAAGGCCAGCAGAAAGTCATCATGTTTAGAGACGTTCCGCCGACTGGATAAAGTGCGCTCGCAATCGTCATTTCGGCATCTCTTGGTAGATGCTGTTGCTGCTCTCGGGACTAACCCGACTTCCTTCTAAAAGCTCCATGAAAGGAAACTCGACCATGCAAAACATCCGCCACCGTTTCTTGCTTCCTCTGCGTTCCGCAGCAGCAGTGACTAGCGCCGGTGTCCTTTGCCTGTCCTTAGCAGCTTGTGGAAGCGATTCTGCGGATTCAGGAGATTCACCTTCTTTTTCTGCCGCTAAGGAAAGCACTCCAGAAACGAATGAAGCTACCCCTTCCTCTGATAAAAGGACCGAAGAAAAGCCCGCGCGAAAGACCACTACAGTAGTCGAAGCTCCTCCAGAGAAGAAGCAAGAAGAGAGCACACTAAGCCGCGGTAAAGACAATGGTGGCTCTTCTGAGTGTAACTCTGACAATGACGAAAGTGCCTATGAAAAAGCAATCGCTCAGGTCGAACCATATCCAGGACTTGATAGACCGTGGAGGCCTTTTGACTCCAATTTCGACCCGTGCGCAGCTCTTTCATGGATAACCGTCACCCTTGAAGGAGCGACCGCTTCCTCGCCTTACCACATCCTGCTTTTCCACAATGGCGAATACCTAGGAACGGCCACCGCCAAGGCATACGGGTTTGCGCCAAAGGTCAGCCGAGTGGATAATTCCGAGATTGCAGTTACCTACCGCTGGCCAAAGGAGGGTGAGGGCAACGCTGAAGCATCGGGGACAACACAAGCCGGTTTCCGTTGGGATGAAGATGCACAAAAGGTAGTCATGTCCGGCGACGTTCCACCGATGCAGTAGGTCGATGTAACACAAGCACGTTTCGCTAAAATGTCACCAGCTTGGCGGCGAAACGTGCTTGTTTTGCGCGCTCTGTGTGACGCCAAGCGGCGGTGGGGCTTCAAGGTGCGCGCGGAAGCCAAGAAATAGCCGCGTTCTGGGCATTCGCGGGGAGCCAGAGGCGGCTATCGTGGCCACAACGTAGCCGAAGGAAAGATAGGAATGAGCGAGAAGACGTTTCAACAGAAATTCCGGGCTTTCGCGCTGGTGGCGGCGGTTGTCCTGTTGATCGTGAACCTGACCGTAGCGGAAGCTACAGTGCTGGCATAACTTCGCCGCTGCTGCTCGGCGTCACCGGCCTCATTACGATGCACGGCGACAAGAGCTACAGCAGCGGCGCGAAGAATAACTACCGCAGGCGGTGGCCCACGAAGCCGGCGGCGAGGGTGTTGCCGGTGGATTGGTCGATGAGCAGGAAATTGCCCACCGCGCCGCGGGCGGCGTAGTCCTCAACGGGGAGCTCGGCCTGGGTCTGGATGGTGATGTGGGCGATGTCGTTCATGGCGACAGATTCGGGGTCTTCCACATCGGAAACGCCATCCAAGTCCAAGGTGCGGGTGACGGCGGCGACGCGGGCCTTGACCAGGGAGGAACCGTAGCGCAGCTTGAGCATCTGGCCGGGCTTGATGTCCTTTTCAGTCAAGCCTACAACGGTGGCGTCGAATTCGCGGGTGGCCGCGGGGCGTTGGGGGCCGGCGAGGAGATCGCCGCGGGCGAGATCGATGTCGTCGGCAAGCAGGAGCGTGACGGAGTCACCGGTAGCGGCGGAGTCGGCTGGGCCGTCGGCACTGTCTATCTGGGTGACGGTGCTGGTGCGGCCTTCGGGCAGGCGGACCTCGTCGCCCACGGAGATTGATCCCGCCTTCACGCGACCGGCGTAGCCGCGGTAATCGGAAGCGTGCTCACGGATGACGTACTGGATGGGGAAACGGAAGTCCAGCTCATCGGCGCGGCCGGAGGCCACGGGGACGGTCTCGAGAACCTCGAGGACGGTCGGGCCGGTATACCACAGCATATTCGCTGAACGCTCAACCACGTTATCGCCCTTGAGCGCGGAAATCGGCACAACGGTGGTATCGGTGATCCCCAGGCGCGCGGCAATCTGGTTGAACTCGGACTCGATATCGCGGAAGACCTGCTCGTCATAGTCCACCAGGTCAATCTTGTTCACCGCGAGGACCACGTGGCGCACGCCGAGGAGGGCGGCCACGTTGAGGTGGCGGCGGGTTTGTTCGACAACGCCATGGCGGGCGTCGATAAGAAGCACCACCACCTGAGAGGTGGACATGCCGGTGACCGTATTGCGGGTGTACTGCACGTGGCCGGGGGTATCGGCGAGGATGAAGGTGCGCTTATCCGTAGCAAAGTAGCGATAAGCCACGTCGATGGTAATGCCCTGCTCGCGCTCGGCACGCAGGCCATCAACAAGCAAAGAGAGGTCCATGCCATCGAAGCCGCGGTCGGTGGAGGTGCGCTCCATGGATTCGACCTGATCCGCGAGAACGGACTTGGTGTCATAGAGCAGGCGGCCGACGAAGGTAGACTTGCCGTCATCGACGGATCCGGCGGTGCACAGGCGCAGGGTATCGCGCTGCTTGAGGGCGCCGACATTCGGCGCGAGGGTAGTCGTCATCAGAAGTAGCCTTCCTTCTTGCGGTCCTCCATGGCGGACTCGGAAAGTTTGTCATCGGCGCGGGTGGCGCCGCGCTCGGAAAGGGTGGAAATGGAGATCTCCGCGAGCACCTCGTCCGGGGTCGATGCGGTAGATTCCACGGCGCCGGTACAGGACATATCGCCCACGGTGCGGTAGCGCACGGTGCGGGTTTCCAGCTCCTCCCCCTCAGCGGGGCCGCCCCATTCACCAGGCGCTAGCCACATGCCATTGCGCTTGAATACCTCGCGCTCGTGGGAGTAGTAAATGGAAGGCAGCTCCAGTTCGCGGGCGCCGATGTATTCCCAAATATCGGACTCGGTCCAGTTGGAGATAGGGAAAACGCGAACGTTTTCGCCGGCCATCTTGCCGCCGTTGTAAAGATCCCACAGCTCGGGGCGCTGGCGGCGGGGATCCCAGCCGCCGAAGGAGTCACGGATGGAGAAGATGCGCTCCTTGGCGCGGGCGCGCTCCTCATCGCGGCGGGCGCCACCGCAGACGGCGTCATACTCGCGCTCGGCGATGGTCTCTACCAGCGGCACGGACTGCAGCGGGTTGCGGGTGCCATCGGGGCGCTCTTGCAGGTCGCCACGGTCGATCCAGTCCTGAACGCGGGCGACGTGCAGGCGGGCGCCGGATTCTTCCACGAGGCGGTCGCGGAAGTCGATTACCTCGGGGAAGTTGTGCCCGGTATCGACGTGGAGCAGCTCGAACGGCACCGTGGCCGGGGCAAAGGCGCGGCGGGCTAGCTCGAAGACAACGACGGAGTCTTTGCCGCCCGAAAAGAGGATGCCTACCTTGTCGAACTGCCCGGCCACCTCGCGCAGGATGTGGATGGACTCGTTTTCTAGGTCTTTTAAGTGTGGAGAAAGTGTGCTCATTATTCGTGTAACCCGCATTCTGTCTTGCCGTCTGCAAATACGCGCCCGGACCGGGCATCGTCGCCTTCACCAACCGGGAAGGTCAGCGGTGCGCAGCCGATGGAGCGGTATCCCTGCAGGGTGAGTGGGTGGATGATGAGGTCGTTGTCCTCGATATAGCGGTCCGTATCGTCGAGATCCCAGGTAATGATGGGCGAGATCTTCAATCGGCCGGTGCGGTCGAGGCTCAGCGCCGGGGCGGTGGCGCGGTGCTCGGAATCGGCGCGGCGCAAGCCGGTAACCCAGCCGGCATAAGGGTCCATGGCCATGTTCAGCGGCTCGACCTTGCGCATGCGGTTATAGGCCGCGGTATCGCGGGCGTAGAGGCGCGGGCCGTACACCTCGTCTTGTTCTTCTGGGCTGAGCAACGGGAGCACGCGCACTAGGGGCAGATCCGGGTAGCGCTTTTCTACCTCGTCGGCTACCTGCAGGGTTTCCGGGAAGTTCCAGCCAGTGTCGATGAAAAGCAGGTCTGCATCGAGCCCGGCGCGGTGAGCGAGCTCGGCCAAGACTGTGTTCTCCATGGACATGGTCACGGCCAGGCGGCCGGGGGCGTGCTCGGCGGCCCATTCGGTAATGGTTTCCGCTGAGGCGTCATAAAGCTTATCCGCCCACTGGTCCACCAATTGCTGGTTGCGCGCGGCTACCTCGGCGTCCAGCGGCACAGTATCGCGCGTGCCTTCCGGGGAGATGCTGGGGTCGCGGTAGTTCTTGCCGCCGTCCAGCAGGTTCGTCGTTGGGTTCATGCCGTCACACATTAGGCAAAACACCTTGGCGCCGCAGGAGATTATGTGCGAAAAGCCGCTGAGCTTGGCGGGAGCTGCGAATAAAAAGTTTCCAATCCGTACCAAGCGGACTAGATTTACAGACAAGATAGTCTATTGTGGGCATCTGCACCCCGCACGAGGAGGAACTTTCATGCAGCGTATAGCCATCATCGGGGAGGGGCCGGCAGCCCTATCCACCGCCGAGAAGCTTATCAGCGCTGGCATGTGTGTGGACCTTATTACCCAATGCACCGCACCATTCGGTCTACTCCGCCGCTTTGCAGGTTTGGCCGGTGTGCTTGGCGATGCCGTCTCTGCCGCCCACTGCGGCCCCGGAACCACTCCCCGGCTCCGCCTTATAGGCAATGTCCATGTGGGCGCCGAAGGCGATATCACGCATAACGAGATCCATCGCCTTTCTGCCGCCGGTGACCGCGAGCTGCTCATACTCGAGCTCAAGGCCCGCGGCGTGGCCGTAACCACATGGGAGGGCCTGTGCACCCCACTGCAGAATTTTGAGGACTGGAACAGCGTCATTACCCGCGCGCAGCTGGCTCACGTGGGGATTTAACAGGTCTCTCGCACTAGCGCCCCGCCCACCACAGGTATAAACTTGCACGGCTACCCAGCCACGGCAAGGAAAGGGGCGCGAGTCCATGGATCTGGTCCGCATTCTCATATCACGGTCGGCGCCGTATACGCCGTATTTCATCGCGGTACTCGTATTGCAGGCCTTATCTACGGCCGCCACACTGTACCTCCCATCGCTTAACGCCAAGATCATTGATGAAGGCGTGGCCCAAGGCGATGTCAGCTTCATTTGGCGCACCGGTGGGATCATGCTCGCCGTTGCGTTTGCCCAAGTCATCACCGCCATTGGAGCGGTATGGTGCGGCAGCCGCACCGCCATGGGTGTGGGCCGAGACCTGCGCGGCGAGGTTTTCCGCCACGTAAATTCCCTGTCCACTGAGGACATGAGCCACTTTGGCACGCCTACGCTAATCACCCGTGGCACCAATGACGTCCAGCAGGTGCAGATGGTCTACATGATGATGCTGAACTTCATGGTGACCGCACCCATCATGTCCATCGGCGGCATCATCATGGCCGTGCGCGAGGACGCCGGTTTGTCCTGGCTGGTATGGGTGTCCGTGGCAGTTTTGCTCGGCGCTATCTCCGTTATTATCTCTCGCCTTATGCCGCTGTTTCGCATCATGCAGGACAAGTTGGATTCCATTAATGGCACATTGCGCGAGCAGATCACCGGTATTCGCGTGGTGCGCGCCTTTGTGCGTGAGGCCTATGAAACCGAGCGTTTTACGCAGGCCAATAAGGAAATTACCCGCCTGTCCTTGAACATCGGCCGACTTTTTGTGGTCATGTTCCCGCTTATTACGGTGATCCTCAATGTGGCCACGGGCGCGGTGCTGTGGTTTGGCGGCCATCGCGTGGATGATGGGTTGGTCAACGTCGGCTCGCTCACGGCTTTCCTACAGTACCTGCTGCAGATTCTGGCGGCAGTCATGATGGGCACTTTCATGGCGATGATGCTGCCGCGCGCTATCATCTGTGCGCGCCGTATCACTGAGGTGCTCCGCCATGAACCATCCATTACCCCGCCCAGCACCACGACCACCCCAGAGACCTCTACGGGCACGGTGGAATTCCGCAACGTGGGCTTTTCCTATGCCGGTGCGGATGCGCCGGTGCTAGAAAATATCTCCTTTACCGCCCAGCCCGGCACTACTACCGCCATTATCGGTTCGACGGGCTCGGGCAAAACCACCCTGGTTTCCCTCATCCCGCGCTTGTACGTCCCCACCGAAGGCCAGGTGCTTATCGACGCCACCCCTACCACCTCCCTTGCGCGCCAGGACATCGTCCAGCGCGTGTCCCTTGTTCCACAAAAGGCCTACCTATTTAGCGGCACGGTGGCCTCCAACCTGCGGCTCGGACGGCCCGAAGCCACCGATGAAGAGCTCTGGGAGGCACTGCGCGTGGCCCAAGCTGACTTCGTTGAGGACCTAGATATGCCTATCTCTCAAGGCGGCACGAATGTCTCCGGCGGCCAGCGCCAGCGCCTGTCCATCGCGCGCATGCTTGTCGCCCAGCCTCTGATCTACCTCTTTGATGATTCCTTTTCCGCGTTGGACGTGGCTACCGATGCCAAGGTGCGGGCGGCAATGCGCGCCTCGTTTGCCGAGCGCGAAAAGCCGGTGACCAGCATTATCGTCGCCCAGCGCGTGGCATCCATCCGGGATGCCGACCAAATCCTGGTGCTGGACGCCGGCCGCATTGTTGACCGCGGCACACACGAGGAGCTCCTCGGCCGCTGCGCGGTCTACCAAGAAATCGTTGATTCCCAAGAAACCGCCGGTGTTGCAGGAGGCGAAAACTAATGGCTGAGAACACCACTTCTACTGCCGAGTCCGCTGATACCGGTTTTGATCCCATGGGCGGCTCTGCACCCCATCAGGCCAAGAATTTCTGGCCATCTACCAAGCGACTTTTCTCCTTGCTCGCCCCCTTTAAGCGCCGCCTGTGGGCCGTAGCAGCGATGAATATCGTCTGCATTTTCCTCGCCGTTGTGGCCCCGAAAGTCATGGGTAAGGCCATGGACGTCATCTTTGCCGGCGTCATTTCGCGCAATCTGCCCTCTAATATCTCCGCAGAGCAAGCGATTGCGGGCATGCGCGCTCAGGGCCAGGACCGCTTTGCGGACATGGCCTCTGCGATGGATTTCATCCCCGGTGAAGGCATTGACTTTAGCCGCCTGGGCACGCTCATCATCACGGTGATCGCGATGTATATCATTTCCTCCGGCTTCCAGTGGTGGCAGGGGGCCATTCTCAACAAGGTAAGCATGGATACCGTGTTTGACCTGCGCGAGCGCGTGGAGGCGAAGGTGAACTCGCTGCCGCTGAACTACTTTGATTCGCAGCAGCGCGGCGATATCCTCTCGCGCACCACCAATGACATCGACAACGTGCAACAGGCCCTGCAGCAGGCGCTATCGCAGCTGTTTTATAACGCACTCTTGATCATTGGCATCACCGTCATGATGTTTAGCGTCTCCTGGCAGCTTGCGCTGGTTGCGCTCCTGTCGTTGCCGCTTACCGGCTTGGTCATCGGTGTCATCGGCGGGCGCTCGCAGCGCCAATTCAAAACGCAATGGCGCTCCACCGGCCAACTCAATGGCCAAGTGGAAGAATCCTTCTCCGGCCACGACCTAGCCATCGTCTTTGGCCGCACGGAGGCCATGACGGAGGAATTCGACAAACGCAACGAAGAGCTCTACCACTCCGCTGCAAAGGCACAATTCCTCTCCGGCATCATGATGCCGATCATGCAGTTCCTGTCCTACTTGTCCTATGTAGCCATCGCGGTTTTAGGCGGCCTGCGCGTGGCCAATGGCCACATGACTCTGGGCGCTGCCACTGCCTTCATCCAGTACTCCCGCGAGTTCAACCAGCCGTTAGGCCAGCTCGGCGGCATGATGCAGCAGGTCCAATCGGGCGTGGCCTCGGCCGAGCGCGTCTTTGAGCTTCTCGACGCCGAAGAGCAATCCCCCGATACCACCGACGAGGACCTTCCCGGCCGCGCTCAGGGGCTCGTAGAGTTCCAGGACGTTGACTTCTCCTACTCGGAGGACAAGGAACTCATTACTGGTCTCAACCTGCGCGTGGAGCCCGGCCAGACCGCGGCCATCGTCGGCCCCACCGGTGCTGGCAAGACCACCCTAGTCAACCTGCTCATGCGCTTCTATGAGTTGAACGGCGGCCGGATTCTCATAGACGGCCACGATATCGCCCGCATGCCCCGCCAGACGCTGCGCTCCCAGGTGGGCATGGTGCTCCAAGACGCCGTGCTCTTCAAGGGATCGATCATGGAAAATATCCGCTACGGCCGCTTGGATGCGACGGACGAAGAGGTCATCGCCGCTGCAAAGGCAACCTATGTGGACCGCTTCGTCCACGCCCTGCCCGATGGCTACGACACCATCATCGACCAAGACGGCGGCGCAATCTCAGCCGGCGAGCGCCAGCTCATCACCATCGCCCGCGCCTTCTTGGCCCAGCCTGCGCTGCTCATCCTGGATGAAGCCACTTCTTCGGTCGATACCCGTACCGAGGTGCTCGTCCAAGAGGCAATGAACGCGCTGCGCGCGGATCGCACTTCCTTCGTCATTGCCCACCGCTTGTCCACCATTCGCGATGCTGACCTCATCCTCGTTATGGAAAGCGGCACCATTGTCGAACAGGGCTCGCACGATGATCTTCTTGAGGCCCAAGGAGCATACTGGCGTCTGCATCAATCCCAGTTCGCCCAAGGATAAGCCTTGCTTGACGGAGAGTTATTCTAGACCTATTGATACGGTGGGCGCACTGAAATGCGCCCCGGTGAGATTCACCAGCTCAAGTGTGACATCGCGCAGCTCGAGATGGTCCATGACTACGTCTGGCACCTCGGCATCGGGGACGGGGTGCGGCTCTGGAACCCCGAGTTTATCCAGCACCGCATTGATATCGTCGCGGCTTAAGTCAATATCTGCTGGGGGTGCTGAAACATCGCCAACCGCCGGGGTGGCTTTAAGCTCGGTGGCCTTGATGGTCACCGGTCCGCCACGTACCTCGGTGGTATCCCCACCCGTGGTTAACATGCCATCGCCATAGCGGCCCGGCAGCGTGATCCCGAGGTTATCAATGTCGAGGTTGTCGCCTTTTAGCTCCAGTACCCGCACATCGCCAGTGGCGGTGGGAAAGGTACCCAACGACACAGTGACATTCTTCCTCAGCGTCACCTTATCCGCGAATACAGTGCTGAAGTACGGAACCGCTGGAGCGTCTTGCGCATTAACCCGCTCGGAACCGCTGGCACCAGCAACCACCAGCGCACAAGTCAGCACAATTAGGCAGCCGCGCGCCGTTCGAGGCAACGCCCTCATCATTGATCCGCTGCTTCCTTAGTACGGCGCTTCTTCTCCCCTGGCTGCCACGCAAAGGTAAAGGCCCCGCCAATGATGCCGAAGAGGGAGCCGATGACAAAGCCGCCCAGATTGGACGTCGGCAAGGCAATAATGGCCACAATGATGCCCAGCACGCCGACATAATTCGAGGTTGCCGGCTGGAACCACGCGCCGAGGCCGAACATGACCAGCAAGACGCCAATAAGCAGCGTAGATACGCCAGAGATGGTGGAAATCATGACCAAAAGGTCAGAAATGTGGATGGTGATATAGGCCGGCGCGGCGATAATAATTCCGGAAAGGATGAGCAACAGCGCCGGCACAAAGGGCCGGCCAGAACGCCACCGGCGGAAGCGCCGCCACACGCCAGGCTTAGATTCTTCACCCGCTGCCTCTGCTGCTGGAAGGGTCCGGGTTTCTTCCGCTGTAGACTCAGCAGCCATTTTCGGAGCCCTTCCGCACCGTTACTCCCACATTCTTGGCGGAAAGGCGTTGCGCGCCTACGGAGGTGGCCTTCACATCATCCGCTTTGAGGGAGACCTGCTTTGAGTACAGGCCCCACGCGCCGGGATCGGCGGTATCGCTCAGCTGATTTGCATCGATGCCCACGTTGACATCCTGCATCACCAGGGAGCCATCAACGTCGGTCGCACCGACCAGCAGGCTATCGGACTCTGTACTGCCCTCGCCTTCCGCCTTGAGCGCGAGCGTCGCCTCCCCCACGCCGGGCACCTTGGGGACAGTCACCGAAAGACAAAGGTCAGAGACCTTGGCATGGTCCAGTTTGATACGCGCGACGGGAAGGTGTTCTTCGCCCTTTTGATCATCATCGACAAACAGCGAAAAGCCCTCGCCATCTAGGTGCCCCATGGTGATTTTGAAGAAGCTACCTGAAAGCGCCAGGTTGGCAGTCAAGCCGCCCTGGGCCACGGCGAATCCGGTAACGCCAAAGGTGGCAAGGCCTGCGGTCAAGGCCACCGCGGCCTTGGTGATATTGGTTTTGCCCATGACGGTCTGCCCTTTCTGCGGCGGTGTACTTCTCATCTTGCCAAGCTCGCGCGTCCTGCGGCCACTGGCATTGGTCCTACTCCACCGTCTTTTACAGCGCGTTTAGGTGGATTAGGCGGCCGAGTTCTTCATTTTGACAGTCTACAGCCCACCCCACCGCGATACCGCACTGAATGCAGACTCTGGGATTTTCACCCCAAGGCCTTAAGGTAGATAGCAACGTGGAGCATCAGTAATAAAGGAGCACGCATGACCACCGTGTTCGGTTGGATCGCTATAGCCGCATCGATTCCGGTGTGGCTGTACTTTTTCACCCGCGTATGGGCCCTCTTTAAGTTCATCCGTTCGGGCGGACCCACCCAGCTCAAGCGCACCGATAGCCTGGGCAAACGCCTATGGCGCGTTATTGCAGAGGTCTTTGGCCATTCCCACTTCAAGGGTAAACCGCTGGTCAATGCCGCCCACTGGCTGGTGATGGTGGGCTTCCTCTTTGGCATCTTGGTGTGGTTTGAGGCCTATATCCAAACCTTCGCGCCGGATCAGGGTTGGCCGTGGCTTAGCCATTGGTCGGTGTACCACTTCATTGAAGAGGTTTTAGGCATCGCGACGGTCCTAGGAATCGGCTTCCTCATCGGCGTGCGCCTCAAACTCGGCGATACCGAGCGCGGCAGCCGCTTCTTCAATTCCCAGACCGCCTCGGCGCGCTGGGTAGAGTTCATTGTCTTTTCTGAGGGACTCGGCATGATCTTGGTGAAGTCCACCAAGATCGCCACCTACGGCGGTGGTTCCGCTTGGGCAGATTTTTTGAGCATCCACTTGGCCAAGCTCTTCCCCGAGTCACCGGCGCTGGTGAGCTTCTTCGCCCTCTTCAAGCTGCTTTCCGGTCTGCTGTTTATCGTCTTTATCTCCCGCAAATTCCAGTGGGGTGTCATGTGGCACCGCTTCACCAGCTTTTTCAATATCTTCTTCCAGCGCAACGTCACCGGTGAGAAGGCACTACAGTCCTTGCCCACCCCGGACTTGGAAGAAGACATCACACCGGGCAGCTGGAAGATGCTGCTGGATTCCACCTCGTGTACCGAATGTGGCCGCTGTCAAGAACTATGTCCTGCCTGGAATACCGAGAAACCGCTAAGCCCCAAAAAGGTCATGATGGACCTGCGCCAGGGTGCACTGGATAATTACAACCCACACGAGGGCCTAGACGTGCTGTCTATGGCCGGCGTTATCGATGATGACGTGTTGTGGTCCTGTACCAACTGCGGTGCGTGCGTGGATCAGTGCCCTACCGATATCGAGCACATCGATCACATTGCGGACCTGCGCCGCTTTAAGGTGCTTGCGGAATCGGACTTCCCTTCCGAGCTCACCGGCCTGTTTAAGAATATGGAAAACAAGGGCAACCCGTGGGGCCGGAATAATTCTGAGCGCCGCGCCTGGATCGATGAGGCCCGCGCCGATGGCATCGACGTCCCCATCATCGGTGAGGACGACGCCGACTTCTCCGATATGGAATACCTGCTCTGGGTCGGCTGCGCTGGCGCCTATGATGACGATGGCCGCCGCACCACCCGCGCGGTAGTGGACCTGCTGCATACAGCAGGCGTGAAGTTTGGCGTGCTCTCCACGGGTGAGACCTGTACAGGTGATCCTGCCCGCCGCGCCGGCAACGAGTTCCTCTTCCAGATGATGGCGCAGCAAAATGTGGAGACCCTTAACAACGCATTCGACGGCGTGCCGGAGGGCCAGCGCAAGATCATCACTACCTGCCCGCACTGCTTTAACACCATACGCAACGAGTACCCAGACTTTGACGGGTATTTCGACGTATTCCACCACACCCAGCTGCTCAACCGCTTGGTCCGCGAGGGATTGCTCAAGCCGGTTCCGCGCACACCGGAGAATCGCAAGCCAATTACCTACCACGATCCGTGCTTCCTCGGACGGCACAATAAGGTCTTCGATCCCCCGCGCGAGCTGCTCGAGGCCACCGGCGTGGAGCTGCGCGAGATGGACAAGAACCGCGACGAGGCCTTCTGTTGTGGCGCCGGCGGCGCCCGCATGTTCATGGAGGAAAAGCTCGGCACCCGCATCAATGACTTCCGCACCGAGCAAGCCCTAGAGACCGGTGCTGAGGAAATCGCCACCGGCTGCCCCTTCTGTAATGTCATGATGACCGGCGGCGTGAAGTCCTTGTCGCAGGATTCTACGCCCACCACCAAGGTCAATGACGTGGCGGTTATGCTGCGCAATTCCATTTCCCTCGACGAGTCCGGCACCCTGCCGGAGCCCAATCCCAAGGCCTTCCTCGCCACCCCGGTGCGCCACCAAAAGTCCGCGGGCACCAATGAAGCCCCGCTTGCCGACGCCCCCACTTCCGGCGCCCCAAGCACCACCCCCGCCCCGGCCGCATCGGCACCAGCGCCAGCCCCCGCCGCTCCCGCGGCACCGAGTGCGCCCACCCCTCCGAGTACTCCAGCAGCTCCTGCGCCAAAGGCACCCACGGCACCAACACCGTCAAGCGCACCCGCGGCACCGGCAGCCCCAGCAGCTCCTGCACCAAGTGCACCTTCTGCTCCTTCGGCACCAACGCCGCCTGCAGCCCCAGCCGCTCCGACGCCACCAAGTGCACCCGCGGCACCAGCTGCTCCCGCGGCGCCAAACGCCCCTACTCCTCCGAGTGCTCCAGCAGCTCCTGCGCCAAAGGCTCCCGCCGCTCCAAATCCTCCAAGCGCACCCGCAGCACCTGCGGCACCGGCCGCTCCTGCTGCGCCAACGCCGCCTGCAGCTCCGAAGCCGCCACAGGCACCCGCTTCGCCCGAGCCGCCAAAGGCTGATCCGCCGAAGGTTGAGCCGCCATCCGCGCCTACCCCACCAGCACCTCCGGCGGCTCCGGCACCGCCGGCGTCGGAAAGCGTGCCAAAGCCGCCTGAATCTGAGTAGGCGCGCAAGGGCATTGGTGCGTACGCTGTAGTCCATGCATTTTCATGCGGCACTGCCCACCGATGCCCTGCTGCTGGCGGCGGGATCTACCGAAAACACAAACTCTCTCGTCTCTTTCGCTTGGATTATGGCCGCGGCGCTACTCGCGCCGCTGGTCTCTTATATGCTGGGCTACCGTTTGCCCTCGGTGGCCCTGCTGCTGATTTTCGGCATGATTATTGGTCCTTCGGTATTGGACGTAGCTGCCGAGGATGAGGGCATAGAAATGCTTAAGGAACTCGGCGTGGGTGCGCTGTTCCTCTTAGCAGGCTTCGAAATTCAAATTTCCACGCTCAAAACCAAAGAAGCCGGAACGGCACTATCCACGTGGGCCATCTGTGCCCTCGCCTGTGGAGTGGGTGCCTACTTTTTGGTAGATAACGTGCCAGGTGCCATCGTGGTTGCCTTGGCACTAACATCAACGGCGCTGGGCACTCTGACACCGATGCTGAAACAGGACCGCATTCTGGGCACCAAAGTTGGCAATTCGGTGATGATTCATGGTGCCATCGGTGAGGTCGCCCCCATTACCGCTATGGCGCTTTTGCTAGGTACACGTTCCACGCTGACAACGATGATCATCTTGTTGCTCTTCATCATCATCGCTGTAGCCGTTGCCATCATGCCGGGCGCCATCGCTACGACGATTCCCTGGGTGAAGGCAGCCTTTATCTCCGGCGCAGGTTCAACCAACCAGACGATTCTGCGCCTTATTATTTTGATTCTGGCCATCCTCATGGCCGTAACCGCAGTCTTTGAACTCGATATCGTGCTCGGCGCCTTTGCCGCCGGCATTATCTTGAATCGCATCATCCCAGATGAATTCCACCGCCGCCTAGAGCACCGCCTTGATGTGGTGTTTTATTCCATGCTCATCCCAGTTTTCTTCGTGGTCTCTGGCATGAGCATTAACTGGGATACCATTGCCAATAATCCGTGGAAGGTGCTGGGCATTCCAGCCCTCATCCTGGTTACGCGTGGCCTGCCAGTCTTCCTGCGCGAAAATGTAGCGCATACCGGCTCCGATATTGAAACCTTCCGCGAGCGCCTCCAAGTGGGCTTGTATTCCGCCACCGGTCTGCCCATCATCGTGGCGGTGACCACCTTGGCGGTGAACTCGAAGATCATGGAACCGGAAAATGCATCCATCTTTGTCTCCGGAGGCGCGCTCACCGTCGCCATCTTCCCGTTGCTAGCCAGCTTGGTTGGAGGAAAGAAGTCCGAGAAAAGTGGAGAGGAAGACCCACAGGAAAACGCCAAGGAACTCTAGGAAGCGTTCGCTAAGAGCACGTCCCTAGCAGGGCAGAATTTTCCTAGACTGTAAAGCGTGAGTAATAACTTTGGTTCTTCCCCCATCGATCGGACCATGCGCCTGTCCGATTCCGAGCGCAACGATGCCATCAATGACCTCGCCCGCGCCGTAGGTGAAGGCCGGTTAACCATGGAGGAGTTCGAGGATCGCTCGGATGATGTCTTGCGTGCTAGCACCCACCAAGACCTCGTGCCCGTCTTTCGAGATATTCCGGCGCGTGGTTCCCACGAGGTCAAGATTTATTCTCGGGGTGAAGTCACGCGCGCTCATAATGCAAGCAAGAAGCCAAAGTTTGCGACCGCACTTTCCGGCTCGGTGGTGCTTGCGGCGGCAAGCCCTACGCTAATCGTGTTGAGCGCTACCATGAGCAACCCTTGGTTGCTGCTTGGTGGCGTGGCAGCAGCTGCACTTATTCCGATTTTGTGGATCCTGCTCTATGTAGCCAAAGTTGGTCCATCCTCGTGGCACGCACCGTCTGTTCGCCAGATTGAGCGCCAACAATTGCGCGAAATACGTGCACTGACGGCACACGAGCGCGCGCAACAAAAAATGATCGAAGAGAAAATGTGGGCGGATCGTCGCATGCAGGCCGGCGAAATTACCGGCCAAGCCATGGATTTAGCAAAGCGGAAGTTCAACGAGTGGAATAAGAAATAGTCATCGCCGCCCTTAAATCATGTCGCATGGCTGTGAATCGTGGCACAATGACCCCATGACTTCTCCGAAACACCGCATTTTTGACCAATCTGACAAGCTCAAGGGCGTCGCGTATGACATTCGCGGCGAGGTCTCTGCGGAAGCGGAACGCATGGAGCTCGATGGCCACACCATCTTGAAACTCAACACCGGAAACCCAGCCGTCTTCGGCTTCGAGGCTCCCGATGTCATCATGCGCGATATGATCGCTGCCCTGCCTACTTCCCAAGGCTATTCCACCTCCAAGGGGATCATTCCGGCTCGTCGGTCCATCGTTACCCGCTACGAGCTGGAGGACTTCCCGCCCTTTGATATCAACGATGTTTTCTTGGGCAATGGCGTCTCAGAGCTCATCAGCATGACCACCCAGGCGCTGCTCAATAACGGCGATGAGGTGCTCATCCCGGCCCCGGATTATCCGTTGTGGACTGCAGCTACGTCTCTGGCGGGCGGCACCCCGGTGCACTACCTATGCGATGAGGAGGATGACTGGAATCCATCCATCGAGGACATCGAGTCCAAGATTACGGATAAAACCAAAGCCATTGTGGTCATTAACCCTAATAACCCCACTGGTGCGGTCTACTCGCGCGAAGTACTGCAGAAGATAGTTAATATCGCCCGCGAGCATAACCTGCTTATCTTGGCCGATGAGATCTATGACCGCATTCTTTACGATGGCGCGCAGCATACCTCCATTGCTTCGCTCGCCCCAGACCTGTTGACCATTACGTTTAATGGCCTGTCCAAGGCCTACCGCGTGTGTGGCTACCGCGCTGGTTGGATGGTCCTCACCGGCCCCAAGCATCACGCCCGTGGCTTCATCGAGGGCCTTGAGCTCCTCGCCGGAACGCGCCTGTGCCCGAACGTCCCAGCGCAGCATGCCATCCAGGTGGCGTTGGGTGGCCGGCAGTCCATCTATGAGCTCACTGGTACTGGCGGGCGTCTGCTGCGGCAGCGCAATATTGCCTATGAAAAGCTCAACGAGATTCCGGGCGTTTCCGCGGTAAAGCCCATGGGCTCGCTCTACCTCTTCCCGCGCTTGGATCCGAATGTGTATGAAATCCATGATGATGCCAAGCTCATGCTGGATATTTTGAAGGCAGAAAAGATCCTCATGGTGCAAGGAACCGGCTTCAATTGGCCCAACCCAGATCACTTCCGCGTGGTCACGCTGCCGTGGGCATCCCAGATTGAAAACGCCATTGAGCGCCTAGGTAACTTCCTTGTGAGCTACAAGCAGTAGTTTTCCCGCCAGTTGCTAATGATAGTGATAATCCCTCACAATAAGGTGCATGGGAAGACATTCTGCAGCAACCAAGCCCCAGCCGGCTTCCGCCTTGTGGAGCCGGCTTTTAACTTCGATAGCTCAAAATCCTTGGCGGATAGGCCTTCTTGGCGCGCTCGCCGCAGCGCTCATAGCTACCGTTGCTGGCTTGGTAATACTTTGGCCCAATAGCCCTGCTAATGAACACACCTCCGCAGAATTTCAGCAAACCTATACGTTCAATCACCCACAGGTAGAGGGCACGGTAGACACGGCCGACCATTCGGCCTGTCAATCAGAACAAACGGGACAGGTCTTTGACACTCCTCCCCTTATCCCCGGCACGGAAGAGATACATTGCGATCGCGCGCTAGTTAAAATCACCTCTGGCGAAGATGCAGGGCACATGACCCAGCTGGTCACCTATGGCAAAGCTGGCGATCCGCAGTTGGAAACCGGCGACAAGATCGTCTTATCCAAGGCTACTGATCCGTCCGGGGCGGTTACCTATGCTTTTGCGGATTATCAGCGCACCGGCAGCCTAATCCTGTGGGCGGTAATCGTCGCCATCGTCGTAATTGCCTTCGGCGCATGGCAGGGAGTACGCGCCATCATCGGCTTGGCGTTTAGCCTTGGCGTAGTCTTTGCGTTCCTTTTGCCTGCGCTTATCGACGCCCATAGTCCCCGCTGGACCGCCCTCGTTTCCTGCGCCGCCATCATCTTGGTCGCCGTACCACTCGTGCACGGGGCAAATTGGAAAGCAGCTTCAGCGGTAGGTGGGTCGCTGCTTGCTCTCATTATCGCGGCATTCCTCGCCTGGGCCACGATTGATACCTCGCAGTTGCAGGGCTACAGCTCCGAAGACAACCTAAAGCTTTTGCTCTACATGCCGGGCGTTTCCATCCTTGGAGTACTCCTGTGCGGTTTCGTGGTCGGTTCCCTTGGCAGCCTCGCCGATGTCGCCGTGGGCCAAGCCTCCACAGTCACCGAGCTCCACGAAGCCGACCCAGACGCGCGCCCAAGAGAACTGTTTCTTTCAGCAATGAAGGTAGGCCGGGATCACATTGCTTCGATGATCTACACACTCATCCTCACCTATACCGGCGCCACGCTTCCGCTCCTTTTGCTCATTACCGCAGCGCAGCGTCCCGCCAGCCAGATGCTTACCAGCGATCTCGTCGCCACCGAGTTACTTCGCTCCGGTGTGGGTGCGATGGCTCTAATCCTCGCAGTGCCGATAACCACGCTTATCGCAGCGTTTACGATTCCGCATAGCCGTGTAGCCGCCTAAAGACGAACTGGCTTAGGCACAAGCGAGAGGGCCGAGCATTGTTCCTAACTGCTCAGCCCTCCGTATCGCTTTTTGGCATAGCCCTAATTAAAGGGTGCGGCCCAAAGCCTCGACCTTCCAACCGGCCTGCTGCCAGTCTGCGACAGGCAGCACATTGCGGCCGTCGATAATGTGCTTATTATCCACGAGCTGGCCCGCTTGCCGCGGATCCAATTCCTTGAACTGCTTCCACTCGGTTGCCAGAATCACCAGCTCTGCCTCGCGCAGGGCGTCGTCAGTGTCTGCAGCATAATCCAGGGTGGGGAATACCTTCTTGGCGTTGTCCATACCCTCTGGGTCATAGACGGAAACTGCTGCACCAGCCAAGGACAGGGAGCCGGCCACGGCAAGGGCGGGCGAATCGCGCACGTCATCGGAATTGGGCTTAAACGCACAACCCAACACGGTTACGCGGTGCCCTAATAGGGAGCCGTTGAAGGCTTCCTTAGCCAAGTCCACCACGCGGTCACGGCGGCGCATATTGATAGCGTCCACTTCGCGCAGGAAGGTCAACGCCTGGTCGGCGCCAAGCTCACCCGCGCGCGCCATGAAGGCGCGAATGTCCTTGGGCAAGCAACCGCCGCCAAAACCGAGGCCAGCACCGAGGAACTTGCGGCCGATGCGCTCGTCGAGCCCAATGGCGTCGGCAAGAGCGGTAACGTCCGCGCCCGCAATCTCGCAGATCTCAGAAACGGCGTTGATAAAGGAAATCTTCGTGGCCAGGAACGCATTGGCGGAGACTTTGACCAGCTCTGCAGTCTGCCAGTCCGTCAGAATAAATGGGGTGTCCTGCGATAGCGGCTTAGCATAGACCTCGCGAGCTACCTCTTCGGCTCGACTTTCATTGTTGGTGTCACCAATGCCGAGGACAATGCGATCTGGGGTAATGGTGTCCTTGACGGCATAGCCTTCGCGCAGGAACTCCGGGTTCCATGCGATTTCCACAGTGGTGCCTTCTGGGGCAAGCTCATTGGCCAGCTCTTGGAGCTCCGCGGCCGTTCCCACCGGAACGGTGGATTTACCAAAGATAATGTGATCACCCTTGAGCTTGGGCACCAGATCCGTAATGACGGCCTTCACGTAGGTCATATCCGCGGCATAGGAACCGCGGCGCTGCGGGGTACCCACGCCCAAAAAGTGCAGGTTGCCGAACTCGGCTGCTTCTTCATAGTCCGTGCTGAAGTCAAGGCGGCCGGCCTCGATATTGCGCTCAAGTACCTCCGGCAAGCCCGGTTCAAAGAACGGAACCTTACCCGATTTAAGAGCAGCAATCTTTTGTTCGTCTACGTCCACGCCTAATACTTCATGGCCAAGCTCGGCCATGCAGGCAGCATGGGTTGCACCCAAGTATCCGGTGCCGATTACAGTCATACGCATAAGACCCCATCTTAGAGGCCCTATGTGAATGCCGGTTTAAGCCTATTGGAAATTCAGGTAAGACTTCGATGGCGTCGGGCCGCGCTGGCCCTGGTACTTCGAACCCAAAGTGCCGGTGCCATAAGGGCTTTCGGCTGGTGAAGTCATCTTGAAGATAGCCAGCTGCCCCACCTTCATGCCCGGCCACAAGGCAATGGGCAGGTTAGCGGTATTAGAAAGCTCCAAGGTGATGTGACCAGAAAAACCTGGATCAATGAAGCCCGCGGTGGAGTGCGTCAACAACCCCAAGCGGCCAAGGGATGACTTGCCCTCTAGGCGGCCAGCCAAGTTTGCCGGCAGGGTGAATTTTTCCAGCGTTGCACCGAGCACGAACTCACCCGGGTGCAGGATGAAGGATTGATCTTCTTCTACCTCCACCAAGGTGGTGAGGTCCGGCATTTCCTCTTTGGGATCGATATGCGTATATCGGGAGTTATTGAAGACACGGAAGTACTTATCCAAACGCACATCTACGGACGAGGGCTGGATGAGCTCGCCGTCGAAAGGCTCGATGCCCAATTCTTCGGCGTCAATGGCGGAGCGGATATCACGATCTGAAAGAAGCACGGCCCCAATTCTACTCATGCCGAGGGCCGCGGTGTATAGTAGGCCGGAGCGCACAAACGCGCAGTGCCGACGTAGTTTAATGGTAGAACTACAGCTTCCCAAGCTGTTGGCGCGGGTTCGATTCCCGTCGTCGGCTCCAAATTTTTTGGGGGAAGTTTCGGGGCACCTTCGTTCTATGCTTTCGTGCTTAGCCACTGGGCAAGTTCTTTTTGTGCCCGTTCTACCCCGCCTGGATAGTGTGCTTCCAACTCTGCGGCGGCTGGTTGAAAGAACTTCTCCGTGAGCGCGGCAAGATCGCGCTCAGGAACAGTGCCGCGGATGTCATCTAGCGGGGCGCGGAACGTCACCCCACAATCGGTGCGGAGCTGATATCCGCGCCAGTCTTCGCTGTAGATGCGAAGCTCTGCCCCACGCAGGTTGGACTCAATGACCACGTTGCCGAATATGAGCGTAGTAAGGGTTAGCTCTTCCATGACGCCGAGTCTACTAGCCGCAGCGGACGATGGGCTGCGGGTCGTAGACCGTGGTGGTGGTCTCGCGGGAGAGCTCCTTGCCGCCTAGGTCCTTGATGATGCGGGTATCGGACGTCGTAAAGCCTGGCGCACCAGAGGAAGGCGAGCAGTCGCTGCCTGGGACGGACATGGGCTGCGGGTCGGTATTGGCCCAACGGCCGTTGTTCACAGACTCGACGTCGACAGTCTTGGTGCCCTTCAGGCGCACGGTAATCTTGCCGCCGCCGAAGTCTGTCTCGATGCGGACCGGGGTATTGAAGGTATTGGTGAACTGCAGATCGATGGCGCCCTCGTACACGGTGGCCTCGCGTCCGGCCGGGTAGCGGGAAATGTAGTACGAGTGCGGGGTGTGGGCGGTATCTTCCATGCCCGCAAAGTAGGCAGCGTTGTACAAAGTGGTGGCGAACTGGGAAATGCCGCCACCCACGGCGGACCCGGAGTGGCCATCAATAATGATGCCGGACTCAACGTAGCCTTGCGCCGTGCCGCGAGGGCCCGTGTAGCCGTTGAGGGAGAAGGTCTCTCCCGGGTTGACCACGGCGCCGTTGACCTGCTGGGCCACCAGCTCGATGTTCTTGCCGGAAGCAGCGGAGTAGCCCTCGGTGGTGAACTCGCCCACGGTGTCGTTGAAGGTCGCCTTCTTGGCATCTTCGGTGGTGAACTCTGCCGGGTCCGGCTTGTAAGTAGCATCCCACTCGCGGTCATCGCTGGTCACGCGCTTGTCAAAGTCCTTCATGGTCGGTCCCCAGTCGATGATCTCGCCATCCTCGGACGGGGTGACCTGCTTGTCGTTGCCGTTAAAGGAAACCTTGGCGTTCACGCCGGGGACATCGGCACCCTCGGAGCGCTCGGCTAGTAGCTCCTGCGCGCGGTTGGTATCCACGGCGAGTTTGAGCTTGCCGTCCTTCTTTTCAATGCTGGTGAACTGGGAAATCTCCGGCTTATTCAGGGTAGCGGTGACATTATTTTTGGCTTTCAAGGTAATGGGATTATCCAGCGCCTTGGCGGCATCGCCGGTGCGCATGGCCTCGATGGCCGCATCATTGATGGCTGGTTCTACCTCTTCTGGGTCCACTTTCACGCCCTCGGAATCGAGCCAATTATCCGTGACCGCGTTGTGCAAGGAGCCGGCATCTACGGTTTGGCCAAGCTTAGGGTCGGTGACCTTGAGTTCGCCGTTGTTGAGCTCCAGCATGCCATCGACAGGCTCGGTGGATAGATCCTTCTTCACGCGGTCCAAGGCCGGCTGCAGCTGGGCCTCGTCCACGTTGGTTTCTACCGGAATGTCCCGGGTGGAACGGAAAAAGCTATACAGGCGGGTGAAGGGATTGAGGGAAGGCTCCGCAATATTGTCCACGGCGCGCTGGTTATCCAGCGCAAGGCCAGACTCGGAAGGAACGAGTTCTGTGTGGAGGTCGCCGGAGGTGACGCTCACAGGCTCGGTTTCTACACCCGCGAGCTCGTCTTCGAGCTTCTCCACGGCTGCGGTGCGATCCATGGCGGAGATGTCCACGCCGTTGACGGAGACGGCGCGCGGAATCTTGTCCTGGTTTGCCGCGACATCCCAGGCATAAGCAATGCCCGCGATCAGGACAAGGCCGACAAATACACCAAGCGCGATGAGCCAGCCTTTAGCACCGTTTTTTCCTTCTGCCTTCTTCACGCCTTAAAGGTTAACGGTTTTAGTAGCACTTTTCCTAGTCGTGTGCAGCCTCAGGTACAGCATCGGTGGGTGGAACGCTGACATGGCGGGCCGCGTCCTCAAGGCGTTCGAGCGGCAGGCGGCCCTCGTCGACGGCGCCGACGACGGCGTCGATCACCGCGTTAATGTCGCCGTCGGTGGACCACAGGGGCATATCGGCGCCGGCATTGAGGGAGGTCACGACGGCGTCGGCAAGCGGGAGCGAATCCGCAATTGCCTTCATACCGCCAATATCATCTGTATAAATAGGGCCGTCGTAGCGCAATACATCGCGGGCCAAGCCATAAGCCTCCGGCAGCATGGATGCGGGCGTCTGGCCATCGCCGAGGCTGGGTACGGCAAGGTGCCCCATCATGAGGGCGGCATTAGGCGCTTGGGGAAGAGCGGTCTTAAAGGGAATGAACTCGTGTCCTTCTAGTTCTTCTAGCGGCGGGGTAACGGCCTCAGCAAGGTGGGTATCGCCAGAGGCGCGGCCGTGACCCGGGAAATGCTTGAATACGGCCTTGACCCCGGCGGAATCCAGCCCGCGTGCAAAGGCCGCGCCATACTCGCCTGCTTGGGCTGGATCGGTGGAAAAGGAACGATCGCCCACAACTTCCAGGCCGTTGCCATCGACGTCGAGCACCGGCGCGAAGTCCACGTTAATGCCATGCGCCTTAAGGCTCGTACCAATCTCGTGCGCGAGCTCCTCCACTTCTTGCGGAGAGCGCTCGGCCGCCATCTGTTGTGGTGCGGGATACTCGCCCAAAATCTCCGAGAAACGTTGCACGCGCCCGCCCTCAAAATCGATAGAGACCGCAAAGTCGCGGCCTACTTCCTGACGCAGGGCATTAATATCGCGGCCCTCTTCTTGGAGCAGGTTTGGATCCGCCCAGCTAGGGATAAAGATTCCGCCCACTCCGGCATCCAACTTGGCCTTAGCATCGTCGTAGTTGGTGACTGGGGGCATCAGCACGGAAGCAGCCATGGCGTGGATGTCCTGCTGCGGGACTTCTTCCTGCGACGTCTCTTCTTGCGTCTCGTGCGTCGCGGCAGCTGAGCTCGACGTGGCCGCGGTGGTGGAGTCCTGGCCCTCATTGTCCTTCTGGGCGGAGGTGGAGCAGGCGCCCAGGGCCGTCACGAGGGCGAGGCTGGCGAGAATGCGCGGAGTTTTCATGCCTTCTAGTGTGCAATATTCCTCGCGTTCTGTCTGAAGCGGTGGGTAGACTAGTGACATGAGTAACGGCGAGACAATGCTAATTGCCTACGATGGCACCGAACGAGCCGGCCGCGCCCTCGAGTACGCGGCCCAGCTGCTGCGCCCTACCACGGTGGAAATCCTCACCGCCTGGGAACCGGTAGCCCGGCAGACCGCACGCACCGTCAGCCGCACCGGAATGCACCAGTCCACCGTCTCCCCGGACCGCGTCGAGGAGGATCCGGCCTATGAGGAGGCTCTGAAGATTTGTCGCCAAGGCATCGAGCTGGCCGAAAGCTTGGGCCTAGCCGGCCGCGCCCACTTGGTGGAATCCGCTACCACCATCTCCTCCGCCATCATTGATGCCGCGCACGAGCTGGACGTGGACGTCATCGTCACCGGCACCCGCGCCCTGACCGGCTTCCGCGCCTGGTGGACCAACTCCACCGCAGACCAGATTGTGCGCAATGCCGGCCTCCCCGTCTTTATCGTGCCGCAGGAAAACGAAGATGACGCGGACGACGATGAGGCCGAATACTTCTAAATAGCTGCTAATATCTTTAGCCATGGCTCTGGAAACCGATTCTTTGAACAAGCGCACCCTTGGCCCCGCCATCGGTAGCGCTGTTGTGGGCATCGCGCTCGGCGTCATCACCATCATCGGCATCGCACAATTCTCCGGCACCGATACCGTGCCGGAAGGCAATGCGGTTTCTGCCTCCGATGCGGTTTTGGGCGGCCCTGAGTACGGATCCCGCAACTAGGTGTGAGTACCCTCCGCGGGCGGCTTGCCCGCCCCTACCCGCTGGGGATTCTTGCCCTAGCACTCATCCTCCTCGTGCAGCCGTGGGGGCTGACGGCGGCCGATACCAAGCATGATCTGGCGGCCGATCCGCTGCACTTTCTCCGCGGGGCGCTAAGCGCCTATACGGATACCTTTACCCTGGGACAGCTGCAGAATCAGGCCTATGGCTACCTCTTTCCCCAGGGCCCATTCTTCGTTTTAACCCAGCCCCTGCCCGATTGGGTGGCCCAGCGCTTGTGGTGGTTGCTGGTATTGGGCGTCGGCTTCACCGGCTTCCATAAGCTCGCTTGCAAGGTGGGCCTGCGTGGCTGGTGGGTCTGGGTGGCAGCGATGCTCTACGCGCTCTCGCCTCGCGCGCTTTCTACCCTGACCGCCATTTCTTCTGAGACCTGGCCGGTCATGCTCGCTCCCTGGGTTATCCTGCCCTTCCTCAATGCCAAGCTCACGTGGCGCGATGCCGCCGCGGCCACCATCCCCGTGGCGCTGATGGGGGCGGTCAATGCCACGGCCACCATCGCGGCGTGTATCCCGGCCGCAGTAATCCTGCTCTACCGCCGCGCCTTCAAACCGGGCGCGGCCTGGCTCTTAGGGTGCCTGGCGGTATCGGCGTGGTGGATCGGCCCGCTCGTCGTGCTTGGCCGCTATGCCCCGCCGTTTACGGAATTCATCGAATCCGCCCGCGTGACCACGCGCTGGCTTAACTTGCCAGAGATCCTGCGCGGAACCACGAGTTGGACGCCGTTTGTAGATACCGAGCGCGTGGCCGGCTACGAGCTAGCCACCGAGTCCTTCTTCGTGCTCGTCACCATGGGCATCGCAGCCGTGGGCATGTATGGGCTCACCAAGCTGCCGCGCGTGTGGTCCATAGTCTTGGTGGTGGGCATCGCAGTGCTGGGCTGCCAGGCGGCGTGGTATCTCGATGCGCTCGATGGCCCGCTGGCAGCGCTGCGCAACCTGCATAAATTCGATCCGCTGGTGCGCATCCCCCTGCTTTTGGGCGTGGCGCGCGCCTGCGCGAACCTGCCGCTGCCAAGAAACTTGCGCCCCAGCAAGAAGCAGACGCTAGGCGCACTGACGCTGCTGTTGTGCATCGCAGTGGTTTCCCCGGCGTGGTCGCAGCGCTTACTGCCGCTGGGTGCTTATAAGGAGGTGCCTTCCTACTGGCAGGAGGCAACGGACTTTATCAATACCCACGCCGCCGATACCCGCACCCTTATCTACCCAGAGGCGTCCTTTGCCCGGCAGACCTGGGGATGGACGCGTGACGAGCCGGCCCAGCCGCTGCTCGATGTCCCCTGGGCCGTGCGCGATGCCATTCCACTTGTGCCCCCAGAGGCAATCCGCGGGCTCGACGGCGTAATGGCCGCACTCAAGGAGGATCCGGCCACCGGCGTGCGCTCCCTTCAACGCTTGGGCATCGGCGCGGTCATGGTGCGCCATGATCTCTTCACTGGGGAGGACGATGCCCTAGCCAGCGAGTTTGGCGGCGAGGTCCATCGCTTCGGCGAGGTCGATGTCATCCTGCTCAACCACACCGGCATGTCCTTAGGGCCCACGGACCCAGTGCGCGTGGCCGGCGGCGGGGAAGCCTTGGCGCTTCTCGACGCCCACTCCACCCCCACCACCCGACAGCTCGTCGATCGCGACGCCGATATCGTCACCGATACCCCGGCGCTCACGGACCGCAACTACGGCACCCTCGATGGCCCCATCTCCGCGCCCTTGGCGGCAGACGATCCCCGCCACGTGAATAACCGCCTGCGCGATTATCCCTCCGCTGGGCCGCTTACCCAGGTGGAAACCCACGGTGGTTCCGTGGCGGTTTCTTCCTCGGCGGCCGATGCCACGGCCTTTGGCGGCGCGCAGCCGCAAAAATCCGCCACGGCCGCGGTGGATGGGGAAAACTCCACCGCTTGGTGGCCCGCGCCGGGCGATGACTCCGGGTGGATTGAACTACGCGGCTCTTTCACTCAACCGCGTCTCAAGCTCATGGCCACCAGCGCCACCACGGTGACCGTGCGCTCTGGCAGCGCCGCAGTAGACGTGGACTTGCAGGCCTTCCGTTCACATGAGGTCCGCGTTCCCGGCGGCGATACCGAGGCCATCCGCGTGGAGCTATCCCACCGCACCGGCATCGCGGAGCTAGGGGTGAAGGGTCAACCGGTTGAGCGCGTGGTGACCGTGCCGGATACCTCCCCTGACGTGCACCAATTCTTCTTCCAGCACATGCTGCAGGATACCGGCGTACTCATCCGCGATTTCACGGCACCGCGCCCGATGCGGGTGACGGTGGACTCCACCAAGCCCGTGCTTATCGACGCCCACCGCTACTCCCCCGGCGATTCCCTCACCCTTACTCCTGGCACGCACCGCGTGCGCACCACTGGGCCGTGGGTAAGCCTGCGCGAGGTGGGGTGGCAACCTGCGGGTTCCTCCGAGCCCACTGGGTACTCGATCGAGGCCGCTGACGAAGATCGTCTCCTGGTCACCGGTCGCGCCTTTAATAAGGGACTGCGCGGATATCTGGGCGAGGAAGAGCTCGCCTCGCGCGAGATCGATGCCGCCACCCAAGCTTTCGTCGTCCCAGCCGGCCGCTCCGGCGACTTCCGCCTGACCTTTGCCGCCCAGCCGATCTACCGCGCCACCCTCCTCTTCGGCGGCGCGCTCGGGCTACTTGCCCTCGGCCTGTGCATCTTGGCGGCCATGCGGCGCCCGTCCCGGCCCACTTGGCACGCGCCGCGCGGCGGCGCAGCCTCGGCCGTGGTTGCACTCGGCGCGCTGGGCCTGACCGGCTGGCCAGCCGCGGTGGCGGCCGTGGCCACCTGGTTGGTGGTGCGTTGGACTACCATTCCGCGCGCCTACCTCGCGCCCGGTGTCGTGGCTGCGGCCGGGGCCATCCTTGCCCGCGCGCCGTGGACATCAGGTTCCTATGCGGGCGATTCGCTCCTGCTTAGCTGCTTGTGTGCCGCGGGCGTGGCCTGTCTTTTCGTTTCCGACCGAGGAGAAGATGCCGGCCGGGACGCTCAATGAGCGTATAGCTCGCGGCCGAGACCACCACGGTGGCCGCCACTGTTACGGCCAGAATCACCCAAAAATCCAGTGGCTTTCCGCTAAAGAGCGGTACCCCGGTAAGGGGGAAAGCCAGCCCCAAGATGGCCACATGCCACAGGAAAATGGAATAAGACCACGCGCCCAGTGCCTGCATAAGCGGACTGGTCAGCCAGGACTTGTCCCGCGGAGCAAGCGCTACTGGCACCACTACACATGCGGCAAAGGCCGCACCCGCAATGATGCGGCGGGAAAATTCCGCGGGTTCTGGATGGATGAGTCCCTGCGGCCCAAACCACTCACGGCTAGCAACCCACAGCACGGCCACGGCCGCAAGCCACCATGCCCAACGTGGTTGCAGCACGCGCTGCACGCGCCGGCCGATTCCGGCTTCTTCGCATTCGGCGGCCACCATTCCCACGGCAAACCAGGAGGCGTACGCCGGCGGCCAAATCTGGGAATTGACCTGATCCTTGGCGTAATCGGCCACAAAGGGTACAAATCCCCACGCCCAGCTGACCACTCCGCCCAGCACGATGACTGCTATCCGCCAACGCCGCGGTAGCGCCCCAAGAAGCCACACCAGCAAAGGCAAAGCAAGGTAGAAGAAAAACTCCACGCACAGCGACCACAGGTGGGTAAGCCCTGGTGCTAACCCGTCCACCACATAAATCTGGGTGGAGGTGAGGTTGCTAAACAGCTGGGTAAGGGTGAGCGAGTGGGCGTCGGGAAGCAGGAGCATCACCGCCACCACGCAGGCATAATAAGCCGGCAACAGACGCGCCACGCGCGAGCGCGCGTAGCCGGATAAGGTGTGCAGGCCGCGGCGGCGCCACAGCAGGAAGGCGCTGAGGGCAAAGAAAACGGCGACAAAATAGTCGAAGCGCCCCGCAAAGCCCCACCCAGTTCCGGTCTGAAAAGACACGTGGGTGACAATGATTCCAAGGGAGGCGACCGCGCGTAGACTGTCTAGCTCCGGCAGATGCTGGGGTACGCTTTTCACAGATGCCTGCGGCTGCACGCTTGCTCCTAACCCCGAATCGACCTGAAACTGATTGGACATATTACTGCAATGAAACGCTACCTTTGGCCACGCTCGCCACTGGCGTGGGTTGTCATTGCCGCCGTCATTTTCTTAGTGCTGGGCACCGTAGTGCCGCCACTGTATAACAATCAGACTCGCCCGCTCGCCTTCGACCAAAACATCAATACCGTCACCGCGCCGTCTGCCGGCGTGTGGATGGAAGCGCCCGAGTTCATCGCCGGCGCCAAAGCTACTGGCGATAGCCAAGACCCACAGTGTCAGGAAAAGAAGGCACCCATCTGGTGCTACCTGCACCATGACCTTCTCACTTTCGAGCGCAACACCACTACCTCTGAAGTGGCAGAAGATGATGCGCTCGCTCAATCCGATTCTCTATCTCGCCTGCTCGCCGGCGATACTCCCCTCGCCCAAATCACCGAGCACTCCGTGTTGAACCGCGAATCCACCTACCCGGTGGCTGCCCCGAAGGATAAGTGGGAATTCATCCTGCCGGCCTTAGATACGGGCATGGCACGCACCGATTTCGAGCGAGATGGAATTAACTACTTCTTTCCCTCCGGAACCGAGCAACGCTCCTATCCCTTTTTCGATCTGGCCGCGCAAGCCTCTACGGCGGTGGACTTCACCACCACGGAGAAGCTCGACGGTATTCCTACCTATTCCTTCCACCACGATATCCAGCCGCTTTCCTTGGCTGATATGCGCAAAAATATCACCACCGAAGTCGATACCGGCACCGGAAATCAGCAACTAACGGTCGAGGACTTCCGCTTGTCTGGCCCGGCTAAGCGTTTTTACGATGCCGAATCGCGCCAACTTTTAGGCCTCGACGCCAACTCCCGAGTAACGGTAGAGCCTTTCTACACCGTCGGCCGCGATATCTCCGTGGAACCCACCACCGGCACCATTGTGGACATGCGGGAGAATATCAAGATTTTCTTCGCCGCCGACGAAAAACAAGCCGGCACCATGGTGGCCAATGACGATACGGAGGATCGCTCCCTCTTCGCCGCTGATATGCGCTGGTCCGATGACACCCGTGCAGAGCGCCTCGATGAGGTGCGCCCCGTGATTCGCACCATCCGTGCCCTGATGGTAGTTGGCTGGGCAGGCAAAGCCATCGGCGTTGGTCTATTGCTCTGTGCCGCCTATATGTACATGCGCCGTCATCGTGAAGGCTAGGAGTCTTTTCCTCCTCGCATGGGGCGTAATACTCGTGGGCGCGGTGTGTTGGCCTTTCGTCCTGCCCGGCGAGTTTCTATGGCGCGATATGGCGCTGCTTGACCATCCGGCGCTTTCCCCTTCTGCTTTTGGCGGCGGGAGTTTGCCCGCCCGCAACGCTCCCCAAGACGGCTTCTTGGCCCTGGTAGGCGGTGCGTGGGCGGCAAGGGTGTTGATTTTTACCGCCGCCGCGTCCTCCGCGCTCACGGCGGCGCATTGGGCGCGATCCACGGCCTCCGCGGTGAGCGCGATGGCGGTGGGGGTGGCCAATCCCTTCGTCATCGAGCGCCTCCTGCAGGGCCAGTGGTCACTTGCGGTTGCTGCGTGGCTACTGCCGGTCATCGCGTGGGCCGGAAAGCAGCGCAGCTGGGTGGCATGGCTGGCTATGTGGGCAGCTTCGCTTACCCCCACGGGTGGACTCTTTGCCGTGGTGACCGCGGCGATAACCTGCCGGAAGCGGGTGGCGCTTGGCGGCGCGATCTTGTGCTTGCCGTGGGCCATTCCGGGTATCTTTCATCCCGCTGCTCCTGGCGATACTGCGGCGGCGGTAGCCGCGTTTAGCCCGCGCGCGGAAGGATACGTAGGCACCGGCGGCGCGCTGCTGCGCCTGGGCGGCATCTGGAATTCGGAGGCTGCAATCGGCCTAGCGATATGCGGCGTCATCGTGGCGGTCATCGCCCTACTTGGGGCGTGGCGGGTTCCCGTGCGGTTAAGCGTCCTCGCGGCGATTGGTCTCGGCGGGGCGATGTTCTTCTGGCTGGTTCCCGGCGCGCTGGTGTGGTCCATTGATCACATACCGGGGGCGGCGCTGCTGCGCGATAGCGGGAAGCTGACTATGTTGGCGTTGCCGCTCTATGTGGCCTCACTAGGCGCGCTGCCGAACCTGCCGACGGCGCTGGCAACCGTGGCCGCGGCCGTACAACTGATTCCGGTTCCAAGACAGCTTGCGGTGCTCGCGCCGCGGGATACGGGAGTAGATAAGCAACTAGTGCGCGAGATCGACGGCCGCGTGGCCTTCTTCCCGGACCGCGCCAACCTCGTGGAGGTTCCCGGCGGTGTGGCTGTAGATCCCTATTCCAAAGCGGTGGCCATGGTGGAATCGGGGGAATTAAGCGTGGATGGCACTGTGGTGGACCAAGCCTCACCGCAATACCGCGCGGCGCTGCGCGCGTGGAATGCGCACGATATGGACCGGCTGGCCGAAATCGGCGTCGGTGTGGTCGTGGTGGACGGTGCCATTGCCGCGGAAACGGGCGCGCCGCGGCCGCAGGTTCCGTGGGCTCTTACCGCGCTGTGGATGGCTGGTCCGCTACTAGCCCTTGCAGCAATTCCGCGAATTGCTCGCCGGTCTTCTCCCACGAGAAGCTAGCGGCAAAATCGTGCGCGTTGGAGCCGAGGGTGTGGCGAAGTGGGGCGTCGGCAAGCAGCTGCTTGGTGGCCGCCACGAAGTCTTCCTCGCGCTCTACCAGGATGCCGGTCTCGCCGTTAATTACACTATCTCGCAGGCCAAACGTATATCCAACGGCGGGAACTCCATGTTGGGCCGCCTCCATTACTGCTAGTCCCCACCCCTCTTTGCGCGAGGGCATGAGCAGGGCATCGGCACGGGCGAGCAATGCGTGCTTATAGTCCTCGGTCACCTGGCCGCGGAAGCGCACGCGATCGCTTACCCCATGCTCCTCGGCATAGGCACGCAGGTTAGCCTCCCACCAGCCGGAGCCGATGACGTCCAGGACCGCGCCCGGGGTCTGCGCCACCGTATCCATGGCATGCTCAATCTGTTTATGAGGCACCAGGCGCGAAAGCGTGACCAGGTGCACCTCGGACTCTCGTTCCAGGGAAGGAACGTGGTCCGGAACCGGGTCCAGGCCATTGGCGATGATGTGCGCGCCCTTAATACCCAGCGCCTCCAAATCCTCGCGGGAAGCCTCGGACACGGTGACATAGGGCGCGCCGCGATAGACCCGCGGGGCCACGCGGGACTCAAGGAACCAACCAAGCCGACCCAAGAGGGGACCCGCCACCGGCCACTGCTCGCGATGGCAGTGGTGGGTAAGCAGCACCGTCGGTGCGCCAGAAACCAAGCGAGCAAAGAAAGGGATGCCGTTTTGGGTATCGATTACCGCATCCACACCGCGCAGATCGCCCAGTCCTAGGCGGCCAGCCAGCATCGCCGCCCAGGCACGCGGATACACGCCGAACTTGGCGCCACCGCGGCTATAGCGCACGCCGTCGCGCACCTCACGGTGGGCGGCATTCATGTGCTTGGAGGTGCGAAAGACCACCTCGTGGCCCTGGGCTGCCAGGTACTCGCCCACGCGCTCCAAATAGCGCTCCGAGCCACCACCCTGCGGGTGGGTGGAATCGCGCCAGCAAAGTAAAAGAATCTTCATCGTGAGGTATTAGCCTAGTGGGTTATGAGACATACCCGTGAGATGGCCACGCTGCGCCGCTCCTTTCGGCTGCTGCGTTCCTTCCGCTTTGAGCAGACGCGCCCCGAGATTTTCTACGGCGGGCTAGCGGAAGATACGGCCGCCCTGGTAAATAGTCTCGGCCGCGACTTGGGCGTGCAGCTTCCTGGGGCACGGGTGCTCGATGTGGGCGGCGGACCGGGCTATTTTGCGGATGCCTTTGCCCGCCGCGGTGCCCGCTACGTGGGATTGGAGCCTGATGCCGGCGAAATGTCTGCGGCCGGCATCCACTTAAGCAATTCTGTGCGCGGAGACGGCACCAACCTGCCCTTTGCCGATGACTCTTTTGACGTAGTCTATTCCTCCAACGTGGCCGAGCACATCCCCAATCCCTGGGATATGGGCGAGGAGATGCTCCGCGTAACCCGCCCCGGTGGGCTCGCCATCCTGAGCTACACGGTATGGCTCGGGCCCTTTGGCGGCCACGAGACCGGCCTGTGGGAGCACTACATAGGCGGCGAGTTTGCCCGCGATCGCTATACCCGCCGCCACGGGCATCCGCCCAAGAATGTCTTTGGCACTTCGCTTTTCGACGTCCCCTGCTCCGCCGGCCTTGCCTGGGCGCAGAGCACCGGCGCGCTCCAACTCGCCTTCCCCCGCTACCATCCCAGCTGGGCTTGGTGGCTCACCCGTGTGCCAGGGGTGCGGGAGTTTGCGGTGTCTAACCTGACGTTGGTGCTACAAAAGTAGCCCCCAGCAACAGTGATGTTGCTGGGGGCTAGCTAGGCCTAGTTCTTAAGAGGCGTTCTCAACACGCTCCTTCAGAGCATGGAACTGGTCCCATACCTCGGACGGCACGCGGGAGCCCAAGAAGTTGAGGTAGCTGGCGTTGTCCTGCATATCGCCTTCCCATTCCTTGGGGTCGACGGCGAGAGCGGCGCGAACATCCTCGATATCGAAGTCGATGCCTTCGAGGTCAATATCTTCGGCGCGGGCGGTGTGGCCTACGACGGTCTCCTCGGCCTCAACATTGCCTTCGATACGGTCAATGATCCACTTGAGCACGCGGGAGTTCTCGCCGAAGCCCGGCCACAGGAAGCGGCCGTCGTCGCCACGGCGGAACCAGTTGACCAGGAAGATAGACGGCATACGGTCGCCGCCCTTTTCACCCATATCGATCCAGTGCTGCAAGTAGTCGCCAGCGTTGTAGCCCATGAACGGCAGCATAGCCATCGGATCGTGGCGCAGGGTGCCGACGTTGCCCTCTGCTGCAGCGGTCTGACCGGAAGCCAACAGGGCGCCGATCATGGTGCCGTGGTTCCAGTCAAAGGACTGGGTGACCAGTGGAACGGTGGTCTTGCGGCGGCCACCGAAGAGGATGGCGTCAATCTTCACGCCCTGCCAGTCGTCGTACTCCGGAGCGGCGCTCGGGCACTGGGAAATCGGCACACAGTAGCGAGAGTTCGGGTGCGCTGCCTTTGTAGAAGATTCCGGAGTCCAGTCTTCGCCGGTCCA
The DNA here is from genome assembly GCF_027570035.1 of Corynebacterium curieae. GTDB lineage: Bacteria > Actinomycetota > Actinomycetes > Mycobacteriales > Mycobacteriaceae > Corynebacterium > Corynebacterium curieae. The sequence continues at coordinate 67,113 of NZ_JAKMUU010000005.1, read as the reverse complement.
ATCGATGAGGTGCTCTGGCGCCTCCTTAGACATTTCCTCCCACCAGACATCGCCGTCATCAGTAAGCGCAACGTTGGTGAAGATGGTGTTGCCCGGCTCCATGGTCTGCATGGCAATAGGGTTGGAATCGTAGTTGGTGCCAGGAGCCACACCGAAGAAGCCGTTTTCCGGATTCACGGCGTAGAGACCGTCCTCGCGCAGGTGCAGCCAGGCAATATCGTCACCGACGACCTCGGCCTTCCAGCCAGGGATGGTCGGGGTAATCATGGCCAGGTTGGTCTTGCCGCATGCCGACGGGAAAGCGGCAGCCACGTGGTACTTCTTACCTTCTGGGTTGGTGAGCTTCAGGATGAGCATGTGCTCAGCCATCCAGCCCTCTTCCTTGGCCATCACAGAAGCGATGCGCAGGGCGTAACACTTCTTCGCCAGGATGGCGTTGCCGCCGTATCCGGAACCGTAGGACCAGATTTCCTTCGTCTCGGGGAACTGGGTGATGTACTTAGTGTCATTGCATGGCCACGCCACATCTTCCTGGCCTGGCTCCAGCGGGGCACCCACGGAGTGCAGGGCGTGGACAAAGTTGCCATCGGCACCAATCTTCTCTAAGGCCTCGGCACCCATGCGAGTCATGATGCGCATGGAGAGCACAACATAGGCGGAGTCAGTTAGCTGCACGCCCAACTTCGGTTCCGGATCGCTAATAGGACCCATGCAGAAGGGAACCACGTACATAGTGCGGCCCTTCATGGATCCACGGAACGCCTCCGTCATTTCTTCCTTCATTGCAGCTGGCGGCGCCCAGTTATTGGTGGGGCCAGCGCCATCTTCACTCTCGGTACAGATGAAGGTGCGGGATTCCACGCGTGCAACATCGGAAGGGTTGGAACGAGCCAAGTAGGAATTAGGTCGCTTTTCTTCGTTCAGCTTGATAAGCGTGCCCTTTTCCACCAGCTCGCCAGCCAAACGGTCAGCCTCGTCCTGGGAGCCGTCTACAAAGACCACCTGGTCCGGCTGGAAAAGCTCAACGTTCTCGCTGATCCAGCCGATAAGCTTTTCGTTTTTAGTCGGCAGCTCTCCGACGAGCCCTGGGATAGTGGCGGTCATTAGTAATTCTCCTGAGGGTGGGTGTGAAAATTGGAGTAAGAAACCCCAACTGTGCCTTCCACCTCAAGATTAACGTGCCAATCCGAATAATTTGCGCAGATTTCATCACACCGGTTATATCCACCGCGTTAACCAGAACTTCACCAAGCGCACACGAAGGTGGTGTGGTAAAAATCGCCTTTTTTCATCCCCCTTTCTGGGGGCCTATTACCCTCCCCTACAGGTGCCTAACCTATCGACTGCCACCCCCAACCGGCCCCACTGGTTATACCCAGGATGCCATCGTCACCAGTGCCCCACGGCGCGGCGTATTGCTTGGCAGGGCTAAGCAGGGAAAAATAGGCCGCAATGAATAGCACAAATAACTCTCAAAATGCCCGCGCTGGGGAAATGCCCCCAGGCCGCCCTCCACAGACCGATTTCAACGCCGTTTTCAACAACGAGCTTGATTACCCGCGCCTAGGCAACGTCACTTTCCGCCGCGGTACGCTCACCGAAAACCAGCATGAGCTTTTTGAAAAGCGCTGGCCAGAGCTTGGCCGCGTGCTAGAAGACGAGGTCATTGACCTCGATTCCTGGTTCGGCCGCAGCGGCGCTAAGACCATCGTAGAAATCGGTTCTGGCACCGGCACCTCAACCGCCGCCATGGCGCCGAAGGAGGCCGATACCAATATCATCGCCGTCGAGCTATACAAGCCGGGCCTAGCCAAACTGCTGGGCCAGATTGAGCGTGAGGGTATCGAGAACATCCGCATGATCCGCGGCGATGGCATCGAGGTCATGATGCGCATGTTTGAGCCGGAATCCCTCGACGGCATTCGCGTCTTCTTCCCAGATCCGTGGCCAAAGGCGCGCCACCACAAGCGGCGCATCATCCAATCCGGCACGCTGAACCTATTTGCCTCTCGGTTAAAAAAGGACGGCGTGCTGCACGTCGCTACTGACCACGCCGGATATGCCGAATGGATAGATGAGCTAGTCGAGGTAGAGCCAAGCCTGGATTACAAGGGCTGGCCATGGCCAGAGTGCCCGCAATTGGTGGACCGCCAGGTCATCACCAAGTTCGAGGGCAAGGGCCTAGATAAGGAACACGTGATTACGGAGTACCTCTGGGAGAAGAAATAAATGAGCACCTATTTACTTGTCTGGGATGCACCCAATATGGACATGGGCTTAGGCTCCCTGCTGGGCGGGCGACCCACCGCCGCCCACCGCCCGCGCTTCGACGCTATCGGCCGCTGGCTGGTGCACCTTGCTCAAGATGTCGATGCAGAACCGCGCGCCGATGTCTTTACCAATGTCACCCCAGGTGGCGCCGATGTCATCCGTCCCTGGGTAGAAGCCATCCGCAACGTGGGCTTCGGTGTTTTTGCCAAGCCCAAGATCCACGACGATGATGACGTGGATCCGGATATGCTCGAGCACATCGACAATCTCCGCGCGGATCTAGCCGGCGTCATTGTTGCCTCCGCCGATGGCCAGAACTTCCAAGAGCCTTTGGAAGAACTCATCTCCGAAGGCGTTCCCGTTACAGTCCTTGGATTCCACGAGCATGCCGCTTGGGCGGTAGGCCATGCGGATATCAACTTTGTGGATTTGGAAGATATTGAGGGCGTATTCCGCGAACCGTTACCGCGCGTCAACCTGGATAACCTGCCCGAGGGTGGTGCATGGCTGCAGCCATTCCGTCCTCTGGCTGCCCTGCTTAATAACCGCTAGGAGGCTGCCCCAATGTTTGAGAAATGGGGACGTTTTTCCTACGCACACCGTCGGCTCATCCCTGCTATCATCGTCGCCGCTATCCTTGCGCTCTTTGTGGGCTTTGGATTGCAGCTTGAAGACCGCATGAGCCAGGAGGGCTGGGAGGATCCCAATGCGGCGTCGACAAGCGCAGCGCAGATCGAGCAAGAGGCTTTTGGCCGTGATAACTCCGGCGATGTCATCTTGCTCTTTCACTCCCCCGATGAGAATTTCGACGCCGCCAAGCAGCACTTGGCGCAGCTGAAATCGGAGTACCCGGACCAAATTGACTCGGTGACCAGCTACTTCGATACGAAGAACCCGAACCTGGTCAATGATGATCATTCACTAGCCTTCGCAGCCATCGGGCTCAAAGGCGATGACGAGCAGACGCTCAAGGATTTCCGCACCATCCAGGACGCGCTTACGGATACCTCCGCGCCGGTGGAGATTGCGGGCGCTACCGCGGTTGCTGATGCCCTCGATAACGGCATGTCCCACGATATCTCCCGGGCCGAAAAAGCCGCCCTTCCATTGGTGGGCATCCTTCTGCTAGTGGTCTTTGGCTCCGTCGTCGCGGCCTGCATGCCGCTCATTGTCGGCGGCCTCTCCATCCTGGGCTCACTAGGAATCCTGTCCATTTTAGCGGGATTCTCCCAGGTCAATGTCTTTGCTCAGGCCGTCGTCACGCTGCTGGGGCTCGGCCTAGCCATCGACTACGGCCTCTTTATGGTCTCTCGCTTCCGCGAAGAGCTGGACAAGGGCCGGTCGACCGAGGAGGCGGTGGCGACCACCACCGCAACTGCTGGCCAGACCGTAGTCTTTTCCGCAGCCATGGTCGCCGTGGCGCTTTCGGGGCTCTTCCTCTTCCCGCAAGCCTTCCTGAAGTCCGTGGCCTATGGCTCCATTTCCGCCGTGGGCCTAGCAGCGCTGCTCTCGGTGACCGTCCTGCCCTCCATTTTTGGCATGCTTGGCCCCAAGATCGATACCTGGTCCGTGCGCCGTACCTCGCGGACGGCCCGCACCATCGAGGACACCTGGTGGTACAAGCTGCCGCGTTGGGCAATGCGCCATGCTCGCGGGCTGACCATCGCCGTGTGCGGCCTGCTCATCGCGCTCACCCTGCCTATCATGAGCATCACCTTCGGCGGCATCAACGAATCCTACTTGCCGCCTGACCAAGACACCCGCGTGGCACAAGACAAATTCAACGAGGAATTCCCCACCTTCCGCACGGAGCCAGTCAAACTCGTCGTGGAAAATGCGTCGAACCAGCAGCTTGTCGACGTCGTCATGCAGGTCCGCGGCCTCGACGGCCTCACCGAACCCATGGCGCCGACGACCGCCACCAAGGATGGCACGACCGTTCTTTCCGCTGGCATTGAAGATCGCGATGATTACGCGAAGATCGTCCACGAACTGGAAGACATTAAGGCCCCTGAGGGCGTGAACCTTTATGTAGGAGGCACGCCTGCCATGGAGGTGGAATCCCTCGATGCGCTCTTCCACAAGCTGCCGTGGATGGCGCTCTACGTGGTGCTGGCAACGTTCCTGCTCATGGCGCTGGTTTTCGGTTCCTTCGTGCTGCCACTCAAGGCCATCGTGATGACGCTTTTGACCTTGGGGGCAACGTTGGGGATATTGACCCTGATGTTCGTCGCAGGCCTAGGCGCGGATGTCCTCAACTTCACCCCAGGCCCGCTGATGAGCCCCATCTTGGTGCTTATCATCGCCATTGTCTATGGCCTATCCACCGACTATGAGGTTTTCTTAGTCTCCCGCATGGTGGAGGCCCGCCGGCGTGGTTCCTCAACCGATGAGGCCATTGCTGCCGGTACCGCGCATACGGGCGGCATCATCACCGCGGCAGCACTCATCATGATTGTGGTCTCCGGCGCTTTCGGCTTCTCCGATATCGTGATGATGAAATACATCGCTTATGGGATGATTTTTGCCCTGCTTATCGATGCCACCATTGTCCGCATGCTCCTCGTGCCCGCCGTCATGCACCTATTGCGCGAAGATAACTGGTGGGCACCTAGCTGGCTGCGCCACGCCACCACCACTTTGACCGGTGGCGCTACACACCGCGGCAAGACTGTTCCCTTCTCTGAGCTCAAGCAACGCCTCGAAGGAGATAAATAAGTGAAGAAGTGGCTGCGGCTTATCGCCTCGCTCATCGTCCTGCTTATCCTGATCTATGTCTTCCGCGATGAGTTGGACTTCCTGCGCGAAGGCTTCTCGCGGCTGTCCCACTCCGATCCCGCTGCGGTAGCACTCGTAGTCATCGCCTCCATCGTGGCGGTACTCGCCATGGGCGAGGTCATGCGCTTGCTCATTCGCGCCGGCGGCGTCACGGTACCGGCCTCGGAGACGGCCGCTCTAACACTGGCCGCTAATGCCTGGTCCACCACCCTTCCGGCCGGCCCGGCCTTTTCCGCGATCCTCACCTTCTACGTGCAGCGCACGTGGGGAGCTTCCGTCATGCTGTGTGGGTGGTTCTTTGTCCTGTCCTCTGCCATTTCCACCATGTGGCTCGTGCTCATCGGCTTGGGCGGCGTGCTTTTCCTCAATGCAGATATGGCACTGTGGTCTCTCATCGGCACCCTCGTGCTCATGTTGGCGCTCTCCGGCGGCCTCTTCTGGCTGACCAATCACCCGGATAAAATCATTCGCTGGCTCAACCGCCAAAAGCTCATTAAAGGCTCCAAGCGCGAAGCCATCGTAGACCAGGTCAAGAATCTGGAAGAGGTACACCTTACCCGCCGCCAATTCGCCTGGGTATCTTTTTACTCCCTGGCCAACCGACTGATCGATATGGTCTCGCTATGGGGCTGTGTGTGGGCCGTTACCGGCCACCTACCAGCCCTGCACGCGGGCGAGGACACGACGACTATGGCCGGCGTGGCGCTGGCTTATCTCACCGCCAAGCTGGCCGGCTCCGCTCAGGTAACGCCGGCCGGCCTCGGTACGGTAGAGGCCGCCATCATCGCCACCCTGGTTGCTACCGGCATGACTGCGGTGGATGCTACTAGCGCGGCAATTATCTATCGCCTGATTTCCTTTGCCTTGATCACCATCATTGGCTGGGTAATCTACTTCTGGCACTATGCCCGCAAGGGCATTACCTATGCCGCCTTGAATCGAAAGGAAAACGCATGAGAATCGCCCCCATCATCGATATCATCGCTTTGATGCTTTTTGCTGTGGCCGCCCGCATCGCCCACGGCGGGCTGAGTTTTTCCACCTGGGTGGATGCCTTCTGGCCATGGGCCGTAGGTGCGCTCATCGGCTGGGCCATCATCCTGGCCGCCAAGGTGCAGGGCAAGTGGAAGGAAGGCGGCATCGTCTGGCTAGGCGCCGTCGTGGGCGGCATGGCCCTGTGGATGCTAGTCAATGGCCGCCTGCCGCACTGGAGCTTCCTTATCGTAGCGACGGTGATGTCCGCACTATTTTTCTTTGGCTGGCGGCTTTTCGCCCGCAAATAAAAATAAGGAGGGTTTAACCCTCCTTATTTTTTGCTTCACTTACTTGGAGCTTACCGGTACGCCTGCCTGATTGAGAATGTCGGCGACGAAAGCGATGATCTCGCTGACGATATCCACAGCGCTAGACAAAATCATAGATAACTCCTTCACTAGGATTAGCTCTTTATATGCTATCCAAGCACATGGCGTTACATCGGGGCAATGGTGTGCTTCTTTGGCAGATCGCTTTCCTGCTTAGTGGCCAACTGGCGCAGCGCTTGGCGGAGGGCCAACCGGGACTGATTCGGTTGAATCATGGCATCTAGGTAGCCACGCTCGGCCGCAACATACGGTGCGGTCATGGTCTCATCGTAGAAATCCATGAACATCTTCTTGGTCATCTCGCGCTGCTCAGGGGTCTCGGCCGCCTCCAGCTGCTTGCCTGCAATCATCACCACGGCAGCGGCCGCACCCATCACGGCAATCTGCGCGGTAGGCCACGCCAAGTTGATATCACCGGTCAGATTCTTCGAGCCCATCACGGCATAGGCGCCACCGTAGGCCTTGCGCACGATAAGCGAGACCTTCGGCACGGTGGCTTCTACCACGGCGAAGGCAAACTTGGCGCCGCGGTGGATAAGCCCCACCTTTTCCTGCTCCACGCCCGGCAGGTAGCCCGGAGTATCCACCACAAAGACCAGCGGAATATTGTAAGCATCGCAGATGCGGATAAAGCGCGCGCCCTTATCGGCGGCGTCGGCATCAATGCAGCCCGCAAGGTGCATGGGATTATTGGCAACAAAGCCCACCGTCTTACCATCGATGCGGCCGAAAGCGGTGATCATATTGGGCGCGAAGTTCTCTTGAATCTCAATGATGTCCTCGTCGTCGCCCAGTTGGGTCAACAAATCCATCATGTCGTAGCCGGCATTGGTGTCATCCGGCATGAAGGCGTTGAGGTCTTCGTCTTCTGCCACTTCGGCGTCGGAAGGCGCAGCGAATTCCGGCGATTCATCGAAGCAGGTCAGCGGCAGGTGGTCGAGGAGATCGCGGACCATGTCAAAGGCATCCTCCTCAGAGGGAACGACCGCGGAGACGTTGCCGTTGAGCTCCTGCTGGCGAGCACCGCCCAGCTCGGCGGAGGTAATGTCCTCACCAGTGACTTCGCGAATAACGTTCGGGCCGGTGACATACATTTCCGCTTCCTCATCCACGGCAATGACAAAGTCCGTGGTCACAGGAGCATAGACGGCGCCACCGGCGGATTTGCCCATCATGATGGAAATCTGCGGGCTGCGGCCGGACAGCGGGAGCTGGCGGCGGGCGATCTCGGAATACATGGCCAGCGAGGTCACCGCATCCTGAATGCGGGCGCCGCCGGAGTCCTGAATACCGATGACCGGGCAGCCAATCTTGATCGCCATGTCCATGACCTCGGTGACCTTCTTGCCAAAGGTCACGCCGACGGAGCCGCCATAGACGGTCTTATCGTGGGCATAAATGCACACGGGACGGCCGGAGATGCGGCCATAGCCGGTGACCACGCCATCGGAATAGATGGCGTCGGGGTCACCCGGGGTCTTGCCCAAAGAACCGGTTTCGACGAAGGAACCCTCATCCAGCAGTTCATTGATGCGCTGGCGAGGCGTGGTGCGCCCAGCCTCGTCGCGGCGCTTGCGGGAGCGCTCACTGCCTGGGTCCTGCGCCTTATCTAGGCGCTCGCGCAGGTCAGCGAGTTTCTCAGCGGTTGTCTGCTTGGCCGCCACGTATCTTCTCCTCGATCCATTCGTCCATATGCTTGCCCACGATGCCGATGGCCGGCTCGTCGGGCACTGCAAGGTGATCGCCTTGCAGTTGCACAATTTCTAGATCTTTAACGATAACTCCCCAACCTCCGTCGGGGTCAATCTCAGCGTAGCGCGGCTCCAGCTCGATCGCACCGTCGTGCATGCGCTCGGAACGGAAGAGCAGAACCGGCACGGTCACATCGGCCCAGCGGTGGAAATCGATCTTGGCCAAGATCTGGTTATCCACGAAGGAGGCGCGCTGGTGCTCCAGAACGCCGGCGGCTAGGCCGTGCTCGGAGGCGTCGGTAGTAGCGAGAAACTCCGCCAGCATGGTCATGAGTGCGTCCTCGCCCATGGTCTCGAGCATCTCGTACGGCGGCTCGAAGTCGAGACCGTAGGTCTTTTTGGCAAAGGCCGCGTAGCGCTCCCACCGGGCACGGGTTTCTTCCGGCGTGTCCGGGGCCGGGTGGGATGGCTGGGTGGTATCTAGCAGCGCGATAAACGCCACGTCCACCGAGTCTTGGCCGCGCTGGGTTCGCTGATGTAGCTGGTAGGCCGCCTCGTAGGCCAGCGCGCCGCCGAATGACCAACCGCCGAGTACGACCTTGCGGCCGCGAGCGTAGTGCAGGATGTCCTCGATATAGGCCTCGGCCCGCTCCTCTAGCGAGCCCTCGATTCGCTCTACGCCGTAGACGGCCACATCTTCGGGCAGGCGGCGAGTCAGCGGCTGGTAGACCACAGTGGTGCCACCGGCTGGGTGGAACATGAATACGGCAGGACCCTCAGCCTCGCGCAGGACGCGGATATTGCCTTCTACCTCGGTTTCCAACCCCTCGCGGACTAGGTCGGCCAAGGTCTCTAGCGACTCGGCCTCGTGGACCTGTTCGGCCGTGACCTGGATTCCTGCGCGTTCGGTTAGACGCTCGGCAATCTGGGTGGCAACCTCGTCGCTCACCTCTGGCAGTGCCGAAGTGACACCCGCCGCGGCCTTGCCAGTAAACGTGGCCCATGTACCAAAGACCATGCGCTCGGAGGCATCGCGCGGGGCAACGCCCACGCCTTGTCCGGGCTCGTCTTCTTCCGGTGCAGGAGTATCTTCAGTAGCGATCTCGCTGGTATCCACGCTGCCACCGGCTACAGCCTCTTCCACCATGGAAATAACATCTGCCAGGGAGGCGTCGCGCAGCGCCTGTACCTGTAGCGGCGGAATCTGGAAGTCATTTTCCACACGGTTCTTAATGCGCATACCCATCAGGGAATCCAGGCCCAAGTCAATGAGCGGCAGCTCGCGCGGCAGGTCAGAGACGTCGTAGCCCATGGATTCAGACACGATGAGCGCGAGGCGTTCCTCCACGGTTTCCTCCGTCGGGTCCCAGCGCACGGCATCGACTTCTTCGGTTGCTGCAGGCTCACTCGAGCCTTCAGGCACATCGGCCACGCCCGGGATTGGCGCCGCACCCAAGTCCAAGGCAGAGGCAAAGCCTTCTGCCAAAAGCTCGGTCTGCGCGCCCCGGACAGCGTAGACGGCTACGGACATGCCACCGATGGACTGGCTTACCACCGTGGTGACCTCACCGCGCGGAGGCAGATCGGCATGCTCCTCGGTGGCGATGATGCGCGCTCCAGGCTTGACGGTCTCGGCCGCGGCCTCCACGATGGCCAGCGCAGACGGCGCCTGGTCCGCATTGGTAGAGAAGGCCACCTTGCCCTCTGGCAGGTTGACGCGAGCCCCCGGCAGGCCGGATACGCCGGCCGACGGGCGGGCATTGGTCCAGAATCGCTGGCGGTTGAACTGAGTATAGGGTGCCTCTACGCGCGCACCGGAGCCAAATACCGCGCCGAAGTCCACCGGCATGCCGGTGACATAAAGCTTGCTGAGCAGGTCCAATAGCGATTCAGTGGGATCTACCTTGCGCTTCAACGCATACAGCAGCTGCGCATCTGCCTTGCCCACGGCGAAGGCGGTGGACATCAGGCCCATCAGCGCAACCGGGTTCGGCGAGATTTCTACCAGCTGGGTATGGCCGGCGTTGAAGGCCGCCTCGGTGGCATCCTGCAGGTAGACCGAGTGGCGGGTCATGCGCAGCCAGTAATCCTCATCGTGCACGGTGGTCCCGGGGCGATAGACCTCGCCCTTATCCACAGAGGAAAACAGCGGGGTGTGCAGCGGCTTGGCTTCCATGCCGGCGATGGCTGCATGCAGCTCGCCCAGGATGGGGTCCACAGCCGAGGTGTGCCCGGCCGCCTTCACATTGAGGGCGCGGGCGAACTTGCCCTCACCATCGAGCTTTTCCACCAGATCCAGCACCTCTTGGCGCGGGCCGCCCACGGTCGTCATGCCGGGGCCGGTGTACACGGCGGGCTCGATGTTTCCGTCAAGCGCGGCAATATCCTCGGCCGAGAGCTCTACTACGGCCATGGCTCCTTGCTCGGCATCGCTTAGCGACGCCTCGCCCTCACCCATCAGCCGCGCGCGGTGGCAAGCAATCACCATGGCGTCCTCGGCGGAAATTCCGCCTGCGGCATAGGCCGCTGCAATCTCGCCCATGGACATGCCCATCACACCGGCTGGGCGCACGCCAAAGGAAGCGAGCAAGTCCGTCAGCGCGATCTGGATGGCGGTAATGGCCACCTGGGCGGTCTCGGTGTCATATGTTTGGGCATCATCATTGACGATGTCCAAGATGGACCATCCGGACTCAAAGTCCACGATGACATCCAACTCTTCTAGGCGGGCCTTAAACTGCGGCGAGAGCGCAATCATGTCCTTGGCCATCTTGCGATGCTGGGAGCCGAAACCGGAGTAAACAAATACTGGCCCCGGTACCTGCGGGGAATCCGCAGCGGCAATACCGACGGATACCTTACCCTCGGCCACCTGGCGCAGGCGCTTGACCGCTTCCTCGGTGGAGCTAGCCATCACGATGGCACGCGAGCGGGAATGATTGCGGCGGGCGACGGTCCGGGCGACGTCGACAAGCGCGGGCTTTTCCGCCTCGATAAAGTCTGCCAACAGTGCCGCAGCGCGCGCCCGGCGCGATGGTAAGAGGCCAGAGACCGGCAACGCGACCGTTTCGGTGGAAAGCTGCGGCTCACGCTCGGCTGGGGTGCCGCGGTAATCGGTGAGCACGACGTGTGCATTGGTGCCGCCGAAACCAAAGCCGGATACGCCGGCGATCTTACGGCCGGAGTATTCGGGCCACTCGCGCGGATCCTCAACTACTTCGAGGCGCTCGGCCTCGAAATCGATATAGCGGTTTGGCGCCGAGTAGTTGATATTGGCCGGAATGACGTCATTGCGCATGGCCTGAATGACCTTGATGAGGCCTACCACGCCCGCGGCGGATTCGGAGTGTCCGATATTGGTCTTGGCCGAGCCGAGCAAAATAGGAGTATCGACCCCGCGACCCGCGCCGAGCACACGACCCAAAGCGGAAGCTTCGATCGGATCGCCCAAAATAGTGCCGGTGCCGTGGGCCTCAATATAGTCCACATCCTGCGGATTGACACCTGCATCGGCATAGGCGCGGCGCAGCACATCCTCCTGTGCCTCCGGGTTCGGGGCGGTCAGGCCATTGGAGTGGCCATCGGAGTTGACGGCCGAGCCCTTAATGACGGCCAAGATATCGTCGCCGTCCGCCTCAGCATCCTCCAAGCGCTTGAGCACGAGGACGCCGGCGGCGTCGGCACGCACGATGCCATCGGCGTCGTCAGAAAAAGCGTGAATGGCGCTCGTAGGAGAGGTAACGCCCAACTCCGAGAACGCTGTGGACGCATGCGGGGCGGCCAGAATATTCACGCCGCCGGCCAGCGCCACGTCCGCGCTTCCCGTGCGCAGATCCTTCATCGCCTGGTTCACTGCTACGAGGGAGGAAGAGCAGGCCGTATCCACGTTGATGGAAGGGCCGCGGAAATCCAGGGCATAGGAAATGCGGTTGGCCACCACAGCAGAAGAAATGCCAGTCAACGCATACGGGTGCATCTCGGCGGAATCGGCACCAATGAGCATGCCGTAGTCATTATTGGTCGATCCCATATACACGCCGGTCTGCGTGCCTCGCAGCTCATTGGCGGGGACACCAGCGTTTTCCAGTGCTTCCCACACCAGCTCCAGCAGGATGCGCTGCTGCGGATCCATATTGGCTGCCTCGAGTGGGGAAAGACCAAAGAACTCGGCATCAAAGGAGGCAATATCCTCGATATAACCGCCATCGGTATTTTGCTGGGCAATCTTCTCGCTCATCACCGGATCGGCGGAATACTCGGACCACCGGCCCATGGGCAGCGGGCCGGTGCCTGCGCGGGATTCCGCCAGCATAGACCAGAATTCCTGGGCATTCTTTGCACCTGGGAAGCGGCCCGAAAGACCAATAACCGCAACATCGGCTCCATGCGCTATCTGGGGAGCGTGCTCCTCGGGCTGCGCCACTGGCGCGTTCAACAGACGATCCGCCAGCAGCTCGATGGTCGGGTACTCGTATGCCACGGTGGCATCGAGGCGGGTACCGAGAAGATTTTCCAGTTCGCCAGATAGCACTACAGCATCCCGCGAGGAGAGACCATAATTTTCCAGCGGCTTGGAATCTAGGATCTCTTCGGGGGAAACACCGGTGGCCTGGGCGACCCAGTCACGCAGCCATGCTCGCAGTTGCTCGATGGTCATAAAAGGTCTTTCATTACGGGAAGTTATTAAATGGCATAAAGGTATATCGCTATATATTGTCACTTTGTTAGCGATAAATCAGATTCCTACATAGTTCTTCTTAGCTACACGGCGCGCAATCTTGCCGGAAGAAGTACGGTTGATTTCCCCTGGCGCCTTCCACACGATGTCATCCGGCGTGATTCCATGATGCGAGGTGACGGCGGTGCGAATGGCCTCGGAAGCCTCGGCATCGTCTGCCGGCTGCGCATCATCAGCGCGCTCCACCAACAATACGAGAGATTCAGCATCCTTGCCTTCCACGGAAAAAGCGGCAACGGAGTCCGGCCGCACCTGGGCGGAAGCTGCTTGAACGGTGCCTTCAATATCCTGCGGATAGTGATTGCGCCCAGCAATGACGATAAGGTCCTTCAGACGCCCGGTGATATAAAGCTCGCCATCCACTATGGCGGCTAGGTCACCGGTTGCCATCCAGTAATCATCCTCTGGCAGGCCTTCTTGCTGACGATCACCCAAGGTATTGCGGAACGTTGCAGAAGTTTTCTCTGGTCGGTTGAGGTAGCCGGAGGCGATATTGGGACCGTGCACCCAGATTTCTCCAATAACACCATCCTCAACCTCAGCGCGCGTTTCTGGGTCCACGATGGCCAAGTGCTGATGCGGCACACACTGCCCATTGGATGCATAGGCCACAGTCGCATCGGACTTATCCTCAATGACGGCGCGCCCCGCGGCCAACGCCGCACGGTTGAAGTGCGAGATGACCGGGCGCTTTTCGGTTTGCGGGGTGGACACAATCAGTGCTGCCTCCGCCAAGCCATAGGACGGGCGCAGCACAGAGCGGTCCGCACTGAAAGCACGCAGGAAGGAATCCACTGCCGTTTCCGTGACCGGCTCGGATCCAATGATGATTCCTGCTACGCGTGAGAAATCAGCGTCCTTGGCATGGCGCGCAGCGAGCTCCAGCGCAAAATTAGGAATTGCGGAATACGTGGCTTGCTCGCCGGCGGTGAGACGCCGGACCCAGCGGTCTGGGTGTTGAATGAAATCACGTGGGGTCATCATCTCGAAATCCAAGCCCAAGATGGTAACGAATACGGCCAGGATGATGCCCATATCGTGGTGCATCGGCAGCCATGAGACGATACGAGCCGGCATCTGCAGTTGCAGCGCTTGGAAGATCTGCGCGACATTGGTGATGATTGCTCGGTTGGTTAACTCCACGCCGGCCGGGGTTCGGGTGGAGCCCGACGTGTACTGCAAGAAGGCGGTGTCCCCTGCAGCTCCTTCCACGGGGGTCCAAGAGCTAGCCAAAGAATCTGGCAGGGCATCGAGGGAAATAACCCGCGGGCGCTCGCGCTGGCCGGAGAAGTACTTACGCACGGCAGCGGCAGAAACGCGATTAGTGACCACGATGGACGGTTCACAATCGCCAAATACAGCCTTGAGGTGGTCCGCGTGCCCCGGTTCATTGGGGTCATAGAGTGGAATCGGCACCATGCCCGCATACAGCGCACCCAAGAAACCAAAGACGTACTCCGGTGAATTACCCGCCAAGATGGCCACGCGGGTACCGGGCTCGGCTACCTGCTGGAGGCGCCCAGCCACCACCTTGATGCGGTTATTGACCTGCGCGCGGGTAAGTTCCCGGCAAGTCTCTTCCTCGCCATAGATCCACTGGCGCATCATCACGCGGTCTGGATCGGTCTCGGATTGGAAGAGCTTTTCCGCCAGCTGGGCCAAGGTGAACTCGGGCGCCAAAAATTGCCCCATCTGCGCTTTCAGATCCATCGAATCTCCTTTGGTAAATGGTTTCGTTAATAAAACTATCGGAGTTGGGAGAATAGTTGTTACGCGCCGTCGATAAGCTGGTGAGCCCAGCCCACAACCCACTGGTTGGCCGTGGTGCCATCAATAACGCCACTATTGGAGGCGTACTGTGCATGGACGCCATTCGCGGCAATCAAACCCTGCGCACGTTCGAGGGCATTAGAGACATTCGGCGGGGCGTCACAGACCGAATCATTGGGCGCACAGATCTGGAACGTACGATCTGCCAGGCTACCGAACCCATTCGGGCGCGCACCACGCATGGATGCGCCCGGCACGATGGGCTGGACCAAACCGGATACCGGCTGGAGGGCAATCTCCGCACCCACGCCACCGACTTTGCGGCCTGGGTTTTGTCCAACACCGTTTTGGCGGCGGCCGTCTGCAATAAGGGCCACGCCGGCAATATTTTCCGCCGGGACCGCACCCTGGCCCCCACCAATTTCATCGGCCACGTCACCAGCAATAACTGCGCCCTGAGAGAAGCCGCTCAGAATGAATTTGGTCTCCGGGCAGCTTTCATGCACGCCACGCAACTCGTCATTCATCTTTGCGGTGCCCTCGTTACGGGAATCGTCGTAACTCATCTCATGCTGCGCATTGATGTTTTTAAACTGCGCAGTATAAGGAAGAGTCCATATCTTTACGTCCTCCCCATAGGCCTCCTGCAACGGCTTCGTAATAGACAGCATGAACGAGCGCGGATTGGCAGAAGGATTGAGGGGGTCGTCGTCAGCCGCGGATTCCCACGTACCTGGGGCGGAAATGAACTCCACGCGAGGGCACCACTCAGGCTGCTGCGGTTGCGGCGGCGCAGCCTGCTCCGTGGGGTGCGGAGCAGGGGAATCATCAGTGCCACTGTTGAGGTAACGCGACGCGCCCACGCCGATGACAGCTAAAACGACGAGGACAGCGACGACGGTAATGGTTTTTCTCATGGATTAGTTGTACCAGGTAAACCTAGCAAATCCCTGTACGCGCGGAATCCGTAATGAGCTTGGAAAGCTCCTCAAAACTCATCTTGGTACGGTTTTGCTCAACGAGCTGGCCAGCAACCGCGGAGATAGTAACTTCATTCTCATCGCAAGCTGCTTGACCCGCGCCTAGGAGCTGATCTTCTACTCCATCGACGTTAACGCCAGCATCCTTGAGCTTGCCCAAGTACTTGGCCTCGGGTTCCGGCACTTCGGCGGACGGGATCTCCGAGATCTCGCGCGCACCGCGGTCTTCCTGAGACTTAGACTTTGCAGCAGAACTGGTCGTCTCTTCCGCTGAGGTAGGGGCGTCCGATTCCCGTTCGAGGGGCGCGACCTCGGTCTCCTGCGGCGGTTCGCTATCCACCGTGGCGGAATTGCAGCCCGCAAGAGCCAAACATAGGGCCGCGCCCACTACTACTAGCTTGCGCATAGCTACTTCTTCTCAGTCCGAACCTGTCCCAGGACCTCACTGATCTTGCCGTGCTGGAATTCCTGGCTCAGGCCCCCAGCGGCAATCTCGGAGTAGTCAGAAGTTGGCCAGCCGAACTCGCCCTGCTCCCAACCAGCCTGACCCCAGCGGTCCATGATCTTGCTCTTCATGATGTAATGCGCACCAGACTTAGGGGACCAGTAGATGCTGCCCTTTTCAAAGGTCTGGAAGAAGCCGCCATTGACGGCGTTCTCGCCGGACGTCGGGAAGCCGAGCGCGGATTCCGCGCCACCCATATCCTTGTACTTGGCGCCAATAGCACCGTGTACTACCTGGTTAGAACCATCCGGATTGCGGGTAAGGACGCCGTCCTGGAATTCCTGCATATAGCCCTCGCCAACCTTCTTGACTGGGCCGGTCGGGTACTTCAGATCGCCCTTTTCGTAGCCATTCTTGCCCCAAGCCTGGAACATATCGCCGGTGATCTCCCAAGCGCCGGTCTCTGGGGACCAGTAGATAGAGCCGTGCTCAAAGTGCACGAAGCGTCCCTTGCCGTCCGGAGTCTTGGTCTCACCAGTCTTAGGGAAACCAAGCCACGAGGTAGGTCCACCGATCTCGGCATAGCGAGCACCAATGCGGCCGAAGAGAGCGTGCGCACCGGTATCCGGGGACCAGTATGCAGTGCCGGATTCAAAGTCCTGGGCTTTGCCCTTCTTGGCGACGTCGTACTCATTATTCAAGCAAGAGCCAATTACGCCGCTCTTAGTCTCCTTAGCGATGGCACCGACGGCCTCACAGTCTGCACCACGGTCCGCCTTGTTCATCTGCAGGGCATCCGCAATGTACGGCCATGCCTGCTGCATCTCAAACTGCCAGTACTCCCAGCTGTGCACGCCGGATGGGCGGAACTTAACCACCGGGTTAATCTTCGCGCGCTTGGCGTAATCCACGTAGGTCTGGGTAGACATGCGGGAAATTACCTCCAGGCCCATGCCGGCGAGGTTGGCCTGACCCTTGGCCACAGAGTTGGCGTTGCCAAAGTCATCCTTGCCGGAGCCTGCGGAAACGTAAACCTGCATATCCTTCAGGTTCTCAATACCCAACTTTGGATCGTGATCAATCCAATTCTGGGAGCCTGGCTGACCCCACATCTTGCGGGAATCATAACCACCGGCATCGCGCTGCGAAGCCATGATGGCTTCCGGCATGCCGCGGGTGGTGGTGTCCAAGTATCCGGAGAAGGAACCGACAAAGTTGAACAGGTGAGGGTTACGCTCTGCCAAATTCATAGCGGCAGTGCCGCCCATGGACAGGCCAGTCACCGCACGCTTGTGGTTAGAGCGGTACTCATGGTCCAAGATAGGGATCAGTTCCTTAGTCAGGAAGGTCTCCCACATGTAGTGCTTGCCGCGGTCTGGCTGCTCCCAGTCCGAATAGAAGGAAGACTCGC
Source organism: Corynebacterium curieae (assembly GCF_027570035.1). GTDB lineage: Bacteria > Actinomycetota > Actinomycetes > Mycobacteriales > Mycobacteriaceae > Corynebacterium > Corynebacterium curieae. Next base: position 49,665 of record NZ_JAKMUU010000005.1, on the reverse strand, counting down.
CGCCCACCGGCATAATCAGGTTGACGTTGCGGTCAGCGTACTGGTTCAAAATATTGGTCTCGATGGTCCAACCGGACTCATCATCACGCGCGCGCAGTCCATCCAAAGCCCATACCTCTGGGAACTGCTTTTCTGGGTGGGAGTACCAGTCACGAGCAAGCTGGATTTGTACCTTCTGCTCTTTATCCGGCATGGCTGCGGACTTGATATAGACCATCAAGTGGCGGTTGGTCAGGTACTCCACACGGTTGATCTTCACGCCCTCCGGCAGTCCCTTAACATCCGGATATTCGGTGTTCAACGGGGTGCGGGCGGGCGGCTCCTTCGGGGCGAAGTGATCGGACAGGCTGGAATCGCCTTCAATTGCGGAGGAGAGATCGCCTACAGAAGATTGTGCGGTGGCGTTTGGCAGCAGGGCCAAACCCACGGCGATGGCGGTAGGTACTGCGGCCACTGCAAGGCCTTTGCGTGCCTTGCTCGGGGAAGTGCTTTTGCGCATAGGTAAACGTCCTTGAAGATTTGCCGCGGTACCTTTCCGAGGGTTCCCCTCCCCCGGACCGATGCCTACGGCGTGAGCTGTCTATCGTGTGCTCAAGTTTAAGTTGAACTTGAGACTTACACTAGGCTGACACGCCGCTACATTGCTGGGGAATTACCCGGGTTATCTTGTCCGCTCACGCGGTACAGGTGCTCGTTGACGAACTCGCCTACACCCCAGCGTGCCAATTCGCGGCCATATCCGGAACGATTAACGCCGCCAAATGGCAGGCCTGCTGCGGTTACCGACGCCTCGTTCACAAACGTCATACCATCATTGAGCTGGTTAGCCACCTCGAACGCGGCATCCAAATCGGTGCCCCATACGGAGCTAGACAAGCCATAGTCCGAGTTATTGGCGATCTCGATGGCTTCCTCGATGTCCTTGGCCTTATAGACAATGGCGACTGGGCCGAAGATTTCGTTGCAGCCAACATCGGCGGAAGGGTCGACGTCGGTAAGCAGCGTAGGCTCCATGTACGCGCCCTCGCGGTCAATCTTCTTGCCGCCTACGCGAACCTTGGCATCGCCATTGGCCGCAGCCTTCTCCAGCCGCTCTACAATCTCATCGCGAGCGCCGATAGAGGACAGTGGGCCAATATCTGCATTCTCATCGTCGTACGGGCCAACCTTCATGGACCCAATCTTCTTTTCCAAGTACTCTACGGTGCGGTCGTAGAAGTCCTCAAGCACAATAAGTCGCTTCGGCGCGTTGCAGGCCTGGCCAGTGTTGTACATGCGAATCAAGTTGAATTGATCCAGTACCCACTCGAGGTTTTCATCATCAATGACCAAGAACGGGTCGTTGCCGCCCAGCTCCAGCACCGACTTCTTATAATTTTCGCCCGCGGTCTTTGCTACAGCAGAGCCCGCAGCTTCAGAGCCAGTCAGGGAAACGCCCTTGATACGCTTATCCGCTACGAAAGCATCCATCTGGGAACCGGAAGCGTAGATGTTGATATAAGCATCCTGCGGCAATCCGGCCTCTTCCAAGATGTCCTGGCAAGCCTGGGAGGATAGTGGACAGATGGACGCATGCTTGAGCACAATCGTGTTACCCAGCAGCAGGTTAGGCGCTGCAAAGCGAGCCACCTGGTAATACGGGAAGTTCCACGGCATGATGCCCAGCAACGGACCGAGCGGCTCCTTACGCACTACGGTCTTGTGCGCGTTTTGGGCCGGCAGGTATTCATCTGCAAGCAGCTCGTGAGCATGCTCAGCATAGTAGCGGTAGATATCGGCCACAATCTGAATCTCAGCCTTAGCCCAACGGGTTAGCTTGCCCATCTCACGGCCAATGTGATCGGCTAACTCATCAATGCGTTCTTCATAAAGATCCGCTGCGCGCGAAAGGATTGCCGCGCGTTCCTCAATGCGGGTCTCGCGCCATGCATTAAAGGCCGCAGTGGAACGGTCCAGAATGTCATCGCGCTGCGAATCATCGATACGCTCGAAAGTGTCTTCACTCTTACCAGTGCTTGGATTCTCAATAGCGAACATGAGCCCCTGTATAGTCCCGACTCACGAACCTTGCAATGTTCTCCTCTGCAATTTAAGGAACCGCTCCCAAGTAAGTTTCCAATGAATATTTCGTGGTGCGAAAGGTCCAGCTGCGCGGTCCACTTCAAAGGTGCCATCCTCAAACATCCAGACAATATCGCCGGTAAACGGATCCATCACATAGCGCACCCGCCCATCTGTCTTTACGTTGTGGTGATGCTGGCAAAGGCTGACCAAATTTCCGACAGTGGTCGGACCCCCTTCGTCATACTCCACTCGGTGATCCAATTGACAATAGTGCGCCGGCATCGAACATCCCGGCCACCGGCACGTTGCATCCCTTCCTTGCACCCAAGCCCTAATTTCCGCAGTGGGAACATATTGCGCAACGTCATTGGCTTCCAAGGTACGCACCGCCGAATTTTGCGCTAAATAGTCCCCCAGCGCGCACCAGCCCGCAGCAGGAATAAAAACTCTGGAGGGATCCTCACCAGTGCGATAGGTGTTGATCACCACCTTGGTACGAGTGCGATCAAATATCAGGTGCTCTAGCGCCTGCGCTTTCGAAATTCCTTCTTGTTTCGCTGCTTTATCAATATGGCGCGCTATAGCTGCCGCAGTTGCTTTATCTGTCTTCAACACAACAGTGGCTTGCCCGCCCGTATAGGAAACTGAGACCGCACGCTCGACAGCCTCAGACAAATCTGGCTTTAAAAGGCCATCAATAAACCCTCTGAGAAAATTTCGAATTTCTGGCTCTGTGGGCACGTGCTGCCTAGGGTCCTTTGGAGTAAGGAAATCTGCTAACGCTGCATCAACCAGTTGAATCTGCGCCTCATCAGTACCTAGGAGCCGCAATTCCACATCGATGATCTGCAAGCGCGGAAGATCCAAGATCCAGTGCTCGGTTTGCACTGCCGTGGTAAGCGGTAGCTCGCGCATCCGAAAGTGCGCTTGGATAGCGCTTGAGAGCCGCCACCGCGATAATCCCAACCTCTTAGCCAATGAAGCCAGCGTGCACTCAACATCATCCTCTAGCTGCGGCAAGATGCCTTGAAAAAGTTGCCACGACTGAATCCGTTGCACCATGGCCATTACGCACACGGTGTCCTCCACGTCGTTGGTAGAAAAATATGCCTGCTTTGGTGGTGCGGTAGCAGTAGTCACGGAAGCTCCCCCTCTAAGAATCAATTCGCACACCCAATCGAACTAACAATTACAGAATAGCTTACTTAACCTGCTCTCGCAAGACCTAAACGTACAGTTGTGCGATACACTAACGAAAAGAAAATCCCTCTTCTGTATAGAAGAGGGACGAGGCTGGAAGAATTACCAGGCGTTCATAACGTTGAGCACCTGCGGCTTAGAGCGGTTGAGCTGGTAGCCAAACTGCTCCCAGTTGTGCAGGCCTTGAGCCGGGTAGTCCACGGTCGGGTTCAGCCCCTGTAGGCGAGCGGCACCCTCCCATACGCGGGTAGTGATATTGGAACCAACCTCAAGGGCAGCACCGGCCGCCTGGTGCTCAGGCAGGTAGTGACCATCGCCAGCACCTGGAATGCCGGAAGCTGCGGAGATATACAGGTTGGTATTGCGCAACTGCGGAATGAGCAGCAGCGGGTCGTTCTGGAAACGCTTCGGGTTAAACAATGAACCGTACATGGCGTTGATATTGAATCCGCCCGCGTCCAGCATGGCAAAGCGCATCATGGTCTGGGCACCCGGAACCGTGGTGGTAAGGAAGCCCGAGTAGGACATTGCCTGACGGAACTGATTCGGGTGCTTAGCTGCCAAGGTCAGGGCAGCGCCGGCGCCCATGGACAGGCCGGCAATGGAGTTGTTGTTGCGAGCAACGCCAAAGTTGCGCTCCAAGTAGCCCGGGAGCTCGCTTGTCAGGAAGGTCTCCCACTTATAGTTGACCGGGTTTTCCAGATCATAGGTGGCAGGACCTTGCCAGTCAGCGTAGAAGGAAGCGGCACCACCAACCGGCATAGCCAGGGTAATGTTGTGCGGCTCATAGGTCTTAGCAGCGTTGACGTCGTTGACCCAAGCATTGGTGCGCTCGGTAGCGCGCAGGCCATCTAGCAGGTAGAGGGCAGCATTGCCGCCGCGCTTTGCGGGCTGAACCTGCACTGGGACCGTACGGCCCATAGCCTGGGACCATACGTCACAGCGCTGGACCCACCAGCCAACCTTGTCCCACTCACATGTGCCAGTGGCGTCACGGCGCAGCCAGTCGCGGTTGGCTGCCTCTGCCGGCTGGGATCCCGCCACGACGGCAAGGCCCAAAGCTACGGCAACTGCCATGATGACTGAAAGGACACGACCCTTGATGGAAGCAGTCATCTTTCTCCTTCAAAACTACTCGGTGATTGTCACTAAGCTTTATCGTCCGCAACCTGTATACCGTTAACGTCACGGATCGCTAACATCGTCACAGAGTAGTGTAACTTAGGTTCCCCCCAAAGTCTGCATTTAAAGGGGCTAGTGCAGGTAGTCCGAGGGATCGGAAGAGAAGGCGAGCGTCCTTCCATCGGTCAGGGAGAATTTAATATTTTTCCAGAAACGGTCCCAAGTTAAAGGTTGCCTGTAAGTGGCGAAGAGTTTCTGGAAATCGGCGTCGGCAAGCGCGGCGCGTGCCTTAGCCGCCTCATACTTATCAATCCACGGCGGAATCTCATCGATGTCCACGGCAGAATCCGCTACCTGCCACGACAAATCCAAGCTCTTATCGTGGCCGATGCGCCCACCGACGATGCGCGGCTGCCGCGCGGCCAGCGGATTGCTGAGGCCAATATTGTCCAGCACGCGAATATCTAGCGGTGCGTTCATAGAGGAAAGGCCCAGATTGAGCAGGTAGACGGTTGGTGGATCGCTGCGGGAGGGATCTGCGGGTGAGGCCATCCAAGAGAACCTGTCTTCGCCCTTGATATAGCGGAAGGTCATGGCATCGCCAGCCTCCAGCTCATCGATGCCTTCTTGGTAGTCCTCCATAAACTTGGCACCAAGGAACTGCTCGGCACGCGTCGGGGGTTCTTGGCGCTGGGTGGCATAGGTCCAGAAATCGCGCTCGTCCACAATGGAGATTTCATCCTCGTACACGCTGCGGTCCACGGGGTGACCGCGCAGAACGATGACCAACGCCCAAACCGCGCAGAACGCGGAGACGATCCATGCTCGAACGCTAACCACAAAAATGGGAAGCAATACCGCAAATAGTGGGAGCAATAGCATGCGTCCGTGCATGAAGTCTCCACCCACGCGCAGGACATACAGCGTGTGAATGAGGGCTGCGCCCACAAAGAGATAAACCGCTGTGGTGGTAGAACGCACTGCGGTAGGCCGCAGGTTCGCTTTCCATAGGCCAGCAATGGCCAGCACGATGAGCGGTAGGAAGAGCCAGTACGGGCCGGCGAAATCAGCCAAGTAGGTAAAGCCCTTGCCCCATTCGGAACCAGCTGCAGATTTTGCCACGGCCGTGTGCGGGGTCAGCAGTCCGTAGTAGCCCATGCGGAAAATCTCATAGGCCAACGGCAGCGGTACCGCGGCGGCAAGAATCTTCCACGAGCGGTGGGATACCAGCAGCAGGATTCCTACCAAACCGCCGTACAGGGCGAGCTCTGGCCGCACCAACCAAGAAAGCCCAGCCCAGAAGGCAAGCCAGTATGTATCACTATTGCTACCGGAGTGGCGGCGTGGGCGCGACCAGCGCAGCAAAAGCCACCACAGCACTGCGAGATAGAAAATGCACAGGCCCCATTCCAGCCCGGACGTGAAAAAGTCCCGGGCCGGTGGCAGGGCCAGATACACCAGCGCGCCGGCCGGAAGGACGACCCCAGAGCGCATGCTTGCCGACGCCCCCGCACCGACCACCATTGCCGCTACCGCCAAGATAAGGCCTAAGTAAATGGCGATGCCTTCGAGGTTTGCGTGAGACACCCAACGCACGAGGAAGATAAGGTACTGCCACAGCGTGGAGGTATTGGCCTCCACGCGCTCGCCCATATTGAAAACCGGGCCGTTCCCGGCTTCTAGGTTGCGCACCGTGCGCAGGACAATGAGGCCGTCATCGGAAATCCAGCGCCGCGCAAACCCGCCCCAGAAAGATAGAACACCGATCACAAGAACGACCGCTGGGGTACTCCAGCGGGCGATGCTCTTGTGGTCGGTGTTAAACACGGGGAGAAAGTTTATCAGCCCCGCGGAAAATTTCTATATCGATTCCGCTGTGTCTAGAACAACGGCATGATATAAACCGCCATGGCAATGCAGGCGAGCCAGGCCAAAGCGAGAACCTGCAAGGTGCGGTCTTCCAGTGCAATCTCATCCGGTGCGCCGCCCTGACCGCGGTCCACATCGGCCGCGTAGCGCAGGATGGCGATGGTAAACGGCACCATGGAAATCTGGTACCACACGCCACCCGTCTGGGCGTCGTTAGCGAGCTCAAAGCCCCACAGGGTGTAGCAGATGACCACCGCAGTGGCAGCCAGAGTCCACACGAAGCGCAGGTAGGTAGGCGTATAGCCTTCTAGGGACTTGCGGATCTTCGCGCCGGTTTGTTCTACCAGCAGGATCTCAGAATACCGCTTGCCGGAGGCCATAAATAGCGAGCCAAAGGCTGCAACTAGCAGGAACCACTGAGATAATTCGATGCCCGCGGCTACGCCACCAGCCATGGTGCGCAGCATGAAGCCCGAGGACACTAGGGCAATATCGATCACCGGCATGTGCTTCCAACCGAAGCAATAGCCCAGCTGCAACGCAATATAAATCGCCATCACGATGGCCAACTGCGGTCCGGCGGTAGCGAGGAAGGATAGGCCGATGGACAGGCAGATGAGCACCACTGCCATGACATAGGCGAGCTTAATGGGCAACACGCCGGAGGCAATCGGGCGGAAACGCTTGGTCGGATGCTCTTGGTCCTCGCGCCAGTCCTTCGCATCATTGATCAGGTAGATGGAGGAAGCGCCGAGGCAGAAAACGACGAAGGCCAAGAGGACGTCGACAAGCACGCGGCCATGGAATAACGCATCGGCGCCGGCCGCGGCGGGGGCCGCCAGCACTAGGACGTTTTTGACCCACTGCTTGGGGCGCAGGGCCTTAATCATGCCATCAGCAAGATTCTTCGGCGGCTTGCGCTTGCGGCCGGTATCTACGCCAGAGGTGTGCGGTTCCGAATGGAAAAAGTGCTGGTTTCCATCATCACTCATGCTTCATTCCTTTCATCACGACCTCCGCGGTGGCAGCGCCGATGGCCGCACCCACTGCCGTATCGGTTGGATAATGCACCCCGAGCACCATACGCGATGCCATCATCACCGGCACGCCGAGCAGCGGCGTCTTGCGGCCGGTAAGTCGAGCTACCGCAACGAGGAATGCAGTGGTCGAGGTGGCATGCGAGCTGGGGAAAGATAGCTTGGAGGGAGTCTTTACCCCCACGCGCACGTACGAATAGTCCGGACGCTTGCGGCGCACGATGCGCTTGAGCACCACGCTGGCGGCGTGCGCGAGGAAGGCAGCGGCCCCTACGCGGATCCAGCCTTCACGGCGGCGCTTATCGATGCCCGCCCCTACCGCAGCGGTACCCATCCAGCCCAAGGCATGCTCGCCCCAGTGGCTGAGCCCGCGGGCGGTGGGAAGCACGCCGGGCACGTCGAAAGCCGCGCCCTGGATGGATTCGAGAACGCGCGATTCTGCTTCTGATAGCTTACTGGGCATCGAATACCTGCTTCCAAGACTCACGCGAGGTCAGCTCTGGCTGCGCCGCGCGGTATTCGACACGCAGATCATCGAAGTTTTCCTCGATTTCCTTCAGCAGCTCGCGGGTCTGGGAAACGAGGTCCTTGGCTAGGTCGCGGTCGCGCTTGCGGAAGGCCACACCGGTGCCACCTGCGGTAGAGACGGTGGCCGAATCTACACGGGAGAGGGTGAACCAGCGAGCCTCGTCCGGGGTGAGATTCAGCTGCGGCGCCTCGTGGTGCGCGGCGTCTTCCTTGCTGACCAGGTGCTTGAGGCCCTTGATGGCCCACGGGATCTTCTTAATCTTGGCCAGGCGGCCGCCGATATTTCGGGTGGGTACACCCGGCGCGCCGGTGGGAGCAGGCAGCTCATCGGCGGATTCCAAGATGACGGCATCGGAGTAGTTCTTGCGGATCTGTGCGATGCGCGGCAGCGAGGACTCCAGGATGCCAAAGAGGCGATCCGGTCCAGCAAGGAAGTCCCGCATGGCCTCAATCTGGATGGCCATGGTGGAGTATTCCATGCACATGGTGTGCTTGAGGGTGGACTTAAAGATGGACTTGGTGATGCCCTTGGCCGGGCCATCGTGGTACATCGCGGCAACAATGAGGCGGTTGCGCAGGTGGAAATAGGCCTGCCAGTCAATGGCATCGTCCTTGTCAGCCCAGGCCATGTGCCAGATGGCGGCACCCGGCCAGGTCACCGTGGGGAATCCATTGCGCGCCGCGCGCAGGGAGTACTCGGTATCGTCCCACTTGATAAATAGCGGCAGCGGCTGGCCGTTAGTTTCTGCCACGATGCGCGAGAAGAGGCACATCCACCAGCCGTTATACTCCACGTCAACGCGGCGGTGCAGCGCGCGCGAATCGTACTTCTTGGGATCCAGGTGGGTCTCGCGGGTGCCAATGGCGCGCAGCGGGTACTTGGCAAAATCATGATCGTAAACGGCGTGTGGGGCTGCGCCCCACATGAAATCGGCGCGGTTGACCCGCTCGCCGGTGGTGCGCAGCTGGGAGCGCTCCTGCAGGTTAAGCATCTGGCCGCCCACGATGATGGGCTTGGCGGCGTAGCGGGCCGCCTGAACCGCACGCAGTACGGAGTCCGGCTCAATGGCGATGTCATCATCCATGTAGAGGATGAAGGGCGAATCGGTATTTTCCAGCGCCTCGTACATGATGCGGGAGTAGCCGCCGGAACCGCCCAGATTGCCCTGGCGGAACTCGCGGAAACGATCGCCAAAGTGGGCCACTGCCTCGTCATAGCCCGGTTCATCAGCAGGGTGCTGGTTACCCTGGTCCGGCATGAGGACGAAGTCGATGATTTCATCTACCACCGGATCCTCGGCCAATGCCTTGAGTGCTGCCACGGCATCGGTCGGGCGGTTAAAGGTAGGAATGCCGACTGCCACGCGCTTGTCCTGCGCCGGTTGTTCGGTGCCGTCCGGCAGCAGCTGCGGGCCGGGGGCGTGGGGGGAGCACCAGGCGGCGTCGGCAAGCGTGGTTTCCTGCTCGGCGGTGATATCAAACCACAGCCAGCCGCCGTCCTCGAAGTTTTTGAGCGGCAGCTCAAACTCGTGGTGACCGGAGCCTACTAGGTGGTTGGCCACGGAAATGCGCTGGCCATCCTGCTTAGAACGGTACAGGGAAATATTTGCCTGGCCCTCAATGTCTAGGCTGAGAATAACGGAGCGCAGCTGCGACCAGCGGCGCCAATAAGAAGCCGGGAAGGCATTGAAATAGGTCTCAAAAGAGGCTTCCTCGCCGGCAGGGATGGTTACGGACGTGCGGTCAAACCAGCTAAGGCGTTCGCGGTTTTGCTCGGCTTCGATGAGGTAGAGCATCCGCACATCAAAGGGCTCGCCACGCTTAGGCAGCAGGATGCGCTGCAGGGGCTCATGGGCCTGGGTGTTGTTGGCAGTCACGATAGCTTCGATTCTCCAAACGGTATAAACAGTAGTCAGCGATTTAGCGTAGTTGCTTTTGCATAAGTACTACGGTTTACACGCGGGAGCCCGTATGATGGAACATCATGAGATGGGTTCCTTGCGCGGTAGCAGTAGGTCTTCTCGCTGTTACCAGCGCACCCGCCGCCCTAGCAGCGGAAAGGCCCGCGGTGGATTTTTTGGACCACGCTCAGATCCTAAGTAACTCAGACGAAGATGCCATTACTACGCAGGCACGGTCCATTCGTCTTCCGGATTCTGTGCACGAGGTCATCTACGCCACGTATCCAAGTTCGGGCGAGGAGTTTTCCCATACCCTTTTTCGGGACTTGGAGCGCGAGCATCCCCAGTTCATGACTGAAAGCGGGCTCCAAAAGAATGTGCTCGTCATTGCTGTCGGCTTCGAGCCTAATAGCATGGCCGTGCACTGCGGGACCGAGGTATGCCACGACATCAAAATTTATGACGAGGGCCGCGTGGATGGCATCTTGGACCAGATGCGGCCCGCACTGGTGGACAATAACTACACCGTCGGCATGATTTTGGCTACGCGCGCCGCTGCGGATACCTCCGTGCGCCGGCACTACGGGGAACAAATGCCCACGTGGACCTTGTTTATTGCCGGCACTTTGGTGATCGTGGTTCTCGGGACCGTTGGCCTCATCGTATATCTGCTCGTCCGGCGTGCGCGGCTGCGTAAGCGCTTTGACTATATAGAAGGCGCTCGCGATAGGGCAGAAGAACTCATCGCCCGCACGGAGGCGCGGATTAACGCCCTGCATTCCCCCTTGGCGGGTGACTACCTCAAGGTGCAGTGGCAATCATTGCTCGGCCAATATACCGATGCCCTGCCAACAATTAGGGCGCTGGAAGGCATCCAGGACTTCTCCCTGCACGCTGCGTCCGTCAAGAAGGCATATAAAGCACTCAAGCAGATCAATACCGCCGCAGCACAGGTAGATTCCCTAGAAAGGTTCTGCTCCGGCGATACCGCGGTTCGCGCCGGCGAGGTGCAATGGCTGCTTGGCGACGCCCAAGCGGCCCTATCCCGCCAGCCCGACAATGACAGCCTGCGCCAGATTACCCAGCGCATTAATGACTTGGCGCAGGATCTTTCGCGCGAAGACTTCGATTCTGCCTTCGCGCGCCTCTTGGAGGACTACCACCCCATGGTGGGCGCATTGCCGGAAAAGCTGTATCCGCAGCGCGACCGCGATACTCCCCCACTACTGGGAACCCCCGAGTGGCGCCCCGGCATGGGCACGCACTACATGCCCTTTAGGTTTGCAGGCTTCTGGGTGGCCAATAATAATGTCTCCTCCCAGTTGCCCAACCCCTATCGCTTTTAAGCGTTCACCGGCTCGGTTACCGGATCGATGCCCAGCTTATTGAGCATGTAGAGCACGCGTGCTTCTAGGTCATCTGCCAACTCGCGCGCCTGCTCCACGGTCTCAGCGGAGGCAATATCCCATATCTTGATATCTTTGCCAGCCTCGTCGCGCTCCACCTCACGGCCCAAGAAGACGATGTAGTCCGGCATCGCTACCGTGCGCACCTCATCGAGGTACTTATTCGGTGCATCACCCATGCCACGCTCATTCATGACGTGCGCAAGGTGGCCTTCCTCCTCGTTTTCTGGGTGAGCAACGGCAGTATCTACAAAGAGGGCCTCGCCGGCATACCTGCGGGTCAGCTCCGCTGCCGCTTGAGCCAGCGCACTATTCGTCCCAGCAGCAAAGCGGACGTGAATGCGGTGGTTGCCGAAGTACTCGCGCACCTCGCGCTCCACCAAAAGCGGCACAAATTCATCAAGCTCGGCCTTTTGGGTGTGCTTGGCAATTACCTCATCGAGCTTGGTATCGATCTCTGCGGACGTGTACTCATGGCCGTAGTTCTCATGCAAATCCTGGCGCAGGGTTTCAAACTGGTTCATTGTTATCCCCTTTCTCGGATTATTTTCCCGTTTGCCATTTGTTAACTTAAAGTTAACTTTAGCGGTTAACGTTGGGTTAAGTCAAACGTTTGGGGATAACCCAGTAGTTTTCCACGCCAAAAATGCGGAAAGGCCCGCCGAGTGTTCCGGCAGGCCTTCTTTGACTGTTCCTTCTTTTTATCGGGAATGCGCGATGCGCGGCTGCGCAATTTCAGATGCTCTTGCAGCCGCTCCGGCGACATCTTCCACATGCGTCGGTCAGCCATGCCGTCACCTCCTTTCCTCAGAGGTGATCAAGCATAGCGCTTAGTGGCCACGCTCTTGTTCGATAGCCTTACCCTCGTTCCAGAATGGTGCAAGCTTGTTATCAAACATGGACAGCGCAGATCCGATGGCCATGTGCATATCCAAGTACTGGTAGGTGCCTAGGCGGCCACCGAAGAGGACCTTATTATCCTTGGATTCCTGTGCTGCGAGCTTGCGATAGGCCTCAAGCTTGGTGCGATCCTCCGGGGTATTGATGGGGTAATACGGCTCATCACCCTTCTCGGCGAAGCGCGAGTACTCCTTCATGATGACGGTTTTATCCTTCGGGTACTTATCCTTGCGCTCCGGATGGAAGTGGCGGAACTCATGGATGCGGGTGAAATCCACATCCGCATCGTTGTAGTTCATCACTGGGGTGCCCTGGAAATCACCGGTGTCCAGCACTTCTAAGTCAAAGTCGAGAGTGCGCCAGCCTAGCTCGCCCTCGGCAAAGTCAAAGTAGCGGTCCAGCGGGCCGGTGTAGACCACGGGCGCATCTGGAGATTCGGCGCGCAGCTTGTCGCGCACTTCAAACCAGTCGGTATCGAGGCGGACCTCGATATTGTCATGATCGGCCATGTTTTCTAGCCATGCCGCGTAGCCTTCGACAGGCAGGCCCTCATAGGTGTCGTTGAAGTAGCGGTTATTGAAGGTATAACGCACCGGTAGACGGGTGATATTCGCCGCCGGAAGCTCCTTCGGGTCGGTCTGCCATTGTTTAGCGGTGTAATCGCGAATGAAGGCCTCATACAACGGGCGGCCAATGAGCGAGATGGCCTTTTCTTCTAGGTTCTGCGCTTCCTCCGGGGAAAATTCGCCGGCTTGATCCTTAATGAGCTGGCGGGCCTCATCTGGGGAATAGTAGCGGCCAAAGAATTGGTTAATAAGACCCAAGCCCATCGGGAACTGGTAGGCGGTGCCATCGTGCATGGCAAAGACGCGGTGCTGGTAGTCGGTGAAATCGGTGAACTTATTGCAGTAGTCCCACACGCGCTTATTGGAGGTGTGGAAGAGGTGCGCACCGTACTTGTGCACCTCGATTCCGGTGGTGGGTTCGGCCTCGGAGTAGGCATTGCCGCCGAGGTGGTTGCGACGCTCCACAATGAGCACCTTTTTGTCCAGCTGGCTGGCGGCACGCTCGGCAACCGTCAGGCCAAAGAATCCAGAGCCGACAACGATGAGGTCATAAGAAGTCATGGCCTCCACCTTATTGCACTTCGACACCGGACACCGTGCATCGGCGTGTCGCAACAAGTTTCACAAAAGCCTCAAACGTACCATCACTATCAGCTCTTAACTTTTGGCAACCGTTTTTACAGCTGCACAACCCCAGGGAGATAACAGTGCAACAACGACGTCGACTAGTACCCACCAGGTCAAAATGGTCCACCCCCGTCATCGCGGCGGTCACCTCCGTCGCACTCACCGTGACGGCCACATTTGGCGGGCAGCAAGTTCTCAAAACCCAAGATTCCGGCAACAGCGGCCCTATTGAGGTAAAGAACGCCTCCACCAGCTTTAGCGACGGCGAATCCATCGTCGTTGACGATCCGGCCGTTGCAGCGCAAGGCGATGGCGAAGGCCGTCGCGCGGTTAAGCAATTCCACCGTGACGACCCCTTCAACATGTTCGCCGTCACCTGGGAGGGCAAGCGAGATATCAACTCCTTCGTGCGCTCCAAGCAGCAGGACGGTTCTTGGAGCGAGTGGCTGCCCATGGATGCGATGAACTACTCCGAGGGTAAGAACGGCACCGAGCTCATCTTCGTGGGCGATACCAATGATGTTCAGGTCTCGATGGCCAACGTCGATCTCGTCACTGGCTCCAACCTGGACAAAAAGCAGGACTCCCTCCTAGACAAGGCCGCTAAGGGCGCTGATGCCAACCGCCCGGCGCCGCTTGCGTATAACGTCGGCGATATCTCCCCCGTGGCCGATGAGCGCACCCAGGTTGCGGATCTCGACGCCGTATTTATCGATGGCAATGCCCAAGAAGGCGAAGCTATCGAACCCACCGCGGAAACCGCGGGTATGCCCAAGGTTGTCTCCCGCGCCGGATGGGGTGCGGACGAATCCAAGCGCTGCCAGCAGCCGACGTATGACGATGGCATTAAGGCCATGACCTTGCACCACACCGCGGGCACCAATAACTACACCCGCGCACAGGCGGCGGCACAGGTCCGCGGCGCCTACGAGTACCACGCGCAAACCCTAGGCTGGTGCGATATCGGATACAACGTGCTCGTGGATAAGTTCGGCACGATTTACGAGGGCCGCTACGGCGGCTTAGACAAGGCCGTCCAGGGCGCCCACGTGGGTGGCTTCAACTCCAATAACTGGGGCATTTCCATGATTGGCAACTACGAGACAGCGGAGCCGTCTCGTGAGATGCTCAACTCCGTCGCCGAGATTGCCGGCTGGAAGGCTGCTATCTCCGGCATCGATCCGATGGGCAAGGCTAGCTTGTACTCCGGCGGCTTCTACGGCTCCAAGTTCCCGGCAGGGACCATGGCCAATGTTCCGGCCTTCGCGGGCCACAATGATTTCCACAACACGGCGTGCCCGGGTCAGTACACCATGCGCCACTGGGATGAAATCCGTAAGAACACCAAGCGCAAGGCGGATTCCATCAAGTCCGGCAAAAATAGCACGGATCTGAACTGGCAAAGGTCTCCCAAGCCCAATGCCCCCAAAACCCCGCAACAGGTGGGCGAGGAGATTACCTCCTCGCTAGGCGATGTTGAGGTACCGGTCTCCACCATCTCGGCCCTCGCCGGCATCGCGGCCGCGGTCTTTGGCGTCCTCATTGCCCACGATCGCCTGCAGAAGCCAGACACCGATAAGAAGGTGGCGGGCAACCTTACCACCGGCGATATCCCAGAGATTGTCAATAAGGTCGTACAGGTTTCGGATAACGAAGGACTCAAGGAATCTTGGACCGCCGTCCTCAATGCTTTCGGCCCCGTCTTGGGCTTGGCCGTGGGCGGCCCAGACACCGCCGATGGCGGAAAGATCCTTTACCAGCTCTTCCAAAATGGCGTGGTGCTTTCCTCCAAGGAATCCGGCACCAAGGCGCTTACGGGTGAGATTGCCAAGAAGTGGTCCGAGGGCGATAATGCCTCCAAGCTGGGACTTCCCACCTCCAATGAGGAAAAGAATGGCAAGGACATCCGCGTCAAGTTCCAAGGCGGCGAGATTGTCTACAATACCGAAACGGAAAAGGTAGACGTCTTCACCGACTAGAACCAGCGCTCCAGCACCTTAGCAACGCCCGCTTGGTGGTTAGCAACGGTGACCGCATCCGCGGCCGCCTTAACCTCCGGGTGGGCGTTTTCCATTGCCACACCACAGCCAGCCCAACGCAGCATCTCAATATCGTTAGGCATGTCTCCAAAGGCGATCGTCTCCTGCTGGGCGACGCCGGTGTGTGCGGCCAGCCATTCCACCCCACGGCGCTTGGTCACATTGGGCGCGGCGACCTCCAAAATTCCCTCTTGCATGGAATACGTCAGGTGCGCAAGCTCCGGATCGATATGCGGAGCGATGCGCTCATAAAGCTCTGGGGCGGAATAATCAGTGTTGCGAATGAGGAACTTCACAGCCGGCTGCCCCACAAGCTCGCCCATGCTGACCACGCCGAATCCCTCGAAGAGGGCGTTTTCGGAGTAGTGGCGCTCGACGACGAAAAGCTCTTCGACGGCGTCGGCAAGCGAGCCTCCCGCGCGCTCTGCGCCGAAGCCCACGGTGCCCAACACGGTCTGAGCCACATCCACCACCTCGGCCAAGGCTTCAGGGGAAAGCTCGTGGGCAGACATAACGCGGTCCTCCGCCGAGTCATACAACACAGCACCATTCGAGGTCACGCATACCGGCCGGACGGAAAGCTGCTCCAGCACGGGCGCTATCCACCGGAACGGCCGGCCGGTGGAAAGCGCAAAATAGGCACCCTGCTGAACCGCCCGCGCCACTACGTCACGGTTGCGACGCGGGACGCGATGATTGCGGTCCAGCAGGGTGCCATCAATATCGCTCGCAATGAGGCGAGGCGCGCGGGCTGGGAAGTTTTCCATACCCGCGAGTTTACGTCAGGCCTAGAAGCTCAGGTCCTCGTCCTCGTTATCCTCCCATTCCAGGGAACGCTTAATAGCGCGCTTCCAGTCGCGGTAGAGGGCCTCTACCTCTTCCTCCTCGCGCTTCGGCTTATACACCTTCATGTCTCCTGCTTGGCTGCCCAAGACGCTCAGGTCTTCCCAGAAGCCATGGTCCAAGCCTGCCGCGAAGGCCGCACCGGTCGCGGTAGTCTCAATATTCTTCGGCCGGTGCACTTCCACTCCGAGGATGTCTGCCTGGAACTGCATCAATAGTTCGTTCATGGTCATTCCACCATCCACGCGCAGCTCGGTGATCTCAACGCCGGAATCTGCAACCATGGCATCGGCGACGTCACGGGTCTGATACGCGGTGGACTCAAGCACGGCACGGGCCAAGTGCTTGCGGTTAGCAAAGCGGGTGAGGCCGACGATGACACCGCGCGCATCTGCGCGCCAGTACGGGGCGAAGAGACCGGAGAAGGCCGGCACGATGTAAACGCCGCCGTTGTCCTTAACCTCACGCGCAAGGTTCTCGATAGACGCGGAGTTCGGAATGATCTGCAGGTTATCTCGCAGCCACTGCACCAAGGAACCGCCCATGGACACGGAGCCTTCCAAGGCATAAACGGGGCGCTCGCCCTCGCGCTGGAAGCACACGGTGGTCAAGAGTCCGTTCTCGGAGAACTTCGGGGTGGTACCAGTGTTCAGTAGAAGGAACAGGCCGGTGCCGTAAGTATTCTTTGCGGAACCCGCGCGGAAGCAACCTTGGCCGAACATGGCAGCCTGCTGGTCACCGAGGATAGCGCGGATAGGCACGCCGGAGAGCGAACCGCGTTCGCGTACGGTGCGGAAATCACCCAAAGATGGGCGGATCTCCGGCAGCATGGACATCGGGATGCCCATTTCCTTGCACAGTTCCTCATCCCACTCCAGCTTTTCGATGTCCATGAGCAGGGTGCGGGAGGCATTGGTGACGTCGGTAGCGTGCAGGGCCTCACGGCCGGCATCGCCCTCCGCGCCGCCGGTAAGGTTCCACAACAACCAAGTATCGATGGTGCCAAAGAGCAGCTCGCCGGCCTCGGCACGTTCGCGTGCGCCCTCGACGTTATCGAGGATCCACTTCACCTTCGGACCAGCCGGGTAGGAGTTAATGATTAGACCGGTGCGGCGACGCCACTTTTCCGGGCCTTCCTCTCCCGAAAGCTCTTTGCAGATAGCGGTGGTGCGAGTATCTTGCCAAACGATGGCGTTGTAGACCGGCTTACCGGTGTTTTTATCCCACACCACCGTGGTTTCCCGCTGGTTGGTAATACCGACGGAATCAATATCCTCCACGGTGATATCGCCATTGGCTAGGGCCTCACCGACGGCGCGGCGGGTATTGCTCCAGATTTCTTCCGGATCGTGTTCTACCCAGCCCTTTTCCGGGAAAATCTGCTCGTGCTCGAGCTGGCCAACGGCAGCCTGCTCGCCATTGTGATCAAAGATGATGCAGCGCGTCGACGTGGTTCCCTGGTCGATCGCGGCAACGTATTTCTTAGTTGTCATGTGTGTAGTCTCCTGTACGAAGGTGGAATTAAAGCGCAACAGACAGCAGGCCAACGGCTACCGCCGAGGCCAGCGGAGCCACGATAGGCACCCAGGCATAACCCCAGTTCGCGCTGCCCTTGTCCTGGATGGGAAGGATGAAGGCATAAGCAATGCGCGGGCCCAGATCGCGAACCGGATTGATGGCATATCCTGTGGGAGTGCCGAGGGACAAGCCAACGGCCACCACGACGAAAGCAACAGCGAAATAGCTCATCGGACCAAGCTCGCCCCCAGTGGGGCCAAAGGCGATGAACATCAACAGCACGCTGGTCGCGAGGAACTCGGTCACCGCATTCCAACCGTTCTTGGGATATGCCGGCTTGGTAAAGAAGATGCCATTCGTGTTCTTGTTGGCGCCGGTGACATTGCCGGCGTCGTCGTAATTATTGGCGTCGAAAAGCTGCTTGAAGGCAGCCCATGCCAGGATGGCACCCAGGATGGCACCCAGGATTTGTCCCAGGCAGTAATACGGCACCAGGGACCACTCAAGTGAGCCATTGACGGCCAGCATTACGGTGACGGCGGGGTTGAGGTGCCCGCCAGTGGGATCGGCTACGCTCGCGCCGACGAAAACCGCAAGGCCCCAGCCTAGGGCGATTACGATCCAATCGGAGCCGCGCGCGCCAGAGGTGCGCAGGTTTACCAGCGCACATACGCCGTTACCTAGAAGGAGCAGCAAGGCGGTGCCGATAAACTCCCACAGGAATGCATCAAATCCGGTCATAACTTATACCTCGTTTTGGGTGGGTCGGGCAGATCCTGCGCGGACCAAGATGTCATTGGCCTCTCGGTCAGTTACCGCAGCTTCTGCTTCAAGTTCGGCCTGGGTATGAGCCTTGAACTGGGATACCTCGCGCTCCTTCTCGGCGTCGCTCCAGCCGAGCAGCGGCGCCACGAAATCAGCAACGCCCGGGGCAGCGTTCACGCCGCGGTCTCCGAACTCGATGGCAATGCGTAGGCGGCGGGACAGGATGTCCTCCAAATGCAGCGCGCCCTCGTGGGTAACGGCGTAACGCACCTCGGCCCACAGGTAAGACTCGGCACCTGGCACGGGTTCCAGCAGGGAGGCGTCCTCTGCGGCTGGCGCCAGGACCTCGCCCAGCAAGGAGCCGTAGCGTCCAAGCAGGTGCTCAATGAACTTTTCGCTCAGGTTATAGCGGCGGGCGAGGGACGGAACCTGGTTAGCCAGGGCGTGGTAGCCGGCAGCACCCAAAATTGGGGTCTGCTCGGTAATGGACTCTGGGACCTTGGTGCCGAGTTCCTTAACAGCAAGGTCGACGGCATCCTTACCAATGACGCGGTAGGTGGTGTACTTGCCGCCGGCAACGGAAATCATGCCTGGGGCCACGCGTGCGACGGCGTGGTTGCGAGAAAGGTTTGTGGTGGAATCAGACTTGCCAGAAAGCAGTGGGCGCAGGCCGGAGTAGACACCCACGATGTCATCGCGGGTGATCTGGCGGCGTACGCGCTGGTTTACCTGGTCCAGAATATAGTCAATATCGGACTTGGTCGGCGCCGGATCCGGCAAGGACAGGCCCTTTTCCCAATCGGTATCGGTGGTACCGATGATCCAGTACTCGCCCCAAGGGATGACGAAGAGGACGGACTTTTCGGTCACGAAGCACAGCGCTGCATCCGCATCGAGGGCATCTTTCGGCACAACGATGTGCACGCCCTTGGAGGCGTGCACGGTGAATTTTCCTTCCACGCCGGCCATCTCTTGGATCTTGTCATTCCATACGCCGGTGGCATTGATGAATACCTTGCCGCGCACGGTAGTTTCGCGGCCGGTGGCAGTATCGCGGACATGTGCACCGACGATGCGCCCGCCGCGATCCTTGTCAAAGCCAATGACCTCGGTATTGGTGCGAACATCAGCGCCGTACTCGGCGGCGGTGCGCAGGACCGTCATGGTGTGGCGGGCGTCATCCACTAGGGTGTCGTAATAGCGCACGCCGCCCACGATGGCGTCATCCTTCAGACCCGGGGTTACCTTCAGCACGCCCTTGCGGGTCAGGTGCTTTTGCATTGGCACGCTCTTGGAGCCGCCCATGAGGTCATAAAGGGTAAAGCCACCGAACATCATGACGCGCTCCCACACGTGGTGGGTAAGCGGGAAGATGAACTTCAACGGCTTAACCAAGTGAGGCGCCAGGGTGGACATGTTGAGCTCGCGCTCCTTGAGGGACTCTGCCACAAGGCGGAAATCAAACATGGCTAGGTAGCGCAGGCCACCGTGGAACATCTTGGAAGAACGGGAAGAGGTGCCTGCGGCGAAGTCGCTAGCTTCAATGACGGCGGTCTTCAGACCGCGGGTAGCGGCATCCGCTGCCGCACCGGCACCCACGGATCCGCCACCGATGATGACCACGTCATAGTCTTCATCGGTGTACCTGTTCCATAGATTTTCAAAGTATTCGGGGTTAAAGGATTGGTTGCTTTGCTGGGTCATTACTGACCGCATCTCCTTCCTTGGTGCTTGCATGTGCCTGCGCCATTAATCCATGAATGAGATGGCATAAGCACAGCTAAAAGCAATGAATTGTGGTTTCGGCGGAAAGTATCACACCGCGGCTGCAGAGACTTTATCTCCTAAAATCTATGTTAGGGGTCACGGACGCGGGTTACACATGTGGTTACTCACACGTAAGTTTTAGGCCCGTAAGCAGTCAGTTTTCTTAAAATACTTAGACATTCAAAAAGAAAAAGCACCCCCTCGCGGGGGTGCAAAGCGGACGCAAATCCTTCGCTATTTCTTCGCTAAACGAGCCATCGCCTCGAGCACTTCGGACATCCCCGCCTTTTCTGCAGAGTAGGTAACCGCTTGGGCTCCCTTCACTACCTCAATAGGCGCGGTTTCCAAGGCCACAGCTGGAATCCACTCAAGGAATTCCTCGTCCCCCGGTTCATTTGCAAAAACTAACGCCTCTTCCGGCTCAGCTTGGAGATCCTGCAGGATACACTCCACCCCCTGTGCCGCCGTGGCAGCGGTAACCGACATCGCCGCGATATCCAAGCGCGGCTGGGCAGCAGTCTCGTCGAGGACAATCTTCCACACGGCTTGCGGAACATCGATGCCACCGGCAGGAGAGACCACTATGAGAACTTCCGCAGCCGGATAAATATCTGCGAAAGCTTCACGCAAACGGGGAGTTAAAGCTCCATCCTCCCAATTCAAGGCACTGTTGTGCGCCACCACTACACGGGGAATGGAAGAAAACTGCGTCTTCATGCGGTGCGGCAGGCGCGAGACAATTAGGCGAGATTGCGTAGCCGCAGCCAAAAGGCCTTGCTCCGCCACAGAACCGGCCCATATCTCCTTGCTACTTGCAGTGATCGAGGCCTGGGCCTGCGCCACATCGGACTTCAATTGAGCCATGACATCTGCGACCTTATCGCGGCCTTCATCCAGACCACGGGTTGCTTCTTCCACCACGGCACTGAGGTTGGTCTTAATCCATTCCAAGGTCTCAGGGGCGGTGCGCGCCATATTCTTTGCCGTAGTTCCTTCAGCGTTTTTAGCAGCCGCCATGCGGTTGCGGACTAGGTCCACCGTCGTGACTGACACGCGTTCTTTAAGCCCCACCAAATCATCGCGCAAGCGGCGCACACGGTGGCGCTCCGTTTCTACTTCAGCGTCGCGAGCCTCAGCCTCCGCGAGGGTGGGGGCGCCACCCCCCTTACGGGCAGGCACCCAATATTCGCCGGCGGGCATTGGGCCAAACTCGGCTTCGTATTGGTCCCATAGCCCCTCTAGTGCTTCTTGCATGCGGCGGCGAATCTCCGCGGTATCGGCTTCCGCATCGCCAGTGGGATAGTACGGTTCCAAGGCAGTGATAAAAACCGGGGTCTTGGTCCGCCCCAAGTTCTTCTTGTGCCCCTTGGTCCACAGGCGCTGCGATCCGAAGATGACTTGGGGAATAACTGGCACGCCTGCCTCATAGGCAATGCGGGACGCGCCGCTTTTCATGCTGCGGATTTCAAAGCTGCGGGAAATCGTCCCTTCAGAAAACACCCCGACAAGCTCGCCGTCCTTGGCTAGTTGTACTGCCTGTTGTAACGAGGCGCCGCCATCGATGCGGTCAACTGGCACATGGTGCATTGCCTTCAACAGGGGTCCCGCCACTGGTGACTTGAAAATGTCGGCCTTAGCCAAGAATCGCACTAAGCGCCTTTTGCGGTAGGCCAAAAACGCACCGAAGAGAAAATCCATGTAGCCGGTGTGGTTGCAAACCAATACCGCGCCGCCTTTATCGGGGATGTTTTCCTCGCCCGAAAGGCGCATTTTTAATCCCTGCGCCAGAGTCACCCCCCTGCCAATGTGGGTGATCTGGCGGTACAGGAAATTCGTCGCAGCGTTCATAACTCTCCAGGACGACGGCGGACTTACTGCGGGGTCAAGACATCCTTGCCCACGAAGGGGCGCAGTGCCTCAGGGACGACGACGGAGCCGTCAGCCTGCTGGTGATTTTCCAGGATGGCAACGAGCCAGCGAGTCGTCGCCAAGGTGCCGTTCAGGGTGGCTGCGGTCTGGGTCTTGCCGTTCTCATCGCGGTAACGGGTGGATAGGCGACGAGCCTGGAAGGTAGTGCAGTTCGAGGTGGAGGTCAGCTCGCGATAGGTGCCTTGGGTAGGAACCCACGCTTCGTTATCGAACTTACGGGCCGCCGAAGAGCCGAGGTCGCCACCGGCAATGTCGATTGTGCGATAAGGCAGCTCCATGGCAGCCAGCATGTCCTTTTCCATAGACAGCAGGCGTTGGTGCATATCTTCCGCGTCTTCCGGCTTGCAGTAGACGAACATTTCTAGCTTGTCGAACTGGTGGACACGCAAAATGCCGCGGGTGTCCTTACCGTGGGAACCTGCCTCACGGCGGAAACAGGAAGACCAACCGGCGTACTGCAGCGGACCATTAGAAAGGTCAATGATCTCGTCCTTGTGGTAGCCAGCTAGGGCCACCTCAGAAGTGCCTACCAAGTACATATCATCGGCCGGCAGGTAGTAAACCTCATCGGAGTGCTGGCCCAAAAAGCCGGTACCGGACATGATGTCTGGACGAACCAAAACTGGCGGAATCATCAGCTTAAAGCCGGCCTCACGCGCCTTTTGAGCCGCCAACATGAGCATTCCCAGCTGGAGGAAAGCACCATCGCCAGTGAGGTAGTAGAAACGAGCGCCGCCAACCTTTGCGCCACGCTTGACGTCGATAAGTCCAAGGGACTCGCCCAATTCGAGGTGATCCTTGGGCTCGAAGTCGAACTCGGGGATTTGGCCAACCTCTTCTAGCACCACAAAGTCATCTTCGCCGCCAGCTGGAGCGCCTTCGACCACGTTATCCAGCTTGTACTGCAGCTCTTCCACCTTGGCCTCAGCCGCGGACTGTGCCTCTTCAGCCTCCTTGACCTTGGCTTTCAGCTCATTAGAGCCCTCCAGCAAAGCCGGGCGTTCTTCTGGGGAGGCTTGGCCGATCTTCTTGCCAAAAGCCTTCTGCTCGGATCGCAGTTCGTCGGCCTTTTGGATAGCAGCGCGGCGCTGCTCATCAGCTTCCAATAGCTGATCGACGAGGGAAGGATCCTCACCTCGGTTCACCTGGGAAGCACGGACAACGTCAGGGTTTTCGCGGAGTAGCTTGAGATCAATCACGAATGTAAGTTTAGCGTATTCGCACCACCTTGCGGTGGTAATAACCAGCGAATTATCATGGAGTTATGTCCGCCGTTCAGCTTCCCGCCCGCACAATTACGGACGGTCCCGTTCCAAAGCACGCCCAATTGCACGATATCCTCGAAGAATTGTGCCGCACTACCCTCAAACCCGGCGATATCCTGCCCGGCGAGAGGCTACTTGAAGAGACGTACGGCGTGTCACGTATCACAGTGCGACGCGCCATAGGGGACCTCGTTGCTGCGGGCAAGCTGCGCCGCGTCCGCGGCAAGGGAACCTTCGTAGCCCCCAACCCATTAGTCTCTCGACTCCACCTTGCATCTTTCTCCGATGAGATGGGTGCACAGGACGTCACCGCTTCCTCCAAAATCCTCACCAGCGGCCGCAGTAGCGCCCCAGAGGACGCGGCGCTCTTTTTTGATACCCCCGCGCAAACAGAGCATATTCATCTACGCCGCCTGCGCTTGGGCGATGGTGAACCATATTCCATTGACGATGGTTGGTATAACTCCACTTTTGCACCGGGCCTGCTAGAAAATGACACTTATAACTCGGTATACGCCATCCTCGACTCCGTCTTCGACGTCCCCATCACGGATGCGGACCAGACGGTATCTGCAATCTCGGCTGATACGGACACCGCCCCGCTTCTCGACGTCCCCGTAGGCACCCCACTGCTTCACATCGTGCGCTACTCCCGCTCGGGCGATAGGCCGGTGGAATGGTGCTCCTCGGTCTACCGCACCGATCGCTACCGTCTGACTACCCGGGTGGCTAGGGAGAACAGTATCTAGCCAGCATCCTGGTTAAAAGGTAGAATCAAGGTCCTTATGAAGAAATCACCTGCGTGGCGTTCCGCTGTGGCCGTCCAGATTGTCTTGATTGCGGCAATCGCGGCGGCCGTTTTCATGGGCATCTACGGCGTTATCAGCTCCCACAAATCGGGCGGCGATGAAACCACCGCCGCCCAGCAGCACGATGGCGGAGATAACTCTGAGACCGCCTCCGCTAAGCCAGAGCCATTCACGGCCGCGAACGCCAGCGCCTGCTTGACGTGGGACATCGCGCAGGATGGCTCCGCCACTGGGTTTAAGGAGGTGCCTTGTTCCGAACCGCATCGCTTCGAGGTCTCCAAAACCGAAGACCTAAGCGTGTATCCCACCAGCGAGTTCGGCCCCGACGCTACCCGCCCTGCGCTTACCCGCCAACACCAACTGCGCGATGAGCTATGCGAATCCGCTACCGTGAGCTACCTGCACGGCAAGTGGGATCCGAACGGCAAGTACGATGTGGCGTCCATTCTTCCGCCGCAGTCCGCCTGGGATCGCGGCGACCGCACCCTGCTCTGCGGCTTGCAAACCACCGATGATCACGGCGTGCCGCAGCTTAATACCGGCAACGTGGAAGCCTCCGAGCAGGCCAATCTCACTAAGCCAGGCGAGTGCTTAGCTATTGATGATAAGCAAGTCCCGCACGTCGTTGACTGCGCTAAGCCGCACCAGATGGAAACCGTATCCGTCATCGATGTGGGCAAGCAGTTCCCCGAGGGCTACCCGGATGGCAAGGATATGGACAAGTTCCTCTCCGATACTTGTACCGCCGCCACCGAGGACTACCTCGGCGGTGAAGAGCAGCTCTACCAATCCACGCTGCAACCATTCTGGGGTTCGATCACCGAGGCCTCTTGGAATGGCGGCACCAAATCCGTCAACTGCTTCCTTGTTCACGCCCGCGCAGGCGGCGGTTTCTCCGCCATTACCGGTTCCGCTACCGGCGGCCGCCAAGCGCTAACTATCGATGGCAAGCCGCCAGAGGAGCGTCCCGAGCGCAATCCGCTGCGCGAGGACAAGGATGATAAGCCGGCACCCGAGTCCGCCGCCCCCGCACCAGCCCCCGCACCCTAATGGTAGAGGTATCGGAAGAGCGCTTCGATGAGATGGTGAACGAGGCGTTGGATCAGGTGCCCGAAGAGTTCGTGCGCCGCATGCGCAATCTCGTCATCTTGGTAGAAGATGAAAACCCAGATAACCCCATGCTGTTGGGGCTCTACGAGGGCGTAGCACTGCCCCACCGGACCTTCGACCACACTGGCTTCCTGCCCGATGCCATCTTCATTTACCGGAACACGCTGCAGCGCTGGGCAAGCAGTGAAGAAGACCTAGCAGAACAGGTCAAGGTCACCGTATTCCACGAACTCGGCCATTACTTTGGCCTTGAGGAAGAAGAGCTGCACCGCCTGGGCTGGGGCTAGAGTTCGGTATCCGCCCAGCGGGTCAAGGTCCACTGCCCAAAGTTTTTGCCGCGCGGTTCCATCACCATAAAACGGCAATTGGGCAAATATCCGGTATAGGCGAAGTCGGCGTCAACCCCCGTGGCATGCTTGGTCATCACGCGGATGGCCGCGCCGTGGCTGACAAGGATGACATCGTGGTCGTCGGCAAGCTGCTCCGCAATGCCTTCCAGAACCGGCTGGTAGCGTGCCAACACATCATCTAGGGTCTCGCCGCCTTCCATCCCGGCATCCGGCTCGCCGTCGCACCAGCCGCGCATGGCCACCATGTGCGAACGGTGGGCGTCCTCGCTGCCGTCCATCTCCCAGTCGCCGGCAAAAATCTCATGCACGCCGGTGATCACGTCAACGCGCTGGGAGAACTCTGGCATGCCGCGTTCCTGCTCGAAGGCGCGCGCGGCCAGCATTGCAGTCTGTTGCGCACGCAATGCGACGGAGCACTTAAACTCCACCTCCCGTTCTCCTACCAATTGCGCCAACTCCCGGCCTACGTCTGTGGCTTGATCGCGCCCGCGCTCGGTAAGCTCAGCCCCAGGCGGCCGTGTATCAAGGAAGCGGGAAATATTGGAATAGGTTTGGCCGTGGCGCAGCAGGATGATTCTTCCGGGCATGCCTCTAGATTATTGGCCCCTGCACGCCCGCGCTACCCAATCATCCGCCGCGGTGAGATCGCGCGGCGGCTTGCCCGCAGGCGTTGCCGCCGGCCAAGAACCGAGGAACAGCAAATCCTCTGTCCGCAGCCACAGCGCACGCAGCGCCTCCGCCACCGGTTGATCCTCAATGTGCCCGATAAGATCCACATAAAAGCGGTACGTGCCAAAGGCTTCACGCGTGGGCCGTGATTCGATCCGGGATAGGTCCACTCCGCGGTGCGCAAAGTCCTGCAATGCCCCCACCAGGCTGCCCGGCTCATTAGGCAGGGTGAAAATAACGCTCGTGCGGTCCTGGCCGGTACGAGCGGTGGGCCTTCCGGGCCTCCCTACCAAAACGAAGCGCGTTGCGGCGCCCTCGACGTCCGCCACGCCCTGGGCGATAGTCTCCAAGCCAAAGATCTCGGCGGCACGTGCTGGTGCCGCAGCGGCATCAGCGTCCCCATGGGCTACGGCCTCGGCCGCGGCGGCATTGGAGCTGGCCGGCACAAACTCTACCTCCGGCAAGTTATTTTTCACCCATCCGCGGATTTGCTGGAACGCCACCGGGTGGGTGCTCAGCCGCCGAATATCACCCTTCCCCGGCCGAGTCATGATGCTAAAGGCCACAGGGATATCCACCTCGCGGTAAATCTGCACCGGTTCTGCTTCAACGAGCGCATCAAAGGTGGTGGTCACAGCGCCGTCAACGGAATTTTCAATGGCTACGCAGGCATAGTCTGCCTGTCCGGCGCGCACGGCAGCCACCGCTTCCGAGGGAGAGCCAACCGGCATGGCCTCGACCTCCGGCAGGTGCGCAGCGAACTTGTGCACGGCTGCTTCCGTAAAAGTTCCGGCCGGTCCAAGGAAGGCGATGGTAGTAGTCATGCACGTCACCTTAGCCCACTAGACTGGTGCGTCATGGACTTTTCCGTAGAACAACTCCGCGCGGATCTGCACGGCCTTACCCCAGAGGAACACGGTTTTACCTACTTGGATATGGACCGGAAGCCCTCCGGCCACGGCCGGCTTAGCGGCTGGATCCTCTCCGCCAAGGATCTCTGCGATGTTCGCGGCATGCCCACTACATTGGGAAATATCGATCGCACTTACCATCCCGAGCGCAGCGATGCCCTCATAGAGGCCTTAGAAGAGCAAGGTGCGCTGATCATTGGAAAATCCTCCACTCCAGAGCTGGGCCTGCGCGTGGATACGGAACCGGTAGGCCTGCCCCACCCCGATAATCCCCTCTACCCCGGCTGCACCCCGGGTGGCTCCTCGGGCGGTGCGGCGGTGCAGGTCGCGCGGGGTTTGCTGCGCGCGGCGCACGCCAGCGACGGTGGCGGCTCTATCCGCGTACCGGCCGCTGCCTGCGGTGTGGTGGGGTTTAAACCGGCCGGGACGGAGCTGGGTGTGCAGGGCTTTATTACCCGCACCGTGGCCGATAATGCGTTTCTACACGGCCACCGCATGATTACCCCGCGCGCCCGCATCGGCCTACTTACGGAGCCACTGTTTTGCGATACCCGCGTCGATGCGCACCACCTGCGCGCTGCCCGCGAGGCCGCGCAGCGCCTGCGCGCAGCCGGCTTCGAGGTGGTGCCCATTTCCCCGTATCCGCAGGCGGGTGCTACCTTTGCTCACTTCCGGAACACCTTTACCTCCCGCTTGGCAGGACTTAACCCGGCGGCAGGATACGCCGAGTGGATTGCCCAACAAGGTCGTCGCGTTAGCGCCGCCGAGTTGGCCGCCGCGCGGGCGCATGTACGGCAGCTGCCCGGCTTGCTGGCCCAAGAGTGGGGCGTCGATGCGATTCTTACCCCGATGCTCACCACCGATCCGCCGCGCATCGGTTCTTTCCTTTCCCTTCCCCACGAGGAGAATTTCGCGGCCCAGACCCGATGGTCGCCGTGGGGTTCCTTATTCAACATGGCACGCCTGCCTGCCGTTTCCGTACCGTGGACCATTTCCAATCACCCACCGGTGGGCGTACACCTGGGAGGCATTACGCTTTCCGACGCCGCCCTACTCGGCCTCGCCCACATCCTCCACCCATGACCAAATCCTTACGCGCCGAGCTGCTTATCGTCCTCACCCTCACGTTCGGCATTTCCGGGGTGCGAGCGGTGTTGAACCTCATCAATTCCTTGGCCTCCCCGCAGCGGCTCAACGAGCAATCGGTCACGCTCAATTCCAGCCAGTCCTCTCTAGCCTGGGTGGATCTGGGCCTGCAGCTGTGCTCTGCCGCCGTCCTCTGTTCCTATGGCGCTTTGGCGCTCTTCCTACTGGCCAAGGACCACATACTCCCGCGGTCCTACCGCACTCGCGACTGGCTGGAGGGCGCAGGTCTTGCTGCCCTCATCGGCCTCCCGGGTCTCGCTCTGTATTTCACCGCGGTCCACCTGGGCTGGAGCAAGGAGGTCATACCCGGTGACTTTGCCAATGCCTGGGTGGAAATCCCCGTCTCCCTTCTCAAGGCCGCCGCCAATGCCTTTGCGGAAGAAACCGTGGTAGTCATGTGGCTAATGACGCGCTTGCGCCAAGCCCGCTGGTCGCTTCCCGCCACATTGGCCGCAAGCTCCATCCTGCGCGGGTCCTACCATCTCTACCAGGGCGTTTCCGCTGGTTTCGGCAATATCATTATGGGCTTAATTTACGGCTACTACTATCACCGCACGGGCCGGGTATGGCCGCTGGTCATCGCGCATTTTCTTATCGACGCCGTCGCTTTTACAGGTTATTCCTTCCTGTGAAAATACCCGCAGGGGACGTCGCGAAGCGAGCGAAGCTCCCTGCTCCTTGTAAGGTATAGCGCATGACTGAATCAGGACGAGATCCACATAGGGAAGCCCGCCGCGCCGGCGATGGCTCCTCCACTGAATTCGTCCTTGGGGCTGATGGACGTCCCCTCAAGGATCGATACGGCCGCCCCATTCGGCGCCGTTCCTCCGCCCGCCAAACCCCGCGCCGCGTCGAACCGGAGCAGCAGTCCTTCCGTGCTCCCCAGCCACCACAGCCGCCGCGCCGCCGCACCCCACCGCCAACGCCGAGCCGCTATCCCAGCCAGTACCGCGCCGCGCAGCAGCGCCCACCTCGCCGCACTGAGCCGCGCCCAGTGCCCCGTCAGCGCCCGCATAGCCGCCGCAAGAAGGTTAATCCGGCCAAGCGCGCCCTCGGTTGCGTTGGCTTGGCGCTCGTTGTTCTGCTGGTATTCAACCTCGTCTTCATGTTCTGGGCCGATGCCCGACTCACCCGTATCGAGGCCCTGCCAGAGGAACAAGTGGCAAATACCGCCGGCACCAACTGGCTGCTCGTAGGTTCTGACTCCCGCCAGGGCCTGAGCGAGGAGCAGCAAGCAGAATTAGGTACCGGTGGTGACGTGGGCGAGGGACGCACAGATACCATCATGGTGCTGCACATCCCGCGCACCGGCAAAGCCAAGCTGGTCTCCATCCCGCGTGATAGCTACGTGGAAGTCCCTGGATTCGGCATGGATAAGATCAATGCCGCTTTCACCTACGGTGGACCACAGCTGCTCGCCCAAACCCTTGAGGGCACGACCGGTCTGCACATCGACCACTATGCGGAAATTGGCATGGGCGGTCTGGCCAACGTGGTCGATTCCGTCGGCGGCGTTGACGTGTGCGTGAAGGAACCCATCAATGATCCGTTGGCCGGCATCGACCTCCAAGATGGCTGCCAACAGCTTAAGGGGCGCGATGCCCTCGGTTACGTGCGCACCCGCGCCACCGCCATGGGTGACTTAGACCGCGTGCAACGCCAACGCGAATTCTTCTCTGCTTTACTGGATAAGATCACGTCACCGGCCACCATTATCAACCCATTCCGCGCCTTCTCCTTGGTCAACCACACCGCTTCCTCGTTCATCGTGGGCGAAGGCGAGCACGTCTGGCATCTCGCCCGCGTAGCCCTGGCCATGGGCTCCGGTGTGGAAACGGAAACCGTGCCCATCGGAGGATTCCAAGACACCGAGGTGGGCAACGTTGTCCTCTGGGACGATGAAGCAGCAACCGGCTTATGGGATTCCCTCAAATAAAGATCAAAAAATGGCCCCTTCACTACTAGAAGGGGCCATACCTATGTCTTTAGCGCAGGGTCACCTGGCGGGACTTGATGTTCTCTAGCTGCTTGCGCTCGTCCGCGCTTAGCTGAGCGTTATTGGAGATTTCTTCCTCCAAAGCCTTGTCCACTCGGGTGAGGTGGTCCTCATAGGAGGTGTGGTCAACCTCTGGATCCAAGTCGAATACCGGGGCGATGAGACCGTGGGTGCGGAAGACACCGGCAAACTTGGTGCCCTCTCCGAGGTTCAGCTCGCCGCGGGCAGCAACGCGAGCCAAGGCATTGAGGAATGCGGACTCATCATCGGTCGGGCGGACCCAGCGGATGTGGGCCTTACCGCCACCGGCATTAGCCCAAAAGGCCGCACCGGTGATGTTCTCGCCCACTTGGTGGGATTCGATGACGGAATCATTGGCTGCACGCAGTGACTGCGCAATTTGTGGGGTAACCTGTGCGCCTTCCGGAATCCACCACTCGAAGTCTTGGTGGACCTGCACGTCTAGGGTAGCGGAGGCATCAATAAGCTCCTCCAGCTTCGGCTCCGTGCCATCAGCTGCGGTGGATTCCAGGGTAGCGCCCGGCTCATTATTCTTTACCCAGTTCAGGGCGAAAGCCAAGTCGCGGCCGGGGTTATGAGTGTGGGACTGTACCTGCAGGCCTACAAAAGCATCGCCGCCAAATTCGGCATCACGAATCAGTGCTGCCGAAGCGCCCGGCAGGACGGTGGCTACATAGACGTTCTTATCGCAGCCTTTGACATCCAGCTTGGCAAAAGCGGAGGGCACGAATTCCTGAAGGGCAACCAGGGATGCCTCGGCAGCAAGCCCGCCATAGGGGCGGGGGTCCTTTTCCAGGGCGGCGCGCTCCTTGGCGCGGGCAGCGAGCTTTGCCTGACGGCGGGACATGCCCTCAGGCAGCTGTTCCTTGTTCTTTTTCTTCTTGGCCATGCCTCCAAGATACCTGCCTACTAGAGCTCAATGGCATGCAGGGCCACTTCAGGTTGGTTTGTGGCAAGCATATCTACGCCATTAGCCCATGCCCACTTCATGTCCTCCGGCTTATCCACCGTCCATAGGTAGGTAGGCAATCCCTGCGCGCCGATGATTGATGGCTGCAGCTTAGCGCGGAGCATCGATACGCCTAACGCGGTGGGCTTGGACAACATCACGTCGGGGCGATTGACGTGGCGCTCCCAGTCGCGACGAAGATATATCCGATCCATATGGGGCGCCAGATTCTGCATGCGGCGGATCGCATGGTGGGAAAAGGAAATGACGTGGATACGGGGGTCTTCGACAAGCCCCGCATAGCGCAGGCGCAGCATCGTTTGTTCCTCCAAGATGTCGCCCTGACCGGAGGGATGCTTGGTTTCGATATAAAGATGGTGCGGTTTGCCCTCGAGGATTTCCAAAAGCTCGTCGAGAAGCATCATGCGCTGGCCCCTACCTATGTCAACGCCGCGCAATTCCTCCCAGTCCAGTGTGGAAATACGGCCGGGGCGCCCTGCGGTGCGGTCCAGCGTGGGATCGTGCTGGACTACTACCTTTCCATCGCGCGTCAAGCGCACATCACACTCGACGCCATGAATTGGCAAATCTAAGGCCTTCTCAAAAGCTAGAGGGGATAGCTCCGGATATTTTCCGGAGTATCCCCTATGGGCGACAATCTTCACTAGCCGAAGAACTCTTCCTTGATGTCATTCAGGGTCTTGACAGAAGCATCGAAACGCTCCTTCTCGTGCTCATTGAGATCCAGCTCAATCGCGCGCACGATACCGGAACGGTTGATGACGGCCGCGGTGCCGATGTAGAGATCATCTACACCGTATTCGCCCTGCAAGTAAGCAGAGACCGGCAGCGCCACGTCCTGGTTCTGGATGACGGCGGCGGTGATGCGGGCCAAGCCCATGCCGATACCGAAGGAAGTAGAACCCTTGGCGTCGATGATGGAGTAGGCAGCATCGCGGGTTTCTTCAAAGATCTTCTCAATGCGCTCGGCGTACTCCGGATCAGAATCCAGCTTCTTGGACATCGGCACGCCAGCAATATTCGCGGTGGAGACTGCCGGCAGCTCGGAATCGCCGTGCTCGCCGACGATGTAGGCGTGTACGGACTTCGGGGCAACGTCTTCCAGCTCGCCCAACATGTAGCGGAAGCGAGCGGAGTCCAGCACGGTGCCGGAGCCGATGACGCGCTTGTGGTCCAAGCCGGATGCCTTCCACACGGCGTACGTCAGGATGTCCACCGGGTTGGAGGCAACGAGGAAGATACCGTCAAAATCATTGGCCATGACATCGGAGACGATGCTGTTCATGATCTTGACGTTCTTGCCCACCAGATCCAGGCGGGTCTCGCCCGGCTTCTGTGCCGCACCAGCGCAGATGACGACCATATCGGCGTCTGCGCAGTCGGCGTAGGTGCCCTTGGTCACGCGGGTGCGGGTAGGAGCCCAAACAACGCCATGGTTGAGGTCCATGACATTGCCTTCCAGCTTCTTTTCATCGATATCGATGATGGCCAAGTGGTCAACGATGCTTTGGTTGATGAGAGCGAAGGCGTAAGCGACTCCCACGTCGCCGGCGCCGATGAGAACTACTTTGTTTCCTACATGATTTGCCATGACTCCATTGTGCAACTTTTTGGAGATTTTTGCACGGGCTAAATCTCACACTGAAATTCCCACCGAAATCTGGGACAATCGGGCATTATGAAACGCGCCCTCCGCCGCGCTGCACTAATCGCTCTTGGCGTAGCCGCGGATCTCACGCCCATCGTCCGCATGACCAGCCGACAAACCTTACCGCCTAATATGTCGGCTGGAATTTTGGGTGCGGAATTAGCCACGTGGGCAGCTATTTCCCCCTCCCTTCTTCCTCGCCCGTGGTGGGTGACCGCCGCCAATGTAGCCATTGGCCAGGGCATCGGACACTTGGGGGCGGCATCGACAAGCTTTGTGCTCAATAGCATTGGTAAACGCCCGCAGGACCGTCTCGGGCCGCAGCATCGGCAAATTTTGCACCTTGCTATCGGCGCCGGTACCGCGTTCAATGCCGTGCTATCGCTGCGCAATCAGAAAAAACAGGCGGAGCTGGTCAATAAGCAGCTCGTACGCGGACCCGCCACGGCAGCGATTGGTTTGGCCGCGGGCACCGCGGGGTACGGGACTCTTTTGTTGATCGGAGAGGCCACACAGCTGGCCGTCACCAGGCTGTCGCGCCAACTAGGACGCTGGGTACCGGCGCTCGTCGCCTGGCCAGTTGTCACCGCGGGCCTGAGCCTGACGGCCTTCGCGCTTTCTGACCGCGTGGTTTTTCGGCGCTGGTTGCGCTCACTTTCACACCAGGCGCAGCGCATTAATAAGCAGATTTTCCCCGGCACGTCCATGCCGTGGGAGCCGGAGCGCTCTGGCAGCCCATGGTCGCTCGAGCCGTGGTCTGCGCTGGGCCAGCAGGGGCGCCGCTTTGTATCCAATGGGCCCCGCGCCCGTGATATCCGCAAAGCGACGGGAATCGATGCGAAGGAACCCATCCGCATCTATGCCGGATATATCCCTGGCCGCTCCTTCCGGCAATCTGCGGAAAAGATTCGCTCCGAGCTTGAGCGCACTGGTGCGCTACGGCGGGAGACCATAGTTATTCAAATGCCAGCCGGCTCAGGGTGGATCAATAACTGGGGCGCGTCCTCCTATGAGTTTCTAACCGGCGGCGATTGCGTCACCATCACGATGCAGTATTCCTATCTGCCCTCAGTTTTTGCCTACCTTGTGGACAAAAGCTCCCCAAAGCAGGCAGCCCAAGAACTAATGCGGGTGGTACAAGAAGAACTGGACAAGCTTCCAGAAGAAAACCGACCGCGGCTCTATTTCGCAGGTGAATCCTTGGGGGCTTATGCCATTATGGATAATTTCCATAATATGGATGAGCTACTATCGGCCTGCAATGGAGCGGTGTTTTCTGGACCGCCCCGCATGACGCGTTTTACCCAGCGCCTGCGCCGCGATATCGGGTCCTTAGAACGCCTGCCTGTTATCGATGGCGGAAAACACGTGCGCTACGCGGCGGCTCCCGACCACACGCTCCACGATGCCTTTGGCAATGACTTCACTCATACTTGGCGCCGCCCCCGCATGCTCATTGCGCAACATGCTTCCGATGCCATCGTGTGGTGGGATCTTAACCTCTTGGTGCGCAGGCCTACGTGGATTCATGAACCACAGCCGGAAGCACTGCACGCCGATACCTTCCGGCAACTGCGTTGGGTCCCTTTCATTACTTGGTGGCAAATTGGCTTGGACCAGATCAATTCCCTCAACGTACCCGGCGGACATGGGCATAATTACTTTGAGGAAATGCTCTGGTACTGGGACGAGGTTCTAGGATCCCAATCACGCCAAGCGCTCACACCAAAGTTGGCCAAGAAGATTGCCCGCTTTATTCGGCGCGACGCTTAGTCGCATTTCACCCCAGTGCTGTGGTGCGGGCAATATCCATTGGGCACCTTATATAGGTACTGCTGATGCTCATCTTCTGCTCGGTAGTACTCCCCGGAATCGGTATCTTTAAGGAGCTTTACCTCCGTAGTGGTATCCCCAAAACCGAATTCCTTGAGCTTATCCGCGTAGGAATCCACGATGCCTTGAATTTCTGCGCGCTCCTCCTCGGTGCGTGGATAGAACGCAGAACGGTATTGCGTTCCCACGTCGTTGCCTTGGCGGAAGCCTTGGGTAGGATCATGTGCTTCCAGTGCCTTGACCACAAGGTCGCGCAAGCTTATGCGCTGCGGGTCATAGACCACTTCGACCACCTCTGCATGATTGGTCAGTCCACGGCACACCTCGTAGTAGGTGGGATTCGGTGTGGTCCCGCCTGCAAAGCCCACCGAGGTGGACTCCACGCCTTCTGTTTCCCAAAACATTTTTTCTGCGCCCCAGAAGCAGCCCAGTGCAATGAGAATGGAGCGTTGTCCGTCTTTCCAGCGTCCGGTAATCGGTGTTCCTAGAACCGCGTGCGGGGCGGGGTCCAGGATCGGCTCAGCTCGCCCCGGCAGGGCCTCATCTGTAGGGACTAACTTAGGCTCTGGTTTAAACATCCACATGAGGTATTGCTCCTTCCTTATTCCTTCTTCCCAACGTTGTACTGCGAAAACCTATTCCTCGGCCACTTAAAATTCACTCTATTTCCACAATTCGAATTAATCATGGCGAAATCTTTCAACCGTGCCTATCATCGGGACACGTACCCGAAGAAAGGATTTAACAAATGGCTGTTTACGAACTTCCTGACCTCCCATACGCATTCGACGCACTGGAGCCACACATCTCCGCAGAGATCATGGAGCTCCACCACGATAAGCACCACGCAACCTACGTTGCTGGCGCTAACGCTGCACTAGAGGCGCTCGAGGAGGAGCGCAACGGCGAGGCTAACCCGGATCGCATCCGTGCGCTGTCCAAGAACTTGGCGTTTAACCTGGGTGGCCACACGAACCACTCCATCTTCTGGAAGAACCTGTCCCCGAACGGTGGCGGCGAGCCGACCGGCGAGCTGGCTGAGGCTATCAACCGCGACTTCGGCTCTTTTGAGAAGTTCAAGGCACACTTCTCCGCTGCTGCTACTTCCCTGCAGGGCTCTGGCTGGGCAGTTCTGGGCTACGACCACATTGCTGGCCGCCTCATTATCGAGCAGCTGACTGACCAGCAGGGTAATACCTCCATCGACTTCACCCCGCTGCTGATGCTGGATATGTGGGAGCACGCCTTCTACCTGCAGTACAAGAACGTAAAGGCCGACTACGTTAAGGCCGTATGGAACGTCTTCAACTGGGATGACGTTGCCGAGCGCTTCGCTGCAGCTACCAAGTAACACCTTTAGTTACTTCCGCCGCCCCCCGGGGCGGCTTTTTCTATGCTCGGATAAACTCCCGGAATTGCCGCACTGGGGGAGCATCATCCCCGGCGCGCCACACCAGGCCGAGCTCGCGGTACGCCGGTGGGGCGAGAGGAATAAGGCTTCCCACCTGCAAGTAGGGATCATCAAGCGGCAGTAGCGCCACGCCGAGGCCCGCCGCTACCAGCCCGGCAACGGTGGTAAGCTCCATCGATTCGAAGACGAGATGGGGGCTAAATCCGGCATCCTCAGCGAGGGCATCGAGAAGCATGCGCGTGCCATAGCCCGGGAGCATGCCGATAAATGGTTCCGCGGCGCATTCCGTCAGGTTCACCTCCCGCCGGTTCGCCGCCCAGTGGCCCTCCGGCACCGCAAGGCCTAAGCGCTGTACTTTAATCTGGTGCCACCCCAGTGCGGCATCCGGCCGCGGCCCTACGAGGGCGAGGTCGGATTCGCCATTTTCTACCCTGCTCACCAGCTCTCGCGCGGCGCCCTGATGCAGACGAATATCAACGTGCGGGTGCTGCGCGCGGTAGCTTTTCAGCAGGTCCGGTACAAGCCACGTACCCAGCGAATGCATAAAGTCTAGGCGCACGGTGCCGCGTTCCGGATCCATGAGACGGGCCACATCGTCCCTTCCAGTCCGGTAAGCGCGAAGCATCTCCCGCCCAGCCGCGGCAAAGGCCCGCCCCCGCGAGTTCACATGCAAGGTGCGCCCAGCGCGTTCAAACAACTGGGCATCGAGGCTGGTCTCAACCCGCTGTACACGGCGAGTCAGCGCGGATTGGGAAATTCCCAGTTCATCGGCTGCGGCACCGACGCGACCTAGTTCCACCACGGCAAGGAAGCCACGGATATCTTCTATATTCATGCATACTCCGCATTGTTTATCTTGAATTTCTACATTTTACACATGCAGCGTGGCGAGGCAGCCTTAAGAGCATGACTCGAACGCGGCGCGCTACGGTAGCCATGCTCCTTGTAGGCTTGGCCATTTTCTCCAGTTTGTATTCCACCCAGGCCATCCTTCCCACACTGGTAAAGAACATGGGCCTTTCCTCCACAGAGGCCGCCATGACCGTATCGGCCGCCACGGGGGCTCTTGCCATCTGCGTTGTGCCAGCGTCCATCTTTTCCGAGCGATTTGGGCGCGGACGTATCCTGCTCATTTCCGCCGTTGCGGCCACCAGCGTGGGGCTCATCGTGCCACTAGCCCAGGCGGGATGGCAGCTTATCCTACTGCGCGGCGTGCAGGGTGCGCTCCTTTCAGGCGCACCGGCCACCGCGATGGCATGGCTTTCGGAAGAGCTCGATGACAATGCCTTGCCGCGCGCTATGGGGCTCTATATCGCCGGCACCTCCGTTGGTGGTCTTACCGGCCGCCTCATCCCCACCGGACTAGTGGAGCTATCCACCTGGCGCTGGGCCCTTTTCGGCTCGGCACTTGTCTCCCTCGCTTTCGCCATCACTTCCTGGCTGCTACTTCCCGCACAACGCAACTTCCGACCTAAGGCTATCCACCTCAAAAACGAAACTCGGGTGGTATTTAGCCATTGGGCCAATCGGGACCTAGCCTTGCTATTTCTTAGCGCATTCCTTTCCATGGGCACGTTCGTCTCGATGTATAACTTCCTCACCTTTCGGCTCATCGGCGATTTTGGTTTGGCCCCGTCGCTGGCAGGCTTGGCCTTTTTGTTCTACCTCACGGGCACATGGTCCTCAGCACGGGCAGGTTCACTGGTCGCGCGCATAGGCCATGGGAAAACCCTGTTCGCCTCGGCCATGCTTTTTACCCTTGGCATCGCGCTGTGCGCCGGCAACCTACCGATGACGCTTCTGGGCATGATCGCCTTTACCGTGGGCTTCTTCGCGGTGCATTCCACCGCGTCTGGGTGGGTGGGCCAGATCGCCACCCATGACCGCGCGGAGGCCTCTTCCATGTACGTGTTTTGCTATTACTTCGGCTCTTCTGTGGTGGGCGCTTGCGCCGGTCTGCTTTTCGACGCCCTCTCTTGGCCCCTCTTTATTGCCTTCTTCACCGCCGTGGCCCTCGCCCTTACTGCGCTGACTTGGACCAAGATTAAAACCGACTAAACTCGTTTTTATGCCTGAGAATAAGTGGTCGGCTCGGACGTGGCACCGCAAGGCTTCCCGCCCCGTATCCCTGTGGATGATGGTATTTATCCTCGTGGGCGCAACGCATACCTTGGTGCCCAACTACCGGTGGGTGCTCATCCACCTATTCACCCTCGGGTTGGTAAGCAATAGCATCATCGTATGGTCGCAGCACCTAACGGAAAAGTTCACCCAGCAACGCCTTCCTGACTCCACACGTCCCGCGCAATTGGCTCGCATCTACTGCCTCAACGCCGGAATCATCATCACACTGGCCGGCCAGATTCTCACAGAATATTGGACCCAGCATTGGATCGTTACCCAGATAGGTGCCACGCTAATCGCCCTGATGATGGCCTGGCATGCGGCAAATCTTTTCCACCAGTGGCGCGGCGCAAAGGATAAGCGCTTCCGCCCAGTGGTGGGCGCCTATGTGCTCTCTTCCCTATGCCTGCCGGTAGGTGCCATCTTTGGCGGGCTATTGGCCGTCTATCCAGGCCATCCCACGCTGTTGCTCGCCCATATCGCCGCCAATATCGGCGGATTCATCGGCTTGGCCGCAGCCGGCTCTCTCACCATCCTCTTCCCCTCCATCTGGCGCACCCAAGGTATCAATCTCCACATGCGATCCTCCTTTGCGCTGCTCGCAGTCGGCGTAGCCGCTACCATCATTGGTGCCTTCCTCGGCTTCCCCCAGCTAGGCCTCATTGTGTACTGCTGCGGTTGGGCGCTGAGCCTGCAGCAATGGCTCGCTAATGTGCTCACGGTGGCAAAGAATCCGCGCGATCGCATCACCTTCGCCTCGGTTTCCGTTCTCATGGCTTCGTTATGGCTGGTCCTGTCTTTGGTGTACTACACGGTGCAGCACTTCTTTATGCCTGAGCCAGCGCTGCCGACCCTAGCCTTGCTGGTTGGGTTTGCCGGGCAGCTCCTTATCGGTGTCATGAGCTATCTCTTGCCCACCACCATGGGTGGCGGGCCCTCCGCCGTTCGAGCAGGCTTGCAGCAGCTGGATAAACTCGGCCTTCTGCGCGCCACCTTGGTCAACGGCGGGCTGCTGATATGGATAGGCACCGACATATCCCTACTGAAGGTGGTTGCCTCCCTGTTGTGCATCCTGCCGCTAGCGGTCTATCCCGTGCTCATCGCCCGCGCGGTAAAGGCCCAAAAGCAGGTATTGATGAAGAAGGCAGAAGGCCCGGATCCCAAGCCGGGCCCGGAGTGGAACCAGGTGTACGCGGGGGTCGCGCTCCTAGCGGTTACCTACGCCGTGTTTACAGCGCTGTAGTCCCCGGCGCGCCGGCATCCATCCACTCGCGGACCGCACGGGTGGCCTGTACATCTCCACAGTTATAGTCCAGCAGTCGCTGCCGGGCGTTGTGGTCCCCAGCCAGCGCCTCGCGCCGCGCGTTCACTGATTCTTCGCCGTCAAAATCCTCCTCGGGCCAGGCAAATCCAGCCTCTGGTGCCACTACTTTCAAGCCCAGACCGTACGGGCCGGCAAAGGAATTTTTAACGTGGGCAAACATATCCACCCACTCTGACGAGGCGATAAATTCTTCTACCTCCTGCTCATCGACCTCGCGGAAGCGTTGCGCGGACATTCGCATCCAGTGGTTTTCACCGTGCGCCGAGTAGCAATAGGCGGCAAACGTCTTGCCCTCCGCATGAGCTTGCGCACGCAGATCCATCAACCAGCGCCAGAATGCCGCAAAATTTTCCGCCTCGGCCCGTCCGCCTAGTGGTTCCCAGGTAACGAAGGGGAAATACTCCCCTTCATGCCATGCTCCCCACAGGTACGCGCCTTGGTCCAAGTAAGCCTCCATGTCCACGTCAACCTCAACGTCCGCACGCGGAACGTGCACACCCCCGCGCCGCAGCAATACCTCCCCGGCGCGCCACGCGGCGGCGAGGCGGGAAGGTTCGCCCAAGTGGGCGTCGATAAGCGCCTGCACAGTAGTAATCCCGCGCTCGCGAAAAGGCTTGGCTCGGTCGCCGGGTAAAAAGAGCGAAATATCATCCGCCGCCACCAACTCCTGCTCGCACAAAGACCAGAAACGGCAGCTGGCGCACTCTTTCACCCGCACCGGGGCACTGGGCAGAGGTTGATTCCAGGCGCGTTCCAGATCGAACTTAGCCGTCTCAGTAAAAAACACCCGAGTGCGGTCCTGCCCAATGGCCCCGCCGCGGCCGGAATCGAGCCCGAGATCCCGCAAAGCGCGGGCAGCAAAAGCTAGGCGGTAGCCATCTACCGCATGATGGCGCAGCTTATACGGCACTTCGAGCGGCTCACTCAGCCCCAAACGATGAGTGGGAACCGCCAATGTCTTCTTCTGCTCATTTTTTCGTGCAACGCGGTGATTAGACACGATAACCGGGGTATATCTATCCCTTTCCCGCAGCAGCAAGTCCACGCGCACCATCCACTCTTCAGTGGCAAATACCGCATTAGTAATGTGCGTATAGCCGGAGGCCAAGGTCTCGAGGGTGCGCATTGACCGCTCCCACTCATCGCCTTCTAAATCGATGCGGCGGAACCTGCCGGGACCCTTCCGCGGAAACATGTGCATGACCGTGTCCACGGCGGCAGCGTGGCGTTCCGCGCGGGCGATGGAGGCATGGGTACGCGGCATCTCAGGGTGCGCACGCCGCTGCACAAGGCGATAGCGGCACCCCACAAGGTCCGAAGCAACAACCACATCCTCCACACCGGGTGAGCTTAATAGAACGGCAAGGTAAAGTTGAATCCAGACTCGACCAAACGTGAGGGAAACTAAATGAGCATTCTGAAGAAAGTTAAAAAGGCCCGCCAAGAAGCACGCGCACAGGCAAAGGCCGCAAAGACCCGCGCCAAAGCCGAGGTAAAGGCTCAGTCTAAGGACCGCCGCCGGCAGCAAAAACTCCTGGCCAAGCAGGAAAAGCACCTCATTAAGTCCGAGGAAAAGGGCCTGAAGAAGCGCCGCAAGCACGAGCAGAAGATGGCCAAGAACGAGCTGGCCAAGCTCAAGGCCGGCCGCTTTAATTCCGATAACGTCAAGCGCTACGCCGGCGCGCTGCGCACCGCCGCGCCGCTGCTGTTGCCACTTATCTACCGTGGCTACGTGGGCTTGAAAACCGAAGGTGAAAAGCGAAAGGCCGCCAAGGCCGGCGTAACTTCGGACCAGATGGCTTCCTTCTCCGGCTACGGTGCACCGCTCAAGGCACGCACCGCAGGTATCCGCAACTCCCTCGATAACACGAATGTACCGGCCGGATTCAAGCGCGATGTGCGCGACCGCCTGCAGGAAGTAGACTCCGCCATCGATAATGCCGAATTCATGACCGAGCAGCAGCGCCGCCGCGCGCACAAGACGATTGACTCGGAAATCGACTCTATTACCGCGGAGATCCAACAGCGTCTGGGTCAATAAGATGATTTACGCCACCACCGCCCCCTATTCGGTGGTGGCATTTATTTATTTTTCATAAAGATCTAGGAATTTTAGGAAGAAACATTTTCGGCAAGAAAAAGTTACTGATAATCTTCTAATCGCCCTACCCCCTATACACCGTTTAATACTCTCTCTGCTTGGTGTGCTGTAAAAAATTGGAGGAAATATGGCCCGCCGTGAAGTGACCCAATTTTACGATGACTTGGATCACAGCCAAATCCCTGAAGACCAGCTAGAAGTCGTTCGCTTCAGCGTGAATGGTCAAAACTACCTTATTGATCTCTCTAGATAACGCGCGCCGCTTTCATGATGTTCTCGCCCCTTACGTGGATGCCGCCCGCATCGCCCCGGATATCGATGCACAGCGCGCAAATCCCAGCCAGATCCGCGAATGGGCACGCACCCAAGGGCTGCCCGTGGCGCACCGAGGCAAAATCCCGCAAGACGTTATAGAAGCTTATAACGCTGCGAACTAAAGCACGCCTTGCTCGCGGGCTGCGGCAACAGCGGAGGTGCGCGAACGCACACCCAACTTGTCATAAATGTGCACGAGGTGCGACTTCACCGTGGCCTCAGACAGCATGAGATCTTGTCCAATCTGCCGATTTGAAGCACCGGCCGCCACCAATTGCAGCACTTCCAGCTCGCGCGGCGTGAGGGAAGTGCGCGGCGTGCGCACGCGGGTCATCAGCCTATCGGCCACGATGGGCGAGAGCGCCGAATCGCCCTCCGCGGTCGAACGCACCGCGGCGAGCAATTCCTGCGGTGGTGCATCCTTCAAAAGGTAACCCACGGCACCGGCCTCAATCGCGCCGAGAATATCCGCATCGGTGTCATAATTGGTGACCACGAGGACTTTGGGCGGGGTGGCCATGGCGGAACGAATCTGCGCGGTAGCCTCCGCGCCGCCCATAACGCGGGTCCCTTCTACGCCGGCGCCAAAGCGCAGATCCATCAAGATGACATCGATGCCGCCCGCCTGCGCGGCTGACACCGCAGCTTCGGCCGTAGCGACCTCCCCTACGACGTCGATATCCTCTGCGCCCTCGAGCACGGAGCGCAGGCCTAGCCGGACGA
Organism: Corynebacterium curieae; assembly: GCF_027570035.1. Lineage (GTDB taxonomy): Bacteria > Actinomycetota > Actinomycetes > Mycobacteriales > Mycobacteriaceae > Corynebacterium > Corynebacterium curieae. The sequence continues at coordinate 6,858 of NZ_JAKMUU010000005.1, read as the reverse complement.
TCTCGTGGTCATCTGCCAATAGGACCCGAATCACGACATTCCTCCTATCGATGTCTTTGTCAACCAAAAGTTTAATCTACCCCGTTGCCTAAGGGCATACTAACTGACACGGCAGTTCCCTCCCCCGGCGCAGATTCAATAATGACCTCCCCGCCAAGCTCCTGCGCCCGGCGTCGCATCGCCGCAAGCCCAATATGCCCCAGTCCTGAGGGAGCACTTTCCACCATGGCTGGATCGAATCCTTTGCCATTATCCACCACGTCCAAACGCACCTCATCCCCCTCATACGTCACTGTGATCCGGGAGCGGCTAGCACCTGCATGCTTGATGACGTTCCCCACCGCACCCTGCGCAATCCGCAGCAACGCCGCTTCCACCTTCATAGGCAGCCGCTGCACCTCCCCCTCAGATTCGACTTCCACGCGTATGTCCCCGGTAGCCGCGAAATTTTCCGCCATGCGGGTCAACGCGGCCTCAAGCGATGCTTCAGTCAAAGTTGGCGGCTGCAAAGCAGCGATCATAGCTCTTGCTTCGTGCAGATTATCCGCAGCAGTCCTACGAGCCAGCTCGATTCGCTCCCGCGCTTTATCCTCATCCTGCTTATCCAAATCACGGTCGGCCGAATGCAAGAGCATCTGGATGGACGACAACCCCTGTGCGAGAGTGTCATGGATCTCGTGCGCAATACGCTGGCGTTCGGCCACCATGCCAGCATCACGCTCCGTGGCTGCGAGCTGCGAGCGTGTTTCTATCAGCTCCTTATTCATCCGCGATAGTGTCCGGAAGGCGTAGGTAATCGCTATCGTCACCAGCGCAGAGACCGCCGGCCCCATGACTCCGCCAAAGGTCAGGCCCTGCGGAATCTGGACCACCACGGTGATGACCGAGGCCCCTACGACACACGCTATGCCCGCCGCCATATCCAGTACCGTCAGGTACAAAAAGAACATGGCGAATACCAAATAGATTGCCGCCGGTGCCACGAATAGATCCGCCACCCACAGCACCGTAAGGATGCATAGCCACAGATAACGCAGCGGCTTAACCCAGTACTCTGCATATACCGAACCGGCAAAGTACACCGCCGCAAAACCCACTAGCAGCAATAGGTTGATAACCGCCTGCGAAAGCGGCATCCGTACAGAGGTAAAGATACCTACCACCAGCAGGCCAGCGGTGAGAATATGAATGCCGGTGCGGAGCGCATCGGTATCCCGGTCTATTGTGGAGCTCATGCGCAAAAGCCTACTTCCTCTCCTCGCCTTAGCCACTTTTGGGATTGCCGGCTGCGATTCATCCGAGCCCACCCCTGCGCCGAGTACGACGCCAGAATCTTCGGAGGCACCAAAGGTCAACGTGGCCCAGACTGCAGAGGTCAACGACTGGAGCGATTGCCCCTATATTGGCCCCGGCTGGCTCGAAGAAACCAATGGCCAGCGCTTGACAAAGCAGGGCATCGATACGCGGTTTCCCACCCCGGCCTGCGTCTTCTGGTCCTACCAGGACGATCCCCAGGCCACCGTCATCGTGCGCGATATGCCCACGGTCGAAGACGCGCGCGCCGCAGTAGATTGGGCTGCGCCAATCGACGCCACCGAGCCGGCCTCCTTCAACGGTTGGGAAGGCGGCAGAGGCGTGGTCAATGATCATGCCGTTTACGCAGTACAAAAGGACACGCACGCGGTGCTGGTATGGAGCAACCAGCAGCAAACCGTTAAATCAGAGCAAATCGCCCAAGAAGCGATTGCGAACTTGGGCCTTTAAACCGCAACGTCGTTATACGGCATCATCGGCGACAGCCATGGGAAGACCACTTCCATCAACAGGAAGAACACTCCTACCGCGATGACGATGGCGAGGATCACTTTTACAAAGGTTGGGCCCGGCAAGAGATTCCACAAAGCGCGATACATTATTTCTCCTCTTTTTCTACTTCCATAGCGTGCACGATCATTCGCTCCGCGTTTGAAAACTGTGGGTGGCACGTGGTTAGCGTCAAGATTTCGCGGCTCGGCTCAGCGTCCGATTCTGGTACCGGGTTGGTCACCGAGACGTCGCCAGGCGTCGTAATATGCCGGCCCGCTACGTGGGAATACTCCGGCGGAATGCCGTTGAAACAATCCGCCTGCTCACCATCGATGGGCAGCACCCGATAGGTAATGCGCTCCGTTTGTGTCTCCACCACGAGGTCATCGCACGTCTTCAACTTGCCTAAGTCATTAAAGGGCGCTCCCTTGCCCACACGGTGCCCTGCCACGGCGAAGTTTCCCATTTCTCCCGGCATCTGAGAATCCACGTAGCGGCCTGGGCCGCGCAGCAGATCATCCTCATCTGTGCCCTCAATGATGGCGAAGTGGTAGTCAGAACCGAATGTCGGAATATACAGTTGCGCAAAAGCCTCACCCAATTCCGGCTCCAGTTTCTGCCGCGGATTCCGCCATTGCTCTTCCAGGTGGGTGCTCGCTTCCTCCTGCAACTGCCCGGATTCTACATTTGTCCAATAGGCTTCATAGAATGCAAAGAGTAAAAGAACCACGCCAATGGTTAGCATGAGTTCCCCAAGAACTTTAGTCATGCCTTAAACCATACTGCCCATGAAAGGTCAAGCATGTACGAAGTCTTCATGTACCCAGTTTCTGGAATTATGAAATTCTGGCACTGGCTCATCAGCAGCTTCGTCGGTGAATCTACAGCTTGGCTGATCTCGATCATCCTGCTGGTTATCACTGTGCGTGGCGTCGTCGTCCCTCTCAACTGGATTTCCGTACGCTCCGCCCGCATCGGCGCACTCATCCGCCCCGAAAATAACCGCATCAAAAAGCAGATGAACAACGCCACCACCACCGAGGAAATGGCGGAGCTCATGCAAGAAGAAAAAGACCTCATGAAGAGCTACAACTACAACCCCGCGGCCGGTTGTATTCCCCCGCTCATCATGATTCCGGCATTCATCGGTCTCTATCAAGTGCTCCTGCGCATGTCTAATATTGAGCGTGGCTCCACCACCGTGGGCATGCTTAATGCTTCGGACGTCTCTGCTTTCCGCGAAACTACCTTCTACGGTGCGCCACTGACAGACTTCGCCCGCGAACACGGCGACCTCATCAACCCGATCCTCATCGCCGCTATTGCCTTTACCATGGCCAATTCTGTCATTTCCTTGGTGCGCAGCTTCCGCACCACTCAATTTGATCAGAAGGTCAACCGCCGCGTCTTCATCCTGATGGGCTTCTTGCTGCTCATCATCCCCTTCTTCCTGTGGAACTTGGCCCAAACCGGCCCAATCCCAGTAGCAATCATCCTTTACTGGGGCTGCGCCTACCTATTCACGCTGATTCAAACCGCCATCTTCGAGCTCATTTTGCACCGCGATTACCCGCTCACGGAGGATGTCCACAACATGCGCCGCAAAAGCATCCACCGCTGGCGCAAACGCGAAAAAGAACCCGCCCTCTCCAAGGAAGAGAAGAAGCGGGTAAGCCGACTCCGAATGGAGGCCCGGAAGTACCTTAAATCGAATAATCAGCAGGGGGAGCAGAAAGCATCTGAGTAGCCAATTCCCGAGCCGTTTGCAGCGGCCCAATCTCCTTGGTGAGACGGGCACCGGCGCGCCCACCATCCAAGAAGATCAGTAGCTGGCTCGCCTGCGAGGAGGATGGATACCCATTGCGCTCGGTCAGCAGGGCGGTCAATGTGGAATGCACCCAATTGCGGTGCTCCACGCACGCAGCCACGATGCCGCGTTCTGCTTCAGTTTCTGGGCGCGGATATTCGCCGGCTGCGTTCAAGAAATGGGATCCGCGGAACTCCTGCTCTGGCTCTTCTTCAATTGCCTTATCAAAAAAGGCCAAGATCTTCTGATCCGGATCCTTCATCTCCGCGGTGCGCTTTTCCCAATCTTGGCGGAATTTCTCATCCAAAGCTTCCACATAAGCGATAACCAGTGCGTCTTTGGAGCCGAATAGGGAATACAAAGAAGCCTTAGCCACATCCGCCTCGCGCAAAATTCGGTCAATTCCGATGACGCGAATGCCCTCGGTGGTAAAAAGCTTGGTCGCCGATTCCAGCAGCCGGCTGCGCGGGCTGGGCCGATTGCGGCGCGACTTCTTCTCTGCCATGGGTTCCTCTCTAAAACGACAAAGCCGGTTCATCTATACTTTATAGACAAACCGGTATGTACGCGAATTATATTCGGGTTACTTCTTAATGAGCCCCACAACCCACAGCAGGATACAGGCGCCACCAGTAGCGGCAAGCAACGAAAAGATCCAACCGCCTTCCTCAATATTCAGGAAGTGGATAATCATGCCGCCGATAACACCGCCAAGCACACCAACGATAAGGTTGGTCAACAAGCCATGGTCGCGCTTCATAATCTTTTCTGCCAACCAGCCGGCGATAATACCAATAATGATCGAGCTAAAAAGCCCCAAACCCAAGTTCATAAATTCCTCCTAAATTAGCGGGTAAACCTTAGCCTACACGAGCGCAGGCTACCTGAGAGGATACCGAACAACAAGAGCGCCCCGCCCAAGGGGCGAAGCGCTCTATCAGCAGGGGTTCCTAGTCTTCATCATCCGGGCGAACAACCATCATCGGGCATGGCGCAGACTGCAACAGTGCACGAGAGGTCGACCCCAAGAGCATACCTTTGAAGCCACCGCGGCCATGGGAGCCCACAACCAGAAGCTGCGCCCCTTCTGCCGCTTCAGTGAGTGCATTTACTGGGCGATCGCGGGTGATGAGCTGCTTCACCTCAACCTCAGGGTATTCCTCACGCGGTTCCTTCAGGTTCTCCGCTAGGAGCTCGCTCTGCTCCTTTTCAATCTCGGCCCACTCGGACTGGGCGGCGGAGAGACCTGCCAAGGAAGCCTGCACCTGCATATCCATCCACGTATGAACAGCAATCAAGGCAGCACCACGGGCTTGTGCCTCACGGAATGCGTAGGCGGTAGCCTTCTGCGAGACTTCAGAGCCATCCACTCCGACCACGATCGGGCCGTACTTGGTGGAGTCCGTAACATGATTATCCTCGCGGACAACTACCACTGGGCAAGAAGCGTGGGACACCACAGAAGCGGAAACAGATCCCATTACCATTCCAGATAGACCGCCCATACCGCGGGAGCCCATAACGATCATGGTGACGTCATGCGACATCTCCAGCAGCATATCGATAGGGGAGCCTTCAGCAACGGTATGCCCAATCTTGAGCTCCGGAGCTACCTCATGGGCGATGGCACGAGCTTCCTCAATCTTCTCAAGGGTCTCGGCCTGCAAATCATCAAAAAGCTCCTTAGGCGGAACCATGCCTTCTGCGTACAGGAACTGTGGCATGGTGTAGCTCGAGGCAATGCGCAACGGAATTTCGCGCTTCATAGCCGTATTTGCGGCCCAACGGACGGCATTCTTGGATGCATCCGAACCGTCGACGGCAACAACTACAATGTCTTCCTTAGCCATAGTGTGTCCTTTCGGTGGTTATACCTTAATTGTAGTACGGATTAGGCTTTAGGGTAGATGGTTGCAGCCTCAGAATTCGACGGGAACATGACAGTGTAAACAAACTCCAGCACGCTACGAATTACCGCGCCAATGCCTTCAGAGAAAAAGGCGACAACCGGTTCAATGAGAGAGTTAAAGTCCATGGACAAAACATTAATACATCGCAGAAAAGGTTTCACGCCTTTGCCGATCAAAGATGGTCTAAACCCGACCCGCGTGCGCACCCCAGAAGCAGGTATAACGGCCTGGGACTTCCTTGACGCTGTAATCTCCGCACAACGACACCGTCACCCACATGACGATTCCTCAGCCCTTCAAGCGCGATTTGACGCGGGCGAGGTTGTACTTCGGAACCAAACGCGCTTGCGCCCAGATTCCATCCTCCGGCAAAACGAAGACGTCTTCTTCTATCGTATGCCGGCCCCAGAAACGCCTGTTCCCTACGACATCCCAATCCTCTACGAAGACGACAACATACTCGTTGCCGATAAGCCCCCATTCATGGCAACGATGCCCCGGGCGAGGCACATTGTGCAAACAGCAACCGTGCAGTTGCGTCGCATAACCGGAAATGACGAACTCGCACCCGCCCATCGGCTTGACCGCCTTACATCCGGGATTTTGCTCTTTACAAAAAATCGAGGGGTGCGCGGCGCGTACCAGACTTTGTTCGCGGAAAGGCAGGTTTCAAAGACCTACCAAGCCGTCGCCGAGTTCCGCAGCTTTCCGACGCCACTTCAATGGTCCTCACACCTAACCAAAACGCCAGGCGAAATTCAAGGCCGGATTAGGGACGGCGCACCAAACGCTTTTACCACACTCGAGGACGTCGAACAGGTAGATAACGCTCCTTATGAAAGTGTGCACGGCCCGCTTCCTCAACTAGGGAAATACACACTAAAACCCACAACGGGGAAAACCCATCAATTGCGACTCCACATGTGGCAAGCTGGAATTCCAATACTGGGCGACCCAGTGTATCCAAACATTTTGCCCGAAGAGGAAGAAGACATGCGCCGTCCGATGCATCTCACAGCCACAGAAATCGACTTCATAGACCCTCTAAGTGGAAAAGCACGGCAATTTCAGTCCGACCTTCCCCTCTACACCCATCGTCTAATTCGGAAATAGTGGTCAAGAACCTTTTCATAAATCCCACCCGGCCAACTCAGCCTCCGGCGATAACAGACCAATATTGTTAACCAGATGCTGCATTTAGGACAGCACACAATCAACAAAAGCACGCAAACGCCATTTTCCGTCTATTAAGAACTGAAAGTCGCTGATCGACCAGAATATACAGCGAATTTCAATAGCTGCTGCAGGTACCCTGGGGAGAATGCGTTCTGAGGT
>NZ_JAKMUU010000004.1 GCF_027570035.1 Corynebacterium curieae | reverse complement strand
GGCAGGTACTATTTTGAGGGCTTTAAGATAAGCCCATCCAACCACTCATTCCGCCACCATAGGCATTTGTTCTCCGTATGTATCCGGGGAGGGTCAATGCCCAGACTGCGTAGAACACAGCTCCCAGAATGATTTTGACGCTTGCGGAGCCTGGGATTTGGACGCATACGGCGACTATCCCGACTATGAAGACCGCATAGAAGATGAATAGGTGCCAGTTCTTCTTTCCCAGAAATTCCACACTGACCGCTACAGGGGCGCAGGTGGCACTAAGCAGCACGATGGTCGCAATGAGTTCACCGTCGTTCGCCGGTACTGCGCTGAAGGTGCTCGCGATTAGGACAGGTACCAGGCCGAGCACGGCAGTATGCCGGGACCAAACAGCACGGCTTCCACCGAGTACCGTGTATTCGCGCAGGGAAACTCGCAAGCTATGGAGGGCTGCGGCGAGTATGGCAATAGAAAGTGCCCAGATGAAGATGCCAAGGAAACCAAGCAGCGGGATTTCCTCCTGATACCTGGTAAGCACAAACCCGATTGCTTGCGCCAGACACGCTGCACCCCATGCCTTGACCTGCGGGCGGTATATCGCTTGCCCAGCCAAGGTGCGCGGGAACCAGCCAAATCCGCTCGAAGGTTGCATACCAACAGTGGTGTATCCGGACCGTCTAGGAGTAGCGCTGCGATACATGGCCCATACCGCCGCGACCGCATAGACAGGCAATGCCCACCACAGCTGCACGGTGAGCGCGCCCGCGGCTGCCGCTAGTGCGAACAGCGCAACAAGAATGCGACGATGCTCGTTCCAGATTTTCGAGCCCAAGCCCACCAGTTGATATTTCTGAAAGTTAGGCTCCAGGGAGAGCATGAGCGCCAAGGAAGCTATCACGGGGAGGGCACTCCACGTTCCATCTGCCATGACTGGCATAACCAGCAAGGCGAAAAGAAAAAGGCCCAGCGCCACCAATCACCTAGGTACCACAGTAGTTTCATGCTTTGCCCTCCAATGCCAGCACCGCACGCTCCAAGGAGACCTCATTGACGCGCAGGCCGTAGGCCTGGGCAGTGCGGAAGACGGGGTCGGTGGAAGCGGAGCGGGCGTCGATCAGCACGCGATCTCCTAAGGACGTGGTTTCCCTGGTCAGCTCAGGAAGGCCAAGCTCTTCGGCCGCTGCGGTGAGAGCCTCGGATGGGCCGGTGAGCTCCAGAATTCCCTCGATGAAGTCATCGATTGGACCGGAAATTGGGTTATCCCCCATCAGCGAAACGGTATCGAGGAGGCCTGCCATCTCATTGAGGTGATGGGTGGAGATGACAATGGTGCGGCCGTGCTCCTCGCGCAACACCTGATAAAAGAGCTCGCGGTGCTGTGTATCAAGGCCGAGATAGGGTTCATCGAGAAGCATGACTTCGCAGCCGGAAGCAACGGCGAAGACTAAGCCCACCGCAGACTTTTGCCCGCGGGAAAGGGAAGAATAAGCCTTGGCCGGCACATCGAAGCGAACCAGCAGCTCATTAAACCGGTCATCGTTCCAGCGCGGCCAGCGTGCTTTTCCTATGACGCCCAGCTTTCCGATGCCCCAGGAATCCGGCAGCGGGTTATCAATCCCCATCAAAACAACCCGGTTGAGAACCGATTGCCTATCAAAGGGCTTCTCTCCAAAGACCGTGATACCCCCTGATTGGATTTGGCCGGCAATCTTGCGCAGGAGCGTGGTTTTGCCTATGCCGTTGGGGCCAACTAAGCCGTGTGTCAGGCCATCGGCAAAGGTGAAGTCTCGTGTTTTAATCATGAGTACATTCCTCTGCTTTCTGCAACGCGATCAAATAGGTCGTGGAGTTGGGCGCGGTTGTAGCCCAGGCGAACAGCTTCGTCGACAAGCGGTGCCATATACTCCGCCGCGAAGTCGGCCCGGCGACGCTTACGAATCGTTGCCAGGGCTCCCTCCGCCACAAACATGCCGATGCCACGACGCTTATCCAACACCCCGATATCCACTAGGAGGTTTATCCCCTTCCGGGCGGTAGCCGGGTTGATGTTGTGAAAATCAGCGAGCTCATTAGTGGAAGGAGCCCTATCCCCCTCTGCAAGGCTTCCGTCCACGATGGCATCTTCCACCAAGGTGGCAATCTGGCGAAAAAGTGGCTGCGTGGAATTATCCATCAATTCTCGGTTCGTTGGTTAGTTACTTGTGTAATCAACCATATCGGCAACACCCTACCCATGCAATACTTCCAACGAGAAAACTTTTTTGCTGCCACTGCGCTGGGAATTTGCCCAAGGTTATCGACGTTTTGTGACTAATGGGGCACACTGGAGAGCACAAAGAATTTTATTTAGAACAATTAGAACGGAACTTAGGAGCCATGCTTGAACGCACACTTGTCTTTGTCGATACCTCATACTTGCTTGCAAGCTTTTATAATTCGTGGGAAACGGGGGCCCGCGCGCAGCTAGAGATCGATCTGCCCGAGGTAGTCAGCACCATGGGCGGGATGATCGAAAACCAACTGGGAACCCCGATTCAACGCCAGTACTGGTATGACGGAATCCCAGATACCGGCCCACACCGTTACCAGCGAGCCCTGCGCACGTGCGAAGGAGTGCAGCTGCGCACCGGTCAACTCATCGAATGGGGCGAGCGCCGCACCCAAAAGGCCGTGGATACTCGATTGGTGGCGGACATGGTCATCGCCGCCATGAAAGGTCAATTCACTGACTTTGTCCTCGTCAGCGGTGACGCCGACATGATTCCAGGGGCACAGGCGGCCGTGGACAACGGCATCCGAGTGCACCTCTACGGGTTCGGCTGGGATTCTATGTCTTCTGCACTTCGCCACGCCTGCGATTCCACCACCATTTTGGATCCGCGCGAAGACTTTGCAGATTCCATGGAATTGCAAGTTCTTGAGGGGCCACTTCCCCCAGTGGTGCGCGAAAATGCGCCCCAAGATGACGAGGAAATGCCGGAACCGGATGAATGCGGCGAGCCTTCAGAAGTTGAGGCGGCCTTCGGCGCCAACGAGAAACCCACCCCGGCCCCGACTCCAAAGCCAGCGCCCCCAAAGGCAGAGTCCACGGAAGATTCTCCTTCCGCGGATGACTCTCCGGAGGAAAAGCCGGCACCGAAGCCTTCAATGATGGCGCCCCGACGCAAGCTGCGGTCCAAATATGTTCCGCTACCGGAGGAAGTATGGAGCTCGGCCGGTTTCCAGTCGCCCTTCGATGTGGGCCAGCAATACGCCTCGTGGTGGTTTGATAACGCAGCTAGCACCGAGCAGCGCGATCAGGCACATCTGCTCTCCGGCGGCGGCCTGCCCCCAGAGATCGACCGGCCGCTACTACAATTTGCCTGCGAGACGCTGCACGAATATACCCTGACGGAAACCCAGCGCGTGAACCTACGCGATGGTTTCCACTCAGGGATCCGCGGCGTTTTGATTAACGTTCGCCGGCAGAACTAATCGCCGGATTCGAGCTCTTTCTTCTTTTTGAGATCCGCCCGGATGGCATCAAGGCGCGCCGTCGCCTTCATGTCATTGCCGGCGGCTTGAATCTCACTAATACGGTCACCGCCGGTGGCGTGCTGCAATTCCTGCGCACCAAGGGCATCGGCATAGCGCTTTTCAATCTTCGCGCGGACGGAGTCGAGGGTAGGTACAGAATCGTCCGGGTTGAGCTGATTCATAGAATCAATTGCTTGGGCGTTCTTTTCTTGCATCGCTGCTTGGTCCGCTTGCGCCTCAAGCTGGCTGACTTGGGCTAGCTGCTCTTTCAGGCGCGCTTCCGACTGCTGCTGTTGGCTCTTGGCCTGCGCGGCAGCCTGCTCCGCGGCGGCGTATTGCTGTTTGACGTCTTCTAGCTCCTGCTCCACTGCAACCAGCTGGGACGCAACAACTTCGGCAGCCTGATTGTACTCGGAGGCCTTTTGCGGATCTTCTGCCGCATCCGCCAGCTCAAGCGCACGCTGAGTTTGAGACTGGTAATCCTGCTGGGACTTGACCAAGCGGTTCATCTGCATCTCCAGCTGGGACTTATGACCGATGATTTCTGCGGCGTGATCAGAGATCTGCTGGTGCTGCTCCTTCGCGGCCTGAATGGCCTGCTGGATCTGCACCTTTGGGTCAGCGTTCTCATCAATCTTTTGATCGAAGGAACTCATCATGTACTTCCAGCCCTTGCTGAAGGGATTAGCCATTATCTTCTCCTTTGGTCATAAAAAGACGCTTTCTAGCGAGTTTAGCGATACTCACCAGAAAGCGCCGAGGAAGTTGGTGGGATTAACCCTGCGCATTCTGCTCTTCTACCTGGCGGCGAACCTCTTCCATATCGAGGTCCTTCACTTGCTTCAACAGGTCCTCCAAAGCCGCGGGAGGCAGAGCTCCAGCTTCACGGAAGACAAGGATGCCATCGCGGAAGATCATCAACGTAGGAATGGACTGAATCTCCAACGCGGATGCCAAGCCCTGATTTGCTTCGGTGTCGAGCTTGGCAAAGGTGGCATCCGTGTGCTCTTCGGAAGCCTTTTCAAAAACCGGCGCAAAGCGCTTGCAAGGACCACACCAATCGGCCCACGCATCTACAAGCGTGATGCCTTCGCCGGTGACGGTTTCTTCAAAGTTTTCTTCGGTGACATCGATAGTAGCCATAATCGCTCTAACTCCTTTGTGTTTCGCTTTATTCCCCAACGTACCTGAATTAACCTTGTCATATACCCCCTGGGGGTATAAACTTGCCAGGGAAATCAACCCATAGGAAGGATCATCATGAGCACCAAGAACTACACCGTAGAGGGCATGACCTGCGGACATTGCGAAATGTCGGTAAAGGAAGAAGTCGGCGAGATTTCCGGCGTTAGTGAAGTCACTGCTGACCACACCACCGGCGCAGTTACGGTTACCGGCACCGATTTCACCGACGAGCAGGTAGCGGCCGCCGTAGCAGAAGCCGGCTACACACTGAAGTAGGCGAGACTATGTCCCACCTGGACCTTGGCGTCACGGGCATGACGTGCACCTCCTGCTCCTCCCGCGTTGAGCGCAAGCTCAATAAGCTTGACGGGGTAAGCGCCAGCGTCAACTTCGCCACCGAGGCCGCGGCCATCGATTATGACACTGAGGCGGTAAGCCCGCAGGAGCTCATCTCGGTGGTCGAAGGCGCAGGATACGGCGCCTATGACATGGCTGGAGAGGAAAAGGAAGAGCCACGCACCGAGACCAATGGTGGCGGCGAGCTACTGCGGCGAACCATCATCTCCGGCGCACTATCGCTACCGCTTATGGTGGTATCGATGTGGCCGGCGTTGCAATTTCAGAATTGGCAATGGGCCTGTGCCATCGTAGCCACCATCGTTTTCGTCTTCGGTGGCGCGCCTTTCCACACAGCGACGTGGACAAACCTCAAACACGGTTCTTTCACCATGGACACCCTAATCACCATGGGAACCTCAGCGGCCTACTTTTGGTCGCTGTGGGCGCTCTTTCTCGGTAACGCGGGCGAGCCGGGCATGAAGATGCATATGACCCTAGATGCGAATGCAGCGCATATGGATCATATCTATTTTGAGTCCGTGGGTATGGTGATTACGTTCCTACTGCTCGGCCGCTGGTTCGAGGCGCGAGCAAAGGGTCAATCTTCAGAAGCATTGCACGAGTTGCTCTCCCTGGGAGCAAAGGAGGCCTCGGTCCTAGACGCGGAGGGCGAACACCGCGTGCCCATTGCAGAGCTTCAAGTGGGCGATGTCTTTGTAGTCCGCCCAGGAGAAAAGATCGCCACCGATGGCATCGTGGTGGCGGGCAGCTCGGCCGTCGATACTTCCATGATTACCGGCGAGCCAGTCCCCGTAGAGGTAAGTACTGGAGATGCGGTTACCGGTGCCACCATCAACGCTTCGGGCCGCATTGAGGTACGCGCGACCAAGGTGGGTGAGGACACTGTTCTCTCCCAGATGGCCCAGTTGGTCACGGATGCCCAAACATCCAAAGCTCCAGTGCAACGCCTCGTAGATCGCATCGCACAAGTCTTTGTCCCCGTAGTAATTGCAGTAGCTGCACTTACGCTGATTGTTCATCTCTTCTTCGGCGGGGTGGCGCCAGCCTTCATTGCCGCGGTCTCCGTCCTCATTGTGGCCTGCCCATGCGCTATGGGCTTGGCGACGCCCACCGCCATCCTCGTCGGCACCGGCCGCGGGGCACAGCTCGGGCTCGTCATTAAGGGCCCAGAGATCCTGGAATCTACCCGGCAAGTCGACACCATCGTCATGGACAAGACCGGCACGGTCACGGCCGGAGAGATGTCTGTCACCGCGGTCCACGGTGACGTGCTCGAACTGGCCGCGGCCGTGGAGCACAGTTCTGAGCACCCCATCGCTCGCGCTATCGCCCGAGAATGCACGGTGGAACCTGCTACCGATTTTGCAGTAGTTTCAGGCGGCGTGGAAGGAACTGTGGAGGGGGTCCGGGTGGGCGTCGGCAAGCCGCAAGGCCCCTTGGGTGACTTAGAAGCACCGTTCCGCGAGGCACAAGATTCTGGTGCCACGCCGGTGGTTGTCTCCGTGGACGGCCAACCTGCCGGAATAATTGAGGTCCGCGATACTATCAAGCCCAGCTCGGCGGCCGCTGTGGCCCAAATGAAGGAGCTGGGGCTCACCCCTTACCTGCTGACAGGCGATAACGCTGGGGCCGCGCGCGCCGTGGCCGCCGAAGTTGGAATCGATCACGTCAGCGCCGAGGTCCTCCCAGAAGACAAAGTAAATAGCATCAAGGAACTGCAGGACTCCGGGCATACCGTGGCGATGGTAGGCGACGGCATTAACGACGCCGCCGCGCTTGCCCAAGCAGACCTTGGCCTCGCCATGGGCGCGGGTACAGACGTCGCAATCGAAGCCTCCGATATCACCCTCATGAATGGCGATCTGCGTTGCGCTGCTGACGCTATTCGGCTCTCGCGCCGCACGCTAGCAATTATCAAGGGCAACCTTTTCTGGGCCTTTGCCTATAACGTCATACTCATTCCCGTCGCCGCGCTTGGCCTGCTTAACCCATTATTTTCCGGCCTCGCGATGGCACTGAGCTCGGTTTTTGTGGTTACCAACTCACTGCGCCTGAAAGGTTTTTCTGTTCAGCGATAGGATTATCGCATGCTCAGCCGCACCGAACGTCTCGATCGCCTTCCCGTCACCTCTAAGCACAAGCGCCTACTCCTAGGTTCTGGCCTTGGATGGGCGCTTGATGCTATGGATGTAGGGTTAATCTCCTTCATCATGGCCGCCCTTGCCGTTCACTGGGATCTAGACGCTAGCCAGACCTCCTGGTTGGCCTCAGCAGGCTTTCTTGGCATGGCGCTCGGCGCAACCTTTGGCGGGTTGCTGGCAGATAAATTTGGCCGCCGCAATGTCTTTTTTCTCACCTTGCTTATCTACGGCTTGGCAACAGGGGCATCCGCGCTAGCTGGGGGACTTGCGGTTCTCATCTTCTTCCGATTCATCGTTGGGTTGGGCCTCGGAGCCGAGCTACCAGTTGCCTCCACGCTCATATCCGAATTCGCGCCTCGGCGGGTCCGCGGAAGGATGGTAGTCATTCTCGAGGCATTCTGGGCATTGGGATGGATCCTTGCGGCCATCATCGGCACTTTCGTGGTGAGCACATCTGAATCCGGCTGGCGCTGGGCCCTAGCCCTTGGCATGCTGCCAGCCGTGTATTCAATCTATGTGCGCCGCGGTCTACCAGAATCTGTCCGCTTTCTTGAATCCAAGGGCCGCCATGATGAGGCCGAAGCTATCGTTGCCAGTTTCGAAGCCGCGGCGGAAGATCGCCCGCTGGACGATGCCCTCCCAGACCCCACACCTTCCCCCGCAGCGTCTATCTGGAGTCCGCAGTTACGAAGGCGGACGGCAGCGTTGTGGACCATTTGGTTCTGTGTAAACCTCTCCTACTATGGCGCCTTCATCTGGATTCCCTCTCTGCTAGTAGCCGACGGTTTCTCCCTAGTGAAGTCGTTTAGTTTTACCCTCATCATCACCCTTGCCCAGCTGCCTGGCTACGCGGTGGCAGCTTGGCTTATCGAGCTCTGGGGCAGGCGGGTAACCCTCGCGGTATTCCTGCTCGGCTCGGCAGCAGCGGCCGGCCTATATGGAGCAGCAGCTACGGAAGCGTTGATCATCCTGGCTGGTTGTCTGCTCTCCTTCTTCAACCTCGGCGCATGGGGAGCCCTCTATGCCATCGGTCCGGAGCTGTATCCCACTTCATTGCGAGGACGTGGTACGGGAGCGGCAGCAGGCTTCGGTAGGCTAGCATCTATTGTGGCGCCACTCATTGTCCCGCCACTGCTTGCTGCGGGTGGGACGGCCTGGTTATTTGTTGTATTCGCCGCAGCGTTTGCCATTGCGGCTGCCGCCGCCTTCAGTCTGCCCGAGCAGAAAGGAATAGCGCTTGCTCAGTAGGCTCTCCCTCGCCGCGTGGACGGCCGTTATGGTCGCATTGACCACGCTCAAGCCTTTCTACCAAATCGGCTATTTGTGGAAGCCAGAAAATCAGCGTGCGCGAGAACTGCGCTGGGTGCCACTGGATGAATTCTCCGGCGGCAGCTGGTTTGGTCCGCTATTTGAGTACGCGGGAAACACAGCCTTCTTTATCCCGTTTGGAATGCTGGTGTTTAGTCTGTGCCGTTCCATTAAAACTGCGGCGGCGTGGGGATTTGGCCTGAGCCTAGTGCTGGAGGTGTGCCAATATGCGTTTGCGCTTGGGCGAACGGATATTGATGACCTCATATTTAACACCGTGGGCGCGCTCATCGGTGCTGTATTGGCGCATCTGTGCGGCGAACGTCTTTTCCCTGTGTGGCGCTGGTTAGCCCTTGCCGCAGCGGCGGCTTTCTTGGTATTGGTCATACTCGGCCCACGGTTGGGCGATCCCAACGCGGTGGTGGACCTGTAATTTATCCGTGCGCCATATTGACGAACTTGGAGTAGTGCAGCTGGTGCGCCACTTGGACAGTGTCAATCGGACCACCGCGGTGCTTAGCTAAGATAATGTCCGCCTCGCCGGCGCGCTCATTATCGCGATCCTGGGAGTCGGGACGGTACAGCAGCATAACCATATCGGCGTCCTGCTCCAGAGAACCGGATTCACGAAGATCAGCAAGCTGTGGTTTCTTATCGGTACGAGCCTCTGGACCACGGTTGAGCTGCGAGATGGCGATGAGGGGAACTTCTAGCTCCTTAGCTAAGAGCTTAAGCTGACGAGAAAACTCGGAGACCTCTTGCTGACGGGACTCGACCTTCTTTCCCGAAGACATCAGCTGTAGATAGTCCAAAACAATGAGATCCAGCCCGTGCTGCTGCTTTAGGCGGCGGGCTTTGGAACGGATCTCCATCATGGTGAGGTTCGGCGAATCATCAATAAACAGCGGCGCATCTTGAACCCGGTTGAGGGTCTCATCTATCTTCGCCCAGTCCTCAGTGGATACACGCCCACCGCGCATATCGGCCAACTTCACCTCTGATTCCGCCGAGAGTAGGCGCATAACAATCTCTGAAGCTGACATCTCGAGAGAGAAAATCACCGAAGACTTACCGTGCTGCAAAGAACAGGAACGCATAAAGTCCATAGCCAGGGTGGATTTACCCACACCAGGGCGAGCAGCAACGATGACCATCTGCCCTGCATGCAAACCGTTAGTCAGCTTATCTAGATCAATGAACCCAGTTGGCACGCCCAGCTCTACGCCGCCCGCCTGCTGTAGCGCTGCTAGCTCGTCGATAGTGGGATCGATAAGATCACCCAAGACTCGATAATCTTCTGCCGTCTTGCGCTGCGCGACGGCAAAGACTTCTTGCTGTGCGCGGTCCAAGACGGATTCAATTTCGGCGTCTTCGGTGCCTGAAAAACCTAACTGTACTACGCGCGTACCGGCATCAACGAGCCTGCGCAACACGGCCTTTTCGGCCACAATTTCTGCGTAGTAGCGTGCGTTTGCCGCCGTTGGGACCGTAGCCAACAGCGTGTGCAGATACGGTGCTCCACCGACGCGCTCGAGATTGTTATAGCGATCCAGCTGAGAGGACAAGATCACCGCATCGACATCTTTGCCCTCTGAATACAGATCCAGCATGGCACGGTAAATCAATGCATGAGCTGGGTAATAGAAGTCTTCCGGTTCCAACTCCTCGATGACTTCCATCACTGTATGAGGACTGAGCAGCATAGCTCCAAGTACGCCCTGTTCAGCTTCTCGGTCCGCTGGGGGTTGGCGGAACTCGCCATAGCGCTTTGGTTCTTCCTGCTGAAAACGGCGGCGGGGCGCTGAGCCATCCTCAGGAGGCGGCTCCGGCGGCAGGTGTTCATCATCAAAGCTGGCGTTGGTCATGTCTTCCCCTTGAAGCTATTTGAGCGACCGAGCGTATCGGAATCTCAGTCTAGCCTAGAGCTCAAAAGCCACCCCCTGGGCATAACTTTCGTAGTTATCCACAGGCCGTTGTGGAAACCGCAGGTCGGGAGGACCCCTTCTCATATTTGCCCTGCGCAAGGTTGTGGATAACTCAAAAAGGGCTTGACCAGCAGAAACTAAATGGCCAGTTCAGAAGCGGTTTTTAAGGGTGTGAAAATAAGCACAGATCCGTGGATAGAAGCTCTGACCTGCGGGTTAAGAAAGCAGCGTACGCTTTAACGGAAAGTAAACTGGGGAGCCAGTTATCCACAAAATTCCACAGTTATCCACAACCTGGTAAAAACGCGCTAAAGGCCTCAAGAACCTGCCACCTCACATAGCAGGAACTTGAGGCCTAAAGCGTTGCTGTTGTCTTTGGGTCTATATGGACCGTCGTGCGCCCAGTTAGGCAGCAACGACCGAGAAGTTCACCTTGCCGATAACATCAGCGTGCAGCTTCAGCTCGACCTGGTAGTTGCCGGTCTTCTTGACCAGGCCCTTAGGAAGCACAACGATGCGCTTATCCAGCTTGGGGCCACCGGCCTTGGAGACGGCGTTGACAATGTCTTCTGCTTGAACGGAACCGAAGAGCTTACCGGATTCGGAGGTCTTGACCTCTACCTTGACATCCGTCAGCTGCTCGAGCTGGTTGCGGACCTCACGTGCGTGATCCAGGTCGCGAATCTCGCGAGCTTCCTGGGCACGCTTGATGCCCTCAATCTGCTTCTCTGCACCGCGGGTAGCCACGATGGCCAGGCCGCGAGGAAGCAGGTAGTTACGTCCGTAGCCGTCCTTAACCTCAACAATTTCGCCAGCGGCGCCGAGGTTCTCAACGGCAGCGGTGAGGATCAGCTTCATGATCCCTGCCTTTCAATTGAGTTAGTTGAATAGTTGCGGGTGACAGACTTAGAACGGAGGTTCAGAATCAGCGCCTCCGAAACCACCAGCAGGTGGTGCGGAGTTCCACGGATCTTCAGAAGGAGCCTGGCTCTGCTGCGACTGCTGTTGCTGGCCGCCTCCAAAACCGCCCTGGTTATTGTTATTCGAGCGCTGCTGGCCGCCGCCGCCAAAGTTATTGCCGCCTTCACGAGGATTGCGGTTTACCTGAGCGGTGGCGTACCGCAGGGATGGGCCGACTTCGTCGACATCAATCTCGAATACGGTGCGGTTATCGCCTTCACGGGTTTGGAAGGAACGCTGCTTCAAGCGGCCGGTAACAATGACGCGCATGCCCTTGGACATGGTCTCCGCGACGTTTTCCGCCGCCTGACGCCATACGTTGCAGGTCAGGAACATAGCTTCGCCGTCTTCCCACTGGTTCGTCTGCGAGTTATAGCGACGAGGGGTGGAGGCGACGCGGAAGTTTGCTACAGCCGCACCCGCCGGGGTGAAGCGTAGCTCGGGGTCAGCAACGATGTTGCCCACCACCGTAATATTGGTATCTCCCTGTGCCATGTCTTTACTCCTTATCGGTTACGTGGATTGTGCTTGATCCCAGTATCCGCTACTTGCTGTCGGTGCGCAGAACCTTGGTACGCAGGATGGTGTCGTTCAGGTTCAGACGGCGGTCGAGCTCGGCAACCGAAGTGTGCTCACACTCCAGGTTGACGACGGCATAAATGCCCTCTTCCTTCTTGTTGATGGGGTATGCAAGACGACGCTTGCCCCATACATCAAGGTTCTCAACCTTGCCGCCTTCCTGGCGGACGATTTCGAGGAACTTATCCAGGGACGGGGTTACGGTGCGCTCATCCTGATTAGGATCCAGAATGATCATGACTTCGTAGTGACGCACGGACCTCATCACCTCCTATGGTCTAGTAGTTTTCGGCTGCATCACCTTTGCGGATGCAGCAGGAGGGTACGTTGCGTCAAGCAACCCCACTACAGTACCGCAAGTGACCGGCGAAAAGAAATCTAACCAGTGGTAGTTGCGGCGAAGAACACAGCAGCCGTCGCCGGAATAATGGTCAAGAAAAGGATAGCCAAAAGCCCTAAAGTGATTGGACCCCGCCGATCCTCGCGGTTGTGAAAGAGCCAAAAAGCCCCCATGACGCAGAGGAAGCCTAAAAAGATGGATGCCATCCCGATATAGGTAATGATCATGCGAATGTTCCTGCCAATGGGTCACGGCCGCCATGCGCATCGCGCACCTTATCCGCCGTCTTGCCGCACATCTGGCGAATGATGAGTACGGCCATGGTGATAATGAGGGCGTCGCGGGCGATAATGGCGACGTCGAGAAGCTCGTGCGGAATTCCCTTGTTATCCGTACCCAGCATGTGCCACATAAGTAGCGGCCACACCAGGGCGTCAACAAGCGCCCAGCTAAAGACCAATCGCCACCGCGGCAGCGCTAGGGCTGCGGGAACTACCAGCCACAGCGAATACTGAGGCGACCACACCTTATTGACCAACAAAAAGGCTGCAACGATGAGGTAGACCAACTCGGCCATGCGCGGAGTACGCGAGCTGCGCAAACCCAGAACCGCAATCGCCGCGCATAGAGCCAAAAACGCCACCAGGCTGAAGGTATTGAGAAACTCTGGGCTAAAGCTAATCCCAGTATTGCGGCTGAGCACCGAGTAGATGGTGGTCCACTCCGCACCGCGCTCTTGGTTGAGGCGGAAAAATTCGCGCCATGCCTCCGGGTACTTCAGTGCCACCGGTACGTTGACTACAATCCAAGCCCCAGCAGTGCCGAGTACGGCCTGGAAAAATTGCACCCAGCGGTGATTGCGCGCTGCTAAGACGAAGAAGGCTCCCAAGAGGTAGAGCGGCCAGAGTTTAAAAGACGTACCAAGACCGATGAGAACGCCGGCCAACACAGGGCGCTTGCGCGCGGCGGCCAGCAACGCGCCCACGGCAAAGGCGATGGAGGGAATATCCCAGTTGCTAAAAGCATGGATGATGATAAGCGGGCTGGCCGCTACCAAGATGGTGTCCCAAGTGCGGTTACCCACCAATAGGTAGACCATGTACAGCACACCAACCCAGATGCAGGACATGACTAAGGCGGTTAGGCCAAAGTACCACCCAGCCTCCGGTATGCCGGCCCATTCAACCAGTGAGTATGTATGGCGAGCGATCCAACCCATCAATCCCTGGAATAGACCTGCAAGTACTGGGTATTCCATGTAGCGGGTCAGGTCGCCCTCCTGCCATGAAAAGGCATAAGGGAAGCCGCCCTCATCTAGGCCACGGCCGCCGTACAGCGGGATGATGTCGTTATAGCAAAAAGAGGTGTATTGGCGGTTGCCCGCCCAGTTCAGGCTAATGACGCCGTCCTCGCCGCGGGTGCCGCCGGCGCAATTGGCTTTGGAAAGGAATCCGCAAGCCAGGAAAACCCAGCCGACGGCGATGATGGCACGCAGCGGGGTCCACCATTGGGTGCGGCGAACGCCTGCAAAACGGCCCATTGGCCCGCCGAGGAATTCAATTACCCCGCGGGCCATGGGTTCTGCGGAAGCGGGAATGCGCTGTTGCGGATTCGCTGTCACTGCCGCCTACCCTAGGAGATCGGCCAAGTCACCATCGGGGCCAAGGAGGTCATCCAACGACGGGGCTTCCGGCTGGGCCGGTGGCTGGTTGTTGTTGCCATTATTACCGCGCTGCGGGCTCGGGGCCGGCTTCGGGCTCTCCGGCTTCTTTTGCGGCTGGGCCGGCTTGGTCTCTTCTTCCGGAGCTGCTTCCTCAACCGGGGTCTCGTAGTTCTGCGTATCTTCGGCTCCACTATCCCAGCTTGGGTCATAGGCTGGTGCCGCGGTTCCGGCGCCCGTGTTGCCAAATCCCATCGGATAAGCGGCTGGGAAGTTCTGGAACTCCGCGTTCGCCAAGGAGTTATCCAGGACGGCCTTCCAGATCTTGGTAGGTGCGCCCGCACCGTACATGATGCCGCCGTACTGATCGAAGATGGCAGATGTATTATCCGCGGTGCCTACCCACACTGCGGTAGCCAACTGCGGCGTAGCACCCACCATCCAGGCATCCTTGTTATTGCCGGTATCGCCCATCTGGGTGGTACCGGTCTTGGCGGCCGAGGTACGGCCTCCAGCAAGTGCGCCATTGGACCATGCGGCAACCGGCTCCATGGCTTCGATGACGTTATTTGCCACGTTGGAAGATACGCGGCGCTCCCCGCCATCATCTGGGTGCTCATAAAGCACGTCACCGGCGGCATTTTCTACGCGCTGAACAAAGTGGGGGTTATGCCACACGCCTTGGTTTGCCAAGGTGGACATGGCTGTAGCCATATCGAGCGGGCGGGACTGGTACTGGCCCAGCACGATACCTTCGAATGGCTGCTTACCCTTTTCGGTCAGGGTCTTATCAATTCCGGGCAAGGACTTGGCCACGCCAAGGGCGTGTGCCATGTCCGCAGTGTCTTGCGTACCGTGCTTGAGATCCGCCTGCAGGCGGAGGAAGGAAGTATTCAGAGACTGCTTGGTAGCTTCGCGCAAGCTACACACGCCGCAACCGCTGCCCACGTTGTTTACCAAGTCAGAGCCCGGCAGCTGATAAGGGGCAGAAGAGTAGTTGGTGTCCAAGCCAATTCCCTGCTGTAGGGCGGCCGCTAGCGCCATGATCTTGAAAGTAGAGCCCGTCTGCAGCGGGGCATTAGCATAATCCCAACCATTGGAATCGTGGCCGCCAAAGTATCCGCGGACCGCACCGGTCTTCGGATCGATGGTTACGGAAGCGGCACGCGCATCTTCCTGCAGCGGAGCCATCTGATCATCTACCGCCTGAATGGTGTTGTTCTGCACATTCATATCAATGGTGGTGGTGATCCGCAGGCCACCGGTGGACACCTCGTTTTCCGTGATGCCTACCTCTTCCAGCTCGCGAATGACCTGGTCCTTGATATGACCATTAGCGCCTGGGGCCTCGGTGTAGGCGGAGTACTCGGCCGGATCGCGGGTCTCCGGGAAGACCATGCCATCGCGCTGTTCCTGAGTGAGATCGCCCATGCCCACTAGGCCGTCAAGGACATAATTCCAGCGGTCCTCGGAAGCCTCCTGGTTTACACGCGGGTCAAGTCCGGACGGGGACTGGATGAGTCCGGCGAGCATAGCGCCTTCCTCTGGGGTGAGTTCCTTGGCGTCCTTATCAAAGTAAGCGTTAGACGCTGCCTGGATTCCGTAGGCATTGCGCCCGAAATACACGGTGTTGAGATAGGCATTGAGGATATCCTTCTTGTCCCACTCATTGGTCATCTTCACCGAGTAAATAAGTTCGCGAATCTTACGCACGTAGGAATACTCGTTGCCCACCAGAGTGTTCTTCACATACTGCTGGGTGATAGTGGAGCCACCACCGGCGTCTTCGTTGCCGGTTACCTTACCCACCACGGCGCGGCCGAGGCCGGTGAAGGAGAAGCCGGAGTTATCCCAGAAGTCGCGGTCCTCGGCGGCAAGCACGGAGTCCTGCACGTATTCTGGAATTTCGTCCAACTGCACGTGGGTGCGGTTGCCTTCCGGCGGTACCAAACGGGCAAGCTGGGTCTGGTTATCGCCAGCGTAAATGGTAGAGACCTGGTTATTGGCCAAGTCCTTTGGTTCCGGAACGGAGTATTGCGAGTATGCGTAGGCAAAAAGTCCTGCAGGCAGTGCCACAAAGACCAGTAGGAACGCCAAAACGACCCACGGCCAGATGCGGCGCTTCTTCTTCGCCTGCTTTTTGCTGGGGCGAGCCACCTTAGTGGACTTGCCGGTAGATTCCTTCTCGGTCACTGATTCGTGTCCTCATTCATCCCTGATCACAAACTAAATAATTGCAGCTTACTGCCTAAGGCGGTGCGTCGGAAACTAACACGCGTTAAAAGCAGTAGCAGAACGCAACAAATGGTTCCACCGGCAACTGCGGCACACCTCCACCTCGTGCACCGTAAACTCCAAGCCCTCGGCCACAAATTCCGCAATTTCTTTTTCACTGCGGGCGCTCCCGGCGCGCCTGCCAAGGTTTTCTCCATAGACCCAGCGCGTTAGCCGCAAAGGCTCGCCGCAGACTGGGCATTCCTTATCCATGGTGCGGCCGTGGTGTTCGGCTGCGGCGCGCAGCAGAAAATCGGCATCACACACGTCCTCCCGCGTGAGCTGCCCGGCGCGAAATTCGCGCAGATGATAGGCGCGTTCCCACTCATGGGAGAGCACATGCTTGTAGGCAATGGAATTCACCCGGATCATCCTAATTACCTCTTCTTGATCGATCCACATGGTGTTATGCCACCACAGGGCATAATTTTCGGCTTAGTCTTGCGCAGTCACTGGCATCCACAACTCATGGATATAAAGGAGTACAACATGTCTGAAAAAGTAAAGGTCGCCATCGTGGGCGTCGGCAACTGCGCCACGTCCCTCATTGAAGGCGTGGAGTTTTATCGCAACGCTGCAGCAGATGCAGATATTCCCGGTTTAATGCACACACAATTCGGTCCGTACCACGTAGGCGATGTGGAATTCGTTGCCGCTTTCGATGTGGATGCGGACAAGGTGGGCAAGGATCTCGCAGAGGCTACGCGCAGCTCGCCCAATTGCACCATTTCCATTACTGACGTCCCTGAGCTGGGCGTTACCGTGCAGCGCGGCCCTACCTTGGACGGCCTAGGCCGGTACTACCAGGAATCCATCGCGGAATCAGAAGCCCCGCTTGCCGACGTCCCCGCTATACTCCGTCAGTCCGGCGCCGACGTCGTAGTCTCCTACTTACCCGTCGGTTCCGAGGAGGCGGATAAATTTTACGCCCAAGCGGCCATCGATGCCGGCTGCGCCTTTGTCAATGCCTTGCCGGTCTTTATTGCCTCTGACCCGCAGTGGGCCAAAAAGTTCGAAGATGCTGGTCTCCCCATTGTCGGCGATGATATTAAGTCTCAGGTGGGCGCCACCATCACCCACCGCGTTATGGCCAAGCTTTTTGAGGACCGCGGCGTGCGCTTGGAGCGCACCATGCAGCTCAACGTCGGCGGCAATATGGATTTTAAAAACATGCTCGAGCGCGAGCGCTTAGAATCCAAGAAGATCTCTAAGACGCAGGCCGTAACCTCTAATCTGCACAACTCGCCCATCGCCGGCAAACGCGAGGACCGCAATGTACACATCGGACCTTCCGATTATGTGGAATGGCTCGATGATCGCAAATGGGCCTATGTCCGCTTGGAAGGCTCTGCCTTTGGCGAAGTACCGCTGAACTTGGAGTACAAGCTGGAGGTCTGGGACTCCCCTAACTCGGCAGGCATCATTATTGATGCCGTACGTGCGGCCAAGATTGCCCTCGATCGCGGCGTTGCCGGACCAGTATTGCCGGCCTCGTCCTACCTGATGAAGTCCCCACCGGTGCAAAAGGCCGATGATGTGGCGCGCGCCGAGCTAGAAGATTTTATTAACGGAAGCTAACTTTTTTACTCCTGAACTACCGCGCGAGGAAACTGGCCTATACAATCGTTTTCCATGACGCAGCAACATGATGAGAAAGGCCCCGCTCAGTCCCCATCTACATACGAGGATGCGGTCGAGGTCGCGCGTTCTATCCAGCCGGCGCTCAATAAGCTCATCCTTATTTTCCAGCGCACGGCTGAGGGATCATCTTTGACCACCTCGCAGGTATCCATCATGAACCAGCTGCGGATGCGCGGTCCCTCCCGCGTATCCACCATTGCGCAGGCGGAGCTTATCCGCATGCCTACTGCGTCCAACGCGCTTTATCAGCTCGAGCGCCGTGGCTTTGTGGAACGACACCGCGATGAAGAGGACCGTCGCGGTGTTCTGGTAGCGCTGACGCAATTGGGCGAATCTGAGCTTGCCATCGTCTCACAACAGCGCGCCTCCGCCTTGGCGGAGATCATGCGGTGGCTGGATCCGAAAGATTTGGACACCGCGCACGAAGTTGCCACCGTTATCTCAAAGCTCGCAGATGTCTATCGCCCCACAATGAACGGCGAACAGCGCTAGTTTCGCCCGCGGTGATTTCATTTTTCTTCGCAATACCGCGATAATTGAGAGAAGCGAAAACCGTAATCTCTCACTAGTTCACACCCTATGGCAACAGATTCTTCCGATGGGCATCTTCCGGCCTTGAGCAAGGGCTCGGCCGATAAACCCCTTCGTATTCTCATCTCTTGGAGTCCTTCCTCCTCTGGTACCGAGGCGCTTGATTGCGCCGCGTGGCTCTCCCGCACCGCAGATATCCAAGTACGCGTCATCTCTACCGTGTTCCAGCCGTGGACTACGACTTCCCTCAGCAAACTCGGGGGGAAGTATAAGAAGTGGTTTAAGGGCCAAAAGGAAGCCTGCGCCGCCGCTACCCGTGCCGCCCTCGATGAGGCCGGGGTCCCGCGCACCTGCTGGGATGAGAAACCTTCTTTGTTGGTGGACGGGCCCTCCCGTCCCCAGCTGCTGACGGAAATGGCCAAGAAGTTCAAGGCAGACCTCATTATCCTTGGGCCCAACCAGGCAGCACCCAAGGGCCGTTTCTTTGCGGGCTCTACGGCCGATACCCTGCTGCATTATTCCCCTCAGCCGTTGGGTTTGGTGCCCCGCAAGGTAAAGCTGTCCAAGCACGGCGTCACCCGCTTTAATTTCGCCATCACCGAACGCAGCCCGCGCGAGGACCATGAGATGCTCGCCGCGGCGGAACTTGCCAATCGCTGGAACCTGCCACTGCGTCTGCTTGCCTTTTCGGCAAAGGGACTGCTCAACACCCCTTCAAAGGACAAGTACGATATGGCGCTCAAGCTGGCAGCCGAGTGGCTCGAGGATTCCCTTGCCATGTTGGACCGCGCCCGCGATAGCATCCAAGAAAAATTCCCCGATTTGGATGTCACCTCAGAAATCGGTTCTGGTGCGGGCTGGGGTGGGGCGGTGGATTCGCTCAAATGGAAGAAGGGCGATCTGATGCTTATGGCCTCCACCCCGCAAGGCCCCATCGCCCGCGTGTTCTTGGGATCTACCGCCACGGAGCTCCTGCCGCATATTCGGGTGCCTATCCTAGTCCACCCAGCCTGTGGTTAGGATTGGGGCATGAGCCTGCGACCAGAGCATCCCGAAAACGATCTGACTTCCGATGCGGACTATGCCAACCTGCGCCGCCCGGAACCGCGGAGCTTTGATGAGCTGGCTGATGAACCGGATCCCTTAGAGGTTGCTGCCGCCAACCGCCGCTCTACCCGCCAGGCCATCTGGTACATGATCGGTGTTCTGGTTCTCTCCGCGCTTTATGGTTTCGCAGTCGCGCTCATCACTCGGCTCTCCGGCGGTCCCTTGTGTGAAAATGGCACCGCCGCGTGGCTCTGCACCGAAGGCCAGCGCACCTTCTTTAGCCTTACCACCCCGATCATTCCCTTCTTTGGCATGATTGGCTGCGCCGTTATCATGGTGCGCAAGCTGCACCGCTATCTGCGGTGGCGCAGTTGGATGGCCATTTTCTGGGTGATGGCCTGCAACTTTATGCTGTGGACCATCACTGATATCCAGCTTTTCCTCATGGACTCGGCTGCCGCATAGAATATCCCGCCCCATGATCCTTCTGCTTGATAACTACGATTCTTATACCTTCAATCTCGCCCACCTCATTGCGGAAGTAGCCGGCCGCGAGCCGCTCGTTGTTCCCGCCGGCGAAACAGAAAGGCTTTCCGAGCGCGTCCGTGCGGGCGAATTTTCTCACGTGGTGATTTCTCCTGGCCCGGGCACGCCAGAGAGGGAGCAGGATTTCGGTACTGCCCGGGACATTATTGCCGCCGCAGCGTCGGCCGAGATTCCAGTGCTGGGCGTATGCCTTGGCCATCAGGGGCTAGGCCTACTCGCTGGGGCCCGGGTGTCGCGTGCGCCGCGGCCGCGCCACGGTTTTGGCTCTACCATCAGCCACTCTGGCGAAGGCATCTTCGCCGGAATCCCGCAAGACTTCGAAGTGGTGCGCTACCACTCCCTGCACATAGAAGAGGCTCCCGGCATCACCGTCCATGCCCGCAGCGAGGATGGCGTCATACAAGCGCTCAAGGTCGATGGGCTGCCGCACTGGGGCGTGCAATTCCACCCCGAGTCGGTGCTCACGCACTACGGCAGGGACATTATGCGCAATTTTCTGGGCGGGTTCCGCCTGCTCCACCGCGAGGTGCCCGGCGCGGTGGACTGCCCGCGGGTCTTTGCCGCCCTGCGCGCCGAAGGCAACGATGCCTTCTTCCTTGACTCCGCGGATCCCCGCGGGCGCTATTCGATCCTCGGCGATACAGCGGGCGCGTTGAGTCGCTCTTTTCGCTACCGGCTTGGCGACGCCCCCGATATCCTCGCCCTCCTCGACCGCGAGCTCGCCACCCGCATCGACAATGCCCCAGACCTCCCCTTTACCGGCGGGGTCATCGGGTACCTAGGCTACGAATGCGCCCAGTTAACCCTGCCGATTGAGCTAAGCCACCGCTCTCCCTACCCAGATGCCTACTTTGTGCGGCCGCAGTCCTTTATCGTCTATGACCACCACACAGAAACCGCGCACCTGTGCTGCCTTGCCGGTGACGGCGCCGAGGAATTGCTTGAGCGTCTGGAAGCCGCCTTGGGCACGGAGGAACCACGGCCCACGGGGGAGGACGGTGGGGCGTCGCTAAGCGCGGGCTTCTGGCGCAGCCCCGGCTACCTGGAGCGGATTAAGCGCGCCCAAGAATTCCTGCACGCGGGCGAAAGCTACGAAGTCTGCCTGACCGATACCTACTCGGCCGCGGCCGAGGGGGAGCTCTATCCCCAACTGCGCGCGCACAATCCCGCTCCCTACGCCGCGCACCTCGTCTTCGACGGCGTGGAAGTATGCAGCGCCTCACCCGAGCGCTTCCTCACCGTGCGCGGCCGTAAGGTAGAGGCCAAGCCGATTAAGGGCACTATCTCGGCCGACCAGGATCCCGCGCTGCTGACCACGGACCCGAAGACACGCGCCGAAAACCTCATGATCGTCGACCTACTGCGCAATGACCTTTCCCGGGTATGCGAGCCCGGCAGCGTGCGCGTGCCCAAGTTGATGCAGGTAGAAAGCTATGCCACCGTCCATCAGTTGGTATCCACTATTACTGGGCAGCTGCGCACCGGTGCCACGGCGGTCGATGCCCTCCGCGCCACCTTCCCTCCCGGATCGATGACGGGCGCGCCGAAACTGCGCACCTGCGACATCATTGACCAACTCGAAACGGGCCCACGCGGCGTGTACTCCGGCGTGGTGGGCTACCTGGGGTTTGATGGGCAATCCGATCTCAGCGTGGTCATCCGCACGGCCGTGCGGGCGGCCGGTGAGATCACCATCGGCGCCGGCGGGGCCATCGTCCTGGATTCGGATCCGGCCGCCGAGCTAGAGGAGCGCAATCTCAAGACGCAATCCGTGTTGGGGGCGTGGCAATGAGCACCTACCTTTGGCGCGAAGGCCGCTTTATTCCAAGCCAACCCCACCCCGGCCCCTTTGACGTTGCGGATTCTTGGCGGATGCTTGGCAACGCCCACTCAAACGCCCTCCCCCTGCACCTCCAGCGCTTCGAGTCGGTGACCGGACCGCTTCCCGCCGGGTTCGTCCCCGCGATGCTTCAACTTTTCGGCCCCGACGATCTCTTTCCCCGTATTTCTCTTGCCTCTGGGCAGCTGCGCCTCGATATTCGCCCCGCACCCCCTGCGCGCCGAACCACCCGGCTGACCTATGTGCAAGCCGCCGACCCGCGCTCACAACCTTTAGTCAAGGGCCCTGATTTCCCAGCGCTGGCCCGCTACCGCACCG
This sequence comes from Corynebacterium curieae, assembly GCF_027570035.1. GTDB lineage: Bacteria > Actinomycetota > Actinomycetes > Mycobacteriales > Mycobacteriaceae > Corynebacterium > Corynebacterium curieae. The sequence continues at coordinate 263,488 of NZ_JAKMUU010000004.1, read as the reverse complement.
AGTACCAGGCTGATGGCACCGATGACACCGCCATCGTGGATGCCTCCGGTGCCATGACGGAGACCACCACCGGCGCGCTCGTCGCTTGGGATGGGGAGACGCTCATCCTCCACACTGGTCAGGCGCTGCCCAGCATCACCCTGCGCCAAGTCACTCAGCGCGCTGCGGACCTAGGTATGCATACCGAAACGCGCCCACTCACTCCAGAGCTCGCGGCGCAATTCCCCCTGTGGTTCCTCAACTCGCTCCACGGCATTAGCCCGGTCAGCGAACTACACGCCCCCACCGGCATCATCCATCCCCCGCACAGCCCGCATACCACCGCGTGGCAACAATGGTGGTGGGGCTGCTTCCGCAAGGAAACGGAGCGCGACTAGCTCTCCTGTTTAGCTAGGTGCGCTGCCACCTCGACGCAATCCGGCCGACCACAGTGTTGGGTCTCTACGTGCTGGATGCAGTCATCACAGATGAGTACCTGCTGGCGGCAGGTGTCTTCATTGATGCAATTGTGGAAGGTATTGGTGCCCTTACCGCAGTGCACGCAGTGGCCCAGCTGGATAAAGCCTGGGTCTTGGAGTCCTTGGCCAAATTCGTGGTGCATGCGCTTGTCAAAGACATACATGGAGCCTTCCCACAGCCCATCATTGCCGTACTTTTCGCCGTAGCGCACGATGCCGCCGTCGATTTGATAAACCTCTTTGAAGCCGCGGTTCTTCATCAACGAGGATAAGATTTCGCAACGAATGCCGCCGGTGCAATAAGACACCACCGGCTTATCCTTCATCCAGTCATACTTGCCGGATTCAATTTCCTCGATGAAGTCATGCGTGGTTTTCACATCGGGCACGACGGCATTTTTGAACTTGCCAATCTCTGCCTCCATGGCGTTGCGGCCGTCAAAGAAAACGACCTCCTCGCCACGCTCTTCTACCAGCTTATTTACCTCTTCCGGCTTGAGGTGCACACCGCCGCCGACGACGCCGTTTTCATCGACCTTCAGCTCGCCCGGCGCGCCAAAGGCCACGATTTCATCGCGCACCTTGACCGAAAGCCGTGGGAAGTCATCCGCGCCGCCCTCGGACCACTTGAACTGCATGCGCTTAAAGCCTGGGTATTCCTTGGTCTGGCGGACGTAGCGCTTGCAGGCTTCCATATCGCCGCCAACGGTGCCGTTGATGCCATGCTCGGAAATGAGGATGCGCCCCTTGAGCCCCAGGGACTCGCACAGGGTGCGCTGCCACAGCATGATTGCGGTGGGATCTTCGATGGGGGTAAAGCAGTAATATAGGAGAACTTTGCCAATAGTCACGCCCCAATCTTAGGCCCGCAGCTGTGCAGATCCCCAATCTTGTACCTTTCCTTTATATGACTGCGGCCCCTCCAGCACAGGCTGAAAGGGCCGAATCTTTAGCACGCGGGATCTAGCGCTTCTGGTACAGCGCCTTCTTGCGGGCAAAGACCGGATCCGAGGTCACGAGCACGCCCAGGTTGCGGAAGATTCCCTCATCCACAGAGCCCAGGATGGTGGTGGTGTGGACGTCGCAACCAGCAAGTTCCTTGATCTGCTCCAACGCCTTGCGGGCATTATCATCCTTCGCTGCAGATACAGACAAGGCGATGAGCACCTCGTCGGTGTGCAGGCGGGGATTCTTGGAACCTAGGTGTTTGGTCTTGAGCGTTTGAATCGGCTCGATGGATTCGGGCGAAAGCAGGTGGATATCATCATTGATACCCGCCAAGTGCTTTAGCGCGTTAAGCAGCATAGCTGCAGAACAACCCAGCAATGGCGAGGTACGGCCGGTGATCATGGTGCCGTCGTGCAGCTGCATAGCAGAGGCAGGCTCGCTGGTTTCTTCCGCACGCTGGCGAGCAGGCGCCACCACAGGGCGATCTTCTACCTTGATGCCGGCCTTGGCCATGACGACGGCGGCGCGCTCGGACTGCTCAGTCCCCAACCCTGCGCGGGCCTCTTCCACTTGGGCCTTGAAGTAGCGGCGGATGATTTCTTGCTGGGCGGCCGCGCTACACACGGCGTCGTCAGTAATGCAGAAGCCGGCCATGTTCACGCCCATATCCGTCGGCGACTGGTACGGGGTGGTGCCGGTGAGCTTTTCCAAAAGGGTGCGCAGCAGCGGGAATGCTTCCACGTCGCGGTTGTAGTTCACGGTGGACTCGCCGTGGGCGGATAAGTGGAAGTGGTCAATAATATTGGAATCATTAAGATCCACCGTGGCCGCCTCATAGGCCAGGTTCACGGGGTGCTCAAGGGGGAGATTCCAGATAGGGAAGGTTTCAAACTTGGCGTAGCCGGCATTATTGCCGCGCTGATGCTCGTGATAGACCTGCGAAAGCGCGGTAGCCAGTTTGCCGGAGCCAGGGCCCGGCGCGGTGACAACGACAAGGTCGCGGGAGGTCTCCGCGAACTCATTGCGGCCAAAGCCCTCTTCGGACACAATGAGGTCAGTATTGGTGGGGTATCCAGGGATAACGCGGTGGCGGGCCACCTTGAGGCCGAGGCGCTCCGCCTTGTCAATGAAGGCTTCGGCTTGGGAGTTGCCCTCCTCGAGCTGAGTCATGACGATGTTTTCTACCAAGAATCCGCGGCTGCGGAATACGTCCACGAGGCGTAGCAGGTCATCTTCGTAGAGGATGCCCAAGTCCGCGCGCACCTTCTGGCGGGAAATATCCTTCGCATTGATGCAAATGAGGATCTCTACGTCCTCTTTAATGCGCTCCAGCATCGCGATTTTATTGTCCGGGGTGAAGCCGGGCAGCACGCGAGAGGCATGCATATCGTCAAAAAGCTTGCCGCCCATCTCTAGGTAGAGTTTGCCGCCGATTTCCTCGCGGCGGGCGTGGATGTGCTTCGACTGCAGCTCAATGTATTTCTCGCGGTCAAAGCCGATTTTTTGCGTCATGATTTGAAAGCCTTCCCCTGAGTTAAATCATTCCGCATTTCGAGTTTACGCTAAAGGCAGCCAGCAAATAAGTGGGCTGGTTGAGCACCAGTTTGGCCGAAAAATCCTCCCGATTAGACTAGATCTCATGCCTGAAGGTCACGTTATCCACCGCCTAGCCCATAAATTCAACGCGAACTATCGCGGCATGCCGCTGCGCGTGACCAGCCCGCAGGGACGATTCGCGGAAGAATCGAAGATCCTCGACGGGGAGCGCATCGAGATGGCGGAGACCTACGGCAAGCACCTTTTTGTGCACTTTAACGCAGAAAACCCACGCCATATCCTCTATATCCATTTGGGGCTCATTGGAAAGCTGCGCTTCGAACCGCGGGAAGAGACTGCCGGCCAGATCCGAGTGCGCATCGATAATGGCACCGAGGCCGCTAACCTGCGCGGACCGCAGTTTTGCCGCCTGCTCACGGAAGAAGAGTATCGCACCCAGCTGGCCAAGGTGGGCCAAGATCCGCTGCGCGCGGACGCCGATGTGGAGGCTTTATGGGCCAAGGTACACAGGTCGCGGCGCAGCATTGGCTCGCTGATGATGGACCAGCACCTCTATGCCGGCGTGGGCAATATCTACCGCGCGGAAACCCTCTTTCGCCACGGTCTCTCCCCTTTCCTGCCTGGCCGTGAGGTTTCCCGTGAAACTTTTGACGCCACATGGGCGGACCTGGTGGATTTGATGGAGTACGGGGTGGAGCACGGCCGCATCGATACAGTACGCCCCGAGCACTCACCCGAGGCCATGGGCCGCGAACCGCGCAAGGACGACCACGGCGGGGAGGTCTACGTCTACCGCCGCGCCGGGTTGCCCTGCTATATCTGTGGCACTCCAGTAGCGGAAAAGGTCATGGAGGGACGCAACCTATTTTGGTGCCCCACCTGCCAACCTGCTCCTTAAAGGCCTATCCTGGCGGGCATGCGACATGCCTATAGCGTTGCTGCCGTCCGAGCAGCGGAGGACACTCTTCTAGCCCAGCAGAACCATGCCGATGCGCTCATGCGCCTAGCCGCTCGGGGTGTGGCCGCCACGGCCACGGCCATGCTTGCCCCAGGGCAGCGCGTGACTATTCTCGCTGGCCCGGGAGGAAACGGGGGCGATGGCCTCTACGCTGGCGCTTTCTTGGCGGAGGAAGGCTATTCAGTAGTGGCTATCCTCGCGGCAGATGCCGCACACGAACCCGCGCTGCAGGCTTTTACCGGGGCCGGCGGCACCGTGGCCGAGCATCTAGGGGAAGCCGACCTGCTTATCGACGCCGTCGCCGGCCTGGCCTCCACCCGCGGCCTTTCCGGCGCGCCGCTGCGAGCCTACGGCGAAGCCAAAAAGCGTGGTGTTCCGGTTCTAGCAGTGGACATCCCTTCCGGTATTAACGCCGATACCGGGTTGGCTGCAGCCGAGGCGGTGGAAGCAGACGTGACCATTAGCTTTGGTTGGGCCCGCGCCGGGCATATCTTTGCCCCGGAATGCGGCGCAGTAGTGCTGTGCGATCTGCTCTTGCCAGGTGCCCCGCGTTCCTTTGCAGAAGAGCTTTCTGCCGCCGCTAAACCAGTAGGCCATATTGCCAATGAACCCACCATCCCCCTGCCCTATCAGTGGCCATCTGAACCAGTCCTCACGGGGGAGCAGGGCGTGGTTACCGCCCCGAAGCCGGTAGGGTGCACGGGGCCCATTCTGGATCCGACGCCGGGGGCGAAAAGCACCAAGTACACCGGCGGGGTCACCGCCGTATGCGCTGGCAGCAGCGCCTATCCCGGCGCGGGAATCCTCGCTGCCACGGGCGCGGTGCGCGCCACGCCCTCGATGGTTCGCGTCGTGGGCAACGACTCCGTAACCACAAGCCTGCCCGAAGTAGTGCCCCATGCGAGCGCACAAGAAAAAGTCCACGCCCAAGCCTGGGTAATCGGCCCAGGGCGAGGCACCGACCCAGAAGCGGCCGCAGAGTTGCGTACCGTGCTAGAACGCGGCCTGCCCACGATTATCGACGCCGATGCGCTTACAGTGCTTTCGACCTATGGGGATCTACGCGAACTCGTACGCGTTCACCCCTGCGCCGTCCTGACTCCACATGCCGGGGAATTTGAGCGGCTGTATAAGGCCGCGCTCGGCCGCGAGCTCGATCTTTCAGAAGGGCTCGGAATACGCCTAAAGGAGCTTGCCTCTGCGCTCGACTGTTTTGTTCTGCACAAGGGCCGGATCACCACGGTCACGGCCCCCGGCCAGGACATTTATGGCATGAACGCTGGGCACTCCTACGCAGCCACCGCCGGATCCGGCGACGTGCTCTCCGGCATCCTCGGCGCGACGCTCGCGCAATTGGATATCGCTGAAGTAAGTGCGGAGGCGGTAATTATGGAAATCCTGCATGCCGCGGCCATACACCAGCATGCCGCCGCTATTGCCGCCCATACCCCGGACGGCTTTGGGATTTGCTCCGCCTCCCAGATTGCCGCAGCCGTGCCGCAGGCAATCGCACGGCTGCTCGCCATGCAGCGCTAGCTGAGCGCGGAAACCTTCTCCTGTTCAGAGACGTGACCGTCCTTGACCTCTACCACACGATCCGCAAAATTCAGCAAGGAGCGATCATGGGTTACTAGCATGGTGGCGGTCTTCATCTCTTGGGTGACATCGCGCAAAAGGCGGATGATCTCCTGCGAGAGGTGGGAATCGAGCGCGGAGGTAGGCTCATCGGCCAAGAGCAGGTCTGGCTGCTCCATCAGCGCGCGGGCGATATTGACGCGTTGGCGCTGGCCACCAGACATCTGGCCCATGCGGCGATTCCCCATGCCCGCTAGTCCCACAAACTCCAGCAGCTCATCGGCGCGCTGCGGGCGCAACTTGCGGCCGGCGATGTGGTCCATAATCAGCAGCTGGTCGCGCACATTGAGCGAGGACAGCAGGTTGGCCTGCTGGAAGATGATGGAGCGGGTGCCATCCACCTGCACGGAACCGGAATCCGGGGTGATAAGCCCGGCGGCGACGGAAAGCAGCGTGGACTTGCCGGAACCGGACTCACCCACGATGGCGGTCAGGGAATTGGATTCGGCGTTGAGGGAGGCATCGGCTAGCGCGGTAGTCGTTGTCTCACCGTCCTGGTAGGTCACGGTAGCGTTGCGGATATCAAGAATGGTGGACATATTAAGCATTTCCTCCAAGAGCATCGAGTGGGTTAGCTTTAGCTACGCGGCGGGTTGCGACGAGGGCACCGGCCATGCCGAGGACCCAGATACCAACGGCGGGTACGGCAATGGTGCGCAGGGAGACATCGAATGGCACGGTGCCGGAGGCAAGCGCACCGAGCGCCCAACCGATAACGGCGCCTGCAATGGTGCCGGCGGCCAAAATGATGGCCGCTTGCGCCAAGGCATCGCGCAGCAGGTAACGCACAGTGGCGCCGAGCGCACGCAGAATCGAAAGGTCGCGGGTGCGCTGGATGGTCCACACAGTCAAGAAGGCCACGGTGACTAGGGCGGAGATGCCGTACAAGAAGCCCTGCATGGTCAGCAGCGAACCGCGCTCAGACTGATAGGCCGCCAAGCCGGAGAAGGACTTGGACATCTTTACGGAGCCAGGAACCTCTTGCTTATATAGCGCTGCCGTACCAATCACGCCCTGCGGAGCGTGGCTGATGCGCTGCCAGGTTTCGGTAGATGCCCATACCACCTCGGAATGTGCATACATCGTCTCTGGGACGGTGCCCTCCACCGAGAAGTCGGTGCCGCCCAAGGTGACTGAATCAGTCTCGTCGATGGAATCCGACAGGAGCACGCCCTGCTCCGGAATAGACTTATCGGTTCCCGGAACCTGCGTGCCGGCCGGCAGGCTGAGAACGGCAATGCCGCCATGACCCTCCAGCTTGGTCTGGGCTGCGCCTAGAGGAATGCCATCGCTGGCGATATCGCCAGCGTGCATCTCGGATTCGCTGAAAGAAGGATCCTCGGTAGAAAAGGAAATATATGGATAATCCTCTTCCAAGGCCTCCAGCGCAGAGGTATTTTGCTTGGAAAGGCCTTCCGTCAGGCCGGAGAGCATCACGAGTAGAAGGGTAATGAGCGCAACCGTGCCGCCGATGAGCGCGAAGCGGCCGCGCGCTGTGGTGATTTCTCTGATTGCTAGGAACATACTTCTATATTTGCTTTGCGCAGGTCAGAAGTAATCGGCCAGCTCGCTGAACCTCCACTCAACCAAGTGGTTGATTCACTGTCCACCCGTGCGCGGATATCCTGGGTGGTTGTGTTTAGAGGACAGAAATTATGGGTCTATGGCCTGCACGCCATGTTCGCGTTTCTGCTGGTCTTCGGCGTGGCGCGCGCCTATGTGGATGGCCGGCTCGACGCCCGGGTTATCGGCTTAGCCATCGCCCTCGCCGTGGTGTACGCCGCACAACGTTGGCTGCCCACATGGTTATGGCTAGGCGGGCTATGCCTGCTGTGGCTGGGCCTGATGGTCCATGCGCAGGATTTCATGTGGTTGGAATTCCCGCTTATTTTTGTCTTTTTGCGCGCTTTGCCCACCGTGCCCGGGCTGATCTCCATCGCCGTGCTGTGGGCAGCGGCTGCGTTCATCCCCGCCTGGCTGCACCCAGAAGGTTGGTCCATCGCTGCGGCCGTGGGACCGCTTATCGGCACCGCCTTTGCGGCAACGGTCTTTTTCATCCAGCGGCGGCTGCAAGCAGAAGCGGCGCACCACAGGGACATCGCCAAGCAGCTGCGCGAAACCCAAGCCGAGCTGGCCGCCAGCGAGCACCAAGCCGGCCGGCTGGAGGAGCGCGAGCGCCTCTCCCGCGAGATCCATGACACCGTCGCGCAAGGCCTTAGCTCCATTTTGTTACTCTCCCGCGCGGCCCGCGGCACCGATGATCCCCGCACCAAAGAAGAGCAGCTGGCGGTCATCGAGGATGTCGCGAGCGAGAATCTGGCCGAGGCCCGCCGCTTTGTCCGCGAACTCGCTGGCCCCGATGAGCGACTGGAAACCCAGCTCACTTCCCTGCTGTCCCAGATGCGCAGCCGCGTGAAGGCTTTGGGGGAAGAAACCACCTTCGAACTGGTGGTATCTGGAAGCGGCAAGGTACCCGGCCGAATCAAAGAGGTCATCGTACGCGCTGCGCAGGAAGGACTCAATAACGTCATCAAACACGCCCATGCCTCGCGCGCGGTGGTCACGCTCGGCCTCTTCGAGGATGCGGTGACCTTGGACGTCGTTGATAATGGATGCGGCGTATCCGCCTCCCCTAGTACCGGCGAGAAGGACCACGGATTCGGGCTCGCGGGCCTGCGCACCCGTGTGGAGCGTGTAGGTGGCACCATGAACCTAGAATCTAGCGATGGCACTGCCTTAGCCGTCCGTATCCCCCTGAAGGAGCGAAGCAATGGTTAATGTCATGCTAATCGACGATCACCCAGTGGTCCGCGCCGGTCTGCGCGCTATCCTCAATACCTTCTCCGATGTCGAGGTAGTCATGGAAGGTTCCACCGGTGCTGATGTGGATAAGCTCTTTACTGATGACGCCCCGCAGGTAGACGCCGTGGTCTGCGATATCCAGATGCCCGGCATGGATGGCATCGCAGCCACCAAGCGTGTGGTGGAGGCCGGCGGCCCACCGGTGCTCATCCTGACTACCTATGACACGCAGGCCGATATTCTCGCCGCCGTGGAGGCCGGCGCAATGGGCTATCTGCTCAAGGATTCCCCGGAGCAGGCGCTGCACGAGGCCGTCCTCAATACCGCCGCGCACCGCCGCACCTTGGCGCCGGAGGTGGTAGATCTCCTCGCCCAACGTGTGGGCCGGCCGCAAGAATCGCTCTCCACCCGCGAGCTAGAAATCCTGCGGGCGCTTTCCAGCGGTTCCTCCAATAAGGAACTAGCCAAGCAGCTATTCATTTCTGAAGCCACGGTAAAAACCCACCTCATCCACATTTTTCAAAAGTTGGGCGTGGAAACCCGCACCGCTGCGGTCACCGTGGCGCGCGAGCGAAAGCTCATTTAATGCTGGACTGCATAGTCATCGGCGCCGGCCAGGCGGGCCTTGCGGTGGGTTATTACCTGCGCAAAAAGGGCCTAGATTTTGTCATTCTGGATGCAGAGCCCGGCCCCGGCGCGGCCTGGCGCCATACCTGGCCCTCACTCACGCTTTTTAGCAATTCCGCCTCCTCCAACCTGCCTGGGTGGCCCATGCCCCACCACGATGGCTTTCCGCCAGCTAGCCACGTTATTGATTATTTTGCACGCTATGAACAGCGCTATGAGCTGCCCATTCGCCGGCCAGTCAAAGTGGATAAGGTCGACCATGATGGCTCGTGCTTTCACGTCTTCGCCGGCAAAGAGCATCTGGCCTCGCGCACGGTCGTGGCGGCCACAGGCACGTGGTCTGCGCCCTTTATCCCCTACTACCCCGGCGACTTTGCCGGTAGGCAATGGCATTCAGCCTTCTACCCCGGCCCCGAGGCCTTTGTTGGCTCCACCGTGGCGGTCGTGGGCGCAGCAAATTCCGGCGCCCAGATCTCGGCCGAGCTCCTTCTCTCCGGCGTGAAGACAACCTGGTATACCCGCAACTCCCCGCGGTGGATGCCCGACGACGTTGACGGCCGCGTGCTCTTTCAGCGCAATCGCGCCCGCCTCAACGCCATGCTCCGCGGCAAACCAGACCCCGGCGCGGATACCAATCTGGGCGATATCGTAATGGTCCCACCGGTCCTACGCGCACGGGATTCCGAGCTTTTGCAGGCCACCCCGATGTTTACTTCTCTTGATGAAGTCAACACAGATCACCTCATTTGGTGCACCGGTTTCCGTCCCGCGCTCCGCCCCATTCGCCGGCTACTCGACGGCACCTCCCCCACCGTCGACGGCCTTTTCCTCGTGGGCTATGGCACTTGGACCGGTCCAGGCTCCGCAACCATTACTGGCGTTAGCCCCTTTGCCAAGCAGGCAGCGCAGGACGTCGCGAATATATGTGACTAAAGCAATAGGTTAGTCCCAGCTAATTCGACTAAACTGCCTTTTGGCAGGTAGTGCGACACGATTTGGGAAAGCTGGTTTATACATGTCTGCCTGGGATCTCTACGATGACCTCATCGATGCCATTCCCCGTGACATTACGGTCTCCCGCGCCGCCCAAGGCCCACGGTGGACCCGCATATTCACCGAAAGCCCTAGCTGCGGTATGGCAATGACGATGTCAGCCACCTCCCGCCCAGCCCAGATGCGCGCCGAGTATTCCGGGGTTCCCCTACGCGCCATCGCACAGTTAGCTAAGAGTTGGAATTTCTCGGAGGCTTCCTTTGGCATGGCCGCGCTGAATTCCTATTACGCCACGCCCTCCGTGGCAGATTCGCATGGCTTTACGCTTGCCGACGCCCCTTGGCCCCACATCTTCGATCCCTTCCGCGAGGCCGTCGCTGGAAAGAAGGTCGCGGTCATTGGCCACTTCCCTTTTGCGCCCAAGGCGCTCACCCAAGCGGCGGATTTTTATATGCTGGAGCGTTCGCTCAATGAGGGCGACTACCCCGATTCCGCTGCCGAGTACATACTGCCCGAGTGCGATTATGTCTTCATTACCGGGTCCGCCTTTGTGAATAAGACCGCTCCCCGCCTACTGGAGCTCTCCCGCGATGCCTTTAATGTCATCCTAGGCCCCACTACCCCACTGGCCCCGGTACTCGTTGAGGATTACGGGGTATCACAAGTCACCGGAATGCTCCCCACGTCTCCCCTCGCTATGTTCGAGGGCTTGAGCGGCACCGATGCAGCCACCGCCATGTTCGAATGGGGTCACCGAGCGGAATTATCCGCCTAAGAACGCGCCTCCAAAATCGCCTCGCATGCCGCTGCATAGATCTCTGCTAGCTCGTCTACGGTTTTCTCCCGCAAATAGGGAACGAGAATCACGTTGCGGGTAGTTGCGACGCCAACCAGCATGGCGCCGATATAGGGAATGCGTTGCCGTTTTTCTGGCGTATTGAAAACCGTTGAACCCAATTTAGATTGGGACACCAGCTCCAAAAACTGCTCGTCCATATAGTGCCTCAAAACTCCGGCGGCATGAGAGGAGCCCACTCCAGCGCGCAAAACCGCCTTCAACCGCGAGCCCATGTTTTCTGCTTCCCAAAGCCTTAAGTACTGGGCAATAAAGCCTTCTAGGTCTGCAACGTCTTCTAATTGCCCTGGAAGTTCTTGCAGGCTAGAGACGACTGCGCCAAATAGGCCTTGTTTGTTTTTGAAGTAGTGCATCACTAACGCGGGGTCTACCTCGGCTTCTGCTGCCACACTCCGAATTGTTGTGGCTTCAAAGCCTACGTCGCCAAAGCGCGTACATGCTGCAGACAGAATTCTCTCTCGAGTCTCCTCATTTCGAGGCCGACGCCCTGCAATTTTGTTTTCCATGACGGCTATTTTACCGCTACCCAATCGAGAATTTTCAACACCTGTTGAATTTCAACAGGTGTTGAATTAGCATGTTCAACGTCCGTTGAATTACGGTTAACGGACTCCCCGTACGAACCGAAAGCAGGTACCCCATGCAAAACGCAAAGAAGGCGCTAACCGTCGGGATTCTCGCCCCCTTAGCGCTCACGCTCTTCCTTCTAGCCTTCCTCTGGCCGATGGCTACGATGGAACCCCGCGATATTTCCACCGCTGTTGTTGGCGAGCCGCAGCAAGTTACACAGATACAAAACGCTCTCGATGAGAAGAAACCCGGCTTACTTAAGACACAGCCCGCCGCGGATCGAGCCGAAGCTGAACGGCTCATTCAACAACGTGAGGTATCAGGTGCAATCGTCCTTGGCCAAGAGCCCGAGGTTCTTTTCACTTCGGCAGCGGGCTTGCCCCAGGCGAATATCATCAAAAACCTGTCACAGCCATTGAGTGAGATGGCAAACCACCAAGCCAAGGCCGCCGCTCAAGCTAAGGGTCTTCCTGAGAGCAAAGTTCCCTCCGTTGAGGTCAAAGCAACAGATGTAGCCCCCTTGGATAGCCGGGATCCACAAGGAACGGGCATCAACGTCTCTATCCTGCCCGTTGCTATCGGCGGCATGATCGGCGCGGCACTGATCTCCTTCACATTGCAGAAAAACACCCAACGCCTGCTCGCTTTCGCTGTATACGCACCGCTCGGAGGCCTCCTCGTTTCCTGGGTCTTTAGCGGGGTATTCGATCTGCTGCCGGCTGGCTTCTGGACTTCAGCGGGCGTGTTTACTCTTGGCATCGCCGCCTCCTCATCCTTCATTGTTGGACTCCGTGCCTTGTTCGGAACTGCAGGGTTTGGGCTCGGCGCACTTGCCATAATGCTGATTGGCAACCCCTTAGCCGGAACGATGGCCCCCAAGGAATTCATTGCCAAACCATGGGGAGCCGTAGGTCAGTTCTTCCCTAATGCGGCCACCGCTTCCCTAACCCGCTCGGCAAACTACTTCCCCATCGCTTCGATTAGCGCCGAAGTATGGATTCTCCTGGCCTGGATTGCGGTTGGCCTTTGCGCCTTAACGGCAGGCATTGTTAAAGAGCGCAAGCAGTCTCAGCATGAAAGTCCGGCTCCAGAGGATCCCAACCAGCTGCAACCGGCCTAGGGCTCACCGCTCACCGCCCTACCCCAGCGCGTGCGGGCGTCCACTCGTCTAGCTTCTAGACAACGATCCCTGCAATAACGGCAACCAGTAAAGCACCCAAGCCCAACGCTGCCAGCCACCCGATTACTCGTACGGTTCGTAGCTGCGCTTTCGCGCTGCTGCGGCTTACTAGGAACGCGCCCAAAGACGCGCCAAGCGTATTGAAAACCAAGTCATCAACATCGCTGAAACCCAATGAGAATATGTACTGGGCGATTTCAATGCCTAGGCTGAGCATCATCCCTAAAAGGATGGTGCCGCCGCGTCCGAAGCGGACGCGCCGCGAATTTTGTCCCATCACCACCAAGCAGGCACCCAGCGGCATAAAGAGGAAAACATTACCCAAAGTATTGGTCCACGGACCCCACCACGGATGAGGGTTATTAAACCCGTTAAACATCTGCAAATCTAGGCTGCGGCGTGCGTGCGCTGACGCATCGACCACACCGGGGATATCTATGAAAGGCTTGCCCACCGTAGCTACTGCAATAGCCACCATGACAACCACGCAGGCTACGGCTGCACTGCGCCACAGCGTGCGCTTAGCTGGCATGCCACGCGCACCAATCTGGCGCGAGGCGCGGGTAGGCATCGTGGTCATCGTCATGTTGTTCAAATTAACAAGCGAGCCTGAAAATTCTCCGTGAGATTCGCTGTTAAATGTCTGCATCACATTTAACGTACGATGGTGAGCATGAGCACTCTACTAGTTACTCGCAACGAAGATAAATCCGTTACGACCTCCTTTGAAGAGGGAGAGTTCCTCGGCGAGGGCGACCTTACCGTCGATGTGTCTTATTCTTCGCTGAACTACAAGGACGCCATGGCGATTGCCGGCGATCGTGGCGTCATGCGCACCAGCCCGCTGGTTCCGGGCATCGACGTGGTCGGCACCGTTGCCGAATCCAGCGTGGAACGCCTCCCAGTTGGCACCCTAGTAGCTTCCTTCGGTGATGGCCTAGGCGAGTTTCGCCACGGTGGCTACACCCCAAAGCAGTGTGTGAATTCCCAGGCGACCGTCGCGCTGCCAGCAGACTTCACCGCAGAACAGGCGGCCGCCGTGGGAACCGCAGGTTACACAGCCGCCCTGTGTGTTAACTCCCTGCGCGGACTTCCCGATGGCCCCGTCCTGGTCACCGGCGCCACCGGTGGCGTGGGCTCCATCGCCGTGAATCTGCTGTCCAATGCCGGTTACGAGGTTCACGCGATGACCGGCCGCCCGGATGACTATTCCCAGTACCTCCACGAGCTTGGTGCCCATACCATTGTGGACCGCGCCGAATTTGCTGAGGCCGGAAAGCCCCTGCAGAAGGCAACGTATGCCGGTGCGGTTGATACCTCCGGCTCCCACGTCTTGGCAAATGTATTGGCCCGCACTGTGTGGGGCGGCACCGTCGCCTCTACCGGTATGGCCGCCGGTCCAGACCTGCCCACCACCGTCTTGCCGTTCATTCTGCGCAACGTACACCTTGCCGGCGTCAACTCTGTAGACGCCCCATTGCACTACCGCCAGAACGCTTGGCAACTGCTCGCACGCAAGCTGGACCGGTCCATCCTTGAGTCCCTGACCAATACGATTCCATTGTCGGACGTCGTCGAAGAATCCAAGTCCCTCCTCGAGGGCACCCACCACGGACGCACCGTTCTTAAGATTTCCTAGATCCCGCCTAGCCAATCTTGTAAGGCACCTGCTGTTATGGCGGGTGCCTTTTTACATGCACCGGTCAGCGCGGACAGCTAGCTTTCCGAAGCCCCGCTTTTAGCAACCCCTCTCAACAATTTACGGGAGATCCTGCCCAAAGTATGTAGGTCCTCGTCACTAAGGGTGCCCACTACTATTTCATCGACTGCGGCGGTATGGCGCGCGATGGCTGCACTGAAAGCGGCACTTCCCTTTTCCGTCACTGTGACTTCAATAGCTCGAGTTCCCAACTCCGGCGCGTCCCGCCTGGAAACCAATTTTCGGGACTCCATGCGCAACAGCTGACGATGCAATCGCGACTTCTCCCACCCGAGCTCCACCGCCAATTCATGCGGTCTCGTATGAATTTTTCGACGACGCTGCAACACCGCCAAAACCGCGTAGTCCGCTTCACTCAGGTTAGAGCCGCTCTGGAGCTGTCCAGACAGCCGCGCATGCAACGCCTCTTGCATGGCGACAAAGTCGCCCCATGCTGCACTCTGCTCCAAGCGCATCGCGTCCTCCTAGAGTCGGTTGTATTTAACAGTTTATACAGCAAGGTTGATCTAGCAACTCATCGTTGCCATATGGGTTGATATGACAACTCCTACTACTTCCCTGCGGGGTGGGTATACATAGACAACAATTTCATCAGCCAACATATTTGGCTAGAAAACATATTTTGTTTCCTTTTGTATAGCTATCTCTAGAGATATTCCACTATGTAGAACGGGATAGTCTTAGGTTAGAAATTGAATGGGTGATGAGGTTTGCCGATTAAAGTTGGCCCGCAAGGGCACTAAGCGCGACCGGCCAAATGGAGCGAAGCGTTTAGAATTGCGGTCATGGATAAGCTATTTGGCACGTGCGGATTCGACTTTTTAGATATAGATGAACTCATTGCGGAGCTGCCGACAGAACACGAACTGTGGGATGCGCCAGGATTCGATCGGGTGATTTTCTACGCGGACCCGTCCGGCATGGCGGTCACAGGGATGGAATACGAAGGGGAATGGGCTGCTGTTCCTTCGTATCGCGGTGGGGAAGAGACGCCGGGGACCATATACCGGGCAACGCCCTATATCGGCATTGTAGAAACGGGGGATTTGCGGTTCGCGGCCCTTACGGATGCACCGTTTGCGCTGCCGGCGGGCAACCCGGTCGGCGGAGAAAAGCTAGAGGGGACATTGCGGCCGACGGTGGCGGCGTTGAATTACGAAGTAGGGGAGCCAGAGGAGTTTTCCTTCACTTCGCCCGCTACCGAACGCTTTTACCGGAACTTAAAGCCCAGCATGTTGAACCCGCAGGTGGAGGTGGCGGGGACTATTGGGGGCGTCGCCAAGCACAGCAACGAGCTAGGCATGGGGGAGTTTTGGGTATGCGACCTCGACGGCCTACCGCTGATTGTGAACGAAAAGCTGGAGGTCGGCCAAGGAATCCGGGCGCACGGCATTGCGCTGTGCGCCACGGAATTTTGGGACTAGATTTACCCTCTACTTGACCACGAGGTTGACCATCCGGCCAGGGACGTAGATCTTCTTGACTACGTTCTTAGCGTTGGTCAGCTCGGCAATCTTGGCATCGGCGAGGGCAACCTCGAAGACCGCATCCTGGTCAGCATCAGCAGCTACGTTGATGCGGGCCTTTACCTTGCCGTTGATCTGCACCGGCACCTCGATCTCATCGTCTACCAGGTACTTTTCCTCAAAGGTGGGGAAAGGCTGGTAGGTGATGGTCTCGTCATGTCCAAAGCGCTGCCACAGCTCCTCCGCGATGTGCGGGGCGATGGGGGAGACCAACTGTGCAATCGGCTCTATGGCGGCGCGCGGGGCCTGGGCGCGGTAGGTCTTAGTCAGGTAATTGACGTACTCGATGAGCTTGGCCACAACGGTATTCAGCCGCAGGTTCTCGTAATCATCGCGCACGCCCGCAATGGTGCGGTGGAGCTGTTTGAGATCGTCCTCGCTCAATTCGGCGTCGGTAGTAGCCAGCTCGCCGGTATCCTCATTGACGGCCAGGCGCCACAGGCGCTGCAGGAAGCGTTGGGAACCTACGACGTCCTTGGTAGCCCACGGGCGGGAGGTATCCAGCGGGCCCATGGACATCTCATAAACGCGCAGGGTATCGGCACCGAAGTCGCGGCAGATATCGTCCGGGGCCACGGCATTCTTGAGCGACTTGCCCATCTTGCCGTACTCCTGCTTGACCTCTTCGCCGTTGTAGTAGAACTTGCCATCTTTTTCTTCTACTTCAGCGGCCGGCACGTACACACCGCGGGAATCCGTGTAGGCATAGGCCTGAATATAACCCTGGTTGTACAGGCGGCGGTAGGGCTCCTGAGAGCTGACAAAGCCCAGGTCAAAGAGCACCTTATGCCAGAAGCGGGAGTAGAGCAGGTGCAGCACGGCGTGCTCGACGCCGCCGACGTACAGGTCTACGCCGCCAGGGTCCTGCGGGCCATGCTGGTCTGGGCGTGGGCCGGTCCAGTAGCGCTCATTCTCTAAATCGCAGAATGCATTGTCGTTGCGGGGATCGATGTAGCGCAACTGGTACCAGGAAGAACCCGCCCATTGCGGCATGACATTGGTATCCCGGAAGTAGGTCTGGGGGCCGTCACCAAGGTCCAGCTCTACCTCGACCCAATCACGCACCTTAGCCAGTGGTGGCTGTGGCTCGGTGTCCTTATCCTCCGGATCGAAGGACACGGGCTTATAGTCCTCTACCTCCGGCAGCTCCACCGGCAGCATGGATTCCGGCAGGGCGTGAGCGAAGCCATCTTGGTCATAGACGATGGGGAAGGGCTCGCCCCAGTAACGCTGGCGGGCAAAGAGCCAATCGCGCAGCTTGTACTGCACCTTTTCGCGTCCGAACCCATCCTTCTCCAGCCATTCGATGGCCTTGGCAATGGCCTCGGCCTTATTTAGACCGTTAAGGTCTAGGCCCTTGTCATTGGCGGAATTGACCAGCGCGCCGTCCTCGGTCCAGGCTTCTTCCTCTACGTTTCCGCCAGAGACAACCTCCGTGATGGGCAGGCCGAAGGTCTTAGCAAACTCGTAGTCACGGGTATCGTGCGCTGGAACGGCCATAATGGCACCGGTGCCGTAGCCGGTCAGCACATAGTCCGCGATGAAGATCGGCACCTTCTTGCCGGAAACTGGATTGGTGGCATAGGTGCCGAGGAAGACACCGGTCTTTTCCTTATTTTCTTGGCGCTCTAGATCAGACTTGGCGGCAATATCGGTGCGGTAGGACTCCACGGCCTCCTTCGGATCATCGTGGCCGTAGGTCCAACGCTCATCCACGTCATCGTCATAGGGGATGGGGGAGAGGAGGGCGTCGACAAGCTCATGCTCTGGGGCCAGCACCACGTACTCGGCGCCGAAGAGGGTATCCGGGCGGGTAGTGAAGACCTCGATCTCGTAGCCTTCAGCTGGGAAGGAGACCTCTGCGCCTCGGGAACGCCCAATCCAATTGCGCTGCATGGACTTAACCTTCTCCGGCCAATCCAAAAGCTCTAGATCATCGAGCAGGCGATCGGAATAGGCCGTAATGCGCATCATCCATTGGGACAAGTTCTTGCGGAAGACAGGGAAATTGCCGCGCTCGGACTTGCCCTCCGCGGTGACCTCCTCGTTTGCCAGCACGGTGCCCAAGCCTGGGCACCAATTCACCGTGGAATTAGACAGGTACACCAAGCGGAACTCATCGATAGCCGCGGCCTTTTCCTCTTCGGTAAGGACCTCGTAATAGCGGCCGTCCTTGGTGGTGCGCTTATTGGCCTCCAGCTCTTTGATGAGCTCCGCAATTGGGCGCGCCTTTTGCTGCTCCTCATCGAACCAAGAGTTATAAATCTGCAGGAAAATCCATTGGGTCCACTTGAAAAATTCCGGGTCGGTGGATTCCACGGAGCGGCGCGGATCGTGCCCCAAGCCCAACATCCCCAGCTGGCGGCGCATGTTTTCAATATTTGCTTCAGTGGTGGTGCGTGGGTGGGTACCGGTCTGAATGGCGTACTGCTCGGCTGGCAAGCCAAAGGCATCGTAGCCCAAGGTGTGCAGCACGTTCTTGCCCAGCATACGGTTATAGCGGGCATAGGTATCGGTAGCGATATAACCTAGGGGGTGTCCCACGTGCAGGCCCGCACCGGACGGGTAAGGGAACATATCCTGCACATTGAGCTTTTCCTTAGGCAGCTCGCCCTCACTGGTGGCGAGCTCGCCTACCGGATTCGGGGCATTAAAGGTGCCATTGTCTTTCCAGTACTGCTGCCAGGTCTTCTCGATCTGGTTCGCCAGCTCCGGGGTATAGCGGTACGAAGTGGAATCGCTCTGGGTAGTCATAGTCACACAGTGTAATAGCCGCATCCCTGCGCGGGGTAGTTCCCTATGCTTTCCGCGTTCCCCTTCACAAGCGCACCTATTTTTTAGCCGGAAGAGCTCCGGCTTTTGGAGTCATTTCCCCCGCTCGCAGCCAAAATGCAGATCTGCATGAAAATGATCTAGGCTGGGGTAAATGAGCCAGGAGAAGTTTCGCAGTCAGCTTTCATCTTTTGCAGACGCAGCGGTATTTCAGGGGATTCCGCACCTGCGCCTCTCCCCAGCTACCCACACTCTGGAGCTGTACCTGCCAGCCGTAACCGCAGGTTATGAGCCAGAAGATCCCCAGTGGACCGTGTCTTCTCAGCTGCTCGATGGTAGCGAAGACACCCGCAAATTCTACTATGTGGAGGGCGAGGAGCCCGGGCTGTGGATCAGCATGCCGAGCCCCTTCAGCCACCTCAGTGTCTCCTTTGAGGAGCACACCTTGGAGTTTGCCGGCGTGGCCAATGGCGGCCTGCTGCTGGATTCCACCCATCTGCCGGTCGATACCACCGCAGCGGTATCTAAGGGCTCGTATACCTTCATCGCCCCCACTGGTACCGAAATCGCCAAGGCTAAAGCTGGTGAAGCTCGCCCGCACGGCGCGTGGGAAGGTTGGTCCATCCTCCCGCTAGAGGTGAGCCAGTCTTTCACCGTGGAGGTTCCGCGCCAGGAGCCTGCCACTATCAAGGTCTCCGGCAGCCCCGACTTTGCCTGGGATATGGCCGTCAAGTCTCTGCCCAATGCCCACGGGCTGGATGGCGAGCTGGTCTATACCCAGTCGCCGCGGGTCATCGCCAATACCGAACTCAGCATGGAGCTGACCTACGTCCCTATTGGTGGGGAAGAGGAGGCCGTGCTGGAGGACGAGCTACCGGAGGGCATTCATGAGGTGCTCCCAGCAGACACCTTTGAAGATCCCTGGGTAGGGCGCTACCGCTTCACCTTGTACAAGGACGAGGAACTGGTGGATATCCAGTACCTCAACTTCGCAGAATCACTGCACATGCGCGCGAAGAACGAGGGTCCGCGCGGCACTAATTTCCGCTTTATCGACGCCCTGGGCAACCTTTCGCCGTTTAGCTATGCCTTGGCTTCTGCACCGGGCAAGTCCATCCAGATGGAAAAGGGCCAGCGCGTCTTTGGTGAGGATGAGAGCGTGCGCGAAGAGACCATCGGCAGCGAGGCTGGCTATGAGCTGACCTTCCAGGTGGAACCGGCGACGATTCGTACCCGCGTCAAGCGTACCGCGGCCGAACCCGTGGATTATCTGGATAAACAGGTCATTCTGGCAGACCAGCTCGATGCCGATGCACTTTTCACAATCCACTCGCCAGAGCCGCTTCCACTGGCGAAGTTCGTGGTTATTGATAAGAACCAAAAGATTAGAGACCTTGTCACCGCGAATGGCTCCACGGAAGCAGCCACCAGCCTATCGGTACCAAACCGCGCGCTGAAGTCTGCGCTGACAAAAAAGACCTCGCTGGAGCTTTACCTCCTGTGGTCCACGCTGTCCTATGAGGAGTACCTAAAGGGCCTGCCGGAGAAGGAGCGCGCAGCGCACCAAAAGCGCAGCGTAGAGCGTCGCGTCATGGAGTATGAGGCCACTGCGGCTAGCGACCTCATCTATGCCGCCATCGCCACCGTGCGCAAGGCACCGTTGGTTTCCCGCGCGACCATTGAGGCCGGCATCCTCGTCCCCGAGCAGCCGCACGAGGAAGAGGTAGAGCTGCTGGCTTGGGCTTGGCCACTGGGCAATCCCGCGGGCGAGCCGCTGCCGCTGGAGCCCACTGAGGACGGCTTTGAACTGCCCGAGGAGCTGCTGGACGCCGGCCATCTCATCGTGGACTTCCGCGAGGATGAGCCGGCCAGCGACTTGGCCGCACCGCAGTATCCGCCGGCCAGCGCACTCATCATCTTCCAAGACGGTGAGACCGAAAACTCTGAGGGAATGTGGCCCACCTACGCGGCCATGCGCCGCCTTGCGCCGAAGACCAAGGAGACCTTTGAGGCACTCATCAAGGATATTGAGGCCGACCCGCGCGCCAGCATGGATGCACTCATGGCCGCGGATTTTGAGCCGGGCCAGCGCATGCGCGCCTTTGTCCGCACCGGATTGGTCTCCCGCAGCTTCCGCGGCGAAGAACCAGCCAGTGAGCCTTCCTCGCTACTAGCCGCGCTTGCCGATGCCGCCCATGACTACGTCGAAGCACACGGCTCCGCCTCGCTTGCGCGCGTGCCGTCCACTGGGGTCGATGATGTCACCCGCCCGATGCTGCTGATGAGCGCCACGGGCGAAGCTCCCACGCCGTCGACGGAAAGTGATCAGCTCTGCGATGATGCCCACCGCATTGCCGCGCTACGTGAGTGCTTTGCCAACGACCTTGCCCTCACCCGCCTAGGCACCATCTCCAAGCTGCGCAGCACCGCCATGCAGCTGCGGGTAACGCTGCAACAGTTGGGCGTCGATAAGTCCGTCCTGCACACCCTGCTCGCGCTTGATGCCTTTGGCGATGGCAATGCGGAGTTCGGCGATTCCGCGTGGATACCGTTTATTTCCTATGTCTTCGCCATCACGGCACGCGGCGTGGCCAATGGGAAGCTGGCTGACCCTGCTTTCGCCGCCACGCTTGACGACGCCCTCCCGCAGCTTGCCGAGGCCGTCTCACTCGCCCCGCAGCTGTTTTATCGCGATATTCTCACCGCAGAGGCGCTGACGCTGAACTAGAGTGGCAGGCATGCAGGTCATCTCCACCAATGTCGCCGTCCGCCGGCCGGACCCGAGCGGGCGGCATGAGTTTTCGGGCATTGACAAAAAGCCCCAAGACTTCATTGATGTAGCAGCACCCGGACCCGATTATGGCGATGGCTCCGGCGTGCACGGCGATATTATTGGTGACGCCCAACATCACGGTGGCAACGATAAGGCCGTCTACGCCTACTCCCGCGAGGAACTCGACTACTGGCAATCCGAGCTCTCGCGCCCGCTGGCATCCGGCTGCTTTGGTGAAAACCTCACCACACAGGGCATCGATCTCTCCGCTTTGCTCATCAACCAATGCCTTCGCATCGGCACCGCTGTACTTGAAGTGTCTGTGCCCCGCCAACCGTGTGCCACCTTTGCCGGCTGGCTAGGCGAGCGCGGCTGGCTCAAACGCTGGACCGCGCGCGGCGACTGCGGCACCTACCTGCGCATCATTTCCCCCGGCCGCATCCGCCCCGGCGATGCCATCGAACTAGATGCCCCGCCCAGCCACGACATCACCATGCGCATGGCGTTTGCCGCCAAAATGGGCGATCGTGCCCTTGCCCAGCGCGTTATTGATGCCGGCTGCCTGCCCGCTCACCAGCAAAATAGGCTTCGTACTTAACCGCAGAGTCGCTGATAATCTGCCATTACGCCACGCGTGAGCTTGCCTGATCTTGGACTAATCAGACCCGCTAGAGCACGCACCCTCGATATCAGCAATGCTGACAAAATCTCCGCCCAGCCCGCGTTCTAGTTGCTAGATCATCGGTATCTTTCTCCAAAGCAGCGGGTAGCACTCCTCAACTTTGCGGCGTGAGATGTTTGTTTCTCCGCGAATAGACTCCGGAGCTGACAAACTACTGCCAACGTTCATCCTGTGGCCATTAGCCGCCTACTCTATGTCCAGAACCGAAGGCTCTGTCACGGTTTTAGCTCAGCGCAGAAGCCGGCGATCGTCTTGCTGATAGTCGTTTGGCCCCAGCCACAGTATCCGAATGGTTCGCTCCAACAACCAAGGTAAAAGCAAACCAAAAGCACGTCAGCTTCTATAGCTGACGTGCTTTCGCTTAGGCCGGGGAGTAGGAGAGCGGTTGAATATTAAACGTTGTCATATTCCAAGTGGTGGCTCTTAGCCTTGGGAAGACGGCCGTGGACGAAGAAGTAGTAGGCGGCCGCGATGACGATCAGCCCGGCCAGGATTCGGTACATCGCCCCGAATCCGGTGGCACTAACAATGGGCCCCAGTCCAAAGGGGGCGGCGCCGATTCCAAAATCCATCAACAGGAACATGGTGGAAATACCCGCGCCCATCTGCGTAGCGGGCACGGAACGCACCGAAATGGCCTGACAGGCTGGGCTCAATGTGCCGTAGCCCAAGCCGGTGAAAGCGCCGGCGGCAACCAACATGGCATCGTTCGTAGGAAAGCCCATAATTAGAAGGGCAATGGCAAAGGAACCCAGCCCGAGGTACATAACCGCGTTATCGCCGTGGTGATCCTGGATGCGACCGAGGACGAAACGCATAATGAGCATCACTAGGGCGTAGGCAATGAAAAAGAGCCCAGCACCGGTAGCGAGGTCTTCCTTGCGCGCATAGGCATTGAGGTAAGTAACCACGCCAGAGTAGGCGATACCCACAAGAAGCATAAATACACCGATGGGAACGACGTCAGGGTGTATGGCATTGCGCAACCTGAACGATGGCTTCTCCTCGCCGGCAGGCTCAGCTGGGTAGCGCAGGATAAGGGCCAGCGCCAAAGAGACAATATTAGCGGCCAGCGCAGCACTAAACAGTGTGTTGTAGCCGATGTTATTAGCCAAGAAGAGGCCGATTGCTGGGCCAAACGCAGTAGCCAGGGTAGTGCCCAATGCGAAGTAGCCGGTGCCCTCCGCACGGCGCTCATGCGGGATGACGGATTGCGCAACTGCCATGAGCGCGGTAGAGGTCAAAGCATAGCCCGCACCGTGCAACATACGCACGATAATTAAGACCGCAACATTATGCGCAAAAAAATACGCCACAGCAACAACTGTGACGAAGACCAAAGAGGTCAGGGCTGCCTTCTTGTGGCCCACACGATCCACGATCCAGCCTGAGAACACGCGCATGCAGGTAGCTCCCAAAACGAAGGCACTGGAAGCAAAGCCGCCGACTGTATCCGATGCCCCAAAGCTTTCTACCGCATAGAGGGCCATGGTGGTCACGGACAAATAAAAGACCAAGAACTGACAAAAATTGGCCACCCACGCTAAGGCGAACGTGGGAGTCAGCAGCCGCGGTTTACCCGCCGCAGATTCAGTAGACGTCATAAACTCACTCCAAATAACAAAAAGAAAATTCCCTCTCCCCGTGCCGGCAAAAGCCCCGCAACGTGGACGAAGGAAATACAAATTAAATTATTCGGTGAGGAACTATACGCTTCGGCGGCTTCAAAAGTTAATCAAAAGGCTCTAAAGCGCTTTGTCGACGCCGAGTTTTTGCGGCTGGCCGCAATCACACAAGGCCGTCTGAACTGGCCAAACAACAAGTTGCGGCCAGTTATGTCACATTTTTGTAAATTTGGGTTAATCGCGGGCCGAGTGTTTACATGTGTGCCACCCGGACGGGCCCACGGAGGGCCTGGCCGGTTTTCTTGCCTTCGCTAAGCCGTGGGCTCTCTAGACATTGGCGTAGGGATCGCGGATGCCCAGATATTGAACAGTGGTGTATTCTTCAATGCCCTCGGCGCCACCCTCGCGGCCTAGACCAGATTGCTTCACACCACCAAATGGGGCTGCGGCATTCGAGACGACACCGGCGTTGAATCCCATGAGTCCAAATTCAAGGCCATCGGCCACGCGCCAGAGGCGATCAGAATTTTCCGTAAAGACATAGGAGGCGAGTCCGTATTCCGTATCATTTGCGATCTCTAAGGCCTCGGACTCCTCGGTAAAGGTCAAGATCGGTGCGATGGGACCAAAGATTTCCTCCTGAGCCACGCGAGTTTCACGTGAAACATTGCTCAAAATCGTAGGTTCGTAAAAATGGCCCTCGCCCTCGCCACGCTTGCCACCGGTAACCACAGTGGCGCCCTTGTTCACAGCATCCTCCACTAGGCCAGCAACATTATCGAGTGCTTTGGCTTCGATGAGGGGGCCGCAAGTAACACCTTCATCCATGCCATTGCCAACGACGAGCCTTTCAAACTCAGCGGCGAGCTTCTGCGTAAATTCCTCAGCGACGGACTCGTGCACCAAGAAACGGTTTGCCGCAGTGCATGCCTCACCAATATTGCGCATCTTGGCCCCCATAGCCCCCGCCACGGCTTGGTCGATATCCGCGTCTTCGAAGACGATGAACGGTGCGTTCCCGCCGAGTTCCATGGAGGTGCGAAGTACATTATCTGCGGCACCCTTAAGGAGGGTCTTGCCCACTGGGGTGGAGCCAGTGAAAGAGAGCTTCCGCAGACGGGCGTCGGCAAGCAGGGGCTCCGAAATGGCCGACGCAGAGCTGCCAGAAACTACATTGAGTACACCCTTAGGAAGGCCAGCATCAAGCATGGTTTGTGCGAAGTACTGTGCGGTTAGCGGAGTAAGCTTAGCCGGCTTTAGAACCATGGTGCAGCCTGCTGCTACGGCAGGGGCCACCTTTCGGGTGGCCATCGCAAGAGGGAAGTTCCACGGGGTAATCAACAGACAAGGCCCTACCGGCTTGCGGCGGGTGACCATGCGCAGCGTGCCTTCCGGAACGGGGGAGTAGCGCCCATAATCACGGGTAGCCTCCTCACTAAACCAGCGGAGGTACTCCGCGCCGTAGGTGACCTCACCTTGAGACTCGGCAAAAGGCTTTCCCATTTCAAGGGTCATCAAAGTCGCGAACTCATCAGCTCGTTCGTGCACCAGCTCGAATGCACGGCGAAGGATATTGGCCCGTTCACGCGGGGTGGTTTGTGCCCATTCATCTTGAACCGCGCAGGCAGCATCGAGGGCGGCCACCGCATCAGCGGAGTTCGCAGAATCTAGTGTAGCTATAGTCGCCCCGGTAGCCGGATTTTCTACGTTGAAGGTCTCCCCAGAGGATGCCTCGCGCCACTCGCCGGCAATCAAAAGCTTGGTTGGAACCTTTGCCAATACCTCACTTGTATTCAACGTCATTTACATCACCTTTCCTCTCTTGCTTAATGGACCCAACAGTACCGCACTCATTCCACTTGGGTACCCCGTACCAACCATGACTTTTGGCCACCAGACGGTGACTCGAGAATATTTCTCAGCATTATCTTCCGCGCTATAGAAATTTAGGTTAGTATGACCGATATGAAGAACATGACTACTGCTTGGTGGTGGCACGCGTAACCCGCGGGCCTTTCTTCACAACCCATTTTCAGGCTCGCATTCTGCGGGCCTTTTGGCGTTTTAGTGCCTCTGCTCGCGGAAGCTCATATTCCGTTCCTACCTTCCCAACACCTCCGAGAGGGCACTGCAATGCCATATACCGCCACCCGCGATATACGTTATGACCGCGACGCGGCCGCACTTTTCGACGCACTAGCACAACCAAGAGATTCCTTATTGCTTGAAAGTGCGGACATCGAAACCAAGAAGAACCTCAACTGTTTGGCTGTACTCACGGCCGCTCTAAAGGTCACGTGTCACGGCCAGCGGGTGGAGACCCGCGCCCTGACAAAGGCGGGCGAGGCGCTCCTGCCTTCCTTGGCCAACCGATTCCGCCACCGCTTGGTTTCACGTGAAACGACTACCGCTGTATTTGAATTCGAGATTGCCACGCAAGCTGACGAGCGGGAACGGCTCTTAGCCGAATCAACCGCAGATATCCTCCGATTCCTGCAACTTAAGGCGGACTATTCATCTTCCTTACTGCCCTTTCTGGCAGGTGGGTTTGCCTATGACTATTTGGCTACCTTCGAATCCCTGCCAGAAGTTGGTCCCAGTCCCAATGAGTACCCAGACTTTGAATTCTTGGTAGCGCAAACCGTCTTAACGGTAGATCACTTAAAGGGCACCGCACGACTGGAAGGCTGGGACACTGACCAAGGCCGCTTGGAAGAGGAGCTGAACTTTCTGGCAGCAATACCGACGGCTGCCGCCCCTGTAGGACCGCGAAGAAAAAGGGTCAAGGCGGTAGCCGATATGGATGATGAGGCGTTTCGCGCGGGCGTCGATAAGCTCAAAGGCAATATCCACGCCGGAGATATCTACCAAGTGGTTCCAGCGCGCTCTTTCACTCTGGAATGCCCAGACGCCTTGGCCGCCTACCGCACGCTGCGGGAAACCAACCCTTCGCCGTATATGTTCTATGCCCGCGGCGCCGACTATGAACTCTTTGGGGCGTCACCGGAATCCAACCTCAAATTCACACCGGGAAATAGGCAAGTGCAGCTCTATCCCATCGCAGGTACCCGGCCGCGTGGTCTCAACCCAGATGGCAGCGTGAACCATGAACTTGATATCCGCAATGAATTGGAAATGCGCACCGATCAAAAAGAGATTGCGGAACATACGATGCTGGTCGATTTAGCTCGCAATGATGTAGCGCGCGTGGCCGTACCCCGCACCCGCCAGGTTGCGGAGCTCTTGCAGGTTGACCGTTATTCCCGCGTAATGCACTTAGTCTCCAGGGTCACGGCGCGGCTTCACCCAGACTTTGACGCGCTCGATGCGTACCGCGCTTGCATGAACATGGGCACCTTGACGGGAGCGCCCAAGCTGCGTGCGACCGAGCTAGTCCGTCGCATTGAGGGCAAACGCCGCGGATCCTATGGCGGGGCGGTGGGCTACCTGCGCGGTGACGGTGCCATGGACAACTGCATCGTCATCCGTTCGGCCTATGTCAAAGGCGGGACGGCGGTGGTGCAGGCCGGCGCCGGAGTGGTCAAGGACTCCGTGCCACAGGCCGAGGCCGATGAAACTGTGCATAAAGCCTACGCCGTACTCAATGCCATTGCGGTGGCACACGGGGCTGAACTGGAGGTACAGCGATGAAATCGCCACACGTTGTCTTACTAGATAACCACGATTCTTTTGTCTACAACCTGGTTGATGCCCTAGCAGACTTCGATACCACCGTATTCCGCAATACCGTTTCGGTACAGGACGTGCTCCACGCACAGCCCGACATAATTATTCTTTCCCCCGGGCCCGGACATCCTCGCGATGCAGGCTGCATGAGGGAGCTTGTCGGTGCCACCCTTGGCACCATTCCCATCCTCGGTATCTGCCTTGGCTTCCAGGCGCTGCTTGAGCACCACGGCGGTACGGTCACGCCGTGCGGACCTGTACATGGCAAATCCGTTCCGATGGTCCTTACCGAAGCCGGCATTCAGCATCCCGTCTTCCAAGGCCTTGCTATCGATACCGGTCCCGATCAACCTGGCAGGCACGGTACGCAAGTTCCGGTGGCACGCTATCACTCCCTCGGCTGCAGGGTCGTCCCTCAAGGCATGCGTTCCTTGGCGCATGCAGCAACGGACATAGGCAAGGTAACCATGGCCGCCGAAACAACTGACGGTCTAGCACTCGGCATGCAATTTCACCCAGAGTCCATCCTGACACCGAGCGGACCGCTGATGCTCGAGCGTTGTATTACCCAACTTTCAACATCACCCACTATAGATTCGGAGCATTAAAGTGAAACACACCCCTTTACACACCCTCCAGGCATTCCTAGACAACAACCAGCCCACCGTCGAAGAGGCCACCGAGGCATTTACCCCCTTGGCGGTCGGCGACTATGACGATATCCAAATCGCGGCGCTCCTTACCCACATCCGAACCCGAGGCGAGACCTTCGCCGACGTGACGGGAGCAGCCAAAGCCTTTTTGAAGGTGGGCTATCCCTTTCCCATCACCGGCGCAGGCCTCATGGATACGGCTGGCACTGGGGGCGATGGCGCCAATACCATCAATATCACCACCGGTGCCTCCCTCGTTGCCGCCACTGGGGGAGTAAAGATGGTCAAACACGGCAATCGGTCGGTCTCGTCCAAGTCCGGCTCAGCCGATGTCCTCGAGGCACTCAATATCCCACTCGATTTGGATGCCGCGCGAGCCGTCCGCCAATTTACAGCCTCGAATTTCACGTTCTTATTTGCTCCCGCCTACAACCCGGCGGTGGCTCATGTGCAACCAGTGCGTAAGGCGCTGGGGATTTCTACCATCTTCAACACTCTCGGCCCGCTACTTTCGCCTAGCCACCCCGCACTACAAATCATGGGAATCGCAAAGCCGGACCAGGGCCAGCTTATTGCAGAGGTGTTCCGCGAGCTCGGACGCGAACGGGCCCTTGTCATCCACGGCACCGGCACCGATGAGATTGCCACCCACGGCACCACGCTGGTGTGGGAGCTCAAGGATGGTGAGATTTCCACCTACGAGCTGACGCCGGAGGACCTCGGGATTACACGCCACGACCTAGCAGAGCTCGCCGGTGGGGACGGGGCAGCGAACGCCCAAGCTCTCCGTGCGGTATTTGCCGGCCACGGCGCCCCCGCCCATTATGACGCTATTACCGCCAACGCCGGTGCGATGTTCTATCTCAACGGGACCACGGACACCATCGCGGTCGGAGTCACGCACGCCAAGGAGCTCATCGATAGCGGCCACGTTGAAAGGTGGCTCGCCATCCACGAAGCCGCGAACTACGCACAAGGGGAGGAGTCCTGATGGTCCAGAATAGATTGCCCACGGTGCTCGAAGAGATCGTCGCCAAGCGCCGCACGCACCTGCCCGCGATTAGGGAGCGCCTAGCCCATGTAGATCTGAAGAATATTCCACGCTCGGAGCGCTCACTTTACGACGCCCTCCAGGGCACCAACCGCTTCATTATGGAGTGCAAGTCTTCCTCGCCGTCCCTCGGCCTTATTCGCGCGGAATACCACCCCGGCGATATCGCCCGCATTTATTCGCGCTATGCCTCAGCAATTTCGGTGCTATGCGAGCCCGAGCGCTTTGGCGGCGACTATGACCACCTGCAGACCGTTGCGCAGTCCACACACCTGCCCGTGCTGTGCAAAGACTTCATCGTAGATCCCATTCAGGTCTATGCTGCGCGCTATTACGGTGCCGATGCCATCTTGCTCATGATGTCCATCGTGGACGATGACACCTATGGCGAGCTCAAGGCATTGGCGGACCGGCTCGGCCTAGACGTGCTAACAGAAGCCATTACCGAGAAAGAAGTGAACCGAGCGGTGAGCTTCGGTGTAGATATCATCGGGATTAATAACCGTAACCTTCACGATCTCAGCATCGACTTAGGACGCACCGAACGCCTCGCCCAATGTATTCCATCTGGAAAGGTCATCGTTTCCGAGTCGGGCATCCGCAACAACGCCACTGTTCGTCGCTTAGGCTCGCACGCTCACGCCTTCCTCGTAGGCTCACATCTCACCTCCCAGCGAGACATTGACCGCGCGGCCCGGGACCTCGTGTTTGGAAGAAATAAGGTGTGCGGCATCACGAGCTCTTCGACTGCACAGGCCGCACGCGCTGCAGGAGCCCGCTACGGAGGCCTTATCTTTGCACCGGATTCTCCGCGCAGTGTTTCACGTGAAACCGCGCACCACATCATCGCGGCGGAGCCGGGATTGGATTACGTCGCTGTGACGCGCTCTACAGATGTCAAGGAACTGAAAAGGCTAGCCGGCATTCCCGGCCTGCACGCCCTTCAATTACACGCCCCGTTCCAAGGTGATTTGGAAGGGGAGAGGCAGCTCCTCCGCCGCGCACGCGAGGCAGCCGGCAGCTTAGATATATGGCGTGCCGTGGACATGCGCGAGGCCGACTTTGCTGCACTTTCGGGGCAGCTTTTCCCTGAAGTTGACGCGCTCGTTTTGGACTCCGGAAACGGCGGAACTGGGACGCGTTTTGATTGGAGGACCGCCCCTACAGAGGTAAAGAGCAAGTCTTTCCTCGCCGGCGGCTTGCATATTGGCAACCTCGACGAGGCGCTGTCCATTGGCACGGCCGGTTTAGACCTTAACTCAGGCCTGGAATACGCGCCCGGACGCAAGGACTCCGCACTCATTTCGCAAGCCTTTAGCGCTATCCGAAATTACACCCACTCATAGAAAGAACAGAACCATGACCGTTTCACGTGAAACGCTCCTCCCAGCGTACTTTGGCGAATTCGGTGGACAATACGTCCCCGAATCCCTCATCCCAGCCCTAGACCAACTAGAAAAGGCCTTTGTTGAGGCACAGAGCGACCCATCTTTCCAGGAAGAGTTGAGTACCTTATTGCGCGACTATCTTGGCCGACCCACGCCGATTACGGAGGCGAGGAACCTCGGCGGAAAGGCACGCATCTTCCTCAAGCGTGAGGACCTTGTCCACGGCGGCGCGCATAAGACCAATCAAGTCCTCGGTCAGGCACTGCTGGCAAAGCGAATGGGAAAGACCCGCATCATCGCGGAAACCGGAGCGGGCCAGCACGGAACGGCTACGGCCCTCGCTTGCGCACTTTTGGGACTTGAGTGCGTGGTGTATATGGGCGCCAAAGACGTAGCACGCCAACAGCCAAACGTATTCCGCATGGAGTTGATGGGGGCGAAGGTGGTATCCGTCGATACTGGATCCGGAACCCTCAAGGATGCGGTGAACGAAGCGCTACGAGATTGGACCGCCTCCTTTCACGAGTCCCACTACCTCCTCGGGACCGCAGCCGGACCGCACCCATTCCCAACCATCGTCCGAGAATTCCACAAGGTCATCTCTGAAGAGGCCAAGGCACAGATGCTGGAGCGTACCGGTGGGCTACCCGATGTCGTGGTTGCTTGCGTCGGTGGCGGATCCAATGCGATCGGCATGTTCGCGGACTTCATCGCAGAGGAAGGCGTGGAGCTTATCGGCGCTGAGCCCGGCGGGGAAGGGCTGGACTCCGGCAAGCATGGTGCCACCATCAATAACGGGACGGTAGGCATCCTGCACGGCGCCCGCAGCTACCTTATGCGGAATGCGGATGGACAAGTGGAAGAATCCTACTCCATCTCCGCTGGGTTGGACTACCCAGGCGTTGGGCCGCAGCATGCCCAGTTACACGCCAGCGGCCGCGCCACATACGTCGGCATTACTGACGCCGAAGCCCTCGAGGCATTCCAGCTTCTTTCCAAGAGAGAAGGCATTATTCCCGCCCTCGAATCCTCGCACGCGTTAGCCTATGCCTTAAAACGTAAGGACGAGGACATCACCATCCTCGTCTCCCTCTCCGGCCGCGGCGATAAGGACATCGACCATGTCCGCCATACCCTAGACACCCACCCTGAACTGGAACTCCAGGAGGAGAACTAATGAGCCCCCGTTACGAAAACCTATTTAGCTCCCTGCACGAAAGAGGAGAAGGCGCGTTTGTCCCCTTCATCATGCTGGGTGACCCGACGCCAGAGGACTCACTGAAGATTGTGCGTACCGTTGTGGCGGCGGGAGCTGACGCGCTCGAGCTGGGCGTGCCTTTTTCGGATCCGGTAGCCGACGGCCCGACCATTCAGGCTTCTCACCTCCGGGCGCTCGATGGCGGCGCAACGGTGGACAACGCTTTGGAGCTGATTAGCACCATTCGTACCGAGTTTCCGGAGCTACCCATTGGCATGCTGATTTACGGCAACGTCGCATTCACTCGCGGCTTCGACCGCTTCTACACGGAGTTCGCACAGGCCGGTGCTGATAGCATCTTGCTTCCCGACGTCCCCGTACGCGAAGGCGCACCCTTTATTGCGGCGGCACAGAAGGCCGATATTGATCCCATCTTTATTGCCCCTGCACGCGCCGCCGAGGAGACCTTGAAAGGCGTCGCTAAAAGTTCGCAGGGATATATTTACGCAATATCCCGCGATGGCGTAACCGGTACCGAAAAGCAATCCGAGACGCTCGGTCTCGAAGAGGTCGTATCAAATATACAGCGCTTCGACGGTCCACCGGTCCTGCTTGGCTTCGGCATCTCCGAGCCTACCCATGTTCAGGACGCCATCGCCGCTGGGGCGGCTGGTGCCATTACTGGTTCCGCCATGACCAAAATAATCGACCGACACGTTTCACGTGAAACCGATACGGATGGCATTCCGCTCGAAGGAACGCCTGGGCGCATTGATAATGAAACAGCACTACATGAAGAGCTCACCGAATTCGTCTCCCGCATGAAAGCCGCCACACAAAAGTAGTTCTCCCAAATACAGCAAACCCCTCGTCAGTGCCGAACTGTTCCGCACTGACGAGGGGTTTCGCTGAGACAAAATCCTAGGCGGTTGTGTCTGCTGATTCTTCCTTAGTAGCGTCCTCCCGATTACCCGCGAACTTGTCAAGGATCATCGCGATAGCACCGTCGCCGGTGACATTGGCTGCGGTACCGACGGAGTCGATGGCAATATACGCAGCGATCATCAGCGCTACCATGCCATCATCAAAGCCCATCATGTCTGCCAAGAGGCCAGCTGCAACCATCACAGCACCACCAGGAACACCCGGAGCAGCGATCATCATGATGCCGAGCAAGAAAATGAAGCCCAAACCGGTGCTCGTGCTGATATCTAGGTTCGCCATATAGACAATCGCGAAGGCGTAGAGCGTCAACTTAATCATGGAGCCGGATAGGTGAATGGTTGCGCACAAGGGAATGACAAAGTTAGCTACGGGCCTTGAAATGCCATTCTTAAGCGTCGACTCCAAAGAAATGGGAATAGTAGCAGCCGAGGAGGAGGTGCCCAAGGCGGTAAAGTACGCAGGCATCATGTTGCGCAGGGCCTTAAAGGGGTTCTTACCCGTGATCACACCAGCGATGATGTACTGGACCACCAGGTAAACCAAGGTCATGACAACGGCCAAGATCAGTACTTTGGCAAAGGCCGAAAGCACATCGCCCAAATTACCGTTCATTCCCAAGCTTAGGAACATGCCAAAGATATAGAAGGGGAGAATCGGAACGACGAAGCCCCAGATGACCTTGACTACGACATTCTCCAATTCCTTCGTAACGGCGTACAAAGTGTCAGACTTCACCGTAGTCATTGCTACGCCGATGCAAAACGACAGCAAAAGGGCCGTCATAACCTCAAACGGCGGCGCCATTTCTACCTCAAAATAAGGAGAGAGCGCGCCCTCATCAATATCGGAGACATTGGTAATCAAGTTTTGGCCACTGAGCATAGTGGGGTAGAGCCAGTGCGCAAGTACGTAGGCAAGAAGACCGGCAATAATCGTTGAGCCGTAAGCAATGCCGGCAGTCACACCCAACCACTTTCCGGCACCGCGTCCAAGACCCGCAATCGACGGCGCAATTAGCGCAAAAATTAAGACCGGAATAAAGAAATTGAGGAAGTTGCTAAACAGGCCATTGAAGGTGGCAAATACGCGGCCAAACCACTCGGGCGCGAATTGGCTCACCACCACGCCAAGGATTATGGCGACGATAATACGGAATAACAAAGATTCCGAGAGCTTCTTGAGATTCATGTACTTACAATCAATGTTGAGTGTTCCACCTCGGGTGAAAACTACCGAGACGAAACAAAGCTGTGCAGTGGCAACAGCCGAGATAATATCTATCACTCGACCTTAAAGGCATACTACCCGACACATCGCATAGTCAGAACATTCACCCCAGAGGCAATTTCTATCTAGGCGCTACAAGGTTAAACTGAATACATGATCGCAGTAGGAATCATATTTTTAGTCCTCGCCGTATTCCTCATCGTTGTGGGAACCCTCGCTACAACTAGGCGCTTGCCCGGAAATAGCTACATTGGCTTGCGTCTACAAGAAATTCGCAGATCCCGCGAGGCATGGGACAATGCCCATCGCATTGCTGGACCATTTTGGATTCTCAGCGGAGTATGCCTGGTTTTCGGTGGGATAGTCGCCCTGCGCGCTGAAGGGTGGATGTGGCTCATTCCAGCCCTGACCTTCGTTGCAGCGATTCTTGCCCTATCTATCGGATCCAATCTCGGGTCGCGCGCCGCTTTTCTCTATGAACAAGCACACGCTAATGAAGAAGGTTGCGGGGAATCTTGCAACTGTGGTTCGGACGGCTGCAGTGGGGAAGCAGCTGGCGAGACAGCCACTCCCCAAGTCGATGTCAACGCTCTCCGCCACGCGGCGCGTGAATCGGATAAGTAGAAAACAGTACTGCGCTACTCACCCCTTTCGGAGAAATTTCAATCTTCATCCGGAGGGGGATACTTCTATCTGCTGTGTCCCACATTCCATTGCTTAGGAAGAAACCTCATATTAGACACTGTGACGGTATTAATCGTATGACCTTTGTCCCTCCTATTTAGTCACTGACAATTAACCCTCCTAGGTTTTCGATTGAAAACAGCAATGATTGCTCTTATTCATTATTGGCGCAACCCCTCATTGCAATTCCTGCGAATAAGGATAGAACTTGCGTATAGCTTTCCTAACATTCCATTTCTCAACGCGCCCAGCACGACAATAAGGGCACAATGAAACGCATGAAGAAAAGAACCGCCCTCGCAGCCATCGCCGCCTCCACCTTTGCCATTGGGGCCTATGCCGAGCAAGGCGATAAGGAAATTCCTAACGTCGCTGAAGCGCAGACCCAGCTATCCGCACGTGCCATTGTAAACGACTTGGGTATTGACTCCGGCACCTACGAACTCACTCCAACTTCTAACGGTTCTCCCGAAACATGGGAAGGGGTTCTAGCCGGTTAAACTACTGTGTTTCACGTGAAACTCAAACCCTGGGCGAAACCTTAACTCGCTCACATTAGGGGGCCACAGCGGACTAGAGTAGAGGCATGACTATGTGCTCGCGCCGAATGTTTTTGCTCGGAACCGCAACGACTTTCGCAGGCGTTTACGCGGCGGCTTGCGGCTCAACACCGTCCGCGGAGATCGCTGCAACCGATATTCCGATTGGCTCTGCAAAAATTGTGGATGGAGTTATCTTTACCCAGCCTAAAGAAGGGGAGTTTAAGGCCTATTCCCAAACATGCCCCCACCAACGCAATCCGATCACCGAGATTGAAGGCATGACAGCGACCTGCACTGCGCATAACACGTCCTATAACCTCAGCGACGGGAGCGTCATCTCCGGCCCTGGCCGTGACCCGTTGGAGGAATACGAAGTAAAACAAGACGGTTCAAACGTCACTACCGCCTAAACGCTCCCCGGCCTGGTTTCACGTGAAACCAGGCCATTACATTGTGCGCGCCGCGTTTTTCATGCGGGTGGGGCGAAGACGGGTCTACACTCTTAGCATGCTGCAGCGCCTAAAAAAGCCCGACCCGCTCATTGTCCTCATCATTCTCGCAGTCATCATTGCGGTTCTCGCACCGGCTAGGGGAAATTTTGCCGAAATATTCGGCAAACTGACGAACGTAGCGATTGCGGTTCTCTTCTTTCTGTATGGAGCTAGGTTATCCACTCAAGAGGCCCTCAACGGACTAAAGCACTGGCGCCTGCACCTGACCATCCTGGCATTTACCTTCGTGGTCTATCCGCTCATTGGTATCGCGCTGCGCCCACTTACTGCAGTCGTGTCGCACGACATGTACCTAGGCATTTTATTTCTCACGTTAGTTCCGTCCACAGTGCAGTCCTCGGTTGCTTTTACCTCGATTGCGAAGGGAAACGTGGCCGGTGCAATAGTCTCAGCCTCTGCCTCCAACTTGGTGGGCGTCATTATCACGCCGCTTCTCGTCATGCTCCTGATGGGAACTGGGGGAGGGATCCACATCGATACTTCCGTATTTGGAGAAATCGCCCTGTTACTGTTGGCACCCTTCGTTCTGGGACAGCTCTCACGGCGTTGGATAGGAAAGATCGCCCAAAGCAAGGCCACCAAGGTAGTAGACCGCGGATCCATCGCGATGGTTGTTTATTCCGCCTTCTCCAAAGGGGTAGTGGACGGAATTTGGACGTCCATCTCCATGTGGGAATTAGCTTTCCTAGTAGGGTTCGCGGCAGCTTTCGTCGCATTTATGCTGTGGCTGACTAAAAAGGTGAGCCAAAAGCTAGGATTTAGCCGCGCAGATATTATCGCGATTGAGTTTTGTGGTTCAAAGAAGTCTTTGGCTACTGGACTCCCGATGGCCTCAGTCATTTTTTCCTCTGGTGGAGCGTCCCTTGGCCTACTAATCCTTCCTTTGATGATTTACCACCAAGTCCAACTGATGATGTGCTCATGGCTAGCGGCCCGGTACGCTCAACGCTCCACGCCGTAGCTACACTTAGGTGCCATGACGAATTACCTATACATACGGACCGAACTGAATGTGCCTGGGGTAGGCTCTGCGATCCATATGGCGGAGATGGAAGAACAAGATGCCCGCAACTGTCGCATGGTGCGCATGATTGCCCTGGATCCATCGGATGCCATCGTCGGAGTGGCGACGCCACATAGTTCCACGGGAAACGTTGATCAGCCGCAAGAAGTCGTTCCACACCCAGACACTTATGATGACTTCCCAGACATTAACGCGCAGTACGTGGACCAGTCTCGGTTCGACGCCCTCTGGTCCGAAGCCACCGCCAAGTTCGGGCTATAGGAACTGCGGAGACTAAAAGACTACGTTGACGAGGAGCATGTAGAAGGCGGTCCCGCCAAAGATGGACAGCGCTGACTCGCGCTTCCACAGGTGGAGTAAAAAGGTAACGAGCACGCCGAGTAAAGCCGCCCAGATGCCACCGGGGGCGCCAGCCTGCCCGTGAACGGTATAGACCACCAGAATCGTCATGACACCCACTGGCATCATCAAACCGAGCAATGAGAAAAACTCGCTGTCCTTCATCCATTTCACAAAGGAGAAGGGAAGCTGGCGCAGCACAACGGTGATAATCCCAACGGGGATCAGTACCGTGGCTATCGCAGCGAGTGATACTCCAGCGGGCATTAGCGGTACTCCTTGGAATTCGCACGGTGCACGGGGCGGCGCAGCCTGAGGAAGGTGTCGACGCGCGGGGACAGGTAGCGGATAATTAGCAATAAGAAGTAGGCGCTAAGCGCCGCCATGAGGAGTTGTCCTGGGGCAAAGGCGGCAGCAAAAATGCCCAAGACCGCCGCGCTTAACGGCAGAGAGTAATCCTGATTATTGCGGAAAGAATCCATTGCCAAAACAACAAAGAGCGCCACGAGCGCGAATTCCATGCCCTGTATGGAAGAAGGGATTACCTGACCGGCAAGGGCACCGACGATGCCGCCTCCTATCCACAGAGCTTGGCAAAAGATTTGGATGGTGAGGATGCGCGTTCCGCTCGGTCGATCATCGGTGGGGAGAGAGGAGACGATGGCATAGGTTTCGTCGGTAAGCGCATAAGTGGAATAAGCCCTGCCCACCCGTGAGTAAATGCGATGCCGGGGGAAGGTGAGTCCATAGAAAATATGGCGAAAGTTCACCATGAATCCAGTAACCAGCGAGGTAAGGGCGGTAGCCCCACCAGTGACCATGGAAATGGCCAAGAATTCCATGGAGCCGGCGTAGATGACGAGGGAGAAAATCGGTGTCCACCACCAGCTGAAGCCGGATTGGACCATGAGCAGGCCGAAAGCTAGGCCGAGGGGAATAAGGCCGATAGCGGCGGCCCATGTATCCCGTAATCCTTGAGAAATATCCGCGCGCATGCGGGCTAGTCTAGCCCACCGCCTGCAGCGCGATAGGAATTAATTGTCTTCCACGTTGACCGGGTAAGTGGAGTAAAGCGGCAGCGGCATGGGCTGACGCTTCATAACGTCGGCCCAAAGATCGGCTGCGCCCGGCGTGATAACGTCTTGGGCCAAAGCGGGCGAGACGAACCATTCGCCGGCCTCGATTTCCTCTTCTAGCTGGCCCGGGCCCCACTCGGCATAGCCGGCAAACATGCGCATACCGGAAACCAGTGGTTCGATCTCTTCCGGCTCCGCGCGCAGATCCACATGAGCCAGACGTGGAGCAAGGCGGGTGAGGCGATCGTGCTTTTCCGGATCTACGCCCTGTTTGGTCTGCGCGAGCCCCACCACGGATTGCTGATTAAGAGGACCACCGATATATAGCGCCTGCGGCTTAGCTACGACTGGGAGCCATTCCGGCAGCACATTGAATATGGCCACCTCGGAACGCTTGGTCAGATCCACGCCGAAGGTCATCATGTCATTGTGTTCGATGACCAGGATGACGGAACGGGCGAATTCCGGCGAAAGCATCCCCGGAGAAGCGATGAGCAGCTGGCCGGGGGCAGGGTCATTGCGCTCGAGGGCGTTGAATAATCTATCGGCAAACATCACTGTTTAGAATCCCACCACTCGCGCAACTTCGCAATCGCTTCCTCGCGCTCGAGGGGGCCATGCTCCAGACGCAACTCCTTGAGATAAGACCATGCCTGGCCCACCTCGGGGCCGGGCTTAAGACCCAGGATTTCCATGATCTCATTGCCATCGAGGTCGGGGCGCACGCGGGCTAGGTCCTCCTTGCGGCCGATCTCTTCAATACGCTCCTCGAGCTGATCGTAGGTGCGCTGGAGGCGGCGAGCCTTTTTCGCATTGCGGGTGGTGCAATCGGCACGCACCAGCTTGTGCAGGCGGGGGAGTAGATCGCCGGCATCAGTGACATAGCGGCGCACGGCGGAATCCGTCCACTGATTTTCCCCAAACCCGTGGAAGCGCATATGCAGATAGACCAGCTGGCCGATGGCCTCCGTGGTGGCTTTGGGGTATTTCAACTTCCGCAGTCGCTTGCGGGCGAGCTTGGCGCCCACCACCTCGTGGTGGTGGAAGGATACCTTGCCATCGGTGTTATCAAAGGTATCCGGCTTGCCAATATCGTGTAGTAGCGCCGCCCAGCGCAGGACGAGGTCTGGACCATCTTCTTCCTGGTCCATGGCCTGGCTGAGCACTTTCAGTGAGTGGGCATAGACGTCCTTGTGCTGCGCGTGTTCGTCCGCGGTCATGCGCAACGCAGGGATCTCCGGGAAGATGTAGTCCGCGATGCCGGTAGAGACCAGCAGTTCAATGCCATCCCACGGGGCAGTGCCGCAGATGAGCTTATCCAGTTCCACCTGCACTCGCTCCACGGTGATGCGCTGGATTTCGCCAGCCATATCCCGCATGGCATCCACCACGCGATCGGCCACGCGGAATTCCAGCTGGGAAGCAAAACGGGCCGCGCGCAGCATGCGGAGGGGATCATCGTGGAAGGAGATTTCCGGCTTATCCGGGGTATCGAGTACTCGGTCAGCCACGTCCTGGAGGCCGTGGAGGGGATCGTGGAACTTAAAGGTGGCGTCGGCAAGCAGCTCAATGGCCATCGCATTGACCTTGAAGTCACGCCGCACGAGGTCGCCCTCCAAGGTATCGCCATAAACCACCTCAGGGTTGCGGGACTGGCCATCATAAGAATCGGAGCGGAAAGTGGTGATCTCGATCTGCTGACCCTTATAGGCCGCGGAGACGGTACCGAAGTCGATGCCGGTATCCCACACGGTTTCGGCCCACTCATCTAGGATTTCCTTAACCTCCTCAGGCCGGGCTGGGGTAGTAAAGTCCAGGTCATTTCCCAAGCGGCCCAAAAGCGCATCGCGCACAGAGCCGCCCACAAGGTAAAGCGAATAGCCGCGTGCGGCGAATTTCTCCACCAGACCGCCCAGCAGGCCACTGAGGGACGAGACGGTGGATTCCGCGCGGGCAAGAACGCCAATTAGCTGAGTGTCCTGAAAATTCACGGGTGAGAGTCTACTACGATTGGCAGCGATGACTAACCAAGAACAAGGCCACTCCAAAGGAGGCGGCCGCAACCGCAACCGGTCTCGGCGCAGGCGGCGCCGCCGGCCGGATAATCGCGCGCGTCGCACTAATCAGCAGCGCAAGCCCTACCGCGGTGGTAATGGCCAATCCACGGCCATGGAGACGCGCGATGAAACCTCCGCGGGCGGACTGGTTGTTTCGGGTTTGGCAGAGTGCGTTGATGCCAATGGCCAGGTGGATCTTTCCCGGCTCTATGTGGCGCTCATCGGCCGCCTCGACCGCCGCGGGCGCCTGCTATGGTCCATGCCCAAAGGCCACGTGGAAAATGGCGAGGCCAAGGAAGTCACCGCCGAGCGCGAGGTATGGGAAGAAACAGGCATTTTTGGCGAGGTGTTTGCAGACCTCGGCGTGATTGATTATTGGTTCGTCTCCGATGGGGTGCGTATCCATAAAACCGTCCACCACCACCTGTTGCGTTTTGTGGACGGCATTATGAACGATGAGGATCCGGAGGTCACCGAAGTCTCGTGGATCCCAGTTTCCGAGCTCATCGAGCATTTAGCCTACGCCGATGAGCGCAAGCTGGCGCGCATCGCGCACGATCTCCTTCCCGATCTCGCACGAAAGGAAGCCGCCGCGGGGAAAGTGACCCCACGGTAATGCGCCAACGCCTGAAGTCTTGGGCAGCCGTGGGCGGCTGCGTGGCGGTAGCGGGGTGGGGCTTGTGCCTACCGCTGCCGAATGCAGCGGCACAAATGGATTCTGCCGCGGAAAAACCGCAGGATATCCAGGCGTGGTTGGGCGCGCGCGGTCCGGAGCGGGCCAACCTCGATCTTATTGCGGCCGAGCCCTTCGCCGTGGACCAAGATTTGAAACTTACCTTTCGGGTGCACAATCCCACCGATGAGGCCATGGAGGATCTCCAGCTCACCAGCCGCCGCGGCGATGCTGTTGAGGATACCGCGCAGGCCCGCACGCAGCTGGCCACCGGCGAGTTTCCGTATTACGGCCCCAGCACCACCACCGCGCCGTTGCAACCGGGCGAATCCCGCGAGGTTACCTTCCAGGTTCCCACCTCCTTGCACGGCGAGCAGACCTTGGC
The DNA here is from genome assembly GCF_027570035.1 of Corynebacterium curieae. Classification (GTDB taxonomy): domain Bacteria; phylum Actinomycetota; class Actinomycetes; order Mycobacteriales; family Mycobacteriaceae; genus Corynebacterium; species Corynebacterium curieae. The sequence goes on along the minus strand of NZ_JAKMUU010000004.1, from coordinate 222,365 downwards.
GATTGAGGAGCCCGGAGCCTATCCGCTGCTTTTTACCCTCACCGGCACCGTCGGCGGCGAAGCAGTCAGCTTTGCAGAAGAGCGCCTGGTAGGCCAGGTAAAAGGGAAGAAGCCGGCGCTTGGCGATGCCCCCTCGGACCCCAAACCCCACGATCTCAGCGTGGTTTATCCCATCAGCGCCGATATCGACTCGGTACCTGGTGGCACTGGGGGAGAGGACCTTATCCTCTCCTCCGATAAGCTAGCCGCCGAATTGGCGGAGGGCGGCCGCCTCGACCGCTTAGTCAGCACTTATGCCGACCATGATCTGCGCGGGGCGGCCTGCGTAGCCATCGATCCTGCCCTCTTAGACACGGTCAGCCGCATGGCGGAGGGCTATAAGGTGGGCTCCGCCCGCTCATCCCAAGCTGAGCGGCCAAAGCGCCTGCGCGATTCCTGGTTCACTAATAATGACGATGTGCACCTCGAACCCGGCACTGGCAAAGAGGATGCCGCCCGCTGGCTCAATCGCTTGCGGGAGCTAGATTGCTTTATGTCCATGCCCTGGGCCAACGCCAATGCTTCAGCTGTGGCCAAGGCAAATGATCCCTTTCTTACTTATGAGGGACTACAGCGCGGCGATCACACCATCGAGCGAGTTTTAGGGACAAAGCCGGCCACCTCGCTGCTCGCGGTCGGCTCGGGCTACATAGATCAACAACTCCCTGTGCCCGCATTAGTAGCAGATAACACCTCTTGGCCCGGCCGTGCCGTTACTTTCGATGCCTCCTTGGGCGCCCTGCTTGCCCAAACCGGATCCAAGCCACAGACGGTGGGTTATTCCAACCCAGAGCTACGCTATGACTACGCGCTCGATTCCGATCTTTCCCGCGCGATCACCGGCGGCGCAGCCTTAAGCTTGGCCGCTAGCGAGGACACCGTGGCGCGTTTGCCCAATTACTTGGACCCCAGCGCCGCTGAGTATGCGCTCGACTCTGCCCAGACGCTTATCGATTCTGGGGCTTCCCATCCGCGCAGCCTCGCCAGCCGCAAGCTGGAGACCGCGGAGCCTGGTTCGATTCCCGGCAGCCCCTTTAGCGATCCCGCCGCTTTCGCCGAATCCGATATCGTCCGCGTGGAGCAGCAAGCCCGCTATACCGATGAGCTGATGAATATCATGGTCGATGATCCAGATATCGCGCTCACACGCTATGAATTTATCTTGCCTTTGCGCCGGGATCTGCTGACCGCGCTCTCGCTGACCAACCGCGATAGCCTGGGCAGTCATACACAAGCGCGGCGCGCATTTACACACACCATGGATGTGCATTCGGATACGCTGCGGGACCTGCGCTCTTCTGTGGCGCTTATCCCACCGGGCAATGTGTATACCCGCGTTTCCGAGTCATCGCCGCTGCTCATCGTGGCCGAAAACGGTCTTCCGCTACCGGTGGAGGCCAAGCTGCAATACGACGCCCCCGATGGCGCGCGCCTCAACACGCCCAAGAGCGTCCGAATTCCGGCCAAGGGCTCTATTACTGTATCCATGACCGCCGATATGCCTAAGGACGTCGATCGCACGGATATTGGCTTGTGGCTTGCCACCCCAGAAAAGCAAACCATCTCGGAGCCAATCAGTATCGCCGTGCAAACGCGTGCCGGTATCGTAAGCGTGTATGGCGTCGGCATAGCCGGCGCTCTTGCGCTGGTCTTAGCCATGCTCTTCCGGCTAGGCCGCCATCGGCGCAAAAAATCACAAAGGCTTAATAAGTAAGTTGAAGTTGTATCCTCTATGACTGATAAGACTGGCCGCGAGGCCGAACACGTGGAGAAGTCACCTGCAGGTGTAGTTGACCCGACGGATGCCGCCGCGCCGGCAGAACACCGCGCCCCGGCGGGTGCCCGCGGGCGCATCGTCAAGGCCTCTCCTCCGGCTCCGGTACCGGAAAAGCGCCCCACTCCCGCGGAGAAGGGCACCACCGTTCCGCCCGAGGAGGACAAGTCCGCGCTCACCGGCCGCAACGCGGAGACCGAATCCTCGAATCAGGATGTCATCCGCGCAACAGGCACGATGGCCATCGCGACGCTGCTATCCCGCATCACCGGCTTCTTGCGCCAGATGCTCATCGGCGCCACCCTTGGCGCCACGGTAGGCACCGCATTTAGTAGCGCCAACCAGATCCCCAACCTCGTCACCGAGATTGTTCTGGGTGCCGTGCTGACCTCCTTGGTCGTGCCGGTCCTCGTACGCGCGGAAAAGGAAGATACGGATCGTGGCGAGACCTTTGTCCGACGGCTATTTACCCTGGCATTTTCGATCCTGGGCATAGTCACCATCGCCTCCGTAGTACTCGCTCCCTTCTTAACAAGGATGATGCTGCCGGAGGATTCCAAGGCCAATGCCGTGCAGGCAACCTCCTTGGCCTTTTTACTGCTGCCGCAGATCCTTTTCTACGGCCTCTTCGCCCTTTTCCAGGCTGTCTTAAATACGAAGAATATTTTTGGCCCCGGCGCCTGGGCCCCCGTGGTCAATAACATTATCTCCATTAGCGTGCTGCTGGCTTATCGTTTCCTGCCCGGCCAGCTAGATCCCCACGAACCCACTCCAGTGGCCGATCCGCACGTCATGTTGCTGGGCTTGGGAACCACCACCGCCGTAATGGTGCAGTGCCTCATCCTGTTGCCGTACCTAAAGAAGGCCGGCATTAACCTGCGCCCCAAGTGGGGCCTTGATGCCCGCATCAAGCAATTCGGCGGCATGGCACTGGCCATTATTACCTACGTAGCCATCTCCCAATTGGGCTACGTAATTACCTCTCGCGTGGCCGCATACGCGGATGCGGGCGCTCCGCTGGTCTATCAGAATGCCTGGCTCATGCTGCAGGTGCCCTATGGCGTTATTGGCGTGACGCTGCTAACGGCCATCATGCCGCGCCTGTCCCGCAACGCCGCCGACGGCGATGTTGATGCCGTGGTCCACGATCTCACCTTGGGCTCCAAACTAACCTTCATCGCACTTATCCCCATTGTCATCTTCATGACCGGCTTTGGCGTTCCCATCGCCCGCGCGCTTTTCCAATATGGCGCTTACGGCGCCGAAAGCGCCGAGCAGCTCGGCCTGACCATCAGCTTCTCCGCCTTCACACTCATTCCTTACGCACTGGTGCTACTGCACCTTCGCGTGTTCTACGCCCGTGAGGAAGCGTGGACGCCTACCTTCATCATCGCTGGCATCACGTTGACCAAGATCGTCCTCACGCTTTTGGCTCCGCTGATGACCACCAACCCGGACCGCGTGGTCATTCTGCTCGGTACGGCCAATGGCTTTGGCTTTGTCTCCGGTGCGGTCATCGGCGGCTTCCTGCTCAAGCGGAAGCTCGGCAGCCTGGGCGGCAAGGCCGTCACACAGACGGTCCTGTGGGCTTCTGGTGCCGGGCTAGTGGGCCTTATCGTTTCGTGGGTGCTGTACTGGGGAGTGAATTTCCTCCTCCCGGAGAATCTTCCCTCCATCGTCTCGCTGCTCAAGGTCGTTGTTCTTGGCGTCATCTTCCTCATCGCTACTGGCCTAGTGCTGTCCAAGTCCTCCTTGCCGGAGGTACAAAACCTTGCCCGCGCACTCCAGCGCGTCCCGGGCATGTCCCGCTTTATTACCGTCGATTCCTCCAAGGCCATCGAGCTGGAGGAGCCGGATGTACCGGAGATCCGCCCGGTATTTACCCAGGACTCCTTCAATGCCACCTTGGTACCGCCGCCGATGTCCGCCGGCATCGTCCGTGGCCCGCGGTTGGTGCCGGGCGCCCCGGTATCGGATGGCCGCTTCCGCCTGTTGCAGGACCACGGTGCAGTCACCGGCGCACAGTTCTGGCAAGCCCGCGAACAGTCCACCGGCCGCCTAGTTGCAATGACCTTCGTCGATACCAATAGCCTCGCGCCTATCGCTCCCTCGACACCAGGAATCGCGGCACGTCGTTCCGCGGAAATTTCCCGCAATACCCGCCGCCTTGCCGAGCTGGAGCTCAATACGGTGGCGGATAATATCCAAATCTTGTCCTACCGTACCGGCTGCCTAGTGGTGGCGGATTGGTTTGAGGGCACCTCCCTCAAACAGGTGGCGGAGGCCAATAATCTCGATCCCCATTCCGTGGCCCGTGCGACAGCGCCGCTATTTGCCGACGCCGCCGCTGCCCACGATGCCGGCCTCACCCTCGGCGTGGAACACCGCGACCGCTTCCGCGTCTCTACCGATGGCGTAGTCAAGGTTGCCTTCCCAGCGGTACTGGATGGTACCTCCGCCACCACAGATCGCGAGGCTTTAAGCTCCGCCCTCGAGCTGCTTGTAGAGTCCACCGAACCTTCGCCGAAGAAGCTGCGCGATATCTCCGACGATGCCAACCTCTCGGCAGAAGAGGCCGCCCAGCGCGTCGAAGAGGCACATTTTGCGCTCGATAATGCCGACGCGGACAGCCGCGATGAGAAGGCAGAAGGGCTGCAAGCCGCCCAAGAGCTGACGCTAGCCGGCATCGCCCAGCGCCTGCACGACTTTGCACCGGAGGAACCTGAGGACGCGCCCGAAGCCCTACCGGTAAAGGCAGAGCAAGAACCAGCCCAAGAGGATGATCCAGCACAAGAGCCTGGCTTTGGCGGCCGCGGTTATTCCGGTTCTGGCGTCATCGTCATCGGCATCTTCGCCACCATCTTCGTCGTAGCGATGGCCGCATTGACCACCTGGATCATGTCCTTACTCAGCGATGTAGAGGCTTCCAACCCAGTCAGCGAAACCATCAATGGCACCACGGATATCCCGGATACCCCACCGGTGCGCCTCCAGCCCTCCTCCGCGGTCACCGTCCCCGATGACAAAGACAACGCCGCGCTTATCGACGGCAAAACAGCCACCACCTGGTCCACCACCGAAGAAGACACCGGAGTCCTGGTCACCTTGGACAACCCGACCCACCTCGCGGTAATGCCAGTAGTCCAGTCCAATTCCACTGGGGCAAAATACGCGGTCTACGGCGTCAACCAGGAAAGCTTCAATCCCGAGAATCCACAGGCTGGTTCCCTGCATCAATTGGCCCGGGGTAAGTTCAAAAGCGGCAAGGAAGATATTGAGTTGGAGGAAACCAACGAGCAATTCGATGCCCTTCTCCTGATGATTACCGAACTGCCCAAGTCCGATAAGGCAACCATCGCAGATATTGAGCTCGTCGGACAGCCCTAGGAAGGCTCCGGCAGCCGGGACTTAATTCATGATCCATAGATTGACGGCCGAACTGAGGAAAAATCGCCTTCAGTTCGGCCTCAATTTTTATTTTTCTTGAATTTAAAAGTCCATGACCTGCATATTCTAAAATTATTTACTTCAAGTGTTGACTATTTAGAAGTAATGCGTACACTGTGGGGTGTAACGCAAACAACAACCTTAGGAGTATTCACTATGTCCCTCGCAGCAGATACCTACGCACTCGACCCAGCCCACACCGTTATCGGATTCGTCGCCAAGCACGCAATGGTCACCAAGGTCCGTGGCAACTTCGCAGATTTTGAAGGCACCATTACCGTGGCCGAGAACATCGCTGAGTCCAACGCTCAGGCCACCATCCGTACCGCATCCATCTCCACTGGCAACGATGACCGCGATGCACACGTGAAGAACGAGGACTTCTTCGCAGTAGATCAGTACCCGGAGATGACCTTCAAGGCCACCAACCTCAACGTTGATGAGAATGGCAACGGCACCGTCACCGGTGACCTCACCATCAAGGACACCACCAAGTCCGTCGACCTCGACGTGGAAGATGTTGCTACCGCGGAAGACCCGTTTGGCAATACGCGCCTGGGCTTCGAGGCAACCACCAAGATCAACCGCAAGGACTTCGGCATCGATTTCAACGCTCCGCTAAAGACCGGCGGCGTGCTTGTCTCCGAGGAAATCAAGATTGAGCTCGAGGTCTCCGCTATCAAGCAGTAGGGCCTAGGTAGGAGCGCCTCACTCGCGCCCCACATATACCCATAGTTAAGAAGCCGAACTGAGGAAATCACTCCTTCGTTCGGCTCTTCTTTTTCTTCGGCCGCCCCAATTCGCTGGCCTCGGCATATGGATCAGCCACCCCCAGTACCCTCAGTGATGGCGGTAACTATAGTTCGTAGGTATGACCGCACCACAGCACAAGACCCAGCACGAGTTGCTTCAAGGACGCGCAGCGGCGGTGGACCTGCGCGCCTATCACCTCCACCTCGATGTCTCAGGGGTACTCGATGAGCCCACCTACCGCGTGACTACCCGCATCGAACTCAGCAGCAGCGAGCCAAAACTTTTCCTGGATTACCTGGGCGAATCAGTCGCAGAGGTCAAGGTCAATGGCACCCCGCAAGAGGTGGACTTCGACGGCGGCATCATCCGCCTGCACGATCTGCCGGTAGGCGAGGACCTTGCCATCGAGATCACCAGCCACTCTCGTTATTCCCGCACCGGACAGGGACTGCACCGCATGCATGATCAGGCCGATGACTCGACCTACCTGTATTCGCACCTCGAGCCTTCCGATGCCCGCCGCATCTTTCCGTGCCTAGAGCAACCGGACCTCAAGGCCGTCTTCCACGTACACATGACCGCACCGAAACAGTGGCAGATTCTCTCCAATCAGCCAGAAGTCGAACGCCGCGAGGAGGGCGATATCGCCACCGTTACTTTTGCGCCGACTCCGCCACTATCGACGTACCTGACTTCTTTCGCCGCCGGTCCCTACAAGTATCAAGAGCGCACGTGGACCGCGCCGGATGGCAGCCACTCGGTACAGCTGCGCGCCTTTGCGCGCGCGTCCATGTTTGAGCACCTCGACGAGGAAATTCTGGAACTTACCGCCCAAGGCATGGACTTCTTCCACCAGAATTTTGGCTATCCCTATCCGTGGGGCAAGTACGATTCCATCTTTGTGCCCGAGTACAACCTGGGTGCCATGGAAAACCCTGGCTTGGTGACCTTCACAGAGAACTACATTTTCCGCTCCCATGCCACCCGCGCGCAGCATGCCGGCCGTGCAAACACCATCCTGCACGAGATGTCCCATATGTGGTTCGGTGATCTAGTCACCCCTCAGTGGTGGGATGACTTGTGGCTCAAGGAGTCCTTTGCGGAATTTATGGGCGCCGATTCTTCCGTACACGGCACCGCATACGTCGAGGCCTGGGCCAATTTTGCCGGCGCCCGCAAGAATTGGGCTTATCTGCAAGACCAGCTGCCCACTACACACCCGATCAAGGCGGAGATCCCAGACGTGGATGCCGCGCGCCAGAACTTCGACGGCATTACCTATGCCAAAGGCGCCGCGGTGCTCAAGCAGCTGGTGCACTATGTCGGCCGCGATAATTTCTACGCCGGTGCCCGCGACTACTTCCAAGAGCACGCCTTTGCCGCCGCCACCTTTGATGACCTCTTGAGGGCGCTCAAAAAGCACACGGACCGCGACCTCGATGCTTGGTCGGACGCTTGGCTGCGCACCTGGGGCCCAGATACGCTCACTCCCGAGTTGCACACCGAAGGCGAGAAGATTGCGGAGCTAGCCATCATTGCGGAGGCCGAGGATGTCACCCGGCCACACCGCCTAACCGCCTCGCTTTTTGATGCTTCCCTACACAAGTACCGCGAGATCGACATCGATCTCCCAGCCGGCGATGGCACCACCCGTACCATCATTGATGAGGCAGCCGGTCTCCCGGCCCCAGCATTGCTGCTGCTTAACGACGCCGACCATACCTACGCCAAGATCCGCTTCGACGAGACTTCGCTGGATACCGTCGAGCACCGCTTAACCGAGATCGAGGATGAATTGACCCGCGCGGTCATTTGGACCGCCCTGTGGAACCTCACTCGCGATGGGGAATTGACGGCGGTTGACTATGTCGGGGGCGTCGTCAAGCACGAAGCCTACGAGACCAACACGACGCTGCTGGCTACTGCCTGCGCCAATGCCAATTTTGCCATTGCGCACTATGTTGCGGACGCAGAGCTCGAGCAGGCCCGCACTGACTATGCCGAGGCAATCTGGGGCCACCTAGACGAGGCCGAATCAGCCTCGGATGCGCAGCTTGTGCTCGCTCGCGCCGCCATCCGCGCCCTCGCCGCAACACCGGAGCAATCCGGCACCGAGCGCCTTAAGGCCCTGCTTTCCGGTGACATTGCGGGCCTTCGTTTGGACCCCGAAATCCGCTGGTCCGTCCTGCGCGCCCTCGCTGCCCGCGATGCCGTAACCCCGGCCGAGCTCGAGGAGGAAAAGCAGCGCGATAATACGCTGACCGGCTCTACCGAATTCCTCGGCGCCAGCCACGCCTTCCCCACGCCGGAGACCAAGCGCGCTGCATTCGATAAGGCGCTTGCCCCTGGTGCGTACTCCAATGCCGAGGTGGACGCGCTGGTTGCCGGCTTCAATGCGCCGCGCTCGGCCGCGCTGCAGGAGGCCTTTGCGGAGGAATTCTTCTCCCGCGTTGAGGATATCTGGGCCGCGCACCCGATTGAGATTGCCAACCGCCTCATCCGTGGCTTCTACCCAGAGTTGCCCATGGCCGATGCCGCCACGACACACCTGCTGCACCGAGAGCTTCCAGGTGCGCTGCGCCGCGTGCTGCTGGAGTGCCGAGATAACCTGCGGCGCACTCTGCGCGTGCGGGCTGGTCAATAGACTGTACAGCCTAGCGCTCGCGCCCTAGCTTCCCTCGGGTCACACTGTATATAAGAGTTATTGATCCGGGGGGAAATTTACATATGACTATTAGTCATGAGCGCAGTGACGAAGAACTAGTTGATGCTTTTATCGAGGGGGACAATAAGGCCTTTTCCACCATCGTGGAACGCCACCGCACGCGGCTGACCACAGTGGCACGCCGCTACACCAGAAACGATCATGACGCCCAAGATGTGGTCCAGGAAGCCTTTCTGCGCGCCAGTTGCAATCTACACTCGTATCGCCGCGAGTCCGCGCTGTCGACCTGGCTGCACCGGCTGGTGAAAAACTCTGGTTATGACTACCTCAACCACCGCTCGAACAGGGAAAATGCCTCTTTAGATGCGGAAGACTTCGAAGACGATCGCAATCCGCTGCTGGCACATAATCCCTCCGAAAACCTAGCGGAGCAGCTGGTGGTGCGCGAGGCCATGCAGCTGCTGCGTGAGGATCAACGAGAGGCGCTGGTACTTACCGACGTCGCCGGTTTCCGCGTTGGCGAAGTCGCCACCGCCCAAGGGGTAAAGCCCGGCACCATCAAATCCCGCCGTGCCCGCGCAAGACAAGTCCTACGCGTCGCCATCGGGTGAGTTTGCTAATACCGACGTTTGCCACCGTGGCGGGTAGACTCATGGCGTTACGCGAAACCACACTCTGATTTAAGGGAGTTAGCAATGACCGTCCACGATGTTGCCATCGTAGGTTCCGGCCCTGCCGGTTACACCGCCGCGCTGTACGCGGCACGCGCCGAGCTCAACCCGATTGTCTTCGAGGGCTTCGAGTACGGCGGCGAGCTTATGAATACCACCGAGGTAGAAAACTACCCCGGCTTCCAAAAGGGCATCATGGGCCCAGAGCTCATGGAAGAAATGCGCGCCCAGGCCATCCGCTTCGGTGCGGATCTCCGCATGGAGGTCGTTGACTCCGTTGAGCTGGAAGGCGATATTAAAAAGCTGCACGTGGGTGACGAGCTCTTTGAGGCCCGCGCCGTCATCCTCGCCACCGGTGCCGCCCCGCGCCACCTCGGCGTACCAGGTGAGGAAGAACTTACCGGCCGCGGCGTTTCTACCTGCGCTACGTGCGATGGCTTCTTCTTCAAGGACCACAATATCGCTGTTATCGGCGGCGGCGACTCTGCCATGGAGGAGGCTACCTTCCTCACCAAGTTCGCGGACTCTGTCACCATTGTGAACCGCTCCGAGAACTTCCGCGCCTCCAAGATCATGCTGGAGCGCGCCCAGGCCAACGAAAAGATCAAGTGGGAGACCAATAAGATCGTCGAAGAAGTTATTGAAGCCGATGGCAAGGTCGGCGCACTCAAACTCAAGGACGTCACCAACGGCGAGACTTCCACCTTGGACGTCACTGCCATGTTCGTAGCAATTGGCCATGATCCGCGCTCTTCCTTCCTCAATGATCAGGTTGAGCTCAATGACAACGGCTATGTTGTAGTTGACCAGCCCACCACTAAAACCTCCCTACCAGGTGTTTTCGCCTGCGGTGACTTGGTGGATGACCACTACCAGCAGGCAATTACCGCTGCCGGCTCCGGTTGCCGTGCAGCAATTGATGCGGAACATTTCCTCGCAGAAAACCGTTAATTTAGTATGAGCAACGTCAAGAATGTAACCACCGATACGTTCCGTCAGGACGTCATCGAGTCCGATAAGCCCGTCGTCGTAGACTTCTGGGCTGAATGGTGTGGCCCCTGCAAGAAGCTTTCCCCCATCCTGGAAGAGGTGGCAGACGAGCTTGCTGGCCAGGTCACCATCGCCAAAGTAAACGTGGATGAAGAGCGCAATCTGGGCGCCATGTTCCAGATCATGTCCATCCCAAACGTGCTGATTTTCAACCACGGCGAGAAGGTAGATGAATTTGTTGGTCTGCGTTCTAAAGATGACATCGTGGCGCAAGTGAAAAAGCAGCTTTAACTGTTAATCTAATTTCTATTAGATTAAGCGTGTAGAAATTCTGGAATGCGGCCCAAATTAAAGCGGGCTGCGAAAGGGGTAAAAGGCGTGAATCGCGTTCTTCGAGTCGGCGATACAAGCGTGCGTGTAGCTGAGGCTCGCGCCACCTTGGCCCGTCTCGGCCTCTTGTCAGATTTCAAGGGGGAGCTTTCTGCATGGAAGAAGCAGAAGTACTCCGAGAGCGACAAGAGCTTTGATGCCAATTTGTCTGAGGTCCTCAAGGCCTTTCAGCAATCGCGCGGCATCGTGCCCACGGGTGAGATCGATGACCTCACCCTGCGCGAACTGCGCCAAGCCTCGTACACGCTCGGCAGCCGCGTGCTCAGCTACGAGCCCGCAAATGCACTGGTGGGTGACGATATCTCCCAGCTGCAGCAGCAACTGCAAGAACTTGGTTTCTACCAGCAGCGTGTAGATGGCCACTTCGGCCCTAATACCCACGCCGCGCTGAAGGAATACCAACACAACTGCGGCCTGCAAGAAGACGGTGTATGCGGCCCCGCCACCATCCGCGCGCTTGGTCTGCTCGGCCGCCGCATCACTGGCGGCTCCGCACACAATATTCAAGAACGCGAGCGCGTGCGCAACGCAGGCCCGAAGCTGGCCGGCAAGCGCGTCGTCATCGATCCCGCCCTAAGCGGCGGCGAAGCTGGACAGCTGGTCAAGGGTCGCTTCGGCGATATTTCAGAGCAAGAAATCCTGTGGGATCTTACCCAGCGAATCGAAGGGCGCATGATTGCAGCGGGAATGGAGACCATCATCTCCCGGCCCCGCACCTCCGATGCTGATGTAAAGTCGCGCGCCGAACTGGCAAATGCCTTCGATGCGGACATTGTGATTTCTTTGGCCTGCGATTCTTACCCCAATGAGAAGGCCAATGGTGTTGCCACCTTCTACTTTGGTTCTGAGTTGGGCAATTCCTCGCTCATTGGTGAGACCCTCTCTGGGTTCATCCAGCGCGAAATCGTCGCCCGCACCGAGCTGCTAGACTGCGGCAACCACGGCCGCACCTGGGATCTGCTGCGCCTGACCCAGATGCCGGTCATCCAGATAGTGCTGGGATATCTGACCAACCCAGAAGACGTAAAGATTCTCACCAATCCGTCCCGCCGCGATGACATTGCCGAAGCCATCGTCATTGCAGTAAAGCGCATGTACCTCATGGAGCAGGACACCGCTGTGACAGGCGCATATAAGTTCTCCGAGCTTCTGCAAGCCGAGCAGGCCTAGACCTAGTCACCTAGGCCAAAGCGCGAGCTAGGAAATCTTCAACAGCCGCCGCACTGAGCACATCGTGCTCCGGCGGAAGCTCCAAGCGCAGGCGGGGGAGTACTGGGTGATCGGCGGCCACCTCGAAGCCGGCTGAGCGCAGAGTGTCATAAGGCATTAGCCCGATATAGGCTGGCTTATGGCCCAAAAATTCTGCCGCAGCAAGGGGGTCACCGTAATAGCCAAAAACCTCTACTGCGCAGCTGCCGCGGTTAGTTAGGTGCATAATGGCGGCGTCGACAGGCACTGCCTCAATGCCACGCCCCGCTAAATGAGCCTTGACGAAGAGCGAGGTAATAACCTCCGCATCCTCAGAAATGGGTGCGGTGGGAAGTTTGGCGGCGCCGGCGGCATCCTCACGGGAACAAAACAAAATGGTGGCGTCCTCGCCCACGGTAAAGCCGCACTGCCCAAAAGACAGCAGGGTAGTAGCCAGCCATGCTTCCTTTTCAAAAACGGGATCGCTAACCGCAGCCTCAAGCTCCCAAAAGGTACTACGCGCAGCCTGGCGGTGGATGCGCGTGCCTTCGGTCACCGGCTCGAGGATCATCGCCTCGAACTACTGCTGGCCCTCAATAAGCGACATGATGCGCTCGAAATCTTCTTGGTCTCCAAATTCCACGACCATCTTTCCTTTGCGCTTGCCCATGGTCACGGTGACCTTGGTATCGAAGCGATCGGACAGCCGCTCAGCGGAATCGGTGAAGTACTGCGGCTGCGGCGCTGGCTGCTTCTTCCTAGTTTCAGCCGGCTTGCCGTCACGCTTATAGAGGGTCACGGCCTCCTCAGTAGCGCGCACGGAAAGGCCCTCCGCGATAATGCGGTTGGCAATGTACTCCATGGCCTCGGTGTCCTCCAAGGACAAAAGCGCGCGGGCATGGCCGGCAGATAAGGTCCCTGCGGCAACGCGCTTTTGTACCTCTACTGGCAGCTTGAGCAGGCGCAGCATATTGGTCACTTGCGGGCGCGAGCGGCCAATGCGGTCCGCCAGCTCGTTTTGTGTAACGCCGAATTCTTCCAGCAGCTGCTGGTAAGCATGCGCCTCTTCCAAGGGGTTGAGCTGCACGCGGTGGATGTTTTCCAGCAGGGCATCGCGCAGCAGGTTGTCATCCTTGGTGTCGCGCACGATGGCTGGAATAGTAGCTAGGCCCGCCTTGGAAGAAGCGCGCCAACGGCGCTCACCCATGATGAGCTCAAAGCCGCCCTCTTCGGAAGGACGCACAACAACAGGCTGCAAAAGGCCGAACTCGCGAATGGAGTGTACGAGCTCGGCAAGCTCATCTTCATCGAAGACGGTGCGAGGCTGTTTGGGGTTGGGGATAATATCCCCAATAGAAATCTCGCGATAGGTCGCGCCAATTGGGGCCGGAGTGGCCTGGCGCTTCTTGGAAGACTTAGAACCCGATCCCTGTTGAATGGTTGGGGCACCTTTGACGCGCTTGCCCTCGCCACCCTTACGGCTCGGCTGCGGAGTGGAATTGCCCAAGATGATATCCGCAGCGGAATCGCCCAAGCGCGGCTTGCGGGTAGGTGCATCAGGACCGGACGGGATGAGTGCGGCTAGGCCTTTGCCAAGGCCGCCTTGCTTCTGTTCTGCCATGAGTTCCTATCCTTCCAATTCCGCGTAAATCTCTGGGCTTACGCCAATCGCACCGGTTGTCGGATGCGGGCGATAATCGCCGCGCCGGTTGAGCTCGCGAGCCGCCGCAAGGTAGGCCCGCGCACCAGTAGATGAGGGCGCGTAATCAATAACCGTAGTACCGTACCCCGGCGCCTCGGAAACACGCACGGAGCGCGGGATAACATTGCCCAGCACCACGGCACCAAACTGCTCGCGAACGTTATCTGCCACATCTTCCGCCAAACGGGTGCGAGCATCATACATAGTAAGCAGCACGGCGGAAATGTGTAAGTCCTCGTTGAGGTGTTCACGAATCATGGAAATATTACCCAAAAGCTGGCCCACGCCCTCTAGGGCGTAGTACTCGCATTGAATTGGGATGATAACCTCTTCAGCGCACGTCATCGCATTGATGGTAAGCAAGCCAAGCGATGGCGGGCAGTCAATGAAGACATATTCGAAGCCATACTCTTCCAGAAAGCCGTTATGTAGGGCGTCATAGAGCCGAAATTCGCGGCGTACCAAAGACACCATTTCAATCTCCGCGCCAGCCAAGTCGATGGTGGCGGGAATGCAAAAGAGATTCTCATTGTGGGAAGAAGGCTGCATAGCCTTTTCCGCACTGCAGTCACCTAGGAGGACCTCATAGCTGGAATCGGTGCCGGAGTTATGTTCCGCGCCCATGGCCGTGGAGGCGTTTCCCTGCGGGTCGAGGTCAATCACCAGCACTTTCTTGCCCTCTGTAGCTAGCGCTGCGGCCAAGTTGGCGGCGGAGGTGGTTTTACCTACGCCGCCTTTCTGGTTAGCAATGGTGATAAGGCGCGGATTAGTCATGCCGTCTACTTTAGTTCACGCGCGGGACACGAATGATCGTGGTTCCCTCGATGGTGCTGACCTCGGCCTTTCCTCCGCCGGCCTTCTTAATGTCGGTAGCATCGCGCTCCAATTCCTCATGTACTGAGGAGCCCTTCAGCGCGATCATCTCGCCACCTTTACGAACAAGCGGCAGGGACCATTTGGCCAGCTTGCCCAGCGGTGCCACGGCTCGGGAAGTCACCACGTCCGCGCCCGCCACAGCTTTTTTGATCGGGCCTTCCTCGGCACGGCCACGCAATACCGTGACATTATCGAGGCCAAGCTCCTTAACGACCTCGTTGAGGTAATTATAGCGCTTGAGCAACGGCTCAATCAGCGTGATTTGCAGGTCCGGGCGCGCAATGGCCAGCGGAATACCGGGCAGCCCAGCACCTGAGCCGACGTCGATAACCGTGGCACCTTCTGGGATAGCCTGCTTGACGACGGCGCAATTAATAATGTGCCTATCCCACAGACGTGGCACCTCGCGGGGGCCTATAAAACCACGAGTGGACCCGTCCGTAGCGAGCGAATCATGGTAAGCCTGCGCGAGGGGCAAGCGGGAGCCGAATACTACTGACGGGTCCATCTCGGACACGATGGGGTTCTCCTCCGTGTTTATTTGTTTTTGCGCTGTTTCTTTGTGCGGTTGTCCTTCTTACGGGCACCCGGTTTAGGAGCAGAGGTGCGCTTGGCCTCAGCCTTAGCGGCTTCCTCCTCTTCTTCCTCGCGGTCCATCTTGGCATAGACAATGCGGGTTTGGAAGAAGGTCCAAACGGTATTGGCCATCATGTAAAACAGCAGACCAATCGGCCAGATGAAGCCGGAGAAAATCAGCATGGCCGGCATGACCCACAGCATCATCTTGGACATCATGGCCATTTGCTGCTGCATCATTTCCGCATTCTGTCCCTGCGGAGCTTGAGTTTTGCCAGCAGCACGACGCTCTTCTTGACGGTTCAAGCTCATGCGGGCATTGAAGTGAGTCATGACTGCAATGATGGCAATCATCGGAACGATGATTACTGCCGCCTGGCTAGTAGTCACGCCTTCTACAATCGGTGAATTCAAACGCAGGTTGGTCACCAGTGGTACATCAAAGATCTTGGCGTCCAGGAACTGTTGAACCAGATCCGGCTTGAAGATGTAGTTCGCGGTATTGGCGTTTTCTTCAATAGACATCGGATCGCCACTGGGGTGGCCAATACCACCGGCCACAGCGACAGTGCGGTCGAAGGAGCGCAGCACGTGGAACAAACCAACGAACATCGGAATCTGCACAAAGACCGGCAGGCAGCCAGCCATCGGACGGACTCCGGATTCCTTGTAGACCTTCTGCATTTCCTGCGCGGCCTTGGTTTGGTCATTGCCATACTTCGCCCGGATTTCCTGCACCTTAGGCTGGATTTCCTGCATTTTGCGCGAGGAGCGAATCTGGCTGATGGTCGGCTTGACCATTAGCGCCTTAAGCGTCCAGGTCAGCAGCACAATGGCCAGGATCCACGTAATGCCCCACGATGGGTCCATTACGAAGGATAGCAGCCAGTGCCAGAACCATAAAACGGCCGAGATTGGCCAGTAAATGAAATTAAGCACGAGTGTTTAATCCTCAGTTGTTGTTGGTATCCGGGACTGGGTCAAACCCACCCGGATGCCAGGGACCACATTTGCAGACCCTAGCTATTGCCATCGCCGTACCCTTAAATGCGCCGTGTTTGGATAATGCTTCAAGGGCATAAGCACTGCATGTCGGTTCGAACCGACAGGTCGATACCATCTTAAGGCCAGAGACATGTTTTTGGTAGAAACGAACCACTTTTACCATTGGTTCGGCTAATCCTCTGGCCGGCGGAATTTCCTCCCCGCGGGAGTTTAGATATCCCATTGTTTGCGCAGCGCTTTGGCAAGATCTTTTTCTAGTTGCTCACTGCTGGCAGTGGCGCTGGCGGGAAGGGCACGGATGACGACGTCCACGCTGGCAGGCAACTTAGGGACAAATGTCATGCACACATGGCGAAGCCGCCGGGAGGTGCGGTGGCGAACCACTGCATTCCCGACGGCTTTGGAAACAATCAGCCCGAATCGCGGCCCAGAGGCCGCGATACCGGCCACCTTGTCCGTACCTGCGTTATCGCGCGCATGCACGACAACCGTACGAGTGCCCGCCCGGCGGCTGCCCTTCATCGTGCGCCGAAATTGCACCGGCGACGTGAGCTTATGCTGGGCTGGAAGCATAACTTATGCAGTCAGCTTTGCGCGGCCCTTCTTGCGACGAGCTGCAACGATAGCGCGACCTGCACGGGTGCTCATGCGGGTGCGGAAGCCGTGCTTACGAGCACGACGACGGTTGTTCGGCTGGAACGTGCGCTTACCCTTTGCCACGTTAATTCTCCTTGAAGTTGTGCGTAGGCACACCGCCGCTGCTGGGCAGCGGCGCACCTACTGATGAATAGATTCCATGAACCTGACGCGTCACAGTCTCTCCGGTGCACAGCGAGCCAATGGGCCCAGCCAGTACGAGGTGACGCGGTCACTTTCACGCGCAACTCTTTGTTGCAATAGACCATGCCAGACTACGTGATTTCTGCCGCTGGAAACAAATCGACACCCGGGTACACCCGAAATTACATAAATGTTTTTTCCTGCAGCTAGGCGGCCAGATTCCGGGCTCTTACTGCACCTAATCCACCGCGCTGGAGGACCCACCCGAACCGGCGCCCGGGTGGTGAATTTTTCTCGCTAGACACACCCGCCGTTTCGGCGGTACAACAGAAGAATCAAATTCCACAGCCAAGCCAGGCATGTGGATAACTCTAAATCAACACTTGAGACTTTTGTAGTTTCCGCAGCGTAGAGCCATAAACCAGCCGATGAAGAGTTATCCACAGCCATGAACTAAGCTGTGAATAACTATTTCATCCACACCTGTGGATAACTCTGTGGAGATCGAGGTGACTCGATAAAAACCGATGTGAAAACCACAGTGGAATCCGCGGTGAAAATTGTAATTCTATGTCCATCCGTCCCCGACTAAATTCCACAAAGGTAGCCTGTTGTGACTGACCCACAAGCGAACCTGCATGCCGTTTGGCGCGCGGTCGTTGATGACCTGCTCGCACAATCCGAGCAACCCAATTCCGAGGTCCCCAGTTTTTCGCATTCACAACGCCTCTACCTCCAGCTGGTTCGTCCTATCATGATGGTCGACGGGTATACCCTTGTCGCCGCTGAGAACTTGGATGCCAAAAATGTGGTCGAAAATGAACTAGGCGAGCACATCGCTAAGGCATTAACCCGCCACCTCGGGCGTCCCTGCTCCTTCGCAGTCACTCTTGCTACACCGCAAGAACCGCAACCACCGGCCACAGCCCCCTCTCCCCAGGCAGCTCCTCCTCAGCAGCAGGCTCCCCAAGCGCAGCCTCCACAGAACGCGGAATCCCCTCAGACTTACATTCCGCGCCCGCAACAAACCGATACCGCTGCACAACAGGCCCCCACCCAGAACAATTGGCAGTCCAGCCACGCTCCAGCCAGCCTGGATGAGCTAGCACAGCACTATAACCAACAGCAGGCAAAATCCGCTGGCAATTTCTCTGGTACTGCTACCAACGCTGCGCGCATCCCACGCGAAGCCCCAGCACACGATCCCAACCGCGAGACTTCGCTGAATCCAAAGCACACCTTCGATAGCTTCGTGATTGGTTCTTCGAATCGTTTTGCCAATGGTGCCGCCGTAGCTGTGGCCGAAAACCCCGCCCGTGCCTATAACCCCCTATTTATCTGGGGCGGTTCTGGTCTAGGCAAAACGCACCTTTTGCACGCTGCTGGCAATTACGCCCAGGTGCTGCACCCAGGTCTGCGCGTGAAATACGTGTCTTCGGAAGAATTTACGAATGACTATATTAATTCACTGCGCGATGACCGCCAGGAATCATTCAAGCGGCGCTACCGTAATCTCGACATTTTGATGGTCGATGATATCCAGTTCTTGGAAGGCAAGGAATCGACCCAGGAAGAGTTCTTCCATACTTTCAATGCCCTGCACCAAGCCAATAAGCAGATCATTTTGTCTTCGGACCGGCCACCCAAGCAACTGACAACATTGGAGGATCGCCTCCGCACCCGCTTTGAAGGCGGTCTTATTACCGATATTCAGCCGCCAGATCTAGAAACGCGCATCGCGATTTTGATGAAGAAGGCAGCCAATGATGGCACCGAAGTAGACCGCTCCGTGCTGGAGCTCATTGCCTCGCGCTTTGAATCTTCTATTCGCGAGCTCGAAGGCGCGCTCATCCGTGTTTCGGCCTATTCCTCTTTGGTTAATGAACCAATCAACGTGGAGATGGCGGAAATCGCGTTGCGTGATTTGGCCCCGGATTCCGCTGATCGGCAAATCACCGCTACCTCGATTATGGAGGTCACGGCAGAATTCTTCGATATTGATGTAGAAACTCTGCGCGGTGCCGGAAAGAAGCGTGCAGTGGCGCATGCTCGTCAGCTGGCGATGTATCTGTGCCGCGAGCTTACCGAGCTATCCCTTCCTAAAATCGGCGAGCAGTTCGGCGGTAAGGACCACACCACCGTTATTTATGCGGATCGCAAGATTCGTAAGGAGATGACTGAAAAGCGCAATACCTATGACGAGATCCAGGCACTGACCCAGCGCATCAAAAACCGCGGACGCGCCTAATCCTCGCAGAAATTGTTTCAGCGCCTTCCTTATATAAAGGAGGGCGCTTTTGCTTTGCCTGTTGGCGCATCTCCTATCCTGCCTAATCCCGCGTAGAACGACAGAACTGCATAACTCGGATCTAAGCACTGACCCTGTCTAGGAAAACAACGCACCGCCACCGGAAAGTGCTCGCAACCTCTTGTAATTTCACAAAAGAACCGAAAGATCTTCGAAAGATAGCCATTTAACTGGGCAAAAAGTTATCCACAACGTTATTCACACTTGTGTAATTTCATCTTTGTAATTCATAGATCTTACTCACAGTTTCAAATTCCACAGGCCCTATGCAGGAAGAACCACCCTGTGATCAGGGATGTGTGTAGATCGGTGATCAAATGACAAAACCTGTGGATAAAACGGCGACCCCGATAGTTGTCCACAATTCGCCCCACTTGATCACAGCAAGATCACACGATTTGGCACACCCCGGATCTGGGCCGTGAACTTGTCATTTACCTAGTTACCCACAGATCCCACAGCGCTTATTACTACTACTAAATTATTTCTCTGATCTGTATAGAAGAAAGAAGGTGTGTGGAATTCGGCCCGGTCCGCCTCCCACTAGGCGCGGATCGAGCGCGCAAAGATGGAATTACACGTTGTGGCGCACCGCGCCCGATACGGTAAGTTGGAAGCCAGCTTTTGAAAGTTACACATTGCTAGCCGCTATAGAGGAGCTCTTCGCACCATGGATGAAGCCGTGTCATTTCGCGTTGCCAAAGATGACCTTGCCAACGCAGTAGCGTGGGTTGCTCGCAGCCTGCCTTCCAAGGTCACCCAGCCCGTGCTGCGCGCGATGCTGATCACCGCGGATGACAATGGTCTTGAGTTCACCGGCTTCGACTACGAGGTCTCCACTCGCGTGCGGATTGCCGGCATGGTGGATGAACCGGGACAAATTGCTGTTGCCGGCAAGCTCCTCTCTGACATTGTGGCGTCCCTGCCTAATAAGGAAGTGGAGATCTCCCAGGTAGATTCCAAGGCACTAGTAACGTGTGGTTCCTCGCGCTTTGAGCTGCCGCTGATCCCGCTGGATGATTACCCCCAGCTTCCGGTTCTGCCTGAGGTTACCGGCACGATTCAGCCACAGCTTTTCGTCGAAGCTATTCACCAGGTTGCTGCCGCAGCCGGCAAAGATGACACCCTGCCCATGCTCACCGGTGTGCATATGGATATTCATGGCAAGGACATCGAAATGACGGCAACCGACCGTTTCCGCCTGGCCATGCGCACCTTGGAGTGGGAGCCGAAGTCGCCGGATGTAGAAGCGAAACTCTTGGTGCCTGCGAAGACCCTCCAGGAAACCGGTCGTTCCTTGGATCCGCATTTGAACATTCCAGTGGAGATCGCCGTAGGCACCGATGACAATATTGGAGCCGATGGCCTCTTTGGCCTGCACGCCGATAATCGCGAAACCACCACGCGCATGTTGGATGCGGACTTCCCCAATGTGCAGCCGTTGCTGCCGAAGACCCACACCAATATTGCTTCCATTGAGGTAGCACCACTGCAGGAAGCAATCCGCCGCGTCTCGTTGCTGACGGACCGCAATGCGCAGATTCGCATGGAATTCGCCGATGGCCAAGTAACCTTGTCCGCCGGTGCGGATGCCGGTAATGCGACCGAGACCCTACCGTGCGCATTCCATGGTCGCGATGAATTCCTCATCGCCTTCAATCCGGGCTACCTCAAGGATGGTTTGGGCGTCATCAACACCGACCGCGTGGTCTTCGGCTTTACCGAGCCTTCTCGCCCTGCAATCATGATCCCAGAACCGGAAGAACTGCCTGAGGCCGATGAAGATGGCAACTTCCCCACGCCGGAGACCAACTTCACCTACCTGCTGATGCCGGTTCGCTTGCCGGGCTAATGTACGTCAGGGATCTCGATGTTCGGGATTTTCGCTCGTGGCCCGAACTTAATGTGCAGCTAGGGCCGGGGATCACCCTTTTTGTTGGGCGCAATGGCTTTGGCAAGACCAATATTGTTGAGGCCATTGGCTACACCGCGCATCTTTCTTCCCACCGCGTTTCCCATGATGCGCCGCTGGTGCGCCAGGGAGCGGACAGTGCGCGGGTGTCCATTACCGCGGTGAACCAGGGCCGCGAGCTCACCACCCATTTGCTTATCAAGCCCCACGCGGCTAATCAGGCGCAGATTAATCGCACCCGCCTGCGCAGCCCCCGTGAGCTGCTGGGAGTGGTGAAGACCGTGCTCTTTTCCCCGGAGGATTTAGCATTGGTGCGCGGGGAACCGGCTGGGCGCCGTGCCTATCTCGATAGCATTATTGCCTCGCGAACTCCGCGGTTGGCGGGCGTGAAGTCCGACTATGACAAGGTGCTCAAGCAGCGCAATGCTTTGCTGAAATCGGCCTCCGGTAACCTGCGCCGGGGCTATTCCGATAGCGACGGCGCCGCTGCGCTGGCCACCTTGGATACTTGGGATGCGCAGCTTGCCCGCCTCGGCGCACAAGTAATCACCGCGCGCCTTTCGCTTGTCGACGCCCTCTTGGACCACATCCCCGCTGCCTATTCCGGCCTGGCACCAGAATCGCGGCCGGCGCACGTGGAGTATAAGTCCACCATCGATACCTCCGATCGCGAGGTACTCGAAGCGGTTATGCTCACCGAGCTGGCCAGCGCCCGGCAACGCGAGATAGAACGTGGCATTTCTTTGGTGGGCCCGCATCGCGATGATCTGATTCTCAACTTGGGAGATCAACCGGCCAAGGGCTTTGCCAGCCATGGCGAGACGTGGTCCTATGCCATTGCACTGCGCCTAGCCGAGTTTAATCTCCTGCGACAAGAAGGAGGATCAGATCCGGTACTGATTTTGGACGATGTTTTTGCCGAGCTCGATGCAAAGCGCCGCAAGCAGCTTGTCCACCTAGCAGCTGAGGCCGAGCAGGTGCTCATTACCGCAGCTGTGGATGAGGATCTGCCGGGAAACTTAGAGCCCATCGTGCGCTACCGAGTAAGCGTGGAAGATACGGATTCGGGCCGCATCTCTAAGCTCAGCGCCGAGGATGCTGCCAAGGATGTTGCCGAGGAAGGTGAGGGGGATGAGTGAGGATCAAGGGGGCGTCGGCAAGCAGCGCATCGATCCTGTCACTCAGTACTTTAAGCTGGTGCGGTCCACCTCCAAGAATCCGCCGAAGCTGACCCGCCCAGTCCCCAAGATGCCGGTGCCCTCGCTAGGGAATGCACAAAAGCAGGGGTATATGGGCTATCAACGGGGCCTACCCACTGGCCCTGATGGCAGGAAAAAGCGGCGACCGTTGGCGGTGCTGAGCCTGGGATCCCAAATAAACCGCGAAGTTGTCAATCGTGGCTGGGAACATGACCTAGCCAATGGCTGGGTGATGGGCAATTGGGAGAACTTGGTGGGTGAGCGCATCGCCGCGCATACTCAACCCCAGCGGATTAAGGACAAGATTGTTTATGTCTCCTGCGATAACTCCACCTGGGCTACGGAGCTGCGCTATTTGCAGCGGCAAATCCTGCGA
Organism: Corynebacterium curieae; assembly: GCF_027570035.1. Lineage (GTDB taxonomy): Bacteria > Actinomycetota > Actinomycetes > Mycobacteriales > Mycobacteriaceae > Corynebacterium > Corynebacterium curieae. Next base: position 199,714 of record NZ_JAKMUU010000004.1, on the reverse strand, counting down.
AAAATCTCTAACCGCCTAGGTCCGGATGTCATTGTTGAACTGCGCATTCATGGGCCTAAGCAGCGGCGAAATTACGAGGGACGACAGTGGGTTAAACCGCAAGGATCTCAAGATACCTATGGCTAATAGGCTGAGGTTGGATCCGACCTTGAAAACTTAAATAACTTCAGAGCGCGCCAGATTCCCGTCTCTCACGGGTGTGGGGTGTCTTTCAGTAGGGGGTATCCGTGTAGAATAGTTAAGGTCTTAGAATTAGCTATAGCCAAAAGGAGAGCACGAATCCGTGGCTGAAGAACACGCATATGATGCCGGGTCAATTACGATCTTGGAGGGCCTCGAGGCCGTCCGTAAGCGCCCCGGCATGTACATTGGTTCAACCGGTTCGCGCGGCCTGCACCACCTCATTTGGGAGATCGTAGATAACTCCGTCGATGAGGCTATGGCCGGCTACGCCGATAAGGTTACCGTCAAACTGCTGGAAGATGGCGGCGTCGAGGTCATCGATAATGGCCGCGGCATCCCGGTAGAAATGCACGCTTCTGGCGCGCCCACCGTCCAGGTGGTCATGACCCAGCTGCACGCCGGCGGTAAGTTCGACTCCGACTCCTACGCCGTATCCGGCGGCCTGCACGGCGTCGGCATTTCCGTGGTGAACGCGCTTTCTACCCGCGTAGAAGCGGAGATTAAGCGCGACGGTAAGCACTGGTATCAAAACTTCCAGAATGCCATCCCGGATGATCTTGTTGAGGGAGGCAACGCCCGTGGCACGGGTACCAAGATCCGCTTCTGGGCGGATCCGGAAGTATTCGAAACTACCGAGTACGATTACGACACCATTTCGCGCCGCCTGCAGGAAATGGCCTTTCTGAATAAGGGCTTGACCATTGAGCTCATTGATGAGCGCGTCACCGAAGAGCAGATTGAGCTGGAAGAAATCGCCGATGCGGAATCCGGCGAAACCAGTGCGGATGAAACCTCTTTCGATGATGCTCCAGACGCCGGCGATACCTTCAATGAAGAATCCGGCGAGGCAAAGGAAGCTGCGGCAGAAAAGAAACGCCGCAAGAAGGTTACCTTCCACTATCCAGAGGGCTTGACCGATTACGTCAAGTTCCTTAATAAGTCCAAGACCTCGATCCACCCCAGCATCGTCTCTTTCGAGGCCAAGGGTGAAGATCATGAGGTAGAAGTGGCGTTGCAGTGGAATCAGGGCTATAAGCAGTCTGTTCACACCTTTGCCAATACCATCAACACCCACGAGGGTGGCACGCATGAAGAGGGCTTCCGCGCGGCCCTAACCTCCCTGATGAATCGCTATGCCAAGGAGCATAAGCTCATCAAAGAAAAGGACGGTAACCTCTCCGGCGATGACTGCCGCGAGGGCTTGGCCGCCGTCATTTCCGTCAAGGTGGGCGATCCGCAGTTCGAGGGCCAGACCAAGACCAAGCTGGGCAATTCCGAGATTAAGGGCTTTGTCCAGCGCGCGGTTAACGAGCACGTCAACGACTGGTTCGATGCCAACCCGGCAGAGGCTAAGGCCATTATCAATAAGGCCGTTTCCTCCGCGCATGCTCGTATGGCTGCCCGCAAGGCCCGCGAGATGGTGCGCCGCAAATCCGCCACCGACCTCGGCGGCCTGCCCGGCAAGCTCGCGGATTGCCGCTCGAAGGATCCGAAGATTTCCGAGCTCTACATCGTGGAGGGTGACTCCGCAGGTGGCTCCGCTAAGGGCGGCCGCGATTCCATGTTCCAGGCCATCTTGCCGCTGCGCGGCAAGATCTTGAACGTGGAGAAGGCCCGCATGGATAAGGTCCTCAAGAATGCCGAGGTCCAGGCAATCATTACCGCACTGGGCACCGGTATCCACGAGGAATTCGATATCAAGAAGCTGCGCTACGACAAGATCGTGCTCATGGCTGATGCCGACGTTGACGGCCAGCACATCGCCACGCTGCTATTGACCCTGCTTTTCCGCTTCATGCCGCAGTTGGTTGAGGATGGCCACGTGTTCCTGGCTAACCCGCCGCTGTACAAGCTCAAGTGGTCCAAGGGTGCTCCGGGCTATGCTTTTTCCGACGCCGAGCGCGATAAGCTGCTCGCCGAGGGATTGGAGCAAAACCGCAAGATCAACAAGGATGACGGCATCCAGCGCTACAAGGGCTTGGGCGAGATGAACGCCGCCGAGCTGTGGGAGACCACGCTTGACCCGAGCACCCGCATCCTGCGCCGCGTGGACTTGGAAGACGCGCAGCGCGCCGACGAGCTCTTCTCCATCCTCATGGGTGATGATGTCTCGGCCCGCCGCTCCTTCATTACCCGCCGCGCCAAGGACGTTCGCTTCTTGGATATCTAAATCGCAGCACAAAGCCCACCGCGGAATTTCCACGGTGGGCTTTAATTGTGCGGCGTCGTGAAGCGCAGAGCCTAGGCTTGGGAGCTGCGCTGGTCCGCTATGGCGAATCCTAAGGATGCAAGACACATGGCCAGGATGACGCCAAAGCCGGCGATGATGGAAAGCGGCCAGTCCGCACTGGTGCCGTGCAAGGTGGCAAAGACAATAGCCGTGATAACAGCAAGCCCAACGGCAGTGCCAATGCGCTGGCCGGTCTGGAGCACAGCGCCGGAAGAGCCGGCATAGGCTTGAGGAACGTGCGCCAAAGTAAGCGTTTGATTGGGGGAAATTACCGAGCCTTGGCCGCCGCCAACAAAGGAGAGCGAAAGAACCAGCCACCATTCACTGGCTCCCCATTGCTCGGTGGCCCAGATAAGCGCAATTGTGGCTACTAGACCGAAGATGGTCACCAGCATGCCAAGTACCACGACCTTGCGCCCATAAACGGAAACGGATCGGCCGGCCAGAGTAGCGGAAATGGAGCTCAATAAAGCGGCGGGGATACCTACGGATCCTGCAGCGAGGGCGGAGTGGCCGAGACCGCTTTGGAAGTAAAGCGCGACGAGTACCCAAATGCTGGTAATGCCCATAAACCACAAGGTGGCGATGATGGTGCCATTGCGAAAGCTTGGGGTGGAAAAGATATTAAGGTCCACCATCGGCGGATGACCAGTGGATTTGTGGTGGCGCTCCCACTGTACCCACGCCACAAGCAGAACGGCCCCTAGCAGTAGAAGCCACCATACGGCCGGTGATCCAGAGGATTCCATAAAGGGGAAGAGGATGGCCCACACGGCGGTACCAAGGATCAGCGCGCCGATGGGATCAAGAGTAGCCAAAGCCTTGAAAACACCCAGCTTATTTCCTGCTTCATCGCGCACCCGGGAAAACAATGGCCGTGGAAACCACATCAGTCCCAAAAGGATGGCGACTAGGCCGACGGGAAAATTGACCAGCATGGTCAATCGCCAACCTAGATCCGGTCCGCCGAGGCGAATGAGCAGGCCGCCGAGCACCGGCCCGATGGCTACGGCGATCCCCACCGTCGAGCCAAAATATCCAAAGGCGCGGGCCCGTTCGGCACCGCGGAAGTACTGCTGGATCATGCCCACGCCTTGTGGGTTGAGTAGGCCGGCACCTACGCCTTGGATAAAGCGGGCGGCATTGAGTGCTTCAGCGTTTGGGGCGAAGCCGGCGACCGCAGCACTGATGGAATAAATAGCGATGCCCGCTAAAAAGATTCCGCCGCGGCCGACGAGATCTCCGGCACGACCGGCCGCAACGAGGATAACGCCGAAGGTGAGCGCATAGCCGGAGAGTACCCATTGCACATCCGAATTAGAGGCTCCGAGGCCAGATTGAATAGACGGCAGGGCCACGTTGACGATGGATACGCTCAGCAGCGACATAAAGAGTGCCGTGAGCAAAACGATAAGCACCCGCCAGCGGGCAGGATCTTGGCCGGCGGGGTACTCGGTTTGGTTAGCTTCGGAAGTAGTCACTTCCACACTTATACCTGGCGTTTGGAACGCGATTCAACCGCAAGGAAGCTACATATGCTTTTGCAGTACGCGGCCGAAATCTGGGACCGCAGGGGTGAGGAATTTTGAGGCCTTGCCGCGCAGAGAGTTATAAGGCTTGGACAGCGCGGGGGAATTGATTTGCTCAGCGTGCTTATCGGCTACCGACATGATGGCATCGCTCACCTCGGCACTGCGCGGCTCCAAGAAGGAACCGAAATCCTGCTCGGGGTTGCTAGCAAAGTCTTGCCAGTGCGGGTCCAGGGCATCGAGTACATCTGGTAGCACGTGGTTCAGTGCCTTGGTGATGATGGCAGCATCAACCTTTTTTGCGGCCGCGACGGCACCCTTAAGCGCCATACCGGTAATGCCCGATTGCTTGGCGACGACCCCCTCAACCAACTCGCCACAATCGTTTACTACCGCAGTGCGCTGCGGACCCGACATAAGTTCAGAAAGATGTGCCATGCTGCACCACCTTACGCGAGTTAGGCGGGCTGTCCCGGCAAGCCGGGAAGGTTGGCTTGAATCGCGGCGATCTGATCGGCGATCTGGCTCAAGCCGGCATCGCGCGCGGCTTTCTCCAGATCCACGTTAGGGGAATAAAGAGCCACGGCACCGGCCAGCGCGGTGACGCCAGCAGCCGCTGCGGTGATGATTAAAGTGAGGTCCAGCTGGGAAGAGCCAGTGGAGGAGCCACCAGGCTGGCCTTGTTCAAAGTCCGGATTTATGTTGTCTTTCCAGGAATCGGCGTCCGCTGCGGTGGCGGTAGGAGCAGTGACGGCGGTGGTGGCTAGGGCTACGGCCGTGAGGCTTGAGGCGGCGATCTTCTTGAAGCGGGACATGGTGGTGGTTCCTTCCTAGGGTCACTATCCCCAATAACTTAGGCAACTTCCTTAACACTAAGGTAGACGCGCGCGCTGAACTTTGCGAACTCTGCGTTATGCCCGCTTAGCGCCGGAACGCGAGCTAAGACCTCCGCCATGGAACGGGCGGCATCGCGGTGGCTGTCGTGGATGGCTATTCCTTCTAACTTGGCGGTGCTGGCGGCCGCGGCGGCCGCAAGAGCGGCGAAGTTGGTGATGCGAACGTTAAAGCGTGCGCAAAACTCCTGCGCCAAGAGGTAGAGCTGCTCAGTGCTCATGACTACCTAAGGCTGCGCGGGCCGAGCCCGGCGGATTTCCGCCTCTAGCTCAGCGCGGCTGGGGAGGAGGGCGCGGGCGGTGGATTGCACGTGGGCGTCGGCAAGCGTGCGGGCTGCCGCTGAAACAATGGCGCGAACCACTGCTTCGTGTTTGGAGGTGCCCTGCGCGGAAGCCAGCAGCGTGAGTGCGTGATCCTGCTCGTCTGTGAGCCGCAATGTCATTGCCATACCTCAGTGATACCACGGTGGTACCACCAGTGCGGCAATTCGGGCCCTGAAAGGCGCTAGAGGGTAGAATTTAGCGATATGAGTGACAATAACGACGATCTTTTTGATCGCATATTTCCCATTGACATTAATGAGGAGATGGAGTCGAGTTATATCGACTATGCCATGTCCGTCATCGTTGGCCGCGCCCTGCCGGAGGTGCGCGATGGTCTGAAGCCGGTGCACCGTCGCATCCTCTACGCGATGTTCGATTCCGGTTATCGCCCGGAGCGCGGCTATGTGAAGTCCGCCCGCCCGGTCTCGGACACCATGGGTCAATTCCACCCGCACGGTGACTCCGCGATTTATGACACCTTGGTGCGTTTGGCCCAGTCCTGGAACATGCGCTACCCACTGGTGGATGGCCAAGGTAACTTCGGTTCCCGCGGCAATGATGGCCCGGCAGCAATGCGTTATACGGAGTGTAAGCTCACCCCGTTGGCCATGGAGATGGTGCGCGATATCCGCGAAAACACCGTAGATTTCTCGCCCAATTACGATGGCAAGACCAGCGAGCCAGACGTTTTGCCGTCCCGTGTTCCGAACCTGCTCATGAACGGTTCTGGCGGTATTGCCGTGGGCATGGCCACCAATATCCCGCCGCATAACCTCAACGAGCTGGCCGAGGCCATCTACTGGATCCTGGATAACCCGGATGCAGACGAAGACACTGCGCTGGAAGCCTGCATGGAACGCGTCAAGGGCCCGGATTTCCCCACCGCCGGTCTTATCGTGGGCGATCAGGGCATCAAGGATGCCTACACCACCGGCCGTGGTTCTATCCGCATGCGCGGTGTGACCTCCATCGAGGAGTCTGGATCTCGCCAGACCATCGTGATCACCGAGCTGCCATTCCAGGTCAACCCGGATAACCTCATCTCCAATATCGCGGAGTCCGTGGCCAACGGCAAGATTGCGGGCATCTCCAAGATTGAGGATGAGTCCTCCGACCGCGTTGGCATGCGCATCGTAGTCACCTTGAAGCGCGATGCCGTGGCCCGCGTGGTGCTCAATAACCTCTACAAGCACTCCCAGCTGCAGACGTCCTTTGGCGCGAATATGCTCTCCATTGTTGACGGCGTGCCGCGCACCCTCCGCTTGGATCAAATGCTGCGCTACTACGTGGAGCACCAGATTGAGGTCATTGTTCGCCGTACCCAGTACCGCCTGAATGAGGCCGAAAAGCGCGCCCACATCTTGCGCGGTTTGGTAAAGGCCCTGGACATGCTGGATGAGGTTATCGCCCTCATCCGCCGTTCGCCCACCGTGGACGAGGCACGCGAAGGCCTGAAGGAGCTTCTCGACGTCGACGATATCCAGGCCGATGCCATCCTCGCCATGCAGCTGCGCAAGCTGGCTGCACTGGAGCGCCAGAAGATCATCGACGAGTTGGCCGAGATCGAGCGCGAAATCGCCGACCTGAAGGATATCCTCGCTCGCGAGGAGCGCCAGCGCCAGATTGTGCACGATGAGCTGGCAGAGATCGTCGATAAGTATGGCGATGAACGCCGCACCGAAATCATCCCGGCAACCGGCGATGTCACCGATGAGGATCTCATTGCCCGCGAGAACGTCGTGGTCACCATTACCTCTACTGGTTACGCCAAGCGCACCAAGGTGGACTCCTATAAGGCGCAAAAGCGCGGTGGCAAGGGCGTGCGTGGCGCCGAGCTGAAGCAGGACGATATTGTGAAGAACTTCTTCGTCTGTTCCACGCATGACTGGATTTTGTTCTTTACCAACTTCGGCCGCGTCTACCGCCTCAAGGCTTACGAGTTGCCAGAGGGCGGTCGCGCTGCTCGCGGCCAGCATGTGGCTAACCTGCTGGAATTCCAACCAGAAGAAAAGATCGCTCAGGTCATCCAGATCCAGTCTTATGAGGATGCTCCTTACCTGGTTCTCGCCACCCAGCAGGGCCGTGTGAAGAAGTCCCGCCTGACCGATTACGAGTCCGCGCGTTCCGCTGGCCTTATCGCCATCAACCTCAACGAGGGCGATGCGCTCATTGGTGCACAGCTCGTCTCCGAGGGCGATGACATCTTGCTTACCTCCGAGCAGGGCCAGGCTATCCGCTTTACTGCCGACGACGACCAGCTGCGCCCCATGGGCCGCGCCACCGCCGGTGTGAAGGGCATGCGCTTCCGCGGTGATGACCAGCTGCTGTCCATGTCCGTGGTCCACGATGGCGAGTTCCTCTTGGTAGCCACCTCTGGCGGCTACGGCAAGCGCACTGCCATCGAGGAATACACCCCGCAGGGTCGCGGCGGCTTGGGCGTTATGACCTTTAAGTACACCCCGAAGCGTGGCAAGCTCATTGGCGCTATTTCTGTGGACGAGGATGACGAGATCTTCGCTATCACCTCCGCCGGTGGCGTCATCCGCACCGAGGTCGAGCAGATTCGTCCATCCTCCCGTGCAACCATGGGCGTGGGCTTGGTGAACTTGGCTGACGACGTCGAGCTGCTTGCCATCGACCGGAACGTGGAAGAAGATGGTGAGGAAGACGCTCAGGCTGTGGCCAAGGGTGAAAAGACCGTGGATGAGGTCCAGCAGGAGCACAAGACTGGCGATGCTTCCAAGGATGAGGAGTAATTAATGGCACGACGAGACGTAACGATTACGCGAATCTCGCCTACCTCGGCCTTCCGTGTTGGTCTGGCTTTGTCACTCGTCGGACTCATCGCCTGGATGCTGGCCGTATGCCTGCTCTACATCGGCCTGAACCAGGTGGGCATTTGGGAATCGCTCAATAGCCTCGTCGGCGGCGTGGGCGGCGGATTCGAGGTCACCTTCGGTGTCGTCATTTCCGCCTCTGCACTCATCGGCGTTATTTTCGCCGTTCTCCTTACGTTGCTGGCACCACTGATGGCGGTCATCTATAACGCCATTGTGGATGTCTTTGGCGGCCTACGAGTCGACCTAGATAACCGCTAGCACCTCTCTCATTCTGGAAGATGCCGGCACCTTCGGGTGCCGGTATTTTCTTTTCCTCGTGCTAATCTTCCTCTTCTATTTCGAAGCCTGAATTTCCGTTTGAACAGGCGATTTGTGTTAGTGCAGGGATCGTATGTAGAGTTAATTCTCGTTCCGCACAAGGGCCTATAGCTCAGTCGGTTAGAGCGCATCGCTGATAACGATGAGGTCGCTGGTTCGATTCCAGCTAGGCCCACCACGGAACAATGGGGCATTAGCTCAATTGGTAGAGCATCTGCTTTGCAAGCAGAAGGTCAGGAGTTCGATTCTCCTATGCTCCACAGCATGAAGTCCGGCTTCTCTTTTAAGGGGGCCGGACATTTTTCATTTCCACGCTCGCACCCAAGCGCTCTGTGAAGTGCGACAATAGTGGGGAATTGGCTGGGATCACAACTTTCGTCCATCTAAACCTCGGTTTTCGTCGATGGTTGTGCCGGTTTATATGGACGAAAGTAGTGAAAACTACGCCAGCTCGGTATCGAGGAAGGGAGCCGACGATGGGCGGCAGTGGCATCTACGCAGTTGCCCGCCAACGCGCCGGAGAGATGCTCGGTTCGCAGGCGCAACATCCTTTCGGGCCCGACTGGGAAGTATTCAAGGTACGCGGCAAGATTTTCTTGTTATTAACCGCGGTGACGGGCCAGGAACAAATGATTGTTAAGACCGATCCGGAAGATGGTCAGGCTCTACGGCAGCAATACCCGTTCATTGCGCCGGGGTATCACATGAATAAGAAGCGCTGGGTTTCTGTCTATCCACACCCAGAGTTGCACCAACAGCTGATAGAAGAGTTGGTGACGGATTCCTACCGTTTGGTGGTGGAAAAGCTGCCGAGAGCGCAGAGGCCTATTGATCCGACATCTTTGGGATAAGGGCAGTGGCGAGTCACTTAAGAATTAAAGCCATGTTGTTAGAATAAATATCATGACCGAGCGCGATGATTACTGGCTGAATGATGAAGAACTGGCATCATTTATGTCCCTAATGAGCGTAAATATTCGCTTGACCAATATTTTGGATGCTCAGCTGCGCGATGATGCAGGTCTGAGCTTTTTTGAGTACACGGTGCTCTCCCGGCTATCTGAGGCGGAAAATCGTGAAATGCGTATGCGTGACCTAGCGATTACTGCCAATGGGTCATTATCGCGCTTGAGCCAGGTCGTTACACGCTTGGAAAAACAGGGATGGGTTGTGCGCCGGCCGTGTCCGACCGATGGCCGTACCACTATGGCGCAGTTGACGGATAGCGGTTGGGACAAGGTGGTAGAGACGGCACCTGGGCACGCTAAGCAGGCGCGGAAGTCCGTAATGGACAAGTTAACCCGCACGCAGATTCGCCAGATGTTGCAGATTAATCAGCGGATCATTAAGGCCATCGAGAATGATGAGCGCTACGGTGGGCGCTATTAGGCAGCGAACACTGTCGGTCTATTTTTTAGGATAGCCGCGGCGGCCCGAAACGGTTTTATCGAAGGGTATCCAAAACCGTAGGGCCGCTTCTTGGTTTTTTGAGATTCCAATGCGTGGGCCGCGTACCCATTCTGGTTCGGAAGACCGCTCGGCAAGTTGTATCGGTTGGTGGTTGTCTTCCAGCGCGAAACCGAGGGCTTTGCCGAGGTTTCCCGGTCCGCGGGCGAGGTTATGGAAATCGCTGGTGCGGCGACGGCCGAAAGCGATATCAGCGCCTTCGATAATCTCGCCGCCCCGCAGCAGGCAGCCCTGACCAGTGCCTTCAGGGGCGCAGACGATATTGACGTTGCGGTGGATGCCGTAAGAAATATAAACATAGAACCTACCCGGCGGGCCGAACATGGCCGCGTTGCGCGGGGTTTTGCCGTTAAATGTGTGTGCCGCGGAATCCTCGGCACCGAGGTAGGCCTCTACCTCGGTAAGTCGGATGCTAACCCCGGCATGGGTGAGGGTGCAGCCGAGGAGTTGGGGAGCGACGGCGTCGGCAGTCAGGGCAAAATCAATCATTAGCCACGAGCATAGTAGCGCTTACCTGGCACAGGGGTGCGCAGGAGGCGATCCAAGCTCACGGGTTCGAGGCCCTTGGCGCGTAGGCCGTCGATAACGCAATCGGCGGCATCAACGGTGGTGGGGTGGATATCGTGCATCAAGACGATGGAACCAGCGTGGGCGCCCTGCACGGCGGCGGAGCAGACGTGGTCAGAGTTGCGATCCTTCCAATCCACGGTGTCGACGTCCCAGAGCGCCTGGGAGACGCCCTTATCGCGGGTTGCCTGATCCACGGTGGCATTGGTGGCGCCGTAGGGCGGGCGTACCCAGCGCGTGCCCTGGCCGGTGGCCTTGCTGATGGCGGCATTTCCGGCATCGATTTCTTGGGATACCTGCTCATAGGACAGGGTATTGAGCTGGCGGTGGCTCTTGGTGTGGTTGCCGATGGTATGGCCCTCGGCCTTCATGCGCTTAAGCAGCTCGGGGTGCTGATCAGCATTGGGGGCGAGCACCATGAAGCTTGCGTGCGCGTTCTTGGCCTTGAACTTGTCCAGCAGGCGGTTGGTCTCGGAGCCGGGGCCGTCATCGTAGGTGATAGCTACACAGTTGGCACAGTCGACGCCTCCATCGTTGCGCGGTTCTGGCTTTTTCTCCGGAGCTGGGGCAGGCACTTTCTGTTTAGGGGCCCTTTGGGGGAAGGCCTTGGAGGAAAAGTCTTCAACTTGTGCGCGCGCGTCTGCGATGCGGTGGTTGATTTCGCCTTGAATATCCGAGCTGGAGGATGCTGGCAGCTGTGGGACTTGGGGTAATTGGGCATTGGCGGCGGCTGGCACGGCAGTGGCGACGAGCACGGTGAGAGCGGAGGTGAGGATGCGGCGCATATTCTTCCTAAAGATAAGGGAAAGTGGACAAGACGTGTCCATGACACTATCGCTTGCGTGTTACGAAAGTGATAGGACATGCCTAAAGAGGCTAAAGTGATTTGAGTGGTTAGGATGTGGTGCGGTTTGTAGTTACTTCGGCTGCAGTAGTAAAGTACTTAGGCACTGGGGCATTAGCTCAATTGGTAGAGCATCTGCTTTGCAAGCAGAAGGTCAGGAGTTCGATTCTCCTATGCTCCACAGCATGAAGTCCGGCTTCCTCTCCGGAGGAGCCGGACCTTTTTCGATGCAATGGGTGGGTAGACATCGATTTCGCGACTCTTGTCCATCTAAAGCCTGCTTTTCGTCGACGGTTTTGCTGGTTTAGATGGACAAAAGTCCTGATCCGCGGAAGGCTGGCCAGATGGTACAAGGTCACGAGGAGAAACTTTCAGTACAGTAAATGGGGAATCATTACTGTCCCGCGATACCACCAGGAGACTGACCATGACCGCCACCGCTCGCTACAGCGATCCATTCACCTCCGCCGATAAGGAAGTCGAAGCGCCAGAGAGTGCGGAATTTGTGGTGGTGCGCAAGCGCGGCGAGGCCGCAGTGGATGGTGAGGTAATGAGCTTTCACGGCACCCGCGAAGAGGCGCGCGAGGCGGTTATGGCGGGACTGACCGAAGAGTTTAAGACGGCCGTGGACAACGAGCCCATTTATGTTACTCACGCCCGCCTGCGTTCGCTTTAAAAGCGCTTGACCATCACAAAGTGACCCGCGTGGCTGCCTACGTGCTCGAAACCAAGGTGTTCGTACAGGCTTTTGGCGCGAGGATTATCGGGGTGGACGGCTAGAGAGATGCCAGGGGCGCGAAGGGTGTGGGCGAGGGAAATGGCGGCGTCGATAAGCACGGTGCCAATGCCTTGGCCCTTATAGCGAGCCTCGACGGCGATAGCGAGTTCCGGAATGGCGGGTTCGACAAAGCCAAAGCCGTGATTGTCCTCCGTGCCCCAATTGAGCCACACGCCGCCGGCCGGGACGAACTCCTCCCATGCGATGAAGCCGCCCTGATTGGGCTCCCAATTTTCCACGTAGAAGGCAAAATCATCGGCAAAATCGGGGGAAAGCTCGCCGTGCTCGTCGCCGAAAATATCGGTGAGGAAGTTGAGTCGGGCGAGATAGGTGCGGTCAGATTCTTGGGTTGCGCGAATTTCCATGGAATCCACGATAGACGGCGCAAATTTTTAGGGGGTGTTTTTTAAAGACACATGCTTTTTGCTGCTGAAAAATAACGCTTGTACAGACGTGATAGAAGTCTGGTGCGGTCAGAGTAAAGAGCGATATTCCCAGAAGCTAACCTCGCTGAAACGTCCTCTTAGTCATGATAATTAGTTTAAAGTAACTATTGATGTCTGCCTAAAAGGGCTGTTATTCCAAGAAGCATTCATGAGCATAAAGGAGTAAGACTTGCCGCACCGAACGATTGATTTCGAGTTTCCAGGAAAGAAGTGCACATCACTGCGTATTCGTTCTTTGGAAAAGGCCTTAGGCAAGAAGCTCCCAGAGGAATACCGAGAACTAATTAAGAGGTCAGGGGCAGGAATTCTTTCCCTCAAAAACTCCTTTTTAACATTCCCGTACGACGGTGATGATTCCTATGAGCTATCTGTGGAGCAGATCCTAGGCAATGGGCAAACCCGTGAGGGAGATCCGAATGATCTCGTTGACTATGGCCGCTTTCTAGCCGATGAGTACGAAATTCCAGATGAGGTTTTGCTGTTTGGGATTTCCGAATCTGGAATGCACGAATACCTCGCAATCAACTATGGACTTGAAGAATATCCTCATTTGAGTGTTCTTTACTGCGATGATGAAGCTGAAGGTCCTGAAGGAATAGTTAAAATCGCTGATTCCTTTGCTGATTTTCTCAACCTTCTTGGTCCGCATCCTGACTATGTGGATGAAGACGAAGAAGAAACGCAGGAAGATAAGAACTATGTCCACAAAAGAAGCGCCCAGGGGCCACTTGTCGACAAACTACAACGAGCAATCCAGCTAACGCCAACACCAGGTCTGGAGAGCCATATTCGCAGGGCCGCTGAAAAGACAACGTTGAAAGTTAGAAAGATTTCTCCAGAACTGTTCACTTTCCTCGATTTAGTGTACTGGGCCCTTCAACACGATGCCCCATTACAAGGAATTGAAGACGTAGCCGGCAATAAGCCAGATTCTCTAGACGAACTGCTGACCCACTCATTCCTTATCGAGGAGCATAAAGCGGGATTCCTCTGCAGTGTCGCGCCCTACGAAATCTGGTGGAACACACGCGTGGATGAAGGATCTTTGGTGCAAAAAGGCGACGGCTTCTATCTCAACCAAGATGTTGTAGACAAAGCGCTAGAAGAGTCTTTGTAGGCAGCGCAATCACGGGCGGGAACCCGATTATCTGAAAGAAGCATGCGAAAATCCCCTCCGCACAGATCGGTGACCTGCGGGAAGGGATACCGCTATTGCTTAGGCTAGGTGATAATTGCGGACGTCATGACCATTAAACTCGCGCTCGATGCCGGCCTCGTCCACGGAGCGGAAAGTGGTTCCGTTGTCGATGGCATAGCGCAGGTTGTCCACGCGAGAGGAAGGGTCTTTAGACACCGCACCCGCCGGGAAGTAATACGTTGCGCCGTCTTTGAGCTTGACGGTAAGAGACTCAAAGCTCATTGTTCATCTCCTTGTAGAAAGATCCCTAATGTGGGAATTCAATCAAGAGATTTTTGTTTAGGCAAAGCAATGAGATCTAGACAACGCTACACATACCCCCACGGCGGGGTGGTAAGCGTATTTATTCGTCGGTCTGCAGGCGGTGCTTGCCCTCGTTTTGGTGGTCATCGGTAATGCGGGTGGTATCGGTCGGCTGAGCTGCTTCTTCCTCGCGGTGCTTGGCCAGCTGCTCGTCGATAGAACCGAGGAGCTCTTCATCGCGTACAGCGCCTTCCTCGACGAGGTCGGACTTGGCATCATTCTCGCTGGTGGAAGTGTAGACCAAGGTGGACTCCGGAGCGGTGTGGGATCCGGACTGGAAGTCATCCACGCGCGGCGGGGTCTGAGAAGGCTTGTCGTTGGAGCGCAGCCAGTAATAGGCGGCACCGGCTGCAGCGGAAAGCAGGGCGATGATGCCGGCGAAGATCCAGCCCTTAGAGGACTTCTTATTCTTCTTCTGCTTCTTGGCTACCTTGGAGGATTTCTTCTTGAGGTTCTTCTGTGCCTTCTGAGAATCCTTCTTTGCCTGCTTGCGGGCCTTCTTTGCCTTCTTGGTTGCCTCTTCCTTGGCGTCGTTAAGGCGCTCGGTAGCGTCCTCGCGGTAATCGTTGAATTCCTCTAGGGCGCGCTCGAGGCGGGAGTGCGCGGCGCGGGTGACGGCGCCTGCCTGGCGGCGGGATTCAGCGAAGTTGCTGTTATCGCGCTCGTCCATTTTCTGCGCAGCTTCTTCTAGGGCGGTATAGGCCTCGCGCGACTTTTCATCGCGGTAGTTATGGAACTGGCTCCACAGGTTTGATGCGGTCTTGAAGGCCACGTTCAGCGTGGTGGGGTTCATGGGGGCGGAACACTCCTTAACTCAGATTTATCAATTCGTTTTCACCCAGCATAGTGACGTGCTGGGTGGTGTACCACCGTGAGCGCGGTGGCGTGCTGGGGGAAAGGGTTAGAAATAGACCGCTTGGTTCAGAACCTGGGATTATTATTCAGCTGATTTTTCGCCAACCTCGCAGTTTGCGGGCTTGCAATGGTATTACCATTGAACAATCGCTATCGCACAAACTGAACAGCTTGGTACGTTTTTTCTCAACGCACCAACGACGACCAGCAAAGGAGGTGACCATGAGTCCGCGACTTTCGGCTTCCGCGCCCTTGGATTATGAAAGCGAAGAGGAAACAGATGTGCCCGAGCGCCTTGCCCTTTCCTTCGAGGTAATCCCACCGCGCCACGACGCCGATGCCGCCAAGATCGACCGCCTGCTAGAGGTCTTAGAAAGCTACCATCCTGATTACATCGCGGTGACTAGCTCCCAACGCTCCGGCTGGCTAGAGGGGACCGCGGCCTTCATTGAGAAGATCTCGCAGAACACCTCCATGCGCCCGCTGGCACACCTAGCCTGCACGGCTGGCTCGCGCGAAGAGCTCATCGAGTGGATCAATCGCTTGGTGGACGCCGGCGTGCGCGGTCTACTTGCCTTGCGCGGCGATCTCCCAGAAGGGGGCATGCCAGAACACTACCTGCAGCATGCCGATGAGCTGGTTCGCCTCATCCGCGAGCTAGAAAGCCACCAAGCGGCACGCTTTGCCGCCGGCCGGCTAGCGGTGAGCGTTGCCTGCTACCCCAGCGGCCACGCAGAATCGAAAAATGAAGACGAGGACTTCGACGTGCTGCTCAATAAACAGCGTCTCGGGGCGGACTTCGCCATCACCCAGCTCTTCTTTGACGCCGAGGATTTCCTCCGCTTCGCCCAAAGGGCGAAATTGGCCGGGGTAAAAATCCCCCTCATTCCCGGGATTATGCCCATGACCAGCCTGCGCCGGTTGGAGCGAATGGGGCAGCTGTCCGGGCTGACCGTACCCGAAAGGGTGCGCACTCAGCTCGCGGCAGCGACAACCCCAGAAGAGGAATACGAAATCGGCATGGAGCTTACCGCCCAATTGGCTCGCACCATTGTGGCCGGTGGCGCGGAAGGCCTCCATATCTATACCCACAACAATCCGGACATTACACAAGATCTGTTATCTCGAATCGGAGTAGACAATGACGAACACTAACTTCCCCAAGGCGACGATTGAGGGCTACCCCCGCGTCGGCGCTAACCGTGAGCTAAAGCGCGCGCTGGAATCCTACTGGGCCGGCCGCATCGACGCCGAGACCTTTGAGTCCGCTGCTCATTCCCTCCGCTTGGATACCTATAATCGCCTGCGCGATCTTGGTCTCACTGAGGACTACGCCATTCCTGCCGACGTCGCCTACTACGACCAGGTACTCGAAACCGCACTGACCGTCGGCGCCGTCGCCGGCGAAACCCTGGATGACGAGTTCACCCTGGCCCGCGGCAATAAGGACACTGCGCCGCTGGAGATGACCAAGTGGTTTGATACCAACTACCACTACATCGTCCCGGAAATCGCCGATAACCAGGACTTCAAGGCGCACCCACAGCGCGTTATCAAGCTGGTAGAAGAGGCCCGCGCCGCCGGCCACACCGTGCGTCCGTACCTCGTCGGCCCAGTGACCCTGCTGGCTTTGTCCAAGCAAGCAGAGGGCGCTACCAAGTCTCCGCTCGACCGCTTGGAGGACGCCGTTAAGGCCTACCAGGAGGTACTTGCCGAGCTAGATAAGTCCGGTGTGCAGTGGGTACAGCTTGCCGAGCCCGCCCTGGTGGCGGACCTGACCATTGCCAACGATGAGGAGCTGGCCGCCTACACCAAGCGCGCTTATGAGGCCATCCTGGGTGCAGACAACCGCCCGCAGGTGTACCTCACCACCCCGTACGGTTCTGCGCGTAAGGGCCTCGAGGTCTTGGCGGAGCTCAAGCCAGAAGCCGTCCAGGTGGATCTTTCCGTGGGCACCCTGGCACTGGATGAGGGTTACCTCGAGCGCGTGAAGAACCTGAATTCCCACCTGGTTGCTGGGCTTATCGACGGCCGCAATGTCTGGGCCGCTAACCTGCGCGATCTGCGCTCCAAGTACGAGGACCTAGAGGGCAGCCTTGACTCCCTCTCCGTGTCTACCTCCGTATCCCTGCAGCACGTGCCGCACACCGTGGAGGCAGAAACCAAGCTGCCGGCCGACGTCGCCACCTGGTTCTCCTTCGCTAATGAGAAGGTCAAGGAAGTCGTCGCCCTGTCTCAGGGCCCGCTGGAGGCACCGGAAGCGTATAGCATTAGCGACCGCGCGGTGCGCACCCGTGCCGAATCTGAGCGCATCCACAATTCGGCGGTGAAGGCGCGCATTGAGAAGCTGCCGGCCGGCGAGGTCAAGCGCGAGCCTGCCTTTGCCGAGCGCAACGAGGCACAGAAGGAACTAGGCCTGCCGCAGTTGCCGACTACCACCATTGGCTCCTTCCCCCAGACCAAGGAGATCCGCCAGGCGCGTGCGGCGCACCGCAAGGGCGAGCTTTCCGACGCCGACTACAACGCCGCCCTCAAGGACGAGGTCAAGTCCGTCATCGAGCTGCAGGAGCGCCTTGGCCTCGACGTCCTCGTCCACGGCGAGCCAGAGCGAAATGACATGGTCCAGTATTTTGCTGAGCTGCTCGATGGCTTCGTAACCACCGAAAACGGCTGGGTCCAGTCCTACGGTTCCCGTTGCACCCGTCCGCCAATAGTCGTCGGTGACATCTCCCGCCCGGCTGCGATGACCACCGAGTGGTCTAAGTACGCGCAGTCGCTTTCGGAGCACCACGTCAAGGGTATGCTCACCGGCCCGGTGACCATCCTGGCATGGTCCTTCGTGCGCGATGATGTGCACCAGTCCGTCTCCGCGGACCAGCTGGGCGTCGCTTTGGCGGATGAGGTGCATGACCTGGAAGAGGCCGGAATCGACATCATTCAGATCGACGAGCCCGCCCTGCGCGAGCTGTTGCCGCTGCGCGAGGAAGATCGCAAGGCTTACCTGGACTGGGCTGTGCGCTCCTTCCGTCTCGTAGCGCTCGAGGCCAAGCCGACCACTCAGATCCACACTCACCTGTGCTACTCCGAATTCGGTCAGATCATCGATGCCGTTGCCGGCCTGGATGCCGATGTCACCTCCATTGAGGCTGCCCGCTCCCGCATGGAGCTACTGGAGGATATTGACGAGACCTTCCACTCCGAGATCGGCCCAGGCATCTACGATATCCACTCTCCACGTGTGCCCTCCGTAGCGGAGATGGCCGAGCTCATCCGCGCCGCTCTCAAGCATGTTCCGGTCGAGCGTCTGTGGGTCAACCCAGACTGCGGCCTTAAGACCCGCGGCTACGAGGAGACCGAAGCCTCCCTGCGCAATATGGTGCTGGCTCGCGATGAGGTACGCGACTCCCTCTAAACCCTCTAACTGCACCGCAATCCCGGCTGGGTGATGGACAATAAATCCTTACTTGGCCGGGATTTCGCGTTTTGCCTTGCGGTGCTTGTTGAGCCAGCTGATGATCATCGGCAGCACGGAAATTGCCACGATGATGAGCATGATGATGTCGATGGAGTGGGCGATGCCCGGGATACCGCCCAGCAGCACGCCGACGAGCAGCATAGAACCTACCCAGCCAATGCCGCCAAGGATATTCCAACGCAGGAACGAGGAGTAACCCATCTCCGCGGTGCCAGCGGCGAAGGGAACGAAGGTGCGCACAATCGGCACGAAGCGTCCCAATACAAGGGCCACTGGGCCGTGGCGCTGGAAGAAGTCTTCCGCGCTATCGAGGTGTTCGGTGCGCAGGACGCGGACGTCGTCTTTGAAAAGCTTGCGGCCAAAGCGCCGGCCCAAGTAGAAGCCCACTTGGTCGCCTGCAAAGGCGGCCACCGCGGCCACGACAAAGAGCAGCCATGCGTTGATGTCTAGTTCGTGGCGCAGGATTGCGGCGGTAACGAGCAGCGAATCACCCGGCAGGAACGGGAAAAGCACGCCGGACTCGATGAAGATAACTACGGCTACGCCGAGCAGAATATAGGGTCCAAAGCTTTGGAGCAGCGAGCCTGCGTCCATGAGGTTGTGGAGGGAGGACAAGAAATCCATGTGCGGATCCTTTCGTAGTAGTTCTTTTAGTATCCTCCGCAAACTGCAAAGTAGCTGCGAATCGGCTGGGTGTCCGAATGGAACCGGTATGTTTCTTTTCTCCTTCTAGCTTCTGGGTTAGAAACATCACTAGCCTGGGAGTATGAACCACTCCGCATTCCGTAACAGCCAAGATACTTTCCTCTCCGATGCCCTCGCCGGGCTCATTGCCAACCACCCCGATGCCCGCTGGCACGGCGTAGGCTTCATCGGCCGCACTACGCCGCTGCGCACTGCGGACGGTGATCCAGCAGTGGCGGTGATTTCCGGTGGCGGTTCTGGCCATGAACCGATGCACGCGGGGTTCGTCGGCCAGGGCATGCTCGCCGCAGCCTGCCCGGGATTGCTCTTTACCTCCCCGAACGCGGTCCAGGTCAGCGAGGCTACCCAGTGGGCCGACCAGGGCAGGGGAGTAGTCCACGTGGTGAAGAACTACACCGGTGACGTCATGAACTTCACTGTCGCCCGCAACGCCGCCGAGGCGGTAGACACCCGCACGGTGCTGGTGGCCGATGATCTTGCCACCGATGGCAACGAAGACGGCCCCGGCCGCCGCGGCACCGGCGCGACCATTCTGGTGGAAAAGATCGCAGGAGCTGCCGCCTACCGCGGCGATGACGTGGATACGGTTGCCGAGCTGGGTAGGCGCGCCGCGGAGAATTCCCGCAGCATGTCCGTGGCACTGGGCGCCGGTTTTATGCCGACTACCGGCCGCGAGACCTTCGATCTGGAAGCCGGCCAGATGGAGGTGGGCGTGGGCATTCACGGCGAACCGGGCACGCACACCGAGCAGGTGGATGGCGCGAGTGCCATTGTGAACCAGGTCCTGGAAAAGATCGTGCCCGCCCTCGACTTGGGCCAAGACGATGAGGTGGTGTGCTTGGTCAACGGCCTAGGTGGCACGACACCGCTGGAGCTGAGCTTGCTCTTTGGCGAGGCCTCCGCGCAGCTGGCCCAGCGCGGCGTCACCGTAGCCCGGTCGATGGTGGGCTCCTATGTCACCGCGGTGAATATGCACGGTGCTTCCTTTACACTGCTCAAGGTGGATCCGGAGTTGCTCGACCTTATTGACGCCCCTACGTCCGCCCCCGCTTGGCCCCACACCCTGGGTGGCGTGAAGGCGGTGGAGCCGGCCACCATCACTTTTCAGGATGAGCTGCCTACCGAGGGCGAGAAGAATCAATGGCTTACCGCCTTCGTGGAGCGCCTCCAAGCCTCCTTCGCGGCGCTCACCGAGCTGGACCGCAAGGTCGGCGATGGCGACTTTGGCCAGAACATGGAGGCAGCCTTCGGTGGCATCGAGCTTCCCCTGCGCGGCACGGATACGGAGATCCTCACCGGGCTGGCCAAGCGCCTGCTCGTCCTCGCCGGCGGTACCTCCGGAGCCGTCTTCGGCACGCTCTTTAATGAATTGGCCCGCGCGGAGACGCTGACGGACGGGCTTAATGCTGCTGCCAACCTAATCCACGAGCTGGGCGGTGCTCAGCGCGGGGATCGCACCATGCTTGATGCCCTTATCCCGGCCGCAGAAAAGGCCCGCGAACTGGAAGCGAAGGATCCGGACGCGGAAACTTTGCAGGCGCTTTTCACAGCCGCCCATGCCGGCGCTCTCGATACTGAGAACCTCGCCGCGAAGAAGGGCCGCGCCTCCTACCTGGGAGATCGCAGCAAGGGTGTAATAGATCCGGGGGCCATCGTGGTCAGCTGGCTATTTGGGGGAGAACCTCTTTCAGCGCGCTAAGCGAACTCAGATCGCCATCACCCGCACGGTCGAGGTGGAGCGCGTGCAGTCCCGCCTTGCGCGCGCCCTGCACATCGTTGGTGAGGGAATCGCCCACCATGAGCGTGTCCGCGGGGCCCGTGCCAAGTTGATCGCACGCGGCAAGGTAGGCCTCCCGCTGCGGTTTGGGACAGCCGAGGTCGACGGTGGGGATGAGGTGGACGTCGGCAAGCGCAAGGCCCGTGGCCTGCAGCTTAGCCTGCTGCATTTCTCGCTCTCCATTGGTGAGCACACCCACCTGAAAGCTGGCCTCGAGGGCCCAAGTGAGGGTGGGCAGGGCGTCGGCAAAAGCGCGCCATTGCTGCCGGTAGGCGGAAAGATAGCCGTCGTAGGCGGCCAGCGCCTCGGCATCGCTCATCTGTCGGCCGAGGAATTCGCGGCAGCGCGCCGCCCGCTGGCCTTGGTGGGTGACCTCGCCGCGCTCGTAGGCGTTGAACCACTTGCGCTCAATGGCCGCAAAGCGTGCATGTTGGCCCTCGGGCAGGCCCAGCTCGCGGCACCACTGGTCGACCGCGTCTCGGGCCGCGCCGGTGTGGTCAAGCAATGTGTCATCCAGATCAAAAAGCAGCGCGCGAATCATGCCTTCAGGCTAGCGCGATCGCTGACAGCGTTATGTCATGCACGGCAGGCGCGCGTTAAATTCTTTACAATGGCTGGCATGACTCAGAAGACCGCAACTGCAACGATGCATACCAACTACGGTGACATTGTTATCGATCTCTTCGGTAACCACGCACCGGTAACCGTTGAAAACTTCATCGGCCTAGCAAAGGGCGAGAAGGACTACTCTACCCAGAACGCAAAGGGCGAGCAGTCCGGTCCGTTCTATGACGGCGCCCTCTTCCACCGCATCATCGATAACTTCATGATCCAAGGCGGCGACCCCACCGGCACCGGCCGCGGTGGCCCGGGCTACCAGTTCCAGGATGAGTTTCACCCGGAGCTGCAGTTCGACCGCCCATTCCTGCTGGCTATGGCTAATGCCGGCCCAGGCACCAATGGTTCCCAGTTCTTCATCACCGTGGCGCCGACCCCGCACCTGAATAACCACCACACCATCTTTGGTGAGGTTACTGATGCCGCCTCCCAGGAGGTTGTGTCCAAGATCGCCAAGGTTGATACCGACCGCATGGACCGTCCGCACGAGGACGTTGTTATCGAGTCCATCGATATCGCGTAATCTCCTTTTCCCTCGGGCCCGCCACCGCATTTCCGTGCGGCGGCGGGCTCGTTGCAGTTTTGCCCTGAGCTATACACTCGCTAGAACCTGTCTGAAGGACTGACAAACTCATGACCATGGTGAGAAACTATGTCCGCGATACCCCGGCTACCGCACTCATAGCCATCGTGTGCACAATTGCTTGGCTCATTACCGCGGTGCAAGCGCGGACATTGGGAGCTACCTTCTATGACTCCGCGCTCGCGGCGGACTGGGGTCTATGGGGCCCAGAGTATTCCTTAGCACCGCAGACGGCGCTGTCTTCCGAATTCATGCACCTCGACGCGGGCCATCTGGCAGTAAACATGATCATGCTCTTGCTCATAGGTAGGGAAGTGGAGCGTGCGCTCGGTACTGGGTTGTACCTCGCCGCCTACCTCGTCTCTTGCCTCGGCGCGTCCGCTATGATCCTGAAATTCGATTTTAATACTCCTACCGTTGGCGCATCCGGCGTACTCTTCGCGCTCATGGCGATGCTTGTGGGCGCTTACCGGCAGCGCGGGCTCGATCTCCGCGCGCCCATCGCCCTCGTTCTGGCGAACGTGGCCTATACCTTCCTCGCCGATGGCGTATCCCTATGGGGTCATCTGGGCGGGTTGTGCACAGGAATCGTGCTGAGCCTATTCCTCTATCGGAAGAGCCCTGCGCTTCGCTGGGGCGGCGTTGCTGCGGCGGCCGCGGTAATCCTCGCATTGCTAGCCCAACAAGCTGGGCTTTGGGGATAACTGTGAAATTTGATCACCGGAAAGCGTGTGCGAAAGAATTCCACAATGTTTATCCACATTGTGGATAACTACATTTTTGTAATTTACCGAACGCTTTTCCGGAGTTTTCCCTGATCACGCTGGTCTAGCCCGTGCGAAAGTGCGAAAATCAGCCTGTGGAAGTCCGTGAAAACAGTTATCCACAGGTTGTTAATAATTGTGTGAAATTCACATTTCACAGGCATTCTCCACAGCCTGTGGATAACTTTTTACCCACTGTGTTAACAAGCCTGATAAATTTGGGTACTGACCTGCATAAGGAGCATTGTGGATTATCAACCCCGCGCTGTGATCGTCGGTGCAGGCCCGAACGGGCTCACGGCCGCGGCGCGCTTGGCCAAAGCCGGTTGGAGAGTGGATATCTACGAACGCGCCAGCCGGGCCGGCGGTGCAGCGGCTTCGTCTACGGAGATTTTTCCGGGCATGATTGTGGATCTCGGAGCGGCTGGCCATCCCTTTGGCGTAGCGAGCCCAGCCTTTCGCGCCCTCGACTTAGAGGCCTACGGTTTGCGGTGGCGCAATGCTCCTTATCCCATGGCCCATCCGCTAGAAGGTGCCCTGGCCGGGATCCTGCACGGCTGCTTGGCGGACACGGCGGCGGAGTTGGGAGCCGATGCCCGGGCATGGACGCGGCTACATGGGCACATTGTCCGCCACATCGATGAGCATGTGGATAACGCACTTACCCCGCTGGTGCGCTGGCCCCATCGCCCTGTGCGCTTGGCACAATTCGGCGCGGCCGGAGTCCTGCCTGCCAGTAGCCTCGCGCGGGTGGCCTTCTGCACGCCTCAGGCCCGCGCGCTCTTTGCAGGCAGCGCGGTGCACGCGATTACCTCGCCCACCACGCTTTTTACCTCCGCTTTCGGCCTGCTCTTTGGCGGGCTGGGCATGACCCGCGGCTGGCCCGTGGTGGAGGGCGGCACGGGTGCTCTTATCGACGCCCTCTTGGCCCTCCTCCGTTCCCACCATGCCCGCCTCCACACCGGATGCGAAGTCACCGACCTGCGCGAGCTGCCTCAAGCCGATGCGATCATTTTGAATCTGACCCCGCGCCAGATTCTGAGCCTGGGCGGGCTGGAACTGCGGGGCGGCACCCGACGCAGCCTAGCGCGCTGGCGCTATGGCAGCGCCGTTTTTAGGGTGGACTTCCACCTCAGCGAACCCGTGCCATGGACCGATCCCCGCGTGGGTCAGGCCGGCACCGTGCACGTGGGAGGCACGCTGGAGGAGATATGTCGGGCCGAGGGGGACGTCGGCAAGCGGTGCATGCCTGAGCGGCCATTGCTATTGGCGTGCCAGCAATACGTGGCCGATCCTTCCCGGGGGCTTACTCTGTGGACGTATGCGCACGTCCCGCGCGGCTATGCGGAGCGCTATCCGGGCGAGGTAACCGAGTTGATTACCGCGCAGATCGAGCGCTTTGCTCCCGGTTTTCGCGATACTATTTTGGCCACCCGTGCTACGAGCCCGGCCGATCTGGAGCGATGGAATCCTAACCTGGTGGGTGGCGATATTGCTGGCGGTGCCATGACCGGGCTGCAAACCCTCCTGCGACCACGGTTCAAATCATCCGCATCGTCTCGCGCCGGGAGTTTTCATGGCCTCAAGCTCCGCCGCTCCCGGCGCTGGTGTGCACGGTATGCCGGGATGGTGGGCCGCTGAGGAAGCGTTTAGCGTGTGGGATGGCGGCGCTGCCAGATGAAAAAGCCCGCGCCGATGAGCCAGAGAGTCGCGGCGGCGAAGTACCCAGGGATGGTCGTGGTGCGGGGCAGGTAGGAGCTACCGGGGACCTGCCCGGTTATGACGGGTTCGAGGAAGAAGCCAAGGGCGGCGAATAAATCGAACCAGCGGAACCGTGCCGAGGCGGCACCGGCTAGGCCCAATACCGGTCCAGAGACGAGTGCCAAGAAAAACCACTGGGCGTTATACTCAAATGCTTCGCGCCAGTTATACACACCGAAGACCATGAGCAGGGCGTAGTGCACGACCAGCATGATAACGATGATCCCTGTACCGGCCAGGAGTGCTGTGAGCCACCGACCCGGAAACGCTTTGCCCGCTAGCTAACTAAAGATTCCCCACACCATGCCTGAGCCTAAGACGTTACCAAGGTAGTTACGCACCGAAAGGCGGAGGGGAGCGGCGCCGGTGAGTAGGGTGGTATCGCCAAAGGCGATGTGCACGGCCGCGTAGGCCACCGAAATGATGAGTCCAGCAGCAAGAATGTGGCGAGGCATAAGGCTCCTAGATATGAAAAACCCTCGCCGCCTACCGGAAGTAGGGAGCGAGGGAATAGGCTGGGGCGTTTAGCTTAGCGCCAACCCATGGTCATCAGCAGGCCAATGATGGCTAGGCCGAAGCCGATGCCGTAATTCCAAGCGCCGAGTTCCGCCATGAACGGGATGTCCTCGCCAGCGAGGTAATTGACCACGAGCCACAGCAGGCCGATAACCATCAGGCCCAGCATGATGGCGACGTACCACTTCGGGGTTCCCTCAGAATTGATCTTGACGGGCGTGCGGTTGGTAGTAGAGCTCGAGGTAGGGACGGAGGAGCTCTGGGAAATCTTTGACTTCGGCATAAGATACCTTTTCTAGATTTAAGTTCTTATCTAAGTTCTTACTGAGGCCTTAGGATACCAGCAGTTATGGCTGCGGCAGAAGTGCAGCGGGGTCGAAGTCCCACAGGCGGATATCAATATTTTGATCCTTGCGCATGGTATCGCCCGGGTTCACGGAAGCCCAACCAATCTTATTGGCATCCACCAACGCGCCGGTAGGGGCAGGCTCGCCCACGACGAACTGGCCGGTCCAGCCAGCCTCCCGCAGCGCAGCCTCAGCTTGGCCTTGATTCTTGCGTACCAGGTCAGGGGCCTTAAAGAGCATGCCATTGGAAACCTCAACGGTGACCGGCTTGCCCTTTTCCAGCTCTGCGCCCTCATTGGAAACGCTGAGCACCGTGCCCTTTGGCTCCAAGGAATCCACCTCGCGCACGTCTACATCAAAGTCATTCGACTCTAGGCGGCTTTGGGCATCATCGACGTCCATGCCGGAAACATCGGGAACGCGCTTCTTTTCGACGCCCTTAGAAACCGTCACCCGTACCTTGGATCCCTTGGACAGTTGCGTACCACCCGCTGGGTCCTGCTTGATGATTTGGCCGGCTGGTGCTTCATCGTTTTCTTCCGAGACATCGGAGTTAAGCGCCAAGCCTGCCTCTTCGAGGGCCTGGGAGGCTTCGTCCAAGGTCATGCCGGTGATATCTGGGACGTCCGTAATCTCCTTGCCGGAGGAAACAGTCAAGGTCACAGAGGCATTCTTTTGCAGCTCGGAACCAGGGGCCGGATTAATGCGGATAGCATTATTGCGCTTGATATCCGGGTTGGCTTCCTCGTTGACGGTCACCTGTAGACCCATGTCTTCCAGTTCCTTAACCACCTCATTGCGCGGGCGGTTTTCCACCTCTGGCACGGTGATTTTGTCGTGCTGAGCGGATTGGGTCTGACGCGGCTTTTCAGGAGCCTCCTTATCATCGGAGAAGAAGTCCCAGGCGAAATAGCCCACGATAGCTACCAGAAGGGCGGCCAAGAACGCTGCCAACCATTTCATCCAGCCGCCGCCCTGATCATCATCCTCATCTTCGGTGGGGCGAGTGGACTGAATGGGTGCGCGATGCGCTGCTGCGGCGGGCGCAGCGGCCCCCACCATCTCCGTAGGCTGTTCGATGTCGTCCTCGTTGACGTGCATGCGCGCAGCTGCGGTGACCTGTCCATTGCGCAGGCGCTCCAAATCACCGGCCATTTCCCAAGCGGACTGATAACGATCCGCTGGGTGCTTGGCCATGGCGGTAAGCACCACCGCATCGATATTGACTCGCTGGGTGGGGGTCAGTGAAGGATCTGCAATGAGTTCTGACGGCGGCGTCGGCTCTTCCTGTACGTGCTGATAGGCCACCGCAAACGGGGTTTCACCTTCAAATGGCGTGTGGCCCGTGAGTGCTTCATAGAGTACGCAGCCCAGTGCATAGACATCCGAACGGGCATCCGCATTCTTACCGCGAGCCTGCTCTGGAGAAAGGTACTGGGCGGTGCCGATAACGGCGGAGGTTTGCGTCATCGCCGAGGTGGAGTCATCCAGTGCACGGGCAATGCCAAAGTCCATCACCTTCACTTGGCCGGTGTTGGTGAGCATGATATTCGCAGGCTTGATATCGCGGTGAATAATCCCGGCTTCGTGCGAAGCCTGCAGCGCATCTGCCACAGGCTTGAGGATATCCGCTGCCTCTTGGGCAGAAAGCGCTCCATCCTCGCGGATGATATCGCGCAAGGTGCGGCCGTTGACCCGCTCCATGACGATATACGGGATGGTCATGCCGTCCAGCTCAGTCTCTCCGGTGTCATAAACCGCCACGATATTGGGGTGATTCAGCTTGCCAGAGTTCTGGGCCTCGCGGTAAAAGCGCTCGCGGAAATTGACGTCGCGCGCCATTTCGGGGCGCAGCATCTTTACCGCAACCTGACGGCCCAGGACGGTGTCTTCGGCGGCATAAACCTCAGACATGCCGCCGGCGCCGATGATCTCGCCTCTCCGATAGCGGTCATTGACCATCGCTTAGTCACCCTCCTGCGTAATTAGATCGGCCAAGTCTCCGGGGAGCTCATTAGGCTGTGAGTTTACTGGAGTATCTACCTCGGGTGTAGTTTCAACGTGCGTATCCTGCGGGTTCTGTTGCGTCGGCGCGGCTGGAGGCTGCTTTTGGTGCGTGGGAGAATGACGCGTGGGCGTCTCGCGGTGCGTCGTACGCGGCGCCTCTTCCCGTTCGGTTTCTTGTGGCTCCGTTTCCGTCACCGTCACTGGTGCCGGTGCCTCTTCCGTATCTTCTTCCGGGGCATCCTGGTGCGTGGTGGTGGGGTCGCGGTATTCCGTAACGACCGAGGCTTCAGGAGTGCTGGAGGGCTCGCTTTGTCCCTCGCTATCGCCAAAGTGCTGGTAGGCGGCATAGCCACCACCGGCCAAGGCTGCGAGGAGCAGGGTGATGCCTAAACCCTTCAGGAAAGAGGAGCCGCCCTTGGACTCCTTTGTGGGAGCGGTTCCCACGGCCGGATGGATGGTGGTGGGTTGGGCGACATTGCCCAACATCTCCGTCGAGGCAGACGGCGATGGCTCCGGCGCGCGCTGTGCTAGCGGTGCAGACTTGGGTTGCGGAGGGCGCTTGCCTAGCCGGACCGCGGAAATAGCCAGAGTGAACTCATTGCCATCGGCGTAGCGGGTGGAAGGGTCCTTGCGCAATGCGATGCGAATGAGCTCGCGGGCTGGAGCGCTGATATTTGTCGAAAGCGGCTCTGGCTCCTGGTTGATGTGTGCCAGGGCGATGGACACGGAGGAATCTCCGGTAAAGGGACGCTTGCCGGCCAGCATTTCATAGCCGACGACGCCGAGCGAATAGACGTCGGAAGCCGGCGTGACATCCTTGCCTTGTGCTTGCTCGGGGGATACATACTGTGCGGTGCCTACTACCATGCCGGTGCGGGTAAGCGGCACGGCGGCGGCAGCCTTGGCGATGCCAAAATCCGTGATTTTGACCTGGCCATTTTGCGTAATAAGCAGGTTACCGGGCTTGATATCGCGGTGAACTAAATCCATCCGGTGAATGATGGAAAGGCCATGCGCAGCCTGCTCGAGGACATCGAGCGCCAGCTCCTCCTGCAGCGTATTTTCACGTGCCAACAGATCCGCCAAAGATTCGCCGCGCACGTACTCTAAAGCCATGAAGCAGAATTTGCGGCCGTTATCCTCTAATTCGCGGTAGTCATAGGTGGCTACCACGTTTTCTGACTGAATGGATTCGGCCGATTTCGCCTCGTTGCGGAAGCGGGAGAGGAATTCGTGATTATCGGAAAACTCCGGGCGCAGGACTTTGAGCGCTACCTCGCGATCGTTGTGGGTGTCATCGGCCAGCCACACGGTGGACATTCCGCCGTGGCCGATGATCCACTGCAGCTCGTAGTCGCTGCCAATAAGTTCTTGGAGATGTTCTTTATTCTCAGCGCTATTCATTACTGCTCCCCCTGGTATGCGCGCAGAATGGCGCGGCCAATCGGGCCGGAAACCTTGCCGCCCGTAGCGGACTCACCCAAGTTACCACCATTTTTCACCACGACGCCCACGGCAATATCGCGTTCCGGATCGAAGGCAACGTACCACACGTGCGGGGCCAGCCCCTCGCCGTGCTCGGCGGTGCCGGTCTTCGAGGCAAAGCCGTTACCGTCATAGCCCCAGGACGAACGCTCAGAGGCATACATCAAATCAGTAAGCGTAGCCGCGGTCTCCTCATTAACCGCCTGGTCTGCCTTCTTGGGTTTGGTGGTGCGGACGTCTTTCATCTGGGCGTCGGTAATGCGATTGACCAGGTAAGGCTGCATGCGGGTACCCTTATTGGCTACCGTGCCTGCCATGACGGCCGCCTGTAGCGCGGTCATGGTGACATCGCGTTGGCCGATGGCAGACTGCGCTGTGGCCGCACCGTCCGGCAAATCACCCAAGGTGCCGCCGGAGGTGGACACGCCAAGGTCGTAGTTCTCACCCACACCAAAGGCCTTGGCGTACTTGCGCAGCTCATCCGCGCCGATCTGCTCCGACATTTCCACAAACGCGGTATTGCAGGACAACGCAAACGCGGTCTGGAGCGTCACCGAATCCTGGCCATTGCACTTTTGATTGGCGTAGTTGGTCAGCTCCGTAACCGTATCCGGCAAAGTAATGACATTGGAACCGGTCAGCGTGGAAGAGGGATCAAAACCATTGTTTAGGCCTGCCGCAGTGGTGATGATCTTGAAGATGGAACCAGGTGGCAGGGTCTCGGCACCGGCGTGGTTGACCAGTGGCTGGTCCTCCTGTTCTTGCAGGTTGGCCCAATGATCCTCGGCAGAATCGCCCATCAGATCATTGGGGTTATAGCCCGGGTTGGAGGCCATGGCCAAGATCTTGCCAGTGGAAGGCTGAATGGCAACCGCAGAGCCCTCGTAACCCGGGCCCACTAGCTGATCATAGGCAGCCTGCTGGAGCGCAGGATCGATGGTCACCTCCACATTTGCGCCCTGCTTCGGCTTATCGGCCAGAGCATCCAGCCAGTTTTGCTTCATTAAAGAATCATCAGTGCCATTGAGGATGTCATTTTGGGAGGACTCCAGTTCCGAGGCGCCAAATTGGCTAGACAAGTAGCCGGTCAAGTTGCCAAAGGCTGGTGAATCAATGGGATAGGAGCGCGAGTAGGTCTCATCCGGGTTCTGCGTCGACTGCGCCAACACGGTATTGCCCGCAAAGATCTGGCCGCGCGGAGTGGTCTGCATTTCCATGAAGCCGCGCATATTCCGTGGATTATGGGCGTACTTATCTTCAGAAAAAGCCTGGATTACCGTCAAATTGACCAGCAAAATAGCGGTCAAAATGACGGCAAATAAGGACACTAGACGGATGGATCTATTCATCGGTGAGCCTCCTGGACCGACGGGAACATGGAGGTATCGCTCGGCGCATTGCTCGAGGTCTCCTGCATGGGGCGGCGAGCCGCGTTAGAGATCCGCAGCAAGATCGCCAACAACACATAGTTAGCCATGAGAGAGGAACCACCGGCAGACATGAACGGCGTGGTCAAACCGGTCATCGGCAGCAGGGCAGAGATGCCGCCGGTGACCACGAAGACCTGAACTGCCAAGGTAAGAGAAAGACCAGAAGCCACCAGCTTGCCATAGGTATCGCGGGTGCGCAGCGCAGTGCCAAAGCCGCGGGTAACCAGCATACCGAAAAGCACCAGCACGCCAGCGAGGCCAATGAGGCCGAACTCCTCACCGATTGCAGCAAGGATGTAGTCCGAGTGGGCCACCGGAACTAGTTCTGGATGCCCCTCGCCCAAGCCGCTGCCAGAGATGCCGCCGGAAGACAAGCCGAATAGCGATTGGGAGAGCTGGAAACCTGTGACGTCATAGTTACCCAGCGGATCCAAAAAGTTAGAAAAGCGCTGCTGGATCTTCGCGGAGACTTGGTAAATGCCAAACCCGCCGACGCCGACGAGGACCACGCCGATGAGCAGCCAGCTCACGCGGCCGGTGGCCATGTAGAGCATGCCGAGCACGGTGCTAAACAGCAGCAATGCTGGGCCGAAGTCATTGGAGATACCCATGATGACGATCGCGATGGCCCAGACGATCAGGATGGGCGCGAGGTCACGCAGGCGCGGCAAAGAAATACCCAGCACGCGGTAGCCCGCCACGGTAAAAAGGGAGCGCTTCTGCGTCAGCAGCATGGCGAAGAATAAGATCAGCAAGATCTTGGAGAACTCGCCCGGCTGAATAGAGAAGGGTCCCAGATTTAGCCAGATGCGTGCCTCCACGTCTGGGGGCTGCGGCCATACCAGCGGCAGAGCCAGCAGGATGAGGCCGGCGGCCCCCAAGATATAGGAGTAGCGCGTCAGTGACCTGTGGTCCTTCAAAATGGCGAGGACCAGTATAAACAACACGAGCCCGACGATGGTCCACATGACCTGGCGCACGGCGAGCCCGCCTTCATTGACCAGATCCAGGCGGGCCAGCATGATGAGCCCGATGCCGTTAAGGATCGCCACAATGGGCAGCATGATTTGATCGGCATAAGGCGCTAAGAAGCACATCACCAAGTGGGCGACGGTGAAGACGCCAATGAATCCGCCAATAAGGTAAACCAGATCCATGGTCAGCGCGTTGTCTTGGGATAGTTCCAGGCTGACCAGGGTAATAGCGAAGACGATGGCGGCTAGGATGAGCAGGCCGAGTTCGGTTCCTCGGCTAAAAAACTTTTTCACAACCTACACCTCCCGGCAGGTGACGCCAGGCTTGTTTTTCTTGGCATCCTTCTTATCTTTTTGACTCGGCGCAGTGATACATGGCTTGAGCGCCTTATCGCCCAAATCATTGATCTGCTGCTGCACCTCGCCTAGATCACCAGTGGAGAGATGGTCGACGGCGCTGCGTTCAGATTCTGGCAGGTCCGTGACCTTCAGCGGTGCGAAGTCTCCCTTGCATGGCTCGCCGGAAAAGAGCAGCGTATTGCTGTCATTGATGCACACGTTTTGGTGCGTGGAGTGAAGTTCCTTGCCAAAGACGGAGTAATCAGCACCTTGTTGGATGGTGATTTCCTGTGCCTCGTTGGTGGCAACGTAGTAATTATTGGACAAGAAGTTCTTCGCCCACACGCCGGCACCGATGACTAGGGCCAGCACGATGAGCAAGGCAATGAGTACCTTCCAGCCGATCTTTCGGCCGGAAGTTTCATCCTCCGCGTCGTCATCGCTCGCCTCAGTGCGCTCGTCTTCCCCGTCCGCCATAACAGCTGGGGGGATTACCTGGGGTTTGCGGGAGAGCTGTGCCGCCCGCGAGGCCGAGGAATCCGGATGGGTTGGCTCTTCCGTAGGTCCTGCGAGCGCACCCACGCGGAATGGTTCGTGTTCCTTCGGTTTCTCTTCGGTTACTTCACCGATAACCACAGTGACGTTATCCGGGCCTCCGGAGCGGATGGCTAGGTCCACCAAGGTGGCCCCGGCTTGCTCAATACTGCCTTGTCCGAGTGCGGTCTCAATGGTGGATGCGGTTACCGGATCCGAAAGTCCATCGGAGCACAGCAAGATACGGTCGCCCGGCTTGGCATCGAGAGTAAACAGCGTCGCCTCAACTGGGCGGCCCGTATAGGCCTTCAGGATGAGGGACTTTTGCGGGTGGGACGAGACATCGCCTGGGTCCAGTTCGCCCTTATCCACCAAGGATTGTACGTAGGTGTCATCCTTGGTGATCTGCTTGAGTTTGCCGTCGCGCAGCAGGTAGCCGCGGGAATCGCCCACGTGGCAGACGCCGAAATCCGTGCCATTAAAGAGCATGGTGGACAGCGTGGTGCCCATGCCTTCGGTCTCTGGATGAGCCTTGACGTGATCACTAATGGCCTCATTTGCCTGCTCGGCGGCCGCCTCTAGCAGCGCCTTAGTGTCCTCTTGGCCCGGATCTTGGTCCAAGATTTCTAGGTGGTTAACCATCAGTTCGGAAGCAACTTCGCCCGCAGCGTGGCCACCCATGCCATCGGCCAAGATCAGCAGGTGCGGCCCAGCGTAGCCAGAGTCCTCATTATTATCCCGAATGAGACCGCGATCGGACTTGGCAAAAAAGTTCAGCTTTAGTGTCATGCGTTCAACCTCACGGTGGTGCGGCCTAGCTTAATCTCGGAGTCCGCGCCGACTACCTCGGGTTGGTCGATGCGCACACCATTGACAAAGGTGCCATTACGAGATTCCAAATCCTCCACGACCCATTCGCTACCGCGGCGGAATAGCCGAGCATGGTGGCCGGAAGAATAATCGTCACCCGTGACAAAGTCACAATCGGAGGCGCGGCCAAGCGTGCAATCCTCCAGCGTGCCCAATTCCATATGGGAGCCCTGCAGGGGGCCTTCTACGATGGACAGCTGCTTAATTGCTTCCCGACGCCGCTGTGCCCCGCCCTTCTTCGATTGGGTGCGGATCGCACCGGCGGACTTATTGGTATCGCGGCGCATGGCGTTCAAGGCCACCAGGATAAAAATCCAGAGCAGAGCCAACAAGCCGATGCGAAGCGCCAGCATGATGACTGCATCCATGGCGACCTCCCTTCCTTAACTGAACTTAGTAGCTGTGCGAATCAAGGCCAGTGATCCGGACCTCGATGTGGGAATGGCCCATGGTGATCACGTCGCCATCGGCCAGCAGCCAATTGTCAATCGGCGTTTCATTCACAGTGGTGCCATTAGTGGACTGCAAATCCACCAGCACCGCATCTTGGCCGTTCCAAGTAATCTCCGCGTGCTGGCGGGATACGCCCGTATCCGGTAGGCGCAGGTCCGCGTCATTGCTGCGGCCGATAATATTGGAGCCTTCTTGCACGTGATAGACGCGCGAGGAGCCGTCTTGCAGCATCAAGTTGACTGCGGGGCCCTGCGGTTGCGGGGCGGGTCGACTATCTGGAGCAATGAAAGCGGTAGTTACTGCATCATCGGCAGTATTGTCGTGCTGCTCGGTCATCTGGTCCTCCTGACCATTAAAGTCGTGGAAAATAGCCTCAAAACCGGTCTCTTCCGTGGGCTCGTGGTCAATAAACGAGGACACGCGAAGTTGACCCGTGCGCAAACCAGATTCTTCTGCCACCCGCACGATCACGGGGCCCGCGAGGGACCATCCGCTATTGCGAATAAACCGCGTCAACTGGTCTGCACAATCGGCTGGCAGATTGCGATCCTGCGACAAGTTCTCCAAATCCTTGGAGGAGACACCTACCGTCATCACATTCGGACTATAAAGGTTGTCATCGTCCCCGCGTGCGAGATTGTCCTGAGCTTCCTGCTTTAAAAGCTCATCAATCTCTGCTGGAACGACCTTGCCGCCGAAGACAAGAGCCATGCCATTATCAAGGCCGCGTTGCATGGCGGAGTCAAGCTTCGCCAGCTTTTCTAAAAACGCCACGAGCCATTCTCCTTTCCACCATGCAGCGATCAGTAGCGATCAGTATAGTTTGTTCACCCCCTCGAAACGTAGATGGTGGCGCGAAAGTTCCCAGAAATTTCGCCACCCCCTCCCCGAAATAATCCGCTTTTCCTGCAGATTTGTAGTTTAATGCGCTTTTCGTGGTATCTTTATCAGGTCGCTAAGACACCACACCCTGCCCGGGTGGCGGAATTGGCAGACGCGCTGGCTTCAGGTGCCAGTGTTCGATAAGAACGTGCGGGTTCAAGTCCCGCCCCGGGCACCATGAGCAGTTGAACAAACTGCGACACCGGAGGTAACAAACTCGAAAGGGTTCGTGACCTCCGGTTTCTTTCTTTTTCTGAACTTTAGCGGTTGAGGATTGTAAGTGTGGGGATTTACATCCTAGCTCCCGCTCTCGCCTTTCGAATTTTTATTTCGATGGTGTCAACAGAGGGTTAAGGGTCAAAAGGGTCTGTCCCTCAACCCTCAACAGAGTATTTTCCTACTAAACTCGGTTCTTTTAACCCTTAACCCAAGTAGCATGTTTGAACACATTGTGTATGTGTCGACGAAAGCACAGGTGAAGTGACTATAAATAGAAAAGACGAAGCGTCCGAATTTTCGTATGAAGAATTGGCGCGATGGGCTGAATCAGAAGAGTTCTTTGACGCACTGAAGGCTTCCTCCAAGTTGGCGAAATCGAACGAGACTGCGCTGCGCAAAGCACAAGATATACTCCGTAAGCAGCGTGGAGAATTGCGGTGAGAGTCCCTAGGTGCGGTGGTGACCGCCTGGGGGACTCTTTTTAGTGCAACAATAGCTCTTGGATTAGTGGTGAGGGTCTAGTGGCTTTAGCTGAGAACCGGAGACTGCTAGCGGCACGCGGCTCATTTTCTTTGTGCTGAGAAGGGGCGGCTTCCTTGCCCTGTGGCTTTCATCATATTGGCTTAAACTCTGCCAGCGTGTGCTAACAGGCAGGTAGCATCTCGTGTTGTGAGTCCCCCTTCTCTAAGGAAGTCATAGACAAGGTGCTGTTGCAAAGTTGGGCGGAGAGCAGCGAAGACTCAGTTTCTCATTCCCTGATGGCCGCTGCGTGTGGGCGTTGTTAGGCCGTCTCGAAGACCCGGTTGACGATCACCGCGTCCGGGTTCGGTTGCCCGTAGGCAAACATCGCGCCTTGCCCTTTCCGCAATGAGTGCATCGCCTCCATCCCTTTCAACGTCCGATATGCGGATGTCCGGTTCTTAAACGCGCCTTTTGGCCCGAGGATCCGCTTCAGCCGACCATGGTCGCCTTCCAGGACGTTGTTGAGGTATTTCACCTGCCGGTGTTCCACTGTTGCCGGGCAGATTCCCACTGACTTCAACTCGGCGATTGCCCTGGCTAGGGAGGGTGCTTTATCGGTGTTGATCACTCTGGGATACCCGGCTGACGCATTGGATCTGAGGGCCTTGGCCAGGAAACGCTTCGCTGCGGCCACGTTCCGCTTCGGAGAGAGGTAAAAGTCCAGGGTCCGGCCACCGGCGGTGATCGCCCGATAGAGGTAGCACCACCTGCCGCCGACCCGGATATAGGTCTCATCCACCCGCCAGGAACTGGCCTGCCAGTAAGGTACCTGTCGGTACCACCGTGTTTGCTTGTCCAGCTCAGGAGCGTATTTCTGGACCCAGCGGTAGATCGTGGTGTGATCGACCGGCACGCCCCGCTCGGTCATCATTTCCTCCAGATCGCGGTAGCTCACCCCGTAGCGGCAGTACCACCGCACTGCCCACAGAATGATGCCACGGGGGAAATGACAACCGGAGAAGATACCCATTGCTGTGACTATTTCACGTCGCCCTTCCTACTGCCCCAACTTTGCAACAGCACCTTCCAGGGTCATATGGG
The DNA here is from genome assembly GCF_027570035.1 of Corynebacterium curieae. Lineage (GTDB taxonomy): Bacteria > Actinomycetota > Actinomycetes > Mycobacteriales > Mycobacteriaceae > Corynebacterium > Corynebacterium curieae. The sequence continues at coordinate 163,637 of NZ_JAKMUU010000004.1, read as the reverse complement.
GGCAGTGGAGAGAAGTGGTGGATCAGTGGACGGCGGTGGATGCCGGAGTAGGCGTGGTGTGTTCCTCCTTCGACTCGGTCGGAGCCAGGTGAGCCGGATCCAGATCAATGCGGCGCAACAGCTGGGCGTTCAGGGCCACCACGATGGTCGAGGCAGACATCAAGATCGCGCCCACGGCCGGGGACAGTACGAACCCGATCGAGGCGAGCACTCCGGCGGCCAGCGGCACGGCGAGAATGTTGTAGCCAGAGGCCCAGATCAGGTTCTGGATCATCTTGCGGTAGCTGGCCTGGGACAGCTCAATCATCGACAGCACTGCCCGCGGGTCATCACTGGCTAGGACCACCCCGGCAGATTCCATGGCCACATCCGTGCCGGCACCGATGGCGATACCGACTTCCGCGCGGGTCAGAGCGGGGGCGTCATTGACACCGTCACCGACCATGGCCACGCTCAAACCCCGGTCCTGCAGCTGCGTGACCTTGGTGTCTTTGTCCTGGGGCAGGACCTCGGCGAAGACCTCATCAATGCCTATGTCCTGACCGACGGCGTGGGCGACCTGCTGGGCGTCGCCGGTGATCATCGCGACCTTTACCCCGCGGTCCTGCAGGGCTTTCACGGCGGCGCGGGATTCGGGGCGGATCTTGTCGTCGACGGCCACTGCACCGATGATCTGACCGTCGCGGACAATATGGAGCACACCGGCCCCACGCCCGGTCCAGGCGCTGGTGGTGTCGGTGAGCTCGGCCGGGGTCGTGAGGTTGAACTCGCGCAGCATGTTCGGCCCGCCCACGAGGATCTCAGCGCCATCGACAGTGGCCCGGACCCCTCGGCCGGAGGCGGCGTTGAAACCAGTTGCACGGATTTGCCGACGGGAGGCCTCGGGATGGGCGGCCGCGGCCGCCACGATGGCGCGGGCCACGGGGTGCTCGCTGTCGGCCTCCGCGGCGGCGGCCAGGGCCAGCAGCTCGCCCTCGGTGACGCCGACAGCTGCCGCGACACCGGTGACCGCGTGCGCACCCTCGGTCAGGGTGCCGGTTTTGTCGAAGAGCACCACGTCGATGGTGCGCATCCGCTCGAGCGCCATCCGGTCCTTGATGAGCACCCCGGATTTCGCGGCCCGCTCGCTGGAGATCGCAATGACCAGCGGAATCGCCAGGCCCAGGGCGTGCGGACAGGCGATGACCAGCACCGTGACCGTGCGCACCACGACATCGTCCGGGCTGCCGATGATGGTCCACACCACCGCGGTGATCAGAGCGGAGATCAGCGCGAACCAGAACAACAACGCCGCCGCCCGATCCGCTAGGGCCTGGGCCCGGGAGGAGGACTCCTGGGCGTCGGCAACCATGCGTTGGATCCCGGCCAGGGCGGTGTCCCCGCCGGTAGCCTCCACCCGGATGCGGACGGTGTTGTCGGTGGCCACAGTACCGGCGACCACCTTGTCACCGGTGTCGCGGAAGACGGGACGGGATTCGCCGGTGATCATCGCCTCATCGAATTCGGCGGCTCCGTCGACGATGGTTCCGTCGGCCGGCACCCGGGCACCGGCCCTCGCCAGCACGACGTCGTCGACGACCAGCTCCGAGATAGCCACGGTGCGGGTGGTCCCGTCGATGACTTTCTCGACCTCATCCGGCAGCAGGGCAGCCAACGCGTCAAGCGCGGAGGACGCGGCCCCGAGAGCGCGCATCTCCAGCCAGTGGCCCAGCAGCATGATGGTCACCAGCAGGGCCAGCTCCCACCAGAAGTCCAGGTCAAAACCGCCCAGCCCCAGAGTGGTGACCCAGGAGGCGACAAACGCCACGGTGATGGCCATGGCGATCAGGAGCATCATCCCGGGTTGGCGGGATTTCAGTTCTTTCCATCCGCCCTTGAGGAAAGGCGTGCCGCCGTAGACGAAGATGATCGTGCCCAGCACCGGGGGGATCCAGGTGGATCCGGGGAATGCCGGGAGGTGGTAGCCGAGCAGGTGGGCGACCATGGGGCTGAAAATAGCGACGGGAATGGACAGAATCAGCGACCACCAAAAGCGGTCCCGAAACATTGCGGTGCTGTGTCCGGCGTGTTCGCCGTGGCCATGAACGTGGTGGTCTTCGTCCAGGGCGGAGTGCGGGTGATCGTGGGGCATCGCCTGGCCGTGGTTGTCGGCATCTGCGTGGTGTTCGTGGCTGGCATGATCCGGGTGGTGGGTGTGGTCTGTTTCCGGAGCGGGGTGATCACCATGGTGATCACCCGAATGGTGGGGAGTGCTCATGACGTTCCTTTCGCTCAACCCGGTCGGGGTCGAGATGATGGGTAAAACTAATCAGGATAAGACGGTGTAGCCAGCCTCCTCGATGGCCCGGCGAACCATCTCCGGAGGTACGACACCGGTGACCGTGACGGTGGAAACACCACCAGCAGCGAGATCAATCTGGAGGTCGTCGACCTGGGGGAGGGCCTGAAGGGCCTGGGTCACGCTTTTCGCGCAGTGCCCGCAGGTCAGGCCGGTGACCTGGTAGCTAGGGGAGGACGCTCCTGCTGACGAGTCGCTGGCGGCAGGGATGGAGGCGGTGTCGGCACGTGAGGCAGGTCCGCAACAGCTGCAGCCGTGGGAGGCCATCGGCAAGAGGCGGCGCGGGGAGGTGATCATGGGAAAGCTCCTTCGGATCGGTGGGGTGCGGCGATGCCGCTCTCTAGCGTATACCCCCAGGGGGTATAATTTCAGCATACCCCCTGGGGGTATATTTTCAAGGGGTGGAGGGCACGGCCCTCACGCGGGGCAGGCTGTGGTCACCGAGCAGCCTCCTCACTGTCGGGAGGGGACAGCGGGAGGCGGAGGGCAAACACCGCTCCGCGACCAGGTCCCGGGGAGGTGGCGGTGAGAGTGCCGCCGTGAGCCTCGATCAATGCCTTGGAAATGGTCAGACCGATACCGGCCCCGGCGGCGTCCTGGCTGCGGGCGGCATCCCCCCGGTAGAAGCGTTCGAATATGTGTCCGAGCTGGTCAGGTGGGATGCCCTCGCCGTCATCGGCAATGTGGATGAGCGCGGTGGACGCCCCCTGTCGGTGGACGCTGATCCGGACCTGCCCGCCGGCCGGGGTGTGCCGTAGCGCGTTCGACAGGAGATTGCTCATCACCTGGCCGAAGCGTTGCCGGTCCACGAGCACCCGGGCGGTGTCTGTAGTGGTCTCGACCTGTAAATCGACGCCTTTGTCAGCATAAGCTTCCCCCGCGGCAGCAGCGGCGGTATGGAGCAGATCCCCGAGCCCTTCCTCCGCCAGGTCCAAATCGATCCGGCGTTCCTGGGCCCGGGAAACATCGTCAATGTCTTCCATCAACCGGGTCAGGCGGGTGAGTTGGTCAGCCATGATCGTGTGGGTGGCATTATTCCAGTCCACGACCCCGTCCTGGAGACCATCGAGGTAGACCGTGAGCACCGATAAGGGGGTGCCCATTTCGTGGGCCAGATCAGAGAGCATCTGGCGGCGGACCTGTTCGGTGTGTTCCAGCCGGTCGGCCATGGTGTTGAAGGCATGCGCCAGGGTGGTGACCTCGGGGCCTGCTTTTCCGGCGGGCACGCGGATACGGGAGTTGCCGGCCGTCAGGCCGGTAGCGGCGCGGGTGAGATCCTGCAGGGGGGTGCGCAGACGACGCGATAACCACAGGCTGGCCAGCAGGGCGCAGATCAAGGCGGTGGGCAGGGCGACGACCAGGGTGATCAGGTTAGCGCCCCGGTAGGCCTGCTCGGCATGGAACAGCTCCAGCGAGGGGTCCTCCCGGCCGGTCATCAACATATGATCATGGAACAGGGTCGGGCCCACCATCGTGGCCACGGCCGCGGCCACCAGCAGGCTAATCACCACGACCAACACCTGGGCGGCCAGGAAGCGGAAGGTCAGGCCGGGTCCGTGATTCATGGCTGCCCCACCCGGTAGCCCACGCCACGCACGGTGTCGATAAACCCCCGGCCCTGGGTGTTGGTGCCGAGCTTGCGACGCAAGTTGCCGATGTGGACATCGACGATGCGTTCATCACCGACCCAGGTGGTGTCCCAGACCTCGGTGACCAGGTCGTGGCGGGTCAGCACCTGGCCGGGGCGCAGGGCCAGGGCAACCAGCAGCTCGAACTCCGTGCGGGTGAGCTCCACGGTCGTCTCCCCCACCCGCACCTGATGGGCGACGGGGTCAAGGATGAGGTCACCAACGATCAAGGGGGTGGTCACCTGCGGTGGGGTGGTGCTGGTGCGCGGGCGGCGCAGCACCGCATGCACCCGGGTCACCAGTTCCCGGATGCTAAAAGGTTTGGTGATGTAGTCATCCGCCCCCAGGGTCAAACCGCTGATCTTGTCGTCCTCGCTGCCACGCGCGGTGAGCATGAGGATGTAGCAGTCCGAGAAGGTGCGGATCCGTCGGCACACCTCCAGACCGTCGAGTTCGGGCAGCCCCAGATCCAGCACCACAACATCGGGGGAAAAGCGACGGGTCTCGTCCACGGCCTGAGTGCCGGTGTGCGCCTGGCGAGTATCGAAGCCGGCCCGGATGAGGTAGGAGGCCACCATCTGAGCCAGGGGTTGTTCATCATCGACGACCAGCACCCGCCCCGGGGGCGTGGCGGTGGTCGGTGTGCGGTCAGCCATAGACCCCAGTATCGCTCCGGTCAGGGGGGAATACCACCCTCGCTCGGTGCCCGGCGGGGAAATCTTCATTAAATCTTCAAACATCACCCTTCGACCGCCGTCACCCCTGTGCCCCACCCCGGGTCGGCGGCATCGCCTCCCCTGGTCGGTTCAGCAAGCACCACCAGGGATTTCACTGCCTGCACCGCATATCCGGGGCGGGTAGAAGGCCATAGCCCACGGCTGTGGGGTGGTGTCCCGGTGGTGACCCAGCCCACCGAATTCACCCCCTTTTCGCCCTGTTATAAGGCTGTGAGCAGGGTTTTTGATTTCTAGTCCGTCAGGCACCCGTGCTAAATAAAGGTATGGCATCGACCTTGAGGCGGTGTCTTCTCATGGTCTTACCACGATCCAAGGAGATTGACGTGAAACGAGCAGCGATCGCAGCCGCCGCCCTTGCCCTCGCCCTCACAGGGTGTTCGGCCGCCGACCCGGAACCCACCGCCGACGGGACGGTGTCTCAGGATACATTCCTGACTACCCATGGCCTGGCCGCCATGGACGCGGTGGAGATCATTGATCACCTCGACCGGCAGAAGGTCACTGAGCGTCCCACGGATCTGATCGCCTCAGTGCGTACCGATGAACTGCTGCTCTCGAGCGATGACCAGGAAGTCGTGGTCGATCTTCCCGACAATCAGACGTATGTCTCGATCGCACCCTATCTCACCTCCACCCACGACTGCTTCTACCACAGCCTCACGACCTGCCTGGGGGAACTCGACAATGAGGATATCCAGGTCACGATCACCGATGAGGCGACCGGTGAGGTGCTGGTGGACGAGGCGACAACCACTTTCGACAACGGGTTTATTGGCTTCTGGCTTCCCGATGATGCCACCGGCCTGATTGAGGTCAGCTACCAGGGGCGTACCGGCACCACGGAGTTTTCCACCGCCGACGACGGTGCCACCTGTGTCACAGACCTGCACCTGACGTGATGGCTCAGCAGGGTCCTCACCTGCGTCTGTCTCCCGTATCACTGAAATCTAACACCAAGGAAGGTTAAATCATGATAAACGGATTTTCCCGACGACAGTTTCTGCTCGGCGGACTCGTCCTCGCCGGCACCGGGGCCGTGGCCGCCTGCACCAGCGACCCTGGACCCGCTGCCTCGGCACCAGGTTCCTCCCTTCGCCCCACTCCCACCCCCACTGCGCTCGGTGAGCCGACGGTGCGCCGGACACTGACCGCCCGGCCCCTCTCTCTGGATATCGGCGGTATCGAAGCCAAGACGTGGGGATACGTCTCTGACACCGGGGATGCGGCCACTGAGGCCACCGCCGGCGACGTCCTCCAGGTCGATATCACCAATGAACTGCCTGAGAGCACCTCCATCCACTGGCATGGCATCGCACTCCACAACGCAGCCGACGGTGTGCCCGGCATGACCCAGGAGCCCATTGAACCTGGCGAGTCTTTCTCCTATGTTTTTGAAGTCCCCCACGGTGGCACCTACTTCTACCATTCCCACTCCGGCCTGCAGCTTGATCGCGGCCTCCACGCCCCACTGATCGTCCGTGACCCGCAAGACGTTGAGGACCAGGACGTCGAGTGGACCATCGTGCTCGACGACTGGGTCGACGGCATTCAGGGCACTCCCGACGATGAGCTCGACAAGCTCACCGGAATGGGTTCGGGCGACCATAACGGGAAGAAGGGGATGGGAGGTCACGGCCATATGATGCACGGCACCCCGGACCGGGTACTGGGCGGGGATGCCGGCGATGTGATGTATCCGCACTACCTCATCAACGGACGTATCCCCCGTGCTCACCGGACCTTCGAGGCTCGCCCGGGCGACAAGGCCCGCCTGCGGTTTATCAACTCCGGCGGTGACACCATCTTCAAGGTGGCCCTCGGTGGTCACCGCATGACCGTCACCCACACCGACGGCTTCCCCGTCCAGCCCCGGGAGACCGAATCGATCTACCTGTCGATGGGCGAGCGTGTCGACGTCGAGGTGATCCTCGACGACGGCATCTTCCCGCTCACGGCTTTGGCGGTGGGTAAAGACGACCGCGCCTTCGCCGTCATCCGCACCGCCGGCGGCCAAGCCCCCCACCCCGATGTCGACTTCCCCGAGTTGTCGTCCACCGGACTGCTTCTGTCCTCCCTGAAGCCAGCAGACCGTGCACTCCTGCCCGAGGACACACCAGACCGAGAAGTCAGCATCGACCTGGGCGGGCAGATGATGCCGTATGAATGGAGCATTCTCACCGACGGCCAATCCTCCTCCGCGACCGTGCAGGAGGGCCAGCGCCTGCGGATGGTCATGCGCAACAGGACCATGATGCCCCATCCCATGCACATCCACGGCCACACGTGGGCGCTGCCCGGCAGCGGCGGGCTACGCAAGGACACCGTCCTTCTCCGCCACGGTGAAACCATGATCGCCGACCTGATCGCTGACAACCCCGGTGAGTGGGCATTTCACTGCCATAACGCCTATCACATGGCAACCGGGATGCTCAGCTCGCTTCGCTACGAGTAACCCCCACAGCAGGGTTGAGTGCCGAGGTGGGCGGGGGTGTCCCCCCGAGTAGCGGACACGGCGTTGGTGTCAGGGTTGAGCAGTGTGTGCCAGGAGTCGACGGGATTGAAGTATGCGTCAGCGCGCACGGCAGCAAGTTCAATGATGCGGTCGTAGCGCTTGTTAAGGCCGGTGGTTTCGGTATCAATGACCGCAAAGACCGACATGCCCGCCTAAACGCTATCGAACACTGCAAGCAACGTGGATTTTTGTGGATAGCCACACTGGCCCCGTGCGGGTTTGTCCACAGGGTGAGCGTGGTTGGTCTTTCATAGCGGGCGTGGGTGTGGTTGCCTTAGTGCTATGAGCACTTCGCAGGACTATCCGAACTCCACCCCAAACCCCGGTACTACGACCACTGGGGAGGGTCAGCGGCGAGGACCGAGCTTGCGGGATATTTCCCCGCAGGAATTAAATGCTGCCACCCAGTACATGATTGATGAGCTTATGAGTCAAGGCATGAGCGAGGCGGAAGCCATAGAGTATTTAGACGATCTGGATAGGAAAGCTATCCCTGATGATTTCTGGGAAAGCACCAACTAAGGACTAAGCCTGTTTTATTGAGCGTTGTTAGAGTTCGGCGTCCTGGTCGTCTTCGTGCTCTGCTTCTAGCTCTGGTGCCGCGTTGGGCTCGCCTTTAGTTATAAGTCTCCGAACGGGACCAGCTTAAGGCGATCCGATTTACGTGGATGGAAGCGGCGGCGAGCATCTCTCGCCGCACAATAGCTCGATGAGAAGCTTAAAGACTTTCATGGTTGTTCTGCTGAGTGAGGGTTGGTCTTGCGGCTGCGGTGTTAGCGCAGTGGCTTTCGCAATGAGCGAATGAAAGCTATCTCTGGCGCGAGGCCGGGGGTAGTTTTCAGGGAGGTCAAAATTAAAGCACGCAATAGATGCACCCTACTGTAAAACATACACGCTAAAATCTAGGTGTTGACCAGCACTGTTTCGTTAATGCCGGATAATTAAAATTATCCGGCATTTTCGCTGTTTGACGTGGGGGTAAGCGTTTTCTAGTGCCGGTTGCAACCGGTTAATCTGGTGCTGCCAGCGAGGAGATTGCGATCAAATGGGAGAGGTGTACAGGTGGATAAAATGGAGGCTATTTGTATTCCTGCCCCGCATTTTGGTCGACGACGTGCTCGCTGGGTGTCTGAGGATTCGTATGTCCGACTGGAGGTGCGCCTTCCAGCGCCAATGGTCAGAGAGCTGACCATTTTGGCTAATGCCAAGGGTGCTTCCATTGCCCGAGTCGTAACCGATGAGCTTGAGCATTTAGTCAGTGACGATAGGCAGCATGGTCCTGGGGAGGAAAACTAGTCAGAGAGTTTTTCACCAAAGACGAAACAAAGCGTGATCCTGCCAGATCACGCTTTGTAGATGCACAAGCCTGAGGAGCTTAGTGCCAGAAATCCATTCAAAACTTTCCAGAGAATCAAACGGGATGTGTTAATTTTGTCATGCCTAAAATCAATTAGCAATAACGGTGGCACTTTTGCCACTCCTATTGCCGAGCAGGTGATCGGCAATGGGTAGATTTGCAGCGCTTGCGGCGGCACCCGTAGCTGTAGAGAAATCAAGACGCGAGGGTATTCCGGCTGTGTCGGTGATTGGGCAGGCATCGCCGTCGAGGGTGCGCCGACTTACTCGACGCACGCTTCCTGATACAGATCGCTATCTGAGACTGAGGGAGATCGGAATCCAGCGTCCTGCGGGACCACTGCGGAGTGAGGCTATTGACCGTGCAGCTCTTGTCCAAGCGCACACCCGAGTGCTTGATGAGGTTGCTGATGCCAAGGCTGCGCGCGTGGTGGCGCGATACCTCTACGATGAGGCGATCGTTTTCGGTTCGGTTGACGAAGAACGAGCGCTGACACGACCTGCAGTGGATAAATGGCTTTTCCGGGATGACGTCTTTTCTCGCAGGTCACAGCGCACATACCGGACAATCCTCTATGCGGCAGGCCGGACGCTGTACCCTCACGAATTCCCTGAACCTCATCGTCAACGAGGACCGCGCCGCAAAGCAGTTCCGGCCGCGAAAACATCCCTGGAGAATGAACTGTATGCGATTGCTCCGAGCCTACGACCGATGCTGCGCGTGCAACTGCTGACGATCTTAGATCTGACTACGGGCGCGGGGCTGTCGTCTCAAGAGATCCGTCACCTGCGGGGCAGCGATATTTCTCCTCTTGAGCTGCCCGAACGCACGGTGGTGCAGATCGCTGTGAGGAAAAGAGGCATTGTCTCTCGCGTGGTGCCGGTCGTATGCCCCGTTCGAGGACATCGTCTTTTGACACGGGCACGCGAGGTCGGCAGCGGTTTCGTTTTTCCTATTGTGGGGGATTCCATGCCTCGAAATGCAATTTGTCATGTCTCGGAGGAGCTCGTTGAGCAGGGTTTTCCTGCATTTAATGTAGCGTCGTTGCGGAACCGTTGGGTGGTAAAACTGGCCTCTGACCCGGGGGTCCCGGCGGCGATGCTGATGAAAATGGCGGGCATTGCTGACCTGCGGGTTTTGCATGATCTGGAAGCGGATCTGCCGAAGTTTTCGCCGGAAGACGAGGCAAAAGTCTTGCTGCACTGTGAGGAGGTGGACGGCTGATGACCGTTGCGATGCAGGAGCAGAGGGTGATGATCTCCCCGGACTATGTGGAGCGCTGCGCGGCTGTGATTGAAAAATCTGGTGCGCACCGGATGATTGATTTTTATTTTTCCCAGGGCCGTGGTGTGGGTGGCCGCAAATCCACGGGACCAAAATATTCAATGTTGGGCGTACTCACCATTGGCCTTGCTTTAATCGGGATTCGGCGTGTGCCCTCGATGGCGGAGATCTGGCGCACCCTATGGACCCTAGACCCCGCCCAACAGGAACGGCTCGACCTCGACCTTTCCTGTGGCGAGGGCACCTACAGGGCTTTTGCCATGTGGCTAACGCGACGGCTTGAGCCCCTTGATTCACTGCCGGAGGCTCCCGCGCGCCGCGTGAAAAATGCCGATCACCGTCGAATGATGGCCGCGCGCTCTCCGGAGCAAGAACAAGCCTCTGAGGTTGCGTCCGAGAGACTTCATCAGGTTGTAAACTCGCTGGTGGCAGGCTCAATCCATGAGCAAGCCCCCAAAGGATATCGAGGCGATATCATCGCCGACGAAACCATCATCGACTTGGCAGGCCAGTCGATGGGGCTAGGCAGCCGGGACACCAAACGCCGAGGTGCCGCGTACGCGGGCGTCTATTACATCCGCGATCGCGAAGATCACTCCTTGCATTCCGAGCTGGGTACCCGGCGTAGTACCAAAGGTGGGGTAGCCGTTGGCATTACTGCGGTGTGCCGCGTCGGACCACCAAAAGCCGTGTATTCAGTAGCCCCGGTGATTACAGGAATTTCGATCGATAAGCCAAGCTCAGGTTCGGTGCAGGGGCTGACACGCGCCATCAGATTTCATCAAGAAAATGGGTTTGACCAGCGCATTAATCGTGGACGTTTGCCATTGCTGACCGTCGACATGGGCTACAACGTCAAACAGCACTTTAACGACAACCTGTTGGCCACAGGCTATGCTCCGGTGGTTCGCTATCCCAAATCTTGGCGTACGGTTTTCGCATCTGACAGCGCTGCAGGTGAAGAACCCGCCAGTGGACCACTGCAAATCGCGGGCGAGTTTTACTGTCCTGCTGTACGTGGGATCGCAGGTGACGGGAAGATTGTCCGACGCACGATGGAGCTGCTTGGAGAGGACGATGGTTTTGAACGCCACGATGCTCGACTCGAAGCTTTATTCCCGCTAATCATGGGGACTAATTCGAGGCCTTATCGGGCACGTCAAGGCCGTGGCCGCCCTCGTAAGGATGAACATGAGGCTGAACGGCCCGTGAAAATCGATTTGGTCTGCCCCGCCGTGCAGGGGCGAGTGCGATGCCCACTCAAGCCGGTGTCCATGACTCAATCACCCGAGGAGGCACCAGAAATTTCACCTAGCTGGAGTGCGGATCAGTATAAATGCTGCGCAAAATCCAGCATTACCCACACACTTACCCCTGAACAGTGGAAACGTGCGCAATGGGGGCTCGTTCCTGGCTCCTGGGAGCATGCGACTTATTATGAAGCAGCTCGCGCTATTACCGAGCAGCGTTTTTCGATCATGAAATCACCACATATCACCGGGATGGAGTCTTTCAAGCGAGGCGTGAGGCGTGAGCCGATGCTCTACATCACGCTCGCGCTGTGGGTGGCCTCGACGAATCTGGCGATTCAAGAGTCATTCGAGCGGAAAACCGCAGTTCAAGACTCGATGACGCGACGGCTTCGTATGGTTCGTGAAGACACTGGCCGAGATCTGGCCAAGGTCCCGCCTCGGACTTAATTGCCTGGGAAATAATCTAAAACGTATGTGCTAATGCCCACCTGGTCTTTTCTAGGTGAGCGTTTTTCATGTCCCCTCTTTGTGCTATGGGCTCTCGCCGACCGGTGAGAAGGTGATTTTAAGGCTGTATTTGTGCCAATGAGGGAGGGGCGTGGGCGTAGTTAATTCCCGGGAGATTTCATATCCGCAGCTCGGGATACGCTTTTTGAAAAGCTATGTTGAGCTGCCATCGTGAACATCACACCATCGAAATCCGGAGATGGAAACCACAGAAGTTTCCACTCCGGTTATTTTTATATTTTCTAGTCGCTGTTGTTTTGTTTAGTACGCAGCATATCCATGCTCATCACGGCGCCGATGATGGCGGCGTGCTGTTGCTCATTGAGGCCCGGCGTGATGCGCAGGCGGTACGTGTTTTTGCCCATGAAGAAATTGCCCATGCCAGTCCATTCATTAGAGACGTCAGCAAGCAGGCGATCCCCTGAAGTGATGGAAAGGTTCCAATCCCAGAAGTCGCCGTGGATTTCGACGTCGGCAAAGCCCTCCATGGTCAAGTCCAACTTTGTCTTGAGCAGGGAGAAGCGCTTGGTGATAACGGCCATGGGTTGCTCGATTCCCGGCAAGTGCACCTCGTAGGTATCCCGCAGAAAATTCGGCGGGTCCGAAATCGTCATGACCGTTTGTAGAGGGGTGCCCTCGGCATCCGTGAGCGCGACCTCTAGGCTGCGAGAGGATTTAAACACCATGTCTTTGAGACTGGTGGATTGCAGGATGGTGCCCACCGGGGTGCCGTTGATATCGGCGATCATGAATTGGTCATTGAGGAAGGACTTGGTCTGAGAAATTACGAGCTCGTCAAGTGTGAATAAATTTTGCGACATGCCAGCCACTGTAGGGAAGCTGGTGGTTTTATTCCTCCTCCCTAGGGGTGGTTTTCTGCTGGTGCATGAGTGCTTGCGCTTCCTCGTACGCCCGGGCGCGGTGGGCGGTCATAGTTTGTGCGAAGGTCTGCACCCAGTTTTTGTTCTTGTGCGCCAGCGGACCGGAGGGCTCCGTGGTGGTCCAGGTGCCATCTTCAAATAGCCAGATGATGTCGCGCGTATGCGGGTCCATGACATAAAAGGCCCGGCCATCGGTCTTCACGTTGTGGTGGTGCTGGCACAGGCAGGCAAGGTTTGCCGGCGTGGTCGGCCCGCCGTCCGCGTGGTTGATACGGTGATCCTTTTGGCAGGCCGTGGCTGGGCGGTTGCATCCAGGGTAGCGGCAGGTGCCGTCGAAACCTTCCAGGTACGCGGCCATGGCGGTGGGAGTGACATAGCCCTTGACCTCGTGGTCAGGGTCCATCTCCCGGATTTTGGTGTAGGGCAGCGCATTCGAGCGTGCCGGGTCGAGCCAGCCCACGGACTCAATAAATGCCGGGGAATTGGGCACGTCGGTGGCCTTGTAGGCGTTGAGAATGATCTCGGGGGCTTGGGTGCGGCCGGTGAGGAGTGCAACGGCGGCGTCGGCAAGCGAGCAATCTAGCTCTAGCGCGGTTTGCCGGACGCACTTATCGACGCTCGCGATAACCGCCGGGTCCGCACTCAAAGTCACCGCTGAGGTGTTATCGCCCCAGTTTTCCATGGTGTAGCGCGGTTGGGTAGGGCCCTGGGTGACGGCCAGCGTGTCATCGGCGAGGTTAATGAGCTCGTTGAGCTTGCGTTTAATCTGCGCCTGCGTACGCATGGCCTGGTTTGGCCGGGTAGGGGTGAGGTAGGCGGTGAGCTGCTTATCGATGCGCTCTACCACCGCAGGGGTCGGGTTCCCCAAGCGGTTGAGGGACTTGTTGATGGCAATAATCCGGTCGAGGTCCAAGTGATAGAGGTGGTGCTGTAGCGCTTGGAGCTCAGGCAGCTCCTCTAAACGGTGTAGCGCCATAAGGATATGGCCGATCCGGCCTTCATTAACGCCGGTGGTGCGGTAGAGAGATTGGGTGACTAATTCGAAATCAGAATCGAGATCCGGGACTTGGCTAACCCAGAACTCGTATTCCGCTTTTCGCATCTCAAAGGCTAAGCGTGTCGTGGGGTCGGTGGTGTTGGTCGTGGAAAAGTAGGGTTCTTCCATGGTGCATCATACCTAAATTGTGCTGTGAACTTGTGTACGATTTACACCATATAATAAGCCTCGGACACGAGCCTTTTTCTTCACATCTTCGCAGCTCAGGAGCTATATTCCGGATCTTTAGTGAATAGGACATTTTCGCTGCTTTGTGCCGCGTATGTCTTGTCCTGCTTGCGCATGAATCGCAGGCCCCAGATAATAAGCGTCCACGTGATGAGGGCGATAACGAGGATGGTCGCCGGCCACTCACCCGCAATCATGGTCGCGCCATTGAACAAGGTATGCAGTGCGATAGCGGCCAGCCAGAAACCGGCCACCTGCCAGTATCCGTGGCGCGCGCCCGCATAGAGCTTGCCGACGCCCCACGCCGCAATCCCCGTATACAGCGCATGGCTAAAGGCCCCGGTGAAGAGTCGCCCGGTACCGGTAATGATGGCGCCCCAGAGGTCGCCGTCCAAGTTATCGATGGCCGCGTTGAGGATGAACGGAACGTTTTCCATGGCATCAAAGCCAAGGCCCACCGCCATACCAATCGCAGCGGCCTGGTAGGGATGCTTCACGTTTCCAAAAGCCGCAATAATAATAATAACGACACCGAGGAGCTTGATGGTTTCCTCTGGAAGCGGCGAGTAGAAGGCCGCGTCTAGGTGGGTGAGCCCCAGCTTGTTTGAGATCCCCACCATTTGGTCGTTGAGGCTTACCACCACCGGTTGGGCGAGTGCGCCCCACAGGATGCCCTGCCACACTGGCCGCGGCCTAAACCACAAGAACCCCAGGCCGAGTGTAAGGCCCACGCAGATGAGCGCACCGATGAGCCCAACCTCGGTAAACCGACGATCAGCCAAAAAGAAGCCGGAGACTACAAGGCCAAAAGCGATAGATAGCCAATACAGATTCTTCATGCCTTTTCTACTTCCTGGGCAAGTTCTTCAGCGCGCGGTCCGCGCAGGGAAACGAACGTGGTGGGGCCATCGTCCTCGATGCTGATGGCTACAAGGTCGCCATCGGCAAGCGTGCGTTTATCGCCGTCGCGGTCGATGTCTCCTTCCGGTATGGTCGTGCCCTCACCCATTGCCCGGAGGTACCGGCGGGTGGCTTGGTCTTTGTCTTGTACGCCGGCTTCCTTAGCGCGGATTAGGGTGCCGTCACAGTCCCAGCGCGGATTGTCCGCAGTGGAGCCGTCTTCTTCAAGGCAGGACAGTCCGGGGATGTGGGCCGAGCCCGCCTTCACTTCAGAAGTGGGGTTGTCATACATGTCTGGCAGGAGCGCATTGGTGCCGTAGATGGCGCCAAATACTACGCCTGCCGCGAGGATGAGTGGTGTGCTTTTCATGTCTTCAACGCTAGGTACGCCCTGTTCAGCGCGGTATCCTCCGCGGGGAGGGTTAGGCCGACCACAGGGCGGATTTCTTTCCCATAAGTTTCCTCAAGCCCTGTGATAGGTTGGGTGCGTGTTTGAGGAGCTAGAGCAAGAGGCGGAATCGACAGACGAGCCAAGCCGCGTGTGGTGGCAATGGTGGGCGCCCATCGCCATGGCCGCGGTCTTCGTTGGCTTGCCGCCCGCCACCTATCAATTTGTCTCCGGCACCATTTTGCTCATCCTCATGGTCGTGCTGACGGTGGCCATCGCTCTTGTCGACGGCGCCACTTTCCGCGCCTCCTGGACAATCTTCTGCGTTGCTGGGCTTGCCTATGTTGCCGCCATGTCCCTGTACTTCAATGAGGGAACCTGGATCTATCTCCCAGTGGTTGTGCTCCTGGCATGGGCCGCGAGTCGGCTGGGTGCCGTGGTGGGCTCCAAGGCAGGGAAGAGCTAATGGAGACGTGGCGCCTCGAGCACCCCGAAGTGGGAACCATCGAGGTGCAGTGTGGATACGATGCTGAGTTCGCGGAGATGGGCGAGTGGCCTAAGAAGGCGAAGGACTTCACCCCGGTACCGGGTGATGCCTCCCCGGCGGAGCGCCTCCGGCTCTGGCGGAAGAACCCGAGCCCACGCCTGCAGATTGTGGTGAACGGTCAGGTACGCAGCCGCCACGATCGGCCGCGTGCGGGCCGTTATTCGCTCAAGAAGAAGATTGAAAAAGACCTCACCCTGCTCGAGAACTCCGCACCGCGGAGCAAGCCTTACCTAGATATCCAAGCCTCCCCCTTCGGCGAGCTATTAGATGTGTATTACCGCAATGGCGAGGAGGCAGTCGCCCTCGATCCGCCGGCCGGCTCACTGGGGGAGAAACGCCGCCACGCCATGGAGGAAAGCTCGTTCAAGCGGGTGCTGTATCCGCTTTTGGGTGGACTGGGAAAGTCCGGCTGGGCTATTGGCGTGATTGTGTTCGGCCCGATCATTAGCCGCATCTTGGCCCGATTACTGCCGGATTGGGAGCTGCCGGACATCAACCTGCCGGATATTGTGCTTCCCGTGCCGGAGTTTCCGCGGATTGAGCTGCCTGCGCCGAAAATCGACATCGACTTCGATCCACCAGACTGGCTGGTATTCCTCATGGACTACAGCAAGGTGTGGGTACCACTCATCATCGCGATCGTGGTGGGCATCCAGGCCGTGCGCAATGCCAAAAAGTCCGAAGAAAAGAAACAGCAGTGGCAACAGGGCGGCGCGTATGCTGACGGCCATGAAGATACACGGCGCGATTGATGCGGAAGGCCGGTGTAAGCATTGGCATTCCCCGCTAGACGTGGTGGCCAATAAGTGTGCCACCTGTGGCGAGTATTTTGCCTGCGCGCTGTGCCACTCCGAGCTTTCTGATCATGAGTTTGGGCCCATGCTTCTCGACGCCCCCTCGGTCCTCTGCGGCTGCTGCCGCACCGAGATGAACTACCACGCCTATTCCGCCGCACCTGCGTGTCCCCATTGCGGACATAAATTTAATCCCGGCTGCAGCGCGCATGCCGGGATCTATTTTCAGCTGGACCGATAAGTGGCCCAACCGAGGTCAGCGTCTTAGAAGGAAGACAGCTGCTGTAGCTGCTGGATCTGTGGAATCTGTGGCAGCTGGAACTGGGATACAGCATTCTGGGCAATCTTGGCCGCATCCGGGATGCGGAAGGTCTGGCCCAAGAACGGGACGTCGACAGTCGGCTGGCCAGGGATGGTTCCCAGCTCGATGACCTTGGCGTTCTTGGCTGGCGCCGGGGCCGGGGCCGGGGCTGGCTTGGGGGCGGGAGCATTGCCGCGCTGGCCGCCGGTGTTGACCGGCTTGCCCTGACCAGTGGTGCCGTTCAGGCCGCAGCGAGCAATGGCCTCATCCATGCGGCCGATGGCGCCGCGGACCTCGTTGCCGCGTGGGTGCACGGTGGCAACGGCGAGGGCCTGTGACTTCTTCTGGTTATAATCGGCGGAGTTGGTCCAGTACTGCTTTGCCTGGGAGCAGGAAATCTGGCCAGCAGGCATCTTGGTAAGGAGATTATCAACGGTGTCGGCATGGGCAGCGGCAGGCGCAGCGAGGGTTACGGTCAGGGCGGTAGCTGCAGATAGCAGCGCGGACTTACGTGCAAAGCTCATGCCAGACATCTTGCCACACTTGTTACGCCTGTGGCAGGCCAAGGAAGCGATTGACTAGGCTGCGGTAAGCGCGCACGGTGAGCTCGAGGTCCTCCAAGTAAAGGTGCTCGTCGTGGCTGTGCAGCTGCGAATTGGCACTGGCCATATCGCGGCCCTCGGCGTGCATGGCAAAGCCATAGGCATTGCCACCCTTGCGTCGGGCGAAGCGCAGATCCGAACCGCCGGTGGCGTGGACTGGGACGACGGCCTTGTCAGGGAAGAACTCCTTGGAGGTGGCCTCAATGGCGCGCCACAGTTCGGTATCGGTGGAGGATTGCGTGGCATCTTCGGTAATGAGGCGCTCGATTTCTACCTCATCGGCCATGTCTCCGAGTGCACTGCGCAGGAATTCATCCAGATCCTCCTGGGTTTGACCAGGGAAGGGGCGCACATCCATTTCCAAGTAGGCATGCGAAGGCAGCACATTGATTGCGCCACCAGCGCGCAGGACGGTCTCGGCGATGGTGGTGTGGCTAAAGGCATGGGCGTAGGCGTCGAGGTTGCCGAACTTGGAGTAGTCACCCGTGCCGTCGATAAGCTCTTGCTCCGTCTTGGGGTCAAACTTGAAAGTGCGGACGAAGCCCTCCCAGATCTCATTGGAGGCTGTGGGCGGCTCGGCAGTAGCGATGCGGCGGGCCACCTCGCCGATCTTCACGATGGCAAAGTCCTTGCCATAAGGAGTGGAGCCATGGCCGGCATCGCCATGCACGTGCAGGCGGCGCTGGCCGGCGCCCTTTTCTCCCACGTTGAAGCCCACCGCGCCGGGCAGGTGGCTGCCGCCGGTTTCAGACAGGCAGTTCTTCCACGAAAAGGCATCGGGGTGGTTTTCGGACATAAAGCGCACGCCGAGGCCGCCGCGGGCCTCCTCATCGGCCATGCCCACAAAAGCGAGGGTGCCGCCTGGGTTGCCGGCGCGGGCGACCTCGCGGGTAACCGCTGCCATGGTGGCGGTAATAAACAGCATGTCTACGGAACCGCGGCCGTAGAGCTTGCCGTCCTCGATGAGTGCTTCGAAGGGCGGCTTGGTCCACTTGGGCTCGTCCACGGGGACGACGTCCGTGTGCCCCATGAGGGTGAGCGGTTCCTTTTTTGGATCGCCGGGGACGGTTACGACGATGGAAACGCGGCCTGGGTGGGACTCGAAGCGCTCAATCTGTACGTCTTCACCCGCGAAGAATTTTTCTAAGCTATCTGCATTGCGCACTTCGTGGCCGGAATCCGGCGTGAGGTCGTTTACGCAGGCATTGCGGATAAGTTCTTGGAGGAGTGAGAGGGTGTCATCATAAAGCGTCATGCCCTCGAGCCTAACGCTGGGAAAAATTTTATGTGATTTTAACCAAAGTTGAACGCCGTTCAAGTATGGTTCACACCATGAGTATCGTTGACATTGCCCGTGAAAAAGCCCTGGAGCAAGGCAAAGGCCTCAACCAGGAAGAACTACTGCAAGTACTACAGGTCCCGGATTCCCAGCTGGAGGAAATCGCCGATATCGCCCACCAGACCCGCCTGAAGTGGTGCGGTCCGGACGTATCGGTGGAAGGCATTATCTCTATTAAGACTGGTGGCTGCCCAGAGGATTGCCACTTCTGTTCCCAGTCCGGCCTCTTTGAATCTCCAGTGCGCGCTGTGCGCTTGAACATCCCTGAGCTGGTGGAAGCGGCACAGAAGACCGCCAAGACCGGCGCTACCGAGTTCTGCATCGTTGCCGCAGTAAAGTCTCCGGATGATCGCTTATTGGATCAGGTGGGCGAGGCAATTGCCGCGATTAATGACGCCGTCGATATTGAGATTTCCTGCTCCCTGGGCACCCTGACCCGCGAGCAGGCGCAACGCCTGAAGGACATGGGCGCGCAGCGCTATAACCACAACCTAGAGACCTCCCGCTCCTTCTTCCCCAATGTGGTCACCACTCACACCTGGGAGGAGCGCAAGCAGACCCTCGACTATGTGCGCGAAGTAGGCATGGAAGTCTGCTGCGGCGGCATCATCGGCATGGGTGAGTCCTTGGAGCAACGCGCCGAGTTTGCCGCACAGCTGGCAGAGATTGATCCGTGCGAGGTGCCGATGAACTTCCTCGATCCACGCCCGGGCACCCCATTTGCGGATCGCCCGTTGGTTCCGCTGGGTGAGGGACTGCGCGCCGTGGCGGCATTCCGCTTGGCCATGCCGTCTACCACCTTGCGCTTTGCAGGTGGCCGCGAGCTTTCGCTTGGCGACGACGGCACTGAGCGCGGCCTGCTCGGTGGCATCAACGCCATTATCGCCGGCAACTACCTGACCACCCTGGGCCAGCAGATTGAAAAGGATGTGGACATGTTGAACCGCATCGATCTGCCGATTAAGGCCCTATAGTGTCTGGTTTATCCGAGCCGACGTCCGAATTGGCCGCCGCCGTCCTCTCCGGGGACGAGCCGATTTTCCATCCGAATACCGGAAAGCCGATCGAAGAGGTCTTCACGCTTCACCCGGCGGCCGCAGCCGGTCTCGATGTGCCGCGCTACTGCCAGATCTGTGGCCGCCGTATGGTGGCCCAGGTGCGCCCCGATGGCTGGCACACCAAGTGCTCGCGCCACGGGGAGCTGGATTCGGAGTGGCTTTACGTAGAGCACTTGCCCGAAAGCTAGCATCGGGAGCATGGATCCAGCCGTTTCCCTTGCCCACCAGTCTGCGCTGCGTTCGATCGCCCGCGTAGTGGAAGAATCGGCGCCGCATACGGAGGCAGGGAAGGCTTTGGGGGAGGTGGTCACGCAGCTGCGCGAGGGCCCAGTGATGGTGCTGACTGGGGCAGGGGTGTCTACGGAATCGGGCGTGCCGGATTATCGGGGCCCGCGCGGCTCGCTCAGTAGGCACCGGCCGATGACCTATCAGGAATTTCGCCACGACCCAGCCGCGAGCCATAGGTATTGGGCCCGCAGCTTTGTGGGGTGGCGGGTTATGGATTCTGCAATGCCGAATCGCACGCACTATGCGCTGGTGGAACTGGAGCGTGCCGGACTGGTCAATGGCGTGGTCACGCAAAACGTAGATGGCCTGCATAAACAGGCAGGAACCATGAACCTGGTAGCGCTGCATGGCGATATGGAAACCGTCGTGTGCCTGATGTGCGGTTATCGAGAGGCACGGGCGCATTTCGACGCGCGCTTAGCCACAGCGAACCCGGGCTACCTAGAAGGCCTCTTCGTGGAGGCGGACCAAGTGAATCCGGACGGTGACGTGACGCTAGAGGAGGTCGACGTAGCGGCGTTCCGCATGGCAGGGTGCGAGCGCTGTGGTTCTGAATTGCTGAAACCGGACGTCGTCTACTTTGGCGAGCCCGTGCCGGTAGAGCGCCGCGATGCCGCCTTTGCTGTGTTGGGCCAAGCGCGCTCGCTGTTGGTGGCTGGTTCTTCGCTGGCGGTAATGAGCGGGTACCGCTTTGTGCTGGAGGCAAAGAAGCAGGGCAAGCGCGTGGCCGTCATCAATGGCGGGCCCGGCCGGGGTGATCAGAAAGTGGATACGCTGTGGCGTACACAGGTAGGTCCGGCCTTTGATGCAATCCTCGATGAGCTGGGGCTTTAACTAGCGCGGAATAGTCTCCACCAGTTCCAAAATGGTGCGCACGATCGCGCGAACGCGCTTATCCATCGGCATATCCTCATGCATGACCATCGCGCGGCGGTCAAAGTCTTGGACATAAATATTGCGGACCGTGCCCTCTGCGGCGCCGCGAGGGTCGAGGAAGCAGGTTTCGGGCGGGACAACGACGGCGTCGGAACGCGTGGCAATGCAGGTATAGCTCACGCCGGATTCCAGATCGCCATCGCGGTTGGTTTCGCGCAGGGCTTCACTGCCGACGACCTGGTCCATGCCCGCCGGCCCAAACCAGCCATCGATGATGGAACGCAGCACCGCTTCTTGACGCGGGGTGCGGATGAGGCGGCTGGCGATTCCGCCATAGGTGGTCCCGTGATTCGGCGCGCTAATGCACATCAGGTGCAGGACGTTTTCGGCGCCTCCCTCCATACGCATAAAATAACGGGCAAGAAGCCCGCCCTGGGAGTGGCCGATGAGGATGACCTTGTCCGCGCCGGTGACTGCGCGCACGGCATCAATATAGGCGCCAAGCTCCCTCGCGGACTCCGCGAGGGGTTGGGTAGCGCGGCGTCCGTAATCAGGAGCGAAAACGGCCCAGCCGTCTTGGCGCAGTTCATTGCCGAGGATTTGCCATACGCCCTTGGTATCGCAGGTGCCGTGGATGAGGATGACCGGCCAAGGCCGCTCCGCAGTAGGACGCGCGCCCCAGTCATCTTCAAAGATTCCGCGCGGCTTGATGCGTGCGCCAAGGGGGAGGGTAGCGGCGGCATCGGCGTCGAGAGCGGTATCGCCGGGGCTGGTCTTGACCTTCTGGGCTTTGATGAGGTCCGCAATCTCGGCGGCGACTTCCTCGCGCAGTGCTGTGGCCTCGGCAGGGGAGGCGACGCCGCGACGCGGGGAATCGGTCAATTCCTTCTCGTTGGCACGCCAGAATTTGCGGAGTTGCTCGGAAATAGTGGATTTCAACTCAGCCATGGTTCCGGATTGTACTCGTTATTGCAGGTTAACTGTGTTTTTGTCAAGGGTGAAGAAATTTATGGGCAAACCCTTGACCATCCTACGAAAGGTTTATAAACTTAGGCTTGCCTAATCACGGGCGGTGCTTGCAGGAGGGTGCGCTCCACTCCCTCCTTGGGTGCCGAGAGATTAGTCATGGGGAGAAGGCCCGCCGATGTACTGTCGGCGGGCCTTCGTTTATGCAAGAAATCTTGCACGAATGTCTCGAATAACTTAATGTGGCTAATCGTTCAAGAATTCTTGCACGATTGGAGTTGGAATGAGCCCACGAAAATATGAGCATCCGGCCACCGAGGATTTAGAATTCGTCCGTGTATTGGCTGCAGTAAGTGATCCCATCCGGTTGGAAATGGTCAAGCGCTTAGCAGACGGCAAGGAGCACGATAGCTTGATGCTTGCTGACGACCTGCCTCGGTCGACCCTGACTTACCACACTCGGCAGCTGCGTGAAGCCGGTGTGACGTGGACAAGAAGCCAGGGGCGCACTTGTGTCATCTCTTTGCGTCGAGACGATCTAGACGAGTGTTTTCCAGGTTTGCTCGACATGGTGATTTCTAATGCTTAAACAGCTATGGCCGTTAGTTTTGGGCAGCGTAGCACTCGGGTTGGATGCGTATGTTATTGCTGGGCTGCTGCCTCAGATTGCCGAAGACTTGGGTGCAAGTGGCAGCGTGATTGGCTTGGGTGTTACCGCTTTTACCGGTGCGTACGCGGTATGCGGCCCACTATTATCGGGTAGGGCGGGCAAGGATCCGCGAAATGGACTGCTGGGCGCTATTGCTGTGTTTTCTCTGGCCAATATTGTGACCGCTGTATCCCCTACGGTAGGTGTTTTTATAGTTTCGCGGCTGATTGCAGGTGCGGCAGCGGGAATCTACTCGCCGTTGTCCGCGGCGGTAGCGGGCATGTCGGTCACGGCGGAGCGTCGAGGACGTGCGCTTTCATTGGTGCTAGCCGGTTTGGCGGTGGGAACTGTTGTGGGTGTACCAGCGGGACTGGGAGTGGCCAAGCAGCTAGGCTGGCGGGCTGCCATTGCTTTGGTATCGGTGGTTGGCGTGGCGGCGTTGGCAGGTATAGCGATACGTAGAACGAGTGCTGTACCAGCTGTGCCTTCTTCCTCGCTAGGGCAGCGACTCCGAATCATTGGTCGGGTGGATAACTTCCTAACGGTCTTGGTTACTTTCTTCGTGGGAGTCGGTTCGCTGGGACTGTATACCTATATTTCCGTGGTGCTCGAACGAGTGCAGGTAGACACCATTGCTGGCATGTGGATTTGGGGAATTGGCGGTGCAATTGGTGCATTTGGAATCGGGCGGGTGCTCGATAAGGTAGATAGTTCTCGCAAGCTAACGACCATAATCATTGTTTTGCTTGCTGCTGATTTTGCAATGTTGTTGCTATTTCCCTCGAGCCGTATGGTGGCACTGGTGTGTCTTTTTGCATGGGGGCTTTTGGGGTGGTCTTCCATGGCACCGCAACAGCATTCGATGCTCAGCGCAAATCCTAATGAAGGTGCGACTGCCGTTGCTGCTAATGCGTCCGCGAATTATCTGGGTTCGGCTGTTGGCTCCGCAGTAGGTGGCCTATTGTTGCCATCCTCCGCGGGAATATTATTGGGGGCGCTATTCGTAGTCTTAGTAGGTATCGTCTGCAGTATCGGGGCGAGAGCCTTGTCTTTCCCTAAGCCTAGGGATAATGAGAATTAAGAATTTCACGGATAAAAGACAGGACGCCTGTGTCAGCAAAGACGCGTACATTTCTCGTGGGGCAGTGTGCCGATAGGGTCCGGCAGACCGCAATTCTTTGCGTGTTAACCGTGGCAATCTGCTTGCCGAATGCGAGGTTCGAACTTCATGGCCTCTGAAATGACGTTCCTACCGACGATGGTCATGGGAACTCATAGTCCGCGACTCATCATCGCGTGGTGGGAGGGGAATCTCAGCAGGAGCTTCGCGGGAGTCCTCATGAAGCGCTACCCCAAACGTTCTTCGGTTGGAATGTATCGCTGACTTCCGTACGCACTTCTGCCTCCATGTAACGGATATTGTTTTGGCTCGTTGGCTTTCGTGCGCGTTTCTTTTTGACAATGGTATCAGCAGCCATATTGCCGAAGCCGTGACGAAAAGAAGAAAGAAAAGCGCAGACCGCTGCCGCGCTGCTAAGTCCCCGCTACACTCACGTCTATGACCGACCTGCAGCATGTCCACTCCGTTGATGAGGCGGTAAACCGCCTGATTGAGCTCTATGAGAATTCCTGCAAGCTTGCGCGTAAGACGCTGGATTCAGGAAACCTAGATGACTATCGCTATGTGGTCTACCCCAAGGTCACGGTGGATATCCGCAAATGGCAGCCGATCGATCGTTCCGAGCCGTTCGGCTACGTCAACGAGGCAGGCAAGTACTCGGCGGTAATTTCCAAGCCGCACATTATTCGGGATTACCTGCACGAGCAGCTGACCCGCCTAGCGGGCAATTATCCGTGCGATATCTTTGTTGGACAATCGGACCAGCGCATCCCGCCGGAGTACATCAAGGACACGGGTAAAGCCCCACAAGAACGCGGGCCCATTCCACGTCCGACGCTCGATGAGGTCAATGACGCGATCATTGATGGCGAATGGGACGCTTTCCACGGTGCGGAAAAGCCGCTGTTCCACTTTGGCGCCCAGCGCTTCGATATCGCATGTGCGCGCATTGAGCATTACACCGGCATCGAGGTCGATACGGTGCAGAAATACATTCTGTTTACTAACTACGCGATGCACACCACCGAGTTTGTGAAGTTTGGTCTGCGCGAGCTGACCAAGGAAGACTCGCGCTATACCGCCTTGGTGCTGCCCAATGGCGAGACCATCCATCCCAACGATGCGGTGGACCTTGATGTGGACGGTTTAACGTTGACCTCTCGGTACCAGATGCCGCGCTTTGATTTAATCACTGCCGGTGGCGATGGCATCACGATGATCAATATCGGCGTAGGCCCTTCGAATGCGAAGACCATTACGGATTGTTTGGCGGTGCTGCGACCGGAGGCATGGATCATGATTGGGCACTGCGCCGGAATGGACGGCCGCATGCGCATCGGTGACTTGATTCTGGGCAATGCGTATCAGCGCAATGATCACATCTTGGACCAAAAGGTTGCGGCGACCTCACCCATCCCGGCGATTCCAGAGGTACAGCGCATGCTCGAATCCGCGGTAAAGGCGGTGTACGGCGACGATAACTCGCTCATGCGCACCGGCACGGTGCTCTCCACCGATGATCGCAACTGGGAGTGGCGCACCAACCGGGATCTGTGGGAGTGGCTGCGTACCTCCACCGCGGTGGCGGTGGATATGGAATCGTGCACGCTCGCGGCCAATGGCTACCGCTATCGCGTTCCTTATGGCACGCTGCTGTCGGTCTCTGACCTGCCGCTGCACGCCGTGCCGAAGTTGCCGGCGCAGGCGCAGGCGTTCTACTCCAATTCGAAGGAAGCTCACGTCATGTGTGCGGTACGTGCCATGGAGCATTTGGCCGAGAATCCGGAGCGCCTGCGCACCCGCAAGCTGCGCCGGACTTTGGGCGAGGTTCCATTCCGGTAGGTGCCTTTTCTTTGGCAGGCATTGCTCGTTAAACTACAAAGAAATCCCATGACGCAAAAGGAGCCACACAATCGTGACTGAAAATTGGATCCACCCGGACCGGGAAAACCTCACCTGGGAGGTCTTCGGCGAGGCGAGCCGTTACCTGTCAGAGCAGATTGTGGAATCTGGCTGGTTCCCAGATCTTATCGTGGGCGTCGCCCGCGGCGGCCTGATCCCAGCCGGCGCTATTGGTTATGCCATTGGTGTGAAGGCTATGGGCGCTATCAATGTGGAGTTCTACACCGATATTGGTCAGACCTTGGATGAGCCCATCATCTTATCCCCGCAGCTGGATACGGATTCGCTGAAGGGCAAGAAGGTATTGGTAGTCGATGACGTCGCAGACTCCGGCAAGACTCTGGATCTGGTGGTTAACCTGCTCAAGGAAACCGCAGACGATGTGCGCTCGGCCGTCATTTACACCAAGCCGAAGACCATCTTTGAGCCGGACTTCTCGTGGAAGAAGACCGATCAGTGGATTAACTTCGCCTGGTCCGTGCTGCCCGTTATTACTGCAGATGGCTCCTTTAAGGAAGGTTCCTAAAGTCCACTAGGATGTGCAGGCGTGATTAAAGAACAGCCTGCCCCTACCGGCGTCATCGCCAGTTTCCGCTACGCATTCTCTTCGCCCGCGCGCTTGCGCAAGGAGGTCTTCGGCGGATTGGCGGTGGCGCTTGCTTTGATCCCGGAGGTCTTAAGCTTTTCCATCCTCGCAGGGTTGGATCCGCGGGTGGGATTGTTTTCCTCCGTGGTGATGGCCATGTCCATCGCCTTTACTGGCGGCAGGCCGGCGATGATTTCCGCCGCGGCCGGTGCGGTGGCACTGGTGGTCTCTCCGCTCGCGCATGAGCATGGGCATGATTATGTGGTCGCCGCAGTGCTGTTGGCGGGAATTATGCAGGTGGTACTGGCTGCGGTGGGCGTCGCCAAGCTCATGCGCTTTATCCCGCGCTCGGTGATGACGGGGTTCGTCAATGCGCTGGGCATCATGATGTTTACCACGCAGCTGCCGCACCTTATTGATGTGCCGTGGATGGTGTATCTGCTGGTGGCCATTGGCCTGGCCATCATGCTGGGGCTGCCGCGGCTGACCACGGTGATTCCCGCCCCGCTGATCACCATTTTGGTGGTCAGCATTATTGCGGTGGCGGCTGGGTGGAAGGTCCCGGATGTGGCGGACCAAGGCGAGCTACCTACTTCGCTGCCGGGGCTTTTCGTGCCGGATATTCCGTGGAATCTGGATACCTTGCAGCTTATTGCTCCCTACGCCTTTGGCATGGCGTTAGTAGGCCTGATGGAATCGCTGTTGACGGCCAAGCTGGTCGATGACATTACGGATACCCACTCCGATAAAACGCGCGAGTCCTTTGGCCAGGGCGTGGGCAATATCCTCGCCGCGGCCATTGGTGGCATGGGCGTGTGCGCGATGATTGGCCAGACCATGATCGGCGTGAAGGCGTCCCAAGCGCGCACGCGCTTGTCGACGTTCCTCGCGGGCGCCTTCCTCCTCATCCTCTGCCTGCTCTTTGGCGAGACCGTCGGCCGCATTCCGATGGCCGCGCTAGTGGCGGTGATGATCATCGTGGCCGCAACCACGGTGGATTGGCATTCGGTGCACCCGCACACGCTTAAGCTCATGCCGCTATCAGAAACGCTGGTGATGCTGGTGACGGTGATAGGAACGCTGGCCACTCATAACTTGGCGGTAGGCGTGGTGCTCGGGGTGGTGACGGCATCAATCGGCTTTGCCCGCCGTGTAGCTCACCTAGTGGAGGTGGAGCAGATAGGCGATGCCGCGTATGCGGTGCGCGGCCAGCTCTTTTTCGCCTCCTCCAATGACTTGGTCTACGCCTTTGACTACACGCTGGACACCCAGAACGTGCTGGTGGATATGAGCGAGGCCGAGGTATGGGATGCCTCTACCGTGGCGACGCTGGATGCGGTGCAGAAGAAGTATGCCGAGCGGGGCATTGAGGTGGAGTTCCGTGGCTTGGAAGGTGCGAGTGCACAGCGCCTGCATCGCCTGAGTGGTCGCCTAGGTGATTAAAGTCACACTCGCACCCTAGCGTGCGACGGCTTAAACATTAGCCGCCGAAGTGGCCACGGGGTTCGCGTAGGTCTAAGTGCGGGGTATCCGCGATGACCTCGCGTTCTTAGGGCAACTTTGCCCGCGCTTGGGGGCTAGCTTTGTCTTGGCTAACTTAGGTTATCCAATCTAAAAAAGCATAATGACGTGCAAGTTTACTTAAGTAGGCCTTGCTGGATCGCGGGAGAATATTCGGTAGTGTGGTGCTTAGCACTAATTAATTTCCCTGCACAGAAAGGTTTTTACAATGGACGAGAAGCTGCAAACCCTGCTGAATAACCAGGTCATTAGCGAGTATGGCGCTTCCATGGTCTACACCCAGCTGGCCTTTGAGATGGATAACCTCTCCTTCCCAGGCATGCGCGATTGGTTCCTCGGCCAGGCTGCCGAGGAGCGCGGGCACGCCGAGAAGATTGCGGATCATTTGCTCTCCCGTGGCTACCGCGTAGAGCTCAATGACATTCCGGTTGGCTCCGTGAAGGCTGCTACCCCGCAGGATGCTTTCCAGGCTTCCCTGGAGCACGAGCAGAAGGTATCCGAGGAAATCCGCACCATCGCTCGCGCGGCGCTGGAGGCACAGGATCTGGAATCCCGCCAGTTGGTTGACTGGTTCTTGAGCGAACAGGTGGAAGAAGAGGCTACCGTTTCTGAGATTTTGGACCAGATCAAGCTGGTGGGCAATGACGGTTCTGGCCTGCTGCGCATCGATGAGCGCCTAGCTGGCCGCACCGATGGTGACGCTGCCTAAGCACGCCCGAGTGAATAACAAACCCATCAAGATTTAGAGCAATCCTCCCATGGCACTGCGGTGCGGTGGGAGGATTGTGTGTATGTCAACGCAACGCAAGGCTTTCTGCGCCATCACACTTTTGATTCTGGCGCTCTTTCTCATCGTGGGAGCGGAAATCATGTCCACGCATGTGGCCTTGGGGGTATTTTTGACCACTGCGGCGTTGATGCTTGGTCCGTTCGCTGGGCTCGCGTTGCTAGTTTATGGTGCCGTGGGCAAGCGCGGCTTGGTCACGCGCTCGCTATATAGCCTCGGTGGGATGCTGCTCATTGGTGCAATCGGGGGCATCTTTGCCTTGTCGATGGAACAGGCGCCCGCGATGTTGCCTATCTTTGTGGCCGGTGCCGGCGTGGGGATCGTGGCCGTGCTGACCCAAGCGCCTAAACGTGCATAAACTGGGCCTTGTTATGCCCAAACTCCTCTTTGATATGTACGGCGTGCTCATGCGCCCGGCCACCCCAGAAAGCCACGCGGACTTGGAGCGCCTCCTCGCGCCGCCAGACCCAGAGGCGATGTGGGAGGCCTACGGGTTTTATCGGCCGGATTATGATGCCGGCATTTTTAGCGATAGCCACTATTGGAATGAGGTAGCAGCCCGCGCCGGGGTGGGGGAGGCTCCCGTCGCGGAGGCGGTAGCGTGCGAAAACCGCGGCCTATTGGAGGCGGACCAAGAGATGGTCGCTCTGGTCAAGGGGCTTATCGGGGAAGGCTATAGCGTGGGCATCTTGTCCAATATCCCCACCACGCTGGCGGGCCAGGTGCGTGAAAAACAGCCATGGCTAGAAGATTGCGCGGCGGTGACCTTCAGCTGCGATATTGGGGTGGCTAAGCCGCACCCAGAGGCGTATCGCGTGGCCGTGGATGCGCTCTCCGCGCAGCCGAAGGATACGCACTTTTTTGATGACCGCATCGACTACGTGGAGGGCGCGCGCTACTGCGGGCTCAATGCCCATCTCTTTCGCGGCATCGACTCGGTACGCGAGGTGCTAAGCGCACTGGAGTGAGCGGCCTAGCTCCAGCGGTTGGCGCAGGAGCTGGTCGGTGGCCACGGTGCGGGCTACCGCGCGGACAATCTCCTTATGGCCGGGGATCATGCGCAGCTGCAACTCATCGCCCGCGGAGGCGCGGACGGTGGCGGCAAATTGCTTGGGGGCCTGTGGGTCGTCGGTAAACGCGCCGCCGGCGATAACCACGGTGGCCGGGGAGTGGGCCTTGACCAGCTCCGCGGTGATGGCGCCCAACTGGCGGGCGCGCTCGTCCAAAATGGCGCGGACGGCGGGGTGGGAGTCGGCTACTTGGGCGGCGTCGGCAAGTGTGGCTACTTCCACGCCCTCGTGACGCACCTTCTCTAGGATCTGCTGGGTGGCCAGCAGGTGCTCGGAGGCGCCATAGCCCAGAAGTTCGGAGTTCGTCTGGGGTACGGGAATAATGGGGCTGACCTCGTCCTCCATGGAGAGGGCGGAGCCGATGGAATCGTCCGCGAAGAGCACCAGAACGCGCTCGCTGGTGCCAATCTCGGCCGCCTGGGTCTCGGAGCCGAGGATGGCCGGGATGGCGGAGGAGACTACCACGGGCACGCCGAACTGGAAGCGCAGGCGTTCGGCGATGTCCACGCCGTGCCAGTTGAGATTTTCCGCGGTGACCAGGCCGTTATCATCCACGGTGCCCGAGGTAGTCACGCCGAGGGAGACCAAGCGGTAGTCCAGGTTCGTCAGCATGCGATTGATGCCGGCCATGATGTGCTCGAGGAAGTCATCTTCGCTGAGGTTAGCCACCGGGGTGGTCAATTCCTCTTCGCTCAACGTGCGGCCCTTGATGTCATAAAGGCCGATGTAGGTCTGCTTGGTGCCCACGGAGATTCCGCCGAGCGCCCAGTCATTATCGGCCGCCTCAAGCGGCACCGTTGGCCGGCCGCGCCCGCGAGACTGGGTGAGGTCGGTGCGTTCCTGGATGAGGCCCGCGTTGAGTAGGGAAGTCGTAGCGCGCGTGATGGTGGGCTGGGAAAGCCCGGTGGCTTCCACTAGTTCGCTCCGGGTGATGATCGGGTTCAGGCGCACCAAATGGAGGCACTTTGCGGCCGGTGTGCGGGGCCGCGTGAACACTGGGCCAGATTTGATCATAAAAAGGAGTATAAGCATCCCAGACTGCTTTGTCTAACCTGATAAAAGTTTCATGTACCGAATAGTCTAAAGGTGGTGGTGGAGCCGTAGATACCTATGCTGGAGAGCATGCAGTCAGTAGCGGTTTATTGTGGTTCAGCAACAGGAAACTCCCCGGCCTATACGCAGGCGGCACAGGAATTGGGCACGGAGCTGGCCCGACGCGGGCTGACCTTGGTCTACGGCGGCGGCAACATCGGCCTGATGCGCGAGGTTGCAGAGGCCTGCCTGGCCGCCGGCGGCACCGTCACCGGCGTGATGCCCCAGGCGTTGGTGGATCTGGAAATTTCCCATCCTGGCCTGACCACCCTGGAGGTGGTGGGATCCATGGCCGAGCGTAAGACGCGCATGGAGCAGCTTGCCGACGCCTATATTTGCCTCCCCGGCGGAGTTGGCACCCTGGAAGAGCTCACCGAGGTGCTCACCCTGCAACAGCTGGGCACCATCCGCGGTCCGGTGGGCCTAGTAAACACCGAGGATTTTTGGCGTCCGTTCTACGCCATGTACGCCGCCATGGCCGAGTCCGGCTTTATCTTGCCGCGCTTTGTGGACGCATTGGTAATGAAGGAAAAACCGCAGGATATCCTGGATGAATTCGACCGCTGGAACTATCCCGGTACAAAGTGGGACAACGATTAGTTAACAAGTTCGCAACTTCAGCCCGCCCGGGTGGCCTATAGCTGATACTTAGGGATAGACTTCCTCGTTATGAGTTCTGAGCAGACCGCTAAGCGCCAGCCCTCTCTACTGGACGCTTCGTGCGATAACTTCGTTCACGACCTAGCCGAGCTTTCCCCCACCGATGCCACCGCGTGGGGCATTGACGGCTACGAGGGCGAATTGCAGGATTTCTCCCCCGAGTACTTCACCGCCATCGCAGACCGCACCCGCGAAATGGTCGCGGACCTGGATGCCCTAGATGACACCACCGATGAGTCCGATGATGAGGATGACTTTGATGACGTGGACTATGTCACCGCGGCCGTCCTGCGCGATCGCCTTTGCCTTGAACTAGATCTGCACCACCACAGCGAGGATGTACGCTGCCTGAATAACATCGCCTCCCCGGTGCAGACCATCCGCGATACGCTGCTGCTCATGCCGCAGGACACGGACGAGGACCGCGATGCCATTCGCTCCCGCCTGTCCAAGGTGAAGACCTCCCTGGCCGGCTACCGCAGCTCCTTGGAGGAAGCGGCCTCCCACGGCATGGTGGCACCGCACCGCCAGATCTCCGAGGTCATTGTGCAGTGCGAGCGGCTTGCCGACGCCGACTCGATGCTCGAGTCCCTCGGCCTCGACGCCGACTCCGCCGAGGTGCAGCAGGCCAAGGAGGCCTTTGGCGAGTTCTCCGATTGGCTCTCCAATGACCTGCAGCCCCAGGCGCCTAACAAGGACGCCGTGGGCCGCGAGCGCTACGAACGCTTTTCCAAGCTCTTTGTGGGCGATGCCGTTAACCTCGATGAGGCCTATGAGTGGGGCCTGGATCAGGTGCGCAGCCTGCGCGCGGAGCAGGAAAGGATCGCCCACGAGCTCTACGGCTCCGATTGCTCGGTGCGCTCGGCGATGCGCAAGCTCAACCACGAGGAGCGCTATACCCTGCGCGGCACCGATGCGCTGGTGGAGTGGATGCAATCTACTGCCGATGGCGTCATCGCTGAGCTCAATGGCAAGGAATTCGATATTCCGGAGGAAGTCGAAGAGATCGAGTGCTGCATCGATCCGGCCGGCACCGGCGGCATCTTCTATACCCCGCCGAGCGATGACTTCTCCCGCCCGGGCCGCATGTGGTGGTCCGTGCCAGAAGGCCAGGACACATTCCACACCTGGCAGGAACTGACCACCGTCCACCACGAGGGCGTGCCGGGCCACCACCTGCAGCTAGGCTCTGCGCTGGTGCAAGAAGACCTCAATCTGTGGCGCCGCGCGGTGACGTGGAACTCTGGTCATGGCGAGGGCTGGGCGCTCTACGCCGAACAGCTCATGGCGGAGCTGGGCTACATGGATGACCCGGGCTTCCGCATGGGCATGTTGGATGCGCAGCGCCTGCGCGCCGCCCGTGTGGTCGTGGACATCGGATTGCACTTGGGCAAGCAGTTGCCGGATTGCTCGACGTCCGGCGTGTGGGACAAGGCGCACGTGAAGACCTTCATGCGTGAGAACACCGCTATGGATGATGCGAACCTCAACTTTGAGGTCAATCGCTACCTCGGCTGGCCGGGCCAAGCGCCGTCCTATGCATTGGGACAGCGCCTGTGGCAGGAGACCCGCGCCGCGGCCGAGAAGCAGGGGATGAGCGCGCGTGAGTTCCACTCCGGGGCCCTCGCCCTTGGCTCCGTGCCGATGTCCGTCCTGCGCGAGGCCGTCTTGGACAACTAGCGGCGCAGCAGCCGCTGGGCCAGCCGCAACAGCTGTGGCAAGTAGCCCGCTACGACCAGCACTGCGATGAGTCGGGTGAGCTGCACCGCGATGACCGCGGGCCCGGCCCCGCCCTCGGCCGAGAGCGCGAGCACGGTCTCCAGCGCGCCGGGGCTGGTGGCCAGGTAGGCCTCAAAGTAGGTGATGTGCAGCCACTTAGTCAGCGGCCAGGCGGTGGCCGCGCAGATGCCGATAATGACCACGATGAAAAGAACCGTGGCGGGTAATTGCTTGGCAAAGGCTTTGAGCGCCGGCAGCGAAAGCCCGCCGCCGCAGACCCAGCCGATGGACAAAAACGCCATCACCTTAAATGCATAGAGCGGCTCGAGCGTGTGGCCCTCCGGCAACACGAAAGAGGCTAGAACCGTCAGCAGTAAGGGACCGAGCACCGCGGCGGCGGGGAGATGGAGGAACTTGCCTACCTTTTCTCCTATGCAGGCAATGACAACCACTAGGGCAACTATCCACCATGTGGTTTCGCCGTCGACCGAAAGATCCGCCCCCTCGCCGGCGGGCGTGTCCAATAAGGCGACCACGGCGGGTAGCGATACCGAGACTACTAAGAGGCGCAGGTATTGGGTGAGGGCGACGTAGCGGAAGTCGGCACCGAGTTCGTCGGCAAGCGCAGGCATCAGCGAAGCACCGCCCGGCAGCATGGATAAAATGCCGGTTTCGGAGGAGACATCGTCTGGCTGCGCGCGATGTAGGAGTTGGCCGCCGATAACGCCTACCATCAGTGTGACAAAGGACATCGTCAGGGCGGCAGGCAGGAAGCCAAGCAATTGGCCCACCGGCACCACGGTCAGCGGGATCGCAGCCATCATGCCGATAAAACCACGCGACATGCTATAAAAACTGCGGTTCACGCGCAGATCTTCCCCAGTAAAAAGCGCCATGGCGCCGGAGGAGAGGATCGCGGCCAAGATCCAAGCCGCAGGTACGTGCCACATGCTAAAAAGCCAGCCCAGTGCGACCGATGCCGGAACAACAATGGCCCACCGTGCCACGGTATGGGCACTAAGCCCGGTGCCTTCCTGCTGTGCGGCCATGCGAGCCTCCTAGTTCTGCTGCGACAAAAGTATAATGCCTGCTTTTTCTCCACTACGGAGATGGCAGTAGGCGGGTTATCACCTTACATCATTTAAGATTTATGATCGGGAGCATGGAAATCGATGTGGTGCAGTGGATAATTCTCTTCTTTGGTACCGCGGCCGCGGGGTGGGTCGATGCGGTCATCGGTGGTGGCGGATTGATCCTGATCCCGATGCTGCTAGCGGTCCTGCCGGGCCTTGCTCCGGCCGCCGCTTTGGGCACTAGCAAGCTCGCCGCGGTGACTGGCACCGGCTCGGCAGCTGTGACCCTTGCGCGCAAGGTGAAGCTGGACAAGGCAGAAATGGCGCGCTTCATCCTCATTGCGCTGGTCTGCTCCGGGTTGGGGGCCAGCGTGGCCTCGAGCTTGGACAAGGACATCATGCGCCCCATCATCATCGTGCTCATGGTGGCCGTGGGCATTTTCGTGGCCTTCAAGCCAGACTTTGGCAGCAGCGATGCGGCCGGAACCCGTGGTGGTTGGCGGACCGTCGTGGTCTTGGTGCTCTCCGGCATCATTTCCTTTTATGATGGCATCTTCGGTCCGGGTACCGGAATGTTTTTGATCATGGCCTTCACCTCTATTTTTGCGCAGAATTTCTTGACCTCTGCGGCCATGGCCAAGGTAGTCAATACCGCTACCAACTTAGGTGCTCTTATCGTATTTATTATTGGCGGACACGTGTGGTGGACGCTAGGCATCGTGCTCGGCGTAGCCAATATCGCGGGCGCACTTCTCGGCGCTCGTACCGTACTTGGTGGCGGTGCCAAATTCATCCGCTACGCGCTACTTACCTTGGTCGTGGTTATGAGCTGCTACCTAGGCTGGCAGCAATGGGGCTAACTACATTCGGTTTTTGGTGCGCGCGGTAGCAATCGCATTCCACGGGTCCTCCGGCCACGGGTGCTTGGGGTAGCGGCCGCGCATATCGGCGCGCACGCCGGCATAAGGGCCGGACCAGAAGCTGGCGAGATCATCGGTAACCGCAAGCGGGCGGCCGGCGGGGGAGAGCAGGTGGAATTGCACGCGGTGGCCGCAGTATTCGGGGGACTCGGCCAGGCCGAAGCATTCTTGCAGCTTGATGTGGACCACGGGGCGGTCGCCGGACCAGTCGATTCGTGCGTCTCGACCGGAGGGGACTGGGAGGCGCTCGGGAGCGAGATCGTCCAGATGGGTGGCTTCCGGCCAGGGCAGGAGGCGTTGCAGCGCGGGGTACATGTCTAGCTTGGCAGCGGGAGTGCCCTCCGCAATGCGGTGGAGCTCGGGGCCGAGCCACTCGGCGGGATCCGCGGAATCGACATCGGGCCAAGGCTCGCCATAGTGGGCGTGCAGGTGGCGCAAGCGGTCTTTTAAGCTTTGGGCTTTCTCGCTGAAGGTGAAAAGCCCCAAACCTTCCTCGCGGATGCCGGCGGCAAGGGCCTCCTCGGCCGCGGGGCCAGTGACCTTGACAGGGGTTTCAGAGAGCGGGATGGCGCCCGCAGCTTTGACCTTAACGCCGCGCACGCGGCCATCGCGCAGGAAGGCGCGGGTTTCCTCGGTGACGCCGATGGTGTCCAGCGCTGCGGTTTCCTCGATGCGGGCGGCCGAGCGGATGATGGCATTGCCTGCGTTGGACAGAGATACCTCCGCGATGGCAAGCCACGAGGCGCCGGCCAGGCCCGAGTTGTCCAGCAGCCGTGCGCGGGTACCGCTGGCCAGCAGGTAATCCTCGCCCATGCGCTTAGCCACCTGCTCGGGAAAGGCGGTGGCGACGACCTCACCGGGATCGGCGGGGCCGAGATCGTCTACCAGTCGGGCGAGCCGCTTGACCTCCCTTTGGGGTGGGCGGTGACGGGTGAGATCGGGGGTTAAGGGGGCGTCGGCAAGCGAGGCAATGATGGGTGCGGCTTGGCTGCCATGCCGGAGCAAGGAGGCACCGAGGCGCGGATCGGTGGGCAGGAGGGCGAGCTCCTGTGTGGCACCAATGCGTTCAAGCGTGGCGTGCGCGGCCGCAAGGGCCGGAGCCGGCGGCGGATCGAGCAATGGGAAGTCCGGGCCCGCGCCCCAGCAGTCCAGAAACAGCGCGGCCTGGGTCAGATCCGCAGATAGGATCTCCGGGGTGGTATGCGGAGAAAAGTGCTGGTAATCATCCTGCGCGTAACAGCGAATGACGGTGCCAGGAGCCTCACGGCCGGCACGACCAGCGCGCTGATCCGCACTCGATTTTGAGGTAGACACCGTCACCAATCCGGACATGCCACGCTGCGCATCGCGCCGGGGAACGCGGGAGAGCCCGGCATCTACCACTACGCGCACGCCCGGCACGGTAAGCGAGGACTCCGCGATAGAGGTAGCCACGACAATGCGCCGCTCATCGGTATACAGCGCGGCGTCTTGCTCCGCGGTGGTTTGCTTGCCGTGCAGCGGGAAAACATTGTGGCCTGCTAAGGCATCGCACACGAGATTAACCTCGCGCACGCCGGGCACAAAGACCAGCGTTGATTCCTGCTGG
Source organism: Corynebacterium curieae (assembly GCF_027570035.1). Taxonomy (GTDB): domain Bacteria; phylum Actinomycetota; class Actinomycetes; order Mycobacteriales; family Mycobacteriaceae; genus Corynebacterium; species Corynebacterium curieae. The sequence goes on along the minus strand of NZ_JAKMUU010000004.1, from coordinate 127,169 downwards.
CGGGCTGCCTGCTTGGCGACGTCCCCGTAAAACTCCCTCGTTCCCGCCGCCCTGCCCGGCATGGGGGCGTAGTGGATATCGAGCGGATGGGTGACTGCCTCGGTGACGTGGACGGGCGCGTCCATAAGCTGGGAAAAGCGCTGCGCATCCACGGTTGCAGACATGGCGATGACGCGAAAGTCCTCGCGCAATTCGGCCAGTTCCAGGCACATGCCTAGTACTAGATCCGTATCGAGCTGGCGCTCGTGGACCTCATCGATGGCAACGGCGGCCACGCCCTCGAGCTCTGGATCCTTCAGCAGGCGGCGCAGCAGCACGCCCGGCGTGACGAACTCGACCTCACTGCCCTTGCGGGACTCACCCCGGATGGCAAAGCCGACCTTTTCCGGGGTGCCGCTAAGAGTACTCAAGCGCTGCGCGGCCGCGCGGACAGCCACACGGCGCGGGGCGGTGACGATGACCTTTCCGCGCCCTGCCGCATGATTGGCCAGCGCCGGTGGCACGAGCGTGGTTTTACCCGTACCGGGTGGGGCCTGAATGACAACGTTTCCGGTTTCAGGCAGCGAATCGATGGTCTCGGCTACGGGCAGTCCCGCGCCGATGCGAGCGAGATCAAACATTTAGTTGGCGGCTCCAAAACCCTCGACAGGACCGTTGAGATCCTGGCGCTCCCAGGCGTCCTCATTATTCTCCAGCTTGCGCACCACGCGGCCGGGTGTTCCCAGGACCAGCGAATTATCCGGGATATCGGTGGTAATAAGCGTGCCTGCACCTATAACGCAGTTCTTTCCAATCGTGATGCCCGGCAGCACGGTGACATTGGCACCGAACCAGGTGTTGTCACCGATGGTGATGGGCTTGGCAATCTCCCATCCACCGGCGCGCATCTCATGATCGTTTACCGGATGGCCCACCGTAATCAGGGAGCAATTGGGGCCCACCATGACGCCATCACCCAGCGTCACCTTGGCCTGGGCCAAGATGGTGGTGCCAAAATTAATGAAGACGCGCTCACCGCATACTAGATTGCAGCCATACTCCAGATTCATCGGCACGTGCAGGCCCGGCACCGCAGATTCTTCTGGCAGAATCTCGCGCAGGATGCCTTCGGCACGCTCTTGGTCCGTATTGTGCAGCTCGTTGAGCTGCTTAACCAAGCGAAAAGTGCGCTGGTGCTCTTCTTTCGCCTCCGGCATGCTCGGCAGGAACCACTCCCCGCTGGTCATCCGCTTCCATGAGCCGTAGTGTTCCATGTCCTGCCGCCTCTGTGCATCCATGGGTGTCATTGTAGAGGGTGAGTGGATCGATTTATTGGGGTGCTGGGATTAGGGTGAGGTCATGCTTTTTGATTCGCTGCCGCGGCCGAGCGTGCGTGTGGCTCCGGGGGTGGGGCATGTGCCGGGATGGGTGGGCGTCGATAAGCAGAAAGCCTTGGTGGAAGAGATGCGCGGCATTGCGCGCGAGTATGCGGCGACGCCGATGGCGATGGTGCGTCCGCGGCTGAAATCGGGCGGACAGATGAGCGTATTTCAGCTGCATCTGGGCAGGTATTGGCATTATCCCAGCTATCGGTATGTAGACAATATGGACGGCACGCGGGTTCCGCCGGTGCCGGAGAGCCTGCGGCGGATTGCTCCGGGAGCGCTGTGCGCCGTGGCCGAGGTGGCACCCGAGCTAGAGCCATGGGCGGAGAACTTCGTGCCGGAGATGGCACTCGTGAATTACTACCCGCCGGGATCGGCTATGGGCATGCATGTGGATGATTCTGAGGAATCGCCCGCCCCAGTGATTTCGCTCTCCATTGGAGATGAGGCGCTTTTCCGCATGGGCCATACCGAGTCGCGCACGCGGCCATGGGACGATATCACGCTATGTAGTGGTGATTTGGTGGTCTTTGGCGGACCGAAGCGCTTTGCTTACCACGGGGTGGTGCGCGTAAACGATGGCACGTTGCCGCAGGGGTGCGGGTTGAGTGAAGGACGTATCAACATCACCATCAGACAAGTATCTGCGCGAGCGGTAGGCTAGGGATGTTACATAAAGCTTGAAGGAAAGAAGGTTCTCTTATGTCTCGTATCGGTATCATCATCGGCACTACCCGCGATAAGGCCGCTGGCAAGGAAGTGGGCGAGTGGCTCTATGACCTGGCCCAGGGCCGTAAGGACGGCGTGGAGTACACCCTGCTGAACCTCAAGGAATTCGATATCCCGGTCCTGACCACCGAGGTCGTTCCCGCTGCCGCTAATAAGCAGTACGCGGATGCAAAAGTACAGGCGTGGTCTGATGCAGTGGATGCCTGCGATGGCTTCGTTTTTGTTACCCCGGAGTACAACCGCTCCGTGCCGGGTCCATTCAAGAATGCCTTTGACTGCTTGGCCGCAGAGTGGGCGGGCAAGCCGGTTGCCTTCGTTGGCTACGGACCGGCCGGGGCAATCCGCGGCGTGGAAGCATGGCGTTCTATCGTAGTGAACTTCTCCATGCCCCAGCTTCGCAATCAGCTGGACTTTGGTTTCTTTACTGACTGGGTCGACGGCGAGTTCCGCCCTGTGGATGCCAAGGTGGAGCGCACCAACTCCTTGCTGGCTGAGCTGGAAGACGCCCTTTCTGCTTAGTCGGTCCACGTTGGCCCTGGGTGCATAATAAGCGCGTTTCGTAGATTTTCTCCCGTGAAATTGTCACTATGTGCTTGTTGTGCATTTGGGAACTACACAACAGCCGCGTTCTAGCCTTTTGGTAGGCGAACGAGACCAATAGCGTGGCCGCAACTTGTCCCTCGCGCAAAAATTCAGCCCCCGCGCTCTTCGTGAGCAGCGGGGGCTGACTATTATGCGGCCGGCTTAATTACTGCAGGCCGAACTGGTCCCAAGCGGCAGGGGAGAGGTTCTGGTACACGTGCTTGTGCTCTTGGTACTCAGCCAAGCCGGTGGGGCCAAGCTCGCGGCCGTTGCCGGACTGCTTGAAGCCGCCCCACTCTGCCTGCGGTAGGTAAGGGTGGAAGTCGTTGATCCAGATGGTGCCGTGGCGCAGGGCGCGAGCAACACGCTCGGCGCGGCCGGCGTCGGAAGTGTAGACGGCGCCTGCCAGGCCGTACTCGGTGTCGTTGGCGATCTCGATGGCCTCCTCCTCGGTGGTGAAGGTCTCGATGGTCACGGTCGGGCCGAAGGCTTCGTCGTGGACACAGTCCATCTCGCGGGTAGCGCCATCGATAATGGTCGGCAGGTAGTACACACCAGCGCCCAGGTCGGTGGTGCCGGTGCCGTGCTGGCCATTGGTGTCCTCGCTGGTAGCCGCGCGGCCACCGGTGAGGATCTTGGCGCCCTGCTCGCGGGCCTTGTCCACGTAGGCGGCAACCTTCTCGCGGTGCTCGGCGGAGATGAGCGGGCCGGTCTCGGCCTTGTCATCGGTCGGGCCGCCGATCTTGATCTTATTGGCGCGCTCTACCAAGGCATCGACGAACTTATCGTGCAGGGACTCTTCCACGACGATGCGGGAGCCTGCAGAGCAGACCTGGCCGGAGTGGAAGAAGGCGCCATTGAGGGCGTTGTCCACGGCGACGTCGAAGTCGGCATCGGCAAAGATGACGTTCGGGTTCTTGCCACCGAGCTCGAGCGCGGTGCGCTTGACGGTCTCAGCCGCATTCTTGGCAATGATCTTGCCGGTGACCAGGCCGCCGGTGAAGGAGACCATGTCCACGTCTGGGTGCTGAGACAGCGGGCTTCCGCAGTTAGCGCCAGCGCCGGTGATGAGGTTGCCCACGCCGTCGGGCAGGCCGCATTCCTTGAGGGCGGCCATGAGCAGCATCGCGGTGTGCGGGGTGAGCTCCGCCTGCTTGAGGACGAAGGTATTGCCGGCTGCCAGGGCCGGGCCCACCTTCCAGGAGACCTGCAGCAGCGGGTAGTTCCACGGGGTAATCAGTCCGCAGACGCCAACGGGCTCGGCGTCGATGCGCGAGCGGAGATTAGGATCCTGCGGGTCGACTACGCGGCCGGCCTGGTGCTGGGCCAGGGTGCCGAAGTACTCGAAGGCGTTGGCGATGTCATCCATATCGCCCAAGGACTCCTCGTAGCGCTTGCCGGTATCAGCGGACTCGGCCTGAGCGAAAAGTTCCTTGTGCTCACGGATGAAATCGGCAACGCGGATGACCAGCTTGCCGCGCTCGGCGGACGGGGTATTGGCCCACTCGCCGTTATCGAAGGCTTCCCGGGCAACCTTGATGGCGCGCTCGGTGTCCTCGTCGGAGGCTTCGGAGACGAGGCCGACGGTGGAGCCATCGGCCGGGCAAATGATGGTGCGGGTTTCGCCGCTTTGGGCGGCTTCCCACTTACCGTTGATAAACAGGGACTTTGGGGCGCCGTCGGCATGTACGCCCTTCAGCAGCTCGGTCTGGGTGGGGTCGAACAAAGTGTTCTGGGTGCTCAAGTGAAAAGCAACCTTTCTCTCATAGAGGTAGTTGTAATGGCCAGCTTAGCTATCTTCGCGCCAAGTGCGCTCGGGCTCGGCGCCATCGGAGACATCGGAATCGCCCGGCTGGGTCTGCTGCATGTAGAGGAAGGCCAAGTGGCGCTCGTAGAGATCCAGCACGTTATTGATGATTTGGTTCTCGGAATAGCCGTAGACGTCATAGCCCAGCGAACCGGTCATATCGTAGACCTCGAAGCGGTAGTACTCGTTGCCTTCGCCCGCGCTGAAGTCGGGGCGCTCGGCCGCTACCGGGAAGAGCTGGTAGCGGAACATGCGCTCATTGTGCAGCTTTACTTCTAGGTCGAGCTGGGGCAGTTCGACGTCGGGAAGCTCGCTGGTGAGCAAGATGGCGTCGTAGCCGCGGGTACGCATATGGGTAGCAACCTGCTCCAAAGCGTAGGTGGCGGTATCGCGCAGGTAAGTATCCATCTTCTGCTTGGAAGGGAAGGTATTGGCGCGGTCCAGGCGATTCTTCCAGAGGTTGGAATCCGCAGGCTCGCGCTCGGTACGGGAAGAAATCACGCCGTGCATAGCGGTGGTGCGGGCCTCACGCTGGACGTTTTCTAGGCGTAGGGACTTCCACAGGGAGAACATGATGAGGTAGACCACGAACGCGAAGGGCAGGCCCATCACAACGGTCGCGGACTGCACGGTGGCGATGCCGTCGATCTGCAGCAGCGCCAGGGTCAGCGCGCCCACGGTGATGGACCAGAAGATGCGCAGCCAGCGCGCGCCATCCTGGCGATTATCGGTAATGCGAGAGGTGAAGTTGGACATCACCAGCGCGCCGGAGTCGGCCGAGGTGATGTAGAGCAGCAGGCCGATGAAGGTGGTCAAGAAGATGACGATGCCGGAGCCTGGGAACTCGTGCAGCATGTCATAGAAGCCCTGTTCCGGCACGTTGATCGCGTTTTCGGCGAATTCTGGGTAGTCACCGGAGCGGACCATGTCCAGGGCGGTATTACCGAAGAAGGACATCCACATCAAGATGAACAGGAACGGGAAGGTCAGGGTGCCAAAGATGAACTGGCGCAAGGTGCGGCCGCGGGAGATGCGGGCCAGGAAGAGGCCGACGAAGGTAGCCCAGGCAATCCACCAAGCCCAGAAGAAGAGGGTCCAAGACTGCATCCAGGTATCCACGTGGGCTTGGTCATCGGCAAAGGCGAAGGTTTCCATGGTCCAAGATGGGAACTTCGAGACATAGTCACCGATATTGGTCACGATGGCATCGAAGAGGTAGGCGGTCTTGCCAAAGACCACGACGTAGATCATCAGCGCAATGGCCAGGTAGACGTTCAGCTCGGAGAGGAAGCGAATACCCTTATCCACGCCGGATACGGCCGAGAGGGTGGCAATAGTGATGGCGATGATGATGAGCGCGGCCTGCAGACCGAAGCCCTGCTCAATGCCGAAGATGAGGTGGAAGCCATAGGACAGCTGCACCACACCGATACCCAGGGAGGCGGTCACACCAAAGACGGTGCCCAGCATGGCAGCGATGTCCACCGCGGAGCCGATGGGGCCGTGCACGCGCTTGCCGATGAGCGGGTAGAGCGCGGAGCGGATAGCTAGCGGCATATTGAGGCGGTAGGCAAAATAACCGAAGGCCATGCCCATCAGAGCATAAAGAGCCCAGCCGGTCAGGCCATAGTGGAACATGGCATAGACTACGGCTTCCTTGGCGGCTTCCATGGTCTCGCCGTCACCGACCGGTGGCTGCATATACATGGTGACCGGCTCGGCCACGGCGAAGAACATGAGGTCCACGCCGATGCCGGCGGCAAAGAGCATGGATGCCCAGGAGAAAGTATTGAATTTCGGCCGCGAATGGTCCGGTCCGAGTCGAATATTGCCGGCATTGGAGAAGGCAATAGAGAGGACGAAGACCACGGCGATGGTGGCGGTAAGAACGTAGAACCAGCCGAGGTTGGTGCCGATCCATCCGGTGACGCTGGCGAGGGTCTCTGCCGCGGAATCGCGGCCGAGTCCGGCATAGAGCGCCATGGCAATAATGAGGACGCCGGAGATGATAAATACCGGCCAGTTGGTCTTGGGAGCAGGGACCTGATCCGCGCCTACGGCATCGCCGGTTTCAGCCTTGTAGCTACCGACGAGGGCGCGAACTTGGTAGCGCGGGCTGCGCTTCTTGGGCTCTCCAGATGGGGTTGCGAGAGAGGTGTTTTTACCCCCTTGTTGGGGGTCTTTATTGGAAGTGTGAGACTCCTCAGGATCGTGAGGGTCAAAGTTAGCCATCTACTTCTCCTATTGTTGATTGGTTTGGGCCGAATCTTTCGCACGAGTGCCCCAAAAGTCTCACAAGATCGCAGGGAGAGATAGGTGAGTGAAATGAATCATATTAGGGCGAACTATGCGCAAAGACTTCGGATTTCATCTCCAGAGACATCCATCCGGACAAGGTAAATATACATTAAGATGGGCAAACTTCTAGAGGGGTGTGTACTCTGGAGATAGTGCCCGCACATAAGGCGATGTGAATAAATGCAGAGTTTTGTATAAATTACAATATTTTCACTTCCGGTGGGGCAATCTTGACGTGTGAAATATTTCACAGAAAGAAGGGGATTTATGGGTTTTATGGACAAGCTGACCAAGAAGCGTTCCGCTAAAAAGGTCACCGATGAAGTAAGCGACGTAGTCGTCGTTGGCGGTGGCTCCGCAGGCTCCGTCATCGCCGCACGCCTGACCGAAGACAAGAACACCCGCGTGCTGGTCCTTGAGGCTGGCCGCCCGGATTCCCTGTGGGATCTGTTCATTCACATGCCATCCGGTTTCTCTTTCCCAATCGGTGCAAAGAACTATGACTGGATGTACGAGTCCGATCCGGAGCCGGAGATGAACGGCCGCCGCGTCTACCATGCCCGCGGCAAGGTTCTCGGCGGATCTTCTTCCATTAACGGCATGATCTACCAGCGCGGTAACCCGATGGACTATGAGAAGTGGGGCCAGAACCCGGGCATGGAGAACTGGGACTTCGCTCACTGCCTGCCGTACTTCAACCGCATGGAAACCGCCGCTGCGGCCGAGCCGAACGATCCGCGCCGTGGCCACGATGGCCCGCTCTACCTCTCCCGCGGTCCGGCTACCTCCGAGCTCTTCCAAGCCCTGTTTAAGTCCGTGCAGGAAGCTGGCTACAACCTGACCAATGACGTCAATGGTTACCGCCAGGAGGGCTTCGCTCCGTTCGACCGCAATATTAAGAACGGCAAGCGTTGGTCCGCTGCCCGTGCCTACCTCTACCCCAATATGGATCGCGAGAACCTCGAGATCCGCACCCGCGCATTTACCACCAAGATCCTCTTCGAGGGCCAGAAGGCCGTCGGCGTCGAGTACGAGTGGCAGGGCGGCGTTCACCGCGTTTATGCCGAAAAGATCGTGCTGTCCGCCGGTGCCATTAACACCCCGCAGCTGTTGGAAATCTCCGGCATTGGTGACCGTGAGATTCTGGAGAAGCACGGCATCGACGTCGTCAAGCACCTGCCGGGTGTGGGCGAGAACCTGCAGGACCACCTCGAGGTCTACATCCAGTATGAGACCACCAAGTCCACCGCTTCCTCCCAGCCTTACCTGGATAAGTGGCGCTGGCCGTTCATGGGTCTGCAGTGGCTGCTGACCCACAAGGGTCCAGTTGCTACCTCCCACTTTGAAGGTGGCGGCTTCGTGCGCTCCAATGAGAACGAGGACTACCCGAACCTCATGTTCCACTTCTTGCCGATGGCCGTGCGTTACGACGGCCAGAAGGCGGACGTCAAGCACGGCTTCCAGTGGCACGTGGGCCCGATGTTCTCCGATACCAAGGGCCACGTTCACATCAAGAGCGCCGATATCCACGACAAGCCGTCCATCCTCTTCAACTACCTGAAGACCGACCAGGACCGCCGCGAGTGGGTTGAGGCCGTACGCGTTGCCCGCTCCCTGCTGGATACCAAGGCTATGGAAGAGGTAGGTGCCCGCGAGTTCAGCCCCGGCCCGGATGTCCAGACCGACGAGGAGATCCTGGAGTGGGTCCGCAACGACGGCGAGACCGCGCTGCACCCATCCTGCACCGCCAAGATGGGCGCGGAGTCCGATCCTATGGCCGTGGTTAACCCAGACACCATGGGTGTATGGGGCGTCGAAGGCCTCTACATTGCGGATGCCTCCGTCTTCCCGTCCGTGACCAACGGCAATATCTACGCCCCAACCATGATGGTGGGCGAGAAGGCCGCTGACCTCATCGCCGGCCGTACCCCGCTGGAGCCAAACCGCGCTGAGTGGTACAAGGCTAAGCAGGATATGCCGCTCTACGCTGAGGGCGAAGCAGTCCGTGATCACAAGCACTCCATCCAGGGCGCCGACCACTAAGCACCCTCCCGCCGGATTGCTCTAGCGCCGCGTTTCCCTTCCCTGGGGGCGCGGCGCTTTTGCTTGCCGACGTCTCCTTGTCCCCACCGCGCACCCCTCCGCCTGACCAGAACCATGATTTAATCGCCTCGCAAGGAACCAGGTCCAATGAAATGGGGTACCAGAGTAAAGGAAGGCATTGATGCTCAGCATTATCGCTTTAGTCATTAGTATCGTTTTCGCCGTTGCCGTTATTAAAAAGCTCGATGACATCGATTCGCACTTAAAGGAGCTACTCGCCTCGCGCGAAGATGACCAAACACCGTGTTAAGCGTGTGGGTGGCTAAGGAGACGGTGAACAAATTTCGAATTAACCAACTGCAAAAGGCCCATACCGACCGTGAAATGGAATTTTCCTGCGATGTAGCTTGAAGGCTATGGCTTCGTAGACCAAAGTGGTTTCCAAGCAGCAGTTCCAGTACTTCGTACGCGGGGTAGCCAAGGCCGCCGACTTCAAGGAAGTATCATTCCCGGATACCAGCGAAAAGAGTTAGTCATTTGGCTATTAGAAAGCTTCGCTACGTGTGGTTCGACCCGTACGCAATGTCCGTGAGTGTCTAGCCCTTGATGGAGAACCTGGTGTCAGTGTCGCTGGCCGCACCCACGCCGCCGTCATGTCCGCCGACACCCTGTTCATCACCATCCCCACAGGGGTGGGTGTGGACATCCACGTGAAGATTCTGGAGAATTTCGCCGCCCATATCGCCCCCGCATTGAGTTGGCAGCCGAACCGTGAAGGACCAGTCATCGGCTATCCCATCGACTAATTCTTGCAGGTCGCAGGACCTTCGCGTGACTGTTAGTTCAGCCCATTTTAAATAGTTCATCGAATACTGTATAGTTCAGTACATGCTGACTATTACTTCGCGCCTCGACGTCATGAACCGGCTCGGCCGGGCCATGGCTGATCCGACGCGCTCCCGAATCCTGATGACCCTACTAGACGGTCCGAGCTACCCGGCCGTGCTCTCGCAAAGCTTGGATCTGACCCGCTCGAACGTCTCGAACCACCTGTCCTGCCTGCGCGATTGTGGCATTGTCGTCGCTGAGCCGGAGGGCCGCAAGACCCGCTACGAAATCGCCGATCCCCACCTCGCGGCAGCGCTCGAAGCGCTGGTCCACGCGACGCTGGCCGTCGACGAGAATGCCCCTTGCATCGACACTGAGTGCTCGGTGCCCGACTGCGGCGAGAAAGGAACGGACGCATGAGTTCAGCATGTGGATGCGAACACGAGCCCGTCACGGAGATTGACGAGCTCGATCGGCCATGGTGGAAGGACCCTGAGCTACTGCTGCCGATCTTCTCCGGCGTAGCCCTCATAACAGGACTGGCGCTGGACTGGTCCGACTTGGAGATGCCCGCGACGGTACTGTATTGGGTTGGCCTGCTGTTGGGCGCTTACACGTTCGCGCCTGGAGCGATCCGGAACCTTGTCACGAAGCGCAAGCTCGGCATTGGCTTGCTAATGACGATCAGCGCGGTCGGCGCGGTGATCCTCGGATTCGTCGGAGAGGCCGCGGCGCTGGCATTCCTGTACTCGATCGCCGAGGCACTGGAAGACAAGGCGATGGATCGGGCCCAAGGCGGACTGCGGGCACTGTTGAAGCTGGTACCGCAGACCGCGACGGTGCTGCGCGACGGCACAGCGGCCGAGGTCGTAGCGAAGGACCTCGAGGTTGGCGAGCTAATGCTCGTGCGCCCCGGGGAGCGGATCGCCACGGACGGCATCATTCGGTCCGGGCGCTCCAGCCTTGACACCTCAGCGATCACCGGAGAATCCATTCCGGAGGAGGTTGCGCCCGGCGACGAAGTGCCTGCGGGAGCGATCAACTCCGCCGGGGTGCTGGAGGTCGAGACGACCGCAGCTGGAACGGACAACTCGCTGACCACACTCGTGGACCTAGTCGAGCAAGCGCAGGCGGAAAAGGGTGACCGCGCCCGGATCGCCGACCGGATTGCCCAACCCCTAGTGCCCGGGGTGATGATCCTGGCGGTGCTGGTCGGCGTTATCGGCTCGCTGCTGGGCGACCCTGAGACGTGGATCACCCGTGCGCTGGTAGTCCTGGTCGCAGCGTCGCCGTGCGCGCTGGCAATCTCCGTGCCGCTGACGGTCGTGGCCGCGATCGGCGCGGCCAGCCAGTTCGGAGTGGTCATCAAGTCCGGCGCGGCGTTCGAGCGACTCGGCAGCATCCGTCACCTGGCAGTGGACAAAACCGGAACCCTTACCCGCAACCAGCCTGAGGTTACCGGAGTGGTCCCGGCAGACGGATTCGATCAGACGCAGGTGCTTTCCTTCGCGGTGGCAGTTGAGCAGCAATCGACACACCCCCTCGCCGCGGCGATCGCGGCAGCGGGGCCCGAAGCGCCCACCGCCTCGGACATCAGCGAGGAAGCTGGGCATGGCATTGGCGGCACCGTCGGAGGCCGACGGGTGCTGGTGGGCAGCCCCCGATGGATCGACGCCGGGCCACTGAAAGCGGACGTTGAGCGCATGGAGTCCGAGGGCCAGACCTGCGTCCTGGTCACCGTCGATGACGCCCTCGCCGGGGCGATCGGGGTCCGCGACGAGTTGCGGCCCGAGGTGCCCGAAGCCGTGCAGGCCCTGCACGCCAACGATGTGGAAGTAAGCATGCTCACCGGCGACAACACTCGCACCGCCCGGGCGCTGGCTGGAATCGCCGGAATCGATGACGTGCGCGCCGAGCTGCGCCCTGAAGACAAGGCAAGCATCGTCGCTGAATTCTCCTCCAAGACGCCGACGGCGATGATCGGCGACGGCATCAATGACGCGCCGGCACTGGCGGGTGCGACGGTGGGCATAGCGATGGGAGCGACCGGCTCTGACGCCGCGATCGAGTCTGCTGACGTCGCTTTCACCGGCCACGACCTCCGGCTAATCCCGAAGGCGCTGCAGCACGCCCGCCGAGGAAGCAGGATCATCAACCAGAACATCGTGCTGTCTCTGGCCATCATCATCGTGTTGATGCCACTGGCGATCAGCGGCGTGCTGGGTCTGGCCGCCGTCGTGTTGGTTCACGAGGTCGCCGAAGTGATCGTGATCTTGAACGGCCTGCGGGCTGCGCAAGCGAAGCGCTGAGGCTGTGACCGGCAAGTCTCATAAGGGTTAAACCACACGCCGAGCGGACACACCTTGGGCCAGGCACGTCATTTGAGTTTACGATCCGTTTCCGTGGAATCGGGATCGTACCCGGTGACCTGTCCCTTCTCGGTGCGGGTGGGCACGGGGGCTGTGGGCGAGCCCCACCCGGCACGTATCCTAGCAGGTCAAGGGCCCCGAGCGCTCGGCGTCTCCAGCGCAGATCGTGGAAGGATCGAACTTGCTCAGGGACCAAGCGTCACTGCGAGACTCTTTTTGTCCCGCAACTTGAATAGTTCAGCGGTCTTGATACCACGGACATCCATTCGGAGTGCTGTCGAGTCTCATCGACACAGCCCGCGACTACCTGGGCAGTGTGTTTGATAAAGGCCCCAACCCTCATCAGCGTTGCCGAGCCCTCGCCGTTCCAGTTGCCGTAACCGACTAGATGCAGATTCTTCGGCGCAGTTTTTGCGCAGTTTATTCGCCCCGATATGTCGCCCACTTGGACCGTTGCGGTGGCGGTAATCCTCGTGGCGATGTGGGTGACCTGGTTTTCTACTTTTGCGCTCATTGTGCGCGCGGCATCGCGCTGGATTGCGCACCACTCCGCGGCCATCGATATCGTTTCCGGTCTTATCTTTGCGGTGCTGGGACTCGTTATGGCCGTGGAGGGCGCTATCGAGCTCTTCGGTTAGTGCAGGTGGCGGATTTCTATAAAAGAGTTGATATAGGATCTACCTAAATCAAAAAACTTACCTGTTTCGCTGCAGGTGAGAGGGCCCTTATAGTGGCATGCGTTAATCCAATAGCATGCGAGTATGGAGGTGTTAGGTGGCTATTAGCGCCCTGGTGACCTTAATGGGCGTGTGGTTCGCGGCGATGGCCTCGCCGGGCCCAGACGTAGTGCAAATCATTCGCTTAGGTGCGCGTTCTACGCGCGCAGCCGTATGGGCGGCGCTTGGTAGTACCACCGGCCTTACCATTTGGACCGTGGCCTCCTTGGCGGGGCTATCCGCGCTGATTTCTGCGCACCCTGGCATCCTCGTGGCGCTGCAGGTTCTCGGTGGCTGTTACCTGCTGTGGATGGCCTATACCGCCATTACCGGTGGCATTAAGGAGCGCCGCGCACCCGCAACCGTAGTGGGCACCGAAACCCGCGCCCCGCAGCCGCGCGGGTTTACGCCGGACGGCATTATCAAGGCGGCCACCGCCTATCGCATGGGGTTTATCTGCGATCTCTCGAACCCCAAGGTGGTCATTTTCTTCGGCGCTATCTTTGCCAATTTCATTGATCCCGGTATGGGCATTGGCGCCAATCTCATGGTGGGTGCCGTATTGATTCTGGAAAGCCTCGTGCTCTTTGTAGGCGTGGCTTTAAGTACTCGTGCGGTCTCAAAGTGGATGGCTAAGAACTCCGCCTGGGTGGATATTGTCAGCGGCGTGGTCTTCCTGCTGCTGGGTATCATCATCCTTTTTGAAGGAGTGCGTGGCCTTATAGCGATGTAATCTGGGGCCATGATTTTTACCACTACTAATACCGTTGATGGTTATGAGATTACGGACTATATCCGCATTATCGCCGGGGAGACCGTCATCGGTATTAATATGCTGAAGGATTTCGGGGCATCCCTCCGCAATATCACCGGTGGACGCTCTGCTGGATACGAAAGCGAAGCCATCAAGGCACGCGAGGCGGCACTCGATGAGTTGTGGCGCCGCGGGCAGGAGCTCGGGGCCGATGGCGTGGTGGGCATCGCCTTTGATTATTCGCCCATGGGCACCTCGAATGACACGTTGATGGTCACTGCCACCGGCACTGCGGTGAAGCTGCGCGCCCGTGACTAAGGTAGGCAAGAAAACACTGGCTCTATGCGCTGGGTTATGCGCGGCCGCTGGGCTCATGGCAGGCTGCGAGGAAGAACCGCCGCGGCCGGGCAGCGTGCCGAATGAATCGCACGGCGCGGCCGATGGCTATATCACCACGCTGCCGGACCAAGGCACAACGGCCAATGGCCAGTACCAGATCATTAACCTGCGCAATGACCGCAGCTTTGTGGTCCACGTGCCGTTTAACGCGGATAAGCACCACCGCCTGCCCGTGGTCGTGGCAATGCACGGCTATGAGATGGACGCCGGCAATATGTTCAAAGGCACCGACCTCTCCCAGGGTGATGCCATCACGGTCTTCGTTCAAGGCGCGGGCAAGGCATGGGCGCCAGCACCGTATGCGGTAACCAGCTTGGACGATGACCTCACATACGTCGATGACACGATCGATTTCGTCCGCCGTCACTATCCCGCCTCTGAGACCACCTATGGCGTGGGCTTTTCCAATGGTGGCGGGTTTGCCCGCGCGGTGAGCTGCAAGCGGCCGGGCCTATTCGAGGCGGTGGCGACGGTCTCGGCGGCCAAGTATGACCGCGTGGAAAAGGACTGCGCCAGCGAACCCACCCATTACCTGGATATTCACGGCACCGAGGACGTGCTCATGAATTACGATGGCGGGCACCAACACGGCGCGCACTACCGCTCGGTAAAGCAATCGCTGCGCGGGATTGCCAGGGAGAATGGGTGTAACCCGTTTCCAAAGAGGCGTCGGAAAGAAGCGGTGGAGCACTTTACCTGGCGGGTATGTGATGCGCGCACCGAGCAATACACCATCCACGGTGGCACGCACACGTGGAATGGCGGGGCCACGGACCATTCCGGGCTGGTGAGGGCGGAGTGGACCACCGATACGGTCCTGGATTTCTTCCATATCGCCCACCCGTAGCTATAGCCGCGCGCGGGCTGGGTAAGCTGGGCGGCATGCTAGACATTCCTATCAACGGCGACTCCATCAAATTGGGCCAGTTCATCAAGCTGGCCAGCTTGGTGGCTACCGGCGGCGAGGCTAAAGAACTCATCGCAGAAGGCGTGGTCACGGTCAATGGCGAACCCGAAACGCGCCGGGGTGCCATGCTCCACCCAGGCGACGAGGTGTGCATCGAGGATGCTTGCGCGCGCGTGGGCGAGCCGGATGATGACGATGATTACTTTGATGAAGCCACGGCCGACGATGACTTTGATCCGGAAAAGTGGAGGAATATGTAGATGCCAGCATTCGAAGCTGAAGTGGGCATGCCCTACTGGATTGACCTGACCACCTCGGACCCGCGCAAGTCCGCACACTTTTACGAGCAGGTGCTGGGCTGGGAAATTTCCGCCGAGTCCGGCGAAGATAATCCGTACCAGATGGCGCGCCTGCAAGGGCTGCCCATCGCTGGGTTGATCCCGCAGCCGGAGGAGGCCCCCATGCCGGATACGTGGGTGACCTACTTCCTGTCCAAGGACATTGCGGGCGATTGCCAGCGCGCGCAGAACTTGGGCGGGCGCATCCTTGTGGAGCCGCAGCAGGTGCAGCTGGGGCACATGGCCCTGCTTGTCGACGCCGCCGGAGGCATGTTTGGCCTCATTCAACCCGCCGGCCCAGAGCACTTCGTTGCCGCTGGCGAGCCCGGCACCCCGGTCTGGCACGAGCTCACCGCTACCTCGGGCTTCCAGAGCGCGATGAATTTTTATGGCGAGCTATTCAATTGGGAGATCCGCGCCATGCAGTCCGAGGATGAGAACTTTATCTACGCCACCGCGGAAGAAGACGGTGCGCCGTTTGCCGGCCTGTGGAACGCCGAGGGGCAGTTCCCGCCGCAGGTTCCGAGCTTCTGGCAGACCTATTTGGGCGTGCGCGATATCGACACTGCTGCGAAGAAGGCCGTGGAATTAGGCGGCGAGGTCATCCGTGAACCGTGGGATTCGCCCTTTGGCCGCATGTGCCTGCTGGCTGATTCCACCGGTGCGACCATCACTCTTACCGAGGTCGAAGACGCCCCCGAAGAGGAACCGACCGAATCGGATGACGTGCTGGGACTCGACCCACAGTAACTGAGATGGGTGAATCGCCACTGGTCAAACGCGTATTGGCGGTCGTTGCCGCGATTCCGCCCGGCAACGTCACCTCTTATGGGGAGGTGGCCAAGGTGGCCGGTTGCGGCGCGCGCAACGTCGGTACCGTACTAAAACGCCACGGTGCCGGTGCTGCATGGTGGCGCGTGGTCCGCGCCGATGGCGCCTGCCATGATCCCGCCCGCGCCGCGGAATTGTGGGATCGCGAATCCATCGCCTACGCTGGCGGCCGCGTTAAAATGCACGAGCACGGAATCGACGCCCGCGAATTACAGGAGTTGATGGAGTGAGGGCCTGGGTCATTCTCTTTCTCGCGATTGCCAGCGAAGTCGTGGGCACCGTCGCGCTGAAGTACGCCGTGGAGTATGTCTGGATCTACGGCGTGGCCGCCTTCTGCTTCATCCTTGCTTTTGTGCTCCTGCACCGCGTAATGCAAGAAGGCGTCAACGTGGGCGTGGCTTATGGACTCTGGGCATCCGGTGGGGTCATTTCCACCGCGTTGCTGTCCGCCGCGCTATTTGGCGAGCCGCTCGGCGCAGTAAAACTTGCCGGAATCGCACTTATTATGGCCGGCGTATTCTGCGTGGAAATGGGTGCGAAACCAGATGAGGATCAAGACCACACTGTGAAGGTGGCGCCGCAATGATTTGGTTCCTTCTTTTCCTCGCCACCGCCATCGAGGTTTCCGGCACGCTGTGCCTGCGCATGTCCGCAGTGACTGGGCGCCGCTTCTGGGTGGTGCTCGTCGCCCTGTGTTATGTCTCTGCCTACTGCTTCTTGGCGCTCGTGCTCAAGGCCGGCATGGATCTTGGCGTGGCCTACGGCATCTGGGCTGCCACTGGCGTTGCGCTTACCGCCATTGCCTCGTATCTCCTGTTCAAGGAGCCGTTTACTTGGTTAAAATCTCTGGGCGTGGTGCTCATTGTCGGGGGAGTGCTGCTCGTAGAAGCCGGTGCGTAATACCCACGGCGGCGCTAGGATATTTTCATGATGAAAAAGCTGGCGGTAGGTTCCTTGGTTACCGCACTCTCCCTCGTTACCATCCCCGCCGCCCAGGCTGTCACGCTCGACCCGCACGCTGTGCCCGCGCGCACCCAAATCACCGTCCGGCACGATTCTGGGGCCACGGTTTCTACCGCTAATTCCCATGAGTCTCGCCCCGCGCTGTCTTTGAGCAAGCTCTACTTGGGCTATTGGGTTCTAAAATACGGCGCACCGGCCGATAAAGCTCGCGTGGAGCATATGATTCGTGTGAGCGATGACAACGTGGCTACCGACTTGGACCGCCGCTAACCGCAGGCCATCCCCGGCATCATCCACGAGTTTGGCCTGCGCGAAACGCACTACACCGGTTACTGGGGGACAACGACCACCTCCACCGAGGATGTAGCGCGGTTTACCTCGCGTATCCAGCACGATCCCCTTGCTGCGCCCATCATGACCGGCATGGCTACCGCCGCTCCCGTGGCCGCCGATGGCTACCGGCAGGATTTTGGTACCTCCCGGATTTCTGGGGTTATCGGTACCAAGTTTGGCTGGTCAGACAATCGCCGCATCCATGCCTCGGTATCCACCGCCCCTGGATTTACCGTAGCCGCCAATACTTACGGTGATGCGGCCACCCATACCGCAGATGTCACCCGCGCCGTACATAATGCCCCGGGCACAATCCCCGGTGGTTCTAGCGAGGCCATTGGCGCTCGAATCGAGCACGATCTGCATCTGCGAGGCCCAGCGCGACAAGCTATCCGAGATGTCACCCGCACGGCAGCGAGCTACGAGCGCCAGGCTTGCGCGAGCGCTAATCAAGCACTGGCGCAGGTAACACCGATGCGCGTGTGCGGCTAGGTTCGCAGAGCGGTCGGTGGCTTTAGTGCACGAAGGCGAGGGCGTCGTCGGCAGTGCTGTGGCTATAGCTCTCGTCGGCCTTGGCGAGCTTATTGCCACGCAGCACAAGCCATATGCTCAGCGGGTAGAGGATAAGCGCTACGCCGACGGCCTGGATGATGGAGGCCACCTCGGAATCGTGCAGGTAATTCCAGCAAAAGTGCAACGTGAAAGAGGCGGCTAGGTAGCCGAGGAAAACGCCGATGCGCCACCACAGCGGTTTGGCGGCGGCATACAAGGCCCAGCCGATTCCCCATCCGGCCATCGCGGTAAGCAGCACGTGCAGGCCGGGGCCGGCGACAAGGCGCAGGCCCCACATTTCAAAAAGGCCCTGAATATCGCTATCGGGGTGCATGGTCGCGCCCATGGCGCCGTAGAGGATATTCTCGCAAGCCTCGAAACCAAGGCCCACCACTGCGCCCACCATCCAGCCATGCCACGGGCGGTTGAGTTGGCGGAAGGACATGAGCACGAAGATTACGCCGGTGGCCTTAGAAATTTCCTCTGGGTAGGCACCGCTCCACGACATCATGGAATCGACCCAGCCGGAGCCGATGGCGAGCTGCATGACCGGACCAGCGCTAATAAGCGCCAAGGCAACGGCCACCCCGCCGCCCCAAAGGAAAGCCAGCGCGGCCCATAACCGCGCCGGGCGGGCCCACATGGGGCTGCGCTGCAGCAGATAAAAGATCAGCGTCACGAGCACGGCGGCAATGAGCAGGCTGAGCAGGCCCATCAGAGGAGAGATCAAAAATGTGCTCAGCGTCTGGAAAAAGAAGGCGATGAGGCCAATGCCGGACAGGATCCACAGTGTGGTGCGAAAGAGCTTGGACATCTAGAACATCAACTCCCCGGAGAAGTCAGCGAATTCTGAATCGGCCGCGGCGGGTAGATCCTCTTGGCCGAAGGCGCGCCAAATGCGAGAGGCGGTGGTGCGGGCCTGCTCGCCCTTGCCGGTCACGGTGACCACCCAATCCTTGTTTTCGTCCTCGCCGGTGCCGTCGAGGGAGAGGGCGGCGGTGGAGGAGGGGGCGTCGGCAAGCAGGAGTGCTCCATCCGTGCCGTCGAAGGTAGGGGCGTCGGCCGGCAGGGGAGCCATGGCTAGGGCGCGAACCATGCGGCGCAAAGTGGTGGCATCGTCTTTGGCATCCTCGGTAAGGGTGGCTTGCACGCTGACATCGCCGCAGGTCCAGCCGATGCTGGCGAGGGACTCATAATCGCGCTCGCAATATAGATCGGGAACGTCAATCTCCCAGTCCTGGCTAGGCTCTGCCAAGGTAACCTGCTCGACGTCCGCGGAAGAATCCCCTAGCGCCGTTTGCACGATCATGGGCAGGGCGAGAACCACCGCTACGAACGCAATGACGGCTAGGAAAAGGCGCCGCGGATGCGCTGGAGGAAAGCGATAAAATTCCATAGCCCACACCTTATCTTGCCGCTTTGCCCTAGAGTGGCAGGCATGAAAGATCTTTATCAACTAGTCAATGGACCCTGGCTGGAAAGCCATGTCATTCCCGATGATCGCGGCGTGGACGGCACTTTCCACGCGCTGCGCGACGAAGCCGAAGAACTCGTTCATGAGATCGTGGAAAAGGACACCGGCCGCCCCGGCAAGCTCTATGCCTCCTTTATGGATACCGAGGGAGTTAACGCGGCCGGCATGGCTCCATTGGACGCGGATCTGGACCGCCTGAGTGCGGCCGACCCAGAGGAATTAGCGCACCGCCTGGGTGAACTCGAGCGCACCGGCGTGGGTTCCCCGGTGACTTTCTGGGTATCCAAGGACTCGGGTTCTGAGGACGCCATTGCTTATGTTATTCAATCCGGCCTGGGCTTGCCGGATGAGGCTTATTACCGCGAGGAAGCCCATGGGGAAACGCTGAGTGCCTATGAGAAGCACGTGGCCGAGATGCTGGAATTCCTCGATCCGTCCCGCCTCTTTGGCTTGGGCGCTGAGGTGGCGGCCCAGCGCATTGTGGGCTTGGAGAAGGAATTGGCCGCCGGTCATTGGGACGTGGTCTCCACTCGCGATGCGGTCAAGACCTATAATCCCTGCGAGTTTAGTGAGCTTCCCGCCATGACTCGTGCTCTGCTTTCCGGCGGCAACCTGCCGGAGCACCGCGTGGTCAATATGATGCCGTCTTATCTCGAGCACTTCGAGAGCCTCTTTACCTCCGAGCGCATGGCCGATTGGCAGCTGTGGGCCACCTGGCACATCCTGCGCTCCCGCGCGGCCATGCTGCCAGAGGAGGTAGGCGCGAAGAACTTCGAGTTCTACGGCACCAAGCTCTCCGGTGCTACCGAGCAGCGCGACCGCTGGAAGCGCGCCGTGGGCCTAGCCGAGTCCCTCGTGGGCGAAGAGATTGGCCAAGTATTCGTGGATAAGCACTTCCCGGCCTCCTCCAAGCGTGAGATGGATGAGCTGGTGGGCTACCTCATCGCCGCCTACCGCGAGCGCATCTCCCAGCTGGAGTGGATGACCCCGGCCACGCGCGAGCGCGCCCTAGAAAAGCTCTCCCAGTTCAAGGCCAAGATTGGCTTCCCGGATTCCTGGCGTGATTACTCTGGCCTCGAGGTCTCCGCTAAGGGTGGGGACCTGCTGGCTAATGCCCGCGCCGGCTCCGCATTCTCCCATGACTTTGAGCTGGCCAAGATTGGCAAGCCGGCTGACCGTAATGAGTGGGTGACCACCCCGCAAACGGTCAACGCCTTTTATAACCCGGTGGTCAATGACATCACCTTCCCAGCAGCAATCCTGCGCCCGCCGTTCTATAACCCAGAGGCCGATGCCGCAGAAAACTTCGGCGCCATCGGTGCCGTTATTGGCCACGAGATTGGCCATGGCTTTGATGATCAGGGCTCGCAGTTTGACGGCCAGGGCAACTTGAACTCCTGGTGGTCCGATGAGGACCGCGCCGCCTTTGAAAAGCTCACCGCCAAGCTGGTGGAGCAATTCAACGGCCAAGTGCCGACGGTGCTCAAGGAAGCCGGCATCGAATCCACCGGCGTAAATGGCAGCTTCACCCTGGGTGAGAATATCGGTGACCTGGGCGGCTTGGGTATCGCCGTGGTGGCTTTCCAGAACTACTGCGCCGATAAGGGCATTGACCTGCAGGGCAAGGAGGAGAAGTTCGAGGTAGATGGAGCCGAGCCAGAGCTGGCCGAGCACACCTACAACGGCCTACAACGCTTCTTCCTGGCCTGGGCCCGCGTTTGGCGCACCGCCATCCGTCCAGAGATGGCTACCCAGTACCTTGCCATTGACCCGCACTCGCCGGCGGAGTTCCGCTGCAATCTTATTGCGGCCAATATTGCGGAGTTCTACGAGGCCTTTAACGTTGTAGAGGATTCTGCCATGTATATTGCGCCGGAGGATCGCGTCACCATTTGGTAGCCCTTTCCGCCGGTAGGCGGTGCGCGTAGGCTCGGTGGCATGACTAACGCAGATGCTAACCAGGACCCGCACCGCCCGCTGGAGCCCGGCCAGGAGTGGCACATTGGCGGTCAGGACCGTCAGATGGATGAGAAGGAACAGCTCGAGCAACTCGTTGCCTATATTGATGCCCACTATGACACCCCGGATTTCCGTCCGCCGTGGGCTGGGGGCGGCTCCCCTGAGGCGGATCAGTATTGCGCGTTTTTGCCGGATCGCATTACGCATGCGGCAATGATGGTGCTCGGCACCGGTGTAAACCACGCACTACCCGGGACCGAATTCACGGACGGTATCACCGTAGAGGAATCCGAGGTGGGCGCCATCTTCCAGCCTACAAAGCCCACCGGCCGCTGGGCGGTCTCGCTGCATTCGGGCGGTTGGTGGCGCGGTGACGGTCAGGCGCTGGAGATGCAGTGGCGCCCCGAGGTAGCCGCCGCTGCGCAGTTATCCGGCACCACCATTATTGACGTGGATTATCCGCTCGCCCCCGAGCACACCGTGGCAGAGATGGTCAATGCCGTGCAGCAAGCCATCGACTATGCCCGCGCGCAGGGCGCTTCTAGCGTTACTAACTGGGGGTATTCTTCCGGCGGAGCGCTGGCTGCGCTCGTGCCTGCCGACGCCCTCCTGCTCACCTTCCCCGATTTCGGCGCCCTTGCAAACCTGCCTGAGGATCTTCGCGCCGGATACGAAATCCCGGCGGACCTATCTGAGCTAAGTCCGCACACTTTCGTGCAAACCGCAACCGAGGATGAGATTGCCGCGCGCGTTTGCGTGCCCGGTGCCGTTGCGCGCGATTACGTCTCCACCCACCGCGTATCTACTCCGGCGGTGGCCCGGCAACGCGTGCGAGATGCGGCCGCGTTCCTGGCAGGCGAGCTAGAAAAATAACAGGTTCCTGGCGGTTTCATACTAAAAGGGAACTAGTTTCAACAAGGGTGCGACTAGTTCCGCATGACTATATCCACCCATGGCGCGCTATCGCGCCTGCATAAATTCGCCGGCGTCATGATCGCGCCCTTTCTCATAGCCGCAGCGTTAAGCGGCTTTCTCTACGCCTTGGCACCCACCTTTGAACCGTGGATTTACCACGATGAGGTAACCGCCACCGCGCCAGGCAACCCACGCAGCTTGGACGAGCAGATTGCCGCCGCCCAGCGCGAGCACCCTGATGGGCACGTGGTTCAGGTCGAGCCTTCCGAGGATCCGCAGGAGACCACCTGCGTGCTATTCGCGGACCCCAGCGCATCCAACGCCAGTTACACCCGCGCCGTCTTTGTGGATCCGGTGGATCTGCATATCACCGGCGAACTACAACAATATGGCGGATCCCGCGCGCTCTCCTTTCGTACGTGGGCCTCCGAGGGCCACCGCACCCTGTGGCTGGGAGAGCCTGGCCGCCTCTATGCCGAACTTGCGGCCTCGTGGCTCGGTGCGCTGAGCATCCTTGGCCTTTACCTGTGGCTTAAGCGTAAGCAGAAGAATAGAAAGCGGCTTTCCAAGCCGCTGGCGTTGCACGCTCGCGTGGGCACTTGGTTGCTGCCGGGCTTTCTCTTCCTGACCGTCACCGGTCTGACGTGGTCGCTGGTGGCGGGTACCGCCATTGGCAAGGTGCGCGAGGAACTGAATTGGAAGGAACCGTCCGTGGCAACCTCCGTTGCGGAAGTGGGCGCTAGCACTGAGGCGAGCGAGCATTCCGGCCACGCTGGTCACAACGGCCATGCGGGTCATGCGGGACACGAGGGCGCTGCGAAACTTGCCGGGGCCCAAACCGCATTGTCGGCAGCTCGTAGCCAAGGATTGACCGGGGTTCTGGAAATGACCCCACCGGAAAAGCCAGGCGATGCGTGGGGTGTGCGCGAGGCTCGTGCAGCCTTCAAGCTGCGCAGCGATGCCGTAGCAGTGACCCCGAACGGGGAGGTCATCGACCGCATCAATTCCGCCGACTGGTCGCTTGCCGCACAGCTAACCTCATGGCTCATCCAGCTGCACATGGGGACGCTCTTTGGCATCTATAGCCAGATCGCCTTGGCGGCGCTGGCCTTGGGACTGCTCGTGGTGAGTGGCGCAGGCTTGTGGATGTGGTGGATAAAGCCGCGCCGCGGCCTCCCCGAGCTAAAAATTACCCCCGCCGTGCTGGCGGGGGTGGTGGCCTATTCGATCATCGCGCCGCTCTTTGGCGCCTCGCTTTTGATCTTTTTCCTTGGCGATTGGATTGTGCGGCGAGTGCGCGCCCCGCAGCGAGGCCGAGGCGCAGCCGCGGGGGAGACTATTCCTCACCCTCGGGGCGGATCTTCATCTCGGAGTCCTTCCATAGGCCGGAACGGGTAATATCCTCATATTCGATCTCGGCTGGAACTGGGGCGTTGCCCTGTGAATCGGTACGTAGTTCGTACTTTTCAATGGCGCCCCAATCGCGTGCCCAATCATTGTTGAGGTAGCTCGGGATCTCATAGGAGTAGTTCACCGCTTCCGCGGTCGACATCGCACCGCCACCGGAGAAGGACTGGAAATCCGTCAGCGAGGTCTGTGCCGAGGAATCCGGCAGGATGCGGTATTCCGGGATTTCCGTGACACCGGCAAAGTGGTCAAAGGTGCGCTGGCACGGGAACTGCAGAGCGACGGCCCAGTCCAGCAGCGCCGGGGTGTCCTTGGAGAACTGGTTATTGATGGTATCCAGCTCCGGCACGCGCGGCGGAGTAAAGGCGAGCCAGTCATCCTCATCGGTGGAATCATCCGTTGCTACTAGGCGTACCACGTTGGCGTCCTTCGGCAGCTTATCCAGCGGCAGGCGCAAGTTGCGCCACTTCGGAGTGGCACCAACGGCGGAGAGTTCTTCCTCCCCGGTATTGGTGGCCTTTCCGGAATCATCGATGGTGCCGTATTCGAGGCTAAGCTTCATGCCGTCTTGCTCCACTCCGTTGACGTCGTGGTGGTAGATATTGCCGGCCGCTGATACGGCGAGCACTGGGGTATTGTCCTTGGCTTCTGGCAGGTTGTACCACTTGGTGGTTACCTCAGAGGTGGAGTCTTGATCCTCGGAATAGGAGCCGAGAACCGGAACCTTGGTGTAATCCAAGTTGAACGGCAGGTGCATGGTGGAGCCATTGACACCCTTGGTGCCGCGCACGCCACCTTCCGAAGTATTGGTGGTTTCCTTAGACTTCTCGCCCCTCTTTTCCTGCTTATTCTTAGTCTCCTGGGAATCGGCGGAATCGCTCGTGCCGCCGGATTCGGTATCCGCGCCCGAGGTGGCAGTATTCGCGCTATCAGAGGAGGAGTCGCTGGAGTCATCCGCAATGGCACCTACGGAGGCGGAGTTCTGGTTTTCCGGCTCGATGGATTCGGGGATGAAATTCGGGTCGAAGCCGTTGTGGGGCTCGTCCTTATCTACCAAGGAATCCCCTAAGTCGCCCTCGACCGGGGTTAGGAAGGATTCATTGGTGTTGGTCTCCACCATGGTCTGATCCGCCAGCGCGCAGGTATTGCCGCGCAGGGAGGCCAGGTTGCCCTTGCCTACGGAGTAGGAATCCGCCTGCGAGACGGTTGCCTTGGCAAAGGATGCACAGGACAGCGCTACCACGATGGCGCAGGCCAAGGCGATGGGCGCGGACATGATGCCGGCTGAGCGCGAGACCTTTGCAGCAGCATTCTGTTCAAATTCCGCAAGAGTGCCGGCCTCTTCCGCCTGCGACTTGCGGTAGCTATGGCGCAGGGACTGCACTATGCCGATTGCGAAGATGACCAACGCGATGGCAAGGAGCACCTTATTGGCCTCGATGGCCTTGAGCTGCACCGTGCGATCCCACCACGGGATGCCAAAGGAAGAAACGTACCACCAGGCGTTCCAGCCGGCGAAGGAGATGGCCAGCAAGAAAACCACCGCGGCAATAGCAAAAGTGCGAGCGCGCGGCGAGCGCAGTGCAAACTGGGAGAGCACCACGGCGCCGAGGGCGGCGATGACACCGGCGACGCCGGCGTAAATGCCAAAGTGGTGGGTCCACTTGGTCGGGGTGAACATGAGGAAGAACATGGACAGCGCCACGATGATGAGCAGGCGCTGGGTTGGTCCGACGGCAGCACCGACGACGCGGCGGTCCTTGATAAAGGCCGCCACAATAAGAACCAGGCAAAAGAGCATGGTGAAGACTGCGAAGCGGCGGGTAAGCGAGCCGTCCACCGATTCCTGGAAGAGGGTGGAATAGCGCGCGTACTCGGCGTACCACGGCAGGGAGGGGCCGACTTCGGAGCGCACGCGGGTGGACTCCAGCACGGTAGATAGCGTCTGGTCACCAAAGGCGGCAACCATAATGGCGGTGCCAGCGCTAAGGAATGGTGCAATGAGCGCGAGCCAGCCGAGGGCGCCACCGCCCATGGACGGGACGCGCTCGGCCATGGCGCGGAAGAGGTGCGGCAGGCTGACCAAGAAGACGCCCACGGCAAAAAGACCGGTGGGGCCGGCGGCCAAAGTAATAGTCGCGGCGATGGTGCCCACGGCCGCTGGAAGCAGGCGGTGGGTGGCAATGGCGCGCTCAAAGGAGGCCCAAGTAAACATCACGCCAAGCGCCACGATGGGCTCCGGGCGGGTGCCGTTGTTATAAGGCAGCCAGAAGGCGAGGAACATGAGCGCTGCGGTCCAGTGGGCGACCCGGCGGCCATCGACAAGCTGGCCAAAGCGCGGCAGCATCTCGCGGGAGAGAATAAACCAGATGATGAGCCCAGAAATCAGGCCGGGCAAACGCACGAAGACCGAGGCGGTAGAAATCTGGGAGAGAACGGCAACCAAGTCATAATAGGGGGCACCGAAGGGGGCCTCTGGCACGCCGTACCAGCGGTAGTAGTTGGCCATGTAGGTCGCGTGATCGAAGACGCGGCTCATGGAGAAGATAAAGCCGTCATCGGAGGTATTGGCGCCGAAGATATACCAGAATCCCAAGATGGCGGTGACCACGCCGTCAAGCGGGCGCACCTTCTTCCACGTTTCAGGCATAAAGCCGAAGCGGCGGCCATCGAGGCGGTCGATGCGCCACAGGCAGAACAGGGACACTACCACCATGGCGGTGCCCAGCCACATGGCAAGGGTCTTGAGCAACGTCGGGGACGAAGTGAAGCGCGAGTTGATATCGACGTGGACATTGAGACCATCGTCAAGCAAGGCTTGCACATCTGCCTTGTCATCGATTTCGGTATAGACGCCGGTGACCTGCGGGCGCAGATCCTCCTCGGTGGTCTTTTCATGATCGCCCACGCTCACCGTGGTGCCATCGCCCGAAGCGGAAATCTCAATCTTGGCGTCCTTGGGAAGCTTGGCCACTTCTTTGGCATTGAGGGTAAGCAGCACCTCATCCAAGGAGACAACAGAGAGTCCCTCGTCATTCGCACGGACGAAAAGGCCGCGGTTGGAAGCCTTTTTGGACTCGGGCGGCACGGTGCCGTAAACCATGGACTGGCCCTCGCGCAGCTCATCAACCGCGGAAATAGGGATGGTGGCCTGAAGATCCTCTGGGGCCACGGAAATAAGCGGCGCGTTGATGGACTGCACGGAATCATGCTGCGGCCAGTCATAAGAGGACTGAGTTTGGGTTACCGGCAGTAGCGGGGTCGCTACAAAACACAGAAAACCAATCAGTCCGGCAATGATCGCGGTCCACCGCAGGCCCGCGGGGGCGGCGGTGAAGCGGGAGCCGGCAGGTCGCGCTTGGGTGGTATTCGTAGTGAGGCTATCTGACACGGCGATTAGTCTACGTCAGATAAACCTCTCTTCCCGCGGGCACACCCTGCCACGGGCGGGAAGTGTGGGTGAACTTACTTGGCGCGAACGGCTGTTACGAAGGGACCGGTTTGCTGTAGCTTCCAGCCCTTGTCAAAGACATCGGCGTTGAAGAAGACCGCGCGGTAGCGAATATTCGGCTGATTGGGGTAGATATCCTCCGCCAAGTGCAGCTTGAATCCATCATCCTTATTGTCCAAGTCGCCGCGGAAGATCATGACATCCGGTCCGCGCCAAGCGGCGGAATCTAGAGCCTTAGCGAACTCGTCTGGTTTCATGTCCCAGGATTCATTCGCCCACGTTTCAATCTGCTGATTGCGGGTGTTGAACTCGCCCAATGGATTGGCGTAGTGGCTGGTAAAGGCGTTGAAACCCCAGTAGGGATAGTACGACATGAAGATCTTTTCATCCGTGAGCACCACCGTGTCATCCGGCGCATAGCCCTGGTCCTGGATGAAGTTGTGGATATCCAAGTAGTAATGAGCAGAATCGCTAGTAAAGCGGTCGGCACGCTCGCCATAGCCATCGGTATCGCTATAGGCGTGGTCGATGGCGTCCTCGTTGGCCTCTGGGATCTGCTGCGCATAATAGACGCCAGCAAGGGCGAGGACGATGGCCATGACCGCGGTGATCTGCTTATTGGTGGTGTGGGAGAAGCGCGCCGGGTAGAGGCGGTGTACGCCGAGCAGGCGCACCTCGGCCAGAGCGAGGATGCCGGCGGTGGCAAAGAGGAGCACCACGATTACCTCGAGGCGGAAGCTGAGCAGCGTGGTGCCGGCCAGCGTAGCCACCATGGATGCCACGGTCCATAGGTAGATGCCGATGAGGGAGATGCCTAGTGCGCGAACCTCTACGTCATTGAGGCGGACCACAATATAAATGAGGCCGATGAGGCAGAGGAAGCCAACGAGGCTAAAGGACAAGAAGGGCACCGGAATCTGCGTGCCTTCCTCTGGCAGATAGTGTTGCGCGGTGGTCTGTAGCGGTTCGGGTGAGTGCAGTACCGCCCAGATATAAGGGGCCCAGGCGATGAGAGCGATGGCGATGGAGCCTGCGGCAATGACTACCAAACGCACGATGGGGCGCCACGTGTGCTCATAAAGCGCGGTAAATAGCGCGATGAGGCTGACCACGGTGAGCGCGGCTGCACCGGTGAAAAGGGTATAGAACGTAGCTGAAATACCCAGGTAGAGCGTCACGCCTAGCGTAGATAGCCAGGAGCCGCCGTAGGCACGGGCGCTAAGTACCGCTACGGTAGGCAGACCCATTGCGATGACCGCAGAATAGGGTTCTTCGGCCGCAATGGTCAGCGTGATTGCGGTAGTGACTAGGGCGATGGCGGTGGCCACCGGTAGGGAATTAGTGAGGCGCTGCCAGATGGGCACCAGAATGCAGCCGGCTACAGCAATGGAGATAAGGGCCCAGGGCTGGTAGACCTCCCAGCCCGGAATGCCTAATAGTGCGCCCAAGCGGCCGCCGAGCCAGAACCAACCAATTGGGTAGAAGGAGGGCATGTCCTGGTAGTTCATGTCCGCATAGCCCATTTCCTCCACAGAGCGAGTGAGGAACTGGGTGCGGAAGGCCTGGTCCACCTGCACGCCATCGAGCCATAAGCGGGAGGCGGACAGCGGCAGGCCCACGGCGGCCAGAGTTAAAAAGGCTGGCGAAAGGTAGGTGACCGCGTAGGTCAGCCAGACCCGCCAGCGTGGCCGGGCAAAGGAATCCTTGTAGTGGTCATAGAGCCACCACACGCACAGACCACCGGCCAGTGCGAGTGTGACCACCACGCCCACCGTGGTCAGTGCGCGGGTGACCATGGAGGTATTAAAGGACGGCAGCGATACCGTCTTGAAGGCAAACCAACCCAGCAGCGTCACCGCGCCACCGGCTACGGCGGCCAGTACAATACCCAGCAGGGTCGCGCGGTGAGTCAGTGCATCGGCGCGATAGGCTTCGGTGCGGTTATCCTCGCTCACGGGCGTTGCCTGGGTGGGTACAGCTGTGCTTGTCATGCCCTATAGTTTCGCATACCTAAGCCCCACAGCCCGGATTTGGCGCGGGCAGTTGAGCACTTGCTTACCGACGCTCCCTATGCCACCGCCCCCGTCCCTCCACGCCGCGGGGTGTGGCGAGTGGAGAAAGCGGGGGCGGAGGCGAGCCGGCCGGCAGGTGCCAGCGTGGAAAGCCGCGGTGTTTTAGAACGGCAGCTTGCGGAAAATGGCCTGTGGGATGAACTTGAATGCCAAAGAAACGTATTCAAACAGTGGGTGCACGAAGATGGCCTGCTTGCCATCGAGCACGGCCTTGACGGTGGCTTCGGCAACGTCGGAGACGTTGACGGTCAGCGGGGCGTCGCCGGCCTCGGCAGACATCTTGGTGCGAACCTGGCCTGGGCGAACGACCAGCACGTTAGCGCCAGTACCGCGCAGGGCCTCGCCCAGGTTGATATAAAAGCCGTCCACGCCGGCTTTGGAAGCACCGTAGACAAAGTTGGAGCGGCGCACGCGCATGCCGGCCACGGAGGACATGGCAATGATGGTGCCGTGGCCCTGGTGCTTGAACTTCTCGCCCAAGAGCACGCCTACGGATACCGGAGCGGTGTAGTTGGTCTGTGCGGAGGCGACGGCTTTATCGTGGTTTTGCCATAGCTCTTCCTGGTCACCCAGGGTGCCGAAAGCAACGATGGCCACGTCCACATCGCCGCGCTCCCAGGCCTTATTAATAACGTCTGGGTGGGAGTCGAAGTCGGTGGCGTCGAAGTCTAGGACTTCTACGTCAGCGCCGCGGGATTCCAGGTCAGCCTTGGCCTGGCCGATGCGCGGGGACTCCGGGCGGGCGGCCAGGGTGACTTTGGCCGGGCCGCGCTGCAGGAACTCGGAGACGACGCCGAGGCCGATCTCGGAGGTGCCGCCCAAAAGCAGGATGTGTTGTGCTTGGCCTACTGCATTAAGCATGGTCAGTAAATCTCCTTAAAGGTGTTATTTCCAGTGATTAGTGCAGCTCGAGGCGGCGGGACATATCGGAGGCAAAGACGCCGGTCGGGTCGATCTCGTTGCGGGTCTTCAGCCAGCCTTCCATGCCCGGGTACATCTTATGGAAGTTCTCCGCGGAGGTGCGGGACTCCTTGGCCAAGTAGAGGCGGCCACCGAATTCCATCACGCGGCGGTCCAGGTCATCCAGGAACTTACCCAGGCCTGGACGGATGGGGAAGTCCACGCAGACGTTCCAGCCCGGCATCGGGTAGGACAGTGGTGCGCGGTTGCCCTCGCCGAAGAGCTTGAACACATTGAGTGCGGAGTAGCGGCCGGAGCGCTGCATATCGCGGATGATTTCCTTGAACGGCTCCACGGCTTCGGTCGGTACCACGAACTGGTACTGCAGGAAGCCCTTGGAACCGTAGCCGCGGTTCCATTCGCCGATGAGATCCAGCGGCTGGTAGAACTGCGTCAGGTTCTTGACCTGATTCTTCGCCGGTGCACCCATGGTGTAATAAGCCAAGCCCACAGCGGAGAGGGAAAGCTTATTCATAGTCCAAGACGGGAAGATATCCGGCACCGTCATCAGCTGCGGCGCATTGAACTTCAGCGGATCCTTGGCCAGCTTCGGGGCGAGTTCTTCCAGCTGCGCCAGGGTGGCCAGCGAGCCGCGGGAAATGGTGGAGCGGCCCAGCTTTGGTTCTGGCGAAATGACATCGAACCAGGCGGAAGAATAGGTGTAGTTGTGCTCGGAACCATCGGAGTGGAAGGCGATGGTTTCATCCAAGTTATCGGTGCGGTCCGTATCCGCGATGAAGTAGGCGGTTTCCGTCTTGGTCATGCGGATGGTGGCGCGCAGGATGATGCCGGTCAGGCCCATGCCGCCAACGGTGGCCCAGAAGAGGTCGCCGCTCGGGTCATCCTCGGAGCCCTCCGGGGTCAGGTGCAGCACGCGGCCATCGGCCACGAGCAGCTCCATGGAGACCACGTGGTCACCAAAGGAACCGGCGGAGTGGTGGTTCTTGCCGTGAATATCCGGGCCGATAGCACCACCGATGGTGACCTGGCGAGTACCCGGTAGAACCGGAACCCACAGGCCATATGGCAGGGCAGCCTTCATCAGCTGGTCCAAGGTGACACCGCCATCGACGTCCACCAGAGCGGACTCGGGATCGATGGAGTGGATCTTATTGAGCTTTTGCATGTCGATGACCAGGCCGCCGCCATTTTGGGCGGGGTCACCGTAGGAGCGGCCCATACCGCGGGCGATGACGCCGCGGCGCAGGTGGGCGGGCTTATCCGAGTTATCTTCTGCAACCTGAGCCACGGCCTTTTTGATCACGTCCACGTCTTCGGTGGCGAGCACGTGGGCGGTCGTCGGGGCGGTGCGGCCCCAGCCGTGCAGGGACTTTTCAGTGGTGTGTAATTCCATCTCTTACTCTTTGCTCGACGGACTTATGTCGCTTCTCCAGCCTACCTAGCTCACACGAGGGGTGATGGAGTGACGCGAGTGATATTCGGAACAAAACGGACGCTTGTACTGCCCGAATGTGTCCGTTTATAGATCCATAAGCGCGCGGATCTCCTCTGGCAGCTCGTCTTGGGATTCAATAGTCGGGCCATCGTACGCCCGCAAAAGTTCGTAGACCCGAGCCCGCGAGGAGGAATCCAACATGGGTAGTTCCTCCGCCATAAGCCGCGTCATGAACGGGCTCAGGGGTACATCGGTGTGCTCTGTGGCTTCGAAGTGGCCGTTGCGCTTATCATCCTCCGCGCGCACATCCTGGGCCGCCTGCTGCGCGGGCGTCATATGCTCTGTCTTTTCCGAGTACATGCGCATTAGCTTACCGCCGCTTAAAGTGGTCGCTATGACCAACAACCGCGAGACGCAAGATCAGCAACAAGACAACTACGCCCTCGATGACACCCTGGCAGGCCGCATTACCCAAGCTGCCGCCGTGGGCATCGCGACCTCCTATCCTGATTGGATCAAATCCAAGGGCGGATTGATTACTGCGTATACCTTGTCTTTCTTTGGCTTTGGTGCCCTAGTGGCTTATACCAACGCGCACGCTGAGCAGGATGGCGATGAGCCGCGCTCGCCACAGGATATTTCCGATCAAGGCCTTAAGCCTTGGGCTATTTTTGCCGCAGTGGTGCTGCTGCTCATCCTGGGCGGCTGGATGAATATTGCTATTTCCCAGCGCATGGTGAAGTTCCTGCGCAAGCGCGGTGCCAAGCGGCCGTGGACCCTATTGGGCGCCATTGGCGCAGCGCTGACGTTCCTGATTAGTGAGCTGGAAGCGCGCGATATTGCAAAACTAGCTTCCTAAAACTTGCGTATGGTGGGGCTCATGAACGCAGGGGTCACCGATATCGCACAGGCGCGGGCCAAGCGCGCCGATAGCGTGGTATCCCTAAAGCGCGAGCCCCTCACCATTATTTGCCAAGTTGCAAATATTCGCGCCGATGGCGAGGTGCACCGTCAGATTGGTTTTAGCGATGCGCTGACATTTACGGAGCTACACCGCGTGCTGCGCATTTGTTTTGGCCTGCCGGAGGAAGAATCGCCCTGGCACTTTTATGAACACACAGAGGCCCGTGGTCAGCGCATCGATCCGGAACGCCAGGCCTCCGAATTCCTATGGCGCGCGGGAGACCAGATCGACTTCGTTTGGGGCCTATGGGATTTCGAACTGGTGGTAGCCGATATTTACCCGCGCGATAACGGCACCCCAGAGGCCCTGTGCGTGGGAGGTTCGGGCTCGCTCTTCCAGCCCTTTGAGCTCACCAGCGTTAACCGCGAGTTGACCGGGCAAGAGGTAACCGATGAGGTCTTTTCCGCAGTATCTTTGCCCGTGCGTGATTTGATTGAGCGCACCAAACTCTATGATTTCGTCCCGCTACTCCAGGCGATGGATCTAAGCCGAGACACGGACCTATCCGGTAATACCACCCGCGTGCTCGCCAGCCTGCCGCGCGAGGTCACACATGAAGGAAAAGATGCCTTTTGGTCCATGGTGCTTGCCCTATCGTGCATGGGCGGGGCGGAGCTGACTGATTCCGTGGTGGAGACCACCATGGATGCGCTCGGCTGGGTCAATGACGACGGCAAGGCACTTACCGGTGCCGAAGTCCGCGAGCTATGCGCAGCATCCTTGGAACAATTGGCCGGTATCGGTGCCTATGGTGCTGAATCCGCCGCGCCGGTGGACCGGCTGGACATGTACCGAGCGCTCTTGCGCGGGTAGGCTACTCACTCGTGACTAATTCAGCTGACGACGCCGTAGAAGTAAAGCCCTCATCCACCTCGCTGCATACCCAGCTGGTGCGTTTTATTTCCGTGGGCGTATTTACTGCCGCCATTGACTATGGTCTCACGCTTTTATTGACGTATTTGGGCCTGCACCGCTCTGCCGCCAAGGCGATCGGTTGGGTCTTTGGCACCATTGCCGCCTACCTAGCCAATGCGCGGTGGACCTTTGGGGCCAAGGTGTCCGGCCGCACGGCCGCGACCGTAGGTATCTTGTACGCCTCAACCTTCGCGGTACAAAACTTTCTGTATTGGGTGCTCAATGAGCCGCTCATCTCCCTTGGCTTTGAGGGTGCGGTGAAAGACACCATCGCCTTTGTCATCGCCCAAGGCGTGGCCACAGTGACCAACTTTGCCATTCAGAGGGCCTTCATCTTTAAAGAAAAGTAAACGTCAGTAGCCTGAGCTTGCGTGCGCAGGACTTCACGTTTGCGTTGGCCTGGCCTCCTGCTGATGGGCCTAAAGCCACCGCCGTGGTAGTGAATTTCGCGGTGTAGCGCTGGATTCTTTTGAGAAAGCGGAAGCGCGGGGCGTCGTCAAGCAGGAGCCTACCTAGCCCTGACCGGGCCGGCGGAAATCTTCCCTGCGGCCGCGGTTGTGGAGCTTGAGCCATTCGATAAAGCCTGCCGGATCGTGGCGTTGGACCAAGAAGAACCAGCCAAAGCGCGCGAATTCCTGCGGCAGTAGCTTGCGCATGCCGCGCTGCCACAGCAGGTAGCCGCGATTGCGGTAGGTAAAAAAGCGCTTGAACTCGCCCTCTGGGTACTGCGTGTGCATCTTGCCGCCCAGAATTGGTTTGAACTCATCCGAGCCGTCCGGGTGCAGGTAGCTGGTGGTTAGCGCCGTGCCGAAGGAGAGCCCGGAATTTACCAGCCGGCGGTGGTATTCCACCTCATCGCCACGGATAAAGAGGCGATAGTCCGGTACCCCAATAACCTCCATGGCTGCCGCCGAAATCAACGCGCCATTAAACAGCGAGGCAATGCCCGGCAGGAAGTCGCCCTCCAGCTCATCCATGCGGCGGCGCCACACCAACCCTTGGCGCAGGGGGAAGGCCAGCCGGCCGGGATCGTCGATATTGCACACCGCTGGAGAAACCTCGTGCAGGCGGTTGGCCTCGGCTACCCGATACAGCTCCGCAAGTACCGCGTGATCGGCGGGGCGCCCATCATCATCGGCGCACCACACGGCATCGGCACCCAAAGAAAGCGCGGTGAGAAAGCCCAGAGCAAAGCCGCCAGCGCCGCCCAAGTTGGTCTCTGAGGGCACATAAACACCGCGGTCGCCCGCCATGGATTCCACGAGCTCGCGCACCGCATCTTCTGCGCCATTATCCACCACGATTACCCACTGCACGGGGTGGGTTTGGTGTACCACCTGTGCGAGCGAAGCCCGCAATAGTTCGGCGCGCTGATGGGTAACAATGACGGCGGCGGTGGAACCGGTAGAAGTCAGGGTGGCAGTCATGCGTTCCATCTTGCCACCGGGCTGGGGCGGGCTAGCGCAGAAACACTCCGCGCAGCGGAAGCGAGATGCGAAAAAGAGCGCTGCTAGTTGTCGCTCGTATCCTCATTTTCAAATCGCTCGCGCAGGTCGCGGACGTATTCTCCAACCTCTGGGCCCTCGTATTCACCGACGACGTCAGAAACCTCGCCCACCGAGCGGATCTCGCCGTGGTCGATCCACAGCGCGGTATTACACAGTTGAGCCAGGAAGTCATTGGAGTGGGAGGCAAAGACCAGAATGCCGGAGCGCTTCACCAGCTCCTGCAGGCGCACGCGTGCTTTGGCCATGAATGCGGCGTCGACGGCGCCGATGCCCTCATCCAGCAGCAGGATTTCCGGTTCAATGGAAGTCACCACGCCAAGTGCCAAACGTACGCGCATACCGGTGGAATAGGTGCGCAGTGGCATGGAAAGATAATCGCCAAGCTCAGAAAACTCCGCGATCTCATCCATCTTCTTTTTCATCTGCTTGATGGATTGGCCCAAAAAGAGGCCGCGGATAATGATGTTGTCGTAGCCGGAGACCTCTGGGTCCATGCCCACACCCAAATCAAAGACGGGGGCCACGCGGCCGCGCACATCGGCAGAACCGCGGGTGGGTTCATAAATGCCAGATAAAAGGCGCAGCAAGGTGGATTTGCCGGCGCCGTTATGGCCCACCAAACCCACGCGATCGCCCTCACGCAGGTGCAGGTTAATATCCTTCAGCGCCTCCACCACAACGGTATTCTGGGCATTTTTGCCAATCGCACCACCGGCGGAAGAGAGCATGGCCTTCTTCAGCGAGCGAGATTTGGCATCAAAGATGGGAAAGTCCACGCACGCGTTATACGTATCAATCGAGACCATCAGTCTGTATCCTTTCGAGGAATCTCAGCAAGTGCAGGGCGCGGGCCTAAACCCAGTAGCTGACGCGGAAGCGCCACTTGCGCATAACCAAGCCCGCGATGAGCAGGCCGATTATGGTGCAGCCGATAACGATCCACCAGTGGTAGGCGGCCACCGGCTCACCGATCATCGGTGCGCGGACGATTTCCAAGTAGTGATAGAGCGGGTTGATCTCCGCGATGCGGGCGCGGCCGGCCACAGCACCGCCTTGGTCTTTCAAGGTATTGGTCATCCACACAATCGGAGTGACGTAAAACAGTAGCTGGGTCAAAGCTTCCAGTAGCGGGGCTACGTCGCGGAAGCGGGTGGCAATAATGCCAAAGAACATCGTGACCCACACGCCGTTGACTAAAAGCAATGCCAAACCAGGGATAAACAGGAAGAACTCCCAGCCCAGGCTGCGCGGGAAGATAAGGATAAGCAGCAACCAAATGATGAGGTTATGGCCCAAAAACAGTGTCTGGCGCCATACGAGGCGGTAGACGTGCACCGAAAGGGGAGCGGGTAGCTGTTTAATTAAGCCCTCATTGTCAATGAAGACGGTGGAGCCTTCCTTAATGCAGCCCGAGATGAAGGTCCACATAATAAGGCCCACGGTGACGTGGGGGAGGAACTCCGCAACGGGAATCTGGAAGAGCATGGAATATAGCAGGCCCAGGGCTAGGGCCATGACGCCGGTGGCGATGGTGATCCAAAATGGGCCCAGGACGGAGCGGCGGTAGCGCTGCTTAATATCTTGAATACCCAGCTTGAACCACAGCTCGCGCTGCTGTGCACCCTGCGCAAGATCCGCGAAGGCGGCCTTGAGGGTCTCGGACTGGGACGCTGGGGTGGCCTCGCTGTCTGGCTGAGAGGTCATGCGGGCGATATCAGCGCGCAGTTGATTGTTATCTTGCACGCTCAACACCCTAGCGCGCGGGCTGGGCAAACGGGAACTACACGCCGCCAGCCTGCGAAAACAGCGATATACAGCGAAAATCCAGATTTGGGAAACTTGGGGCAAACGCGTATACAGTAGGGGATCGACCGCCACTGAGTGGCGATGCTTAGCGCGATAAAGAAGGGACCGTAATGCCAGCAGGAGCTTCGGCACACTATGACGTATTCAGTGTGCGCGGCTTATACACCGGGCTATCTGATGGTTGGACCTACCTCAACGCGCACGCGGTTCCCCAGATTTCTGAGCGAGTAGCCTCCGGCGTGGCTCGCTCCTTCCGCATGTCCACTGCGGTGGCCACTCAGGAAGGGCCAGGCGGCGCCCACTCTGCCACGCCCGCGCCGGGGCGTTTGGAAGGAGATGGCAATTACACCGCTGCGCGCATGGCCGTAGCCGATCTGACCGGTTCCAAGGCGGATCGCGTGGTGCTTGGCCCCTCCCTGCCGGTGCTCTACCAGTCCTTGGCACATGCGGCGCGCCCGCTTTTAGGTAGCAATTCCTCGCTGGTGCTTTCCAAGCTTGATCCACCGTCTTTGTACTCGGCGTTTTCTGAGGGCAAGGCGGAGACCCGTTGGGCCCAGCCGGACTTGGGAACAGGCGAATTGCCAGGATTCCAGTTCGCAGAGCTTGTCGACGGCTCTACGCGGCTTGTCGCCTTCTCTGCCGCGCACGAACTTTTGGGCACTGTTTCCCCAGCGGCTGAGATTATCGATACGGTCCATGAGCGCTCCCGTGCCTGGACGCTTCTCGACGTCTCTGCGATCGCCCCCTATCGCCCCATCAACTTTGATGAGCTCGGCGCCGATATCTTGGGCCTCGACTTGGGCTTATTAGGCGGCCCGCAGCTAGCGGCTTTGGTTTTCCGCGATACCCGAATGTTCCGGCGACTCGATGCCCTCGATCCGGTGCATGCCGGCAAGGGGGCCCGCAAGCTGGAGACGCCCATTTCCTCTGGCCTTGCCGGTGGCGTCGGCCCGCTCGTGGACCACCTCGCTGCGCTTGCTGGTGGGGAGAGTGGTTCGCGCCGCAAGCGCTTGCGTACCTCCATGGATGCGCTCAGTGCCTACTTGGAGGAATTGCGCGCAGACCTGTATTCCTTCTTGAGCACGCTGCCTGCCGTGCATATCCTCGGCGTGACTGGGGAGGCCGCCGCCGGCGCATCCGACGATCGCCTGCCCCGCCTTACCTTTGCCGTAAGGGGCGTTCCTGCTGAGACCGTGTACAAGCGCCTCTTTGACAACGGGCTCGTCACTACGCTTGCCCCACAAACCCCGTTGCTTACGGAGATGGGCGTGGAAGAAATCGGTGGCGCCGTGACGGTTGCGCTTGGCCCCTTCAATACCTATCACGACGTCGAGCACCTGACGCGTGTTGTAGCCTCGCTGGCTTAAACAGTAAGCACCAAGGTGCCAGTGACCTCGCCACTGTCGAGTGCGGCGTGGGCGTGGGCGGCGTCGGCAAGCGGGTAAGTGGCGTGTAGGGCGTGCTTTACGCGGCCGTCCTCCAACATGGGCCACACATTTTCTACCGTGCCTGCCACAATCTGTGCCTTATCCTCCAGATCGCGGGCGCGCAGCGTAGTGCCCTGGATGGTCAAGCGTTTGGGCAACATGGCACCTAGGTTGATATCGGCCTTGGTTCCGCCCTGCATGCCGATGATGATGAGCTTGCCATCCTTGGCTAGGCATTTCATATTCTTTTCCAAGTACTTTGCCCCGATAATGTCCAAGATGACATCGCAGCTTCCCTTCAACTCTTCTAAGAAATCCTGTTCTTTATAGTTGATGAGAATATCTGCACCTAGTTCGCGGCAACGCTCAAGTTTTTCTTGCGAACCGGCTGTCACGGCCACTTCCGCCCCCAGTGCTTTAGCCACCTGGATGGCAAATGTACCGATACCGCCGCCACCGCCGTGGATGAGCACGCGCTGGCCCTCGTGTAGGCCCGCCTCGATGCCAAGGTTGGACCAGACGGTGCAGCCGACCTCAACTACCGCAGCGGTTTCTTCCAAGCTGAACCCCTTTGGCACGGGCAGCAGTTGACCTTTTGGAACCGCCACATATTCGGCGTAGCCGCCTCCTGCAAGTAGGCAGCCCACTTCAGCGCCCACCTCCCAATCGGTATCGCCAGCATCCGCGACAGTGCCGGCGGCTTCTAAGCCTAAGATTTCGGACGCTCCCGGTGGTGGCGGGTAGGCACCCATCGTTTGCAAGATATCGCCGCGGTTGACGCCGGCAGCGTGTACCTTGACGAGAACTTCACCTGGTTGCAGCTGCGGAAAATCGACGTTACGAAGCTCTAGGGATCGACGCTCCTGTGGGTCGGTCTGGACAATTGCCTTCATTTTTGTTGTAGCCATGGGCCCCAATCTAATGAAGATCCTGTGTCCTGTGCCACGAATGACCTCGCGGGGAGTAATCATTTTAAGCGCTGACGGTGGCCTTTTGGGAAACAGGGCCATCTATTTAGTAGACTGACCAAGTTGCTTCTTTGGCAAGGAGATTGCCTTCGATGCGCAACCTGGAGACGTGGCAGAGCGGCCGAATGCACCGGTCTTGAAAACCGGCGAGGTAATACCTCCGCGGGTTCAAATCCCGCCGTCTCCGCAGACTGTCTGACCCCTAGTCGTCCCTGACTAGGGGTTTGCTTTTTCCTTAGAATCTGCCCTGCCCTGATCTGCCCTACCGATCTCAAGTAGTTGCAGGATGAACTCCACGTATTGGGTTTTGATTATTCCTAACGCAACAAAATTCTCGCCAACCAAATCCTGATTCATTGGTGCCTTCCAGGTTGAGGAAGGTTGTCTTCTGAATGTGCGGAAACAGGCAAGATTCGGACGTGAATCGGTAAGTACCTAGGCCTCTCCAATCTTCGCTTCGATGGCGGTATCCGATGCGGGGAGGCCTGCAGTTGTACCACTTGATGCCGTTCGTATGGTCATTAATTCGGTTTAAGCAAGAAAGCCGTTAATGCCGTAAATATTTACCCATCAAAAAATAAAAGAACCTTTGTTCTATATAGGATTTCACCCATTTATCCTTTCGGAATAAGTAGATTAGAATGCTAAATTGCTTAAATAAGATCACCATGAGATTGCCTGTCAAATATAAAAATGCACCAACGGGTGGAAGCGTGCTGGCTGGAGTGCAATTTAGAGCATAATATGCCGTACGAAGTATGCAAATATGCAACTCTCCTAGCGAAAATATTTAGCTACCTAAGGTTCTGGTTAGGTTTTTAATTCGCGTAAGTGCTGGATACAGATCTGCAAGCATGATGATTAGGCCGGCAAGGGGCGTCGTGAAGGCTGGGGAGCTTGTGGAAATGTGTGTCGACAGTTGGTGCTAATGCATATTCAGAAATTAACTATGCAGCACCCGTATGGGGGTGAAATATCGTCACAATGTTCACAGTTTTTACGCGCACTGAGAATCCGTTTTCTGTAAGCGTGTCCGACTGTATATATGATGACCAGTGAAAATACGCTTAACCTTCTTGTGTTCGCCTGAAAATTAACTGCCAAGAAGGTTGTATTGGGCTGGAAGCGAACCTGCTTCTTGGATAGGGTCATTCCCAGCGACAAAAGCTGCACTGAATGTTGAGAATGAGAAGTTCATTCGTTGGAACATTGCTCGCGTCGCCCTACACGACGGTTATCGAAAGATAATTCTCACTGACCCAAACTCAACTCTCTTTAGGGGAAAATATGTTCAAGAATCGTGTTCGTACCGCCGCCCTCGCCGGTGCTGTTGCAGTTGCTACCGGTGTTTCCGGTCTGGCTGTTCCCGCTTTCGCAGAAGACAACGTAGTTGCCCAGACCCAGGGCGACGGCTTCAACCCTGCGGATAACTCTGCAGCTGAAGAAGTTAAGGCTCTCGACAACACCGAAGAAGCACTGCTGAAGGCTACCGGCGCTACCAAGGACTACATCGATGGTCACGCTGAGTTGGATCAGATCATCGAAGAGGTTCTGCAGGATGCCGAGGACGGCATTGACCCGTCTGAGGAAGCTACCTACGGTGACTTCAAGAAGCAGGGCGAGGTAGCTACCCAGGAGCTGGCTAAGGCTCGCAAGAACGTGCAGGACGCTCGTGCCGCCGTTAAGTTCGCTAAGCAGAAGGATGACGCTTCTGACGCTGCTTGGAAGAACGTTGATAAGAAGAAGGCTGAGCTGAACGCCGCACAGTCCGCTGCTGAAGAGGCTATCTCCGCCAAGGTTGATGCTGTAAACGCTGAAGGCCAGAAGGGTGGCCTGGAGGATCTGCAGGCTCCTTCCCCTGCTTCCGTAGATGAAATCAAGGCAGCACTTGAGTCCTACGAGGAAGCATACGATCACGCTGGTGAGCGTGATGCGGACCAGGCCGAGGACAACTTCATCCCACGTTCCTACCTCGCACCGCTGGAGGAGCTCATCGCAACCACCAAGGCTCAGCTGAAGAAGGTTGAGGATGCTGAGGCAGCTCTCGATAAGGCAACCGCTGCTGCGAAGGACGCTGCTCGTGAGGCTCAAAAGTCCGACGTTTTGGTTCGTCAGGCACTTCTCGACCGAGCACGCGCTCAGGTTCACGTCCTGCGCCTGTACGAGGCACGCTTCACCGTGCTTACCCGCGTGATTGAACTGCGCGAGTCCGATGCTGACCGCAACATCACCATCGACGGCAAGGACATCACCTTGCGCCAGGCTTACTGGAACGTTCTTCCTACCCTGAACGAGAACACCACCAAGTACGCAGACTCCTTGAGCGAAACCGAGAAGAACTTGCTGGACGGCTGGAACGGCGACTTGGATAACTTCGAGGGTGCTAAGGAAGACGGCGAGGCTAAGGCTTTCGACGCAATGCGCACCGCTACCAAGACCAACGCCTACGAAAACTCCTTTGACGCTGTTGAGTGGGAAGAAGCTCTCAAGCTGGTTCTAAACAAGGACAACGAGGTCACCAAGCAGATTGCTGCCGAGCTGGAAGCTGCTGAACAGGAGAAGAATGAGGACGACGCTCAGACTTCTGAGACCCCTGAGACCCCTGAGGCTCCTGCAGACAATGAGCAGACTGAGAACCCGAACAAGGACCCGAAGGACAAGTCCTCCAAGCTGTCCCCGCTGGGCATCGCAGGCATTGTCCTCGGTGTATTGGGCGCTGTAGCAGCTATCTTCCCATTCTTGGGCAAGCAGCTGAACCTGCAGCTGCCGCAGCTTCCTCAGCTGCCTAAGCTTCCTTTCTAAGTTAAAGGAGCATAGAAGCTTATAGCTTCTGAGTGAGGGAGTGCAGTATTAAGGCACCCTACCGAATCGGTAGGGTGCCTAATCACGTTTTGACAGGTTGTACTGGGATGCAGAGAAAATTCAGGACGAAGTCAGTCAATGTTTACAATGAGTTACTACCTTGAGGTTTGGATATCGAAAGACCGTTAACCATGAGGAAACTATGACTAATTCCATTTCTTTGTTGGCCGAAGAACAGGTACCAGAATCATATGGCTGGCTTGCGGGCGGGATAGGTGCCGTCATCGTTATCGCTCTGTTGGTCTTTTGGGTGGCTTCGCTCATATCCATCATTCGCTCGGGATATAGCGTAGGGGTCAAAATACTGCTGGCGATGGCGGCATTTGCCTACCCGTTCCTTGGGCCTCTTATTTGGTTCCTATTTGCACGGCATAAGGAACATAAGACCCGAATGGACCGCTAAACTGCCTTCCGTTAACAGGCGAAAAGTGGCTAATGCTGCTCGAGCCAGGAATTGATGCCGCCGCGTAGGGAGACGACGTTGGTGAAGCCGCGTTTGCGGAGGATATCCACGGCTTGGGCGGATCGGATGCCGCTGGCGCAGTAGATCACTGCCGGAGCATCCGGTTCGATGTTGGGGTTTTCGCCGTCGAGGATACGGTCGAGTTCAAAGTGCGTGGAATCGGGGATCGCGGATTGGGCACGCTCGGGGGAGGCGCGGACGTCGATAAGCGGAGCGTGAGGGGGAATCTCGCGGACCTCGGGGGCGTCGGCAGGCTGGGTTGGTTGCGCGCCGGTGGACTGGAGCGGGATGTATTCCCAGGTACCGGAAAGGGCATCGAAGTAGCCGAGCGTGCCGATGAGTGGAGTGCCTACGCCGGCGATGAGTTTGAGGGCTTCGAGCGCCATGGCGGATCCGACAACGCCGACCACTGGGCCCAGAACTCCGGACTGCGAGCAGGAGGGGACCTCGCCGGGCGCGGGAGCGGTGGGAAAGACGTCCTCATAGACAGGGCCGTGGCCGGACCAGAACACGCTGACCTGGGCATCGAAGCCGAGGATGGAGGCCCACACATGCGGGATTCCTAGTTCGTGGGCGGCCCAGGAACTTAAGTAACGCGCATCGAAGTTATCGGTGCCGTCGAGAATGAGATCGCAGCCGCGTAGCTGCTCAAGCGCTGTCGCTGATTCGAGGCGGCCGTGGCAGGTGATGTCCACCTCTGGATTGAGCGCGCGCACCGCAGCCGCGGCGGAATCCGTCTTTGGCGTTCCGATGGCGGCGGTAGTGTGAATGACCTGGCGGTGCAGGTTGGAGGGGGAGACCGCGTCGTCGTCGAAAAGCGAAATGCGGCCTACGCCTGCGCCGGCTAGGTAGAGCAGGGCGGGGGAGCCCAGGCCGCCGGCACCGATAACCGCTACGTGGGCTTTGCTGAGCTTGCGCTGGCCGTCTTCGCCCCACAGCGCTTCTTGGCGGGCATAGCGGGTGCTCATTCCAGTCCCACCCAGTTGGTGGAGCCATCGCCGTGGCTTTGCTCTTTCCAGATGGGTACTTCCGCCTTGACCCTATCGGCGCATTCTTCGGCCGCACGGAAGGCATCGCCGCGGTGTGCGGCGGCCGCTACTACGGCAAAGGCTAGGTCACCGACCTCGAGATCTCCCGTGCGGTGGGCGGCCCACAGGCGCACTGGGTGGTTGGCCGCAACGGAATCGGTGACTTCTTGCAGTTTTTCTGGTGCGGACGGGTGTGCGCTATAGGACAGCAAAGTCACATTGGGCCGGCCGCCGTCGTGATCGCGCACAACCCCTTCAAACGTGACAACGGCACCCATGGCGGCCGTGACAGTCTCTTCCTTGGCGGCGGCAAGAAGAGATTCGAGGGGCTGATCGCTCAGCAGCGTGCCAATGGTGCAGCCGGTTTGCTCGGCAACGTAGGAGGGATCAGTGTTCATGTATTCCTTCTAGCATATCGACGATCGGAACAATCAATTCTTCCAAGACTGCACAGCCATCCTTTACCCCGCCGGTAGAACCGGGAAGAGTCATGGCAAAAGTGGTGTCGTTGACCCCCGCAATGGCGCGGGAGGCCACCGCAGTAGGTACGCTTTCCAGCCCCTTCTGCCAGAAGGCCACCGCAATGCCGGGCAACTCGCGGGTGATATGTGGCGTTACGGCTTCTACCGTCTGGTCATCTTGGGTCAGCCCAGTGCCGCCGGAGGTCAGGATGACTGCCGGTTTTTCGGCGAACGCGGCGTCAACAGCCGCGGCAATATCGGCGTCGGAAACGATGCGTGCGTCGGGGCAGTCGAAGCCTTTGCGGCGCAAGAAATCTACTGCGATGCGCCCGGAGCGATCTTCATAGATGCCCGCGGCGGCGCGCGTAGAAGCGACAATGACGATGGCGGTGCGCTGTGGGCTCATAGTGGGTAGACCTCTACTTCCTCGCCTGCTTCGAGGCGTTGACCGGCAGGGATGCGGATGAGATGGGTGGCATCGGCGGCTTGGGCGAGCAGGTGGGAGCTTGCGCCACCGAGGATATGGGCGTGGGAATCCACGCGTCCGCGGCGAAATTGCTCCTTGTGCGGGAGGCCTTCGATTCCCGCCGCGAGGGGAACGCGGAAAGGCTCGGGTGTCCAGCCCAGCGCTGGGGCGACAAAGAGGCGGAAACTCACCAACGTGGAAATGGGGTTTCCAGGCAAGCAGATCACTGGGGTGTCGTGAAAAGTGGCGATGCCCTGCGGGCCGCCGGGTCGCTGGTCCACGTGGCCAAACCAGCCAGTGAGCACCTGGCGGACTACTTCGAATTTCCCGGCCGAGATTCCGCCCGAGGTGATAACGGCATCCG
Organism: Corynebacterium curieae; assembly: GCF_027570035.1. Lineage (GTDB taxonomy): Bacteria > Actinomycetota > Actinomycetes > Mycobacteriales > Mycobacteriaceae > Corynebacterium > Corynebacterium curieae. The sequence goes on along the minus strand of NZ_JAKMUU010000004.1, from coordinate 82,490 downwards.
GGTGGTGCTGCGCGATGGCTTCTGCGAAGGCGTGGGCCAATGCCTGCGGGTCATCATTGGTGGTGATATAGCCTGCGACTTCGATGCCGGCGCGGTGAGACATCGCCGTAAGGAGTGGTGCGTTGGCATCCGGGATGGCGGCGTTGCCATGGCCGATCTCGGCGCCGCCGGTGCAGATGAGGATGCGGGCGGGGCGATAGACCTCCACCTCGGTAATTCCTTGGGAGGCGAGGGCGGCCAAGCGGACAGGCGTGAGCCTATCTCCTTGGACTGCAAGGAGGGCGCTTTCCTCTAGATCTGAGCCGGTGCGGCGGATGAACTGTCCTGGCGAGGTCTCTGGCACGGTGATGCGAGCACCTGCGGAGAGGAATTCTTGTGGTTCGCAGTGCTCGATGGGCACGATGGCTGCGGTTCCCTCTGGCACTTTGGCGCCGGTCATGATGGGGCAGGCCGCATCGAGTGGGCCGTTGAGCACCCGGGCGGGGTCGTCACCGGCGGCGATGGTAGGGCCCACCAGGTAGGTTCCGGCCGCGCACTGCGGGAGCGCGTAGCCATCCATCTGGGAGTTATCAAAGCGAGGGGAGGGGAAACCGGCGTGGATATCCGCAGCTAGCACCATATCCTGCGCTTGGTGAAGGGCTACGGTGGTGACCTGGCGTGCGGGCAGGGCCGCGGCGACCTCGCGCGCGTGAGTCTCGGGTGTGCGCATGGCGGCTAGTTTACCCGCGGTCTCGACACGGCAGGGGTGTGCGGGCATAGTGGAAGGCATGTTGACCGTTCATTATTTTGCCGCCGCCCGTGCCGCCGCGGGCGTGGCTTCTGAGCAGGTAGAAGCCCCTGCCACCTTGGGCGATCTGGTGACACAGCTAGGCAAAGAGCACACCGGAACCACCGAGGCCGGCATGAGCCTGAAAGAGGTGCTGGGGCGCTGCAGCTTTCTTATCGGCGGCGCCGGAAACACCGCCATGGATTCACCGCTGGTGGGTGTGACCCGCGTGGATGTGCTGCCACCTTTTGCAGGCGGCTAATCGCGCTGGCGCAGCGGACTGGTAAAGAAATTGATGACGCTGCTGACAATCGAGAGCACGATGGCGCCGATAATCGCCGCACCCCACGAATCGATGACGAGGTGTCCGATTCCGAGATCGAGGGTATTCAACGCCCACTCCACGATGATGAGCGCCGCGCCGTTAATGACGAGGGAGAAAAGTCCGAGCGTTAGGCAGGTCAGCGGCGCGCCGAGGACCCGCAGCACCGGCATGACCACGGCATTAATAATGATGAAGACGATGGCGATGGCAATGAAATTGCCGGTCTCGGCTGGGGTGATGGTAATGCCGGGAATGACGGCGACCACCGCCCACAGCGCCACCGCGATGGCAAAGACGTTGAGAGCGAAGTTGATGAGCGAGCGCATTTAGCCTCCTATGGTTGCGTTCCAAGCCTGCAGCAAGGTGTCGGTTTCTTCCTCGGTGGTGACGGTAATGCGTAAGCCTTCACTAAACGCGCGAACGAGCACTCCGCGTTCGGCTAGGCGAGCGGCCACCTCCTGCGGGGTGCCAAGGCTGGCCAGATTCGCAGCCGGCAGCCAGACATGGTTTGCCTCGGAATGCGGCACTCCCCACGCGTGCAGGGCTTCTTCTAGGCGCTCGCGCTGGACGACGACCTCATCGGTGCGCTCCCGCAGCGAATCCTGCGCCGCCAGCGCCGCGCGGGCACCAACCTGTGCCACGGTGCTGGCAGAGAAGGGGATGGCCACCTTATTGAGGGCTTCGATAATATTTTTCGGGCCAAAAGCATAACCGATGCGCACGCCGGCCAAGCCATAAGCCTTAGAGAAGGTGCGCAGGCACACCAGGTTGGGATAGGTGCCTACCAGCTCTGTGCCCAGCGGGGTGTCCGAGGTGCGGTTGTATTCGATATAGGCCTCGTCGAGGGCGACGAGGACGTCGGCAGGCACGGCATCCATGAAGGCGGAGAACTCGTCCTTGGTGACCGTGGTGCCGGAAGGGTTATTGGGGTTGCACACGAAGATAAGCCTGGTCTTGTCCGTAATCTTCCGTGCCATGGCTGGCAGGTCCACGCGCTGGTCTGCACCGAGTGGAACCGGGATGGGATGGGCACCTACCACTTGGGCGAAGATAGGGTAGGCCTCGAAGGAGCGCCACGGGAAGAGGATTTCTTCACCAGGGGTGGCGGTAATTTCTACCAGCTGTTGGCACAGCGCGGATGAGCCGGTGCCCACCGCTACCTGCCCATAATCCACACCCAGGTGCGCGGCGAGTTCCTCGCGCAGCGTGGTGGCCGCAATATCCGGGTAGCGATTGGCGTGTGCCGCCGCCTCCGCCATGGCCGCGGCCGCCTCGGGCAGCGGCGGGTGTGCTGCCTCGTTGGAGGAGAGCTTGAGCGCGTCATCGTTGCGCGCACCAGCGACGTAGGCGGGGATGGCTTTTAGGTCTGGGCGAATCATGCCTACCACTTTAGGGCCTGCACCTTTGCTGTGGGCGGGAAAGGAGGGGGCTAGTTTGGCAGCGGCGGGGCAGGCAGGTATTCTCAAACGAGGTTCCTTGTGAACCGTGGAGATGTGCCAGAGCGGCCGAATGGGGCTCCCTGCTAAGGAGTTGACCCTTCTGGGGTCCGGAGGTTCGAATCCTCTCATCTCCGCCAGCTAATCCCGAGCGTGCGCTCGGGATTTTCTTGTATCGGTGTCTAGCATTGCCGGATCAACCAGGGAAATAAGCCGCAAAAATTCCCCAGCCGCAATAGCGGGTGGGGAAGAGGTGAGTGGGGGAGGCGAACTACTAACGGCCCAGAGCGTGTGGTGCGCAGCGGCGAGCGAGAAGCAGCATGCCTACTCCGAAAATGAGGGTGCCGGTGAGGATTTCCAAGCGCAGCGGGGAGAACTCATGGAAGAGCGCGGGCAACATGAGCATGGCGATTACGGAGCTGATGGCGCCGAGTACAAGGCAGGCAACGGTGGCGATTTCGTACTGACGGGCTGCAGTCATGGCGTGTCCTTAGGCTCCCTATCTAGATTTATAAGGCAATTCTTTTGCAGAAAAGGTTATCACCTCATGGAACTCCTCGCAGAGGGAAGGAATTCGGCGTTAGGCGGCTAGGGCTTCAGCCATTTCAGGAGCTTCCCGCTTGCTCGGAGCGGCGTCCAAGCGGCACCGATTGTGGACGTAGATTGCCGCTGCCGCGAGGAAGGTGATGAACTCTGCAGCGGTCATGGACCAAATGACGCCGGTCATACCAATCCAGGCATGGGCGGCTAGAACAATGGGGACGAAGGCAACACCTTGGATGATGGAGAGTGCCGCGGCAGCCCGCCCTTGTTCGGTGGCCTGGAAGACGGAGATCATCAAGCTGGTCAATCCGTTAAATGCGGTGGAGACGAGCATGGCGGTGAGGAAGGAGGTGGAATCCGCAATGACCTCCGCATCGGAGCTAAACAAGTGCAGGAATGGCTCTTTGAACACGAAGATTGCGGTAGAAAAGATGGCAACGACCGCCAGGTTAGCCAGCGCCACGCTGCGGATTGCGGCGTGCAGGCGTTGGTGCTTGCCGGTGCCGAAGGCATAAGACATCAGCGGCAGCGAGCCCATGACGATGCCGGTAACAATCATTTCCACTAGGTTGCTAACGCGCAGCGCGAGGCCCATGGAGGCAAGCAGAGCTTCGGAGTAGGACATAGCAATCCAGTTCATGATGAGCGTGGTAATGATGATGAACGCGGTCATAAAAAGCTCAGACGAGCCAGTCTCCACCACGGTGGTGACGAGTTTGGTGTCAACGTGGACGTCGGAAAGCCGCAGCGAAGCCTGGGAAGAACGGGTGGACAGCCACCACACGTAGTAGGCACACACAATGAGGTTGGTCAGCGCAAGGGCAACGCCGGCACCGGTCATTCCCCAACCCAAGCCAAGGATGAAGATGAGATCGAAGAGCACATTGGCGGCCGCACCGATTCCCATGCCGATCATGGAGTGGGAGGCCGCACCCTCCGCGCGTACGAGCTGTTCTAGCGAAAATGCGGAAATGTGCAAGGGTGAGCCTAGTGCGAGCGCGACAATAAAGGTGCTGGTAGCGGCAGCGGTTGGGGTTCCGGAACCGGCGCCTATGGCGTGCGCGATGGGATGTGCGCATAGGGCGACAACAATTCCTAGCACTACGCCGACGCTAAGCGACGCCCACAAGGTAAAGGCAGACACGTTTTTGATTCGTGTTAGTAGGTGGCTATCGCCGGATTTTTCATATTCGCCGGCAAGGCGGGACATGTAGGTTCCGCCGCCGACGCCGAAGAGGTTGCCAAATCCCATGATGAGCGAATAAACCGGCAGACCAAACGTGAGCGCGGCGAGAAAGGCGGTGTTATCAAGGTGCCCGACGATGGCGGCGCCGGCCACGTTGTAGAGGGAGCCGGCGGCGAGTCCGGCGATCATCGGTAAGCATAGGTGCAAAAGGGCGCGCAGGAGCGGCGCCGAAGAAAGGGTGTAGTTGTTATTTGACATGGTTCTGCCCTCCAAAATGGCAGGGGTGATCGCCGCGCCGGATAGTGCGGCGCGGTGAAGCGGTAGTGAAGTGGTTTAAGAGTTTTCTGTAATGCGCTCGAGCAAGGCGATAAGTTGGTCTTGTTCGGCGGGGGTTAAGGAGCCGAAAATGTCTTCATCGGCTTTCCCCAGGGTGTCTTTGAAGTCGGCATGGAGTTGCGTGCCGAGCTCGGTGGGGTGGATAAATTTGATGCGTGAATCCGTGGGGGAGGGCGCGCGGGTGATCAGACCGCGAGTCTCCAGGCCCTTGACCAAGTTGGCCACGGATGCAGGTTTGGTTCTGGTGACTTCAGCTAAATCGCGGGCGATGACGCCGTTGTCTTGATTGTCCACGATATGCCCGAGTGCAAAGGCCTGTTCCGGAGTGAGGGAAGCGTCTGCGATCCATTCGTTAGCTTTGGTGCGGTGGGCGATTCCTACTTGGCGGATTAGGTTGGCGATCTCGGTTGCTCGTGAAGTCATAGTTAGAACACTAATGGTTAGAGCCCTAACTGTCAATCCTCTAACTAAATGCCTTTGAAGTGTTGTGGGGCGGGATCCTAGCGACGAATCTACTGTCCCAAGGCGGGAAAGACCTCGTCACGCAGCAGGTGGGCGAGCTCGCGATCGGGATTAGTGGGGTCTACCCACGCGGCTTCGGCGATCTCTGCGGCGGCACGGGCCAAGATCGGGCGCGGATAGGTAAAAATATGGCCGCGCACGGTTTCACCGGGTTCGTTGGCAGCCGGTGCATCGAAGGTTCCGAGTGGGGAAAGCTCAGGAAGGCGGACGTCAACGCCGATTTCCTCGGCAACCTCGCGAGCAGCGGCTTGCAGTGGGGTTTCGCCAGCTTCGAGCTTGCCACCGGGCAGCTGAAACTTGGTGGAAGAATCTTTGCGCACTGTCAGGACGTGGCCAAAGGAATTACGAAAAACTACGGCGGCAACTTCAATCATGTGCCCGACTATAACCCGCTGCGGCACACTAGTTCAGGAAGCCCGGCACCCACTCGCGTTTCACGTGGGAGAGTGCCGCTTCTACCTGCTGCTCATTCAAGCCAACGTCGAGGGTGCCGTCAGACACTGGATCACCAGCGAGCACGCTTAGCACTATCCAGCCATTGTTATCAGTGCGGCTAACGCGCAAATCGTCTGGGCTGTCCACCATGGCGCTGCCATCGGTCCGCATTATCTCTGGCGGGTAGTCCGTAATTTTCGCCGTTGCTAGCCCCGGCAGCACCTCCGTGGAACCGTCAGGAAAGAAAACCATGACGCGAGCGTGGCGGAAGTTTCCCACCAAGGCGGGATAAAACTCCAGCCAGTTATTGGTCCATGCCTTACGCAGCAGGGTGCGCTCGGTGCGGGTTGAGGCAAGCCAGCGTATGGGCTTGGAAATGCCAAATGTAACGATGGGCAGGCTGATAAGCACAGCGATGTAGGTATCGAGGCCGGTCAAGGCAAAGGGGAAAAGTCCCATAATCACGATGTAGCCCATCCGGATGAGCTCAAAGAGGAAATCGAACTTCGTATGGTTCTTTGTAGGGCAGGGACCGCCGTTAATAATGACCTCGCGCAATCCGGTGGGATCTGGGTGCGGATTTGGGGTACTAACGCGCTCGATGTTCTCTTCGCTGAAAAACTTTTCCTCGTTCGGGGAGGTCACTGTGAATCTGCACACGGGCAGGTACATAGGGGCGGATGCTCCTTTGCTTAGGGGCTGGCCTGCATCTTTGAGGCTACGGGAAGGCAGAGAATCGCGTGGGCTTATCGTGTCGCGACGTGAGGCGGAAATGAATATAAAGTGGTGCCCATGAGTGACTCGAGGTTTCCCCGCTCGGTGTTCGCGGTTGGCACCGACCCTGATCCGCGGTTCACGCTCGCAAATGAGCGCACGTTCTTGGCTTGGATTCGCACCTCCCTGGCGTTGATTGCCGGCGGCGTGGCGCTCGAGGCCTTTGATGTTCCCCTGCCGGCCGAACTGCGCTCTGCGGTATCGGTCTTCATGCTGGCAGTGGCCATTATTCTGCCGGTGGTGGCGTGGGTGCATTGGAAGCAGTCCGAACGCGCGATGCGTGAGGAACGCCCGTTGCCCTTTAGCTTTGCTATCCCGGTGCTCGTTGTGGCGATTGTGGTGGTAGCGGGTGCGCTTGTGGTGGGCGAGTTCCTTGGCTAGTCCACTCTTCGATCCCGGCCTGCAGCCCGAGCGCACCCGGCTATCGTGGCAGCGCACCCTCTTGGCACTGTCCTTGGTGGTGCTGGGCGTAATGCGGGCGGTAAGCGTGCAGGTCTTTTTGCCGCTGGTCTTCATCGCTGCCTGCGTATTGGCGCTGGCTTTGGCGGTATGGCAGCGTGCCGCGCTTGTCGACGCCTCCTTATCCACCCACCGTCCCCTCCCGCATGCCTTCATCCTCGCGAGCACCGCGGGGCTTGTTTCCCTGCTGGCCGCCTTCGCGCTGTGGGGACTTTTCTTTTAGTTTTCCGCCCAGCCGTCGCCGCTGCGGCGCTGTATATTATGCCTATGTCTAAATCCCTATCTATCCCTCTCGCCTTTCTCACGGTGACAGCAGTAGTCGCCTTAAGCGGCTGTTCCAATTTCACCGAATCCACCGAGTCCGCGGATAAGCCGAATTTCACCGGCGCCGCTCCGAGTACTTCTTCAGCTGCCTCGTCCGCGACCGAGACCGAGACGGACGCCGAGGAAGACTCCGCTGACGGCTCCGTAGATGACACAGAAACCGAAGCCGGTGCCGACAAGGGCAAAGACGCCGAGGCTGGTGGGGAAAACAAAATCATCCCGGTAGAAGCCTTAGACAGTTTGTGGGTGCTGGCACTATGTGAGAACCAAGCTGGCAACCTAGAAGGCGGCATTTTGCCGGAAAACCTGAAGGCCGGCTACCCCCATGCGATGGCTGCCCTGAAGCGGAATCAGGACGATACGCCAAAGGGCGCCTACGCGGATATCAACGGCGATGGCAAAGACGAAGCCGTTATTACCTACGTCTGCAATAAAGGCGGCGTGGGCTGGCCGGATAACCTGCTCATCTATGACAACGATCTGAATTACATCACCAAGGTAGAAGACTGGGAGCGCGAGGGAATGGCGCCGGCGCGCGGTCATATCCAGCAGCTGCAGTGGACCGAGGACACTATTACCGTCACGTGGCGGGCCTATGGCCCCAATGATGCAGCGTGCTGCGCCACCCAAGAATTCACTGGGAATCTCACGCTGGATGGGGATACGCCTCACCTGGAAACGACGAGCCACCAGATCGTCGGCTAGCAGCGCGGCGTCATCTGGGTAATGGCGTAGTCTAAGTGGGCTGAAGACAACACTCAAGGGGATAAATACCCTAGGGCAAGAAAGGCAGGCAGGGCGATGGCGGAGACCACCAAGCAGGCTAGCGATATCGTCGAGGCGTGGCTGAAACAAGAAGACGCCATCGACCCGCAAAAGGCCCCGCGCCTGCAAGAGCTTTTGGATGAGGTGCCGCTGCAGGAGCTCATCGCCGTCGTCGAGCGGCAAAATGCCATCCGGGCGGCATTGGCCCTGCGCCTATTGCCGCGGCGAAAATCCATTGTGGTATTCGATGCGCTGGATGCTAAACACCAAGCCGATATCATTGATGAGCTGGGCAATGCCGATGTTTATGAGTTCTTCGATGAGCTCGATCCGGAAGACCGGGTGGCCCTGTTGGATGAGCTGCCCGCAGAAATCGCGGATCGCCTGCTGCGCTCGCTGACCCAATCCAAGCGCGATGTCACGGGCGTGGTGTTGGGCTATGCCAAAGGCTCGGTGGGCCGCCGCATGTCGCCCGAGGTGCCCGTAATTCACCCAGAGATGAGCGTTAAAGACGCGCTATTCAAACTGCGAGAGACCGCGAATGAGTTAGAAACCATCTATACCGTGCCCATCACGCGCGGAGATCGGCGCCTGGTGGGCGTGGTGAGCCTGCGTGAAATCTTTACCGCCGACGCCGCTTTGACCATGGCCGATATTATGCACGATCCCATCTTTGCTCGTGCCGGTGATGATGCCGAAGAAACCGCGCGTTGGTTCCTGCCATTGGATATCCTTGCGTTGCCCATTGTGGATGATTCGCACCGCCTCGTCGGCCTGCTGACGTGGGACGATGCCACCGATATCGTGGAGGAAGAAGATAGCGAGGACTCCGCTCGCGCCGGCGGTACCGAGGCCCTCCAGCAACCGTACCTATCTACGCCGCTGCTCAAGCTGGTGCGTTCGCGCATTGTGTGGCTGCTCGTGCTGGCCGTTTCTGCGCTGCTAACGGTGCAGGTGTTGGATTCTTTTGAAGACACACTGGCCAAGGCCGTGGTTCTTTCGCTATTTATCCCGCTGCTGACCGGCACCGGCGGCAATACCGGCAACCAGGCGGCTACTACGGTGACCCGTGCCTTGGCCCTAGGCGATGTCCGCACACGCGACCTCCTCGCCGTCATGTGGCGCGAGCTGCGCGTCGGCATGCTGCTCGGCACCGTGCTCGGTTTAGCTGGTCTGGGCTTGGCTACGCTGGTCTATGGTTTGAGCATCGGCCTTGTCATTGGTTCAACCCTGTTTTTGATTTGTTCGATTTCTGCGACCGTCGGCGGGCTGATGCCCATAGTGGCGAAGACCATCGGTGCCGATCCAGCAGTCTTCTCCAACCCGTTTATCTCTACCTTCTGTGATGCGACGGGTCTTATTATCTACTTCCTTATTGCCAAGACCGTACTGGGGCTCTAGCTCGCCGTTCCTTGGCTCGGGGGTAGGGAAGTGGTGGACTCATTTCTGGTTTCGGGCAGGTGCAGTGTGTGCTCTGTGGGGGTGCGGGGGTAATTCTATGTGGAGGGATATGGTTTCTGCGTCACATGTTTTGTATGGTCAGTGCATGCTTCGCAGTGAACTGGATAACTTTCGGTCCGCTGCCTAGGCCAGCTAATAACCTGGGAAGTACGGAGCATATCCCACAGCACAATCCTCTCTCAGTGAAGGAGCGCGCGGTATGACCACCCCGCATACTCACGAATCCACCGCCCACACCGAAGGTGACGAGGCCCCAGAGGTCCCACGCGGCGAGTGGCGCCGCCAATTTATCGGCCTCTTCGTGGGCTTGGCATTGGCGATACTTGTCTTTTTCATCTTCCCCTCCAATGCCATCGAGACGGTCCGGGGATCCGCTGGCGCAGATGCGGACGGTGACTACTCCCTTGGCGCTATCCGCACGGTCGCTGCAGTAACCATCCTGATGGGTGTGTGGTGGATGACCGAGGCGATTCCGCTCGCCGCCACTGCGCTGCTGCCGCTGGTTATCTTCCCATTAGCCGACGTAGGCACGATTAAAGAAGTAGGCGCCCCGTACGCGTCCGCCACCATCTTCTTGTTCATGGGCGGCTTCCTGATCGCGCTTTCCCTGCAGCGCTGGAACCTGCATCGCTGCCTAGCGCTTTATGTGGTCAAGGTTATCGGTACTTCGCCCAAGCGCCTCATTCTAGGCTTTATGTTGGCTACCGGCTTTTTGTCCATGTGGGTATCTAATACCGCAACGGCCGTGGTGATGCTGCCTATCGGCACCTCGGTGCTCGCACTGACTGCGGAGACCGTAGGCGGCTGGGAGAAACAGAAGAAGTTTGCCACGGCCTTGATGCTGGGCATTGCCTACTCCGCCTCCATCGGTTCGCTAGGTACGCTCATCGGTACCCCGCCGAATGCCTTCCTTAATGCATATATGGCCGATACTTGGGGCGTTACTCTCGGCTTCGGCCGGTGGATGGCGGTGGGCGTGCCGCTCGCCGTGATCTTCCTGCTCATTGCATGGGCACTGCTCATCACCATTTTCAAGCCAGAGATGAAGGATATTCCGGGCGGCCGCGAGCTTATCAACGACGAAATTAAGGCCCTCGGCCCTTGGACCCGCCCCCAGATTATGACCGGCATCATCTTCGTCCTTGCCGCCGCCGCCTGGGTTACCCTGCCGCTAGTGCTCAAGGAATTTGAGAACTATGACGATGCCATTGTGGGCATCGCCGCCGGCATCTTGCTCTTTATTCTTCCGGCGGATAACCAACGCCGCACCCGCCTGCTGGACTGGAAGACGGCCAACGAGATGCCGTGGGACGTCCTCCTCCTCTTCGGCGGTGGCCTGTCCCTGTCCTCGGTCTTTAACTCCTCCGGTCTGTCCCTGTGGATTGGTGAGATGGCTAAGGGACTTAGCGTCCTGCCGGTTGTCCTCATCGTCTCTGCAGTAGCTGCGCTGGTGCTCTTCTTGACGGAGATCACCTCCAATACCGCAACGGCCGCCACCTTCATCCCGATTATGGGTGGCGTCGCCGTGGGCGTTGGGCTCACTGCCGATGGCGATATCAACGTCCTCCTGCTCACCATCCCGGTCGCACTTGCCGCAACCTGTGCATTCATGCTCCCTGTCGCCACCCCGCCAAACGCCATTGCCTACGGCTCTGGCTACGTCAAAATCGGCGAGATGATCAAAGGCGGCCTTGGTCTCAATATCATCGGCATATTCCTTATCACCCTCACGGTCTACCTCCTGGCGGTGCCGATCTTCGGCCTGTCCATTTAGCCCCGTAGCCGTGCTGCCTGGGTTTAGGAAACGGAAAAATACGCACTTAGATCATCTGCTTGCTAACTGCGAAGAGTGCAAGTTTGCCCTCCGTGCCAGCACTGGCCTTAACCTGCCAATCATGCCTGCCTCCCTCTGGGAGGCCAATGGCATGACGCCTAGCGCCGAATTCGTCCTCATAGGCATCGACATCGACCATGAAGCTTACGATTCAAGGCGTCCTGCTTTCCGACGCCCACGCTGCCGCCCGCATTCCTTCCTAAACCTCCCCATTTCATCCAGGTGAACGCTTGGTGAACAGGCGATTTGTTAGTTTTCTAGACCGTGGGTATAGTAAATTCTCGTTGCACAGCAGAGCGCATGCACTGCTTACCAACGGTCTGCGCCCGTAGCTCAACGGATAGAGCATCTGACTACGGATCAGAAGGTTGGGGGTTCGAATCCCTCCGGGCGCACAAAATCAGCCGCCTTCGGGCGGCTTTTCTTGTATTTCGTCCACCCCACCTAGGTCTCGCTCCATGAAGTCTTCCACGCTGGTTCCCGGCCTCATCGCCGGCGCGATCCTTGGCCTTATTCTCTGGCTGGGCTCTGGCATTTTTTGGCTCTTTCTTATTGGTATGCTCATCGGCCTAGGGGCGGCCCCACTCCTAAAACTGGTTGCTGATCCTTCGCGTTCGCGCAAACGCCGTGATAGTTCTTTCCGCGACTAGCCCCGCCTTCGCCGCGCCGCAAAAGTCCCAAACAATCCACTTATAAAATGCAGGACACCTATAAAAATTCCACAGCTACCTTCCAGACTCACTTAGTAGAAAAAGAAAGTCTTTACCAATAGGGGGCGTGGCGACGCGTTCCCTCACGTCTTGAAGGAGAACGCCAGGTGAAAACAACCTCGCGCATTATAGGGCTCGATATAGCCCGCTCACTTGCCATTATCGGCATGATCGTCCTACATATGGCCTCCCTAGTATGGCATACCAAGGTCATCTTAAACGGCCTGCCCGCCGCACTTTTTGCCATACTGGCCGGCGTCACGCTGATGATTATCGCCCGCGTTTTTACGGTGACGGGGTTCCTGCGCATCATCGCCCGCGGATGCATAATCACGCTTATTGGCCTCGCCCTGCTCCCTGTAGGCGGCGAGATCCAGGTGGTTCTCGTGGTCATCGGCATCACGATGATCTTCGTGTCGTGGGTCCCGCCGCTGCGCTGGTGGTGGAAGCTTCTGCTCCTAGTTGCAGCCACCGCTACTGCGACCATAAAGTACGCGCCGCTGACCCTGCCGCAGGCCTATCCGCTGCTGGCCTACACTGCCTATTTCCTTGCCGGAATGCTGCTTTATGAGGCCTATATCCGCAGCTCCCGCGCTGTTGCACAGTGGGCGTCCACCGGCATTGCCGCCCTGATTGCCGCTGCAGGCTTCTACTTCCGCTTTATCCCGGATATGCCTGGCTGGTTGCGCTTTACCGGCCACACCGGCGTACTGGGGGAGATTGCCCTGTCCATCGCCGTCGCTGCCATCGTCTTGCACCTATGCCTGCTTATCGGCCGGACAGTGCCCAAATTGGCGTATCCCTTTGCTGCGCTGGGAGCGATGTCACTAAGCATTTATATCCTGCATGTGCTCACCGCCTACTACTGGCAAAGTCACGTCTCCCTGCATAACACCGGCTGGGCCTGCGCTTTCATCGCACTCTTCCTTGTCCTAGCCACCTTCTGGCACCGCCTGATAGGGAAGGGGCCGGCCGAATGGGCCGTCGCCAAAGCCATTACCATCGCCGTTCCTGCCGGAAAGAAGGACTAATCATGCAGCACAAAATCTTCCCCGCCCTTATTGCCGCCGGCCTCGTGGCATTGACCGCCGCCCCAGCCAGCGCCCTTGAACATGGGGATCCAGCCCCGGATTCAGCGGAAGCCCGGACCGTTGCACAGCTCAAAATCGGCCGTGTGGGCAGCTTCGGCGATTGCACCGGCACCCTCGTGGCCGCGCAATGGGTGCTTACCGCGCGCCACTGCCTCGAGTCAGTCAATAACGAGGGCACCCAGGCCCGCATTAACGGCACCACCTACGATGCGGATTCTTGGGCGCTATCCCCGCTTTCCGACGCCGCCCTTCTCCACCTCACCACCTCCGTCACCGACACCATCCCGGCAGAGATCTCCACCCAAGTGCCAGAGCCGGGGCAACGCGGCACGCTCTACGGCTGGAGCAGCAGTTCTTCCATGGCACGCCGCGGCCAGCTGCCGCAGGCGGAGATGGAAGTGGCCGAGCTCCTCGGCGGCGGCTCCGCCAGTGCCACCGACTCACCAGATCCCGCTGAAGGAGAAAGCGTTCCCGCGGCCGAGGCTATGCCGGGGCTTAGTGTGCCAGAGGGGACAGAAAGCGTGCCGGCCGGTGAAGCGATGCCTGGGGGCACACCTGACGGCCCGATGCCGCTGATGGAAAGCGCCATCCTCGATGTACACTCCACCGGCCGAGCCGGCATGCAGGGCGGCGACTCCGGCGGGCCCTTTTTCGTCGATGGAAAACTTGTCGGCCTGGCCACCGCGGGAACGGTGAATGGGGATGCCGATCTGCCCTCGCCAAGTGCGGCGATCACCACGCTGGCCGGTACCAAGGACTGGATAGAAGGCGTGGTTAGCGGCCGCGATAAGGAAGCAATCCTCACCGCAGAGACCACCCCGGAACCGCCGAAAACCCCGCAGACCAGCGCGGATCGTGCGGGGCTTTACGCGGGTATTGCGGTTATCGGCCTCATCGTTGCCGCGGCGCTGGCGAGGATTCCGGGCCTGCGCAACCGCGGCCGCAAGGACTAGAAAATCTCGATGCGCCCGCCTAGGGACTCGGATTGGCGCAACTGCGCCACCCAATTCGGGCCGCCTGGGTGCAGGCGCAGCACCGGACGGGAAGAAATCTTGACCGGGGAGACCGATTCTTTGCGCGCGCCGGAACGGGCATCGATGCGGGTGCGGGCGCGGTAGCCGGCGTCGGTAAGCTCCGCAATGGAAGGCTCGGGGGAATCGAGCTTCTCGCGGGCGTCACGAAGCAAGTCCAAGGCCTCGTCCAAAGCCTCCACTAGCGCCGGCGCATTGGTTTCGCACATCTGCTGCACCAGCTCCGGGTGCGTGCCGGCCACGCGCGTGGCGTCCTTGAAGGAACCGGCAGACAGGGACTGCGCCAGGATTCCGCCGTTATCGCCCACCACGGCGAGGATTTCGGCGAAGACGTGCGGCAAGTGGGAGATGCGCGCCACCGCCGCATCGTGGTTAGCCACGCGGATAGGCACCGCTTCCGCATGCACCATCTGGGTCATGCGCACGACCTCGGAAAAGGTCTCTACCCATTGCTTAGGGATCTTTTCACCGCGGGCCTCGCACTCCGCGGCGTAGTCATAGGTAATTCCCCAAGCGGCGCGGCGGAAAAGATCCTTTTGGGAGTTATTCCAGCCGGACTTGGAGGTGCCCGCCATTGGGTGGCCGCCCACGTAGCGCGACTCCATTCCGCGCTCCAGCACCTGCTGGCGCACGGCCGTCTTAACGGAAACGACGTCCGTAATACCGCAGCTGGGTGCGTGTTCCTGAATGGCATCGAGGACGCTTCCCACAGCGCCCATAGGCACGGCTATGACGATAAGCGCGTTCTCCGTCTCCGCGCGGGTCAAAATGGCGGGAAGATCGTCGGTGACGTCAAAGCCCTGCTTGACGGCGGTGCGGGCGCCAGAAGTGGAATGGTTGTATCCAAAAACGGGGTGATTATATCCGGCGAGATCGCGCAGCAGCGAGCCGCCGATGAGGCCGAGGCCGATAATGCAGATGGGGCGTTGAACATCTTGAGAACTCACGATGACAATTGTGGCACAACACGACTAATCTCACGAGGTATGAGCAACGAAAATTACTCCTTTGCGGTAACCGTCGCCCGCGCTGAGGGCCAGTGGCTGGTGCGCAGCTTCAACGATGATTTTGAGGACCCGCAGACCTCTATTAATGCGGTGCGCAGCCTCCGCTCCGAGGGTGCTGCGTTTGCGCTGCTGTGCGTGGAGGACGCCTACTTTATTGCCGTGCGCCCCGTGCCGGGCGGGGTAAAGATGCTCATTTCTGATGCCACTTATGGCGTTGATGATGACTTCGCCGCTGATTTTATGGATATCAACGATCATGAAATCCCGGATGTGGACCCCGATGAGGCCGAGCCATATGGCGAGGGCGATTTCGATATCTTCGCTGACCTCGGTTTATCCGAGGATCAGGTGGGCTACATCATCGACAATGAGGAGGACTGGCCTTCCGATATGTTGTTGCGCATCGCCGGCGAGCTCGGCTTTGGCGATGAGCTGGAAGACGTCATTGATAACGCCTGAGCCCCTCCTGCGCGCGGAAGCCCGCATGCGCCGCGCCCTCGACGTCGCCAAGTGCACCCCGGCCGGCGATGTCCCCGTGGGTGCGGTGCTTTACGACGCCACCGGAACCGAACTCGCCACCGGAGTCAACCGCCGCGAACAGCTAGCCGATCCCACCGCCCACGCGGAGGTCGAGGCCATCCGCCAAGCCGTCCGCGCGCATGGTGATGGCTGGCGCCTTTCCGGTTGCGAGCTCGTCGTCACCCTGGAGCCGTGCGCCATGTGCGCCGGTGCTTTGCAAGCAGCGCGCGTTTCCTCCGTGGTCTTTGGCGCCTTCGAGCCAAAGACCGGCGCGTGCGGCTCGCTTATCGACGTCCTGCGTGCCCCCACCGCCCCCTTTACCCCGCAGGTCCGCGGCGGCGTCCTCGAAGAGGAATGCGCCGCTGGGCTCCGTGAATTCTTCGACGGCCTGCGGTGAAAGTGCGTACACTGGCTGCCATACACTAACCGTCTACTCAAAGGAGTGATCATGGGCGATTTGGAAAACAAGAAGGACGGCCTCGTAGGCAAGGCAAAGGAAGCCTACGGCGAAGCTACCGGCAACGAGGATGTAGCTAATGAGGGCAAGGCCGACCAGGTCACCTCCGAGGCTAAGGACAAGCTTTCTGACGCCGCTGAAGGCGTTAAGGACAAGGCCAATGAGGTTATCGGCGGCCTGAAGGACGACTAATCCTCGTCTCTCGTTTCCGCATATCGCTGCGCTGGCACCCCGCCGGCGCAGCGATTTTGTCGCTCGGGCCCACTCCCGTAATCTGGAACGCGGTGGCGTGTCCGAGCGGCCGAAGGTGATCGCCTCGAAAGCGATTGTTGGGTAACCCCCAACCGCGGGTTCAAATCCCGCCGCCACCGCACCGAGATCCCGGCCTGTTTGTACAGGTCGGGATTTTGTTTTGCCTATTATGCGGCAGGCTCCTGGCCTCGGGTTGGCTGGCCGTCAGCTGTGAAAACTGGGACGCAGGTGGCTTCGCGATAGGGGATTAGAGGGTATGGCCACTACACTAGGGCAAAGTTCAACCCGTTCCCCACGCGAATGCGAAGGTACATCTACCCGTGGCTAAATTGCTTTATCGTCTTGGGCGTTGGTCTTTCCTCCATAAGTGGAAGGTCATCGTGGCATGGCTGCTGCTGCTCGCCGCCGTCGGCGGTGCCGCCGCCCTGCTGATGAAACCGATGACGAGCGAGTTTTCCATCAAGGGAACCCCGTCCATCGACGCCACCTACAAGACCATGGACCTCTTCCCAGAGGGTGGCAACCCTGCCAACTCGCCCTCGGTCAACGTGGTCTTTAAGGCGTCGGATGGCCAGAAGCTTTCTGATCCCGCTAACCGCGAGGCCATCGATGCCACCATTTCCTACCTCGAGGACAACCTGGAAATGGGTGATACCACGCGCTTTGGCAACCCGCTTGAGGTCTCGCCCCGCCTGCAGGATCAGGTCATCCACCAGTTCACGGATATGGGGCTGCCGGAAGCATCCGCCCGCGCGGATGCCGATAACCTCGCCATGGTCAATGATGATGAGACCATCGCGTATACCACCTTCAATTTTGACGCCGAGTCCCCCTATAGCGTCGATCAAGCGGACAAGGACACCGTCACCGAGGCGATGAACATCGCCCGCGACCGCGGCCTTACGGTAGAAGGCAATGGCGCCGGCTTCGGCGATGAAATCGCGGTCAATTCCACCTCCGAGATCATCGGTCTCGGCGTCGCCTTCTTCGTGCTTATCTTTACTTTCGGCTCGCTGGTGGCCTCGGGCATGCCTTTGGTTTCTGCGGTCATCGGCGTGGGACTAGGCGCGCTGGGCATGCTCATTTCCACCCATTGGATTGAGCTCAATAATATGACCCCGGTCCTGGCCATCATGATTGGCCTTGCCGTGGGTATCGACTACGCGCTGTTCATCCTTTCGCGCTACCGCGCCGAGCGCCGCCGCATGGACGGGCCCAATGCCGCAGGCATGGCGGTTGGCACGGCTGGCTCCTCTGTGGTCTTTGCTGGCGCGACGGTCTTTACCGCACTCTTTGCGCTCCTCATCGCGCGCATCGGCTTCCTGACGGCAATGGGCTTGGCCGCCGCTGGCACCGTGGCCATCACTGTGTTGGTCTCCCTCACGCTCATTCCCGCGATGCTTGGCCTGCTGGGCGATAAGGCTTTCAACGGCCGCATCCCCGGTGTGGCCGGCAACCCGACCCGCAAGGGCAAGCGCCGCCGCGGCCCCACCATGGGCAACCGCTGGGTGCGCTTGGTGCAAAAGGTTCCCGGCCTGGCCATGGCGCTGGTTGTGCTCTCCTTGGGCGCTATGACCGCGCCGGTTCTCCAGATGGAGCTCGCCCTTCCGGCCGATACCACCTCTAACCCCGATACCACCCAGCGCAAGGCCGCCGACATCATGTCCGAGGGCTTCGGCCCCGGCGTCAACGGCCCCTTCCTCGCTCTGGTTGATGCCCACACGGTCAACGCGGAGTCCGGCGCCCTAGCCCCGCTTGTCGACGCCCAATCCCAGCCCGAACCAGCGCCAGAGCGGGCACCGGAGCCGGACGCGGAGCCTGCCCCTGAGGCCCCAGCGCCAGAGGAAGCCGTGCCCGAGGACGCTGCACCAGAGGACGTTGCGCCGGAAGACGCAGCCCCTGCGCAACCGCAGCAGGATCAACCCGCGGCCGAGCCGGAGATCGCCCCGGCCGCTGAGGTTGTAGATACCGCGGAAGGCGATGCGGATAATGCCTCGCCGGAGGACAAGGCCGCACTCGCGTCCTTCCTCTATACCGCAAATCAGCTCAAGAGCCTGGGCGGCGTCAAACACGCGCAGATCGTCGGCCTCAGCGAGGACAAGCGCGCCGCACAGATTATGGTGACACCGGAGACTTCGCCCACGGACGCCGCTACGGTCAACGTCGCGCACGCGCTGCGCTCGGCCACTGGCGAGATCGAGGATGCCACCGGCACCGAAATCGGCCTCACCGGCCTGACCGCGGTACAGCTCGATATCACCGAGCGCCTCGAGGAAGCCATGGCACCGTACTTGGCCATCGTCGTAGGCCTAGCCATCGTGCTGCTGCTTTTGGTCTTCCGCTCCATCCTGGTCCCGCTGGTTGCCGGCTTGGGCTTCCTGCTGTCCGTCGGCGGCGCCTTCGGCCTGACCGTGCTGGTGTGGCAGGAAGGCCTGTGGAACTTGGTCCCCGCGCCAGGCCCGCTGATTTCCTTCATGCCGATCTTCCTCATCGGCGTGACCTTCGGCCTCGCGATGGACTACCAGGTCTTTTTGGTCACCCGCATGCGCGAGCATATCTCGCGGCATCCGGAGGGCACCGGTGGGCGGTATAGCGCCGTCGACGAAGCCACCATCACCGGCTTTACCCAAGGCGCCCGCGTCGTTACGGCCGCGGCCATCATTATGATTTCGGTCTTTGTGGCGTTTATTAACCAGCCGCTGCCCTTCATCCAGATCTTTGGCTTTGCCTTGGCCGCCGGCGTGCTTTTCGACGCCTTCTTTATCCGCATGACCCTCGTCCCCGCGACCATGTTCCTCATGGGCCACGCGACATGGTGGATGCCTAAGTGGCTGGCCAAGATCTTGCCCACTCTAGACATTGAAGGCACCGCCCTCGAAGAAGAATGGGAAGCTAAACACGCCACCCCAGCCCCTATCCCCGCAGATGAGGAAGAAGAATAGAAATGGACTTGAGCTTCGACGTCGGCAAGCGCCTGCCCGAAGGCCCCGGCAAGCACGGCCGCAGCGGTGTCATCCACACCCCACACGGTGATATTCACACTCCGGCTTTCATCCCGGTAGCCACCAAAGCGACGGTAAAGACACTGACCCCGGAGCAGATTCGCTCCACCGGGGCACAGGCCATCTTGTCGAATGCGTACCACCTCTACCTGCAGCCGGGCCACGACATCGTGGATGAGGCCGGCGGCGTGGCCAAGTTTGAAAACTGGCACGGCCCGACCTACACCGACTCCGGCGGATTCCAAGTGATGTCGCTGGGCGTGGGCTTCAAGAAAGTCCTCGCGATGGATATCGCGGATCTCAGCGATAAGGACATCCGCGCTGCCAAGAAAGAACGCATGGCGCAGGTGGACGAGGATGGCGTGGACTTCAAATCCGTCATCGACGGCTCCAAGCACCGCTTCACGCCCGAGAAGTCCATGCAGATCCAGCACGGGCTGGGCGCGGATATCATGTTCGCCTTTGACGAGCTGACCACGCTGGTTGATACGCGCACCTACCAGGAAGAATCCGTCGCCCGCACCCACCGCTGGGCCAAGCGCTGCCTGGATGAGCACGACCGGCTCACCCGCGAGCGCGCCCACCGCCCGAAGCAGTCATTGTGGGGCGTTGTCCAAGGCGCGCAATATGAGGACCTGCGCCGCCAAGCCACCCGCGGCCTGCTCGACCTTGACCGCGCCGCCCGCGAGGAAGACAAGCGCGGCTTCGGCGGCTTCGGCATCGGCGGTGCGCTGGAGAAGGAAAACCTAGGCACCATTGTCGGCTGGGTCTGCGATGAGCTACCCGAGGATAAGCCGCGCCACCTGCTCGGCATCTCCGAGCCGGACGATATCTTCACCGCCGTCGAGGCTGGCGCCGATACCTTCGACTGCGTGGCGCCCACCCGCCTGGCGCGCCGCGGCGGCGTCTATACCCTCGACGGCCGCATGAACCTCACCAATGCGCGCTTTAAGCGCGATTTCGCCGGCGTCGACGAGGAATTCGGCGGCTACGTATCCGAAAATTACTCCCGCGCCTACCTGCACCACCTGCTCAAGGCGAAGGAATTCCTCGCCGGCACGCTGTGCACCATCCACAATGTGGAGTTCATGATCCGCTTGGTGGATAATATCCGCGCTGCCATCGACGGCGGCTACTATGAGGCCTACCGCGATGAATTCCTCGGCCGGTACTACGCCGGCAAGTAGTCCTCGCGCTTCTTCACCCACTTAATGACGGCGGCCGTCACCGGCAACATGACGGCCTCCATCAGGGTCTTCCACACGAAGCCCACCAGGACGTAGTTGATGAACCCGCCCACGGTATCCACGCCGATAACCGGCGCGGCGATGGCGCAAAACAGCAGCGTATCGCCGAACTCGCCCACGACGGTGGAGGCGATAAGGCGTGTGAAGAGGCCCTTTTCGCCCGAGCGTTTCTTCATCGCGGTCAGCGTCCAAGCGTTCAGCAGCTGGCCCACCAGGTAGCCGGCCAGCGAAGCGGCCAGGATCTGCGGCATCAGACCAAGCGTGGCGGCGAAGGCCTCCTGGCCTTCGTAGAAATCGGCCGCCGGCAGCCAGATAGCGATATAGAAGCACACGGCCGCCAGGATGGCCATCGCGAAGCCGATATAGACCGCGCGCCGCGTGGATTTGAAGCCATAGCACTCGGAGAGCACATCGCCGACGATATAGGCCAGCGGGAAGAGGAAGAAGGCGCCGTCGGTAACCAGCGGGCCGAGCTGGACGCCCTTGGTGGCGTTGATATTAGAAATCAGGAAGGTCACCACGAACACGGTGACCAGCCAGGGATAGAGCGTGGAGCGGACGGGAATGAAGCGCACCTCAGCGCCGTTCGATTTTTCCATGCCCGCCATTGTGCCAGCCCGTAGACTATGGGCATGAATTCCGCGACCATCGGTGCCGGCCGTTACGCGCCGAGCCCCTCGGGCGATCTGCACTTTGGCAACCTCCGCACGGCGCTTCTGGCGTGGCTTTGTGCCCGATCGACGGGGAGGCGCTTTGTGGTGCGCGTGGAGGACATCGATAAGCAGCGCTCCTCCCAAAAAGCGGCCGAGCGCCAGCTCGCGGACCTGCGTGCGCTCGGCCTGGACTGGGACGGCGAGGTTATCTACCAGCACGATCGCGACGCCGCCTATGAACAGGCCCTGGCCCAACTGCCCACCTACGAGTGCTATTGCTCCCGCAAGGATATCCGCGAGGCCTCCCGCGCCCCACACGCCATCCCCGGCCAATACCCGGGCACCTGCCGCAACCTCACCGAAGACCAGCGCGCGGCCAAGCGCGCCGAGCTTGCGGCCCACAACCGCAAACCCGCCCTTCGCCTGCTTGCCGACGCCCCTATTTTCACCATCCACGACGCCCTCCACGGCACCTATACGGGCAACGTGGATGACTTCATCCTGCGCCGCGGCGGCCAGGATACTGGCTGGGCCTATAATCTGGCCGTCGTCGTCGACGATGCCTACCAAGGCATCGACCAGGTGGTCCGCGGCGATGACCTGCTCTCCTCCGCGCCGCGGCAGGCCTACCTCGCCTCGCTGCTCGGTATCGAACCGCCGGAGTATATCCACGTCCCGCTCGTGCTCAATGAATCCGGTGAGCGCCTGGCCAAGCGCGATGGCGCGGTGACGCTGCGGGAGATGGGGGAGGAGGGGGACGTTGTCAAGCAGCTGGCGGCCTCGCTGGGGTACAAGGCCGCCAGTGCCGCCGAGCTGCTCGCGCAATTCGAGCCCGACCGCTTAAGCCCTGACCCCTATACCTGGCGCGGGTAAAATCTGAACCCATGGAAGTTCTTCTGGTGCTCATTGGGCTCATGCTGCTGACCGTGTTCGTCGTCGCCATCGGTGACAAGATTGGGCTGCCGTGGCCGGCGTTGCTGACGATTATTACCGCCTGCGCCGTCTTTGTACCCGGCCTGCCCCAGTTCGAGCCGCCGACCGAGCTCATCCTGCCCATTTTCCTGCCGCCGCTGCTGTGGGCGCTCGCCCGGCGCACCTCGTGGGGCGTAATCCGCGAGCAATGGGTGACCATTTTGAGCCTGTCCGTGCTGCTGGTTGTTGCCACCACGCTGGCCGTCGGCGCTACGGCTTACGCCTTCCTGCCGGGCATTAGCCTGGCCGCCGCCATCCTTATCGGCGCGGCCATCGCCCCGCCGGACCCCGTCGCCGTCGACGCCGTGGCCGAGCCCGCCGGCATCCCGCGCCGCATCATCACCACCTTGCAGACCGAGGGCCTGTTTAACGACGCCGCTTCTATCGTCGCCTTCAACCTGGCCTTGACGGCCGTAACCCAAGGCGATGAGCTCTCCTTCGGCGGCGGCGTGCTCAACTTTTTCTACTCCGCACTCGTCGCCGGCGGCCTAGGCTGGGTCGTCGGCCGGCTGGTGGCGCTGTTTATTACCCACGTCCATGACGTCACCGCGCGCAACGCACTGACGTGGGTGACGCCGTTTGCCGTCTACCTTATCTCGGAAGAGCTCGGCGCCTCGGGCGTTATCGCCGTGGTTATCGCGGCCGTAGAACTGAATTCGCGTGCCGATATTCAGGCCGAGGACCGCCTTTCCGGCCAGTCTTTTTGGGAGACCGTTGAGCTGCTTTTTACCGGTGTGGCCTTCGGACTCATTGGCCTGACGGTCAATACCGCCATTGGGGAGGTGGGTTCGGACCTGTGGCACTCGGTGGTCGTGGGCGTCATCTTGTCCCTTGTGGCCTTTGTCGTCCGTTTGGTGTGGATGTACATCTATTACCGCATCAACGTCTCGCGCGGCCGCCCGCGGGTGGCGCCGCTGCGCCTGCAAGAAGTGCTGCTGATGACGTGGTCCGGCATGCGCGGCCTAGTCACCCTAGCGCTGGTGCTGTCTATCCCGGCCGGTGTATTCAGTTTCCACCACGAGCTCGCAGTCATCGCGCTGACCGTGCTGCTGGTCACGATGGTGGTGCCCGGCCTGCTCTTGCCGTGGCTGATGGAGCGCCTTGACCTGACAGAGGCCTCCCAAATCGCCAGCGATAAGATGCGCGCCGCCGTGGTGGCCCGCGCGCGTGCGGCCAGCATCGATGCCCTGTCGCACTTTAGGCCCGATGGGCATATCGCACCCGACGCCGAAAAGATCGACCCGGAAATTTCCGCCAACGTTATCCAGTGGTTCGAGGACCGGCTGGGCGATGGCGAGGATGTTTCCGAGGATTCCCGCAAACAGCGCGCCTGGCAGGCTCGCCACGTGGCGTTGGAGGCCCGCCGGACCGCCCTGGCTGCCGCACAGGAGGAACTGCTGCGCATGCGCGGCTACCGGGCCTATAACCCGGCCATCGTGGATGAGGTGCTCGAGGAAATCGACCGCATGGTCTTGGGCACTAAGCGCCACTAGGCTGGGCAGCATGGATCCCTTTGACTATGCCCAGCTCGAGGATGCGCTGGATTACCTCTACGACTTCCTCGATCAGGACCTGGCGGACCGCGTGCGCACAGAGCGCGAGTACGTTCCGGACGGGCTGGAGGGCCTGCTTGCCGACGACTCCCTCGACGACTATGTCTGGCTCTGGATCAAAGACCCAGGCCCGAACGGATTCCGGCAATACTTGCGCGATGGCGGCTATTCCGAGGCCGAAGTTACCCAAGCTTTCCTCTGGGCGCGCACCGAGTGGGCAATGAATACTCCGCCGCACGTTGCTTGGCTGAAGGCGGATGGCTACGAGCCGCCGGCTATTGATTAGCGGCACGTGGGGCGTCGGCTAGCGCGGCGTCGGCTAGCGCCGGCCGAGCTCTGCGTTCGGGCCAGGAAAAATAAAAGAATCCCGGCTCCGTTGCTATGAAGCAGGAGCCGGGATTTCCTCTGGCGGAGGATGTGGGATTTGAACCCACGAGGGGCGTGAACCCCGCACGCGTTCCAGGCGTGTGACATAGGCCGCTAGTCGAATCCTCCGAGAAGAAACATTAGCAGCCGTGGCAATTATTTTACCAATCGCCAGGTCAACCAAGGTTTTCGGCGGTTTTCGAGGATTGCTTAACCCACAATGGGGTCAGGGTGCTGTTGGCGCCGAGGAAGCGCGGCCGAAGGCGTGGAGGTGCCGGTGGCCCATTTGGCTAAACCGGCGCGCGGGCGTTAAAGTATGAGACAGGATTCCGCGTGGCGTCCATCCTCTGAACTCCCCCAGGGCAGGAATGCAGCAAGGGTCAGGAGGCTCTGGCGGGTGCGCGGGGTCCCCTTTTTGTATGGCGTGCGTTACTATTGGGGGCTAAAAGTCGCCCTATAGATGGAAGGTAGACATACGCATGTCGCTTCTTACTTTGGAATCGTCCGAACTAAACGAGCTCGCCGCCCAGGTCCGCAAGGATTATGCGAACCTCAAAGCACAGGGCCTAAATTTGGACCTGACCCGCGGCAAGCCAGCGAAGGCGCAGCTGGACCTCTCCAATGACTTGCTCGCCCTGCCAGGGCTGGGGCGCTATACCGACGCGGCCGGAAACGACCTGCGCAATTACGGCAACCAAAAGGGCATCAAGGACCTGCGCGATATTTGGGGCGAGCTGACCAACATGGACCCCGAGCTGCTCGTAGCCGGGGATTCCTCCTCGCTGAACATCATGTTCGACCTCATCTCTTGGGCCTATATCTTCGGCACCAACGATTCCGAGCGCCCATGGGGCAAGGAAGAAAAGCTCAAGTGGATCTGCCCCGTACCGGGCTATGACCGCCACTTCGCTATCACGGAGCAATTCGGCTTCGAGTTGGTACCGGTGCCAATGGAGGAAGACGGGCCGGATGTAGAGGCCGTCGAAAAGCTGGCGAAGGATCCGGCGGTCAAGGGCATGTGGGTAGTGCCGGTGTTTGCCAACCCCACCGGCGCCGTTATTTCTGAGGACAAGGCCCGCCGCCTCGCCCGCATGGAGGCTGGCGCGCCGGATTTCCGTATCGTGTGGGATAACGCCTACGCCGTGCACACCTTAACCGAGGAATTCCCGGAAATCCTGCCGATTCTGGACATCGCTGCGGAGGAAGGCAACCCGAATCGCTTCTGGGCTATGTCTTCTACCTCGAAGATCACCTTCGCCGGTTCGGGCGTAGGCTTTTTCGGCTCTTCCAAGGACAACCTCGAGTGGTACCTAGAGCACGCCGGCATCCGCGGCATCGGCCCCAATAAGATTAACCAGCTGGCGCACCACGAGTTCTTCGGCTCTGCCGAGGGCGTGCGCGCGGTGATGCGCCGCCACGCAGCGCTGATTAAGCCCAAGTTCGATGCCGTGCTGCGCATCCTAGAAAAGCGCCTCGGCGAGTACGAGGTGGCGCAGTGGACCAACCCGAAGGGCGGCTACTTCATCTCCCTCAACGTCGTCGATGGCACCGCCAACCGCGTGTGGGAGCTGGCGCGCGATGCCGGCATCCTGCTCACCCAAGCCGGCTCGGCTTACCCTTACGGAAAGGACGATAACGACCGCAATATCCGCCTCGCCCCCACCCTGCCGCCACAGGAAGAGGTCGAGGCCGCCATGGATGGCGTCGCTACCTGCGTGCTGCTCGCCGCCGTGGAGAAGCTGGGGGCCTAATATCAACGCCGATGAGTCTGCCCTGTGGTTGAGCGAGATTATCCCGGCGCAGCTGGAGTTCCGCTACGTCGAGGAGCGCCGGCTAGGCCTTGCCTCGCTTGCCGACGCCCAATCGCTCGCCCTTACCACCACCTTCAACAACACCGACACCGGCCTGCAAAGCCAGGACGACGGTGCCGATGTGCGCTGTGAGCTGCTCACGGTGGCGCGCACCGGGCAGCCCGAGGTAGCCGCCGCCGTCAACGCCGCGGCCGCTACCTTCGAAAAGGCCGATGGCCTGCTGCCGGCGCAGCCGGGCGTGATGCTGCCGTCCATCCTCGACATCCCAGGCGTCACCGTGCACCACGGGCTCTTCATCGCGCCGTACCTGTGGGGCGGGCAGACCCCGCAGTTTCGCGAGGAGGGCCGCCTGACCCTCATCTTGCAGCTAGTCATGCTGACGGATTCGGAATATGCGTTTGGGGTCGAAGAGGGCGTCGGCAAGCTGCAGGGCGCGGTGGCCGAGCAGGGCATTGACCTGCTGGACTGGTCGCGCGAGGGTTAGCCGGTAAACTGGCTAACCGTGGCTTTATACCGGAAATACCGTCCAGCAACGTTCGCGGAGGTCGTGGGCCAAGAGCAGGTCACCACGCCGCTATCCGCCGCCCTTGATGCGGGGCGCATCAACCACGCCTACCTCTTTTCCGGCCCGCGCGGCTGCGGCAAGACCTCCTCGGCGCGGATTATGGCCCGCTCGCTCAACTGCGAACACGGGCCCACCTCGACGCCGTGCGGCAAGTGCGATTCCTGCGTCTCACTCGCCCCCGGCGGCCCCGGTAACTTGGACGTGACGGAGCTTGACGCCGCCTCGCACAACGGCGTGGAGGACATGCGCGAGTTGCGCGACCGCGCCTACTACGCGCCGGCCGAATCGCGCTACCGCATCTTCATCATTGACGAGGCGCACATGATCTCGCCCTCCGGTGCGAACGCGCTGCTCAAGGTGGTGGAGGAGCCGCCCGAGCACGTCATTTTCATCTTCGCGACCACGGAGCCGGAGAAAATCATCGGCACCATTCGCTCGCGTACCCATCACTATCCCTTCCGCCTGCTGACCCCGCCGGCGATGAAGGGCCTGCTGCAGCGCACCGTTGCGGCCGAGGGCGTACATGTCGAAGACGCCGTGTACCCCATGGTTATTGAGGCGGGCGGCGGCTCCCCGCGCGATACTTTGTCTCTGCTGGACCAGCTGCTGGCCGGCGCCGGGCCCGATGGCCTAACCTATGACCTTGCCCGGCCGCTTTTGGGTGTCACCGATGTCTCGCTGCTTGACGACGCCATCGAAACCCTCGCCAACCAAGACAAACCCGGCCTTTTCGCGATGGTCGACCACGTCATCGAGGCCGGCCACGACCCGCGCCGCTTCGCCGTCGATTTGCTCGACCGCCTGCGCGATTTGATGATCCTGCAGGCCGTGCCCGGTGCCATCGACGCCGGCCTCGTCTCCGCGCCCACCGACCGCGCTTCCGTGCTTACCGCCCAAGCGCAGCGTTTTTCCGGACCGCAGCTGACCTACCTGGCCTCCACGGTCAACGACCGCATCAGCGACCTCACCGGTGCGACCTCTCCGCGGCTGCTGCTGGAAATCATGTGTGCGCACCTGCTTATCGGCTCTACCGGCCCTGCCGCCTCCGTGGCGGCGCCAGGAGCGGGGGCAGGCACGGCCGCGAGTGGGGCCCCTGGTGCAGCTCCTGATGCCACCCCCGCCGCGGCCTCGCCCGCTCCGGCCGGCCCCGCGACCCCAGGCGGCGCGCCTGCGGCCAACTCCGCCGTCGCCGGCGCCCAAGACCCTCAATCCGCCGCGGCCGCCATCATCGCTCGCCGCCGCGCCAAGTCCCAGGAGCAGCAGGCTTCTGCGCCATCCTCTGCGCCGGCCGCCGAGCCGCAAAGCCCGCAGAAACCACAGAACCAGGAGCGGCAGCCGCAACAGCAACCGCAGCGGGAAGAACCAGCCGCGCCTAAACAACCGACACAGCAAGAGGCCGGGGACCCATGGCAGCGTGAGCGGCAAATCCCGCAGTCAACGCCGGCCCAGCCGGATCCTCACGAACCGTTGGAAAAGCCCGTGCCGGCCCGTGCAGAGGAATCTGTCGAGGAAACCAAGCCGGAATCAGGGGCGGAGCCTGGTGCAGAGAAGGCGTCGGAAATGGCGCAACCGCAGGCAGCGAAGGAGCCGGAAGGCGACTTCGCGGAGGCCGTGAGGGAGAAATGGGTGGCGTTGAGAGGGAGCGTCGGAAAGCGGAACAAGGTGGCCGAAATCATGCTGGCCGAAGCCCGCGTACTTGGTTTCCGTGATGACACCCTGACGCTGGGGCACACTACCGGTGCGCTGGCCGAGCGCATCAACGCGCCCGCCAATAATGCTGTCATCGTGGAGGTACTCAAGGAGGAGTTCCAGCGCGATGTGGCCGTGAACTGCGTGGTGGGCACCGACCCGAAGACCGCCGGATTCGATGCGCCGCGGCCGCCGCAGCGCAAGGAAGCGTGGACGCCGAATCAGCCGGCGCGCGAGCCTGCTGACGACCAGGAGGCGGAGAGTAAACCAGAAAGCAAGCCTGGGTGGCGCTCGCGCATCGCACGGGCGACGCAGGCCGCCAAGCAGCGCGATGAATCGCAGTTCAGCAACGGCGTGCCGCTGCCGCCCGAACCCGAACCGGATATGTATGAGGCACCGCCCGAGGAGCCGCCGGCCTATACCCGTGATGACGAAGAACGCGACATGATGGAGGCCGCGCAGTCCACCGGCGAGATGGATCATCGCAGCGCTACCGAGGTAGCTATGGAGCTGCTGGAGCGCGAGCTGGGCGCGCGGCGTGCCTGACCCAGCGAGCACGGTACACTCGGGCGGTAGCGAAATTTACGGTTGATTTAGAAAGGAAACAACATGGCTGACCAAGACCCAATGCAGCAGGCAAATGACATGAACGACCTCATCGCGCAGGCCGCGCAGGTGCAGGCGGACCTGCAGAAGGCGCAGGAAGAAATCCTGGCCACCAACGTCGAGGGCCAGGCAGGCAACGGCCTGGTTAAGGTGACCATGACCGGCGGCGCCGAGCTCGTGGACCTGCAGATCGATAAGTCGGTCGTGGACCCAGAGGACGTCGACACCCTGCAGGACCTGGTCATGGGTGCGTTCAAGGAGGCCCACGCTGCGGCCGGCCGCCTGGCGCAGGAGAAGATTGGCCCGCTGTCCCAGGGCATGGGCGGCCAGGGCGGCCCGTCTTTTGAGGATGTCTTCGGCGGTAACCAGTAGCCCGCGCGATACGATAAAAGGCCGTTGCCCCGAGTTGGGGCCGCGGCCTTTTGCTGATTTTGGGAGAAATTGATGTTTGAAGGACCTCTGCAAGACCTCATCGACGAGTTTTCGCGCCTGCCGGGCATCGGCCCGAAGTCGGCGCAGCGCATCGCGTTTCACGTTTTGCACATGGAGCCCGAGGACATCGAACGGCTACAAAACGCGCTGGGCGCGGTGCGCGATGGCGTGACCTTCTGCCGCATTTGCTGCAATATTTCCCGCGAGGATGTCTGCCGCATCTGCATTAACTCGCAGCGCGACGCCTCTACCATCTGCGTGGTGGAGGAGCCGAAGGATATCCAGGTCATCGAGCGCACCGGCGAGTATGAAGGTCGCTATCACGTATTGGGCGGTGCGCTGGATCCACTGGCGAACGTGGGCCCGCGCGATTTGAACATTTCCACGCTGCTGCAGCGCCTGGGTGGCGTGCTGCCGGACCGTGAGCTGGCAGATTCCACCCCCGAAGCCCCGCTTTACGACGCCACCCCCACCATCCACGAAGTCATCCTCGCCACCGACCCCAATACGGAGGGCGAGGCAACCGCTGCGTATCTGGTGCGGTTACTGCGCGACTTCCCTGATTTGAAGATCACCAGATTGGCCTCCGGCATGCCGCTCGGAGGCGATTTGGAGTTCGTGGACGAGCTCACCTTGTCCCGCGCGCTCTCTGGCCGCCTGACCATTTAGCACGTTGAGTGCCCCGGCCAGTGGCCTGCGTGCGTGCGCGGGTGAGCGCGGATTAAGGTACGGCGGCCGTGGGCCCGGTTCGCGCGCGGCCGGTGAACACCGGCGGTCCGTGTGGCCCGTGTGCTTTGCTGGCCTTCGTGGGCGGGAGCCAACCGATTCGACCGCGAATGCGCGCCATTCGGCCGCGGCCCGGCAGCCCGTTGATGGAGTTGTGATACGGGCACAATAGCGTCATGTTCTCGGGGTGGGTGTGGCCGCCGCGGGAGTATTCGATGAGGTGGTGGGCTTGGCATTCGGCGGCGGGGCGTCGGCAAGCGGGCCAGGCGCAGTGGGTGCCTTCGGCCTCGAGCATGCGGCGCTGCTTCGCGGAGGCCTGCCGGGTGCGGTAGAGGTTGACTGGGCCGCGCTCGGGGTGGATGAGCGTGAAGAGGCCGGCGCCGGCTAGGGTGCGGCGGATCAACTCGGTGCCGGTGATGGTAGCGCCGTTGGTGAGGGCGAGGCGGATTTCGTCGCCGTCGCCAGCCAGGATTTTCAGGTACTCCGGCAATTCGATGATGACATTAGTGGTCACGGTCGCGGGTGCGGCGGCGCGCGAACCGGTGAGCCAGGCCAGCGGGTCGGATTTGGCCGCGGCCCAAATATCGGCCATTTGAGCGGCGGGGCCGGTAAAACTCAGGGTGGTTTTCTCACCGTGCATGATGCGACGGCCGCCGTCTTCGCGCTTGGGCGGCGGGTTGATTTCGCGCAGCAGCCGAGTCGCCGCGCGCGAGACCTGCGCGGTGGTGCCAGCGGTGGCGCATAGCTTCTCGCGGAATTGCCAGCGCTTGGTGGGGTCAGAAATGCCGCGCGAGCGGCGGGCGATGAGCGCGAGGGTCTCCAGGCTGTGTTGGTTGCGGCGCGCGGCGGCAAGCGCGCGGGATTGGTAGCGCGAGTGGCTGGTGGGTGAGAGGAAAGCCGCGGCGGTGCGGCGCAGGGTGCGTGCCTGGTCTGCAGGCAGGGGCAGGCTGGAGGCGGCGTGGGCCTCTTCGAGAAGTTCCACGCCGCGCTTAGCGATGTCGCCCAGCTGCTCCAATAACGTCATGCCCCGCAGCCTATGGGCGGGGGCAGGCGGCTACAAGGGGTAACGGCCGGGCCTGTGGATAACTTGGGGTGTTCGCGGCCGCCGGGCGAAGTTATCCACAGGCGTGGGCCTATCTTTGGGAGCGCGGGGGCTCAGAGGCGTTGAAACGTTCGACGCGCAGGCGGTCGACGGCCGGGATCTCAATCGGCTCGAGGTCCGCGAGGGCCACGCCCATGGCTTGGGCGAGGAGGAGATCGGCCAACTGCGGGTTTCGGGCCAGCGCCGGGCCGTGCATATAGGTGGCAATGACGCTTCCCTGGACGGCGCCTTCGTAGGTGCGCTGGGCGGAGCCGTCGCTGAGATCGGCGGTGGCGGCTTGGTCGGCATTGCCATTGCCGCGGGTGAGCGTTCCGAGCGGCTGCGCGGAGGGGCCGAGGATGGTGGCGCCTAGGTGGTTTTCAAAGCCGGTCAGCGGCTCGGTGAGGTTTGAGGTAATACCGGCGCGGGTGGGCTCGGAAGCCACCTCGCCGATGGCGCGGTCCTGCATGCCGGCCGTGGTGGCGTCGAGCAGCCCGACGCCGTCGATAATGCGGCCGGAGGCGCGGAAGGATTCGCCGAGGACTTGCAGGCCGGCGCAAATGGCAAAGACGGGGCGGCCGGCGTTAGCGGCGCGGGTGAGGCCGCCATCGGAAATTAGGTGGTCCGCGGCGAGAATCTGCGCGGTATCTTCGCCGCCGCCGAGGGTGTAGATGTCCAGCGTTTCGGGCACCGGTTCGCCCAAGCGGATGGGGTGAATCTCCGCCTTTAGGCCGCGCATGCGGGCGCGCTGGCGCAAGACGAGGGCGTTGCCGTCGTCGCCGTAGGTGCCGAGGACGTCGGGAAGCACTAGGCCGATATTAAGCATTGGTGGCCTCCTTGGAAAGCGCCTTCTTCAAATCGCGGAAGGCGGTGTAGTTGGCGAGGACCTCGATGCGGCCCTCTGGGCAGGCGGTGAGCGCGTCCATGGGATCGGGGATGAGCTCGTGGGAAATATCGGCGTAAACCAGGCGCACGGCCAGATCGGCGCCGCGCTCGCCGGCGGCCTTGACGCTTAAGCCATTGAAGCCTTCGAATTTCACGTCCCAGAGCCAGGACATGTCGATGCCATCGGCCACCTGGCCGTTCGTGGCGATAACCAGGCCATCGGCGCTGCGGTCCACCATGGACAGCGCTTCTTGCCAGCCGGCCGGGTTCTTGGCCAGCAGCAGGCGAATCTCGCGGCCCTTCCAATGGATGGTGGAGTAGCGGCCGGCGACGTCGTCGATGCTCTCGGCGGCCGCAATGGCCTTATCCAGGTCCACGCCAAAGCCGGCTACGGCCGCGGCAATGGCCTGGGCGGCGTTGCCACGATTGGCACGGCCCGGCAGCGCTAGGTTCAGCGGGCGCTTGGCGGTGGGGGTGATAATGCCATGCTTATCGACGCCCCAGGTAGGCTGCGGCCGACGGAATTCGCGGCCGTCGGCAAGCGGCTTAACGGCGTACCAGTCATCCTCGGTGCGCACGACGTGCCCGCCGGTGCGTGGGCACGTGACGGAATCGCCGAGCCATCCGGCGCCGGCCGAGACCCAAATGACGTTCTTGGCGTCGTAGGCCACGGAGGTCATGAGCACATCATCGCAGTTGGCGATGACGAGCATGTCCGGATGGGCCTCCACGGCGCCGCGCAGGGCGCGCTCGATCTTGTTGATTTCTCCCACGCGGTCCAGCTGGTCGCGGGTGAGATTAAGCAGAACCAGAACCTGCGGGTTGAGGCTATCGGCCACGTGGGGCACGTGGAGCTCGTCTACCTCGAGCACGAGGTGGGAGGCGTCTTTGCCGGCCATGAGCGCGGAGATGATGCCGGCATCCATGTTGTCGCCGCCGTCGTTGGTGGCTACGGTGTGCTCGGCGCGGACCGCGGCGGCCAGCATGCGGGTGGTGGTGGACTTGCCGTTGGTGCCGGTAACCAGCACGGCCGGGCGCCCACCGCCTAGGTTGTTCATGATCGAAGGGTCAATGGCATTGGCGATTAGGCCACCGATCATTCCGCCGGCGCCACGGCCGGTGGCGCGGGAAGCGGTGGTGGCCAGCTTCGCGGCGGTGGTGGCGGTGGTGGTGCGCAACTTCTTTAACGCACCCGGGACTCTAAAACTCATGTCCCCTAGGGTAGTCGGGCGGGCGGCCTAGTCGTTCTTTTTCCCCGCCGAGCCGCCAGAATTTCGCCGGCCTCTGCCCCGGCCACCGCGGCCGCCTCGGCGTCGGCGGCGTTTCTGGTTCTTGCCACCGCCCTTCTTGTTGTTCTGCGGCGAGCGTTGGGGCCGCGGTGTGGGGTTGGTGGATTCGGGTTCGGGCTCGGCGTCTTCGATGCGGGTGAGGGCATCGAGAAAGGCGGCGTCCGACATCAGTGGAATGCCTTTGCGGTGAGCGTGCATGGGCTTGCCCACCAAGTCCGTGGTGACATTGCAGACCACCAGCGAGGACTCGCGGGTGAGCTTCTCGGAATAATTGAGCTCCTCGCGCATCAGCGCGGCGATGATGGTGTCCGGATCCTCGAGGATTTCCGGGGCGACGACGATTTCCATGCCGCGGCGCAGCTCCTTGCCCGGCTCGTATTTGCCGGGGTTGTGGTGCTGGACCGGGGCTTCGGCGGCGTCGACGCGCACGTGGGAGCGTTGCAGGCCAAAGCGATCGGCGCGCACGTCATCAGGGGTATAGCTGCGCACCGTGCCACCGTGTTGCTTGCGGTAGAGCGCGATGAGCAGCTCGGTTTGCTCGCGGGAAGTCTCCGCTTCGGGCCGGCCGGCGCGCTCCACCGAGGCCTCCGGCGTGGCGTCTAGGCCGCTCTGCTTGGCGACGCCCCCTAAACGCACATCATTCGACCGCACCTGCTGCGCATAGGAGGTGGCCAGGGTATCGATAATGCGAACCGGCGTGGGCACATGCCCGACCTTTTGGCGTCGCCGGCGGCCCTTGTTGCGGCCGCGGTTGCGGGCGCGATTTTGGCGGGCGGCGGCCATCATGGCGCGACGGGCCTCGGCGACGAGAAAGCCCCAGGTATAGGGGAGATCGTGGACGATGAGCGTGCGGCCATCGATAAGCTTGTCCAGCGATTTAAGGATTTTGCCAAAGGCGGGTGCCTGCTCAATATCGGTGGTACTCAGCCCGTGCAGGTGGCGCGGGCCGGCATCGACATCGGGCTTGAGGACGGCGTGGAAGAGCTGGCCGTGTTCGCCGGCGTCGTTGAATGCGATGGCGTCGATAGTCACGATGCGCCCCGTCGTGGGATGGATGCCGGTGGTCTGCAGGGTCAGCGCCACGTAGGGGTAGTCGGCCGCATCGGTGGATGAGTCGGCCTGCTGAGGCTGCTGTGGCTTCTTGTTAGCCGCTTCCGGTACGGCCGGTCGCTCGTGGCGGGCAGGTGGGTGCGGCTTCGGTTTCGGCTTGGGCTTCGCGGCATCCGGTTCGCCGGACGGCCGCACTGCGCGGCGTGGCCTAGCGCGCCGCTGTTCCGTGCCCGGTTTGGGCGTTGCGGACCTGGCTGCGTGGCGCGAAGCCACCGTCGCGGGCGACGGCGCTGGGGCCGATGCCGGCGCGTGCTGCGGAGAGGGGCCAGGTGCGTTGTTCATTAAACTCAGTGTAGTATCCCAAATTTCGCGCAGGGGGACAGGGCGCGCCGCTTAATCTTCCACAACGATGACAATGACCTTCGGCGGGGTCGTTGACTCCTCGGGCTCCTCAGGTCGTCCCGGTTCCTCCGGCTCTGCTGGATCGAGCGGTACCAGGGGCACGTCGGGTCCATCCGGTGCGCTGCGGTCCGTAGTAGGCAGCGCCGGTTTCGGTTCTACGGTGACCTCTGGCTCCGGTTCGGGCGTGGGCTCGAGCTCAGAGCCTGGGATAGTGGTGCTTGGCACGGTGGTATCCGGCGCCGGGTCAGGCTCGGGCTCCGAGGTCAGCAGCGTAGACGTCGTCGTAGGTGTGATCGGCTCTGAGGAATTAGGTCCCGAGGACTCTGGCTCGGGCTGTGCTGATGCGGATGCAGGCGTAGGCGTAGACGAGTCTGCAGCCTGGGTTGGTTCAAGGGTTGGCTCGTTTGTGGGGGAGCTGGTTGCGGAGCTAGAAGGCTCTGCCGTCTGATTATCTGTTGAGGCTGCGGCGGTGGTTTCAGCCTTCGCCTTTTCCGAAGTTGTCTTTGTCGAGACTGGCGTGTTCGAGGTCGGTAGATCGGACGGCTCGGCAGGCGAGGATATCTCTGTGGGCGTCGTGGTCTTCTTTGGAGCTTCAGTAGATGCAGTGCTCTCCGTGGACGTCGTGGCCTGGGAAGACTTGGCGGCCTGGGAAGACGAGGAGGTTGCGGTCGGTGCCTCGGCCGCAACCTGGGGCGTGGGTTCAGAGCTGGAAGACGGCGTCGAGGTCGCCTTGGTTGGAGATAATTCGGACGCCGGTGCTGAGGTGGGGGATGGGTCGACGTTGTTGGCCGGGGCCATGGCGGCAGCGGCGGCGCGGGAAATTGTCTGAGAATCTGTGCCCTGGTGCTTGCCAAGGTGTTCGCCGCTGTGCGTGTCACGGCGGTTCTCGTGGTGGTTGGCAACGGGGGCCTTGGCACGGCCGGTATGAGTGGGGTGCGCCGTCCTCGACGACTTAGACGGCTGCGATGCCTGCAGCGTGGAGGTTTGGCGCTGGGTTGCCTTGGAGGGGGAGTCGGTAAGCGGGTGGTTGGCTGAGGACGTGGAGGTGCCGCTGGTGGGGCCGGCATCGTGGATGCGCGGCGTGGCGGGGTGCGCGGGGTGCTTGGGGCCAGTGCCCTCGAAATGGGAAGAATCGATGGTGGAGGGGTTGTCTTCCGGGGCGGGTGAGGTGGAATGCGCGGTGGTGTCCGAAAGAGCTTCGTCGTCGCTGAGCAGGTTAGTGGCCACGGTGGCCCCGCCGCCGACGAGTACTGCTACCCCGGCCGCGGCGAGAAAACTTGAAGTCATAGCGCCAGAAGCGCCGGCGGCAGCAGCAATTTCGAAGCCACCCACTGCGGTAGAAGTGCCTGTAGCGGTAGCGGCAGCGGGGGCGGTGGGCACGGCGGATGCGGCTTGGGCGCGCGCGGCGGTGGCCGCGGACATCACGGCGCTTCCACCAGCGATAGCGCCCAAGATTAAGCCGGCGTGGTGCTTATTGGCCGCGTTGTGCGCGTAGATAGTGAGCGCGGGCTGGTTATCGGCATTGTAGTGGAAGTAACCATGGGCAATTGCGAGGCGGCCGGTCTTGGTGCAGTCGAGCACGGAAGGCGCAATCTCGCGCGCTGCTTCGCGAGGGAGGGAGCCCAAGAAGGTGCTATTGATATAGACATCGACCGTGTGGCGGCGCAGGAATCCCCGCGTGCGCAAAGAGACTAGGTAGTGCTCTTCAGCCTCAGGGAAGGAGATGACGTCCTTGGCGAAATCGGTCAACGTCGCCGCTGCTTCACCCTGCAACATGGTCCAGCGTTGTGCGGGCGGGTTATTGGCGGGGATGCACAGGTGCGGGGCCGGCATTAGTAGCTCGAGTGTGGGCCACTCTTCACCGGAGGCATCCGTCATGCTCAGGTGTGCGGTCACGCGCGGGTGCAAACCGGCACCGAGGATCCAGTCAAATAGCGCGTAGGCTTGGGAATCGGCGGTGCTGAGGTGGCCAATGAGGGAGTCACCGACCGAGATTGCAAAGCCTTGGTTAGCGGTGCGCGGGCCGAGCTCGGCGGAGAGGTAGCCGGCCTCCGAGGCTGTTGCCTCGAGTAGATCGCTAAAGATTTCCGGCGAAACATCCGCGATGGGCAGGTTGTGGATTACGCCAAAACCGTGGTCAGGGACCACGTAGGTGGCGGAATCCAGTGCAGTCATGGCGACCTTTCCTCGCGAGACAATGATAACACCGTATTCTAAGCACTACCTTGGGCTATTTCCAATTCCCGAGGAATGGAAAATGGGGTGCTGGCCTGCCTAAAGTATTTAAAGAATCAATAAGATAGCGCCAATGAGCGCGGCGATGCCGAGCACGGCGAGAACGATAGGCCACCAACGGCGACGTGGTTCAGGCTTATCGATGCTCACGGCGCGGAAGCTGGTGGTTTCGAAGGTCTCGGTAGCGGCGGGGGAGGTTGGGGTGGCGTCGGCAAGCGAGGCTTCCAGCGAGTCCGGCAGTGGCGGGCCCGCGTAAATGCTGAGTACGCGGCCGGTGCTGCGCGGGGCATGGTAGGCATGGGCCAAGGTTGTGCCCTGCTTGGCGACGTCCACTCCATCCAACCGCCCCACCAGCCGTGGGCCCAAATAAGCATCGGCGCCGGTACCGGCGGCGCTGGGGGTGAGGGTGACCAATACATGCATGCGGGCCTGGGCAGGGATGTCTAGATCCGCGGGGAGATCGGTGATGTTGATGGGCGGGGCGTAGCCCAACATCGTCCACGGGCCCGCCGGCGGGTTATTGGCCGGCAAACAGAGCCCCGGCCGGGGAAGGAGCAGCGAGAGGGAGCCATCGGGCTGCGGTGCGGCGGTGGCCGCAGGAGTGAGCCCGGCGCGAAAAAGCAGATCAATCTCGGGGTACTCGGCGCGGTCGGCGCTGGTGATGTGCCCGATGGGGGAGTCGGTGCGCACCTGCAAGCCGCCGTCCTTACGGGGTGCCAAGGTGACGGTGAACTCCCGGTTTTCCTTCGTCTGCGCACCGTAGATGGGCAGCGCCTGCACGGCGCCTAAGCCACGGTGGGGGATGAGGTAGGTAGAAGAAGGCATACCCACCCTTCTACCACGCCGCGGCGCGGCGCCGACGTGCGGCCTTAAGCTAGGGCGCGGTTGATGGCGGAGTTAATCGCGTTGATAGATGCCCGCGTGGTGGACCCAGCGATGCCGGCACCCCATACCTTGTTCTGGTTAACGTCCGCGGCGATATAACAGGCGGCCTCGGCGTCGTCGCCGGCAGAGCGGGACTGCTGGGAATATTCCATGACTTCGAAGTCGATGCCTAGGGACTCCAAGGCGTTGGCATAAGCAGCAATCGGGCCGTTGCCGGTGCCGGTAACGGTGGACTTTTCCCCATTGAATGTCACGGTCGCGGTCACGGCAGCGTCCTCCTCGTCCGTTGGGGCATTGTCCATATGGAAGGACTCTAGGGACAGCGGAGTCTCGCGGTCCAAGAACTCGGTGGCGAAGATATCCCACATGTTTTTGGAATTGACCTCGCCGCCTTCGGAGTCGGTGATTTCTTGCACCACGGTGGAAAATTCCGCTTGCATGGCGCGCGGCATATTGATGCCGTGGTCGGTCTTCATGATGTAGGCAACGCCACCCTTGCCGGACTGGGAATTGACGCGGATGACGGCTTGGTAGTCGCGGCCCACGTCCTTTGGATCGATGGGCAGGTAGGGAACCTCCCAAATGGCTTCGCGCAGTTCTTCCCAGGAGACCTCGGTATTATTCGCGCCGGGGCGAATGGTAGCCGCCAGTGCGTCAAGGCCTTTGTTAATGGCGTCTTGGTGGGAGCCAGAGAAGGCGGTGAAGACCAAATCGCCGCCGTAGGGGTGGCGCTCCGGCACGCGCAGCTGGTTGCAGTATTCGACGGTCTCACGAATCTGCGGCAGATCGGAAAAATCGATCTGTGGGTCCACGCCCTGGGTGAGCATATTCAGGCCCAGGGTAATAAGGTCAACGTTGCCGGTGCGCTCGCCGTT
The DNA here is from genome assembly GCF_027570035.1 of Corynebacterium curieae. GTDB lineage: Bacteria > Actinomycetota > Actinomycetes > Mycobacteriales > Mycobacteriaceae > Corynebacterium > Corynebacterium curieae. The sequence goes on along the minus strand of NZ_JAKMUU010000004.1, from coordinate 43,933 downwards.
GCCAAAAAGGCAGCCTTCGATGCGGCCCGCGCCGGCCATAAAGCCCAACTCGGCGGCGGCGATTCCTTCGCCGCGGTCATTGTGCGGGTGCAGGGACAACAGAATGTCCTCACGGCGGGCCAGGTTGCGGTGCATCCACTCGATGGAATCGGCATAAATATTGGGCGAAATCATCTCCATGGTGGACGGCAGGTTGATGATCATCGGGTTATCCGGGGTGGGGTCCATGATGGCCACGACGTCATCGCAGACCTCGCGGGCGAAGTCCAGCTCGGTTCCGGTGAAGGACTCGGGGGAGTATTCCCAGCGCCAATTGGTATTGGGGTAGTCGGCAGCAATGGACTTGATGAGTTCGGCGGCATCGGTGGCCAGCTTTTTAATGGCGGGTTTGTCCTTACGGAAGACAACGCGGCGCTGCAGTTTCGAGGTGGAATGATAGAAGTGGACGATGACGTTCTTGGCGCCTTCGCAGGCTTCAAAGGTGCGGCGGATGAGGTGCTCGCGGGCTTGGACGAGGACCTGGATGGTTACATCATCGGGAATTTTATTACCCTCAATGATTTCGCGGACGAAGTTATAGTCCGTTTGGGAGGCGGACGGGAAGCCGACCTCGATTTCTTTGTAGCCCATCTTGACCAGGAGGTCGAACATGCGGTGCTTGCGCTCTGGGCTCATGGGATCAATCAGCGCTTGGTTGCCGTCGCGCAGATCTACCGCACACCACTGGGGCGCGTGGGTGATTTTCTTGCTGGGCCACGTGCGGTCCGGCAGGTCAATGTCTTCTACCTCTACGGCAAAGGGCTGGTAGCGCTCGTGAGGCATGGCGGAGCCGCGTTGTTTATTCCACGCGGGCTGGCCTTCGCGGCGCGGGCCGTTGGGGGTGGTGATTTCGCGCGGGGCGCTGATGAAAGAATCAGTGGGGGACATGAAGTGCGGTTTCCTTTTCTGTGGTGTCTGTGGGAGACGGCCAGCTGGGCTTGGGTAGCCGGACTCCGCGACGGGGCGCTGGCCAGTGTTAGGCCGAAATCCCGCCGCGGCAGATAAGGAGTAGGTCATTCCGCTGTGTCATATCGGTCACACTACAGGCTTTCTCACTATGTGGCAAGAGATTTCATTCAATGAGACGCGGCGCCGGTGCGGTACGATGCCTTTCGTGTCTACCGCCCGCCATTCTGCATCCACCTCACCGTCTGCTTTGTGCTCTTTGTGGGCGCCTGCCGCGCTTGTTGCGCTCCTTGGAGCCGCCTTACGCGTAGGCGTGCTCGCGGCAGTGGCCGCGGCGCAGGACGATAGCCTGTGGGGCTTGCTTAATAAGTGGGACGCCAAGCATTACGTAGAAATCGCTCGCGGTGGATACTTTGGCGCCGATATTTCCACGGATGGTCCGGTCCACGAGACCACGATGGCTTTTTTCCCGGGCTTTCCGTTTCTGGTCCGTATAGTCAGCGGCCTGCTGGGGACCGGGGTGGCCGGAACGGCCATTGTGCTCAACGTGCTATTTAGCGTCGCATTGGCCGCCGGCGTAATGGCATTGGCCGCGCGGATGGGTAAGGGAAAGCGCGCACAGGTGCTCAGTGCCGTGGTGGTAACCGGTGCACCGATGTCCATTGTGTTCACTATGCCGTATACCGAGGCGCTCTTTGGGGCCCTTGCCATCTGGGCGGTGGTGGCCCTCGTGGATGAGAGATGGTGGGGAGCTGCGGCATTTGTCTTTCTAGCCGGGCTCGTGCGCCTTACCGCGGTGGACCTCGTGGCAGTCTTTGCCTTGATGGTGCTGCTGCGCGCACGCAGGAATTGGCGAGCCTGGGCTGCGGTGGTGTTTTCCACCGTGCCGTTGGCGGGATATTTGTGGTGGTCGAGCAGCCACTTAAAGGAAGCCGGCGGCTACTTCGGGATTCAGAAGGAGCATTGGAACTCCGGCTTCGATGGCGGCAAAGCCACGGCTGTCTGGCTGTGGGAGACACTCAGTGGGGCTACCAACGGTGGCTACCTGCTCAGCGCCGGGGTAATGATCGCCGCCCCGGTATGCCTGGTGCTGGCCTGGCGCCGGCTACCGTTGGCGGCCTGGCTATTTTCCGCCGTACTCATGGCCAACGTCTTATTGTCTGATGGCATCATGCACTCGCGGCCCCGGTTGCTCCTGCCGGCGGTGATTGTGTTGTTGCCGTGGGTGAAAAAGGGGGCGTCGGCAAGCGCGGCGGCACTTGCTTGGGCGGTATTCGGCGCGTGGTTTTCGGCTTATATGCTCGGCGTATTTGAGTGGGCCATCTAGCCGCGTTGGCTAATTGGGCTGCGGGAGAGAACGATGGTGGAAAGCACCATAACGGCAAGGGCAATGAGCATGATTGTCCAGCCGACGGCGGTATCAATAAGGAATTTCTCCCCCAGCACCATATAGCCCAAGCCAAAGGCCACAATGGGCTCAAAGATGGTCATGGCGGGTAGGGAATGGGCCAGCGGCCCGGCATTGAAGGAATACTGCTGCACCACTGTGCCGGTAAGCGCGAGGCCGATAAGGCCATAGAGCTGCCAGCTCGCCAGCAAAGTCGTGAGGCTTTCGTGGGTGAAAATATCCACCACGGCCTTAGAAAGCAGGGCGACGAAGCCGTAGATAACGCCGCAGGCCGTACCCAAGGCCAAGGGGCGGTGCTCCGGCAACTTGGAGGCCACCGCTCCCAGCGCCGCGAGGGTGAGTACACCTACGAGCAGCGCCGGCCACCAGTCGCTCCACTCTGGGCGGGGGTTGCCGGCAACCGGCCGGCCGTAGACCACCATGATGCCCACCGCGATGGTCAATGCGACGGACCAAAAGACCTCGTGGAAGGGCATCTTGCGGCCGGAGTACCACGCCGAAAGCGGCAGGGTAAACATCAAGGACAGCACCAAGATAGGCTGAACCACCAGCAAGGTACCAAAGCCAAGCGCGATGACCTGCAGGCCGTAGGCGCCAATGGCGGCCGCGGTGCCCACCCACCACAAGGGGTTGGACATGGCGGCGCGCATGACCGAATCATCGGCGTCGAGGGCGATACGGTGGCGGATGACCGTACCCCAAGCAACCGTCAGCGCGGATGCGAGCGCGAAAAAGATGGCGAGGAGGTTGCTTAACACTCGCTCAACGCTAGTAAAAATTCCCGTTTATTGCATATTCTCCGCTGCATGGCGCGTGTTTTTATCCGGAAGCGTGGGTAGCGCGTGGAGTGCCCAAGGCCAGGGGCGTGTGAATAAAAAGCAAGCATTGTCTGGGAATTATGATGAGGGCTAGGCCCCTGCGGGGTAGCATGGGTATTTGACTAATGACCGACAGATATTTCTGGACGCGCGCAAACGTACACTCCGGAAATGCCTGGAAAGACGAAAGGCGGCATCCACACCGTGGCCCTGATCGTGCAAAAATATGGCGGCTCATCCCTTGAATCGGCAGACCGCATCCGCGCCGTTGCGGAACGCATTGTGGCCACAAAGAAGCAGGGCAATGACGTTGTTGTGGTGTGCTCCGCCATGGGCGATACCACCGATAACCTGCTTGACCTTGCCGCCCAGGTCAACCCCGTCCCGCCGCAGCGGGAGATGGATATGTTGCTCACCGCCGGCGAGCGCATCTCTAACGCCCTCGTGGCTATGGCAGTGGAATCACTTGGCGCCCACGCCCAGTCCTTTACCGGCTCTCAGGCCGGCGTGCTTACCACCGAGCGCCACGGCAACGCCCGGATTGTGGACGTCACCCCGGGCCGCCTGACCGAAGCATTGGATGAGGGAAAGATTTGCATCGTCGCCGGTTTCCAAGGCGTAAATAAGGAATCGCGCGATGTCACCACGCTGGGCCGCGGCGGCTCCGATACCACCGCGGTGGCCCTAACGGCCGCGCTGAATGCGGATGTGTGCGAGATTTACTCCGATGTCGATGGCGTCTATACCGCGGACCCGCGCATCGTCCCCGATGCACAGAAGCTAGACAAGCTCTCCTTTGAAGAGATGCTGGAGATGGCCGCAGTAGGTTCCAAGATTTTGGTCCTGCGCAGCGTGGAGTACGCCCGTGCGTTCAATGTACCTTTGCGAGTTCGCTCGTCTTATTCGAATGACCCCGGCACCCTAGTGGCCGGCTCAATGGAGGATATCCCCGTGGAAGAAGCAGTACTAACTGGTGTAGCAACCGATAAGTCCGAGGCTAAGGTCACCGTCCTGGGCATTCCGGACCGCCCAGGGGAGGCCGCGAAGGTCTTCCGCGTGATTGCGGATGCAGAGATCAATATTGACATGGTCTTGCAAAACGTTTCCTCCTTGGAGGACGGCACCACCGATATCACCTTCACCTGCCCGCGAGCAGACGGCCCGCGCGCCATGGAGCTGTTGACCAAGCTGAAGTCTGAGGGCGGCTGGGCCAATGTGCTTTACGACGACCAGGTGGGCAAGGTTTCCCTCGTCGGTGCCGGCATGAAGTCCCACCCAGGCGTTACCGCGGAGTTCACCGAGGCCCTGCGCGATGTGGACGTGAATATGGAGCTCATCTCCACCTCGGAGATCCGCATCTCCGTGCTCACCCGCGAGGCGGACTTGGATAAGGCCGCCCGTGCGCTGCACGATAAATTCCAGCTTGGTGGCGAAGAAGAAGCCACGGTTTATGCTGGAACCGGACGTTAAATACCCAAAGCAACTACAGAGGATTTTTAAGTCATGACCACTGTTGCAGTCGTAGGCGCTACCGGCCAGGTCGGCCGCGTTATGCGCTCCATCCTGGAAGAGCGCAATTTCCCGGCGGATAAGGTGCGCTTTTTCGCCTCCTCCCGTTCCGCCGGCACCGAGCTGGAATTCCGCGGCGAGAAGGTAACCGTAGAGGACCTCGCCGAGGTCACCGAACAGTCCGTTGCTGATGTTGATATCGCACTATTTTCTGCCGGCGGCTCCACCTCAAAGCAGTGGGCCCCAGTATTTGCCGCCGCAGGTGCGACCGTGGTGGATAATTCTTCGGCCTACCGTAAGGACCCTGAGGTTCCCCTCGTCGTCTCCGAGGTAAACCCCGAGGCAGCCAAGAAGACCCCGAAGGGCATCATCGCGAACCCGAACTGCACCACCATGGCTGCCATGCCGGTGCTCAAGGTCCTTCACGATGCCGCTGGCCTGAATAAGCTGCACGTGTCTTCCTACCAGGCCGTTTCCGGCTCCGGTTTGGCTGGCGTGCAGACTTTGGCCGCACAGGTTTATTCCGTAGGCGAGCATAACGTCGGCTTGGTCCACGATGGCTCCGCGCTCAATGAAGAGGACTTCGGCCCGTACGTCGCTCCCATCGCTTATAACGCGCTGCCGCTGGCCGGCAATCTTGTTGATGATGGCTCCTTGGAGACCGATGAGGAACAAAAGCTGCGCAATGAGTCCCGCAAGATCCTGGGCATTCCGGAGCTGAAGGTTGCGGGTACCTGCGTGCGCATTCCGGTCTTTACCGGCCACACCCTGACCATCCATGCAGAATTTGATAAGCCGATCACCCCTGAGCAGGCGAACGAGCTGCTGGGTGGCGCCCCGGGCGTCACGCTTGCCGACGTCCCCACTCCGCTCGCCGCCACCGGCATCGACGATTCCTTGGCGGGCCGCATCCGCCAAGACCAGACGGTGGATGACAATAAGGGCCTCGTGCTCGTCGTCGCCGGCGATAACCTGCGCAAGGGTGCAGCGCTGAACACCATCCAGATCGCGGAGCTGCTCGTCTAAGCCAACACCGGTGCTCCGCAAGGCACAATAAAAAGCTCGGCGCCTCCTTCCTAGCTACAAGAAAGGGGGCGCCGAGCTTTTTGCGCTGCGGGCGGAGGAGCTAGTCCTCAGAGACCGGCTTAGCAGTTCCGGTGCCGGTGCCCTTGGCGCTACCAGCCGCGGAATCCTTCTTGCCAAAGTCGAGGTCGCTATCCACGGAAGGGACCTCCGGCTTGGTGTGCTGCACGTAGGTCACGGACGGTTCTGGATCCTCGCGGTCGTAGTCAATATCGTCGTCGTTTTCGAGCTCCTCGTGGATCTCTTCTGCGATATTGGTGACGAACTCGGTGGTTTCCATATTGGACGCCGCAGCCAGCTTGCGCAGCTCACGCTCATTCTTCTTGGTGAAGCGCTTGCGCGGGTCCAGCCGGCGAGAGACCAGTTCGTGTGCGCGCATACGGCGGTCAGACTCATCGGAGAGCTTGCCGCTGTTTTTAATACGGTTGAATACCATCACCGCGATCATCAGCAGGCCCAAGTAGCCCAGGATCGGGTATACATTGCTGACCAAAGCCTGGAAGCCCACGAAGGACAGGATAAAGCCGATAATGCAGGAGGCGGCATAAACCGGGTAGAAGTACTTGGGTTTATTACGCGTCAAGCGCTTGCCCAGCGCGTAGAACATACCAATGGCGGTATTAAAGACCATGCCGTAAATAACGAACGTCATGAGTACGCCGAGTATCGGGTGAATGCCGGTAATCAGGCTCAGGACCGGCATATCTTGGCCGTTGACGTCTTTGGCCTCAAAGAAGAGGGCGAAGACCAAAAGGGCCAGCAAAATCAGGTAGAGCAGGCCGCCAATGAGGCCGCCGATGCCTACCGCGCGGTTGTCCAAGAAGTTACCGCCGATGACGATGGACATGGAAACCGCCGTCATCACGTTCAGGCCGGTGTAGTTTAGCGCGGACAGCCACCAATTGGGCAACGAAGTATCGACATTATCTACGGCCCAATTATTAAGGGAAGAGAAATCGACGTCCGCGTTCCAGATGGTGTATCCGGTGGCCAGCACCACGAAGACGATGATGAACGGGGTGATGGTACCAATCACCGCGGTCACGCGGTCGACGTCCATGAGGCCGACGAGCAGCACCAATACCAGCATGACAGTGGCACCCACCCATACCGGGATGGATGGGAACTGCTGATTGATATTCGAGCCGCCGCCGGCGAACATGACGAAGCCGATGGAGAACAAGGTGACCAGGGTGGACCAGTCCAAAATCTTGGCGGTAAACGGCGACGCGACCTTGTCGTAGACCGCGGTATGCTCCTCGGCTTGGAAGTACGAGCCGAGCTGCAGGATGGACACGCCGGTGATCATCATCAAACCAGCGGCCAAGGCAATGCCCCACAGGCCCCAGTTACCGAAGGCTACGAAGTACTGCATAGCCTCCTGGCCGGAGGCGAAGCCTGCGCCCACGACGACGCCGATAAACGCCATGGAAATTCCGATTGCGCGTTTTAACATGAAAGGGAGAAACTCTCTTACTCACACGCGCCGGGCCCGGCATTGGTATCGCGCGGGCCCGGATCGACGGTCGATTTATCACGTGTGTACACATCTAATACAACCACACATGTGCCAGATATTTCGGGCAAGAATCACCCCAACTGTGGCCTTGTTCACCCCACGTGCGGTGCGAAAATGGCAGCTTAGTGGCAAAATTTGGGGCACTTGGGGCGCAAGGTAACCAGAGCGTAACAATTTCAGTGTGAAATTATTTCCTCAGTCAAAGGGGGCGATATGGGGGTGCTAACTTGTCCCCGCGATGAGATCCTTGCGGGCGCGGGCCACGCGGGAGCGAATCGTTCCCACCCGTACGCCGGCGATCTTGGCCGCCTCCTCATAGGTATAGCCCAGCACTTGGGTAAGGATGAGCGCTTCGCGGCGGTCGGCCGGGAGGGCATCGATAAGCGTACGGGCGTCGATCCAGTCGCTCCACGCCGCGGAGTCTTCCGGTGCCGCGTCCATCGCGTCCTCATACTCCGTCGCGGATTTGCGCGGCCGCGCCATATCGTGGCGAATATTATCCACCCACACGCGCCGGGCTAGGGACAGCAACCACGTGCGCGCCGAGGAGCGAGCCGCGAAGCGGGGCAGGGCGCTGATGACGCGGAGGTAGGTCTCCTGGGTGAGATCATCGGCGCCTTCCGGACCGCCCAAATGAGCCAGCAAACGCCACACATCATCCTGGGTGGCCTTGATAAACTCCGTCAGCGCCGCGCGGTCGCCACGCCCGGCCCTCAGGGCTAGATCGGTGACGCGGGCGTCGTCTGCTGCGGAGTGGTGGGTCACCTGAATGAATCTACCAGCACGCCTTACTCTCCTTTGCGAGCCCTGACAACCGTGCAAAGTTTTGCCACACTGGTGCTATCTAACCGCACAATGCCAGGAGGCAAATATGAGTGAATTTACCGCTGATGACATCCTGAACAAGGGCCAGCGCCCCGCTGGCAAGGGAAATACCACCCGCCCGTCCGGCCAGCCGGTGCCGTCCGAGAACACCTCGGTAACCGCCGGCCAGCAGGGGCCAGTGGCGCTCAATGACATCCACCTTATTGAAAAGCTCGCACATTTTAACCGCGAGCGCGTGCCAGAGCGCACCCCGCACGCTAAGGGTCACGGTGCCTTTGGTGAGCTGCACATTACTGAAGACGTTTCTGCATATACCAAGGCTAAGGTCTTCCAAAAGGGCACTGTTACCCCGATGATGGGCCGTTTTTCTACCGTCGCTGGTGAGCAGGGTTCTCCGGACACCTGGCGCGATGTGCACGGCTTTGCGCTGCGCTTTTATACCGAAGATGGCAACCTCGACATCGTGGGCAATAATACCCCGGTATTCTTCGTCCGCGATGGCCTGAAGTTCCCGGACTTCATTCACTCCCAGAAGCGCTTGGGCACCAATGGCCTGCGCGATGCCGATATGCAGTGGGATTTCTGGACTCGTAACCCAGAATCCGCCCACCAGGTCACCTACCTCATGGGCGATCGCGGTACCCCGAAGTCCACCCGCCACCAGAATGGCTATGGTTCCCACACCTTCCAGTGGGTTAATGACCAAGGCGAGGCCTTTTGGGTGAAGTACCACTTCAAGACCCGCCAGGGCGTAGAGAACTTCACCGATGAAGAGGCCACCACCACCGCTGGCCAGAACCCGGATTGCCACCGCGAGGATCTTTATAACGCCATCGAGGAGGGCAACTACCCGGTCTGGGACGTGAAGGTGCAGATCATGCCGCTGGATGAGGCGGAGAATTACCGCTTTAATCCCTTCGATCTGACCAAGGTCTGGTCCAAGAAGGACTACCCGCTGCATGACGTGGGCTACTTCGTCCTCAACCGCAATCCACACAACTTCTTTGCCCAGATTGAGCAGGTAGCGCTCGATCCTTCCAATATTGTGCCGGGCGTTGGCCTATCCCCAGACAAGATGCTGCAGGCTCGCGTCTTTGCTTATGCTGACCAGCAGCGCTACCGCATCGGACCGAACTATAAGCACCTGCCGGTTAACCAGCCGCAGAACGTGGACCAAGTCAATACTTATGAGCATGAGGGCCCGATGCAGTACCTCTTCAACGCTCCGGAGGATCCAGTTTATTCGCCCAACCGCTATGAGAAGGGCACGGGCGTGCTTGACGACGCCGCCGTAAACGACCGCTCCCAGCTGGAGACCACCACCGCCGCGGAGCTGTACATCAACCCGAACTCCCACGGCAGCGACTTGGTGCGTGCACCGTATGTTCGCCACGCCGAGGACGATGACTTTGTCCAGGCTCGCGACCTGTACGAGAGCGTCTACGATGATGCCGCCAAGGAGCGTTTGGTCACCAATATCACCAACGCGATGGCCGGCGTATCCGAGGAGACCGAGGAGCGCGTGTACCAGTACTGGACCAACGTTCATCCTGCCCTTGGCCAGCGCGTACGCGAGGTCTACGCCGAAAAGAAGTAGCCCTTCCGCGGCCGCACTTGCGCAGTAATCAGGCCGCCCCGTTTCGCACACCGTTGTGGTGCGTTACTGGGCGGTTTTCTTCTGCGCAGCTAGTCGCAGCGGCGCATATTTTCGGTAAGGAAAGCGGGGGCGCCCTCGGCGGCCCACTTATCCACGTCGTAGCACGGGGCGGCTAGGCCGGAGGTGGTCTCGCCGATGGATTCAATGGCTACCCATTGGCCGTCCTCATAGCGCGCCCATACCGTCCAGTCCGTACTGTCCTTGCCAAAGTGTGCCCATTGGCCATCGCAGTCATTGACCCGGATATTGGTCATACTTGGCGCTGCGGGTTGCAGTGCTTCTGGGGAACAGTCACCGCGGCCGGAATCGGCAGAGGCGGCGGCGTTGTCTTCGCTTTTCTCCTCGCCTGATTCTGCGGGTGCTTCGGTGGAGGAATCTTCTTTATTTGTAGGCTCTGATTCCTTATTTTCGCCTGCATCGCTCTCTGTTTCCGAGGCTTCGGATTCGCTCGTTATTTCTTCGGAAGAGGTCTCTTCGGTGGAGGAGCTTACTGCGGCCGCGGCGGCCTCGGAGAACTCAGGCTCTCCTGAAGTCTCCTCATCATCGGAGCAGGAAATAAGGCTGAAACACAGCGGCGCGATGGCTGCGGCGGTAAGGACATGGGAGCCGGAAAGGGAATATTTGTGGGCCATGCCATACATCGTAGAGCAAGCGGCATTGCGAAGGTGTTCGGCGCGCCTGCAACGGGGGAGTGACCTGCAACGATAGGTTCAGTAGCATGACCTCACGCCTTGCTTCTCCGGATGCTGCACCCCCTTCTCGTTGGCGCAGCTTCCTGCTGATCGTTTTGCTTGCCCTGCCGCTGATTATCGGAGCTGTGGTGGCGGGCCTTTCCCAGTGGGAACCCGCCCACGCTTGGTCTAGTGCCGCGCAGCCATTTGGTGCCCCGCGGGAAAATTCCGCGTCCCCAGAGGTGAAGGAAGCCGCCGAGGCGGCTAGCCGCGCCCAAGCGCAGGCAAGCATGCTCAAGTCGGGTGCCAAGCAGCTCGATGATGGCACGGGTGAGTTGAATAAGGGGGCGGATGAGCTCGGAGGGGGCGTCGACAAGCTGGCGAATGGCTCCCAGGAGCTAGTTGCCGGCCTCAACCAGCTGCAATCCGGCACCAATACGCTTGGCGGCGGCGCAACGGAGCTGGCCAATGGCGTAGGCGGTGCCGTGGACCAAGTGGTGGGGCTCGGCGCCGTGCAAGGGCAAATTCTGCAGGCCATTGATGGCACGATGCACGATCTAGAAGGCAATAAAACCAAGGAAGCCAAGCAGATTCGTTCGCAGCTTGGGGATCTTCGCGCACAGGTGAATAACTTCCGCTTGGATAACTCGGTGACGGACCAGCTCAAGAAGCTCAAAGACGGCTCGCGCGATCTGTCGAATCAGCTGGCGGTAGATGGCTACGCCTACCATGATGGCGTGAACCAGGCCGTCTCTGGCGCGCAGGAGCTCAATGCAGGCATTGCGGAACTCAACCAGCGGGTCGATGAGGCGCTGGAGGGCGTGGACAAGCTTGACGACGGCGCCGGAAGGCTCTCCAGCATGGCTGCCCAAAACCAGACCAATGTGGGCGATATTCAGCGTGCCTTACCCCCAGCGCAGGCCACTTCCGAAGGCCCAGCGCACCTGCTCAGCCCCATAGTGGCGATGTTAATTTCTGCCTTGGTACTGCTGGCAGGCGCGGTGGCCGGTGTGACCTGGCACCTGCGGATTCGCTCCTGGCTAACGGTCCTTGGCGGTTCGGTGGCCGCGGTAGCCATCGGCGAGATCCTGCTCTTCGTGCTCGCCACTGGTCTCACCCCCGCGGCGGCGGTCTGGGCCGGGGTGGCGCTGTTTTTAGGCGCCTTGTCCGCGGCGGCCATTACTCGCGGCTTGCTTGGCGCATTCGGCACCACCGCGGGCAGCATCATCGCAGCACTTTTCGGCATCGGCCAAACGGCGCTGGTGGGCTGGCTGTGGAAATCCGCGGCCATCGCCGGTGTTTCTAAGCTGTGGCAGGCCGTTGCTAACCTGCTGCCGCTGAATTGGACTACCGCGGCCGTTACCGTAGCGGGCAACGATGGCGAACAAGGTGTCTTGTGGGTCGGGATTGCGGTACTGCTCGCCGTCACTCTCATTGGGCTGAGTGCAAGGTGGTGGGCCCCATCCACAGCAAACACTGAGGATCCCATTAATTAAGTCTGAAAATGCATACCTAAGAGAAAAAATTATTGGTAGAAACTGGGAATTTTGGTGCGCGCTACCGTTTGCATTTTACGAGTGCTACAGTTGGTCTTGCTCACAAAGCCTACTTAGGGGGTAGGCGAACGGTTTCTCCAATCCGTTGTGAGTGATAGGGAATAGGGACGACGCGGCGCTGTAGGGGCACCGCGTCGTTTCCCCATATGTGGGGTGTTGAGCTGCAATTTTTTGCGGAAGATTCAGGAGAAATTGGCTAGCGCGTGGGGAATTGCGAGGCCGGCACCGCATTCCTTTTTGCCAGCTCCCTCTACACAATTCCGCTTGCAGCGGTGTGGTATTCGGGGGTAGCGGTATACTTTGCACCTTACCGGGGTTTAATCTGAGTCACACTCGCCTGTCTTCACGTCTTGGGACATGGCGTGCCGTCGACTTGTGAAGGAGCACTATGCAGACCCCGCTCGGGCTTACGGTCATGGGCCTCATCATCATCTTTGTGACGGTGGGAATCCTGATTCGCGGCCGCGTCAATCCCATCATCCCTATGACGCTGGTGCCCGTTGTTGGTGCCTTAATTTGCGGATTTGGTCTAGGTGAGATCTCTGACTTTTTCAGCGAAGGATTAACCTCCGTCATCAACGTCGTGGTGATGTTCATCTTTGCCATCATTTTCTTTGGCATATTGCAGGATGTTGGCCTATTTACCCCGGTTATTCGGGCGCTCATCAAGGCGACTCGGGGCAAAGTGATGGCCGTAACCTTGGGCACGGCGGCGATTGGCGTTGTGGCACACCTTGACGGATCGGGCTCTACCACCTTCCTGATTACTATCCCCGCCTTGCTGCCTTTGTACCGTGCGCTCCACATGTCGCGTTATGTTCTTATCACCATTGTCGCGATGGCTGCCTCGGTGATGAATATGGTTCCCTGGGGCGGCCCGCTTGGCCGCGCCGGGGCGGTGGTTGCGCAGGAACCTAATGCTATCTGGGTGCAGCTATTGCCGATTCAAGGCGTAGCGATTGTGCTGGTGTTCCTCTTGGCCGCGCTTTTGGGGTGGAAGGAACAGCGCCGCCTAGCCGGCTTGCGCGAAAGTGGGGAGCTAACGGGCGGCACCGCAGTAGATGTTGACGCTTTGGCCGATGAATTCTCTGCGGCACAAGTGCGTGAACAACAAAAATTGGGCTACCACTACCGCGCAGGTCGCTGGGTGACCGTGGTTAATGTTGTAGTTGCTCTAGCCGTACTAGCCGCCCTGCTGTCGGGCGTCGTCCCGCCCGCGCCGGCTTTCCTTATCGCTACGACTATCACGTTGGCCATCAACTTCAGCGGATCCATGGAACAGGGCGAGGCACTGCGGCGCCATGCGCCTAATGCACTAGCTATGGCCGGCGTCATTCTTGCAGCCGCAATGTTCTTGGGTGTCCTCAATGAAACCAAAATGCTTGAGGAAATCGCCCTGACACTAGTGAACGTTCTGCCAGAGGGCGTTGCCCCGCACCTGCACGTGATTGTGGGCTTCTTCGGTGTGCCGCTAGATCTTTTGACCTCGACGGATGCCTATTACTTCTCGGTGCTTCCTATTGTTCAGGGAACCGTTGAAAGCTTTGGGGTCAGCGGCATGGGGGCGGCCTGCGCGCTCATTATTGGCAACGTGGTGGGTACCTTCGTCTCGCCCTTCTCGCCTGCACTATGGCTGGCGCTCGGGCTGGCAGAGGGGCAGATGGGCAAGTACCTTAAACTGGCTTTCCCGATTGCGTGGATTTTCTCCGCCATCTTGGTCGCCGTAGCGCTCTTTACTGGGATACTGGCTTAGCAACGGAAAAGGCCCGCAGCGAAGCTGCGGGCTGATGGTCGGGATAACAGGATTTGAACCTGCGACCTCTTCGTCCCGAACGAAGCGCGCTACCAACCTGCGCCATATCCCGGCGTTCCGCCTCAAAAGCGGTACTGGAATACTTTAACGCAACCTGAGCGCAATCAACAAAACGGCAGGTGGCTGGGTTTAGTCCACCTCGGTGATTTTTAGTAGCGTGGCGGAAGGCCGGCAGAAGATGCGCACGGGGGCAAATTTGGAGGTGCCTAAGCCATTGGAGACGTGCATCTTCATCGGACCAAAGTCATGAAGGCCCTGCACGCGCTCGCGGTCAATGCCGCAATTGGTCACCAGCGCGCGGGAACCGGGCAGGCAGATTTGGCCGCCGTGGGTGTGGCCAGACAGCGAGAGTTGGTAGCCGTCGTCCGCGAACTTCTCCAGCACGCGGGGCTCGGGGGAGTGGAGGAGGGCCAGCGACAGATCCGCGTCCTCGTTGGGCGGGCCTGCGATTTCGGAATAGTCATCTAAATCGTGGTGCGGATCGTCCACGCCGGCGGCGGCAAGGCGCACGTTTCCCACCTTGAACTCGTGTCGCGCCTGGTTAGCATCGCGCCAGCCGTGCTCCATAAAGGCGGCGCGCATACCCCGCCACGGCAAATCCACGTAGGAAGGTTCGCGCTTTTTGCCTAGCAAGTACTTGAAGGGGTTGACCGGCTGCGGCGCCCAGTAATCATTGGTGCCAAAAACAAAGAGGCCGGGCCGGGCTAGTAGCGGGCCGAGCGCGCGCAGCGTATCGGGAACGGCCTGCTGATCGGAGAGATTATCGCCGGTGTTGACCACGAGGTCCGGCTCCAAGGCATCGAGGGCCGATACCCAGGCGATCTTGGTTTCCTGGCCCGGGATCATGTGCAGATCGGACAGGTGTAGCAGCCGAAATTCCGGCTTGCCGCGCAGCGTGCCCTTAGGCAGGAGGGGGAGCGTATATTCCTTGAGCTCGAATTTGGTCAGTTCGCTATAGCCCCATGCCGCGGCGCCCAGGCCGGCAGCGGTGAGGCCGCCAAGAATACGTAGAAGTTTCACGGCTACCACACTACCTGGCGTACATTGATAGGCATGAGCGAGCTAAAGCAAACCATTCGTGCAGATCTGAAAACCGCAATGAAGGCGAAGGAGAAGCAGCGTACCAGCGCTATCCGTGCCTTGCTGGCGGCCATCCAGGCCGAAGAGACCAATGGTTCCCGGCATGAGCTGGAAGACGCAGACATCTTGAAGGTAATTGCGCGCGAGATTAAAAAGCGCCGCGAGTCCGCCGAGGTTTATGAGGAAAACGGCCGTCCCGAGCTGGCAGAAGCAGAGCTTGCTGACGTCCCCTTTTTCGAGACCTACCAGCCCCGCCAGCTGGATGAGGCTGAGCTTAAGGCCTTGGTAGAAGAATCCATTGCCAAGGTCAAGGCCGAAAACAGCGAAGCACCCACCATGAAGCAGATGGGTGCAGTAATGAAGGTGGCTAATGCCAAGGCCGCCGGCCAGGTGGACGGCAAGCGCTTGTCCGCAGAAGTCAAGGAGCAGCTCAGCTAGTTTGAGTGCGTCCTCGACGGGCAAGGCCTAGCGGCCGAGCAGGCTGCGGACATCGTTGGCAAAGTTGTCGATGTCTTCTTGGCGGATACCAAAGTCCTCCGGCTTGAATCCGCCACCGCCCGTGTCCGTACCACCCGTGCCGCCGGTTGAGCGGCCCGGGCTAGCAGCACCGTCGGCATTTCCGCCGGCGGTGCTATCTTGTGCGCCGGTGGAATTAGCATCGGCCACGCCGGAGGAGGGGGACTGGGAGGCCGCGGAGCCGTCGGAAAGCTGCAGCGTAATTTCCGCGCCCTTCTTCTTCCCGTCCTTGCCAGTAATGGCGCGCACCACGCGGCCATAGGGCACGTCGCCGCCGATGACGCGGGAAGTCTTGACCACGTAGCCCTTCGACTCCAATGCCTGACGGGCTTCCGCCTCGGATTTGCCGCGCAGGCTATCGAGCGTGCTATCGGCCGTAGTGCCGTTATCGTACTTCTTATTGTAATTTGGCAGTCCGGCCTTGGTGGCTATCGGCAGCTGCGAAGCCATGCTGAAAAATGTCTGCGCCGGTTCCAAACCACCATAGAGGTTGCCCCAGCCCGCGCACTGGCGCACCGGCCCGGTACACAGCGGGACGGTGGAGGTGCCGTCATTATAAATATAGGGAGCGGCGGAAATGCCCTCGTTGAATCCCAAGAATGCAGAGGACTGGTTGGACTCGGTAGTACCGGTCTTTGCCGCGATCGGGCTGGAATAGCCGGCTGCCTGAGCGGCATTTTTGGCCGTGCCCTGCTTGGCGTCCTCGGACAAGGCATTGCTCATTGCGCGGGCGATGTCCTTATCCACCGCCTGCTCGCACGGGGTTTCCTTGAGGTAGACCTCGTTGCCGTCCTTGTCCGTGACCTGGGTGATGGGGTTAGGCTCGCACCATTTGCCATCGGAGGCTAGCGTGGCACCAACATTGGAAAGCTCCAGCGGGTTGACCGGGTCCGGGCCGAGGGTAAAGGAGCCGGAATTGGCGTCCTTGGTGTGCTGGGCAATGGAATTGGCCTTATCAAAACTGCCCTTGTCATCGTAGGAGCGCAGGCCCAAGCGCACGGCCATATCGACGATGGGAGCCACGCCGACCTGCTCGGTGAGCTTGATAAAGGGAGTATTCGGGGAGTGCGCTAGCGCTTCCTGCAGGGTCATTGTGGCCTTATAGGAGCCGGCGTTTTCCACGCAGTAGCGGTCCGCCGGACAGCCGTCGGCGCCGCCATGTCCGAGCCCTTCCGCCTCGTAACGGGTGGGTACGTCCACGGTATTTTTGATGCCGTAGCCCGCCTCGAGCGCGGCCGCGGCCGTAAAGACCTTGAATACGGACCCTGCGCCATTGCCCACCAAGGAGTAGGGCTGCGGCAGGATGGTCTCATTTTTATCCAACTCTAGGCCGTAGTCGCGGGAGGAGACCATGGCCAGCACCTTGCGATCCGATTTGCCGGGCTTGATGACGTCCATGACCTCGGCCACGCCTTGGGCGTCCGGATTGGTGTGATCTTGCACCGACTGGAGGGCCTTATCCTGCACGGTCGGGTCCAAAGTGGTCTTGATGGTATAGCCGCCGCGGGCCAGCTGTTCCTCGCTAATGCCCTTTTTATCTAGGTACTTGAGCACATAATCGCAGAAGAAACCGCGGTCGCCTGCGCCGATGCAGCCATTGGCCAGTGTTTTAGGCTTCTTGCCGACGCCCAGCTTCTCTCCCTTATACTTATCCGCTTCCTGCTGGCTGATATGGCCGTTATCCGCCATGGATTGCAGGACTAGGTTGCGCCGGTCGGTTACTTCCTCGGCGTTGGTATAGGGGTTGAGGCGCTCGGAGGACTGGACCATGCCGGCCAGCATTGCTGCTTGCGGCACCGTCAGTTCAGAGGCGTGGGTACCAAAATAGGTCCGAGCTGCCGCTTCGACGCCGTAGGCATGGTTACCAAAGGAAACCAAGTTGAGATAGTTAGTGAGGATGTCATCTTTGTCCAATTCCTCATCCATCTTGGTGGCCATGCGCATCTCGCGCAGCTTGCGGGCAACGGATTGCTCGGTGGCCGCGGCACGCTCTTCATCCGTGGTGGCAGAAACCAGCAGCAGGTAGTTCTTAACGTATTGCTGATCGATGGTCGATGCGCCTTGGGAGACGCCGCCGGAAGTCAGGTTGGTCCACAGGGCACGGAAATTTCCTTGGAAGTCTACGCCCTCGTGATCGTAGAAGCGCTCATCCTCAATGGAGACGATGGCGTCTTTCATGGCATTCGAAATCTTCTTACTCTCTACCGGATGGCGGCGCTGGCTGAAGACATAGGCCATATCTTTGCCCTTGGCATCCTTGATCGTGGTTACGCCAGGGATATTGCCGGCAGTCAGATCTTGCAGGTCAGATTGCATGGTTTCATTGGTGCGGGCAATCGCCACGCCAGAAATGCCCGCAAAGGGGGCAAGGGCTAGGGCGATGAGCGCGCCTACCAAAACCGTAGACAGGGCTATCTTGGCCAGAGATTTGATGACAGTCACGTCCCATACCCTACGTGGTTGCCCCTAGTAGGCGGAAGATCACTCGCACCCCCTAAAGTGTGACGTGTTAGACAATCTTCTACCTCGGTGAATAGACTCGGCTGTGTTACATAGTATTCCGTCTGGGAAGGAGCACACTCACCCATGACCGTTCGTGTGAAGACAGCTGGCATGTCTAATACAGCCCGAAATCCCGAGCGTGGTGAGTGGGTCACCCAGGCTAAATGCCGCAAGGGTGACCCGGATGCCTTATTCGTGCGTGGCGCAGAGCAGCGCAAGGCGGCCGTGATTTGCCGCCATTGCCCGGTGTTGACCGAGTGCCGCGCCGACGCCCTAGATAACCGCGTCGAGTTCGGCGTGTGGGGCGGGTTGACCGAGCGCCAGCGTCGTGCCCTGCTGCGCAAGAACCCGCACATCACAGATTGGGCCCACTACTTGGCCCAGGGTGGCGAGCTCGTCGGCATTTAAATATTTCGACGGCATAGTGCGTATTTAATAGTTAGAATGGGCCCATGACTAAATGGGAATACGCAACCGCACCTGTCCTTACCCACGCCACCAAGCAGATCCTCGATTCCTGGGGAGAAGATGGCTGGGAATTGGTCTCTGTCACCCCGGGCCCAAACCCGGAAAACGTCGTGGCCTACTTCAAGCGTGAGGTGGCAGAGTAAATGGGCTTTCATGCTCGCTTGCGGGAGCTGGGATACGAGCTTCCGGGCGTCGCCAAGCCGCTAGCTTCCTATGTGCCTGCCGTACGTGTGGGTGACCAAGTCTGGACCTCGGGCCAGCTTCCCCTCGTGGAAGGGTCTTTGCCGCTGACGGGCAAGGTCGGTGCTGATCTGACAACTGACCAGGCCCAAGAGCAGGCCCGCATTGCAGCGCTCAATGCACTGGCCGCGGTTGATGCAGAAGTAGGCCTGGATAATGTCGCCCGCGTGGTTAAGGTCGTGGGTTTCGTGGCCTCTGCCCCAGACTATGAAGACCAGCCAGTAGTTATTAATGGCGCCTCCGATTTCATCGGTGAGGTTTTTGGGGATGCCGGAACGCATGCCCGCTCTGCTGTGGGTGTGGCCGCGTTGCCTAAAAACGCGCCGGTAGAGATCGAACTAATCGTAGAAATCGCTGCTTGATCGGATAGGCTAGGAACTATGGAGCACCCCGCATATAGTCAATTGCGTCCCGTTAGCCAATCCGTTGGCGTAGTACTTTGTGATAATCCCAGCTACACCGCCTTGGAGGGTACGAATACCTGGATTATTCGCGCCGCTGAAGATTCACGAGCCATCGTCGTGGATCCGGGTCCTGAGGATGAAGGCCATCTCAACGTTGTGCACCGCAACGCAGGTGAGGTGGCTTTGATTTTGCTTACCCACCGCCACGATGACCATGCGTCGGGCGCGCAACGCCTTCGGCAAATGACCGGCGCCCCCATCCGCGCCTTTGATCCGAGCTACTGCAATGGCGCCGAAGCGCTGCAGGACGGCGAGCACATTTCCCTCGATGGCATCACGCCGCGCCTCGAAGTCGTGCACACGCCGGGCCATACCGCGGATTCCACCTGCTTTTTTGTGTGGAGCGGTGAGGTAGAAAACTCCCGCCTTGAAGGAATTGTTTCTGGTGATACCATCGCCGGCCGCCACACCGTCCTCCTTTCGGAGACGGACGGCAACTTGGCCGATTATTTGCAGACCTTGGATACCTTGGAGGAACGCGGTAAGGATATCGCGTTGTTTCCAGGGCACGGCCCAGACTTGGACGATACGTCCCAGGTGGCTCGCAAATACATTGACCGCCGCCACTACCGCCTCAACCAAATCAAAGAAATCCGCTCCCGCTTGGGTGAGGATGTAGATTTGAATACGCTGGTCAATGAGATGTATGACGATGTGGATCCGGTGCTGCGTCACGCGGCCGAGCAGTCCACACGCACCGCGCTAAAGTACTTGGACGGCACTGCTAAATAAGCTTTTCTCCAACTGCCCCTCTTCCTTTGCGGAAAGAGGGGCGTAATTTTTTAGCCGCAGTAGTGTAGGAGGAAGCTGCCGCTGGGCAGAGGGGTCAACTTATGGCCACACTCTCGGCGGATATCGGAGGGAAACGGCGCATAACGTGGCATATGTGATCGTGGAGTCGGCCTTAGCCGGTACGGGCCAAGGGGAGGGTGCGAAAACAGCGAAACCCCGCCGAAGCGGGGTCGTGAGCTGGCGCGGTGTTAGCGAGCGCGGCGGGCGAGGTGCTCGGTATCCACGATGAGCACGGACTTGCCCTCGAGGCGGATCCAACCGCGGTGGGCGAAGGTGGCCAGCGCCTTGTTGACGGTCTCGCGGGAAGCGCCGACCAGTTGGGCAATCTCTTCCTGGGTGAGGTCGTGGTTCACACGCAGGGCGCTGCCTTCTTGGACGCCGAAGCGGTTAGCCAGCTGCAGCAGGGTCTTTGCCACGCGGCCTGGCACGTCAGTGAAGATGAGGTCAGCCAGGTTGGCATTGGTGCGGCGCAGGCGACGGGCCAGCACGCGCAGGAGCTGCTGTGCGATTTCGGGGTGGTCGCCTACCCACTTCTTGAGCAGCTCGGAGTTCATGGTGGCCGCCTGGACCTCGGTCACGCACACTGCGGAGGAGGTGCGTGGGCCCGGATCGAAGATGGACAACTCGCCGAACATATCGGACGGGCCCATGACGGTGAGGAGGTTTTCGCGGCCATCCGGGGCGTGGCGGGCGAGCTTAATCTTGCCCGAGGTGATGATGTACAAGCGGTCACCAGGCTCGCCCTCATCAAAGATGGTGGTTCCGCGCGGGTAGCGCACGGTCTCCATCTGTTCGATTAGGTTCTGCACTGCAACGGGATCAACGCCTTGGAAGATTCCGGCGCGGGAGAGAATGTCCTGTACGCCTTCCACGTTTTACTCCTTGGATGTCGACTACGAAAGTCCGTAGATGAGCTTGCGCCACATCTGGGTGCGGTCTTTCATGCACTCGACAATGCGGAACAAGCAGGGTCACTGTGTAACGGGTTTCATCTTACAGTGTAATTGGTCACTTTTGGTACTTCAGTGAAATTTTGTCACACTATAGAAACTCTAATCGTGCTAGTGCAGGAGTCCGGCCAGCGGGTTTGCAGCCTAGTCAGCAAAAACGACTGCTTCGAGCTTTTCCATCAGAAGGGCAAAAAGGGCGATGGCAAGCGGTACCAGAATCACGAGTGAAATCATGTTTTCCTAGTCTACTAAGCTTAAGCCCATGAATTCAGCCCTGTCAGCGGCCAGCGCGCCGGAGCTTAGGGCACCGGAGATCAATCGGCGCTTGGCACGGGAGTACCCGGATACGCGTTGCGCGTTGGACTATGATTCCCCGCTGCAGCTATTGGTGGCCACGGTGCTTTCCGCCCAGTGCACGGATGAGCGCGTGAATTCGGTGACCCCAGACCTTTTCGCCCGCTACCCAGAGGCTGCGGATTATGCAGCGGCGCAGCGGGCTGATCTGGAAGGCATCCTGCGGCCGCTGGGCTTTCAGCGCGCCAAAGCGGGACACCTCTTGGGCATCGGGGAGAAGCTGGTGGCGGAATTCGAAGGCGAGGTCCCACGCACGGTAAAGGACCTCACCAGCCTGCCCGGCGTAGGCCGGAAGACGGCGTTGGTGGTACTTGGTAATGCCTTCGGGATTCCCGGGCTGACGGTGGACACCCACTTCGGCCGCCTCATGCAGCGACTCCGCCTGACGGGGGAGAAGACACCGGTAAAGATCGAGCGGGACATCGCTAAGCTGCTGCCGGAAGAAGAGTGGACGATGTTTTCGCACCGCGTGATCTTTCACGGGCGGCAGGTGTGCCATGCGCGCACGCCGGAGTGCGGTGCGTGCGTGCTGCGGGATATGTGTCCAGCAGCTAGTGGGCGCTAGGCTAACGGTATGAAGAAATACGTCCTTGGCACGGTGATTGCCGCGATCCTCATTGCCGTTATTGCGGTAGTGGGGGTTTCGCAGTTGCGGGGTGGGGACGCAGATAAGGAGGCGTCGCCAAGCGCGGTTGCTCCGCAAGAAGTTCCCCAGCGCCCGGACTGCCCAGCCGGCACCGTGGCAGGGGTGGAGTTGGACTGCCTGGGTGGGCAGGCCGCCGGAAAGCGTGTTGATGAAGGCGTGACCGTGGTCAATGTTTGGGCATGGTGGTGCGAGCCATGCCGCGCGGAGCTGCCCTACCTGCAGCACGTGGCGGACAAGCACCCACAGTGGCAGGTGGTAGGTGTGCACGCGGATAAGAATGCGGGCAATGGCGCGGCCTTCTTGAATGACTTGGGGGTGGATCTGCCGAGCTTCCAAGACCCGGATAATAGTTTTGCCGGTGAATTGGGCCTGCCAGGGGTGGTGCCGGTAACCGTGGTACTCAAGGACGGCGAGGTACGCAAGCAATTTGCGCAGCCATTTAGCTCCGCAGCGGAAATTGAGCGCGCCGTGGAGGAGGCGCTAGCGGCATGAGCCAACTCCTTCCTGAGCGCGCGCCTGCATGGCTCAAGCCGGCGCTGGGGGTGGACCCTAGCCAGGTGCAAGAACTCATTGGCAACCGCCAAGCCTCGTCCCTCAACGGCACCAATATCCAGGTACCGGTCAAGCGGGAGGCCGCCGTGCTCATGCTCCTAAGCGGCAAGAGCGCAGAGGACGGCAGCATATTGCTCACACACCGCTCGCCGTCCATGCGTTCGCATTCAGGCCAGATTGCCTTCCCCGGCGGCCGGCGGGACCCCGCGGATACCTCGCTGGTGGATACCGCGCTGCGAGAAGCTTGGGAAGAAACGGATCTGCAGCGCAACTCGGTCACCCCTCTGGAGCAGTGGGATCAACTGCATATTCGCGCCACCGGCAACCCCGTAAGCCCGATTTTGGCGCATTGGACCCAGCCGGGGGAGGTCTATCCCGCCAGCCCCGATGAAACCGATGATGTCTTTTTCGTGCCCATTAGGGAGCTAGCCGATCCGCGCAATCGCTTTGTGGTGGGCTTTAGGAAATGGCAAGGGCCAGCGTTTCATGCCAATGGCTACGTCATCTGGGGCTTTACCGCCGGGGTGCTTTCAGCGCTCTTGCAGCATTCCGGGTGGAGCGTGCCGTGGGATACTAATTCGGTCATGGACCTGCGTGACTCCCTTAAAAACTCCCGAAATAATGAGAAGATGTCCTAACCGCTTGTACCGCGGTACGTGTACGACTCTCCACAAATAGAAAGAACCCCATCCCATGACTCCTGCGCTCATTGTTGACGGCCTGATTGTGCTTGCCGTCCTGCTGGCGCTGCTGAGCGGGTGGCGCAATGGCGCCCTCGCGGCGGTACTGGCTTCCATTGGCGTGGGTGCCGGGGTGGTCTTGGGCATTGCTGTGGCACCGGCCGCGCTGCGCTTGGTGGATCAGCCCTCGCTGCGCTTGCTGCTGTTGGTGGGAATCCTGGTGCTTTTTGTGGGCATTGGCCAGCTCATCGGTTCCTCGCTGGGCGGCAGCGTGCGCGATCGCATGAAGGCGCGCAAAACGCAGCGCCTCGACTCCGTGGTGGGCGCGGTATTCCAAGCCTTTGCCGCCCTCGTGGTGATCTGGCTAATTTCCATCCCCGTGGCCACCAATCTGGGCGGAGCCGCTGGCCAAGGCATGCGTGATTCGCGCATCTTGAGCAACCTCAACTCGGCCGCGCCGGCGCAGGTAGCATCGCTACCCAATGGCGTGGCGGCGATGCTCAATGAGTCCGGCCTGCCGCCGCTGGTCTCGCCGTGGCAAAACTCCATCAGCACCGAGGAAGTAGAAGAGCCGGATCCGGACGTACAGGATCCAGAGCTGGTGCGGCGCATGCGTCCATCCATCATTCACGTGCTTGGCGACGCCGAAGAGTGTTCCCGCCGCCTCATGGGCTCCGGTTTTGTGGCAGCCGATGACTACGTGATCACCAATGCCCACGTGGTGGCCGGCACGCAGACCGTGCGCCTAGATACCAAGCTGGGGCTAAAAGATGCCACCGTGGTTTATTACAACCCCGATGTGGATGTGGCGGTGCTGCATTCGCGTGACCTCGGCATTGATCCGTTGCCGTGGGCGCAGGATCCAGCGCAGACGGGTGATGACGCCATGGTGATGGGCTTTCCGCACTCCGGGCCTTTCGACGCCGAGATGGCGCGCGTGCGCGACCGCATCACCATTTCCGGTCCGGATATCTATTCTCATGGCCATGTGGAACGCGATTCCTACACCGTGCGCGGCAGCATCCAGCAGGGCAATTCGGGCGGACCGCTGGTCAATACCGCCGGCGAGGTCTTAGGCGTGGTTTTTGGTGCTTCCGTGGATGACGCCGAGACCGGTTATGCGCTAACTGCCGATGAAGTCAATGGCCAGATCGGAGATCTTACGCAGCTAACCCACCCGGTTGATACCGGCGAGTGCGTCGCCCACTAGCTATTTTCTTGCAGCCACGCGGCCAGCGCGGAGACGAATTCCTTAGGGGCTTCCAGATGCGGGAGGTTCTTCGCGCCGGGAATGGTAGTGGCGGTAAAACCGCGGCGGGCGCGCAGGGCGGCGCGGCGGACAACGGGGCGCCATAGGCGCTGCTGGGCGTGTATGAAAAGCACGGGTCGATCCACGGCCAACTCCACCCAGGTAAAAGGAACGACGGCGGTGCGCATGCGGTGGTTCCACAAGATGCCGCGGCGCACGCTGCCGATTCGGGAGGCGCGCAGGCGAAGGTCGAGGATGCGGTCTAGGGCGGCGTCGGCAAGCAAAGGCCCCGTATCTAACTCCAGCTCCTTGCGGTAGGCGCGCGGGCTGAGCAAAAGGTTGTGTGCGCGGGTGACGCGCGGCAGCCGGCACAGCAGTGAGCGCAGGTTGATCCAGCCAAAATCCCACGGCCGGGCAGCGATCGCGCGGCGCAGATCTACCGGGTGGGCGGCGGAAATAGAAGCCAGGCCGCGCACCCGAGCGGGGCGCTCGGCGGCCAAGCACCAGGCCACGGCGCCGCCGGTATCGGCGCCCACCACAAAGGCATCGTCGTGGCCCAAAGCCTGGATGAGCCCGCTGATATCGCCCACCAATGTGCGGATATCTTGTCCTGCATCAATGGGCGGCTTATCGGACATGCCAAAGCCGCGCATATCTACTGCCGCGACGTGGAAACCGCGCTGCGCGAGCGGCGCAATGACGTCCTGGAAATCGAACCATCCGCCAAAGGCCCCGTGAATGAGCAGAACAAGCGGCTGCGAGCTATCGCCCGCCGTGGCTACGTGCAAGCGGATGCCGCGGGTGTGGACGAATTCATGCGCGTAAGGGCCCTCCAGCTCCACCGTTGAGGGAGGCAGGGGTGCAAAGGCCATGGTGCCGCCTTTCTATAGTCGGGGGCCGAAACGGTAGAGAAAAGGATAAAGTACAGAAAAACCGCCCCAGGCTAGCTAGGGCGGGGATAGGGTGCACGACCGCGTGGCGCGGTGCGTGCGCGTGGCGAGTTGCCGGTTTAGGTATAGAGGCCGTGGGTATTCTTCCGGTTCAGGGACTTCTGCGCCTTGCCCGGAACCAAATTCTTCAACTCCTTGGTGGAGTCAATTGTCTTCTGCGGCGCCTTAACCTGCTTGACGTTCTTCAAGCCCACGAAGGCCAAGATGCCGGCGAGGACGATCATGATCAAGAATACGATCAGGAACGCAGCCCAGCGGTCCAGCCAGATGGCGAGGAGCTCTGCCAGGAAGAAGAAAAAGAAGAAGGAGCTATACAGTGCGATGGTGCCGGCACCACCAAAGAGGCCAGCACCGATGCCGCCCTTCTTTGCGGACTCTGCCAGCTCGGTCTTTGCCAGCTCCACCTCGGAGCGCACGAGCTGGGACATCTGCTCGGTGGCATTAGAGACCAGCTGGCCCACCGAGGTCTCGGACGAGGACGTATCCACGTCACTCAAAGGAATCGAGTTCACCTTCGGTGCGAATCGATCGGTACCGTCGGTAAAAAGTCCATCGTTGCTCACGATTATTTCTCCTCGCGTTTATCTAAACCTTGTAATGTCCCCAATAATAATGGAATCACTATTATCCCATGGTGCCACGCATGCTTAGGGACTTCCACGGCTATCCTAATGGATATGTCAGAAAATGACGCGTTATCCCCGTTATTTCGCCTGCCGGGGGTGAAAGAAAGTGCAGAGAAGGCCGCCGCTACCATCGCTCGGGCGCATCGCCGACCTGCAGGATTGCGCAAGTATGAGGTTATCTCCGCGGAGTCCCTCATGCGCGGCGCCCGCGCCAGCGTGGCCCTCGACGGCCATGCCATTCCCCGGCAACCAAGCCCGGAAGATATAGAAGAAGGCCCGCTTGCTAGTGCCGTCAGCGCCTATTCCGTAGCCGCGCCGGAGCTCCTGGATGCCACGGTGCGTTCCTTCGCCCGGGCACCGCTGCAGGTGCTGGCGCGCATCGACGTCGCTGCCGGAGGCACCGGCATTCCTGCCGGCGAGAGCGCGCGTCTGCAGGGCATTGCCCGGCTCATTGCGCAAGGCAGCGGCCCCTCCTTTGATCTCTTATTGCCCAGCGTGGTCCATGCGGAAATTGCCGCCGGTCAGTTCTTCGGCCCCCGCAGCGGCCTTGTGGCTCGCGTAGCCGCTCGTCTTGCCGCGGTGCATACGGGCTTTGACCCGCGCGGTTTCGCCGTGCCCGAGGTCTACTACACCCGCCACCGCGCCGAGTACGCTGCCGCTGTGGATAATTACCGCATCGCGCTTGCCGAAGCCCTCGTCACCCACCTCGCCGCCTGGACCGCTGGCGGCAAAGAGGCGGATGCGATTGCCCGAGCGGCCTAGGAGGCGCGCCGTGGACCCCGCTTAGGCGGACCAGGGCGGCCCGGGTGCTGGGCTAGCCACAGCCCGGCGCCGATGACCGCCGCGGTGCCTGCCAAGACGGAGGCACCGATTCCAATTTCCTTGGCGGTAGGAGCCGGAAGGAGCGGTACGGGGTCCTTAAAGGAGCGGATATCCCACTCGTGGGCCAGGGCGTGGCGCTTTAGTTGCCGGTCTGGGTTGACCGCGACTGGGTGGCCCACCCTTTCCAGCATGGGGATATCCGTAGCGGAATCCGAGTAGGCGTAGCTGGCGCGCAGATCGATATCTTCTGCGGCCGCGGTGCCCTCCAGTGCGGCTGCTTTATTCGGGCCCTTGCAATAAAAGAGCACCTCGCCGGTAAAACGCCCGTCTTCTTCTGCCAATTCCGTGGCGATGACGTGCTCGACTCCGAGTTCCTCCGCGATGATATCCACCAACACGGCGGCCGAGGCAGAGACGATGACCACGTGGTGCCCAGCGGCGCGGTGGGCACGGATAAGCTCGCGGGCCTCGGCATAAATGGAGGGGGTGACCACGTGGTGCATGGTCTCTCGGGCAATGCTGCGTACCTCGTCCACAGACCAGCCGGTGACCATCGCGGTGAGCTGATCTCGGGTAGTGTCCATGCCTTCGCTGGAGAGGCCAGAGAACATATAGCTAGCCTTGGCCAACGAGAGCTGGAAAGCCTCTGCCGGGGAGACGAGCCCGTTGTGCAAGAATTCGCGGCCAAAAGCATAGGCCGAGGAGGTAGCGATGATGGTTTTATCGAGATCGAAAAACGCTGCGGTGCGTGCTTGGTCGCCGCCGGCGGGGCGGGGGCCAAGTGACTCGCAGGAATTAGTCATGATGTGCTGCCGAGTGTAGCCGCCTTGCGCACTCAATGGTGTAGAAGTGGCTGCTGTTAAAGGTGGTTTGTATGTCAATGATGCAGGATTAGGTGTCTGTGTGGCAGTCCAATCTAGTGAACAGGTATTCGGTGCAGGTCAGCGCAGTGACTGCGGAAATCTGCAAGTAGCTGTTGTGATTGGGTAGCGAACGTGTCATAATGATGCGTGCAAGGCCCCGATATACTGAGCGGCCTGCCCCGGCTCACCCCCGAGGCCGGGTTACTGACGGCCCGCGCGCACACCCCCCGATGCGCGGGCCGTCACCTATATCTACCGCCGTGCGGTGCCGGTTATGGGTTTTCCACAGATTTTTGGTTGAAATGGCAACCAAACTGCGTCCACATGGTGACTTTGGGTGAGTTATCCACAGCACCGCCAGAGAGCCCTCGCTGCGGTTGCGCGGATGCTTCAGGCTATGAGGCATGAACGCACTACAACCTGAATCCGCCGCCATCGTGGTCGCCGTTGGTGATGAGGCACTGCGCGCCGAGGCCGTCCATGCCGCGGCCGCCACCAGCCACGATGTGCTGACCGTAACCGATCCTCGCGATATCCCGCGCAGCCTACCGGGCGCTTATGCCGTGCTGGTTGATTCCCTCATGGCCCGCGTAGTAGCGGCCGCGCAGCGCGCACACACCGTGCCCGTGCCGGTGCTTTTTCTCGCCGCGGACCCCGGACCGATTGACTACGAGGCGGCGTTGGCCTGTCACTCGGAGAGTGCCTTCATAATCCCCGCCCAGGTCAAGGAGTTGTTGGCGAGCATCGCTGCGGCGGGCACCCCGCAGGAAGCGCGGCCGGGCAGCGCCACCATCGCCGTGGTTGGTGCCAGCGGCGGGGTGGGGGCTTCTACCTTTGCCGCCGCGTTGGCGCGCACCCAGTGCACTGACGATGGGCGTGCCCTGCTTATCGACGCCACCCCGTACTCCGGTGGCCTCGACCTCCTGCTCGGCATAGAAGCGGAACCGGGGGCGCGCTGGCCGGAGCTTACCGTGGGCGATGGCAGCATCGACGCCGCCGACCTCTACCGCACGCTGCCGAGCACACCGGACAGGGTAGCGGTGCTCTCGGCCGCGCGCAGCACCGTCGCGGACCCTTTCCGCCTAGACCAGGATCTACTCGCGCGGGTGGTGGGCGCGGCCCATGCGGGCGAAGGATTATGCGTGGTGGATTGCACCCCAGATGCCATCCCGGATGCGTGCACCCACGTGGTCATCCTCGTGGCTGCGGAGGTGCGGTCGGCCGCGTCGGCCGCGCAGCTTATTGTGCGCTTGGAAGCCGCACGGTGCAGATACGTCGTGGTGCTGCGGCAACGCCAGTGGGCGTCGCTAAGCGCGGCAGAAGTAGAAACCATCATCCACACCCCAGTGCTGGCAGAGCTGCCAACGGTGCGGGGTCTGACGCGCACGGTGGAAATCGGTGGCCTACCACAGCGCCTTCCCACTCCCTTGCGCAAGGCTGCGAGTGCGGTCCTGCAGGAGGTGGGCGCATGAGCGAGCAGATGGCAGCGCAGGAAACACTCGAAAAGATGCAGCGCATCATCGCCGCCGAGCCTGATTTGGTGCAGGATGCCGCGGCACTGGCGCGGCGCATCCGCGCGGAGGCCGGGGTGATTAGTGATGTCGCGGTGCTCGACCTCTTGCGCCGCCTGCGCCAGGACGCCACCGGGATGGGGCCGCTGGATGCGCTGTTGGGACGCGAGGGGGTCACCGACGTCGTGGTCAACGGGCCGCACGCGGTATTCATGGACCGCGGCGAGGGGTTGGAGCGAACCGACATCACCTTCCGGGATGATGCCGAAGTCCGCCAGCTGGCCAGTAGGCTCGCGGCCGCGTCTGGGACACGCCTCGATGATGCACAGCCCTTTGCCGATGGCCGCGTCAACCGCCCCGATGGTGCGGTGCTGCGCGTGCACGCGCTGCTAAGCCCGCCCGCGGTGGCAGGCACCTGCCTGAGCCTGCGCGTACTGCGCCAAGCACAGACCACCTTGCCCCAGCTAGTGGACAATGGCACGGTCCCAAAAGACATTGCGGCGCTGCTGCGCGCCGTGGTGGACAAGCGCATCTCGTTCTTGGTTATCGGCGGCACCGGCTCCGGCAAAACTACCTTGCTATCCGCGCTGCTAGGAACCGTCTCCGAGCGCGAACGCATCCTCGTCATCGAGGACACCGCCGAGCTTGCTCCCCACCACGCGCACTGCGTCAGTTTGGTCTCGCGCCGAGCCAATGCAGAGGGCAGCGGTGAGGTGACGATGTCGCAATTATTGCGCCAAGCGCTGCGCATGCGGCCGGACCGCATCGTAGTGGGCGAGATCCGCGGCAGCGAAGTGGTCGATCTCCTTGCTGCGCTCAACACTGGCCACGATGGCGGCGCCGGTACGCTACACGCCAATTCGCTCTTCGAGGTCCCCGCCCGCATGGAAGCCCTCGCCGCCTTCGGCGGCTTGGACCGCGCGGCGCTGCACTCGCAATTGGCAGCGGCCGTACACATGGTTCTTACGATGGAGCGCACTTCGCAGGGCCGCCGCCTCGCCCACATCGGCCTGCTGGAGGGGAACCCGGTGACCCCGCGCATCATTTGGAGCGCCGAACATGGCCCAGCAGACGGGTTTGCGGACTTCTCCGCGCAGGTGCTGGGCCAGCACGCCGAGGGGGTAAACCATGCTTAGCTTCCTCCTGCTCGCCGCCGCACTGCTCGTGCCCGCGCCTTCAATCGCTGGCCGCCTGGCGTCCGCCACGCGCCGGGTACATGCCAGCTCGGTGGTCATCCTGGGCGCGGTATTTTGCGGCAGCCTAGTGTTCTACTCGGTGGGGCGCATCAGCATTGCCATCGCCGCCGCCATTATCGCATGGTGCGTGTCCTGGTACGCGAAGGATATTTTGGCCGCCCGGGCGGAACGCCGCGGCCGCGATGGGCTGGCCGCCTACCTGGGCGTGGTCACCGCGGATCTGCGCGCTGGGGCAACGCTAGCCGGGGCACTTGCCCGCGGCGTGGAATCCCTCCCAGCTACCACCCCGCGCGAGGTATCCGCCGCACTAGAATCCACGGCCACCTTAGCCGCGCGTGGCGCACCACCACACATGGCGCTAACGGATGCGGAGGGTGACAAGCCCCTGCCAGAGCTCTCTCGCCTCGGCCACTTGCTGGAGCTTTCCACCTACCACGGCAATGCGGTGGCCAGCTTGCTCGACCAGGCTCAAAGCCGCCTCGATGCTTCCCGACGCCACCAGCAATCCACCTCCGCTAGCCTGCAAGGCCCCCAAGCTACCGCCACGGTGCTGGCGTGCCTGCCCATAGCCGGAATCGCAATGGGAGGGGCCATGGGAGCCAATTCGCTCGGCTTCCTTTTCGGCGGCGGGCTGGGCGGCCTCCTCCTCGTGGTCGGCGTGGCTCTGGCCTGCGGCGGGTTCGCCTGGTCGCGCGTCATCATCCGGAAGGCAGCCGCATGATCCCGCTCATTTTTGTGGCCTTAGCCGCCCTTGTTGGCCTTCCGTCGCACACTGGCCGGCTGGCCGCTGCGCACACCACCGAGGCCACCGCCAAGACCCCGCGCGATGGCCCGACCGCGCGCGGGGGACTGATAAGCAAGCTCAAGCCCGCAGCACCGCTGGACCCACTGGCAGTAGCCGGCGACGTCGAACTTTTCGCAGCGTGCCTAGCCACAGGGCTATCCGTGCACGGTGCTACCTCCGCGGTAGCCCGCACCGCGGATGCCCAGACTAAGGACCTGTGGGAGACCGTTTCCGCCCTGCTCGGCGTGGGAGTTCCCACGCACTCTGCGTGGGGCCACATGAAGGGTCACGCGGGGCTGGAGGATTTAGCGCAGCTTGTCATCATGTCGGGCCAATCCGGCGCCACCATCGCGGCCGGATGCCACCGGATCTGTACTTCTTTGCGCGCGGAAGCATCCGCTCACGCCACAGCGCAGGCGGAGCGCGCAGGAGTATTCATTGCCCTCCCGCTGGCGGTGTGCTTCCTGCCAGCGTTCATCGTTCTAGGACTTGCGCCCGTAGTCATCAGTTTGGGCGCGCAACTTCTCTAAACCTCATGTGAAAGGACACTAATCATGCTCGCACTTAATAAGTATTCCCAGCTCATCCGCAATGACGCGGGGATGAGCACCATTGAATACGCTATGGGCTCTCTGGCGGCCGCAGCGCTTGCCGGGGTGCTCTACATGGTCATCAATGGTGGCGGCGTGGTGGATGCCATCGAGGGCATTATTACCGACGCCCTATCGAATACCCCGAGCTAGCACCGCTACCTAATTGTGGCCGGCGGGTCCATCTTGCCGGCAGAAAGGAGAAATGATGCACAGGGTATTTGATGACGATGGCTCCGTGACCATCGAGGCCGCCTTGGCTTTAAGCTCCCTGGTCTTGG
Organism: Corynebacterium curieae; assembly: GCF_027570035.1. GTDB lineage: Bacteria > Actinomycetota > Actinomycetes > Mycobacteriales > Mycobacteriaceae > Corynebacterium > Corynebacterium curieae. The sequence continues at coordinate 12,013 of NZ_JAKMUU010000004.1, read as the reverse complement.
TTGCGGCGGGAATAGTGGGTGCCATTGCCACGATGGCGTCCTATATCGCCGCGGTGGACATGGCGGGCGCGGCCGCGCGTTCGCACGCCATCGGCGTCGAATACTACCCCGCGCGCGAGGATGCCCAGGTCAGCGTGGAGGAAAACGGTGGGCTGGTGAGGGCGTCGGTAAGCGTGGATGCTCCCATTGGCACCATGCGCTCCGAGGCCGTATTTCCAGCCGAGGTGGGCGGACATGAATAGGCCGAGGCGCCTTGGCGAGGAAGGCTATGCCACCATTGCCGCGGCCGGCATCATCGTCGCGATTGTGAGCCTGCTGCTTATCGTGGCGGCAGTGGGCTCGCGCGTGGCCGCGCGACACGAGGCCCAAGTGGCGGCCGATCTCGCGGCGGTCGCCGGTGCCTGGGCCCTCGCCACCGGCGAGGATGCCTGCACTGCCGCAAGCGATACCGCCGCGCTGAACGACGCCACCCTAGAAACCTGCACCGAATCCGGCCGCGACGTCATCGTCACCGCCACGGTCCGTGGCCGGTCCACTCAGGCGAAGGCCGGTCCGGTATGAGCTGGCAGGAGGCAATGGTGCGGCTAGCCCTGCGTCATGGTGACCAGCGCACCCAGTAGCTTGATGGCACCATCCTTGCTCAGCGGGTTATTTCCGTTACCGCACTTGGGCGACTGCACGCACGACGGGCACCCGGATTCACAAGGGCAGGAGCGCACCGCCTCGAAGGTGGCCTCGATCCATTCGGGGAAGCGGCGAAAGCCCTCCTCGGCAAAACCGGCGCCGCCGGGGTGGCCGTCGTAGACAAAGACGGTAGGCAATTGCGTATCGGGGTGCAGCGCGGTGGAAACGCCGCCGATGTCCCAGCGGTCACAGGTGGCGATAAGCGGCAGCAGGCCAATGGCGGCGTGCTCGGCCGCGTGCAAGGTACCGGGCGTATCGGAGGCCGTCACACCCATGGCGGAAAGCGCCATTGGGTCGATGGTATAGGCCACTGCCCGGGTGACCAGGCGTTGTTCGGGGAGATCGAGGGGGATGTCATCGCCAATGGTGCCGTCGGCAAGCCGCACCTGGTAGCCCGTGACGCGGTCGGTGACCTCTACCTCCACGTCCGCTACCCACAGCCCCGGGGAGTAATTGACCAGGTTATCGGCCTCGCGCAGGATGCGGATATCCGTGGTGGAGCGCGGAGTCGTGGAATAATCCGGTGCCTCGGGGCGGGCCAGGGCCAGGTAATCGCTGAGGATGAGCTCCTCAATGACAAAACTCTCGCCTTGGTGCAGGTAGACCGCGCCGGGGTGGACCTGGCTGGTGGCGCGGGCGGCATCGATGGTGCCGAGCAGTCGGCCGTCGGAGGAATCCACGATCATTACTTCTTCGCCCGCCCCGCCGCGCAGCGAAACCGCGGTATGTGCCGTCTCCGGGGAGAGCTCCTCCGGCGAATGCGCAGGGATGGGCACGGCGAACCAGCCGCGCTCGCGGCGGCGCAGCAGGCCAGACTCGGCCAGCTGGTAAACCACGTCCTGGGCGCCCCAGGCGGCAATCGTGGCATCATCCAGCGGCTTTTCTACCGCGGCGCAATAGACATGGCCGAAGAGGATATACGGATTGGCCGGGTTGAATACGCTGGCCTCCACGGGCCGACCCAGCAGTGCCTCCGGGTGGTGGACCAGATAGGTATCCATCGGCTCGTCGCGGGCAATGAGCACTACGAGCGAGCCCTGCCCGCGGCGGCCGGCGCGCCCTGCCTGCTGCCAAAAACTTGCGACAGTCCCCGGGAAACCGGCCGTGACCACGGCATCGAGACCGCCGACGTCGATACCCAACTCGAGGGCGGAGGTGGTGGCGACGCCGAGCAAGGAGGCGTCATCAAGCGCGCGCTCCAACTTGCGGCGGTCCTCGGCCAGGTAGCCCGCGCGGTAGGTGGCGATGCGCTGGGCAAAATCGGGCCGGCCAAGGCTACCGGAGAGCACCTCGGCCGCGCGCATGGCCACGACCTCGGCCGAGCGGCGCGAACGCACAAAGGTCATGGTGCGCGCGCCTTCTGCGATGAAGGAGGCCATCATCTCGGCCGCTTCGGTGGTGGCGGCGCGTCGCACCGGCGCCCCGTGCTCGCCCTCGGCACCCTCGATGAAGCCCGGTTCCCATAGCGCCACGGTGCGCGCGCCGGTGGGGGCGGTGTCCTCTGTAATCGCGCGGGCGGGCCGGCCGGTAAGGCGCTGCGCATGCCGGGCCGGGTCCTTCATGGTGGCCGAGGCATAAATAACCGTCGGCCGCGAGCCATAGTGCGCGCACAGGCGCAGCAGGCGCCGCAGCACGAGCGCCACGTTCGCACCAAAAACGCCCCGGTAGGAATGGCATTCATCGATGACGATGAACTCCAGGTGCCGCAGCAACCGCGCCCACCGCGCATGCGCCGCCAGCAAGGACATATGCACCATATCCGGATTGGAGAAAATGAACCGCGAATGATCGCGCACGCCCGCGCGGGATTCCTGCGGGGTATCGCCATCATAGGGCGAGGGCACTACGTCCTTGAGCGCCGGAATGCCCCGGCACAGCTCGAGCACCGCCTGCAGCTGGTCCGATCCCAGCGCCTTAGTGGGGGTGAGATAGAGCGCGCAGGCGGTCGGCTCCTGCGCCAGCCGGCTCAGGATGGGCAGCTGGTAGCCCAGGGACTTTCCCGAGGAAGTGCCGGTAGAAATCACCGCATCCTTACCCGTCCAGGCGGCCTGCGCGAGCTCGGCCTGGTGCCTATACAGCTTGCCGACGCCCCCTTCTACCAGCTTTTCCCGCAACTGCGGCAGCACCCACTCGGGCCACTCGGCATACTGCGCGCGCTGCGGCGGCAGGGTGGTCTGAAATGTGAGAGTGGACTCATTGAGGCGGCGCTGGATGAACTCGAGGAGCCCTTCTCCCAGGGGATTATCCGTTTCCGGGTGAGCCAATTTCTACCCCCTCGTGAGTTTGGTCTATCGCTTTGGCGTGGAACGTGTCACACTGATATGAGGCCAATGATGTCTTGGTGCGGTGTTTACCCTTTAAGGTACTGCTAAAGGACGCATTTACCGAAACCTCCCTTGGTGCGGAATCGCCGCACCGATAATCAAGAAAAGGACTGCACACCATGGCACAAGGAACCGTTAAGTGGTTTAACTCTGAAAAGGGCTACGGCTTTATCGAGCGCGCGGACGGCGAGGGCGATATCTTCGTCCACTACTCCGAGATTCAGGGCAGCGGCTTCCGTACCCTGGAAGAAAACCAGCAGGTCACCTTCGAGGTAGGCTCCGGCCCGAAGGGCGATCAAGCCCAGTCCGTGTCCGTACTCTAGCCGGCCTGCTCCCTCGCTATGGCCTTCTCGCTACGGTCTTCCCGCTACGGCGTTTCTGCGTAGCCGCGGCGGGTATCCCACCATTCGGTGAACTTATTCTGCAGCTTTTGTAGCCCCACGCCGATGATGATCGCGGCGATGATGCTGACCACTACGGCGAGGACCGGTGAATTGGAAAAGGCCATGCCACCGAGGTAGCCAATGGCGAGCGCCTCGCTGGCCCAGAGCGCGACGCCGATGGTGTCGAAGAAAACAAAGACGATCCATGGGAACCGCATTGATCCCAGCAGGATGGTCATAAACAGGCGCGCTGAAGGAATGAAGCGGGCAATAATAATGGCCGCACCGCCGCCGCGGCGCATATTGCGCCTTACCCAGTTCAGCCCCTCGTAGGCCTTAGAGCCTTTAGGCACGCGCTTGAGCAGGGGCATAAACCGTGTGCCTAGCAGGAAGCAGAGATTATCGCCCATCATGGCGGCAATCAGTGCCACGAAAAACATGGTGGGCAGGTGTGGAAAGCCTTGGGAGCCGGACCACGCGCCGGCCATATTGAGCGGGATTTCAGACGGCAGGACGGGGAAGAAGCAGTCACCAAAGATCAGCACGCCGACCAGCGGGTAGATCCACTCTGTGGACATGACGGTTTCGATCCACATAGTGATGGTGTCAACCATGAATCCTCCCCGGGCGTCGTCTTGGGTGTGCTATTGTGCCCCACAATGCTTTCACAGCTACTGGGCGTTCTAAGTAGGCCAGTATAGACCCGTTCCGTGGGGGTACATAGTGCCCCTGAAAACGGCCTTTTGGCAGTACCGCGTATATGGTGCGAGAAAGGAAATGCAGATCAACTGTGTACGCTAGGGGCGATTGCTGAAAGCGTGCATACCTTATTGTTCGCATCATCGAAAGGGATGAAGTCGAAGTGGCAGAAGCAGCCGGGCCGGGAAAGACCTTGGTGATCGTCGAGTCGGCGACGAAGGCGAAGAAGATCCAGCCTTACCTCGGAGATAACTACATCGTGGAGGCCTCCGTGGGCCATATCCGCGATCTTCCCCGCGGCGCTGCGGACGTGCCGGCTAAGTATAAGAAGGAATCCTGGGCGCGCCTCGGCGTGAACCCGGAGGATGACTTCGCGCCGCTGTATGTGGTGAGCCCCGATAAGAAGAAAAAGGTCGCGGACCTAAAATCCAAGCTGAAGCAGTGCGATCAGCTCTACCTCGCAACAGACCCCGACCGCGAGGGCGAGGCCATCGCCTGGCACCTGCTGGAGGTCCTAAAGCCTAAGGTGCCGGTGCGCCGCATGGTGTTCAATGAGATCACCAAGTCCGCCATCCTGGAGGCCGCGGACAATACCCGCGATTTGGATTACAACCTTATCGACGCCCAGGAAACCCGCCGCATCCTCGACCGCCTCTACGGCTACGAGGTTTCCCCGGTGCTGTGGAAGAAGGTTATGCCGCGGCTTTCTGCAGGCCGAGTGCAGTCGGTGGCCACCCGCGTCATCGTCGAGCGCGAGCGCGAGCGCATGGCGTTCATCCCGGCCGACTACTGGGATCTGGCCGCCACCTTGGATACCGGCGCGGCGGATGCGGATAACCCCGCTACTTTCGACGCCCGCCTCACGGCCGTCAATAGCAAGCGCGTGGCCTTGGGCCGCGACTTTGATGACCGCGGAAACGTCAAGAGCAAGGACGTCATCGTCATTACCGAGCCGCAGGCCAAGGCGCTAGAAACCGCGCTGCGCGGTGCGGATATGCAGGTCGCCGGGGTGGAACACAAGCCCTATACGCGCAAGCCCTATGCGCCGTTTATGACCTCCACGCTGCAGCAGGAGGCCGGCCGCCGCCTGCACTTTACCTCCGAGCGCACCATGCGCATTGCTCAGCGCTTGTACGAAAACGGCCACATTACTTATATGCGTACGGACTCTACCTCGCTGTCCAAGCAGGGCTTGTCCGCCGCGCGCAACTCTGCTACCAGCATTTATGGTGCAGAGTACGTTTCTGATTCCCCGCGCGTGTATGACCGCAAGGTCAAAAACTCGCAAGAAGCTCACGAGGCCATCCGCCCCGCCGGCGAGTCCTTCGCCACCCCAGGCCAGCTCTCCGGCCAGTTGGATGCGGAAGAGTTTAAGCTCTATGACCTGATTTGGAAGCGCACCGTCGCCTCCCAGATGGCCGATGCCAAGGGAACCTCCATGAAGGTCACCGTGGCGGGCAATGCCACTACGGATAACGGCAGCTATGACGTGGAATTCTCCGCCACCGGCCGCACCATTACCTTCCCCGGCTTCTTGAAGGCCTACGGCGCTGATGACGCCAAGGGTGACAAGAAGGGCGAGACCCGCCTGCCGCACTTGGAGGAGGGCCGCGCCCTGACCGCCAAGGAGATTTCCGCGGAGGGCCACTCCACCAACCCGCCGGCGCGCTATACCGAAGCCAGCCTGGTCAAGAAGATGGAGGATTTGGGCATCGGCCGCCCGTCCACCTACGCGTCCATCATCAAGACCATCCAGGACCGCGGCTATGTGGTCTCGCGCGGCAATGCGCTGGTGCCCTCCTGGGTTGCCTTCGCCGTCGTGGGCCTGTTGGAAGAGAACTTCACCGAGCTGGTGGACTATGACTTCACCTCTTCCATGGAAGACGAGCTAGACCAGATTGCCACCGGTATCGAGGACGGCACCGCTTGGCTTAACGGCTTCTACTTTGGCAATGCCGAGGCCAACGAGCAAAAGGCGGCCTCCATTGCCCGTCACGGCGGCCTGAAGTCGCTTATCGACGTCAACCTGGAAGCCATTGATGCCCGCAAGGTCAACTCGCTACTGCTTTATACCGACGCCGAAGGCCGCGATGTCTTCGTGCGCGTAGGCCGCTACGGCCCGTATATCGAGCGCGCCGTTGGCACTAACGACGACGGCAGTATTGAGTACCAGCGCGCCAACCTCTCTGAGACCGTCACCCCGGACGGCCTGAACGAGGAGTTGGCGGAAAAACTCTTCGCCACTCCGCAGGGCGGCCGCGAGCTGGGCGAGAACCCGGAAAACGGCCGCATGATCGTGGCCAAGGAGGGCCGCTTCGGCCCGTATGTCACCGAAATCGTCCGCGACGATGAGCGGGAGAAGGCCGAGGGTGAGGCCGAGGAGGTCGTCGCTAAGGAGCGTGCCGAGGAAGACAAGCAACGCGCCGAGGAAGGCAAGCGCGCCAAGAATTGGGAAACCAAGACGGCCGCAAAGCAGAAAGAAAAGCGCGTCAAGGAGTACATCGAGAACAAGCTCAAGCCGGGTACGGCTTCGCTGTTTAGCTCCATGGAACCCTCCACCGTGACTTTGGGGGAGGCCCTCAAGCTGCTTTCCCTGCCGCGCGAGGTGGGAGAGGACGACGGCGTGATGATCACCGCGCAGAACGGCCGCTATGGCCCGTATCTGAAGAAGGGTACCGATTCGCGCTCGCTGGCTAAGGAAGAGCAGATCTTCACCATCACCTTGGACGAGGCCCGCCGCATCTACGCCGAGCCGAAGCGTCGCGGCCGCGCTGCGGCCCAGCCGCCGATTAAGCAGCTGGGCGATAACGACGTCTCCGGCAAGCCCATGACCGTCAAGGACGGCCGCTTCGGCCCGTATGTCACCGATGGCACCACCAATGCCTCCCTGCGCCGCGGCGATGACCCGGAGCAGCTTACCGACGCCCGCGCGAACGAACTCCTTTCCGAGCGCCGCGCCAAGGAAGCCTCCGGCGAGACCAAGAAGAAGTCCACCAAGAAGTCCTCTAAGAAGACGACGAAGAAGAAGGCAACCAAGAAGGCCACCAAAAAATCCACGAAGAAGGCTGGCAAGAAGGCAACTAAGAAGCCTTCGCCCGGCACGAAGAACGTGGTAAAGGCCGGCTCGCGCAAGAAGTAACCGCGTAAGGTGGCGGGCATGAACGATTTTCTTGCCCGCACCCAAGAAGGCGCCGCGGCCCTGTGGCGCGCCGTCACCGACATCAGCGCGCGGCCGCAGCTTTTGGCTTCGGTTCGCGAAGAGCCCGCCGTAGGCGCCGGAGTTGTAGCCGGAGCGATTGGCCAGGTGGAAAAGGCCCGCCGGCTGACCCGTCCTTCGGCGCTCGGCGTGGCGGCCGTAACTGCGAACCACGCCGCCTATGCGTGGAGCCTCTATCGCCGCGGCTCGCGCAACGATGCCCTGGGCTGGGGCCTGCGCGCGGCCGCATGGGGCGCGGGCGTTGCTGCCACTCGCACACAGCCGACAGCCGCCGCGGTCGCGGTGGGCGGCGCAGCCGTGCTCACGACCTCGGCTTTAGCGGGGGATCCAGCGCTGCGCACCGATGCCGGCAAGGGCATCAGCCACGGCGCCAACCTGCTCGTCGCGGCCGAGGGGCTGACGGCCCTGCGCGCGGGGCTCGCGCAGGAATATCGCGGTAAGCGGAAGCAGGGGGCGCGCCTGGTGGGCGCGGCCGAGGCGGGCGCCCTAGTTGTCGGCCACCTGCTGCTTATTGATGGCTTGTGCCGCACGCGGTAGCTGCGGCTGCATCGTCGGACCGTAGGACAGCCGGCGGTGCACCGCCTCGAACGGCCCGCGGAGGTCGAAGACTTCCAGCACGCACGCCCCGATAAGCGTGGCCAACCACACCGCGAAGGCCAGCGCGGCCTGGCCGAAGGCGCCCAGATCGTGGCCGAAGTTCAGCGTGAACGGGTGCACGAGGAAGAAAAAGAGAATGGACTGCCCCACGTAGCCGCTCATGGAGCGCTTGCCCAGGGCCGCAAAGGGCCACAGCACTGCGGGCAGCGGCGCGCCGGCTGAAAGCCGCTCCTGCACCGGCTGCAGCAGCAGCGCGAGCCCGGCCAGGATGCCAGGCCCGGTAAAGACGCCGATGAAAGCGTTGGCATTATTAGCCGCATTGGCCCAGCGCGGCCCGATGGCCCCCAGCGTGCTCAAAGACCATAAGGTACCGATTACGACGGTAATGGCCACCGCGATGGCGACCCAGCGCAGGAGGGTGGGGCGGTGAGAGGGGACGTCGGCAAGCACGCCTTGGCGCGCCCATACAAAGCCCACCAGCATGACGGGCAGGTACATCAGCATAATGATCGGCGTGGCAACGGCCTGGCTGCCCAGGGTAATAAGCTGGCTGAGGAGCAGATCTGGGTAAGACTCGATGGTGCCAATGCCTTCCGTGGCCACCACGCCGAGGGGATCCATAGCGCCGGAAATGAAGGCTACCACCCCGCCCAGCGCGCACAGTGCAAATAAAATATAGGCAATGAGCATGAGGGTAGAATCCCGCTTGCGCAGCAGGAATGCGATGATAATTCCGGCCACGCCATAGAAGAACATAATGTCGCCCCAAAACAGCAGCACCAGGTGCACTGCGCCCATCGCCGCCAAGAAGGCATAGCGCTTGGCGATGACCCCGCGTGCCGCCCGCACCGGAAACCCACGCCGCCACAGACTCATCGCAATGAGCCCCACGCCAAAGCCGAGCAGGGTAGAAAACATGGGCAGGCCGCGATTGTGGACAAAGAAGGCGCCGAAGACGACGGCCGCCTTATCCCACGCGCTGCCATCGATGATGCCGCCGAAATAGCTGCCCGGCCGGTCGGTGGTGATGATCCATGCCGTGGTCATATTGGCCATGGCGATGCCTAAAAGGGCCATGCCGCGCGCCACATCGGGCACGATCATGCGGGGCCGTGGAGCTGAGCTCACTGAAAACCTCGTTATACCTCGGAACGTTCTGCCAGGGTAGCGCGGATAGGGCGAGCCAGCTGGGTCATGCGGTGACGCCCGCGCAGCTCAATGGATTTCATCATAGTCCAGCGGGCCTGCTCGGCCTCATTGGCGGTCTTGAGCGTGGCGGCGTTGGTAAGAACCTGGCCCGGGGTGTCCTTAGCGAGCTCGGTTAGGCGCGCGGCCTCGTTCACGGCGTCACCGATGACGGTGTATTCGAAGCGATCCGCGCCGCCGATGTGCCCGGCGACGACGTGCCCCGCCGCCACGCCAATGCCTGCTTGCAGCTCCAGCCCGCGCAACTCGCCGCGCAGCTCGCGGGCGGCCTGCAGGGCCATGGAGGCGGAATCATAAACGTTGAGCGGCGCGCCAAAGACGGCCAGCGCGGCATCGCCCTGGAACTTATTAATGATGCCCTTGTTGCGGTGCACCACCTTGACGACGTGCTCGAAGAACTTATTGAGCTCCTCCACTACCTCCTCGGGGGAGTGGTTGACGGCGAAGGTAGTAGAACCGATGACGTCAATGAAAAGCACCGCGACCTTGCGGTCCTCGCCGCCCAACTCGGGGCGCTCCTCTAGGGCGCGCTGCGCCACCTCGGCGCCGACGTAGCGGCCGAAGATATCGCGCACACGCTGGCGCTCGCGCAGGCCGCGCATCATTTCGTTGAAACCGGCCTGCAGCACGCCCAGCTCGGAACCGTCATAGATATCGACCTCGGCATTGTTTTCGCCGCGGCGCACCCGGTTAATGGCGTCTTGGAGCTCCACGATCGGGTCCACCACGCTCATCACCGCGAAGCTAGTACCAATAAACCCGGTGCCCAGGGCGGTTAGCGCCAGGGCTGTGATGGCGGGAACCAGGTCTCCTGCGGTGCCGGAGAAGAGCCCGGTGCGCTGGGCGATGAGCACGAGCAAGATGCCCACCAGCGGCACGCCGGAGGTCATCAGCCAGGTTGAAATGAGGCGGTACTTGATGGGCGGCTCCAGGGTGGCATCCTCAAAGCGGCGCGCCACTGCTTGGGCGGCCACCGGGCGCACGAGGCGCTCTGCCTGCAGGTAGGTCAAGATGACCACCACCAACTCGGCCAGGGTGGCGGACACGCCCACGACGAGCCCGAGGCGGCCGGATTCCCGGCCGGAAATCACTACGGCCAAAATGATGCCGATGAGCCACACCGCGGCCGCCACCACGGATTGGTAGACAGGGATGCGCAGCACCAGGTTGCGCACCATATTCGGATCATGCTCGTCCGGGTTGCGCTGCCAGTCCAGCACCGGGCGGAAAAGCAGCAGGGTGACGGCGATGCCGATGACCACGGCAAAGATGAGGTACACCGCGGCGACGCCCATCAGGCTGGGCAGCTCGGCGGCAAAATCCTTAATCTCCGGCATCGGCAAGAAATAAAGGACAAAGGTCATAATCGCGATGGCACCGATGAGGTTCGCGCCAAGGACTAAGGCGGCGTAGACCGGCCATTGGGTACCCATGAGCCATCGTGCGCCGCGCAGTAGTCTATTCATGCTTTCATACTTTAGTAAGACCAGTAGGCTAGGGCGAGTGAATACCGGAAGCGTTGCGCAAAGATTGGCAGATACCCCAGGTGTGGCCCGCACTATCCTGGGCGCCGCCCGGGCAGCTCGGGGGATGCCGGGGGCAGACCCGCGGGCGATGAGCCATTCCTGGCTATTTACCGGCCCGCCGGGCTCCGGCCGTTCCTTGGCCGCCATCGATTTTGCGGCCGCGCTCATGTGCACGGACCCGGAGGAGCCGGGCTGCGGCCGGTGCGAGGCCTGCCGCGCGGTGCTAGAAACCAAACAGCACACCGATCTGGTCCTCGTGGATCCACAGGAGGTCATCATTCCCGTGGATACGGTGCGCGAGGTCATCGGCCGCGCGGCGAGCCTGCCCACGGTGGCCCCTTGGCGCGTGGTGATCTTCAATAATGCTGACCGCCTGAACAATAACGGCGCGAATGCCCTGCTCAAGACGGTGGAGGAGCCGCCGGCGCGCACCGTGATCATCATGTGTGCTCCTTCCGACGCCCCCGAGGACTTCTCCCAGACCCTCCGCTCGCGCTGCCGCCACCTCTACATTCCCTCCCCGTCGGTGGAGAGCATTACCGCCCAGCTGGTCAGCGAGGGCGCTTCGGATCACGACGCCCACCTGGCCGCCCTTACCTCCCTCCGCCACGTCGGCCGGGCGCGGCGCTTAGTCAACGACCCGGCGGTGCAAAAACGCCGCGCGGTGGCCATCAACCTGGCAGAGGACGTCTTCCACGGCTCCCAAGGCTTCCAGGCGGTGACCTCGCTGCTGAAGCTGGTGGACTCGGAGGCGAAGGAGTCGCATAAGGACCAGGAAGAGGCCGAGCTGGCGAAGCTGGAACAGACCCTCGGCGTGGGTGCGAAGGGCAAGGGCGCGGCCAAGGCGCAGCGCGACGCCCGCTCCGCCATCAAGGACCTGCAGGACCAGCACAAAAAGCGGGCGAAGCGCCGCGTGATCGACAATCTGGATCTGGTGCTTGTTGATCTCTCCGGCGTCTACCGCGATGCGCTCATGCAGAAGGTGGGCGCGCAGGTGGATCTCACCCACCCGGACTTCGCTGGACTTTCTGGTGAGATTGCGCAGCGCGTGAGCGAGGAGGGCTTGCTGGACTGTCAGGCGGCCATCACGTTGTGCCGCGAGCAGCTGACCCAAAACGTCGGCACGCAGATTGCCTTCGACGGCCTAGTGGGCCGCTTGCGCCGCGCGTGCCTGTAGGTGGGGCCCGATTTCTATTCCGCGGCGCCCCTAGGTTAAACTCTCTCTTGCTGCACTGGCGCATGCCGAGCAGCGTGCCGCCTTAGCTCAGTCGGTAGAGCATTTCACTCGTAATGAAAAGGTCGCGAGTTCGATTCTCGCAGGCGGCTCCACAATGGCCGCAGGTGTATAGCCTGCGGCCTTTCGCGGTTTTGGGGAAA
>NZ_JAKMUU010000030.1 GCF_027570035.1 Corynebacterium curieae | reverse complement strand
CCGAAGGACACTCCGAAGATCTCCACGAATGCTGATTTTGAGGATGGTTCTCACGAGGTAATCGCTGGTGCCAAGATTGTTGATGAGGTTTCCTACGAGGGTCTGGTTCCGGGTAAGGAATACACTCTGAAGGCTGAGCTGATTAACAAGAAGGATGGCAAGTCTGTTCTGGGTGAGGGTGAAGAAACCTTTACTCCGAAGGAGTCCAAGGGTTCTGTTGATGTTCATATCACTGTGAACGATGATGTGACTGAGCCGGTTGAGGCTGCGGTTGCTTTCGAGGAGTTGACCTCTACTGAGGTCAATGACAAGGGTGAGGACACCCCGGGTACTACTCCGGAGAAGCCGAACCATATCGCTGAGCACAAGGACATCAACGATAAGGATCAGAC
>NZ_JAKMUU010000003.1 GCF_027570035.1 Corynebacterium curieae | reverse complement strand
ACGGTAGGAAGGCGGGGCTATTTCGATGTCTAGGGCGCACCGCTAAACTGCTTTGCTAGTATGAATGCAGCTTTTGGCCAGCCACCTTTAAAGGAGTGCGGCCTAAGTAAATGAAAATTGCACACTTCACGGGTGCTTGCGCGCTGCTGTGTTTTGCAGCTGTGTCGGGCTGAGATGCCACAGAAGTTGTGGCGAACCGTTGAACCTGATCCGGATAATGCCGGCGAGAGGGAGGAAAAATGACTACTAATACACGTGTGTCTGCTGCCCCGAAGCGCAGCTTGAACTGGCGCGTGGTCGATATTGTGGTGGCATCTGTTCTGGGTGTGGCCTGTGGTTTCGTGTTCCTGGGGTGGAACGCGGTGGGCTATGCCTGGTTTGAGGCCATGGATGCCGTGACGCCGGGTCTGGGGGGTATTGCTACGGGTATTTGGCTTATCGGTGGCGTGCTTGGCGGCCTGATTATTCGAAAGCCAGGTGCGGCTGTCTATGTGGAAGTTCTTGCCGCAACCGTTTCTGCGGTGCTGGGGTCCCAGTGGGGCATTAGCACCCTGTACTCCGGCCTCGCACAAGGCATTGGTGTGGAGATCATCCTAGCTATTTTCCTTTACCGTAAGTTTGGTCTAGGAGTATCTATCTTGGCGGGCATGGCTGCCGGTTGGGGCGCGTTTGTTTTGGAGCTATTTCTCTCCGGCAACCTGGCGCGAAGCTTTGAGTTCAAGATTATTTACCTCGCTACGCTGAGCGTTTCCGGTGCTATTTTGGCTGGTGCATTGGGCTACTTTGTGGTCAAGGCATTGGCTAAGACCGGTGCCTTGGATCGCTTCGCCGCAGGCCGTGAACAGCGCGCTTAGGGCGAGTTGTTTCGGTGTCTGATTTTTCAACGCTGGCGGGAAACGCCACCAAGATAACCGCCCGTGGCTTTGGCTGGACCCATGCAGGGCGAAAGCAGCCGGCCTTAGCCGATATTGACTTGGTCATTGAGCCAGGCGAGCGGGTGCTGCTGTGCGGTGACTCGGGATCGGGTAAGTCGACTTTGCTGGCCGCGATGGCTGGAGTGCTCGGCTCTGATGAGGAGGGAACCCGCACGGGCGAGATTCTTCTTGAAGACTCCACCGGCATGGTGGAGGAACCGGGGCGCTCCATCCCTGTAGGGCTGGTGCTCCAGGACCCAGACTCGCAGGTGATCTCCGCGCGTGTGGGGGATGACATTGCTTTTGGCTGCGAGAACCTGGCCTACCCGCGTGAGGAAATTTGGCGTCGAGTAGCGGCTGCTAAGGACTTGGTGGGTCCTTTTGTACCGCTGGATTTCCCTACCGAGAGGCTTTCTGGTGGCCAGAAACAGCGTTTGGCGTTGTCCGGCGTTATTGCAATGGGTGCGGGTGTGGTGCTGCTGGATGAGCCTACGGCCAACCTGGACCCGGAGGGGGCGCGAGATGTGGTGCGCGCCGTGTCCGCGTTGGTGGAGGAAACCGGTGCCACGCTCGTGGTGGTAGAACACCAGCACGCGGCATGGAAAGGCGTGCTCGAGCGCGCGGTGGAGTTGGACCGTGGGCGCATTGTCTCCGATGGTCCCTTCGCGGAGGTGGCCCAGCGCCGCCAAGTTGAAGGATTGCCGCAGGCACGTCGTTTGGGCGAGGCCGAATTGGCGGGGCGCGAGGCCGCGCTGTGGAGTACGGACCTAGTAACCCGGTATGGGCCGCCGTGCACGATTTCGCTGCCGGCGGGATCGTCGACCGTCATCACTGGGCCGAATGGCGCGGGCAAATCCACGTGGCTGATGACTATGGCCGGGTTATTGCCGGCAAAATCGGGCGAGATTGGCGTTGCCGAATTTGTTCGTCGTGGGGTCAAAGGGCCGCCGCTGCGGTGGAAATCGCGGGAACTGGCAGACCGCATTGGATTTGTTTTTCAAAATCCGGAGCACCAATTCGTCGCCCGCACGGTGGCGGAGGAGCTGCTCGTAGCACCCAAGGTGATGCGGGTAGATCCGCCGGAGGAGAGGATTGCGCAGCTGGTGGAATCGTTGCGACTGGAGCATTTACTGGACGCTAACCCGTTTACGCTCTCTGGTGGCGAGAAGCGCCGTTTGTCGGTGGCGACCGCGCTAGTAACCGCGCCGGAGGTGCTGCTTTTGGATGAGCCCACCTTTGGACAGGACCCGCAGACCTTTGTGGAGCTAGTGCGCCTGTTGCGGCAGCTAGCCGACGATGGCACCACTATTGCGTCTATTACGCACGACCCGCTGTTCATTCAAGCCTTGGGGGATCACCGAGTGGAGGTGCACGGTGCCTAATCTTCTGCGCGGTGCCAATCCGCTAAGCCGAATCTTCTTGATGTTCATTTGGGTCACCCCACTATTGGCCTCCATCGACTGGGTTTCGGCCGCGGTGTCGCTGGCGTTGACGCTGACCTTCGCCCCGCTCTGCGGAGTGTCGTGGGTGCGGCTCTTTAAATCGGGGTGGTTCTTGTTTCTCATCGCGCCGATTTCCGGCGTTTCCATGCTGTTATACGGCGAGCCGGGTGGCAAGGAGTATTTCACTTGGTGGCTGGTGCAGGTAACCGAGAATTCGCTTACCCTTGCGATAGCCATTACGCTGCGCGTTTTTGCTGTGGCCTTGCCCATGGTGGTTCTCGCCCGTGATATTGATCCGACGGAGTTGGGGGATGCGCTCTCGCAGATTTTGAAGCTGCCCTCGCGGTTTGTCATCGGTGCAGTAGCCGGTGTGCGAATGATGACGCTCTTTCAGTCCGACTGGCACTCGTTGGCTATGGCGCGCAGAGCGAGGGGGCTGACGGACGTCGGCAAGCTGCAGCATCTTGCGACCATGTCCTTCGGGCTTTTGGTGATTGCGCTGCGCCGTGGCGGCAAACTGGCGACGGCCATGGAGGCCCGAGGGTTTGGCCGCACCCCGCCGGGTGGTGGGCAGCGCACCTGGGCACGCGAATCGCGGCTGCATGCCCGTGACATGTGGATAATGGGCCTAGGGCTCCTCCTAGCATTCCTACCGGTGGTAGTTTCGGTGGGGACTGGGTCCTGGAGATTCTTCGGCCTATAAAACCGCGAAAGCAGTGATGCACACACTATGGACTTTGATAGCGAGCAAGAACGCCTCTTAGAGGACGTCATCAAGCTGGCAGCATCGCGCAAGCGGGCATTTAAGCCCGTGACCGTGCTCATTGATGGCCCTTCCGGTGCAGGTAAGACCTGGACCTCTGCGGCACTGGCAGAGCGCACCGATTGGCGGGTAGTTCATCTCGATGAGTTCTATCCGGGCTGGCATGGGCTGGAAAAGGGCTCAGAAATGGTGCATGAACAGGTCTTACGCACCATGAACCCGGGTTATTGGCGCTGGGACTGGGAAGCCAGTGCGCCGGGGGAGTGGGCCAGCTTGGATGTGCGCGATGATCTCATCGTGGAAGGCGTCGGCTCAGTAACGGCCGCCAATATTGCGGCGGCTAAGGAGAGGGGCACGGTGGTCAGCGTGGTCATCGATGGTCCGCGCGATAAGCGCTATGAGCGTGCCATTGCCCGCGAGCCGGAATATGAGCAGTGGTTTGAGACTTGGGAAAAGCAAGAGAAAGCGTACTTTTCCAACCTGGCGGAAGAACCTGACTTGCGCTGGGAATGGTCTTAAGCAAAAGGTTTAGAGAAGGGCAGCGGTCCTTCGTCATCGCGTTTTGTATCTGGCGCGGTGGTTTTGCTAATCTAAACCGCAGTTCACTATGCGTGCCTTTTGAGGCGCGCGGTGAAGAGTCTGATCCTTTACAAGGCACCGGCCTTGGAAAGAGTTCTGGACATGCGGCAGCGCCCCGGGAAAGAGCGCCCATTTTTGCATGTTTGGTTCCTTTCTTTTGGTTTCGGTGCGATTCGACAGAAAGACTGTTAAATGCCAACTATTCAGCAGCTGGTCCGCAAGGGCCGCCACGATAAGCGTAAAGAGGTATCCACCGCTGCGCTGAAGGGTTCCCCGCAGCGTCGCGGTGTGTGCACCCGCGTGTACACCACCACTCCTAAGAAGCCGAACTCCGCACTGCGTAAGGTTGCTCGTGTTCGCCTGACCACCGGTATTGAGGTTTCCGCCTACATTCCGGGTGAGGGCCACAACCTGCAGGAGCACTCCATGGTCCTCGTTCGCGGCGGCCGTGTGAAGGACCTTCCAGGTGTTCGTTACAAGATCGTCCGCGGCGCTCTGGATACCCAGGGTGTCAAGGACCGTAAGCAGGCACGTTCCCGTTACGGCGCAAAGAAGGGACAGTAATAAACAATGCGTAAGAATGCTGCTCCGAAGCGTCCTGTAGTCAAGGACCCGGTATACAACTCCGAGCAGGTAACCATGCTCGTCAACAAGATCCTCCAGGACGGCAAGAAGTCCACCGCAGAGCGCATCGTCTACGGCGCTCTCGAGGCTTGCCGTGAAAAGACCGGTACCGATCCGGTTGGCACCTTGGAGAAGGCACTGGGCAATATCCGCCCAGACCTCGAGGTTCGCTCCCGCCGCGTCGGTGGCGCTACCTACCAGGTGCCGGTTGAGGTTCGCCCTGACCGTGCTAACACCCTGGCACTGCGCTGGATGGTGACCTTCACCCGTCAGCGCCGCGAGAACTCCATGATCGAGCGTCTCGCAAACGAGATCCTGGATGCCTCCAACGGCCTCGGCGCTTCCGTAAAGCGTCGTGAGGATACTCACAAGATGGCAGAGGCCAACCGCGCCTTCGCCCACTACCGCTGGTAATTTCAGCACCCACATCAATGGCCCAAGCAACGAGAAACAAGTTTCGCGCTGGCTGCCGGCAGAATTGCTGCCGCGGCAACACAAAACTCCATATCTCTTGCTTGGGTTATTTTTTGCCCTAATGGGTGTGAATTCTGGGCGGTACGTCCGCCCAGTCCAGCGACATCGTGGACTGTCCAGTACACTGAAGCGATGGAAGTCTAGGGGCAGGCTGCTCCTAGGACGGCCAAATAGTGGCAAAAATATACATGTCCTTATCCATGCAGGCGTCATAGCCAGAAACCTGGTCACGGCGTCGACGACTATTAAGTTGGGGTATAAACGTGGCACAAGAAGTGCTTAAGGATCTGAACAAGGTCCGCAACATCGGCATCATGGCCCACATCGATGCTGGTAAGACGACGACCACCGAGCGTATTCTCTTCTACACCGGTATCAACCGTAAGGTGGGCGAGACTCACGACGGTGCTTCCACCACCGACTGGATGGCACAGGAGAAGGAACGCGGCATCACCATTACCTCCGCTGCCGTGACCTGCTTCTGGAACAACAACCAGATCAACATCATTGACACCCCGGGTCACGTAGACTTCACCGTTGAGGTTGAGCGTTCCCTGCGTGTTCTGGATGGCGCCGTCGCAGTCTTCGACGGTAAGGAAGGTGTGGAGCCTCAGTCCGAGCAGGTGTGGCGTCAGGCTGCTAAGTACGACGTTCCACGTATCTGCTTTGTCAACAAGATGGACAAGCTGGGTGCAGACTTCTACTACACCGTCTCCACCATCGTTGACCGCCTGGGTGCTAAGCCATTGGTTATGCAGCTGCCTATCGGCGCTGAGGATGACTTCGACGGCGTCGTCGACCTGCTGAACATGCAGGCCATCACCTGGCGCGGCAAGGTCGAGACTGGTGCTGAGCCAACCTACGAGGAGATCCCTGAGGACCTCAAGGAGAAGGCTGCGGAGTACCGCGAGCAGCTGGTTGAAACCGTTGCTGAGTCCGATGAAGAGCTCATGGAAAAGTACTTCGGCGGTGAAGAGCTCACCATTGATGAACTCAAGGCCGGCATCCGTAAGCTGACCATCAACTCTGAGGTTTACCCCGTTTATTGCGGTACCGCATACCGCAACAAGGGTGTGCAGCCGCTGCTGGACGCTGTTGTTGACTTCCTACCTAACCCGCTGGACGTCGGCGAAGTTGTTGGTCACGAGGTGGGCAATGAGGATAACCAGCTCACCCGTAAGCCTTCCGTGGAGTCTTCCTTCTCCGCACTGTCCTTCAAGATTGCAGCTCACCCGTTCTTCGGCCAGCTGAACTTCATCCGCGTGTACTCCGGCCAGGTAACCCCGGGTACCGAGGTTATGAACTCCACCAAGGGCAAGAAGGAGCGCATCGGTAAGCTCTTCCAGATGCACGCCAACAAGGAGAACCCTGTTGAGCAGGCAGACGCCGGCAACATCTACGCAGTTGTTGGCCTGAAGGAAACCACCACTGGTGACACCCTGTGTGACAAGGATGACCAGATCATCCTCGAGTCCATGGACTTCCCGGATCCGGTTATCAAGGTGTCCATCGAGCCGAAGACCAAGGCTGACCAGGAGAAGCTGGGTAACGCCATTCAGAAGCTCGCCGCTGAGGACCCAACCTTCACCGTTGAGCTGGATGAAGAGACCGGCCAGACTGTTATCGGCGGTATGGGCGAGCTCCACCTTGACGTGCTGGTTGACCGCATGAAGCGCGAGTTCAAGGTCGAGGCAAACATCGGTAACCCGCAGGTTGCCTACCGTGAGACCATCCGCAAGAAGGTTGAGTCCATGGAATACACCCACAAGAAGCAGACCGGTGGTTCCGGCCAGTTCGCAAAGGTCATCTGCACCATCGAGCCGTACAACCCGGACCCAGAGACCCTGGAAGAGGGCGAGTCCGCAACCTACGCCTTCGAGAATGCCGTTACCGGTGGCCGCGTGCCGAAGGAATACATTCCTTCCGTTGACGCAGGTATCCAGGACGCCATGCAGTACGGCTACCTGGCAGGCTTCCCGATGGTCAACATCAAGGCCACGCTGGAAGACGGCGCTTACCACGACGTCGACTCCTCCGAGATGGCCTTCAAACTGGCCGGCTCCCAGGTATTCAAGGAAGCTATGGCCAAGGCTAAGCCGGTTCTGCTGGAGCCGATGATGGCCGTTGAGGTTGTTACCCCTGAGGAGTACATGGGTACCGTGAACGGTGACATCTCCTCCCGTCGTGGCCAGGTCTTCGCTATGGAAGACCGCTCCGGCGCAAAGGTCGTTAAGGCTAAGGTGCCGCTGTCCGAGATGTTCGGCTACATCGGTGACCTGCGTTCTTCCACCGCAGGCCGCGCAAACTTCACCATGGTCTTCGATTCCTACGCTGAGGTTCCTTCCTCCGTGGCTCAGGAGATCATTGAAGAGCGTACCGGCGGCGCTAACTAAGAGTTAGCCCCGTCTCTTCCGCGGTTTGTTCGGGCTGGTAATCTTCGCCAGTAGATGCCAGACCCGCCGCGGGGCGGGAAACTGGGCCAGGGTAGCGGCGGGCTGAGTTTGCAGCTTGGTTTCTAGGTTGTGAATTGAGCCGGCCGTTACCCTCCCAGGATCCTTTAAAAAGATTCTTGTCGAGGGAAATGGCCGCGATTTTTCGCGGGGTTACCTCCTATAATGGCGGTTTGAAAAAACTGCGACATAAATCTAGGATCGTGTAACTGGCACGTAAAGAAAGCGTCATTAGCGCTTTGCCCCACTGACTGTGGGTCGGGTGCCAATGACAACTGTCAACCACGTGGCTGCGAAGGTCGTAGCCACCATATAGTCCAGGAGGACATACAGTGGCAAAGGAGAAGTTCGAGCGTACGAAGCCGCATGTGAACATCGGCACCATCGGACACGTCGACCACGGCAAGACCACCACCACCGCAGCGATCACCAAGGTTCTGGCTGACCAGTACCCTGAGGAGAACCAGGCATTCGCGTTTGACATGATCGACAAGGCTCCTGAGGAGAAGGAGCGCGGTATTACCATCAACATCTCCCACGTTGAGTACTCCACCCCGAAGCGCCACTACGCACACGTTGACGCTCCGGGCCACGCTGACTACATCAAGAACATGATTACCGGCGCTGCTCAGATGGACGGCGCTATCCTGGTTGTTGCTGCAACCGATGGCCCGATGCCACAGACCCGCGAGCACGTTCTGCTCGCTCGCCAGGTTGGCGTTCCTTACATCCTCGTTGCACTGAACAAGTGCGACATGGTTGATGATGAGGAAATCATCGAGCTCGTTGAGATGGAGATCCGTGAGCTGCTCGCAGAGCAGGACTACGATGAGGAAGCTCCTATCGTTCACATCTCCGCTCTGAAGGCCCTCGAGGGCGATGACAAGTGGGTACAGTCCGTCGTCGACCTGATGGAAGCCTGCGACAACTCCATCCCGGATCCGGAGCGCGCTACCGACCAGCCGTTCCTGATGCCTATCGAGGACATCTTCACCATTACCGGCCGCGGTACCGTTGTTACCGGCCGTGTTGAGCGTGGCCGTCTGAACGTCAACGAGGACGTTGAGATCATCGGTATCCAGGACAAGTCTCAGAACACCACCGTTACCGGTATCGAGATGTTCCGCAAGATGATGGACTACACCGAGGCTGGCGACAACTGTGGTCTGCTTCTGCGTGGTACCAAGCGTGAGGACGTTGAACGTGGCCAGGTTGTTATCAAGCCGGGCGCTTACACCCCGCACACCAAGTTCGAGGGTTCCGTCTACGTCCTGAAGAAGGACGAGGGCGGCCGCCACACCCCGTTCATGAACAACTACCGTCCGCAGTTCTACTTCCGTACCACGGACGTTACCGGTGTTGTTCACCTGCCAGAGGGCACCGAGATGGTTATGCCTGGCGACAACGTTGATATGTCCGTTGAGCTCATCCAGCCGGTCGCTATGGACGAGGGCCTGCGCTTCGCTATCCGCGAGGGCTCCCGCACCGTCGGCGCTGGCCGCGTTACCAAGGTTATCGAGTAATCGATACCCTGTAACCGCTCAGTAGAGCTTTAAAAGAATCCGCTTCACCTTTGGGTGGGGCGGGTTTTTGTTCTTTAATTCATGCTCGCCCTATAAGGTGTTTCTGCCGTCCGTACGGTTCTTCTGGACTGTCATGGGCCCGGTATCCCTGGGCCGGTATAGTCTGTAGGGGTATGGATGACCCCACTCGCATCGACCCCACCCTCGAGTCCCTCCGCCGCGCATGGGAGGGCCAACCTGATCTGAGCCTTCCCACCTTCTTTGCCATGCTGGCTAATCGAGGAATTGGTTGGGGCGCGAGCGATGCGGAGCTGGTAGCGGAATTGGAGCGCCAAGCAGGCGTTCACCCGCCTCTCTTGCCCTTGGAGGGCGGCCGGATTGCGGCGGGGGAATGGCTCGTGCTTGCCGACGCCCCCACTTACCGCATTACCGCCACTCCCACGCACATCATTGTGCGTCGGCCCGATACCCAGCCCGTGGTGTGGGCCTATGATTCGATCCGGCCAACTGGCCCCGGCCGCCCCTTTACCATTCGTGATACGGAGGGGTTTGAACACCGCTTCGGAGTAGTCTCCAGCCTCATGCGGCTTAGCACCGAGCGCCCCGACCTCGAAGGCCTCAAGCGGCAGAGTCTCGGTGATTATGTCTTTATTATTCGCTTCTGCGAGGCTATTGGTGTTCTCGATCACGGCCTGCACATATTTGCCAAGGAAAATCGCCGCGTTTCCCGCCAAGACTATTCTTGGCAACACATAGAACAATGCGGCCCCGGAGAGGATCTAAAAATGATCCTCGGGGGCGGCGAGTTGGCCCGCTTTGGGGCCATCAAGGATATCTTGGTGGCAGAAACTCCGAATCCGTTATTCGGATAGATCCTTCATTGGGCCTACCTTGCTGAACTGCAGCTTGTAGATGGTATCCAAATCAGCGTCTGGAAATGCCGCGCGGAAATCGCGCTCATTGGTTTCCACCGCGTCAGTAAGACGCTCCACCGGGGTGTCCGGATTCGCTGTCACCGTGTACTGGAGCGTAGGTCGTGCGCGGTCATAGGCCACGAGGCGTTCTACTCGCTCTACGCCCTTCACGGAGTCTAGGTCTTGGGCTACGGCACCGGCGATAGCGTTCATGGAGGTGGTAATGGACCCCTTATCATCCGATGCTGCAGATTCGACATTGTTGAAGCGGCGGTGGCGCAGATTAGCCACGACGATCCACAGCCCGATGATGAGGAGCAGAGCGGAGCCGCCGGCTAGCGCCCAGACCCACCAATCATTGTCCGCCAAGCTCTTCCACGTATCGTGATCCACCCACAGGGCCAAATATTTGGCAAATTCCACATCAAAATGAATCAGGATGGGCCACACGCCCAAGGCAATAAGGATGATTCCGAGCAGGCCAAGCAGGATGCGGTCAAAGGTCGCGAGCTTTCTAGACATTATTATCCAACTCCGGAATCTTCTCTACGGTGACGATGACCTGCGGCGGGTTCTGTAAGGGAGCCAGGCACTGTGTCACGGCGGTCTCCACCCGACCTTGCAGCTCGGCGTCATCGGTATCGCCGTGGACGGTGACCTTCGCAGTCTTGCTATCTGCCGAGGTTTGCGCGGAGGCAACACCGGGTACGCGGCGAGCGGTGGCTGAGGACACGCGAGCAATATCCACTGGACGCATCCACATCGAGGCGCTTTCCGAAGCCAACTGGAGGTGTGTCGTCCGCCGCGTCTTGAGTGCGGCGATGACGAAGATGAGGCCTACGACGATGGCACCAACGCCGGCCCAAATCATCCAGGTTTGGAGGTCTTCGGTCGCGATGAGGTCAAGGACCGGCTGTACCCAAGACTGCGCATCGGAACCGGAACCCACCAGCCAGGTCTCGCGCACGCCGACGATGCCCGCGGCAATCAATAGCAGTCCCAAGATTACGGCCCAAGTACGCACCGCCGGGGAAGCCTTGGGTTGTTGCCCAAAATGCGCTGGCGCATGCTGATCAGCCATTATTGCCTCCTTGTGGGCGGTACGGGTTGATGGAAATCGCGCGCAACGGTTCGGGCCGCGGTGCATTTACATGTAGCGAGCGAGGATTGGCCGAGGTAATCTCGATGCGCTTGAGTGGCTGCTGACGCGGGACATTTACCTCTCGTGGAGACACGGCCTTGGGCGCCTGCACGCGGCGAGGGGTCCACTCATGTCGAATCTCAATCTCGCGCAGCGGCAGTGGTCGCGGGGTAGATACCTTTGTTTTCTTTGCTAGCGGGCGAACCTCACCACTAGGCAGCAGTTTGGCCGGGCGCGGAGCCTCGACGCTGCGCACTCGCACCGGCTGCGGGGTAAAGACTTCGCGTAGCTGATGGTCGGGAAGTTTGGCAGAAACGCTGCGAACCTTGGCTTCGCGCGGGGCAGAAATAGAACGCACGGCGATATCGTTGCTCGGGGTAGCAATATGGTGCACCGCTGTCTCATGTGGGGTAGCAATGCTGCGCACGTCTACCGAGTCCGCAGTGACCGGCTGCCACACGGGCGAAGGCTTGATATGGGGCGCTACGGTAGTAGCACCTTGGCGCTGCTCTACCTGTGCCGCCGTGACGCGGGTACCGGGAACGGAACCGCCCACGGTGACGTTGACGCGCGTGGTGGAGTACCCGGTGTGTGCGGCAATGGCCTCTGCGATGGCGGCCCGCGTGTGCTCGGCCACCGTGGTTACTGGCGAGGGCCAGACCACGCCGATGGTGGCATTGACGGCAGCTACCTCGCGCTCGGGGTCCATTTGGACCGAGACCCGTGGAAAACCGCGGCCGCCGATGCCCGCTAGCTTGGCCTCAATGGCCTTAGTGCCGGGCACGCTAGCAATCGCGGCGGTAACGATGTGTTCCATGGTCCGCAGCGAGATACGCGTGTGGCCCTGAGTGGAACTATCTGTCATTAACCTTGGCCTTTCTCCTTACCAATGAGGCCATTCCACACAGTGGTGAGATCGATACGGCCATCAAAGTGTGCTCCCACAATTCCGCCAATGGCAGCAAGGAGTACGGCGAGCAAGGTAGGGCCCCAGCCTAGGTACAAAAAGAAGGCAAGAATGAGGCCGGAAATGATGCCCAAAGTGGTGTAATTCTTCATTATCTATTCCTTCGATGGAGCAGCGGATAAGCCATCTACGGCGTCAGAAAACTCAACGTCGATGCGCTGGAGCTCGGGACAAGCCCCGCGAGCGGCAGACCGAATATCCTCTGCTAGGGCGTATAGATCCGGCGCGGCGCTGATATCGACGCGGATATTGATCTGCAGGTGGCGGTCATCGCGTGGATTTGGCTGCCGCATGCCGGTGATGCGCTCGCCTGGAAAGTACAAGCTCACCGAACCAAACGAACCGCCGTCGAGCTCGGCGACGCCGCGAACCTGCTGGACTGCCTCCGCAATAGCACGTGCGTGGCTTACCTCGAGCTCAAAACGTGCTCGGGGTTCAGACATTGGGCTTAAGCCTGACCTTGGTTCAAAGCGGCCTGATCCTCAGCCTCGGCCTCTTCCTTCGGAAGTTTGACGTCGTGGACAACAACGTCCACGCGCTCAACGCTCAAACCGGTCATGCGCTCTACCGCATTCATGATGTTGCGGCGGATAGCCTCAGCGAGCTCGTGGATGGCTACGCCATATTCCGCGGTGATGGCGATCTCGATGCGAGCGGTGCCTTCAGCTACCTCTACGTCTACGCCTTGGCGAACATCTTCGGAAGCGCCAAAGGACTCACGGATATTGCCGATCATGCGGGCACCACCGCCGCCCAAAGAAACCACGCCGGAAACCTCGCGGGCAGCAATGCCGGCAATTTTGGAGACGACGACGTCATCGATGGTGGTGGTGCCGTACTGCGTCTCCAGGTTTTTATTGACCTCGCGCTCCTCGGAGCCAGGAACCTGATTCTCGGTGTTTTGTGCAGGAGTCTTGTTCTCGGACATGGGCGATTGCGCCTTTCTTTGTAGGGTGATGCATGAACGCGATATTTAGATATCTAGGCAGGACAAATTGTCCTAGGCCATTGCCTCCGAGCTTAGATACTTCTTCGGCAAACGTGGGGTGCGGGACAACAAAATTTTCCAAAACGTGATTTTTGGCACGGTTTCATGTGCGGTTTGAAAAACTGCAGCCCAACGTGCTTAAATACAAAGGTTGCTTTAACAGGGCAGCGAGAACCGAGCTTCGGTGCTAGCGGCGGACGTCGCCAAGCACAGCCTCGGGGAGACGCTGAGCTGGTAAAGCGAACATGACACCTTCGTTGTCGCCATGCTTTAGGGAAACCTGAGGCATTGACTGGAAGGTCATCCGATCGGGCTAGGTCCGCGTTAGAGCAGTGACACCCCGAGAAGATGGACCGGAGAAGGGGCATGGCAAATAAACAGCGGCAGTAGACGAATTGGACACCCTCCACGTGTAATGCGTGAAAACCGTCCTCTTCACAATACTTTGACTTCGGGTCTTGTACCCCGTCGAGAGCACTGCGTTCTGGCACTTGCCATGTACCGCAACTCTTGGTCGTCATGACAGTCAGACCACTGGCGTTGTGTCAGGCCCCAAGCCCGGACAACGTTATAGAGAAATCGAGAAGCAATTTCCCACCGCTTCACGCCCCGGAAACGCCGGGAATGTGAAAGTGGGGAAGCGAGGAAGAGGATAAGCGTGGCGGGACAAAAAATCCGCATTCGGCTGAAGGCCTATGACCACGAAGCTATCGACGCTTCTGCAAAGAAGATCGTCGAAACCGTTACCCGTACCGGTGCTCGTGTAGTTGGCCCAGTGCCGCTCCCAACCGAGAAGAACGTATATGCAGTTATTCGTTCTCCGCACAAGTACAAGGACTCTCGCGAGCACTTCGAGATGCGCACTCACAAGCGCCTGATCGACATTCTCGACCCAACCCCGAAGACCGTTGATGCTCTCATGCGCATCGATCTTCCGGCAAGCGTCGACGTGAACATCCAGTAAGCGACTTTGGTGGAGAACAAATAATGAGTGAAAACGAGATCAAGGGCATTCTGGGCAAGAAGCTCGGCATGACCCAGGTCTTCGACGAGGACAACCGCGTTGTACCGGTTACCGTCGTCGAGGCAGGGCCATGCGTTGTCACCCAGATTCGCACCCCCGAAACCGATGGCTACAGCGCCATCCAGATCGCCTTTGGCGAAATCGACCCACGCAAGGCAAATAAGCCGGTTGGTGGACACTTCAAGAAGGCTGGCGTCACCCCGCGCCGTCACGTTGCGGAAATCCGCATGGACGACACCTCTGCATACGAGGTTGGCCAAGAGGTCAAGGTAGACATCTTCGAGGGCATCTCCTTCGTTGACGTCACCGGCAAGACCAAGGGCCACGGCTACGCCGGCGCCATGAAGCGCCACGGCTTCGCAGGCCAGGGCGCAGCTCACGGTAACCAGGCCGCTCACCGCCGCGTCGGCGGCATCGGCGGCGCTGCTACCCCGGGCCGCGTCTTCAAGGGCAAGCGCATGGCTGGCCGTATGGGCCACGACCGCGTGACCACCCAGAACCTGAAGATTCAGAAAATCGATGCCGAGTCCAACCTGCTGCTCATCAAGGGTGCTATCCCTGGTGCGCGCGGCGGCCTCGTCACCGTTAAGACCGCAGTGAAGGGCGGTGCACACGCATGAGCAACCTCAAGCTAGACGTCCACACTTCCGAGGGTAAGACCAACGGCTCTGTAGACCTGCCAGCTGAAATCTTTGACACCGAGGCATCCATTGCTTTGATGCACCAGGTTGTTAACGCTCAGCTTGCTGCTGCACGCCAGGGCACCCACGCAACCAAGACCCGCGGCGACGTCCGTGGTGGTGGTCGCAAGCCTTTCCGCCAGAAGGGCACCGGCCGTGCACGCCAGGGCTCCATCCGCGCACCGCACTACACCGGTGGCGGCACCGTCCATGGCCCACAGCCGCGCGACTACGCACAGCGCACCCCTAAGAAGATGATCAAGGCTGCTCTCTTCGGTGCACTGTCTGACCGTGCTCGCAACGAGCGCATCCACGTCATCGAAGAGCTCGTACCGGGCCAGAAGCCGTCCACCAAGTCGGCTAAGGCCTTCCTCGAATCCCTGACCGAGCGCAAGAACGTGCTGCTGGTCATCGGCCGCGAGGACATCAATGCTCGTCGTAGCGCTAATAACCTGCCTAACGTTCAGATCCTGGACGCTGGCCAGCTCAACACCTACGACGTTCTCTACTCCGATGACGTTGTGTTCTCCGTTGAGGCGCTACACACCTTCATCAACCGCGCAACCGGCGCGGATAAGGAGGAGAACTAATGGCTAAGATTTCTAACCCACGCGATATCATCATCGCTCCGGTTGTATCCGAGAAGTCCTACGGTCTGATGGAGCAGAACGTGTACACGTTCTATGTCTCCACGGACTCCAATAAGTCCCAGATTAAAGATGCCGTAGAGCAGATCTTTGACGTAAAGGTCGACTCCGTGAACACCGTGAACCGTGCAGGCAAGCGTAAGCGCACCCGCACCGGTTACGGCCAGCGCAAGTCCACCAAGCGTGCATACGTGACGCTCCGTGAAGGCAGCGACTCCATCGACGTCTTCGGCGGCGGCGCTTAAGCGCCACCGGAGAGCCGAAAGGAAAAGGAAGAATTATGGCTATTCGCAAGTACAAGCCGACAACTCCGGGTCGCCGCGCATCCTCCGTTTCTGAGTTTGACGAGATCACTCGTTCTACTCCGGAGAAGTCCCTGCTGCGCCCGCTGAGCAAGACTGGTGGCCGTAACAACTACGGCCGCATCACCACCCGCCACATCGGCGGTGGCCACAAGCGCCGTTACCGTCTGATCGACTTCCGTCGTAACGACAAGGACGGCATCCCGGCAAAGGTCGCTCACATCGAGTACGACCCGAACCGCACCGCAAACATCGCGCTGCTTCACTACGTTGATGGCGAGAAGCGCTACATCATCGCCCCGAAGGGCCTGAAGCAGGGCACCATCGTCGAGTCCGGCCCGAACGCAGACATCAAGGTTGGCAACAATCTGCCGCTGCGCAACATCCCGACCGGTTCCATCATCCACGCTGTTGAGCTCAAGCCGGGCGCTGGCGCTAAGCTGGCTCGCTCCGCTGGTGCCTCCATTCAGCTGCTGGGTAAGGAAGGCAAGTACGCAGTTCTGCGTATGCCGTCTTCCGAAATCCGCCGTGTGGACATCCGTTGCCGCGCCACCGTTGGTGAGGTTGGCAACGCCGAGCAGATGAACATCCGCTGGGGCAAGGCCGGCCGCATGCGCTGGAAGGGCGTACGCCCGACCGTCCGCGGTGTCGTTATGAACCCGGTTGACCACCCACACGGTGGTGGTGAGGGCAAGACCTCGGGTGGTCGCCATCCTGTGTCCCCATGGGGCCACAAGGAGGGTCGCACCCGCAACCCGAACCGTTACTCCAACAACATGATCGTGCGCCGTCGTCGCCCGAACAAGAAGCGCTAAGAGGAGGTAAACAATGCCACGCAGCCTTAAGAAGGGCCCGTTCGTCGATGAGCACCTCCTCAACAAGGTGGATGCTCAGAACGATGCAGGCACCAAGCAGGTCATCAAGACCTGGTCTCGCCGCTCGACCATTCTCCCCGATTTCATCGGTCACACCTTCGCCGTCCATGACGGCCGCAAGCACGTGCCGGTCTTCATCGAGGACTCCATGGTCGGCCACAAGCTGGGCGAGTTTGCACCAACCAAGACCTTTAAGGGTCACGTCAAGGATGACAAGAAGGGACGTCGATAAGCGATGAGTGAGACCATCACCTCCGCATCCGCCACGGCCCGCTACGTCCGCGTCACCCCGATGAAGGCACGTCGCGTGCTCGATCTGGTCCGCGGCAAGTCCGTAAGCGAAGCCCTGGCTATCCTGAAGTACGCACCGCAGGGTGCTTCCAAGCCAGTTGCCAAGGTCGTTGCTTCTGCAGCCGCTAACGCTGAGAACAACTTCGGCCTCGACCCACGCACCCTGGTCATCTCCGAGGCTTATGCCAACGAGGGCCCGACCATGCGTCGTTTCCAACCGCGTGCACAGGGTCGTGCATTCATGATTCGTAAGCGCACCAGCCACATCACCGTGGTTGTCGAAAGCCAGCAGGAAGGGGCCAAGTAATGGGCCAGAAGATCCATCCTCACGGCCTACGTTTGGGCATCACTTCCGACTGGAAGACCCACTGGTTCGCGGATAAGGACTACGCGAACTACGTAGCCGAAGACATCAAGATTCGTAACTACCTCAACAAGGGCCTCGAGCGCGCCGGTATTGCCGACGTCGTTATCGAGCGCACCCGCGACCGCGTCCGCGTGGACATTCACACCGCCCGCCCGGGCATCGTGATTGGCCGCCGCGGTGCTGAGGCTGACCGCATCCGCCGCGAGCTGGAAAAGCTCACCGGCAAGATGGTTGCCCTCAACATTCTCGAGGTCAAGCAGGTAGACGCAAACGCAACTCTGGTTGCTCACTCCATCGCGGAGCAGCTGGTTAACCGTGTCGCATTCCGTCGTGCAATGCGCAAGGCTATCCAGTCCGCTATGCGCCAGCCACAGGTTAAGGGCATCAAGATCCTGCTGTCCGGCCGCCTGGGTGGTGCAGAAATGTCCCGCGTTGAGCGCTACCACGAGGGTCGCGTTCCGCTGCACACTCTTCGCGCCGAAATCGATTACGGCACCGCAGAGGCCCACACCACCTTCGGCCGCATTGGCATCAAGGTGTGGATCTACAAGGGTGACGTCGTCGGTGGCGTACGCGAGTCCGAACTGAACGCTCCGGCACAGGGCCGTGGCCGTGACCGCAATGGTCGCTCCCGCCGCGGTGGCCAGCGCCGCCAGCGTGCACAGCAGAAGCAGGAGGGCTAATCCATGCTGATTCCTAAGCGTGTTAAGTACCGCCGTCAGCACCGCCCGAACCGTCGCGGCGTGTCCAAGGGCGGTAACCGCATCAACTTCGGCGATTACGCTATCCAGGCTCTCGAGCCGGCGTACATCACCAACCGTCAGATTGAGGCCGCACGTATTGCCATCAACCGCCACGTCAAGCGTGGTGGCAAGGTGTGGATCAACATCTTCCCGGACCGTCCGTTGACCCAGAAGCCGCTCGGCGTTCGTATGGGTTCCGGTAAGGGCCCGGTTGAGAAGTGGGTGGCTAACGTTAAGCCGGGCCGCGTACTTTTCGAGATGAGCTATCCAAACGATGCCGTTGCAATTGAGGCTCTGCGCCGCGCTGGCCAGAAGCTTCCTTGCAAGGTCCGTATCATCAAGAAGGAGGACCAGTTCTAATGGCAACCGGTACCCCCGCCCACGAGTTCCGTGAGCTCGACAACGCTGAGCTGCAGTCCCGCCTGAAGGAGGCGAAGGAAGAACTGTTCAACCTTCGTTTCCAGAAGGCCACCGGCCAGCTGACCAACAACCGCCGCATCGGCACGGTTAAGCGCGACATTGCCCGCATCTACACCGTTCTGCGCGAGCGCGAGCTGGGCCTGTCCGTTGCTCCGGGAGCTGAGGCTTAATCATGAGTGAGGCTAACGTGACTGATTCCAAGAAGGCACCTACTCCAAAGAAGGAGAAGGTCAAGGGCGCTCCTAAGGTTCGCACCGGCTACGTAGTATCCGACAAGATGACCAAGACCATCGTTGTCGAGCTGGAAGACCGCAAGCAGCACGCCCTGTACGGCAAGATCATGCGCTCTAACAAGAAGGTTAAGGTGCATGATGAGGAAGAAACCGCAGGCATCGGCGATCTCGTACGCATCGCCGAGACCCGCCCGCTGTCCAAGGACAAGCACTTCCGTCTCGTTGAGATCATCGAGAAGGCTAAGTAAAAACTAGCCACCACAAAGCCCCCGCCACTGAACCAGGAGTTCGGAGCGGGGGCTTTGGCGTAGATGTGAAACGGTGCGCGAGGCGCAGGCGCGCTGCGGCGATTGCGCGAAGGCCTAGGTGCGGCTGGCCTTCTGGTCTAGGACAGCAATCGCCACCACGAAAATATTGAGCACGCTGCCCACGCCAAGCAAAAAGGTGCCAATTCGATAGGTACCCGTGCCAACGGCCGCCATATTGCCGTAGATATAGACCCAAATTCCCCAGCCGATAAGCAGCACGAGGCCAGCCAGGCCAGAGAGCAGACGGAGGCTGCGTGGGGAAGTGGGGGCGAAGAATTTATAGGCGGCGTCGACAAGCACGCAAGCCGCAAGCCCCAAACTCAGCCCGCCGGTCAACCAGACGGGGAGTAGGGCGGCGGTACCAAAGACTACCGGCAGGATGAAGGCGAGAAACGCGAGGAGAAAGAGCGCGGCGTGCAGCCACAGGGTGCGCTTGATGTAGGTCATAGCGATGACTCTACTTCCTCGCGCCGCGGTGGGTTAGCGCCCTTCCGGGAAACGGTGATTCCTGCAGCGGCCGCGGCGAAGGAAAGCAGTTCCTTCCACTCTGCAGCGCCCAGTTGGGCGAGGGCAGAGGCGTCGAGGCCGCGCTCGTCAATTTGGGTCAGCAATGCGGCCATGATGGTATCGCCGGCGCCGATGGTATCGGTAACGGGGACCTGTGCGGCCGGCACGTTTAGCGAGGTCTCACCGGTCTGCACGCTAAGTCCCTCCCCGCCGCGGGTGACAATTACAACTGGTACCTGGGAGATGAGGTCGGGGCCGAGGAAATCCACCTCTTCGTCAGAAAGCTTAAGCAAGGTGACGTGGGGGAGCAGGTCCGCCAGGAACGCGCGGTGCTCTGGGGTGGCGTAGAACGGCCGGATATTCGGGTCCAGGGCGACCAACGTGCCTTGGGCGGCAAAATCCTCCAGCAGTTGCGCGTAGCGGGAGGCACCAGGCTCGAGGGCGAGGGAGACCGTGCCGAAGCATGCGATATCGGCCGGCACCAGCTGTGGCTCAACCAGGCGATCGGCGGTGCCCTCAATATAAAAGTTATAGGAGGCCGAGCCATCCTCATGGATGGTTGTCACGGCCAAAGTGGTGGGCTCATCGCCGCGCTGTAGGTGAGTGGTGGTGACCCCCTCGGCCGAGAGGCGGGCGACGAGCTCCTGCCCAAAACCATCGGTGGAAATGCGGGATTGGAATTCTACGTCCGCTCCGAGCCGCGCAGCTGTGATGGCCACGTTAAATGGCCCGCCGCCCAGCGCCGGCGTGTGGTCGTTCAAGCTGCCTGGGGCCACGGGAACTAGGTCCACCAGGCCTTCGCCGCACACATGAATAGTCATATTTTCATAGTATCGGTGATATGAACTACCGTCCCAATTTTCACCTCGCCCCGCCGCAGGGCCGCCTCAATGATCCCAATGGCGTCTTTGTGGATGGCGATACCCTCCATCTGTACTACCAGCATGATCCGGCCTTTCCGCTACAGCCCAAGCGCACCGGCTGGGGGCATGCGACCACGAGTGTCTCCGTGTCCACACCATGGCAGCATCACCCGGATGCTTTGTACCCAGATCTGCCCTATGACAAGGACGGCTGCTACTCGGGCGGCGCGGTGGTGGATGGAACCGACGTCTGGCTGTTCTATACGGGCAACCTGAAGGAGGACGGCCGCCGCATTCCCTCGCAAAACCGCGTGCGCGCCATAGATCCTTCGGGCCCAGAGGGTGGCATTTATCTCCGCGATGAGAATAATCCCCTCATTCCGGACTCGCCGGCGGGTTATACGGGGCACTTCCGCGACCCACAGATCACGCGCGACGGCGAGGGCTGGCGGATGGTCATCGGCGCCCAAACCGAAGACGAACGCGGCACCATCGTGATGTATCGCTCCCAAGACCTAGCGCAGTGGGAATTTCAGGGCGAGATTTCCTTCGACGATCCTTCGCAGCTGCCGGAGGGATATATGTGGGAGTGCCCCAACCTCCTCACGCTAGGGGACAAGCAGGTGTTTATCTTCTGCCCACAGGCAGAAACGGACCGCTGCGGCTATATCGTGGGCACGCTGGATGGCCTAGACTTCCATATCGAGCGCGGCTTTACCCTCTTGGACCATGGCACTCAGTTCTACGCGCCGCAGGCCACCGAGGATGGCATCTTGCTAGGATGGATGGGCATGCCCGCCCAGGATGACACCCCGACACAAGGCTGGGTCCACACTTTGACCCTGCCGCGCCGCATTTGGTTGGAAGATAACTACCTGCACCAGGAGCCGCTGTGGTCCGCTTTGCCGGAGACCCACGGGCGCGAGGGTTTTGGCTCCACCATCGATATCAAGGGTGAAGGCTCCTTTTCTCTTATCGACGCCGCCGGGGACGAAGCCTTCCGCGTCACCCAACGCGACGGGACCATTTCCTTTAACGGCGGCGATCCCATCGACTGCCCGGATGGTGAAATGCGCTTGATTGCCGATGGCTGCGCCGTTGAGGTCTACGCCGGAGGCGGTCGCATTGCCGCCTCTTTCGCCGTTTTCGGCGAGTCCCCCTGGCAGGGGTGGGAGCCGCGCGGCTAGGTGTACCCGGAACCGGTGAAGTTGCCAACACTCCGCCCGAATGTGTGGACTTAGGTCCGAATCCCAGCTGTAATGGAAATAAGCAGTCACGTCCGGTATTTGGATGTGATCCGTTACACTGAAGGGCTCTTCTATGGACCACAAGGAAGTAGCCGTCCGCACGCTAAAGGCTCTGGGCGGCGAAGACAACATCATCGCACTCGCGCACTGCGCTACGCGCCTGCGCATGGTGCTGCAAGACTCGGACAAGGTGGATACCGCCGCGCTGGATAATGATCCCGATCTCAAGGGCACCTTTGAGGCCGGCGGCATGTTCCAGGTCATCGTCGGCCCCGGCGACGTCAATATCGT
This sequence comes from Corynebacterium curieae, assembly GCF_027570035.1. Classification (GTDB taxonomy): domain Bacteria; phylum Actinomycetota; class Actinomycetes; order Mycobacteriales; family Mycobacteriaceae; genus Corynebacterium; species Corynebacterium curieae. Next base: position 285,579 of record NZ_JAKMUU010000003.1, on the reverse strand, counting down.
CTTCCAGGAAATGACCAACCTCATTTCCAAGGACGTGGCCGTATCCACCGACCGCCTGAAAGACATCGCCGCTGAATCCGGCAACTGGTTTAGCCGTGCGGTTAAAGTCTTGGCGGATATCTTTGTGCCGCTCATCCCCATCTTGCTGGGTGGCGGTTTGCTCATGGCGCTCAATAACGTCTTGACGGCCGAGGGCCTTTTCGGCGACCAATCCGTCATCGAGATGTTCCCCGCCTGGGAAGGCTTTGCTGGCCTGGTTAATCTGCTTGCCTCTGCGCCCTTTGCCTTCCTGCCCATCCTCGTCGGCTTTACCGCGACAAAGCGCTTTGGCGGTAATGAGTTCCTCGGCGCCGGCATGGCCATGGCGATGGTCATGCCCGATTTGGTCAGCGGCTACAACGTTGCCGAAGCCATCGACAACGGCGAGATGTCCTACTGAAATGTCTTTGGCTTCGACGTTGCCCAGGCCGGCTACCAAGGCTCCATCCTGCCCATTTTGGTGATTTCGTGGATCCTCGCCACCCTGGAGACATTCCTGCACAAGCACCTCAAGGGCACGGTGGATTTCATGCTCACCCCGCTGCTCACGCTGCTCATTACCGGTTTCCTTACCTTTATGGGTCTAGGCCCTATCCTGCGCACCGTCGGTGAATGGCTCGGTATGGGCTTGGCCAACCTCTATGACTTTGCCGGTCCGGTCGCAGGTTTCCTCTTCGGCCTCGTTTACTCGCCGATCGTGATTACCGGCCTGCACCAATCGTTCCCGCCGATTGAGACGATGCTGTGGAATGAGGGCGGCTCCTTCATCTTCCCGATTGCCTCTATGGCCAATATTGCCCAGGGCGGCGTCGCACTCGCCGTGTACTTTCTGGCCCGCTCCGAAAAGCTCAAGGGCTTGGCCGGTGCTTCGGGTGTTTCCGCCCTCTTTGGCATTACTGAGCCCGCAATCTTCGGCGTGAACCTCCGCCTGCGCTGGCCGTTCTATATTGGCATGGCCGCTTCCGCCGTTTCTTCCGCCTTCATCGCCATCTTTGGTGTGCTTGCCGATGCCCTCGGTGCCGCCGGCTTCATCGGCTTCGTCTCCGTCCCCCGCTTTGTCCCTACCTTCCTGTTGTGCGGCGTCATTTCCTTCGTGGTTGCCTTTGTGGGCGCGTACCTCTACGGCCGCGTGCTCATCCGCAAGAATGGCTCCATCGACCCGGATGAGGTCAACCCTCCGGCGGCCGAAGCTCAGGCCGCCGCTGCCACCCCAGCGGCGGTGGCTGCCGACGATGCCTGCACCATCTTCTCCCCACTGGAAGGTACCGCCGTTCCTCTTTCTCAGGTCAGCGACCCCATGTTTGCCGGCGGTAAGCTGGGCCAAGGCGTAGCGATTGAGCCGACCGTAGGCAAGCTGCTCGCGCCTGCCGACGGCACAATCACCGTCACGTTCCCCTCCCACCACGCCTACGCCATCCGCACCAAGGACCCAGTGGTGGGCAATATCGATATCCTCATGCATATCGGTTTCGATACGGTAAACCTCAAGGGCGAGCACTTCACCTCCCATGTGAACAAGGGCGATGAGGTTAAGCGGGGCGATGTCCTCGCGGAATTCGATATCGAGGCCATTAAGGCCGCCGGCCTTCCTGTGACCACCCCGGTGGTTGTCTCCAATTCGAAGAAGACCGGCCCGGTGATCCCTACCGAGGCGTTCCGCGCGGGCGAGCTCATCGGTTCCGGCACTGATATCTTCACCGTGGACCCCAAGCCCGCTGTAGTACCTGCACAGACAGCCTCGCCGGCTTCCGGATCCGCGTCTTAATGCGCCGCATCCTTTACAAGCCAACGGTGGGCTCGCGAGCCCATTACATTAGGTCCATAGTGATCAGGCCGATCTGAGGAAAAATACTCCTCAGATCGGCCTTTTCTACCTCAATTAAGCCCGATCAGATCGGCCTTAACTCGGATGGGCCCTTGACTCTGCGTGACCGCAGTTTTAGTCAGGCATACAAAAAGCTGTGCCGGCCGGACCGAAGTCCGACCGGCACAGCCAGTCTCAGTTTCAGACCCTACTCAGTAGGGGAGCTCTTCCTTAAGCGAAGAACTTGCGGCGTGCAACGAAAGCGCCAGCAGCAACCATTGCAGCTACGGCCAGAGCAGCCAGAGCCTGTGCAACGGAGTTGGAGCCGGTCTCAGCGGACATACCACGTGCGGAGTCTGCAGACTCGCCAGCAGCTGGAGCGGTACCTTCAGCGTTGTTGCCCTGACCCTGCTCTGCGAGCTGAGCGTTAATCTCGTCCTTGTGCTCAGCAACGATCTTCTCGGACTCAGCCTTCTCCTCAGGGGTAGGCTCAGCATTTACGCGATCCTGGCTCTTAACCCAGGTCTTGCCGTCCTTGTTCAGGAAGTAGTGAACAATGCCACCCAGGATTGGCAGAGCGATTGCAGCGCCGATGGCTGCCTTAGCAGCATCGCTCAGCTCGGAGGAACCCTCAGGATCGGTGGTGCCAGCATTGGCATCCTTGCACTTGCCGACGGTCTCGTCGGTGATCTCGGTGTTTACCTCGTTGCGATCCTCGACGTAAACGCCCTTATCCTGGATGTGCTGGTAGCAAACGGTGCCATCCTCAAGCTCGATGGTAGCTGGCGCTGGGATGCCGTCTTCCTGAGAGCCTTCGGAGCCCTCGGAATTTCCACCCTCAGAACCATTTCCTTCAGAGTCGTTTGCGCCCTCGGAGTCATTCGAACCGTCAGTGTCGGCTTCACCTTCGGTGGCGCCAGCATCGTTGTTGCCTTCGCCAGCCTCAGCCTGCTGGCGCTCCCAGATAGCGCGAGCCTGTGGCTCGGTGAGGGACTTTGCAGTATCTGAGCCCGCTGGGTTCTCAAAGCGGTCGCGTGGGGCGTATTCGCCATTAGGTTGCTTATCGTAGACGATGCCATCGGTTTCGATAGAGGCTGGCATCGGAACCTGTGCCTGAGCAACAGCTGCGCCGCCAAAGGCGAGCGCGCCGGTCAGAACAGCAGCGGTCAGGGTCTGTGGCAAACGCTTCATGTGTTTCTCCTTCGGGAAATATAGGTACGCGCCAAAAAGCAGATGTCTTTCTTGACGCAAACCACATTAGTCACAGCGTTCTCAGTTGTCACCCCAAAAACTTGAATTAACTGGAATTTTCATGTGTTGCACGTGTGAAAGTTGGGAAAATTTAGAACATGCGTGCCCGGAGATTTGCACCGCAGGAATTGAAAGTGCGACCTAAAGTCCCAGATAGAGCGGTTAAATGCGACGGGCGAGGAGAATTGACCTATTCGAAACAGGGCTTTACGGGGGTATCCGGGGGTAATACAGGGAATATTTTAGTGTCGGAGGGGTGTCGGCAAGCAAAAGGCAGTGTTTTGGTAATGGTGCGCGCGTGTGGTTGAATGTATAGGTTGCGAAAGCTGGTCGGCCCGTAGCGGTGCGTTTCCGAACCGCCGGTCCGAGACCCTTCGGCACAGTCCGTTGTAAAGGCTTGAGCATCGCAAGTTTGTAGACCGCGTGTGGCAAGGACGGAAATCTTACCGCACATCAATCCAGGTCAGGAGACCCATAGTGATTCAGCAAGAATCGCGTCTGCGCGTCGCCGACAACTCTGGTGCACGTGAACTGCTGTGCATCCGCGTTCTCGGCGGCTCTGTCCGACGCTCCGCTGGCATCGGCGACGTCATCGTCGCGACTGTCAAGGACGCTGTCCCAGGTGGCAACGTCAAGGAAGGCGACATTGTAAAGGCAGTTATCGTCCGCGCGAAGAAGGAAACCCGTCGCCCAGACGGCTCCTACATTCGCTTTGACGAGAACGCTGCAGTTGTTCTCAAGGGCGATAGCGAGCCTCGTGGTACCCGTATCTTCGGACCGGTTGCTCGCGAACTTCGTGACAAGCGTTTCATGAAGATCGTTTCTCTCGCACCGGAGGTGATCTAGTCTTATGAAGATCCATAAGGGAGATATGGTGATCGTCATTTCGGGCCCAGATAAGGGCGCGAAGGGCAAGGTCATCGAGGCATACCCAAAGCGTGACAAGGTCCTCGTTGAGGGCGTTAACCGCATCAAGAAGCACGTCGCAAACTCTGCTGCCGAGCGTGGCGCCGAGTCCGGCGGAATCGTTACCCAGGAAGCTCCGATCCACGTGTCCAACGTTGCGATCGTTGACTCCGAAGGCAACCCGACCCGCGTGGGCTACCGTTTCGACGAGAACGGCAAGAAGGTCCGTATCGCGCGTAGCAACGGGAAGGACATCTAAAAATGAGCGAGAACTACACCCCGCGTCTGAAGACTCGCTACCGCGAGGAAATCCGCAAGATCCTGAATGACGAGTTCAAGTACGACAACGTCATGCAGATCCCTGGCGTCACCAAAGTTGTTGTCAACATGGGTGTTGGCGAAGCCGCACGTGACTCCAAGGTCATCAACGGCGCACTCGAGGACCTGACCGCTATTACCGGTCAGAAGCCGCAGCTGCGTCGCGCTAAGAAGTCCATCGCGAACTTCAAGCTCCGCGAAGGCATGCCCATCGGTGCACGCGTTACCCTGCGTGGCGACCGCATGTGGGAGTTCCTAGACCGCCTGCTGACCATCGCGCTGCCACGTATTCGTGACTTCCGCGGTCTGTCTGATCAGCAGTTCGACGGCCACGGCAACTACACCTTCGGCCTGTCCGAGCAGTCCATGTTCTACGAGATCGACATCGACAAGATCGATCGCCCTCGTGGTATGGACATCACCGTCGTTACCACCGCTACTAACGACGACGAGGGCCGCAAACTCCTGCGCGAGCTCGGCTTCCCGTTCAAGTAAATAGAGCGCTAAGAAATCCCAACTCCCCGGAAGGGGCGTTGGGATTTTCTAGTTTTACCGAGCACCTTGAACTCAAAGGTGCGAAGGCGCTGGCTTGTGCGGGTGTGGGCTTAGGAACTTTCGGCCTCGGTGTGCGTGGTGCCCTCATACTGCCAGCCGACGACCGCGTTGCGCACCGCTGGCTCCAGCGGATTCGCAGGTTGGATACAACTGATGGTGAGTAGGCGGCCGGGCATGGGGCCATCGCCCCAGATAGAGGTGTCGTCAGAAAGGCCTTGCTTATCAGGGTCGTGCAGGTCAGTTGCGGTATAGATGAGCCAGTTCTGACCGGAGTCTTGGGTGCGCACGTAGAGCTTGTCTCCCAGATGAACCTTGTGCTCATTGGCGGAGCCATCGTAGAGATTATTGAATACGCCCGGCACGCCCGCACCCGTATGCCCGGCGATGACCACGATGTCCTGGGCCGTCGTGCCCGGCAGCGAATAAGGACGGTCTTCGGCTGTATAGGTACAGGCCTTATTCATGGAATCCGGATTGATAGCGCCGTTAACTACGCGGCAGGAGCCGTCCTGGAAATCGGCATGGACCTCGATGGCTGGTATAAAGAGCTCTACTGCAGGTGAAGGGTCGATGGCAGGTGCCTCTTCTGCGGTGACTTCATTGGTCTCTAGTCCCTCTGGAGGGTTGACCACGCGGTTAATCGTGCTGGCGAGTAGCACGGTGGCAACGATGCCGATGACCACGCGAAGGATGCCGGAGGACTTCCATACCTTTTTGATCCGCTCCCACAGGGTGGGTTTGCGCCGGTGCCGGGGAAGTGAGGTGTCCTCAATGCGGCGCGGTGGGCGGCGGCGCTGTTGTTGGCGGGTGCGCGTTTCCGTCTGGCGCCACTGGCGATCAGCATCTGTGCGGTCGGATCGCGATGGAACGCTCCGGCGCCCATGAGCGGGAAGCCGATTCGGTTCCCTCCGCGGCCGGTAGTGGGAATCCATGCGACCTCCGAAGAGAAATTAAGGGTTATAGGAAAGCTCTAGTTTACAACGCAGGGGTATGCATACCCGGAATTGACGCGGAATCAGGTGGTCACGATAAGATTAGAGGGATTTAATTCGCTCTAATTAATGAGGTAGAAGATGTCTCTCAATGATGCCGCTAAGGCGGCGGCCGTCAAGAAGGTCACCTTATTAGATGAATCCTTTGCTCGCTTTGCCGTTCGCGCTACCTTGGCTGGCGTGTACCTGTGCATCGGTACCGCCTTCGCCGGCGTGGTAGGCCAGGCTGTCAATGGCGTTGCGCCGGGTTTGGGGGCTGTGGCTTTTGCCCTGTTTTTCGGTGTCGGCCTATTCGCCATTTTGCTCTTGGGCGCGGATCTGGCTACCGGCAACATGATGTACATGGTCTATGCCGCCAGCAATAAACACGTGGCATGGGGCAAAGCCTTTTACTTGCTGCTTATTACCACCATTTTCAACTTGGCGGGGGCGATTATCTTTGCCGCCATTATGGCGATGTCCGCCAAATTTGCTGACTTGGATCCCTCACACCTGCTGGTAACGGTTTCTGAAGGCAAACTCATCAAGTCCCCGCAAGGCATGCTGGTAGAGGCCATCGCCGCGAACTTCGTGGTCAACATGGGCATCGTCGGTGCCATCTTTGCTAAGGATGCGGCATCGAAGTTTTTGTCATCATCCCGATCATTGGCGCTTTCGTGGCGTTAGGCCTAGAGCACGTTATCGCGAACTTCTGCCTGTTTAGCATCACGCTATTTGCCTCCGACCCGGTGCCGGCAACCCTGACCGCCGGCAACGTAGCCCTCAATTGGATCCTAGTGTGGATCGGTAACTTTATTGGCGGCGGCCTTTTGGTTGGCGGCGTCTACGCGTGGCTCAATCGCGGCCCGGAGGCCTACCGCGACTAAACGAGCTCGCCGGAATAAAGGTTAAAACGGTCACCGCGGGCGAAGCCCACGAGTGCCATGCCAGTTTCGCGGGCCGTTTCCACCGCTAAGGAGGAGGCGGCGCTCACGGCAACGAGCATGCCGAATCCGGCCATCGCGGCTTTTTGGACGAGCTCAAAGCTGGCGCGCGAACTCATGACCAGAATGAGGTCGTCCGCGGGGAGTCGGTTCTCTAGTAGTAGGTGGCCAATGACCTTATCCGCGGCGTTATGTCGGCCGATATCTTCGCGGATGACCACCGGTTCTCCGTCTAGGGTGAAGGCGCCGGCGGCATGGATGCCTCCGGTCTTCTTAAATTGTTTTTGCTCGGCGCGCAAGGCTTCGGGCAGCTTGACAATGACATAAGGATCCACCGGCACCTGTGGAATCGGGTAGCGGGTGTGCTTGGTTAGCGCTTCGATGGAGGAGGTACCGCAAACTCCGCAGGCAGAAGTTGTGGTGGTCAAGCGCAGATCGCTGAGGTCGAGCACATTCTTTTTTGTAAGTTCGACGTCGAGCAAATTGTAGGTATTCATGCTATTGACGGTGGCGCCGGCGCAGTAGCGGGCCTCGGCGACGTCGCCAAGCGAGGCAATGTGGCCTTCCGAATGTAAGAAACCGTGCGCCAGCTCCACGTCATGGCCGGGAGTGCGCATGGTGGTGGTAATGGTCTGACCACCCACGCGGATTTCGAGCGGCTCCTCGCCGGCGACGGTATCAGCGCGGGTATCGACCTGCAGGCCATCTCCCAAGCGGACCTTAGTGACGGCAAAAGTGGAATTCTTGCGGCCGGCCATTACCGCAGTACCTGCTTTAGAGCGTCAATATTGCTACGGGCTTCATCCACGTTGCTAGAGGCAAGGCCGACAAGGAAGGCAGTAAGCGGTGCGGCCGGGCGGGAGCGATTATGCGCTACGTCCTTTGTTAAATCCAGAATTTCGCGGGTGAGGGCGGTCGCCTCCCCGGGGTTGAGGCCGAGGTGGCCGGCGGCTTCTTCGAGCCACTCGTGTGCGGATTGAATGGGGTCCTCTTGCGTCTCGCTCATGACTAACTCCTTAAATGCGTTCGTGCAGGTCCCGACTTTAATGAAGGAGTGGGACTATTTGGAAAACCGCAGGTAATGGCGTAGCATAGTACCTCGTGCTTGCGCCGAGGCGTTGGCGTGCCTAAGTCATTGCGAATTTTGGCACACTGAGCTGCAGAAAGCGCAGAGCCGATGCAAGAACTGAACATCAACTTTGTTGTAGGCCCCTCGCCGTAGATAGCGGACCGTTGTCTGAATCAAAGGGTGGCGAGCGCCTCGCGGTATTGACCGTGGGGAGCGTGAGTAGCCCGAAATCACACGGAGAACGCTTTGGTGAGCACGGGAACCGCAACGAGAAAGGTACACGGTCACTCATATGACTATGACTGATCCTATTGCCGACATGCTGTCGCGCGTGCGCAACGCAAGTAATGCGCACCATGACACCGTGTCGATGCCTACCTCCAAGCTGAAGGCAAACATTGCTGACATCTTGAAGCAGGAAGGCTACATCGCTGACTACACCGTTGAGGGCCACACCCTGTCCCTCGAGCTGAAGTACAACAACCGCGAGCGCTCCCTGTCTGGCCTGCGTCGCGTGTCTAAGCCGGGTCTGCGTGTGTACGCAAAGTCCACCGAACTGCCACAGGTCTTGGGCGGCCTGGGCGTGGCTATCATCTCCACGTCCCACGGCGTGCTGACTGACCGTCAGGCTGAGGAGAAGGGCGTAGGCGGAGAAGTTCTCGCCTACGTCTGGTAAAGGGAGGTTTGACACATGTCTCGAGTCGGTCTAGCACCAATCGCCGTACCAAACGGCGTCGAAATCAAGATCAACGGCCAAGACGTTGAGGTTAAGGGCCCTAAGGGCACCCAGAGCGTTAACGTTCCAGAGCCTATCGCCATCAACCTGGAAGACGGCGTACTGTCCGTCTCCCGCCCTGATGACCACCGCAAGCACCGTGCACTGCACGGTCTGTCCCGCTCCCTGCTGAACAACGCCGTTATCGGCGTAACCGAGGGCTACACCATCAAGATGGAAATCTTCGGTGTTGGCTACCGTGTCCAGCAGAAGGGAAAGGACCTGGAATTCAGCCTGGGCTACTCCCACCCGATCCTCATCGAGGCTCCGGAGGGAATTACCTTCGCAGTGGACGGCGCAACCAAGCTGTCCATTACCGGTATTGACAAGCAACTAGTCGGACAGATCGCCGCTAATATCCGCCGTCTGCGTAAGGACGATCCTTACAAGGGCAAGGGTATTCGCTACGAAGGCGAGCAGATCCGTCGCAAGGTCGGAAAGACGGGTAAGTAAGCAATGGCAAACACTGAAAACACCAAGCGCACTCCAGTCGGCAAGGACATCTCCTCCCGTCGTCGCGAAGCACGCGCACGCCGTCACTTCCGTATCCGTAAGACCCTGCGTGGCACCCCTGAGGCACCGCGCCTGGTTCTTCACCGCTCCTCCCGCCACATGCACGTCCAGGTCATCGATGACCTGGCAGGCCACACCTTGGTCTCCGCATCCTCCATGGAGGCGGACGTTCGTGCACTCGAGGGCGATAAGAAGGCTAAGGCTGCCAAGGTAGGCGAGCTGGTTGCCGAGCGCGCAAAGGCCGCTGGCATCGAGCACGTCGTATTTGACCGCGCAGGCTACAAGTACCACGGCCGCGTCGCTGCGCTGGCTGACGCTGCACGTGAAGGTGGTCTGAAGTTCTAATGATCATCGTCAACGGAAACATCAACGGAAGGAACGCCTAATGTCGGACCGTGAACAGCGTGACGGCGGACGCTCCGCCGAGAACAACAAGAACAACCGCGGTGGCAACGGCCGCCGCAACGATCGTCGTAACCAGCAGGACAACGAGCGCGATAAGTACATCGAGCGCGTTGTGACCATCAACCGCGTCTCCAAGACCGTTAAGGGCGGCCGCAACATGTCCTTCACCGCCCTCGTCGTCGTCGGTGACGGCCAGGGTCAGGTTGGCGTCGGCTACGGCAAGGCCAAGGAAGTCCCGGCCGCAATCCAGAAGGGTGCTGAAGAGGCTCGCAAGAACTTCTTCCGCGTTCCGATGATTGCTGGCACCATCACCCACCCGGTTGAGGGCCGCGACGCAGCTGGCATCGTCATGATGAAGCCTGCCGCACCTGGTACCGGTGTTATCGCTGGTGGTGCTGCTCGTCCAGTGCTTGAATGCGCTGGCGTGCAGGACATCCTGTCGAAGTCCCTGGGCTCCGACAATGCACTCAACGTCGTCCGCGCTACCGTGGACGGCCTCAAGCAGCTGGTTCGCCCTGAAGAGGTTGCCGCACGCCGTGGCAAGTCCCTCGAAGAGGTCACCCCGGCCCGTATGCTGCGCAAGCGCGCAGGTCAGGAGGCATAAACAATGGCTCTGAAGATTACACAGGTAAAGGGCCTGGTGGGCACCAATCCGAACCACCGCAAGAACATTGAGGCTCTCGGCCTCAAGCGCATCGGTCAGTCCGTAGTAAAGCAGGACACCCCGGTCGTTCGCGGTATGGTTCAGAAGGTACGCCACCTGGTCACCGTCGAAGAAGTGGCAGGGGAGTAAACCATGGCTGATATCATCAAGCTGCACGACCTGCGCCCAACCGCAGGAGCAAATAAGCCTAAGACCCGCGTCGGCCGCGGTGAGGCTTCCAAGGGTAAGACCGCTGGTCGCGGTACCAAGGGCACCGGCGCTCGTAAGCAGGTATCCGCTGCTTTCGAGGGTGGCCAGATGCCGATCCACATGCGTCTGCCTAAGCTGAAGGGCTTCAAGAACCCGAACCACGTTGAGTACCAGGTAGTCAACGTTGCTGACCTCGCCGAGAAGTTCGCAGATGGCGGCGACATCACCGTTGCTGACATCGCAGCTGCTGGCTTGGTCCGCGCTAATAAGCCGGTCAAGGTTCTGGGCAACGGCGACATCAACGTTAAGTTGAACGTCACCGCTGATAAGTTCTCCAAGTCTGCTGTTGAGAAGATCGAGGCTGCTGGCGGATCCGCCAACACCAAGTAATCTCATTCAAGTAGATTCTCGTCCCCCTCTCCGCGCCAGTGGGGCAGGGGGATTTTTCATGCGCTTTTCTTGGCGAATGGGGGAGGAAAGGGGCAAAGACAGTTTGGGTAAGGGCCGCGAGTCACACTGTCTGACAGGAAACCTTTATTGATTAATAAGGTTGCAGGTATGGCGATATATATTCATTGTTGCTACAGTGTTTCTTAGTTGGCAATCATCTAGTTCTAAGGAGAATCTTATGTCGTCTATTTCTTCCCTGCTCGCTACCGCAGTCGCTGCGATCATGCCGTTCGCTGGTTCCACTGGCCCGGTTGATGCTCAAGATCAGTTGTCCCAGCCGGAACCGGCGGAGACTGCCCAGACCGCACCGGCTGAGGCTGGCCAGCAGCCTGCACCAGACCAGCAGCCGGGTGCCCATGCGGAAAAGGGCCGCATCACCGGTGACAAGGAAGATGTCATCAATGGTGGGGCTGCAGAAGGCTCCGAAGAAGTCGATCCTGGTTTCAATGGCGGCAACCTGCAAAGCGGCAAGCTAGCTGTGCAACGCGAGCTGGCACTGGCTACCCAGGAGGTGGGCCACGAATTCATGAATATTGAGTTCAAGGATAACCACTCCGCTCACGTAACCTTCCCGGAGACCTACAACCCAGAAAAGGATGAGGCGGCGGTTCAGCGCGTCACGGATGCGCTGAAGATCAACGGCTATGACAACATCACCGCTGCATACTAAGCAAAGCTTCATCCTGTAAAAGGAAACAAGAAAAAGGGTGGAACGCTCGGGGAGGGCGTTCCACCCTTTGTGCTTTCCCTCGCCACGTGCCAAGTGAGGCGTTGGCGCGTGGAGGGGTGGGGAGGCTAGGCCTCGTCTACGGTCTTCTCGTACAGGCCAGGGAAGCGGTCATCCGGATCGGTAACCGCTTTGATGGTGGCGGGAAGATTGCCGCCGTAGAGTTCCTCGAACTTTTCCCGGGAATAGAAAGCCTCGGAGTAGAGGGACTTGTGTCCGCCAAGCTCATTGACCTTGGCTTCGATGACGCGATTGAACGCGCCATTATTCGGAGCGGAGGGATCCACATGATCGCCGTCCACACCGGACCAAAAGCCAACGTTGACCCAGGTCTGCCCGGGGCGAAGCGGGTACAGCGGCCAGGGGTCGCTCGAGCTAGAGGCGATGTCGCCGGTGCCTACCAGCTCGTCCACACCATCGCGCAGGCGGATGGGGCAGAGCCACACCGGCTGGATATCGGAGGCATTGAAGAACCAATGGAGGAATTCCGGCAGGTTTTCTGGAGTGACCTCGATATCTTGGACCACGCGTTCAGCACGTGGCTTGCCGTGGGGCTTTTTGATGAAGTTATATTCCAGCTCGTATTTGCGGTCGAGCCGGACCAACTTCCAATAAAAAGAGCTGCGGCGCAATTCGCGCGGCCACACCTTGCGCACCTTGGGGTTCTGCGCGCCAAAGGCACGCGAGCACCAGAACCAGTCGGTATCCCAGCGCCAGATATAGTCGCGGATGGTCAGGCGGTCGCGCCGGATGCCAGAGGCGTGCTGGAGGCTGCGGTAGTAGATCTTGTCCCGCGTGTAATCGGAAGTTGGGCCCTCCTCATCGGTAAAGCGCGCGAAGACCAAGTACGCCTCGTCTTCGGAAAACACTACGCCGTCGAGTCCGTGTACGGGCTCGCCGCGGTGGGTGTGGGAAGAGGCGACGTCGGCAAGTACGCGGCTGGCTTCTTCCACGGTGTGGAAACGCTCCTCGCGCAATTCCACATAGGCGGGTACCGGCTCTAGCTTGATCTTCAGGCGCACCGCATAGCCCAGCGAGCCATAAGAGTTGGGGAAGAGGCGGAAGAGATCCACATTCTCCTCGCGGGAGCAGGTAAGGATCTCACCAGTGCCGGTAAGCACGTCCATCTCTAGGACGGACTCGTGCGGCAGGCCATTGCGAAAGCTCGTGGATTCCACGCCCATGCCGGTGACCGCACCGCCGAGAGTAATGGTCTTGAGCTGCGGTACAACGAAGGGCATCAAGCCGTGGGGAAGGGTGGCATCGACGAGGTCCTCATAGGTGCACATGCCCTGAACATCGGCCGTACGGGCTACCGGGTCGACCTCAATGACACCGCCGAGGCCCGAAACGTCTAGGCCCGCCTGCTCCTCGCTGCGGCCGCGGAAAAGGTTAGAGGTCTTCTTAGCCAGGCGCACGCGCTTATCGGCCGGCACTGCACGGAAGCTGGCCAGCAGCTTGTCGACGCCCTCCTGATGCTCCGCCCACCCCACCGGCTCGATGGGCATGGCATCCACTGGCCGTGGCCGTGCGGTGGAGAGGCGTTCGCGCAAGTTATCAATGACGGTCATGGAAGGCCTCCTTAAAAGCGGCTATCTTCCCACCAGCGGCGCTCAGGCACACCGGCGCGGGAACCGGCCTCGCCCAGCTTTACGCCGAGGAAGTGATAAAGGTTGATGATATTTCGCTCAAAGCCCCACTCGGATCCGGCCATATAAATGCCGTAGAGGCGGGCGGTTGGCAGGCCTACGGTGGCGCAGGCCTCATCCCAATTTTCTTTCAGGTTCTCGCACCAATCGTGCAGCGTGCGCATGTAATCAAAGCGCAGAGACTCGGTGTGAATGACTTCAAAGCCATTGTCCTGCATGGCCTTGGTGACGTTGCCGGAACCGGTGAGCTCGCCGTCGGGGAAGATATAGCGGTCAATGAAGCCGCCCTTAGGCGTCTTGTGATTGTCCGGGTAGGTGATGTTGTGGTTGAGCATCAGGCCGCCGACCTTCAGCTTGCCGTGGAGGAACTTGAAGAAGTCGTTGTAATTCTTCACGCCGATGTGCTCGATAATGCCAATGGCGGAGATGGCATCGAAGCCCTCTTCGGTGATATCGCGGTAATCCATAAAGCGGACCTCCGCGAGGTCTTGCAGGCCTTCCTCTTCAATCTTTCGCTGGCCCCACTCGGCCTGCTCCTTGGACAGGGTTACGCCAACGGAATTCACGCCTCGGCGCGCCGCGTAGCGGACCATGCCGCCCCAGCCACAGCCGACGTCTAGGTGGCGGTCGCCTTCCTTGAGGCGCAGCTTGTCAAAGATGAGGCGGTACTTATTCTCCTGCGCCTCCTCCAAGGTGGCGTCTGGGGAAGGGTAGTAGGCGCAGGTATAGGTCATGGAATCGCCCAAGAAGAGCTCGTAGAAGTCATTGCCCACGTCATAGTGGTCTGAAATGACGTCCGCGTCGCGCTGCTTGGAGTGCTTAGAAAGGCCATCGTGCAATTTGCGGCGCAGCCAAGAGGCGCGCTCTACCTCGGGAACGGGCTGGATCTGGAAGGCACCCATGGACGCCAGCGAGCGCACCACGCGAGCCAGTGTCTTCGCATCCGGCTTTTCAAACTTGTCGTACATGGCATGCAGGGCGTCGAAAATGCCATAGGGGTGGGCCGGGTGATCGCCGTGCACCGTGATGCCGTCGGTGACATAGGCGCGGGCGAAACCCACATCGCCGGGATGGGTGGCTATAAAGGACAAGCCTTCAAGGCTATTGATGGTTACCTTGTACTGGGCATCTTCGGGTCCAGTAGCGGAACCATCGAAGGCTTCCCAGCGGAAGGGATTCGGACTAGGGATAAATACGTCGATGATCTCAGCAACGGTCATCGGCGTGAATTTCTTGCTCATCTTTTCTTCTTTCGCAACGTTAGGTTCACACCAATAACGGCCTCGTGGCGCAGGTACCCGCGAGGTCGGAGATTAAAAAGGGAATTGCGCGATGGCAATACCCCCTCATGGTAAACCCCAGATACAAAACGCGCGAAAGAAGAAGCAATCATGGTCACACTATTGGGCCTTAATGTGGCTATGCGGGGCAAGGCTGGTAGGGTAATGGGGTCATAAGTGTTCAACCGTTCCTGAAGGAAAGCTGATTTTCCCCTAAGCCATTCGGCTCAGGGGGTGCAGTTTCCTAGGGGCAGATGAGTTCCACCTCCGCGAATGGACGCGAAACCCTCCCTAGATTTCGCGTTCGGCAGCGGTAGGCCAGGAGGATTTTGTAGTGTCCGCCATTTTGCAGGCTTTCAAGGATGCCGACCTACGTAAGAAGATCATCTTCACCATCGTGATGATCATTGCGTACCGTGTCGGCGCACAGATCCCATCCCCGGGTGTTGACTATGCGTCCATTGCTGGGCGCTTGCGCCAGCTGACCGAACAGTCCGGAGATCTCTACTCCGTCATCAACCTCTTCTCGGGCGGCGCGTTGCTGCAGCTGTCGATCTTCGCCATCGGCATCATGCCGTACATTACGGCCTCGATTATCGTGCAGCTGCTGACCGTGGTCATTCCGCGCTTCGAGGAATTGAAGAAGGAAGGCCAGTCCGGACAGGCCAAGATGACCCAGTACACCCGTTACCTGACTCTGGCGCTGGCGCTGCTGCAATCCTCCGGCATCGTCGCGCTGGCGGACCGCGAGCAGCTGCTGGGGCAGGGCATTCAGGTACTGGCAGAGGATCGCAACTTCTTCACCCTCATTGTCTTGGTCATTACCATGACCGCCGGCGCAGTGCTGGTGATGTGGATGGGCGAGCTCATCACTGAAAAGGGCATTGGCAACGGTATGTCCCTGCTCATCTTCGCCGGTATTGCCACCCGCCTGCCTACCGATGGCGTAAGCATCATGCAGAACAACGGCGGCCTTGTCTTCGCTATGGTTGTCGCTGGCTTGGTCATCTTGGTCGTGGGCATTACCTTCATCGAGCAGGGTCAGCGCCGCATCCCGGTTCAGTACGCTAAGCGCATGGTGGGCCGCCGCCAGTACGGTGGTTCCTCCACTTACCTGCCGCTGAAGGTCAACCAGGCCGGCGTTATCCCGGTCATCTTCGCTTCCTCTCTCATCTACATGCCGGTGCTTATTACCCAGATTGTTAACTCTGGCTCCCCCGGCACTCCGGATAACTGGTGGCAGCGCAATGTCATCGCGCACCTGCAGGCGCCATCCTCCTGGCAGTACATTGTGCTGTACTTCGTCCTGACCATTTTCTTTGCTTATTTCTACGTTTCGGTTCAGTACGATCCGGCAGAGCAGGCGGATAATATGAAGAAGTACGGCGGCTTTATCCCAGGCATTCGCCCGGGCCGCCCGACCGCAGAGTACCTTGGTTATGTGATGAACCGTCTGCTGTGCGTTGGCGCCCTGTACTTGGCGGTCATCGCCATCCTGCCGAATATCCTCTTGGACCTCGGCGTGGGTCGCTCTTCCGCCAGCGGTACGTCCGCCTTTGGTGGTACGGCCATCCTGATTATGGTCTCCGTCGCCTTGACCACGGTCAAGCAGATCGAGTCCCAGCTACTGCAATCTAACTACGAAGGACTACTTAAGTAATGCGTCTTGTACTTCTAGGACCTCCCGGTGCCGGCAAAGGCACCCAGGCAGCCATCCTCAGCGAGAAGCTGAACGTCCCGCACATTTCCACCGGCGATCTGTTCCGTGCCAATATCGGCGAGGGTACCCCGCTGGGTGTAGAGGCAAAGTCCTACATCGATGCAGGCAAGCTGGTGCCTACTGACGTCACCGCCCGCATGGTTGAGGATCGCTTGAACCAGGACGATGCCAAGAACGGCTTCCTGCTGGACGGCTTCCCACGCACGACCGAGCAGGCAGACATCTTGGAGGAGCTGCTGTCCAAGAAGGGCGAAAAGCTCGATGGCGTGCTCAACTTCGAGGTTTCTGAAGACGTTGTGGTCGAGCGCATGATGGCCCGTGGCCGCGCCGACGATAACGAGGAGACCATCCGCACCCGCCTCGGTGTGTACCGCGAGGAAACCTTCCCGCTCATCGAGCACTACGGCGATGTCATTATCCCCATCAAGGCCGAAGGCACCGTGGAAGAAATCAATGCCCGTGCCATGGAAGCACTGGGTAAGTAAGCATGGCTTTTCGACGCCGCAGTAAGCGCATCCCCGCCCGCACCCCGGGTGAGCTAGACGCCATGCAGGCTGCCGGCGAGATCGTCGGTAAGGCACTGCAAGAAGTCCGCGCTGCTGCGGCGTCTGGCGTATCTACCCTCGAGCTCGACGCAGTGGCAGAGCAGACCATCCGCGATGCCGGCGCCTATCCCACGTTTAAGGGCTACGAGGGCTTTCCGAGTTCCATTTGTGCCTCCGTCAATGACGTCATTGTGCACGGCATCCCCGATAAGGAGACCATCCTTGCTGAAGGGGATCTGGTTTCGATCGATTGCGGAGCTACCCTCGACGGCTGGGTAGGCGATAGCGCTTGGTCCTTTGCCATCGGGGAGCTGGACCCCGATGTGAATGCCCTCAATAAAGCCACCGAATGGGTCCTCATGGAAGGCATGCAGGCTATGGTTCCGGGCAATCTGCTTACCGACGTCTCCCATGCCCTCGAACAGGCCACCCGCCGCGCAGAGGAAAAGTTTGGCGTAGATCTTTTCATCGTTGACGGCTACGGCGGACACGGCATTGGCCGCACCATGCATGAGAATCCGTACTTGGCTAACGAAGGCCGGCCGGGCCGCGGCCCGCTGATTCAAGAAGGTTCCGTACTGGCCATTGAACCCATGCTAACTTTGGGCACAGAGGATTCTGCCGTGCTGGAAGATGACTGGACGGTCGTCACCCTCGATGGTTCCTTTGCCGCTCATTGGGAGCATACGGTGGCCGCCACCGCCGATGGTCCGCGTATTCTCACTCGCCGCTACTAATACATATTCCCCAAAATTGCCTGTTCAACTAGGCATATATCCCCGAAAGGTTTATACTCACAGCCATGTCGAAATTTAGCTTCCGCAAGATCCGCGCCACGATTGCAGCGCCCGCTGTGGCTGGCGTTATGGCCTTGAGCGCCACCGTTGCAGCTCCTGCCGCTACCGCCCAAGAGATTCCCAACGTGGATCAGCTCAGCTCCAAGGCAAATTCCGATCTCAACCAGCTCGCTTCTCAGTCCGGCCTAGACAAGCTCACTGCTGACGCTAAGGCACAGCTGGACAATTTCTACGGCCAGACCCGCGAGCAGGCATGGAATACTCGCAACCAGATTCTGGAGCAGGCAGAGAAATTCTCCCCTGAACTGGCTCCTAGCGTCCAGACTGCAGTTGACGGTGCTGTAGAGTTCCTTTTCCCAGGCCTGATCGCCCAGAAGAACGAGGAAGCACGCAAGGCCCGCGAAGCCGCTGCCCGCGCTAATGCCGAGCGTGTTGCCGCGGAGAAGGCACGCTCTGAGGCTGCCGCCCGTAAGGCAGAAGCACAGCGCCGAGCTAACCAGTTCGACCGCGGTCCGTGCCCGGCCGATGCGAAGGTTTGTGTCGACCTCAATGGCCGTCGCACCTGGCTGCAGGATGGCGGCAAGGTTTCCTACGTTTCCCCGGCAATGTCCGCCGGCATGCGCGGTCAGGAGACCCCACGCGGCACTTTCCATGTGACCCGCAAGGTAGAACATGAGATTTCCCGCGAGTTCAACAACGCGCCGATGCCGTACTCCATCTACTTCACCAATAACGGCCACGCTTTCCACTTGGATGACCCGGCCGTTGATTCCAATGGCTGCGTTCACTTGCCGCCAGACGCTGCAAAGCGTTACTGGGATAACGTCCAGGTTGGCGATAAGGTCTTCATCTACTAAGACTTTGGCGCTACCGCGCTAACTCAGTCCCCCGCGCCGGTTCCTCGAGAAGGAAAGTCGGTGCGGGGGACTTTCGCTATTTATTTCTCCTCCCAAATTTTCCTCCCTTCGGAAGGAGGTGAGGAGAGGGAAGTAGGTGGGCGCGGCGGTGGGCGTCGAAAGGCGCAGCGGTTTGGAAAACGTGTCGCTGCAGCGTATGCTGTTAAGTCGGTGTATAGCGTCAGCGAGGCTGGCGCCGATATGCCACCGCAGTAGACAACAAACATGCAGGTGACGGCACACTTGTCCGGCACCAGAAAAGTAGAGGTTATGGCTAAGGAAGGCGCAATCGAGGTAGAAGGCCGCATTATCGAGCCTTTGCCGAATGCAATGTTCCGTGTCGAGCTCGACAACGGACACAAGGTTCTTGCACACATTTCTGGCAAGATGCGTCAGCACTACATTCGCATCCTCCCAGAGGATCGCGTGGTTGTAGAGCTGTCTCCTTATGACCTTACCCGCGGACGCATCGTCTACCGCTACAAGTAAAGACAGTAAGCCTCCTCACCCAAGGGCGGCCCCTAGGTTCGCCCTGTCCACCTCGGGCTACGGTGGCCTGAGCCCGCACTGATAAGCAACCCAAGGATCCCGGCACGGCCCGGGCGAAGCGTTGCATGGAGCGGGACGGATGGGGAGAAAACCGCCGTAACAACCCGAAAGGACACGCCATATGGCACGTCTAGCTGGTGTTGACCTCCCCCGCAATAAGCGCATGGAGGTCGCTCTCACCTACATCTACGGCATCGGTCCAACCCGTGCCAAGGAATTGCTAGAAAAGACTGGCATTTCTCCTGACCTGCGCACTGACAACCTGGATGATGACCAGCTGTCGGCGCTCCGTGACGCAATTGAGGCTACCTGGAAGGTTGAGGGTGACCTCCGCCGTCAGGTTCAGGCTGATATCCGCCGCAAGATTGAAATCGGTAGCTACAAGGGCCTGCGCCACCGCCGTGGCCTGCCTGTACGTGGCCAGCGCACCAAGACCAATGCGCGCACTCGTAAGGGTCCGAAGAAGACGATCGCAGGAAAGAAGAAGTAATTCATGCCTCCAAAGACTCGTTCTGGCGCGCGCCGTTCCGGCCGTCGCGTCGTAAAGAAGAATGTGGCCCTCGGCCACGCATACATCAAGTCCACCTTCAATAACACCATCGTCTCGATCACCGATCAGACCGGTGCTGTTATCTCTTGGGCATCCTCCGGCCACGTTGGCTTCAAGGGCTCCCGTAAGTCCACTCCGTTCGCCGCTCAGATGGCAGCCGAGAACGCTGCTCGCAAGGCAATGGATCACGGCATGAAGAAGGTTGACGTATTCGTCAAGGGTCCGGGCTCCGGCCGCGAGACCGCCATCCGTTCCCTGCAGGCTGCAGGCCTCGAGGTTTCCTCGATCACGGATGCAACCCCACAGCCGCACAACGGCTGCCGTCCGACCAAGCGCCGCAAGGTTTAAGGGAAAGGAAGAGGTAAGAAAATGGCTCGTTACACTGGCCCCGCTACCCGCGTATCCCGCCGTCTTCGCGTCGACTTGATCGGCGGAGATATGGCATTCGAGCGCCGCCCGTACCCACCGGGACAGGCTGGCCGCAACCGCATCAAGGAATCTGAGTACCTGCTGCAGCTCCAGGAGAAGCAGAAGGCAAAGTACACCTACGGTGTGCTGGAGCGTCAGTTCCGTCGCTACTACGCAGAGGCAAACCGCCTCCCGGGCAAGACCGGCGATAACCTGGTTATCCTGCTCGAGTCCCGCCTGGACAACGTAGTCTACCGTGCAGGTCTGGCACGCACCCGCCGCCAGGCTCGCCAGCTTGTCTCCCACGGTCACTTCACCGTGAATGGCAAGAACATCAACGTTCCTTCCTACAAGGTCACCCAGTACGACATCATCGATGTCCGTGACCGCTCCAAGAAGATGGAATGGTTCGAAGATGCTCAGGACGCCCTCATCGATGCCAACGTACCGGCATGGCTGCAGGTTGTTCCTGATACCCTGCGCATCCTCGTGCACCAGCTGCCCGAGCGCGCTCAGATCGACATTCCGCTGCAAGAGCAGCTCATCGTCGAGCTTTACTCGAAGTAAACTGTTATACCGCACGGCCTGTAATGGCCTGGCGGATAACCTGGAATCTTCGAACCCGAAGATTTTTACCCCTCTACCGGCGTCAAATAGCGGTCGCCGAAAAGGAGAATTTCAATGCTCATTTCCCAGCGTCCTCAGCTCACCGAGGAATTCATCGATTCGTCTCGTTCCAAGTTCGTCATCGAACCGCTCGAGCCGGGCTTTGGCTACACCCTCGGTAACTCGCTGCGTCGTACCCTGCTGTCCTCCATCCCGGGTGCAGCGGTAACCTCCATCAAGATCGATGGTGTTCTCCATGAGTTCACCACCATCAACGGTGTGAAGGAAGACGTCTCCGAGATCATCTTGAACATCAAGAGCATGGTGCTTTCTTCCGACTCCGATGAGCCGGTTGTTATGTACCTGAGCAAGGAAGGCCCGGGCGATGTCACCGCGGGCGATATCCAGCCACCGGCTGGCGTGGAGATCCACAACCCGGATCTGCACATCGCGTCCCTGAATGACACCGCCAAGCTGGACATTGAGCTCGTCGTCGAGCGCGGCCGTGGCTACGTCCCAGCCGCTCCTACCTCCGGTGAGATCGGCCGCATCCCGGTCGACCAGATTTACTCCCCGGTCCTCAAGGTCTCCTACAAGGTCGAAGCAACTCGTGTTGAGCAGCGCACCGACTTTGACAAGCTGACCATCGACGTCGAAACCAAGAACTCGATTTCCGCACGCGATGCCCTGGCTTCCGCCGGTGGCACCCTGGTCGAGCTGTTCGGCTTGGCTCGCGAGCTGAATAACGCTGCCGAAGGCATCGAGATCGGACCCTCCCCGCAAGAGACCGAGTACATCGCTGCCTATGGCATGCCGATCGAGGACCTGAACTTCTCCGTCCGCTCTTATAACTGCCTTAAGCGTCAGGAGATCCATACTGTGGGCGAGCTCGCTGAATGCACCGAGTCCGACCTGCTGGATATCCGCAACTTCGGCCAGAAGTCGATCAATGAGGTAAAGATCAAGCTGGCTAACCTGGGCCTGGCTCTCAAGGACACCCCTGAGGACTTCGACCCGACCCAGCTCGAGGGCTACGACGCAGAAACCGGTGACTTCAAGGATCCGGCTGCTGAGGATTCCGAGTAAAGAACCCCCTGACTTGCGGCGATATTTTTATTGCCGCGCGCTCAACTTTTTACCGCATACGAGGAGTACACAATGCCAACCCCTAAGAAGGGTGCCCGTCTCGGCGGCTCCGCCAAGCAGCAGGCTCACATGCTGAGCAACCTGGCAGCCAGCCTGATCGAGCACGGCGCTATCAAGACCACCGATGCCAAGGCGAAGGTTCTTCGCCCGTACATCGAAAAGATCATCACCAAGGCTAAGTCCGGCACCGTTGCTGACCGCCGCGCAGTGTTGAAGCTCATCCCACGCAAGGATGTTGTTTCTTACCTGTTCGACGAGGTTGCACCGAAGTTTGAGAACCGTGAGGGTGGCTACACCCGCACCATCAAGCTGGACAACCGCACCGGTGACAACGCCCCGATGTCCCAGATCTCCCTCGTTCTCGAGGAGACCGTGACCTCCGAGGCTAACCGCGCTACCCGCGCTGCCGCCTCCAAGGCCGCTGAGGCTGAGGAAGCTAAGGCAGACGAAGCTGCAGAGACCGAGGCACCTGCCGAGGAGACCGCAGCTGAGGAGTCCGAGGAGAAGTAATTCCTCTTTGGCCTTAGCGCTTTGCCGCCGCCTTTCCCACTTGTGGGAGGGCGGCGGCTTTTTCATGTTTACGCTTGGTGAGCCTTGCCTCCAGCGAAAGACCCAGCGGCGGCGTGCAGAAAACACTCCGGTAGCATGAAGCCCACCATGACTGTTGCAGCATCTACCACGCCAGAGGGGCCGGCGGACGGATTCGTTCGCCTGCGCTTGGACTTGGCCTATGACGGCACGGATTTCCACGGTTGGGCCAAGCAGAAGGGCGGTCTTCGTACCGTGCAAGGCGTGCTGGAAGAGAAACTGGCGATGATTGCTCGCACAGAGGTCCCGCTTACCGTCGCTGGCCGCACGGATGCCGGCGTCCATGCTCGCGGCCAGGTGGCGCACGTGGACGTACCCGAAGAGATGCTGGCTCAGCGCTCGGTGGCGGGGGAGCCGGGGAAGCTGGTGCGTCGGTTAGCAAAGCTCTTGCCAGAGGACGTGCGGGTGCATGGCTGCGAGTTTGCGCCTGCAGGATTCGATGCGCGTTTTTCGGCGCTGCGGCGGCACTATGTGTACCGGATTACCACCAACCCGCGCGGCGCGCTGCCGACCCGTGCGCGGGATACGGCCGAGTGGATTAAGCCGGTGGATATCGATGTCATGCAGGAAGCAGCCACCGCGCTGGTGGGCCTGCATGACTTCGCGGCCTTTTGCAAAGCCAAGCCGAATGCCACGACCATCCGTGAATTACAGGAGTTTTCTTGGCGGGACGTGTCAACGCCAGAAGAACCAGAGCTTTTTGAAGCCCGCGTGAGCGCCGATGCTTTTTGCTGGTCGATGGTGCGCTCCTTGGTAGGGTGCTGCCTGCGCGTGGGAGAGGGGCGCCGCGATGCCGACTTCGCCGCGGCGCTGCTCCAAGAAACGAAGCGTTCCTCGAGCATTCCCGTGGCGCCGGCGAAGGGGCTTTCGCTAGTCGCCGTTGATTACCCGGCGGCGGACCAATTGGCCGCTCGCGCAGAAGTGACCCGCGAAAGGCGCAGCGCCGACTAGCGCCCAAGTGGCGGTGGGCTGCCACCTGGGTTAGCCTGTGGCTGGGTGTACACAGACTTTTCGGGGGAAAATCATGGCACGTCCGCTGCCTACTACCAAGGCCCAGGTATCGGGCCATAAATTCTTGCGTCGCCGCGTCGAGCATGGGCTCGTGTTGGGCAATATCCGCATGATTCATGATCCTTTGGCTAGGCGTCGCAAGGCGCTGCTTTTCGGTGGGGTCGGCGTCGCCTTCCTTGCAGTGGGCTCTGGCATGCTGGCATGGTTGCAACCAAGCCCGCAGCCGGGCGATGCGCCGATCGTTCGCTCGCAGCAAGGGCAGCTCTTTGTGGATGTCAATGACACCTACCACCCAGTATTCAACCTGGCGTCTGCCCGCATTATCGCCGGGCAAGCAGCCGAGGCGCAGACCATCGGAGATGAGCACCTGCAAGAAGCTTTATTGGGCTCGCCGGTGGGAATCGCAGATGCGCCGGGGTATCTTGCGACCGAAGGCGAGTCCCCACAACGGCGGTGGACAGCCTGTTTGGCCGGCAAGGATGAGGCTCCCGCCGCAGAGAGTCCTACCAGTATTGGCGGCCAGCAGGTCGCTTCGCAGGAGGTCATTGTCCTAGCCGAGCCTGAGCAGGAAGGCTTGGGCCAAGAGCGAGCCGCATTAGTGGACTCCGAAGGCACGCAGTGGCTTATCACCCAGGAAGGCCGCGTGGCGTTGCCAGATCCCTCCACCACCGAAGGGCGCGTCGTGCGCCGGGCGGTTGGCGTGGACGATAGCACCCACACCTGGCCCGTGCCTCCTGAGCTGCTCAATGCCTTTGCGGAGCTGCCACCGTTGAGCTTTCCGGAAGAGCCGCCCGAGGTTATCGACACCGGCCAAGGCCTATGGGCGCGCACAGCCGAGGGTGTAGCGGAACTCACTCCCACCCAAGCGGAGATGCTTACAGGCTTAGGCGCCAAGGAGTCGGCAGCTTTGCCGCAGGAAGTAGCCGCGCTTGCCGACGCCCCCTTAAACCTCAACCTTCCCTCCGCGGCGTTCCGTTTCTTAAACCCAGACGATGGCTGGATGTGCGCGGGCAACGAGGGCGGCGGGGTAGTGGTACCCGTCCAAGCAGGCACCGTTGCCTTGGCTGGCAAAGCGGTGGCACATCGCTTCGGTGGGCTCAACGCTGGTGGCGTAGGAGTAGACAGCGGCCATGGCTATCACGTGGTCTCGCCCACGGGACAGCGGCACGAGGTCAAGGATAAAGAGACCTTGGAAGCCCTGGGTACTGGCGTGGGCGCGCAGGTTCCGTGGGAGATCCTGCGACTGTTGCCGGAAGGCTCGGCGCTGAGTCGTGACCAAGCCTTGCAGGTCAGCTCTTAGGCCGCATCCCTCTCCACGCTGCCCACGCAGCTAGTGCAAGCACCAAGCCGCCCAGCACCCAGGAACTGCGCAGGGGCGCACGCGATGCGTTTTCTTCGGCGGGTTCGATGGTCATCGCCCTGGCATCAATGCCCGAAGCTGATTCCACATGGGTGAGCACCGTAAGCGGGTCGATGAATCCGTGCCCCGGCTGCGCGGCGTCTTCCAATCGGCCGCGGAGCGCAGCCGGGCTATCGTCGGGAAAACGCTGCGCCAGCAACGCAGCCGTGCCGCTGACCACCGGCGCGGCAAAGGACGTGCCATGGAACTGTGCCGTGCCATCTGCGCCCTCCTTGCCATCGGCCCAGCCTCCTGCGGGGTTTAGAGCAAGCGGCACAAATCCCTGCGCGGCAAGCTGGGGACCTTCGTCCGAATTCAGAGAGTAGTCAGCGAGTTCATGAGAATCCGCTTGGGCGCTCACCGAGAGCACCGTGGGCGAATCCGCTGGAAAGACGCGGTCACCCATTTCGCATCCGCCAGAAGAGGCATTGCCAGAAGCAGCAATGACCAGCGCTCCAGAGTTCTCCGCGTGCGCTAAGGCATCATCCAACCGAGAGGTATCCACCTGCGCGGCCACATCCGGTGGAACGCAGGAAACCACAGAGACATTGATAATGCGGGCGCCGGCATCGGCGGCGTCATCAATCGCCTGGGCCAAGGTATCCAGCGATCCGGTGGTGCTTTCTTCTTTCTCTTGGCGGTAATGCGCGCTGGTCTGGCGTACGGCATAGATCTCTGCCCGCGGGGCGATTCCTACATCGTGGCCAGCAATGACTCCGGCCACGACGGTTCCGTGCACGTCGCAATCGCGGTGCGGTTCGGGATCCCCTGGGGCAACGAGATCTGCACCACCGCTAAGCTTCCGCAGCTGATCGTGGTGCTCCACACCCGTATCGATCACGGCTACCTTTACCCCTTCACCAGTGGCAAAGGAATGGAGGCGGGCCCGGTAATCGCGTTGATCTTCGCTGGGCTGTGGCGATAGCGGCGAGGCATGTGCGCTCGCACACTCGCGGTCCGGTTCGCGGGCAGTAGCGTTCGGTGCGGAAGTAGCTACAGCCGCGAGCGCGACACCAGGCAGCATCGCGGCGGCCGCGTAAACGGAGAGAGTACGACTCGGGCCTACGTGAACGCCAAGAAATCGGCAGCGCATCATCCCAACCCCCTAATGAGCACGAAGATACCCGCAAGGTGCAAGCCCAAGGGAAGACTAGCGGCAATGGCTAGCGATTCGATGCGTTCAAACCAAGCAATAGTGGTGGGCTCCAATTCAGCGACCTTGGGCGCCCACAGCGGGGCGCTTATCATCGCTGCCAAGACCAGACCGGAGACGAGAGCCGGTGCCCAAGAAGCCGCAAGCCCCGAATCCGCTACGGCGTGGGTAGCGCACAGGCAGGTTGCAAGGCACGAGGCAATGGCAAGCAGCATCAGGGCCCAACTAGCCAGCGCACGGCCGTGACGGGCGGCGTGCATCACCATGGCACCCGCTACGGTAACGCACAGCGCTTGGACGAATCCTAGGCCGGTGTGCTGGGTACCAAAGAGCACCGCAATGTATTCGGCGAGAGAGTCAGGGGCACCGCTAGTCGGCGAAAGAGCCGCGCCACTTCCCGTAAGCGAGAGGGCGAAAAGAGCCGGAATAAGGCAGAGTGCAAGGCCACAGCATATTCCCTCGTAGGCACGCCCGGCCCGCTGTGCGCGGGTGTCCACATCTGGTTGGAGGGCATCAGATACCGCGAGATCTTGGCCGGCGGTGGGCAATTGCGGGACCTTGAGCCCGGCAGTGGCGATGCTTGCCGCTGGTGCTGTGGCCAACAGAATGATTCCTGCGATGATTGTGCACGCGGCGGCCGCCGTACCATGACTGGTGCGCAGTCCCGCCCCGAGTCCTGGCAGCAGGTAGCCGAGGGCTGCGACCAATAAAAGCGCCGCTACGGTGAGCGCTGCTGCGGTGGTGCGCACTGTACTCAACCTGGTGACGTGGCAGGCAAGCAGAACGATGAGGAGGGTGGAGCTGGCAGTGAGGGCGGCAAAGGGGACTTCGCCAAGCGCGGGCGAAATTGCCACCCAACCGCACACCATGCCGGCCGCCAAGGCGAGGTGTACTAGCGAAAGCGCCCGAGTCCACAGCGCTAGCAGGAAGGCACCGACGGACAAAGCCGCCCAGGCTGCTATAGACGGGGCTAAAGCCCGGGCCAAGATGAAGGCAGCCAGCAGCCCCGCCCATGCCCAGACGGTGGGAAGAGCGGCAGTTGAATCCTCTTCGGCCGCGGCGGCGAGGGATTCTGCGGCATCCCGGATTACGGGCGCGGGGCGGCGCTCACGCGGGCTCAGGACAAGAATTGCGCCTTCCGTGAGCGGAGTGGCGGCCAGTGGTGCGGTGAGATCGATGGCGCGGCCAGAAGCAGTGCTGGCACGCCAAGGCTCGGAAATTGTGGGAGCGTCCACCAAGTCCGTGATTTCGGTCAAAAGCTCGCCCACGCTAGAGCTTAGCGGCAGCGCCACGTCCGCTTCTTTGTGGAAAGTGCCGGCGTGAATGCGGATGGTAAGGCGCAGGTGGTGCGCCGTAGCAGTAGTCATGATTCCCCCGAAAATTGAATGGATTGTGGGCGTCCTCCTTGCCCAATGCCACATATTGTGGCTTACTAGTGGCGACGTGTCCACCGCAGCGCGGGGAATCTTGGCAGGGGGCCAAGGGCGTTTGGCGCGTGGCTCGGGGGAGGTTTTAAGGCATGCTTGGGATCGGGGAGACCCGCGTGATCGAGCCGTTGACCATGCCGTTGCGGGATACAGCACCGCCGCTGCCCACCGGCAGCATCGAGGCCGAAGAGGTTCCAGAGGCGGTGCGCCCGCAACCGGTGCCGCTGGTACGGTTGCTTCTTCCGGTGGTGATGATTGCGGCGATGCTCGGCATGGTGGCCCTTATGGTGCTGGGTGCGGGGAGTTCACGCCAGATTAGCCCGATGGCCTTGATGTTTCCGCTGATGATGCTAGCGAGCATGGCCATGATGTTTGGGCCCAATAACGGCGGACAAGATCCGGATGAGACTCGGCGCACCTACCTGCGCCACATCAAAGCTCTGCGGGAAAAGGCGCTGCGGAATGCGGCCGCGCAGCGCGCGCATGAGACCTATCGCCACCCCGCGCCGGGGGAGCTGAGCGTGATGGTCGGCTCGCGCCGCATGTGGGAGCGTGGACCCGATGATCCGGATGCCCTCGAGGTTCGTGTGGGAACTGGTCCCACCACCTTGTGCACGCCCATCAATGTGCCGGATTCTGGCGCGACTGAGGATCTGGATCCGGTCTGCGCCGTAAGCATGCGCCAGACCATCAAGGCGGTGGGCACCGTGCCCGATATGCCAGTGGTCATTCAGCTACAGGCGTTTCGCTTCCTGTCCGTTTCCGGCAAGGCATGCGCGCGCGATAGCGAGTCTGAGGATCCCGCGCGCGATATGGTGCGCGCGATGGTGCTGCAGTTAGCCCTAGCCCATGGTCCAGAGACCTGCGGCATCGAAGCCACCGGCGGCCAGTGGGAGTGGCTGAAGTGGCTACCGCATGCTCGCGAGCCGGAAAAGGCGCGCTTTCGCATTCTTGTGGTCGATGGCGTATTGACCACCGGTACTGAGGATTTCTTTCACGATGATTCCTATACCACCATCATCGAGGTCGGCGGCGCGCCGTCTTCTGCCCTGGGAGTGCGCGCGGAGCACGAAGGATTGTGCCTCGTAGCGGGACAAAAGCTGCAGGTAGCTACCGCCGCCGGCGTAGAAGAGCTTGGCGCCCCGGATGGCATGAGCACGCCTTCCTCTACGCTGCTCGCGCGCAGCATGGCCGCTTTCCGACGCCCCGATAGCACCTCCGGCCGCCGCGGTACCGACCTCATGGGGCTTTTAGGCTACCGCGACGTAGAAGAACTGGCTGCGAGCGGAATGTGGCAGGGCCGGGAAGGATCGGCACGCCTCATGGTGCCCATTGGCATCGATACGGTAGGTCAACCCGTCACGGTGGACCTAAAAGAATCCGCGCACGGCGGCATGGGCCCGCACGGCCTGTGCATTGGTGCGACGGGCAGCGGAAAGTAATAACCAATTGGTGCAGTGTTTTCTGGTCTCGGGTGAAGTATTATCGTTTATTTATGCAGGCGTTGCTGTGCTTTCGGAAGACTATAGTGGTTTAATTCTTCCTGCGGTGGTAGCTATTATGTTTCTTCTTTTTCCCCAGGCAAGACAATGGATAGAGACAAGTTCTGAATCGAGTGAGAGTTAGAGAAACAAACTGCAGAATATTATTTCTATAGAATTAGGCTCATGGAAGAAAAACGACTGTCCTCATTATTCTTTGGCAATGTTGTTCTTGAGGAGGGTGTCAAGTTGTTTGTGTGTGGGGTTAGGTTTATAGGTATTTGTCGAAGCTGTCGGGGTAGGCCACGGCCATTTGGTTGATGGCTTGTTTCCAGCCGGAAACTCGGGCTCCTTCCATGAGTCTGCCGGCTGTCGCTGAGACTCGTTTGCCTTGCTTTGCCCTCTTTGCGGCTCGTTTGTCTTCGATGTTGCAGATCATCAACCACAGCGTCTTTATCGCTGATTCATCGTTGGTGAACTGCACCCTGTTGCGGGTAGCTTTACGCAGTTCATTGTTAAACGACTCAATGGAGTTCGTCGTATAGATTACCTTTCTCGCTGCCGGTGGGAACTGCAGAAACGGTACGAAACGCTGCCAAGCATCACGCCAGACCTTGACTGAGCGTGGATACTTTTCTCCCAATTCAGAGGCTTCAAATTCGTCTAAGGCAGCCTGAGCTGTGGACTCGTCTGCGGCGGTGTAAATCTTTTTCAACGCCGCTGATACACCCCGACGATCGCCGTAGGCTACCCACCGGTTAGAGGCACGAATCAGGTGCACGATATAGGTTTGCACCATAGAGTTCGGCCAGGTTGCCTCAACTGCTTCTGGCAGGCCTTTAAGCCCGTCACAGCAGACGATAAAGACGTCCTTGACCCCACGGTTGGAAAGATTGGCGCATACTTGCGCCCAAAATGAAGCGCCTTCTTCTTTGGCAATCCACAATCCTAAAATGTGTTTGATACCGTCGAGATCCACACCGATTGCCATGTACGCGGACTTGTTGACCACTCGACCGCCGTCGCGGACTTTAATGCGCAGCGCGTCCAGGAAAATAACTGGGTAGAACTCGTCTAGCTGGCGGTTTTGCCAGACCATGACCTCATCGAGGACGGCGTCAGTAACCGCAGAAATCGTCTCATGGGAAATATCAACACGCATCGCCGTTGCCATATGGTGCTGGATGTCCCTAATTGTCATCCCACCGGCGTACAAGCTGACGATCATGTCATCGACATCAGTCAAGCGCCTAGAACCTTTAGGGACCATAGTCGGCAAGAATGTTCCAGCCCGATCTCTTGGCACATCAACGGTGACTGGCCCGTAGTTAGAATCCACGGTCTTTGGATACGACCCGTTGCGGTGATTGTCTGTCCCAGCAGCAGCTTTGCCGCTCCTGTCGCCAGACTCGTAGCCAAGGTGGGCATCCATTTCAGCGTTGAGGCCTCTGGTAATCGAGGCTTGTAACATGCCGCGAACTAGGTCGTTGGCATCCGTTGTGGACGTGCCTAGGTCATCAATCAGTTTAGCGATGTCAGGGTTAGCAAGAAGCTTCTTTTCAATCGCATCAATCTTGGCCTTATCAGCCGGATCTCGTCTCGCCACAGTAGTCATTCTGGTCCATCTCCTCATGCAGGTTAGGTACCCACACACAAACCATCAGACACTCTCTGGTGTGCTTTCCGGGTGAGTAAAAACAGACCACGATGCCCAGTATGTGCTGGGCAAATGAAGAAAAACGGAACCACATCCAAAGGCACAACCAGGTGGCGGTGCAAAGACCCGAACTGCGGCAGCTCCACGACACGAACCCGCACCGATCTCACTCAGGCCTGCGACTTTAAAGCCTTCATCTCCTATGTCACCTCCACAGTGACGTTGTCTGAACTCGCCGGGCAACAAAGGGTGAGTCGTTGGACACTTGATCGCCGATTGAACCGTTTTGGCTCATCGACGTCCCCAACGACGGTGCCCCGCAGCGCGTCTACGAGCAGATCTTCATCGACGCCACCACGTCATTGCTTGGCACTGGACCAAACACGAAACTGTCCACGCATACACGCAGCTTCTTCGCAAAATCGCCGAGCCGCTCTGCGTCGTCATCGACGTCGGACAAGGCGCACTCACCGCGATTAAAGCCTGCGGGCCAAACGCGATGATTCAGCGTTGTCTCGTCCATGCGCAACGGGTCATCCGCCGCTACACCACCTCACGGCCGCGCACCGACGCCGGCAAAACCATCTACGCACTGGCGTTGAAACTAACCCGTGTCACCACGCTCGATCAGACACGGGGGTGGACGCTGCGTCTGCACGGCTTCGGTCAGGTATTCAAAACATTCCTCAACGAGAAAACCTCCGTGGCCAAAGAGCGCCGAACTCTCAATAACCAGTGGGAATGGACTCATCTGCGGGTACGCAAAGCCTACAACTCACTGCTGCACCTCTCGCGCAACAATTGGCTGTTTACCTACCTTAAGCCACCACCGAATGTGCCTGATCCTAAACGCGGGGCTTCAACGACAAACAGTCTTGAAGGCGGAATCAACGCCAGGCTCAAACGCATCGCCGATGCGCACCGAGGCAGGTCTGGGGAACGCCAACGAAAAATGCTCGAGTGGTACCTCCACACCAAAAAGCAACTGCCTGACGATCCGCTAAATACCGCCAGGCAGTGCAATTATGACCAAGATCAACTCGCCAAAGTCAACGATCTTGCCGAAGAAAACCACAACAAAGCCGACCAAGAAACAGGCCGACCAGCCTTCTACGACAACGCTATCCCAACCGAGTACGAACACTCGATAGGAATCAGAAAAGACCCCATGAAGTAACTAACCGTGTACCCGCCCCGCAACACGCCGAACGGACACACATTCTGCTACTTAACCCTACTTTTTGGTTGTTCATGTTTCAGCTTCTCTACACATTCAAAGGACAACTGCACAATGACCTAAATCAGGCCGACTTGGCCTCAGTGGCTGCGCTTACCGCCATCCATTTTCATTTAATTGTCAATAAGCGTCGACGGGGATAGGCTGAGTGCATGGCACACGAGCACCACGACCACGATCACTCCAGCACGCCGCTGCGCGCACTCTTGATTGCGCTAGGCGTTACCGGCACCGTCTTCTTCGCGGAGCTGATCGGCGGCTGGTTGGCGGGTTCGATGGCGCTGATGGCGGATGCGATGCACATGCTTTCCGACGCTGCGGGGTTGATCATCGCGGTGTTAGCGGTGTTGGTTGGGCGCCGACAAGCATCGGCTCAGGCCACGTACGGCTACCGACGAGTGGAGGTGCTTGCTGCACTGGCGAACGCAGTGATGGTGCTGGCGATCTCGGTGTGGATTGTCGTCGAGGCGGTGCGCCGCCTGCAGAGCCCGGCCGAAGTGCAGGGAAAAACGATGCTGATCATCGCGGTGATCGGCCTGGTGGCGAATGCGCTATCGGCGTGGGTTCTGCACCGGCACCGCAAATCCTCGATCAACGTGGAGGGCGCGTTCTTGCACGTGTTAGTGGATATGCTCGGCTCGGTCGCAGTAATCGTGGCCGGCATCGTGGTACTGACCACGGGGTTTGTGGCGGCGGACGTGATCGCCTCCCTAGCGATCGCGGCGATGGTGCTGCCGCGCGCCTGGCAGCTCATGCGGCTTTCGGCGAGCGTGCTGCTCGAGCAAGTCCCGGCGGACTTCGACGCCAGTGCGATCGAGCCCGCGCTGCGGCAGGTCGAGGGCGTTGCTGACATCCACGACCTGCACCTGTGGAGCCTGGACGGCGTGAACGTGCTCACGACCGTGCATATCGTGCGCGACGGCACCGTCGGCACCGGCCCGCTGTTGGATGCCGCCCAGCAGGCCCTGCGCGAACACGGTATCGAGCACTCCACCATCCAGATTGAGCACCCAGAGCACGAATCCCACGAGACGGTGTGCTGATTCCCTTCTAACCTGACTTAGGCCAATTTTGTGCGGAAGTTCGCGGCCGGTGATTACTTGGATGGTGGCAGTGAGGTCGGGCGGGAATGGTACGGCGGCGTGAATGGTTTCGCCGCCAACGACGAGTTGAAAGCTGCGGTATTTCTTGAGTGTTCTCACGAGGCGTTTGATGAAGTGACCACTGCGGGTCTCCATCAGGTGGGTCACGGCTAGTGCTGCCATCACAATATTGAGATGTGCTGTGATCGAGTTTTGTTTCCTCGCATAGATTGGGCGTGCTTTCAGGTCTGATTTCGACATCCGATACGACATTTTCAATGTGGAATAGCCTGCGGTAATGCCCGATAACCTCCTAGGCGGGAAGAGCGGTCAGGTCGGTTTCATAGCCTTTAATTCCGGCTAGGGCTCGGTGTTTGGCAGCGAGAGCGTAGTTGACCTTCTTGTTCGGGGTGGAAAGATCGAAATAGCGGTTGCGCTTAATGGCGATTTCGCCGTCAACAGCGCGTTTGGCTTTTGCGACTTGCTCTTTGATTCCGCGCAGGCCGCGTCTGGCCCGATCATAGGAGTACTGGAAGTGGGTCACCGTATTCGGGGTTGTGTGTTTGCGCGCATCGCTTGCCGAGGCTTGTGTCCAGATCTGGCCGTGGGCGTAGGCTTCACCAGGGATTTCCCGCCGCCAGGTTTCAATCACCTCAGGCACGGTGGGGTTTCACCGACAAAATGTAGTGCAGACCTGCATCTATCAATGCTTGCTTGTTCGGAGCGTGTCAAGTTGTTTGTGTGTGGGGGTCGGGTCACAATATCAATCTTGGTAGCACGCTGCACCTGTCGATGTCGGAAGCCTCGAGTGTATCGGGGAGGCTTTGAGGGCTTGGGTTTCGGCTCTCCATACCAAATCAGGAAAATTTAGAAACTTCGGTACATAAAATATTTTAAATTTTCGGTTTTCCTATCCCAGGGTTAAAAGTAAGCCCCTAAGCCCTACATCAATCAGTATGTCTACCACGCGCAGTATTTCGTCCACTGCCCGTAGACGGGGTTACTGTATCGTACCTATAACCCAGGTTCTGGTAAATCTGAGTTGCTGCGCACCCTAGTGACCGCGCTTTCCGCCACTCATAGCCCAGACGAGCTCAACCTCGTATTGGTAGATTTCAAAGGCGGTGCGACCTTCTTAGGCTGTGATCGCCTGCCGCATACCTCCGCGGTGATTACCAACCTAGAGGAGGAATCTACGCTGGTAGAGCGCATGTATGATGCCATTTCCGGCGAAATGAACCGCCGACAAGAGCTCCTGCGCACCGCCGGGAATTTTGCCAACGTTGGCGAATATAATGCCACCGCCACCGCAGTGGACGAGCACGGGCCACTGCCAGCCTTAGTTATCGTCGTCGATGAGTTCTCGGAGCTTTTGGGCCAGCACCCAGACTTTGCGGAACTTTTCGTTGCCGTCGGCCGCTTGGGGCGCAGTCTCCACGTGCACTTGCTTTTAGCCTCCCAAAGGCTAGAGGAAGGCCGATTGCGGGGGCTGGATTCCCACTTGTCTTACCGAATCGGTCTGAAAACCTTCTCCTCGGCGGAATCCCGCCAAGTGCTAGGCGTGACCGATGCCTACCACTTGCCCGGCCAACCCGGCGCGGGCTACCTCAAGTCCGATGCCGAAGCCCTTACCCGCTTCCAAGCCTCATATGTTTCTGGCCCTGTGCCGCGCCGGGCGCTAGCCAGCACTTCTTTAGACGGCCACAGTGCTTTGCCCAGTCGCCGTGTGCAGCTCTTTCATGGCTGGTCGCAAGAGGAAGAAGATGCCAGCTCGGAGGTAGTTCTCGATGAATCCACCACGGTGCTTTCTGAGGTCGTGCGTGCTGCCGCACAAGAAGCCCAGTTGCGCGGGCAGTCGGCCCACCGCATCTGGTTGCCGCCGCTACCGCCGGTCATTGAACTATCCGCGTTGCCGGGACTTTCTGGCGCACATGACGCGGGTGCGCCCTCGACTGCAGCAGACCAAGGGCAGTTGCTCGCGCCCATCGGCATTATCGATAGGCCGTACTACCAACGCCAGGATGAACTGATTATTGATTTCACCCAGCACGGCGGGCATATGGCCCTGTGCGGTGGCCCGCAGTCCGGCAAATCGAGCGCGCTGCGCACCATCGTCTCCGCACTGGCACTGCGGCATAGTCCTCAGGAGGCGCGCTTCTACGTCATCGATCTTGGCGGCGGACAGTTAGCGTCCTTGGACCGTTTGCCCCATGTATCGGGCGTAGCCGGACGCGAGGAAGGCGAGAAGGTGCGCCGCATCGTGGACGAGGTAGCAGGGTTTATACGCCGCCCAGAACAACGTGCAACCTTCCTCATTATCGATGGTTGGCACCATATAGGAACCTCGAACGCAGAGTTTGAAGATCTTTCGGAGAAGGTCACCGAGATCGTTGCCGATGGCGCCTCCGCCCATGTGCATGTAGTCATTGCCACCTCGCGGTGGACCACGATGCGCCCCGCTATCCGCGATCTCATTGCCAACCGCCTCGAATTGCGCTTAGGCGAGGCCCTGGATTCCCTCATTGACCGCAAGCTGCAGCAAAAACTCCCCAGCGCGCCAGGGCGCGGGCTCACTTTGGCGGGGGAGAACATGCTCTTGGCCCGCACCTCTAACCAAGACATCGCCCATATTTGTCGCGTCCATGCTGCGGCCGACCCAGTTCCGAGCTTGAAGATGCTGCCCGCAGTGCTCACCCCAGCCGCACTTGCAGCCCAAGGAGAGACACCCGCTGGAGAGATTGCCTGGGGTATTGGTGGGCGTGACCTCGATACGCTGACGTGGAGTCCGTCTCGCGAGCCGCACCTCGTGGCAATCGGGGCGCAGGGGTGTGGCAAATCCACCTTCCTGGCGCAGATCATGCGCGGGATTAGTGGCTTCGCGCGCAAAGACGCGCGCCTAGTGGTCATCGATCAGCGCCGCGCCCACTTGGGAACCTTGGACGAAGACATGGTTGCCGCCTACGCCGCAACACAGTCCAGCGCCCAGAAGACCATCCTAGATACCGTCCGCACCCTGGAATCCCGTCTTCCAGGTCCGGACATTACGCCAGCGCAGCTTGCCGCGCGGGATTGGTGGGAGGGCCCAGATATTTACCTGGTCATTGATGATGCTGATTTGCTGAGCGATATCGCCTTATCGCCTCTCCTGGAGCTGCTCCCTCACGCCCGCGACATTGGTCTGCATCTAGTCATCGCCCGCAAATCCGGTGGAATCGGGCGAGCACTCTTTGGCCAGTTCTTCTCCGCCGTGCGTGATCTTCAGCCAGCGTTGCTGCTTTTCGACGCCGACCGGGACGAAGGCACCATCTTTGGCTTAAAACCCAGCCATCAACCACCCGGCCGCGGCCAGTGGAGCATCCGCGGCGAAAACCTTGGCATTGCCCAAGCGGTGTATATAGAAGGAGAGAAGTAAATGACCACCCACCTGAGCGCCGATCCGCACAGCGAGACCCCTACTTCCAAAGGAGGTGTAACCAGCGCAGAACCGATTACGGTTACTATCCTGGACGCGGCCACTATCTTTGAAGGCCCCGAAACGGTCTACCGCTATGATCTGCCAGGCACCGGCATCGTAGAAGGCTGGGCCTTAGGTCAGGTCATGGACCAGATATCCAAGATGGCTGGGCCGTCCTGGCCGGAAGTAGAAGCCTGCGTGGTTGCAGATTCTTTTGGCACCGATATCGCGCAAGAAGCCACAACCATCATCTGCCGGCAATTGGAGGTAACTGGGGTACGCCTTGTCGACCCAGGACCGGCTATCTCCCCGTTGGCTGCACGACACGCAGCAGCTCCCTCGCCAGATCCAACTGCCCAGTCCGCTGACACGGCCCCGCCCACCACGGTGATGGAAGCACCCGTGTCCGAAGAGCCAATAGCGCCTAGTTGGTCTGATCGTCTGCGCGGTTGGCTCGGAGCTATCGATATCTTCCACGTGGCCATTGCAGTGGTCATCATTGCTGTAGCTGGGGCTTCCTGGTGGGCTATCGGTGCCCAAGCATCAAGCGACGATGATGCCGCTCCAGACTCCTCGCGCCCCCAACCACGTGCGGCTGATCCCGGACGCGATAGCACTCCAGAGTCCGCGCCTGCTTCGCCACAATCTGAAGCGCCAAGTGCACTGAAACCTGGCGGCGAAGAATTAAACCCAGGGGAGAAGCACCTCGACGTCGAGGGAATGTCCGTGGTTGTACCTAGCGGATTCCACACCAAGGTCGAAGATGGCCTAGTTACTGCCACCGGTGAGGACCCCAACCTGCGCATCCTTTTAGCGGCGGATGAAATGTTTAACGTCCCAGCTGACGCCCTTTTTGAAGAAATCCACGCGCAAGTGGACGAAGACCCAGACCTTCGCGAGGCCACCGAAAAGGCTGGCCGCCTGAGCTATACCGAAGATCCCGGGGACGGCTCATTGGTGGAGTGGACTACCTGGGAGGACCGCGGACACCAAATGTCCGTGGGCTGCCACACTCGCCACAATTCCAACGCTGTACAAAAAGCAGCCTGCCGCATGGCTACTGAAAGTCTAGTCAAAAAATAGTCTTAAAAATTTTGCTTAAGCCGGGAACCGTTTGGCCGAAAGCTCAGTCCAATAAAGGTGAGAAAGCACAGCTGTGAAACGCAGTTGCTTTTTCGGGGGAAACACTCACTATCTCACCCGCCCTAAGGAGGGGCGCACTCTTATGTCTCAGACTTTTAAGACTCAAGCCGATGTCATGATCTCCACCGCCGGCAAGGTCGATAACACCAATGATGAAGTCCAAGGCGAGCTCACCCGCCTGCAGGGCGTTGTCGATTCCGTGCGCGGCAGTTGGGCTGGCCAGGCGCAGGTCTCCTTTGATGACCTGATGCAGCGCTATAACACCTCTGCACAGCAGTTGCGCGAGGCATTGGCCTCTATCTCTGACAATATCCGCAGCAATGCCCACAACTTCGACAACGTGGAAGCAGAAAACACCCAGGCCTTTTCCAACGTTGGCGGCGGCCTCGCCCTCTAGACCACACCGTATATTGCACCGTTCCACAGCCGAAAGGCTATAGATTCACAGAAGGGAATCCACCACCACATGTCCGAGATCAAGTACGAATTCGGAGCCATTTCTTCCGCCGCTGCTGATATCAACGCCACCTCCGGTCGGATTAACAGCACCTTGGCAGACCTGAAAGCTCGTCTGCAGCCGATGGTGAGCACCTGGGAAGGCGAGTCTGCCGTGGCATACAACCAGGCACAGGCCAAGTGGGATCAGGCATCCCAGGAGCTCAATACCGTGCTCGCCACCATCTCCAAGACCGTTTCCCAAGGCAATGACGCGATGAGCGACGTCAACCGCCGCGCCGCTGCCAGCTGGGGCTAAGCCTCACCACTGCGAGTCCATTCCCATCCATTCTCGGTCGGGACTGCGGTGCCACATGCCATATCCGGTTGGCAGGGGGCGGACGCGGCCGCAGCCGCGGCTGAGAGTAGAGCGTGTACACGCTTTGTTATCTTTTCCTAGTTTTCAAGTCGTACTTCTTCTAGTCCACACCCACGAGCCGGCACCTTCCATTTGAGCTGCGGAAGGTGCCGGTTTCGGCGTTTTGGTCTTTGGGCAGGTGAGCAAGTAGGGTAGAAGACCTATGTGTTCGCTCGTCGGCAAGCAGCTGGCGAAGAGCTCCCTGCAGGTCTCCACCGGCCGCTGTACGGGAGGGAATGGATGCTTAGCGCTGGCCGGCAGTTCCGAGACAGACTTTCAAGGAGTCAAATTGTCTACTTTCCACCCAAAGAGCGGTGACATCACCCGCAAGTGGTACGTCATCGACGCTACTGATGTGGTGCTGGGCAAGCTCGCTTCCACCGTTGCAGACCTGCTGCGCGGCAAGCACAAGCCACAGTTCGCACCGAACGTTGACACTGGTGACCACGTCATCATCATCAACGCTGACAAGATCCACGTTTCTTCCGTAAAGCGCGGCCGCGAGATGCGCTACCGTCACTCCGGTTACCCGGGCGGCCTGAAGTCCATGACCCTGGGTCAGTCTTTGGACGCCAACCCGGTTCGCGTTATCGAAGAATCCGTTGCCGGCATGATGCCGCACAACAAGCTCTCCCGCGCTTCCATCAAGAAGCTGCACGTCTTTGCAGGCGAAGAGCACCCGTACGCCGGTCAGAAGCCGGAAACCTTCGAGTTTAAGCAGGTGGCACAGTAATGTCTGAGCAGAACATCGACAACAACGTAGCCGACGCTGCTGACATCGCTGCAGCAAGCGCCGCTACCGAAGAGTTCACCAACACCATCGGTGATTCCATCGCACCGGCCGAGACCGAAGAGGTCGAGGCTGCCGCTCCGGTACACGAGGGCCCGATCCAGACCGTCGGTCGCCGTAAGCGCGCCGTCGCTCGTGTTCGCCTCGTTGCTGGCTCCGGCCAGATCGTGGTTAACGGTCGCGAGTTCGGCGAGTACTTCCCGAACAAGCTGCACCAGCAGGATATCCTCACTCCGCTGACCCTGCTGGAGCGCGAGAACCAGTTCGACCTCAAGGTCACCGTTAACGGCGGCGGCCCAACCGGTCAGGCTGGTGCCCTGCGTCTGGCTATCGCTCGTGCACTGAACATCTACAACCCGGCTGACCGCACCGCCCTGAAGAAGGCTGGTCTGCTCACCCGTGATGCTCGTGCAGTTGAGCGTAAG
Source organism: Corynebacterium curieae (assembly GCF_027570035.1). GTDB lineage: Bacteria > Actinomycetota > Actinomycetes > Mycobacteriales > Mycobacteriaceae > Corynebacterium > Corynebacterium curieae. Next base: position 246,153 of record NZ_JAKMUU010000003.1, on the reverse strand, counting down.
AAGGCTGGTCTGCACAAGGCACGTCGCGCACCGCAGTACTCCAAGCGTTAATCTCGCTTTTACTGCGCGCGCAAGCGCTACGCAAAGCCGCTGCTTCCTGTTGGGAGCGGCGGCTTTTGTCGTTTTGAGCTTTGCAGAGGAGATTGACACCCCTGCAAAGCAGTACTGATTAATCGTGGGTAGCAGTGTTGAATAAATCTTGGCTAAAACGAAAAGAAGCCCAGCAAACATAGCCTTTTCGGAACTTCTTAAAGCGATACAAAACTACAGACCGAGCAAGGAAGAAATTAAAGCATGGGCGTCAGCAAATACACCTATCAACTCTTCCGGTCCGGAGAGTGCAATGAGCTCGTGGCGACGATTGATGAGTTTCCTTCATTATCGTGGTTGGACGTCGACGTAGCTGCGCAGAACAGGAACTTCTGAAGTTAGTGGCGGAAGTAGTAGAAGATATGCAATCTTCAAGGAAAGCCATTCCAAAGCCGTTGGGGCTCGGTCCTATTCGGGAAAATTCAGCGTTCGAACCTATCCACCGCTGCATCGCAAGCTAGTTATGGAAGCGAAGACGGAAGGAATTTTGCTCAACGCATTGATAAACTAGAAGCTTGTCTCCGCCTAAACCGCCCCAACATGCAAGGGGCGGGGCGTACGGTGCATAATTGACTGCATGACTCGACTTTTTGGAACCGATGGCGTTCGCGGCCTCGCGAACAAGAAGCTGACCCCGATTCTGGCCCTGCGGCTAGGCCAGGCTGCTGCGGAAGTGTTTACCGCTAAGCGGGAATCTTATGAGCGCCAGCCGCTGGCAATTATCGGCCGTGACCCGCGCGTTTCCGGCGAGATGCTGGATGCGGCCATTGCCTCCGGTTTGGCCTCCCGTGGAGTGGATGTGGTCCGCGTTGGCGTGCTGCCTACCCCGGCGATCGCGTACCTGACGGATGATTACGGTGCGGATCTCGGCGTGATGATTTCCGCCTCCCACAATCCGATGCCGGATAACGGCATCAAGTTCTTCTCCGCTGGCGGCAAGAAGTTGCCGGACGAGGTTGAGGATCAGATTCAGGCCACCATGGAAAACCTCACTGAGGATGGTCCGACCGGCACCAAGCTGGGGCGCATCATTTCGGAGGCTCCAGATGGTCGCGAGCGCTACCTTAACCACTTGAAGGAAGTGGTCTCTACGGATCTGAGTGGCATCAAGGCCGTGGTGGATACCGCTAATGGTGCGGCCTCCAAGGTAGCCCCCATCGCCTACGAGGCGGCCGGTGCCGAGGTCATTGCCATCCACAATCAGCCAAATGCCTTCAATATCAATGAAGATTGCGGTTCTACGCACATTGAAAAGGCACAGGCGGCCGTCGTCGAGCATGGCGCCGATTTGGGCCTGGCCCACGATGGTGACGCCGACCGCTGCTTAGCCGTGGATGCCGAGGGCAATGTTATTGACGGCGATCAGATTATGGCGCTGCTAGCCGTGGGCATGAAGGACGATAATGACCTGCGCTATAACACCTTGGTTGCTACCGTCATGTCTAACCTGGGGCTGAAGCTGGCCATGCAGGAACAGGGCATCGAGGTACGCCATACTGCGGTGGGTGACCGCTACGTGTTGGAAGAGCTCAACCGCGGAGATTTCTCCTTGGGCGGAGAGCAGTCCGGTCACGTGGTGTTGCCAGATGATTGCACCACTGGCGACGGCACTCTAACAGGCCTGTCCATCATGGCGCGCATGGCCAAGTCTGGGAAGTCCCTTAAGGAATTGGCATCCGTGATGACTGTGCTGCCGCAGGTGCTCATTAACGTACCGGTCTCTGATAAGGGTGTCATCATGGACGCCACTGAAGTCCAGGAGGCTATCGCCCAGGCCGAAGAAGAATTAGGTGAGACCGGCCGCGTGCTGTTGCGACCCTCCGGCACTGAGGAGGTATTCCGCGTCATGGTGGAGGCGGCCGACAAGGAACAGGCCCGCAAGGTTGCTGGGAGGCTTTCGGCCGTCGTTTCCTCGGTCTAGCGTCAAAGATGCTTGGTGCGGAAGATTTTTGAAAACCTAGGGAACCATTTGGCGTAAACCCCAGTCCAATGAAGGTGAGCACTTTTACCGCATATGGATTTGGGGGAATACACCAATGTCTGAGGTTTTTCTTCGCCCCTCGGAGGCGATGTCCGCACTACAGCAGGTTGTGGCCGATAACGACGAGCAGCGCGATGCCCACAGGGCCGAGGTGCCGGATTTTCCTGTGGCCGCGGCTGGGCGCAATTTCGGCAGCCACGGGGAGCGCATTCGCAATGTTTTGGCGCGGATACATGAGCGAGGGGCCTGGCGGTTGGATAATCTATCCGCCACCGCTCAAGCAGCGCATGAGCAGATCCGCGCTTTTGCAGATTTTGATGAGTCCTTTGGCGGCTCATTCGCTCGCGGCGGGGAGGCGGCCCGCTAGTGAGTACGCTGACAAAATCCCTGCTGGGGGATTATTCCAACGCCATTTCGCAATTCCAGATGGCGTGCCTGGGTAGCTATTCGGGCCCAAGCATGCCGATGAATTTACTGGGTGAGTTGGTCGGTGCGGTCGATGGAATCGCGCCCGAAAATCTGGTGAAAAATACCGTTGCGGCCGTGGGTGGCAATCGCCCGAAAGGCGGCGGGGCCGGCCTGGCGGGTTATTTGCAGCAGGACGATTCCGAGGTTGCCCAAGGCGCCATGTGCGAGCACCTATGCGGTGTGCAGGATGACTTCGACATTGACCGCCAGGACGCCGCACACCTGACTAGTTCGGCGGAGCAATGTTCGGGCGCTATTGCCGACGTCGTCGATGTCTCCGATACCGCCCTTACCGAGCTCATCTCTGCGGTCATCCCGCTGCTGAATATCTTGTCCATGGTCGCCACCAAACACCCTCTGGCCAGGTTTATCATCCCGATTCTTTCCACCATCGGCGGCCGCGTTATCGAAGAGACAAACCATAATATCGCCAGCACTTGCCGCGACCGTGATGATGCGATCGAGTCCTGCTATAGCGAGTTTGAATCCCGCTGCGAGTGTGTCTGTGAGCGCCCATTGCCGGAAGAATGCCCGACACCGGCGAAACCTACAGATGATGCCTGCCCCGCACCGGTAGAAAAATGCCCGGACACTCCTACTTCCACTAAGCCGATGCCGAAGGAAGAGTGCCCGCCTCCGCCCTCGCAGCCTACCGAGCCCGTCCAGGCGGAGTGCCCACCAGAGCCCAAGCCCATGCCGGAACCAGAGCCTGAACCGGATAAGAGCCGGACCACGCCCACGGCGCCACAGCCGGTGCCACCCTCGACACCAGCGCCCACTCCACCGGCAGAGTGCCCCGTGCCTGAGCCCGAGCCCGAGCAGAACAGCAAGCCAGTCCCCGATAAGCCGGCACCTAAGCCAGACTTGCAGACGGAGTGCCCGCCAGAATCCCCGCGCCCCGTAGAAGCCACTACTCCGGCGCAGGCAGAAATCATCCCACCGCAGGAGCCACCAGAGAAACCGCAGCGGGTAGAAGAACCGTGCCCAGAACCAGAACCCAAGCCCGAGCCCAAGCCTGAAGCGGATACTGACACTGCCGCTGACTCCGGCTCAAGCGAGGAAACTTTATGCTCGGAGCGCACGGAGGAGTGTGAGGAGTCGACCCAGAATAACGCTGAAAGCTGCGATATTGAATCCTCGTGCAGCGGCAGCCTTGGTCTGGTCGGTGCCGGAATCGCTTTGGTAGGCGTGGGCCTCATCGTGGAAGGTGCCGCGCAGTGCTTGGAGAATATGTCCGAGGCGGATTGCCCGGTGCAAGAGCCGGAACCGGAGCCCGTTCCTGAGCCCGACCCTTGCCCAGAGCCAGAGCCGGAACCAGAACCTGAGCCCGAAGCGGAGCCCTGCCCTGAACCAGAACAACCTACTGATGACGGGGTGGTGCCACCTCCACCAGAGTTATCCCAGGTAGAGGAACCAGCACCGCCACCGGAGAAGGTGGCGCACCTCCAAGCAGACGGTCCAGCGGAGGCACCGGCGTCGGCCCCGGATCCGGCCCCTGTACCTGAGCCAGCACCGGCACCAGAGCAAGCGCCGGCACCGCAGCCAGCGCCAGAAGAAGCACCAGCGCCAGAGCAAGCGCCGGCACCGCAGCCAGAGGCTGTGCCCGCGCCGGAAGAACCATCCGTTAAGGCACGAAAGGCAGGGCAGTGGTAATGAATAATGACTTCGCCGAATTCGCGCAGGGCTTTCGCGAAAGGACAGCCAAGCGGCTGTTGGAATTCGAAAAAACACTGGCGAAAGCGCAAGACGAGCTAGAAAAGTCTGCGGATAAGGCCGTGGAACAAGCTAGGAGGGAGAAAGGACAGGTGGGGCGTCGGCAAGCGGCGGGGCAAAGGCCCCGATATAGCGCGGCCCCGGCGCGCTCTAGGAACGCGTCGGGGCAGGTGCAATCTGTGCTGCGGAGGGGATAAATCCTTAGGCGTCGCGGGTTACGCCGGCGCGCTCGGCTAGGTCCTCGCCCACTAGGCTTTCAACCTTCTTCGCGCTGGCCTCTGGATCCGCAAAGGCGTCATACTTGGAATCTCCATCGAGGGTGGCCAGCAAGAATCCGGTGACCAAACCGCGGGCGATCTCGGTGGGGCCGGACTGGAAAGCTGCAGTTCCGATGGCCAGTTTGCGCAGGCGATCCTCGGTAAAGCCAGCGTGGCTGCCCTTGTTGATGGCGCGGAAGCATACCGGGCCTTTCCAGTTATGGGCCAGTTTGGCGGGGTTGCCGGCATTGAAGATATCTTCCTGGCCGGCACCAATGACTAAGCCCGGAGTGGTGAGGTTGCGGGCGGCCTGTACCGCGGACGGGGCGGTGATGGAAGGATAAATCGCAGCGACGGCGGCAACCTTCTTATTATCCACGGCGCCGAGTACGGCGGTGCCGCCGCCCATGCCGTGGCCAATCATGCCGAGCTTGCCTGGAGAGACCGTAATATTTCCGGCGCCGAGCTTTACACCGGCGGCAATCTGCAGTGCGGATTCCATATCCGCGGCTAGGTTGCGGTGGTCGGGGAAGGGGCCGGTCTCAGAATCGGGGGCTACCACGACGATGCCCCAGCTGGCTAGGTGGCGCAGGGTGGCGTGGTAATCCTTAATTTTGTGCATCCAGTCATGGCCAAAGGCCACGGCGGGCAGACTCTGGCCCTCCGCGGGGGTATAAACCTTGCCGGTAACTCCGGCATAGTCAAGGTCGCCAACCAAAACTCGGTTGCGGCCACGCTTCGACAACGTTGCTAGATGTTTATTCAAATTCGCAGACACGCATTCCAGGATAGATGAAGATCCCCCGCCAGGCGGGGAAAGGGTAACCGTTTAGTAGAGAAATTCTGCACCAGAACTGGGCGGGCCGCGGGTGTGGAAGGCGGGGCGTGCTAAGCCCCTCCTAACTTGCGCCTGTGCGCGCAGGGGAGTGCAATGTGTGAACAACTACGTACTCTTTTATTTCTGGGAAGGCAGGCTGCGGTACATGACTACCGGCGTCGTTGATGTGGAAGAACTTTCTAATCGCTACGGGATGGAGGTAAAGACAGAGGTCATCGACCGTGTGGCGCATGCCTCCGATGCCTCGCATTACCTATACACCCCTAAGGCAGTCATTGAGGCTCATTCGGCCGAGCATGTCGCCGCTATCTTCCGTGCGGGCCGGCAGCAGAATGTTCCGGTGACCTTACGCTCCGGCGGCACCTCCCTGGCAGGCCAAGCCTCTGGTGATGGCTATCTGGTGGATGTGCGCAAGCACTTCCGCGGTATCGAAGTGCTTGATGAAGGCAAGCGCGTGCGCGTCCAGCCTGGTGTCACGGTGCGCCAAGTTAATGCTCGCTTGGGCCTGCGCAACCGCAAGCTCGGCCCGGATCCGGCCAGCGAGTCTGCCTGCACCATCGGCGGCGTAGTGGCTAATAACTCCTCCGGTATGGCCTGCGGCACCGAGCTCAATACGTATAACACCCTGGAATCGCTGACCTTCGTACTGCCCACCGGCACCGTGATCAACACCGCCGATCCGGACGCAGACCGGCAGTTCCAAGAGCAGGAACCGGAGCTGGTGGACACGCTTATCCGCCTGCAGCGCCGCGTGCGCGATAACCAAGAGTCCGTGGATATTATCCGCCGCCACTTCCAGCTGAAAAACACGATGGGCTATGGACTCAATTCTTTCCTGGATTTTGATAGCCCGGTCAAGCTTTTCGAGCACTTGCTTATCGGCTCGGAGGGAACCCTGGCCTTCATCGCGGAGGCCGTATTCCGCACCGTGCCGATTTCTAAGCTGACCACCACCACGGTGGCTGTATTTGATGACCTCACCGCTGCCACCAAGTCCCTGCCGGCCCTGCTGGATACCGGGGCCGCCACCCTAGAGCTTATGGACTCCGCCTCCATTCGCGTCGGCCAAGGCTTTGATAATGTCCCGCAGGCCATCACTGGGTTCGATGTGGACAAGCAGGCCGCATTGCTCATTGAATACCATGCGGATGCGGAAGAGGAGTTGCGCGATAAGGAAGGCAAGGGCTCGCAGCTTTTGCGCGAGCTGCCATTGCAGTCCCCGGCTGCTTTCTCTGCAGACACCGCCGCTCGCAATGCCGCGTGGAATTTCCGCAAGGGCCTCTACGCCCAGGTGGCTGAGGCGCGCCCGTCCGGTACGACGGCCCTTTTGGAAGACATCGTGGTACCCGTCGGCGACCTGGCTGATACCTGTTCCTCATTGCAGGAACTATTTACCCGCTATGGCTATGACGATGCCGTCATCTTCGGCCACGCCAAGGACGGCAATATTCACTTCTTGCTTACGGACCGCTTTGAAGGCGATGACGCCATTGGCCGCTATAACGACTTCAACGAGGGCATGGTGGACTTGGTCCTTTCTGCCGAGGGCAACCTCAAGGCAGAACACGGCACCGGCCGCGCCATGGCGCCGTATGTGCGCCGCCAGTACGGAGACGAGCTCTACGAGGTCATGCAGGAGCTCAAGCGGGCTTGCGATCCCACCAACACCATGAACCCAGGCGTCATCTTGGACGATGACCCGGATGCACACATCAAAAACATCAAGCTCAACCCCACCGTGGAAGAGGAAGTGGACCGCTGCGTAGAGTGCGGCTACTGCGAGCCGGTCTGCCCGTCGCGTGACCTCACGCTGACCCCACGCCAGCGCATCGTCGTGCGCCGCGCCCGCAAGCGCGCGGAAGAAGCCGGCGATAGCCAACTAGTGGCCGAGCTGGATCAGGCATACGAGTACATGGGCATCGAAACCTGCGCCGTGGATTCGATGTGCCGCACCGCCTGCCCAGTGGGCATCGATACCGGTAAGTTCATCAAGCGCCTGCGCCGCGAAGAGGCCCAGCCGGCGCAGCAAAAGCTATGGGGAGCTGCAGCCAAGAACTGGCAGGTGGTCAGTCAAGGTGCCGGATTGGCGCTGACCGGCGCGCACCTGCTTCCCACCGAGCTGGTCAAGAAGGTCACCGATGTGGGTCGCAGCCTCCTCGGTGAGGATAACCTGCCGCAATACCAGCCGGAGCTGGGCAAGGGCGGTAAGTCCCGCGGCCGCTTGGCCGGGCGCGTGGGAGACCGCTACGCGCAGACCACTGGTATTTACCTGCCAGCCTGCGTGAACACTATGTTTGGCCCGCAGGGTGGTGGCAAGGGTACTACCGATGCGTTCGTTACTCTATTGGAGCGCGCCGGGGTAGCGCTGGAGGTTCCGGAGGGCATCGACAAGCTCTGCTGCGGCACGCCATGGGCGTCCAAGGGCATGCAGGCCGGCCACGATGCGATGGAGCAGCGCGTGCGCGATATCGTCATGGACGCCACCGATGGTGCGCGCCTGCCGGTCATCGTGGACGCCAGCAGCTGTACCGCCGGTTTTAAGGACATGTTGGAATCCGTGGGCATTACCGTCATTGACGCGATTAGCTTTACGGCCGATACCCTCCTGCCGCAGCTCGATGTGCACAACCCAGTCGATTCCGTGACCGTGCACCCCACCTGCTCGTCGTTCCAGCTCGGCATGATGGAGGATCTAGAAACGGTAGCCCGCGCCGCAGCGACCGAGGTCCACATTCCTACTGACTGGAATTGCTGTGGTTATGCTGGCGACCGCGGCATGCTCCACCCGGAGCTTACAGAAGCCGCTACCCGCGCCGAGGCAGCGCAAGTCAAGGAAATCGGCGCGCAGTATCACGCCTCGACCAACCGCACCTGCGAGCTTGGCCTAACCCGCGCTACCGGCGAGGATTACCACCACATTTTGGAACTCTTGGAGCAGGCGACGCGCTAGTTTTCCCAGCGCACTAGCGGGTGGGGTGTGGTGCCCTGCTTGCCGACGCCCCGCCCGCCTAGAGCTTTGCCCCTTGTGCTGTAAAATCAGCAACCATGTGTGGAATTGTTGGATATATTGGTCACGCTGGTGGTGACCGTGATTACTTCGCCCTCGACGTAGTTCTGGAAGGGCTGCGCCGTTTGGAATACCGCGGCTATGACTCCGCTGGCGTAGCAATGTACGCCGATGGAGACATCAGCTGGCGCAAGAAGGCCGGTAAGGTCGCTGCGCTGGACGCTGAGATTGAAGCGCGTCCGTTGCCTGACTCTGTGCTGGGCATCGGCCATACCCGCTGGGCTACCCATGGTGGCCCCACCGACCTGAATGCGCACCCGCACGTGGTCGATGGCGGAAAGCTCGCCGTGGTGCACAACGGCATCATCGAGAACTTTGCCGAGCTCAAGTCCGAGCTTTTGAACAAGGGCTATAACTTCGTCTCCGAGACCGATACTGAAGTTGCCGCTACGTTGCTGGGCGATGTCTTCCACAACGAGGCCGCTGGTGACCTCACCAAGGCAATGCAGCTGACCTGCGCCCGCCTCGAGGGCGCGTTTACCCTGCTGGCCATCCACGCCGAGCAGGCCGATCGCATCGTTGCCGCTCGCCGTGACTCCCCGCTGGTTATCGGCTTGGGTGAGGGCGAGAATTTCCTCGGCTCCGATGTATCCGGCTTCATCGATTACACCAAGTCCGCCGTGGAGATGGACAACGACCAGGTCGTGACCATCACCGCTGACGAGGTAGAAATCACCGATTATAAGGGCAACCCTGCACAGGGCAAGCCTTTTGAAATCAAGTGGGATGCCGCCGCTGCTGAAAAGGGTGGCTTCGATTCCTTCATGGAAAAGGAAATCCACGATCAGCCCGCTGCTGTGCGCGATACCCTGCTTGGCCGCTTCGATGAACAAGGCCAGCTGACCCTCGATGATCTGCGCATCGATGAGACCGTGCTGAAGTCCATCGACAAGATCATCGTCATCGCCTGTGGTACCGCCGCTTATGCCGGCCACGTGGCACGCTACGCCATCGAGCACTGGTGCCGCATTCCTACCGAGGTTGAGCTCGCCCACGAGTTCCGCTACCGCGATCCCATCGTGAACGAGAAGACCCTCGTTGTCGCGTTGTCCCAGTCCGGCGAGACCATGGACACCCTGATGGCCGTGCGCCACGCCCGCCAGCAGGGCGCCAAGGTTATTGCTATCTGCAATACCCAGGGCTCGTCCATCCCGCGCGAATCCGATGCCGCGCTCTACACCCACGCCGGTCCGGAAATCGCCGTGGCTTCCACCAAAGCGTTCCTGGCGCAGATTACCGCTACCTACTTGCTTGGCCTCTATCTGGCCCAGCTGCGCGGCAATATGTTCGCCGATGAGATCCAGAGCGTTCTTGCTGAGCTGCGCCACATGCCGGAGAAGGTCCAAAGCGTCATCGACGAGGAAAACCAGGTGGCCAATCTGGCCAACTCCATGAAGGACGCGGAATCAGTGCTCTTCCTGGGCCGCCACGTCGGCTTCCCTGTGGCACTTGAGGGCGCACTGAAGCTCAAGGAGATCGCTTATCTGCACGCCGAGGGTTTTGCCGCAGGTGAGCTCAAGCACGGCCCGATTGCGCTGATTGAGGAAGGCCAGCCGGTCTTCGTCATTGTGCCGTCCCCGCGCGGCCGCGACTCCCTGCATTCCAAGGTCGTCTCCAATATCCAAGAGATCCGCGCCCGCGGTGCCATCACCATCGTGATTGCTGAAGAAGGCGATACCGCCGTGGAGGATTACGCTAACCACGTCATCCGCATCCCGAAGGCGCCGACCCTCATGCAGCCGCTGCTGGCCACCGTGCCGCTGCAGATCTTCGCTGCGCACGTAGCAAAATCCAAGGGCTACGACGTGGATCAGCCACGAAACTTGGCCAAGTCCGTGACCGTGGAGTAATCCACGCCGAACGGCACCGGCTAAGCCCCCTTACCCGCCGCGTTTCTTGCGTGGGAGGTAAGGGGGCAATTCGTTTTTGCAAGTGCGTATCTTCACGCAGGTACGATGCTGGAGGCCGGAAACAGCCTTTTCGAATTCAGCAAAAGGGTGAGCAGTGGCACAATGGTGGGCATGCTGAAAACCACCATTGATCTCTCCTCCATTGCGCACAACGTTCGCCTCATCAAGGAAAAGGTGGGGCCTGAGGTCAAGCTCATGTGCGTGGTCAAGGCCGATGCCTATGGGCACGGCGCCGCCAAGGTAGTTCCGGTGATGGCGCGCGCGGGCGCGGATTGCTTTGGTGTGGCCACCCTGCGGGAGGCCGTGGAGCTGCGCCGCGCGGGCGTGGATTCACCCATCGTGGCATGGATCTGGCAGACGGAAGAAATCCTCGAAGAGGCGCTTGCCTGCGGCATTGAGGTGGCGGTCAACTCCCTCGAGCAAGCGCATCAATTAGTCAAGTCCGAAATTCCTGCGGAGATTTACGTCAAGGTGGAAACCGGTATGCATCGCTCCGGCGTGGATGAGGAGGATTGGGCAGAGACCTTTAAGGTGCTGCGCGACGCCCCACACATCAAGGTGCTCGGCCTCATGTCCCACTTTGCGTGTGCCGATGAGCCGGATAATCCGCACAATGACGCCCAAGAAGAGGCGTTCCGCACGGCCCTGCGGCTCGCGCGCGAAATTGGGCTGGAGTGCCCGGTTAACCACCTGGCCAATTCGCCCGCGGTGCTGACTCGTCCTTCCTCCTATTTCGAGCAGGTGCGCGTAGGTGTCGCCTGCTATGGTTTGGAACCGATTGGAGGGCGCGAGCATGGCCTGCGCCCAGCCATGACCTGGTCCGGGCAGATTTTTAATGTAAAGCCCATTCAGCCGGGGGAGGGCACCTGCTATGGATTGACCTGGAAGGCGGATAAGCCGGGTTTCTTAGCCACGGTGGATTGCGGCTACGCCGATGGCCTGCCGCGCGGTTATCAGGGGGACCTGCACGTGGGCATTGGTGGGCACCTCTACCCACAGGTAGGAAGAATCTGTATGGATCAGATCGTGGTGGACTTGGGTGATAACCCGCATGGCGTAGAGCCAGGCCAAGAAGCCGTGATCTTTGGCAACGGGGGAATATCGGCCACGGATCTCGCCGCGGCAGCAGGAACCATTAACTACGAGGTTGTCTGCCTGCCCGGTGGCCGCACCGAACGCGAATATATAGGAGAAGAAGATGCGCAGTAGCTTTCCGGAATCTGGCAGTCGCGACCTATCCACGGTGGAAGAAACCTACGCCTTCGGTGAAGAACTGGGTGCGGCGCTCGAGGCCGGCGATGTGGTGATTCTGGATGGGCCGTTGGGTGCGGGGAAGACGACGCTTACCCAGGGCGTCGCCAAGGGCATGCGAGTCAAGGGGCGCGTAACCTCGCCGACCTTCGTCATTGCCCGCGTACATCGCACTACGGTGGGCGGCCCGGACCTCGTGCATGTGGATGCCTACCGGCTGTTGGATGAGGGCGGGGCCAACTCCGGAGATCCGCTCGGCGAACTTGACGCCCTAGACCTGGATACGGAGTTGGAAGAAGCCGTGGTCATCGCCGAATGGGGCGGGGGACTAGTGGAGCAAATTGCGGAGCGCTACCTGTTTATAAGCATCGACCGCGAGCCAGCCGAGTATGCGGGTGCAGCCGAGGATGTGCGCCGCTTTACCTGGTCCTGGCAGGGTGGTATTTGAAACACTTGTCCGCCTTAAGGAAGTTTAAGTGATAAAAGTCCTAAGCGGAGGATTTGATCCGGGTATAACCGGCACGTAATTCTATAGGGGTGTTGAATTTTCTCGCTTCAAGTCCTTTGCTATCTCTCTTCGTCATCATGGCGGTGGGTCTAGCGATTGGCAAGATCAAGCTCTTCGGCATCTCTCTCGGTGCTGCGGCCGCGATGTTCGTGGCCTTAGGTCTATCTACCGCCAATCCTGATATTCAGATCCCGCCCTTGGTCTATCAATTTGGCCTAGCTATTTTCGTCTATGCCATTGGCCTAAGTTTTGGCCCTTCTTTTGTCCGCGAGTTCAAAACCCGCGGCTGGAAGCTCACCGTATTTATGCTGGGCATGCTGGTCATCTTGGTAGTGGTAGGCTATGGCCTCATCCGCGGTTTTGGCCTTAGCGTGCCAGAAGCCTCCGGTATGTTTGCCGGTTCGCTCTCCTCCACGCCAGGTATGGCCGCCGTGGTGGAAATGGTGGGCGATTCCACCCCGGTTGTTGGCTACTCCTTGGCTTACCCCGGCGCGGTGATCGGTGCGATCCTGGTCGCCGCCATTGGCGCCAAGGTGGTCAAGGTCAACCATGAGGAAGATGCCCGCGCAGAGGGCATGATTCCCGCCGAGCTGGTAGTTAAAGGCGTGCGTTTGACCAAAAACTTCAATGATTCCGCTGGTCACATCTACCGCGTTACCGGGCAGACTGTGGTTGCTACTCGTATCATCTCGGACGAGGAGCGCCACCGCCTCGCCGTGCCAGAGATGCCGCTGTGCGAGGGCGAGGCCTATCTGCTCAACGGCTCAGAAGAGGCCGTCGATAAGGCCATCGAAATCCTAGGCGAGGAATACCCGGTGGAGCTTACCGAGGATGCCGGCCTAAAATACACCCGCGTTACCGTGTCCAACCCGGAGATTGCCGGCAAATCGGTGCGCGAGATCAAGGCTCTTGACCACGGCTTTATCATCGCACGAATCCGCAAGGGCGATAAAGACCTCGTTCCGCACCCGGATACGGTACTCAACTATTCGGATCGCGTGCGCGTGGTAACCAGCCCGAGTCGCCTGCCTTATGTGCGCAAGTACCTCGGTGACTCTGAAGCCGCTTTGGGTAATGCTGATCTGCTGTCCATGGCCATCGGCCTGACGCTGGGTATGCTGCTTGGCCTCATCCCGATTCCGATGCCTGGCGGCTCCACCTTGCAGCTGGGCTTTGGTGGCGGCCCCGTGGTCGTCGGCCTGCTGCTGGGCTACCTCAATCGCACTGGTCGTCTGAACTGGCAGATGCCATTTCAAACCCGTGAGACCTTGTCCAATATGGGCCTTACCTTGTTCCTTGCCGGCGTGGGTACCTCGGCCGGTGCCTCTTTCCGCGATGCCCTGACGGATCCTTCCTCCCTGACCATTATGGGCGTGGGCCTTATCATCACCCTGACCTCTGCCATTCTTATTGGTGTCATCGGCATGCTGGTGCTGAAGCTGAAGTGGGACGAGGCCATGGGCTGTGCGGCTGGCATGACCACCAATCCGGCCGTCTTTGCCTATATCCGCGATCAAACCGGCACCGAGCTAGCCGGGCGTGGTTGGGCCACGGTGTATCCCACCACGATTATTGGCAAGATTATCGCTTCACAGGTGCTGCTTCTGCTGTTGCTATAGCCCCGATATATCGCGTTAATTACTCACCCACAGGCTCGCCCGCCTACACTGGCAGGCACTACCCTGTGGGTTTGTGTTGCGGTTAGCCAGGTAGCATCGGTTGCCAGACAGACCGCCGCCCGCCTGAAACTTAAAAACTTTTCAAGGAGCCTTACTCACCCCATGACTAAATTCGCTCGCAACCTCACCGCCGCCATCATCGCCATCTTTATTGTTGTCTTGATGGTTCTCCTTGCTGCATCCACCCTGCGCGAGGACAATCCGTTGGAAGGCAACCTTTCTTCCACGCTGTCAAAGGCACCCAATAATCTGGACGTAATGAGCCTTATTCCTTCCGATGTGTATGGCAAGGATTACGCTGCCATTGGCTTCATCTGTCCAGGCATGAAGGAAGACAAGGTCGAAGAGGCGCAGATCGATACCAAGAACATTTCCTTTGAGGACGGCAAGGTCCCAGAGGGCAAGAGCTACGCCGTCGCCATTTCCCAGAGCGCTAAGCCCTTTATCGAGGAGCTGGATCCGGAAAAGGTCGAGGTATGCGAGATGATTGACATGCAGGTCAAGGCCATGGAAAAGCAGGGCCAGAGCCTTGATGGCGGCGTACCAATGGTCCAGGGCGCTCAGCCGCTGGCGTTCGAGCGTAAGGATGGAACCTGGAAGCTGGTCGGCTAATGCGCGTCCTCGCGATCGACACGGCCACTACCGCCTTGGTTACCGGGGTGGTGGATACCGCAACAGGGCAGACCAACCAGCGTGTGTTGGAGGATACCCGCGCCCACAATGAGCTGCTTATCCCTACGATCGCCGATGTTCTTGCTGAGGCGGGCTTAGAGTATGCGGACCTCGATGCGGTGGTGACCGGAGTGGGCCCAGGTCCCTTTACTGGGTTGCGCGTGGGCATGGCGACGGCCTCCGCTCTTGCCGACGCCCTCTCGATCCCCCTCCACGGCGTATGCACCCACGATGCTATTGCCCTTGCTGCAGACCTCGAAGCGCACCCCGCAGGTGCGGACGGCGAGGCCACTGCCTTGGTGGCTACTGATGCGCGCCGCAAAGAGATCTATTGGGCCACCTACCGCGCAACCGACTCCGGTGTGCAGCGCATTGCTGGCCCTGAGGTAAGTAAACCGGCCGAAATCGAGGTGAAACTTACCTCTACCGCCGAGGTCATCATCCCCGAGCGTCTCGCCACACAGCTTCCGGAGAAGCTCGCCGCACTGCCGCGGCGCGAAGCCCAGCCCACCGCAGCGGCGCTCGTTGCTGTAGCTGACCTGAATGCAGAACCGGCCCCAGTGGTGCCGCTGTACTTGCGCCGTCCGGACGCGGTCCCGCCGAAGAAGCAACAGCTGTCTGCCGCCATCCCCAAGGTCGAGCTGTGAAGCTGCGCGAGCTAACCCCGGCCGATGCACCTCGGTGCGCCGAGCTGGAAAAGGTCCTTTTCCCCGGAGAAACCTCCTGGTCCAGCGGAGTTTTCCACCAGGAAATGGCCCAGCCCTTCAACTTCTATTTCGGGGTGGAAGGTGCACTCGAGGTGCCGGAACCCGTGGAGCTCCTAGGCTATGCGGGCATCGGCATGATGGGCCCAGCCGCGGACCCCGAATTTGAAATCCACACCATTGGTGTCGACCCCGCCGCGCAGCGCCGCGGCATTGCGCGGATGATGATGGATAATATCTGCCATATCGCGGATCTTAAGGATGCCCCAGTGTTTCTCGAGGTCCGTGTGGGCAATGATCTAGCCATTGGCCTGTATGAGCGCTTTGGCTTTGCCAAGCAGGGGATCCGCAAGAACTATTACCAACCTTCCGGGGCGGATGCGCACGTGATGGTGCGCCCGCGCCAGTCCGAGCGCCAAGAAGATTAAGGAGCAGTCATGAAGATCATGGGCATCGAGTCCTCCTGCGATGAAACCGGCGTGGGCATCGTCGAGCTTCGCGAGGACGGCCACATGGAAATCATCGCCAATGCCGTTGCTTCCTCCATGGAGCAGCATGCGCGTTTCGGCGGCGTCGTCCCAGAAATCGCCTCCCGCGCCCACCTTGAGGCCATGCCGCAGGTGATGCAGGCTGCGCTCGATGAGGCGGGCATCGCCAAGCCGGATGCCATCGCCGCTACCGTAGGGCCCGGCCTAGCTGGAGCACTGCTGGTGGGCGCCTCGGCCGCGAAGGCCTATGCCGCAGCCTGGGGCGTGCCTTTCTACGGCGTTAACCACCTTGGCGGCCACGTTGCCGTGGCCAACTTGGAAGGCGAAGAGCTGCCGCACGCGGTGGCCCTTCTGGTCTCGGGCGGGCATACGCAGCTGTTGGAAGTAGAGGCCGTCGGCAAGCCCATGCGCGAGTTGGGCTCTACGCTTGACGACGCCGCCGGTGAAGCCTACGACAAAGTCTCCCGCCTCCTAGGTTTGGGCTACCCCGGTGGCCCGGTGATTGATAAGCTCGCCGCCCGCGGCGAAGCCACTATCGATTTTCCGCGCGGCATGTCCCGCGCCGAGGATTTGCGCGGCCCGCACCGCCACGACTTCTCCTTCTCCGGGCTCAAGACCTCCGTGGCCC
Source organism: Corynebacterium curieae (assembly GCF_027570035.1). GTDB lineage: Bacteria > Actinomycetota > Actinomycetes > Mycobacteriales > Mycobacteriaceae > Corynebacterium > Corynebacterium curieae. Next base: position 229,899 of record NZ_JAKMUU010000003.1, on the reverse strand, counting down.
GTTACGTCGAGCGTGCCGAAAAAGCGGGGGAGACCATCAGCATGGAGGATGTCTGTGCCAGCTTCCAAGAAGCCGTGGCCGATGTCCTGACCGCCAAGGCCGTGCGTGCCTGTGAGGATACCGGTGCCCGCGTGTTGCTGTTGGGAGGCGGGGTGGCCGCTAATTCCCGCCTGCGTGAGCTAGCCGCCGAGCGCTGCGCCGCCGCTGGGGTGGAGCTGCGCGTGCCGCGCTTTTCGCTGTGCACCGATAACGGGGTGATGATCGCGGCCATCGGCGCGCAACTCATCCATGAAGGTGCCCAGCCTTCTGGCCTCGGTGTAGGTACCGATACCCAGATGGACGTGGAAGAGCCGCAGTTAACCTAAAGTTCTTCTCGCTCGCGCTGCAGGCGGGGCGCGGGGCCGGTACTCTAAAGGCGTTCATGCCCTCTTGGCTTTCTGAAGGAGCTTTCTCTCATGACCGTCGGTTTCCTTGTCAACCCTGATCTCACCCGCCGCAAGCTAGAGTTCGAGCTGGAGCACGCCAACCAGTTCTTGGGCGGCACCACCGAGGACCGCGTCTCCGTTGTATTCCAAGAGGATGGCACCACCTATGCGGCGCTTTACAACCCCGAAGCCAAGGCCGAAGGAGCCGAGCCTAACCCGGTAGCCTCTCTGGCGCGCAACGCGGCCGCTACCGGCAACGCTGCCTTCCTGCAGGACCCCATCCGCTCCATCTGCGGCCCGGTCATTTTCGTCGATGCCGAGGGCGAAGACACCACCATCGATGCCGTCATCGAGTCCGTAGAACAGGGCATTCGCGCCGTCAAGAACTACCGCGAAGACAACCCGGAGGAGTACACGCTCTGGCGCGCGGCCGTTATCAATTCCGATAAGAGCCTCTAAGCCCCGCCCTTCACAGGTAGGGTTCAAGCGCTTTTCGCACGCCCGTAATACGGTGTTCACATTCTTATGGTGTTCTAGGGAGCCGTACCGCTTCTTCTCAGACTCAAAAGGTGAAAACTATATGCTCCGTTCATCGCGCTTCGTCGCCTCCTTCGTTACCGCCCTCGCCGTGGGTGGCGCCACCGCCCTCGTGCCCGCCACCCCAGCGCTGGCCGCTGATTCTCCCATCTACCGCACCATTCTGCAGCCGGGCGAGGATGAATCCCAGGTTATGGTCACTTGGCGCACGAAGTCCAAGGCAGACGAGGTCCTTGAGGTCACTGGCCCAGAAGGCACCAAGACCTTCCGCGCCGACGAGCGCGATTACGGCGCCCTGCTGTATAAGTCCCAGTTTGCCACCGCTACCGATCTGCAGCCGGATACCGAGTACTCCTACCGCGTTGGCTCCGAAGAAGGCGGCTGGTCCGAGCCAGAGACCTTCAACACCGGCTCCAATGGCGATGACTGGTCCTTCCTTACCGTCGCAGACCCGCAGATCGGCGTGGATCTTAAGGTGGATGACCAAGCCGAGCAGTGGCGCAAGACCATCGGTCACGCGGCTTCCCATGTGCCGAATGCCAGCATGATCTGGTCCCTGGGTGACCAGGTTGAGGGGTGGGGCGCGCAGGTACCGCAGTACGATGCATACTTCTCCGCTCCGGAGATTCGCCACATTCCTACCAATACGATCCCGGGCAACCATGAGACCTATAACCTCACCATGAAGCATCATGATGAGCACTTCTCCAACCCACACCAGGCGGACGATATCCGCGACCACTACTTCGAGCGCAATAACGTGCTCTTTATCGGTTTGGACTCCAATGCTTCTTCCGACGCCGATATCGCCCGCCACGAGCAATTCCTGCGCGAGGCAATCGAATCCCGCGGCGCGGATAATGACTGGATCGTCGTCGGCATGCACCACGGCCCGTACTCCCAGGGCTCGCATCACTTTGATAAGGACGTCACCAACCTGCGCGAGAAGCTCACCCCGGTGCTTTCTGAGCTCAATGTCGACGCCGTGCTCTCCGGCCACGACCACATCTACACCCGCAGCCACCTGATGAAGAACAATAAGCCGGTCCTGCCGGAAAAGAAGCCGCAGCGCGGCGACGTCCTCGAGCCCAAGGACGGCGAGGCGCTGTACCTGACCACCACCACTGCGGGTGGCGGCAAGTACTACGATTTCACCGATGTCAATAATAAAAAGCACAAGGGCGCGCGAATGGAGACCATCGATCCGAGGCTTGCCCATGAGTCCACCGCAATGTGGCGCCAGGACTACACCGAGGACTACATGCGCGTGGATGTCTCCGATGACAAGCTCACCTTCACCACCTTCAACGAAGCTGATAACACTCTGGTGGACAAGGTTTCGCTCAAGAAGAAGGACCGCGGCGCTGCGCCTGCCGACGACGCCACCGACCCCGCCGACTCCACCGATCCGGACGCGCCAGAGGTGCCTAAGGATCCGGAAGGCAGCAGCTCCCTGAGCTCCAGCGATATTTTCGGTGGGCTCAGCTCGAAGAAGTAACTAGCATCGCGCCCGGGTGTGGCGGGTGTGGCTAGCGCTCGGTGTGGCGCAGCCACGCCAATACGGCCTTTACCCGCCGGTTGGAGTCCTCGGGCCGGAACCCGAGCTTCATAAACACATTGGAGACATGTTTGCTTACTGCTCCGGCGGTGAGCACGAGCGTGTCTTCAATTTCTTTATTGCTCAATCCTTGGGCCATAAGCCTCAGGACCTCTCGTTCGCGGGCGGTGAGCTGGGCTAGGCCACTGCGCTTTGCAGAGAGCAGCGCAGTGACCACCTCTGGGTCCACCACGGTGCCGCCGCGTGCGACCTCGTCTAGCGTGCGCACGAATTCTTCCACATCAGAAACGCGTTCCTTGAGCAGGTATCCGAATCCGCCATGCTCCAAGAGGCGGTCAAGATAGCTTGCCGCTACGTATTGGCTTAGCACTACCACTGGCTGGGTGGGGTTGGCCGCCCGCAGATCATGCACGGCGCGCAGGCCGTCGTCGGTCATGGTCGGTGGCATGCGCACATCGCTGATAATGAGGTCAAAATCTTCCTGCCTAGCAACGGCGCGTAGTTCTTCGGCATCCGTGGCTGCCGTAACGCTATGCCCCAGAGCGCTGAGTAGCTGCTCGAGCCCCGCGCGCAATAGCGCGGAATCTTCCGCCAATAGTAGTTTCATTCCGCCTCCTTCAGCGGTAATTCGACCAGCAGCCGTCCGCCGCGTTCGCCTGCGGCAGCGTCATGAGCCGCGGCAAAGTTTACCGTGCCGCCCAATGCGGCGGCGCGCTCGCGCAGCCCGGCGAGGCCGGTGCCCGTCCCAGCTGGCTCCTTGGCCGTGGGGCCGAGGTCGGGGCAGGGTCCGGGCCCGGTGCCATTATCAACGATGTCAAGGCGCAGTGACTGCCCGAAAGCAACCGTTACCACCGCCTTAGAGGCCGCGCCATGCTTGGAAGCATTGGTAAGCGCCTCGGCCACCGCATGGTAAGCCAGCAGGGCAGTGGTCTCATCCACTGAGCGCTCGACGCCTTCTACGTATAGTTCGGTCTCCAACCCGGAGTGGGCGAGGAGTTCGTCGAGGGCGGGGATTAAACCGGCGTCGAAAAGCACCTGCGGGGCAATGCCGCGCACCGTCGCGCGCAGGGAGGCCAAAGCCAATGAGGCATTATGCTCCGCATCGGCCAAGGCCGGTTGCGCCTCAGGAGGGGCTTGCAATTTTGCCGCAGCCAAGTTGAGCTTGAGCGCGGTGAGGTACTGCTGTGGACCATCGTGCAGTTCGCGCTCGATGCGGCGCCGCTCGCCGGAGAAGGCATCAATAAGCGTCGCGCGCGAGGCCGCCAATTCCTCGGCCGAGGGGCTCAACGCCAGCCGAGTCAGCGAGGTCGACGCCAAGACCAAGAGGCGGTTGAGCCCCACCAATAAAGCCACCAGCAGCGGAGCGGCCAGCCAGCAGGTAAAGAAAATCAGCGGCCGGTTGGAGGTAGACCACTCGCCAAAGGAGAATTCGGTCTTTGGCACGAAAGGCGCAATTATCAGCACACCCGCTGTAAAGCCCAAGGCCGTCCACGCGGCAAAGCATGCAGCCGAAATCAATAGCTGCAAAATAAGGTGATAAAACTGCTGCCAATCAAACCACCGGCCTGCGCGCCGGGGCGGGATCTCCACGCCCATCCACTGCGCACCCAACCGGCCGACAAATTCCGCGGCGCGTCCTACCAGCGGAATCCACGGCAGCATCAACACCGAAACCACCAACGCCGGGATAAATAGCGCGCCGAGGACGAGGCTCCACGCGCAGGCTTTGAGGGTTCGCATAACCCATGAGCCTAGCCGCCTTAGCCAGGGTGGGGCAGTAGAGCTAGCTCTACCATTTTCCGGGCAGCCCGCCCCATGTCTTTCTTCTGCGCGGCCGAGTGGAATCAAAGGCATGTTAAAAGCAGACAACCTCAGCAAGCGCTACGGCCGCCGCACCGTCCTCAATCGCGTCAATGTGTCCATCTCCCCAGGCGAATTCGTCGCCATCATGGGGCCTTCAGGAAGCGGCAAAACCACGCTCCTGAACCTGCTATCCGGGCTAGATAAGCCCACTTCCGGCCGAGTTAACGCGCCGGGGCGCAAGCAGCGTGCATTTGTATTCCAAGACTATAACCTCCTGGAATCCCTCAACGCCAAGCGCAATGCCACCTTGACCGCGCACTTTTCTGGCCGACGCCCTACACGCGGCCAGGTGGCAGAGGTCTTTGATTCGCTTGGTCTTGCTGGTTTAGAGTGCCGCCTGCCCGCACAGCTTTCTGGCGGGCAGCAGCAACGCGTGGCCGTCGCCCGGGCACTGCTGGCTCAGGCGCCCTATATCTTCGCTGACGAGCCCACGGGCGCGCTTGACGACGCCACCGCATCCACCGTCCTTTCCCACCTGCGCGCCGCCGCCCGCGATGGCGCCAGCGTGGTCATGGTGACTCACTCGCACCTCGCCGCCGAAGCGGCCGACCGGATCATTTCCTTGGAGGAGGTGGCTCATGCTGGTGTGGCTTAAGGACCTACAGTCCAATTGGCTATCGTGGCTGGCCGTGGCGCTGACCCTGGTAGTTTCTTCCACCTCGTGCACCCTGGCGCTCGCCATGCTGGTGGCTTCCTCCGGGGCCGAAGAAGACCCCGCCGGCCCGCTGGGTGGCACGGTGCTAGGCATGGCCCTGTGTGTGGTGGTATTGGTGACGTTATCGCAGATGCGCCTTATCATTGCCGAGCGCGAGCCGGTCTACCGCTCCTGGCGCATGGTGGGTATGCCCGGGTGGATGATCCTCGCTTTCATCCTGGGCCAAGTCGCAGCGGTCAGCGCGGCCGCTGGGCTCCTCGGTGTGCTGCCGGCCCGACCGCTGCTTACACCGTGCGTGCGCGCCCTGCGCAGCGACGGCATCCCCATGCCAGACATTGCCATAACCGGCCAGGTCACCGGCATTGCAGTAGCCGTCTGCATGTCCGCGGCCCTGGTTGGCGCGCTCCCTCCACTGCGCCGAGTCTTTCGGCCGCGCATTACCGCACACCCGGCGTGGCTCATGGTGAAATTCCTGCTCGCGTCCGCGGCCGTCGGCGGTACGGTCTACGGATGCCTGCACATCGATGATCCCGGCGACCTCCTCTCGGCCGAGATGGGCCTAGTCATCCTCGTCGCGCTCTTTTTGCCCTGGCTTATGCCTGTCCTGGATCAATGGACCCGCGCGGCCGGCATCGCTGGGGCTAATGTGCGCGTGCGCCGGTGCTTTTCCACGCCGCACATCGTGCCATGGGTGCTCGTTGGCGGCTTTATCGTCGCCGTCGGCTCGGGCCTGCGCTTTGGGAATGACGCAGGCGCCGGCGGCACCTTGTCCTCCTGGCAAGTCTTCGTCGCCCTTTTAGGGCCAGTCTTTACCCCTAGCATTGTCAGCGCCGTGCTTACCTCGCTGCTTATGCACGGGCGCATCGCGGCCGATATTCGTGGCCTCACCTTGGCGGGCGCTGCCCCTTCGGCTTGGGCGCGCGTGCAAGTGGGAGAAGCAGCCTGCCTCACCCTGACCGCGGCCGGCGTGGTCTGGGCGCTGTGCTTGGCGACGCTCCTCCCTCTCCACCACCTCCTCACCCCACAAGCCTCCTTCGGTCGGACGCTGATAGAGGAGCTGTGGTGGCCCGCCTTTGCCGTAGTCTTTGGTGCCATGTTTATCGCACTGGGCGTCGTCAAGCTGGCGCTTGCCGGCTTCGTGCGCGCCGGGCAACGGGAGCGCTGAGGGGATCGCTGAGGGCGTAGAAATGTGGGCCGAGCCATTGTTGAGGGTTAGCAGTCACGAGGGTAGAGTGCTAATCAGGTTGTTTGACCCACAGTTGTTCACCCGCGACGACGGCTGTGCTGGACATCCACAACCGGCACGCGCGCGCCATGCCGGCGCGCATACGAACACTACGGAGGAAACATCATGGCAAACATCAAGCCTCTCGAGGACCGCGTCCTCGTACAGATCGTAGAAGCTGAAACCACCACCGCTTCCGGCCTGGTCATCCCGGATTCTGCCAAGGAAAAGCCGCAGGAAGCTACCGTCGTTGCAGTAGGCCCAGGCCGCACCAACGACAAGGGTGAGGTCACCCCGGTAGGCGTCAACGAAGGCGATACCGTGGTCTTTTCCAAGTACGGCGGCACCGAGCTGAAGTACAACGGCGAGGAGTACCTGCTGCTGTCCTCCCGTGACCTGCTCGCCGTCATCGAGAAGTAGGCCCAAATATGGCAAAGCTTATTGCATTCGACCAAGAAGCCCGCGAGGGAATCCAGCGCGGCGTCGATACGCTGGCTGATGCCGTCAAGGTCACCCTCGGCCCGCGCGGCCGCAACGTCGTGCTGTCCAAGGCTTTCGGCGGCCCCACCGTCACCAATGACGGCGTGACCATCGCCCGCGATATCGACATCGAGGAGCCCTTCGAGAACCTCGGCGCGCAGCTGGTCAAGTCCGTTGCGGTCAAGACCAATGACACCGCTGGTGACGGCACCACCACCGCTACCTTGCTGGCCCAGGCGCTTATCTTCGAAGGCCTGCGCAACGTAGCGGCCGGCGCCAATCCGATCGAGCTCAACCGCGGCATTGCGGCGGCGGCCGAAAAGGCCGTCGAGGAGCTCAAGGCCCGGGCCACCGCGGTCAACTCCTCTTCCGAAATCGCGCAGGTAGCTACCGTCTCCTCCCGCGACCCGGAGGTTGGCGAGATGGTCGCCGGCGCCATGGACAAGGTGGGCAAGGACGGCGTTGTCACCGTCGAGGAATCCCAGACCATCGACTCCGCCGTCGATGTCACTGAGGGCATTTCCTTTGACAAGGGCTACCTTTCCCCGTACTTCGCTACGGAGGAAGAGACCTACCACGCCGTGCTGGACGACGCCGCAGTATTGCTCGTCCGCAACAAGATCTCCTCCCTGCCGGACTTCCTGCCGCTGCTGGAGAAGATTGCCGAGACCAACCGCCCGACCCTCATCATTGCGGAAGACGTCGAGGGCGAGCCACTGCAGGCGCTCGTTGTCAACTCCATCCGCAAGGTGCTCAAGGTCGCTGCCGTTAAGGCCCCGTACTTTGGCGAGCGCCGCAAGGGATTCATGGATGACTTGGCTGTCGTTACCGGCGCCACCGTCATCGACCCAGAGGTGGGCATCAACCTCAACGAGGCGGGCCTCGACGTGCTGGGTTCTGCCCGCCGCGTGACCATCACCAAGGATGACACCGTCATCGTCGATGGTGGCGGCACCGCTGAGGCAGTAGAGGAACGCCGCGAGCAGATCCGTCGCGAGATCGAGCGCACCGATTCCACCTGGGATAAGGAAAAGCTCGAGGAGCGCCTGGCAAAGCTCTCCGGCGGCGTGGCCGTTATCCGCGTCGGCGCCGCTACCGAGACCGAGGTAAACGAGCGGAAGCTGCGCGTCGAAGACGCCATCAACGCGGCCCGCGCGGCCGTTGAAGAGGGCGTCATCGCCGGCGGCGGTTCCGTGCTGGTCCAGATTTCCAAGGAACTCGAGTCCTTCGCCGAGGGCTTCGAGGGCGAGGCTAAGGTCGGCGTTCTCGCCGTCGCCCGCGCCCTGACCCGCCCGGCGTTCTGGATCGCCGAAAACGCTGGTCTCGACGGCGCCGTCGTCGTTTCCCGCGTTGCCGAGATGTCCAACGGTGAGGGCTTCAATGCCAATACCCTGGAGTACGGCAACCTCATCGATAACGGCATTATCGACCCAGTCAAGGTCACCCACTCGGCCGTGGTCAACGCCACCTCCGTGGCCCGCATGGTTCTAACCACCGAGGCCTCCGTGGTGGAAAAGCCACAGGAAGAGCAGCCTGCTGACGCCGGTCACGGCCACCAGCACTAAACCTTCCCAACATCGCCCGCCCCGCTTCCCGCGCGGCGGGTTTTGTTGTGCCTAGACTAGGGCCGTGGAATACATCAAGGTCACCGGCGCACGCGAAAACAACCTGCGCGATATCTCCCTGTCCATCCCCAAGCGCCAGCTCACCGTCTTTACCGGTGTATCCGGATCCGGCAAATCCTCCCTGGTCTTCGACACCATCGCGGCCGAGTCCCAGCGGCTTATCAACGAGACCTACCCAGGTTTCGTGCAGGGGTTTATGCCGTCGTTGGCCCGGCCGGACGTCGACAAGCTAGAGCATCTCACGGCCGCCATCGTGGTGGGCCAGGAGCCTATGGCTGCCTCCTCCCGCTCCACCTTTGGCACCGCCACCGACATCACTGCCATGCTGCGCGTACTGTACTCGCGCATGGCCACCCCGCGCGCCGGCGGCCCTGCGGCCTACTCCTTTAACGTACCCTCCGCCTCCGGCCAGGGCGCCATTGAGGTCAACGGCACCAAGGAGGTGCGCCGCTTCGAGCGCACCGGTGGAATGTGCCCCGAATGCGAGGGTACCGGCCGCGTTTCCGATATCGATCTGTCCTGCCTAGTCGACGAGGATCTTTCGCTTGCCGAAGGCGCCATTATCTACCCCGGCATGAAACCCGACTCCTGGATGTGGCGCGCCTACGCCGAATCCGGCCTGTACCCGGCCGACATTCCCGTCCGCGAGTTTACGGCCGAACAAAAAGAGGCGCTGTACTATACCGAGACCAAAACCAAGGTCGGCGGGGTCAACATGAGTTACATGGGCCTGGCCACGCGCCTGCGCAAGAACGTGCTAAGCAAACCGGTAGAAAGCCTACAAAAGCACATGCGGGCTTTTGTTGAGCGCGCCGTCGTCTTCGTTGCCTGCCCCGAATGCCACGGCACGCGCCTAGCCCGCCACGCCCGCGAATCCTATATCGAGGATGCTTCCATCGCGGACCTGTGCGAGATGGAGCTTACTGACCTGCGCCGCTGGCTCGCTGACGTCTCCCTGCCGGCCGCGCAACCGCTGCTCGATTCCATCGCCGCGGCCGTGGACAATGCCATCGAGCTCGGCTTGGGGTACCTCACCCTCGCCCGCGCGGCCGGCACGCTCTCCGGTGGCGAAGCCCAACGCACCCGCATGGTCCGCCACCTAGGCTCCGCGCTTTCCGACGTCACCTATGTCTTCGACGAACCCACCGCCGGCCTGCACCCGAGCGACTGCGAGCGCATCAATAGCCTCCTGCTGCGGCTGCGCGATAAGGGCAATACAGTGCTGGTGGTGGAGCACAATCCCTCTACCATCGCGGCGGCCGATCACGTGGTGGATCTCGGTCCTGGTGCCGGTGGGGACGGCGGCCGCATTACCTTCGGCGGCACTCCCGCACAACTGCGCGTGGCCGATACCCCCACCGCCCGGCACATGTCCGAGCCCGTCGTGCTGAAGGAGACCGTGCGCGAGCCGACCGGAAAATCTTCTATCCGTGGTGCCCAGCGCAATAACCTGCGCGACATAGACGTCGATTTTCCCGAAGGCGTCTTGACCGTCATTACCGGTGTCGCAGGTTCTGGCAAATCCTCGCTCACGGCCGAGATTCCGGCCGCAGTAGGGGAGCGCTTGCTCAGCATCGGCCAGGCCCCCATCAAAGGTTCGCGCCGCTCTAACCCCGCGACCTACACCGGTGTTCTCGACCCCATCCGCAAGGCCTTTGCCAAGGCCAATGGAGTAAAGCCCGCGCTCTTTTCCGCAAATTCTGAAGGTGCTTGCCCAAAGTGCAATGGCGCGGGCGTGGTCTACGTGGAGCTAGAGGTGATGAGCGGGGTAGATGTAACGTGCGAAATCTGCCAGGGTTGCCGCTTTTCGGCCGACGTGCTGGCCTATACCTTAGGCGGGCGCACCATTGCTGATGTCTTCGAGCTCTCGGCTTCCCACGCAGCAGAGTTCCTGCGCGAGGTCAAGGTTCCGGCCGCGGCGAAAATTTGCGACACATTATGCACCGTCGGCTTGGGGTACGTGACCCTAGGCCAGCCGCTGTCTACTTTGTCTGGCGGTGAACGCCAGCGCCTCAAGCTCGCAGCGCATCTAAGCGATAAGAAGTCCACCGCTGATGTGCTGGTGCTTGATGAGCCCACCACCGGCCTGCATCCGGCGGATACCGCGCGTATCTTGGCGCTGCTGGATGAGCTGGTGGACTCCGGCCACACCGTCATCTGCATCGATCACAACTTGGCCGTACTCGCGCATGCGGATCACGCCATCGACTTGGGCCCTGGCGCCGGTTCGGCCGGCGGCCAGCTTGTCTTTAGCGGCACCCCGGCCGATTTAGCCGAGCAGCAAGACTCGGTGACGGGGCGCTTTCTTGCCGACGCCCTCGTCTCCCCCTAGTTTCCCGTCCTAAGCGTTGACAGGGGCAGTGGCGCGGCGGCGCTGGCGCAGCGCCACCACGCGCTCGGATTCGCTCATGCCGCCCCACACACCATAGGGCTCGGCGGATTGCAGGGCGTGCTCGCGGCACATGTCGATGACCGGGCAGGAGTTGCAGATGGCCTTTGCACGGTTCTCACGTTGGGCGCGGGCACGGCCGCGCTCGCCATCCGGGTGATAAAATACGTCCGAGTTTTCGCCGCGGCAAGCGCCTTGAAGCTGCCAATCCCACAGGTCAGCGGTGGGACCGGGAAGCAAATTCGGCTGAGACACGTTACTAAGCTCCTTTGTAAGGACGAGAATTCTTTGTGGTTTCCGCGGTCTCGCGGGAAGCAACCTCACGTAGTGTTTCGTGCGTGGGTAAACGGTGGGTTACCGATTTTTGACTTTTAGGTATTCTTCCCTCGCTGGCCCCACCTGCACTGCGGTTTACCAGCGAAAACGGCGAAGGTTAACGGTATATGAATTTTCTGCTGCTCCGGTTGCATCGGCGATGTGACCGCGTGCTGCCTTTGCATAAACTTCCCCTGTGCCAATATGGTTAGTTACCGGTTTAAAACATGTCAGAGGGTGCATACGTGAGTGATAAGGAACAGGAGTTAGCGGATCTCGTCCCGCATGCCGTCGACGGCAGCCGGCGGGCGCTGCAAAAAGTCCTGCGGATCATTCACCCGCAGGTGCTGCGTTACTGCCGCGCCCGCATTGGCGGCGGACGCCAGCCCACTGCGGAAGATGTGGCCCAAGAGATTTGCCTTGCAGTAGCCACCTCTATTGGTTCCTATGAAGACAAGGGCCGCCCGTTTATGGCCTACGTCTATGGCATCGCCTTTAATAAGGTCACTGACGCCCACCGCGCCATGGGCCGCGATAAGTCCACGCCTACCGAAGAAATCCCAGAAGATTCCGCGCGAGAAGCCACCCCCGAAGAATGGGCGTTGGAGGCCGACGGTAGTAACAGAATGCGCGCCTTGCTCGATACGTTAAGTGACAAGGCGAAAAACATCGTTATTCTGCGCGTGTTCAATGGTTTGTCGGCAGAAGAGACCGCGGAAATTGTGGATTCCACCCCAGGCGCGGTTCGTGTCGCACAGCACCGAGCGCTCGCTCAATTGCGAAAGACTCTCCAAGCCGCACAGGAAACTGCGCACTAAGGGTCTTCTTGCCCTACTCACAGCGGATATCTCATAACAGAAAGGAAGGGGGAGAGACACCATCATGGCACCGAAGCACCACGGCGATAATGACGGCCTCGCGGACCAGCTCCAGCCCTTGGTAGATGATGATGCATTCCTCACCGAGCTTTCGGAGGGAACCGACCCTTCCGATGGCCAGGATGCCCTGGCGGAGTTGCTGCTGGAGTTAAAGGGGGACGTCGACAAGCAGATGCCCCCAGCACCGCTGGTAGAAGGCGCCGACGCTGAGCCTGAGGTCATTGACTTGGGCCAAGCCCGCAAACGTCGCCGCGGCGGCCCCTTTGTGCATGGGCTCATCGGCGCTGCCGCCGCAACCCTAGTCATCGCTGGCGCCGGTGGTGCGATGTTGCACGCTGGAACCTTTGATAACGGCGATAAGACTCGCAACGTAGAACTGGCCGGCACGCTGGAAGAGATGGAATCTCGCGCGGCCGAAGGCGATATTGAAGGCGCTCGCGAACTGATGAAGGATGCCCGCGCCAAGCTGGACGAGGCCGAAGGCAAGGAAGAAAAGGCCATCGCCGTCAACCGTGAGGCCGAACAAAAGCGCTCTGCGCACCCGAAGCCTACCCCGCACACCGTTACGGAGACCGCCACCGAAACCGTGGCAGAAAAAGCCTCTCAGCCGGAGCAGCGGCCGGAACCGGCCACCGTGACCGAAACGCAGTACGCCACCGAAACCGTGGTAGTCACGGAGCAAGCCCAGCAAAACCCGCAGCCTAATCCCAACGATGAGGACGAGCCTACGACCACCATCGAACTGGGCCAGCAACAGCAGTAGCAGTAGTAGTAGTAGCTAGCGGCCCTCCAAGCCGTCCAAGTAGCCCAAGGCATAGTCCCAGGGCACGTAGCGGGAGGGATCTGGCTCGGCGCTCGGCTCATGCACGGGCGCTAGCTCCCCTTCGAGCGTAGCGCGCATATTAGCGGCCATAATATCCCACTCATAGAAGTGGTTTTCCTGGCAATCCTCGCACAGGAAGAAGATGCCATCGATGCCGCGTGGGCCGAGGATGGAGGCGAATTTCTGCACCAGCGCGAGGTCGTGGATGATGGCGATCCGGTCGTCGTCGGTAAGCGGCATGACCTGCTCGTCCTCCTCCAAGAAGGAGGCTGGGTCATTCGGGTCGTCGGCGAAAGGATCGCGGGGCATATTGGCGAAGAAGTTCACGCCTGCGAGCCTATTGAACTTGCTCGCCCGAGGCAATTTACCCCCTGCCCAAATGGTGTCTTCGGCCGGCAACGCACTACAGTTGGGTTAGCCGCTAAACCTGTTAAGGAGAGACCTCGATGAGCGAGAATCGTATTCATACTGGTGGAGATGACCCGAACAAGGTAGCCCTGCGCGGCCTGACCTTTGACGATGTGCTCCTTTTGCCCGCCGAATCCAATATCGTGCCCTCCGAGGTCGATACCGGCGCGCAATTTACCCGCAATATCCGCCTCGGCGTTCCGCTTGCCTCGGCCGCCATGGATACCGTGACCGAGGCGCGCATGGCCATTGCCATGGCCCGCCAAGGTGGCATCGGCGTGCTGCACCGCAACCTTTCTACCGAGGACCAGGCCGAGCAGGTAGAAATAGTCAAGCGCTCCGAGTCCGGCATGGTCACCGACCCGATCACCGCCCGCCCGGATATGACCATCGGGGAAGTAGACGCGCTGTGTGCCCGCTTCCGCATCTCCGGCCTGCCGGTGGTAGACGAGGACGGCACCTTGGTTGGCATTTGCACCAACCGCGATATGCGCTTCGAGCCTGACTTTGACCGCAAGGTCAGCGAAGTCATGACGGCCATGCCGCTTGTTGTTGCGCGCGAGGGCGTATCCAAGAAGGAAGCCCTCGAACTGCTCTCGGCCAATAAGGTGGAAAAGCTGCCCATCGTCGATGCAGATAATAAGCTCACCGGTTTGATTACCGTCAAGGACTTTGTCAAGACTGAGCAGTACCCTAACGCGTCCAAGGACTCGGCCGGCCGCCTGTTGGTTGCGGCCGGCATCGGTACCGGGGAAGAGTCCTACCAGCGCGCCGCCGCGCTTGTCGACGCCGGCGTAGACGCCCTCGTCGTCGACTCCGCCCACGCCCACAATAACCGCGTGCTGGAAATGGTCTCCCGCGTGCAGAAAGATTTCGGTTCCAAGGTCGACGTCATCGGCGGTAACCTCGCCACCCGCGAGGCCGCCCAGGCAATGATCGATGCTGGCGCGGACGCCATCAAGGTCGGCATTGGCCCAGGCTCCATTTGCACCACCCGCGTCGTCGCCGGCGTGGGCGCGCCGCAAATTACCGCCCTGATGGAGGCCGCCGCAGTAGCTGGCCCGGCCGGTGTGCCGGTTATCGGCGATGGCGGCATGCAGTACTCCGGCGACGTCGCCAAGGCTCTGGCGGCCGGTGCCGATACCGTCATGCTGGGTTCCATGTTCGCTGGCACTACCGAAGCCCCCGGTGACATCGTTGTCTACCAGGGCAAGCAGTACAAGCGCTACCGCGGCATGGGCTCCATGGGTGCCATGCAGGGCCGCGGACTTTCCGGCGAGAAGCGCTCCTACTCCAAGGACCGCTACTTCCAGGCCGATGTGCGCAGTGAAGACAAGCTGGTTCCGGAAGGTGTCGAGGGCCGCGTGCCCTTCCGCGGCGATATCGATGCCATCGTGCACCAGATCGTCGGCGGCTTGCGCGCGTCTATGGGTTATACCGGCTCCGCCACCTTGGCCGAGTTAAAGACCAAGCGCTTCGTTCAAATCACCGCCGCGGGCCTAAAGGAATCCCACCCGCACCACCTGCAGCAAATCGCAGAAGCACCAAACTACCGCTAGGAATATCATGCGTGAATACGCCGAAATTGGCATCGGCCGCGAGGCCCGCCGCACCTTCGATCTAGAGCAACTATCCATCGTGCCGCAGCGTCGTACCCGTTCTTCCAAGGACGTGGATACGACCTGGAACATCGACGCATATACCTTCGACATTCCCTTCGTGTCCCATCCCACCGATGCGCTCGCCACGCCCGAATTCATCATCGAGATGGGCAAGCAAGGCGGCCTGGGTGTCATCAATGCCGAGGGCCTGTGGGGCCGCCACAAGGACCTCGAGGGAGCTTTAGCCCGCATTTACTCGCAGCCGGGTGATAACTCCATCATTCAGGAGCTACACGCTGCCCCGCTTGACGACGCCCTCCTTACCGAACGCATCTCCCAAGTCCGCGACTCCGGCGTCACTGTAGCTGTGCGGGTCTCGCCGCAGCACGCCCGCGAGATGGCTCCGAAGGTCATCAAAGCCGGCGCCGAGTTGCTGTTTATTCAGGGCACCTTGGTTTCGGCCGAGCATGTAGCTACCGGCGGTGAGCCATTGAACCTCAAGGAGTTTATCGGCTCGCTGGACGTCCCCGTCATTGCCGGCGGAGTCACCGACTACACCACCGCGCTACACCTTATGCGCACTGGTGCAGCCGGCGTCATTGTAGGCGCGGGTGTGACCACCAACGCCGAGACCGTCGGCATCGACTCGGCCATGGGCACTGCGATTGCCGACGCCGCCGCCGCCCGCCGCGACTACCTCGACGAGACCGGCGGCCGCTACGTGCACATCATCGCCGATGCCGAGTTTGAAAACTCCGGCAATATCGCCAAGGCTTTTGCGTGCGGTGCCGACGGCGTCGTTCTAGGGCCGCTGCTTGCTCAGGCCCGCGAGGCCGGTGGTAAGGGCTGGTACTGGCCCGCCACGGCCGGACACCCGCGCTTCCCACGAGGCTTCGTTCAGTTCTCCGGTGCCGATACCGACTTGGACGTGGATTTTCTCACCACCGGCACCTCGGCCGAAGCGGCAGAGAATTCTGCGGCCCCCTCGCTTGAAACCGTGTTGCACGGCCCCTCTAGCGAGCCCTTCGGCCGCACCAATCTCGTCGGCGCGCTGCGCCGTTCTATGGCCAAGTGCGGCTATACCGACCTGAAGTCCTTCCAAAAGGTCGAACTCGCTGTTCGCTACTAATTCCGGATCGAATCCCACAACGCGGCTGTGCCTTTTGGTACAGCCGCGTCTTGTGCTTAGGCTTCTTTTCCGCATACCGCTGATCCACTGATAAACACCAGAAAGCTAGGAGAGCGGTTAGGAGACTAGCTGCCAACCACCTTCGCGTCTCCACGTGGTCTCCCGTGCCATCGGCCGCCAGTGCCCTGCATTTTGTACCGGGCACACGCGTGCTCCCGTTGGATTGAGCTCTACTACCTTCTCCTCCGCGGCCGCACGCAGCACCACCGAATTATCCGCCACATCTGAGTGTCCCACGCGCTCTGCCTGCCGCGAACCACACAGTGGAACCCACTCATCCCACTGGTCTCCAAAAATCTCCGCGGCCGGGAGCGTTATCTGCTGTGGGCCTTGTTCATCCAGCGCAGACGTCACCGCGGCCGTGGTTGGTGTGGTATCGCAACCGCACATTAAAAGCCCCGCGGCGAGCACAACAGTCAAGCGCTTCATAGGTCATTAGTCTAGTGGGTTAGACTATGGGACGTGACTAAGCCAAATACTACCCCGCGCCCCGTCCTCGTGGTGGACTTTGGCGCTCAGTACGCGCAGCTTATTGCCCGCCGCGTGCGCGAGGCCAAGATTTACTCCGAGGTTGTCCCCAACTCCGCTTCTGTAGAGGAAATTAAAGCAAAGGACCCAGCCGCTCTCATTTTGTCGGGCGGACCATCTTCCGTATATGCCGATGGTGCCCCGGCCCTCAAGCCAGAGCTATTTGAGCTCGGCATTCCGGTTTTCGGCATTTGCTACGGTTTCCAGGCCATGAACCATGCGCTTGGTGGCACTGTCTCTTCCACCGGCGAGCGTGAGTACGGCCGCACCGATATAGACATTAAGGGCGGTGTGCTTCACGCTGGCCTAGAGTCCACCCACAAGGTGTGGATGTCCCACGGTGATGCCGTTTCTTCTGCACCTGAAGGCTTTGAGGTTACTGCCACCTCGGCCGGTGCTCCCGTTGCCGCTATGGAGTGCCCAGCCAAGCAGATGGCCGGCGTGCAGTACCACCCTGAGGTGCTCCACTCGCCGCACGGCCAAGAGGTGCTTACCCGTTTCCTTACCCAGATTGCTGGCCTAGAGCAGAATTGGACGGCCGATAATATTGCCGAGCAGCTCATCGCGGATGTCCGCGCGCAGGTGGGCGAGGAAGGCCGCGCTATTTGCGGCCTGTCCGGCGGTGTGGATTCCGCTGTGGCGGCCGCACTGGTGCAGCGCGCCATTGGAGATCGTCTCACTTGTGTCTTCGTTGACCACGGCTTGCTGCGTGCCGGCGAACGCGAGCAGGTAGAAAAGGACTTCGTTGCCTCCACCGGCGCGAAGCTGGTGACTGCGGATGAGCGCGCTGCCTTCTTGGAGAAGCTGACAGGCGTTAGCGACCCAGAAGCCAAGCGCAAGGCCATCGGCGCGGAGTTTATCCGTTCCTTTGAGCGCGCGGTTGCAGGCGTGCTTGACGACGCCCCTGCAGGCTCCACCGTCGACTACCTCGTCCAGGGAACGCTGTACCCGGACGTTGTCGAGTCTGGCGGCGGCGATGGCACGGCGAATATTAAGTCTCACCACAATGTCGGCGGTCTGCCAGATGATGTGGAGTTCGAGCTGGTCGAGCCGTTGCGCCTGCTGTTTAAGGACGAGGTACGTGCCGTCGGCCGTGAGCTGGGTCTGCCGGAAGAGATCGTCAACCGTCAGCCATTCCCCGGCCCGGGATTGGGCATCCGTATTATCGGTGAAGTAACCGAAGAGCGATTGGAAACCCTGCGCGAGGCAGACCTCATTGCCCGCACAGAACTGACCAATGCCGGCCTAGATGACCAGATTTGGCAGTGCCCGGTAGTGCTGCTGGCCGATGTCCGCTCCGTCGGCGTGCAGGGCGACGGCCGCACCTATGGCCACCCGATCGTGCTGCGCCCGGTGTCCTCGGAAGACGCCATGACCGCGGACTGGACCCGCCTGCCGTACGAGGTGCTGGAGAAGATTTCTACCCGCATCACCAACGAGGTAAAGGACGTCAACCGCGTGGTCTTGGACTGCACCTCCAAGCCACCGGGAACCATCGAGTGGGAGTAAAACGGCATGCGTAGAAGGCGCTCAGGCTATCGCTGGGCGCCTTTTCGCTCGTTTTAGTGGCGGCACTTACTCGCGCGGGGTAAACGGTGGCCGCCACACAATGCGTCCGCCCACCCGCTCGAGGCGGCCGCGCCGAGGTGGGGCGTTAGGATCATCGTCGTTGACGCCATTATGGTAAGCGCAGCACATGACCAGGTTTTTCATATTTGTCTCCCCGCCGTTGCTCCACGCTTTAAGGTGGTGGACTTGGGAGAGGTCGGCCGGCTGGTTACAGCCCGGCCAGGCGCAGCGTGGATTTTCTGCAGCGGCCATAATGCGCTGCTTGTCATTGGCCACGCGTGCGGTCCGGTACAAGTTGACTGGGCCTTCTTCGGGGTGCACGAGCGTGACGTAGCCGGTTTCTTTGTCGCCAGAAAAGCCGACGTCGTTGAGCACGCGGCGCAGATATTCGGTGCCGGTGATGGTGGCGCCGTTGGTCAGATCGAGTTCGATATCATCGCCGCGGCCGTCGCGGATGCGGATGAATTTGTCCAGCGGCACGATGGCATTAGTCACCACTTCTGCCCGCGCGGCCGCTGCTTGGTCAAAGAAGATCTTTTCTACCGCCTCGAGTGATTGCTTTCCGGTCGCGGCCAGCGCGGCGTTAAGATCCGCAATGAAACTAGAGGTTCCGGTGATGGCAAGTGTCCAGTAGTCATTGGGGCGTCGGTAAGTGCGCACGCCTGGGCTTACAGTGTTGTCTTTCATTTCGCGCAGGCGTCGGCGGGCGTGCTTGAGGATGTGGCTCATCGAACCGGTCATCGCGCAGCATTCCGCACGCAGCTGCCATGCCTGCTTCTTGCTGGGCGCGCGGTTAACAATGCGCTCTAGGGCGGTAAGCGTGGCAATGGAATGGGTGTTGCGGCGGGCGTCGGCAATAGCGCGGCGCTGCAGGCGCGTAAATTTGGTGCGGCCGAAGTAGCTTTCGCACAAAAGAAGCAGATCGGCGGCGATGGTATCGGGCGCGCCGCGGTCCATGAGCTCGGACCCGGACATGCCTTGGCACCCGGCGATGATATCCATGCCGGGGCCCAAGGCGGTGAGGTAGGTCTCGAGTGCGTTCATGCCTGCAACGCTACGGCGTGCACCTACACCGGCGCGCGGCCGGAGCAACCGTTGCGGCACATTCTGTGGATAACCCGGCCCGCACACCCGAGGCAGGCCGAAAAAGCTGTGGATAACCCCTAAAAGTGTCGCATAGATTAGGCAAACGCGAGCCGGCGCGTGCCATCCACGTGGGGGAAGACGAAAAAGCTCAGCCCAAAGACCACTAGCCACACCAGGCCGGCGCCCCATGTGGGCAGGGCCACGATGGGCGCGAGCATCACCATAAGCCACAGAATCATAAGCGGTACGAGCTGTGCGATGGTGGGAACCAAGGTGACGTTGCGCTTGTCGGCATAAGCACGCATCGCGCGGCGGTAGGGGTGGGCAAAGACGAGAACGAAGGCCGCCACGAGGCATACGAGCGCCCCAACCAGTGCGGCAAAGATATGCGCGCGGCTTGCCAAGAGTGCCACGGCCGCACCGATGAGGATGGACGAGCCCAAACGCACCCATGCCGGAGTGGGGATGGGGGTGGTGTGCTCGCGCATGGCACCGTAGGCAGCATTGAAGTTCATGCCGCTAAGGTTACCATTCGAACATACACTTGCATGTGTCCGGGTGAGGGTTCATACTATTCGGGTGAGTCAAACGAGCGTTCGCCTAGAAAAAGCGGTGGCCGGGCTGAGCAGGTCGGACCGTGTGGCGATGCTGCGTACCCGCATGCGCGCTATGGAGCGTGGCCCGGAAGAAGAGCTGGTAGATACACTTCCTGGCCTGGCGCACTTGCTTCCTGCAGGTGGGCTGGCGCGCCGGCGGGTGGCGCACTGTGCAAATTGCCCAGCGCTTATTGTAGAGCTTATCTGCCACCTCACCGCCCGCGGTGGGCATGTAGGCGTGGTGGGGTGGCCAGATCTCCTCCTCGCACAAGTGGCCGATAAAGGCGATATCGAACGTGTGGTGACCGTGCCGGATCCGGGCCTGGAATCCTGGATGGTGACGGGAGTATTGGCGGAAGGGCTGGACCTCGTCATCCACCATGGGCCGCCCGGCGAGGTGAGCCCTACCAAGGCTCGGCCGGTGCTGGCGAAGGTGCGCGGCGGGCGTGCAGCGGTGCTCACGATAGGCACCCGGCTGCCGGGCACGGCGGTGGGGATAGAGGCACGGGTGAGTGCCTATCGGGGCGTCGGCAAGGGCAGCGGGCGCATTCGCGGCGTGGACATGGAGGTGGAGGTGACCTCGAAGCAGGCTACCTCGCGCGGGATGCTCACGGTGGGTGAGCGCCGCCGGTTGGAGGCTGTATGAGGGTAGCGGCGGTGTGGTTTCCGGATTGGCCCATCCAGGCCGCCGGTGGTCAGGGGCCGATGGTTATTGCGCGCAACCACGCGGTGGCGGTGTGCGATAGGGCGGCGCGCCGGGCGGGCGTTCGGCGCGGGATGCGTTTGCGCCAGGCCCAAGCGCTGTGCCCTGAGGCGGCGGTGGTAGAGGCCAATCCGGACCGGGATGGCGCGGCGTTTGCGGAGGTTGCGGCCGGCTTGGATGCGGTGGCGTCCTCTGTGGAGGTGCTGCGCCCCGGCCTGGCAATTGTGGACGCGGGCGCTGCGCTGCGCTACCACGGGGAAAAAGCACTAGAGATGCTTGTCGACGCCTCTTCGTACGCCGGCTTCGACTCCACCCTCGGCGTCGCCGATGAGATTGCCACGGCCGTTATTGCGGCCCGGCACCGCGGTGTGGGCACGGTGGTGCCGGAGGGCGGTTCGCGGGAGTTTTTGGCTACCCAGCCCATAGGCGTGCTGGCCGCCGATGAGGCTTTGGGCTTTGATGCTGGGTTTATCGCGCAGCTGGATAAGCTGGGCGTGCGGCGGCTGGGTGACCTGGCTGCGCTGCCGTTTAAGCAGGTAGATACCCGTTTCGGCGAGCCGGGCCGTCGCGCACACGAGCTGGCCCAGGCCCGTGCGGATAGGCGCGTGGCACCAGAGCTGGCGCGCTCAGACCTGGCCGTGGACATGGAGGAGCGCATCGAGCGCGTGGACGCGGCGGCGTTCGCAGCCCGCCAACTCGCGGCTCGGCTGCATGCCCGCTTGGAGGAGGCCGGCAAGGTGTGCCTGCGGCTGCGCGTGGTGGCGGAGTTTGACACCGGCGAGGAGCTGGCGCGGGTATGGCGCACGCAGGAGGCGCTGACGGAGCAAGCCACCGCGGACCGCGTGCGCTGGCAGCTCGATGGTTGGCTCACGCGCGCTACTGGTGAGGGTGCGGCCATCCGCCGCCTAGCGCTGGAGCCGGTGGAGGTTGCCGCCCCAGCCGCCGCCGGCCTCTGGGGAGGGGAGGGTTCGCAGGAACAGGTCAAGCGCGTGATCGCCCGCGTGCAATCACAGCTGGGGATTGACCGCGTGCTGCAGGCGCGGGCAGTGGGCGGCCGTGGGGTGGCCGAGCGCATCGAGTACGTTCCCTATGGTGAGCAGCGTGACGCACCGCCGCAGGGCGAGTGGCCTGGCCGTATTCCCGCGCCCCTGCCTGCACGGCTGGGCGGTGGTCCGAATCATCCGGCCGCACGCATTCGGTTTATCGACGCCGCCGGGCGCCCCGTCTTTGTTACCGCCGAAGCCCTCCTCTCCAGCGTGCCGGTGGCCTTGGGCTGGGGTGCGAACCGCTTCCGCGTACTGGGGTGGGCAGGACCGTGGCCGGTGGATACTCAGTGGTGGACCGATAGCCCGCAGCATGTGGCGCGCCTGCAGGTGGTGGGGCAAGCTGAGCACGAAGAGCATCAGCGGGCGTGGCTTTTGGTATGGGCTGGTGGGCGCTGGCGGGTTGAGGCGACTTACTAATTGCGAATATCGACCACGAGGCGGGTGGGGTTATCGAGCACCTGCACGGAGTAAGGCTTGCGGGCATTCATGCCGATGACGAACTGGCGGCGGCCTTCAAAGGTGCCGCCGTTGACCACTTGGGTGACAATTCCCTCCGTGGGCGCATCTACTACGCCGATACGGGGGTCGTCCTTGCCGGCTTCGAAGGGGTAGACCACGCCGTCAATATTGACATTGAGTGCGGTATCGCCAGAGTGGGCGATAGTTTTACCAGAGCCTTGCTGCGTAGGCGTGTCAGCGTAGTCCACGAACCAACCGGGTGCGCCGCCGCCGTCGAGCTCAAAGACGACGCGCTCGAAGCCTTCGTGCTGGCCGATGCGCACATCGGTCACCGTAAGTTCGGACGGCGCCTTTGGACGCAGGGTCTTCATCTCCATATTGGCCTGGCCCAACGGGTTGATTTGGGAGTTTTCTGCGGATGCGGCCATGGTGGTGCGGTCCGTCTCTTGGGCGGCGCAACCGCCGAGGAAAGCTGCGACGAGAAGCGTTGCGGCGAGACGGGCTTTAAGCATGCCCCTAGGTTATAGTTTCGGCCGTGAAGTGTATAGCTGAGGGGGTGCTTCGTGGCCGAATTGTTGCCAAGGGTGTGAGCTGAAATGCAGAAAGGTTAGGCTTAGATATATGACCGAGTTCTGTTCAGATATCCAGGTAGAGCCGCTGCCGGGCACGGCGAAGAAGGAATCCGTCTATGTGCTTTTCGAGTGGCCGGGCGGATGGTCGCGCGACGTGCTGGACGGCGATACCTTTGGGTCGGACCTTACGGCGCAGCTCAAGGCCAAATTGAAGGGAGCGGCGGGGCTGCAGCTTATTCGCCGGCCGGGCCGCGATGGCCGCCAAGTAGGTAAGATGCACCGCTGCTACTTGGTGTGGGCCGAACAGGGCGTTATGGAGCTCGTGCTATTGACAGGGCCGGAGAAGATCCTTGATTTAGATCTGACCGGTCCTGGCCGCAATGGGGGCGGTGCACTGGAGACGCCGCTGGTGCTGGTGTGCACGCATGCGAAGCGCGATACTTGTTGCGCGGTCAAGGGTCGGCCGCTGGCGGCGGACCTGGTGGCGGATTACCCGGATTTGGTGTGGGAGACCTCGCACACCAAGGGCCACCGGTTTGCACCATCGGTCATGCTCATGCCGTGGGGCTATTCCTTTGGCCGTATGAATAAAGAAGCCGCCGCGCAGATGATTGCGGCGGCGGCGAAGGGGAAGTATTTCTACCCAGCGAATCGCGGGCGCGGTATTTTCGGCCCGCGCGGCCAGGTGGCGGAGTTGGCAGTGGCCCGCTCGCTTATCGACGCCGGCGAGGACCTCGCCTACGGCCAACTCATCGCCTCCGACGGCGGCGAGGTCAGCCACGCTGACGGCCGGCGCTGGCGCGTGGCGCTCGAGGAGCGCGAGGTAGAAGGCGTGGTCTCCTCGTGCGGCGATGCACCGAAGAAAGGCCAAGCCATCGTAGCGACCGGCGTGGAGCCGGTCGCGGGGTAGGCGGCGTCGGCAAGCGGGGGCTAGCGGCGCATGACCTTGGAGGATAGCCAGTTGCCGAAGAACTGGGCGGCTTGCACCAGCACGATGATGATGAGCGTGGCCACGACGGTGACTTCCCACTCGAAGGCGCGGTAGCCGTAGACGATGGCAAAGTCACCCAAGCCGCCGCCGCCGACGTAGCCGGCCATAGCGGACATGTCCACGATGGCGATGAACAGGAAGGTGTAGCCCAGAATCAGTGGGCCGAGAGCCTCCGGAACGATCACGGAGGTGATGATCTTCCACGGCGAGGCGCCCATGGAGCGGGCGGCTTCGATAACACCGGGGTCGATGGCCACGAGGTTTTGCTCCACCACACGGGCCACGGAGAAGGTTGCGGCGATCACCATGACGAAGGTGGCTGGGCCGCGGCCGATGGAACCGCCCATTACGGCGACGGTCAACGGCTGGGCAAAGGCCAGCAAAATGATGAACGGGATGGGGCGGACGAAGTTCACCAGCAGGTTAACAATGACGTAGACAAACCTGTTTTGCAGGATTCCGCCCGTGCGGGTGGTGTAGAGCAGCATGCCCAGGCCAAGGCCGAGGATGCCGGAAATGATCAGGGTAGTCGAGACCATGATGAGGGTGTCGACGATGGCATCGGCGAGCGAGGGGCCAAGGCGGTCCCAGTCGGCTTGGGCGAGGTTGGTGACGGTCATCGTGCAATCTCCTCAATCTGGGTGGTGGTAGAAAGCGTGCGGTAGAACTCCTCGATGGCGTTATTATCGCCGCTAAGCCGCACGGTCAGCTTGCCAAAGGAATGCTGCTGCAGCGTGGTGATGCCGCCGTGGACAACGGCGATGGATACGCCGGCCTCCTTGAGGCGGGCGGCGGCGGTAAAGAAGCCGGATTCCTCGGTGAGGTTGATGGTAAACAGGCGGCCTTCGTGCGCGAGTAGGTCATCGGTTTCTACGACGTCGGGCTCGTTGCGCAGCGAGGTAGCCACGAACTTGGCGGCCACGGAGGTCTGCGGGTTGGAGAAGACCTCGTAGACGCTGCCTTGTTCCACTACGCGGCCGTTTTCCATCACGGCGACCTTATCGGCGATGGAGCGAACGACTTCCATCTCGTGGGTAATGACCACGATGGTGATGCCGAATTCCTTATTGACTCGGCGCAGCAGGTCGAGGACTTCCTGCGTGGTGGTGGGGTCGAGGGCGGAAGTGGCTTCGTCGGCAAGCAGGAGCGAAGGGTTGGTGGCCAGCGCACGGGCAATGCCAACGCGTTGCTTCTGGCCGCCGGAAAGCTGCTCTGGGTAGCTCTTGCCCTTGTCTCCCAAGCCGACGAATTCCAGTAGCTCCTGCACGCGCTTGGCGCGCTCCTGCTTGCCGACGCCCTGCAGCTGCAGCGGGTATTCAATATTGCCCGCCGCGGTGCGCGAGTTCATCAGGTTGAACTGCTGGAAGATCATGCCAATATTGCGGCGAATGCCGCGTAGCTTCTTCTCGGACATGCCGACGATATTGGTGTCATCAAGCAGTAGCTCACCCGCGGACGGGGTGTCCAAACCGTTGATCATGCGCACGAGGGTGGACTTGCCGGCGCCGGAATAGCCAATGATGCCGACGATTTCGCCGGGCTCGATGGTCATGGAGACATTGTCGAGGGCCTTGACTCGTGCCTTTTTCTGTTTAAAGACCTTGGTGATCTCGCGGAACTCGATGCGGGTGCCGCGGTGAGTGGAATCTGCCACGTGTTTGCGTCCTTAGCTAGGAAAGTGCCAAACCCCGCCGGGGGCTCCGGCGGGGTAAAAGCAAGGGTGATTAGTCCAGATCTGCTTCGAGCTTATCTAGGATCTTCTGCAGATCCTCCTGGCTGCGCTCCACCTCAACGGAGGTACCGGCGGAGTCTTCGTCGACGCCCTTTTGAACGGCGTCGGTGTGCCATAGCTCGGCGAGCTTCTTGATGTCTTCGTTGTCTGCGTCTTCTTCGCGGACGGCAAAGACGTTGATGTACGGCTCTGCCTCTTCGGAGTTCGGATCGTCCTGGAAGATGGCGGTGGCTGGGTCGATGCCGGCGCGCTCCAAGAAGGAGTTATTGATAATCGCCGGGGTGCCCTCGCCATATGCGGACGTGGTCTGCGCAGCGTCTACCGGGGTGACCTTGACCTTGGACTTCTTCTCGTCGATATCCAGCGGGGTCGGCTCCAGGTTGTTCTTGTCCTTCAGGGTGATAAGGCCGGCTTGGACCAGCACATTGATGGCGCGGGCCTGGTTGGTGGAGTCGTTCGGGATGGCGACCTTCTTGCCTTCGATGCCGTCGAGCGAGTCGTGGTCCTTCCAGAACAGTGCCAGCGGCACGATCTCGGTAGCCACGATCGGCACCAGGTTGGTGCCGTTGCCGTGGTTATATTCCGCCAGGAACTTCAGGTGCTGGAAGTTATTGGTATCCAGCTCGCCCTGGTCCAGAGCCTGGTTCGGGGTGTTGTAGTCCGAGAAAGGCGTGATGTCAATGTCGTAGCCTGCGTTCTTTGCTTCCTGTTCGAACGCTACCCACGCCTGCTTAGCATCGTCGGTGGTGCCGACCTTGAGGGACTTGGAGTCATCGGAGGAGCAGGCCACCAGGCTGGTGGCGGCAATGGTTACGGCGGCGGTAGCAGCCACTACGCGACGGATCTGCATGGGGAATCCCCTTCTTGTAGGAGTTGAAATAAATTGACTGTTTAGCAACTTAGCAATCAGCGAACCGCTTTGTCTATTGCGGGCATCACGCCCCACCGGGTTGTATAGAACAATAATTCGATATTACGCTGTGTGGGGTGAAATTTAATGGCGGAAGGACACTATCGTGGCCGCGGGTGGAGCGCATCCTCTCCGGCCGTGAATCTGCTGCACCCGTGCCGGTTAATCACCTTCACGGGCCAATGGTTCCTGCCCAGCGCGGGCATTCCGCCGTGCCCTTTGCGGAGCTGCACGCGGTAAGTTCGTATAGCTTCCTCGACGGCGCCGCCGAGCCGGAGGAGCTGGTGGCTCGGGCCGTGGAGCTAGGGCTCGAAGGGTTGGCCATCGTGGACCGCGATGGCTTTTACGGTCTGATGAAATTTGCCGAAGCTGCTGCTAGGGCAGGGCTTCCGGCCATATATGGAGCGGAGTTATCCCTCGTGGAGGCTCCGGTGACCGTGCTGGCGCGCACGCCGGAGGGGTATCGCCGCCTATCGCGACTCATTGCCCGCGCCCGGATGGAGGCGGGGGAGAAGGGGCAAGTGGCTTACCCGCCCTTGGATGAGGTGGCGCGCGAACTAGAAGATGAATGCTTCTTCCTAGTAGGGCCGGAAGCATTGGCGGCAATCGATAACTTGCTCGAAAGAATAAAAATAGACAGCATAGTTCTCGAATATTCGTGCAGCATGTCCCCCGAAGATGCGGACCGGCACCGTTTTCTTGATAGATACAATAACCTGCGGGCTATCGCAACCGCACGGCCTGCGGCCGCCACCCGCGACCAAGCTCGGCTCGCCGCCGCCAAGCGCGCCTTAGCCCGCCGCGAATCCCTCGCTGCCGCCGCGCCGCATGCCCACCCCATGGGTGCCGGCTGGCTGCGGTCCGGCGAGCAAATGGCTCAGCTCTTACCCGATCGGCCGGAGCTTATTGCCGAAACCGTGCGCCTAGCTCGCGAATGCTCCTTTACCTGGGACGCGCTCGCACCCAATCTGCCGCATTTCCCGGTGCCGGAGGGACATACCGAAATGAGTTGGCTGGAGCACGAGGCCTGGCGCCGCGCCAAGGACCGCTATGCTTCGCGCCCGGCCGAGATTAGGCAGGCGGCGCGGAAGCAGATTCGGCATGAGTTGGGCGTCATCAAGCAGCTGGGCTTCCCCGGCTACTTCCTGATCGTATGCGACCTGGTGGATTTTTGCCGCCGCGAGAATATCCTGTGCCAAGGCCGCGGCTCGGCCGCCAACTCCGCGGTGTGCTTCGCGCTGGGTATTACCAACGCCGAGCCCATCTCCGCGCAGCTGCTTTTCGAGCGTTTCCTCTCCCCAGACCGTGATGGCCCGCCCGATATTGATATCGACATCGAGTCCGGCCGCCGCGAAGAGGTTATCCAGTACGTGTATCGCACCCACGGCCGGGATCGTGCGGCGCAAGTGGCTAATGTCATTACCTATCGCCGCAAGGGAGCAACCCGCGATGCCGCGCGTGCGCTGGGTTACCCGCAGGGCTCAGCCGATGCGTGGTCGAAAGGTACCTCCGAGCCGCCTGCCGACGTCTCCTCTTTGGCCGAGCAATTCCTCGGCCAGCCCCGCCACCTAGGAATTCATTCCGGCGGTATGGTGCTGTGCGATCGGCCCATTGCGGACGTCGTGCCCATGGAATGGGCGCGCATGGAAAATCGTTCCGTGCTGCAGTGGGATAAGGACGATTGCGCGGCCGCTGGCCTGGTGAAATTCGACCTTTTGGGCCTCGGCATGTTGGAGGCGCTGCACCACATGATTGATGCCGTGCGCGCCACCACTGGCCGCGAGGTGCACCTGTGGGAGCTAGATCTAGCCGAGCCGGAGGTCTATGACATGCTTTGCCGCGCCGATGCGGTGGGAGTCTTCCAGGTGGAATCCCGCGCGCAGCTAGCCACGCTGCCGCGCCTGAAACCTCACCGTTTCTTTGACCTGGTGGTAGAGGTCGCACTCATTCGGCCTGGCCCCATCCAAGGCGGATCCGTGCACCCCTACCTGCGCCGCCGCGATGGCTTGGAGGAGGTGACCTATGACCACCCCGTGCTGGAAAAATCTCTGGGTAAGACGCTGGGCATCCCGCTCTTCCAGGAGCAGCTGATGCAGATTGCGGTTGACGCCGCCGGCTTCTCTGGCGCTGAGGCCGATGACCTGCGCCGCGCCATGGGGTCGAAGCGCTCCCCGGAAAGGATGGCCGCGCTGCGCAGCCGCTTCTTTGCCGGCCTGCGCGAGACCAACGGTATTGAGGGCGAGGTCGCGGATAAGCTGTGGGCAAAGATTGTGGCCTTCGCCGCCTATGGTTTTCCGGAATCGCACTCGCAGTCCTTTGCGTCGCTGGTGTATTTCTCCGCGTGGTTTAAATACCACTATCCGGCGGAATTCTGCGTGGGGTTGCTGCGCGCGCAGCCGATGGGTTTCTATTCTCCGCAGTCGCTTATTCAGGATGCTCGGCGCCACGGCGTGCGGGTGCTGCCGGTAAGCATTAATGACTCCGGCGCCCAGGCCCGCGCGACGGGCTCGGCCGAGATTCGCTTGGGCTTTAACCTCATCAAGGGGCTGGGGGAGTCCGCCGCCGAGCGGGTGGAGGCGGCCGCGCCTTTTACTAGCGTGTCCGATCTTTCGCGCCGGGCGGATCTCAGCGTGGAGCAGGTGGAAGCGCTGGCCATAGCCGGGGCGTTGGAGTGCCTTGGGCTGGACCGTCGCCAAGCGTTGTGGCAGGCCGGCGTCGCCGCCACCGAGCGCGAGGGTATGCTGCCCGGCACGTCCGCCCTGGCCTCGCCACACCTGCCCGGCATGTCTGCCTTCGAGCTTATGGCTACCGACGTCGCCGCCACCGGCGTGACCCATAACCAGCAGCCGATGGAGCTGGTGCGTGCCTCGCTTGCCGACGTCCTCCCTGCCTCCCAACTTCCCCATATCCCCGATGGCACCCGCGTGCGCATCGCCGGCATTATCACTCACCGCCAGCGCCCGCGCACCGCGTCTGGCCTGACCTTTTTGGGCGTGGAAGATGAAACCGGCTTGATGAACGTGATGGTCTCACCCGGATTGTGGTCGCGGCATAAGGTTTTGGCCCGCACCGCCCGCGCAATGATTATCCGCGGCATCGTGCAAAATGCCACGGGCGCGGTCAGCGTGGTCGCGGACAAGCTAGAGCCGCTGGACTTTGGCGAATTCCTCTCCCGCGGTTCCCGCGACTTCCGTTAGTTTCCGCCGCTGCGCAGCTCGTCCGCATTGAGCTTATTAGCCAATTCCTTGGCTACCGCAAACGGAATCCATAGCAGCTGGATATAGATGAGCTTGGCAAAGAAGATGGCGATATTAGCCCCAGAGGTTGCCTGCTCCACCGCAACCTGCTCCGCGCCGAAGAAGCGCAGCCCACATGCGGTGGCACCAGCGACGAGGAAGAGTACTATTGCTGTAATTAAAGCGGTCTTGAGACCCTTGTCGCGGGCGTCAGTATGCAGGCGAAGCTCGTACTCATCCATCTCCGTAGTAGGTACGACGAGGTGCCGGATGGATTGACGCAGCCACGTGGTACAGATGGTGGCTGCAATGCCGGCAATCGGCCACAGCAGATTAGACAAGCCAAGCGCGAAGAAGTGCAGGGCCGCCGCCACGATGGCCAGGCCGAGAAAAACATCACCGGCCAACACTAAGCGCTTGCGGTGGGAAACAGAGGCAGGAATTGTGTTAGCCATTAGGAATTCTTCCTATAGATTTCAGTGGACATAGGGGCAAATTCCTGGCGGGAAAAGATGGCCTCCACGGGGAGGTCAAAGACCTCGCAGACGCGGAAGGCTAGGTCCAGGCTGGGGGAGTGGTCGCCGCGCTCAAGGGCTCCGACGGTCTGGGGATTGACGTCGATGGCCTCAGCCAGTTGTGCGCGCGACATGTCCCGCTCGGCGCGCAGCACACGTACCCGGTTATAAATGGGTGCGGAGGGCTTCTTCTTTGGGGACATGAGTCAAAGTATTGCATAAACCCAACACCCTGGCAAGGGTTGCTATTCGACGCCGAAAATGTCTCCCGGCTGGCAGTCCAATGCAGTACACAGTGCCGCGAGGGTGCGCAAGGATGTGGCTTCGATTGATACTGTCAATAACTATGAGCGAAGAAATGAATCCCGTCTCGCCGCGCCTGGTTACCTCGCGCTATATCCACCACCTGAGCTGGATGATTGTCCTCATCGCGGCCGCCGGTGCGGCAGGTTTCTGGTGGACCGCGTGGTTCTACTGGGTGGCCGGGCTTTTCGTCGCCCTTTTCTTTTGGTTGCTCTGGCTCATTCCCGCCCAAGTGCGCAACATGGGCTGGCTCGAAACCGAAGACGAACTCCTCATTACCCGTGGCAAGCTCTGGCACACCTTTACCGTCGTGCCCTACGGCCGCATCCAATTCGTCGATGTGACCGCCGGGCCTATCGACCGCGCGCTCGGGCTGAAAAAGTTGCAGCTCCATACGGCCTCGGCTAGCACGGACGCCACCATCAAGGGCCTAGAAGCCCCGCTTGCCGACGCCCTCCGCACCCGCCTTGCCCACCAAGCCCGCGAACGGATGAGCGGCCTATGAGTACCCAGCCGAGCTTCCGTCGCGTCCACCGCCTTACCCCGCTGCTGCGCCTGTGGTCAGTCATCTTGGCCCTCATCGCGGGTTTCGCCCTCAACGTCAACATGGAGGCCCTGAGCGATATATTCGCCTTTATCACTGGCGAACACCGCGGCGAGGCCCTGCGCGATACCGCCTTAGCTCTCGCCGGTTTCATTGCGGTCTGCGCGGTCGTGTGGCTCGCCTCCGGCCTGTGGTGGCGCCGTATGGGCTACCAGCTCGGCGCGGAAGAGCTTTCCCTGCGCCGCGGCCTCTTTTCCAGCCAATTGCGCACCGCGCGCTATGACCGCACCCAGGCCGTCGACGTCGTCGAGTCCGTCATCGCACGCCTATTCCGGCTAGCGTCCGTGCGCGTGGAAACCGCCGGCGGCCAATCTTCCGTCATCGAAATCGCCTACCTCAAAAAGGCCGACGCCGAGGCCCTGCGCGATGACATCCTCGCCCGCGTCCACGGCGCTCCCACACCGGCCGCCGCCGACGCGACCAGCGCCCAAGCACCCGCCCCGGCGGCCGAAGAACCGGTCCTCGTGCCCGAAATCCCCATCGCGCGCTCTCTTATGGCGGCCGCGTTGCGCACCTCCACGCTTTTCCTCGTCGGTTTCCTCATCGTTGTGGTAACTACAAAGCTGCCGCTTTCGACCGCGCTCCCCATCCTCGTCGGCGCGCTCCCCAGCGCATGGAACGTGCTCGATTCCTCTTGGCGATACAACGCCCGCACCGACGGCGAGGTCCTCAACATCACTTACGGCCTGGCCGATCGCCGCCGCCAAAGCATCCGCCTCGACCGCATCCACGCCGTGCAAATTACCCAGCCCTTCCTCTGGCGGCCGTTGGGCTGGTACGAGGTAAGGGTTTCGGTGGCGGGGTATGGGGCGTCGGCAAGCGGCAAGGCTTCTGGCTCCACTCGAATCCTTCCAGTGGGCACCCTCGCCCAAGCCCGGCAATTCCTACCGGCCGACGCCGCGCCCACCTACGCCTCGCCGGCCCGCGCCAAGTGGGTCTCCCCGCTAGACTACCGCCAGCAAACCGTTGCGCTTACCGGCGACTACGTCATCGTGCGCAACGGCCGGCTCAACCGCCGCGTCAAGGCCATCCACACCTCCCATATCCAGGAGCTAACCTACCGCCGCGGGCCGATTTCTCAGGCGCTCGGCCTAGCCACAGTCGACCTCGACCTAGTCCAGGGACCTGTGCGCATGGCCGCGCGCAACCTCACGCTTGCCGACGCCACCGCACTCCTAACCCGCCTGCGCTCCCGCCAACTGCCAGGACTTAAACCGCCCCGTTAAATCCCAGCTGGCGCCACGCTTCGAATACGGCCGTCGACGCCGAATTCGACAGGTTCATCGAGCGCCTAGCCGGCAGCATCGGAATGCGCACGCGGTCCGTAACGCGCGGATGGTTAATATGCTTCTCCGGCAGGCCGGTCGGCTCCGTGCCGAAGAGTAGGACATCGCCCTCCTGGTATTCGATATCCGTAAACCACTTATCCGTATGCGTGGTAAACGCGAATACGCGCGCCCCCGGCAGCGCATCCATGCAGGCCTGAAAATCCTTGTGAATCTGCACATCGGCCAGATCGTGATAATCCAGCCCGGCGCGCTTTAAGTGCTTATCGTCGAAATTGAAACCCAGCGGTTCAATCAGGTGCAGGCTCGCGCCCGTCACCGCGGCCGTGCGGATGGCGTTGCCCGTATTAGTAGGGATGACCGGGTTATCAAAGACAATGTGCAGCTGGCTCATGTCTTCAGTCTAGGATGGTGGCTATGAGCGCTACCAAACTAGATGGCACACTGTACCGCGACGAGATTTTCGCTGACCTCGCCCAGCGCGTGGCCACGCTGAAGGAAAAGGGTATTATCCCAGGCCTCGCCACCGTTCTTGTGGGCGAGGACCCCGGCTCCCAGTCCTATGTGAAAATGAAGCACCGCGACTGCGAAAAACTCGGCATCAACTCCATCCGCAAGGACCTTCCGGCCGATGTCACGCAGGAAGAACTTGAGGCCGTCATCGATGAGCTCAACGCTGATGTTGCCTGCACCGGCTACATCGTCCAGCTCCCGCTGCCCAAGCATCTGGACGAAAACGCTATCCTTGAGCGCATCGACCCCGAAAAGGACGCCGACGGCCTGCACCCCGTCAACCTGGGCAAGCTCGTGCTCAACGAGGATGCGCCCCTGCCCTGTACCCCGAACGGCTGCCTGCACCTGCTGCGCCGCTTCGGCGTTGAACTTGACGGTGCCAAAACCGTGGTCATCGGCCGCGGCGTGACCGTGGGGCGCCCTATTGGCCTGATGCTTACCCGCCGCAGCGAGAACTCCACCGTCACCCTGTGCCACACCGGCACCAAAGACCTGGCCGCCGAGACCCGCGAGGCCGATATCGTCATCGCCGCCGCCGGCCAGCCGCATATGCTTACTGCGGACATGATTAAGGAAGGAGCCGCGCTTCTCGACGTCGGAGTCTCCCGTGTCGATGGCAAACTCACCGGCGACATCCACCCAGACTGCTGGGACAAGGCCGGATTCGTCTCGCCGAACCCAGGCGGCGTCGGCCCACTGACCCGCGCTTTCCTAGTGCGCAATATCGTCGAGCGCGCGGAAAAGTTGGCGTGAATCTAGATAACCCGCACGACGCCAAACTCGCGCCCTCCCCGCTACCGCCCGCCGCGCAGTGGGCGGCCATCGGAATTTTCGTGGCCGGTGTGGTCGTCTCCGGCGGTTACGCGGTCTTCGAGTACTGGCGCCGGGCCACGTTACTTCTCGGCCTCGCCTTGCTGTGGCTCACCGTGGTTCGCCTTACCTGCGATTCCAGTCGCGTCGGCGTGCTGGCCGTGCGCTCGCGTCGCTTCGATGCCTGCTTTACCGGCCTGCTCGGCGCGGTGATGGCCTTTCTTGCCTTCTCCGTGGATTCACTCGGCAGCTAGTTATCCACAGGCTTTTGTAGAGCTTTCACCTATCTCGGCCTTAGAGGGTGTGGTTCGGGCGATTATCCACAGGCTGCCGCCCGCCACCGCGCGCCGAGTTGCGCGCCCGGCTTAGGCTCAGGGCCATGATTTCGAACTACTTGGCAGCCGTGAACTCCCCGATGAGGCTCATCGAGGAGTGCGTTGGGCTGTCGGTAGAAGAGCTCGTCGATAAGGGCTTTAGCGATCGCGAGGCCGCCGAGTTCGCCCGCCTTGCCGATACCTACTTCGGCCGCACTTCCTTTCGCGCTAAGCAGCGCGCCGCCCGCCGCACCACACTGCCGCTGGATGCGCTGAAGATTATCGAGCACTATGCCCAGAAGATGAATACCCAGCGCGCGGCCTGGGCACTGCGCGAGGAACTCTGCGCCCTGCGCGTTGCTACCAGCGAGATTGAAAAGCGCGCCCGACGCCTTGTCCGCGAGGAGCGCACCACCAAGCGCTCCGAGGGGGTGCGCCTGACTCGCCGCCGCGATGACCTATGGACGCTGACCATTACCGCTGAGTCCGAACTGGTCGCAGAGATTAATAACCATGTCTCCACCGTCGCCGATGCTCGCCGTGTCTTTTCCCAGGGTGCCGCCGCCTCCACAATCACCACCAACGTGGTCCTCACCCTCAATGAGATGGTCAAAGTTACCCACGGTGAGGACGTCACCTTGCAGCTAACCAATGGCGCACAAATTACCGGTGCAGACCTTGCCCGCC
The DNA here is from genome assembly GCF_027570035.1 of Corynebacterium curieae. Lineage (GTDB taxonomy): Bacteria > Actinomycetota > Actinomycetes > Mycobacteriales > Mycobacteriaceae > Corynebacterium > Corynebacterium curieae. The sequence continues at coordinate 195,468 of NZ_JAKMUU010000003.1, read as the reverse complement.
GCGCGCTTTCCGACGTCGGCCTAATCACCCTCATCCACCCCGTCACCGGCCCCGTAAACCTCTATCAATCGAGGCGCTTGGCTACGTGGAAGCAACGCCAGATGGCGATGGCGGAAAATCCGGTGTGCCCGTGGCCCGATTGCCATACGCCGGCAGATGAATGCCAGGTCCACCACCTCACCCCGTGGCTGCTCGGTGGTGACACGAATCCCGAAAACCTCACCATCGCCTGCAAGTATCACAATGCGGTCAATGATGATGACCCCAATGCACCGCCGCGCCGCGGCCGGCTTGAGCGCCGCCCCGGCGAAGGTATCGTCTGGCGCCCGCCCTGGGCTAAGCCGCCCGAAGGACACTAAGCCGCCTCAATCCTGCTGAAGCCAAACTCGCCATAGCCCCAGCGCAGCGCACCGCTTACCGCTAGTGCGCGTGCGCGGCTTTGGCGATCGCAGATGCAGCGAGCCTTTAAATCGAGTACTCGGTGGGATCGCCTGCCGCAGAATCGATGCGCGGGTCTGGTTGGGAAAGGGTGAGGAAGTTGCGCAGGATGCGATCCATCTGGCGTGACTCGGTAAGAAAAGCGTCGTGGCCTACCGGGGAGACAACCTTCGCCATCGCCAGCAGATTGCCAAGGTTGCGCGAGATGTGTTCCTGCTGGTGGTACGGGTACAAGATATCCGTGTCCACGCCGACGACCATCGTTGGCACCTCGGACGAGCCTAGCGCGCGGTTGAGGCCGCCGCGGCCACGGCCGATATCGTGGCGGTTCAGCGCCTCGGTAAGGGTGACATAGGAACCGGCATCGAAGCGATCGGCCAGCTTCGTGCCCTGGTAGTCCAGGTAGGAGTTGACGGCAAAGCGCTCATTGCGGCGGCGGTAGGGGCCGAGTGGGTTCTCACCGGTCTGCGCCTGGACACCGAAGCGCTCGTCGATTTCCTGTTCGCCGCGATAGGTCAGATGCGCGATGCGACGCGCGGCGGCCAGCCCCTCGCGCGGGCGCTGAGCAGAGGCGTAGTAATCGCCGCCATGCCAGAAGGAATCTTGCTCGATGGCCGCGATCTGTGCCGATTGGATACCAATCTGCCAGGCGGAAGCGCGGGCCGATACGGCAATGACGCAGGCCGCTTCGAGGGCTTCCGGGTACATCAGCGTCCACTCCAGTGTGCGCGCGCCACCCATCGAGCCGCCGATAACGGCGTGGACGTGGGTGATTCCGAGCTCGCGCAGCGCGGCACGCTCAGCCGCGACGAGGTCGCGCACGGACAGGGCAGGGAAGCGAGAGCCCCAGGCCCGGCCGTCGTCAGGATGCGGGGAGGCAGGGCCGGTGGAGCCGCCGCAGCCACCCAGCGCATTAGTGGCGATAACGCACCATTTCGTCGTGTCTAGCGCCTTGCCAGGACCGACTAGATCGGCCCACCATTCGGCCACATTCGAGTCACCGGTCAGGGCGTGTTCGACCACAATGACGTTATTGCGGCCGTGGGGATCGTCGAGCAGGTGGCCGAAGCGGTGGTAGGCGATGTGGGCGTCGGCAAGCGTGGCGCCGGCTTCGGTGCGGAAGTCGCCGATGCTAACTAGCTTCATGCCAGCGCGTTAAAGCCCAGCTCGACGTCCGCGATGATGTCATCGATGTGCTCGATGCCCACAGAGAGGCGGATGGTGGACTGGGTGATGCCGGCCGCAGCAAGCGCAGGCTCGTCGGACTGGGAGTGCGTGGTGGTTGCTGGGTGCACGGCCAGGGAGCGGGTGTCGCCGATATTGGCGAGGTTGGAGTGGAGCTTGAGAGCGTCGATAAATGCCCAGGCTTCCTCGCGGCCGCCGTCGATGTCGAAGGAGAGCACGGAGCCGGTGTAGGCGTAGCCGAGCTTTTCCTTGGTGGCCTTATACGGCGAAGAATCCAGGCCGGCGTAGTTGACCTTGGTGACCTTGGCGTGGCCTTCCAGGTACTCGGCAACGGCTTGGGCGTTGGCATTGTGCTTTTCGACGCGCAGGCCCACCGTTTCAATTCCGTTCAGCGTCAGCCAGGCGTTGAAGGGGGAGATGGCGGCACCGGTATCGCGCAGCAGGCCGGCGCGGGCCTTGAGCGCGAAGGCTGGGGCGCCGAGGTCGGCGTACTTCAGGCCGTGGTAGGCCTCGTCCGGGGTGACGAAGTAGGGGAAGACGGGTTCGCCGTTGCGGGTGACGGTCCAGTCGAAGGAGCCGCCGTCGATAATCGCGCCGCCGATGGCCGAGCCATTGCCGGTGTAGAACTTGGTAGTGGAAACCACGACGATGTCCGCGCCGAGGTCCAACGGCCGAGCGAGGGCGGCGGTGGCGATGGTGTTATCCACGATGAGCGGGACCTGGTTGTTGTGGGCGACCTCGGCGATGGCCGGGATATCGAGGACATCGGCCACGGGGTTGCCGAAGGTCTCGCCGTAGAAGGCCTTGGTATTCGGCTGGACGGCGTCCTGCCAGGATTGCGGATCGTCCGGGTCTTCGACGAGGGTGACGTCGATGCCCAGGCGCTTGAGAGTGACAGTAAAGAGCGTTGAGGTGCCGCCGTAAAGACGCGGAGAGGTCACGATGTGGTCGCCGGCCGAGGCGAGGTTCAAAATGGCCGTGGTTTCGGCGGCCTGGCCCGAAGCGAAGGCGACGGCCGCGACGCCGCCTTCGAGGGAAGCGAGGCGCTCTTCCAGCGCATCCTGGGTGGGGTTGGTCAGGCGGGTGTAGATGGGGCCGGCGTCGGAAAGGTTGAAGCGGTTGGCCGCGTGTTCGGCGTCATTAAACACATAGGAAGTGGTCTGGTAGATCGGCACGTTGCGGGCGTTGTGGTGCCCGTCGAGGTTTTGGCCCGCGTGTACGGAGCGGGTAGCGAAGGACCAGTTGGAATTGGAGTTATCGTATTTCGTCGTCATGCTTGGCAAGACTAGACCAAGCGGTATGTATTGCGGAGGGGTTTAGGGAAACCTGCTGGCAGGAGCGAGAATAAAAATAGACTAAGCGGTCAGTCTCGTGTTGTGTGTGGGCGTCGGAAGGCGCGGCGTCAGGGAGAGGGCACGGCGGGGCTATCGTGGCAGCGCAGGTGGCCTCGTGGGGAAGAGTTTCTACGGGTGGCGATTTTGTTCCTCGAGCTGATCGGCAACGCGGCGGGTGTTTGCGCGAGTTTCGTTGCTATTGCGCACGAGCTTGACCACGATGGCGATGATTCCGGCGAGAATGAGGGGCGGAATGAGTATGAGTAGAAATTCAAGCGGACCGAGGGACATTTATTACCTTTCTTTTATGATCTTTGGGGTTACGGTATCACTCGCGTAAGGCGGCCGCGACCGCGGAGAGGCTCGTGCGCAGCTCGGTGTCGCTAAGGTGGCCGAAGCCGAGGACGACGCCGTCTTCGGCGTCGGCGCCGCCCCAATAGTCGCGCAGCGGGGTGAGCTTGATGCCGCGGGCGGCGGCGCGGGGGACTACGGTTGGGTCGCACAGCAATACCGCGTGGAGACCACCGTGAATGGGGAGGAGTTGGGTGCCATCGATGGTGCCGAGCGTTTCGGCTACCAGGTTGCGGCGGCGTTTGTAGGTGCGGCGCATGCGGCCGGTGTGGCGTCGTAAAGCGCCGCTGGCAAGGTAGTGAGCGAGCGCGGCCTGGGGGATGGCGCCGACGGGTTGGCCGAAGACCTCGCGCACGCGGTCAACGGCCGGGCGCAGGCGCGGCGGGACGACGAGGTAGCCGCAGGCAATCGAGGGGGAGATGACCGAGGAAAAGGTGCCCAGCAGCACGGTGTGTTCCGGGGCGAGTGCGGCCAAGGCGGGCAGTGGCTGGCCGACGTAGCGCAGTTCGGAGTCGAAGTCGTCCTCGATGAGGAGGGCGTCGTGTGCGCGGGCCCATTCGACGAGTTCGGCGCGCCGGGCTGCGGGCAGCGAGCCGCCGTAGGGGTATTGGTGGCTGGGGGTGACGATGAGGGCGTCGAGATCGGCCGCGGGGACGGTGACGCCATCGGGGCCGGTGGGGATTTCCACCAACGTATGGCCGAGCGTGTGGGGCACGCGGCGCAGGCTGGGGTAACCGGGGGACTCCACGCCCACGTGCAGCTGGCGGCCGAGGGCGCGCAGGAGCACAGAAAGGCCGTCGCGGGCGCCGGCCGTGATTAGTACGCAGGCTGGGTCCACGGTGAGCCCGCGCATGTGGCGCAGGTGCGCTGCGACTTCGTGGGGCAGATTGCCGGAGGGGTCGACAGCCGCTGCACGCCACGCTGCCCTCCATTCAGGGGTGAGGATGCCGGCGGTGTCGGGCAGGCCGGGGGTCAGTGACACCAGCTCGGGCTCGGCGGCCGGTGCGGGGGCTGGTTCCGGCCTTGGGGCACGCGCGTGGGGGAGCAGTGGGTTGATGACGGTGCCGGAGCCGACCTCGGCGGTGAGGTAGCCCTCGGCCGTGAGTTGGTCGTAGGCGGTGACTACGCTGCCTCGGGAAATGCCGAGCTGCGAAGCCAAGTGGCGGGTCGAGGGAACGCGCTCGCCGGGCAGGAGGACGCCGGCGGCAACCTGGGCGCGTAGGGCTGCGGCTATTTGCACGGGCAGCGGCCGCGTATCAGAGGGATCGAGGCGAAGGGGCACGGACCCATCATAAGTGGTCTAATCCAACACGCTGAAAATGGCTCTTGTCTTGTACCAATTGTGTGGGCCACTATGGCACCTATGACTGAACAGGTAAATGAACAAGGACGCGCTACCACGCGCGTGAAGCGAGGACTAGCCGATATGTTGAAGGGCGGCGTCATCATGGACGTCGTCACACCAGAGCAGGCGCGCATTGCGGAGGACGCGGGCGCATCGGCCGTGATGGCGCTGGAGCGCGTGCCGGCCGATATCCGCGCGCAGGGCGGCGTGGCCCGCATGTCTGACCCAGAGCTTATCGAGGGCATCGTCGAGGCCGTGGATATCCCGGTCATGGCCAAGGCCCGCATCGGCCACTTTGTAGAGGCGCAGATCCTGGGCGAGCTGGGTGTGGACTTTATCGACGAGTCCGAGGTGCTCAGCCCGGCCGATTACGTTAACCACATCAATAAGTGGGACTTCGACGTGCCGTTCGTGTGCGGCGCCACCAACCTGGGTGAGGCGCTGCGCCGCATCACCGAGGGCGCGGCCATGATTCGCTCCAAGGGCGAGGCCGGCACCGGCGATGTCTCCGAGGCCGTGAAGCACCTGCGCACCATTAAGGCCGAGATCGCGCGCTTGCGCCACCTGGATCGAGACGAGCTTTATGTTGCGGCCAAGGAGCTGCAGGCACCGTATGACCTGGTCGCAGAGGTTGCGGAGACCGGCAAGCTCCCGGTTGTACTCTTCGTTGCCGGTGGCGTGGCCACGCCTGCCGACGCCGCCCTTGTCCGCCAGATGGGCGCCGAAGGCGTCTTTGTCGGATCCGGCATCTTCAAGTCCGGCAACCCGGCGGCGCGCGCGGAGGCCATCGTGAAGGCCGCCACGCTTTACGACGACCCCGCAGAGCTCGCCAAGCTTTCCCGCGGCCTGGGCGAGGCCATGGTGGGCATTAACGTCAACGACGTGCCCGCACCGCACCGCCTGGCTGAGCGCGGATGGTAGCTACCGTCGGGGTGCTGGCGCTGCAGGGCGGCGTCGAGGAGCACCTGCGCATTCTGGACGGGCTCGGCGTTGTTACGCGCCGGGTGCGGGTGCCGCGCGACCTGGACGGGCTCGACGGGCTGGTGATTCCGGGCGGTGAGTCGAGCGTCATCGACAAGCTGGCGCGTAGCTTCGGGCTGGCCGAGCCGCTGCGCGATGCCGCGGCCGCAGGATTGCCGGTGCTCGCGACCTGCGCGGGGCTTATTTATTGTGCCCGCGAGCTGGATAACCCTGCGCCGGGGCAGCAAACCCTGGGCCTTGTGGACGTGACCGTGCGGCGCAATGCCTTTGGTAACCAGCGCTTTTCCGAAGAGCGCACGGTGCCTGTGACGGCGGGGGAGGAAACGCTTGACATTGCGGCGAGCTTCATTCGCGCGCCGCTGGTCACCCGCGTGGGCGGGGGCGTCGAGGTCATCGCGACGGTGCCGGGCGAGAAAGGCGACGCGGTGGTCGGCGTGCGCCAAGGTCGCGTGACGGCGCTGAGCTTCCACCCAGAAGAAAATGGCGACGCCCGCGTGCACGCCGCCTGGCTCGAAAGCTTTTAAGTACGCAGATACACCAAAGCCGCCCCGCAGCGAGGCAATGAACGCTGCGGGGCGGCTTTTTCCTGGGAAGACTTACTTCTTCAGGCCGTCGATGATCTCGTTGAAGGCAGCAACTGGGCGCATGACGGCAGAGGTCTTCTCGTCGTTAGGCCAGTAGTAGCCGCCGAGGTCGGCGGGGTTGCCTTGGGCGTCGACAAGCGCCTGGGCAATCTCGTCTGCCTGGGAGGACAGCTGGGAAGCCACGTCCTTGAAAGCAGCGGCGAGATCGGCATCGTCGGTCTGGTTAGCCAGCTCCTCGGCCCAGAAGGTGGCCAGGAAGAAGTGGGAACCGCGGTTGTCGATTTCGCCAGCTTTGCGGGACGGGGACTTGCCCTCATTGAGCAGGCGCTCGGTGGCCTTGTCCAAGGTGGCGGCCAGGACGCCGGCCTTCTCGTTGCCGTTGGTCTGCTTTTCGTGGCGGAAGGACTCGGCCAGGGCCAGGAACTCGCCGAGGGAATCCCAGCGCAGGTGGTTTTCTTCCTCGACCTGCTGGACGTGCTTCGGGGCGGAGCCGCCCGCACCGGTCTCGAAGAGGCCGCCGCCGGCCATGAGCGGAACCACAGACAGCATCTTGGCGGAGGTACCCAGCTCGAGGATGGGGAAGAGGTCCGTGTTGTAGTCACGCAGCACATTGCCGGTCACGGAGATGGTGTCTTCGCCGCGGCGGATGCGCTCGATGGAGGTCTTGGTAGCGGTGACCGGATCCTCAATGGAGATATCCAAGCCCTCGGTGTCGTGGTCCTGCAGGTACTTCTCCACCAGGGACTTGATATTGCGGTCGTGGCCGCGCTCTGGGTCGAGCCAGAAGATGGTCTTCATGCCGGACAGGCGAGCGCGGTTGACGGCGAGCTTGACCCAGTCCTGGATTGGGGCGTCCTTGGTCTGGCAGGCGCGCCAGATATCGCCTTCCTCCACGTCGTGGGAGATGAGGACTTCGCCCTGGGAGTTTCGAACCTCAACGGTGCCCGCGGCTGGGATTTTGAAGGTCTTGTTGTGGGAGCCGTACTCCTCGGCCTTCTGCGCCATGAGGCCCACGTTCGGCACGGTACCCATGGTGGTCGGGTCGAAGGCGCCGTTTTCCTTGCAGTCCTCGATAACGGCCTGGTAGACGCCGGCGTAGGAGGAATCCGGGATAACGGCGAGGGTGTCCTGCTCCTCGTCGTTCTTATTCCACATGTGGCCAGAGGTGCGGATCATGGCAGGCATGGAGGCGTCAATAATGACGTCGGAAGGCACGTGCAGGTTGGTGATGCCCTTGTGGGAGTTGACCATGGCGAGGTCGGGGCCTGCGGAAAGCGCAGCATCGAAAGCAGCCTTGATTTCCTCGCCCTTGTCCAGGTTCTTGAGGCCCTCGTAGATAGCGCCCAAGCCGTTCTCCCCGTTGAGGCCGGCAGCCAGCAGCTCCTCGCCGTACTTGTCATAAACATCGGCGAAGAAGGCGCGGACGACGTGGCCGAAGAGGATGGGGTCAGAGACCTTCATCATGGTGGCCTTCAGGTGGGTGGAGAAGAGTACGCCCTCTTCCTTGGCGCGCTTGACCTGTGCGAGGAGGAACTCATCGAGGGCCTTGGCGGACATAAAGGTGCCGTCGATGACCTCACCCTTGAGAACCGGCAACTCCGGCAGCAGGGTCTGCTCGCCTTCTGCGGTCTTGAGGACGATGGACAGGGTGTCCTCGTTGTCCAGAATGACGGACTTCTCATTGTGGCGGAAGTCTTTATCCGCCATGGTGGCAACGTTGGTCTTGGAGTCCTTGGACCACTCGCCCATGCGGTGCGGGTGCTTCTTCACAAAGTTCTTCACGGCCTCCGGTGCGCGGCGGTCGGAGTTGCCCTCACGTAGCACCGGGTTAACAGCGGAGCCCTTAACGGAATCGTAGCGGGCGGCGATGTCCTTTTCTTCCTCGGTGGAAGGATTATCCGGGTAATCAGGCAGATCGTAGCCAGCGGCCTGCAGCTCGGCGATGGCCTTTTTCAGCTGCACCAGGGAAGCGGAAATATTCGGCAGCTTGATGATATTTGCTTCCGGGGTCTTGGCCATCTTGCCCAGCTCCGCTAGGGCGTCTTCGACCTTCTGCTCCTCGGTCAGGCGCTCTGGGAACTGCGCGGCGATGCGGGCGGCCAGCGAGATATCGCGGGTTTCCACGTCGATGCCCGCAGTGGAAGCGAAAGCCTCCACGATGGGCTTGAGGGAGTAGGTCGCCAGCAGCGGCGCCTCATCGGTACGGGTCCACGTAATCTTTGCCATGATTCTCCTATATAACGTTGGAAAATTGTTCAAGTGCCCAGATTACCGATTTTGTGGGAAGCATGTGGGCCAGTTTGCTGATAGTGATCTCCCATTTGCCGCCCCTTGAAAAGGGTTGCGTGGCAATCATCACCCATGCGCAGGTGGGGTGGAGATATTCACGAGCACCCGCTGCAGGCATGCTACCGGCGGACACGGGGTGTACCCTCACTCTCCATGAAAATCATCGATGAGCTAAGCCCGCGCAGCGCACACGAACACCGCATTCGTCGCCGTCCGCTGCCGTTGCAAACGGAGATTACCGCCCGCCGCCGCGCCATCGTCATGGTCGCCATGGCCCTGGGCGCGTTTGCCATCGGCACGACGGAGTTTGTGTCTATGGGCCTACTACCGCTTATTGCAGATGATTTTGGCATTTCGGAAGAAAACGCCTCGACGCTTATCACTATCTACGCGATGGGCGTGGTGGTCGGCGCCCCGCTGATTGCGGCCTTTACCGGCAAGCTGCCGCGCCGCCGCCTGATCTTGCTGCTCATCGGCTTCCTCGTGGTGGGCAACCTGCTCTCGGTCTTGGCGCCAAATTACGCGATCCTCATGGTGGCGCGCTTTATCGCCGGCATGCCGCACGGCGCTTATTTCTCCGTGGCCAATCTCTCGGCCGCATCTATGGCGCCTCCAGGCGGCCGCGGCAAGGCCATGGCTTATGTGGGCATGGGCCTGGCCATCGCGACGGTTATCGGCGTGCCGGCCGCGCAGGCGCTCGGCTCCGCGCTGGGCTGGCAGGCGGCTTACCTAGTGGTCGTAGCCTTGGGCGTTATCACCGCCATTGCGTTGTTCTTCCTGATGCCGCACATGACGGAGATGAAGCAGACCGATATCCGCACGGAGTTCGGTGCGTTCAAAAATAGCCAGGTGTGGTTCACCGTCATCATGGGCGTGGTCGGCTTTGGCGGCATGTTCTCTGTCTATACCTATATTTCGTGGACCATGACCGAGGTTGCCGGCATGGACCAGAGCCTCATCTGGGTGGTGCTCATGGCCTATGGCATCGGCATGACCATCGGCAATGCCTTTGGCGGCTGGCTTGCTGACCGCAACCTGGAGTTTGGCATCATCTTTGCCCTGGCCTGCCTCATCGTAATCCTGACGGCCTTTTATTTCCTTTCCAGCCATGCCATCCCCGCTACCTTGTGCTTTGGCTGCGTGGCGTTTATGGGTTCCACGCTGGTGCCTTCTCTGCAGTTGCGCTTGGTGCATGTAGCTGGCGACGCCCAGACTCTGGCCGCAGCCCTTAACCAGTCCGCGCTCAACATCGCGAATGCGGCAGGTGCGACCATTGGTGGCGCCGTCGTGGGCGCCGGCCTGGGCTACTCCGCTCCGGCGCTGGCGGGTGCCGGCTTGGCGGCTGCGGGTTGCCTGGTGTGGGCTGCGACGATGTGGGATAAAAAGCGCCTTGCTCGCCGCGCCTAGGCGGACCGATATGCTGTTGGCATGACCCTTACCATCGCGAGCGTAAACGTCAATGGAATCCGCGCTGCGTGCAAGCAGCGCAATGAAAATAACCCTGGAATGAATGCCTGGCTAGAGGAGACTTCGGCCGATATCGTGCTCATGCAAGAAGTGCGCGCTACCTCGGAGCAAGCCGAAAAGGCCCTAGCCCCGGCATTGGAGACGGGCTGGCACTTGGCGCTTGCCGACGCCGCCGCAAAGGGCCGCGCCGGCGTCGGCATCTTGTCCCGCACCCCGCTTGCCGACGTCGAAGTGGGCTTCGGCTCCTTTAGCGACGCCGGCCGCTGGATCGCCGCTACCACCCGCGATATTCGCGTCGCTTCCCTGTACCTGCCCTCCGGCGATACCGGTTCACCGAAGTTGGATGAAAAGTACCGCTTTCTGGATGAGTTCCAGGAGGTACTAGCGGAGAACGCGGCACGAAAGAACCCCGATGGTAGCCCGGCCGAAATGGTGATCGGCGGCGACTGGAATATTTGCCACCGCGCCCAGGACCTGAAAAATAATAAGGCCAATGAAAAGAAGGCCGGCCACCTGCCGGAGGAGCGCGCCTTCATGGACCACGTCTTTGGCGCGTTCCCGGATGACAAGCCGCAGGAGAAAAAGAACCTGGGCCAGTGGCAGGGCGTGGTCGAGTACGCGGGCGGCAAGCCGTGGGGCCCAGCCGCAGAACCGCAGTGGTTCGACGTCGCGCGCCGCCTGCACCCGGACGAAGATGGTCCTTATACCTGGTGGACCTACCGCGGCCAAGCGTTCAATAACAACGCCGGGTGGCGCATCGATTACCAGGCGGCCACCCGCCCGATGCTCGAGCGGGCGCAGCGCACCTGGGTAGAAAAGGCCCCTACCGTAGAGCAGCGCTGGTCCGATCACTCCCCGCTGCTGGTGGAGTACAGCTGATGACGCCGCTATTTAGCGTCCTCTACGTAGTCGGCATTACCGCCGAGTCCATGACCGCTGCATTGTCCGCCGGGCGCCAAAAGCTCGATCTTTTTGGCGTTACCATGATCGCCTCCATGACGGCGCTGGGCGGTGGCACTGTGCGCGATATGATCCTCGACGATCCTCCATTTACCTGGGTAGAACACCCCATCTACTTGGTAATCGTCATCGTGGCAGCCGTGGTGACGGTGGGCATGTCCTTCCTCATGCACTATTTCCGCCACCTCTTCCTCATCCTGGATGCGCTGGGCCTCGCGGTCTTTTCGGTACTTGGCACCCAAATCGCGGTCCACCTGGGGCACGGGTTCATTATTGCCTCGGTCTCCGCAGTGATTTCTGGCGTCTTTGGCGGTGTGCTGCGTGACCTGCTTTCGGATCGCATCCCGCTGGTCTTTTCTGGCGAGTTTTACGCCGCTATTTCGGTGCTCGCCGCGGCGCTATTTATGGCGCTCTACCACGGCGGTCTAGCCGAGGAACCGGCCGCGATCATCACTGCCTCCGTGTGTTTCATCGCCCGCTTGGCCGCGATCTACTTCAAGAAGGGATTGCCCGTCTTTGAGTATCGCGATGCCGAGCAGCAGATGGATCCGCGCCTGCGTTTGTCCGCGCGCATCGTGCGCGATGGCGCCCGCAAGGCCAAGCGCAAGGCGGGCGCGGCCACGCGGTATGCCAGCCCCATCACGCGCCCGCTGACCCGGCCGCTGAGCCGTCCACTGGGGCGCACGTTTAAGAACAAGACGCGAGCGTTTTCTACCGCGGCGGAGGGCACCGACTACGGCGATATATCGAGCAATCGCATCGCGCGTCGCCCGAAGCGGCAGTCGATTACCCGGCCGAGTGGCCGGCACTCGCCAGGGGCGAGGGGAGTAGACGTGGAGCAGCAGTGGAGCTTTAATAAGGGGGATGTCGGCAAGCGTAAAGCCCCCAAGCACAAGCAGTAGTGCTAGTATAGGTAGGTCAAAAAATTCAGTAATCTGCAACGGAGAAAGTTCATGGCTCGCGCAATTATTTCTTTCGTCCTCGGCGCTGTAATCCTCGGCCTGAGCATCTGGTGGTGGACCGTTGTTGGTCCGTCCTTCGCTTTCCTCGGCCCCATCGTGCTGATGGGCGTGGGCGGCGCGCTGATGGTTGCGGGCTTTGCCATCTTTATGGATGTTGTTAGCCCCACCTCCCGCAAGATTTAAGGTCTTGCGCCGTTTCCCCTGCCCTACGGGTAGGGGATTTTTTCGATCCGAAAGTGCGGCGCCTAAGGCAAGGAGGTCAACCGCGCACCGAGCCTAGGGGGTAGGATAAAGCACCATGACTGCAGACAATTCCACCGTTTCCCGCGTCCTGTCCGGTATCCAACCCACCGCTGATTCCTATCACCTGGGTAATTACCTAGGAGCGCTTAAGCAGTGGATTGACCTGCAGGACAGCTATGATGCCTTCTACTTCATTCCGGACCTGCACGCGATTACCGTGGAGCAAAATCCCGAGGAGCTGCGCAACCGCACTATCGCGGGTGCCGCGCAGCTCATTGCCCTGGGTATCGACCCGGAAAAGTCCACGCTCTTCGTACAGTCTCACGTGCCCGCTCACGCGGAGCTGACCTGGGTTCTGCAGTGCCTGACCGGCTTTGGTGAGGCTTCCCGCATGACCCAGTTCAAGGATAAGTCCGCCAAGCAGGGCTCGGACCGCACCTCGGTGGGCCTATTTACCTACCCAATCCTTATGGCCGCCGATATTTTGCTCTACTCGCCGGATTATGTGCCGGTGGGCGAGGATCAGCGCCAGCACCTGGAGCTGACCCGCAATCTGGCTGAGCGCTTTAACAATAAGTACGGCCAGACCTTCAAGGTTCCGGAGCCGTTCATCCCCGAGGGTGCGGCAAAGATTTATGACCTGCAGGAGCCGACGTCCAAGATGTCCAAGTCCGGCGCCAATCCGAAGGGCGTGGTCAACCTGCTCGACGCGCCAAAGACTTCGGCCAAGCGCATCAAGTCCGCCGTAACGGATGATTTGGGCTCGGTGGCCTTTGACCGCGAAAACCAGCCGGGTGTTTCCAACCTGTTGGTCATCCAGTCCGCGCTGACGGGGGAGTCTATCGATTCCTTGGTGGAGAAATACGCCGGCCAGGGCTATGGCCACCTCAAGGTGGATACCGCAGAGGCGCTGCAGGAATTTACCACCCCGCTCAAGGCGCGCTATGACGAGTTGATGGCGGACCGCGGCGAGCTCGAGCGCATCCTGGCCAAGGGGGCAGAGACTGCGCAGGAGATTGCACAGCCGCTTGTCGACGCCGTCTATGAAAAGGTCGGCTTCCTTCCTCGCCTGCGTAAGTAGGCACCTTTCGCCCAGCGGCTTGATCGCTGGGCGCCGTTTTCTTCCCCCGTATCCCACCCCACAAAGGGACAAGTGTGCCTGTGCCAGTTACTCTTAATGGGATGAAAACTGTGTGAGCAAGAAGGGAAGCACGTGCCAACCACCACGCAATCCTCCTCGAAGAAGACGGACCACTACGGCATTGAGCGCGCTAATGCCGATGAACCGGGTGCGGTAGATAAGGTTCGCGAGAAGTCAGGTTTTGTTGACCACCTGATGCGCATGCAGGAGCGCTATAGTGCGGAAGGCGGCAACCAATTTGCCGCCGGCATTACCTACTATTCTGTGTTGTCCATCTTCCCGCTAGCCATGCTCATCGTGGCTACCGTTGCCGCCGTCTTGGCTAACCGCGAAGACTTGCTCAATGATTTGCAGTCCCAGATCACCAGTTCTATCGATGGTGATATGGGAGATACGGTCAATGAGATCTTGGATACCGCCATTGACCAACGCGGCGCCATGTTCGGCATCGGTGGTTTGACCACTTTGTGGTCCGGCTTGGGCTGGATGAATAACCTGCGCATCGGCATTTCGGCGATGTGGGGTATCGACGCCACCGAGGGCGGTTCCTTCCTGAAGAAGAAGCTTTCTGACTTGATGGGCCTCATCGGCCTTATCGTGGCCTTCCTCATTGCCTTTGGTGTGACCGCCGCCGGTTCCTCAGGCCTTACTCAAAAGATTTTTGAGTGGGTAGGCATCGATTCCTTCCCAGGAATGAGCTATGTCCTATTCTTTGCAGTGCTGTTTATCGGACTTGTGGCTAACTTCATCGTCATGTGGTGGCTCATTATGATCCTGCCGCGCACCAAGGTGCCGAAGAAGTCTGGCCTTATCGGCGCGGCCATTGGCGCCGTAGCCTTTGAGGTGCTCAAGCAGCTTTCTACGCTCATTATGTCTTCTGCTACCAGTAGCCCGGCTGGCGCGGTCTTTGGCCCGGTCATCGTGCTCATGGTGGTCATGTACCTGATTTGGCGCGTGGTGCTATATATCTCCGCGTGGACCGCCACTACCAAGGAGTCCCTGAAGTACGCTCATCCGCCGGTCCCAGAGCCGGCCGTTATTCGCGTCCGCAACGAGGTCAAAGAAGGCGCGCCTGCAGGTGCGACCTTCGGCGTTGGTGCCGCTGTGGGTGCCGCGGTCGTGGGCGCGTGGAGTCTGTTGCGGCGAAAGTAAAATCTCCTCCTTAGGGGTGAGGTCGCCGCTGCCGGTGGGCTTTAAGATAGAGCATTATGAACGCCAATGACATCGCACCGAATCTTTATGAGGAATGGGGACTAGATCGCCGCGATGGCGAGCACGAGCTTTTAGTTTTGTTGGAGTCCAAGGATTTGCTGCTCCAGCAGCAAGGCCAAGACGCCGAGGAGCCGCGGCGCGCGCAGCTGCGCATCGCTGCCAGCGTCTTGGGCTCTGCTGCAAAGCGGGCGGAATACGATAAGGCGTGCGCGGCGGGAATGCGCCCCACCTGGGGAGACCTAGGGCAGCTGGGCGCAGTAGGGCAGTGGGACCCGCGGCCACAGCAGGCCCAGCAGCAAGCTCAGTCCTTTCAACCCGGTCAGGCGGCCGGGCCGGGGCGTCACGCTCAGCAGGAACCGCGATTTGCGCAGACCGCGAGCCCCTATGGGTCACCGTATTCGCGCAATCCCTTCGCCCCTCAGCCCAATCCGTTCCCACCAGCAGCAGCGGCGGCGAACGCGGCTGTCCCCGCGCCGTTGGTACAACAACCAGCGCCTGAAATTAGTCAGCGCGCTGGTCAAGATGCGCGCATCGGCATGGCGATTTTAGATCTGTTCTTTTTCTTACTTATCAGCGGTAGTTTCGGCGGCGCGTTGCTTTCTGGCGGCGTGGATGAGCTTTCGACGTTCATTGGCGGTGGCATCATTATGCTGCTTTACGTCTTGGGCACCGAGTGTTGGCTCGGCGCCAGCCCGGCCAAGCTGCTCATGGGCTACACGGTGCGCGATGTCGACACCAAAGAGCGGCTCACCCTGTCCCAGTCTGCTAAGCGCCAGTGGTGGCGCTTGGTAAATATCGTGCCTGGGCCCGGTACTTTGGCTAGTTGGGTGGGCGCCGGTGTGCATGCCTGCACCATTTCGGGGAAGAATAACCGGCGCGGCACCCATGATGAGTGGGCTAACGCCGAAGTAGTGAAAAGGCACCCACGCACATAGCCAGCAGCACCACGGCGCCGGCGATAACCCAGCCGAGCCAACCCTGCACCCCGGCCAAGGAGGAATTCACGGACTGTGTCTGAGAATCGGGCTCCGGTGTTGCTGCTGGGGAGGTGGCGTCGGCAAGCAAATTTCCTACGCCGCTACCAGGGGGAACCTTGTAGGCTTCGTGCAATAGCTTTTGGGCCTGCTCCCACGCGCGCGGGCCGTGCTCCACGGTGGTATCGAGTAAGACCGCCTGCAACCGGCGGCCGTGGCGGTCGAGCGCGCCGACAAAGGTATGGTGCGCATCATCGGTAAAACCCGTCTTGCCGCCAATACCGTCCGGGTCGTTGAGAAAGAGCCCGTTATCGTTGCCTAACTGGTAGCCATCAAAGTCGCCCCAGCCGGGAAAATCCACGGACTCCGTATCCACAATGCGCGCGAAGGTCGGGTTATGGAAGGCCGCGCGGTAAATACGGGAAATATCCTCGGCCGAGGTAGACATGCCGGGGGCATCGAGTCCGGAGTAGCTGGCCGCGTAAGTGGAATTCGTACCGATTTCGGCCGCCTTCTCGTTAACCTTGCGCAAAGTGGCCTCGTCGCCGCCCATTTCCTGCGCCAGCGCATGCGCAGCATCGTTGCCAGAAGCCATGAGCAGGCCCTGCAAAAGCTGTTCCACTGTGTAATCGCCGCCGGGGCCAATGCCCACCGCGGAACCATCGATTTGCACCGATTCTTCGCTTACTTCCACCTTCTTGTGCAGGTCCAACTCGTCGATGACCACGAGCGCTAGCAGCGCCTTAATGATGGAGGCCGGCCGGTACCGGCCATTAGGGTCCTTCATCGCGACGATCTCGCCGGTGTCGATATCGGAGACCATCCAGGCTGCGGCAACCACATCCTTATCCACTTTGAATCCTTCCGGCAGGGTGGTGCCGCAGGGCTCATCGCTGTCCACCGGCGGCAACGGGGTGGGGGAGGCCTGACCGGGCGCGAGGCGCTCCGAGGTGGTGGTCGCCTTTTCCGGGCGTTCGGAGTGCGGGCATTTATCGGTATCCGGCGCGGCGGTGCGCGTGGTGGTGGGAGCGGTCGGCGTTTCCGCCAGTGCTAGCGGCGGGCCGCTCGCCAGCGCGGCGGCGAGTGAACAAGCGAGAATTCTTTTCATGACATGACACATCTTAGGCCCGTGCCTACGATGGGACGCATGCATGACGCGCCATTGATTAGCCCCGAAAACAAGGACTCCGCCGCCGATGTGGTGGCCAAGCTTCCCAAGGTCTCGCTCTTTGAGACTATTTCTTCCACGGCCACCGCGCCGGAGGATCTAACGGCAACTATTCGCAAGCGCTATGAGGCTCTGGCAGCCGACGGCGTGGTCTACGCGGAACTGCACTTAGACCCGGCAAAGTTCGACGTGGACGCCGCCACGCTTGCCGACGCTGCTGCAGCCGCCCGCATTCCTTCCCTTGACGCTCGCATCGTCCTCGCTGGTACTGCTGCCGAGACCGCAGTTTCCGCCGACGCCCCAGTGGTGGGCTATAGCCTGCCGCAGGGCCAAGTGGGAGCGGCCGCGGACTTCCGCGCAGATTTCCTGCCCACCCAGATCCTGGTGGGAGAGGACTTCGCAGAGGTGGAGCGCGCCGCCCAGGCTGGGGTGAATCGTCTCATCCACCCAATCAATATGATCGATGATTTCACTGCAAATATCGATGGCATTCTGCCGGGCAAGGCATCTGGATTCATCCGCGATCGCCACATCCCACTTGTCTTTACTCCGCTGGAGGAGTCCGAGGACCTAAATGACCATCCGCTGCCGCTGCTGCAGCAGCTGGGCTTTACCTGCGCCATCTCCTCGGGCGAGACCACGCTGACAAACCAGTTTCTTGCCCTAAGTGAGGCCTTTGGCTATGGCCTCGAGGAGTTTTTCGATCTCACCGTCAAGGCGGTAGAAAATTCCTTCGCTGACCAGGAATCACGGCAGCATCTACTAGAAACGGTTATCCTGCCAGCATACGAGGAACTTTCAGACCCCGAGCTGGCAGGCCCAGACACTGAAGAGTCTTTGGCAGACGCCGCTGAAGAAACTACTGACTAAAGGAGAATTACATGCCTTCCGTACTTTTTGTTGTTACCGCTGCTGAGGAATGGACACTGGCCGATGGCACTAAGCGCCCTACCGGCTATTGGGCCGAGGAGCTTATTGCACCGCACCGCGCCTTCCAGGGCGCAGGCTGGGATATCCACTTCGCCACCCCCGGAGCAAAGGCTCCCGTGGTAGATGAGTACAGCCTTGAGGTACTGCCCGATAATGTGCGCATGGCGCAGGAAAATTACTTGGCGGAGTTGGGCGTGGCGCTAGAGAACCCGATGAACTTGGCCGAGGTCGATGAGGCGGATTATGACCTCATCTTCTACCCAGGAGGCCACGGGCCGATGGAGGATCTTGCCTACGATCAGGATTCTGCCAAGCTAATTCAAGCGCGTATGGATTCCGGCCGGGCGCTCGGCCTCGTTTGCCACGCCCCGGCCGCGCTATTGGCATTAGATAACGAGAATTGGCCGTTCAAGGGCTACAAGATGACCGCCTTTAGCAATGCCGAGGAAGGCGAGGAGATGGTTGCCGCCGCTAAGTGGGCCTTGGAGACTCGCCTGCGCGAGCTCGGCGCGGACTATCAAGAAACCGACGCCATGTCCCCGAATGTCATCGTGGACCGCAACCTCTACACCGGCCAGAACCCCGCCTCTTCTGAGCCGCTGGCACAGCGCATTCTGCGCGATTTCTAAATGCGCATTTCGCGAAGCTTTAAGGTTGCCGCCGCGCTGGCGGGTGGTGCTGGGGCTGTGGGCGCGGCGGCCTATGCCTTAAGCCGCCGGCCGTACCTGCGCCAGGTAGCTCCGGGGCTGCGAAGCCCGATTTTATACCTGCCCATGCACCTGCTTCCCGACGCCACCTTTGCCCGCGCCAGCCGCTTCTTCGCCACCATCGACTTTTCGCGTCCGATCCGGCACGCGGTAGACATCGCGGAGTTTTCTACATCCTTCGAAGGGCGCACTTTTAGCGCCCGCGTGCTCACCCCGAGCGGTGGGGTCGCTCCTACTGCGAGCGCGGCTGAGTCCGAGTCCCGGCTGCGTCCCATGGTGGTATGGACGCACGGTGGCGGCCATCTTATCGGTGGGCCTGCCATGTACGATCCGCAAAATGCTCGCTTGGCGGCCGAGCTGGGCGCCATCGTGGTAGCCCCGCGCTACCACAAATCCACCCAGGAACCATTCCCCGCGGATCACGATGAGTGCTATGCCGCGCTGCGCTGGGTACAAGAGCACGGCGAGGCTTTGGGCGGGGATACCTCGCGCATTGCGGTCGCCGGCGATAGCGCCGGCGGCGGTCTGGCTGCGGGCCTAGTCCAGCGTGCCTTTGATGAGGGCCATCCGGTTCGCGCGCTCGGCTTGGTCTATCCCATGCTCGATCACCGCACCACGGAAAAGGCCGGTGCGGTGGGCCAATTCATTTGGACGGCTGGGCCGAATCGTGGCGCGTGGTCCATGTATTTGGGAAACGACCATTTGGATGTCGACCTGCCGCCCTATGCTTCGCCAGCCACGCGCAGTGACCTTTCCGGCTTGCCGCCGACGTGGATCGGGGTCGGTGGCATCGACCTTTTCTGCGATGAATCCGTGGCCTTTGCCCAAGCCCTCGATGCGGCCGGCGTGGACACCACCCTCGACGTGTGGGCCGGCGCCTATCACGGCTTCGACCAGATTAAACCCAAGGCGCCACAATCGCGTGAGCTTTTCGACGCCCTCATTGACCACCTCCGCCGCCACCTCTAAGGTCACGTACTAAGGGAGGTTGCGCGATGAAATACAACACGCACGTGTCGTGGATCGTATCTTTTAACAGCCTTATTGTGCTCGGCCTGATTCTGGGTGGGGTCTTTGGAATAGGGACTCTAGGCCGCTCCATTGTTGGACTCAGCCTCTTTGTTGTGTGGCTGATCTTCGATAAATACATGCGCGACCGGAGCCGGCACCAAGAGCAAGAAGCAAGCAGCGACTAGACGCACAAAGCCGCCCCTCCTTCTCCTCCCATCTGCTGTGAGTGGGGAGGAGAGGCGAGGCGGCTGATGCCACGCGCGGCTGGGGCCGTGCGAACCGTGCGGGTTTAGAACTTGGAGAAGCGCTTGATGAGCATATCTTCCAAGCCCTTCCAAGACTCGGCGTGCTCGTTATATGGCTTGGACGGTACGTAGCCGGCGTGCTCGGTGGAGCCGAGCATGTAGCCCAAGTAGTCCTGCAGGCGCGGATTGGCCAGCATGTAGGAGTTAATGGAATCGTCTCCGGCCCAGTCGGCGGCATCTGCGCATACCTCGTAGCAGCGCGCCATCTGATCGGAATCGACGGCCTCGGGACCTTTTTCGATGTCGCGCACGATGCCATTGAACGAGTACTGGTTATCCGGGTGGACCTGTACTTCCAATTCACCGGCGTTGGCGGCGGCGACAACCTCTTCCCAGGTGGATACGCGGGCTAGATCGTGGTCATCGTTGTCCATGATCCAGCGCACTAGGGTCTTCGGGGAATCGAAGGTGAAGATCTCGCCCCACTTGCCCAAGAAAATGGGCTTGCCGTCCAGGTAGGTGCGCAGGGTGTATACGGATTTAGATTGCGCGGTGATCTTGATGGGATCGATGCCGGCGGCGGCCCACGGGGAGTTATCGTACGGGTCAGCGGCCTCGGCGGCGGCCTTGCGCTTTTCCTCGGCTTCCTTGGCTGCTGCAGCGGAGGCGGCAGCAGCAGAAGAGATGCGCTCCTTGGCATCGGAGACCTTGGCCGCATCAAAGTCATCGCTGGAGACCACGCGGACGTGCTCATCCAGGTCCTCGATGACCTTCTTCCAGTTGCCGGCGATGACGTGGCCCACGCCGGACCACTCGCTCATGCCTTGCTCGCCGGAATAGTGGTCAGCGCCGCGCGAAACATTGCGCAGGATGGAGTGGGAGGCGAAGAAAATGGTGGTGTGCTCTGCACCGGCGACGTCAGCAAGCGCGGAGGCAATCTCCAGGTTGCGAGCCACGGTGGATACATTCTGGTGGCTCGGGCGACCGGCCAAGGCTTCCGGCATGCCGATGAGATCATATTCATTCCGCTCAGTCGGGGTAACGCGATCCGCATCGCGGTCGGCGAACTGTTCCCACTGGGGGTGGTCCAGCAGGTCGTGCTTGGTGCTGGACTCCACAAAGCACAGCAGCTCGGCTGGCGAGTTGAAGGCTAGGACGGACTCATCATCGCCCAAAAAGGCCTGCCACTCGGAGCCATTTTGGCGCCACTTGGGTGCCCAGAGGGTATAAAAATCGCCCTCGGTCAGCGAGAGCTTTACAGGTACAATTGCGCGAGTGCTCATGGCGTTTAAGTCTACCCAACGCCCCAAGCAGCGCGCGAGAGCGCACCGGCCTTAGGCCGTGGGGCGCCAAAAGCCCTTAAACTGCATACCCATGTTCGAGGTGCGCAGCGGGTTAGTTTGCACCGGATCGCCGGCTTCCACGATTTCCCCGTTGCCGGAATACATCGCTACGTGCCCGTCCCATACCACCAGGTCACCAGGCTGTAATTGATCCGCACTCACCTGCTGACCAATGGCCTGTTGATCCGCCGTGCGCGGTAAGTCCACCCCAGCCTGCGAATAGGCCCATTGGGTAAGCCCGGAACAGTCAAAGCCGCCGTTTCCGGTGCCACCCCATACATAGGGCTGGCCCATCTGACTCTTCGCGGCGGCGACGGCTGCCTGGCCAGCGGCCGAACCTCCCTCGGCAGGGGCCTCCTCGGGTTCAGGCGAAGGGGAGGGCGCCTCTTGTACAGCGGCGTCAGTGCCAGCGCCCGCTGCGGATTGTCCTGGAAGGCCGGTGGAAGGCTGGGCGCCGGTGGGGTGGGCGGGGGCGTCGGCAAGCGCGGAGTGCACCGGCCGCTGCGCTACCGGATGCAAGGACTGGGCGGCCGCGCTGAGATCACCCATCAGGCGCTGCACGCGGGCCGTGGCCATGCCTAGGTGCTGGGAGATAAGCGAACGCAGCTTGGCCATAGCGGCAGCACGCGAGGACGGATCCAGCGACAGGAAACCCAGCGCGGTGGGCAGAGCTTGGCGCACCAGCTGCGTGGCGATGCCCACCAGATCCCGGATGGTGCCCGCGACCAAGGTGCGAGCCTGGCCGAGTGCGGCAGAGATGGTCTCATTATCGAGGTCGATGTTCTGTGCTGACTCGAGTAAATGTGCGGGATTGCCGTGGGCGATGGCCGCCAAGGGCTCGGCGGCGGAAAGGTCCGGTACGCGAGGCAGCTCTACCTCGGGAAGCTGGGTCGGTTGCAGGGTTGCTATTTGCTTGAGCGCGGTATCGAGCATCTACATCGCCGCCCCAAGGTGCTCGCCCAGTGAGGCGTCGGTGTCTTCTGCCTCGCGCGACATCTGAAAACCGGAATGGGCTACCTGCCCCATATCGCTGCGCAGGACGTTCATGCGCGCGCCCACATTATCGAGCGCGGCATGCACGGCCTCATTAAAAACAGTAAAAGCGGAGTCATCGGGCAAAACGGGGTGGGGCGGATTCTCGCCTTGGGACTGCGCGTGCAGGTCGCGGGCGAGGTGACGGGCATAGTCGGTATCGATGGTGAAAGGTCTCATGCCCTATTGGACTGCCTAATAGCCCATTTGGTTCCCAAAAAGTTTAAAGTGGTGGGCATGGACATCGACGTAGTAGACCACCCGCTTGCCGCCTCCCGCCTAACGCTAATGCGCGATGCGCGCAGCGATAACTCCGCCTTTCGCGCCGCCCTGAAAGACTTGGGCACCATGCTTGTGTATGAAGCATCCCGCAACCTTGCCGTGGAGAACTTCGACTGCGCCACCCCGGTTTCTACCGCGCAGGGCACCCGCCTGCAGGACCCGCCCATCATCGTGCCGATCATTCGCGCCGGTTTGGGCATGGTGGATCCTGCCCTGTCCATGATTCCGGATGCGCAGGTCGGCTTTATTGGTATGGCCCGCAATGAAGAGACGCACGAGCCGGTGCCGTACCTGGAAGCTCTTCCGGAAGACCTCACCGGCCGCACCGTCTTTGTAGTGGATCCGATGCTGGCCACCGGTGGTTCTTTGTTGCATGCTTTGCGCCTGCTCGCCGGCCGCGGCGCTACCGATATCACCGCCATTTGCATGGTCTCCGCCCAGCCGGGCGTGGATGCGCTGGCCGAATCCGACTTGCCGGTGCGCTTGGTCACCGCCGCTATTGATCCCTCCCTGAACGAGGATGCTTATATCGTGCCAGGCTTAGGTGATGCTGGCGACCGCCTCTACGGGCCGCGCAATATCGACCTTTAAGGTAGTCTTCCCCTTGGAAAGGCGACCGCACTTTCCAGGGGGAGAATATGAGTTTCATTCATCTAATGTGGTCGAGCTACGGCCACGGATTTTCGCAACAATTGCGGCGCGTGCGCGAACGCAGGGGGATTTCGCAGCAGGCATTGGCGGAGATTTCCGGGGTGTCCCGCAGTCAAATATCCAATCTAGAGCGAAATGAGAATGGCGTCCACGCCATGGCCGATCCGCAGCTATCAACGGTATATAAGCTGGCCCTAGCCCTAGAGATCCCGCCGGCGGTGCTGCTGCCAGCCGGAGGGGACGTGGTGGAAGGGCACTTGGCCGATTCCGCGGTGGTCGTCGCCGAGGACGTCGCGCCCTTCCCGCGGGGATACGTGGACCGGCGTAGGTTTGCCGCCACGTGGAACGGCGCTCTGAACTAGTACACCCCGCATCACCACCTGAGTTACTGAACCGCATGGTCTAGTTGTAGACTTTTCACCCAGACGTATTTCAACAACAGGGAAGGCATGCGGATGATCTCGGAATTCATCAACGAGTGGTTCAATGCCCACCGTGCGGAGGTCATTGCGTGGCGGCGCCATATTCACCGCCACCCGGAAACCGCGAACCAAGAGGTAGAAACCACCAACTTCCTCGGCTCCATCCTGAAAGACTATGGCTTGGAGCCACAGCGCTTCCCACAGACCGGCCTCATGGTAGATATCGGGCCCGATACGGAGCTAGGCCGGCTGGCCTTCCGCGCCGATATCGACGCCTTGCCGGTCACTGAGGTCACTGGCTTGGAATATACCTCCGAGGTTCCCGGCAAGATGCATGCTTGCGGCCACGACGTCCACACCACCGTGGCGCTCGGTCTGGCTTGCGCATTGGCGGATTTCCAGCGTGTCCACGATCTTCCGCTGGGCATTCGCGTCATTTTCCAGCCGGCCGAAGAGGTATGGGTAGGCGGCGCAACCGATGTTATTGAATGGGGCGCGCTGGAGGGCGTGCATTCCATTTTTGCCATCCACGCCGAGCCCAAATTGCGCGTGGGCCGCATCGGCATTCGCGCCGGGGCGATTACCTCCGCTACCGATGTAGTGGAGCTCAATATCAAAGGCCCAGGCGGGCATACCTCCCGTCCGCACCTTTCCGCCGACGTCATCTACGCCTTGGGCAAGGTCATCACCGAGCTACCCGCGCTGCTGTCGCGCCGGGTTGATCCGCGCACCGGCACCGTTTTGGTCTTTGGCCAGGTGAATTCGGGTTACGCGCCCAATGCCATTCCGGAAACCGGCAGCTTGACCGGCACCATGCGCACGGCCGATATTAGCATCTGGCGCGATATGCAAAACCTCTTTACCGAGCTTGTGGAGCAGATCCTCGCGCCGGTCGGCGTAGAACACGAGCTGACCTATAACCGCGGCGTACCGCCGGTGCTTAACGACGACGTCGCAACCGCCCTACTTGCCTCTGCCGCCCAATCCATCGACCCGCAGGCCGTCGTGCAAGCCCCGCAATCCTCCGGCGGCGAGGATTTTTCTTGGTACCTAGAAAAGGTCCCCGGTTCCATGGCGCGGCTAGGCTGTTGGTCCGGCGAGGGCGAGCAGCACGACCTGCACATGGGCGATCTCATCGTGGACGAGCGTGCCATCGGCGTGGGCATCAAACTATTCGGCGCCGTGGTTGAGCAGTTCATAGGGGAGAACGCGGAGACAGACTAACGCGCTTTTAGGTCCTACACGTTAGACTCGTAGGCGACTTTTAAAGTGGAGCCGATAAAGGAGCAAGTGCGTGTTGAACCAGACCAAGCGAATCGTCATCATCGGTGGTGGCCCGGCCGGTTATGAAGCCGCGTTGGCAGGTGCCAAATATGGTGCGGAAATCACCATTATTGAAGACCAAGGCATGGGCGGTAACAGCGTTATCTTGGACTGCGTTCCTTCTAAGTCCTTCATCGCCGGCGCCAATATTAAAACCGACCTGCGCCGTGCTGAGGACATGAAGCTCAATGAGGGCATCGGCCAGGCCCACCTTTCCCTGACTGCACTGAATAAGCGTGTCCAGGACCTAGCAAGCAAGCAATCCTCCGATATCTGCGCCACCGTGGAATCCCTAGGCGCCCGCGTTATCAACGGCCGCGGCTACTTCCCGGAAGATCAGGAAGCCGATGCCTTTGGCGGCCACAAGGTCACCGCAGTATTCAACGAGGATGGCCACGAAGAAACCCTTAACGCAGACCTTGTCTTGGTAGCCACCGGTGCCACGCCGCGCGTGCTGCCGGGCGCGCAGCCTGACGGCGAGCGCATCCTCACCTGGCAGCAGGTATATAACCTCACCGAGCTTCCCGAGCACCTTATCGTCGTTGGCTCCGGCGTGACCGGCGCCGAGTTCGTCTCCGCTTTTGCTGAGCTGGGAGTCAAGGTCACCATGGTTGCCTCCCGCGACCGCATTTTGCCGCATGACGACGCCGACGCTGCCGATGTCCTCGAGACCGTCCTGGGTGAGCGCGGCGTTGAGCTGGAGAAGAACTGCCGTGTGGAAACCGTCAACCGCACCGAGGACGGCAACGTCCTGGTTACTACGCAGGATGGCCGCGAAATCACCGGCTCTCACGTCATCATGTCCATCGGCTCCATCCCGAATACCCAAGATCTCAAGCTGGAGAACGTGGGCGTAGAAACCGCCAAGTCTGGCCACATTCAGGTTGACCGCGTCTCCCGCACCAATATCGCCGGCATCTACGCCGCTGGCGACTGCTCTGATCTCTTCCCACTGGCTTCCGTCGCTGCGATGCAGGGCCGCGTGGCCATGTACCACGCACTGGGTGAGGGCGTTTCCCCTCTGCGCTTAAAGACCGTAGCCAACGCCGTATTCACCCGCCCAGAGATTGCCGCCGTAGGCTTTACCCAGGCCGAAATCGAGGCCGGTGAGGTCGCCGCCCGCACCATCACCATGCCGCTAAAGACCAACCCGCGCGCCAAGATGCGCTCGCTACAGCACGGCTTTGTCAAGCTCTTCTGCCGCGCTACCTCCGGCCGCGTTATCGGCGGTGTCATCGTCGCACCGACCGCCTCCGAGCTCATCCTGCCTATCGCCATGGCCGTAACTAACCAGCTCACCGTGAATCAGCTGGCTGATTCCTTCGCCGTGTACCCGTCCTTGTCTGGCACCATCACCGAGGCTGCGCGACGCCTCGTTGCCCACGACGATTTGGAGTAAACAAAACTATTCCTCTCTCCGCGCCCGCACTCGATAATCAGTCGAGATCGGGCGCTTTTTCGTTGTCGCTAAAAGGTGGAGTAGGAATGCTCGGCGGTGCGATTGAGTGAAACCTGGATGGGGCGATCTGCTTGAGGAAGGGCACGCTGGGGACAATTCTCGCGCGGGCAAACGGTACAACCAGGGCCGATAGGGGTGGCGGCGGATGTGTCTAGATTAAGCGCATCGGCGTAGACAATGCGGTCAGCCTCAGAGATATCGCAGCCTAAGCCCACGGCGAATTCTTTACGAGGGGTTCCCCAAGATTTTGCGGTTCCTTGCACAAAGCGCCCAATCCACAGGTAGGCGTGGCCGTCCGGCATGGCGGCTACCTGGCGGGTGATGCGATTGGGCGTCTCAAAGGCGCGGTGGACTACCCATAAGGGGCATGACCCGCCCGAGCGGGCGAAGTGGAAGGCGGTGGAGGATTGGCGCTTGGAGATATTCCCAGCGCGGTCGGTGCGGATGAAGGAAAAGGGCACGCCGGTAAGGCCCGGGCGCTGGAGGGTAGCTAGGCGTTGTGCGGTGGTTTCGAAACCGGTGCCAAAGTAGTTGCACAAAAGGTCGATATCGTAGCGGGTCTCCTCAGCCATCGACAGGAACGGTTGGTAGGGCATGGTGACCGCGGCCGCGAAGTACTGTGCGAGCCCTAAGGTAGCTAGTTCTTGCGCCTCGCCGGCAGGAAGCTCGGAGACGAGGTTATCGCAGACATCGCGGTAGGCGAGCAGGCAGTATTGGAGCGCCATTTCAAAGACCAACTGGGCTTCGGAAAGGCCGTCGCGAAGCGCAAGCTCCCGGGTATCTGGATCGAAGTCGCGGCGTGGTCCCGGCCGGGAAAGCGGACGGTAACGCCGAGTTCCTCGTGCATTCGGGACGCTAAACGGCCGCGGCGTAGCACCCGGTCACCGAGCTGGCCGGCGAGCTCTTCAGCGAGGACATCGAGCTCGTGGATGTAGTTATGGGCGTCGTAGAAAAAATCACGGACGAGCTCAAAGGGGGAGCGCTCCCGCGCCGGGGCGCGGGTGGCGACGTCGACAAAGCGGGGCATCAGCTCCGGAAAGCGCGAGGCTAGGTCGGCCAAGGACTCTTCGGCGGCGTCGGGAAAGATGCGGCGCAGGTCGGTGATGGTGCGCGTATCGCGGTCGTCTGCGAAATATCCGGGATCCACGTTGAAGCGCTGGGTCAGCTGCATGAGCACGGTGACGGTAAGCGGGCGTTGATCGTTTTCGAGCTGGTTGAGGTAGCTGGTTGATAGTCCCAACTGTTTGGCCATCGCTACCTGTGTGAGTCCACGCTGCTTGCGCAGTGCATGGATTCGTGCCCCCGCATAATGCTTGGTCATCGCTAGTTCGGTCACCTTTCGCCGCCGTGAACAGTAGAAACCACAAGGTTTGCAGATTCCACTGAATCGTTCCGCTAGATTACACACACCCTACTTATAGCGCAGGGCACATTCAAGCATTTAGTGTGATGTGAAACGCACCTCAGAGTAAAGGAGGACCCATCTAGTGGAAAAGCACGAGGTACGCACCCATAGATCCGCCGAGGAATTTCCCTATGAGGAACACTTGGCATACAAGGTGGCAGAAGTAGCTGCGGACCCCGTAGAGGTCCCAGCCGAGACCACCGACATGATTATTAACCGCATTATCGACAATGCTGCCGTGGCTATGGCCTCCGTGGCGCGGGGTCCTGTCACCTCCGCCCGCATGATGGCCCAGGCACACCCGGTAGGCGAGGGGGGTTCCACTGTATTTGGTGTGGAGGGTGCCTACTCGGCCGAATGGGCCACCCTAGCCAACGGAACAGCGGTTCGTGAGCTGGACTATCACGACACCTTCCTCGCCGCTGAATACTCGCACCCGGGGGACAATATTCCGCCGCTTCTTGCTACCGCGCAGCACAAGGGCCTAAGCGGCCACGATCTTATCCGCGGCATCGCTACCGGCTATGAAATCCAGGTCAACCTCGTTAAGGGAATCTGCCTGCACGAGCACAAGATTGATCATGTGGCGCACCTTGGGCCCTCCGTGGCCGCCGGCATCGGTACCATGCTTGGCTTGGATAGGGACACGATCTACCAGGCGGTGGGGCAGGCGCTGCACACCACGACCGCCACCCGCCAATCCCGCAAAGGGTTGATTTCTTCTTGGAAGGCCTATGCCCCAGCCTTCGCGGGAAAAATGGCCATTGAGGCCGTAGACCGAGCGATGCGCGGCGAGGGTGCACCGGCGCCCATTTGGGAAGGCGAGGATGGATTCATTGCGTGGATGCTGCACTCGCCGGAGCGCACCTACTCCGTCCCGCTGCCAGGGCACGGAGAGCCCAAACGGGCCATCTTGGATACCTACACCAAGGAACACTCGGCCGAATACCAGGCCCAAGCGCCCATTGATATGGCCTTTGCCCTGAAGAAAACCCTGGCAGAAAGGGGACTGAGGACAGCGGATATCGAGTCCATCGTTCTGCATACCTCGCACCACACGCACTATGTCATCGGTACCGGTGCCAATGATCCGCAAAAGATGGATCCCTCTGCTTCCCGGGAGACGCTGGACCACTCCATCATGTACATCTTTGCTGTCGCCCTCGAGGACGGCGAGTGGGACCACGAGGCTTCCTACGCTCCCGAGCGCGCCAACCGCCCGGAGACCATCGAACTGTGGCACAAGATTTCCACCGTCGAGGACCCCGAGTGGACCCGCCGTTATCACTCCAACGACCTTTCTGAAAAGGCCTTTGGCGGCAAGGCTGTGATCACTTTCAAAGATGGCACGGTGGTAGAAGATGAGCGCGCCGTTGCTGACGCTCACCCGCTTGGCGCCCGACCCTTTGCGCGCGAGCAATACATAGAGAAGTTCAGAAAACTCGCAAACGGCATCGTGGACGAGGCCGAACAAGAACGCTTCCTCAACGCCGTCCAAAACTTGGAAAATCTCACTGACCTTACCGAGCTAAACGTGCGGGTGACCGATGCCCACCTCGCCGCCGCACCCCAGAAACCGGAAGGACTGTTCTAATGGCTGGACTATTTGGCTCTTTGAAAACCCCCGCGGAAAAGCGCCAGCAATTCCGCACTGATCTTGAATCCAGCACCATTACCCGATTGCCGGGCGCGTTCAATCCCCTGACCGCGCGCCTAATTCAGGATATCGGTGGTTTCGGCGGCGTGTATGTCTCCGGCGCGGTGTTGGCCAATGATTTGGGCCTTCCCGATATTGGCCTGACCACTTTGACTGAGGTGGCGCAGCGTTCGGGCCAGATTGCCCGCGCGACGGACCTGCCCGTGCTTGTCGACGCCGACACTGGCTTCGGCGAACCCATGTCCGCCTCCCGCACTATAGCCGCACTCGAAGACGCAGGCCTGGCCGGATGCCACCTTGAAGACCAGGTCAATCCGAAGCGCTGTGGCCACCTCGACGGCAAAGAAGTGGTGGACACGGATATTATGCTCCGCCGTATTAGCGCCGCGGTCAACGAGCGGCGCGACCCAAACTTCATTATCTGTGCCCGCACCGATGCCGCAGGAGTCAACGGCATCGATGACGCCATCGACCGTGCAAAGGCTTACGCCGATGCCGGTGCGGACCTCATCTTTACTGAGGCGTTGTACCAGCCAGCAGACTTTGAAAAATTTCGCGCCGCTGTCGACACCCCGTTGCTGGCAAATATGACCGAATTCGGCAAATCCGAGTTGCTCTCGGCGCAACAGCTAGAAGACCTCGGCTATAACGCAGTCATCTGGCCCGTCTCCACCTTCCGCGTGGCTATGGGCGCTACCGAAGATTTCCTGCGGGATATGCATGAAACCGGCTTGCAAACCGACTGGCTTGAGCGCATGCAACACCGTTCCCGCCTTTATGAGCTGGTGCGCTACGAGGAATACAACGACTTTGACCAATCCGTATTCACCTATTCCAAAGACACCTACCGACCCACCTTCGAAAGCTAAGGAGAATTTACACCATGTCCGATAAGAACCAGACCCCCGAAATCCGCAAGGGACTGTATGGCGTCGTCGTCGATGAGACAGCCGTGTCCAAGGTCGTCCCTGAGACCAACTCGCTGACCTACCGCGGCTATCCCGTCCAAGAGCTTGCCCGCTATTGCTCCTTCGAGGAAGTAGCCTATCTGCTGTGGAACGGCAAGCTGCCGGGGCAGGAATCCCTCATTCGTTTCTCTGCTCGCGAGAAGGCCCTGCGCCACTTGGAGCGCCATGTCATTGACCTCATTATGTCCATGCCGCTGTCGTGCCACCCAATGGACGTCCTGCGTACCGCAATTTCCTATATCGGTTCCCAAGACCCAGAGGAATACACCAAAGACTCTGAACATATCCGCCGCACCGCGCTTGAGTTAATGGCCAAGATTCCCACCATCATTGCTCTCGATATCCGACGCCGCCGCGGCGAGGGCTACATCCAACCTTCTCGCAAGAAGGGTTTTGCGGAGAACTTCCTGTGGATGGTCTTCGGTGATGAGGAAGGTTCCCCAGCTACCAACCGCGCCGATATCGAGGCCTTTGATAAGTCCCTCATTCTCTACGCCGAGCACTCTTTTAACGCCTCCACCTTCGCCGCCCGCGTGGTGACCTCCACTATGTCCGATACGTACTCCGCCATCGTCGCTGCCATCGGCGCTCTCAAGGGGCCATTGCATGGTGGTGCCAACGAGGCAGTTATGAAGAACTTCCTGGAGGTTGGTGATCCCGCTAAGGCCGAAGAGTGGACCAAGAAGAAGCTGGCCAACAAGGAACTGGTCATGGGCTTTGGCCACCGCGTCTACAAGAACGGCGACTCCCGAGTTCCCACAATGGAGGCCGCCTTTAAGGAGCTGGCCGAACAACACGACCAGACCCAATGGATTGAAATGTACGACATCATGGCCAAGACGATGGAGGATAATACCTCCATCAAGATCAAGCCTAATCTCGACTTTCCTGCTGGCCCTGCCTATCACATCTTGGGTTTCGACATTGAATTCTTCACGCCAATCTTTGTCATGGCCCGCATTACCGGTTGGACCGCGCACATTGTGGAGCAGAACGAGAATAACTCGCTTATTCGTCCGCTATCCGCATATAACGGCGAGGAGCAGCGTTCGGTCCCGCCAAAATCCTTCTAAAACGTGTCAGCTCCCCCAAAATCCGGCACCGTCAAGTTGGCCGGAGTGGGGGAGCCGACATTTCTGTCGTGGCTTTTCTGCGGTCGGGTTATGGCTGGATACGCTGTGCGAGCAGGTAAGTGACTATGGAGCAGACAATAATGCTGAGTCCTGTAAAAAAGAACAATCCCGGCCACGGGGCGTCAATTTTTGGGGTGCCGACATACTGGAAAATTAGTGTGAGTGCGAAGTCTACTAGAACAATGCCCGCGATGATTCCAGCAATTATGAGCAGGCGTGAAGTCCAAGAATGAGAAGAAGCAGAGCTGAATATGAGGCCTATGAGCGTACCGATATAACCGGTCATGAGGTGACCGCAAGTGAAGCTGCCGAAGGTCGCGATGCGAGCGATAATGGGAGCGGCATCAATATTTCCAGGGGCGATGACCCACGAAGAATCCATAGGTACGCCGGCGCGTAGGGCAGCATAGTAAGTCAGCCAAGCAATAGCTCCGAAAACCAGTGCAGCTACCCAAAGCGTTGCGTGCATGCTGGTCAGCCACTTTGCTGAGGGAAGCCCTAAGCCACGAAGCGGGCGGTACTCAGTAGCGGCAAAGGCGCAATAAATTCCCCAAATGAATACGGCGAAGAAACCCCAACCCGCAGGGTTGATGGTGATTGTCTCGGGATCAGGCGGTAGAAAATACGGAACAGTCCAGAGCAATACGATGATGATGCTCACGGAGATTAGCGATTTTTTGGCATTGAGGTTGAAGGTCTTCAATAGCTTCATGACTAGGACTCCTCTTGTGGGGTGCGGGTGGATTCATGGGCGCGGGAGACAAGGGAATCAATGAGCTGGCCGTCGTCAAGGTAGGAGACGGTGATTTGGGCGGCATCCACGGTATCGTCCGGAAACGGTACCGGGGACCAAGCATTAACTTTGGTGGTCGAGCCAAGCGAGGATTGGTGGAGTGGGAGGGCGTCGGCAAGCGCGAGGGCTTGCTCGACGTCTTTGGTGCTGCCCGTGAGCACGGGATAGTGCGGCCGTTGGGATTCAAGATCTGTGGGCTTATTGACCGCGCCGTCATGCACGGTAATGACTTGGTCAATTAAACCCACGAGATCTTCCGCCCGGTGCGAAGAGAGCACGAGTAGCCAATCCGGAGCGGCTGCGGCATGGGCGATGATGAGCTCACGCAGGCGCGTGCGCGTCGGTGCATCCAAGCCATTGAAGGGCTCATCGAGGAGCGTGACCGGTGTGCGCGCTGCCAGAGCAGTGGCACAGGCAACCAATTGGCGCTGGCCGGTGCTTAAAGAGCGGTTCTTGCTGCGCTTATCGACGCCCATCTTGTCCAACAGCTCCTCCGCATACCCCACGTCGAATCCCCCGCGTACGTGCTTTGCGGCGCGTAGGTGCTGGCGCACAGTGGAACCGGAGAGCAAAATATCGGCGCCGGTGCGCGCTATTGCCACCTGTGGGGTATCGATGCTGCCCTTGGTAGGAAGGAACCCCGCTATCGCACGCAAGAGCGTGGTCTTGCCGGCGCCATTGGGGCCGATCAGCCCGTACATGCCGGCGTTGAGATCGAGGTGCGGTACGTGCAGGCGGCGCTTGCAGGCGACGTTCTTCAACTTAAGGTGCGTCATGATGGTCTCCTTCGGCTTCGATGAGGTCGGCGATGTCGCTGGCGCTTAGGCCCAGCGCGGCTCCTTCTTTGAGGAGAGGCACGATGAAGTCTTCCCTGAGTGCCTCTTGGCGTTGGTGGCGTACCTTGTCGCACGCGCCTTCGCGCACAAACATGCCTAGGCCGCGCCGCTTTTCTAGCAGGCCTTCCTCGAAGAGGACGGTAAGTGCCTTGGCAGAGGTAGTGGGATTGACGGAATGGAAAGCTGAAAGCTCATTGGTACTGGGTGCGCGTTCTCCCTCGGGGAGGTCGCCGGAAATGATCATGTCCCTGATTCCTCCTGCCAGCTGCTGATAAATAGGCCGAGTATCGCTCATTGCGCAGACCTCTGTGAACGTGGCATAGGATTCCCTTTCTGGTTTATGGGTTTACCACCTATGTAGGTAACCATATAGGCGTTTATGTATTCGGTCAATACGAAGTGGAGTGGTCTGGCAGGTGTCCCCGCTGCATATTTTGTTGAACCAAAAATTTACAAAATTTGCAGGAAGGCAAAATGCGTTATTACTGGTCGGGCTGCAGAAATCTCTCAGACGTTGCTCTAATTGCTGGTCGGTGTGGCGAACTCCGCTTGAAAATGGGCAGACAAGAAAGGTTTCGATCTCTAAACTGAGATACGGATCACCCGAGTGGAGACGCTGTATTTCAGCGCCTTCCGAGTTGAAAGGAACACAGAAGTGGCTAATCCCGCGCTTCCATCGTTCAAAAAGATTCTGGTAGCCAACCGCGGTGAAATCGCCGTGCGTGCATTCCGTGCTGCCTTTGAGACTGGGGCAAAGACCGTCGCGGTCTACCCTCGTGAGGACCGGAACTCTTTCCACCGCGCCTTTGCGGATGAGGCTGTCCGCATCGGTAATGAGGGACAGCCGGTAAAGGCTTATCTCGATATTGAGGAAATCATTCGCGCTGCCAAGAAGGCCGAAGCGGATGCTATTTACCCCGGCTATGGATTCCTTTCGGAGCGCGCGGATCTTGCTCGTGCGTGTGAGGACAATGGCATCAAGTTCATCGGTCCGACCCCAGCAACGCTGGATTTGACCGGTGATAAGGCTGCAGCGGTCAGCGCGGCGAAGGAAGCTGGGCTGCCGACGTTGAAGGACTCGGAGCCATCGACGGACGTCGATAAGCTGGTGGAATACTCCAAGGACTTTAACTTCCCTGTATTCGTTAAGGCTGTCGCCGGTGGCGGCGGGCGCGGCATGCGCTTCGTGGAATCTGAGGACCAGCTGCGCGAAAAGGCGGCCGAGGCCTCCCGCGAGGCGGAAGCAGCCTTTGGTGACGGCAGCGTCTACCTGGAGACCGCGGTAATTAAGCCGCAGCATATCGAGGTGCAGATTCTGGCCGATAGCCAGGGCAATGTGGTGCACCTCTTCGAGCGTGACTGCTCGGTGCAGCGCCGTCACCAGAAGGTGGTAGAGATTGCGCCGGCGCCGTCTCTGGATTCCGAGCTGCGTGACCGCATCTGCCAGGATGCGGTGAAGTTCTGTGAGCACATCAACTACGAGGGTGCGGGCACCGTGGAATTCCTCGTCGATGAGCGCGGCAATCACGTCTTCATCGAGATGAACCCGCGTGTGCAGGTTGAGCACACCGTGACCGAGGAAATTACCGGCGTGGACATCGTCAAGGCCCAGATGAATATAGCGGCCGGCGCTTCACTGGAAGATATTCACCTCGCCCAAGACAAGATTTCCATCACCGGTTCTGCCCTGCAGTGCCGCATTACCACCGAGGACCCGAATAACGGCTTCCGTCCGGATACCGGCACGCTGACCGCGTATCGTTCGCCGGGCGGCGCCGGCGTGCGCCTAGACGGTGCAACCTCTGTGGGCGCAGAAGTATCGCCGAACTTCGACTCCCTGCTGGTGAAGATGACCTGCCGCGGCGTCAATTTTGAGCAGGCCGTGCAGCGCGCCCAGCGTGCGCTGAACGAGTTCACCGTATCCGGCGTGGCCACCAATATCGGATTCCTGCGCGCCCTGCTGCGCGAGCCAGACTTCACACAGACCCGCGTGGACACCGGATTCATCAACGCGCACCCGCACTTGCTCAAGGCACCGCCTGCAGTCGATGAGTCTGGTCGAATCCTCGAATACATCGCGGAGACCACCGTTAATAAGCCCAACGGTAAGCGTCCGACGGCTCTGCGCCCGTTTGATAAGCTCCCCGAGCTGGACCTTTCCGAGCCGCTCCCGCGCGGTTCCCGCGATGACCTGCTCGAGTTTGGCCCGCAAAAGTGGGCGGAGAAGATCCGCCAGCAGAATGCGCTGATGGTTACGGATACCACCTTCCGCGACGCCCACCAGTCCCTGCTGGCTACCCGCGTGCGTAGTACCGCCCTGGTTTCTGCGGCCGAAGCCGTAGCCCGCATGACCCCGAACCTGTTCTCGGTCGAGGCATGGGGTGGTGCGACTTATGACGTCGCCATGCGCTTCCTCCACGAGGACCCATGGGTCCGCTTGGACATGTTGCGCGAGGCTATGCCGAACCAGAACATCCAGATGCTCCTGCGCGGACGCAATACTGTGGGCTATACCCCGTACCCGGATTCGGTCTGCCGCGGCTTTGTCCAGGAAGCAGCCAAGTCCGGCGTGGACGTCTTCCGCATCTTCGATGCTCTTAACGACGTCTCCCAGATGCGCCCCGCCATCGATGCCGTCCTCGAGACCAATACCACCGTCGCTGAGGTGGCCATGGCGTACTCTGGCGATATTTGCTCGCCGAACGAGAACCTTTACACACTGGATTATTACCTGAAGCTCGCCGAGCAGATTGTCGAATCCGGTGCCCATATTCTCGCTATCAAGGACATGGCCGGTCTGCTCCGCCCCGAGGCAGCTTCCAAGCTGGTCATGGCACTGCGCAAGGAATTTGACCTGCCGGTGCACGTGCATACGCACGATACCGCCGGCGGCCAGATGGCAACCTACTATGCGGCCGCCTTGTCCGGTGCCGACATCGTCGACGGCGCCTCCGCGCCGCTAGCCGGTACCACCTCGCAGCCGTCGCTGTCTGCGCTTATCGCGGCTTTCTCTAACTCCAAGCGCGATACCGGCATCGACCTGCAGGCCGTATCGGATCTCGAGCCGTACTGGGAAGCCGTGCGCCAGCTCTATGCTCCGTTTGAAAACGGCATCCCTGGCCCGACCGGTCGCGTGTACAAGCACGAGATTCCAGGCGGTCAGCTGTCCAACCTGCGTGCGCAGGCCGTGGCTCTCGGCTTGGCAGACCGCTTCGAGATCATCGAGGACACCTATGCTGCGGTCAACGAGATGCTTGGCCGCCCAACCAAGGTCACCCCGTCATCTAAGGTTGTAGGCGATCTCGCCCTTCACCTTGTGGGTGCGGGCGTAGACCCTAAGGACTTTGCTGCTAATCCGACGAAGTTCGATATTCCGGACTCGGTCAACCAGTTCCTTCGCGGCCAGCTTGGTACCCCTCCGGGTGGCTGGCCGGAGCTGCGCGATAAGGTGCTTGACGGCCGCGCCGAGACCGGTGCCGAGGTGAGCGAGGTTCCTGCAGAGGAGCAGCCGCATCTGGAATCCGATAACTCCGATGAGCGCCGTGCCAGCCTGAACCGCTTGCTGTTCCCGAAGCAGTTTGAGGAGTTCAATGAGTTCCGCCGCAAGTACGGCAATACCGAGGCGCTGACGGATACCACCTTCTTCTACGGTCTGACCGAAGGCGAAGAGAAGGTTGTTCACTACTTCCCTGAAGGCTCGACCGACCGTGCTGACCTCAAGCAGGTAGTGGTACGCCTCGATGCCGTGGGTGAGCCGGATGAAAAGGGTATGCGCAACGTGGTTCTTAACGTCAACGGCCAGATTCGTCCGATGAAGGTCCGCGATGAGAACGCCGAGTCCACCGTCGCTACCGTAGAAAAGGCCGATCCATCCAACGAGGGACACGTCGCCGCACCATTTGCTGGTGTGGTCAACCCGACCGCCAAGCCTGGCGACGAGGTAAAGGCCGGAGACCAAATTGCCGTCATCGAGGCGATGAAGATGGAAGCATCCATCTCCGCCACCAAGGATGGCGTGGTCGAACGCGTGGCCATTGGCCAAGCTACCAAGGTTGAAGGCGGCGACCTCATCGCCGTGATCAACTAACTGACGCGCACGAGCGCCCCGCTTCCTTCGAATAATCCTTTAGGAAGCGGGGCGTTGTGCTGTCTGCGGGTGACTTTTCGCGATTTTCGTCCATCCAAAACACCAAAACCGTCGACGAAATTGGCGGTTTAGATGGACAAAAATCGTGATCCAGCCTGAAGGTCAAAATTTTCAGCTGAAACGGAATCAAAAGAACCCCAGGTATGCGCGGGTAATGCAGTGGCATACCTAGGGCGAAAGGGCGGGGAGACTAGAGGAAAAGGGCAACAGCGATTGCCGCAACGCCGTAGCCACCGCGCATGAAGTAGCCAAAGACCTCGGGGGAGAAGGAGGCGCCGAAGCCACCGGTGTCGATGATATTCATCGCGGTCACGCGCGCTGGGCGGGAGCGTTTAAAAGCGGCGTAGGAAAGACCCAAACAACACGCTGCAAGCGCGATCAAAGACAGCTTCCACATGGCAGCGATGAAGGCCATGCCGAAAAGTGCGGCACCGGTGGTGGCAGCCAGGGGTAGCCCCCAGTCGGGCCAGGCTCCATCGAGGATGCGGCCGAAGGATGCGGCGCGGCCGGTGGCGGCGCCGACAATGGTCCATGCGGCAGCGAATCCAATGAGCGCAAGGCTGCCAAGTTGTGGTGCTAGCCCAAGGGTTAAGCCCATGACGGTGACCGCGCCGAGCGGGATGTACCAGCGCCGGTACAAGCGCCGGAAAAAGAGGAGACTGGGCGACGCCGTGACACGCGAGCTGGGGCGCGGGCGCGCGGACTGGGAGGCGATGGCATCGGCCGATACCTCAGAATCCAGTAGCCCAAAGGAAGACGAGCCGACGGCACGAGTGCAGCCCGCACGAAGGAGCGAGGCAAGATTGAAGGACCGCCAGCCGATGACAAGCTGCAGCAGGGGGAGGGCTATCGCCACATAGAGCGGAATGTGCAGCGATGTACACAGGGCTAGGCCTAAGAGGCTCACGCCGGCGATCTGGGCAATGGACAGCTTATCGACGCCCCGCATGCGCCCCCGCGGCCTATCCGCATAGACCCAACGGCCGAGCGAAAGGCTACGCAGCGGGTAGAGCGCCTCGAGGAGCACGATGAGCGCGAGAGAGCCGATCCCGGCACCAATGGTCGCGGTGGCGGGTAGAGAAGCAGACGTGCGCTGCGCGAGCGAGGGCAAGACCTCGGCCGCATTGTGCCAAGCGTAGACGCTGACGCTCGCGATGAGCGCCGTGATAAAGGCGTAATAGATGGCTGAGGAAGCTGTGGACAGAAGCTTCATGAAATCTCCACCACCTCGTCGCAGGCATCGAAAATGGCCGGAGAGTGGGAAGCGAGCACAATACAGCGGCCCTCGGCTGCGAGGTGGCGCAGCTCCTCGGCCAAGAAGGCGGTCCAGGTGTGGTCAAGGTGGCGCTCGGGTTCGTCGATAAGCAGGGCCTTGGCCGGCTGATAGAGCTGGGCCGCGAGGTAGACGCGTTGGCGCTGGCCAGAAGAAAGATCGCTAACTGCGGAATTCAAGATGGCGTGGTCGATAGCCCAGAGCTCATGGACCTCGGCGAAGTCCACACCGGTGCGGCGTGAAAGGAGGGTGAAGTGCTCACCCACGGTGAGGTCGGGGAGGAAGACCGGGTCCGCGACTGAAATGATGGATCCGGCCGCCTCTGCGCTGCCGGGCGCGGTGCCGTCGATGGAAACGGTGCCCTCCAGCGGAGGAACCTCGCCGCTGAGAGTCTGCAGCAGCGTAGATTTACCGGCACCATTGGGGCCTTTAAGGCCATAGACGCGGCTAGCGTCAAAGGTGCGATTCAGGTGCCCTAACGCGGTGGCATGTCCGTAGGTTGCATCTATTTTCAGCATCGTGGCTAGGTTAGCAGTAAGGCAACTGCTCTTGGCAGGCTAAAAGCGGCGGAAGAACTTGCCGGGTGCGAGTTCCTCGAATCCGGGCAAGGCCGTGGCAGAAGAAATGCCGGGCGCAGTCTGCTCGGCTGCGAGGTCGATGGCGTTGGCAATAAGCAACTCGTGGGCGGCGGGGTAATCGCCGGAAACGACGAGCTCGGGAATGTCCTCGGGGTCGAAGGGGGTGAGCCAGGTGGCGTCGTCAAGCGGGTGGGCCGAGGGATCGCCCAAGAAAGCTGGGCCCTTGTCGGCGGCGGGGTAGTAGCGCAGGAGTGCGGCGCCGCGGGGAGCAACGGTGGGATCCTCATTGGCGGATATGGGAAGGGCGATGACCCCGCCGTCCACGATGGGGGACCAGTCCGCAATATAAGAAGGGAAGAGGCCCGCAAGAAAGGCGCGGTCCTCTTCCTTGGCCAAGCGCACGCCGAGGGAAGAATCAGTCATTCTTCCAAGGCTAGCGGGGCGGGCTACTTGATTTCCAGCAGCACGCTGCCCTTGGTGGTAGAAGCCCCTGCTTCTACGGCAAGACCGGTAACGGTTCCGGCCTTATGGGCCTTGACGGGGTTTTCCATCTTCATGGCTTCGAGTACGAGGAGAACCTCGCCCTCGGCAACCTCTTGGCCTTCTTCGACGTTGACCTTGATGACCGTGCCCTGCATTGGGGAGGTAACGGCATCGCCGGATACGGCGGCCTTCGCGCCAGAGCCCTTGCGCTTTTTCTTTTTGCGCGGGGCGCCCTTGGCACCGAAGGAGGCGGGGAGGGCAACCTCGATGCGGCGGCCATCGATTTCCACGGTGTGCACTTGGGAAGGCTCCGCCTCGGCGGCCTCTGCATCGGTGGAGTCATCGTGGGCGGGCAGCTGGTTATCCCATTCTTCTTCGATCCACTTGGTGTAGACGCCGAAGTTGCCGTCTTCTGCGGCGAAGGCGGGGTCAGCAACGACAGCTTGGTCGAACGGGATAACGGTGGGCAGGCCCTCCACCGTGTACTCGGACAGGGCGCGGGCGGAGCGGCGCAGCGCGGTCTCGCGGTCTGGGCCCCAGACAATGAGCTTGGCTAGCATAGAATCGAATTGCCCGCCGATGACGGAGCCTTGGACGACGCCGGAATCCACGCGCACGCCCGGACCGGCTGGCTCGGAGTACTTCACGATGGTGCCGGGGGCCGGCATGAAGTTTGCCGCGGCATCCTCACCGTTGATGCGGAACTCGAAGGCGTGGCCGCGCGGGGTGGGGTCTTCTTTCAAAGAGAGCTCGTGGCCCTCAGCAATGCGGAACTGTTCGCGCACGAGGTCGAGGCCGGTGGTTTCCTCGGAGACTGGATGCTCCACCTGCAGGCGGGTATTGACCTCTAGGAAGGAAATGAGGCCATCGGCGCCTACCAGGTATTCCACGGTGCCGGCGCCGTAGTAGCCGGCCTCGCGGCAGATGCGCTTGGCGGACTCGTGGATGGAGGCGCGTTGCTCATCAGTGAGGAAGGGAGCCGGGGCCTCCTCCACCAGCTTTTGGAAGCGGCGCTGCAGGGAGCAATCGCGCGTGCCGACGACGACTACGTTGCCGTGCTTATCCGCCAGTACCTGGGCCTCGACGTGGCGGGCTCGGTCCAGGTAGCGTTCCACAAAGCACTCGCCGCGGCCGAAGGCGGAGGTGGCCTCACGGGTGGCGGATTCGAAGAGCTCGGGGATTTCCTCTGCGGAGTAGGCCACCTTCATGCCGCGGCCGCCGCCGCCAAAGGCGGCCTTGATGGCCACGGGCAAGCCGTATTCCATGGCGAAGGACTGCACTTCATCTGCGCCGGCTACCGGATCCTTGGTACCTGGGGCCATAGGCGCTTCGGCGCGCTCGGCGATATGCCGCGCGGTGACCTTATCGCCCAAGTCACGAATGGACTCGGGGGAGGGACCAATCCAGGTCAGGCCGGCGTCGATAACAGCTTGGGCAAAGTCGGCGTTCTCAGACAAGAAGCCATAGCCGGGGTGGATGGCATCCGCGCCGGACTTTTCTGCGGCATCCAGAATCTTGTCAAAGACAAGGTAGGACTCGGCGGATGTGGTGCCGCCGAGGGCAAAGGCTTCGTCGGCAAGCGAGGCGAAAGGCGCCTGGGCGTCTGGCTCGGCGTAGACGGCGACGGAGGCAATGCCAGCGTCACGGGCCGCGCGAATTACGCGAACGGCGATCTCACCGCGGTTCGCCACGAGAACCTTAGAGATCTTTTTGGTTTCTACTGCCACGGCAGCAACCTCCTGAACACACTAGGTTAAATACGCAATCTATTCTTGCATACAAAAGCATGAGTTAATTTTCACGCACGCGAGTGGGGATGTTTTTGGGCAAAAATAAACCCACATCCACGGAGGACATGGGTTCAAACGGCTAAACCGAAAAATTAACGCTCAATCGGCATTTTCACCATATTGCCCCACTCAGACCACGAACCATCGTAGACCTGCGTCTTTGTGAATCCCAAAAGATGCGTCAACACAAACCACGTATGCGCGGCCTGCGCGCCCACGTGGGAATACAGGATAGTTGTAGACTCGGGCTCCAACATCCCGTAGTTGACCTTAAGCTCCTCGGCTGAGCGGAAGCAGGAATTGGGATAATTAGAACGGTCCCACTCGAGGTTGATGGCGCCGGGAATATGGCCGTGGCGCATGGTGGTGCCGTACGCGGAATCGCCATTGGGGTCGTGCTCAGTGGCCTCGCCGGCAAACTCTTCTGGGGAACGGGTATCTACAAGAGTGTCGTCGGTATCGCGAATCTGGTCAACGAAGGCACGCAGCACGGAGTCATCGCGGGTTACCTCGGGGTAATCGGAGGCAGGGAAGTCCGGAACCATAAAGGACGTATCGCGCTCTTCCGCCATCCATGCATCGCGGCCGCCATCGAGTAAGCGAACGTCCTTGTGCCCAAAGAGGGTAAAGACCCACAGGGCGTAGGCGGCCCACCAATTGGACTTATCGCCATAGAGAACAATCGTATCGTCGGCATTAATGCCTTTGTCGCGCATCAGGGCGGTGAACTCTTCCCCATCGATGAAATCGCGCGTGAGCGGGCTGAGCAATTCCGTGCGGAAATTTATGCGGGTGGCGGTGGGGATATGGCCAATGTCATAGAGGAGCGAGTCTTCATCGACCTCAATGACGCGCAGGCCCTTAATGCCTAGGCGTGCGGACAGCCACGGTGCGGACACGAGGCGCTCGGGGTGTGCGTATTCCTGAAATGGGGGATAGGGATCAACGTCAGCCACTGTCCGCCTGCCTTTCCTATAGGGGGAAATAATTCGCTCCCACCACTTTAACCCGATTTTTCCCGTGATGATCACTCGGGGATCATTCCTGTGGTGTGACATACAAATTCCGGCCACTGAAGAAGGCTGCTGGCCGGCGGGGTTAAACAGAGGGGGCAGTTGGACGCGCGAGGAAGGAAGAGCTGGGATAAAATCCGGATATGGTGCGACAACGTGCTATGAACACCACCTAAGAAGGGAATTGCTAGTGCACAAGGCGATTGTTGTATTTGAGGTAGAAGGCGGCTCTGATAAGGGCGCAGATGGTCACCGTAAGGACACCATGCCGATCGTCAACGCGATCAAGGAACAAGGCTGGGATTCTGAGGTCATCTACTTTCACCCAGATAAGGCTGAGGAAATCTACGCCCACGTTTCTGAAAACTTTGATGCCTATATCTCTCGCGTAAACCCCGGCAATATCCCCGGCGGTGAGAAGGGCTATTTCGAATTGCTCACCAAGTTGGCAGACGCTGGCCTAGTTGGCATGTCCACCCCGGCGGACATGATGGCCTATGGCGCTAAGGATGCCCTGGTCAAGCTCAATGACACCCCGCTGGTGCCGGACGATACCGCGGCATACTACGAGGTGGAAGAGCTACACAGTACCTTCCCTACCTCGTTGTCCTATGGCGAGCGCGTCCTCAAGCAAAACCGTGGCTCCACGGGTGAGGGAATTTGGCGTGTACGCCTTGCGGACGAGGAACTGGCACAGTCCGTTGAGCCAGGCACCGCACTCCCGCTCGATACCGCCCTGAAGTGCACCGAGGCCGTAGATAACCAGACTCACGATTATAAGCTGGGTGCCTTCATGGACTTCTGCGATCAGTACATCGTGGGCGATAATGGCATGCTGGTGGATATGCGCTTCATGCCGCGCATTGTGGAAGGCGAAATCCGCATCCTTCTCGTGGGCGATGAGCCAGTATTCATCGTGCACAAGAAGCCAGCGGAGGGCGGCGATAACTTCTCCGCCACGCTCTTCTCTGGTGCCAAGTACACCTACGATAAGCCGGAATCGTGGCCGGAGTTGCTGGAAATGTTTAAGAAGGCCCGTCCGGTTATTGCAGAAAAGCTCGGCGATACCAAGGACGTTCCGCTGATTTGGAC
Source organism: Corynebacterium curieae (assembly GCF_027570035.1). Classification (GTDB taxonomy): domain Bacteria; phylum Actinomycetota; class Actinomycetes; order Mycobacteriales; family Mycobacteriaceae; genus Corynebacterium; species Corynebacterium curieae. The sequence goes on along the minus strand of NZ_JAKMUU010000003.1, from coordinate 152,261 downwards.
CGCGGACTTCATGCTTGACGACGCCGCGGATGGCACCGACACCTACGTCCTCGGCGAGATCAACTGCTCCTGCGTTGGCTTCACCTCCGAGCTGGACATGGGCATCCAAGAAAAGGTTGCCGCTGAGGCAATTCGTCGCGTTCAAGCCGCAAACGCCTAGCGCACGCTGTATCCTGCCAAGTAGCCCCACGGGTGACCGTGGGGCATTTTCCTACCATCCCTAAAACATTTTGAGGACCGCATAATGGCTGATAATGATTTCAATTCCGACGGTTTCCCGAAGGATTTTTCCCCACGCGATTTTTCCGAAACTCCGCGTCACCGTGCCGAGGACGCTGCGAAAAACGTAGAGGGCACCAGCATCCCTGAGGTGAATGAGACCAAAGAGTTCGGCGATTCTGGCTCCAGCTCTCGTGCTGAATCTGTGTCCGGTGCTGCGGATTCTTCTGCCCAATCAGATTTCTTCAGCGGCCTTAGCCAACAGCGGGCACAGGCAGAGAACAACAGTCAGGAGGGAGAGCTCAACAGTCCACAGCAGCAAAACTATAATGTTAACCGTCCCAACTCCCTGGGTATATCTGATCAGTTTGGTACTTCGAACGGAAACATTTATGGGCAGGGTACGCAGCAAGGTTTTGGGCAATACCCGCAAGGGCCACAGGGCTTCGGTGCTAATAGCCAGGTAACTCGCAAGGAAGATGGATTCTTTAGCGGGCTCTTTGACTTTAAGTTCAACAAGTTCATCACCGTTGAGCATGCCCAGGTGGTTTACATCATCGCCATGGTCATCGGTGCGCTGGTGTGGCTAGCTAATGTCCTTGGCGGATTCATTTTCTCCGGGGTGCTCGGCTCAATGGCTTATGAGCTTGATATTCCTACTGGCGCCGGCTTCAGCCTCTTCGTCATCTTCTTCAACTTTGTAGCCTCTACCGTCGGTTTCTTCTTTTATATTATTTCGATCCGATTGGTTCTTGAAATGATGGTGTCCAACGTACGGATTGCGCAAAATACCCGCGATTTACTAAATAAGTAGCGCTGCACATTAAATGACCTGTCCTCTCACTTTATGCCGTGGGGACAGGTCATTTTACGCAAGGAATACAATCCCGCTTAATCGTAGGTTCCAAGCTGGTAGCTGGGAAGATCAACCCACATCTTGTTGAATTCTTCGACTTCACCGGACACCGGCTCAAGGGAATCGCCCTGTGCCTGCAAGCGCACGGTGTGATGGGCGGTAATTCCCTCCGCAGTGGAGCGACTGCGCTCTCCCCACGTGAAATCGACCTCGTTATCTGAGACCGGGGTGATGCTCTCTACCTTTTCGAAGACGGACATGTCTTTGACTGGGGCACCGTTGACATAGAAGGCCAATCCGTCAACAATCGATGCGCCGGTGCCTGCCGGGCCATTTAAATCGCCCATTGAGCCGCGGAAGATGATCCAGCTAATCGTGGCGCACGGGTCATAGGAGTTTTCAATATCGGCAATCCAGTAGTTGAAGTCGCTGCCGTCATCGGCGGGCATGCGCCCAGGTGCTGTGCCAGAGGCGTAGACCTTACGCGGATCATTGGGCAGCTCGGCGCACTCGTCGTCCTTGTCCTTTTTCTGCTCCGGTGCGGTCTCCTTATCGTCCTCTTCGGTAGAGATTGGCGAGGAAGATATCTCAGCTGAAGCAGCATTTTCCTCTCCGGACGATTCATTCTCGGCAGGTGCTTGGCTGGAAAAGACCGGCTGTTCGGAGGAAGAAGACTCCTCCTGAGAACCGCAGGCGCTCAGCGCCAGCGACACGGAGGCGGCAAGCAGAAGGGCGGAGGCGGATCGGCGCAAGGGGAAAGGTGCTACGGCACGCATGGCGAAACTCCGGGATTAGTCGAGGAGGGAAGCGACGCTGTCTGGGTCGGCGTCGGAAAGCATCTGGCGAATGCGGTCGTACTCGTCGTCCTCGCCGATAGCCTTGGCCGCATGGCCGAGGGCGGCAATGGCGCGCAGCACACCCTGGTTCGGTTCGTGGGAGAAGGGGACAGGGCCCCACCCCTTCCATCCATTGCCGCGGAGGCGATCCAAGCTGCGGTGGTAGCCGGTGCGCGCGTAGGCGTAGGAGGTAATGAAAGCAGCCGGCTCGGAACCTTCCTGCTGCTTAAGTTCCTGCTCTGCAAGCAGCGCCCACAGCAGCGGGGAATCGGGGTGGGCAACGATGCCGGAGGCGAGATCCGAGGTGGAATCCGCGCCAGGATCGGCTGGCAGCTCAATGGGCTTCGGGGCAAGCATGTCTTTCATTTCCATGCCACCCCACTGTAGCGGCGTGGGCGCGCGGCTACCAGAAATCGGCGACGTTAAGGCCGAAAGAATACAGCGCGCGGCGCACCACCGGCAGGGATAGTCCGATAACTGAGGAGGGATCGCCTTCGATCCGGTCGATGAACCAACCGCCCATGGCCTCCAAGGTGAAGGCACCGGCGCACTGCAACGGCTCGCCGGTGTGGGCATAGGCGGCGATATCGGTCTCGCTGGCCTGCGCGAAATGCACCGTCGTGGTGGAGGTCTCTACATGGTGCTTCTCGCCAAAGATGAGGCAATGGCCGGTAAGTAGCTCGGCCGTGCGGCCAGCCTGCTGGTGCCAGCGTTCGATGGTGGCTTCCTCCGTGTGTGGCTTGCCCTGTAGCTCGCCGCCGAGCAGCAGCATGGAATCACCGCCGATGACAGGCTCGGTGGGGTAGCGCTCGGCCACCTTTTCGGCCTTGGCGGTGGCTAGGGCCGCCACGATGTCGGCCGGCGGGCGGCCGGCGAGCGAGGCCTCGAGGGAGCGCTCGTCAATATCGGCCGGTTCCAAAACCGGTTCCATGCCCGCGCCGCGCAAGATGGACGCGCGCGAGGGCGATTGGGAGGCAAGAATTAGCCGCATTAGAAGTACCGTACGGTATGGAATGCGGAAGGGTTAAAGACGCGCTGTGCGCCAAAACGCTCGAAGCGCTCGGCAGGGTTTCCCCATTCATTGCGCTCGCCGGTAGCGCCCGAGTGCTTTGCACTCATCTGCGCTAAGACTGTGCGCAGGGCCGCGAGTTCGTCCTCGGTGGGATTGCCCTTTACTACCTTAATTTCAGGTGCAGACATATGCCCTCCTAAACGGTTCCGTGCTTCTTCGGTACCTGGGCCACGGCCTTGCGCTCTAGCAGGCGCAGTCCCTCTACCAGGTAGTGGCGGGTTGCCGTTGGTTCAATAACATTATCGGCTAGTCCGCGCTCCGCTGCGGCGTAGGGGTGCAAGAAGAGCTCGTCCATCTCCTCTTCCTTTTCCTCCGAACCATAAATGGCCAGGGACGCCTGCGATGCCTGCGTTACAGCGATTTCCGCGGTGGGCCAAGCGTAGACCAAGTCCGCGCCGAGGTCCTTGGCACCCATAAATACGTAGGCGGGACCAATGGCCTTGCGGGTGATCACAGTGAGCTTGCCGACGCTCGCTTCGGCCTGCGCATAAGCAAATTTCGACGCCCTGCGCAGCAGACCGGCCTTTTCTTCTTCCGGGGTAGGCACGAAGCCTGGGGAGTCCACGAATTCCACGATGGGAGTGTTGAAGGCATCGCAGGTGCGTACGAAGCGTGCGGCCTTTTCTGCGGCGGCAGAATCCAGCGCGCCGGCCAGCGCTAGTGGCTGGTTGGCAACGATGCCGACGGCGCGACCATCGATGTACGCAAAGCCGGTAACTATATTTTGTGCCGCCTCGGCAGAAAGCTCAAAGAAGGACCCCTCATCGACAACGGCCTTGATGACGTCGTTCATGTCATAGGCCTGTGCGGCGGTATCCGGGATGACGCCGTTCAAATCAAAGTCCGTCACGCTTCCGGCCTCCACACGCGGCGCCTCGGCGCGGTTATTGGCAGGTAGGTAAGCCAGAACGTCGCGCACGAGGGACAGGGCCTGCTTATCATCGCTGGCCACCAAATGAGCGGTGCCGGACTCCGCGTGGGCTGCGGAGCCGCCGAAGGTTTCTGGTTCTGCGCCGGCCACGTGGCTGGCAGCCTGGTGAAGGGCGGTGCCTTGGGTGACTACGAGGACATCGGCAAACGTCGGTGCGAAAGCCGCAATGCCGCTGGTATTGCCCGCGACTACAGAAATCTGCGGGATGAGGCCTGAAGCCTGGGAGACGCGCGCCATGAGGCGGGCATATCCGGCCATGGTGACGATGCCTTCTTGTACACGCGGGCCGGTGGATTCGTAAATGCCGATGATGGGCACGCCGGTTTTGATAGCGAGGTCATAAATCTTGGTGAGCTTTTCTGCATAAACCTCACCCATCGTGCCGTCGAAGACCTCTCCGTCTTGGCTAAATACGCACACGCGGCGGCCATCGATAGTGCCGCAGCCGGTAACCACGCCATCGGTATAGGGACGGTCATGCTCACGGCCGAAGTCTGTGGAGCGGTGGCGGGCCAGCGCATCCGTTTCTACGAAGGATCCCTCATCGAGCAGCTGCGTCACGCGGGTGCGGGCGGCCGGCTCGCCTTCTCCCAGCGGCGCGCGGGACTCGGCGAGCTTAGCGTCCAGGTCCTCGATCTTGCCGGCGGTGGTTTTCAGGTCAGTCATAGGCCCCCACACTACTAGCGCACCCCGCTCAATGCGGAATGGAATGCTCCGTGGTCGCGTTGCGGAAAACGATTGTGTGGCGAATGCCACCAAAGTGTCGACGGGAATAAAACCTGGGAATTCCTTGAGCACCATCACTCTAGAACACCCTAGTATGGGGGTGGTGACCGTTGTAAACATTTACCGACACTGGGCAGGTGAGCGCCGATTATCGCACCTCAAAGGCGGTAAAACCATTAAAAATATTTGCATTCAACTGTTGAGGTGTTTTCTGTAAGGCCTTATGATTACCTGAGTCTTCATGAATGTTTCCCCTTATTTTTAACTATCTATTAAGGACGGTCTTCTGGTGATTAAAAAGGGACTGCGCTTGCTCGCACCGCTTGCCGTAGCGGCTCTCTTCACGCCAGTGGCACACGCGGGGGATGTTCCCCCGATGCCGCAGGCATATCCCATTTCCAACCTCTACAAAAGCTGCAGCGCCGCCGGCGATAATGTCGAGCGGGAATGGCGCTTTGCAGAAACGGGCCGCCGCTACATGAGCGACGGCACCCTGCAGTTCAAAAACACCACTAACCAGGAAGTGCCTTATACCGCCGAGGTAGAAACTGGTACCAACCACGAGATTGAGGCCAATTCCAAGGCCAAGTTGCCTTCCGGTTGGGATACCACCGCCAAGTCCGATATTGGTCTAAAGATGACCAACGGTTGGCGTGATAAAGAAACCTTTGGCCCTGTGAAGCTGAAGCCTGGCGAGTCTTTCCGCGTCGAATATGGTGTCATTGAAAAGGACTTCATCTCCATGTTCGTGGGCTGCAACGATGACCGCTTGGAAAATATCCCAGGCTCCAACGTTATTCGCGGTAAAGGCCCCGCCGAGCGTTATGCCTTTGCTTATATCATCAAGGCGGATGGCTCCGTTTCCGATTTGGCCATGGAAATTCCTTCCCGCTCTCCGGGCGCAAACTCCAAGCCGATCGAGGGTAACTACACCTCTGTATCCGGCCCGAGCCTAGAGAAGATCGCTGATCCGAAAAAGGACGAGATCATGCAGCCGTCTGCGGACATACAGCGCGATCCATCCTGGCCTAAGGAAGGCGATAAGTGTGAAGCCGGCGATAGCTCCTGGTACCCGTTGGATATCACCGCTGTAAAGCCCACCTACCGCAAGGCTGGTTACTCCACTGACTTCCTCAACTGGTCCAAGGGCGACTACGAGTTTGCGCCGGTAACCGACTTTGTTGTCGGCGCCGAGCATGCCCCGTACACCAACTGGCGGGGTAACCGTGGCGATATTCCGAAGGGCTGGCTGGAATCCGTAGGCGCCGTCAAGCGCGCCTACATGCCGGTTGGCACCGAGCTCAAGCACATAGACCTCAAGCCAGGCGAGCGTGTACGCGTTGAATACGGCACCACCATGACCCGCATCAACTACCGCGAGGTGCACTGCGGTAAGAGCGGAAAGTACGACCTCACCTCCAACTACAAGCAGACCTCCGCCCCGAGCGGCTTCTGGGCAGAGGCCAAGATCACCGATAAGGCCGGCCACACCCGCACCGAGGACGTCACTCCGGACGAATTCCGTGACCTGCCGGTTCCTACCCAGACCATCTACTAAACACCACCCGCATCTACGCAAGGAGAAAGTTTCATGTTCAAGTCCAAGATTGCTTCCACCACTGCGGCTCTTGCCGTAGCCTCCGGCCTCGTCTTCGCCCCAGCAGCTAACGCCCTGCCGCAGCGTGACCTCGGCCCAGCAAACCCGACCACCATCGGTGAGCGTTGCTCCAACCCAGGCGACACCGGCCAGACCGTTGACATCAAGCGCACCTACTTCGATGGTTCCGCTGGCTCTTGGACCGTGTCCAACTACAATGATGAGCCGCTGCCCGTTACCCGTACCATCACCGAGACCAAGACCAAGACCTGGAATGTTTCCGCCGGCGTTGACTTCAAGTTGATGGACCTTATCAACTTCACCTTCTCCTCCAGCTACACCGATAGCCAGTCCTACGAGGTAGGCGAGCAGGTTGGCCCGTACAACATTGCTCCGGGCAAGACCGCCGTCCTGCGTGCCGGCTGGGTAGTCTCTGACTTCGAGGGCCAGAAGACCGTGTGCGGCTCCGACCACAAGTGGCAGGCCAACGGCGGCACCTTCACCGCCACCCTGCCGAAGGAGCGCCATATCGAGGTCTCCACCCGCGATAACAACGATTGGGGTTAAACGTGAGCAAGACGCCCATCGCTAGCGCCCTAGCGGCGCTGAGCCTGGTGGCCGCTCCTGTTGCCCACGCCGCTGATTTCGGTGGGGACTTTGAGCTGCCCCAACGCTGGAATGACGATTACAAACCAGGCACGCATTGTTCGACGCCGGGTGAAAACGGCACCTACGTCACCGCAAAGCGCCGCTGGTTCAAGCAGACCGACGCCACGAGCGTGGCTAATCGCAACGCTGAGGAAGTACCGGTTAAGCACACCGTCACCCAGGCCCGTACCCAGACCATCGAGGTCTCCGGCTCCGTTGAGGGCACCGGTGAGCTGGCCAAGGTACTGACCAAGACCTATGGCTTCAACTACGTCAGCGAGCAGCACTGGAAGCTAAACCAGGTGGTTGGTCCGTACACCCTGCCTGCGAATTCGCAGGGCAAGTTGGTGTGGGGCTTTACCATGCTCGACACCGATGGTCAGGACGTGCGCTGCAACTCTGACCAGCAGTGGGAAGCCCAGGGCAAGCCATACTCGGCTTCTGTGCCAGAAGCACGCTACTCCGAGCTGCGCCTCGAAGACGCCCCAGAGTGGAACTAACTCCACTGCATAAGTAGAGCGCCTCTCGGTCCCACAGGACCGACGGGGCGCTTTTTCTCTGTGCGTTGCGGTGCAGCCTGGAGGGGAAAGGGCTGCAGCTGCGCGCTAAGGCTTAGGCCGGCAGCCAAGCGTAGCCGTACGGTCCGAGCTCTACTGGGCCGAGATCGATGGACCGATCGCTGAAGTTGTGCAGGCACAGCAGATCGCCGCGTTGGTAGCCAAGGACAGCCTTTTCGCCTGTCTCGACCGGCTCACATGGAGCGGTACCGAGATCCGGATGAGCATGGCGCTGCGCAATCATGGAGCGGACGGTGTTGAGCAACGAGGTGGCGTCATCAAGCTGGGCAGCTACGGACGTTCCTCCGACAACCGGCAGCCGGGACGGCGCGCTGCTGCTGAAACCGGCGTGCTCGGAATCGTCCCACTGCATTGGGGTACGCACCGCATAGCGGTCCGGGAGTGTGGTGTCATCGAGCATGCCAATCTCATCGCCGTAGTAAATAAATGGCGCGCCTGGCAGGGTCATCAGCAGTGAGAACATGAGCTCGACCTTGCGGCGATCGCCGTTCATTAAGGGCATAAGCCTGCGGGCGATGCCCACGTGGGCGCGCATGCCTTCTTCGGGCAGGTAGGCCTGGTACATCAGGTCTCGTACGCTATCGTCCACCATCTCTAGGGTGAGCTCATCGTGGTTGCGCAGGAAGGTGCCCCACTGACAGCCATCCGGTAGGGAAGGGAGTTCATCGAGGATGGAGTAGACTGGGGTGGCGTCGCCAAGCGCCAAAGCCTGATACAACCGCGGCATTACTGGGAAGTTGAAGACCATATGGAAGCGCTCGCCTTGGCCATAAAACTGCATAGTCTCGGCAGGCGGTTGGTTGGCCTCTGCGATAAGCACCGCGTCAGGGTAGTGGGCGTCCATGAAGGAGCGAACCTTTTCCACAAACTCGATGGTCTCCGGCAAGGACTCGCCGCCCAAACCATCGCGCTCAAAGAGATAAGCAATGGCATCGAGGCGCAGGCCGTCCAAACCCTTGTCCATCCAGAAGGACAAGATCTTGAACACTTCCTCCTGCACGGCCGGGTTATCGTAGTTCAAATCCGGCTGGTGGGAGTAAAAGCGGTGGAAGTAATACTGGCCGCGCTTATCATCCCAGGTCCAATTGGAAGTCTCCACATCGGTGAAAATGACGCGGATCTCGGGGTAGCGCTCCGGGTCATCGCCCCAGACATAGAAATCTCCGTAGGGCCCATTGGGATCTGTGCGCGAGGCCTGGAACCACGGGTGATCGGAGCTGGTGTGGTTGAGCGCCAAGTCCGTCATGATGCGCATGCCGCGGCGGTGCAGCTCCGCAATGAGCTCTTCAAAGTCTTCCATCGAGCCATAATCTGGGTGGATGGAGTAGTAGTCTGCGATATCGTAGCCATCATCGCGCAAGGGGCTGGCATAAAAAGGAGAAAGCCACAGGCAGTCCACACCGAGCCACTGGAGGTAATCCAGCTTATCGATGACCCCGCGCAGCGTGCCTACTTCCTTATCGCCGTCGGCCTTAAAGGAACCGACGAGGGCTTGGTAGAAGACGGCATTGTGGTACCAGCTCATGAAAGGTCCTTTCTTTTTGCCCGCCAGGTCAGATAGGTAAGAAGGCAGAGGACGCCGGCCACCAGGCCGGGCCAGACGGCGGGGGAATCGTGGAAGAGGTTGAGGACGGCCTGGATAACCGCGAGGACGCTAAAGAAACCTAGAAAGCCCAGCGCGGTATCCCACAGCATGGCTCGCCGCATTAGGCCTTGACACCACCTGCGGTGAGACCGGCGACGATGCGATGCTGGAAGACGAGCACCATAATGACCAAGGGGATGGTCACCAGCGCGCCAGCGGCCATAGTGGCGGCATAGGGGTACTCGAAAGCCGAGGGGCCGGAGAAGCGCGCGATGGCCACGGTTACTGGCTCGGTATCGGTGGTGGACAGCTGCTTGGCCAGCATAAACTCGTTCCACGTGGTGATAAAGGCGATAATCGCGGTGGTAAAAAGCGCGGGGGCCGCAAGCGGCAGAAGCACTAGGCGGAAGGCCTGGGAACGCGAGGCCCCATCCACCCGGGCTGCTTCTTCCAGTTCCCAGGGAAGCTGGCGGAAAAAGCTCAGCAGCGTGTAGACCGTAAGCGGTAGCGCGAAGGAAATATTGGGGATGATCATCGCGCGGTAGGTACCGATCCATTCCAGGTTGCCAAAGAGCTGGAAGAGTGGAGTGACTAAGGCGATGGCCGGGAACATGGAGGCGGCGAGGATAATGCCGGTCACGATTCCCTTGCCCGGAAAGTCATAGCGGGAGAGTGCATAGGCGGTAAAGACGCCGATGAGCACGGCCACAGCGGTGGTAACAAGGGAGATGAGCAGCGAGTTACCGAGGGCGGCCAGGAAGTCGTTTCCCTTATCGGTAGCCAGGGCATCGCGGAAATTATCCAGCGTGACGTGGGTGGGCCACGGGGTGGTATCGAAGGTGAATCGCTGATCCCGCAGCGCGGTTACCAGCATCCAGTAGAAGGGCGCTAGGCCCCAGAACATGATGAAGACGATGCCGGCGTAGTGACCGAATTTACGCATTATTTAGCTGCCTTCCTGCCGGAGACATCCGCGCCGAGGAAGCGGATGAGGATAAAGGCGACGACGAAGATGAGGAGGAAAATCAGGGTGGACAGCGCGGAGGCGGAATTGAAGTTGCCTTGGCGCATATCCTCCACCACCAGCTGCGAGATGGTCGCTGTGGGGGAGTTGGAGGAGCTAGAAATCATGATGACTGGCAGGTCATACATGCGCAGCGCGTCCAGCGTACGGAAGAGCACGGCCACCATGAGCGCCGGGCGCACCAGCGGGAGGGTGATGCGGAAGAACGCCTGGATGCGGTTGGCACCGTCCACGCGGGCGGCATCGTAAACGTCCTTAGGAATCATCTGCAGGCCGGCCAAGATAAGCAGCGCCATGAACGGTGCAGTCTTCCACACGTCCGCGATGATGACGGCGAGGCGGGCGTAGAACGGGTCCGTGGTCCAGGCAATGTGCGCACCCAGCAGCGAGTTGACGATGCCATCTGGGGCGAACATGAACTGCCAAAGCTTGGCCGTAACGGCCGTAGGAATGGCCCACGGGATAAGAACCGCCGCGCGCACGAGGCCGCGGCCACGGTAGTCACCATTCATGATGAGAGCCATCAGCATGCCGAGGATGGTCTCTAGAAGCACGGTAACGATGGTGAAAAAGAGCGTGATCTTGACCGCAGGCCAAAAGTCGGTGGCGATAACGCCCGGCGGGCAGGCAGAAATTTGGCCGGTGCCGGAAACGCACCGATTATTGATCCAATACAGGTAGTTTTCGAGCCCGGCAAAACCGCCTTCCTCAAAAAGCCCTGTCTGCGGGTTGAGTTGCCTATTGCCCTGAAAGGACAGGAAAATAGCGCGGATGATGGGGTAGCCGATGATGACGGCGAGCACGATGAGCGCTGGGGCAATCAGCCCGGCCACGCGCCCATAGTTCTTGCGCTGGGGCTTCGGCGCTCTTGGCGACGCCCCTTTCGGCGTCCCCTTGGACGCAGTCGGCGAAGCTATAGCCACGCTGGTCCGCCTTTCTGTTAAAGAAATGCTGTCTATTGGCTAGATTCTATCCCCATTAGGGGAGTGAAAACCACAAAGGGTGAGGCGGCGGTGTGTCCGCCTGCCTCACCCGGATTGGGCCTTTAGCCTTGGGAAGCCGATTCGATGGCCGCCTTCATATTGGCGGTGGCATCATCGACCGACTTGCCGTCCGTCAGTGCAGCATAGGCATTGTCCTGGATGGCCTTAGAAATCGCCGAGTAGAACGGGGAGACTGGACGCGGTGCGGCGTTCTCCAGAGATTCCTTAAGCGCCGGAAGGTACGGGAATTCCTGCTGCAGTTGTGGATCATCGTAGATGGAGGCCAAGACCGGCGGGAAGGACTGCTCCGCAAAGGACTTCTGGTTGTCCTCGTTGATGATGAACTCCATGAAGTCGAGCGCGGTGCCCTTATTCTTGGAGTTGATATTGATGCCGTTGTTATAGCCACCCAGCGTGGACACCCCTACGCCGTCCTTGCCCAGCGGGGGCTGGACCTCAACGTCGACGCCGGCATCAACCGCATTGGAGTACATATACGGCCAGTTCATGGCGAAGGCGGTCTTGCCCTCAGTAAAGGCCATATTGGTTTCTTCCTCGGTGGCGGCGGTGGAGTCCTTGGAGATGGTCTCCTCCTTGTATGCATCCACCATGGCCTGCAGGCCGTCCTTGGCTTCCTTGGAATCCACGGTAGCGTTGCCGTCCTTATCCAAGACGGAACCGCCCCAGCCTTCCACGAAGTCCGCGGTATTGAGCGTTAGGCCCTCGTACTGCTTGAGCTGGGTAGTCAGGCAGTCCTTGCCCTTGTCCAGGGCCTTACATGCGGACTTAAGATCCGCGAACTTTTCTGGTGCCTTATCCGCGAGCTCGGTATTGCGGAAAAGCAGCTGGCCGTTAGTGTTTTGTGGCAGGGCGTAGAGCACGTCGTTATAGGTGGCGGATTCTACGGTGGCCGGAAGCAGCTCATCCGTATTGGTTTCAAAGTCACCTTTAAGCGGCTGCAACCACTGGTTGGCGGCGAATTCCGCGGTCCACACCACATCAAGCGCCATGACATCGTAGTCATCGCTGCCCGCTTGCAGGGACTGCACTAGGGTCTCGCGCTGGGCGTCGGCCTCGCCTGCCAGCTCTTTGAGCGTGACCTTCTCGTCTGGGTGTTGCTCGTTCCACTTCTCAATGATGGGGGTCACCTTGTCCGTGTCATTTTTGCCCATGGCAAAGGTGATAGGGCCGTGCGCATCCGCGCCGCCCTCAGAAGAACCGCCCGCGGCGGAATCGGAAGAGGAAGAAGAGCAGCCGGCCAGTGCCAATACAGCGGTAGTCGCAACGGTGGTGCGAAGCAGGAATTTCTTCATGGAATTCACCTTTCGGAAAACTTTCGGTTCTTTAAACCTAAAATACGGAAACCAAAAGGTGGATAATTTTGACCTATTTAACTCTAAACGGGGGTAGTTGGGCGGCGAAGTGGGCCCTGCGCGCGTACCGAACGCGCCGAGGCTCGGCATCCCCGCGGCTCGGCCCCCTCCGCGGACCTAGTCCTGCGCGATGCGCCGGCCCGTTTCCAGATCGAAGCGGTGCGCCTCGCGTGGATTGAAAGTCAGCACCACGTCTTCGCCGCGCTGCGGTGGGGTACCTTCGGCGCGGGCAACTAGACGATTGTCGCCAACGGCGACGTAGACATAGGACTCGGCGCCCAGCTCTTCCACAATATCTACCACGCCTTGGAGGCCCACCGGCCCCTTATTGATATACATCTTTTCTGGGCGCACGCCTATGCGGGAAGCGTTGTAGTCAAAGATATTCATGGCCGGCGAGCCGATGAAGCCGGCGACGAATTCGTTCGCGGGGGCGTCGTAAAGCTCGCGCGGCGGAGCCACCTGCTGCAACTCGCCGTCCTTGAGCACCGCTACGCGGTCGCCCATGGTCATTGCCTCAACCTGGTCGTGGGTGACATACACCGTCGTCGTACCCAGGCGCTGCTGCAGGCTGGCCAGCTCGGCGCGGGTTTGCACGCGCAGCTTGGCATCCAGGTTGGATAGCGGCTCATCCATGAGGAAGGCCTTCGGCTCGCGCACAATAGCGCGGCCCATGGCCACTCGCTGACGCTGGCCGCCCGAAAGATCTTTGGGCTTGCGCTTGAGGTACTCGGTCAGACCGAGCGTCTCCGCCGCCTGGTGCACCTTGGCTTTGATTTCGGCCTTGGGGAGCTTCGCCAGCTTCAAAGCAAAGCCCATGTTTTCCTCCACCGTCAGGTGGGGATAAAGGGCGTAGTTTTGGAAAACCATGGCGATATCGCGATCGCCCGGTTCCAGGTTGGTCACGTCCTTGCCATCGATGGCGATGCGGCCGCTGGATGTAGGTTCCAGCCCCGCTACGGCGCGCAGCGTGGTGGACTTGCCGCAGCCCGAAGGGCCAACGAGTACCAGAAATTCGCCGTCCGCGATATCGAGGTCCAAGTCCTTTACCGTGGGCGCGCTCGCGCCGGGGTAGGTGATGTTGACCTTTTCAAAAGTGACCTTTGCCATGCGCAACACACTAGCACCATTGGTGGCCGGTATCCTTGAAGCTTATGACTGCACTTGATTTGGAACGCATTCGCACAGCACTGGCGAACGATTTCACCACCATCGATTTCGTGGAAAAGACTGGTTCTACCAATACTGATTTGATGCAGGCCACCAATGTTGCGGATGGCACCGTGCTGCTTGCCGACGAACAGCTTTCCGGTAAGGGCCGCCTCGGCCGCTCCTGGACCGCGCCGGCCGGCTCCCAGGTCATCTTCTCCGTGCTCCTGCTGCCGGAATCCCTTGAACACCTAGGCACCCTGCCGCTAGCCGCGGGCCTCGCGGTAACCGATTCGATCGAGGGGACCGTACTGAAGTGGCCGAACGACGTGCATATCGACGGCAATAAACTGTGCGGCATCCTTGCCGAGGCCGGTCCCGTTGGTCACGCCTTTAAGGCCGCGCCGAAGACCGAGCTGACCAAGGTAGAGGTAGGAAAGGCCGAGGTCAACAAGGCTGAGGTCAACAAAGCCGAACTAAATAAGGCTGAGATCAACAAGGCGGAGCTCAATAAGGCCGTAGGTGGCGCCGCACCATCCGCGCGCGTCGTCGTAGGCATGGGCATCAATGTCACCTTGACACGCGAGGAGCTACCGATTGAAAAGGCCACCTCTCTCGCGCTCGAAGGCCGTGATACTGACCGCACCGAGCTGGCGATTACCGTGTTGAAGAACCTGCGCCGCCGCATCGCGCAGTGGGAGAACCAAGATCCGCAGCTCCTGCGCGATTACCGGGCAGTCTGCTCCTCGCTTGGCCAAGAGGTGCGCTTGGAGACCCCGTCCGGCGATGTCACCGGTCACGTCGATGAAATCGGCGAAGACGGCCGCATCATGGTCGCCGGCGAATACTACTCGGCGGGCGATGTCACGCACCTGCGCCCACAGCAGTAGACCTACACAGTAGACACGCGAGGTAGCATCCATAGCTATGGGACTAATGAAGATGGGCCAAGGAGAGGTCAAGCGCGCGGATGTCTCCGCGCCGTTTCGCGCGCTGATTTTCCCCTTCCTCGAGCTCATCCTCATCACCGGCCTGCTGTGGATCGCCATCGGCTGGTGCGATGTCCAAGCAGTAGACCCGATGCTGCGCAACGGCCTCGTCGCGGTGTGGGCGCTGCTGGGAATCTGGCGCTTTGTCATTCCCCTTTATAAGGCTCGCCGCAAGCGCTTCATCGTGACCAACCGGCGCGTCATCGCGCGCGAGGGCCGCAATATCGATTCGATTCCGTTGCAGGATATCCGCGGCGCCCGCAAGCGCCGGGGCGGGGTGTCCCTAGCCATTCACGGCTGGGACCGGGCCATGTATTTTCCCAATGTGGCCAAGCCCAAGCGCGTGGCAGAGATTATTAATGATCGCCCTTGGTTTTAACCTCGGTGGTGTGCAGCTGGCTATCCAGGTCCTCGGGGGAGAGGTTAGCGCGCCCGAATTCCTGCGTCAGCGGTAGGCGCAGCTCTAGGTCGGAGGCGGGGCAAAGCTCAATCGTTGCCTTTTCCACTACGTAGTCGAGCACGTGGCCGCCGGAGGTACGGGTGGCGTCGATAAAGTGTACGTGGCAGCCCGGCACCGAAATACCCTTTTCATATACGGGGGTGCGGAAGCCACCGATGACGCCCTCGACGTCCTTGAAATGTAGCTCCTTATCGCCACCAACGGCCTCGGACATCGGAGGGTAGGGCTTTTCTTGCTTGACCACCGTGCGGGTGGTCACCTCCTTAAAGGTGCCCACGATGCGCACCGCGTACATGTAGTTGGCGGAAGGCTCGAGCTTATCGATGAACGCGGAAAGCTGATCGCGGCGCAGGCCCGCGGGGGCGTCGGCAGTAATGCGCGGAACAAAATTGGTTGCTACCGCATAGGGCGTGCGCTGATCCAAATCCGCAATCTGTGCGGAGCCATCGCCACGCAGCTGGTAGCAGGTGCCGTCCAAGATGATCATCTCACCGTCGAGGCCATCAAAGGTGCCGAGGCCGAAGTTGCCCTTGCCTAGCAGCTCCGAAATGGTCATTTCGCCGTCATAGATGCCGTCAAGCAAAGCGGTCATGAGTGAGTTTTGGAAGATGGTATGACGAGTGAACATAGTATCCAGGCTAGTATTGAGGAACGTGAGTGACTTAAAGCCTATTGTAACTGTTTGTGGCGACGGCCAGCTGGCACGCATGATGCAGCCGGCCGCCGCGGAACTCGATATTCACCTGCGGATTCTGGCCAGCAAGCCGGATTCTTCCGCGGCGCAGGTCACCCCCGACGTGGTGCTGGGGGACTACACCTCCTTGGAGGAGTTGCGCGGCGCGGCTGAGGGTGCGGACGCCATTACTTTCGAGCATGAGCATGTGCCCAATAAGCACTCCGCTACGCTTATCGACGCCGGATTTAACGTCCAGCCCCAGCCCACCGCCCTCATCTACGCGCAGGACAAGCTGAAGATGCGCGAAAAGCTCGCCGCGCTCGGTGCCCCTGTACCGCGCTTTGCCGCAATCGACTCGGTGGCCGATGCCCGCGCCTTTTTCGACGCCGTCGATGGCCGCGTGTGCCTCAAGGCCCGCCGTGGGGGATACGACGGCAAGGGCGTGTGGTTCCCAACGTCCGAAAATTGCTATGAGCTGGTCTCCGAACTGCTCGAGGCCGGAACTCCACTGATGGCCGAAGAAAAGGTGGACCTGACTCGCGAGCTTTCCATCCTCGTTGCCCGCCGCCCCTCTGGCGAGGCTAAGGTGTGGCCGATTACCCAATCCCGCCAAGAGAACGGCATTTGTGCCGAGGCCATCGCTCCCGCCCCCGGCCTCGCACCGGAACTGGCGCAGCAGGCTAGCGAGCTGGGGCTATCCATCGCCGAATCCCTCGGAGTGACCGGCGTGCTCGCCGTCGAGCTCTTTGCCTTCGACGGCCCCGAGGGCGAGGAAATCTCCGTCAACGAGCTGGCCATGCGCCCGCATAACACCGGTCACTGGACCCAGGACGGTTGCGTTACCTCCCAGTTTGAGCAGCACCTGCGCGCGGTGCTCGACCTCCCCTTGGGCGCAGTCGACACGTTGGCACCCGTGACCGTGATGGCTAATGTCTTGGGCGCCGACAAAGATCCCGCCATGCCTATGCCCGATCGCGTCCGCGAGGTCATGCAGCGCTACCCGCAAGCCAAGATCCACCTCTACGGCAAGGACCACCGCCCTGGCCGCAAGATTGGCCACGTCAACGTCACCGGTGACTCCACCGATGAAACCCTTTCCATTGCCCGCCAGGCCGCGCACTTCCTCGTGCACGCCACATGGGCTTAATTTCCTGCTTTAAGAAAGGACACTATGCAACCGCACGTAGGCATCATCATGGGCTCCGATTCCGATTGGCCCACCGTTGAACCCGCCGCTCAGGTCCTCGCGGACTTCGGCATCCCCCTCGAGGTCGGCGTGGTCAGTGCCCACCGCACCCCAGAAAAGATGCTGGCCTATGCCAAGGAAGCCCACACTCGTGGGCTTAAGGCGATTATCGCCTGCGCCGGCGGTGCCGCGCACCTGCCTGGCATGGTCGCCGCCGCCACGCCGCTGCCGGTCATCGGCATTCCGCGCGCACTGAAGGAACTCGATGGCCTCGACTCCCTCCTATCCATCGTGCAGATGCCTAGCGGCGTGCCGGTTGCCACCGTTTCCATCGGTGGTGCGAAGAACGCCGGCCTCCTCGCTGCGCGCATCCTCGGCGCTGGCGACCCCGCCATCCAAGAAAAGATCGTGGACTACCAAAAGCAGATGGCCGAAGAAGTTGAGCAGAAGGAGAAGAATCTGCGCGACAAGCTGCTAGGAGAGTAGCTCCTAGCCGGAGTGTAAAGTCACACACCAACATGCAGCCACGTTATGCCCCCATGGAATCAACCTTCCATGCACAACGTGGCTGCATTGTAGGTTTTGGGCTCTATTCCGGCTGCACGAGCGTAAAAGGGCGAATAAGGTGAAGGGGAGCCAAATTTCCGGGGAAATGGGGGAAGTATGGAAAGCTTGGTGGTGTCAGGGCTGAGCCAGCATCAACTGCGTCGGCGAGTGGCTAAAGGTGAAATCTTCAAAATCGCACGAGGCCTCTATGTTCGCCGGAAACCAGAACCAATAGAGGTGGCGCAGTTATTGCACCAGCGCTGGCCAAAAGTGATGATTGCAGGAAAATCAGCGGTCGAGATTTACTCACGGTCTGCAATGACGCCCCCGTTGGAAGTCGCGTACAACAACAGGTTGAGCTCGTCCGAGTGGTTCAAGGCGCAAAGAACTCGCCAGCGTACGTTTTATGAGTTCAAAGGGATCCCGGTTCAAAACCCGATTTTGGCCGCGCTTGAAGTCGATGAAAAACGAGCAATCACTATGCTGGAGTTTCATTATCGCAGCGTACGAGGGAAAGCTGCGCTCGAGCGAGATTTGTCTTCCATCTCGCGCGTGCCCGCTGGGACGAAAGAGATGCTGCGCAAGGTTGTCCACGGAAGCGATAGTGAAGCCGAGCGTCTGGTGGTACGCGCACTTCGCCGCAGAGGAATGAAGGTAGAAACTAACCACCAGATAGGTCCATACTTTTGGGATATTGTGGTGGGGAAAATCGCCGTGGAGATCGATGGCTATGATTTCCACAAAGCAGAAGACTTGGCCACCTTTATCAAGGACCGGTGGAAAGCAAACGACGCAACGCTCAGGGGTTATACGGTACTTCGGTACTCCGGAAGTTGCGTAAAGCGCCACTTGAGAGAAGTAGTGCAGCAAATTGTAGGCGCTCGTCAGCGGAATCCAGACTTTTCCAGCTACGCGCATCAATCGGTGTGGGATTGGCATTCACTGCTTGTCGGCGAACCTTATGAGCCGATCCGAGGCTAAGTTTTGGCCGCGTTAACGACCGAATAGACAAAGGCGGCAGTGACAACGTGGCCGCTATTTGGGTTTCAGAATAAAGGATCCAAAAGCGGCCGCGTTAGCGACCAAAATTGGCGCACGAAGGGCTATATCGTGGCCAAAAGTCACCTTGCGAAAGCGCTAGAAGGGCACGCCGGAGCGCAGGATGACATTGGCAAACGGCGTAGTGGAACCGCTGCGCACGACGAAGGAGGCGCGGGCGACTTCGCGCTTGAGGTCATCGTGGGAGACCTCGGTAAGCGGTACTGCGGGAAGTAGGGAGCGCACCTCGGGCGGGGTGGTATCGGCGATGGTGGCGGCTTCGACCACGACCTCCTCGAGAAGAGCCGCCAGCGTATCTGCAAAGGTCGGGATGCCGAAGGTCAGCGTCAGGTCAATGACGGGCACAGCATGAGGGATGGGCAGGCCGCAATCGGCGATAACGAAGGTATCGGTGTGGCCAAGGCGTGCGACGGCGCTGGTAAGCGCGGGATTGAGGAGGCCGGATTTACGCATCGTCAACCTCCGGCAACTCGGATTCGGTGGTGGGGTAGGACGGTTGCGCGCCGTTGCCGGTGGCGGCGAAGGCGCCGACGCGGGCGGCAAAGGTGGCGGCATCGACAAGCGAAGCACCGGTGAGGAGCTGGGCGCAGAAGGCACCCGCGAAGGCGTCGCCGGCGCCGGTGGTATCCACGGCGGTTACGTGCGGGGTGGGGATATCCGTGCCGCCATCCGGAGTGGCCACGTAGGCGCCGTGGGCACCAAGGGTGAGTACGACGGAGCGGAAACCGGCCTCTACCAAGCGGTGGGCGAGATCGCGTGGGGCGCCCTCAGAAGGCAGCCCGAGCTGTTCTAGGATGAGCCCGGCCTCGTGTTCATTGGCCAGCAGAGGATCGGCTTGCAGAAGCGAGTCGCGGTCGACCTTGACCACGGGCGCGAGGTTGACCACCACCCGGCCCTGGGCAGCCTCGACTGCGGCCCGAAAACCGGAGGCGGGGATTTCGCCTTGGAGGAGGACTACGTCGGCATCGGCGATGGTGGAGGTGCGGGAGGAGACAAAGGGGGCGTCGACAAGCGAGTTGGCACCGGGGGAGATGACGATGGTGTTTTCGCCATCGGACGAGACGGTAATGACAGCGAGGCCGGTGTTGGTATCGGCCTGCTCCACGGCGTCAAGATCGATGCCGGAGGTGCGCATGTAATGCATGGCAGGCTCGGCATAGGGATCGGAACCGACCGCACCCACGAAGGCAACGTTGGCGCCCAGCTGCGCGGCCGCGACGGCCTGGTTAGCGCCCTTGCCTCCGGCCAAGATGTCGCCGCCGGAACCAAGCAGGGTTTCGCCGGGCTGCGGGTGGCGCTCGGCGTGCACGATGAGATCCGCATTGATGGAACCGACGACGGTTAGCTTGCTCATTGGAAATCCTCCACATTGTCGCGGGTAACGGTAATGACCTCGACGGGGACGTTCTGCTCCGCCGTGCCACCGTGCAGGAGCGCTGCGGCTTGTTCGATGGCGCGGGCACCGAGCTCTGCGGGCTGCTGGGCGATGGTAGCTTCTAGCTTGCCATCTTTGACCGCCTTGAGGCCATCAAAGGTGCCATCAAAAGCCACCACCTTGACCTCAGAACCAGCGCGCGAGCCCAAGGCTTCGACCGCGCCGAGCGCCATTTCATCGTTCTCCGCAAAGATAGCCTTGATATTTGGATTGGCCTGCAGCAGATTGGTGGCGACGTTGAGGCCTTCCGTGCGGTCGAAATTCGCCGATTGCTTGCCGACGACCCGAATACCCTTGTACTTGGCAATCTGCTCTTCAAAGCCCTTGCCGCGCTCGCGCGAGGCCGAAGTACCGGCGGTGCCTTGCAGGATGAGAATATCGCCCTTTTTCTCGATGGACTGGGCGAGCGTATCCGCGGCCTGCGCGCCGCCGGCTACGTTATCGGAGGCCACCATGGAGTCCAGGTCTACGCCATTAACATCGCGGTCCACGCCAATGACGGGGACGCCGTCATTTTTGATGCCACGCACCGCTGGGGCCACGGCATCGGAATCGGTGGGGTTGACCACGACAACCTTGGCACCCATGGAAGTGGCATTGCCCAGCTGGTTCACCTGTTGGGCGGGGTCATCGGAGGCGTCCTGGATATCCAGTGGAACGCCGAGTTCCTTGGCTTTGTCTTGTGCGCCGTGGCGCAGCTCGACGAAGAAGGGGTTGGTTTGCGTCGACAGTGCTAGCGTGATGCGGTTGCGGTCTTCTTCTGAGCGATTGCAGGAGGCAAGGCCTAGCGCAAGGGCGGGCACGAGGAGGGCGGCGATGAGCTTTCTCATGGCGGGTGTTCCTTAGTTGGCCGTCTTATTGCGGATGACGTCGAAGCCTACGGCTAGCGCGATGACCAGGCCGATAACGATCTGCTGCCAGAAGGAGGAGACGTTGAGCAAATTCAAACCATTGCGGATAACAGCCAAGAGAATCGCACCGACCAGCGTGCCGGTGGCCTTGCCTTGGCCGCCGGAGAGTGAGGCGCCGCCGATGACGACGGCCGCGATGGCATCCAGCTCGTAGCCTGTGCCGGCCTGCGGCTGTGCGGATTCGAGGCGGCCGGCCATGACCATGCCGGCCCAGGCGGCGAAGAAGCCGGAGAGTGCAAAGACGGCGATTTGAATGCGCTTGACCGGCAGGCCCGAGAGCCGGGCGGCCTCCAGGTTGCCGCCGATGGCATACATGGAACGGCCAAGTACCGTGCGCTCTAGGATGAACCAGCAAATGAGCCCGGCGATGACCATCATGATGATCGGCACTGGGAAACCTGCGATATCGCCGCCAAAGGCGTTGACGGCTGGGGCGGTCTCAATAGGTGAGCCTTGCGAGATAACCAGGGTGAGCCCGCGGGCGATGGACATCATGGCCAGCGTTGCGATGAAGGAGGGAATTTTTCCCCATGCGGTGGCCATACCGCAGATGGCGCCGGCCAGCGCGCCCACGATGAGGCCGAGGAACAAGGTGAGCCATCCCGGCAGCCCCGCGGTGGAGAACATATAGGCAGAGACCATGGCGCCAAGCGCGGCGACCGAGCCCACCGAGAGGTCGATGCCGGCGGTGACGATGACAAAGGTCATGCCGAAGGCCAAGATGGCCACCGTCGCGGCCTGGATGCCGATATTGAGCAGGTTCGCCACGGTAAGGAAATAAGGCGTAGCGATAAAAAGCGCGATGCACAGGGCGATAAGGCCGACGAGCGCGCCATTATTCATCGCCCAGTTAACTACTCGATTCTTGGTCATGCTTCATCCTTGGGGTTGGTGCCGGCAGGTGCGGCAGCAGAGGCAGAGGTAGCGGAGGTCACATTGGATACCGCGAAGGCCATGACCTCGTCTTGGGTGGAGTCTTTGGGTAGCTGGCCGGCGAGTTGTCCGCCGGACATGACGAGGATGCGATCGGACATGCCGAGCACCTCGGGCAGATCAGAAGAGGCCATGAGCACAGCGCCGCCGGCCGCGGTAACCTCATTGATGATGTTGTAAATCTCCACTTTGGCGCCGACGTCGACGCCGCGGGTGGGTTCATCGAGCAAGAGAACCTTGGAACCGGCCAATACCCAGCGGCCGAAAACCGCCTTTTGTTGGTTGCCGCCGGACAGGTTGCGGATGGGCTGGGAGAGATCGGCCATGCGGATGCGTAGCTTCTCGGCCACCTCACCGGCGCGGCGGCGCTGGCCGCTGCGATCTGCAAGCCCAGCTTTGGCGGTGGGGTAAAGGGTGGCAAACCCCAAGTTATCGCCCACAGAAGCGTCAAGAACCAGCGCTTGGGACTTGCGGTCTTCGGGGATATGGCCCACGCCGGCGCGGATGGCGGCACGAATATCGCCGCCGCGCAGCTGGGTACCGTCGACGCGGATGGTGCCAGAATCGTACGGATCGGCGCCCGCAATTGCGCGGATGATTTCGGTGCGGCCAGCTCCCACGAGCCCGGCGAGGCCGACGACTTCGCCGGCGTGGACGGTGAAGGTGACGTCGTGAAAGGCGCCGTCGGAAGTCAGCTCGGAGACCTCCAGCAGGGCTTCGCCGTGCTCGGGTGGGACCTCGCGCGGGTATTGATTTTCAATCTCGCGGCCGACCATGAGCCGCACCAGCTCGTCTTCGTCGGTATCGGCCGGGACCTCGGCGATGAAGGAGCCATCTCGCAGAACACTGATAGTCTCGGCAATGCGCGCCAGCTCCTCCAAGTGGTGGCTGATAAAAACCATGGCCACGCCCTTGGCCTTAAGTTCCTCCAGCACGGTGAAGAGCGCATCGACTTCCTTGCCAGTAAGCGCGGCTGTGGGCTCATCCAAGATAAGGATACGAGCGTTCATAGAGAGTGCCTTGGCGATTTCAACCAGCTGCTGCTTGGCCACGCCTAGCTCACTCACCGGCATATCAAGGTCCACGTCCAAGCCGATAAGGTGCAACGCCGCTTGTGCCTGTGCCTTGAGGTGCTTGCGGTTTACCATCCCATAGCGGCGCGGGGTGCGGCTGAGCATGATATTTTCCGCTACCGACATCGTGGGAACGAGGTTTAATTCTTGGTGGATGGTAGCGATGCCGAGCGCTTCAGAGGTTTTAGTATCCGGGATCTTTACTTCTTGGCCATCTACCATGATGCGGCCGGAGTCCGGCTCGTGTACACCGGCAATCATCTTGATGAGCGTGGATTTTCCGGCACCGTTTTCACCCAATAGGGCTTGGACCTGCCCGCGGCGCACGGTGAGGTCAACGCCTTTAATAACCTCTACCGGGCCAAAGGATTTGGTGACGTTATCCAGCTGCAATACGCATTCGCTCATGGCGTGGCCTCATGGAGTTGGTGGGCGGTAGACATGCGCGGGATATAGCGGGTTTCTAGTACCTCGCCTTCCGGTGGACGCTTATCGTTAATGGCCGCGATGAGCTTGGCCGTGGCGGTCTCGCCCATCCGAGCGACGTCCTGGTCCACCACCGAAATGGGGGAGGGCTGAAAGCGCAGGTAGATAAAGTCATCGAAGCCAACGAGTGCGATTTCCTCCCCAATGCGTTTGCCAGCATTATGGCAGGCCTCGAGCGCACCGGCCGTCATCATGGAATCGCCTGCGATGATGGCGGTGACACCTTCCTTTAGCAGCGCAATGGCACCCTTATAGCCCTCGCGGTGACGGTAGCTGCCGTGGTGAATGTGGGTGGGCATCCCGTGGGTGGCGGCTTCGAATGCTTCAAGGCGCTGCCGGCCGGTGGAGGTCTCTTGCGGGCCGGAGAGGTAGCCGATGTGTGTGTGGCCCTTTTCTTTGAGCTGCTCTACGGCTTGGTTTATTCCCACGCAAGGATCGGACAGCACCGCAGGAAGCTCGCCCAAGGTACGGTCGATGAGGACGAGTGGTCGGTAGCTGCGTGCTTGCTCGAGCGCTTCTTCGGCTCCTTCAAGCGGTACGGCGATAATGCCGTCGACTTGGCGTTCCAACAGTGCGTTGAGGGACTTGACCAGACGTTGCGGATCTTCTCCGCAGCTCGTGATCATCGTAGCTAGGCCTTGGTTATCGGCGGCTTCTTCAATGGCTGCGGCCATCGCGGCGAAGTAGGCATTGTCTAGGCTGGGAATGACTAGGCCGATGGCGTTCGAGCGGGAGCTGCGCAACGCTCGGGCTTGGGCATTCGGCCTATAATTGAGCTTGATGGCAGCGTCCTTGACGCGTTGGCGCGTGGACTCAGAGATGGCTGGGTTGCCCGATAGTGAGCGAGATGCGGTGGATATGGATACTCCAGCATCGGCGGCCACGTCCTTGAGGGTGGTTCCGGCCATGCTGACCTCCTTGGTGGTTAAGGCGTACGGGCCAGCGTCTGGCCCTTTCAGAGTGCAATCGATTGCACATTTGAGTTAAACGTACGGCTTTTTCTGCCTTCCTGTCAAGGGCGGACAAGTCTAAGCTGGTATCCATGTCTGACCCGCTCCTCGTTCTGGGCTCCCGTGTAACTCATGGCTATCCTGGCGCCATGCTGCGTTCCCGCCTAGATAAGGCGCTGGCACTTTATAGCGGTCAGCGGGTTATTGTTTCTGGGCGCGGCGAGGCGGGCCCAATGGCTAGCTACCTTATTGAGCACGGCGTGCCCGCGCGGCAGATAGTGGTGGAGCCAAAAGCCACGAGCACCAATGAAAACCTAGAAAATGCCCACCGCTTGGCTCCCGATGCGGTCCTGCAGGTGGTGACCAATGATTTCCATGTTTTGCGCACCGCACTGTGGGCATGGCATTTAGGCATCGCCGTGCAAATGCATCCCGCGCGCACCCCGTGGCGGTTGATGCCGCGCAACTATCTGCGTGAGGTGTTGGCTACCCCGCATTCTGCGGCACGAATTGGTTGGCGGAGGATGCGTGGTTAGCGCTTTAAACCGGTGGGATGGTCCGCTCAACCTTTTTATTGCCCAGCCCCGAAAGAGGTTAACTGTGGGTTAACTAGGGTGTGATGAGCAGACGAAACGCTTGGTATTCAAAGGTAATTATGCAAACGATTGACCGCTGCTTTGTCGTACTCCTAGGCTAAATCCGACGAAAGTTATAGCCAGAAAGGTCTTTGTTATGACCAGTGGAGGAGCGGCTGGTTCTGACGCTGAATACCCCAGCGTTGTCATTTGCCACGGCGATTATGCGGCTGAGCTTGCTCTATTTGGTGGTGCGGTCAAGGCGTTGACCTATCGCGGCGCGCCCTTGGTGGAAAGCTACGAGGGAAAGCCGCCGCTGATGGCCGGCGTGGTGCTGGCGCCTTGGCCCAATCGCACCGAAGATGGCTGGTTTGAATGGCAGGGGACTGGGTACCAGTTGGAGGTCAACGAGCCGGAGCGCAAAAACGCTATCCACGGTTTCGCGGTGGACTGGTGGCGCGTAAAGGAACGCACGGAAAGCCGCGTGGTGCTTGCCTATGAAATCGAGCCGCGGCAAGGCTGGCCGTGGGCAATACAGCTCGAGGCCACCTACGCCCTCAATGACCAAGGCTTGCACCACCAGCTGACCGCCCGCACTGCGGAGCCCGGTGAGGTTCCCTTCGCCTATGGTCTGCACCTCTACCTCTCCCCGCAGGGAGCTGAGGCGGAGGAAGCGGTGCTGAGCGTGGACGTCGGCAAGCGCCATCTGCTAGATGCCCGCAACCTGCCTACCGGAAAGACGGAGCAGGTGCGCATTGCACACCAGCCCATCGCCGAGGTGGATTGGGACGATTGCTTCCACGGCGAAGGCCCACTGAAGGCCGTTTATACGGCCGGCGGAAAGGGCGTGCGCCTGGAGCTGGGTGAGGGCCTGAACTGGGTGCAGATGTTTACCCCGGCCGATTTCCCGCGGGCAGGCGGCCCGGGAAAGGCGTTGGCCGTGGAGCCCATGAGCGCGCCGCCGAATGCGCTGCGCAGCGGTCAAGACCTCGTGCGCCTGAGCGCTCAGAACCCGCAGACTTTCACGCTGCGCCTTGCAGCAGAGAATAATTACTAGAAAGGTCAGCCATGGAGACTGCTGAATCCGTATTGAGGCTGGATGCCTCCTGGGTGGACTACTTCTTGGTAGCCATCTATTTCCTCTTCGTTCTAGGCATCGGCTGGGCCGCCAAGGCCCGAGTGTCTAGCTCCATCGACTTCTTCCTCTCCGGCCGGGGATTGCCCGCCTGGGTGACCGGCCTGGCATTCGTCTCGGCCAACCTGGGCGCGGTAGAAATCATCGGTATGTCCGCCAATGGCGTGGAGTATGGCTTCCAAACCATGCACTACTTCTGGATTGGTGCCATCCCGGCCATGGTCTTCTTGGGCATTGTGATGATGCCCTTTTATTACGGCTCCAAGGTGCGCTCGGTGCCGGAGTTTATGCGCAAGCGTTTTGGCAACGCCGCGCACCTGGTGAACGCGGTGTCCTTCGCCGTAGCCCAGCTGCTTATCGCCGGCGTGAACCTGTATTTGCTGGCCACCATCGTGGAAGCCCTGCTGGGCTGGCAGATGTGGGTATCGCTCTTGGTAGCCGGCCTCATCGTGCTGTCCTATATCACCTTGGGTGGCCTTTCGGCCGCTATTTATAACGAGGTGCTGCAATTCTTCGTCATCATCGCCGCGCTCGCCCCGCTCACCATCATTGGTCTGAACCGCGTTGGCGGTTGGAGCGGGCTGAAGGACGCGGTGGCCCAGGACTCGCACTTCCACACCTGGCCGGGCACGGACATCTCCGGGTTTGAGAACCCAGTGTGGTCCGTCATCGGCATCGTGCTGGGCCTCGGCTTCGTGCTTTCCTTTGGTTACTGGACCACCAACTTCGTGGAAGTTCAGCGCGCCATGGCCTCGGATTCCATCTCGGCCGCCCGCAAGACGCCTATCATCGGCGCCTTCCCCAAGATGTTTGTACCCTTCCTTGTCGTCATTCCGGGCATGGTCGCCTCCGTTTCGGTGGCCGATTTGATGGAAGAGCGCGCGGAGCCGAACGATGCTATCTTGCTGCTGATGCGCGACCTGCTGCCTAATGGCCTGCTGGGCGTGGCGATTGCCGGATTGCTCGCTTCTTTTATGGCCGGTATGGCAGCGAATATCTCGGCCTTTAATACCGTCATTTCCTATGACATCTGGCAGACCTACGTGGTCAAGGACCGCGAGGATGACTACTACCTGAAGTTCGGCCGCGTCGCTACGGTTGTTGCCACCGCTATTGCCATTTTCACCGCGCTGCTTGCGCAGAACTTTGGCAATATCATGGACTACCTGCAAACGCTCTTCGGCTTCTTTAATGCGCCACTGTTCGCCACCTTCATTTTGGGCATGTTCTGGAAGCGCATGACCCCGCACGCTGGTTGGTCCGGCCTTGTGGCCGGTACTGGTTCCGCCATCGCCTTTTGGTACGTCGCTTCCTTTACGGACATGATCAACCTGCCGGGGCAGGGCACCGCCTTTGTGGCGGCCGGTGTGGCCTTCGTGGTGGATATTGTGGTCTCCATCGTGGTCACCCTGTTTACCCAGCCCAAGCCGGATAGCGAGCTGGTCGGCTTCGTCTCTTCCGTGACTCCCAAGGACCACTTTGAGGACTACACCGAAAAGACCTTGCCGTGGTACCAGCAGACCGTCCCGTTGGGCATCATCTGCCTAGTCATCGCCGTAGCCCTCAACGTCATCTTTGCCTAAGGAGCACCTCATGTCTGAGAAAAAGCGCGCGGGCGCATTTGACCTGCGCAATGTCATCGCCGCACTCCTCGGCCTCTACGGCCTTATCTTGCTCGGTTGCTATTTCTTCCTCGACCCCGGACTTAATCCAGATACCGGGCAGGCTAAGGATGCCAGCGATAACCTATGGGCAAGCCTTGCTTTGCTGGCCGTGGCCGCCGCCTTCGTGTTGTGGGCACGGCTGAAGCCCATCACCATCCCAGGAGAAAACTAATGGTTGAGATTACCTCCGCCACGCTTGCCGACGGCCGCGAAATCCTCTACTTCGACGACCAACCCCATCCTGACCGCGTGCTTATCGACGCCCGCGATATCCCCACCGTCGCCCCCGCATCCGAAATGCGCCGGGATCCCTTGACAGGGGATTGGGTGGCCTTTGCCGCCCACCGCATGAACCGCACCTTCTTGCCACCGGCCAACGAGAACCCACTTGCGCCCACGCGCGAAGGCCAGCTGCCCACGGAGATCCCCAGCCCCAGCTATGACGTGGTGGTCTTTGAAAATCGCTTCCCGTCCTTTGCTACCGCCGCGGACATCGAGCATCCAGAGAAAGATAACCTGCTCGGCATGGTGCCGCGCCTTCCGGCGCGTGCCCGCTGCGAGGTGGTCTGCTTTACCGAAGACCCAGCCCTATCCTTCAAGGACCTGCCAGAATCCCGCATCCGCACCGTGATCGAGGCCTGGGCACATCGCACCGCCGCGCTATCGCAGATTGACGGCGTGCAGCAGGTATTCCCCTTTGAAAACCGCGGCGAAGAAATCGGCGTGACCCTCCAACACCCGCACGGCCAGATCTATTCCTATCCATTCCTCTCGCCCCGTCTGCGGTCCATCGTGGATTCCGCCCGCGCCTATGACGGCGACCTTTTCCAAGATCTCCTCGATCGCGAGCGCGCCGCCGACACCCGCATCATCGCCGAAACCGAGCACTTTACCGTCTTTGTCCCCGCCGCCGCCAAATGGCCGCTGGAAGCCATGGTCATGCCCAACGAGGAGGTCCCCGATTTCGCTGCGCTTAGCGGAGCCCAACGCGCCGACCTCGCGCCCCTGCTCAGAAAGCTTTACTCTGCGGTGGATCGGTTCTTTGATGGCGTGGAGAAGACTCCGTATATCGCCGGCTGGACCCAAGCGCCGGTCGACCCAGCACTGCGCCCTGGCATCCGCATGCACCTGCAGCTCTTTTCGCTGATGCGCTCGCCTGGCCGCATGAAGTACCTCGCCGGTTCCGAATCCTCGCAGGCGGTGTGGATCAATGACACCACCCCGGAGCGAATCGCCGCCCGCTTTAAGGAGATCTGGGATGCTTAACTGGATTGACACCCGCAGCGATGAGCAGCTTGCCGCCGCAGCCCGCGACCTCTTCGCTGTGGCCTTTCCTGACTCCCCAGCACCGGGCGGGGTCTGGGCCGCACCCGGCCGCGTCAACCTCATTGGTGAGCACATAGATTACGCCGGCGGTGCCTCCATTCCCTTTGCGCTGGAGCAAAATACCGCCGTCGCAGTTGCGCCCCGCACCGATGGCCTTCTCCGTATTGCTTCCGAGTATGACGGCGCAGTGGCCCACGCCTCCATCCCGCTCGCCGATGTCCGCCCCGGACACCCTTCCGACTGGTCCGGCTACGTCGCCGGCACCGTTTGGGCCGCCACCATCGCGAACGCGTTGACCTGCAGCGGTCTTGATATCGCCATTGTCTCCGATGTCCCCGTCGGCTCCGGTCTGTCTAGCTCCGCCGCGCTCGAGTGTTCCACCGCCGTGGCCGCGTATGAGCTCTGCCACGGTCGCGCCCCCGATGACACCGCCCGCGCGCAGCTGGCGCAGGCCTGCATTCGTGCCGAAAACGAGGTTGTCGGCGCTTCTACCGGTGGCTTAGACCAGAATGCCAGCCTCTTTGGCCAGCGAGGCAAGGCCCTCTTTTTGGACTTTTCCACCGGTGCGGTTGAGCGCGTTCCCTTCAACATCGACGCCCAGGACATGGTGCTGCTTATCGCGGACACCAATGCCCCGCATACGCTTTCCGACGGCCAATATGCCTCCCGCCGCGGCATCATCGACGCCGTGCAGTCTGCCGCCGGCAGCACCATCCGCGAAATCCCGGATGCTGAGGCATTTGCTGCCACGGTCGACCCCGCCGCTGCCGAACTCTACCGCCGTCGCGTGCGCCACGTGGTGGAAGAGACCAATCGCACCTTAGCCGCCGGCACCGCCCTAGCCAAGGCCAACTTGGACGAATTCCGCCGCCTCATGCGCGAAAGCCACGTCTCCCTGCGGGACCTGTATGAGGTCACGACCCCGGAACTCGACTCCGCCTTCACCGCGGCCGGCGAACTCGGGGCCCGCATGACTGGTGGCGGCTTCGGTGGCGCCGTCATCGCGCTCATCCCGCGCTCCGCCGTTGAGTCGACCGCACAGGCTATTCATGATGCCGCGGCATACCGCAGCTTCCCAGAACCCACCTTTTTGGTGGCACGCCCAGGCGAAGGTGCCCGCCGCTTGGCTTAAGCTCCGCCGCTCGGATCAGCTCGGCTCGGCTCGGCTCAGCCGCGGCCCTCCCTGCGCCTATTGTCGTTAGGTCCATACTGATCAGGCTGATCTGAAGGCTGGCCCGCCTCAGATCGGCCTTAACTCCCTCAATTCGGCCTGATCAGATCAGCCCTAAACTCACCGAGCGGATCACAAGGCCGAGAGAGCTTTCCGGATCCCCTCGCGCAGCGTCTCGCGAGACTGCTTCATCGGATGCGCAATCGCGCGCAACCCCATGTAGGCAATCTGGTCGGCCGCCCGATTCAGCGGATCGCCCGCATGTCCGAGCACACGTCGAATGTCGACCTCGCATTGGCCTTGGATATCGCCCCAAGCTTGCTGAAATCGCGACCGCGCACCTGAAGACACCCCTCGCCACGTGCGCCCCGGCCGCGATGCTTTAGAGCCGCGCCTATGCACAATCTGCTCGACCGCCTCCAAAGCGGCTACGGAATCGGACTCAATAACCGCCTTGCACGCACCGACCTTGAGCAAGTATTTCAGCGCGAGCGTCAGTGCTTCGAGCTCGAGCTCATCCGTGCTCGCCTTGGTTTCTCGAGTTCGTAATCGGTAGTCGCCGTTACCCGCAACAAAGCACATCGATCCCTTGAATACGGTATCCGAGGAAGCATCGGTGGCTATGCGTACCACTTCGCCCTCGGACCACGAGGAGGCGCGCGAGAAGTTCGGCCACCAGTGTGCTTTCGTCGTTTCTACCGGTGCCGCTTGCTTCTTTTTCGGCGCCTCACCCATCTTGCGCGCCTTCCGCGCGGTGAGGCCGGCTTGTTTTCGGCGCACAGAGCTCGCGCTCTTCGAAGCCCGATTTTCTCCCGCAAAGCTACCCGTCACCGTGAAACCGTCGGCCGTGAGTGCCGCTCGCAACGCATTCTGCCTGCGACCAGTGACAATCCACACCCGTCCGTCGAGTCCTTTGAGCGCGCGTTTGACCTCGCGCACGACGATATCGACGATATTGCCCTTCTTCGTTTGGCCGCGGCGCACAAAACGCGTCTGCTTAGTATTGACTGCTATGACCCAACCTTCGATGGTG
The DNA here is from genome assembly GCF_027570035.1 of Corynebacterium curieae. GTDB lineage: Bacteria > Actinomycetota > Actinomycetes > Mycobacteriales > Mycobacteriaceae > Corynebacterium > Corynebacterium curieae. Next base: position 121,076 of record NZ_JAKMUU010000003.1, on the reverse strand, counting down.
CCGTTGGGGGCGGAATCCCAGCGCTCGTCCCAGAGCGCGACCGCAACATGGATTGGTGCCGAGACCATGTCCGAGGTGATCTTGCGGGTGCCGTAGGTGCGCGATTGCGTACCGGTTAGTTCTGAGAGCTCGATGGGTTCCATTATCTCTAGTAAAGCACGGTTAACCGCGCTGCTGAATTATCCCCTACACCCCTGCTCTGAACTGCTTCACCTTAGGTCGAAGGTGATCGAGCTGATCTGAGCACAACCCGCCCTCAAATCAGTCCCAATGCCCTCAATTCGGCCCGATCTCCTTGGACCTAATGTTCTAACCCCCACTCAAGGTCCTCGGAAATCCACCTTCTTGAGCCTTATGACGCGCGCCCCGCCCCGCCAGCCGCGAAGATGAAACCATGATTACAGATCACTTTATAAACCTTCGTTACGCCGGAGCTGAAAGTCCGCATCATTTAGCCCTCCAGTGCGGTGAGCTCACCCGGATAGCGCCCTGGATCGCCGTTCCCACGGCCACCTGGAGGCAATGGGTGCGCCACAAACAACAATTCGCCAGAGTAGTAGCTGCCGGGCGGGGTACCCACCGCGCCGTCCTCATCAGCAAATCGGCCGCGCGGCTGTGGGGAATGTGGGTAATTTCCAGGGAAGGGGAGGAGGTGGAGCTAGCGGTGCCTTCGGGAAGCATTCCCCCTCGCAGGCTCACCGCGAAGGGCTACCGGTACCGCCGGATAAAGTCCCTCCAGAAATCCACGGTGACGATAGCGGGTGTGCGCGCCACGAATCCCGCCCGCACCTGCCTCGAAATCGCTCGGCTACACGGCTTCCCAGATGGCCTGGTAGCTACCGATTCTGCCCTCAGGCGACACGACGTCACCACATATGACCTGCGCGAAGAACTAGCAAAGATGCAGCGTACTAGGGGACAAGCAACCATGCGTAAGGTTATTGAGCACGCGTATGGCGGATCGGAATCGCCCTATGAGTCTAATCTGCGGGCCCTCATTATTGAGCGTTTCTCGCAGGTGAAGATTGAGCCGCAGAAACCGCTGCTCGGGAAATATCGGGCGGATCTCTGTCTCGATGGCTGGCTGGTGCTCGAGGTCGATGGCGATGCCAAGTATGACGGTACCTATGGCGAGGCACCCGCCCACGTGATCAAGCGGCAGATAAAGAGGCAGCGAGCGCTAGAAAACCGCGGATATGTGGTGCTGCGCTTTGGCCCCAGCGATTTGAAAGCGCCGGACGAGGTATTACGGATAATCGCCAGCCACCTGGGAAAACGAATGGGAAACGTTGCCTAGATCACCCCCGCGCCACCCCACAGCGCATAAATGTTGTTGAACAACAGGCATAGCAGCCCCTAAGATGATGCGCATCACAAATTTAGTGCGACCTGCATCACGAAAGGTGAAATCTAGTGAGTGCTGAGACAGTAAACGCCACCCCGGCGCAGGCGGAGGAAAAGACCCCGCCGAAGGGCCTCGGCGCCATGGCCGGTGCCATGTTCCTTATGGCAACCTCCGCCATCGGTCCAGGATTTTTGACCCAGACCTCGGTCTTTACCGTGCAGATGGGAGCATCCTTCGCTTTCGCGATTATGCTTTCTATCCTTGTTGATATCGCTATCCAGCTCAACGTGTGGCGTGTGCTGTGTGTGACTGGCATGCGGGCAAATACCTTGGGCAATACCGTGCTTCCTGGCCTGGGCTGGGTTCTCGCCGTATTCGTGTTTATCGGAGGCGCGGTGTTCAATATTGGCAATATCGCCGGCTCGGGCCTAGGCATCAACGCCATGCTGGGTATCGACTCGCGAATCGGCGGCGTCATCGCCGCGGCGATCGCCGTCTTTATCTTCTTATCCCGCAAGGCGGGCATGGCCCTCGACCGCCTCGTTGCGGTACTGGGCGCGGTCATGATCCTGCTTATGCTCTACGTCGCGGTGGTCAGCCAGCCTCCAGTGGGAGACGCGCTGAAGAACACCGTCGCGCCGGGCGAGATCGACTTCTTCGTCATTACCACCATCATCGGCGGCACCGTGGGTGGCTATATTACCTTCGCTGGTGCGCACCGCCTTATCGATTCTGGTCACACTGGCGTGGAAAACGTCAAGAACATTACCTATACCTCGGTGAGCGGCATCGTGGTCACCGGCATCATGCGCATGCTCCTCTTCTTGGCGGTCCTCGGTGTGGTTGCCACCGGTGTAGCACTTTCGGATGACAACACCGCGGCAGATGCCTTCTACAATGCCGCCGGCGAGTTCGGCCTGCGCGCCTTCGGCGTTGTCCTCTTTGCGGCCGGTTTGTCTTCGGTCATCGGCGCGGCATATACCTCGGTGTCCTTCGTGACCTCCCAGGAAACCTCGACGCGCACCCGCAATATCCTCACCATCATCTTCATTGTGGTGTGTACGGTGGTCTTCGTGGCCATCCATTCCGCCCCACAGAAGTTGCTTATCTTCGCCGGTGCCATCAATGGCCTTATCCTGCCCATCGGCTTCGCCCTAGTGATGTGGGTGGCCTGGCGCCGCCGTGACCTGCTGCACGGATATAAGTACCCAAAGTGGCTCCTAGTCGTTGGTGCCTTGGCATGGGTGTTGACCATTTTCATCGGCTTCAAGGCCTTTGCCGGCATTACGGAACTATGGGCTTAATGCAGACTCCGGAGCAGGTGCGCGAGTATGCACGCGTCCATGAGATGGCCACTACCGCTGGGCATGCGCGCGGCTTTATGCAGGCTAATTTGCTGGCCGTACCGCAAGAATACGCCTTTGATTTCTTGCTTTTTGCTCAGCGCAACCCCAAGCCGTGCCCGATAGTGGGAGTGCTGGAGGCTGGGCAGTACACCTCAGAGCTTTTACCGGGAGGGGATATACGCACCGATATTCCGGCCTACCGGGTGTTTGAAAACGGTGAGCACACAGCCACGCTTGCCGACGCCACCTCGTACTACACCCCGGACATGGTCAGCTTCCTTATTGGTTGCTCATTTACCTTTGAAACCGCGCTGCAGGACAACGGCATTGAGGTTGCGCACATTGCTCAGCAGCGCAACGTGCCGATGTTTAAGACCTCGATTCCAACCACTTCGGCTGGGGTCTTTTCTGGGCCGATGGTGGTCTCCATGCGCCCTATTCCGGCCACGCAGGTCTCCGATGCTGTGCGCATTACCTCCCGTTATCCCTCGGTTCACGGCGCTCCGGTTCACGTGGGTGATCCAGCAGCCATCGGCATCGCGGATCTTTCGCGACCAGACTTTGGAGATCCGATAGAAATACCAGAGGGCTGCCTGCCCGTCTTTTGGGCCTGCGGAGTCACCCCGCAAGCCATCGTGATGGAATCCAAGCCGCGTCTTGCTATCACTCAAGCGCCGGGCCAGATGTTAGTCACCAATGCTCGAGATCAAGAGTTCTTGATTCCTTAATCATCCAGCACGGCGAGGATTTTCTCGCAGGTATTCATCAGGCTGTCATGCGAAAGTGTGGCGGCCTCTTGGCGTTTTCCATCCGCGATAAGCGTGGCCAAGGTGATATTGCCTTGGATATGGTCCGCGTGTAGCTGCGGGTAGCGCGGTATGGCCAGCAGGAAGGTTAGCCGCATGCGGGCGAGTAGATTATCCATCTGCTCATTAAGGGTGGGCGAGCCCAGCGAGGCCACCAATTTCCGGTGAAATTGCTGGTTAATGGAGGAGACTTCGTTGTGCTCGCCGCGCGCAGCGTAATCAAAGGCGGAGGAGGTAAGGGCGACGAGCGAGGGGGCGTCAGCAAACTCGCCCCAGCGTACCGCGGCAGGCTCGATTGCCGCGCGGGCGGCGAAGAGGTCGCGGATATAGTCTGCATCGGGCGTCGCGAGGAAAACACCCCGGTTAGGGATGCGTTCCACAATGCGTTCCGCGGCAAGCCTGGTGAAGGACTCGCGGAGGGTATTGCGCGAGCAATTGAAGCGTTCGGCTGCCTTGACCTCGCTGAGCTGCTCGCCGGGCTGAAATTCGCCGGCGGAGATGGCCTCGCGCAACTCGGAGGCGACAGACTGGGAAAGCATGACCACAACTGTACTAAAAAGTTATGCACCTCACAGTGGAATGAGATGCATAACGACGGACGCGAGCGCTAATCGATGGTCGCGATGACCTTCGAGGAATCCAAACGGTCGCCCTCGGCGGCCAAGAGCTTGATGGTGCCGCCGCGCGGAGCCTTGATGGCTGATTCCATCTTCATGGCCTCGACGGTGGCGATGGCATCGCCCTCGGCCACGGTGTCACCATCCGCGACGTTCCAGGCAACGAGGTTGGCCTCGAACGGGGAGGTGACCGCGTTGTCATCGGTAGACTGTGCGCCGGCCGAAGATGGTGCGGTGGACGCGGAGCCACCGGCTGCGCCGGCGCCCGGTGCGGCGAGGAAGTCGACGGGGACGCCGACGTTGACCAACTTGCCGTCGATTTCCACCGCCACATTGCGGCGCTGGGTATAGATGGCTTCTACCTTTTCCACCTGGTTAGTAGCGGACGGACGATAGTTGTGATCAACCCAGTCAGTGAAAACACCGATTTCGGAGGCACCAGCAGCAGCGGTGTCCTCGGCCGGTGCGGCAGTGCCGATGAGTGCGGGCTCATCCATCATGTCGCGGTGGAACGGCAGCACGGTGCGCACGCCGGTAACGGTGAACTCGCGCAGGGCAAAGCGGGCGCGAGCCAGAGCGATCTCGCGGGTTGGGCCCCACACCACGAGCTTGGCAATCAGGGAGTCATAATACGGCGGGATGATCGAGCCGGAGCGCACCGCGGAATCAACGCGGATGCCCGGGCCCGTGGGCGGCTCGAAGGAGACAATGGTGCCGGGGCACGGCGCAAAGCCATTGAGGATGTCCTCGGCATTGATGCGGAACTCAAAAGCATGGCCGTGAGACTGCGGATCTTCCTCGAAGGACAGCGGCTCGCCGGCCGCGATGCGGAACTGTTCGGCGATGATATCGGTGCCGGTTACTACCTCGGTGACAGGGTGCTCGACCTGAACGCGGGTATTGACCTCAAGGAAGGAAATGGTGCCGTCTTCGGAGACGATGTACTCCACGGTGCCGGCGCCGGTGTAGCCCACCTTGGAACAAATGGAGCGGGCACCTTCGATGATGCCGTTGCGTTGGGCGTCGGAAAGCGCGGGCGCCGGAGCCTCCTCGATGAGCTTTTGAAAGCGGCGTTGCGTGGAGCAATCGCGGGTGCCGAGCACGCGCACATTGCCGTGCGTATCGGCCAATACCTGGGCCTCGACATGGCGCGGGTGGGTGAGGAACTTCTCCACGTAGCACTCGGCGCGGCCGAACGCTTCCATGGCCTCGCGGCCGGCGGAGTTGAACGCGCCCTCAATCTCTTCCATATTGTCCACGACCTTCAGGCCGCGTCCGCCACCGCCGTAAGCGGCTTTAATGGCGATGGGCAGGCCGTGCTCTTCGGCGAAGGCGCGGGCCTCCTGCCAGTCATCGATGGGATCGGAGGTACCCGGTGCCAGCGGCGCGCCAACCTCTTCGGCCACGCGGCGCGCCGCGATTTTATCGCCGAGCAGCTCGATGGACTCTGGTGAAGGGCCGATCCAGATCATGCCGGCCTCAGTAACTGTGCGGGCAAAGCCGGCGTTCTCTGACAAGAAGCCATAGCCTGGGTGGATGGCATCGGCGCCGGCGCGCACGGCAATATCGAGCAGCGCGGGCACGTTCATATAAGTATCGGCCGCGGTATTTCCTGGCAGGGCGTAGGATTCGTCCGCTACCTGGGTGTGCAGGGCACCAGCGTCCGCTTCGGAGTAAATGGCGATGGACTTAATGCCTAGGTCACGAGCGACGCGGGCGATACGCACGGCAATCTCGCCGCGGTTAGCAATGAGGACGGTTTTAATCTGCATTCTGTTCTCCAGTGTTTAAGGCTTGGGGTGCTACGAGTTCAAAATTCACGCGTGCGCCGGGTGGCAGCTGCGCGGCAATATCAATATCTTCTTCCAAGACGGTGGCGATAACGGGGTAGCCGCCGGTCACGGCATGATCGCGCAGGAAGACCACGGGCTTGCCATTGGGTGGGATTTGGATGGAGCCGGCGACCATACCCTCGGAGGGAAGCTCGCCGTCTTTAACGCGCTCAATCGGCTCTTCGCTATCGAGGCGCAGGCCCACGCGGTTGGAATCCGAGGTGACGGTCCACTCGGTATCCAGGAAGGCGGAGACATTATCGCCAAACCAGTTGTCGCGGGGGCCGAGCACGCAGCGCAGGGTGGCGCGGGTTTTCCCATCGGAGCTTTCAGAAACGCGCAGTGGGTTAGACAGCTGGGCGTCGGTCATGCCGGTGGAGCGCGGTAGGACGCCGATGACATCGCCGGTAGTGACTGGGTCTGGGCCTAAGCCGGAAAGGACGTCGGTGGCGGCCGAACCGAGTTCGGATTCGGCGATAATGCCGCCGCGGATGGCCACGTAATTGCGCATGCCTACCGTCGCAGGATCTACCGTGACGGTTTGCCCAGCCGTGACAAGCACGGGGCGGGCGAGGTGGACCGGCATTTCGCCTAGGCACACACGGGCGGTCGCGCCGGTGACGCAAATGACGGTATCGGTGAGCGCGTGGAGCTTGATGCCGCCAATATTTTCCAGCACCGTTGCCCCGCGCGGGTTGCCCACGGCCACATTGGCGGTAGCGGCGGCTGCGCGGTCGGCGGCACCGGACGGGGTTACGCCGAGGTCGCCCACGCCTGGGCGGCCCAAGTCTTGATAGAGGGTGAGCAAGCCGGCGTCGATAACCTCCATGCGAGGAAGCCGCGCAGGAGAGCGCTTCGATCGGGCAGAATGATCCACTAGATCCGGCAGCTTATCCACGCTGCGGTAGCGCACGCGGTCACCGGGCTGCACCAAAGCCGGCGGGTTGGCATTGGAATCCCACATCGGCGTATTGGTGGTGCCCAGCAGCTGCCAGCCGCCTGGGGAAACACGTGGGTAGACGGCAGAAAACTCACCTGCAATGCCCACAGCACCGGCCGGCACCGCGGTGCGGGGGCTGGAGCGGCGCGGTACGGCGCGGGCATGGGCGGGATCCGAAGGCGCGCAGTAGGTAAAGCCTGGGGCAAAGCCACCGAACGCTGCTGTCCACTCGGTGGAGGTATGCCAGCTAATGAGTGCCTCGCGCGAGAGGCCAAGCAGATCTGCAGCCTCGTCCACATCCTCGCCGTCATAGAGCACATCGATTTCTACCGTGCGCGCCTCCGCAGCCGTCGCGGTGGCAGGGGAGAAGTCGTGCAAAAATTCTGCCGCATCGCGGGCCGAATCGGGCGCTTCAAAGGTCAGCAGCAAGGTGGTGGCGGCCGCGATGCAGTCCACCTGATTCTTCAATGGCTTGGCAGAAAGCGCTGCGTGCCAGTCCATGACTTGGTTTAATCCATCCAAGTCAATCAGCAACGCGCGCGTGCCCACAAAGTTGATGTGCATTAGATAAAGCTCCGAATCTCGATGCCTTCTGCGCGCAGGCGCTCCACCACGCCGCGCAGCAGTTTCACCGCGCCGGGCGAATCACCGTGGGTGCATACGGATTGCGCATCTACTTCGAGCTTTGTTCCATCTACGGCCGTAATCGAACCGGTCTGTGCTACCTCCAGTACTCGCTGCACCACCTCATCAGCGCTGCCTAGAACCGCATTGGCCTCCTTGCGTGAGACTAGCGTGCCATCGGGGTTGTAATTGCGGTCCGCAAAGGCCTCACGGATGACGGTAAGCCCGCTGTGCTTAGCGACGTCCACCGCAACGCCCCCAGGCAGCAACATCACCGGCAAGTCCCCAAAGGCCTTAATGCCCTTGATGACGCCCTCTGCCTGCGCCTTATCCTTTACAATTGCGTTGTACATTGCACCGTGCGGTTTTACATAGGCGACCTTGGTGCCATTGGCGCGAGCCAAAGCGTCGAGCGCGCCAATTTGGTAGGTCACCTCGTCAGCGAGTTCGTCCGGGTTGTAATCGATAAAGCGGCGGCCGAATCCTGCGGCGTCGTTATAACCCACATGTGCGCCCACGGTCACGCCTGCCTCCGCGGCCGCTTTAAGCGTGCCAGCAATGGAGTGGGGATCGCCTGCGTGGAAGCCGGTAGCCACGTTTGCCGAGGACACCATTTCCAGCATTGCTGCGTCATCTGCGACCGGATTGCCCGTAGTCGTCTCTCCCAAGTCCGCGTTCAAATCAATATGGAGCGAGGACATTCAACACCGTCCTTTAAGATTGTTGAACAATTCGAATGCCCTCAAGTGTAACCCTCGCCACTGCCATTTGTGAAGCTGGTTACGTTTGTATTACCCGCGTGTACACCCCCACCCCGTATGCGACGGGCTGTTCCTCTCTGGAAGCAGACCAAGCGTATCGGCTAGGCGGGGCTCTGGGGCGTGGCGTTCTACGCGTTTAGCGGCCGTAGTTTTGGACAGCGTAGAGCTTGCCTTCAGAGTTAATGGCAACGCCGACTCCGATGGTCTTGGCGCGTGGGTCCAGCATAATCTTGCGGTGGCCCGGGGATTCGTACCAAAGCTTGACTAGGAGGGCATCGGAATAGTCGCTCCACGCCTGCAGGACATTCTCGCCACCAGCTGGGATATTGGCGGGATAGTGGTTCCAGTGCTGCGGGCGGTGGCTGAGCTTATCGGCGCGCACCAGCTGGTCGGCCCAATCTTGAGCTAGTCCATTGAGTGCGGCATTAGCGCGAACCGGGCGCAGTCCATGCGCCTGGCGGTACTCGTTGGTGTGGTTGATGATGTTCTGCACGCGATTGGAAACTGGAGCGGTGGGTTTTGCTGCTGTAGCCGGCGCGGCGGGAAGGTTTAGTGTCGGTACCGGAAGGTTCGCGCCTTTAAAGTTGCTCGAGGAACTTAGGGAGCTGGAGGCTTCGGCAGGTGCAACGCAAATTCCCAAAGCGATGGCTGCCGCAAGGGTGGGGGCTACAAATTTTTTGGTGGAGAAGCGAACAGTGGGGGTGAACATGAGCGGAACCTTTCTTTTGGAACCTGGCGGAGAATCAGGCGGGAAATTCGGAGCGTCAACAGCAAAACTCCGTTCCCCTTGTTTAAAAGTTAATCAATTCCAGGGAATAAAATCGACTTGAACAGAAATTATTAGAATATTTGAAGTTGATGTCCCGTATAACTAATTACTTCTTAGTTATTTCTCGAATTGAGCTAGGAAACTCCTAAAATCCCTCAGTTGGTTGCGCATTTCCCCCTCCCCAACGGGGTGGTTTCTAGTCAGCGTCTTAGATTCTCGGAGAAGCAGTAAGTACTTGAGTCGTGAGGGTGGAGTTTTAAGTCAGGCGTAGGGAAACTCGTCCGTTTCTTGGTAGAACCTATAAAGATCGTGAGATTTACTAGGTTGCCTGACCTCTCCCTGCCCTTTGCTTCTATGGGTGTTGCCCAGCAGTTGTTTCTCGGCGTCGTTGTGTGCTCGGTGAGCGGGGTTTAGAAAGGTATAAGAAAAGCGCCCGGCGATGAATCGCCGAGCGCCACATTGAACGAAGTATTATGCCTTTGCGGGCGTCGCTGTTCCTTGAGAAGCTGGGGCTGGAGAAAGGGCCGAGGAAATGATCTCGGCCGCTTCCTTGCGGGTTTGTGCGCCATAAAGCTGGTTGCGGAAGTCTTCCTTCATAATGCTGCGCGCCAGCTTGGAGAGCAGCTTGAGGTGTTGCTTGCCGGCATTATCAGGCACAGCGATAAGGAAGGCAAGGTTAGTCGGTTCCTCGCCTTCTCCCCATGTAATGCCTTCGGGTAGGCGGGCAAAGGCAAGGGTGGGCACTTTCACGCCGGCCGAGCGTGCGTGTGGAATGGCTACGCCGTGGCCTACTCCGGTAGAATGGGTCGACTCGCGCTTTAAGGCAGCCTCAATTACCGCTTCCATATCGGACATGCGGGAAGAAGTAAGCTTCACCATGGAGCGGATTACCTCCTCACTGGTAGAGCCCAAATCCTTATCCAAGCTGATGGTATCGACAGCAACCAGTGGCTTTTCTTTGCGCTGGGTGAGGCCCACCAACAGGAGGATAAGGCCGGCACAGACTGCGACGCCGGCAAGCATGGCGATAAAGAATCCTGCGACATTGTCTACCGCGCCGAGCACCGCGACGATGGGGCCGCCGTGCATGACGTGATCCTGAGCCCCAAATGCGCCAGCAAGTGCGCCGGCTACTGCGCCTCCAGCAACATTGGCAGGGATAACTTGCAGAGGGCGTGCGGCCGCGAGTGGAATGGCACCCTCGGTGATGCCGAAGAATCCCATAAACAGCGCCGCGATGCCGGCATCATTTTCCGCCTTGGTAAACCAGCTGCGGCGCAGCACCGTAGCTATGCCCACGGCGAGGGGAGGTACGGCAATGGCACACGCCGCCATGCCCATCGGTGCTGCGTTGCCGGCCGCGATCATGCCGCCGCCAAAGAGAAAGGCCGTCTTATTGAAGGGGCCACCCATGTCGAAGGCAATCATTGCACCAATGATTAGACCTAACACGATAACAGAGGAGCCTTGCATGCCGGCGAGGTACTCGGTCATAGTCTCGAAAGCAGCCGAGACCGGCGCACCAATGAGCAAGATGAAAATCAGGCCGACGATGAGCGTGGTGAAAATCGGAATGACGATGATGGGCCAAATGGGTGCAATGAATTTATGCACCGGGATCTTTTTAATGGCTAGTGCTACGTAACCGGACAAAATACCGGTGACAATGCCGCCTAGGAATCCGGCGCCAGCCTCCGAACCGTAGAGCGAGCCGGTGGTGGCAATAAGACCGGTGATAAGGCCGGGCGCGAGGCCTGGTCGGTCCGCGATGCCTACCGCGATGTAGCCAGAGAGAACCGGAACCATCAATGAGAACGCCAAAGCGCCGAGTTCATTGACTGTATTCCAGAAGCTATCTTCTGGAATTGCCATGCCTTCAGGCGTAGGGGTGCCGCCAATGGACAGTGCCACCGCAATGAGCAGGCCACCGGTGACCACGAACGGAATCATGTGCGAGACGCCGTTCATCAGGGCTTTATACAAGGTCTGGCCAAAACTATCTTTACGGGGCGCTTCTTCTTCCTTGCTGTCTGCGGAGCCTTCCCAGCGCGAGGCGCTCAAGGATCTGCTCAGCAGTTCCTTCGGATGCTTGATGGCCTCGTCCACGCCGGTGGCTTCGAGGCGTTTGCCGTGGAAGCGGTCTTTAGAAATTACCGTATCAGCGCCAATGACGATAGCATTGGCTTCTTCGATATCTTGCTTGCTAAAGGTTCCCTCGACGCCGATGGAACCGTGAGTTTCAATCTTGATGCGATAGCCCAACTCTTGGGCTGCGGCTTCAAGGTTCTCGGCCGCCATGTAGGTATGCGCGATGCCCGTCGGACACGCCGTGATGGCGAGAATGAGGGGCGATGACTCTGAAGTACTCATGACTCTCATTAAACGGCAATCGTTTGCGTGTGCACAAGAGGGAGTGGCCTCCCTTATGACCTGTAGGCTGGAAGCACTCAACTACAGAAAGGGAAAGCCATCTCGTGAGCGCAGCATCGCCGGATAATATCCTGCTCTACCTGCCGGAAAAGCAGGAGGATCAGGTACGCGAGATCTTTGCGGGGCTTGCTGAGCGCGGCTTTCCTATCCAGCATCAACGACCGCACATCACGATCACTTTCTCCCCAGAAATGCGGCCTGAGGTTGTGGACTTGGCCGCGCAGTTGCTGCCGCCTGTTATTCCAGCGGATTTCCAGCGAGTAGGAAACGTCATTTTTGGTACCAAGCGCAAGCAGACCGTGGCTTGGCTCCTTGAGACCACTGATGAGTTAGAAATCGCTGCGAGAAAAATTAGTGCCGCCAACCCAGACGGGCGAGGGCCGCGGTGGACCCCGCACCTGACTATGGGCTTGCGCCTGCCGCGCGAGGAGATCCCCGGCTATATCCAAGCGATGGACGAGCTCACCTCAGCGCACTTTAAGGAGTTTACTGCCATTGAAGCCGCCTACTGGCGGCCGCGTACCCAAGAAAAGACCGTGCTAGCAGGGATCTAGGTCCACACTGGGCTTAGAGCAGGGCCTGCAGCGCGTGGGCAACGCGCAGGACGGTCAGGTCTTCGCCCGGCTTGCCGACGACTTGCACAGCATCACCCACTCCTTCTTCCTCTTCGCCGCGTAGCGGCACGGTAATAGCTGGCCATCCGAGCACGTTGAAAGGCTCGGTCCACCGCCGCAGGCTCGCAGCCGATTCCGCGGCATTGTCTGGTGTGATATCGGACCACTTGAGGGGGCCGGAATCGAGGGTAGGGGTGAGGATAATGGAGGCATCGCCAAGCAGAGCAAGCGCTTCCTCGCGCAGCTTCTCTACGCCCTGTGCGGCCGCATCATAGCTTTCCTGGCTGATATCTTCTCCACCCAGAACGCGCTGCAAGATAACGTCTTGGTACTTATCGCGCTGATCTAGCAGCGGCCGGTGAACGTCATAGACTTCCTTCAAACGCATCGGCTCATAGAGCTTCGCCGTAGCGGCGATGGTTTCTTCCAAATCCACGTCCTCGCTGAGTCCAAAGTCCGAGTTTTCCAGCTTCGCCAATAGCTCAGCAAAGCGTTCGCCTTTGGCCTTAAGCGCGGTGACATCGATAGATGAAATGTCCTGTGCCGCGGCTGGTTCCTCATCTACAGTGGCGATAAAAGCCTGCTCAATCAGGTCAACGGAGCTGGCAAAGAAACCAATGCAATCGAAGCTGGGGGCAAAGGGGAAGACCCCTTCTACCGGAATCAGCCCGAAGGTGGGCTTGAAACCCAAGACTCCTTGGCAAGCGGCCGGTACGCGCACCGAGCCAGCGCTATCGGTACCGACTGTCAGATCGAGCGCGCCGCATGCCACCAAGGCGGCGGACCCGGAGCTAGACCCACCGCCGCATACTTCAGGATCGCGCGGGTTGATAACGCGTCCATACGCGGAGGCATCGCCCAAAATGCCATAGGAAAATTCCTGTAGATTCGCCTTCGCCACCGGCAGCGCGCCCTGGGCCGTGAGACGCTGTACCACCGGCGCGTCCTTTACCGGTGTGCGGACAGCTTTGACGTTGGAGCCACAGGTGGTTGCTACGTACGCCACATCCACAATGTCCTTGAACGCCACCGGCAGTCCCTTGAGGGTCGGCGAAAGATCCACCGCGTGTTCATCAAACGGGATGATGGTAATCACCGCATTATGATTCTGCTGGGCGCGGTTTAGGCGATCAGAAACAGTAGGCATAAGGGAGCTAAGTCCTTTCAGCATCGAAGACTAGCGATGCTAGCGAGGTAGATAGAAAATGCAGATGTTACTACCGTACATCAGAAACTGGTGAACAATTTTCCAAGTCTAGGCAAAACACCGTCTGCGTGGTGTCACTTAGCAAATATCCCCAGTGCATCCCACGCCAGCCAGCCTCCTTCGCGGAGGGTGAAGACCAGCTGGTTTTCTCCTTCCTTTAGGGTATCTTCGGCGAGATCAAACTCGATTGCTGCGGGGCGCAGGGGGGTCGGATCCCCGCTGGCATCGCCTTGGCGCGAACCTTGCGTTGCGCCCTGTGGGAGCTCTATTTGTTTATGAAAGTCATTAATCGTGACGTCGAGAATGCCGCCGAGCTTGGTGGTATCAATGAGCCACAGTGCCAGTGCCGCCTTCCCGGTGGGCCTATCCAATTTCACCGTCCACTTCAGCGTGTAGGCCTTGCTTCCCGCCCACTTATCGCCGGGGCCGGGGAGGAGATAGGGGACGTCGGAAGGCTTAGCATCCGGTCCAACAGTGATTGTCTGGTCTGGGTGCGCGGTGACGATCTTCTTATAGTCCTTTGGGGAGTACTGAAACTCCGTGCCCTTTCGGTCAAAGGAACCAATCGTGGCTAGCGCTGTGCCTGCAGTGACCGAAGGCAGGGAGGTGGACGTCGCCTTGCCAGAAGGAGAGGATTCAGCACCGGCAGCATTAACCACCTTGACATAATAAGACCACTTTTCACCGGCAACATCGCGCCGGGAGTGGCGGAAGAAGGGGAAGATGGGCTTGCCCAACAGCACGTCTACACCATTGGGATCGATTCCGATGACGCGGTAGTGATCCAAAACGACGTCCCAGGAAGCAGGCTCCCAGGTGACGTAATTTTCCATGAGCTGCGGCTCTGCCTGAACACCGGTTACGGCTGGCGGAGCAGCAACCGCACCAGGAGCTGGGGTAGAGGAATCCTGGTTAGAAGAACTCTTGCGGGAAGAACTGCGGCGAGAGGAAGAAGAGGAAAGCGAGCTAAAAAGTCCCATGATGAATTGTCCTTTCGAGGTTTAGAGGGAGCGCAGCGTGTGCTCGCCGGCATTGGTGCGGAAGGAGAAAGCAGTCTCACGCGGGGCGGTATCATCGCGCTCGATCCAGGGCACGACGACGAATTCGGAATCGAGGTGCTCGCGGGTAGCGCGCACCTTGATATAGCCACGGCGCTTATCCATGGCCTTCACATATGGCTTTTCCAGCCACTCGGTGCTCTTGGAACCAGCGAAGCCATCGCCATCGGAAGCAATGGAGGTCGCGACCAATTCCACGCCTACGGGCTGGCCGGCTTCGGATTGGATCTCCGCAGCGCAGTGTTGGTGAATATCGCCGGTGAAGACAATAGGGTCGCTGACCTTGGAGAGGGATTCGATTAGCCGGCGACGTGCAGCGGGGAAGCCGTCCCATTGGTCGGTGCTATCTGCGATCGGTACGACAACCACGCTGTTGACCACCACGTTCCACTGTGCCGGGGAAGTGGCGAGCTTATCGTTGAGCCACTGCTCCTGCTCCGCGCCCAAGATGCTGGCGTCTTCTGCAGATTCTTCGCGGTATTGGCGGGTATCGACCAGATTGAAACGCATTAGCGTGCCCACGTCGAAGGAATCATAGATGCGGTTATTGGGGCCTTCGGGAAGCGCGGGCGGGGCCACCGGAAGATTCTCATAGAAGGCACGGTAGGCTGCTGCGCGCTGGTAGAGGAAGTGTTCGGCCTTGGTGCCAATCTCGGACCAATTACCAGCGTAGTTATTTTCTACTTCGTGGTCATCCCACACAATCGCCATCGCGGCGCGCGCGTGGGCGGCCTGCAGGTGCTCATCGGACTTAAAGAGCGAGTAGCGCAGGCGATATTGCTCCAGAGTTTCCACCTTTGCCTTGAAAACATCGGGCACGCTTGCGCCTTGGCGCCAGAGATTATCGCCTTCCACAATGCCGTATTCGTAGATGTAGTCACCCACGAAAATCGTCATATCCAGGTCCGGTTCCTGCGCAATGTGCTTCCACGGGGTGAAATAGCCGTGGTACCACGCCTGACACGAAGCCACGGTGAAGGTGAAATTATCCACCTTTGTGTCTGGTGCGGGCAGAGTCTTAAACCGACCTACTGGGCTCACCTTGCCATCCACGCGGAAGCGATAAAAATACTCAGTTGCAGGCTCCAGCCCAGTCACCTGCGGGTGCACCGAGTGCGCCAGCTCGGGTTGGGCTAGTGCTTCGCCTTGCTTGACGACGTCCCCAAACCCCTCATCCTTCGCAACTTCCCAACCCACGCGAACATCGCCGCCGGTCATGCCACCATGGCCATCCTCGGCCAGCGGTTCTGGAGCCAGGCGAGTCCACAAGATCATCGAATCGTGCCGCGGTGTGCCCGCCGCTACACCTAGGCCAAAAAGCTCCGAGTCCTGCGGCAGGTCACCGCCTTGCGACGATCCCCATGAACTCAGGCTCGACTGTGCACCCGCCTTGGCCGGCGCATTAATTCCCGCGGCCACCGCTGCGGCCGAAACACCAGCAATCTGCAGGAAATTACGACGATTAAAAGAAGGACGACTATTTGAATCAGACATACAAAGCTCCACTAATGGTTTAAAAGGAACTTTTCCAGCCTAAGTAGCCGCGGTGAATCGCTGGTTAAATCTAAAAGAATTATGGAGAAAGGGGGCATGCACTAAATTGGTAGCCATGACTTCCACCACCTCCGAGCCCCCAAGGCTCCAGCCCAGCTCCTATATTCCATTGATGTTCGCACTGCTTACGGCCGTGTTCGCTTTCCAGCTCAATGCGTCGATGCTCTCGCCTGCCTTGGCGACGATGGAGGATGAGTTAGGCGCTACCACCGCACAGATCGGTTTGACACAAACTGCGTTCTTTACGGCCGCGGCATTGTTCTCGCTCTTCCTTCCACGCTGGGGCGACCTTATCGGTCGCAGGAAGGTTCTTGTTGGCATGATGGCGGTTGCTGCGCTGGGCTGCGTGGCTTCCGCCATCGCACCGAACGTCGCTGTGCTGCTTATCGGCCGCATCATCCAGGGCGTGGCTGGGCCGACCGTCCCGCTCTGCCTCATCATGCTGCGCCAGCAGGTGCTCAATGAGAAGCAATACGCACTGCTGCTGGGCATTGTGACCTCGGTAAATGGTGGTATTGCGGGCGTGGACGCCCTAGCTGGCGGCTGGCTGGCGGGCAACTTTGGCTACCGCTCGGTCTTTTGGACCATGGCAGTACTATGCGCCATCGCGGTTGTAGCGGTCCAGGTATTTACCAAAGAGTCCACGGCCACCGAAACCCCGCGCATGGACTGGGCGGGAGTTGTGCCACTGGCCGTGGCGCTGGGTTGCGTTCTCACCGCGTTCAACGAGGCCGGCAAGCTTGCCGAGGCCAATTGGTTCCTCGTCATCATCCTCATCCTCATTGGCGCCGCCGGCTTCTGGGCCTTCTGGAACGTGGAGAAGAAGGTCGCCGACCCGCTCGTTCCGGTGGCTTACCTCAAGCAGCGCCGCACGTGGGCACTGCTTTCTACCACGCTGTTGACCATGACCGGTGTCTTCGCCGTGATGAACGGGCTCATCCCTAACCTCGGCCAGGACGCAGACGCCGGCGCCGGCATTTCTGCCAGTACCATTTCTTGGGTCACACTGACCCCGTACGCCCTCGCTGGCCTGGTCTTTGGTCCGATAGCTGGTTGGATGGCCTCCAAGCTGGGCTATAAATACGTCCTGCAAACCGGCCTCATCGGCACCGTCGTAGGCCTGGTTAGCTCCATTTTCGTGGTGGGCGTTCCGAACGCGTGGACCTTGCTTTTCGTCTCTATTTTCTTGGGCGTGACCTACGCGGGCATTGCCAATATCATGCTCAACGGCTTGGGTATTGTGCTTTCGCCAGCCGATAACCAGGGCTACCTGCCCGGTATGAACGCGGGCGCCTTCAACCTAGGCGCGGGCCTGTCCTTCGCCGTGCTCTTTGCGGTTTCCGGTTCCTTCGAGCACGGCTACCGCGCGGGCATGGTCGCCGGCGTCATTATCCTGCTTGCGGCCCTTGCCCTGTCCTTCCTCATTCCGCGCCCGGAGTCCATCGATGACACCGTGGCGGCCGTCAACGCCCGAAAGTAGGCTCGTGGCATGACGCGAAAAATCATTCTGGACTGCGACCCCGGCCACGATGATGCGGTGGCCCTGCTCCTAGCCATGGGAAACCCGACCATTGACCTGCTGGGCATTACCACCGTCGGCGGCAACCAGACCTTGGATAAGGTTTCCCGCAATGCCCTGGTGGTCAAGGAAATCGCTGGACACCCGGAGGTTCCGGTTTATGCCGGCTGCGATCGCCCGCTCGTGCGCCCAGTCGAGGTCGCCGAGGCCATCCACGGCTCCACCGGCATGGACGTCGAGGGCGTCCAACTTCCGGAGCCAAGCACCGCGCTTGCCGACGCCCACGCCGTCGACTTCATCATCGACACCGTCATGTCCCACGAGCCCGGCACCATCACCCTGGTTCCCACCGGCCCGCTTACCAATATCGCGATGGCCGCGCGCAAAGAGCCGCGCATCGTCGAGCGCGTTAAGGAAGTAGTCCTCATGGGTGGCGGCTATCACGAGGGCAATTGGTCCCCAGTCGCCGAATTCAATATCAAGATCGATCCCGAGGCCGCGCACATCGTCTTCGAAGAGCCTTGGCCCGTCACCATGGTGGGCCTCGATCTCACTCACCAGGCGCTTGCCACCCCAGAAGTCGAAGCTGAGATCAAGGCTCTGGGTACCCCAGTTTCCGAGTTCGTCATCGGTCTCTTCGGTTTCTTCCGCAAGGCCTATCAGGCCAATCAGGGGTTTGATAATCCACCGGTCCACGACCCGTGCACTATTGCCTACCTCATCGATCCGGACATCGTCCAGACCCGCAAGGCTCCCGTGCACGTCGAACTCGCCGGTGCACTGACCACCGGCATGACAGTCACGGATCTGCGCGAGCCTGCCGACGCCTCCTGCCACACCCAAGTCGCCACCACTCTCGACCACGCCGGCTTCTGGCGCCTTGTCGCCGACGCCCTCAAGAACCTCGCCTAGGCCACCTTCGCCTCGCGAGCAACCCAACTTTCAGCCACGTTATCGCCCTTGAACCACCAGTTTGAGGCAATAACGTGGCTGTTTTCTATCTTGAGAGAAATTTCGGTTTCGACACTAGGCGCGTAACCTAACCCGCGCTCATGGGACTCAGCCTAAACTCGAGGGGGAGAACCCCAACCCCAAGGAGCCACCATGAACCAGCACAGTTTCCGCCACATCGTCGTCATGGGAGTATCCGGCTCGGGTAAGACAACGGTGGGGGAGGCGCTGTCTCCGTTAGTAGGGCTGGAGTATCGCGATGGCGATGATATGCATCCGCAGGCCAATATCGACAAGATGGCTGCGGGTATACCGCTCAATGATGCGGACCGGGAAC
Organism: Corynebacterium curieae; assembly: GCF_027570035.1. Taxonomy (GTDB): domain Bacteria; phylum Actinomycetota; class Actinomycetes; order Mycobacteriales; family Mycobacteriaceae; genus Corynebacterium; species Corynebacterium curieae. The sequence goes on along the minus strand of NZ_JAKMUU010000003.1, from coordinate 102,366 downwards.
CGTGGCTGAAACAGATTGGTCAGTGGCTTGCAGATAGGCCAGCAGGCGCGATGGTGGGGTGCAGCGCGCTGAAGCGCAAGTATCGGGATTTGATTCGCGAGTACTGCCCGGCCGTGGTGTTTGTACATGTGCATGGCGACTTTGATGTGTTGCATGAGCGGATGCAGCACCGGCCGGGGCATTTTATGCCGGCGTCATTATTGCAGTCGCAGTTCGATACCTTGGAGCCGCTGGAAGAAGACGAAACTGGCCGCGTCTTTGATGTGACGCGGCCAGTCGAAGAGATTGCCGAAGAAGCAGCTGCCTGGATAAAGGCAGGCGCCTAAAAGACTGCAGCTACTGCGTAGAGCACCAAAACTAGGACAAAGCCGATAACGGAGATCAGCATCTGGTTGACGGTCCAGGTCTTCAGCGTGGTGACCGTATCCATGCCCATGAGGCGGCCGACGAGCCAGAAGCCGGAGTCGTTGACGTGGGAACCGAAAACCGAGCCGGCGGCGGTAGCCACGACGATAAGTGCGAGCTGCAGCTCATTGAACCCACCGGTTTCCACGGCGGGAACCATGAGGGCGGCGGCCGTGGTCAGCGCCACGGTGGCCGAGCCTTGGGCTAGGCGCAGCGCCACGGCGATGAGGTAGCAGGCAAGGATGACGGGGATGCCGAGGCCAGAGAGGGAGTCGGCCAGGGCGTCGCCAATGCCGGAGGTACGCAAAACACCGCCGAACATACCGCCGGCACCGGTGATCAGCACGACGGAGCAGATGGGGCCGAGCGAGGAATCAATGAGTTTTTCCAGTGCGGTCTTGTCCACGCCGCGGCGACGCCCCAAGACCACCAGTGCGACGAGCACGGTAATAAGCAACGCGATAGGTGTTTGGCCAAGCATGACGAAGAACCGCACCCATGCGGCGTCGGCATCGATGGTGCCATAGGACGCCAGCGCATTAAGACCGGTATTGAAGAAGATGAGCACCATCGGGATGAGCAGGAGGGAAATCACCGTTGGGGCAGAAGCCGGTTTTAATGGCAGTTCCTCCTCCGGCACCACCGGTCCGGCGATGGCATCAGTAACCTTGAGCGGGAATTTCTTTCCGGCAAATAGCCCAAAGCGGTAGCCGGAGATATACCAGGTAGGCAGTGCAAGCAGCAGGCCGACGAGCAGGACGAGGCCTAGGTCGGCGCCGTAGAACTCGCTCGCCGCGACGGGGCCCGGGTGCGGCGGCAGGTAGACGTGCATAACAGAAAACGCACCAGCGGCCGGCAGGCCAAAGGCCAAGACCGGACCGTCCAAGCGGCGAGCAACGGCGAAGATAACCGGCAGCATCACAATCAGGCCGGCGTCGAAGAAGATAGGAAAGCCCATGATCAGCGAAGCCAGGCCGAGCGCAAGGGGTGCTTTGGACTCACCGAAGCGGTGAACCATGGCGTCGGCAAGCGATTTGGCGCCGCCGGAAGCCTCCACGAGCCGGCCGATCATGGCGCCTAGGCCCACCAGCAGCGCCACCGAGCCTAGGGTGGAGCTAAAGCTTTCGGTCATGGTGGGGACGATGCCCTCGAGCGGAATGCCTGCGGCTAGCGCCGTAAGGGCCGACACCACCAGCAGGGTGAGAAAAGCGTGGAGCTTGAAATAGATGACCAGCACCAAAATTACGGCGATGGCGGCAACCGCAATGCCTAGTAGCGGGCCGGTCGACAGGGTGGGTTCCCACGTATCCATAGAGCAGGGTCCTTTTCTATCGCAAACCTTTGAATATCGGCAACGTTAGCAGTAGCCCTGCTTGCCGACGCCCCCTTCTCCCAAATGCGACCAACCCGACACCCCTGATGGCGGATTCTAGGGGTCGTTGCAACGATGATGGTTAGTTTGGTTTGATGCTACCGGTTTGTGTGAGGGCGTTGGTCATGACTTCGGCTGGGGTGCGCCAGTTGAGTGCTTTGCGTGGTTTGTGGTTGTGAATGTTGGCGATCATTTCTAGGTCCTCGGCGCTGTAGATGGACAGGTCGCTGTTTTTGGGAAGGTTTCTTCTGAGCCTGCCGTTGGTGTTTTCGTTGCTGCCGCGTTCCCATGGTGATCCTGGATGGCAGAAGTAGATGGGAATGTCAGTGGCCATGGTAAAAGCTTTATGACCAGCCATTTCGCTTCCTTGGTCCCAGGTAATTGATGACCAGATAGCTTTATCGATTCCTGTAACTGCCTTGTGCAGGGCTGTGAATACTTCTTTGCTGGTATGCCTTCCCGGTAAGTGGCCAAGGACAACAAATCGGCTGACGCGTTCTACTAGCGTGATTACCGCTGATTGGTTGTTTTTACCGAGGATGAGGTCGCCTTCCCAGTGGCCTGGCAAAATACGTTCACTTACCTCATCTGGCCGGTCGTCTATGAGGATCATGTCGTCGACGAAGCGTTGCTGGGCAGGTGTGCTGGAGCGGGTTTGGCGTTTCTTGCGTTTCTTTCTACCGGTCGGCAAGTCCAGGCCAAGGTCTTTGAGTCTTCCTTTGGCCTGCAGGTAAAAGGCGTCATAAATCGTTTCGTGACTAATGCGCATGTCCTTATCAGTGGGGTAGTCGATGGGCAGGCGATTAGAAATCTCCTCAGGTGACCATTGTGCCCGCAATTGTGCGCATACATAGTCCCATAGTCTTTTGTTGGCTAGTAGTTTCGGTATTTTCGGCCGCAACCTCCGCGCACAGGCCTTTAACTGGGCTGTTTCTGCACGATACGGGCCTTCCGCACTGTGGTTTCTGCGTACTTCACGCTGAATTGACGATGCACTTCGCCCTAAACGGCGCCCAATCTCACGCAGTGGCACATCTTCGCGGAGAAGATCGGCGATGATGACGCGTTCTTCGAAGCAAATGTAGCGATTGCTGATGCGTTTATACGGATCTACCCCGCTAGGTAAGGCGGGAGGGGCAAGCCTTCCGGATTCGATGACATCATGGCGTTGGCGCAGCGCTTTCATAAGTCTGTTATACGTGCTGGCGTCTTCGCCGACGGGTATGAACTCTTCTCGTCGACCCTGGGATTTGGTGAGTCCTTTTTCGAAATCTAAACGCAGTCGACGATCAATTCCTACTGCCGTGCCAGCATCACCACCAGGCAGGCTCGCCAGCCGAAGGCGCAGGTATTCCACTCTTAACTGCGTCTGGCGGACTTTCCGAGCATACTGACTTAACCGGATATGGCACCCAGCTTCCGTAGCTACGGCATACGCAGCGGTAAGATGCATCCCACATCTTTTAGCAGCTTGGCGTACCGACAGTCCGCTTCGGACTAGCTCTACAAGCTGGACAGCCTGGCTGCCGCGGCGATCAACTCGTTTGGCTTTATACACGACTGGCAATCCAAAGGCATGGCAAAAATTCAAAGCATGCCCGTAATGACAGCCAAGCTCACCAGCCGCCGAACGGACACTACGCCCACTGCCAACCAAGGCAACTAAGCCACGACGATCCGATTCAGACAACGAATGAAACGGGCCAACAACCCCAGACACAACAACACCCTCCTAAGGGAAAGTGTTGCAACGACCCTCTGAACTCAAGGATGGGGTTGGCATATAAAAATCCCCTGGGTGCCAATGATGGACCCAGGGGAAGGGACAAGGGACTTAGTCGAACTGGCCCTGGACGATAGCTGCCGCATCCAGCGGGGTTACGTGATAGGAGATGGGGTTCTGGTTGGCGCCGGCCATAAGCGCGCCGGCACAGGAGTGGCCCGCGCCCATCATGTGGCCTAGCTCGTGGGCGATGGTGCCCTGGAGTGCCTCTGGGTACATCGCGTTAGGCATCTTGATGAAGACCATCTTGTGGTCTGGGTAGGCAGAGCCCTGCACGTAGCCGTTTGGGTCGGGCTTGTAGATGATGGCGATGGTGTCGTTATCGGCCTCAGAAGGCTTAACTTCCTTCAGCGAAGCCTTGCCCTTGAGCGCCTTGTTCCACTCGGCAACGGCAGCGTCAAGCTGCTTGCGGTATGGGAAGTTATCGGCCACTTTGTACTTCAGTACGCCATCTTTGAAATAGGGCTTTACGGAGTCTTCATCGTGGAGGATGGACGGATCCGGAACCGGCTTTCCTTCATTGGCCAGCTTGGTGATGGACTTGCACGTGCCCGGAGAGATAATGGAACGAACTGGGTCGCTCTTGGCGCTGGCGGCAGGTGCGGCAATGGTGCCGAGGATTGCGGCAGCAGCCACAGCGGTGGCGGACAGCTTCTTGAAGGAAGGCATGGGCAGTTAGTTACCTTTCAATTGATTTTAAGGTTCTCAGTGTGCATTTTTGCCAACAATGACCGTGGTTAGCGGCATTGTGTGAGCATCTTATGCGAGCGAGCATATATCAGGTTCTTATTATCCGCAAAGGGAAAAATAAGAATTGAAGGGACTAACTGCCTTCTTATCGTTTTAGTTCAGGCGTTCACCGGTGGTGGTGCTAAATAGATGCACTCGTTCTGGATCCGGGGAAACATAGAAAGAATCGCCCACCGCATAGCGGCTGCGGGCATTGACAAGGATTCCGGTCTGCCCACCCATGCGGGTTGAGGATTTGAGCACGCCGTCGGCGGAGCTCTTTCCCGTGGCGTCGCTAAGATCGCCGTAAACGTAGGTCTGATTGCCTAGCTCCTCGATGTGGGCGATTGTGAACTTCGCTCCGCTATTGCCGGTATCGCTTAGCCGCCAATCTTCAGGACGTATGCCCACGGTAACGGTTTCGACGCCATCGAAGTTGTAGTTGGACAGATTGATGCGGGTAGAACCGATGGTCAGCTCGGAGGAGTTATGAGTCAGGTCGTAGATATTCATCGCCGGGGAGCCAATGAAACCGGCCACGAAGACGTTCTGCGGGCGGTCATAAATGGCGCGAGTGGTATCCACCTGTTGCAGAACGCCAGCATTGAGGACGGCGACGCGGTCGCCCATGGTCATCGCCTCAGTCTGGTCGTGGGTGACATAAACAGTGGTGGTACCGAGTCGGCGCTGCAGGTTAGATATCTGCGCGCGGGTGGATACGCGCAGCTTGGCATCCAAATTAGAAAGCGGCTCGTCCATACAGAAAACTGCCGGCTCGCGGACGATGGCGCGTCCCATAGCTACGCGCTGGCGCTGGCCACCGGATAAATTTGCTGGTTTGCGGTCAAGTAGGTCTTCCATCTGCAAGATTTTTGCTGCTTCCTGCACGCGCGTCTTGATCTCGTTCTTGGGGACCTTTCGGTTTTCCAGCGCAAAGGACATATTCTGAGCCACGGACATATTGGGGTAGAGCGCATAGTTCTGAAAGACCATGGCCACGTCGCGGTCCGATGGGCTTACCCCAGTGACGTCCTTACCGCCGATGCGAATGGAGCCGCGGTCGGTGGGCTCGAGGCCCGCTAGCATGCGCAGGCTGGTGGACTTGCCACAGCCGGAAGGACCGACGAGAACCAAAAATTCGCCATCTGCAATATCCAGATTGAGGCGGTCAACGGCGGGACGTTCCGCGTCCTTGGAATAGATGCGGCTTGCGCCATCAAAAGTGACAGTAGCCATGGTTACCTTTCAGAATCTTTAGGGGAGTGGGGCGGCTGCGAGAGCCTACTTATTGATGACTGGCTTGACCTGGTTGTCGTAAATAGACTGCAGAGTCTTTTGCAGATCGGTAAGCACCTTGGTGACGTCATCGCGGTTGGTCACGATCTTTTCAAAAGCACCGCCGATTTCCTGGTCCGCGCCGGGGAGGAATACGCGGGCATTATCCTGCGGCCGGGTTTCTGGAAGCTGCTTGATAGCCGTTTCGAAGTTCGGGTTGTCCTTCATGAACTTCTTCTGGTCCTCGTTGTCCACCGCGGTGGAGCGCACCGGCATGTAGCCCACGTTCTGGGACCAGTAGCAGGTGTTTTCCTCATTGGTGATGAAGTCAATGAGCTTGATAGCAGCCAGCTGGCGGTTCTTGCTAATGCCGGCTGGGATTGCCAAACCTGCACCACCGGTGGGGCAGGCCCCGTCACCAGTCGGGTTAGGCAGGAAAGCGGTGCCGAGCTCGAATTTGGCGGTATCGGTAAGACCTGCTAGGTCACCGGTGGAGAGAACAGTGGCGGCAGCGCGGCCGGTGCCGAACTCCATGGCCATATCGTTGCCCACGTAGGAGTAGCCCTTCTTTTCATCGGTGATGTTCTTGAGCCACTCGACGGCCTTGATCGTCTTGTCATCGGTGAACTTCAGGTCCCACTCATCGGAATAAGCGCCGCCCTTGGACCATAGTGGGCCCTGGAAGATCCACCCCAGGTAGTCCACGGCATCGCCCCAGCCAAAGGGCTTCATCTTGGAATCCGCCTCGGCTAGCTTCTTGGACCACTCATCCATCTCGTCCCAGGACTTCGGGCCGCGGTCCGGCAGACCGGCCTTCTTCCAAGCATCCTTGTTGTAGTAAAACAGCGGCGTGGAGCGGGCGAAGGGGAGAGCAAAGTGGCCGCCATCGTAGTTGTAGTCCTCGTAGAGCGGCTGCACATAGGTAGACAGGTCGATGCCTGCTTCCTTCGCAAGGTCATCCACGTTGGCGATCTGGTCGTTGATGGCAAAGTTGTACCACCAGACGTCGGAAAGCACCACGATGTCCGGTAGATCTTGGCCGGTGAGCGCGGCATTGAACTTCTGTGCCGCCTCTTCGTAGTTCTTGCCGGCATCAACGAGATTTACCTTGATGTCCGGGTTCTCCTTTTCAAAGCGGGAGATGATTTCTTTTTCAATGTCCTTAGAGGTGCCCGGATGGTTGGACCACCAGGTCAGCTCGGTGACGTCACCGTCGCCGCCTTGATCTTTGCCACCTTGCGGGTTGGTGGAAGAGGTGCCGGCGCAGGCGGCCAGAGCGGTGGCAGAAGCGGCTGTGGAAGCGAGGGCGAGGAATTTGCGGCGTAGCATGTAATTCTCCTTGTAGTGCCTGGTTGAAGGCGGAAGGTTAAGCGAGTGGAAACGGCGAGCGTGGGTGGGGAAGAAGCCTTCTAGCCCTTCACGGCGCCAGTGGTCAGACCTTGAATCATGTATTTTTGCAAGGCTAGGAAGATGATCACCATAGGAATGATGGTGAGGATGGTGGCGGCCATAACCGGGCCCCAGTTGGTCACGCCATCGTTGTTTTGCAGCATGGTCAGGCCGACCTGCAGAGGAGCAACGTCCTCGGTATCGGCCATGAGGAACGGCCATAAGTAGGTGTTCCATTCATTGACCATGGTGATTACGGAAAACGCAGTCAGAGTAGGCCAAGAGACTGGAAGCAGCACCTTGGTAAGCAAGCGGATGGGGCCGGCACCGTCCATGCGAGCGGCTTCTACCAGCTCATAGGGCAGGGACAAGAAGTGGTTGCGCATCAAGAAGGTACCGAAGGCCACGCCGGCCAGTGGCACGATAATGCCCACAAATGTATTGCGCCAGCCCAAGGAATTGACTAGGGCGTAGTTGGAGATGACGGTGATTTCGCTCGGCACCATGAGTGAGGAAATAACCAACAGGAAAACTAGGTGGCGGCCGGGGAAGCGCAGGATGGCCAGCGCATAGGCGGAGATGACGCCCAGCACAATCTTGATGATGGAAAGCACCGCGGTTATCAGTACTGAGTTGCGCAGGTAGGTCCAGAATGGCACGCGCGTGGTGGCATCAGAGTAATTTCCGGTCTCCCATACTGGTGGTAGCCAGTTGACTGGATCTGTATAAATATCGCCCTTGGCCTTGAAAGACGTCATGAGGATCCAAAAGAGCGGTAGGCCAATAAGTAATAGCACCGCGAGGATACCCAGATAGCCACCTATAAGCTTGGCGCGGCGGGCGGTGGGGGATTCATCCGTGACCATGTGAAGGGTAGAAGTAGCCATGTGGGTTAACCTCGCTTATCCATGATGCGGACTTGGATCAGGGTGATGATGAGCAAAATCAGGAACAAGATGGTGGCGGCAGTTGCACCATAGCCGGCACGGAAGTTCACAAAGGTCTCGTTATAGATCTGGAAGACCAAAGTTTGCGTGCCGTTTCCTTGCGGGCCGCCACGGGTCATGACGTTGATGATGTCGAAGACCTGCACGGAATTGAGCAGGACCGTAATGGACAGGAAAAAGGTGGTATTGCGCAGCTGCGGCATCGTCACCCGCCAGAACTTACGCCAGCGCCCAGTGCCGTCGATAGCCGCGGCCTCATCCAACTCTTTGTCTAGGCCCTGTAGCGCCGCCAAGTAGATGACAAAGGTATAGCCCAGGTTTTTCCACACAAAGGTAAAAGTCACCATGAACATTGCCCAGCCCGGCACGGCATAGAAGTTGGGGGAGTCTACGCCGAACCAGCTGAGGATTTCCTGGATCAGGCCGAAGTTGGGGTCAAAGACGAACTGGAAAGCAATGCCAATGGCCGCGCCGGAGATGGCGTAGGGGGCAAAGACCACTGATCGCGCAAAATTGCGTCCTTTGATGTTTTGATTGAGTAACAATGCCAGCGCTAGACCAATGACCATGGAGCCAATGACCGCAAAGAACGTAAACACCAACGTGTTGAGGACGATGGTCCTCGTGTCATCGCGGGTAAACCACTCCACATAGTTGTCTAGGCCCACGAACGTGGAATTGGGGCTGGAAATATTCCAATTGAAAAAGGACAAGCGGATATTATCCAGCAGCGGCCGATAGGTAAATACAGCCAGCAATATCAGATTCGGTGCGAGCAGTAGGGCTGCCAGCAGCCATTCCTTGTGGCGATTGCGCGCTGCCTTGCGCACGAGCGCCGCAGAACCACTGGTGTTTTCCGTACCGGCGGGAGAGGCGGTTGTAGTGCCGGAGTTGCCGGCACTGAGAGAGTCTTCCTGAAAAGTCACTCGGTCAATTTAGGGCGGACAGGTGAAGCCTAGATACATGGAAAACAAACAATTGGTGAATTATAAAAGTCCGATTGGTTAAGAGTGATTGCACTATCGGGGACGTAGCATAACCGCAGCTCAAAGGCATATGGCCTGCATCGCGCCATTATTGAATTATGGTAGACATTACACCTTGACCATTTGCTGATCCTGCCAAAGGGACAACACGAGGAGGAAATAATGACCGTTCGCAGTGTCTGTAGCAACTAGGACTCCGTAAAGGTTTGGCAACAGCCGCTGTATAAGGATCTGCACCAGCACCCAGAGCTTTCCATGCAGGAAGAGCGCACTCTCGGCGTCATTAAAGACAAGCTCGCTGAGATTGGTTTTCAACAGGTAGAGGTAGGCGGCGGTGTGGTCGGCGTCTTAGAAAATGGTGCTGGGCCCACCGTTATGCTGCGCGCGGATTTTGATGGATTGCCGGTGCAGGAAGCCACCGGATTGGACTATGCCTCTACGGACAGTGCGGTCGATACTGAAGGAAATGCCGTGCCCGTCATGCATGCCTGTGGTCACGATTCACACGTGGCCAGCCTACTGGGCATGGGCGCGCTCATGGCGCAGGCTACCGACCAGTGGACTGGCACTCTGCAGCTCATTTTTCAACTGGGCGAGGAAATCGCCGCTGGTGCCCAGGCCATGGTGGATGACGGCCTCGTGGACAAGGTCGCCTCACCGGACGTAGTGCTAGGCCAACATGTCTTTGCCAGCCAATTTCCTGCCGGAACTGTCGCCTTGGCTTCGGGGCCTTTCATGTCCACCGCGGTAAGCATGGACGTTAAGGTCTATGGCCAAGGTTCACACGGCTCCATGCCGCATCTCAGCGTGGATCCAGTGGTGCTGGCCAGCTCCATCGTCATGCATTTGCAGACAGTTATCTCCCGCGAGCTCAATCCTTCCGAATTTGGCGTGCTCACCGTGGGAGCTATTAACGCTGGTTCGAAGGCCAATATTATTCCCTTCGAAGCCAGCCTAAAGATAAACGTACGAGCGTATAGCGAGCAGGTGCGCGATAAAATCACCAGCGCTATCGAACGCATCGTCAATGCAGAATGCCAAGCTGCCGGTAGCCCTAAGCCGGCGGAGTTTAGTTATCACGATTCCTACCCGCTTACCAGCAATGATGAGACCACCACAGCACGGCTAAAGGAAGCCTTCACCTCCCATTTTGGTGCCGAGCGCGTCCTTAATGCAGAACCCCTGACGGCTTCCGAAGATTTCTCCACCATTGCTCGCGCCTTCGGCGCTCCTTACTGCTTCTGGGTATTTTCCGGCCGCGACGAAGGAAAGGATGTGCCCAACCACAGCCCGCACTTTGCGCCGCTGCTCCAGCCCACGCTGCGTACCGGCACCGAAGCTTTGGTGGCCGCCGCTTTGAGCTACCTCGGTACTGCTGGCAGCGATTCCTAACTCTCTGCGGATCGATGATGTGATTGCACTTGGTGGGGAGAGGCTACGGAACTCCTCCTTGTTTCAGCCCGGGATGGATAAAACAGCTCCAGCGCCCGGGCCTCGCTTGGGGCCCTGGGCGCTGGAACTGGTTCTCTCTATCTCTCTTGCGTTCTCTCAAACGCATAAAGTTAAGGTAACTTCCTAGGCTGCCATGAGCCTACATTTTCCCTGTGAGTACCGTGGCAATGCTATGGGAAATGGGCAAATGGCACGTCGAACCAGCCTATAGGTGTGGAAAGCGATGGCCTTTGGGGCAATGAGCATTATCCACAAGGGTGGGTCTCTGCGTAGGATTCTAGGTGAACCACAAATGCGCTCTCGGGTTTCGGTTGGGGTCGAGAAGTCTTTAATTGGGCGCCAAGTGCTGTGCCAAAGGAGGAGATGTGTCACAACAATTTGATCCAGAAATGCACCGGCAAATGGGCGTGGAGGCAGACGTCGTATTGCGTGTGGGAATGCTTCTAATGGGTGCTGGCACTTCTGGTTATCGCGTACTGAGGGGGATGAAACGCAGCGCGCGAGCCTTGGGGTTTGATCACCTAGATGCCACAGTGGGTCTGACGCAGATTACCTGTACGTTTCACCGCGGCGAATACTTCCGGACGGTCATTGCTCGGCAACATTCTCCCGCAGTTGATGCCTCGCGGATTGAAGCCTTAGAAGATCTGACCCACAATCGCCTCTATGCAGGGATTACTGCCCAAGAATTGGCGGAGATGCTGGATGCTGTCGAGTTTGATATCAAAAAGCGCTGGAGCGGTTTAGTTCTATCCTTTGCCGCCGCGATAGCATGCGCGGCGTTTGCCTACCTTAACTTTTTCCCATTGGAAGCGGTGGGATTGGTTGCTTTGGCGGCGTTTGCGGGCCAGTTTGTTCGCTATACGTTGCTCCACCGGCACGTTCATCAAATCGGAGGAGTAATTGCTGGCGGCGCAACGGCGAGCATCGTTTTCTTCTGCTTGACGGAGATTTTTGGGGCCATTGGTTCGGTAGAGCCGAGTGAGTTGTCCTCGGGTTTTGTGGCAGCGGTTTTATTCTTAATTCCTGGGTTTCCCCTTTTCTCTGCTTTGATTGATATAGCGCGCTTTGATTTCGATGCAGGCATTGTCAGGTTGGGGTATGCCTTTACTGTTATATTTACGGCGGCCTTCACGGTCTCTATGGTCAGCTGGCTGACCAAACTTAGCCCTGACCCGCCTGCACCTGCACAGGATATGCAGTGGTTTTTGTTGGCACCGGTGGCAAGTTTTCTGGGAATTGCTGGATTTGCCTTTCTTTTCAATTCTTCCCGTCGCATGGTCTTAGTGGCAGCGTGCGTGGGAACCGTGGCAAATGAGCTCCGTTTGGTTCTTATTCACGCGGGAACAACCATTTTTTTTGCGGCCTTCGTGGGTGGACTGCTCATTGGGCTATTGGGCGCGGTTGCATCTAAAAAGGCGCGTCTTCCCCGTATTACAACGACCGTTCCGGCTGCAGTGATTATGATTCCGGGGGTGACAATGTTCCGGGCAGTGTTTTATTTAAACGATGGTCAGATGGATCAAGCTTTGGCCAACGTAGCAACCGGAATGATGGTAGTTGGATCTATTGGTGCCGGATTGGTGTTTTCTCGCCTGCTCACTGATAAGGATTGGGCGTTGGGTCGTCTCATTGATTTTGATAAAAAGCTTCCGCAGAGGCCTTCTTCCGCATGATGTCTAGGCTATAGCTAGGAAAATGCCTGTGGCCCTCAGCTCCAGAAGGAACCGAGGGTCACAGGCGTCTCTCTCATTGTTTCCATGTATCGGCTTCAAGCCGCCCTGTGGAAACTGCAGGGGGTTCTCTCTATCTCTCTCGTATGCGCTCTCTCAAACGCACGATCTCAGTATGGGGGATTGGGCTGTAGTGCTAATGGGGCCCGGCTGTTGGATTGCTGTACGTTGCTGGGAGTTAAGTGGGGAGGGCGTCGGGAAGCGCCGGAGCAATTGTCTTGTGTAACAGCAATGCACGGAAGTGACGTAAAACATATTCAATTTCTGTAAGGTGGAAGTTATGCGCGCAGCGAGGCTGCGCCGTTTTCACATGCTTGTATAGCTACAGAATTGAGGTGAGGAGCATGTCTCCTCTCACAGCCCGACCCCCAGCCAACGATGCCGTGCCGGCGCAGTCGGCCGAGGAAGCAGCAGAGGCCAAGCATCAACACCGCTCCGCCATTAAGGCGGCGTTTATTGGCACCTTCATCGAGTGGTTTGATTATGCGGCCTATATTTATATGTCCGCGATTATCTCTCGCGTATTCTTCCCTGAAATGGAGGGGCGCCGCGCGCTGATTATGACGTTTGCGCTGTTCGCGCTTTCCTTCCTGGTGCGACCACTCGGTGGCATCGTGTGGGGCCACTTTGGTGATAAGTACGGGCGTATCCACACGCTGACGGTGTCCATTGTGATGATGTCTGCAGCAACGGCCTGCATTGGTTTCCTGCCGGGCTATGCCACCATTGGCTTCGCCGCATCCCTTTTGCTGCTACTTTGCCGTATGGTCCAAGGCTTTTCCGCGGCCGGCGAATATGCCGGCGCGGCCACGCACTTGGCTGAAATTGCCCCGGCTGGAAAGCGCGGAATCTACTCCGCGGTCGTCCCGTCCGCCACGGCCTCGGGCCTGCTTTTGGGCTCGCTCATTGCAGCCCTGCTGACCGGTGTACTAGATGATGCCGCGCTGGATTCCTGGGGTTGGCGCGTGCCCTTCTTGATTGCGCTGCCGCTGGGCATGTATGGCCTGTGGATTCGCCGCCATACCGAGGAATCCTCCCGCTTTGAAGATCAAGATGCGCCGGAGAAATCGCCGCTGCGCGAGGTCCTTAAGTATCCCAAGGCTCTGGCCATTGCCTTTGCCGGTGCAGTTCTTAATGCTATTGGCTTCTACGTCATCTTGACCTACCTGCCTACCTACCTTTCGGAAGAGCTGGGTATGGCCGCAACTCCGGCTTTTATCGCCTCTTCGGTCGCGTCCGCATTCTATATAGGCTTTGCGCTGCTTACCGGTATGCTTTCGGATCGTCTGGGCCGCCGCACCACGATGCTGTGCGCAGCAGTATTTATGGGTATAAGTATCATTCCGGCCTTTATGTTGCTCGACGGCGCCGGGCTCCTCCTCGTCATCATTATTCAGGTTTGCTTGGGTGGCGTGCTGGCGCTTAACGACGGCGTCTTGCCGTCCTTTCTTTCCGAGCAATTTCCAACCCACGTGCGCCTTTCCGGCTTCGCGTTGACGTTTAATACGGCCAACGCCGTCTTTGGTGGTACGGCACCGATGATTGCTACTTGGCTTATCGACGTCACCGGTTTACAACTCGCCCCAGCCTTTTACCTTGTAGCTGCGGCGCTGGTGACCGGAACAGCGGTGCTCTTCGCTTCCAAGAAGAATAAGCTGCACGAGTAGAGAACTGGGTGGTAAAACGCCTGCGGCCCTCGGAACCGGAAGGAACCGAGGGCCGCAGGCGTCTCTCTCTACAAGGTGTTTCCATGTATCGGCTTCAAGCCGCCCTCTGGAAACTGAGGGGTTCTCTCTATCTCTCTCGTATGCGCTCTCTCAAACGCATGATTTAAGTATGGGGTATCGGGCTGCTACCGCAATGGATTGTGGCTGATAGGTCCCTGCTAGTTGCTGAAAGTTTACTGTTAGCGCCTTTTCCACCTAGTAGTCATAACTTTCGGAGGTATTCGCATCAGCCCCAATGCGCTGCAAATGGGTGCGGCGCTTTAGGCGAATGGCCGGACGGGCCGCCATGCCGAGGCTGCCGAGGAGGTAGAAGATGGTGGCGATCATCGACAACCTAGCAAGCGTCAGCACCGAACCAAGGATGAAGACTACGGAGATGGCGATATCGTTGGTGATAGAGAAAGTCTCGTATTTGTTTCTGATTTTGATTTCGTTGTTATGCCCGAGCTTTATTGTGAGGTCGGGATCCTTTTCCTGTTCTGCCATGATGACTCCCGCTCTGCCAGACAGGAAAAGCCCTTGCCGAATCATGTTTGTGGGATTATTGGAACATTCCCCAAATGGTGGCAAAGAGCACGATTAGGCCCATAATCGCCACGAAATAGTTGGTCTTCTTGCCTCGGAAGCGGGCTAGTGCCTCCACTCGGTAGATGACCCAGATGGGCAACAGGTAGGTCATGAAGGCGAAAAAGACACCACCTGCTACGGAAATCATGTCCAGGATGGAAGGGTTGAAGATGCCAACAAGGGAAGTCGCGACGAAAATGAAAAGGTAGGTCCATAGATCTAGCGTGCGCGTGGACATCTTCTTCGTAGTTTTTGGTGCCGCTAGGTGGAAAAGGTACTGGGTTCCCTCGATGGTGCCGAGCGCGTGGCCAAAGTAGGAGGAGGCCACGGTACAGATGACGACGATGGGGGCCATGTAGGCCATGAATGGGGTACCGGTTTCATTGGCGAAGTAAGACAGTACCGGCAGGTTCTTATCATTGGCTTCCTGCATGCCATCCGCGCCCATTGCTAAGGCGCAGGACCAAACAAAGAACATGGTGAAAATGGTCAGCAGAATAGCGGAATTGCGGATGACCTTATCGGACTGTGCGTGGTGGTCCGCCCCGTACTCTTTCTCCATGCCTAGGGAGAACTGGGAGATAGCGGCAACGAAGGAGAAGGAGAAAACCAATACGGGAAGGATAAGAATAATGGCTTTGATAACGCCGCCAGCGGTGTGATCGCCGGCCTCCATGAAGGACCCGAGGTCCCATTGTGGAATGAGGTAGAGCGATACTGCTGCCAGCGCCACGATGAGCGGGTAAACCACGAATTGGGCGATCTTCAACATGATGGCATTGCCAAAGGCAAGTGCCAGCGTCATCAGTCCAACGCACAGCGGCGCCAAGATGTAGCGGGAGATTTCTGGGCCGCCCAGCTGGTTGACGATGAAGCTATCGACCGTATTGGTAATGGATACGCCGTAAATGAGCACCACTGGGAAGATGGTGAACCAATAAATGATGGCTAGGATGATGCCATTGCCGCGGCCAAAGAAGTGGGTAAGCACCGCAAGGACGTCTTCGCCGTGCAGTGGCGAGTAGCTGATGATCCATGAGAAGGCGCGGTGGGCCAGGTAGGTCATCGGGAAGATGAGCAAGGTGGCTACGAGAAGCGGAATGAAGCCAAAGCTGCCCGCGGAAATAGGCAGGAAGAGGATGCCTGCACCCACGGCCGTGCCGAAGAGCGTGATGGTCCATTGGCTGTTGACGGCCTTATTGGTAGTGACCTGGCCGGTGGTGACTGTTCTTCTATTGCCGGTTGTAGGTGGACCGACCGGAGAAGCAGAAGAATCCGCAGTCTGCTGAGACATAAAATTCATCCTTGGTTGGTATGTGAACGGGATAACACATACAACCTATCCCACTGTAGTAGTGAACGAAAGTAATTTAGTGATCTAAGCCAAATAATTTTAATAGCCGCTGTACCGAGACCAGTACAGCGGCTTAAGAAAAGCGTGCAAGGGACTTTGCTCTAGTCTGCGATCAAGTTTTCTTCCTTTAAGAAGTCGAGTGCCACTGTGGTGTAATCCTCGCCATCAACGTCGACTCGGGCATTGAGTTCCTGCATCTTTTCATCGGTAAGAAGCTCCGAAAGCGGAGCGAAAAGTTCCTCAATTTCGGGATGTTCGTCCAAGACTTCGGTGCGAACAACCGGGGCAAGGTTGTATTTGGGGAAGAATAAATCAGGATCTGTAAGCACCTGTAGATTGAGCGCCTTAATGCGGCCGTCAGTGGCAAAGACAGACCCAAAGGTACACTCGCCTTTATCTAGTGCGGCATATACTGCGCCGGAGTCCATTTCCTTAATACGACTACGCGGCGGCGCTTCCACCCCGTAGCTTTCCAGCATGGGCAGGAGCCCGTCATTGCGAGCTAGAAACTCCGCATCGGTGCAAAAGGTTTGCTGCTCTGGTGGGAGCTTCTTGATATCCGCAAGAGATTCAAGGCCAGATTCTTGGTGAGATTTTCCGCTCGTGGCTAAGGCGTAGGTATTATTCATTGGCGCCGGCGACAACCAAGAAAGCCCATTTTCTTTATCAACCTTTTCCACCGCCGCATATTGTTCCTGCGAACCAGGAACCGGATTGTCGTGTCCCAAATAAGTAATCCAAGCGGTTCCTGTGTACTCAAACATCGTGTCCAAATCGCCAACCTGAAGTGCTTGGCGAGCAGAGGTGGAGCCCGGAACGTTGGTGAGATCCTTTACGTTCGCACCTGCTGATTGCAGCAAGATGGCGCCGATTTTTCCCAAGATAATCTGCTCGGTGAAGTTTTTCGAACCGATGGAAATGTTCTCGCCCGCCAGATCAATCTTGGAGAGATCGCCTTGCAGGTCACCGCTCGGGATCAATCCGCCGGCGGTCCCGAGTCCACAGCCAGCTAGGAAGAAGGTACCCGCAGCGGTAAGCGTTGCCATTAAGCGTTTCATTTGACCATTCCCTTCGGGGTAAACGCGAGTTCCAATACCCGGCCTACCCACTCGATTGCCAAGGCCAAAGCTGCTATCAGTACCGCGCCAGAAATAAGAATTGGGTTGCGATAGAGGTTGATACCGGAGGTAATCAGACCGCCGAGCCCACCGGCATCAATAAAAGTGGCGAAGGCACCTGCGCCTACTAGGAGAACGAGGGAGGTGCGTACGCCATTCATGATGACAGGCAGAGCGAGCGGAAGTTCGACCTTCATTAGCACCTGGAGCGGGGACATACTAAGCCCGTGGGCTGCCTCGATGAGCTGCTTGTCGACGCCCCTTAAACCCGCAATGACATTAGCCAATACCGGTAAGAAGGCGTAGAACCATAACCCGAGGATGGCTACCGGAGTGCCGAATCCGAGCCAGATAGCGAGGAGCACGATGACGCCTACCACGGGAGCGGCCTGACCAATGTTGGCGATTGCCGTGACTACCGGCGCGAGAAACTGGGTTGATTGCCTTGTTAGCACAATGCCTAAAGGAATAGCAGTAGCGATGACTAAAAGCGCAGACACGATGACGAGCACTAGGTGCTCCCACGCTAATGTCGCTACCGAGTTGAGTTCCAGCGTGCGGGCCTCGATCTCGTCAAGATCTGCGGTGGCATGCCAGATTAGCCATCCAACTACCGCTACGATTACAAGGACGGGGATGCCAAAAATCAGTAGGCGGTTTTCTCCGCTGAGTCGCTTAAACTTCTCCACTGGTGCCTCCCTCGCTGCGGGGATTATGTGCCTCGGAATTGATGTGGCGAATATAGTCATTGACCGTGTCGTAGAGCAGAACACCTTCAAACTTGCCGCGGCGAGTAACCAAGGCGCCGCCGTGGGAGGAAGCAAGCATTGCTGACATAGCGTCGCTAAGCGTCGAGCGTGCTTCCACTGTTGAGGCCAACTCGAGGTTCGGTTCAGGAATGACATCAAAGCGGCTGAGCTGGCGCTTAGTGATCCATTCGCGCGGATGATCGTGTTCGTCTAGGACAACGACGGTGTCTTCTCCCATATCCGCCAAGCGCTCGAGAACCTCGTTCGCTTTCTCGCCTATGCGCGCAATAGGAGGAGACCACAGCGTGAGCTCATCTGCACGCCGCAAGTTCAACTGCTTTAGCGCGGAACCAGAACCGATGAAATCCTCTACAAAGTCATTAGACGGGGCAGCAAGGATATTTTCTGGCGTATCGTACTGGCTAATTTGCGCGCCGGGCTCAAAGATAAGAATGCGGTGTCCCAGTTTTATCGCCTCATCGATATCGTGGGTAACGCACACAATAGTTTTCTTCAGTTCCGACTGGATGTTGACTAGCTGCATCCTGCAGGTGGGTGCGGGTTATCGGGTCGACTGCGCCAAAGGGCTCATCCATGAGAACCACCGGAGGATCGGCCGCGAGGCCGCGAGCTACTCCTACGCGCTGTTGCTGACCGCCCGAAAGTTCGCGGGGGAAGCGGTCTCGGTAAATTGCGGGATCGAGACCCACCATGTCCAAAAGCTCGTCGGTGCGTTGCGCGATCTTGTCTGACTTCCACTTCTTAAGCTTTGGCACGAGTGCAATATTGTCTGCTACGGACATATGAGGAATGAGACCTCCACCTTGGATGACATATCCGATATCTCGGCGCAGTTGAGTGGGGTTCTTCTTTGTAACGTCCTCGCCGTTAATGCGGATCTCACCGCTTGTGGGCTCGACAAGGCGATTAATCATTTTGAGAGAGGTAGTTTTTCCGCAGCCAGAAGGGCCTACAAATGCCACGAGTTCGCCGGCGGGAATACTGAAAGACAAATCCTTGACCGCGGGGGACTTCTGCCCAGGGTAGGATTTGGTCACGTGGTCAAAGACGATTTCAGCACCGCTGGTCTCGCGAGTGGAAGCCGAGCGTGATTGCTGTTCTTGTGTCATGCGGAAATGCCTTTCGGGGTGGTCAGTTTCTGGATACCGGCGAGAATCGCATCCACGACAAGTGCGATTACTACAACGCCGAGTGTGCCGACGAGCGTGTAGTTCAAGGCGTTGGTACCTCCAATTTGGCTTAGGCCGGAATAGATATAGCCTCCCAAGCCTGGTCCAAGTGCATAAGCTGCGATGGCGGCAACGCCCATGGACATCTGGGTAGCAACGCGGATATCTGTCATGATGATTGGCCAGGCAAGCGGCAAGCGGATGCGAAATAAGACGGCCGCTTTGCTCATGCCTTGTCCGCGTGCAGATTCAATGATGGACGGTTCCACTGTGTTTAGGCCGACGATTGCGTTGCGCAATATGGGCAGCACTGCGTAGAAGATCACGAGAACTACAGACGGCACCGTACCGATCCCAAAGAGTGGAATGGCTAGACCAAGAAGTGCAAGTGACGGGAGAGTAAGGCCGATGGAAGAAAGGGCATTGGCTAAGGCTGCGCTGCGGGGACGCTGTGCCACGAAAATTGCAATAGCAAGTGCGATTATCAGCGCTACGGTTACGGATTGAAGGACCAAGCTGGTGTGTTGATAGCTGCGGAAGAGGATGTCCTGCCAGCGCGCAGCGATAAATTCTGTCATTTCATCACCTTTAAGAAAGAAGGAGAGAAGGGGAGCAAGAGTGTTTGAGCTTCTTTAGTTCTCCCTTCTATCAGGAATGACGTACTGACTAAGGATACAAAGTTGGAAGTAGGGCGGCTAGTGGAAGAATTCAATTGGGGGTGGGGAGGTTGTTCATTAGGTATGCGAACCTATAGACGAAAAGAAGACCGCTGCACCCAAATAGTGCAGCGGTCTTCGGTCTGGAGGGTTTAGGAGATTACGTTCCTTAAGGAGAAGTTAGACGTTCCTAGAACAGGCCTTCGTTCTTCTTTCCGAAGTCATTCAGGGTGTGCTCGCGGGAGTCAACGTTCTGGTCGTTGTGCTTGGAGTCATCACCCTTGATGCGGGAGGTCTGGGTGACCTCGATGTTATTGATGAGGCGGCCTTCCTTGGTGTTGCCGTCGCCGAAGTCCAGGTTTGCGATGCGAGCTTCTTCGCCAGCGTTAATCGGGTTAGCCAGGGTTACCTCGAAGGAGCGGGTGGAGGTCTTCTCGTCAAAGCCCAAGTCACGGATGTGTGCGCCGTTGGAGGAACGCGGGGTGATGAGGCGGTCGACGCCCTTCGGGCCCTTTGCGGTCTTCACGTCCACGCGGAACTGGGTAGCTGGGAACTCGCCGTAGTAGCGCTCGGAGCCAACGTTCTTGGCACGAACTGCAACGGTGCCTGCGAAGCCAGCGTGCTTAGCGCCGGATACGGTCATATACGGCTCAAGGTCGAGCTTGTGCTTGGAGTCCTTCTTGTCCTCCTTGGCGTCAACCTCTTCCTGCTTCTTTTTGTCAGCGGCCTCTTCGTTCTTGCCCTCTGCCTCAGAAACCTTCTCGGACTCTTCCTTGGCATTGCCCTCGGAGTCCTTGATTACCTCTGCGTCAGCCTCGAGGTCCTTGTCCTCTTCAACAACCTTCGGGTCGTTGACGTCGGTGGTGTTCTGAGCGTCCTTGTTAGGAGCGTAGGAATCAGACAGCTTGTCGTACAGCTTGACGCGAACCTCGTTCTTTACCGGCTGCATTGCGTTCCAAGCAGTCGGGGTGGACCAGGTGCCGTTTGGCTTGCAGTACTGCTGGGTGCCGCTCATGTTCAGCACGCGGAAGCCGTAGGTAGCCTCACCGGTGTGGTTTGGCGGAACATCGTAAGGTCCGATGGACTGGCCAGCATCCCAGGACAGGGAGTAGGAAGCGCTAGCGCCGATCTTGGTGGCGATCTCGTGGGAGATGCCCACGGAGCCCTCAGCGCCCTTGCCGGAGCCCTTGCCGCCCAGGTTCATGGACGTGGTCTCGGTGCGGTCACCGTTGACGGAAAGGGAGATGGACTGAGACTTGGACAGATCCTGCTGCAGCGGGATGTCCTTCTTGGTCTGGTTGGTGGTGGAGATGGTGCCGGCCGGCAGGAAACGATCGGAAACTTTGTAGACCACGGTGCGGTGGTCCTCCCACGGGTTACATACCGGGCGAGGGTTCAGGATATTCGCCTTCATGTGGTCGGAACCGTGGGTGGTGTGGATGATCGGCAGATCCGGGTTCAGGGCCGGGGTCTCCGGGTAGGACTCGGTCTGGGTGGTGGCGCCAGCCAGAGGTGCCGCGAATGCGGTGCCGGTGACGATGAGGCCGGCGGTCAGGCCGGTTATGCGACGACGAATCGACATCTAGAACTTCTCCTTGCGAAGGTAGAAAATGAATGAACTTATGAATGAAATCCAGCAACTCATACTGTTGCGCTAAGAAAACGCTAAAACAGGCTCAGAATAAATTCATCTCTTAGATGTCTATATATTTATGGTTTTAGGGGCAGGTATTTTTTATATAGACCAAGCTGTTTATTAGGGGTTGGACCCGCTGAGTGGGCAATAGTGATTAAAGAAAGATTGATGAGTAGTTGTCTATACATTGCCCGGTTTAGGGGAGGGTAGGGTGCCCCTATGTGGGGGTGTTTAGCGGGGCTGAAAGGGCGCGGGACTGAAGGCTGTGGAAGTTGTGGACGTGTCACACTATGCGGTGTGCGCTGCATAAATCCGGATGGAAAGCGGTTATAAAATGCTTCACGTGAATGTTACGTGATATAAGTTACGGGCGTGTACGTGACAGAGATCGGCGCAGTTCGCAACTGGAGCGCAGGCGAAAGTTCTGTATAGGGGTGGCGGACAGGGCTAGAAGACGGCAGATTCCACTATCAGCATGAGCGCCGCAGAGATAGCTACGATGATGACAATGCGGTTGAGAAGGTTCCTATCTATAAATTGGTTGAGATGGTTGGCGGCGATGAGTCCAACGATGACCAAGGGCAAATAGGCCGCTGCTGCGCCCATCTGGGTACTGCTGATTTGGCCGCTAAAGGCCAGAATTATAAGAGAAACTAAGGTGCCAAGTACGAATGTGCCCGCTAGGGTGCCGCGGGTGCGGTCCGGATCGAAGCGCTTCATAATGAGCGCCATTGGCGGGCCGCCGATAGAGGTAGAAGTACCGAGAATCCCAGAGGCAACGCCAGCAATGAGCGTATTGAGGGTGGTGGGGCGCGGGCTCCACCCCAAACTGGACAGCGTCATGGCAAAGAGTACGGCGCAACCTATGAAGATGGAAAGGCCATTGGGGGAGAGGCTGGCAATCGCCCACGCGCCTACCAAAGAACCGGGGATGCGGGCGAGGGAAGAGATGCCCACGACGCGCCAAGATGTCTCACGGAAGGTGCGCGAGAGCGTGTAGCTAGAAATGCATAGCGCGAGCAGCAATATGAGCGTGGGTACGAGCTCGGGGCGGATGAGCGCGATGATTGGCGTGGCAATGGTGCCCAGGCCGAAGCCGATGGTGCCTTGCGTAATGGTGCCGGCGAGGATGAGTACGCCGATAAAGATATAGGACCATGCAGCGGCGGAGATTCCCAGAAACATAACTGGGTTTAAGTGTATCTGGGCCCCTGCGTGCAGCCTAAAACGACTAGAGGCGCGCGGTGGCCTTCTCGTTGTTGGCAATCTCCTCTAGGCGTTCGGCCGGACACATGCCAGCGACTACTACAGCGGAGCCGCCAGCGGCTAGAGGTTCGAGTACGGCGCGGGAGAAGGACTGGTTATCAGACCAGCCGGTAGATAGGAGGCGCTCGACAGTAGCGGGGGCATCGACAAGCTGGGGCAGTGGCGTGGTTTCACCAAAGTATTGATCGCCGTAGAAGCGCACAGTGGGGCCGAAGTCGATGGCGCCGGTAGGTAGCTCGCCGCCTGATTCCACTATGCCGCGACCAAACGGGTCCTCGCTGATGAGCACAATATCGGCTTGGGGCTGGCGCTCATGGGCGGCGGTATAGCGGGAAGGGGAGGTAAAGACGACGTCGGCAAGCGCCGGCGACTCACCAAAGCAGTAGGAAGGGCCTGAGGCGAGCGCGCCCAAGGCCACGACGGCCGCCTGCCACGAAGAGGGAAGGTCGATAGCAATGGTGGAATCGGGCTCCAAGTCGAGCTCTTCTTCCAGCATATTGGCGATTTTGGCTACCCAGTTGTCGAGCGTTTGCGCAGAAAAATCCATGCGCGCGCCGGTGGCCTCGTTATATACGGTAAGCCGCGGGGAGGCGGCATCAGCACGTAAAAGATGGGCGAGTAGTTCCATACCCGCCCATCGTAGGGGAGAAATGTTAGTTCACGCAGCGGGGGCCGTCGCCACCAGCGTCGATCTCAGGGGAGACCTTAGCGGTGCCGAAGTCATCGCCCGGGGTGCCTACCGGCTGGTTGGACTTATCTGCCTCCGGTTCCTGGGCGCTGGCTTCCTTATCGGACGGGCCTTGGTAGTCATCGGTAGCGACGACGATGAGGGTGTCATCGTCGAGCTGTGGGTTTTCTGCCACCGGCAGGCCACCCAACTTCTTAGCAAGGGCCTTGGCTTCCTTGCTAGTGGGATCTGCGGCGACAACCTGAGATTCACTGTAGATGCCTGGTTGCGCATTAGCGGAGCGCTCTACCGTGTAGCCCTTGCCCTCTAGCCATGAACCGATGCCGGAGGCCAAGCCATCAATATTGCCGGCATTGAGGATATGAATATTGATATTCGGATCGACGTCCTTATCCTTTTCCGCCTTTTCCTGCTTGTCCTTATCTTGAGCCTGGGACTCGTCAGTTGCTTCATCATGGGTTTTGGCCAGGTCATCCATAAAGCGGTGGACCTCGGAGGAATCGATGGTGACGATGGATTCGCCATAATCGCCCTGGCCATCGATAGAAGTTACCGGGATAGTGGTGAAGGTGACATTGCCGCCTGCTAGGCCAGCAAGTTGGGTGACAAAGCCCATGATGTCCCAGCCATCATCGATGACCACGGAACGCTCCACGGCCTTGGCAATCTTGGAAAGCTTGGAGGGGTTAGCCAAGGTGTCATTGTCCAGAATCTTATTGACCAGGGAAGCCATGAAGGCCTGCTGGCGCACGATGCGGTCCAAGTCGCCGCGCGGGAGGTTATAACGCTGGCGTACGAAGGCCAAGGCCTTGGCGCCATCGAGAGTTTGCTTGCCCTTACTGAATTTAGCTCCGGACATTTCGTCATCGACATCGGCGTTAAGGCAGACGTCGACTCCATTGACGGCGTCAGTAAGCAGGGTAAAGCCCAATAGGCCAACTTCGGCGTAGTGATCGATGGAAACGCCAGTCAACGTGCGCACCATATCCAGCAAACCTTCGCGGCCGGCCTCGACGCCTTGCTTTTCGATGTCCTTA
This sequence comes from Corynebacterium curieae, assembly GCF_027570035.1. Taxonomy (GTDB): domain Bacteria; phylum Actinomycetota; class Actinomycetes; order Mycobacteriales; family Mycobacteriaceae; genus Corynebacterium; species Corynebacterium curieae. Next base: position 78,307 of record NZ_JAKMUU010000003.1, on the reverse strand, counting down.
TCCGAATGCGGCTTCTTCTTGCCCTGTGCCTCAGCTTCTGCGTTTTCCTGCTCGAGCTCTTCCACCTTGGCATTCTTATGGGAGGCGAAGACGGCGTTCATCTTCATGTTGCCGTACTCCGGATCCTTGACATAGGTATCGCGCGGGATGGACACAGCCGTAGCGCGGGAACCATCCTCGGGGACGCGAATGAGCATCATGGTGTCGGTATTTTCCTCACCATCGGCCACACCGGCGTGTAGATCTGCCAACTCCTTGTCGGAGAGTGGATCGCCCTTGGCGTCGGTGCGCGAATCCTTGCCCACCAGCAAGATGTCTACCGCACCATCGAGCGAATCGCCAGAAAGGCCATTGCCGCCTAAGGAGAGGTCCTTGGCTGAGGACATGCCATTATCCAGCCGGCCCACGGTGGCATAGCCCACGCCAGACACCACCAGGATCAGGGCGGAGATGAACGCCACGATCGTCTTGGTGGCCGTGGAACCTTTTTGCTTTACCGCGCTGGCGGCAGAGGGTGCGGGCTGAATCGTGCGCGCCCGGCGAGTGTTCTCAGAAGTCACAAGTGGAGGCTTTCTAGATTGGTGGGGATCTGGAGACAGTTTAGGGCAGAATGGCGAAAAATTAGTGATCCGTGTCCGATTTCGCGTGTTCGGGCAGTGTCCCTGCCGTGTGCTGGCAGCGGCTGTGACTAAGCTCGGGGCCATTGTGACTACTCCAAATCGATCCCCGTTGGCCGTGATCACCGTGACTTATAGTCCCGGTGAATACCTCGGTAGTTTTTTAAACTCCTTGACGGGCGCCTGCGCCCGCGGCGTACGAGTTGTGCTTGCGGATAATGGCTCTACCGATGGTGTGCCCGAGGCGGCCGCGGGCGAGCGTGTCAACGTGGACTTTGTAGATACCGGCGGCAATATTGGCTACGGTGCCGGAATGAATGCGGGGGCCCGTTTTGCCCGCGAACAGGGCGGCGTGGACGAGGAATTCTTCCTCATTTCTAATCCCGATGTCACCTTTACTCCTGAATCTATTGACCAGCTCATCGAGTGTGCACGCCAGTGGCCCGAAGCCGCGGCCGTAGGCCCTCGCATCGTAGAGCCAGATGGCACCAATTACCCCTCTGCCCGTGCCATACCCACCGTGGCCACTGGCATCGGCCACGCGCTCTTTTCTTCAATCTGGCCTTCTAACCCATGGTCGCGCGCTTACCGCAATGAATCTGATATGACCACACAGCGCCCGGCGGGCTGGTTATCTGGTTCCTGCCTGCTCGTGCGCTGGGATGCCTTCGAAGCCATCGGCGGTTTTGATGAGCGCTATTTCATGTATCTCGAGGACGTGGATTTAGGTGACCGCTTCGCGCGCGCCGGCTACCAAAATATTTTTTGTCCAGAGGCTGTTATTAGCCACGCCAAGGGACATTCCACTCAAGCGCACGCCGGTGCCATGTTGCGCGCCCACCATGCGTCCGCCTACCGCTTTCAGGCGGACCGCCACCCGGCGTGGTGGCAGGCCCCATTGCGAGGCGCGCTGTGGTTGGGCTTGCAGGTGCGTGGGCTTATCGCCTCGGCGTCGGCGCGGTCATAGGCCGCGGCGCGCGTGCCGTTGACCTAGTTTGTGCGCCATACGCTCTACACTGTCCCTCAGAAAATCACAGAATAAAACTGTCTGCATAAAAGGATGACTATGACTGAAGCAGCCACCACCCACGGTGCCAGCACGGATGCAGTGATTCTCGTCGGTGGCCGCGGCACACGCCTGCGCCCACTTACCATTGGCACGCCAAAGCCGATGTTGCCAACGGCGAACTACCCGTTCCTACAGCACCTGCTAGCTCGTATCAAGGCCGCCGGAATCGAGCACGTGGTCATGTCTACCTCCTATAAGGCTGAGGTCTTTGAGGAGTACTTCGGCGACGGCTCCGATTTGGGCCTAGACATCGAGTACGTGGTGGAAGAGACCGCGCTGGGCACTGGTGGCGGCATCCGCAATGTCTATGACAAGCTGCGCAATGACACCGTCATGGTCTTCAACGGCGACGTCCTTTCCGGCATGGATTTGGAAGGCATCCTCACCACGCATCATGACAAGGATGCCGATGTAACGATGCACCTGCTCAACGTGGCCGATCCTCGCGCCTTTGGCTGTGTGCCTACCGATTCCAATGGTCGGGTTACCGCCTTCTTGGAAAAGACCGAAGATCCGCCCACAAACCAGATCAACGCCGGCTGCTACGTTTTCAAGCGCTCGGTCATCGAGTCGATTCCGGCCGATCGCGTCGTCTCCGTCGAGCGCGAGACTTTCCCCGGGCTGCTCGCCGATGGCCGCCTCGTTGTAGGCCACGTAGATAACTCGTACTGGCGTGACATGGGCCGCCCAGATGATTTCACTCGTGGCTCGTCCGATCTAGTGCGCGGCATTGCGCCTTCTCCGCTAATTGAAGGCCAGACCGGCGAGTCCTTGGTGGATCCGTCAGCCGGCATTGCCGGTGGTGTGTTGTTGCTATCCGGTACCGCCGTGGGCCGAGGCTCCGAGGTGGGCGCCGGCTCCCGCCTCGAGGGCACCGTAGTTTTTGATGGCGTACGCATCGAGCCAGGTGCCATTATCCACAATTCGATTATCGCTTCTGGTGCACACATTGGTGCCAACGCGGTCATTGAAAACTGCGTCATCGGCGAGGGTGCTCACGTCGGTGCACGCTGCGAGCTTCTCGACGGCATGCGTGTCTTCCCTGGCGTTTCCATTCCGGATGCAGGAGTCCGTTTTAGTTCCGACGCTTAACTTCCCGCGCAGGAGTAGAGGACCACTCTAAGGCGGGAAGGCTTAGACCGAATTGAGGGAAATGACCTCAATTCGGTCTTTATTTATTGGGAACTGGTGGGCTTGATTTGCTCCTAGCGCCTTGAAAGGCCGCGTGATCCGCCCGTCCCAGGCGGCGGATGGATCCCCTCGGCCGTGGATTGTGCGTGCGACACGCCGGGATTTCCTGAAAATTGTTGACAGAAAAACCGGCCACCACTATATGTAGTACCCCCTACCTACACCCCCGGAGGGGATCAGTTGTTAAAGATGTGACGCATGGGGATCGTGTGCTGCGTTTTTGCCGGAAAGCTCGAAGAAGCCGCCAATTCGGGTTGACGATATTTAGTGATCCGGTGTGAAATTACATCAGTGAAAGAAACGGCGGCCGACGCAGTTGCTTCCACAACATCCCAGTGGGGTCACCCAAGGGGAAGGTGGTGTACAGTCGGTCGCACTGATGAGAATTACCCAACCTCGGAGAAAGGAAAAGGCGTGGACAAAATGGCTAATAACAACGCCATTCTCCGTGGCGGTGCTGCTGCAGAGATGTCGCTCGATGAACTCTTCGGTGCCGTCGAGCAGGAGTGGCAGGATCAAGCGCTCTGTGCGCAGACGGACCCTGAGGCATTCTTCCCTGAGAAGGGAGGCTCTACCCGTGAGGCCAAGCGTATTTGCCAGGCGTGCGCGGTGCGAGACGAATGCTTGGAGTATGCGCTGGAGCACGATGAACGCTTCGGCATTTGGGGCGGACTGTCGGACCGTGAGCGCCGCCGCCTCAAGCGTGAGATTGGATAATTAAAGTGTTCGGAAGGCCCTTGGCTAGCACGTAGCGTGTGGTCGGGGGCCTTTCTGCTGCGTTCCCCCTCGCAAGTGAGCTACCAGTTATATCGCGGATCCACTTCTTCAGGGTCCAAGTTGAGGTAGTTGGCCACCAGTGCGGTGATAACCGTGCCGAGGAGTTCAGCTCTCTCTGCCGAGGTGGTGGCGCGCTGTTCGATAGGCATGCGGAAGATAACCAGGCGGGCGCGCGTAGGGTGGCCGGCCGAGTCTACACCGGCGGGAACTACGCGGCCGAGGGGGACTGGACCATCGGCGATGATCTCATCCGGAAGCACGGTCATATCGGGTGAGAGTCGCATGCGGGGGATGGTGTCTACAGCGAGATCGAGGCCGCGCAGCTGCGGGGCGAAAGCGTTTTGAATGGGGGCGTAGGCCTCGAGGGCAGCCATATCGAAGTGCTCGCGCGCGCTGCGGTAGCGCGGGGTCTGCTGCGGTAGGAGAGGTCCGCGCATGCCGTGGCCGCGGCGGTCGCGAGCGGGGCGGATATGCGGGCGAGCAGTGGTCATAACCCCGATTTTAAGACGATGACGGCTGGGGTTTAGAGGAGCCACGCCGGAGCGAGAACTATCTAAATCTCAACTAAGGGTTTAGACTTGTGTGCTGTGACTGTATCTCGCCATTGCTCCCGCCCAGGCTGCGGCCGTCCCGCCGTGGCGACATTGACCTACGCTTACGCGGACCAGACTGCCGTCGTCGGGCCGCTGGCGGAAGAGGAGAACCCGCACAGCTGGGATCTCTGCGCCACTCACCGCGATCGCATCTCCGCACCGGTGGGATGGGAGTTGGTACGCGTGGACCGCATCGAGCTGGATGAAGAAGACGATCTAATGGCTCTGGCAGAGGCCGTTAAGGAGGACGGTCGCGTGACTACCGGTCTAGTCGATGACCGCAGCGCCGGCTCGGGGACGGATCCGATCGATTATTCGGCCACCTTTGATGGCGCGGATCCCGCGAACTCGAATCATCCTGTCTTTCGCACCCGCCGGGTTGCTTATGCCAAAAAAGCTCGGCGCGCACATTTATCGGTGGTACCCGATAAACCAGCGCCGGAAGAACCAGAACAGGACTGACACGGACCCCATGGTGCGGTAGTTTCCCAGCGGGCGGGAGTACTATTGCGGATTATGCGAACTCGTGAGCATCTTGATGCAGTAATTAAGGCCTATGACGTCCGTGGTGTGGTGGGCGAAGATATCGATGAGAACTTCGTGCGCGATACGGGCGCCGCTTTTGCCGCCATCCTGCGAGAGGAAGGCGAAAATACTGTGGCGGTGGGCCACGATATGCGTCCGTCCTCGCCATCTTTGGCGCGCGCTTTTGCTGAAGGCGTAACCTCACAAGGCCTGAACGTGACCCTGCTGGGGCTAACCTCTACCGACGAGCTTTACTACGCCGCTGGTTCCTTAGAGTGTGCGGGCGCAATGTTTACCGCCTCTCATAACCCAGCCAAGTACAACGGTATTAAGCTCTGCCGCGCTGGTGCGGTACCGGTGGGTCAGGAGACTGGCTTGGAACAGATTAAGCAGATGCTTATCGAAGGAACCCCGGAGTCTACCGGCACCGAAGGTGCGATTGCTGAACAGGAGATTCTCGCTGGCTACGCGGACTTCCTGCGCAAGCTGGTGCCGCTGGAGGATTCCAAGCCGCTGGTTGTAGCCGTTGATGCCGCTAACGGCATGGGTGGCCACACCGTTCCGGCCGTCTTTGATGGCCTGCCTTTCGACGTCCGCGATTTATACTTCGAGCTCGATGGCACCTTCCCGAACCACGAGGCTAACCCGCTGGATCCGAAGAACCTGGTGGACCTGCAGAAGTTCACTCTGGATCAGAAGGCCGATATTGGATTGGCCTTCGACGGCGATGCGGACCGTTGCTTCGTGGTGGATGAAAAGGGACAACCGGTCTCGCCTTCCGCAATCTGTGCTCTGGTGGCAGAGCGCTATCTGGAGAAGTTCCCAGGCGCGACTATCATCCACAACCTGATTACCTCCAAGACCGTGCCGGAGCTCATTAAGGAAAACGGCGGCACCCCGGTGCGTACCCGCGTGGGGCACTCTTTCATTAAGGCACAGATGGCCGAGCATAAGGCTGCCTTCGGTGGCGAGCACTCCGCGCACTACTACTTCCAAGAGTTCTGGAACGCCGATTCCGGCATGCTGGCTGCGATGCACGTTCTTGCCGCACTGGGCCAGTCAGATAAGCCGCTGAGCGAGCTTATGGCGGAGTACTCCCGCTACGAAGCATCTGGCGAAATCAACTCCACCGTGGAGGACCAGAAGGCCGCTACCCAGGCGGTGCTGGATGAGCTGGCCGATAAGATCGAGTCCGTCGATGAGCTAGACGGCGTGACTGTCGAGCTCAAGGACACCGAGGCATGGTTCAACGTGCGCGCTTCCAATACGGAACCGCTGCTGCGCCTCAATGTAGAGGCGAAGACGGCCGACGAAGTTCAAGCCATCGTCGACGAAGTCCTCGCCATCATCCGCCGCTAAACCTCGGCGCGCGAGTGGGATACCATGTCCTCCCACTCCACGAACTTCTTGCGTTCGCGGCCCTCGCGCTCGCCTAGTGCGCGCTCGGCCGCGTCCAAGCGCTGCCAGTCCTTCCACGTCAGGTAGTCGATGCCGCGCTCGGCGAAGACCTCGGTGATATCTGCGGTGCTGGAGGGGGAGGGGAGGGCGCCAGAGGCGGCGTCGTCAAGCAGCATGCCAATCGTCTCCGTGGCATCGGACTTGGTATTGCCAATGAGCCCCACCGGTCCGCGCTTAATCCATCCAGTGGTGTAAAGGCCAGGCACCACTTCACCGGACTCATCAATGACATGGCCACCGTCATTATTGATGACGTTCTTCTCTTGGTTAAAGGGCACGCCATCGACCGCATCGGAGCGGTAGCCGGTGGCGAAGTAAACCGCTTGTACCGGCCATTCGGTGAATTTGCCGGTGCCGTGCACGCTGCCGTCGCCGTTGAGCGCGGTTCGCTCGGTCTTGATGCCGGTAACCTGGCCGTTCTCGCCCAGAATCTCTACCGGCTGCTCAAAAAGGTGAATCTGCAGGGTATGCGGCGCCTTTTTGGGATCGCGGATGGCGTATTGTTCAAGGACTTGGCATACCAAGTCGGTGGACTTGCTTTCCTGACGCGCGGCGAGCGAAGCCTCGTCATAGTCAATGTCTTCCGGCGAGACCACAACATTGATGGACTCGGAATGATCAAGTTCCTTGAGCTCCTGCGGGGTGAATTTGGCCTGCGCCGGGCCGCGGCGGCCGAAGACACGCACGGTCTCGGCCTGGTTCTTGGCCAAGGACTCATAGACGTTATCGGGGATTTCGGTCACCTTGAGCTCATCGCCGGTTTTGGCCAAGATGCGGGAGACGTCAAGGCCCACATTGCCTACGCCGATGACTGCCACCTCCTTTGCTGAAAGATCCCAGTGGCGCTCGAAGCGCGGGTTGCCATCGTAGAAGCCTACGAATTCTCCGGCACCGTGCACGCCATTCAAGTCTGCACCGGGAAGCTCGCGATGACGGTCGCCAACCGCCCCAGTAGCAAAGACCACGGCATCGTAGTGCTGCTGCAGCTCGTCGACGGTGATATCGCGCCCAATGTGTACGTTGGTCAACAGGCGAATCTGCTCTGTATCGAGCACACGGTGGAGGGACTTGATGATTCCCTTAATGCGCGGATGGTCCGGTGCTACGCCGTAACGGATGAGGCCGAAGGGCGCGGGCATCTGCTCTATGAGGTCGATCTGTACCTCGCCGCCGGTCTTCTTCACCAAGATATCGGAGGCGTAGATGCCCGCTGGTCCGGCGCCAATGACGGCTACTTTCAAGGGCTGATTCATTCTGTGAGGGTGCCTTTCTTTTTCCCGCGGGTCTAGACCGCTGGGTTCATTTCTTATGGATAATCTTTCTGGCAATTGAACCGTTTAGTCTAGTGTGCGGCAAGGTCTTGAATTAGATTCTAAAGCCATCCTGCCTTCATGCCAGCTCAGGGCGATTTTTCACTTGAAAATAAAAAAGACCGCTTTGTCTGCTTAGTTTAGACGGGTAGGTTGTCTTTCAATACTTTGGAAAGGCAGGTTGAGATCTACACCATGACCACCGCGACTAATACCAAGCGCAAGCCCCGCGCCAAAAAGCCCGAAGGCCAATGGAAGATTGACGGCACCGAGCCCCTCAATAATGACGAGGTAATCAAGCAAGAAGATGGCGGGCTCTCTGCCAAGCAGCGAGTCATCGATATCTATTCCAAGCAGGGATTTTCTTCGATCCCTGCGGATGACTTAGCCCCGCGCTTTAAATGGCTGGGCCTGTATACCCAGCGCAACCAGAACTTGGGTGGCGAGATGACCGCCAAGCTTTCGAACGCCGAGCTGCAGGATGAGTACTTCATGATGCGCGTGCGCTTCGACGGCGGCCGCGCCGATCCTGCCAAGCTTCGCGCCGTGGGTGAAATCTCGCGCGATTATGCCCGCTCCACCGCGGACTTTACTGACCGTCAAAATATCCAGCTGCACTGGATTCAAATCGAGGATGTGCCTACCATTTGGGACAAGCTCGAGTCGGTAGGTTTGAGCACGCTGATGGGCTGCGGCGATGTGCCGCGCGTCATCTTGGGTTCACCGGTCGCAGGTGTAGCTGAGGATGAGATTATCGATGCCACCCCAGCCATCGAAGAGATCAAAAATAACTACCTGCCGCGGGAGGAATTCCATAACCTACCGCGCAAATTTAAGACCGCCATTTCCGGCAACGCTCGCCAGGACGTTACCCACGAGATTCAAGACGTTGCCTTTGTGGGCGTAAATCACCCTGAGCACGGGCCGGGTTTCGACTGTTTTGTCGGCGGCGGCCTTTCTACTAACCCGATGCTCTCGCAATCCCTCGGCGCTTGGGTCCCGTTGGAACGCGTACCCGAGGTGTGGGCCGGGGTGGTCGGTATCTTCCGTGACTACGGTTTCCGCCGCAACCGCAACCGAGCACGCCTAAAGTTCCTCGTTGCCAAGTGGGGCATCGAAAAATTCCGCCAGGTTCTGGAAGAAGAATACCTGGATGAGCCGCTATTGGACGGTATCCCGCTCGAGGTTGAACCCGGCTCCCGCGATCACCTGGGTGTGCACCGCCAGAAGGACGGCAAGTTCTACGTCGGTGTAAAGCCCACCGTGGGCCATGCCACCGGTGAGCAGCTCATAGCCATCGCAGATGTGGCCGAGAAGTTCGGTATTAGCCGCATCCGCACCACCCCGATGAAGGAGCTACTCTTCCTCGACGTCGAAGAAGAGGACATCCCGGCGCTTTCGCGTGCGCTTGATGAAACCGGTCTGTACTCCCAACCATCGGAGTTCCGCCGAGGCGTCATTTCCTGCACCGGGCTGGAATTCTGCAAGCTCGCGCACGTGACCACCAAGGCCCGCGCCATTGAGCTGGTGGACATTCTGGAGGACACCTTGGGCGATCTGGACGTGCCGATTTCCATCGCGCTCAACGGCTGCCCCAATGCCTGCGCGCGTTCGCAGGTATCGGACATCGGCCTGAAGGGCCAGATCGTCACCGATTCCGAGGGCAACCGCGTCGAAGGCTTCCAGGTTCACCTGGGCGGCGCGCTTGGCCTCTCCCCGGACTGGGGCCGCAAGCTGCGCGGCCATAAGGTCGTGGCCGATGAGGTGCCCGATTACGTCATTCGGCTAGTCAACAAATACAAGGAGCAGCGCGAGGAAGGCGAGCAATTCCGCCACTGGGTCTTGCGTGCTAAGGAGGAGGACTTGCAGTGAATTTTCGCCGCCAGCCGAACCCGAACCGCAACCATCCCAGCTTCTGCCCTTACTGTGCTGGCACCGACCTCTTCCCAGACGAGGAAGATGACTTTGCCTGGAAGTGCCAGGAATGCCTGCGGATTTTCTCCGTGCGATTCCACGGCCAAGACGATGCCCCGGTAGCCCCTGCACCGGCCGTGTCCTCTAACGAGGCGCTGAAGCGCTCGCTTGCCCGCCGCGGCCATAGTACGGCCTCTAAGGCTTAAGGCTGTCCGATGACTGCGCTTATTACCCTGTCCCACGGCTCGCGCAAACCGGGTGCTGCGGCCGGCATTGAGCGACTTACCCAGGCCACCGGCGTGCGGCCCGCCCGTGCAGCGCACCTGGAATTCAACGAGCCTGATCTCACCACGGCCGCGCTCGAGTTCGCCCAGCTAGGGGAGACCGACGCCATTGTGGTTCCCCTTCTTTTTACCCAGGGCTACCACCAGCGCGTGGACGTCCCACGCGCGCTTGCCGACGCCTCCCAAGCCTCCCACCTTTCCCTTCATCTCACCGCAGGACTTGGCACCGGCGAGGATATCGCTCGCGTGCTCGCCTCCCGTACCCTGCCGGGCGATTCCCACGTAGTCATCTACTCCGTAGGTTCCTCTGATACCGCGGCCAACGATGCCATTCGAGAACTCGCCCACCGCACCTTCGCGCTCACCGGCGTGCCCACCACAGTGGAATTCGCTACCCGCGGTGGCCGCGAAGGGATTGTGTCCTTATGCCGCGAATATCCGGATCCTGCACGTGTTCGGGTAATCCCGCTCTTCGTGGCCGAGGGCCTGCTCCTGGATCGCTTGGCGGGCGTTCCCGCCACCGTCGACCGCCCGCTAGGAACTGACCTAGCTGGCCTCGTCGTTGACCGTTTCCGCCAGGCGCGCAATGCCGCGCAGGAGGTATTCGTGCCATGCTAACCCTGATCCTCATCGCGCTGGCAGGTGCGGCGGCCAACCTTGTGGACGGCGGCATTGGCATGGGTTTCGGCGTTACCTCTACCACTATGTTGCTGCTAGCAGGCCTTGGGCCCGCCCAAGCCTCGGCCGTCGTACACACCGCCGAGCTTGGCACCACTGCTATCTCCGGATTAAGCCACGCGCGCTTTGGCAATGTGGACTGGAAGACCGTCATCCGCCTCGGTGTGCCCGGTGGCATCGCCGCCTTCTTGGGCGCCACACTGCTTTCCACTATCTCCACCGCCGCAGCCGCTCCCGTAACCGCCCTTATCTTGGTAGGCATCGGTGCCAACCTTATCTGGCGCTTCTCCCAGCCGCGCCGCCGCGGCTCGGCGTATAAGCGCACGCACTCCACACCATTTCTCGCTTGCCTTGGCTTGGTGGGCGGATTTATCGATTCCACTGGTGGCGGTGGTTGGGGACCTGTCTCGACCTCCACCCTCATGGCGATAGGCCGCGAGCAACCACGCCGCATCGTAGGTACGGTCAATGCCGCCGAGTTCCTTGTAACCTTCGGCGCCACCGCGGGCTTCATCGTCGGGCTCTGGCACGAAATCGTCGCCAACCTCGCCGCAGTCATCGCGCTGCTCATCGGCGGGGCCATTACCGCGCCTATTGCGGCGTGGCTCATCTCCCGCATCAACCCAGTCCTGCTCGGCGGACTGGTGGGCACGGCCATCGTGGGGCTGAATATCAGCAAGGTCATTGGCGGCGCCGAAACGTACTTCGGCTGGTCAGTGCCGCCAGTAGTCACCTCGGTAGCCATCGCCGCCGTGGTCGCGGCTGGACTGGCTGCCACTATTCGAGGCGCGCTGCGCACTAGGCGCGCGCGTGCAGCGGAATTGGAAGCCGAAAACGCCGAGGAAGCAGCCCACGCCGATTTCCATGCACCGGATTTCCCAGATCGCGTCGCCGCTGCTCACCGCGTCCACGGTTCACGCAGCGCCAATGGATCGCGCAGGACTGGCGTGACCATTGTCCAGGATAAGGCGCCCGACAGCTCCGCCGCGGACCTAGCGTAGCGCTCTTAATGCAACTAATGGCCACGCTATGGGCCGAAAGTCGGCTGCGGTGGGGGTAGAACGCGGCCAGAAGTTGGCTCGCGGGACTGAGAATTCCCCGCTAGAGCCCTGCCACTTCACCGATGACGTAGACGGCCGGTGAGCTGATTTCCTGCTCGGTCATCGTTCGCGCCAGTGTATCCAGCGTGCAGCGGTAGGCGCGCTCGGTTGAAAGTGTGCCCTCTTGGATGATGGCGCAGGGGGTGGAAGGGGAGAGGGAGGCGTCGATAAGCGCGCTGGCTATGGCCGGAGCATTTTTCACTCCCATGATTACCGCTAGCGTGGCGCCCGAGCGGGCGAGCGCTTCCCAGTCCACCAGAGACTTTTCGTGGCCAGGCGGCAGGTGGCCGGAAACTACCGTGAATCCGTGGACAACGCCGCGTTGGGTTACCGGAACGCGAACGGCCGCGGGAACGGAAATAGCCGAGGTCACTCCCGGAATAACGGTGGTGGGAATCGACGCCTCTGCCAGTGCTTGGACTTCTTCAAAGCCGCGGCCAAAGACGAAGGGGTCGCCCCCCTTAAGGCGGGCTACCTTGCGGCCGGCGCGGGCATGTTTGATGAGAAGCGCATTGATCTTTTCCTGCGAGATTGACTTCTTATAGGGGAGTTTAGAGACGTCAATAAGCTCTTTGGAAGAAATATCACACAGCTTATCGAGCTGCGCCGTAGGCCCTAGGTGATCGGCGAGAATTACCTCTGCATCCTGCAGTGCGCGCATGCCGCGCACGGTAATGAGGTCCCATGCGCCGGGGCCGCCGCCAATGAGAGTGACGGGATGAATCTGTGAGGGAGTCATAGCCCTCCATCTTAGTGGGCGCCCGACTATGCTTGGACCACATGGATACCGGTAATTATGATGCCGAAACCGTGCGCTTTTTTGATGTTGCGCACGAAGGCGCTCAAATCCGCCTGCTGGCTGGAGAAGTAGAGCGCTGGGGAGAGGCACTCCGGGGGCTAAGCCCGCGCTCGCTGGTCATAATCCCCACCGATGCGATTGCCCGCCAGGCCGCACATCTCGGTGTGGGCCTAGCCGAACCCCTGCGCATCCCGCTTGTGGTCACCGAATCGCTCCCACGGTATGTGGGGGCCTTGGACGTAGTCGTCGTAGTAGGCGAGACCGGCGAATGTGATTGGGCCTCCCGAGCCCTAATCTCCGCCAGCCAGCGTGGTGCTACCACCGTGCTCATCGGCCCAGCCCGTGGCCCTCTTGTTGAGGACTGCCCGGACGATACGCTCGTCGCTCCTTGTCTTCCAACGGCCGAAGGCAGCTCGCCTGCGCGCAGCATCGCCGCGCTGCATGCACTGTGCTGTCTCTTATACCAAGATCCAGCTGCGGTAAAAGAGACCCTAGAAGAGCTTGCTGCGGCAGTAGACCGCGAGCTCGCGCAGCTTTCCCCTGAGCGCGACGCCACCACCAATCTAGGCCGCCAACTGCGCGAATTTATTGACGGCGCCCGTATCATCCATTCCTGCGTGCTCGATCCGTATTCCTATTCTGAGCGCCGCGAGCACGTGCAGCTCGATGCCCTCGTTGCCCGCATGGCCGCGACCATCTGGGCCGTTCACGGTCTGCCCAGCGCCTATGTGGATCCGGCGGAATTGCGCCGCGCGCTCGACCGTGATTCTGATAGCGGCGCGGCTGGCGATCTCTTCTATGACCCGTTCATTGATGGCGATGGTGCTGCGGGCGCTTTGGTACCCTTGAAGGTGGTTTTCTGGGGGCAGGAAGAGGCGAACCTGCCCAACTCGCTTGCAGTCCGCAGCATCGACCCGGAACCGGGCCTAGGGCATCTCGCCCGCTCACTGCAGCTCATCACGCGGAGCTATGCCGCGACCGCCTACGAGATTTCTTAAGGATAAAGACCACATGCAGCTGTTGCATAGCGCCACCCGCAACTATTCCTGGGGCTCGCGTACCCTCATCCCGCACCTGCAGGGCCAGCCAGATGCAAATAAGCCCATAGCCGAGCTTTGGTTCGGAGCCCACCCCGGCGACCCATCCACGGTGGATGGCCGCTTGCTTAATGAGGTGATTGCGGAGGATCCGGCGGGACAGCTAGGCAGCCGCGTTTCTGCCGAGTACGGCGAGCGCCTGCCCTTCCTCCTCAAGGTTCTTGCGGCCGAGGAACCGCTTTCCTTGCAAGCCCACCCGTCTAAGGCTCAAGCCGAAGAGGGGTTTGCCCGCGAAAACGCTGCCGGCATTGAGCTCACTGCGTCCAACCGTAACTACAAGGACGACAACCACAAGCCCGAGTTAATCGTCGCACTTACGGATTTCTACGCCATGGCCGGCTTCCGCCCCTTGGCGCAGACCCGCGAGCTTTTTGCCGCCCTAGGCTGCCCCGAGCTGGACCACTACGTCGCCATGCTTGACGACGACCCCTCGGCCGCCACCGAGTCCGCCAACCTCCGCGTCCTTTTCACCACGTGGATTACCATCCCATCTGCCAAGCGCAAGGAGCTTATCGGCGCCATCGTCGCCGCCGGCGAACGCCTCATCGCCGCAGACGCGGATGACTGGAAGTCCCGCGTGATGTCTACCGTGCTGGATCTCAACCAGCGCTACCCAGGCGATATTGGTGTCCTTGGCGCACTGTTGCTCAACCACATAGAACTGTCCCCCGGCGAGGCCGTCTACCTAGACGCCGGACAGCTGCACGCTTATGTTTCCGGCCTCGGCGTGGAGATCATGGCTAACTCCGATAACGTGTTGCGTGGTGGCCTTACCCCCAAGTTCGTTGACGTACCAGAGCTGGTCAAGGTCTTGACCTACGCCGCCGCCGAGGAGCCGCGCGTGCAGCAGCAGGATAAGTCCGCCCAGGACAATGTGCACGAAGCCGCAGCATGGTCTTACCCCGTTCCGATCGATGAGTTCTTGTTGGACCGCGTCGAGCTCACCGGATCTTCTTCCGTGGATCTTGACTACGACGGTCCGACCATCGCCTTGTGTACAGCAGGTTCCGTTACCTTCACCGATGCCGCGGGCGAGACCGTGACTGCCACCCCAGGCCAAGCCGTTTGGCTGCCTGCCTCCGAGGGCTTGGTTACTGCCGCGGCAGAATCCGACTCCGCCGACCTCTTCGTCGCCCGCGCCTAGGCCGCACTCGGCCCGCGCAAGCACGCTTCGCTGCCCTGAGGATTCAGCGAAGCGTGCTTTTGGGCTTCATTACGGCCGCGTTGTGGCCTCCTCCGCCCATTTCTAGGCGCACATTGTGGCTGCTTCGTTGCTTTTGCGTTCCAGGGCATACAAACAAGCACGTTTTCCGATTTTTGCCTTCAGAATCGGGGAAACGTGCTTGTTATGTTTGAGCCGGCTTAGGGTTAGCGTGTAGGAGCTGCTCTGCTTGGGGCCTGCTGGGCCGTGGCCGGTGCCTGCTTGGTGGGCACCAGGTCGGTCGGCTCTTGGTTCTGCTCGGCGGAATGCTGCTCCGCAGCGGCATGGCCGGTGAGCTTTTCTTCCTGCGCCTTTTCGGCCTCGTGTTGTTCAGTGCCAGCTTGTTCCTCGGCCGGGATGGGCTGTCGCTGGTCTGTGTTCTTACCCGCATTATCTTGTTCCGCTGGCTTTTCAGGGGAAGGTTGCGGGGTAGACGGGGCAGTGGTGGTCTGTGGAGTGGTGCCGCCATTGCCACTGTTGCCGCCCTGGTTGCCCTGTGGGGAACCGGTAGCCTGCGAGCCATTCTGATTGCTCGGGTAATCAGGCGTCAGGCGCTGATCGCCTTGGCCGGTACCTTGGCCACTCTGGGTGTTGTTATTGCCCTGCGAGGCGGTGCCTTGCGGGTAGATATTTTCAGGACGGTAGACCTTAGTGGGCTGAGTAGCTGCCTGTGGACGCATTACCGCATTAGGGGCGAGGTACGGATCATCGTTGTGAGGCTGGTGGTGCTTCGAATTTCCAGATGAAGCAGTGGAGCTGGTCGGATGCGTGGAAGGCTTCTCCGAGGAGGGAGTGTCCTTGGAGGATGTGGTTGTATCTTCAGCTGCGGTGTGGGTTGGGGAGACGGAGGTGGTCGCGGACTGATCCGCGGCGTTGGAATAGTTGGTGCTCGGCGAGCTCATGCGCCAGACAGCGAATCCGACGACGGCTGCGGTAATCAGTCCGGCCACAATGAACACGTATACACGGCGTGAATCTGGCTTCATCGTGGCTGTCCTTTCTGCGAAGCAGGCCATGGCAGGCCCTAGGCGGGAGGGGTGGTGTAGCGCCCCTGTAACAAGTTGGTAACGAGACTATCATGTTTGGGAAACACTGCGACGGCAGCGAGATTCTGTGATAGGTAAACAAAAAGGCAGTTCGCGGCCGTAAAGAGCAGTGCAAACCTTTTCGTTGCTGGCTTTCCGCGAACGGGAAAGCGTGTATAAATGGCGCTGAAAGGATCGAAGGAGTCAAAAAGTGAGTACTTGGGACGAAGATATTTTCACCACGGATATCAACGTGGATTTCTTGGAAGAGATGGCAAACCTCGACGAAGAAGGGGTAATTCGCGCAGTCGAGGACGCGTGCGAGGTGGCCCACAGCAAGCCAGAGCTCAGTGAGGAAGAGGAACAGAACGCGCAGGCGGCGGCGACCATCGCTGCTATTTGGGCTGGTGCACCATTCAGTGCGGGCGACGTTGTCGAGGATTACCCCTATATTAGGGAACTGGTGGGTTCTGGCAGCGAAACTTTGACGGAAAACGCGCTCGAAGTGCTGGAAAATGTTGAAGAAGAATATGACCTCGAGGCATTTATTGAAGCCCTGTCTTAAGTCACTTCCGTAGCCTGCACGAGCGGCCATGGTGACAAAAGTAAAAGAAGGGAAGATACCCTACACCTATGCTCATAAGCATTGAAGGCATCGATGGTGCCGGCAAGAACACATTGGTCTCCAAAATTAAAGAGGCCATGGATCAGCCCGTGGAGGTTATCGCATTCCCACGTTACGGGGAATCGATCCACGCGCAGCTGGCTCAGAAGGCGCTGTACGGGAAAATGGGGGACCTGACGGATTCGGCCTATGCGATGGCGACGCTATTCGCGTTGGACCGCTTAGGCGCCAAGGATAGGCTCCAACAAGCCAAGCGGGCAGACGCGGTGGTGCTGCTGGATCGCTATATTGCCTCCAATGCGGCGTATTCGGCGGCGCGACTTGAAGATGATGCGGTCATGGACTGGGTCTATGAACTGGAGTTTGAAACCTTGGGTCTGCCGCAAGCGGACCTGCAGGTGTATTTGGATACGGCAGTAGGGGTGGCGTCGGAAAGAGCAAAGGCGAGAGCCCACGCCGATGCCAGCCGGGAGCGCGACCGATATGAGCGCGACGGCGGACTACAGGAGCGCACTGCTGCGGCATACCGGCGGTTGGCGGAACGGAACTGGGGTGGACGCTGGATCGCCACCGCCGATGCGGATACTATTATTTCAGCGATAAAAGACCTTGTAGGAGAATAAAACGTGGCGCCCAAGATTTTGGTAGTCGATGACGATCCGGCTATCTCTGAGATGCTGACCATCGTCCTCGAGTCCGAGGGGCTCAAGCCCATCCCGGTCATGGATGGCAACGATGCTGTACCCGCTTTTGAAGAACACGAGCCCGACCTCATCCTGCTTGACCTGATGCTTCCGGGCATGAATGGGGTGGATATTTGCCGTGCCATCCGCCGCGAGTCCTCCGTGCCTATTGTGATGCTCACCGCTAAGACGGATACCGTCGACGTGGTTCTCGGCCTAGAATCCGGCGCGGACGACTACATAACCAAACCTTTTAAGCCCAAAGAGCTTATCGCGCGCATCCGTGCACGCCTGCGCCGCTCCGATTCTTCGGAATCGGAGATTTTAGAGGTAGCGGATCTCATTATTGACGTGCCGGAGCACACCGTGCACCGCACTGATGGTACCGAGTTAAACTTGACGCCGTTGGAATTTGACCTACTGCTGGAAATGGCGCGCCGTCCTGGACAGGTGCATACGCGCGAGTCCCTGCTGGAATCCGTGTGGGGCTACCGCAATGCCTCTGATACCCGCCTGGTTAACGTGCACGTGCAGCGCCTGCGCGCCAAAATCGAGCACGATCCAGAAGACCCGCAGATTGTGTTGACCGTGCGCGGCGTGGGATATAAGACCGGCAAAGCCGGTGCCGGGGAGTAAACGACCATCGGCATCATTGAGCGGTTAAGGCGCATTCGAGACGCCTTCATTACAACGTGGCGCACCTCCTTGCAGGCGCGCGTTATTGGCATGATCTTGGTGGCCTCCTCGGTGGTCATGATCATCCTGGCCTATGCGTTGGTGTCCGTGCTAACGCAGCGCCTAGTTAGCCAAAAGGAAGACGTGGCCCAGCAGGAATTGGAACGCGCCCGCACCGCTGTGGAGCAGCAGATTGATGCGACCAGTTCCGCTAACTCTGTCCAGGTGCGGATTAATTCCGCCCGTGCTGCATTGGGGCAGCTTTCAGCGCAGCAGGGCGATGCCCAGGCGGTCTATGAACCAGTCATCGTGGTAGAAAACCAGGACGGCTCGGTTACTACCTCACCGGAGAATTTCCCTGTGCCGGATCAGCTGCGCGAAATGGTGGACCAAGGCCAGATCGCGCAGCAGTATTTCCCCGCTCCACGCGAAAACGGGGACTATTACAACGCCCTGATTGTTGGCACGCCCACCGATACGGATATCCCTAATACCCAGGTCTACTTGGCGTTGTCCATGGAGTCTGAGGAATCCACCATGGCGTTGATGCGCGGCCTCCTTTCAGCTGCCGGCGTGGTGGTCGTGGTGCTGCTAGTAGGCATTGCGTGGCTAGCCACCCAGCAGGTTATTACTCCGATTCGCTCCGCCTCGCGCATTGCACAGCGTTTGGCGGCTGGGCATCTTAAGGAGCGCATGGCCGTCGATAGCGATGACGAGATGGGTCGCTTGGCCGCTTCCTTTAACAACATGGCCGATAAGCTCTCGTCCCAGATTGCCCAGCTGGAGGAGTACGGCGATTTGCAGCGGCAGTTTACCTCTGACGTCTCCCATGAGCTACGCACTCCTTTGACCACCGTGCGCATGGCCGCGGACATGATCGAGGCCGAAAGCGATAGTTTGCCCCACGGGGCCCAGCGCGCTTCCCGCCTGATGTCTAGCGAGCTAGACCGGTTCGAGGAACTGCTTGCAGATCTGCTTGAGATTTCGCGCCACGATGCAGGTGTGGCAGATTTGTCCACCGCGGCCATTGACCTGCGTTCCTGCGTGGAATCAGCCTATGGACAGGTTGAGCATCTAGCCCACGAGCTCGACGTGGACGTCCAATTCAACCTGCCGGATGAGCGCATTGCGGTAGAGGCCGATTCGCGCCGCATTGAGCGCATTTTGCGCAACCTTTTGGCAAATGCGATAGACCACTCGGAGGGCAATCCGGTGGTGGTCGACGTCGCGACCACCGACACCGCAGTGGGTGTTACCGTAACCGACCATGGCGTGGGCTTGAAGCCGGGCCAAGAAGAACTGGTATTTAACCGTTTCTGGCGAGCGGATTCCTCCCGCAAGCGCCACTCCGGCGGCACCGGCCTGGGCTTGGCTATCGCCCGCGAGGATGCAGTCCTACACGGCGGCACGTTGGATGCTAATGGCTACGAGGGCTTTGGCTCCCGCTTCCGTCTCATTATTCCCCGCACCCCAAATACAGAAGTGGGCGAGGCCCCTATTGCCCTAGAGATTCCAGGCGCTCCCGTGGAAAGCACGCAGGCAGACAGCGGCTTGCCGCCAGCCGGCATCAAGGACAGCCGTGGTGAGGGCAATGGCGACGCTGGTTCCTCTGCCGCTGCTGCTGGCTCCGCCTCTGCAACGCCCGCGATTTCTTCCGGAATGAGCTCGCCGCACATCGAAAAGAGCGAGAAGGGCGCAGAAGATGAAATAGAAGGAGATGGCATCCTGTGGCCCTCGGAGCGAGAACTTAACCGTGGTATAGACACACCAGATAGGCGAGCCTATAAGGCACCGGACTTTGAGGGGAGGAGGAAGTGAGCGTGTTCAGATACAACTACCGCCGGTGGGCGGTTCTAAGCACCGCAGCAGCGGTGCTTTTCGCCAGCGGTTGCTCCACTTTGCCCAATAACACCGGTCCGCAGGTGGTAGGAACCTATCAGAAGCAAGACGATGGACCAGAAGAGGTTATTGCACCGCAACCCGGCGATGACCCAGACCTGACCTTGCGCGATTTCTACCAAGCCTCGGCCGTGCCTGGCAATGACCACGAAGCTGCCCGTGGATTCCTTACTGATAATGCCCGCGGCGCCTGGGATGCCAGCGGCGAAGTAATGGTTGTCGATAGTTTGGACATCGTCACCGCCCCTGCCAATAAGCAAAGCTCGAAGGATAATGAGCGGGCCTTTACAGTGCGTGGAACCATCATCGGGCGACTGAAATCCGGCGGCGCTTATGTACCCGAAAATGAGGGTTACGAGGCGGTCATCTATATGAAGATGCAAGACGATAGGTGGCGCATCGATGGCCTGCCGGCCGGCGTGGTCATGGAACGCAATGAGATGCGCAATCACTACACACCCCAGTCGCTGTATTTTTATAAGCAGACCAACGATGTGCTGGTCCCGGATCGTCGCTGGCTGTATAAGGGCGGTGAACAATCGGAGTCGACGCTTATTACGTTGTTGATGGAGGGACCATCGGCAAGCATTGCTCCTGCTACCCGTCGCGCGGCGGGGGAAAATGTCACCTACGCCGGCTATGACCGCGAAGCAGGCTACCAATTCGAAGGGCTAGTTGATCTTGATGCCCATGACCGCACGCTATTTGCCGCCCAGTTGGTGTGGACGCTATCTGAGGCCGGTCACGCCGGCCCCTTCAAGGTCAAGGCCGATGGCGGTGACCTTGTAGAAGGCATGGACACCCTGAGTGTGGATGACTTCGCGGACTATAACCCGGAGGAAAGCAGCACCTCCTTGTCTAAACTCTATGCCCTCAATGAAGGGAATCTCCTAGAGGTGGATGATGGCGTGGCCGAGCCCGTCAAATCCACGCTGGGCAGCAGCGGCGACGTGCAATCTGTGGATGTGGCCGACAGTGGCCTCGTTGCGGCCGTACGCCGCAAATCTAATAAAGACTTCTCGCTGCAAATTGGTGAGATTGATGGTCAGCTGCAGGACTCGGTGGATGGTCCAACCTTGGCACGGCCAACCTTTGAGTACAACGGTCAAGCCGCATGGACCGTGGTGGATGGTGATCGTATCGTGCGCGTCGTGCGCTCCAAGACCACCGGACGTATTTCTGAGTCTGAGGTGGATGCGCGCAGTATCGACGATATTGATGGAGAGATCTCTGTTATCCGCTTGTCTCACAGCGGCGCGCGCGTAGCGATGATCATCGACGGCCACGTTTATATCGCGGCCGTGGCCCAATCCAGCAGTGGGGATAAGCGCATCGTCAACGCCCGCGAGGTAGGACCAGAAGTATCCGGTTCCGCGCTATCGCTGGATTGGAACGCAGATGGCTCGCTCATCGTTGGTACTTCCTCGAGTCAATCGCCGGTATGGCGCATTGAGCAAGATGGTTCCTCAGCATCGACCATGCCCACAGGAAATATCACCGCCCCAGTGGTAGCAGTGGCTACCTCGCCCACCAAGCTCTTTATTACTGACTCCCATGCGATGCTCGAGCTTCCCTCCACGGTGATGGATGAAACTAATTGGCGCGAGGTCTCCGGACTGCAGGGACGGCGTTCTTCACCTATCGTTTCTAATTAGCCGCTGGAAGAACTGCGCGGCTAGGGGAGGCGACAGTGAGCTTGGGGGAGCTTATTTTTCCGCGCGCGTGCGCCGGATGCGGCGCGCCGGGCGAAATTTTATGCCTTCAGTGCCGTGAGCACTTGCGCCAACCTCCCTACCTGGTGGCCCGCCCTCGCCTGCTGGGAGCGCCCGTCTATGCCCTTGGGCCCTATTCCGATATTCGCCGCCGCATCATCATCGGTATGAAAGAGCGCGGCAATCGGCCGGTCCGTGAGTTTGTGGGAGCGGTCTTTGCGGCCGGTTTGGCACACTTAAGTGCACGGGGCGATATCCCACGCGAATTCACCCTCGTTCCTGCGCCGACCCGGTCGCGCTCCGCACGGGCGCGCGGTGGCGATCCGGTTGCCATGGCCTGTCATGCTGCGGCGCGGCGGCAGCGCGTGCGCGTCGGTGAGGTCCTCACCATGGGGCAGTCTACCGCCGACCAATCCGAGCTTAATGCGCAGGATAGGTGGGCAAACCTGCAAGGGCGCGTCCGCGTGGGCACGTTTGTGGGCCAGGCGCCTGCCCTGCTTGCCGACGACGTCATTACCACCGGCGCCACCTTGGCCGCCAGCATTTCTGCCCTACAAGCGGCGGGGGTAGAAGTGTGTGGGGCATTGGTCTTTGCGGATGCCTAGATAAAGGCGGTAGCTACCCTCGAGGTAGGGGGATGGCAGAATTCTCTAGCTATCAGGTCATAACCAGTGCTACCATGAGGAGTGTCACAGGGAGATAGTTACTGTGATTGATTCTAGTCCCCACTATTCAAGGGAGGCATCTCAATGTCCCAGCCAACCAAAGCTCAGGTAACGATTACGGGCCGCAACGTCGAGGTTCCGGAACATTTCCAAGAGCGAGTCAATGACAAGCTGGCCAAGATTGAACGCCTTGACCCCACCCTGACCTTCTTCCACGTGGAGCTGCAGCACGAGCCCAACCCGCGCCGTGACTCCGAGGCGGAGCGCATCCAAATTACCGCTACGGGCAAGGGTCATATTGCCCGCGCAGAAGCCAAAGAAGATTCCTTCTACGCTGCACTCGAAACTGCCGTGGGCAAGATGGAGCGTTCTTTGCGCAAGGTGAAGGTGCGCCGCGAAAACGTCAAGAGCGGTCACCGCGCGCAGAAGGGCACCGGCGAAATTGCCGCCGAAATGGTGGCACAGGCTGAAGCGCAGCGCGCTAAGGAGGAGCGCTACGTTGACCCCTATGCTGAGACCGTTGAGGATGTTCGCCCGGGTCAAATTGTGCGTACCAAGGAGCACCCAGCTACCCCGATGAGCGTGGATGATGCCTTGAGCGAGATGGAGCTAGTGGGCCACGATTTCTTCCTCTTTGTCAACGAGGAAAATAATAAGCCTTCCGTTGTCTACCGTCGCCACGCCTTCGACTACGGCATTATCTCCCTCTCGGAGGATGCTGAAGCTTAAAGAAGCCCGTCTTAAACTTCAGGAACCCCGCTGCGACCGTGCGGCGGGGCCGTTTTATGGCCGTAGGGAAGTAAGGGGATTGCCTGCTGAGGCGTCGGCAAGCAGTGCTAGCGGCCGTAGTGAAGCCGGTTGGCTAGAGCCAGTGGCGGCATTGCTAATGCATTTTGCGCTAGGCGGGAAGTGCTTTGTGAAAGCTAGTGAGTACAATAGCGACGAGTTAACTTTATTGTCGCGACTAGAAGGACTAACTAACCGTGTTTGGACTTTCCAAGCTGCTGCGCGCGGGCGAGGGCCGTACGGTCAAGCGCCTGGGCAAAATGGCAGACGATGTAATTGCCCTTGAGGATAAGTACGCGGAGCTTTCGGACGACGAACTTAAGGCAAAGACCGACGAGTTTAAGACCCGCCTGAAAGACGGCGAAGAGATGAATGACATCTTGCTCGAGGCCTTTGCTACCGTTCGCGAGGCTGCCTGGCGCGTCCTCGATCAGAAGCACTACCGCGTGCAGATCATGGGCGGTGCGGCCTTGCACTTTGGCAACGTTGCCGAGATGCGCACTGGTGAGGGCAAGACCTTGACTTCGCTGCTGCCGGCCTACCTCAACGCTCTTGATGGCAAGGGCGTGCACATCGTGACCGTTAACGACTACCTAGCCAAGCGCGACGCCGAAATGATGGGCCGTGTCCACCGCTGGCTCGGCCTGTCCGTGGGCGTCATCCTGTCCGAGATGCGCCCGCCAGAGCGCAAGGCTGCCTACGATTGCGACATTACTTACGGCACCAATAACGAGCTGGGCTTTGACTACCTGCGCGATAACATGGTCCGCTCCCTTAATGATGTGGTTCAGCGCGGACACAACTACTGCATCGTGGACGAGGTTGACTCGATTCTTATCGATGAAGCCCGTACCCCGCTCATTATCTCCGGACCGGTAGATGGTTCCTCCCAGTTCTACGGTGTCTTCGCCCAATTGGCACCGCGCATGCGTGAAGGTATCCACTACGAAGTGGATCACAAAAAGCGGACCATCGGTGTGCTGGAAGAGGGCGTGGAATTCGTTGAGGATCAGCTTGGCATCGATAACCTCTACGCCCCTGAACACTCTCAGTTGGTGTCCTACCTGAACAACGCTCTCAAGGCCAAGGAGCTTTTCACCCGGGATAAGGACTACATTGTCCGCAACGGGGAAGTCATGATTGTGGATGGCTTTACCGGCCGCGTGCTGGCCGGCCGCCGCTACAACGAGGGCATGCACCAAGCCATTGAGGCTAAGGAGCAGGTGGAGATCAAAAACGAGAACCAGACGCTGGCTACCGTTACCCTGCAGAACTACTTCCGCCTGTATGAAAAGATCTCCGGAATGACCGGTACCGCGGAGACCGAGGCCGCGGAGCTGCACTCCATCTATGACTTGGATGTGGTGCCGATTCCTACCAATAAGCCGAACCAGCGCGCGGATCACTCTGACCGCATCTATAAGACGCAGGAAGCCAAGTTTGCCGCGGTAGTAGACGATATTGCAGAGCACGTCGAATCCAAACAACCGGTGTTGGTTGGTACCACCTCCGTGGAGCGCTCCGAGTACCTGTCTCAGCTGCTGTCCAAGCGTGGCATCAAGCACAATGTGCTCAACGCAAAGCACCATGAGGAAGAGGGTCAGATCATCGCCCGTGCCGGCCGCCCTGGCACCGTGACCGTGGCTACCAATATGGCTGGCCGTGGTACCGATATCGTGCTCGGTGGTAACCCTGAGGTCATCCTCGATGAAAAGCTGCGCGAGCGCGGCCTAGATCCGTTTGAGGATGAAGAGAAGTACCAAGAGGCCTGGGAAGCTGAAATCGATGCGGAAAGGGAGCGCTCCAAGAAGCTGGGTGACCAGGTGCGCGAGGCCGGTGGCCTATACGTGCTGGGTACCGAGCGTCACGAGTCTCGCCGTATTGATAATCAGCTGCGTGGCCGTACCGGCCGCCAGGGCGATCCGGGTGAAACCCGCTTCTACCTATCCATGCGTGATGAGCTGATGGTCCGCTTCGTTGGGCAATCCATGGAAAACATGATGAACCGCCTCAATGTCCCGGACGATGTCCCCATCGAAGCCAAGATGGTGTCCAACTCCATCAAGGGCGCTCAGGCACAGGTGGAGAACCAAAACTTTGAAATGCGCAAGAACGTCCTCAAGTATGACGAGGTGCTCAATGAGCAGCGCAAGGTGGTTTACGCTACCCGCCACGACATCCTCGATGCCGGCGATATTCAAGACAATATCCGCGGCATGATTGATGACACCGTTTCTGCGTATGTGGCCGGCGCTACCGCCACCGGCTACGTGGAGGATTGGGATCTGGACGAGCTGTGGAACGCATTGGAGTCCCTGTATGGTCCAACCATTTCCCACGAGGAACTGGTGGAAGGCTCCGAGTATGGTTCCCCGGGTGAGCTTTCGGCCGAGCAACTTCGCGACGCCCTGGTGCAGGATGCCAATAACGAATACGACAAGTTGGAAGAGTCCGTTACCGCAATTGGTGGCGAGCAACAGATGCGCAACACCGAGCGCATGGTTATCCTGCCTATTATTGACCAGAAGTGGCGCGAGCACCTCTATGAGATGGACTACCTCAAGGAAGGCATTGGCCTGCGTGCAATGGCCCAGCGCGATCCTCTGGTGGAGTATCAGAAGGAGGGCGGCGAAATGTTCAATGCCATGAATGATGGCGTGAAGGAAGAGACCGTCCGCCAGCTGTTTATGCTGCGCAAGCAGTTCAAGCAGCAGGAAGAAGAGAAGGCCAGCGAATCTGCTGTTACTGCGACCGGCAACGGTGAAGGCACCGTGGAGGCCTAAGCGTTCGCCTGCTCAGTTGATACCCGCCCGTACCCGCTTTAGCTTGCGGGAGCGGGGCGGGTTTCTTTTCAGGAAAAAATGAGTAGAATATAAGAAACTTGCCCATTCTGCTTATTTCCTGTGAGGAGCTCCACTGACAATGCGCCGCCGCTCTTTGCGTCTCGGTATTACGACGCTTTTGTCTGCCACCTTGCTCGGTGGCGCCACGCCGGCCATTGCCTATGAAATGCAGCGCGACTCTGATTCCTCGTGCCGCATTATCTTGGACTCCGGCGAAAAGCTAGAACAAGACAATGCCGCCGCGGCCATCTTGGCTATTGCTACTCAGCGTAAGAATGCACTGGTAGATGATGGAATCCTCTCGCCGGAAAAGGCGGAGGCCGCCTTTGATTATTACTTTGGCAAGGCGCGGCTCAATACCGCGCGTACCGATGGGAATATCTATTCCACACCGCTTGAGTTCCCATGGGAACCGGAAAAGCGAACCCAATCCCTAGGCGGCAAGCAGTTCACCGAGGCAGCTGTCTTGGACTACCTCGACATGTTGGGGGCGAACTATGCGCAGGCGGTAATCCGCGCCGAACTGGGCGAGTTCACCAAGGACCTGCCGCAGGTTCCCGCCGGCAAGGCTTCTACGCGCGCTGAGCTACCTCCGGCTGGTGAGACGGGGGCTACTTTTCCAGATGAGTTTCCAGACTATGCGGCGGCGCTGCGCGATATCCTTACCATTACCAAGCAGGTTAATGCGCCCTTTGAGCAATCCGCCATCCTCCACGACGATGCGGACGCCACACACGCGGGCAGCACCTCAGCGGAGAATTCTGGGCTATCCGCCCTTGAAGGCGGTCTGCTGACTACTGGGATCGCGGCTTTGGTCAGCGCGGCTAGCTTTGGGTGGTCCGCCTTGAACTGGTCCGAGATCCTCTCTCAGCTCGGCCAATTCTTTTCCTAAGTACCGCTAAATTGCTGTTCCTTGCGCTAGAGCAGGCGGAATGATGTTAAGCCTGTGCGGTCGGCGGCGCCGGTAAAGGCATGTTGCTGCTGGCCAAGGTAAGCGGAACCAAAATATTCGCCGTTCGGGCGCGCATGCAGGCTGGTCAACTGTAAACGCTCAGTGGCATAAGGGCTCTCGCGGCGGCGTAGCCACGAGCCAATGTGCAGGCGGATAGCATCTGAATAGCGCGGGGAATTGAGGTGCGCCAACGGGCGATAGCCAGCTGCTACCTCCAGCACGAAGACTACCCAGGCTTGGATGCGGTGCTGGGCGGCAACTTCTGCGGACGTCGGCAAGCGGCCATAGCGCACGCGGTGTGGTGCAATGAAGAGTTTGAGGTGCGAGTAACCAGGAATGGGCTCGTACATGGTGGGGAAGTAGTGCTCCTTGCTTAGGGCAGGAGACGGACGCGTGATAATTGTCTCATGCCTGCCGTGTGGCCGCCATTTCTGAGGGTTTCCTGAAAGCGGTGGGCGCGAATATACGCGTGGTTCGCTATACTCTCGGGGGTTAAAGAGAATTCGTTTAACAAAGGATTTAAGAACATGCGTGGTCTAATCGTTGACTATGTCGGCGTCCTTGATGGCACCGAAGAAGACAACCGCCGCTGGAAGGCACTGCTGGCCGCTGCAAAGGCCAATGGTGCGGCAACCGCCATTTTGTCCAATGACCCGGGCGGCCCTGGTGCTGAGCACATCCGCGAATGGGAATACCGCGGCAATGTGGATGCGGTGGTGCTCTCCGGGGAAGTTGGAGCGGAAAAGCCAGAGGTCGCAGCCTTCCAAGCGGCAGCGGATGCCCTTGAGTTGCCGCTCAATGATTGTGTCATGGTTGATGATTCCATTCTCAACGTTCGCGCAGCCGTCGAGGCAGGCATGGTCGGCTTCTTGTACACGAGCTTCGACCGCGTGTCCGTAGAAATCCAGGCAGTCTTCGATATTGAAGGTGAGTTTTAGTGGCTAAAGCCCGCGTCTACATCCCCGCTACGTATGCCATGCTGGCGGAGCTGGAAGAAACCGGCTCCCTTTCTGCGCGCTCTGGGTGGGGTTTCATGGTTACCCCAGCGCTGCGGGACTTTTATACCGAGGGCGATGAAGAAGAGATCGCCTACTCGGCGTTTCTAGAAGCTTCGATGGCCTCCATGCGGCTTTTGGCCATCGGCGATGAAGAGAAGTTCCCCCACCGCCGCGTGGTTATCTCGGTAGACCTGGATGATTCTGTTATCACCCCGCGCCCGGATATGGGCGAGCCAGTAGTAGAACTCCAGCCGGCACAGTTCAGCAAGGAGGATTTGGCGGCTATCCACGTAGACATCGCGGAATCTGAAGAAACCACCGCGAAGGCCATCGAGGCCATCGATACCGCAGACTTGGGCGATGAGGATGCGGAGCTGGCTGTAGGCGATGCACTGGATAAGTTCATGGCCTTTTATCACCCCACCGAGCTGCCTTTCCTCGTAGAATTGCTCTAAGACTTCAAGGAGAAAACATGACTCAGCGTTTCAAGAACGTCGCTGCGGCCACCGTTACCGCAGGCGCAGCCCTCATTGCCGCACCAGCCGCACTGGCAGATACCGTCCCGGCTGCAGATGCTGCTGCCGACGCCGTGCCCACCACCCCGTGGCTGGCGCTGCTAGAGACCTCGTCCCAAGGCACCTGGGGCCAGATCCTCGATGTATTCTTTGGCATCGTGGATGGCATCTTGGGTGTTATTGCCGATACCGGCTTCCACCTTTAATTTTCCCACTCCACGTTGGTGCGCAGGACCTCGAGGAGGCCGCGCACCGCGTCGCGCCGCCGCGCACTGGCGGTGTCAGGGGGAATAAGCGCAGGGTCATCGAGGCCGCATTCTGGATCCGCAGGTGGACCCATATGCGTACAACCGCGGGGGCAATCTTCGATGGCGGCTGCAAGATCTTCAAAGACTCCGAGCACATCATCGGCATCCACATGTGCGAGGCCAAAAGAGCGGATACCGGGGGTATCGATAATCCAGCCGCCGGAGAATGCCGCATTGGCGGGGAGGGGGAGTGCCACTGATTGGGTGGAGGTATGCCTGCCCTTGCCCACGCCCGAAACTTCCCCCGTTTCCCTATCCGCATCCGGAACCAGCCGGTTGACCAGCGTGGATTTGCCCACACCGGAGTGGCCGATGAGTGCGGTGACGTGGCCGTCGATGTGCTGGCGCACCGCCTCGAGCCCGTCTTCGACGCCGGCTTCCACGACCGTGACATCTAGATCGGCGAACTCGGCCGCGAAGGGCGCTGGATCCGTGAGATCGGTCTTGGTCAGGCACAGAATTGGGTGGATATTGCCCACAAAGGCGGCGATCAAGGCGCGCTCGACAAACCCGGAGCGCGGTGGCGGATCGGCCACGGCCGTCACGATGAGCATCTGGTCCGCATTAGCGACCACGATGCGCTCATAAGCGTCAGTGTCATCGGCGGTGCGCCGGAGGACGGAGGTGCGTTCTTCCAGCTTCACAATGCGCGCAAGGGTGTCCTTCTTACCGGAGGTATCGCCTACGACACCGACGCGGTCGCCCACCTCGATGGCGGTGCGGCCGAGCTCGCGGGCGCGCATTGCGGTAACGCGTGGGCCATCGTCTAGCGCGACGCCCCAGCGCCCGCGATCCTTGGTAATGACCATGCCAAACTTGGCATTCCTGTGCTTGGGGCGGTCTTTAGTGCGCGGCCGCGACCCCTTGCCGGGGCGCACGCGCACATCGGATTCATCAAAGGAACCAAAACGCCTAGCCATTGCTCTCCTGTTGCTCGGGGTCCAACATGGTCTCCCACATGCGGTCGAAGCCAGGCAGCGTCTTTGCGGTGGTAGAAATATCCTCGATCTCTATGCCCGGCACCTTCAGGCCGATGATGGCTCCCGTGGTGGCCATGCGGTGGTCCGCGTAGCACGGCCACTCGCCGCCGTGGAGAGGTGCGGGGTCGATGCGTAAGCCGTCGGCAAGCTCGGTGACTTTGCCGCCTAGGGCATTGATATTATCTGCCAACGCCTTGAGACGGTCCGTTTCGTGGCCGCGCAGGTGCGCAATTCCGGTGAGCGTAGAGGGGGTTTCTGCCAAGGCACAAAGCGCTGCGACGGTGGGGGTGAGCTCGCCGATGTCACCCATATTGCGCTCGATGCCCTGCAGTGCGCCGCCCTTGGTGCCCTTGGCGGTGACAAAGCCCGGCTCTTGGGTGACCATGACGCCCATATCCACCAAAATATGGCGAATGGCGTCGCCCGGCTGGGTGGTATTGGCGGGCCAGCGTTTGATGGTCACATGACCGCCGGTGACGGCAGCGGCGGCAAGAAAGGGGGTGGCATTGGACAGGTCCGGCTCGATTGCCCATTCCCGGCCGGCAATCGGGCCGGGGTGTACGGTCCACGTATTCTCGCCGGAATCCACGTGGACGCCCGCTTGGCGCAGCATGCCTACTGTCATCTCCACGTACGGCAGTGACGGCAGCGGGGCACCCTCGTGGATGACGGTGATGCCCTTCTCAAAGCGCGCACCGGCGAGCAGCAATCCTGATACGAACTGCGATGATCCAGAGGCGTCGATAGTGACTTCGCCGCCTTCCGGCACACCGTGCGAGCGCACGGTAAAGGGCAAGCTCAAGCTATCGCCATCCACCTCCACGCCGAGCTGGCGCAGCGCGTCCAGAGTGGTGGACATGGGGCGGGCGTAGGCCTGCTCGTCGCCGTCGACAAGCACGGCGCCGTCCGCCAAGGCAGCTACCGGTGGGATAAAGCGCATGACCGTGCCGGCCAGGCCGCAATCCACCGTCGCGCCCCTGAGCGGGCCTGGGGTGACGTGGATATCCTCGCCATCGTGCTCGAAGCGCGCGCCCATAGACTCCAGCGCCTTTTCCATCAGCTGCGAATCGCGCGAGACCAGCGGCGCGCGCAGGGTAGAGGGGGCATCGGCCAACGTGGCAAGAATGAAGGCGCGGTTGGTAATAGACTTCGAGCCCGGCACGTGCTGGGCCCACGCAATGGGGCCTGCCGCTTGCGGGGCGGACCATGGTTGAGACATATGGTCCATAATAGAGGGCATGTGCGGAAGATTCGTTCTTTTTACCGAGTCCCTCCTTGATGAAGTGGGCGGGCTGCCCGGAGTCACCGAAGTACATGCCCCACAGGGCACTCCAGGCCCGCGCTATAATATCGCGCCCACTCAGCCGGTGGCCATCGTGCGTGTGCGCGAGAGTCTCGCCCAAGTTGATCCTGCGCGGTGGGCGCTAGTGCCGCACTGGAAGAAGGACCTTGAGGGTCCGCCGCTGTTTAACGCCCGCGCAGAGACCGTAGCTTCCAAGCCGTCCTTCCGGCATGCCTTTAAGGGGCAGCGCTGCCTCATTCCGATGGATGGTTACTACGAATGGCGCCAGGAAGAGGGCGGCAAGCAACCCTATTTCGTGCGCGCGAAGGAAGGCTTGTTGTGGGCGGCAGGTCTTTGGGACACCGGCCTGGACCGACTATCCGCCACGATTGTCACCACCGAAGCCACCGAAGAAATGGAGTGGCTGCACCACCGCCTGCCACGCTTCTTGGCGGCCGAGGAAATGCGCACCTGGTTGGAGGGCAGCCCCGAAGAAGCTGCTGAGCTGCTCTTGCCGACGCCCCTTCGCGGCTTCCACACCCACCCCGCAGACAAGGCCGTGGGCAACGTATCCAATGATTATCCGGAGCTACTCGGCGAGTAGATCGGCAAAGCCGGCAGAGTACAGTTCCGCAAGATCCTCCGCATTGAGTTCGATATCTAGCCCGCGGCGCCCGCCGGAGATAAAGACGGTATCGAAAAGGATGGCGGTTTCCTCGATGACCGTGGGCAGCGGATTCTTCTGACCTAGCGGGGAAATTCCGCCGGGAATGTAGCCGGAAGACTTGGACGCGTCATGCGGATCAGCCATAGCTGCCTTGGATACGCCGTGGGCGGCCGCGGCTTTCTTTAGGCTCAGCTGGTGGGTGGTAGGGATGACGCAGACTGCCAGCTTGCGCTTTGGTCCCTTGCCCGCAGTTACATCGATGACCAGGGTTTTGAGCACGCGCTCCGGCTCTACCTCGAGGGCCGCGGCGGCGTGATCTCCGAAGTGATCTGTGCCCGCATCAAAGGTGTGCACGTGGTGTTTTACACCGGCATCCTCTACGACCTTGAGCGCTGGGGTAGCTGCATGCGGGGACTTTTTAGACATGACTGGGATTCTAGCCCTACGCGTTAGGATGGAAATTGTGGCTAAAGAAACAATCAGCGAAAAGGAGCTGCAGCGCCGCTTTGAATCGGAAGCGCTGCCCTTGCTTGACCAGCTTTATGGCGGTGCCTTGCGCATGACGCGCAATCCCCAAGATGCTGAGGATCTAGTGCAGGAGACCTATCTCAAGGCCTATAAGTCCTTTCATTCCTTTAAACAGGGCACGAACCTTAAGGCGTGGCTGTATCGCATTATGACCAATAACTACATCAACTCTTACCGCAAGGCGAAGCGCCGACCCGCGGAGTCTTCGGCCGATGAGTTGAGTGATTTTCAGCTTTATACCACTGCCGGCCACGATTCCACCGGCTTGGAATCCGCCGAGGTGGCTGCGCTAAAGGACATGCCAAATGACACCATTTCGGAGGCAATGAATGACTTGCCCGATGATTATCGGATGGTGGTCTATTACGCGGATGTTGAAGGCCTTGCCTATAAGGAGATTGCAGAAATCATGGATACTCCGCTAGGTACCGTGATGTCTCGTCTACATCGGGGAAGAAAATTGCTCCGAAAAGCGTTGAAGGACGTGGCACGAGAACAAGGCATTGGATTAGAACACCCAGACATGGAGGAGAAGTAATGGAACGCGCAACGGAACACAACTGTGGTGCGTGTAGCTCCCCTGAGGTACAGGCCCTCCTGTGCGAGCTTCTCGATGAATCCACCACCTATGCCCGCGCACTAGCCATCCGCGAGCACATCGCCGAGTGCGATTTCTGTCAAAAGCGCCTCGAGAGCGAGGAGATTATCCGCTCCTTGGTGCGTAATTGCTGTAACCGCCAAGCCAAGGCGCCCCAGGCGCTGCGCCGGCGCATTTCAGTAGAGATCACCCGCATCGACACAGCGTGGTAGGCACTGTTGCTCACCCGCTGTGGTGGGGTCTGGTTTCATGATCTTCAAACTTTTTGCTTAAGTCCATACTGATCGGGCCGAATTGAGGGCGGAAGGGCCGAATTGAGACCCCAATGTGTTCAATTCGGCCCGATCACATTGGACTTAAGGCACGGAGAGGTCAAGCGGGGAGCTAGGAGACGACATCGATTTGCTTCTGACATAGCAAAAGCCCGGTTCTACGGTCGAAGTGACCGAGGGAACCGGGCTTATTGTGCTGTGCGTTATGCGCCAGGACGCTTGCCGTGATTAGCGGACTTCTTGCGGCGATCCTTGCGCTTGCGACCACGCTTGCTCATTGCGCACTCCTTCGTTGAGGGTATCTGAACTTTATTCAACTGTAGCGGCTAAGGGCGCCGAAACGAAAATTGGGGGCCAGTAATTAGGCGGAAACGCGGGCGCGTCCACGGCCGCGGTTGCGGCGGCGCTTGAGGGCGCGGCGCTCCTCTTCAGACAGGCCGCCCCAGACGCCGGCGTCCAGA
Organism: Corynebacterium curieae; assembly: GCF_027570035.1. Classification (GTDB taxonomy): domain Bacteria; phylum Actinomycetota; class Actinomycetes; order Mycobacteriales; family Mycobacteriaceae; genus Corynebacterium; species Corynebacterium curieae. Next base: position 45,220 of record NZ_JAKMUU010000003.1, on the reverse strand, counting down.
CCGGACTCCAGTGCCCACTTCAGGCAGGAAGAAGCAACGGGGCAACGGTTGCAGACCAGCTTGGCCTTAGCGATTTGGGTAAGTGCAGGACCAGAGTTGCCTACTGGGAAGAACAGCTCGGGGTCTTCGTCGCGGCAAACAGCTTCGTGGCGCCAATCCATGATTGATGTCTCCTAACAAAAATTCGACAGCAGTAAGCACAAGCGCTTTCCGTGAAAATGAAAGCAACCAATGCCGTGGGTGGGTGGTTGTGTGAACTGGTCTGCGTGCAGTGGGGCCCGGTCTCGAGGTCGGGCCAGCGTCGCCGCCGCCAATGGTTCACAATGTGGTTACTTGAAGTTTCCTTCAAGTTAAGAAGAGGTTTACGTCCTCTTTCTTTTTGCTACCCCAGAATCATGACATGTTTACTCAGGCTCCGCTAGGGGTAGAGGCGAAATTGTGGTCAACCTCACGTGAACAAAACTGATGTGGGGGTCATTTAGCAGAGGATTTGAGTTGAAAGAAGCCTGTGAGAAACGCGCTGAACTGGCGCATTGTCCAAAAAATCTTGAGTGTGCTGACTTGGGTACCGTCAAATCTGACCGGCTAGCCCCTGCCCCCGCGAAACCTGAGTGGCGCACAAGGAAATGGTGCTGGCTGGTTAGTAGACTGTGGGTTTGTGTCTAAGCAGAGGAAAAAGCAGGTAAACAATAAGCAAAGTGCTGGAACTACGCCGCCCGTGCGTGGGGCGGAGAGGCAGAAGAGTGTGAATGGGCAGGCTTCCGCACAGGGCGCGCCTCAGCCCGTTCGCGTGGCCGCGGGACTTGCTGTGGTGCAGTCCATTGTGGTCATCTGCTTCGGAATCTTCCTTATTGTGCGAGAGCTGACTGGCGCGGAGAATGACTCGATGGTGTCGGATTCGGGCTCTGGAAGCTTCGTGGGGCTAGGTACCGCGCTGTTTATCTTTATCGTCTTCGGCTTCGTCATTGTCGGCGCTTGGGCCATGGTTAAGGGAAAGCGCTGGGGTAGGGGCGCCATTATCTTGGTGGAGCTTATTCTGGCGGCGAGCTCCTTCCAGATGTTTAGCGGCGGGTCACCGCTGCTAGGTGCCGTCACATTGTTAAGCGCCGCACTAGTCATCTTCCTGCTGATGTTCGTACGCTCCTCCACGGAGTGGGCAGCGGCGAATTTCTAAACACGCTGTACGAAAAAGAAGCCGCGCTTCCCGGTTGGCCCGAGGGCGCGGCTCCTTTGTAACGGGGGGAGCGCGGTGCTAAGTAGCGCTGAGGCCCACCACTTTATCGCCGCGGCTTTCAACGATAGTGTCACCCGCCAAGGTGAGGTAGACGGGGCCGTGATAGCTGCCGCGGTCTACCGCTATGGTGCGCTCGGTTTTGCCAGTGGACCAATCCATTACAGCAATGCCCTCTTGGGTAGGCACCAGCATGTGATCGGAAACGGCAATGGGCGTGCCGATGGCATCTTCCACGATTCGATCCACCGCGAGATCACTTGGGGTGAAAAGGTAGAGCCGGGAACCGTCAAACCAGGTCATATGGTGCGGCAGGTCTGCCGTCGCCGGAGCAAACGGGGAGGCACCGGAGTCTATGGCTGGTGAAGGCTCTGCCGAGGAGGAGTCAAGCTTTTCGCCCTTATTGTTATATGACTCAATCGTGGGGTGGGGTCCTGGGCGGTATACGGCGGCGGCTTTTTGCCCCACGGCAACAAGCCGTGCCCCGTCGTTTGCTATATCCACATCGGCGGCGATATCCGGCTCACGGGAGTCATCTGGGGTCGTGTCCTGGAAACGCAGCCAGGTTGAATCCGGTTTATCGGGGCAGGATTCAGTCAGAGCTAGGTTTTCGGTACGGGTGAGGGCAGAGCTCAACGTGCAGTCCTCGTGCGGTTGTTTGTCCGGCTCTTGCTTTGCTTCTACGGCTCCGTATTCCACTGTGCGCACCATATCGGAGCGCCACAGGCCGATGCGGTCGGTAGAGACGGTTCCTACCCGGTCATTGGAAGAGATAGGAACGACCTTTTCCGAGTTTACTGCGCTGCGAGTGCCATCGTATTCGCCTGTGGCGGCGTTAATGGCTACGGTATCCCCGCAGCCCACTCCAGTCTTATAGGAAGCTACGACTTTCCCCCAAGCGCTAGACAACGAACATAGCTCGGCGTCCGTGCGCTCATAGCTCCAAGCCTCGGAACCGTCCGGATTAGTAGCGGTGAGCGTGTGATCCGCATGCGTGATGGTCAGGCCGTGCGCCGAAACCGCTCGGTACTGGCCGGGTACAGGTTGGTTGGGGAGACTGAAAGACTCGTGGAGGCTTTCCGGGACGTCGGCAAGCACGGGCGCATCCTTTTCCCCAGGAACGGCCGCTTGGCTTAGATGGGCCTGATTGATATTGGCAGTAATTGCTGCTCCTCCAACCGCGATGGCGCAGATCGCGGCAATAATACCGGTGGCCTTCCAATCGGCGGGGGTGGAGCGCAAAATGGGAGTCTTAGTCATCGGTGTCCTCCTCGCCGGCGCCGGGATCCGCCGCGGCGCGCGGTAGTGCGGGTAGGGGATTTCTCACGGACCGGAACCTGGCCCACGACCTTGGTCTCAGGCCCGACGGTCTCGTCTACGTCGGTTGGGATATCCAGTGCTTGAGCTAATTCAGGTGAGGTGGAAAACCATTGCGGCGGCTCTGGTTCACCCAGGTCCAACTCATCGTTGATGACCTGCCATTTGGCCAGTTCATCGTATCCCACCAAGGTGATAGCGGTACCGGTATGGCCGGCGCGCCCGGTGCGGCCGATGCGGTGGACAAAAGTCATCGGATCATCCGGAACCTGATAGTTGATGACATGGGTGACATCATCCACATCGATGCCGCGGGCGGCAATATCGGTGGCGACCAAAATATCTACCTGGCCGGAGCGGAAAGCGTGAAGTGACTTCTCGCGCGATTTCTGCCCCAGATCGCCGTGGACGGCCCCCACGCGGAAGCCGCGCCGGGCTAGGTCATCGGCCAACTGGGCAGCCGCGCGCTTGGTGCGGGCAAAAATGATGGTGCGCCCGCGGCCAGCGGCTTGGAGGGCATGCGCGACGACGGCAACCTTATCCATCCGGTGGGCTTGGAAGGTGACCTTGCGGGTGGAAGAGTGGGTGAAATCCTGCTCGCCAGACTCGGCGCGGATATGGATGGGCTTATCCATAAATCGGCGGGCTAATGTCAAAATCGCGCCGGGCATCGTGGCGGAAAAGAGCATGGTCTGGTGTGCGTTTCCATCCAAGGCCTGCAGGATAGCCTCCACCGAGGGTAAAAAGCCCAGATCCAGCATCTCGTCGGCCTCATCGAGCACCAAGATGGCCACGCGGTCTAGCTGCAGATTGCCGCGCTCGTGAAGATCGATTAATCGCCCAGGCGTACCGATGACAACATCGACGCCCCTGTTGAGCTTTTTGATCTGCTCCTCGTAAGGACGGCCGCCGTAGATGGAGGCTAGGCGTACCGGCAGATGGGCGGCGGCTACCTGCAAGTCTTCCGTGACTTGCTGGGCTAATTCCCGGGTGGGAACCACCACGAGGGCGCGCGGGGTGCCATCAAGCTCTGCGATATCGGCATCATCAAAGACGCGATCCAAAAGCGGAACGCCAAAGCCATAGGTCTTGCCCATTCCGGTGCGCGCTTGGCCAATCAAGTCCTGACCGGAAAGCGCGATGGGCAGGGTTAATTCCTGGATTGCAAAAGTACGCGTGATGCCACGAGTGGCGAGACCATCACAGATTTCGGCGGCGACGCCTAGTTCCGCGAAGCTCGGTGGCTGGGATTTTATGTCAGACACACCTTGATAGTAGCCGGGATGGTTATAGTGGGGCCATTGACAATAAAACTCTAGCTAGAGGAGGAATCTTCATGGATATTAAGTTTGGCTTCGCAGATACAGCGCGCGAGCTGGTTATTAGCGCCGCTGGTGAACAAGCGGAGCTGACGCAGAAGATCAATAGTGCCTTGGCGGATAATTCCACCCTTGAACTCGAAGATGACAAGGGCCGCAAATACCTCGTGCGCACTGATCGTGTGGTCTACGTCGAGGTAGGCATTGCGAAGAAGCAGGCTGTGGGCTTCGCCGGTGCTTAAGGCGGGGCGCAAAGGATCGCTGATTCAGCTTTTTTAATTACAAACGGGTAACCTAAAGCCCCATGGGAAATAGGGAGACTCGCCACGCTCACCGGAGCCAAGGCCACACGCCGGACCACCAGAATGCGGTGGTCCGGTTTGCGCGTCAATATGGCTGGTGGCGTGTGGTGGCTATCCCCCTCATGATCGCCTTGACCATCTGGTTCATCGTCGATATTGCAACTGCCTCTTCTTCAAAAGAGGAGGCGGCTGAAACTACTGCGGCCGCCCCTTCAAGCGAGGAAATGGTCGGACCTGATCCGGCCGATGCGGCAGCGGTGAAACGAGAAATTGATGAGATGCCGCCCGGCGGTGCGTTTACCAAGGAGGGAAAAGGCACTTTTCACCAAGTAGGCGAGCCCGGTGCTGTGGCCGGTAAGGGCGGCAAGCAGAAGGTGCGCTATTCCATCGAGGTAGAAGACGGCATCAATACTGCGCCGTATGGCGGCGATGATTCTTTTGCCGCCATAGTAGAAGCTACCCTTTCTGACCCACGCGGCTGGACAGCGCACAAAGACTTCGAGTTTGAGCACGTTGCTTCCGATGCGGAACCGGATACCCGTATTCAGCTGACTTCCTTGGGCACGGCCGCAGAGCGGTGTGGCGAGAAGATCGAAACGGAAACCTCGTGTCACACTACTATTACTGGCGAGTCCACCACGATTATCAATGAAGCTCGTTGGGTGCGCGGAGCTACGCCTTTTGAAGGTGATATGGGCAATTACCGCCAGTACGTCATCAACCATGAGTTGGGCCACGCAATTGGCTATGCCTCCCACCAGCCGTGCGGCGGCCAAGGCAAGCTAGCGCCGATCATGATGCAGCAGACCTTGGATCTCAACAACAAGGAATTGCACGACCGAAAACCAAGCGAGGTCTATCCTGATGAGGACGTAACCTGTGCGTCCAACCCGTGGCCGTATCCCAACCCGGATAATAAGGATCCACAGCAACCCGAATAGGAGTTAAGGATGCCGCTTCCCCCAGAGCATGTTTTAAGCGCCTTCCACGCGGAAACCGGTGCCGCCGGTACCCGCCGCGTCCAAGGCGATCAATTGGGTCCAGTGTGGGATAACGGCATCAAGGTTGGTGACGTAGTTTATTCCCAAGCCGGCCCCTTTGCTGCATGGTCTGCCAAAGTACGCGAGCGTCTGAGCGTACAGGGCGCGCGGGTTTCCCGGCCTGTGCTGTCTAGCGATGGCCGGCATACGGCCGCGGGCTGGAAGGCTACTCAGTTTATTCCTGGCCAGGTACGTGGGCGCATTGATGAAACCGCGCAAATGGCCCTGCGGCTTGATGCAGCGATGGCGGAAGTATCCCTGCCTAACGGGCAGCGTAGCGATGACTTTGCTCGCGCTGAACGCTCCGCTTGGGAAGAAACAGGAGAGGCCTACCGTCCAGCTTTGCTTGCCGACGTCCCCCTTATCCCCGCCCACACCGCACTGCTAACCACCACGGTCTACCACGGGTCCAACCCGCCGGGGATCGTGGAATTAGTCCCTAGCGAATCCCCGCGCCCTGCCGGGTGGGGTGCCGCCCTAGTCATCGTGGATGGGCTTATCGCTCAAGCGGTAGATGATGGAATCTGTCAGCGTTTTAGCCACGTGCCTGGTATGCAGGAGCTGCTTCTGCGCGCGGTATCTTATCGGCGCCACATTAATGACCTGCACCCCACCTCTCTATCAAACACGCGTTCGCATATTGAGCGGGTGGAACAGCATCTGGTGTCGCAGGCATCTGCCATACTGGAGCGGTGACATACGATCCCCATTCCACCGCCCGCGCGGGAGTGATCCTTCCACCGTCCCCGCAGGTGCGCCTCGTTCCCCGTACTCCGTCCGCCGCGACTCGGAGCTGGCCGGTTGAGCTGCCCAAATCCGGCACCTGGAAGGTAACTGGCGCGGCGGGCACCGGTGTATCTAGCTTCCTTATCGATACCGTCATTCATGCCCTGGATAAAGCCCGGGAAACCGGCGCGGATCCCTCGGGCATACTCGTTATTGCGCCCTCGAAGGAATCCGGTGCCCGACTGCGCCGCGAGCTCTCTGAGCGCCTAGAGGACTATGCCGCGCAGAGCTCTATGGTGCGCTCCGTGCACTCCCTGGCTTTCGCGCTGCTGCGCACTGCCGCAGAGGAGGAGCTGCGGTTAATCACCGGTGCGGAACAAGATGCTGTTATCCGTGAGTTGCTTGCCGGGCAAGCAGAAGACGGTCACGGCTCTTGGCCAGCCGAGATGCGCCCCGCACTCGAATACGTGGGCTTTGCCCGGCAGCTGCGCGATTTCCTGCTTCGCTCCATCGAGCGCGGGTTGGGCCCAGAAGACCTTGAGCGCCTTGGAAGCGAATACGGACGCCCCATGTGGTCCGCCGCGGGTGAATTCCTGCGCGAGTACGAACGCGTCCAGCTTTTATCTCGCTCCCATTCTTACTCTGCGGCGGAGTTGGTTACCGCGGTTCTCCAGCGCCCTCAGCTGCTGCGCGAGCACCCCTTTCACACCATCATTGTCGATGATGCTCAATTGCTTGACCCTACCGCTGGTGAACTCATCCGCGAGTTGGCTCCTCATGCCCAGCTTGTGGTTGTAGGCGGCGATGCAGATCAATCCGTTTTTGCTTTCCGTGGTGCTAGCTCACAGTTCCTACGTGATTTCCCCGCTGAACATGAAATAGAACTGACAGAGCCACACCGCACCCCTTCACCCGCATGCATCTCTATCGTGGACTCAGAGGGCAGGCTGCGCGACGTCGTGGCTAATACCGTGCGCCGCCGCCACCTCGAAGATGGCGTGCAGTGGCGCGATATCGCGGTCATCGTACGCTCTACCGGTGATATCGGCCAGATGCGCCGTACCCTTTTGGCTGCCGGGGTCCCCGTACACATTAACCCCACGGACGTCGTCTTGGCCGAGCAGCGCTTGGTCTCTGCCGTGCTGCTTGCGCTGCGTGCACTGGAGGAGGACCTATCCAATTCCGAGCTGGAAGAACTCCTCACCGGCCCCGTGGGCGGTGCCGATCCTGTCACCCTGCGCCGCTTGATTCGTGGTTTACGTCGCTGGGATTCCAGCACCCGGGGCATCGATAGCCTCCGCGGCCTTCTGTATGGCGAGCTTCCGGACTTCAACGGCCAGCTCACCGAGCGGGAATTTTCCATTCTGGAACGAGTACGTGCGGTGCTAAGGGCCGGCCGAGAAGCACTCGCCTCTGGAGCCTCGGTGGAGGAGGTCCTCTGGGCGGTGTGGAGCGCTACCGAATTGGACAATCGTCTGCAGGCTTCGGCGCTGCGCGGCGGCGCGACTGGCTCGCAGGCTGACCGCGATTTGGATGCCATGATGTCGCTTTTTGACGCCGCTGGTGACTACGTCGAGCGCCGCCCTGACTCGCCGCTTCGCGCATTCCTGACGCATATCACCGAGCAAGAACTTCCCACTGGCGTGCGCGACCGCCGCACCGCTATTCCGCAGGCGGTAGAAATCCTGACTGCACACGGTGCCGTGGGCCGTGAATGGGATACTGTCATCGTGGCTGGCGCACAGGAAGGAATCTGGCCTTCGCTAGGGGAGACCGGCTCTATCTTTGGCCAAGAAGATCTCATTGATCTTCTCGATCACGATATTGATCCCGATACCCCGGTCAGCCATGTCGCTTCCCGCTTGGCGGAAGAGCGCCGCCTCTTCCACGTCGCTACCACCCGCCACCGAAAACGCCTGCTCATTGCCGCCGTAGAGAATCCGGAAGGCGATACGGTCTCCGAGCCATCCCGCTTTATCAACGAATTCGCCGGCCGTGGCGTAGACGTACCCGGTCAAGCAGTGCGTCGGCAAGCCAAGCGGGCGCTGCGTCGCTCCCAACTCCCGCGCGAATTGGGCCTCGATGTACCGGAACCCGCGCCCGTTTCTGTACGCGACGGTCTTGAGGTGGATCCACTCGACGTTGCTGTGCTGTCGGTGCCGTCCTTCGTCGCCCAGTTGCGCCGTGTGGTCACCAATCCGGAATCTGGCGAGGTTGAACGCAGACAAGCAGCCCGACAACTTGCCCGGCTAGCGGCCGCCGATATTCCCGGCGCCCATCCAGAACAGTGGTGGTCTGCGCGCTCTGTTGCAGCTGAGCTACCGCTTCGCAGTAGCGGCAGTTTGTCTCCCTCCCGCGTAGAAGCGCTGCTCAATTGCCCGCTTAAGGCTGTGCTCGGCAAGGTAGCTGAAGATCCCAGTACCGAGGAGCACCTGCTCCGCGGTACTTTGGCACACGCCTTCTTTGAAGCTATTGGCCGCGGCATGGATGCGGAAAAGGCCAAGCTATTGGTGATGGATGCTTTCGAGCGCATACAGGATGTACCGCAGTGGCAGTTGCGTTTTAAGCTCGATGAATTTTCTACCTTGCTGGATCGCGCCCGTGAATGGGCGCGTCAATCAGAGGTCAATCAAGAACTTGCCGGCGTGGAAGTTCCCGTGGGTGTACGCGTGAGTGCGGACGTGCGCATCGGTGGTTATATGGACCGCCTACTTCGCGATGAAAAGGGAAATTACTTGGTGGTGGATCTCAAAACAGGTAGAAGCACACCAGCCAAGAAGGAAGGCGAGGAGCACGTGCAGCTGATGACCTATCAGCTTGCGCTTGCCCACGGCGCATTCGACGGCCACCAGGTCCACGACGGCGAAGGGATGCCGCGCAAGGGAGGCGTGCTGGTTTATCCGGGCGTGGCCACTAAGAAAATTGGCGAAATCTGGCAAAGCGATAAGGCACCGGAAGCCCTTGAAGAATTCGCCGCACTGCTGCCGCCCTTGGTGGAGGAGATGCGTGGGCCACGGATTACTGCGCGCACCAATAAAGACTGCGATAAATGCCCCATTCGCTCCATCTGCCCCGTGCAGGAAGAAGGAAGGATGACCACCGATGCCTAAGAGCAACTTTTCCCCGGAGCAGATCGCTGCGGCACTGGGCAAGGCTTACCCACCTACTGGCGAGCAGGCTCACGTTATTCAAGGACCGTTTAGCCCAAAACTCGTTGTTGCTGGTGCCGGTGCCGGGAAGACGGAAACCATGGCCTCGCGCGTGGTGTATTTGGTGGCCAATGGCTATGTACGCCCTGAGCAGGTCCTTGGCCTGACTTTTACCCGCAAAGCCGCACAACAGCTGGAGCAACGCATCCGTCGGCAGCTGATTCAATTGCGCGATTCTGGCCTCATCGCCCCCGGCAGTGAGGTGGCAGAAGCCTTAGAAAACATCGCGCCGAAGGTTTCCACCTATGACTCCTATGCGGGAGAACTTGTTCGCGAATACGGGCTATTGGTTCCGGTAGAGCCCACCGCACGCATTATCACTGAGGCCGAGCGCTACTCCTTGGCCTACGATGTGGTGCGCAATTACACCGGCAAGCTAGAAGACGATCGCACCCTAGCCACGATTACCGAGACCCTCCTGAAATTCAGCCAGGACATTGAAAACGGCCTTAAAGACACGAGCCACATAGCCCAGCATGCCCGCGATTTCCGTGCGGATATCGATAACCTCGACAAATCGCAAAAGAACGGCCCCGAGTACTCAAAAACGCTGCTGGATTTTATCCAGACACAGGAACGCCGCGTGCAGTACGTGCCGCTGCTGGAGGCCCTGAAAAAGGAACAGTCCGAGCGACAAGTAATCACCTTTGGCGAGCAAATGTCTGTAGCTGCGCGGGTCGCGCGTGATCATCCTGTGGTGGGCAAGCAGCAATCCCAACGCTATAAGGTCGTCATGCTGGACGAGTACCAAGACACCTCCTATGCGCAGCGCGTGCTCCTGCGAAGTCTTTTCGGAGGAGAGCAGGAGGACCTTTCTGTTACGGCTGTGGGCGATCCAATGCAGGCCATCTACGGGTGGCGTGGCGCAACCTCCGAGAACCTCACTGCCTTCGTGGAGGATTTTCCGGTCGCGCCGGGCACCCCTGCCCCAAAGGATCAACTGACTACCTCTTGGCGCAACCCCTCTGGTGCGCTGGACTTGGCAAACGCAGTGGCGGAGGGGGTGTTCGAAGGCGTTGAACGCCCCGTAGACGAGCTTTCTGCCGCCCCGCACAAGGGCGAGGGAGAAATACAGCTCGCCTATTTCGAAAGCGAAGCCCGCGAGCGTGAGTTCGTAGCTGCACACCTGAAAAAACAGTGGGAAAAGAGCGAGCGAGATACCTTCAGTGCTGCGGTTTTGGTGCGCAAGAATAAACAGTCTGCGCCTATTGCGGCGGCCTTAGATAAAGCAGGCGTGCCGAACGAAATTATCGGTCTTGGCGGCTTGTTGTGGCAGCCAGAAATCCAGGACCTCGTAGCTATCGCCACGATGCTGGTGCGCCCGGAAGATTTGCCTGCAGCAGTGCGGGTACTAGCAGGACCTATTTGTGGCCTGGGAATTAGCGATATTCAAGCACTTGCTTCCCGCCAGCGAAACCTTGCCGGGGCTAGGGAGGAGCGCTTGCGCTGGGAGCCGGGAATGGACCCGGAAGAATACCTGCGCGCGCAGCTGGAAGATGTCACTGCTGAGGAACCGGATCAGCGCGTTGGCCTTGCCGACGCCCTAGCTGATTTAGGCGAGAGAGACCGTTATACCCCACAAGGCCTCGCCCGCATGGAAGAGGTCTCTGCCAAACTGCGGCACCTGCGTACCTATTCACTATCCAAGCCGCTGGTGGACATCTTCGCCGATATTGAAGCGTTGTTTAATATCCGCACCGAAGTCTTGGCCCGCGGAAGCGCAGGGGGAGCGACGCACCTGGATAAATTTGCCGATATCGTCGCCAGCTTCCACGGTGATTCCTTGTATGCACTTTTGGACTACTTTGCGTTGGCACTTGAAAAAGAAGACGGCCTTGATTTAGGCGAGGTTCCTGCCGCAACAGACCGCGTGCAGATTATGACTGCGCACAAGGCCAAGGGGCTGGAATGGGAACATGTCTGCGTTGTGCATGCGGATTCGTCTAGCTATAGCGCACAGGCAGAGACCTTCCTTTCCAGAATCGACAAGGTTCCAGGGGACGAAGATTATATTGAGATTCCGGAGGATGCCCACAAGCGCTCACACTTCCAAAAGGCCTGCGAGGAATTCAAGAAAGCAGATAGCGCTATCAAGGCGGAAGAATCAGCGCGCCTCTTTTATGTGGCATTGACTCGTACCGAATCCACACTGACCGTTAGTGGTTCGGGAACCAATAACGCTCCTGGGAAAAACAAGAAGGGCCCCTATGAATACTTGGAGCGCCTAAAAGAGCAATTCCCGCAGTACGTGGTGGAGTGGTCCGTCCCAGAGGAGCCTTCCGATGAAGACTTTGGTGAAAGCGCACAGTTCCCAACGCTGCAGGCAAGCCCAGAGGCCGTCGCCGGTGCTGATCTGGTGCTTGAAGCAATGGAGGAACTGCCTGAGCTAAGCCACGGGGAAACCTTTGAGTTGTGGGAGCAAGAGGCTGGGGCTCTCATTGAGGAGTACAAGGGACTGCAGCAACCCATTGTGGACGTTGAGCTTCCCAGCGAGCTGACTGCTTCTGACATGGTTGCGCTGCGGGCAGATCCGCTGCAGTTTGCGCGCAGGCAACGCCGCCCAGTGCCGTTTAAGCCCAATTCCTATGCCAAGCGCGGTACCGCCTTCCATGCGTGGCTAGAAGATCGCTTCGGCAGCCCAGCACTACTGGGAGAGGAGGAGTTGCCGGGCATTGATGAGCCAGAGGACTTCGACTTAGAAGAGCTCAAAGAGGCCTTCCTGGACTCGGAGTGGGCACAGCGTCAACCGGAGCACGTAGAGGCACCGTTTGAGATCACTATCGGCGATGCCGTGGTGCGTGGACGTATGGACGCTGTTTTCCGTTTGGATGATGGCTCTTGGATGGTGGTGGATTGGAAGACCGGCCGACCGCCTAAGGGAGAGGCTATGGATGCTGCAAAGATACAGCTAGCCGTTTACGCAGAGGCATGGCGGCGCATCCACGGCGGGCAGAACATTCGTGCTGCTTTCTACTATGTGCACGATGGATATACCTTCGAGCCCGCCCGCCTGCCGGAGGGGGAGGAGCTTAAAAGCCTCCTTGAATCGTCAGTTGAGCGCCACAAGGGCTAAGGTATGTGGGCGGTTGCGTAGATGCGCAATCTTTTGAGCAATCATCCGAGACCAGAAAAGAAGGCTGGGTAAGTGGCCAAAAAACGTGCGCAGGCGATGAAGTCACGCTTTACAAGTCGCTTCTTGCCACAGGTTGAGCTGTCCTCACAGCCAGACCACGCGCTCATTGACGTCATTACGGTACCGCGAGACGAAAACTCCAGCCCGTGGCGCCAGCTGGGCAAGCGCGTGCTGTGGGCCTTTGGCATTGTCGTCTTCGTGACCGTCGTGGTCTATTTGGATGGCGGCGGCTATAGCGAAGATATGTCACTGTTGGACTCCGCCTACTATGCGGCGGTGTCGCTGACCACTGTGGGCTATGGCGATATCGTGCCCGTGTCTCCACAGGCTAGGTTCATCAACCTAACGCTTATCACACCCGCCCGCCTGATCTTCCTTGTTTTATTGGTCGGCGCTACCTTATCCGTGCTTACGGATAAAGCCCGCCGCACTTTCCAAATCCAGAACTGGAGAAAGCAATTGCGTAACCACACCGTCGTTATCGGTTATGGCACCAAGGGCGCCGGAGCGGTGGCCGCGCTGCTGGCCGATGATGTTCCGTCCTCCCAGATCGTGGTCATCGATACCAACCGTGCCTCTTTAGCCCACGCCGAGCATCACGGTCTGGTGACTATTTTCGGCTCCGGTACCAAGCAGGATGTGCTCAAGATTGCCGGGGTAGAGCACGCCAGCTCCATTGTGGTTACCCCGTCCACGGACGATACCGCGGTGCTGTGCTGCCTATCGGTGCGCGAGCTTGCCCCCAAGGCCAAGATTGTGGCATCGGTCCGCGAGTCTGAGAACCGCCACCTACTGCGTCAATCAGGAGCAGACTCCGTGGTCACTTCCGCCGAGACCGCAGGCCGCCTGCTGGGCCTAGCCACCGTGACTCCGACGGTGGTGGAGATGATGGAAGATCTGCTTTCACCTAATGAGGGATTTTCCGTGGCCGAGCGCGCCGTGCGTGAATTTGAGGTTGGCTCCAACCCGCGCCACTTGGCAGACATCGTCCTGGCGGTTTTGCGTAATAATGAGCTGCACCGCGTGGATACCGCGGATGCTTCCGCGCTCAAGCCGGGTGACCGCTTGCTGTACATCAAGCATGAGATGGAACAGCCCATCGAGGTCATGGACGATGATGACGAGGATTAGATGTTCCTCCCAGTAACTCCGAGCGGACAGGTGCCGGTCAACGCAGTGGGGGAGCCCGTCTTGGTGGAAGGGGTTCCCGGGGGCGTCGGCAAGCAGGGCGTAGTGGACCTAGGTACTCTGCAGGCATTTCCCTGTCCGGAGGACAGCGCCCGAGAGCTGGGCCGGCTGGAAAGCGCAACTTTCTTTGCAGATCAGCCAACGATCTTGCAAGCGATAGCGCTTATTCGAAATCGACGCGAGCAACGCTTCGATCCGCGGACCGGCCACAAGCTGGAGTATCCAGCGCCCGGAATCGTGGGGCGCGATCCCCAGGACGAGCGGCGGATGGTTTTCCCGCGCCTAGATCCGGCCGTCATCGGACTTATTCGTTTAAGCGGAACCGACCGGATTTTGCTGGCGCGCAATCGCCGCCGCAATAGTTTCTTTTCTCTGATCGCCGGCTACGTTGAACCGGGCGAGACTGCGGAAGCGGCTTTTGCACGCGAAGCGCTCGAAGAAACCGGGCGTAGGGTGGACAATATTCGCTATTGGGGCTCACAGGCGTGGCCGCCGAGTGGGGCGCTTATGCTGGGATTTTGCGCAGAAACGGCTGATGTCCACCCTGCCTGCCATACTGATGGGGAACTGGAAGAAATCCGGTGGGTGGAGCGCGCCGAGCTGCCCCAGCTTAGGCTCTCCCAGCCGGGTTCGATTGCACACACGATGATTATGGAGTGGTATCACGGTGACTAAGCCGGATTTGTCCCTGTTGGATGAAGATCAGCTGCGCGCGGCCACGGCACCGCGCGGGCCCGTGTGCATCCTGGCCGGCGCGGGTACGGGCAAGACCCGCACGATTACCTACCGCATTGCTAACTTGGTCGACCAAGGCTTTGTCAGTCCGCAACGGGTACTGGCGGTGACCTTCACCGCGCGTGCGGCTGGGGAAATGCGCGACCGCCTGCGCACCATGGGAGTTGCCGGTGTGCAAGCCCAGACCTTCCACGCAGCGGCGCGCCGGCAACTAAAGTACTTTTGGCCCCAAGTGGCAGGTGATCTGCCGTGGCAGCTTCTTGATAATAAATTCCCGTTGGTTGCTCGTGCGGTGCGTTCGGTAGGGCTAGACAATTCCAAAGACATGATCCGAGATGTCCTGGCAGAGATTGAATGGGCTAAGTCTGCCCTGGTCAGTGCCGAGGATTATGAATCCGTGATTGCAGATACGGAGCGCAGCGCCCCGGCCGATCCGGCGAAGGTAGCAGAGGCCTTCCGCCGCTATGAGCAGGCCAAGGCTACCCCAGACATGATGCACTTGGATTTCGATGATCTGCTCATGCACATCGCGGGTGCCATAGAGAATGTGCCGGCCATTGCTGAGACCTTCCGGGAGCAATATCGCACCTTTGTCGTCGACGAGTACCAGGATGTTACGCCGCTGCAGCAGCGGGTGCTTAACGCATGGTTGGGCGAGCGCGATGACCTCACCGTGGTGGGCGATGCCAACCAGACCATTTATTCCTTCAACGGCGCCTCCCCGGACTACTTGCTCAATTTTTCGCGCACGTACCCGGACGGCACCGTGGTCAAGCTGCAGCGTGACTACCGCTCTACGCCGCAGGTAACTGACCTAGCCAATAGGGTCATCGGCAAGGCCACCGGCCGCGCAGCAGGCACGCGCTTGGAGCTGCAGGGCATGCGCGAGCCTGGGCCCGAGCCCACCTTTAAGGCCTATGAGTCCGAGGAGATTGAGGCTCAGGAGGTGGCCGGCCAAGTCCTCACGCTGCTGGATCAGGGCGTGCCGGCCTCCGAGATTGCCATCCTCTATCGCATCAACGCTCAGTCGGAGCAGTTTGAGCAGGCGCTTGCCGACGCCGGAGTGGTCTACCAAGTCCGCGGCGGTGAGGGCTTCTTCCGCCGCCCGGAAATTCTGGAGGCGATTCGCGTGCTTATCGCCGCGACCCGCCGCGAGGACTTGCCGGATGATCCTGTATCAATTGCCCGTGCCGCCTTTGTCCAGCTGGGACTAAGCGCCACCGAGCCGCAGGGCGCGCAGGCCCGCGAGCGCTGGCAGTCCCTCAACGCATTGGTAAGGCTCATTGAAAAGATCGTGGAATCGACTCCCGGCATCGACCTCAACGGGGTACTGGGAGAGTTGCGTCGGCGCTCCACTGATAAACAGGCCCCTGCCATGGAAGGCGTAACGCTGGCTACCGTGCACGCCGCCAAGGGGCTTGAATGGGATGCGGTATTTCTCGTGGGGCTGACAGAAAATCTCATGCCTATCAACCACGCCATCAAGGCTGGAGACGAGCAGGTGGAGGAAGAACGCCGATTGTTCTACGTCGGCATTACCCGCGCCCGTGAACACCTCGCGCTGTCGTGGGCGCTGGCGAAAACTACCGGTTCGCGTTCCTCGCGCGAGCGCACACGCTTCCTCGACGGCATCGTGCCGCCGGCTGAAGATTCTTCTGGCGGGGGTTCGCGTTCGCGCCGCCCGAAGCGCTGCCGCGTGTGCTCTGGCCTGCTGGGGACACTGGCGGAAAAGGTCCTCGGCCGCCATGAAGACTGTGAGGGTGGCGGGGATGAAGAGCTCTTTGCTGCCTTGCGCTCGTGGCGGTCTCAAATTGCACGCGAGGAGAAGGTCCCAGCCTATGTCATCTTTTCCGATGCCACTCTGCAGGCCATTTCGGAGGCTCTGCCGTCCGATGAGGCAGAGTTGCTCTCCATTTCCGGCGTAGGACCCAGCAAGCTGGAGCGCTATGGCGCCCAAGTGCTAGAGGTCATTCGTTCGGTTCGTAGCTAGCAAGGTTGGTCTTTCCCCCAAAGCACACCGGACAGCGTGGGTGCGCAATCGCCGTGCGTTGCTGGTGGTGGCCGTAGACGTCGACCTCCCATTGTTGGCCCGGTCGTGGTTTTGCCGTCGGCGCGCCTGGCGGCAGCGGCCGTCCCATCAGCCGCCGGATGATCACTTGTGTATGCGCCGTAACCGCCTCGAGCACCACGGCTTCTGGCACGCGGCGCACGCGGGTGAGCTGAGTGCTGATGATATTCCACAGTGGGTCCATATCCAGGCGAGCAAGGTGGGCGCAAAATGGGCATGGTCCGCGGCCCTGCAGGCGTACAGGGCCAATTACTCCGCGGTTGTCCAGAAGAGAGACCGGAAGCCACGTCGTGGCAGTGCCCGCTAGCGCATTCGCGCAATCCAGCGGGCAGTGCAGTTGGTCCACGGCGAGTACCGGATACATGCCGTCTAGATCGTGGATATAGGAAAAGACGTTATCTTCCTCCAACGGGATGCGCACTTGGAATCCATCTGCCTCTAGACGCCCGCGTAGGGCCGCGGCCAAGGCGGATTCTCCCATTAAGACAATGGTGTCCAGCTTCTCATTGGCCTCTTTATGAGGCCAGAGGATGCCATAGTCTAAGGCGTCCTCGATAAGGCTAAGCGCTGCGGCCTCATCAAGTCCTGCGGCGCATAGACGCCCGCACAACTCTTCTGGGGCCACTGGCTCGCGAGCGGTATTGAAAGCCCCTGCGACGGCCAGCGCGCTGCCCGTTTCTGCCACTCCAACACGGGTGGCATCCATGCCGAATTGGACCACTGTTTCCTCGCGGCAAAACACTCCGCTTCCCGGCGCCAAAACTACCCGGGTGGCAGAAACCCCCACGCCTTCACCCCTTTCCCCGATGCATGTGGAACCCATTCCACCACAGGTACAATGACCTGTCATGTCGAGCACGCAGCCCACCGCACCGCAGCCCCCAGAGGTTAGAGTCATACGCTCCGCTAAACGGAAGAAGACCGTACAGGCGCGAATGGTCTCCGGAGTGCTCGAGGTGCGCATTCCTGCCTGGATGTCCGCTCGCGACGAGCGCGAGGTAGTAGCGGACATGCTGGCGCGAGTAGAAAAGAAGCAAGGCAGTGGTCGCTGTACGGATACGCAGCTAGAAGAACGCGCACGGCGGCTTAACGCAGCCTTCTTGGACGGACATGCAACCATCGGTTCTATCCGCTGGGTGAGCAATCAAAATACGCGGTGGGGCAGCTGCACTACCTCCACCGCGGATATTCGGCTGAGCGACCGGCTACAACACGTGCCGGACTATGTATTGGATTCGGTGATTATTCACGAGCTTACCCACACTTTCATCCCGCGCCACGGACGGGAATTTTGGCAGTGGGCGGACAGGGCGCCCCACGCCGAGCGGGCGAAGGGCTATCTTGAGGCCTACCAGCGCTGGGGCTGCTAGTTTTCGTCGCCCTCGTTGCCCTTATCTTTCTTATCGTCCTTATCTTCGGTTCCCTTGTTCTCGTCCGTTGGCTTGTCAGAAGAATCTTCGCCGTTTTTCAGCATTTCTTCCAACTTGGCAAACTCCTCTTCAAAACCCTCATCAGGGCCGTCATCGAGCAGGGAGTCAATGAAGGCGGCTGGGTTATCTAAGTGCTCTGCCGTAGGCAGGAAGTCAGGGTGATCCCATGCCTTATCGCGTTTTTCTGCACCTACGGCAACGGTGGCGCGGCGCCACAGCTCTGCAGCTTCAGAAACCTTAGGGGCATTGAGCTCGATGCCGACGACCTTGCTGAAGGCGTTCTCAGCGGAACCACCGGTGCTGCGGCGGTGTGCCCATGCTTGGGTCAGCTTAGACGTGGACGGGATGCGCTCGCCAAGTGCCTCGGTAACGACGTGCTCGGCCCAGCCTTCTACCAAAGCCAGCAGCGTTTCGAGGCGGGATGCGGCCGCAGTGTTCTTGGACGTGATGCGCGGGGAGAGGTCCATGCCCTGTAGCTTGCTCATTGCGTCCTGGATTGCCTGCGGATCGCCAGACTCTAGGTTGAGCTCGCGGGTGACTTCCTCCAAATGGGAGGTGTCAATGACCAAACCGATGGCGTATTCCTCCACGGAGGAGACGATGCGCTCTACCAACCATGGCACGTGCTTAAACAGGCGCTGGCGCGCGGCCTCGCGTGCGGCAATATAAACCAGCACCTCCTGGCCAGGAATATTGAGCTCGCGGGCGACCTTCTGGATGGTCTGTGGCAGCAGTGCCACGGTATTGGCCGGAGCGATGGGCAGGCCGAAATCAGAGCCGGTCAGCGCCTGGGAGGCTAGATCACCCAAGGCGTGGCCAAGCTGCATGCCAAAGTTCATGCCAGACATCTGGCTCATCATCTTGGTCATCGGGCCCATCATTTCGCGGGCTTCTTCCGGCATCGATTCCATCTGCGCATCGTTCATATGCTCAGCCACTGGGGTCACCATGCGCTGCCAAGCGGGCATGGTTTCTTCCAGCCACTGCTTGGAGTTCCACGCCTTGGCCGTCCCCGAGGCGGTGGGCAGGTAGGTGGCATCATCGAGCCACAGCTCTGCCAGCCGTTCGGATTCCTCCACGGCCTTCGTATCATCCGCGCTCACGCTCTTAGATTGCGAGATTTGCTGCAAGGCGATGCGCTTGGCCATGTCGTAGTTAACGGGGCCGGAATTTTCCGGGGAGTTCATGGAAGAGCCCATGCCGGACAGCATCTGACCGAACTGGTTCAGCATGTCACCGAGGCCGCCACCATTAGCGCCGCCGAATGCGCCGAACGGGTTCTGGTCACGACGTCCGTCATTATCGTCGTCATCGTTATTGGGGAAAGAAAAACCGAATCCGTTGCTCATGCGTCCTAATCTACCGGCACCAACCGGCTACTTTCCATGATCGCCGCAACGCTGACAGCGAACACTACGGCAAAGGTTGTAGGGTATTGATTCGTGAATTCTCCTGCTAGCCGTCGCGTCCGCACCATCGCGTGGGGTGCTATCCCCGTCGTCCTCACCGGTGCGTTGGTATCGCTCGACCATATCCCGGGCACCGATGTGTCATTAACCGTCCCTTATGCCGCCGAAGGCCCAGGCCCCACGGTGGATACATTAGGTGAGGTGGACGGCACCGAGGTCGTAGACGTTAAGGCTCCAAAAACCTATGACACGGATGGTCATCTCAACATGACCACGGTATCCGTTCGCACCAATATGACTCTGGCGCAGGCGCTGGGGCGCTGGATGATGACGGATGACACCATCGTGCCTATTGATACCGTCATTCCGCAGAATATGAGCGATAAGGAAGTAGAAGAGTCCAATAAGCAGGCCTTTACCCAGTCCGAGTCTGCAGCCACCGTGGCGGCCATGGATTACTTGCATCTGCCGGTAAAGATCACCATCGCGGAAGTCCTAGATAAGGGCGCGGCCCAGGGCAAGTTGAAAAAGGATGATGTCATCACCGCGGTAGAAGGCAGAGATGTCTCTGAGCCGGGTGAGGTCCAAGACATCATTAAGAAAAAGAGCCCCGGCAATAAGGTCACGCTGACCGTAAAACGTGGCGGGACCAAACAAGAAGAAGAGATTGAGCTAGGGGAGAACCCGCACCAGAAGGGGCAGGCGATGCTGGGCATCGCTATGCTCTCCGTTCCGCAGGATGATATCGAGGTGAAGTACAACCTGCAGGATATTGGCGGGCCTTCCGCCGGCATGATGTTTACCTTGGCGGTCATAGATAAGCTCAGCGAAGAAGACCTCACGGGCGGTAGATTCGTGGCCGGTACTGGCACGATTCAGGAAGATGGCAAAGTGGGCCCCATTGGGGGTATCCAACATAAAATCGCCGCGGCGCACGAGGCCGGCGCGGAGCTTTTCCTCGCGCCAAAGGATAATTGCTCCGAGGCCGCCGCGAGCGACCACGGCGATATGCCCATCGCGGAAGTTTCCAGCTTGGATGAAGCGGTGTCCACGATGAAGGACTTCGCAGCTGGCAAGGAAATTAAAACCTGCCAGTAGCCGGCCTATTTAGCTAGGCCGAGCTCCTTGATCTTCTCTTCTGGGTCTTCTTGGTCGGAGGAGATCATCTGCTGCATAACCATGCCTTCTTTATTGTCCACTACGGTGATGACCGCGGTGGTTCCCAGCGTGGACCAGCCCACGACGCGGTCACCGCTATCCTCAATGACCTGCGAGCTGCGCAGCTCGGTTAATACCTGCGTGGTTTGCTTCGCCTTGGAGTGCGAGCGGAAGAACTGGAACTGGCCTACCTTCGGGCCGGAGCAGTTATAGGAATCGTCCCCTCCCGTGGAATCGCAGCGGTCGAAGTGCGCAAAAAGTTCTTGGGGCGCTACGGGGGAGAAAATCTCATAGGCTTTGGCCACGGACTTTTCCAATTTCTCGCTATTGGGCTCTTTGCTTGCCGACGCCCCCTCGGACGCCCCTTCGGATGCCGCCTCCGTGCTCGACTTAGCGCTGGATTCAGCACTGGATTCGGTACTGGACACCGCAGCGGTTTCTGCGCTGGTGGTGGCGGACTCGGTTTCGGCAGTGGTGGTTTCCACGGGGGCGTCGGCAGGCGCGGTTTCGTCCGAAGAACAACCGGCAGCGCTTACGCCCACACCCAGCAGCAGCGCTGCGGCGGTGGCGCGGACGGGGGTCAGGCGGGTGAGAGTAATGCGTCGCACGGTGGGAACATGCTCCTTAGTCGCAGGCGAGAAATGTCTTTCCAGTCTAATCTAGTTCATCCGGGTCCTGGCTCAGCCCATAGCGCAGGGCGGCAATGACCCCCGGCGCCACTTGGGGGCCACCGCGCAGCTGGATATCATCTTGCGCGAATGGTCCGGTCGCTTCCAGTTCTTCCTCTGTGGGGCGCAACTGCAGCAGCGTGGTTTCGATGCCTTCCTCACGCAGCGCACCGGAAAACAGGCGTGCCGGGCGAGGGGAGGGGTCCTCGCTGGAGGTATCGCGGAACTTGATTTCTTGGGCCAGGATCACGCCGGCCACCTCCCGCGGCCAGGCGAGGCGGGAGACATAATCGGCCAGCTGCTCAGAACCGGGCTCAATGTTTTCGGGCACATTATCCTGCACGATGAGGGTAAGCGGCGCTGCGTCCTCTTCATCGAGCGCGGCAAGCTGATCCGCTACCAAGTGGGTAGGAACCAGCGCGAAGATAGTGGGGCGGGCATCCCAGCCCTCGGCGTGGACGAATTCCACGGCTTCGGTCATCGCGCGGTTTAAAGCTGGCTGTGTTAATTCGGGGGAACTCATAAACATCCTTATTCGTTATCTGTGTATTGCTTCCTTAAGCTGGAAGAAGTCTACAGGTTTTAAATTCGCACTATTTGATTGGAGCTGGCGTTGTCCTTAGGGTCATCCACACCAGCCGCCCCGTTGAAGCGGCCCCCACGGGTCGCGACAATTATTGCGGCCGTCATTGCCGTCCTCTTGTTCATCGGCCCCATGTTGGTGGGCTTATACACGGATTGGAGGTGGTTTGGTGCGATTGAATACCGGAACGTCTTCACCACCGCGATTATTGCGCGGATAGTCCTCTTTATCATCTTCGGCCTCATCGCCGCTGCCGTGGTGTGGGCGGCCGGATTTTTCGCGTGGCGCGGGCGTCCAGATTCGCTCGACTTGGGGGACCTGAACTCGCCGGTGTACCAGTACCGTAAGTCCATTGAGAAGTCCATGGGTGTCTTCTTTAAAGTCTTCCCCGCCATCGTCGGCATTATCGCCGGTTTTATTGGACAGTCCAATTGGCGCACGGTCTTGCTGTTTCTCAACGGCCAAGAATTCGGCGAACAGGACGCCCAGTTCCACCACGACCTAGGCTTTTATGCCTTCACACTTCCAGTGCTGAAGATTGTGGTTAGTACCATTTCTATCCTGCTGATCTTGGCGTTCCTCATCGCCCTTTTCGGCCACTACATACTCGGCGGCATCCGCATAGGCAATAAGGCCGCCGGCGTGCGCGGCTCCATCTCCCGCCCAGCCCGTTTGCAGCTGGCGGTTACCGCGGGCTTGTGGATGGTTGCTCAGGTCATTGGATATTGGCTGGAGCGCTACGAGCTACTGTATACCCAGCACGATCTTTTCACCGGTGGTTCCTATACCGATATTCACGCCTACCTACCGGCGAAAATCATCTTGATGATTATTGGCGTTTTTGTGGCGGTGGCCTTGTTCATGGCTATCGTCATCAAGGACCTGCGCATTCCCGGCCTGGCCGTGGTGCTGATGTTGCTGTCCTCGCTGGTTATCGGCCAGGCATGGCCGTTGCTCATGGAGCGCTTTTCCGTGCAGCCTAACCGTCAGGCTAAGGAAGAAGAATCTATTGCCCGCAATATTGAGGCCACGCGTTTTGCTTATGGGCTAACAGATGACCACGTCACCTATGAAGACAACTGGGGCGGCGGGGATGAAGTCTCCGATGACAAGGTGGCCTCTGATAACGCCACCATCAATAACCTTCGTCTGCTGGATCCGGAGATCCTTTCTCCCACCTTTACCCAGATGCAGCAGCTGAAGAACTTCTACGGTTTCCCGGAGACGCTATCGATGGACCGCTATGAGATCGATGGCAAGAAGCGTGACTTCGTTGTGGCAGCCCGCGAGCTGGATCCGAATGAGTTGCGGGAGAACCAGTCAGACTGGATTAACCGACACACTGTCTATACCCACGGCAACGGATTTGTGGCAGCGCAGGCTAATAAGGTCGATGAGGTAGCCCGCGATGCGGGTTCCGCCCGCGGTGGCTTCCCCATTTTCACCGTTTCTGACCTGCAGACTCAGGCCGGCGAGTCAGAAGGCGAAGGCGAAACTCAGGACGCCGAGAAGTCCCTAGGCATCAAGGTAGACCAGCCGCGCATCTACTATGGCCCGGTTATTGCCGGTGCGGCCGACGGAATGGACTACGCGATCACCGGCCAGACCGGCGATAACCCGGTGGAGTATGACACCGATAGCTCTACCTACACCTACGACGGTAAGGGTGGCGTTGGCATTGGCAATATCTTTGACCGCACCATGTATGCCGCCAAGTACCGCGAGCTGAACTTCCTGCTTTCTGACCGCGTGGGTAGCGAGTCAAAGCTGCTGTATGACCGCGATCCCCGCGAGCGCGTGGAGAAGGTTGCTCCGTGGTTGACCACCGATTCTGCCACCTACCCGGCCGTGGTTGATGGCCGCTTGAAGTGGATTGTGGATGGTTATACCACTTTGGAATCCCTGCCTTACTCCCAGCGTGCCTCGCTTTCCGACGCCACCCAGGACACCCTCAATCCTGATGGCACCACCCAACGCCTTGTCAATGACAAAGTGGGCTATATCCGTAACTCGGTAAAGGCCACCGTTGATGCCTATGACGGCAGCGTGGACCTCTACGAGTTCGACAAGAATGATCCGGTGCTCAAGGCTTGGGAGGGTGTGTTCCCGGACGTCGTCAAGCCAGAAGCAGAGATCTCCGACGAGCTACGCCAGCACTTCCGTTACCCGGAGGATATGTTCAAGGTGCAGCGCGACCTGTTGGCGCGCTACCACGTGGATGACCCGAACGTCTTCTTCAATAACGATGCCTTCTGGTCCGTGCCGAACGATCCCACCGCGGAGGAATCCCGCCAGCTCAATCAGCCGCCGTACTACGTGATGGCCGCAGATCCGAAGACCGGCAAGCCGACCTTCCAGCTGACCACGTCCTACCGTGGTCTCAACCGCGAGTTCCTGTCTGCGCACATGGCTGTCTCCTCCGATCCGGAGAATTATGGTGATATCACCGTGCGCGTGCTGCCCACCAATACGCAGACCCAGGGCCCGAAGCAGGCGCAGGATGCGATGATGTCGTCCGACCAGGTCGCCCGCGACCGCACTCTGTGGGAGGGAACCAATGACCTGCATAACGGTAACCTGCTGGCCCTGCCGGTAGGTGGCGGCGAAATCCTGTACCTCGAGCCGATCTACTCCCAGCGCAAGGACCAGGCCTCTGCCTTCCCGAAGCTGCTGCGCGTACTCGTATCCTATAAGGGTCGCGTAGGCTACGCCCCGACTATTGGTGATGCCCTTGAACAAGTTGGAATCGACGCGAAGGCTGCCCAAAACATTGAGGAAGTCGAAGGCGATTCTGAGGACAAGGATGGTGCCAAGGACGACAAGGATAAGAAGGATGCCAAGGAGGACAAGCCTTCGGCCCCGGCCTCTGCACCTTCCTCTTCCGACCAGGCTGGCGCCATCGATGACATCAACAAGGCTTTGAAGGGCCTTGAGGATGCACGCGATGGTTCCTTCGAGGAATACGGACGCGCCCTAGATGAGCTCGATAAGGCTGTGGAGTCTTATCAGAAGACGGACAAGTAGTTCCGGTCCTCTAAAAGTGGTCAATAAGGCACCTGCCCAGCGGATTTGGGTAGGTGCCTTTCCGTATGTATAGTTACATGAGTCGCCAGGACAGAGCGAATACACTTTGTGTTAACGCACTGTTCAAGCGCAGATGATGGAAGTCATCTCGACGCGGGGTGGAGCAGCTCGGTAGCTCGCTGGGCTCATAACCCAGAGGTCGTAGGTTCGAATCCTGCCCCCGCTACCAACTTCCAGGCCCTCACTGGTTCGCCGGTGGGGGCCATTTTTTATTTTTGCTTACTGGGTGGAATCTAGTGAACGTGCGGCCACATGGTCTGTATCAGGAAAGTAGCAATCAGGCTCTAGACAGCAAACCCTTATCTAGGTAAGGTAAGCCTATGCAAAAGAAAGACTTCATGAATGTGCGTGCAGTTATCGCACTCGTAGCCACCTTAGCCCTAGGCGCAGGCCTTGTTGCGTGTTCTTCTGATTCTTCTTCCAAGGAAGGAAACGGAGAAAAGAAAATCGAGCGAGTTGTGGCGCTCGATTGGCGCTATGAGGAAATTCTCAAGGCCCTCGATGTGGACCCAGTGGGAATCGTGGAAATCGGTAAGTCGGAGGCACCGACCACTTTGAAAGGCCAGCTGGGTCAGGCGACCTCTGTGGGCCAGGCCAAGCAGCCGAACCTAGAGGTTATCCAGTCCTTGGAGCCGGACCTGATCCTGGCTAGCCCTACCCGTCAAGCCGATATCATGCCGCAGCTGGAAGAGATCGCGCAGACCGAATCCTACGCAGATGAGACTTATTCGGACGTCCTGGACTCGATGGATGAGATCGCGGCCAAGCTCGGTAAAGAGGAAAAGGCCAAAGAAGTCCGTCAGCGCATCGAGGATAAGATTGCTCAAACCAAGGACGCGGTAAAGCCGGGCAGCCGTGCCGTTGTGGCCGGGTGGTCCAGTGAGATGCTCTATACCTGGGTCAACCCTTCCTTCCCCCAGTCGCTACTAAGTGAGGTGGGCTATGACTATGCCTTCGAAGGTGAGAAGTCATCCATCGAATCTAAGACTGATGTAGCGGAACTGACCGGCGATAAGCTCCCTGGCATGAAGGCTGACCGAGTCTTTATGTACAAGGACGTCGATGCGTTTAAAAAGACGCCCTATGCCAAGGGCAGCGGCGACATCGTAGAGGTAGACCAAGATATCTGGTCGCGCGCCCGCGGGCCACTTTCCGCCGAGCACATGCTCGATGACATGATCGCCGCTGAAAAGTAGTGGCGCCACGAACTAAAGCCAGCGCCTGCCTGGTCCTTGCAACCGCTGCCGCCGCCTTCGTGTGGTGGTGGCGGCTTCGCCATGTTCAGGTGCCAGCTGATACTCCGTGGCTGGAAGAAGAGCTGCATAGCGTGGCCTTGGACCGTCTCCTTGCCACCACGGTCGTCGGTATCGCATTAGGGGTAGGCGGCTTATTGCTGCGCACGGCAACCGCGAATCCGCTAGCCGATCCGTCCATCACTGGTGTGAACTCGGGGGCGGCACTGGGCGCAGTCGCAACAGCAATGTTTATAGGAAACGAAGCTTCGAGTGTTGACCAGTTGCCCGGTGCGCTGTTGGGTGCGGGGATTGCTGTTGGGGTGACGGTGGGCCTCGGCAAGAGCGGTGCCATTCAGCGCATGGTGCTCGTTGGCGTTGCCGTTTCCGCGCTGTGTAGCGCCTTGACCTCCATTTTCTTGGTGATAGATGAAGCTCAACTGGCTACGGTGATGTCATGGCTTTCTGGCCGGCTTGCCGGTGTGCGCTTGGACGATATTATGCCGGCGCTGGTTGCCGTGCTGGTCGTGGTTCCCTTGACCTTAGTCGGTGCAAAAACACTGGACTTGCTCGTAGCAGGCGATGCCGTGGCCGGTGCCGTCGGCGCGAAGCCGGAGCGCATTCGGTTGGCTGCCATTGTGGCGGCGGTAGTGCTTATTGCTCCGGCCGTAGCTGCAACTGGGCCGATTGGCTTCTTGGGGTTGATGGCCGCGGCCGTAGCGTGGCGGCTGTGCGGCCCGCACCACCGCATGGGGCTGTGCATGGCTGGAATTGTTGGAGCAGCGGTGCTTTTGGTGGCCGATTCGGTTGGCCAGGCAATCTGGACGCCGGCCGAGACCCCAGTGGGCATCGTGACTTCTTTGGCTGGCATGCCATTAGTGTTGTGGTCCGTCCATGCGCTGGGGAGGAGGAAGCATGCGGCATAAGAGATTTATTGGCGTGCTAGTAGGACTCATCTTGGCCTTGGCGTTGAGCGCAATCATCGGCATGGGCGTCGGTGCGGTGATGAAACCGCCGGGCGAGGTGATCGCCTCCTTCGTTACTGGAGAGCCGCTCATCTGGAAGTACCGCGCCCCGCGGATCTTGGTGGGAATCTGCGCAGGTATTGCCATGGCCGTTTCTGGCTGTCTATTGCAGTCCGCGCTACGCAATCCTTTGGCCGCACCAGATACGGTGGGTATTACCTCCGGCGGCGGACTCGCGGCCGTTGCGGTACTCATGGGAGCAGGTGCCCTGCCGGCCCACCTGCTGACTTTCATCGCCTTTATTGGCGCGTTGGCTGGAACTGGGTTGGTTCTTCTCCTCGCCGGGCGCGGGGCAAGTGACCCAGTGCGCCTGCCTCTTACCGGGGTGGCGGTATCTTTTGGGCTGGGCGCCATCACCGAATTGCTTCTGGTGCGGGCCGCCCCAGAGGCAGGAGCGGCCATGACATGGCTGAAAGGTTCGCTTTACGCCCGCTCGCTTGGCGATGCCACCATTGTTGCCCCCTTTATCCTTCTCGCCCTAACCGTCGCGATGGTGGTGGCAAGACACCTTGATATGCTCGCGCTGGATGATTCCACAATGGCAGGCATCGGCGTGAGCACCAAGATGTGGCGCCTAATAGCAGTAGCCTTAGCCGTCATCCTCGGTGCCGCGGGAGTCGCCGCGGCCGGGACCTTGGGCTTCGCCGGACTCATCGTCCCCCATGCTGCCCGCTTGGTTGTTGGCGCGAACCTGCGCCGGCAAATACCCGTGGCGGCCTTAGGCGGTGCGGTCCTAGTGACCGCATGCGATACGCTCGGTCGCTGGGCCTTTGCCCCCACGGAAATCCCCGTTGGCGCGCTCATCGCGCTGATCGGTGCACCGTATTTCATTTTCCTATTGACTCGGCTGACCCGAGTGCGAAACGGAGGCTAGACATGACACTGACGTGTAGCGGATTAACCGTGGGCTACGGTGGCCCCGATGTGGTCAAGGATGTAAATCTTCACTTATCCAGCGGTCAAGTAACCGCTCTGATTGGGCCGAATGGCTGCGGCAAGTCGACGCTTCTCAAGACATTGGGCCGCCAACTTACGCCCAGCGCAGGTGCGGTGTACCTCTCGGACCAAAATATCAGCAAGTATTCCTCGCGTGCCTTTGCCCGTGAAGTTTCTTTTCTGCCACAACATCCCGTGGCTCCGGAAGGGGTACTGGTGCGCGACGTCATCGGTTACGGCCGCTATCCCTATACAGGGGCGCTAGCGACGATGCGGGCCGGAGATCATGTAGCGGTTGAGCGTGCTGCCTCGCGTGCTGGGGTGAGCGAGCTTCTCGACGCCCCTGCGGCGGACCTTTCCGGAGGTCAGCGCCAGCGTGTCTTCCTCGCCATGACGTTGGCCCAAGAAACACCAATCACCTTGCTTGATGAGCCAACTACTTACCTCGACCCCGCGCACCAATTGTCCATTTTGGATCTGATTCGAGACCTCAATGGCGCTGGGACCACAGTAGTCATGGTGGTCCACGATATGGTCCATGCCGCGCGTTATGCCGATCGAATCGTAGCCATGCGTGAGGGACGCATTGTGGCCGAAGGGCCCACCGAGGAGGTAATGACCGCTGAACTCGTACGCGAAACCTTCCATGTTGAGTGTTTAGAGATGACTGATCCATCCACCGGTCGACGCTTTCCCATACCCATTTCCGTGCACGCTTCTGAACTTTCTGGAACCCTAGAAGGAAGAAGATAAATCTATTTAAAGGAGTACGTAGCAATGGCAAACGATCTAGGCCACGAGGTCGACTTGGACCGCAACGAATACAAGTACCTAGCATCTGAAGACACCGCGTCTTCGGCAGCTAAATCTGGCAAGTCCTCGCAGTCCGCTGCAGCTGCAGCGGGTGCCGCAGGTGCAGCCGGCTTGTCCAAGCCGGTCGGTAAGCCGTCTGCGGACGGCAATGAGTCCGCCGCAAGCAAGTATGAGCCGCAGAACCACGTTGTCGCTGGTGCGGAGGAAGAACATGTGGGCAAGGCTCCAGAGCAGCCGGACCTGCAGGAAAAGCTGGATGAGAATAATGCGGACTACGCGCCGAGCCAGCACATCGTGGGTGAGGCAAAGGAGGAGCACATCGGAACTGCCCCACAGCAGCCAGACATTGATCTAGAGGATTCTGGCGAGACCCCAACCTCCGTTAATGATCTGGATGTAGATCCGGAGATGTCCGGCGATGACCGCAACGAGGCGGATGACGTCACCGGCGAGGCTGGCAATGAGCGTTTGGACCAGCTGAAGGGGAAGGCATCGGAGGCAGGTAGCGCCGTAGGTGACGCCTTCCAGCGCGCTAAGGGCTTTGTGGAAGACAAGGCTCACGAGTACCAAGAAGAGAGCACGAAAAAGGGTGGCTTCTTTGACCGTGTCAAGGGCGCTGTCCGTGATGCTCGCGAATCTATTGAGGATAAGCGCAAGAACTAAGAGGCGCTGATTTAAGCCGCTTTCCTGGGGTCAGGGAGGTGGCTTTTCCTATGCGTTAATGCGCCGTTAATCGTCTAAAGCGTGGAGGTATAGCCGGCTGATGAGCAGGCGCCGCGGTACGTCCACAAGGGGGCGCAGGCAGGGGAGGAAGGGCTCTGAGGCGGCGTCGATAAGCAAAAGCGTGCGGCCGTCGCGTAGGCGCTCCAGAGTGAAAGTCTCCTCACCTCGCTCTAGGTGTCCGGGGAGGGTGCCATAGGTAAACCCGCAGCGGCCATCCTCGCGGAAGACGTCTACTACGCGGCAGCGGAAATCCCACGGCCCCAAGCCGAGGGTGACCTCCGCGCCGGGCTCGACTACGGGGTGAGTTGCCCGAACGCGGAATAGCCCGCTGCGTTGGATTGTCCAGCGGAACAGACGGTGTGCGGCGGCGTCAAAGTTGGCATTGATAACCCGCGACATATGTAGCTGCGGAAAGCCAGAGGTATCGGAATAGGACAGCGGTGTGGGCATATTCTCAATGATAGGGGAGGGGTGATCACCCCCGAAGTCTGGAAGAAATATAACGGCTTGGACACAGTCACAAGAGTTTGCCGCTTCCACAATTCTTTCGTGCCAATATCGAGCTAGCAGGATGTTGACAACGGAAAGTAGGTACCTTGATGCTTCGCATACCGCACCTCAAGAAAGTCCTGGTGGGCTCGGCTTTCGCTGGTGCGTTTTTCCTGGGTTCCCCGGCCGCAGGCGCCCAGGAATTGCCCCAACCGGATTTTGACTCCGCAGGGATTATTAACCAGGTCCGAGATGGCCTGGCGGGGGTTGGTATCCAAACCCCGCAGGTGGACAAGAGCGTTACCGATGCTGTGGATTCTTCTGTACGCAATGCACACAACGCGGTGCAACAGAAAGCGCAGCAGGCTCAGTACGCAGAGCCAATGACTAACCCGAACCCTATTGGTCTGGCGGAGCAGGCCACACAACCGGAGTTTAAACCAAAGGGAACCAACCCAAACTACCAGTGGAAAAATGATGGGTTTTCCAAGGTAGCTGCGGGAAAACCACAGGCGGACTACGTATTGCACCGCGTTCCGGGCTCTATGTTTGATGCCCCACGCATCCCTGAAGAGTCCGTTGCCGCCATGAACCAAGGGGAGTCGCTCTACGGCCCAGGCACCCCGCTCTATGTCAATAAGGAGTCGATGTGCACCTTGACCGTGGCGGGCAACGATAATGCTGGCCGCAAGGTGGGCCTGACCGCCGCGCACTGCGGCAATGTGGGAGACCCTGTTACCTCCGCTGATTCTGAGCAAATCGGCCCAACCGGCACTGTCGTGTCTAAGAACGAGGACTTGGATTACGCCGTTATCGAGTTCGGCTCCAAGGCTAAGGTTTCTCGTTCCTACAACGGTGTAACCGTCAATCAATTGGGCGGTGGCGTAAAGCCGGGTCAGCAGGTGTGCAAGCAGGGTGTTGCTACCGGCAAGACCTGCGGCATGACCTATCAGCAGGCCAAGAAGATTCAGATTAACCAAGTATGCGCCATGATGGGCGATTCCGGCGCTCCATTGTTGGTCGATGGCCGCCTAGTTGGCTCGATTACCGGTGGTTTCCTGCCGGTGAATTTCCCGTGCCGTACCCCACTGCAGGGGCCGGTCCATAACCCAACCGCCGCAACCACCATGGATGCGGTCTTGGAGGATATGAATCGCCGTGGCGGCGTAGGCGCTGGTTTCGCGCTACCGCAGGACTAACCTCGTCTCTGCTCTTCGCCCGCTCCCGTTGCTACTGGGAGCGGGCACTTTTATGTCTCTGTCTAGTGCCGATAATCACAACTAATCGGCGCTTGTGTGAAACCCTTTTGCGGACTAAGGTTAGGCTTATCTAGAAGCCACTTAGGTGTGGCTAACATCACCGGCGTGAGCCGGACTGAGAGAACCGAGGTGACCCGCGATGTTGCAGCTGTCCTTATTGTCCCGCACTCGTACCCAGCAGACCTGCGAAAGGTCCGAATGTATGCGTGCCGATCAAGCCCCAGTGGACGCATTGGTAGAACTCCCTGAATGCTGCTTGCGGCATGCGATTGAGTCGCAGCCGGCGTTGGCGCTGCGTATGCGTGAACTGGGATTCCGGCCAGGGGTGCGCGTGCAGATGGGGCGCAAGGTGGCCGGCGGGGCGCGCTTGGTTACTATCGGCAGCGCCCGGTATGCGGTAGACGCGCATACGCTGCGCCAGCTCGAAGTTATCCCGGTAGCAGCATAATGGCACGCAAAACCGCAGCGCCAAGCTGCCACTCCACATCCTCCATGCGTATCGCCGCGGAGGGAACACCTGTCCTCGCCTTGGTCGGGGCTCCAAATTCCGGCAAATCTACCTTGTTCAACGCGCTGACCGGAGCGAAAGTCCAGACCGGCAACTGGCCGGGTACCTCTGTAGAAGTCAGCCGTGGTTTGTGGAAAGCGCAGCCAGAGGCCTTCGACATCATCGATCTGCCCGGTGCTTATTCCTTGGATCCAATGAGCCCGGACGAGGAATTCACCCGCGATATGCTCGTTGAGTGCCCACCGTGTGAGCGCCCAGATGTGGTTGTGGTGTTGGTGGATGCCACCGCGCCGGCGCGCGGGCTTAACCTCGCATTCCAAATTGCGGAATACCCGTATCGAGTGGTGGTGGGGGTGACCAAAGAGGACGTCGCCAAGCAGCAGGGTATAAGCATCGATACCTCCGCGCTATCGCGCGCCGTGGGCATGCCGGTAGTCAGCGTCAATGGTCGACGCCGAGAATACCTAGATGCGCTGGAGAACGCCGTTGCAAAAGCAATGCAGACGGAGCCACAGACCATCCGGTCCAACGCCGATTTGGACCAACGCTTTGCGGATCTGGATGCGGCCGAGAAAGTTGCAGTCAGCCATGAAAATGTGGGGGAGCCACTTAGCCAGCGCGTGGACCGCTTGGTATTACACCCAGTGCTCGGGCCCATTTTGTTTCTGGCCGTTATGTGGGCTGTGTTCTTCATTACCACTACGGTCGCAGGACCGCTGCAGGACGGATTGGAGGCGTTCATTACCGGCCCTGTATCCGATGCAGCGCGCAGCATCCTCCCAGACCATTGGTTGGTAACGGGCCTGCTGGTAGATGGGCTCATCGGTGGTGTGGGCATGGTGCTCACCTTTGCGCCGCTCCTTGCGCTGATGTTTCTGTGCTTGGCGGTGCTAGAGGATTCCGGTTATATGGCGCGCGCGGCGGTGGTCACTGACCGCGTCATGCGCGCCATCGGTCTGCCCGGCAAGGCCTTTATCCCCATTGTGGTGGGCTATGGCTGCAATGTCCCGGCGATTTCGGCTACGCGCGTGCTTGGCGACGTCCGCCATCGCATCCTTACCTGCCTGCTTATCCCCTTCACCTCATGTTCGGCCCGGCTCATCGTATTTATGATGCTGGCGCAGGTCTTTTTCCCCGCTCATGCTGGTTCCGCGGTATTCGCCATGTACGTGCTGTCTATCGCACTGGTGGTGTTGGTGGGCCTCGCTTTGCGCCGCACGGTGTGGCGGGCCATGCCGTCCGAAGCCCTCGTTATCGACCTTCCGGCTTATCAGCTGCCTACGTTTAAACTCACCGTGTCGGTCATGTGGGTAAGGCTCAAAGGATTTTTGCACACCGCCGGAGGCATCATTGTGGCTACAGTCGTAGTCATCTGGTTGCTGATGTCTATTCCGGTCACTGGTGGGCACTCCTTCAACGAAGAGGCGGTACCGCCGCAAGATTCCGCCTACGGTGCGGTGTCTAAAGCGATGTCCCCTGTCTTTGCGCCTGCTGGGTTTGATTCTTGGTCCCTAACCGGGCCGCTTGTCACTGGGTTCGTGGCGAAGGAGACTCTCATTTCCACTTGGGCTCAGACGTATGCGGTCGAAGACGTCACTGACGATGCACCAGAGGAGCAAGCAGAATCCCCGTTGGCTAGCCATATTCGCGCCGATTTTGATGCGGCCTCTGGTGGGCACGGGCTGGCTGCGGTGTGGGCGTATATGGTCTTCCTTCTGGCCTATACCCCTTGCGTGGCCACGGTGGCCGCACAGCGGCGAGAAATAGGTTGGAAGTGGACCCTCATCGGGTTTGCGCTGCAGCTAGCAACCGCCTGGATCCTTGCGGTAGGAGTATTTCAAATCCTCAAGGTCTTCCTATGAGCCCCACGGAGAAGGTCAAGGAGGCCATCACACAGGGAAATTCCAATCCCGCCGACATAGCGCAGGCGACGGGGTTGGGGCAGGGGACCGTGGAGGTAATCTTGGCTTACCTCGAGCGCAGTGAGGAACTAGTGAGAGAATCGCTGACCTCGTGCCCTAGCGGTGGCTGCGGGAGTTGCTCGCAGGCGGGTGGTTGCTCGGGTGCGGTTGCCGAGCGCCGCGGCCCAGTTCTGCTCCAGCTGCGGAGAAGACCCTAGCCCTGCAGTGCGGCTAGGGCGTGCTTGTGGAGCAGGCCATTAGAGGCCACGCCGGATCCGCCGTGCGGGCCGGGGTTGCCGTCAAGATCAGTGAAAGTGCCACCGGCTTCGGTCACGATGAGCGATGGTGCGGCGAGGTCCCAGAGAGAAACCTCCGGTTCAGCGGCGATGTCCACCGCGCCTTCGGCCACGAGGCAATAGGACCAGAAGTCTCCGTAGCCGCGCAGGCGCCACGTCTTATCAGTAAGCGCGAGGAATTTATCGCGCAATCCGCGCTCCGCCCAGCCGGTCAGGGAACTCATGGCCAGTGAAGAATCGGCAAGCTTTTCTACGTGGGAAACGCCCAAGCGCTTCGGTTCGCCGCCGAAGACGCGATAAGCGCCGGCTCCCTTGGCCGCGTACCAGCGGCGGCGCAGGGCAGGAGCGGAGACGACGGAAACTACAGGCTCGCCGTCTTCTAATAGAGAAATCAGCGTGGCCCACACTGGAACGCCGCGCACAAAGTTCTTGGTGCCGTCGATCGGATCGATAACCCACTGGCGGCCCTTATAGCAGGCCTCCCCGCCGTATTCCTCCCCCAGCACCTCGTCGCGCGGGCGGGAACGCTTGAGGGATTCGCGGATATGTTTCTCACAGGTGAGGTCCGCATCCGATACCGGAGTCATATCCGGTTTTTCCTTGACGGAAAGATCCGCCGCTTCGAAGCGGTGCATGGTCACCACATCGGCATGGCCCGCTAGCTCGAGCGCGAGGCCCAAGTCTTCTTTGAACTTACCCACGGAGCCAATCCTCCATTTGATCCACTACCTGTTTATTGCCGGCTAGGCACCATTCGACGCCGCCGGCTTCTACCTTGCGGGCTGCACCGCCGGCCGCCTCAACGAGAGCTTTGCCGGGGAACCAGTCCCAGTCCGCCACCGAGTGCTGCATCCATGCGCCCCATGTGCCATCGGCTACAGAGGCAAGGTCAACAGAACCGGCGCCGAGCATACGGACTGTAGCAAAGTTTTCCGCCACGCGTTGCCACGCCCCGCGGATATTCTCATCCACCAGCGAGGTTGGGTGCAAGTAGGTAGAAAGCGAAATCTGCTCGGACGGCTTATCCTCCAGACGAGCCACCTCCTTGCCATCCAGCGAAGTGGGGAAGTCGCGGCCACCGAACCACGTATAGCCCATGGCTGGGCGGTGAACGGCGCCGAGGGTGATCCCGGTGGCGTCGGCAAGCGCGAGGGCAGAGCACCAATAATCGGATCCGGAGGAGAAATTATAAGTGCCATCGACCGGATCAATGACCCACGTGCGGCCGGACTGAGACTCGCGAGCCGCGCCTTCTTCACCGAGGATGCCGTCCTCTGGGCGCACAGCTTCGAGAACGCCCGCGACAAAGCGCTCGGCTGCGCGGTCTGCATCCGTAACGACGTCCGAGATGGAAGTCTTTTGCTCTACGTCAACGCCCATTTCGCGCAGGCGCCACGCCAAGCGGCCGGCGTTATAGACAAGGGCCTGCGCCAAGTGCGCGTCCTCGTCATCTGCATGCGCGACAATGAAGGTCTTGATGACCGCGTCGATCATCTCCTGCAAGCTCGGCTTTTGATCCATGCCCACCATTGTCACCCTAAACGCGACCGATAGCTAATTGAGCCGGCCGGGTGGGTAGGATTGGGGCCTATGCGTCCCGAAGTAACAGCACGGCTCAAGCAATTGGAAACCACCCTGACCACCATCGAGAAGGTCATGGACCCGGAAGCTTTGGCTGCCCGCATTCGGGAACTAGAAGCCCAAGCCGGCGATCCATCACTCTGGGATGATCCCACCTATGCGCAAAAGATCACCTCCGAGCTTTCGGCCGCGCAGGCCAAGATGCGCAAGCTGGATGCGCTACGCGGGCGCCTCGAAGATATGCCGGTCATGTACGAGTTGGCAGAAGAGGAAGGGGACACCTCTCTGGCGGACGATGAGTTGGATTCTCTGGAATCTGCCATCGAATCGCTGGAAGTTACCACCATGCTCTCTGGCGAGTATGACCCGCGCGAGGCAGTTATCAATATCCGCTCCGGTGCCGGCGGAGTGGATGCGGCCGATTGGGCCGAGATGCTCATGCGTATGTATACCCGCTGGGCAGAAAAGCACGGCCATAAGGTGGATATCTATGACGTCTCCTATGCGGAAGAAGCCGGCATTAAATCCGCCACCTTTGTGGTCCACGGTGAATATATGTACGGCCAGCTCTCCGTGGAGCAGGGTGCGCACCGCCTCGTGCGCATCTCGCCCTTTGATAACCAGGGCCGGCGCCAGACCTCTTTTGCCGAGGTAGAAGTGCTTCCGGTGGTGGAGCAGACCGACTCGATTGAGGTGCCGGATTCCGAGGTGCGCGTGGATGTTTACCGTTCTTCTGGCCCTGGCGGGCAGTCCGTCAATACCACCGACTCCGCGGTGCGACTGACTCATATTCCCACCGGAATCGTGGTGACCTGCCAGAATGAAAAGTCCCAGATTCAGAATAAGGCCTCGGCCATGCGCGTGCTGCAGGCAAAGCTTCTCGAGCGCAAGCGCCAAGAAGAACAGGCCGAGCTCGACGCCCTAGGCGCCGGCGGAAACGCGTCTTGGGGCAACCAAATGCGTTCCTATGTGCTGCATCCATACCAAATGGTGAAGGATTTGCGCACCAACTTTGAGGTGGGTGATCCATCCAAAGTGCTCGATGGCGACATCGATGGCTTCCTAGAATCCGGCATCCGCTGGCGCATGCAGCAACAAGAAGACCAAGCTTAGGTCCAAACTGATCGGGCTGAATTGAGCGCGAAAAGGCCGAACTGAGGGGAGAAGATCCTCAGTTCGGCCTGATCTCTATGGACTTAACCCACGTAGTCCATCGGTGCGCCCGGTCCCAGCGGGATGCCGATGAGGTACCAGATGACGAAGAAGATGAACCAGCCCACCAACATGCACAGAGAGTAGGGCAGCGCCAGGGACATCAAAGTACCCACACCCGCGTGCTTGTAATAGCGCTGGAGAAAGGTCAACGCCAAGGCGAAGTACGGTGACATCGGAGTGATGATATTCGTCGGCGAGTCACCGATGCGGAAGAGCATCTGGGAGACTTCGGGGGATACGCCTACATACATCATCATCGGCACGATGACCGGAGCCATCAGGGCCCACTGGGCGGAGCCGGAGGTGATGAAGAGGTTAAGCAGTGCGACCATGGTTACCAGTGCCGCAAACATCACTAGCGGCGGCAGGGACCAGTGCTGAAGTAGTTCGGAGCCCTTGATAGCAGTCCATACACCGAGGTTGGACCACTCGAACCAGGCCAGGAACTGTGCGACGGCGAAGAAGAGTACCAGCATAGGAACGAGGGTCTCTATGCCCTTGGCCATAAACTCCGGTACATCAGCAGCTGACTTCACGGTGCCAGCTGCCAAGCCGTAGACAATGCCGCAGACCAAGAAAGCCAGCGCAATCGGCACTGCAATGGCGCTAATTAGAGGCGATTCCATGAAGCTATCCTCCTGGCTTGCCAGCGGCGAGCCAGGGATAAATAGCAGGGCGAAGAAGACCGCGAGGAAAACGGCCAAGGAAATGCCGGAGGCTATCAAACCACGCTGCTCGTTGGGCTTGATGCGCATGGCCTCTTCATCGTCGGTGAAGTCATATTCCTCATCCTCCGCTTCCCCATTAGCTGAGCCACCGGCGGCCTTGGAGAAGGACACCTCCTCATAATTGATGTGGTCGTGGTCTACTAGTTCGCGGGCCTTTTTCACCATGAGGAATTCCGTTACCGCGGTAATGATGAGCGAGAGCACGATGGCGGAAGGGATGACGAAGAAGATATTGGCTAGCGGGCTAACTTCGTATTCGGCGTCGACGAACTGCGCGGCTGGGGTAGATATGCCGGCCAGGAGGAGGTCGGTGATATTAAGAATCAATGAGGCATTAAAGCCCGCAGACGATGCCGCAAAGGCCACCATGGCACCCACGATGGGGGAGCGGCCAACCGCATGAAAGGCCATGGCGCCCAAGGGAATGAGGATGACGTAAATGGCATCGGACGCCACGGAGCCGGTTACGCCGGCCAGCGCCACCACGAATGTAAGCATTTTCGCGCTGACCTTGGTCACCATGACGCGCACCAGGGCGGAAAGCAGGCCGGATTGCTCGGCCACGGCCACGCCGAGCATCACGGCAAGGATGACGCCCAGCGGTGGGAAGCTGGTGAAATTCTCTACGGCATCAGTGACCATGCGCGAGATATTCTCGGTCGTCAGCAAGGATTGGACCTCGACGGTCTCGCCGGTTTTGGGGTCTTCGACGGTCATGCCGATGAGGTGCCCCAGCCAAGAAGTTACGGCGACAATCGCTGCGAGGATGACGAAGAGCCAAAAGGGGTCCGGCAGCTTGTTACCAATCTTTTCTACAGTGCCCAAAAAGCCGCTTGTAGAACGTGGTTTTTCTTTAGTTTCGGTTTCGGCCATAGTATCGGCACCTTCTGTCGATTGGGTCGGAACAAATTAGTGTGTTAGACCACACTACTCAAATATTGTTCACAGCGTCGTGTCAACTTTAGTTGCTACAGTGATTCGCGTGATTAGATTCGACAACGTGACTAAGGCCTATTCCGCCGAGTCTCGCCCAGCGCTCGACGGGGTGTCCTTTGAGATTGCGGATGGTGAATTCGCCTTCCTTATCGGCCCCTCTGGCTCGGGAAAGTCCACTTTCCTTGAGCTGATGGTGCGCTATAGCAACGTGACTAAAGGCGATATATATTTCGATGATTTCCACGTCAACGAGCTATCTGGCAAACAGATCAACGCACTGCGCCAGTCCATTGGCTACGTTTTCCAAGATTTTCGCCTGCTGCCCAAGCTGACGGTGTACCAAAATGTGGCATTTGCGCTAGAGGTTATTGGCAAGAGTAAGTACCGCATTTCCACGTCGGTGCCGCAGGTATTGGAGCTGGTGGGCCTGCAGGATCGCCACGACGCTTATCCGCACGAGCTATCCGGCGGCGAACAGCAGCGCGTAGCCATCGCCCGCGCCGTGGTCAATCGGCCGAAGCTTCTGCTTGCTGACGAACCCACGGGCAACCTCGATCCCTCCACCGCCGACGAGATCATGGACTTGCTGCTGGGTATTAACCGCCGTGGCACCACCGTGGTCATGTCCACCCACAACGCCCGCGCCGTCAATAGGGCCCGCAAGCGGGTGCTGGAGTTGCGCAATGGAGTACTCGTGCGCGACGAACACGAGGCGCAGTACGAGGGGGCAGCATGAAGCTAGGGTTTATTTTCCGCGAGGCTACCAAGGGTCTTGGCCGCAACCTGACCATGACCATCGCCATGATCATCACCACCGCTATTGCCGTGGGGCTCGTTGTTGCCGGCATCATGGTGACCAACCTGACTAAGGACACCAAGGAGATCTACCTCGACCGCGTCGAGGTCATGGTTCAGCTCAATGAGGATATTTCCGCCGGTGACCCGGATTGTGCAACTCCCGCCTGTGCGGATCTCCAAGAACAGCTAGATTCTGACGAGTCTGTGGAGTCTGTGGAGTATCGCAACCGCGCGGAATCCTATGAGCGGTTCAAGGAACTATTCCAAGACACTGACCCAGTCATGGTGGAGCAGACCTCGCCTGATGCACTGCCTGCCGCGTTCCACGTGCGCCTGAAGGATCCAGAAGACGCTTCTGCGATCGATGCGATTCGGGATAATCCGGCGGTAGAGGACGTCGTCGACCAGCAGCAAGAGGTCCGCGATGCCGCCAGCAACCTAGACTCCATCCGCAATGCCACCTTTGTCCTGGCCATCGTGATGTCCGTAGCGGCAATTTTCTTAGTGGCCAATATGGTGCAAATTGCCGCATTCCACCGCACCCGCGAGACGGAAATCATGCGCATGGTGGGCGCTAGCCGGTGGATGACGCAGGCGCCGTTCGTACTGGAGGCAGTGCTGGCCTCACTTATCGGCGTGGTGCTCGGCGGTGCCGGTATCTTCTTGGGCAAATCCCAAGTGGTAGATCCGTCGTTGCAGGGGCTCTACGAATCCCAGCTCCTCGCGCCCATGAAAACTGGTGACCTCTGGATTGCCCTGCCACTCGTCGGCTTGCTGGCATTGGTGGTCACGGCTCTAACTGCCCATATCACCCTGCGGTCCTATGTGCGCAAATAGACCGTTTGCCGGGCTGGTCAAAAGGGCACTACACTGGCATAACTATGGCTAAGAAGGGCAAGAAAAAGAAGAAGGCGGCATCCGGCGAAGCAACGCTTGCGACCAACCGCCGGGCCCGGCACGACTACAAAATCCTCGAGGAAATCGAGTGCGGCATCGTCCTACTCGGTACCGAGATCAAGTCCCTGCGAGAGGGCAAGATCTCGCTCAATGACGCCTTTGCCACTATCGACGATGGCGAGGTGTACCTGCGTAACCTGCATATTCCGGAGTACTCGATGGGGTCGTGGACGAACCACAGCCCGCGCCGCACCCGCAAGCTTTTGCTGCACCGCCGTGAGATTGACA
This sequence comes from Corynebacterium curieae, assembly GCF_027570035.1. Taxonomy (GTDB): domain Bacteria; phylum Actinomycetota; class Actinomycetes; order Mycobacteriales; family Mycobacteriaceae; genus Corynebacterium; species Corynebacterium curieae. The sequence continues at coordinate 4,995 of NZ_JAKMUU010000003.1, read as the reverse complement.
AGCTTTACGGGCAGGTGCGCAATGGTAATAAGACCTTGGTTCCACTCAAGGTTTACCTAAAAAACGGCTACGCCAAGCTCTCGCTGGCATTGGCGCAAGGTAAGCAAGACTACGATAAACGTGAGGATATTAAGCGCCGCGACCAAGACCGTGAAATCTCCCGCGAGCTCGGCCGCCGCGTGAAGGGAATTAATGTTTAAGACTGCGAAAGTGCATGACGTTGTCAAGGGCGAGGACACTATCCAGGGCACCGGAGTGCTGGTAGACCGGATGTGGCCTCGGGGCGTTGCCAAGAGCGACCTTGCTTACGACGAATGGTTTAAAGACGTCGCGCCGAGCCCCGAGCTGCGCAAATGGTGGAATCACGACGAGGACAGCTTCGACGAGTTTGCCCGCCGCTACAAGGCCGAGCTCGATGACAATGATTCCGATGAGCTCACCCAACTGCTCGCGCTTTCCGACGCCACCCTGCTCTTCGCCGCAGCCAACCGAGAGATCAACCACGCGGTGGTTCTCAAAGAGTGGCTAGACGAGCACTTGAGGAAGTAAAAGCGGGTGCGGTAGTGTTGAACGAACCGTAGGGAAGATGCACTATCCCGTCCCTACAGCATGGGGTTGATTTGGTTTCGACTTCGTGCACTGCGCCAGGGGAAGCGTGCCGGTGCAGGCTAACGACCACCGTATAAGCGTCGTAGCAACCAATAAACGCAGAGAAGAACTCTCAGCGTGACTACGCCCTCGCTGCCTAATTACAGCGACGCGTGTCTGTCAGCCTAGGTTTCGTTCCTGACCTAGATCCTGGCATCGACTAAGGAACTAGCCGGCTGGCTGCGTCATCAGGACCAGTCGGGACCCTTACTGGTGACTGGGCCCATCATCCGGACGTGTTCGCCCGATCCGGAGGGCCGAGCAGAGATTCTGTGCGAACTGCGCACGGAGAAGCCCTGGCAAGGTGACGAAGGACCCGGGTTCAATTCCCGGCAGCTCCACCGGTAGGCCCCCGAGAAATCGGGGGCCTTTTTCTCGTTTAACCTCGTCCGCACCAGCCATTATGCCGTTTCGTTGGGGGTAAGGTGAACCTAACCCTTGATAATTAAGGTGAGCCTAAGTTAAGTTAGGCGGGTATTTGTTTCTCCGTCCAAAAGGAATTCATCGTGAAGAATATTCAACGCTCCCTTGTCGCCGCGGTTATCGCCGCTTCTCTGGCGGTGACTGCCTGCAGTCCCGCAGAAGATGGAGCAGCGGGGGAGGACAAGGGGGGCGTCGGCAAGCGCGCTCACGCTGCAGGACAATAACGAGGAACAGGAACTCCACCCTCCCTATGAGCGGGTAGCGGTGACTGATAACCGCGCCTTCGAGATTCTGTCGGACTGGGGCGTCAATATCGTGGCGGCTCCCCTCGGCCTGGTGCCAGATACCCTGGCCAACAACATCAACGAGGACACCGTACAAGCAAACCTCGGCTCCCACCGCGAACCGGACTTGGAAGCATTGGTGGCTGCAGAGCCAGATATTGTGGTTAACGGTCAGCGCTTCAGCCAGTATCAAGGTGACCTGGAATCCCTCGTTGATGGCACCCCGGTGGTGGATTTCACTCCACGGGACGGCGAGGATATGGCGCAAGAGCTAATCCGCCAGACAGAGGCGATGGGCAAAATTTTTGGGCACGAGGATGACGCCACAGCCCTAGTTGATGATTTCAATGCCGCCTTGGAACGCGCCAAAAAGGCCTACGATCCGGACAAGAAGATCATGGCCGTAAATACCTCCGGCGGGGAGATTAACTACATTGCCCCAGGTAAGGGACGCTTCTATGGGCCACTCTTCGATCTGGTTGGTATGACCCCAGCGCTCGAGGTAGACAATGCCAGCGATGACCACGAGGGTGACGATATTTCGGTGGAGGCAATCGCTGAATCTAACCCGGACTATATCCTATTCATGGATCGCGATGGCGCCATAGCCAAGGATGAAGAAGGATATACCCCAGGCCAAAAGCTGGTAGAAGATTCCTCCGCGCTCAAGAACGTGACCGCGGTCAAGGAAGGCCGCATCGTTACCGCTCCGCAGGACACCTACACCAACGAAAACATCATTACCTACACGGAAACGTTGAACGCGATGGCGGACGCCTTCGAAAAGAATTAACCAGCGCGCACGCCAAGGCCGGAGGGGAGGAGCCCTCCGGCCTTTGTCTGCTAGAGGAGAAAAATGGAAACTACCACGCGCCCTGCGCTGTGGGATTGGAAGCTCGGCCTTGGAGTGCTGATTGTTTTTGCCCTGCTCGCTGCCTCCTTGTTATTTGGACAGTACGACGTCTTTGGCGCGGAGGACGGGGCCGCCATGTTTGGAATCACTCGGCTTCCGCGAACCATAGCGCTCGTTCTCGCTGGTGCCGCAATGGCCATGAGCGGGCTGGTCATGCAACTGTTAACCCAAAATCGATTTGTAGAACCTTCCACTACAGGAACCACTGAGTGGGCGGGGTTAGGTTTGCTCTTTGTCTTGTGGATCGCCCCGACCTCTTCGATTCTGGTCAAAATGATGGGAGCCGTAGCGTTTTCTTTTATCGGCACCATTGTGTTCTTCCTATTTCTGCGGCGCGTGACCTTGCGATCCTCGCTCATCGTGCCCATCGTCGGCATCATGTTGGGAGCGGTGATTTCTGCAGTCTCCAGCTTCTTTGCTCTGCAGACCGATATGCTTCAGCAGCTGGGAATTTGGTTTATGGGCTCTTTTACCTCTGTGTACAAGGGGCAATATGAAGTTTTGTGGCTGGTACTAGCGGTCTTGGCCGCCGTATTCATTTATGCAGACCGGCTCACCGTTGTTGGCTTGGGTGAAGATATCGCCACCAACATAGGGCTCAACTACAACCGCATGCTTTTGCTGGGCACAAGCTTGATTGCCGTGGCTACCGGCGTCGTCACTGTCGTAGTTGGCTCTTTGCCATTCTTGGGGCTCATCGTGCCCAATGTGGTTTCGATGGTGCGTGGAGATGATCTGCGCTCTAACCTGCCGTGGGTATGCCTTTTAGGCATAGGCATCGTGACCGTTTGTGACTTAGTTGGGCGCATAATTATCGCACCGTTTGAGATGCCAGTTTCAGTGATTCTCGGGGTGCTCGGTGCAGCTGTTTTCATCGTGATGATCGTGAGGTCCACCCGTGCACGCTAAGCTCTCGCGGAAAAAATATTGGATAACTCTGGCCTGCGTATGGGGGCTGGCCTTTGCCTTTGCCTTCGCCTGGTTGGCATACGACAACCCGATGCAGTTTGGAACGCGAAAATTCTGGCTCATTGCACAGCGTCGTGCTGATGCGCTCATTGCTATGGCAATTGTGGCGGTGTGCCAAGCGATGGCTACGGTGGCTTTTCACACTGTGACGAATAATCGGATACTTACCCCATCCATCATGGGCTTTGAGTCATTGTATGTAGCGATCAATACTTCGACCGTCTTCTTTCTCGGTGCAGCAGGGCTTAACGACGCCCGCACCCTTACCACATTCCTATTTCAAATGGCGCTCATGGTGGGGCTGTCTTTGGTGCTGTATTCGTGGCTACTCACCAATAACACGCACAATATGCACGCAATGCTGCTGGTAGGCGTGGTCATCGGTGGCGGACTGGGATCCCTATCTACGTTTATGCAGCGAATCTTAACGCCTAGCGAGTTTGACGTGCTCACCGCGCGACTGTTCGGCTCCATCAACAATGCGGAATCAGATTACTATCCCATCGTCATTCCCATCGTTGCGATCGTGGCAGCGCTTCTGCTGCTCAATGCGCGTACCTTGAACGTGATTTCGCTAGGAAGCGATGTCAGTACGAATTTGGGAGTAAACCACAAAGGCCATGCAATTTATACCTTGATCTTGGTGTCCCTCTTGATGGCCACGACAACAGCCTTGGTGGGACCAATGACCTTTCTCGGTTTCTTGGTAGCCACATTGGCCTATCAATGCACTGATACCTATGACCATCGCTTTATCTTCCCGATGGCCATTGGCCTAGCCTTCCTGCTGCTTACCGCCGCATATTTTCTAATGCGGCATGTATTCGCCGCACAGGGCGTGGTTTCCATCATTATTGAGCTCGTTGGCGGCTGCGCATTTCTCTTCATCATTCTGCGAAAGGGTCGACTGTGATTGAATTAAAGAACGTATCCAAACGCTATTCTGGGGAAGTGGCTATCGGGCCGCTCAACCTGCGGATCCCAAAAGGTGGAATTACCGCAATGATTGGCCCCAACGGTGCGGGCAAGTCCACCATGCTCACAATGATTGGTCGCCTGCTGGACATGGATGAGGGCACCATCGAAATCGCCGGACAGGACGTCCAATCTACGAAATCCGGGCACTTAGCAAAAGTCGTGTCCATTCTGCGGCAAGAAAACCACTTCGTAACCAAACTGACCGTGCGGCAATTGATTGGCTTTGGCCGCTTTCCCTATACCAAAGGTCGAATTACCTCGCATGACGAGGAAGTAATCTCCAAATACATAGACTTTTTCCGTCTAGAAGAATTGCAGCATCGGTATCTTGATGAACTTTCAGGAGGCCAACGCCAGCGCGCTTATGTAGCTATGGTCCTGTGCCAAGAGACGGAATATGTCCTATTAGACGAGCCGCTTAATAATCTCGACGTAGCTCATTCTGTAGAAATGATGAGACATTTAAAAGACGCTGCCCAGTCACTTGGCCGGACCATAGTGGTGGTGCTGCATGACATAAACTTCGCAGCTCGGTATGCCGACTACATCTGTGCGTGTAAAGAAGGCCGGATCGTTGAATTTGGTCCAACAGACGAAATCATTCGAGATGAGATCCTTACTTCTATCTTTGATACCCAGGTGAAAGTAATCGAGGGGCCAAAGGGAAAGATTGCCTGCTACCACTAGAAAAATATGGGTTGTCCTGCGGGTTTGTGTTGTTTGGTTGTGGTGGGCTAGATTATTGCAGGTCGCCGCGAGGTAGCTGGGAGGTTACTTTTT
>NZ_JAKMUU010000029.1 GCF_027570035.1 Corynebacterium curieae | reverse complement strand
CCTGGAGGGGATTTTTGGTGTTTAAGTCTCAGCCCCGGCGGGGCGGCCGGTAGACCGCCTCACCAAAGCCTGTGGACTACTTGATGTAATCCTGCATACCCGGCTCAAGCTCGGTTGCACCGGACGGGACGGACTTAATCTCAACGCGGTCGGCATTAGATGGCAGTGCATTGCCAGTCTCTTCCGGTTGCTGACCCTGACGTCCGGCATCGCGGCCATGTCCGTGTCCATTGTCAGAGTTGCCACCCTGAGGAGCATCCTGATCCTTGTCCTCGTGGCCATTGCCACCATCGTGGTTGCCGGTGTTGTCACCGTTGCCACCATCATGGTTGCCATGATCCTTATGATCGTGGTGATCCTTGATGATCTTACCCAGGCCAATGCCCGGAATCAGGATGAGCCACCACGGAGTCTTGCCCTTGGAGGAACCGTTAGAAGAACCGCCCGGGGTGTCCT
>NZ_JAKMUU010000028.1 GCF_027570035.1 Corynebacterium curieae | reverse complement strand
ACCCTAGGACTACTGATCCTCATCGCCGCCACCGCACTCATCGTGCCCATTATCAACTACCTCAGCAACGCAGAAATGCGCCTGCGACAGCTACCCGCAGACACCAGCCGCACCATCAAAGAAACCTACCGCCCACTATTCACACTCGCCGCAGCCATAGCCGTCCTACTCCCGCTCCTGGCCAATGTCGCCGTCTTCCCTCAAGGGGTAAAAGCAATCTTCATCCCCTCCGCAATCGCCCTTAGCGGATTGATCGTCACCCTGGCGCTTATGGCCATTGACACCGCCGCCCGCCTAGAACTGCGCACAACCCCGCAAGCCGCCTACACACTGGTGGGATAACCTAGACCAAAAAGGAGAGACCCATGCCGAAGAAAACCTGGACTACCCCAATCCACGCCCTGCGCACCATTGCCGTCGACACCGACGAGGAAAACCCCGCCGTAGAAATCTACGCAGTAGAAGGCGCAACGCTTGACGAGTTGCAAGCCCGCGCCTACAGCCCGGCAGACGTAGAACTAACCATCAAGGCCCTTACCGAAGCCAAAGACTGCGCCCAGGCGCACTACGACGAGCACGCCGATGCTGAAAACTGGCACGAGGGCAACAACATCTAGACCCTCGCACGCCAAGCCCCAGCCGCCCTGCGGTTGGGGCTTTTTGTATAGCAATGACACTAAGCACACGCACCAGTGGGGGAGTAGGGAGGCGCACGATAGACGGTGTCACCAGGTAAATGTACGCACCACCTGTTAAGGCATATGCTAAGACATATGTTCCGC
>NZ_JAKMUU010000027.1 GCF_027570035.1 Corynebacterium curieae | reverse complement strand
GTGTGACTGCACACGCTGGAGGGGATTTGCATATAACCTGCACAAGGTAGACAAATCGAGGAAGTAAAGGAAGCTAGCTATGGGAAAGCACGCTGAACCACAGCAGCCGGAGGAGAATGGAATTTCGCAATATCCGGCGAGTGGGGAGGAAGGGGGCGTCGGCAAGCAGGGCATGGGCCGTGGCAAGCTGATCGCTATTATCGCGGCCATCATTGTCGTGGCGTTGGTCTTGTTGCAGGTAGTGCTGTACCTGGCGCGCGATGATGAGGATGAGGCCGGCTCGGCGCCGGAGACGGTGGCCAGTGAGAGCGCACAAGATTCTGCACCAAAGTCCGATGCTTTTGTGGATGATTCGGGCCAGCAGGAGCACGAGTATGACGCCGCGCCTGGTGAGTTCAAGGGCTTTGAGGGCATGTCCGTGGGCATCGATGGCGAGTATGCGGCCGTGGACCCCGTACAGGTCACGGACCAGGGTGTGCTTTTGCCGCCACACGACGTCACCCGCGTGGGTTGGTACTCCGCCTCCGCTGTGCCGGGTGAGCCGGGCAACGTGGGATCGAGTGTGATTACTGGCCACATTAATTACCAGGGACAGGGCACTGGTTATGCGGAGAAGTTCACCAAGCTGAAGAAGGACCAGGAATTCACCGTGGTCATCGACGGCCAGGAGCGTACCTTCCGCGTGACCGAGGCGCCGTACCGCCTGCCTAAGGGCTCCGGATTCCCGGACGTGGTCAACGATAAGGAAGGCGAGAACCGCCTAGTCCTTATTACCTGCGGCGGCCAGTTCGTTGGCGGCGCGCTGGGGTATGAGGACAATATCATTACCGTGGCGGAGCCGGTGGGCGAGCCAGAGCAGCCCGCCGAGCAGCCGGCAGAGGATGCACCGGCTGAGGCACCCGCGGCCTAGTTGAGCGTTAAGGCGCCCTGTGGAAT
>NZ_JAKMUU010000026.1 GCF_027570035.1 Corynebacterium curieae | reverse complement strand
TGAAGTGCCCCGGGTTTTGTTCCTAGGCGTTTGCCTTGATTTCTATTATTGCTTGCGGCGGGTGCTGGTCCCAAAATTCGGTTTCCACTTCAGCTGGCGTGCGGTAGCCCAAGCTTTGGTGAAGCCTCGTCTCGTTCCACCATGACACCCACTCAAACGTCGCGATTTCCACCTCGACAACCTCATCCCACCTGCGAGTATGGATCAGCTCGTTTTTGTAGGAACCATTAACGTTTTCCGCCAGAGCATTGTCATAGGAATCCCCGACAGTTCCGGTGGAAGCGGCAATCCCGTGCTGGGCAAGACGCTCGTTGTAGACAACGCTGACATACTGCGAGCCGTGATCCGAATGATGAATGAGACCTGTTGTTTCCTCAGCAGACGCGATCGCCTGGTTGAGAGCTTGCAGCGGCAACGCTTCGGTGCGCATGGAATCTGATAACGCCCACCCAACGATCCGTCGGGAGTAAACATCGGTGACAAACGCGGCATACACAAAGCCTTTCTTCGTGCGCACGTAGGTAATATCAGCCACCCACAGCTTGTTCGGGCCTTCGGCTTTGAATTCTCGCTCCACCAAGTCCGGGCGTAAATCCGGCCTTTGAGGTGTGCGAGTGGTCATAGGCGAGCGGCCTTTGCCTTTGCCTGATACACCGGCTAGACGCATCAGCCGCGCGGTTTGTTCACGACCGATATCGATTCCGTCACGATGAAGAGCATGCCACATTTTCCGCACACCGTAGATGCCGTAATTATCCCGATGGATAGCACTAATGCGTTCAACCAGCACAGCATCACGAAGGCGGCGAGCACTTACCCCACGGGCCTTGGACTGACGATACCCACGCGAGGTGATGAACCCACCAGCGCGGTTTTTCTTCAACGTCTTACAGATGAACTCGACAGAGAAACGATTCCGGTATTCATCGATGAACCGGATCATTTCCGACGTTTTGGACCTGGTTCCGACGCGAAAAAAGCTGAGGCAGCCTTTAAAAGTTCATTGGTGTCGCGTAGCTCTTGATTTTCACGGCGAAGCCTCGCGTTTTCGGCGGCCAGATCTTCAGGCACGGGTTCTGGGATGTTTCCCGCACGGCGGGCCTGCCAAAGTCCATTGACGGGCTGTGTGCCATGACACCCCCAGCTTTGGGGCTACTGCCTGGCACGCGGCTTGCATCGACATATTTTCCGCCAAGATGCGGTCCTCTACAAGACGGACCACACGATCCTTCGCATCCTGGTCAAATTTTCTTGGCATATTCCAGATTTTCCCATCTACTCAAACGGAACAAAACCTGGGACACTTCA
>NZ_JAKMUU010000025.1 GCF_027570035.1 Corynebacterium curieae | reverse complement strand
TGAACTGCTCCCCATTAGTTGGACTGAGAAATCAGTTTCTAACTAGTGGGGAGTATTTTTATGAGAGCACGAAGTTCTTTGAGTGAATCTCAGCGCGAGCAGCTCGTTGATTTGTTTGAGCAAGGGCTGGGCTATGCGGCGGCGGCTCATCGGTTAGGAGTTGGCCTCTATTCTGTAAAGAGATTTGAGCGTCGTTTCAAGCTGCATGGCAGACTATGTCTTGTGGAGAGACCAACTAAGCAGCACTTTTCCTTCGAGGTGAAGAAGGAAGTTGTCGATCGATTCATTGCCGGCCAGTCCAAGATGGAACTGGCTAGGGAGTTTGGTTTGTCATCGGATCAACTTGTCGCTAATTGGGTGAGGGCTTGGCGTGCGGGTGGTGATGAAGCGTTGCGGCCGAAACCGAAGGGACGACCGAAAGGCAGTGCCCGCTCGGCACCGTTGACCGCGGAAGATCGGCTCCGCCGTGAGGTGGAGAAACTACGGGCAGAAAATGCGTACTTAAAAAAATTGCGGGACTTGAGGAACCAGCGACGAGGCTGAAAGTAGAAGCTATCGTCATCCTCAAGTCAGCCCACCGCCTGGAGGACCTGCTGGTTGCGGCATGTCTTTCCCGGTCAACATTTTTCTATCACCAACAACGCCTCACCATGGCTGATAAACATGCCCAGCTCAAGCAGGCAATCGTCGATGTCTTTGAGCGTATGAACCGTCGTTATGGTTACCGGCGGGTGCATGCTCAGCTACGCTGGGAAGGATGGGGCGTCAACCATAAGCTGGTCTACAAGCTCATGGATCAACTAGGGCTTAAATCCAAGATCAGGGCGAAAAAGAAGTACAACTCGTACAAAGGCACGGTAAGTCACATCGCAAGCAATGTGTTGAATCGATGTTTCACGCCTGATGAGCCAAATACGGTGTGGGCAAGTGACGTCACGGAGTTTCGCGTTGCTGGCACCAAGGTCTACCTGTCGCCGATCATGGACTTATGCGATCGGTCGATCGTGTCGTACAGCGTTTCAACCTCACCGAATACGGCGTTTACGTCGCAATCTTTACGCGATGCCATCGCGCAAGAATCACCAGATGAAGGTTTGCTTGTACATACCGACCAAGGATTCCAATATCAGCATTCCAGCTGGCGCACACTCATCACAGGTATCGGTGGCACACAATCGATGTCAAGGAAAGGAAACTGTTACGACAATGCGGTGATGGAAAACTTCTTCGGACACCTCAAGTCAGAGATGTACCACGGGGAATCATTCACCAGTCTGGAGGCGTTCTACCACGCAATTGATGACTACATCCGTTGGTACAACCATGAACGCATCCAAAAACGACTCAAGGGCCTGACTCCGATGCAATACCGGAACCAGACCCTAAAGCCTCTAACCACCTAGAATTAAACCAGTCCAACTT
>NZ_JAKMUU010000024.1 GCF_027570035.1 Corynebacterium curieae | reverse complement strand
CCCTCACCACGCAGCCTTCTCTTTCACAGCATGGCCTCGTTGTACCTCACGCGTTAATAGGTATTAGTCGCTATGGCCTTTCAGGCAGCTGGCAAGACGGCAGGAGACGACGAACCCTAAACCTTTTCTTTTACCCCCGCTGGTGTATGCGGTGCGACTTGGGGGATCCCTGCGGTTTTAGGGTACCCTATTCGAACATAAACACCCCCACCCAAGGCACATGTCCACCAGCCGGGATACTATAACAGCACGCGTTAGAAAACACATACGAATACTGTTTTGACTGTTGGAGTGCCCCGCTGTGACCGCTACAATCGCCGCGTCCGAACCTGACGTGTCCCTCGACTACCCAGACACCTTCCTCATTTCCGACCACCCCGACACCGAGCCCCCAGACAATGGTGATATGCCGGAGGCGTTTTACACCACGAACGCTCCCGGCAACCACATTGGCAAAGCCGGCACCTACACACGCAAAACCTCCTGGTTCCTCTACCGCGCCATCCTCCCCCAACTAGACGACGACGTCGACTTGAGCCTTACTAGCCTTGCTAAAGACCTCGGCATCTCCTATTCCAAACTACTAGGCTACCTGCGTGCCCACTTCCGCATGCGCCAACTACCCCTGGTCACCGAAGTCCAAGGCCAGCACTGGATACTCGACCTGACCAAACTGCGCATCATCGACCGCGAATTCAACAGGCTTGAAGATAACCCAGAGCATCTTGAAGCCATCGACGCCGCACTCGCAGACTTCCTCACCCCCACCACACCCAACCAAACCGTCCCCACCGATGCGGATCTGCGCCGGTTTATCCGCACCTTCATCGACACCCACCTGCGCCCCGAAGACAAAGAACAACAACCCGAACCGCGCCTGCGCGTCAACTACAACGCGGATAACACCACCACACTATCGCTTACCTGCGATAGTGCCACCGCCACGATCATCGCCCGCCACATCGACGCCTACACCACCCAGGCCGCAACCACCGCCGCACAAGGACTCATCGACCTCATCCTGGAAGATACCCACACCAGTGTTGCCATCAACACGTTTACCACCAACCCCGATGCCAACCTCGTCTTTCACCCCGGTGCCGGATGGATAAACCTCAACCACGCCCCCACCAACAACACCTTCATCCGCCGGCTTAACGCCGACGAGGCAGACTCTTATACCCCCAGCATCGACATCCGCGCCTACACCCAAGGACGAGACGCCACCTGCCGCTGGCCTGGCTGCACCGTGCCCGCCACTAGGTGCCAACTCGACCACCGCATCGAATACCACCACGGCGGGCCAACCAGCCCAGATAATTTAGTCAACCTCTGCCAACACCACCACAACATCAAAACCGACCGCAGAGTCTGCTACATCCTCGACCCGATCACCGGCACCATTGCCTGGCTCCACCACGACGGAACCTACCAACTAGACCACCCCACCGGACCACTA
>NZ_JAKMUU010000023.1 GCF_027570035.1 Corynebacterium curieae | reverse complement strand
GGGTGATGCCGCCGAAGGCAGTGACATACTCCAGACTGCTAATAGGAACCTGACCCGCACAGAATGTGCGAGGTCTCAAAGTAATGTGGATGCCAGCGTGAAGTATGTCCGACCACCAGCGATGAAATAAGTCCCATACTCATTCAATTCGCTAGGAGGTCTAGCATGACCTACGACTATGTCATCGGCATGGACGTCGGCAAATACTTTCACCACGCTTGCGTCTTAGACATCGACGGCACCCAGGTGCTATCTAAGCGCATCAACCAAAACGAAAAATCCTTGCGCACGCTGTTTTCAACGTTCAGCGCACACGACCACAAGATCCTTGTCGTCGTGGACCAGCCAAATAACATTGGTCGACTAACTGTCGCGGTTGCCCAGGATATCGGAATCGACGTGCGCTACCTTCCCGGTTTGGCTATGCGTCAACTCTCACGCATCCACGCTGGCAATGCCAAAACTGATATCCGGGACGCCTATATCATTGCCCACGCTGCAAAGAACCTTCCGGAGTCCCTCCGCAGCGTCGACCGTGTCGAAGAAGCTTTCCTCCAATTGAAGGTCCTCAACGGTATCGACGAAGACTTAGCGCGGTCCTACACCAGGCTCATCAATCAGATTCGAAGTGCACTAGTAGGCTGCTACCCGCAATTCGAACAGGCCCTTCGCGGTCAGATAATCCACCGCAAGTGGGTTCTGCACCTACTTGCACGCTACGGCGGACCGACCAAGATAAAACGCCTCGGAAAAGCCAAGGCAGCTGCCTTTGCTCGACGATATAAGGCACGCAATCCCGAACCTGTCCTCGATGCCATATTCGCTGCTATCTCTGAGCAAACAGTCACCATTGCAGGTGCGCACTATGCCGAAATGGGCATAGCAATGTCGGCGAAAGACGCACTCTTAAAACTCGAACATCGCAAACAAATCGAGCAGGAAGTCATCGAGCTCATCAACGACATCCCCCACACTCAAATCCTGCTATCCATGCCAGGAATCGGACCAAAGACGGCAGCACAAATTCTCATGACCGCTGGCGATATGTCCGACTTTCCGTCAGCTGGGCACTTGGCCTCTTACGCTGGTTTATCGCCCCGAACGAATCAGTCCGGAACCTCGATCATGTCGAACTCACTGAACCGTGCCGGCAATAAAAAATTAAAGAACGCCCTATGGCAATCATCTTTTGCATCCATCAGATTCCACGAGCGTTCCCGGCAATTCTATGAACGAAAGCGCCGTGATGGCAAGAGACACAACGCAGCAGTAGTAGCACTAGCCCGCAGACGACTCAACGTCCTCTACGCCATGATGCGCAACCACGAGTGCTACCGCGATCCCGCCTTACAACAGGAAGGAATCGCAGCCTAAACACCAAGAACGAAACAGCCGACTGGGAAAACCCAGTCGGCTAGCAGGCATGCCCGAAAACCACACAACCAAACAACCCCGCAGAGAGAATCCGCCCCCAATTTCTCCACCCTCGAGGTTGACAACCTATATAGGAACACCC
>NZ_JAKMUU010000022.1 GCF_027570035.1 Corynebacterium curieae | reverse complement strand
TCATGCCCGGCTCCCTTTCAAATCCAAGGAGCACACCTGATGTCTGCATACGGACACGGCCGTCACGAGCATGGCCAAAATTTTCTCACCAACCACAAGATCATCAACTCCATCATCGACCTTGTGAAACAAACCTCCGGCCCCATCATTGAGATCGGACCAGGAAGCGGTGCCCTCACTCACCCGATGGCCCACTTGGGGAGGGCGATAACGGCAGTTGAAGTGGACGCAAAACTAGCTGCCAAAATCACACAAGAAACCTCCTCGGCGGCGGTCGAAGTGGTCCATGATGATTTCCTTAACTTCCGGTTACCCGCCACTCCCTGCGTCATTGTGGGAAACATTCCCTTTCACCTCACCACTGCCATTCTTCGAAAGTTGCTGCATGCGCCAGCATGGACTGACGCTGTACTCCTCATGCAGTGGGAAGTCGCTCGCCGCCGGGCCGGGGTAGGCGCAAGCACGATGATGACGGCTCAGTGGTCCCCATGGTTCACATTTCACCTGGGTTCTCGGGTACCAAGGTCTGCTTTCCGGCCACAGCCAAACGTTGACGGGGGGATCTTAGTGATCCGCCGGGTGGGTGACCCGAAGATTCCGATAGAGCAGCGCAAAGCCTTTCAGGCGATGGTGCACACCGTTTTCACTGCCCGGGGACGCGGGATAGGGGAAATTCTCCGAAGGGCAGGGTTGTTTTCATCACGTTCAGAAACACAATCATGGTTGCGCTCGCGAGGAATCGACCCCGCGACCCTACCTCCCAGATTGCACACCAACGACTGGATCGATCTCTTCCAGGTGACTGGTTCCTCTCTACCTCACCATCGACCCATTTCACCATCGGGAAGTAGTCAACGACCTCCTCAACGGAAAAACCGAAGCCGGCGGCGTTAATCCCCACCAAAACCGAAATCCACCAGTAGTACTAAAAGGGCTCTTCCGGTTTTAGAGTGCATTGATTAGTTCGCCGGGGGTTCGGGCGTGGCACAAGATATTGGGGTCCTTGGCTTTGTAGGAAAAAGGTATCTAATCCATCCGTACAAAACTAAGGACCTACTGTGCAGCCTAACGGAAATGTCATCGTCGATACCATCTGCCGCACCGCAAAACTAGGAACTACTATCACCGGTGCCACAGAAAACGGTGACGTCACTGTTATTGAAGCCGAACCCGTCGAGCCGATCAATGAATGCCCTACCTGCGGGCAGCCTGGAGTATTCCGCGACCACGTCATCCGCAGCCTGGTCGATCTGCCCATCGTCGGCCACCCAACAACTTCATGTGCGCCTTCCACGCTACCGGTGCACCAACAAGCGTTGCTTGCAGAAGATCTTCCGTGCTGGCCTTGCCTGCGCGCCCGACAATTCAAAGACCACGGACCAGGTGACCCACTGGATCCTGCAACGACTCTGCCTAAATCGGATGAGCGTTGCCGCTGCACCCAAGTCATTAGGCCTGGGGTGGGATATGAAGTGTCCCAGGTTTTGTTCCGTTTGATGAAACCCGTTTTTGAAACAACGTACGGAGCACAACGCACGCCGATGCCAAAGCTTCCGCAACATCGACTACCTCATCAAACCCACGACAGTGGGATTCACACCCTCAATCCCCACGCGTGCAATCTT
>NZ_JAKMUU010000021.1 GCF_027570035.1 Corynebacterium curieae | reverse complement strand
CGCACCTCAAAGATTGAAAAATGAAAGAAACCGGAGGTAACATACCCTTTCGAGTTTGTTACTTCCGGTGGTGCAGTTTGTTCAACTGCTCATCAGGATCTTACGGGGGATAACACTAACACACCCTGACTCTTGGAAAACGCAGCACACAGACCGTGCACACCCTCACCGATAAAATGGGCACCAGTCCCGAAAGGAGAAGGAATGTACACGACCATCACCCTCGCCGCACTCGCAGTACTTTTCGTCTTAATCATCCAGACCATCCGCCGCGAACGGCCAGAAGACCGTATGTATTACGCCGCGCTTGGAGGCAGCATAAGCGCAGCAATGATCCTTGTCCCCTCCTTCCTTTTCACCCAGGCCGGTCTCTCGCGAGAACTGGCCGCACTGCTCATCTCCTTCGGCCTACTAGCCTTGTGGATTACCATTTTCGGACTCCGCCTAAACGCAAGAACTAGCAGGTAAACCTGCATAACACAGAACATATGCTTTAGCATATGGCGGAACATACGCTATAACATATGCCTAAACATATGTTCCGCCATATGGCAGGACTCGCGGGCGCACGAATACGCAGATTCCCGCCCGCAGTAGAGAAAAGGAGGGCTACGGGCTCAGTGTGGGAGTATTGCGAAACCTTCGCGCGCCCATTAGCCTAAAAAGTGACAGCACAGTTCATCCCTGAATTGCGGCTGCACAATAAAAAGGGCCCCAACGAGTGCCAGCTCGTTGAGACCCTCGGGCCTAAAGACCCACGTGAAGCATCGCGGTAACGAGCTTCACGATTACGGTCACAAGAACTATGACCTTGGTAGCCACATCTAGCCAGTCAAGCTTGGTGGCATCAAGGTCTTTTCTTTTGCGACCGGGTGTATCCAATGAGTGTTTACCCATTGTCTACCTCCCTTTACGTCGTAGGGTTGTCCGCTCGCCTGAAAAAACGGCGCGCGAGACAGCCCACGTCACGCGCGGGCCTTACCGCGCACCGACGAGGAAGTCACGCCCACACCCAGCGGGGTGTGATTGTGAACCGGAAATAACGTTAGCAGCCACACCTGACGAGACCTAGGTGTACTGACCGGGCACGTTGATTGAGCCGTTGACCCTCGGATGTTGTTGTGTCTACTTCAGGTTCGTGGAGCAGCGGGAGAGGGCGTTGCGAATGCCATGGATCTCTCCCTTGCTGAGTCCGGCCAACATCTGCCGCTCCACTTCGGCGATGGAGGCGCTTGCCCTCTCGAGCACCTCGCGACCCGTTCCGGTCAGCTGTGATGGCCTCGCGCGTCCTTGGTCGACCGACTCGGGTCGCTGCACCAATCCACGGTCTTGCAGCCCACGCAGCACGAGATTCATGGACTGGCGGGTGACAAACGCTCCACGCGCCAGGTCGGCATTGGACAGGCCTGGCTGCTGGCCCAGCAGCTCCAGGCACGCGTACTGCGGGACCGTCAGCCCAAGCGGGCGCAGAGCTTTGTCCATCCGTGTCCGCAGCAGCGCAGTCACCCTCTTGAGCTGGTAACCGATCGCTTCCGAGAGTGGGTTGTTCGTCGTCTCTTGCTTCATGTCAACATTATGACATACTGGATATGTCAACACCCAGACATAAGGAGTAGGATATGACCACCACTGGTATCGACTTCGTCGCCATCCAGGTCCGCGACATCGAGCGATCGGCTGCCTTCTACGAACAGCACCTGGCACTCGTCCGAGCACCCTATGGCCCAGAGCAGGCGATCGTCTTCGACACTCAGCCGATCCCCTTCGCCGTGCGCGAGCCCCTGCCCGGGGTTGACCTCGAGACGGCGACGCCGCGTCCCGGCGTCGGCATTGCCCTCTGGTTCCATGTGGACGATGTGGCCGGAGCGCACCAGTCCTTGGTTCAGGCGGGCGTCCCGATCGTGAGTGAACCCATGAACGGCCCGTTTGGGCTGACGTTCAGCTTCAGTGACCCCGACGGCTACGTCGTGACTGTTCACGACAAGGCCTGACCCACAGGACTCGAGCCTTGAGGGCCAGCGGCATCGAACCGCTGGCCCTCACCTTTCCCCGAGGAGTCAGTCCATGTATCACGCAAATGCCGCGCTCACCCCGCGCCACCGCCTCAAAGTTGCGCGTCTATATCGTGGAGCTAAGTGCACGAGCGTGCAGGTGGCACTACATAAATGCGGCCATATGCTAAAACATATGTTAAAGCGTATGTCTTGCCATATGCTTAGACATATGTCCTGCCATGCGGCAAGCACCGTGGGTGCGCAGATTTACCCTCACGCCGCCGACGCTTAGACGTTCTTCAACGCCCGATACACCGTAGGGCGAGTGACTCCGAATTCCCGCGCCAAGGCTGCTTTCGACTCCCCCGCCAATACGCGCCGCTCAATCTCCGCCACCTGCTGCGGACTAAGAGCAGGCTTGCGGCCTTTGTACTTGCCAGCCTTTTTCGCCAACGCAATCCCCTCCGCCTGGCGCTCCCGGATAATGGCCCGCTCAAACTCCGCAAACGAACCCAAAATACCCAGCATTAAATCCGCGCGTGGATCTGTGGTGTCTTTCGCAAACGCGAGATTCTCATGCAGGAAAGTAACGGTCACACCTTTGCCGGTAAGTTCATCAACAATACCGCGCAGATCCGTTAGCGATCGGGCGAGGCGGTCAATCGATGAGACGACGAGTTCGTCACCGTCGCGCACATACGCCATGCACTCGACAAGTCCAGGGCGGGCAGTCTTGGTGCGGCCGGAAATCTTATCTTCAAAGAACCGGTCAATCCTGCCGGAAGCATTGAGTAGTTCTTTCTGGCGCTGATTATTCTGCTCCACCGTCGAGACACGGATATAGCCCACCCGCTGCCCATGCGAACCAGAGTCATTGACCATTAGTCTTCGCTCCGCGAAGGGTTAAAGGCAGCATTCTCCTGTTTGATGACCGCATCACGATACGACTCAACCACTCGCGCCAAGTCAGACAACTGTGCCCCGTCGAGGCCATCAGCGTCAGCAAGCAAGGATTGTACAATCCTGCCCAACGCCTGCTGCCCCGACGAGAGTCCACCATGCAGATCTTTCACCCGCGCCAACGCGGGTACAGAGTCAATATGACTTTCAATATGGAAACCATCAGGCGATAGCACCACACTCACCACTTTCTGTAAACATAAGGCTTAGACCCCGCTAGACACGTGTAAAACAATGCTAGGAACGGCCCTATTTTACAGGAAACATTCTGCTCCAAACCGGCGTAACAATAGGGTGTACTTTAAAAAGCATTCGGAGGTGGAGCAACTCCCCCCTCGTTGCCCAGAGACGAAATCCGCCAGCGGTGGCGGCGCGACGAGCCGAAGGTAGGACAAACACAATCCCAGTCCAGATGCAGATGTCTTGCACTGTTGCGGCGCAGTGGTCTTCTTTTTCGCCGTGTAGCACCCGCGAAATTAAATGGATATAATTAGGCCCATGTTGATTTCAGGTACCGCTTTCTTGCGGTTGCGCACCAACCGCTAAGGCGGTTTCCTACCCCGTAGGTTAAAAACCGCTCCGGTCCTTTAGCCGGGCGGCTATTTC
>NZ_JAKMUU010000020.1 GCF_027570035.1 Corynebacterium curieae | reverse complement strand
GCTTTGGACATAAAAAAGCTCCCAGGCATCCCCGGGAGCTTGTCTCGGGCATCCCCGAGACGTCGGAATAACCGAAAGGAATCAGTTAAACACTCGACACGATTGATCGTAGAAAACGTAGCCGAAAAAAGCAACAAACTCCCACGTGAGACGTAAAATCAAAGCTCCCAATTAAACATATGCCAAGACATATGTTTAAGCATATGGCTTAACATATGGCAGAACATATGCTAATATGAAACCCACAGCTCAAAGGACACTTTGAGAACACAACACTCGACACCTAAAAGGAGCAGCCATGCCCGTAATTTCCTGCCTCAACGCCAAAGGCGGAACCGGAAAAACCACCAGCGCAATCAACCTCGCCGCCGTCGCCGCCTACCGTGGATACACCGTCCACGTCCTCGACGCCGACGCCGAACAAGGCACCGCCTCCGAATGGATCGAATACGCCAACGACGCCTTCGAAGAAAACCCCAACGCCCCCCACGTTGACGTCGAAGTCGAAGCCGTCAACCGAGGAATCCTCGCGCGCAAGGTAAAAAAATACAGCGACGACCTTGTCATCATCGACGGCCCACCCAGCAATCACAGCATGTCTGAACTCATCATCGAAAACTCAGACTTCGTCGTCATTCCCACCACCGGCACCCACACGGATATGGCACAAACCTGGAAAATCATCGACGTCATTCCAGAAGGCAAACACTACGCCGTACTGCCCACCATCTGGGACAAGCGCAAAAGCACTGCCGACCGCGCCCGGAAAGTCCTTGAAGACGAAGGAATCCCAGTCATTTGGCCCGGCGTAGAATCCCGCGCCTACTTCGACCGCCAATTCGGACACTGGCCCCGCAACAGCGCCAAAGAACTACACGGCTATCCCGCAATCTTTGACAAAATCATCGCCCAAATCACCAACTAACCACACCTTAAAAAGGAGCAACCATGAACGACACCCCAGGACTGGCACGCCCGAAAAAGAAGCAAACCGACGCCCAAGGAAAACCCACCCTCACCAAAGACACCGGACTTAATACCACCAAGGTCACAAAGGCCACCAAGAAAGAAAAGCCCCACCGCACCACCGTCAACCTGCCCTACTCCATCTACAAAGAACTACGCAGAAACTGGGCAGAAACCAGCACCCCTATCTACCGCCAACTTCTAGAAGCCTGGGAACTAATCACCGACCACGGCGCGGACTACCAGCCCGCAGACGCGACCTACAACACCGACGAGCTCACCCGCACCACCACCGTCTACATCCCCAAAGACACCCTGAAGGCCATGCAAAAAATCCGCAGCAAGTATGGAGCCTCCATCGCCGACCAGCTCATCTCCTCCTGGGCTCAACAAACCGGCTGGGAAGGATAACCACCCGCGACACCAAGGAGCCACCATGTCCCACGAGACTCCCCACATCGCCGACCGCGCAGACAACGACCCGCGCGAAGACCCCGAAGCGCTACTTATCGCAGCCCTGCTCTGGAACCGCGACACCACCCAAGCGGTAAACCTGACACAAACACTCACCCCCGCCGACTTCTACTCCACCGACTACGCCGCAATCTTTGCCACCATCAGCCAACAACTCAAAAGCGGCAGACCCTACGACCCCGCCAGCGTGCGCACAGCCCTACACGCCGAAGGCGACCAATCCGGCATACTCACCGATAACATCGACGGACTTATCACCATGCTCACCAACCTAGAGCACATACCGCCGAAAATAACCGACTACGCCGAAGCCGTAGCCTCCAACTCGTATCGCCGCCAATACCGCCACATGGTCGAACGCCTTAACCGCCAGGCGCACACCGCACCAGAAAAAGACCTCTACCCACTGCTAGTAAAAGAAGGTAAAAAACAACGCCGCATTAAAGACCGCTACTACCGCAATCACAAAGACACCCCGCAAGAGCGCCACTAAACCACACCCACCCCACGGTGGCCTTCGCTCCAATTTCCTCGCTTCGCTGCGGGAATTTCCACGACCTTCAATCATGGCCTGACCACCCCACCGCGCACCCGAGCGCAACTCCCGTGGAAAACAACCCCCAACACCACCGTGAAAGACCAGCCACACAGCCACACGCCGCAACCAGTGTCCGTTTCGGCAGATACGCTTTCATCTCCGCCTTCGGCAGCTTAACCCGCCTGTGGCTACGGTCAAGAACTTTCGCGGCATAAACCGCTCCCGCGCGCCCCGAATCCGGGGCGCTTTTCGCTATTTATTCCACGCTTTCTTGACCTCCACCACAGGCGGGCGCAGGCACTACGTGCCGGAGATGAAAGCAAGAAAAATGCACGCCCACACCCCAGACCGACACCACCGGCACCAGTAAAACTACAGGTGGCGGCCACAAACCCCGAACATATGCTAAAGCATATGGCCTAACATATGTCTTGCCATATGTTAAAACATATGTTAAACTAGAGGCATACCGTGACGGAAGGCAACACTCGACCAGAAAGGAGCAGACATGCTCACCATCTACACCAAACCCGGATGCCACCCCTGCCGACTGACCATCAAAACCGCCAACAAACTCGGCCTCAACTACCAAGAAAAACCCGCCAAAGAACACACCGGCTACCTCGCCACCCTCGGCCACGCCAGCGCCCCCGTCATCGTCGACGAAGCCGGCAACAGCTTCTCCGGCTTCCGCCCCGACAAACTACGCCAAGCCGCATAACCCACAAAGCAAGGAGCACCCCATGGCCCAGGACACTGCCGAGACCATCAGCGCCACCATCACCGTCACCAACTCCGAAGCCTGCCTCATCTCCGCCATGCTCACCAGCGGCGACAAAGACACCATCGCCACCATCACCGACAAACTCGACCCCGCAGACTTCGCCAACACCCTACTGGCGAGAATCTTTGCCACCCTACAAGAACTCGTCAACGACAGCCGCCCCACCGACGCCTCCACCGTCCTCAACACCCTCCAAGCCAAAGGCAACCGCGACGGACTCGCCGACGACCAACACCACATCATGACAGAACTGGTCACCCTCAAAATCGTCGACCTCCACCTCGCCGACTACGCCCGCCAAGTAGCCAGCACCAGCTACCGCCGCCAATACCTCCACATGACCGAACAACTCCGCCACGCCGCCGAACACGCCCCCGAAGCCGAACTACTCGACATCATGATCAACCACGGCATAGGCCAACGCAAAGCCTGGCAACGCTACCAAGACATCACCACACTCTAAGCCCAGCAGGGTGTGCACACCCCGCCGATACGATCAAAAGCGTCCTCGAAGTTTCAACCGAAAGGAAGCTTGCCGCCATGGCCTCATACACCCTCGCCGCCTTCACTCTCGCCGCCCTCCTGGCCTTGACGATCCTCGCCCTCAGCGACGCTAATGAGCGCGCGGACATCGCCCTCTTCGGCCTGGCCGTCCCGGCTGTGTTCTGGACAGTCCCACCCGTCGTGCTCCGACTGACGGGATACTCCGCATCCGAAACTGTCTTCTTTATCGCCCTAGCAACCGCGGGGTTTTGGGTCCTGCTGGCCGGGTATCAGCTACGCCAAGCGCTCGCATAAGAGCAGCACACAGGCCATAAACCGCACTAACCCGCCTGCCATATGCCTTAACATACGCTAAAGCATATGGCCTAA
>NZ_JAKMUU010000002.1 GCF_027570035.1 Corynebacterium curieae | reverse complement strand
GTGCAAGGGGCCCTTTATCGCTATGTCTTAGCGGGTGATGTTCTCAATCATCTGCGCAATCGGGTCAATGACGTTGCGGTTGGCAGAGTAGAAGTTGTTGAAGTCGTGGCGGTTAGCCTTGTACAGCTCCGTGAACTGCGGAGGAAGTGCCAAGCCGTAGGAGTTAGCGGCGTCCTTGATGGTGTTGTACAGGGCATCAACAGCCAGCTCATCGGACTTCTGGGAAGCAGCCTGCTTGACCGGAGCCGGTGCCTGGGCCGGAGCCTTAGGTGCAGCGGACGGAGCGGTGCGCTGGGTTGGAGCGGAGTTCAGGCCGAGGGAAGCGGAGCAAGCCGGCCATGCGCCCCAGCCCTGGGATGCGAGCACGCGCTCAGCAACGACAATCTGCTGCTCGCGGGAAGCCTGATCGGCGGTAGCGGCGAACTCGCCGCCACCATTAGCCTGCCAGGTCTGCGGGTTGAACTGCAGTCCGCCGTAGAAGCCGTTGCCGGTGTTGATATGCCAGTTGCCGCCGGCCTCGCACTGTGCCAGACGGTCCCAGTCGGAATCTGGGGCAGCGGATGCGGTCGGTGCCATGATGGCAGCGGCGGCGCCGAAGGCAACGGTGCCGGCGGTGAACTTAGCGGCCATACGATTCTTAGCGGAGTGGCGTCCCATGTAGTTAGTCCTCTCTGTGTGCCCGCATTAAGTGCAAAGATCATGTACCAAAAAGAAAGGGCGGGCGAGGGCAACTTTCTTAACGGCTCTTAAGTGTCTGGAGGACAGAGTAGCGGTTTATAACGAAAGTGTCACGTTATGGGCACTAAATGGGAAAGAAATGTGGCAAATGTGGTTAGTTGAGGGGTGTTTGTGCAGGTGAGTGTCAAAATGTGATCTGTGTCATGTAACACGGGTGTGTTGCATTATTGTCGTGACTTCTGTTGTTTTGACCAGGCGGCTAAAATGAAGCTTTCCCTAGAGAAGAGGTGGGTACCTATGCCTATTGGCAAAGTCAAGTGGTATGACGCCGAGAAAGGTTTCGGTTTCGTCAGCAACCCAGGCGATGAAGACGTCTATGTTGGCCGCAACGTGCTGCCTAAGGGAGTAGAGGAACTATTCCCCGGCCAGCGCATTGATTTCGATTTTGCGGCCGGCCGCCGCGGGCCGCAGGCGCTGCGGGTCAAGGTGCTGGACAAGCCGCGTCGCCGTACGCCGGCTCGCAAGCCGGAAGAGCTCGGCAGCATGGTCTCTGATGTAATGACCTTGCTGGAGTCACAGATTCAGCCGGTACTCAATTCCGGCCGCTACCCAGAGCGCAAGACTGGGCGCCAGGT
This sequence comes from Corynebacterium curieae, assembly GCF_027570035.1. Classification (GTDB taxonomy): domain Bacteria; phylum Actinomycetota; class Actinomycetes; order Mycobacteriales; family Mycobacteriaceae; genus Corynebacterium; species Corynebacterium curieae. Next base: position 359,185 of record NZ_JAKMUU010000002.1, on the reverse strand, counting down.
AGCAGAAATCCTCCGCGCAATCGCGAAGGATTTGGATAGCTAATTAGAAGCCTTCGTGGATTCCTCCGCGGAGGCTTCTCGTTCTTTATCGGTCATCGTGGTGAGCGACCATACGGTGGCCAGGGGGGTTTCTTCACCGTTGTCATCGGTGCCGATCATCATGGAGGAAATTTCTACCACCTTGAGGCGGGGGCGCTTGCCAGTGGAGGCCTTGATGGGCTCTACCGAGCCGGGGATTGATACCTCAGTAGTCTCATTCGCGCCGTGTGCGGTCTCATCATTAGCGGCGGGGTCGTCATAAATGGAAAGAATCTTCCACTCGTGATCGGAGATTTCTTCTGGGATATCCAGCTTGAGAGTGTCGTTTTCTCCCACCGTGAGGTTCGGGACCTCGCCTTCTGGGCATTCGGAGCCGGGCTCGCACGCGATATAGGGGGCGACGTCGATGGAATTATCCCCCACGGCAGCGGTAACCTTAATGTCGCGAGGATCAGGACCCGGGCGCTGGTTCCACCAGTTCTGGAAGATTACTACGGCGGCGACGATGACCGCCACGACCACGATGAGGGCCAAGATCTGCAGCAGCGACTTTTTCCTTGCTTCCTTACGGGTTGCCATGGGCCTTTACCTTACTCGAACGTGGAAGAGTTCTTCCCACCGCTTGCCGGTAAGCCAGAACTCATCGTCTTTGATGTGTGCGATGCCGTTGAGCACGTCATCTGGGTTGGTATAGCGGGACTTATCAATCGCGTCGGTGGAGATCACGGCGGTCACGCGGCCGGTGGAAGGATCGATGCGGTAGATATTGTCATCCATCCAGACATTGGCGTAGACGCTATCGTCCACGCACTCCAGCTCGTTGATGTCTTCGAGCGGTTTTCCCTCTAGGGTGACTTCGGTCGTGGAGCGCTCTGCAAAGGTCTCCGGATCCATGTGTCGCAGGGTAGCGGAGCCGTCAGACATGAGGAGCTCTTCGCCGGTATTGCACAGACCCCAGCCTTCGCCGGTATAGGTGGCGGTATCGGTTTGATGCAGGTCTTGGTCGTATTTCAAGGCCTGGCCGGACTTCCAGGTTAGCTGCCAGATGGCATCGCCGGCCTGGGTAATTCCTTCACCAAAGTAGCGGCTATCCAGGGGCGTTTCGGCCAAGGTCTCGCCGCTTTCGGGGGAGAAGCGCTCAAGGCGCGATTCGCCCCATAGGCCGGTGCCGAGGAGCAGATTGCCGTCTGGATCGGTTTCGAGCCCCTGAGTAAAGGAATTGGTTGGTAGGGAAGCGGTGCCCAGGACCTCCACGGAGAGGTGCTCAACTTCGGATTCTGCAGGGGAAGAGGAACAAGCGACGAGCGCGCAGGGCAGAAGAATGCAGGCGGTACGGGAAAGAAACGACATGCACCATATGTACCACCGCGTGCTCCCCATAATGAATAATGAGGGGCGTGAGTAAGCGAAAAGCAAATCCGTTGATCGATTCCCGCGCCGTGCGCATTGCGCGCGAGGCGTTGGAAGAGGTGGGGGAAGGGGGCGTCGGCAAGCATATCGGCGTCGCCGGGATGGGCCGAAACGTTGCTACCCACCGTTTTGAAGCAGAGATGCTCGGTTACCCCGGCTGGGAATGGCAGGCGGTGCTCGCATGCGCGGAAGGATCGCGCTACGTCACTGTGAACGAGGTGGCGCTGGTGCCGGGTGGGGAGGCCCTGCAACCGCCGGAGTGGGTTCCCTATGAGGACCGCGTAAGGCCAGGTGATCTAGGTCCGGGAGACCTCATGCCACCGGCCGCGGATGATTCCCGCTTGGACGGCAATAACCTATCCACGTCCGGCCTGGAAGATGCCAAGAAGCGCTGGCGCACCGAGTTCGGCCCGAATACGGATATGGCGGCCAAGGCGCGACTGCAATGCCGCACCTGCGCGTTTTATGTGCAGCTGATGGACAACTACGGCGTATGCGCCAATGAATACTCTGCGGATGGCCGAGTGGTGCACTCGCGCTATGGCTGCGGTGCGCATTCGCAGACTCGGGTGAGGGAAGAGAAGAACCTGGAAGTGGCCTTCGATGATGAAAAGCCCATTTTTCAGGATTTTGAAATCGAGGAGTAAGGCAGCACACTTATGGCGTAAGACTCGCTGTACGTGAAAGGCGCAGGCGTTGAAAGCCACTCTCGATCGCTATTTCCATATCTCTGAACGTGGTTCCTCCATTGGAACCGAGCTACGCGCGGGAACGGTTTCGTTCTTCGCCATGGCTTATATCATTCTCTTGAACCCGCTCATCCTCGGCACCACTGAGGATGCGGACGGTTACGCGCTGGGCGTGCCGCAGGTGGCCGCCGCCACCGCGCTGGTCGCGGGCGTAATGTCGATCCTTTTCGGCGCGATTGCCAAGTACCCCTTCGCCATGGCCGCAGGCTTAGGCATGAATACTTTTGTAGGCGTGAGCATGGTCGCCACCAGCGGGCTGACCTGGCAGGAATCGATGGGTCTGGTGGTCATCGAGGGCATCATCATCGTCCTGCTGGCCATCTCCGGTTTCCGCACCGCTGTCTTTGACGCCATCCCGCAGTCCATGAAGGCGGCGATGGGCGTGGGCATCGGCATGTTCATCGCCATGATCGGCCTCGTGGATGGCGGCTTTGTCACCCGCGTGCCAGACGCTGCGCACACCACCGTGCCGGTGGGGCTGGGCATTAATGGATCGATTTCCACCTGGCCGGCGCTGGTCTTTGTCATTGGCCTTATTATTTGTTCCTTTATGGTCATCCGTAACGTGCCGGGCGGGCTCTTTATCGCCATCGTCCTTACCACCGTCATCGCGTTCATCGTGCAGGCGTTTACCGGCTCCGAGGATTGGGGCATGGCCGCGCCCGTGAAGCCGGAGGCGCTGGGTGGTATGCCGGATCTGTCCATCGTGGGCGATGTGAACCTGGTGGGGGCCGTTACCAAGATCGGCGTGGTCTCCACGGTTCTGCTGATTTTTACCCTGCTGCTTACCAACTTCTTTGATGCGATGGGCACCATGACCGGCTTGGGCAAGCAAGGCAAGCTTGTCGACGCCGACGGCAACCTCCCCGACATGAAAAAGGCCCTCGTCGTAGAAGGCTTTGGCGCAGTGGCCGGTGGCCTGGGCTCTGCTTCTTCTAATACCGTCTTTGCGGATTCCTCCGCCGGCATTGCCGATGGCGCCCGCACCGGCCTAGCCAACCTCATGACCGGTGTGCTGTTTCTCGCGGCGATGTTCCTGACCCCACTCTATGAAATCGTGCCTATCGAGGCCGCCTCTCCGGTGCTCGTCATCGTCGGCGTGATGATGGCCGCGCAGCTGACGGAGATTCGCTGGACCAAGATGGAAATCGCCATCCCAGCCTTCCTAACCATTGTGACCATGCCGTTTACCTATTCCATTGCCAACGGCATCGGCGTGGGCTTCATCTCCTTCGCGCTCATGTCTACCTTTGCCGGTAAGGCCAAGGACGTGCACTGGATCATGTGGCTATTGGCCGGCCTGTTCGTGATTTTCTTTGGCATGGATCCGATTTCCAATGCCATCGGCTAGCCTAAAGGCATGCTGATTACTGACCCCGCAGACCCTCGCCTGGACGATATTCGGAACCTCAACAAATCCGATAAATCCGGCGAGGGTCTCGTCATTGCAGAGGGCCCGCTGGTGGTCTCCCGGCTGGCCGAATCCCGGTTTCCCATGCGTTGCCTGGTGGGTTTTCCTAAGAAGCTGGAGGCCTATATTTCCGAGTACGGCGAGCCAGAGTGCCCCATCTACGAGGTTTCCCGGGAGACCCTGGCGGAGGTTGCCGGCTTCGATATGCACCGCGGGCTCGTCGCCGCCGCGGATCGCGCCGCGGAGCCGCGGGTGGGAGAAATTTTGGAATCCGCCAAGACCATCGCCGTGCTCGAGGGCGTAGGCGATCACGAGAATATTGGTGCCATCTTCCGCCACGCCGCCGGCATGGGCGTGGATGCGGTGCTGCTGGGATCAGGGGCGGCGGATCCGCTCTATCGGCGCTCGGTCCGCGTGTCCATGGGGCACGTGCTGCGCTTGCCGTTTGCCCATCTAGAAGGCGGGTTTACTACGTGGCAGCGTTCCTTGCAGGCGCTTGCCGACGCCTCCTTTACCCTCATTTCCTTAACCCCCAACCCCCAAGCGGTGCACCTAGCAGAGGCCATGCGCGGCGTGGATAAGGTAGCCATGCTCGTTGGCGCGGAGGGGCCTGGCCTTACCGAACATGCAATGAGGGCCACCGATGTGCGCGCACGCATACCGATGGCCCCTGGTACGGATTCACTAAACGTGGCAACGGCCGCCGCCATCGCCTTTTATGAGCGCCAACGCTCCTTGAGCGACCTGAATGTCTGAGCGCTCCAGTTTCCAATGAGCGAGCCCAAGTGCTTGGCGGTGGAGATGATCTCTTCGCCAGTAGATTCCGGCTCGGCGTTGTGATCTTCGTAGTCGTCGTAATCGTTGAGCCCCAGCTTATTGGCCGACTGCGCTGATAGCTCGCCAACGGTCCGCTTGGGCTTCGGAGGGTCGATTTTCGGCTCTGGGCGGCCATCGACCGCGTAGCCCACGACGTCGAGATCAGGGCCATCGTGCCCGACCGCAATGCCGAGCCAGTATTCCTGTGCCGCCTGCATGATGCCCTGCGGCTCGAAGGGAAGGGAAATGCCGCCGAGCGGCTCGTATTTTTCGCCCGCCCAATAAGGAGCCTCGAAAGGTTCGGGCAGGCCGGTGTCCTCATAAAGGTGCTCGCGGGTAGCGCAGAGGCAGCGCTTGAGCTCGCCGCCCTCCCAGAGCGCAAAGCCGGCGTAGCCTTCCTTCTCGTTGCTTGCCAGCGCGATAACCCGCTGGGCGGGCACCGCGTTGAGCAGCGTGTCCGGCAGCTGAGAGAGGAGGACAGACTCGCCTTCACACACCGTTTGCACCACGGTGATGCCGGGGTAGCCGCCAATGTAGTACTCGTTCGGATCCGTCTGCGCGGAGCGGTTGAGCGGGAATTGCCCAATCGGCGTGACCGGAAAAGTGGGATCTAGCTGGGCGAGAAACTTCCGGCCAAAGCCGCGGTCTGCCTTGGGTTCGGTTTTCAACACCTCTTCCCCATTGGGCTGAGAGATGTACCAGAGAGTGAGTACTGCGTGAGAAATGTCCACGGTTAGTCCCTAGGGCGTTTGGTATTGGAGCGAACGCCCAGCAGCACGTCCTCCCAATGCGGGGTAACGGCCTTGCGGCGGCGCTTGGTGGGCTTTTCCTCAGCGGAAGGGTTCTGCAGGAATTCTTCTTCCTCAGGTTCTTCCGGCTGGGTGGTCGGCGCGGTGAGGTCGGTGACGTTGCTAGGTTGATCGCCGTCGATCGCTTCGTCGTAGCGGCCGCTGCCCAGCGAGGTCAGCGAACGCACCGGCTGCACAAAGTCTGGGTCCGTAAGATCTGCGGCCACCGAGTTGCGGGCCTCGACCGTGGCGGGGGAGGACATGGACTGCTTGAAGTACCACTCGGCCTCGTTTTCGGAGAGCCCAGCCTTCCAGGTCACGCGCACGATCCACGCCTCGCCCTGGTAGCGATAGGCATCCCAAGTGGACTCGGACAGCGAGTGGCCGCGGGCAGCGAAGGCAGAGGCCAGCACCTCCCAGAGGGTGAGCTTGGCTGGGCCGTCCTCGCGCACTGGGTGGGCCTGCTTGGCGATTTCTGCGATGCGGTTGCGCTCTAGCATGACCGGGTAAGCGAAAGGCTCGATGCGGGATTCGGTGACGCCCATTTCTTCCGCCAGCTCGGCTGCGGAGGCTCCGGCGCGGATGCGGTTTTGGATTTCCGCCGGGCGGATCGGGGCTTCCTCTTCCGCCGGTTCCGCCTTGGCTGGTTTAGCAGGTTGAGCAAGGCTGAGGGCGGGGGCCGCCGGCTCTTCGGCGGGAGCTTCCTCCTGCTGGCCTTGTAGGGCTTCACGCAGCTCATCGGTAACGGGGAGGAAAAACTCTTCGCCGTCTTCGGTGCGCAGCACCAAAGAGGTTTCGGTCGACTCGCTGTCAACTGGGAACAGCTCGCGCATAATAGGGCGCTCCTTTTGCCTATCGACGGCGTACAAATCTGTGATGCATTCAACTATAACGCGAAAAAGCCCCGCGGCCTGCGAGGCGGCGGGGCATGTTGGGTGTGATGCGCTATTTCGCGTCTAAGACGTAATCAATGCACTGGGTAAGTTTGGCAATATCGGCTGGGTCAATGGCCGGGAACATGCCGATGCGCAGTTGATTGCGGCCCAGCTTGCGGTACGGTTCCACATCCAGGATGCCGTTTGCGCGCAAGGTTGCGGCGAGTGCTGCCGCATCGACGGAGTCTGCGAAGTCGATGGTGCCCACCACTAGCGAACGGGATGCAGGATCTGTGACGAAGGGCGCGGCCTCTGGGCGGGACTCGGCCCAGTCATACAGGGTGGTGGAAGATTGCGTGGTGCGCTTAACCATGCCGTCGAGCCCGCCATTGGAATTCATCCATTGAATCTGATTATCCAGCATGAGCAGGGTGGCGATGGCGGGGGTGTTATAGGTCTGGTTCTTCCGTGAGTTATCGACTGCGGTCTGCAGGTTCAGGAATTGCGGGATGTAGCGCTCAGAGGCGTTTATCTTCTCAATCCGCTCCAGCGCGGCGGGGGACATGGCGGCAAGCCACAGGCCGCCATCGGAAGCAAAGCACTTTTGCGGCGAGAAATAGTAGACGTCCGTATCGGAGATATTTACCGGCAAGCCACCCGCGCCGGAGGTGGCATCTACGACCACCAGCTGCTGATCATTGCGCGGGTGGGGGCGGGCTATTTCCGTCATCGCGCCGGTAGAAGTCTCATTATGTGCCCAAGCGGCGACATCTGCTTCCGCAGATAGATCACGTGGGTTTGGGGCTGTGCCCACTGGGGATTCCACGATGGAGGGGGCGTCTAGCCATGGTGCTGCCGCGACGGCCTTGGCGAACTTAGTGGAAAATTCACCAAAGGTCAGGTGGGCGGATTGGCGTTCCACGAGCCCGAATGCGGCTGCGTTCCAAAAGGCGGTGGCACCGCCTAAGGATAGGACGATCTCATAGCCATCTGGTAGGGAAAAGAGATCGCTTAACCCTTCTCGCACGGAGCCAACGAGGTTCTTGACCGCAGGTTTGCGGTGTGAGGTTCCCATGACTGCAGGATTGATGGCCGCAAGCTGGGCGGAGCGAACCTTGGAGGGGCCGCATCCAAAGCGGCCGTCGGCAGGCAAGAGGTTAGCGGGCAGCTTAAGTTCTGGTGTGGTCATGAGTGACAGTGTAGAACAGTTCCGGTCGAACGGCAGTTATTTAAGTAGGCGTTAACTTGTAGGCGGCGTCACAAAGTTTGCTAAAGTGTGAAGAGGTATCTAGCTAGCTTCTTCAAGCTAGTGCTTAATAAAGACTCTCACATAGAGAAAGGAACTTCCGTGGCTTCTGAAGACAACAAGGTAGTGCTCCAGTATCCAGGCGGCGAGTATGAGATGGATATCAAGCAGTCCACCGAAGGTGACTCTGGCTTTGATATCTCCAAGCTGCGTAACGAAACTGGGCTCGTTACTTTTGACCCCGGCTACACCTCTACCGGTTCCACCGAGTCCAAGATCACCTTCATTAATGGAGAAGAGGGCATCCTGCGCCACCGCGGTTACGATATTGCGGACCTTGCAGAAAACGCTACCTTCAATGAGGTTTCTTACCTGCTAATTAAGGGTCATCTGCCAAACGAGGAAGAACTTAGCCACTTCAACCGCGAAATCCGCCACCACACCCTGTTGGATGAGGACTTCAAGGCCGCATTCAATATTTTCCCGCGCAACGCGCACCCGATGGCGGTGCTGGCTTCCTCCCTTAATATTCTCTCCGCCTACTACCAAGATCAGCTTGATCCGCTAGACCCCGAGCAGCTGGATAAGGCCACCGTCCGCCTCTTGGCTAAGGTGCCAATGCTGGCCGCCTATGCCTACCGTGCCTCTCAGGGTAAGCCCTATATGTACCCGGATAATAGCCTGAACGCTCGCGAGAACTTCCTGCGCATGATGTTCGGCTATCCTACCGAGGAGTACGAGGTCGACCCAGTTGTAGCCAAGGCCTTGGATAAGCTGCTCATCCTGCACGCTGACCACGAGCAGAACTGCTCCACCTCCACCGTGCGCATGATTGGTTCCGCCCAGGCCAACATGTTCGTCTCCATTGCCGGTGGCATCAACGCCCTGTCTGGCCCGCTGCACGGCGGCGCAAACCAGGCGGTCCTGGAGATGCTGGAGGATATCCAGAATAACCACGACGGTGACGCTACCGACTTCATGAACCGCGTGAAGAATAAGGAAAAGGGCGTCCGCCTGATGGGCTTTGGCCACCGCGTGTACAAGAATTACGACCCACGCGCGGCGATTGTGAAGGACACCGCGCACGAGATTATCGAGCACTTGGGCGGCGACCCAATGCTGGATCTGGCCATGAAGCTGGAAGACATTGCGCTGAACGATGATTACTTTGTCTCCCGCAAGCTTTACCCGAACGTGGACTTCTACACCGGCTTGATCTATCGCGCCATGGGCTTCCCGACGGACTTCTTTACCGTCCTCTTCGCCATCGGCCGCCTGCCGGGCTGGATTGCTCAGTACCGCGAGCAGCTGGAGATCAATACCAAGATCAACCGTCCGCGCCAGATTTACACCGGCGAGTCCCTGCGTAAGGTCACCCCGCGTAGCGAGCGTTAAAGCGCTCCGCGGTCTGCCTAATTAAGCCGAATCGGGTGGTAGCACCTATAATAGGTGCAGCTCGGTTCGGTTTTTAATGCGACCGCACGAATAAACTCGATTTCCCAAGGAGAATAATCCCCATGGATAAGCCTGTTATTGAAGCCCAGTCTGGCCCGGCGCCTACGGACCTTGTCGTAGAAGACATCGTCGTTGGTGATGGTGCTGAGGCGCAGCCTGGTGCCGTAGTGGAGGTCCACTACGTCGGCGCTGAATACGAGACCAACCAAGAATTCGATTCCTCGTGGGACCGTGGCCAGTCCATCGAGTTCCCACTGACCGGTCTCATCGCCGGCTGGCAGGAGGGCATTCCGGGAATGAAGGTGGGCGGTCGCCGCAAGCTCATCATCCCGCCGGAAAAGGCCTACGGCCCCGCCGGTGGCGCGCACCCGCTGTCCGGCCGCACCTTGGTCTTTATCATTGACCTCATCCGCGCAGACTAGTAGCGCTAAACCCCAGGTTCGCCCTGGGGTTTCGTCATTTCCGGCGCGGTGAGAAAAACTGCGGCACAATGGAGGGCATGACTGTGCCAACCGTAACTTTCAATGATGACCGTGAAATGCCACAGCTAGGCCTAGGTACCTACAAGCTGTACGACGATGAATGCATCCGCGTTATCCGCGAAGCCATCGACTTGGGCTACCGCCACTTCGATACCGCCACGCTGTATAAGAATGAAGAGGCGGTAGGCACCGCGCTGAAACAGGCGATGGATGCGGGCGATGTTACCCGCGACGAGCTCTTTGTTACCTCCAAGGTCTGGCACTCCCACCAGGGCGCACACAAGGTGGAAGAGGCATTCCAGCAGTCGCTGAAGGGCCTGCAGCTGGACTATCTTGACCTCTACCTCATCCATTGGCCGTGGCCGCAGGGCGGCCTGTACAACGAGACCTTTGAGGCTATTGCCCGTCTGCAGGGCATGGGCCAGATTGCGTCCATCGGAGTGGCCAATTTCTACGAGGATGTGCTCAAGGATCTCATTTCCACCACCGGTATTTCTCCGGTGCTCAACCAGGTGGAGATCCATCCGGGCTTTACTCAGTCCGGCCTGCGCGCCTTCCACCACGATAATGACATCGTTACTGAGGCGTGGGCTCCGCTAGCTCGCGGTGTAGTTCTCAATAACCCGGAAATTGAGCATATTGCCGCTGACCACGAAGCGACCGAGGGTCAGGTTGTTCTGGCCTACCTGATGTCTAAAGGCATGTCCGTCATTCCGAAGTCCGCGCACACCGAGCGCCTGAAGGAGAATCTCGCCGCCACCGAGCTGGAGCTAACGGCTGAACAGGTTTCCGCCATCGATACCCTAGAGGGGCAAGAGGGCTTCGGTCGCATGTTTAATGACCCACGGGAGTTCCCCGGCAACGAGTAAGAACGTTGTGCCGCCAGCCCCCTTCACGGGGGCTTTTCTTTTGCCAATTGGCTGTTAACAACCTTTACAAGCGGCATTTTAAGCCGCTGGCGGGGGTAGTTTGCTAAAAATGTTATTCCAGTTCAGCTAAGCCTATCGCGTTAAAAGGGTGGGGGAGAAGAACGTTTTCTTGGCAGGATTTACAAACTTGCAGAAAATGTTCTGTAACTTACAAGACAACGTGAATAGTGATAAGTAACACACTATCTCGTGCGACCTAAGTTCCTCTCACCCAAGGAGACGATGCTCTATGAGTGACGTAGCTGCAACTCCTGTCTCGCGCCGTGACCCCACCGGCAGCGAGTTCATCGCGATGCGCGACTCCGCCGAGTTTGGCGAGCTGCGCCGCACCTACCGGAGTTTTACCTTCCCCATGACCGTAGCCTTCTTTGTGTGGTACGTCGTCTACGTTCTCGCCGCGGTATTTGCCCCAGGTTTTATGGCGACCGAGCTCGGCGGCGGCTGGAATATTGGCCTAGTCTTCGGCCTAGCGCAGTTCCTCACCACCTTTATAATCACGTGGGTCTACGTGAAATATGCCAATAAGAATATCGAGCCAAAATCGGCCGCCATCCGTGCAGAACTGGAGGGTATGTAATGACTACCACCCTCCTCGCCGCCGAGTATTCTGCCGGCAACCCCATCCTGAATATTTCCATCTTTGGCATCTTCCTCATCGTGACCATGGCGGTGGTACTGCGCGCCGGCAAGACCACCAAGAAGGCTTCGGACTTCTATACCGGCGGCGGTAGTTTCTCGGGACGCCAAAACGGCTTGGCTATTTCGGGTGACTACCTCTCCGCAGCGTCCTTCCTGGGCATCGTTGGCGCCGTGGCACTCAACGGCTATGACGGCTTCTTGTACTCCGTGGGCTTTTTCGTCGCTTGGCTGGTAGCGCTCATGCTCGTCGCCGAGCCAATGCGCAACGTTGGTCGCTTCACCATGGCGGACGTTTTGTCCTTCCGATTGAAGCAGAAGCCGGTGCGCGTGGCGGCGTCCATCGCCACCCTTTTTGTCACGCTCTTCTACCTCATTGCGCAGATGGCCGGCGCCGGCTCGCTAGTGGCCGTGCTGTTGGATATCCACGAGTTCAAATGGCAGGCGCTTGTCGTGGGCATCGTCGGCGTGCTCATGATTGTCTACGTCCTTGTTGGCGGAATGAAGGGCACCACCTACGTGCAGATGATTAAGGCCGTGCTGCTGGTGGCCGGCGTAGTCATTATGTGTTTCTTGGTCTTCATCGCCCTGCGCGGTGGCTTTAGCGCCTTATTTAAAAACGCCATCGATATGCACGCTGCTTCAGAACACATCAAGGAAAAGGGCTACGAGGCCAAGGACATCATGGCGCCTGGCCTGCAGTACGGTGCTACCACCGCGACCAAGTTGGATTTCATCTCCCTGGGTATTTCCCTAGTGCTTGGCGTGGGCGGCCTGCCGCACGTGCTCATGCGCTTCTACACCGTGCCCACTGCCACCGAGGCTCGCCGCTCCGTTACCTGGGCGATTGTTATTATCGGTGCCTTCTACCTGATGACCCTCATCTTGGGCTACGGCGCGGCCGCGCTGGTGGGCCCGGACCGTATTCTGGCTGCGCCGGGTGGGGCCAATGCTGCAGCGCCGCTGCTCGCATTGGAAATTGGCGGGTCCATCTTCATGGCGATCATTTCCGCCGTGGCCTTCGCTACCGTACTTGCCGTGGTTGCTGGCCTAGCGATTACCGCCTCTGCATCCATTGCGCACGATATTTACCACGCGGTGATCCGCAATGGTGAGTCCACCGAGGCCGAGCAGGTCCGCGTCTCTCAGGCCACCGTGGTGGTCCTCGGTATTGTTTCCATCATCCTGGGCATCCTGGCCATGACCCAGAACGTGGCTTTCTTGGTCTCCCTGGCTTTCGCGGTGGCGGCATCTGCAAATCTGCCGACCATCCTGTACTCCCTGTACTGGCGCCGGTTCAATACTGCGGGCGCGGTTGCCTCCATGTACACCGGCGTAGTGTCTTGCCTAGTCCTCATCTTCTTCTCCCCGGCGGTCTCCGGGACAGAGACCTCCATGTTCCCGGGCGCGGACTGGGCAATCTTCCCGCTTTCCTCGCCGGGCCTAGTCTCCATCCCGCTGTCCTTCTTCGTTGGCTGGCTGGTTTCCATCATGACCAAACCAGATAATTTGGAGGAGCTTTCCGCAGAAATGGAGGTGCGCTCGCTTACCGGCGTAGGTGTGGAGGCACCCGTCCAGCATTAATTGCTTGGATAGTGCACTCAACCGGTAACATGTATCGACGTGCTTAGAACGTCGTTGACCCGCAAGGCGGCATCAGTAAAGGCTGGTGCCGCTTTGGCCGTATGTATGCTCGCCTTGACCGCCACCGCGTGCAGCAATAGCGAGCGTGATAGCGGCGCGCTTGCCGACGCCCCCTCGGAAGCCACAGCCACCAACCACGACGTCCCACCGGAAATCAACGAGTTTCTAGAAGGCGATGAGGGCCGATCTATTTCCTATATCCGCCTGCATGATGGCATGCATATGGGCTCTTCCTCGGAGCACGAGCCTCGCCCAGCGCTAAGCCTCATCAAGCTCTATATCGCGACCTACGTCATGGAAAAAGGCGAGTACGAAGATAAATATGAGGCGCTGGATATGATTGCTAGCTCCTCCGATAAGTCCGCCGAGGAGCTTTTTGATAAGTATCCGGATTCCATCGATACGATTGCCGATGAATTCAACCTCGAATCCACCAAAGCAGGCGAGCAGTGGGGCTATTCGCAAACCTCCACGTATGACGTCGCCAGCTTCATCTCGCAGCTTATCGATCGCGATGAAACCCACCCAGTGTTGGTAGCTATGGCGCATGCCGATCCCATCTCTGAGGATGGATACAGCCAAGATTATGGCACCGCCAAGCTATCCAATGTGGTGGGCAGCAAGTGGGGCTGGTCCAATGACAAGTCCATTAACTCCTCGGTCTCCTTTGGAGAAAACTTCGTTGCCGCTGCCTCCATTACCGGCTCATCCGATGACCTCACCGAGTACGTCAAGGATGAGGTGACCGGAAAGAATCTGGGAAAGGCCACCGAGCGCTTCCTTAAGTACAAAGACGGCGAGGACGTCCCACCGATCGAGACCTCCACCTCGGAGACCTCTACAACTTCTTCCAGTAAGAAGGACAAGGACGAGAAATCCGGCAAGGGTGAGAAGGACAAGGCCTCGTCCAAGGAGCCCACTACCTCTGAAAAGAAGGACTCTGCAAAGAAAGAAAAGGGTAGCTCCGATAAGAAATCCGCAGACAAAAAGAAAGGCTCGGAGAAAACCTCCGAGCCTTCTAAGAAGTAGTACTACCGCGCCTTAGCAACCGTTTCTGCGACGATCTTTGCCAGCTGGCGAATCTGATCATTGCTCAACGTTTTGCCGGGAAAGGTTACGCCATCTGCGGTTACCTGTGGCAGCTCTGGTAGCTCTGGGTGCTTGCTCTGCAGCTGTGAGCTCAGCTGATTAACTAGATCTGACGAGCCATTGCTTGGGGCCTGCGCCTGCGATTGTGGCTTAGGCTGTGGATTCTTAGTGGTCGGCTTCTTCGCCGGTGCAGGTGCCGCGGACTTGCCTGGCGTCCACTGGCCCCAGTCATCAGCGTAGACCTCGTTGACGTCTACAATGACGCCATCAATGGTCTGTTGCTTGCCGTGTGGAAGCTGGTGGATAGTGGTGCGCGGGTGAATCTTGCCGTTGGAACCCCAGTCATGCATCCAGAAGTACTTGCCGATGCCATCCTGGATCGCCCACTCGATTGTGTTGTAGTTGCCGTAGATACCCGTCTGGTAGCCGGCCAGCTCCAGCGTCTTGGAAAACGCCTGCAGGTACGGGCGGATCTGGCGGGTGTACTGCTCGCGGGTGGGGTTATCGTCGATAGCGATGTAGATCGGTCGGTTGGTGGGGCCGCCTGCCTTCTTGTGTAAAGCAATCGCCTTCGGCGCATGGACTGCTGCACCTGCTGCGCCCTGCTTCCAATCGGCGGTTTCCGCACGGCCGAATTGGTACACCGACGCAGTGGGTAGGCCTGCTGCCGCATTGGCCTTGGTCTCCTTGAGAGTTACCGGCTTGCCGGTCATCCACGCGGCGTCAGGGCGCTTGTCGGAGACGTAGCGAATAGCGCCCATGTGGCCGGCATTCTTAATTGCCTGCGGGGAAGGTACACCGGCAGAGAAATCAATGATAGTGCCGCGCACCGGTCCGAGTGCCGCCGCATTCGGAACGGCAGAACCGATAGCGCCTGCGGTCAGGGCGAGAGCGCCAACCTTAAACAGGCCGCGCCGGGAGAATGATGGTGACATGTTGAGCTCCTGCAGTAATCACATTTGTCACAATAGTTAACAATTGCACCATAGCAGGAGGTCTAGAGTCCTAGCCGGAGCGAAACCACATGTCGCACTTTTACTTCGTAGCGCTATTTCGAGGCATTGCTAAACATCACTCGCGTGGGGTTCTCAACCGTGCGCGATACCGTGCAGTCCTTCTCGTGGGAGATGCGGATCAGATTGTCCACCAGCTTGCGCGCTTGGTTGCCTTCCGGCGTATCCGGGAACGATAGATCAAAGCCCACGCGAACCTCCGACAGGCGCGATGCCCCATCCTCGTTTACGCGGTCACCTTCGACATGCACGTCAAACGCCTTTGGTTCCGCGCGCCGGGACGTTACAACGTCCACGTCCACCGCAGAGCACCCTGCAACCGCTGCAAGCAAGAGCTCAACAGGGGAGAGGAGCCCTTCACCACTGCCAAATTCAATGCTGGCGCCTGCTGAATTGGTAGCTCGGTATACGGCGGTTTTGAGGCGGGTGAGATCTACGGCGTATTGCTTGGAGATTTCGTTCATAATTCTGAGTGTGGAATCTGACCATTATGCCAAGCCTGGGACATAGGCGACGCTGCCGCCAAGGGACATAGTGATAAACAATGGTGCGATTACCAAGGGCCCGAGCCATACGCGTCCGGTATTGGCGTAGAACATCTTGTTCATAATCGGCAAGAGGATCATCATGGGCAAAATGGACTGGAGCATATTTACATAAAGCCAATCGTCGGTCCAGTGAACAGTACCAGTAGCTGCAAAAACAGAATATTGGACTACGAATATCATTGCGAGTCCGAAGGAATTAGCGAGTGCGGCGATTAGATAAGTCTGCCACCTTGGTACATCACTGTAACGAGTGCTGACGGCGGCGCGTAAAGAATTGGCGAAATAGAAGATGAACATAGCAGGGACGTATTCGCATGCGAGTAGGAACCAGCGAAGGGTTAATGGGCGGGAAGCTACCACAAGGAATCGGTAATCGTTATGGAAGGCTAGGTATACAATTGAAAGTATTGAAAAGTAGATAAACAGCAGGACTGTTGCTAAAAGAATTGTTCGGCCGAAGCTTTTCCAGCTCATGGTGATTCCCCATGCTTGAGCGCGTTCGCTTTGAGGATAGGTGTCCTTGTCGCGGGTGAAGTAGAAGGAGATGAGCCCCACTACTCCGTTGACGAGCGCCCAAAGTACGACAGAATTTACCATTCGGGCTGGGAAGAACCATGTGTTGACCTTGTTGGCGGCGTCGGCGAAGAATTCTTGCGAAAGATTTGCCAATGGCATAAAGGTGAAATAGGCGATAGCCGCAGTTAGTAGGAAAACCGCCCAGAATTTTATAGCAGCAGATCCTCGAGGTTTTTTGGAAGCGCGGGGAAGCGCTTGGGCTACAGGGGCAAAGAACCGAGTGCGTAGAAGTATTCGAGTGAGGGGGAACAGCATGGCGAAGGCACCGATCATCGAGATCAAATTGAATATCTCCTTGAGCCACCAAGTTTGATGGCTCGAGTCAATTTTGATTGGTGCATCAAGAGTCGTATCAAAGAAGTCAATGATGCTTCCGATTGCGCTCGGGGTGAGCGGTTGGAGTGGGTGAAGAGTGTTGTCGTTGTATGCGATTCGGTAATTGCCTTTGTCGACATCACCGTACCCATGGCCAATCTCAACGTGGTCTACTTTATTATCGTTGTCCATGCCTGAGTTGACCATGGATAATGCCTCGGGAGCATTCCTGAGGTCTCCATTTCCGTTTACATTTCGGTATCCGCCTTCGTCGTACCGGGCATAGCCGAGTCCCATATTTGAGTGGATATGAGCGAATTTCTTATCGTCAAGGTTCTGTAGCCATCCCGAGATAAATACTGCTGAGATTCTGTCTTGATCCTCGGCGCGTTTTCTTTCTTGAGCCGTGATGGTGGTGCCGCCCTCGCTCTTGGGGTTCATAGCATCTTTCAGGGCGTCGTCTGTCTTTTTTCCATATTTGTTTGCAGCAGTTCGTACAGCGCTACCCCCTGCGGAGTGGCCGGTGATCCCGATTCGTTCTGTATCCACGTAGTCGAATGTTTCGGGATGGTCAGTAACGTAGTCGATGGCTGTGACAATCGCGGAATCATTATCGCTAGGGTCTTGGGAGCTGGATTCTCCTTGGTTGTATGGATCCACGACTAAAGTGACAAAACCACGACGGGCCAGTTCGAGAGAGTTAGACACTTGGGTCTCTTTAGTGCGCTGAAACCCAGGAGAAACAATGACCATCGGAGCTTTGTTGTTGGTCGACGCGTCTTTGGGACGAAACAGATCAGCGGTAACTGAGGCCCCGGATTTTCCCGCTAGTTTAAGTCCGGTTACCTGAATATTTCCGCCATTTGTCTGGATTAAAGAGGAGCCGATTGCACCAACTAGAATCAAAACCAAGCATAAAGCTAATTTCCATCCGTCGCTAATTCGACGTTTGTTCGTGGGGGTCCCGGAAATCGGTTGAGTTTTGCTTTTAGTGGTGGAGTCGACGATGTTGGGCATAATCGTATTCCTCAAGATGAAAATAGATAAACCGGAAGGTCCAAACCTTTTTAGTTAACGATGTTAACCATCTGAGTTAAAGGGCTGTCAAGAGGGGCGGAGATTGGGGGAATATAGTTCGTTCCTAAATCGTCTGGTCTTGGGGATCGCACCCGTTTTAGCGAGAAATATTCGCCTTTATTAATTTCCAAAAAGAACGATAGTTTTATAGCCACTAGATCGATCGACCAACTGGTAGATTCCAGCTTCAACCAGCCCTGTGATTCAAAATGGGGCCGAATGTAGAAAGATGAGTCCTTAGAGTATTTGATCCATCGTTAATCCAGCCGTGGCAGCGGTTGGGAAGGAGAATGACCATGAAACCTTTGTATTGGGCATCCATTTTCTACCTCCTGTTGGGCTTGGGCGCTGGAGTGTTCTATCGAGAATTCACGCGTGCCAATGATTTCCCCTCGGGTGAGTTCACTCAGCTCAGCGTGGCGCACACTCACTTGCTAGCGCTCGGTTTCATGATGAGCCTTATCTTCTTGGTATTGGAGAAGGTCTTTGGTCTGTCGCGCAGCCGCGGTCAGTTCAATGCGTTCTTCTGGCTCTATAACGTCGGTGTGGTCGTTACCGTTGGTGTCATGATCTGGCACGGATGCCTGACCGTACTGGGAGAGGAATCGTCTGCAATGATCTCTGGTATCGCTGGTCTTGGACACATCCTCATCACGGTGGGTCTAATCGCGTTCATTGCAGCACTGGGTAATGCCCTCAGTGAGGCCGAAGAAGCTAAGTCCCAGGCAGCAGGTGAACAACAATGAGTGAGACTGTCTCAAAGCGCCACAACGTCGGCTCTGCGAGATGGGAGCTTACCAAAACAAATGACCCTTATGGTCCCTACATAGTATTTTTAAGGGAACTGCTCGGTCACAAGGAAAGTACTGGTAGTTGAGGCGAAAAATGAACTTTCCTGGTCTGCTTGGCGTGTTTGTCATCGCAGATTAGATGAGAATGGACTTTTCATCTTCCATAAAGAGGGCTTGCCCATATCTCAAAAGCAACAGGTTCCATTCTCGGCCGTAGGTCTCGACAGTCTTACTGATGACCTCTATTGAATAGGGCCCAGTGGTTCCCTGTGCATGAGGAACAATGACATGAGGAGTGAAGTTTAGCCCTGTGTAGTCGGTGAGCTGCGGAGCCGTTTTGGAATCGTCCATGATTGATGCCGGCTCAATTGATGGGCCGGCAACAATTGCTCCTGCAGAACTTCCAGCGTAAAGCTTGCCCTGCTTTACTGCCTCAGTCAGTACACGGTCGGTACCCGTTTTCTTCAGTACGTCAAGTAGGCGGAACACGTCGCCGCTCGCGACATAAATGCAGTTGGCTGATGCAATTTCATTTTGAAGATCGCTTGATTTTGTTTGCGATAGGGTGAGAGGGACTAAGGTCTCTGCTGCCTCACCAATTGCCTTTAGTTCTGCCTGTGCAAATGGTGCTTGGCGCATCTCTGAAGCGGCATCATCGATATATAGCACTCGCCCTGAAATGTAGTCGCCGATTTCTGGGTGCAGGAATGAAGCGAGAAGAAGTTTCACGGGCCTAGATTACGAAATTCTTGCCACTCCCACCATTCGAAGAACAAAAGTCAAAAGTCTCGAGACAGCATAGGAACGATGCCTCGAGACGTTGTGTGGTGCCCCAGAGAAGATTCGAACTTCCGACACCGGCTTTAGGAGAGCCGTGCTCTATCCCCTGAGCTACTGGGGCAGGGTTGCGGGTGCAACTTGGCTAATCATAGCAGTGGGGCTGGGGTGCCCCGAAATGGCTGGGGTGTGGGTTAGCTTTCGGCCAATTCCTTCTGCTTATTGCGCACGGAGGAGGCTGGTGGGTTGGTCTCGTGGGTGCCGTCGGAGTAGAGGACGGTGGGGATGATGCGGTTGCCGTCGTTGACGGATTCGATCCAGGCGTTGATGTCGTCGGTGTTGTCACCTTCGACGTCGACAAGCGCGTATGGGGTTTCGGTGCGGTCCAGGTTCTTGATGAGCTTGGCGCAGAAAGGGCACCAGTCGGCGTAGAAGATGGTGACGTCAGCGGTGGTTTCGGGGGTTTGTACAGTCATTAAGCTGCATCCTTTCGGTCGTAGGTTAAAAAGCGGTACTTGATGGGAAGATCGCTGGCCTCTTTGTCCGGCAGCGCTAGGTGGCCCTTGGCGGAGGTGAGCCAGTCGGTGCTGTGGGCTAGCCCAAACTCATCGGGGATGGCGGGGGCGTAGATGGACTTATCGCCGTAGGTGCTACCGATATTGACGCCCATGAGGGTGACTTCAATGCGATCAACCTGGTCCAAGGTGGCGGTGTAGATTTGGCCGCCGCCGATAACCCAGGCGTCGGAAAGCGAGGGCATTGCGGTAAGCACCTGCGCGCCGGCGGACCACTGGCCGGGGACGCGGGAGGAGAGCACGTAGTTCTCGCGTCCGGGAAGTGGGCGGAACTTGGGGTTCAGGGACTCCCAGGTCTTGCGGCCCATGATGACCGGCGCGCCCATGGTCACCTCTTTAAAATGCTTGAGATCCTCCGGCACGTGCCAGGGCATCTGCTCGCCATCGCCAATGATGCCGTCCAAGGACTGTGCCCAGATCGCGCCCAACATTAAACGGACACCTGCGCCTTGATGGTGGGGTGGGGATCGTAGCCCTCAATCTCAAAATCGGCGAAGTCATAGGAGAACATATCTTCCGCCTTGTGGAGGTTGAGCTGCGGGTACGGGCGCGGCTCGCGGGAAAGCTGCTCTTTGACCTGCCCCACGTGGTCGTTATAAATATGGCAATCGCCGCCGGTCCAGATGAGCTCGCCCACCTTGAGTCCGGCCTGCTGGGCAAACATGTGGGTCAGCGCCGCGTAGGAGGCGATATTAAAGGGCACACCGAGGAACATATCGGCCGAGCGCTGGTAGACCTGCATGGACAAGGTGCCATCGGCCACGTAGAGCTGGAAGAGCAGGTGGCAGGGCATCAGCGCCATTTTGTCCAGCTCCGCGACGTTCCATGCGGAGACCAAGTTGCGGCGGGAATCCGGGTTGTTCTTGAGGGTATCGAGCGCCTGCTGGATCTGGTCGATGTGCTGGCCGTCCGGGGTGGGCCAGGAGCGCCACTGCACGCCGTAAACCGGGCCCAGTTCGCCGTTGTCATCCGCCCACTCATTCCAGATGCGGACCTTGTTGTCCTGCAGGAACTTGATATTGGACTCGCCTTTGAGGAACCACAAAAGCTCGCCCAACACCGCATGGAAATAGACCTTCTTGGTGGTCAGTAGCGGGAAGGACTCGGCCAAGTTATAGTGCAGCTGCGCGCCAAAGATGGAGCGCGTGCCGGTGCCGGTGCGATCGCCTTTGGGCGTGCCGGTCTCTAGGACCTTTTTCAGCAGATCCTCGTACGGGGTCTCAATCATGCGCACTAGTTTAGAATCCGCCGTGCTCCTCGGCAAAGGCCTGGGCGTGTTCCAAGATCTCATCCTTGAGCTCGGGGCGGCAGATGAGGATATCCGGGATGAACGTGTCCTCATTATTGAAGCGGATTTCGGAGCCATCCAGGCGGCAGCAGTGTAGACCGGAGGCTTGGGCGACGCCTACCGGGGCGGCCTGATCCCACTCGTACTGGCCGCCAGCATGGATATAACCGTCAAAATCACCGAGTAGCACGTGCATGGCCTTAGCGCCCGCGGAGCCGACGCCCACGGTTTCATAGCCCATTTTCTCCGCGATGTAGCTGGCTACCTTGGGCGGGCGGTTGCGGGAGATGACGAACTTCTTGGACAGCGGGCCGGTGACTGCGCGTACGTCCGAGGACTTGAAGGTTACGCCCTTGTCCGGCAGGCCCACCGCCGCGTGGATGGGGATGCCGTTTTCTACTAGGGCGATGTGTACGGCCCAGTCTTGGCGGCCGGTGGCAAACTCCTTGGTGCCGTCGAGCGGGTCTACGATCCACACGCGGTCCTTCTTCAAACGGGCAAGATCATCGGAAGCCTCCTCAGAGAGCATGCCGTCCTGGGGGCGGTGCTGCGCGAGGACGCGGGCGATCCATTCTTGGGCGGCCTCATCGCCGGCGTCGCCAAGCGAAAGGCCCCGCAGCAGGCCCCCGTTGCGCACACCTTTAAGGATCTCACCGCAGCCCTGGGCGAGGGAATTGGTCAGGCGGGAATCAGAAATCTCGACGGTCATGGTGCCCACATTACAACGCGGACTAGAGTGTGGGCATGCCAGAAAACATCCTCGACCGCTTCCGGCCGCAAGTAGCGCAGTGGTTTAAGGATGTATTTGCTGCTCCTACCGCCGTGCAAGCGCAGGCCTGGGAGAAGATTTCCCGCGGTGAGCACGCCCTTGTGGTGGCCCCTACCGGCTCCGGTAAGACACTCGCGGCGTTCTTGTGGGCGCTGAATAATTTGGTCGAGCGCGAGGGCCAGCTGGCGCTGCCGGTGGGCTCAGGGACAACCGGATCCGCCTCCGGGGTGAAGGTGCTGTATATCTCGCCGCTGAAGGCGTTGGGCGTGGACGTGGAAAACAACCTGCGCGCCCCGCTGACCGGCATTGCGCGCACTGCGGAAAACCTTGGGCTGGATGTACCGGATATTTCGGTAGGCGTGCGCTCGGGCGATACGCCTTCGGCGGAGCGCGCGCGGCAGGTGCGCAAGCCGCCGGATATCTTGATTACCACCCCGGAGTCGGCCTATTTGATGTTGACCTCCAAGGCAGCGGGGATTTTGAAGACGGTGGATACCGTCATTATCGATGAGATTCATGCTCTGGCCGGTACCAAGCGCGGCGTGCACCTAGCGCTGACTTTAGAGCGCCTGCAGCAGGTGGCAGGGGACTTCCAACGCATCGGTCTTTCTGCCACTGTGCGGCCGCTGTCTGCGGTATCGAATTTCTTGGGCGGCAACCGGCCGGTGGAGATTGTGGCCCCGGACGCGGAAAAGAAGTGGCAGCTGGACGTGCACGTGCCGGTGGAGGATATGTCCGATCTTCCTACGCCGGAGCAAGGCTCCACCATCGGCGAGATGACCGTGGATGATGCCATAGGGATTAGCGCGCCTTCTGTGGATGAATCCGCGCTGCCCACGGCGAAGTCCATCTGGCCGTATATCGAGGAAGACCTCTACGCGGAGATTATGGCGCACCGCTCCACGTTGGTGTTTGTGAATTCCCGCCGCACCGCCGAGCGGCTGACCAGCCGGCTCAATGAGCTCTATGCGCACGAGCACGATCCGGAGACGCTCTCGCCTGCGACTCGGCGCGACCCGGCCCAGTTGATGAAGCAGGTCGACGTCGCCGGCAAGGCCCCAGCCGTCATCGCCCGCGCCCACCACGGCTCGGTGTCCAAGGATGAACGCGCGATGACAGAAACGATGCTGAAAGAGGGCACGCTTAAGGCCGTGGTGGCCACGAGCTCGCTGGAGCTGGGCATCGATATGGGTGCTGTGGAGCTGGTGGTACAGGTGGAATCGCCGCCCTCCGTGGCTTCGGGCCTGCAGCGAGTGGGCCGCGCCGGGCACTTTGTGGGCGCAGTTTCGCATGGTTCCTTTTATCCCAAGCACCGCGCAGATTTGGTGCAGTCCACGCTGACGGTAGCGCGCATGCGCGCCGGGCTCATTGAGGAGATGCATACCCCGCGCAACCCGCTGGACGTACTGGCGCAGCAGACGGTGGCGGCGGTGGCCGCGGCCGGGGACGATGGGCTCGATGCCGATGAGTGGTACGAGATGGTTCGCCGGGCCTGGCCTTACCGCGATCTGGCGCGCGAGGTCTATGACTCCGTGCTGGACCTGGTCAGCGGCGTGTACCCGTCCACGGACTTTGCGGAACTTAAGCCCCGCGTGGTCTATGACCGCGTGACGGGGGTGATGACCGCGCGCCCCGGCGCCCAGCGCGTGGCCGTGACCAGCGGCGGCACGATTCCGGATAGGGGAATGTTTGGCGTATTCCTCTATGCCGGCGCCGGCGAGGGCTCCGGTGGCGCGCCGCGCCGGGTGGGCGAGCTGGATGAAGAGATGGTCTACGAGTCCCGGGTGGGCGATATCTTCACCCTGGGCGCAACCAGCTGGCGCATTGAGGACATCACCCGTGACCAGGTGCTGGTCACACCCGCGCCGGGGCATACCGGCCGCCTGCCATTTTGGAATGGCGATGGCGCAGGCCGTCCCTATGAGCTGGGCAAGGCGTTGGGAGAGTACCGCCGCGAGGTTTTTAGCTCGCCGGAGATAATCGCGGATGCCGACGATAATGCGCGTTCCAATATCGTGGCCTACCTGCAGGAGCAAAACGAGGCCACCGGTGTCATCCCGGATGAAAAGACACTAGTGCTCGAGCGTTTCCGCGATGAGCTGGGTGACTGGCGCGTGGTGCTGCATACCCCATTTGGCCGGCCGGTGAACTCCGCGTGGGCGCTTGCGGTAGGCGCCCGGGTAGGCGAGCGCACCGGCATGGACCCGCAGGCGGTGGCCGGCGATGACGGCATCGTGCTGCGCCTGCCGGAGGCAGAATCCGAGCCCGATGGATCCATCTTTGCCTTCGATGCCGATGAGATTGCCGATATCGTGGCCGAGCAAGTGGGCAATTCCGCCCTCTTTGCCTCCCGGTTCCGCGAGTGCGCGGCCCGCGCGCTGCTTTTGCCCAGGCGCAATCCCGGCAAGCGCGCGCCGCTGTGGCAGCAGCGCCAGCGTGCCGAGCAGCTTTTGGACGTTGCCCGCAAGTACCCGTCGTTTCCCATCATCCTGGAGACGGTGCGCGAGTGCGTCCAGGACGTCTACGACGTTCCTTCGCTCACGGAGGTCATGCGAGAGCTGGGCCACCGCCGCATCCGCATCGCGGAGGTCACCACCGAGCAGCCTTCTCCCTTTGCCTCTTCGCTGCTGTTTAACTACACCGGCGCGTTCATGTACGAGGGCGATTCCCTGCTGGCGGAAAAACGCGCGGCCGCCCTGGCCCTCGACCCAGCGCTTTTAGCCAAGCTGCTCGGCACGGTAGAGCTGCGCGAGCTGCTCGATCCGGAGATCATCGCCGAGGTCCATGCCCAGCTCCAGCGCACCGATCCCTCGCGCCGGGCCCGCACCACCGAGGAGGTTGCGGACCTGCTGCGCGTGCTGGGGCCGATTCCCATCGACGAGTTGGGCGAGCACACCGACGTGCCGCTATCCGCCTTGGACCAGCTGGGCACACGGATTATGCGCGTGCGCATTGGCGGGCGCGAGCACCTAGCCCAAGCGCAGGATGCACCCCTGCTTCGCGACGCCCTGGGCATCCCCATTCCTCCCGGCATCCCCGCCCAGGTGGCCACCATTTCCGATGCCTTACCGCAAATGGTCTCGCGCTGGGCCCGCACCCGCGGTCCGTTTGTGCTGCGAGATCTCACCGAAGCCTTCGGCATTTCCGTCTCCGCCGCGCACACCGTCCTTGGCGCGCTCGATGGCGTAGTTGAAGGCCGCTATCGCCAGGGGGTGGAGGAGCAGGAGTACTGCGCCGCAGCGGTACTGAAGACGATTCGCTCGCGCTCGCTCGCCGCCGCGCGGGCTGCTACCGAGCCGGTCTCGGGCGCTACCTTCGCCCGGTTCTTGCCGGAGTGGCATAGCATCGCACCAGCTGGAAAACGCCCGGCCCTGCGCGGTGTCGATGGCGTCTTTTCCGTCATCGAACAGCTCGCCGGGGTGCGCCTGCCCGCCTCCGCGTGGGAATCGCTCATCCTGTCCGCCCGTGTGGGCGATTATTCACCCACCATGCTCGATGAGCTCACCTCCAATGGCGAGGTGCTCATCGTGGGCACCGGCAAGGCTGGCGCGGCCGACCCCTGGATAATGCTGCTGCCTTCGGACTATGCCGCCCAACTCGCCCCGGAAACGGATGCCGAGGCCGTGAGCATGCTGCAGCGCGCCGTCCTCGACGTCCTTGGTCGCGGCGGTGGCTTCCTCTTTGCCGATATCGCCGCCGAGGTTCCCGGTACCACCGAGGAAACCCGCGAGGTCCTCTGGGGTCTAGTAGAGATGGGCCTGGTGAGCCCCGATTCCTTTGCGCCTATTCGCACCCGGCTGGCTTCCGGCGGCTCGCGCTCAGGCCGCACCGCGCATCGCTCAAAGCGCCGGCCTACCCGTTCCCGCCTGCGGATGGGGCGCACCTCTTTTGCTCAAGCACACAATGCCGCGGCCGCGCAGACCCCGCCCGATGTCATGGGCCGGTGGTCGCTCGCGGTTTCCGCCGCCACCGATGCCACCTCCCGGTCCGTCGCACACGGCGAGGCCTGGCTCGACCGCTACGGCGTGCTCACCCGTGGCTCCGTCGTGGCCGAAGACGTGCTCGGCGGCTTTGCGCTGGCCTATAAGGTGCTCTCCGGCTTCGAGGAATCGGGCAAGGCCATGCGCGGCTACGTCATCGACGGGCTCGGCGCCGCCCAATTCTCCACGCCCGCCATCATCGACCGCCTTCGTGGACTGGCCGATTCCCCGGACGTGACCGGCTGGCCTTCTGGCACCACCGAGCCCGAGACCTTCGTACTCGCCGCCTGCGACCCTGCCAATCCCTACGGTGCGGCCTTGCCCTGGCCGCAGCGCGACGACGCCGACGGCAAGGCCACCGGCGGGCCCACGCGTTCTGCCGGCGCGCTGGTAGTGCTTATCGACGGCCTACCCATCGCCCACCTCACCCGCGGCGGCAAAACCCTCACCACCTTTATCGAATCGCTGCCCGATGGCATCGACCCCGCCGAGGTGTATCCCCGCCTGGTAGGCGCGCTCACGGACATGGTGGCGAGGGGAGCGCTGTCGCCGTTGGTCGTCGAAAAGTGCAATGGCAGCCCCATCCATAAGACCAATGCGGCGGCCCACCTGCGCGAAGCCGGCGCCGGCATAACGCCTAAGGGCGTGCGCATCTCCGCTCGCGCCGCCGCACCACGCACCCCGCGCGCAGGGCGTCGGGCCGCTGATGCCATCGAAGAGCTTAGCTTTGATGATCCGCCGCCCGCCCCGCGCAATAATGGTGGTTTCCGCCCGCGCGGCGGGTACCGCCGCTAAAGCCACCTAGGAGGTGTTATGCCCGAAGGCGATTCCGTCCTGCAGCTATCCAACCGACTGCAGTTTATGGCCGGCCGCGAGGTGACCGGTTGCTCTGTACGCGTGCCGCGCTATGTCACCGTCCACCTAGACGGCATGGTGTGCGAGCGCGTCTGGCCCTACGGCAAGCACCTATTCATGCAATTCGACCAGACCATCGTGCACACCCACCTCAAGATGGAAGGCACCTGGGCCATCCACTATGTAGGCGACCGCTGGCGCAAGCCCGGACACACCGCCCGCATCGTGCTGCAGCTGGCCAACTCCCCGCGCGATATCGAGATCGTCGGCCACCAACTTGGCTTCGTAGAAATCTATCCTGCTGACCACTACCACCAGCGCATCGCTCACCTCGGTCCGGATATTCTCGACCCCGACTGGGACCGCGAGGAGGCCTTGCGCCGGCTTAACTCCCGGCCGCAGCGAGCCATCGGAGCGGCGCTGCTAGACCAAAAGGTCGTCGCGGGGATCGGCAATGAATACCGTGCCGAGGCGTGTTTCTTGGCGGGCGTGCATCCCGCCACTCCAGTAGCCGAGGTAGATACCGCCCGCATCCTCGATATCTCTCGGCGCATCATGTGGGCCAACCGCACGTCCCCGGTGCGCGTGACCACCGGCGTGCGCCGCGCCGGGGAGACCACCTATGTCTTCGGGCGCAACCGCAAGCGCTGTCGTCGCTGCGGCACGTTCATCACCAAGGGCGCGCTCGGAGGTGTGGACTTGGGCGGCGACGAAGGCGAACTCGAGCGCATCATCTGGTGGTGCCCGCATTGCCAGCCCCGTCAGGCCGCCTTTTGACTTGTACCAGTACAGGGATATTTTCTGGGGTGTGGTGTTTTCTTCGCAGTTCGCAAACTGTACTATGGTGTTCGTTCCAGTACAGGATGGGAGCTACCAGTACAGCTACCACCGCACAGCTACCGAAGCAGCTACACAACCATGAAACCAGTAAAAGACCTGAAACTAGGCTCCATCTATCAAACCAAAAATGGACGCTGGCGCGCCGCAATCACCGTAGGGTGGGACGGTAAAGGACGTCAGGTGCGCCGCACTGTCTCAGCAAAGACTGAGGCAGAGTGCATCCGCCGACGAAACGATTTGTATCTACAACTAAAAAAGGGTGAAAGCAACCCACAAAAAATAACCGTCGAAACCTTTATCAAAAAATGGCTAGACTCCACAGCCTTTGAACGCTACGCCCCGCAAACTCTCAGAGGCGTCAAAGGGCAGTCTCGAACGCACATAATCCCCGCCCTAGGGAAATACGCGCTGAAAGATGTTGGGGCAGACGAAGTACGAGAGTTAATATCAGCTGTTCGTAGCGCGGGGTGTGGAGATCTTCATACTCAGCAGGTCTATTCCACCTTTTCTGTGATTATGACGGATGCTGTAAGGCGTGGGCTCATTGATCGTAATCCTTGCGCAATGGTGGATAGACCTCGTGCTGTTCGGAACACGAGAACTGCGCTCACTGCCGATCAGGCGCGGCATCTGATTATTCATTCTGCCAAGGTTGGAGATCCGTTGGCTTCATTGTGGGCATCGTACCTTTTGCTAGGTGCTCGTAATGGTGAGCTATTAGGCCTTACGCGCAGTCGTGTGTCATTGGTGCCGGGTATGGCGCAGATTGATTTGTCGTGGGCGGCGACTAGCTTGCCTTGGCGACATGGGCAAAAATGTAAGTGTACGGCGGGGGCTGAGGCAAGATGGTGTAACGATAGGGAGGCTGCCGTTCCTCCGGCGTTTGAATGGTATGAGATTAGGGGAGCGCTTGCGTGGACGCGCCCTAAGACTGAGAAATCGCGCCGTATTGTTCCGGTTCCCGCGCCGTTGGATGAGGTGCTGCGGCGACATATTGCAGAGACGCCGCAGAATGAGTGGGACTTGATGTGGCTTTCAAGTAGTGGGCTTCCGCTGCGGCATAAGCGTGTCTTGATTAGGTGGAAAGCGGCGTTGAAAGATGCTGGTTTACCTATTGTGGATTTACATACGGCTAGGCATACGACGGCAACGCTTTTACGTGAGTGCGGTGTGGGGCCGGAGGTTATTGCGTCGATTCTTGGGCATTCTAATATTGATACGACTTTTGGGTATGTGCATGTGAATGCGGCGCAGACTCAGCGGGCTATGGATGCGTATTCGTCATTCCTCAGTTTGCCTGGCGGCTATGGTGAGGCCTCGGATAAAGGCTAGGGCTTCTCGTTGTAGGTGGGGTGGGAGGCGTTTGGCTTCGGTGGTGATTTCGTCGCTGAGGTTTGTGGGGGGTGTGGTTTCTAGTCCTGCGGCTTCGAATATTTGGTTGACGGGGAGGTTTACGCCTTGGGCTGCTTTGGCTAGTGCTTCTGGGGTGGCGGTGATGCGGATTTTTTGGCCGTTGCGGATGTTGATTCCGGTTTCTAGGCGTCTCCACCAGGATTCTGATAGGCCGGAGCGGCGGGCGGCTTCTGCTTTGGATAGGCCGTTGTGTTCGCGGGCCTGTTGGAGGAGTTGGCCGGGGAGCCATTGGTCGGGGGTTGTCATGGGTTTAGCGTATCAAGTTCATTGTTTGGTGGGTGATTTTACAAACCTCAGTACCGTATAGTACAGTTTAGTACAGGGGTAAGAAATAGCCCCGCCCTGCAAGGCAAACCCACCAGTCAGAAAGGAACTCCCCTTGGCTATCTACATTAAAGGCCACCCCGAGGGGCTGCTAGACCTCAAAGAGGCGCAGCAATACCTCGGCGGAATTGGACGCACCACCGTGTACTCATACATGAATCGCCCGCCACACGAAAACCGACTAATTAAAGCCTCGCGCCCTGGACGTAAGCTCCTATTCACCCGCCGCGACCTAGACACGTTCATTGAAATGGAACAGGCGCTAGCGGAAGCGGCCTAGCGCATAAGAAAAGCCCCCACGGCGCTGCAACACCATAAATGTGGAGGCTTGCACCAGTCAGAAAGGAAACTGAAAACCTGATGCCTACTCAGAATAACACCCCCGACCACACAAAGGCGAACGGTCTTAACCTCGCCCAGCGTGTAGTACTCCAATCCGCTGTACTCGGCAAGCTGTACAAGATGCACAAAGAGGAGAAGCGGGAACTAGAAAAGCAACTCGCCCCCGGCGACAAGCGCACCGTCACCAATGATCAGGGCGTGAAGCTGGGCACCGCTTCCATGAGCCAGCCTAATAAGAAAGCCGTATGTACCGATCCGGCTGTATTGCTTGGTATGGCTGAGGATTACGGTCTTGAAATCACAGACTCACTTCCAGATAAAGAGGATCCTCGCTCCCAAAAAATCATTGACCTACTTTTCGAAGATCATAAGGAACTGTTTGATTCCGATATTTCCAAGGAAGATAAGAAGTTCCTTTCGGGCAAAATTCTCGAAGAATGGCAAATTACTGGCCGGTTACCTGTCGGCTGGGAAATCCGCGACGCATCTACTTCGCGCATGAGTATCAATAAGGCGACTGACAATGTTGCTAAGGCTGCAATCGAGCACATGATTACCCGCGCCTCCAACTCGCTAGCAGAAATCACAGACGGAAAGGAAACCAAGTAAAATGCGAGAATTTAAGACCCGTAAACCAAGTGGCCGCGCATCGTTCCCCCTTATGCTCCTCGCGGGCCAAGAGGGTACTGGTAAGACGTGGGCGGCGGTTGAGGCAACCGGCATGGAGTCCGTAGACCGCGCTTTCTTCATCGAGGTTGGGGAGTCTCAGGCTGACGCTTATGGTGCTGTGCCGGGCGCTGATTTTGAAATCATCGAGCACGACGGAACCATCCGTAATATCCGTGAGGCGTTGCAATGGGCGGCAGCTCAGGAGCCAGCGGAGGGAAAGTTTAACCTCCTGATTATTGACTCCATGACCCAGATTTGGCAGCTGCTACAAGATAACGGGCAGCAGGAAGCGAATCGCCGCGCCCGCCGTAAAGGAAAGCCGGTTCCCGAAGATGGGGTGCGGCTGAGCATGGATTTGTGGAATCAGATTAAGGACGTGTGGAACGGTATCCTGCACCAGTGCCGCCAGTTCCACGGCCCGGTGCTGCTCACCTCCCGCCTGGAGTTGGTTACCGCAATGGACGATAAGGGCAACCCGACCCGCGACAAGCAGTGGAAGATTCAGGCGGAGAAGAACCTGCCTTATAACTGCCAAGTGGTGTTGCAGGCTCGAGCCCCACGTCAGTGGACAATGACGAAGATCGCCACCACCGTGCCGGAGCTACAACTGCCGGTGGGTGGGGAGATGCAGTTCAATGACTTTAGCGTGGCGAAACTCCTCACCTCTATGGGTATCGGCGCGGACGCTGAGGCCACCACGTTCGTGGAGACCCGCCCCGATGGTGAGTTCGATGAAGAGAAGATCCGCGAGGAGGAGCGCGCCCGCCAAGAGGAGGAAGCGCAGCGTCGGAAAAGTTACGTTTCTAAGCAGGCGCAGGGCTTGATGGATGCTGAGAAGAATCGTGACATGGATAAGCTCAGCGGCGCTTTGCGGTACTACCAAAAGCAGGGTGACGGGCAGTTAGTAGACATGGCGAAGGATACTATTCAGCGTCTACGTAAGACGCAGGCGGCTGAGGCTCAGCAGAATGTTCAGACCGTTCTTGATGGTGAAGTGGTAGAGGAACAGAATACTGAGGCAGCTTAGCGCCTAGCGCTTTTCTGAGGGTGGCCCTGCCCGCAAGCCGGGTGGGGCTATTTTTAATACCCTCAACAGCCCTTATGCTTAATTCTTAGTACCCCTCGTGTGCCTGCAAGCGCACGAGCGGGGAGTGACACAGAAAGGAAACACGGTGAAGCGAACACCACTTAAACGCACCCCTATGAAGCGCCGTCCCCGCCGTGGCGGCAGAATGCCCCAAGAGGTCTATGAGACTACGATGTTCAAGCGCGCTCGTGGGCTTTGTGAAGCCGGGCTGCCGGGGTGTGAAAAGAACGCTACTGACTTCCATCATCGGCAGCGTCGCCAGCGTGGCAATGACACGGTTGTGAACTCGGCTGCATTGTGCCGCGCCTGCCACCACCACATCACCCACGTATCACCGCAGGCGGGCCGCGAGTTGGGGCTGATTGTTCACTCGCATCACCCTAACCCTGCTGAGGTTCCTATGTGCGTACGTGGCGTGTGGGTGCTTCTCAATGAGGACGGCACCACCACCCGGACGGAGGTGCAGGCATGAAACGTGCTGTTGACTGGGCGATCCGCCAAAAAGGATTGCACCCTTACGAGAAACTACTTCTTATGACGATGTGCAACTCGGCAAAGAAAGTTACCGGGTTGCAAACCGTGCCGCTAGACCACGTTATGAATATTGGTCTTACGCCTGAGCAACTTAACTCTGCAATGTACTGTCTTGAGGATAAGGAACTGGTCATAGACCATCGATTCATCGATGATGAAAACGGGGTGTTCGTCGGCTTTTGGTTGACTCCCGAAGCTATCGATTTCCAGATTCACGGAGAGCGGGAACCGAAATTCAAAATTGAGGGAGTGCCCACTAACCGTCGCACGATTTCTTCATCAACCAAGCTGGCAGTATTGCGGGCCGACGGATACCAGTGCGTCGAGTGCGGTAGCCGTGACGATCTGTGTATCGACCACATCTATCCACTCGCTAAAGGTGGCAGCAACGATTACTCAAACTTGCAGACTTTGTGCCGACGATGCAATTCAGCCAAGGGTGCAAAGCTTTTTGATGAGGGGGTATTCGCGTAATGCCAGGAATCCTGATTGGAAAGAAGCCGGGCTGGGAAGCTATTCCTCATTGCGTATTCCGCTCACGCTTGCCGCACTCGACGGTTCATTTGCTCTGCAACCTACTCACCCACGCTGAGGGGTTTAAGCCGTCGTATGCCCTCATCTCTAGGCAAACGGGTATGTCTTCGGCCACTATCGCTAAGGGGTTAAAGGATCTCGTGAAGCTTGGTCTGGTGGAAGTCACTAAGGCCAAGAATGAGGGAACCTGGCAAAAAAATGAGTACGAGTTTGTTGCTGAGAATATCTGGCAATTGACACCGGATCTGGTTGATTATGCGCTGCGCGGGAAGTTACCAGAATCTGACGATACCGCTTTAGAAGCTAAAGACGGCCCCGCTTTAGAAGCTAAAGCCGATCCGCTTTTAAATCTAAAGTCTAAGAAGACCAAGATAAATAAACCAGATGAGATAAACCAACTTGCCCACCCTGCGGGCGAGCGTGAGTCCGACCCCATCAATGATGAGTTTGAGGAATGGTGGAAGCATGTTCCTCGTAAGACCTCGAAGAAGAAATCACGGACACTGTATCTCAAGGCGCGTAAGTTTGGGGTTTCTGCCGAAACGTTGGTGGAGGCGATTGAGCGCGATAAAGCGATTTGGCGGCGTGAGGGTCGGGATGTTTCTAAGATTCCGTATCCGTCTACGTGGCTTAGCCAGGAGCGGTGGGATGATGAGCCTGATGATTGGGTTGCGCCTACGCAAAGTGGTTCTGGTTCGTCGTTCTTGGACTTCGCGCCACTTCACCCCGCGCAGTAAGACTCCCGCGCTAGTGTGGGGGACATGCGTACCTTTCTTAACATCGTTTGGTTTATCACCGGCGGGTTCTTCCTAGCCCTTGCCTATTTCATCTTCGGCATCATTGCCTGCATCTTCATCGTCACTATCCCCGCGGGCGTGGCGTCGTTCCGCATGGGTAACTTCGCCCTGTGGCCGTTTGGCCGCTCGGTGGTGCAGCCGGTGAAGGGGAGCGGCTCAATGTCCACCTTCTCCAACGTCGTCTGGTTCGTGGTCGCCGGCCTATGGTTGGCGATTGGTCACATAACCACCGCGGCGGCACAGGTAGTGACCATCGTGGGCATCCCGGCCGCACTGGCCAACCTGAAGATGATTCCGGTGACCTGCTTCCCGTTCGGCCGCCGGATTGTTAACTCGGAGGAAATCCCCTTCGGCTGGGAGCCAATGGTCAAGCTTTAAACCGCATTCCGCTGACAAAACAAGCACGTTCTGCCTAATTTTCCTTTGATTTGGGGCAGAACGTGCTTGTTTTACATAGCCGTGGGGCAAGCGAGGCCATAAAGCAGCCGCGTTATCCGCCCCGCCGAGTGGGTGGGAGGAGATAACGCGGCTAAAAGTGGGCCTTTAGCGGTAGGTGCGGTACCAACCGATGAGCTCATCGGTGGACTGGTCGCCGGAGTTGGCAGCCTCAGCGCCGGAGACGGCCGGGGCCAGGTCATTGGCCTGCTGCTTGCCCAGCTCCACGCCCCACTGGTCAAAGGAGTTGATATCCCAGATAACGCCCTGGGTAAACACGATGTGCTCGTAGAGTGCGATGAGCGCGCCGAGCACCGCGGGGGTCAGCTCCTCGGCCAGAATCGTGGTGGTCGGGCGGTTACCCGGCATCACCTTATGGGGCACGACGGCCTCGTCCACGCCTTCGGCCGCGATTTCTTCTGCGGTCTTGCCAAAGGCCATCACCTTGGTCTGGGCAAAGAAGTTGCCCATGAGCAGGTCATGCATGGACCCGGAGCCATCGGCGGTGGGGAAGTCCTGCTTCGGGCGGGCAAACCCGATGAAGTCCGCCGGGATGAGGCGGGTGCCCTGGTGCATGAGTTGGAAGAAGGCGTGCTGTCCATTGGTGCCCGGCTCGCCCCAGTAGATTTCACCGGTGGAGGGTACGGTAACCGCGGTACCGTCGCGGCGCACGGACTTGCCGTTGGATTCCATGGTCAGCTGCTGCAGGTAGGCCGGGAAGCGGCCGAGGTCCTGGGAATAGGGGAGCACGGCGTGGGTCTGGGCGCCGAAGAAGTTGGTGTACCAGACACCCAAGAGGCCCATGAGCGCTGGGACGTTTTCTTCCAGTGGGGTGGTGCGGAAGTGCTCGTCCATGGCGTGGAAGCCCTCGAGGAAGCGCATGAAGTCCATCGGGCCGATGGTGCACATGAGGGACAAGCCGATGGCGCAATCCACGGAGTAGCGGCCGCCGACCCAATTCCAGAACGGGAACATATTCTCAGTATCGATGCCGAACTCGGCTACCTTATCTGCATTGGTGGATACGGCGACGAAGTGCTTGGCCACGGCGGACTCGTCACCATCGAATTGCTCGATGAGCCAGCGGCGCGCGGCGTGCGCATTGGTCAGCGTCTCCTGAGTGGTAAACGTCTTGGACGCGATGATGAATAGGGTGGATTCTGCATCCAGGCCATCGAGCGTGGCGGCCATATCGGCTGGGTCCACGTTGGAGACGAACTCGGCGGAGATGCCGGCGACTTCATAGGAGCGCAGTGCCTTGGCCGCCATGGCCGGGCCAAGGTCAGAGCCGCCGATGCCGATGTTGACCACCTTCTTGATGGTGTGGCCGGTATGTCCGAGCCACGAGCCGGAGCGCAGCGCGGTGGCGAAATCGCGCATGCGGCCTAAGACCTCGTGGACATCGGCAGCGACGTCCTGGCCGTCAACATTCAAGTCATCTTCGGCCGGTATGCGCAGTGCGGTGTGCAGCACGGCGCGGTCCTCGGTGTTATTGATGTGCTCGCCGGCGAACATGGCATCGCGGCGGGCCTCGAGGTCGGCGGCCTTGGCTACCTCTACCAGCTGCTTGACGATGTCCCCGTCGATCAGGTTCTTCGACAGGTCGACGTGCAAACCGGCGGCGTCGAAGGTGAAGTTGCGGGCGCGGTCTGCATCGGCGGCAAAAAGCTCGCGGAGGTTGAGGTCCTTCTTGTCCTCATATACCTTCGCGAGCTCGCTCCACTGGGCAGATGCGGTGATATCCATGATGGTTGGCCTTTCTGGCAACTAGCGCATTGGCAACATGTACCCCTCCCACCGTAGTCCAGAAAA
The DNA here is from genome assembly GCF_027570035.1 of Corynebacterium curieae. Classification (GTDB taxonomy): domain Bacteria; phylum Actinomycetota; class Actinomycetes; order Mycobacteriales; family Mycobacteriaceae; genus Corynebacterium; species Corynebacterium curieae. The sequence continues at coordinate 324,265 of NZ_JAKMUU010000002.1, read as the reverse complement.
CGCTACCGCGTCGGGCCGTCTTAGAGGATGAGCGCGCCTACCCAGCCGGCGATAAGCAGCGGAATATTGAAGTGGATGAAGGTCGGAATAACCGAGTCGCGGATGTGGTCGTGCTGGCCATCCGCGCCCAGGCCAGCGGTAGGGCCGAGGGTGGAATCGGAGGCGGGAGAGCCGGCGTCACCAAGCGCGCCCGCGGTGCCAATGAGCGCAACCGTTGCCGCGGGGCTAAAGCCCAGCGACATGCACAGGGGCACATAGATAACGGAAATAATGGGAAGGGTGGAAAATGACGAGCCGATGCCCATGGTGACCACGAGGCCCACCACCAGCATCGCGCCGGCGGAGAGGACCTTATTGGTACCAAAGAGGTTGGCGGTGGCATCGACCAACGGGCCTACCTGATTCGTCTCCGTCATCACCGAGGCAAAACCCTGGGCGGTGATCATGATGAAGCCGATAAGAGCCATCATCTTCATGCCATTGGTAAAGACATCATCCGCGTGCTTCCAGTCCACCGCGCCGGTAAGCAGCAAAATACCCAAGCCGGTCAGCGCGCCGACCATGAGGCCATCGGATTCGAAGTCGAGCGCCTGCATGACAATCTGCACTGTAAAGGTGGCAATGATGGCTACGACGGAAACCCACACCTTATAAGCAGAGGGGGTCTCTTGGTGCTCCTCAGCGGCGATGGGCAGGTTCTCATAGTCGCGCGGTTTGCGGTAGCTAATGAAAATGGCGATGAGTAAGCCTGCGAGCATGCCCAGCGCCGGCACGCCCATGACCTGCATGATATTGATATCGGAGGTATCAAGCCCCGCCTGCTGGATATTAAAGAGCAGGATGTCATTCAAGTAGATGGAGCCAAAGCCCACCGGAATGAACATGTAGGTGGTGATCAGGCCAAAGGTCAGGCAGGTGGTAATTAGCCGGCGGTCCAAGCGCAGCTTATTCATTACTGGAAGCAGCGGCGGGACGATGAGCGGGATGAAGGCAATATGGACCGGAATGAGGTTCTGGCTCATGACGGACATGGCAATGAGCCCGACGATGAGCATCCACTTGGTAGCCAGGGCGGTTTTCGGATCCGCTTCGCCGCTGCCGCCGAGCTTGCGGATGAGGAAATTCGCCAGGATCTGCGGCAGCCCAGCCGAGGCCACGCCCATGGCAAAAGCGCCCAAAAGGGCATAGCTTAAAGCAATCTTGGCGCCGCCGCCGAGGCCATCTTGGAAGGCAACCATGGTGGCATCGAGTCCCATACCGGATAGGAGCCCGCCGACGATGGCTCCTAAGAAGAGCGCCACCACCACATGCACGCGCAACAGGGCGAGCACGAGCATGACAATGACGGCGACGAGAACTGCATTCATGCTAAGTCAGGGTACTGCATAGTATCGGCTGGGTCGTAATAATTCGACTAACCCAGTCGGCCGCGGCCCATGCGCAGCAGCGCCGAGGCGATGGTGGGTCCTTCCTCACCGAGTTCATCGCGGAACTGATTCAATATGGCGATCTCGCGCGTGTGGACCAGGCGGGTGCCGCCGGAGTTCATGCGGGTGCGGCCAATGGCCTGGGAGACTTCCGTGCGGCGCTTTGCGGCATCCAAGATGATGCGGTCCATGCGGTTGATTTCTTCGCGATACTGTTGGATCTCCGCATCAGAAAGGGGATCATCCGTTCCCGAAGGGGTGCGGATCTCCAAGCCGTTATCGACGATGTCTTTGTTTTCTTCTGCGGTCATAAGACCATATTGTGCCACCCGCCCACGCAAAAGGAAATAGCAGCTCGCACGGCGGAAACGGGACGTGTCCGGTGGGGCTAGTAGGTTGGAAGGCACTATGAACGAAAACTCTCCTTTTAGCCCCTCCCCGTCCACCGGCGGTGCCTCGACCCCTAGCCCCTTTGGCGGCTTCGGCGCACCGCGCGCAGCGAACCCGCAGCCTGATTCCCCCGATGCCTTGACCGAGGGCCTTAACCCGCAGCAGCTAGAGGCCGTTACCCATTCCGGTAGCCCACTGCTCATCGTGGCCGGCGCCGGTTCCGGCAAGACAGCGGTGCTTACCCGGCGCATTGCCTACCTCATGCGCCACCGCGGGGTGAATCCGTGGGAGATCCTCGCCATTACCTTTACTAATAAGGCCGCCGCGGAAATGAAGGAGCGCGTGGGCGGGCTGGTCGGCCCCGTGGCTGAGCGCATGTGGGTGTCTACCTTCCACTCCATCTGTGTGCGCATCCTGCGCCAAAACGCGCAGATCGTGCCGGGCCTTAATACCAACTTCACCATTTATGATGGCGATGATGCCCGCCGGCTTTTGTCCATGATTGCTAAGGACATGCAGCTAGATCTAAAGAAGTACACCCCGAGGGTCCTGGCCAATCAGATTTCTAACCACAAAAACGAACTCATTGGGCCCGAATCCGCACTGGAAAAGGCTCAGCAGACGAAGAACCCGTTTGAGACCACCGTGGCCCAGGTATATGCCGAATACCAGCGCCGTCTGCGCGCAGCCAATGCCGTGGACTTTGATGATCTCATCGGTGAGGTGGTGCGGATTTTCACCCAGCACCAGCAGGTGGTGGATTTTTATCGCCGGCGCTTCAAGCACGTGCTTATCGACGAGTACCAGGACACCAACCACGCCCAGTACGCGCTGGTTGCTGCGCTCGTGGGCAGGGGAGAGCTCGGCCCGGATGCGCCGGAGCTGTGCGTAGTGGGCGATTCGGACCAGTCCATTTATGCTTTCCGCGGCGCGACCATCCGCAATATCCAGGAATTCGAGCGCGACTACCCACAGGCGCACACGATCTTGCTGGAACAGAATTATCGCTCCACCCAGACCATTCTTAATGCGGCCAATGCCGTTATTGCAAAGAATGAGAACCGTCGCGAGAAGAACCTGTGGACCGCTCACGGTGAGGGCGAGCAGATCGTGGGCTATGTGGCCGATAACGAGCATGATGAGGCGCGGTTTATCGCCTCTGAAATCGACTCATTGGCCGATAAGGGACGCAGCTATTCCGATATCGCGGTCATGTACCGCACCAATAACGCCTCTCGTGCGTTGGAAGATATCTTTATACGTTCTGGTATTCCGTACAAGGTGGTCGGTGGCACGCGCTTTTATGAGCGACGCGAAATCCGCGATATGGTGGCCTACCTGCGCATTCTGGATAACCCGGACGATACGGTAAGCCTGCGCCGCATTATCAACGTGCCCAAGCGTGCCATTGGTGACAAAGCGCAAGGTCATATCGCCCTGCACGCGGAGAACCAAGGCATCAGCTTTGGCAAGGCGCTTGCCGATGTCCCTCGGGGCGAGGTTCCCGGCCTGGGAACTCGAGCCATTAACGCAGTCACCAAATTCAACGAGATGATGGAGGGCATCCGCAATCAGATTCCGTCCATGCGCGATGAGGTTACCGGCCAACCGGATTTGGGCGAGCTGCTTACCGCCATTTTGGATACCACGGGGTATAAAGCGGAATTGGAAAATTCGAACGATCCGCAGGATGGCGCGCGCCTAGATAACCTGAACGAGTTGGTATCGGTAGCTCGCGAATTTACCTCGGAGGCGGCCAACCAGCTTGCTGCTTCGGGCGCGGATGCGGTGGACCCCTCTGAGCTAGTGGAGGAGGGCGAGGCCGCGCCTGGCTCGTTGCAGGCATTCTTGGAAAAGGTCTCGCTTGTGGCCGATGCCGACCAGATCCCAGATTCTGAGACCGGTGTGGTCACTATGATGACTCTGCACACCGCAAAGGGGCTTGAGTTCCCCGTAGTCTTCTTGACCGGCTGGGAGGACGGTCAATTCCCGCATATGCGCTCACTCGGTGACCCGAAGGAATTAAGCGAGGAGCGCCGCTTGGCCTATGTCGGCATTACCCGTGCCCGCGAGCAGTTGTACCTTACCCGTGCCATTCTGCGCTCGGCGTGGGGCAATCCGGTGACTAATCCCGCCAGCCGCTTCCTCGGCGAGGTCCCTGAAGACCTCATCAACTGGCGGCGCGAAGACTCCGATAGCTCCTTGACCGGCGCGTGGGGCGAGGACGACTACCAATATGGTCGCTCCTACGGTCGCGACTGGTCTGGGTGGGGCAGTGGTGGTTCTCGGGGCGGATCCCGCGGTGCAGGGCGCGCTGCGTCTTCCCCATCGCAACGCACTAGGAAACCTGCGGCGACCTCAATGCCCAAGAACAATAACCTCAACCTCGCCGTGGGTGACCGCGTCAATCACGCCAAATACGGGCTCGGGACCGTTATAGAGACGGCCGGCTCCGGCAAGCGTGCCACGGTCACCGTGGACTTTGGTTCGTCCGGCAAGGTCCGGCTTATGCTCATCGGCGGAGTGCCGATGGAAAAGCTCTAGACCGAAATGCCGCGCTCGTTGAACCAGCTCACTGGATCAACAGGTGCGCCGCCACCCGGATGAACCTCAAAGTGGAGGTGGGGGCCAGTGGAATGGCCCTCATTGCCAATGCCGGCGATTTCTTGACCAGCGGTCACGTGTTCACCCACGTTCACCTTTAACTGGTCTGCTGGCATGTGTCCGTAGACGGAGATGGTGCCGTCTTCGTGTTGGATACGGATCCAGTTGCCAAAGCCTTGCGCCGGACCGGAATTAATCACCGTGCCGTCCATGACCGCGTGAATCGGGGTGCCAACCGAGTTAGCTACGTCAATTCCGTTGTGCGTGGTGCCCCAGCGCTGGCCAAAGCCGGAGCTAAGCGTTCCAGAGGTAGGGAACACTACGGTGTTGCCTGCGGAGTCCTTGCCGCGCTTCGGGCCAAGCCCGGAGTGGTTACCCTTTGGGGCGAATGCATCCTTCAACCCTGGTACAGAACCCGGGTCCAGGACGATGTTCACGCCGCCCGATTCGTTGCCGTCTACCTGTGGGGTCGCCTCGCCATTGAGGAGGCCAACCGAGGTGGTGGCTAGGCCAACAAGGGCGTCGACCACTCCGGCGTTATCTACATTGGTAGCGGTGGGCTCGGAGGAGCCGTCTGATACGTCCACGCTAGCCACTGGCTCTGCAGCAAAAGCGGTGGTGCCGGTAGCAAGAACGGTGCCGAGCGTGATGACGCTTAACGCTACATTCTTGCGTGCGCGGTTCATGCGCTTCATAGTTTTAAGTCCTTTTTCATGGCTGTGCATGGTCTCGGGACGCTCGCACCCTGAGGCGGAGCGGCGTCTTTCAACTGCCAACCGCGACACGCCGGAAAGCGGAAATGCTTGCATCCGTGTTCGCTTGTGGCAACGAGTTAAAAGTTAGCCCGCTTGAACTGTGCGCGCAATCTTAAAAATCGCTGGTAGCGGCGGAAATAATTCGAAATTATTCGAACATGCCAGCTTGTTGCGTGTGTTACGAATGTGACTAGAGTGGCGTGTGTAAAGTGCTGGTTTAGGGTCTGGGGGTGGACTTCGGGGGTAGATGTGTTGCTCTGGAAATGGTGTGTTGTGTTCAAACTCGGTGATTGGCAAAAATATGCATTTACCTGCGACAAGCCTGCGTACTGGACTGGCCTGTGCGGCGCAATGGGAATGCCGGGACGTACTTGTGACGTCTTGGGAAAAGTTGGCTGCAGCCTCGGTGATCGGGAGCCGTTGCTGGCTCCTTTGGCGCAATTGTGGACACGAAAAAGCGCCGCAGGGAAAGCCACTGCGGCGCTTAACAAGAAGGTATTGGGGTGGGCCTTAGAGGTCGATGCCTCGCTCAGCCAACCAAGGCTGCGGATCGATTGCCTCGCCACCGTTCGGGTGAACCTCGAAGTGGAGGTGGGAGCCGGTGGAAAAGCCCATCGAGCCCATGCCAGCAATCTTCTGGCCGGCGTGCACATGCTCGCCAACGGCAACGTCAAGGGTTTGCATGTGGCCATAAACGGTCATGGTGCCGTCGTCGTGCATGATGCGGATCCACTGGCCAAAGCCGGAAGCTGGACCGGAGTCGATGACCGTACCATCCATGACGGCAAGGATTGGGGTGCCGGGAGAGTTGGCGATGTCGATGCCCTTGTGGAAGGTGCCCCAGCGCATAGCGAATGGGGAGGTGAATGCGCCTTCGGCAGGGCGGGCAACGGAAGGTGCGCGAGCGGCTTCGTCAGCGGCGGCGCGTTCCTCGGAGGCTTGGATAGCCTTGTTGAGCTGGTCGCTAAGATCGGTAACCGGCTTTGCCTCGGCTACGTTGAGGATCTGTGGGGTGGCGTCAACGGGGGCTTCGGCAGCGTCCTGAACCTGGGTGGAATCGGAGGCGAGCTCGAAGTCGACGGACTGCGTCTTGGTAGTAGCCGCGTTATCGGACTGGATGTTTGCGGCGGCTGCGCCACCAACGCCGGCGGTGGAAACTGCACCTGCCGCAACCGTCATAACGGCGATGCGGCCCTTGGCGGTCTGCGAGGTGACAATCTTGCGATGGCGACCGGCGCCACGCTGAACTTTGCTTCGCATTAGGTCTTCTTTCGTCATCTTCACAATCTGTAAAAGGGTGTTACATCCCTGCCGGGTTAGTTACGAGATTGTGACCTTCTTGTTACCAACGAGATGTAACAGTAGCGTCTCGAAAAGATAACAGCAACCCAAACTAAGAATTCTTTAGGCGCTCTTCGTGGAAATTGCCCACGAGCTGGCAGCATGCCTTGAGTAGAAGTTTATAGGTGCGATAAAGATCCCACTTTGACTTCGCGTGCGTCACTTAAATTCGGTGACGTTCTAACTCATAGTATTGCATCAGAGTTAAAGGTGTGAAAAGAGGGTAGATTTCATGCTCCTTATATAATTGTATATTCCAGATGTAGTGGTTATTGGCGGTGATTTTGAGGGTGCCTCGTCGCGCCACCCCGAATTTGTTTCCGGAAGGTGGCAAAGTGGACGCCGATGAACAAAAACACCAGCCCCCAATCTCGGTCAACGCCCCGCCCGCGTAGCCAGGCGCGGGGCCGGACGGTCCGCGCGGAGCGCACCCCTCGCGCGCCCCATAGCAGCGGGGTGCGGCAACCATCTGGGTCAGCTCAACGCGTCGCCCGAAAGGCCGGCTCGAAAGCCAAGGCGCGCCGCGCTCCCGCCCCATTGACTAAGGCTGGCCGCATTCGCCGTCTGCTATTTACTGCGGCGGTGCCTAATGTGGTTATTGTCCTTATCATTATGGCCATTGCCCTCGGCGGACTATTGCTGGCTGGCTCGCCCATGGCGTGGTGGTACACCATCGTGGCGGAGTCCTGGATGGTCTTTAACCTTGCCCCGGTTTCAGCTGCTGAGGTGCATATTTCCTTCCTGCCGGCCTTGCCGGCCCTCATCCTCGCCACGGTGGTGGCAGTGCGGGTGCGCAGCGCGGTAAAACACAAAGTCAGTGTCAAGGACCTGCTTATCCTTTTGGCCTGCGTGCTCGGCGTCCCTGTGCTATTTACCCTCATTTCCTGGCTGATGCTGTGGGATGCGGGCAAGGTCTATGACGTTTCGCCGCCGAATCTCGCACAGGCGCTGCTCCGCGTTATTGTCCTCCATCTAGCCGCCATGGCGGCAGGTATGGGAACGCGCCTGTGGCGGGCCTTGGCAAAGTGCTATGGGCTTCCGCGCCTGCTTGTCGACGCCACCCTTATCGCCCTTCGCTACCTCGCCTATCTCGCCATCGGCGCAACCGTCGTCTTCGCGGTGGTATTTCTCATTAACGTTTCCCACCAAGGGGAGATGATGGATGAATATCCTACGGTGTCTGGAATGGGCGTTGCCGGGCTGGTGCTATTGAGCCTGCTATATCTTCCCAACGCAATCGTCAGCGCCGCCTCGGTTCTGGTGGGCTCGGAGTTTTCTGTGGGCGAGGGCTCGGTCAGTCTTTTTAGCGCTCACTTGGTTCCGCTGCCACCGCTGCCAATCACCGGCGGCATCCCGGCGTCCATGCCCGGTTGGGCCATAGCCCTACTCATTGTCCCCGTAGCTGCTGCGGTCTATTCCTTGTACAAGAAGCGGCCAAGCTTCCAAGAGGTCCTAGTGGCTACGGTAGCTTCCGCAGTGATTATGTTTATTGCCTGCTATTTAGTTAGCGGGGAACTCGGCTACTACGGCGCTACTGGGCCGCAGCTATGGACAGCCGCCGGGCTTGCTGCCTTGTGGATGGCCGTGGTGGGCTGCGCTGTCGCTGCGGGCTTTGCCTTTGTTGCTTGGCGCACCGCCCGCATGGCAGAAGCAGGGAACACCACAGGCTCGGAGGCGGACCAACCAGCTCCTGATCCGGCTGCCTCCGATGAGGACGCTGCGGGCAACGACGTAGCCGCCGATGCAGCCGCCGAGCCGGAACGCGAGCCCATTACTGATCCGGAAATCGTAGACGCTGAGATAGTCGAGGATGAGCCGACCGTCGATGATTCCGCCGAAGAGACCGAGAATGAGGAGGCTCCTGCAGGGGAAGCTCCAGCAGACGAGCCAGACGAGTCGGACCAGTCGGGCGAGTCGGACGAAGGGGCGAAAAGGAGCGTCGCCAAGCCGCTTAGCCAAGAGCTAGAGGCCGAAACGGACGAGGAACAGAATTCCTCTATCAAAGATTCCCCCGAGGAGGGGGAGAGGGACTAGGCTGTAGCGCGTGACTTCACCGATGCCCCCGCGTTATACCGCTGACCCTGATCACCTTCGAGTGGTCGTGCTCGTTTCCGGAACGGGCTCGCTCCTCCAAGCCATCGTGGATGCCCAGGCCGGGCACTACCAGGTAGTAAAAGTGGTAGCGGATAAGGAATGTCGCGGTATTTCGCGTGCACAGGACCACGGCATTGATACCGAGGTCGTGGCGCTGGGTGCAGATCGCGCCGAATGGAATCAACGTCTGGTTGACGCAGTAGATGCTGCGCAACCAGACGTTGTGGTTTCTGCGGGCTTTATGAAGATTCTGGGAGAGCGATTCCTCAACCGCTTCGAAGGCCGCACCATCAATACCCACCCGGCGCTGCTGCCCGCCTTCAAGGGGGCGCACGCCGTGCGCGATGCGCTGGATTATGGCGTGAAGATCACCGGCTCTACCGTCCATTTTGTTGACGCAGGCGTGGATACCGGCTCCATCATCGCGCAGCGGCCCGTAGCCGTGAATGCGGACGACGATGAGGCCAGCCTCCATGAACGCATCAAACAGGTAGAGCGCGAACTCATCGTGGAGGTGCTGCGCGCAGCAGACGTCCATGACGAGAAACTTACTATTCAACTCGCAGACTAAGACTTTTCGAAAGGCTTAATCCTCCTCATGAGCGAAGACCGCAAGCAGGTAAAGCGCGCCCTTATCAGCGTGTACGACAAGACCGGGCTGGAGGATCTAGCCCGCGCCCTCGATAAGGCAGGCGTGGAAATCGTCTCCACCGGCTCCACCGCGAAGAAGATCGCAAACCTGGGCATCGAGGTTACTCCGGTAGAAAAGCTCACCGGTTTCCCGGAGTGCTTGGAAGGCCGCGTCAAGACACTGCACCCTCGCGTACACGCCGGCATTTTGGCCGATACTCGCAAGGAAGGCCACCTCAACCAGCTCTCCGAGCTCGAGGTAGAGCCTTTCCAGCTCGTCGTGGTCAATCTGTACCCATTCCGTGAGACCGTGGCCTCTGGCGCGGACTTCGATGGCTGCGTGGAACAGATCGATATCGGTGGCCCGTCCATGGTGCGCGCGGCTGCAAAGAATCACCCGTCTGTCGCCGTTGTCGTGGACCCCTCTCGCTACGGTGAGGCCGTTGAAGCCGTCAACAATGGTGGTTTCACCCTGGAGCAGCGCCGCGGTCTAGCACGCGATGCTTTCCTGCACACCGCGGATTATGATGCGGCCGTCTCCGCGTGGTTCGTGGATCAGCTCAGCGAAGAGGGCCAAACCACCCCGCTGCGCTACGGCGAGAACTCGCACCAGGCAGCCACCGTCACCCGCACTGGGACTAAGGGCCTTGCCAATGCTATCCAGTACAACGGCAAGGAGATGAGCTACAACAACTACCAGGATGCGGACGCCGCATGGCGCGCCGCTTGGGATCACGAGCGCCCCTGCGTAGCGATTATCAAGCACACTAACCCATGCGGCATTGCCGTATCCGAGGAGTCCATTGCCGCCGCCCACCGCGCGGCGCACGCGTGCGACCCGATGTCCGCTTTCGGCGGGGTCATCGCCGTCAACCGCGAGGTCACCGTGGAGATGGCAGAGCAAGTCAAGGAGATCTTCACCGAGGTCATCGTCGCCCCGTCCTATGAAGACGGCGCCATCGAGGTGCTTAAGGCAAAGAAGAACCTCCGCGTGCTGCAGGCTGAGCACGAGGAACAGCACGAAGAGCGCAAGTACATCTCCGGTGGCATGCTTACCCAGCAGCCCGATACCTACCAGGCTGAGGGCGATAACCCAGCCAATTGGACCTTGGCCGCAGGTGAGGCTCTCAACGAGTCGGACCTGGCTGAGCTCGAATTTGCCTGGCGTGCCGTGCGCGCAGTGAAGTCCAACGCCATCTTGCTGGCCAAGGACAATGCGACCGTGGGCGTGGGCATGGGCCAGGTCAATCGCGTCGACTCCGCCAAGCTTGCCGTCGAGCGCGCCAACACCCTGGCCGATGGTGCCAACCGTACCGAGGGTTCCTTTGCTGCTTCCGACGCCTTCTTCCCGTTCGCCGATGGTTTGCAGGTGCTTCTCGACGCCGGCGTCAAGGCCGTCGTCCAGCCCGGCGGCTCCATCCGCGACGGGGAGGTCATCGCGGCGGCCAAAGATGCCGGCGTCACGCTGTACCTAACTGGTACCCGCCACTTTGCGCACTAGCCTAAGCTAGACCCATGTCATTCCCTATCCGCTGGGCTTGGGGCCCGGCAGCTGCTCTTAGTGCCTGCGCGCTCTTATTGAGCGCTTGCGGCGATGAGGATGCGGCGGATAATTCCCCTACTTTTGTCAATACCGAGGCACGCGGCACGGCTGATCCCCTGTATGGGGAGACGACGGCCGCATCGGCCCCGGTTTCATCTACGGCACCAGCTCCGGAGTCCGACTCGTCCTCCTCCACGGAGCCATCGGCCCCGGTCCCGGCCCCTGCCGGTGACGTCCAAGCCGTGCTTGACCGCATCGTGGCAGAACATGGAAACGTGGGCATTGCGGTCTCCGATGGCACCACCACCGTCGAGGCTGGGCGCACCGCTCCCGAAGCCGCGTGGTCAACTTCCAAGGTGCCCGTGCTCATCGCGGCAAATCGCACGGGTGGCGCCGATAACCAGTTGGTGTCTTCCGCGATTACCTACTCCGATAACGAGGCCGCCAGGACCGCGTGGGCGACACTGGGGGAGGCAGCTGCTGCCGCACAGGCCGCCCAAAGCGTTATTGCAGAGGCCGGCGATACCGCTACCCAGGTCCAATCCCAGGTCACCCGCCCGGAATTTACGGCCTTTGGCCAAACAATGTGGAGCGTGGGCAACCAAGCAAAATTTATGGCTGGGTTGCGCTGCGTTGAGGGAGCGCAGCCGATTATCGACGCCATGGGGGTCGCCGATCCCGCACAAAGCTATGGCCTACGCACCTTGCCAGGCGCCTTTATGAAAGGCGGATGGGGGCCGAGCCCCGCCGGTGCCTATGATGTGCGCCAGATGGGCATAGTGCAGCTGGGTGGCCACGACGTCGCCGTAGCAATGATTGCCTCTGCCCCCGATGGTCAATACGCCTCCGCGCAATCGGTTCTTACCTCTATGGCCGAAGACCTCGCTTAAGCCGATACGCAATGGCCAACCCCAGCCTGTTAGGTCCTAGCACTAGAAAGGAAAACTCATGACTTCTCGCTCTCACCTTCGCTCGTTTACCATCGCGGGCTTAGTCCCGCTCGTGGTAGCTAGCCTTGCGCTTAGCGGTTGCAACGACTCCAAAGATGAAGCCGCCCCCAGCTTCAAAGGGGAGGGCAGCGGAATGACCACGGTTAATAACTCCGATGAGGAAACGGAGGGTGCCGAGGAAACCACTGCCGCCAAAAAGACCGTGACAAAGGAAGAGGAAGCTCCAGAGGAACCACCGGTGGTCACGGTCACGCAGACGGAAAAGCAGGAGTCTTCATCCTCCTCCGGCGGGGGTCAGAAGAGTGGCGTGGAAAATTACATTTCTGACTTCAACGAGTACGGATGGCTTGATGGCGGCTACGCCAACTGTCAGCGCTTTGAGCGTGCTTTGTTTGCCGGCTCTGGGCCAGACGGCAGGGTCATTATTTGTGAAACCGGTGGCGGCGACAAGGTCTATCGCTCGTCGATGTTTGATGGTCAGTTCGAAACGAGCGACGTTTCTCAAGACGGCAATAACTACTACGTCAATGCGGATCCGTCTATCATCGTTGTGACTCCGAGCGGCGTGAGCGTGCGCGAAGGCGGCGGATTGGCCGCCGCGGGCGAATTCACGGAGTCGTGGCAGCGCTAAGGAAGAGTTAGCGCGCCTTCTTCTTGCGGTCGGCCGCTGCGGCGGCGGCCGCGGAGATAGAATCGTTGCGGTTCTTTAGCAGCTCGAGGGTGGTCGCCTCGGCGTTTTCGGGGACCCTGGCACCGAGGACGGCCAAGGCGGCGTCGGCAAGCATAGCGGCCGTCTTTGGCACAGTCTGGGAAGCATCAAAGGGTGGGTTGCCGTCATTAGGGCGCATTTCAATGACCGAAAGTGCGATATGGAAGGGCAGCTCCACGCGCGGATCATCCTCGCCCACAATGGCGGCGGCGTTAGAACGGAAATGGTTCTGCAAGCGATCGCGCGATTCGTGGTACTCCGAGAACTCTGAAGAATTGGCCACCGGAAGCTGATACAGACGGCCAACATTCCAGCCGCTGGTCAGCAACAGGCGCGATTCTGCGGCCACCAAAGACCACAGGCGCTGTTCTGGATCTGCGTCGGTGCCAGCCAGCTCATCGGCCAGTTCTAGGGAAGGCTCGATCGTGGAATTGAGCAGCGTTAGAAAGATCTCCGTCTTGGAGGGAAAATGATAGTACAGCGATGCCTGACGGATTCCTACTGCATCTGCAATCTGGTGCGTGGACGTGGTGGCAAAACCTTGGGTGGTGAAAAGCTCCGAGGAGGCGTCCAAGATCTCCTCGCGGGCGCTATTGCCCCTGCGCCGCGGACTGTGTTTGCGCGGCCTACCGACATTGCCTGCCATGCGGTGGGACGCCTCCTTTCACAAAAGAGAATTCACTTTTAATAACCAACTGTACAATCTTAAGTCCGACTAGGTACTGCTTCCGAATCCGCACCGTAGAGACTATTTATATTCTTCCGCTCGCCGGGTAATGGACTCAAACGTGGCCGATACAATCCGGCACGCCGAACCGTACGCGGTACGGTCCAATGGTGGCAGGTCTCGCAGCGTCGCCGCGTGATCGCTGACCCGCTCATACCAGCGCCGCAACTCTAACGCGTAGCCAGTGCGCCACGCTAGATCTAAAGATTCCGCATCGGAGGCGCTAAGCAAACCGCGCTCCACGCCAATCGCCAAGCGGTCTACGGTGGGTCGCGGTCCTGGAGCCGCCCACCGAGCGACGGCCGCAATAGGGGAGAGCAGGGTGGCCTTGATATCCACCGCGGCATCGCGATCTGGTAGTCCGTCTACCATCCTGAGCGCAGGCGGGCGCTGAGACAATGCCTCCTCAAGAAGCGCGTGCTCGCCACCACTTCCCAGCGGCAAGCCGGCGTCTACTCGGGTAGCGATGGAGTCGGTGGCCTCGTGAGCTTGAAGTCCAACATCAGCGAAGACACCCTGTAGGTCTGCATCCTGGCCAATCCACTCTACGGGCATGGAGGGCAGTTGGTCGCCACGGGCGGCCGCGCCGGTCAGACGCACAGGGGCATTAACGCCGGGAGCGCGGACAATATCCGTGACTAAACGGGAATACCAGTGTGCCAGTTCAATCTCATTGTCCTGATGGGCTACCGCATTTCGCAGGATATCTTGGGCCTCGGCGAGCAGACCGCGCGCCGTAGCTCGGGACTGGCAGTGCGGGGCGAGCTCTGAGAGATCGAGTAGGGACTGGTGCAGGGCCATTGCTCACTGCCTTTCACTTGTGCGGGCCTTTCCCCAGCGGCTGCGGGGTACACGAATAATTTCAATTTAACACCTCGGCTCCTTGGTATGAACAGCGGGCCAGCGTGGAGGTGAAAAACGGCGCGGTGAGGGGGTAAAGCATTAAAACGACTTTCGCCGCCTGCCCTCAAGGAGGCAGGCGGCGAAAGCTTATGGTTCTTTTACCGTGTCACACTTGCCAGCGGCAAAAGTGCGCTGTTGATACCCAGCTACTGTTTAGCGGGTGGTGAACGGCAGGAGAGCCATTTCGCGTGCGTTCTTGACTGCGGTAGCAACCTGACGCTGCTGCTGCGGGGTCAGACCGGTGACGCGACGGGAACGGATCTTGTGGCGATCCGAGATGAACAGACGCAGAGTCTTGGTGTCCTTGTAGTCCACCTTCTCGATGCCCTCAGCCTTCAAAGGGTTCTTCTTCGGGCGACGGCTCTGCTCCATACGGAACTTCTTTTGGTTATTGCGCTTATTAGCCATTGTGCAATTACCCCTTTACCAGCTGGACTTACGAACGCCCGGCAGCTCACCACGGTGAGCCATGCCGCGCATACGGACACGGGACAGGCCGAACTTGCGGAGGTAACCGCGTGGGCGGCCATCGGCAGCGTCACGGTTACGTACGCGGGCTGGGGAAGCGTCACGAGGCTGACGGTTCAGCTCGAACTGAGCCTCCAAGCGCTCCTCATCCGGGGTGTTCGGGTTCTTGATGATCTTCTTGAGCTCAGCGCGACGCTCCGCATAGCGGGCGACGATTTCCTTGCGCTGCTCGTTCTTAGCGATCTTGGACTTCTTAGCCATTGATTATCGCTCCTCGCGGAATTCGACGTGCTTGCGGGCAATCGGATCGAACTTCTTTAGAGTGATGCGATCCGGGTTGTTGCGCTTGTTCTTACGGGTCACGTAGGTGTAACCGGTGCCCGCAGTGGACTTCAGCTTGATGATTGGGCGGATATCGTTACGTGCCATACTTAAATCTTCTCCCCACGTGCGCGAATCTTAGCCACAACGGACTCGATGCCATCGCGGTCGATGATCTTCATGCCCTTGGTGGAAACATTCAGGGTGATGGTACGGCCCTCAGAGGGCAGGTAGTAGCGACGACGCTGCACGTTGGGGTTCCAACGGCGCGAAGTGCGGCGGTGCGAGTGCGAGACCTGCTTGCCGAATTCCGGCTTGCGGCCCGTTACCTGGCAAATAGCCGACATGGGTCTTCTTTCTCCTAGCCGCCCACATCGTGGCTATAAACAATGGAACGCCGACTGCCGAGTGAGGGTGGCAGTGCTCAGAAAGTGAGGTGTGAGCTGGTGCGGCGCCATCGTCAAACACCAGTAGACGGGGCGTAAAACGTATATTTTGACAACAGCAAGGGAAAATCTTACAGCCTTGGGCGGAAAATACCTAATCGCTTCCTCGCCATCGTTTGTGGCCTGTTTGCCGTGCTGGGGTGGCATTTGCCTGCGGGGCGTCGGCAAGCGTGGTGCAAGAAACGCGTGTGAAACGAGTGGTTGGCACCGGTTGGGGATTTCGCATCTGGGGTAGTTGACTGTAGGATAATTCAGGTTGTTGACCCATACCGCGCGGTACGGGGTCGACAGAGTAAAAACTGTACGTCCCAACTCGGGCACGATCCATGCCGAATGCGTGTGGAACCGACCCGTAGTCCAACCCTGAGGGAATATATATGAAGAAAGATATTCACCCAGATTACCACCCGGTAGTCTTCCGTGATGCTGGTACCGGTCACTCCTTTTTGACCAAGTCCACCGCTTCCTCCGACCGCACCGTGGAGTGGGAAGACGGCAACGAGTACCCACTGATCGTCGTTGACGTTACCGCTGAGTCCCACCCGTTCTGGACTGGTGCACAGCGCGTTATGGATACCGCCGGCCGCGTCGAGCGCTTCAACCAGCGCTTCGGTGGCATGGCTCGCCGCAAGAAGAAGAACGCGTAAGGAGGAGAGTAGAAAATGGCAACTCCTAAGTTTAAGAAGTCCCGTGCGAACACCCACGCACGCCGCTCCCAGTGGAAGGCTGACAACGTAGCCCTCCAGGAAGTCACCATCGACGGCCAGACCGTCCGTATCCCGCGCCGCCTGGTTAAGGCAGCCAAGCTGGGTCTGGTTGACGTAGAGCAGTTCTAAGCCTGCTCCGCCACTTCCCCGTATGGTCTCAGTAGGAGAGCCTACGGGGATTTATTTATTTGAGGACTAGTTTGAAGGAAGTTTTAAACTTATTTGGGGGTCTTTGGGGGTAAATATTGCTTTCAACTTCATGAAGTTGACTGCTATCAGTAATAATTAGGGCTATGAAAATCCTTGTGGTGGATGATGAACAAGCTGTCCGCGAATCGCTTCGCCGGTCCCTACGTTTTAACGGCTACGACGTTCTAACCGCTAACGACGGCTTGGAGGCCGTGAAGACGGTGCGCTCTGAGAATCCGGAATTGTTGATTCTGGACGTCATGATGCCCAATATGGATGGACTCGAGGTCTGCCGCACCCTGCGTAGTGAAGGGTGGGATCGTCCTATTCTTGTCCTCACCGCGCGTGATGGAGTGTCAGACCGCGTGGCTGGCCTAGATGCTGGCGCCGATGACTACCTGCCGAAGCCTTTCGCGCTGGAAGAGCTTTTGGCTCGCGTGCGCTCCTTGGTGCGCCGCGCATCTGCCGATTCCATTGCTGCTGAAGACCCAATAGAGAGCAAGCTCAGCTTTGAAGATCTAGAGCTGGATGCTGATACCCGTGAAGTAAGCCGTGGCGATCGTGCGATTTCCCTAACACGCACCGAATTTGCCTTGCTGCAGCTCCTCATGAAAAACCCCCGCAAGGTGCTCTCTCGTAGCAAAATCCTAGAAGAAGTCTGGGGTTATGATTTCCCTACTTCAGGCAATGCGCTAGAAGTCTACATTGGCTATCTGCGCAAAAAGACGGAAGGCGAGAGCGATTCCCGTCTCATCCACACTGTGCGCGGCGTGGGGTATGTCTTGAGGGAGACTAATCCGTGATTTTAAGGAAGCCCGCCTCTCCTGCGGTGGCTTCCGGGAAAGTACAGTCCACTCCTCTAACCGAATTCGCTGATCGTCAGGGGAGTTGGGCCTCACGGGCGCCACTGAGGTGGCGCCTAGCTACTGTTACTGGCCTTGTCGTTGCTGTTGCAGTTGCTCTGATGACATTGGCAACGTACTGGGTAGTATCTATGTCCCTGACAGCCTCGGTGGACGACCGCCTAGAGGCTAAAGCCGATGTCCTTTTGCGGCAGAGCCAAGACCCGCGGTTTATGGATGATATCGACCGCGAAATTGGGGACTTTAAGTCCTATAACCCTGGCACTCGGGTCGCCCTTTCACCTCCCTCTGTAAGCTTTTCCTATGGCGACACCATTCCCGAGGGCGGAGATTTCCACCGAACGGAAGACTACTCAGAAACATCTGTGCGTACCGTCGGTGGCGAGCGCGTTTTGGCTAAGCGGCATGACCTAGGAGCTACCGTTGTGGTAGCAGAGTCGCTTGCCCCTACCCAAGAGATCATCGCCATTTTGGGAACTGTGCTTCTCACCATCGTTGCCCTCGGAATCGTGCTGGCGATTTTCGCCGGCCTTATCGTTTCCAAGACTGGTATGCAGCCCATCGCCCGACTTAAGCGCGCGGTGGATTATGTGACGCAAACCAACGATCTGCGCCCTATTGAGGTGTCGAATAACGATGAAATGGCGCAATTGACCACCTCCTTCAATCAGATGCTTGAGGCGCTGCAGGAATCCCGCTCGCAACAGTCGCAATTCGTGGCCGATGCGGGTCATGAGTTGAAGACTCCGTTGACGTCCATGCGCACCAATATTGAGCTATTGATGATGCTAAATCGTAGTGGTGGCGGCTTTGGCATGAGCGATGAAGACCGCAAGGACCTCGAAGATGACGTTATGTCTCAGATGAACGAACTGTCGACGCTCATTGGGGACCTCGTTGACTTAGCGCGAGAAGATGGCAATGAGCGCGAACCAGAGCCGGTAGATTTGTGCGAGGTCATGATGTCTTCTTTGGAGCGCGCTCGGCGCCGCCGACCAGATGTGGAGTTCTTGGTGCGTTTTATACCGTGGGAGCTGGAGGGCGACCCATTCGCGCTGGGGCGCGCCACGCTTAATCTCATGGACAATGCCGCCAAATGGTCGCCGGCTACTGGCACCGTGCGGGTATCCATGGAACAAATTTCTTCCTGCGAAGTTCGTCTGCGCTTCGATGACTCGGGCCCAGGCATTGCCCCCGAAGAGCGCGAGAAGGTCTTCGAACGCTTCTATAGGTCTGCAGAGGCTCGCTCCATGCCGGGATCGGGCCTGGGCTTGGCCATTGTTAAATCTGTGATTGAGCGTCACGATGGAACCATCAAGATTAAAGAGTCCAATGATGGCGGAACTCGCATGGAGGTAATTTTGCCGGGTAAGCCGGCATCAGGCGAGGTATTTGTGGATGGACTGGCGGATCCGCAAGATAAACTACCAGGAGCCAAAGAAGACCCGAGCGATCGCGGCGAAATCTTTGCTCAGCGCTGGTTTAATCAGGAGTAGGATGCGCCCATTTATACTGGTGAAGTAACACAGCTACCTTTCGGGAATTCCTAGTAGGTTTACAGAACAGTATCAGTCTTGACCAAGCGAAGTGAGGCATAGTTTTCTCATGAACATGAGGAATGACGATTACCGCGGCTTTGATGGAACTTCCCAGGAGGGCTCGTTCCAGGAAGGCCCGGGTCGGGCCGAGCCGATTCAAGGTGGTCCGAACTTTGAAGAGTCTGAGCAGTCGAACGCTGGCGCACAGGCGCACGAGACTGGCTCCTATTCACAAGGCTGGAACCAGCCCCGTGGTGGTGCCGAAGGAACTGGGGCAAGCATGCCAGGCCCGCAGGGTGTGCCGTCGCAGCGGCAGTACGGACCGCAGGCACAGGATTTTCAAGGCCAGGGACAGGAGGGTCCGATGGTCACCCCACTGCCCCCACAGCCGCAGCAAAAGAAGAAGATTGGGCTCGGTGCTGCTACCGCTTTGGCCGCTGTAGCAGCGATTGCCGCAGGCTCAATCGCTGGCGCTATCGTGGGACTAAATTCCGGTGGCAATAACGACACCTCGGTGGTCAATGAGGCGCTCAAGGCGCAACCCACGGCAAACAGTACCGGCAAGGAGCCGGAAGAGGGGTCCGTTGAAGAGGTGGCTTCGAAGGTGCTGCCTGCTGTCGTCTCCATCCAGACGGTGACTCGGTCTGGTGGGGCAGAAGGCTCCGGCTCTGTGATTTCCCCGGATGGGTACGTATTGACCAACCATCACGTAGTCGCCGGTGCGGAGCATGGCGGGATGATGCAGGTAACCATGAACGATGGCAGCAAGCATGATGCAGAGGTTGTTGCCTCCGATGCCAATACGGATGTGGCGATTGTGAAGATTAAGGATGTTAAGGACCTGCCTTTCCTGCAGTTCGGTGATTCCGATTCAGTGGCCGTGGGCCAAGAAGTTGTGGCCGTCGGCTCACCCTTGGGCCTGAATGCGACGGTGACCTCCGGCATTGTTTCCGCCAAGAATCGTCCAGTGCGTGCTTCCCAGGAGGGTGGCGAGTCCTCGCTGATCGACGCCATCCAAACCGACGCCGCGGTTAACCCAGGTAACTCCGGCGGCCCCTTGGTTGATCGGGACGGCAATATTGTGGGTATGAACTCCATGATTGCCTCATTGTCTAGTAACTCCACCGGCGAGGGCGGTTCCATTGGCTTGGGCTTTGCTATCCCATCCAACTTTGCTAAGCGCATGGCTGATGAGCTCATTAACGACGGCAAGGTAACTCACCCCACTCTTGGCGTGAAGGTGCTAGCGCGCGATGATGGAAATGGCGCCCGTATAGCCGAAGTTGAGCCTGGCGGTCCAGCGGACAAGGCGGGGCTGAAAGAAGGCGATATTGTCACCCGAGTCAATGATCGTCTGATTGAAAATGCCGATGCGCTAATCGCAGCGGCACGTTCCCAGGACTTTGGCGCGACCGTGACCTTGGAGGTTACCCGTGAAGGCTCGGATGATTCCCGTCAGGTAGAGGTAACCCTCTCCGGCGAGTAAATTACTGTGCAAGACCTCTTTAGGTGCTGAATGCGCCCTACCTCACCCCGCCGAAAGGCCGTACTGCCTTAATTTAAGGAGAATAATGCCAGATTCGCAGCACGACTTGACCGACTCCGCACAGCCGGAGGGCGAGAACAAGCATGATTCCTTGATGGATGTAGCCGAGCCAGATGATGCCTTCCTGCTGGCGAGCGAGCAGGAAGATAGCGTGGCGGCCCCGCGCCGCGCCCTAATCGTAATCGTCACCGACCACCCTGGTGAGCAATCCGATAGCACCTCCCAACTGGTAAATGAGCTGCTCGCGGAGGCAAATTTCCGCGTGGACGGCGCCATCGTCGTGCGTTCCAAGAAGTCCAAGATCCGCCAAGCTATAGAGACTGCCGTGGTAGGCGGCGTGGACCTAGTCCTGACCGTCGGTGGCACTGGAGTAGGCCCGCGCGATAAAACCCCAGAGGCCACCCGTTCGGTCATCGAC
This sequence comes from Corynebacterium curieae, assembly GCF_027570035.1. Taxonomy (GTDB): domain Bacteria; phylum Actinomycetota; class Actinomycetes; order Mycobacteriales; family Mycobacteriaceae; genus Corynebacterium; species Corynebacterium curieae. The sequence goes on along the minus strand of NZ_JAKMUU010000002.1, from coordinate 303,696 downwards.
AAGATGGTTCCCGGCGTGGCTCAGGCGCTGCGTTCTTCCGGCCAAGCCTGCGGTGCGGTCGATGCCTGCACCTCTCGTGGTCTGTCGGGCGTTTCTGGCTCCACCGTAGTGGTCAACCTCGCTCCGTCGCGTGCGGCGGTACGCGACGGCATGGCTACCTTAGCGCCATTGGTGCACCACCTCATTGACCAGCTGCAGCAATCCAGCGTCCAATAACTGCCAGGTTTAACTATGACATCCCGTGCTAATCGCCGGCGCGTATTCCGCCAATCGGACGCTGCTGACTATGATCGCAGTGCTGATCAGCCAGGAGGAGGCGCTGCTGCCGGCGCTGATGAAGAACGCATAGTCGCGGTGGATGATGTGGATGCATCCCCCGGAGCAGAACCAGAGGAGGGGGAGTCCGCCCAGCGAGGTGAGCAATTCTACAGAGAAAACCAGCCCCCGCACTACGGCGGATAATCGACCTGAGGGGTCGGCCTCACAGGCATGGGCTAGATGGGGCCGAGGACAAAGGGAAATGCACGAGGTACAACAAAAGCCCGCGGTATCGCTTCTGGAGAAGTTATAACCGCGGGCTTCACGCTGCGTATTGCCGAGTATTAGGCCTGGTGGCGACCACCAGCGGAGCCGAAATTGGTATCGGTATCGGTGGCGGTAGAACCGGTAGCACCGGTGCCCGAAATACCATTGGTGGAAGCCTTTTGTGCCTCCAGCAGATCGCGGATTTCTGCAAGCAGTTCCTCGGAGGTTGGTGCCGGAGCCTCAGGGTCTACACCTTGGCGGCGCTTAGCAGCCTCGGTGAGCTTGTTGATCGGCATAACGATGAGGAAGTAGACCACTGCGGCGATGATGAGGAAGTTAATCGCTGCGGTGATTACAGCGCCGAAGTCCACAAGGGTGTTCTTGTTGTCGGTGATCTGGAAGCCTAGGCCGTCCACCTCAGCAGAGCCAAGGGAATTGATGATCGGCTGGATGATGGAGTCAGTAACGGCGGTGACGATCGCGGTGAAGGCGGAGCCGATGATGACTGCGGTGGCAAGTTCGATGACGTTGCCGCGCATAATGAAGTCTTTAAATCCCTTGAGCATGGTGAAATGCACGAACCTTTCTGGGAATAACTAAGGGTAGGTATAAACCATGGACAACGGAAACTCTAGTTTAGGAGAAAATTTACCACAACTGTTCCCCTGACCTCCGGTGAGATATTTCAAATATTTCTAGGACGTGAGAATGCGTCACACCAGGAGTGATATTATAGTAACACGAAGTGCTTTCCAGTGATGGAAAAGTAACATTGTTTCGGGTGTGAGGCGAAAGGATTTGAATGAGTGTCTTTCTTGCGCTATTGGCTCTAGTGGTGACCGTTGGGGCAGGGTATTTATTGGTTAGGGGGCATAAGCCAGTTATTATTTTGCTGCTTGCTGGTTTCTTATTGATAGCAGTGTCAACTGCTTGCCAGCCGGATTTTGACGTATTGAAGCCGGAAGAAACGACAGGCTCCCGCTGGTTAGATGTTATTGGAATCTTTGAAAGTGTGGCAGGAAGTCAGCTTACGAGTGTTGGCTTGATTATTATGGCAGCTGGTGGGTTCTCTGCGTATATGAACAAGATTGGGGCTTCCCAAGCGTTGGTAGAAGCATTGGCGGCGCCCATTTCAAGGTTTCAGCACCCTTATGTGATTTTGATTGGCACGTATTTCTTGGGTGTTGTTCTTTTCATGTTTATTCCTAGCGCCGCTGGACTAGCTATTCTTCTAATGGTGCTTTTGCTACCGGTGCTAAAAACAGCTGGGGTGAGTCCAGCTGCCGCGGGCGCGGTAATTGCTACAGCTTCTGCATTACCAATGGGGCCGGCCTCAGGTACCTCGGTCTTGGCAGCAAAGACGATTGAGCTCTCGCCAGTTGTATATTTTGTGCAAAACCAACTTGTGGTTGCTATCCCTACAGCAATTGCAATTGCTGTTACGCACTACTTTGTGCAGCGATACTACGATAAGCGTGGCCTTGAGAAATATCAGGACTCCAATGTTTTAGGTGGTAGCTCCGGTGACGCAGGACCGCGTTTCTATGGACTGTTTTTGGCACTTCCAATTGTCCTGTTAGTTTTCTTTAGCCCGTTGGTAAATGACAGCGTTGAGTTAACAACCGTGGGAGCCTTTTTAATAGTCTGGCTTCTAGCGATGGTGTGTGAATGCATACGGCACCGTTCCTTTATCGCTGCGACACAGGATGCCACGGCTTTCTTTACAGGAATGGGTAAGATGTTTGGGGGAGTTGTAGCACTCATTATTGCTGCACAAATTTTTGCCAACGGTCTCACGGCCACTGGTGCAATTCAGATGCTCATTGACAGTGGTCAGAAATTGGGTGCTGGTGCAATTGTCATTACAATTCTTTTCACCATTATTGTTGGTATCGTAACTTTGCTTACCGGTTCTGGCGTGGGCGCTTTCTCTGCTTTTTCTAGCCTTGTGCCGCAGGTTAGCCGGGAACTCGGTAGCTCTGCTGCGGCAATTATCACTCCGATGGAGTTCGCCAGTGGGCTTTTCCGTTCCGTTTCGCCAGTCTCAGGCGTCATCATTTCAGTAGCCGGAGGCGTTGGTATTTCGGCAACTGAGCTTGTACGGCGCACACTTCTGCCAGTCGCGGTTGGATTCATTGTTATGACTGGTTCGAGTCTTTTACTGCTGTAAAACGTTCTCTACGTCTGTATTTGATTTTTGGAGAAGGAGAAATCATGGGAATCGGAGCACTAAATTCTTCGTTTCAAAAAAATGGATATGTATCTGCGGATATGGAAAGGATCTGGGATGAGAAATCGCTGATCAAACGAATCTTTCAGGTTGAAGCTGAAATGGCAAAGGTACAGGCTGAATTGGGCATTATTCCGTGTGAGGCTGCGGATTTGATTTTGGAAAACGCTGAGCCTAGTGAAGAGCTGTTGCTCAAGGCAGGAAAAGGCGGCGTAGGAAATCCACTAGTCGCGGTTTTAGATGCATTACGTGAGGTCATTCCTGAAAAAGCTCGGGGATGGGTGCATTTTGGTGCCACAACACAGGATATCTTGGACACTGCCAGGGCACTTCAGATAAAAGAGGCAAGCGCGCTTTTGCATCGCCGACTCGATAATCTTGTTAAGATAACTGCCGACAATGCGCATGAACATGCTCACACGATGATGGTGGCGCGCACGAATGGTCAATATGCGCTTCCCACGACTTTGGGTACTCGGTTTGCGCGGTGGAATGCCGAGTTGAGGCGCAGTCGTGAACGCCTACAGGCAATGCGCTCACGTACTGAACAAATTCAGTTTACCGGTGCTGTAGGTACCTTCGCTTCTTTAGGTGAGCAAGGGCCAGAATTAAATAAGCGGCTTGCGAAAAAACTTGACCTAGTAGAACAAACTATTTCATGGCATGCAAGCTCCGATACGATTATGGAACTAGCGCTAAATGTTGCGGTGCTTGGACAAAGCTTGGCCAAGATTGCCGAAGATTTATTCGCCATGCAGGGGTCCGACCTTGTGGAAGTACGGGAGGAAATGGATGCGCATCTTTCGGGATCATCCACAATGCCTCAGAAGCTAAATCCGTTCACTACCATGAAAATATCTGTGGCGGCGAGATTGGCGAGTGGCATGGCCGCTACGTTGCTTACACAACCCCCAGCAACCTTCGAGCGAGATCACCGGCAATCCGAAGTCCACCGAGACCTGATTCCACAGATTTTTGTCGCAGTCGACGGCGCGGCGGCTAAATTAAACTTTCTCTTTTCCCGTCTGATTTTTGACACGGATGAGCTGGAAGCTGGAATTCGCAAGGGCGGCCCTGTCCTCATGTCGGAAGGAATAATGATGGCACTTGCTCCGCATATTGGGCACGGAACTGCTCATGATGTGTTGCAGGAATTTGCTAAGGAATATCGAGAAAAGCGAATGACTTTGAGCGAATTCTGTCGTACGCGCCCTCAGCTTGCTGCTTTGGAAGGCAGGCTTGATTTGGATTCACTCACTGATCCTCAAAACTATCTTGGCCGAGCTGTAGAAATTTCGGAGTCGGCCAGGGATTAATTCATTCCACTGAACTGGAAATGCGCGGGGTAATAAAATTGCCTTCCTCATCGATGAGCTTTTCTATCGTCTTGATGCGTTCTTCTACGCGTTCGGGTCGGCGGTGTTGAATGGCGGTTAGCAGTGCTTCCAAAACCGTTAACATGCCCACTCGACTCTTGAAACGTGGGTTTGGATTGCTATCAAGCACAAGTACATGGTCTGCATAGGTCTGAAGTGGGGTCACAGTTCGATTGCTTAACAGGATAGTGGTGGCAGATTGCGATCGTGCATATCGCAAAGCAATCTCGATTGGGCGCGGGTGGCGGTCAAAATTGGCGGTGAAAAGTACCCCTGAGGAATCAATATCTGCCAATACGTGAGGATGCGCCTCAACATGGGGTAGGAGAAATACTTGAGAGCGATGATACTTCAGCAGCATGTAAAAATATTCCATGAGAGCTCGCGTTGAGGCTACTGCGGTGAGGTAAAGTGGGCGAGATTCATCTGCCATAAGGTCAGCTATTTGTCGGAATTGAGTGGATGAAAGCTTAGGTAAAGAGTGTTCAAGCTCTCGGGCGACTTGAGAAAAATGTTGTGTTAATTCATCGGCGTCGATCGCCTTCTCACGCGAAGTCAGTCGCGTGAGGGGCCGATCGAAATTAGCAGAAACTTCAGCTTTAAGTTGGGTAGAAAAATCCTTAAAATCTGAATACCCTAATTTGCGAACAAAGCGAGTCACGGATGCTACGCTAACTCCTGCGCCCTTTCCGATTGCTTCTAAGTTCTGAAACGCCAAATTAGGAAATGATTTGGAAAAATAGATGGCCAGTGAGTGATCCGCTGCCGTCAACTCAGTGAGGACTGACATTCTTTCAAACAGCGATCCTTCCATAGAGCTCACTTTACACACCGCCTAAGATGTTCCTAGCATTCGGCTTTTATTTTGTGGGTGAGCCCTATCACCCACGATAACCACGGTTAGCGGCTGGCTCAGTGACGCGGCAGCTACATCATTAGCGTGGTCATTGGGCAAGGCGAGCAAAACCGTAGAGGAAGAGGCTTCACCTTCGGAAGTAGAGGTTGATACCACCCGGCCGCCGGAAGCAACGACGCGCGCTGCGGGGGCGTCCTCCGCCGCACCCGGGTGGGCAGCAGAAGAAGTCGCGCCGACGGCGGTAACCACATCTACGGTATCGCCATGATGTAGGTGCGGAATGATGTCGGGCTCGGCGAGTTTAACTGGAATCATGCGACCTGCCTTGCCCCCAGAGGGGTCGACCAGGCTGGAGACAAGGTCCTCGCCCAATAGACGCGTATCGGTGATAACTTCACCCTTGCTAGCCGCAGCGGTAATAACGCGGCCGCTGAGCTCCTCCGGCTCTTTAGCCACTGCAGATTCGGGGATGGAGGAAGCGGGCAGGCGGGCCAATTCGACGTCGGAAAGCGCAAGCTCTGCCCCAGCTGGGAGATCGCGGCTAAATACGGGAACGCGCGGTAACTCCTTAGCGGCCGAGAGCGCGGAAACGAGCGCGGCGATAAGCAGGGCCACCGCGATGATGCGGCGCATGAGCACGCCGCGGCGGTGGCCAGGTGTGCGCAAGGTAGAGAGCAGGCGAGGGGTATGTAAAGAGGGCATATATTTTTAGACTGCCCGGAGCCCCAAATGGTTCCCGCGCCATCCCTGCGCCTAAAACTAGAAGCGGGTAATGCCCTCAGCTGTGACTGCGGCATCGACCTTGCGGTCATGATCTTCGGTAGGAATTTCGTCCACGAACTCGGTGGGGTAGACCATGGCAAAAACCGGTGGCTTGCCGTGGGGCAGTGGCTCCAGCGCGCGGTCATAGTAACCGCCTCCCTTGCCCATGCGGTTGCCCTTGGCATCAACGGCCATGGCGGGGGCCAATACGAGGTCGCATTCGGCCAGCACACTGCTATCGAAACTCGGGCCTTGCGGCTCATTTAAACCCATTGCGCTTTCGCGCATTGCATCCTTGCCGCGGTATTCAGCGAAGGTCAGCGTGCCATTCTCTCCAGAGATGGGAAGTAGAACGCGAGAGACATGCTCCTTTAGCCACGGCACGAAGTCGGCACCGCCCGGTTCGGAGCCCAGCGGCCAATAGGCGGCAACGGTCATGGACTCAGTGAGCTCGGATTCTAGGTGCTCGCGCACAGCGGCGGTAAAAGCATCGTGGTCCTCGGAAGCAAGTTCGCGGCGGGCCTGGACCAAGCGGGCGCGCAGCTCGTTTTTGGCGGTGATGGAAGAGGTCATAAATTAATCATAACCCTGCGGCGTAGCGGTGCACGGGAAAATAATGTGGCGTTGTACGCTATTGTGCATGGCTATAGAACGCGAAGATTCCGCCCGCGGAATCACCACGGTTGTAATTCCAGCGGCAGGTATGGGCACTCGATTTTTGCCCGCCACCAAGACGGTTCCGAAGGAACTGCTGCCCGTTGTTGATACTCCCGGCATCGAACTCATTGCAGAGGAAGCGGCCTCTGTGGGCGCGCGCCGCCTCGCGGTGATCACCGCCCCGGATAAGCAAGAGGTCATGCGCCACTTTGAAGCCTTTCCGCAGCTGGTGGAAACCTTGGATGCGCGCGGCAAGGATGAGCAGGTGTCTAAGGTCAAGCGCGCTAACCAGCTCATCCACCCGGTTGCGGTGGAACAGGAAAAGCCACTGGGCTTGGGGCACGCGGTGGGCCTTGCAGAAGAAGTGCTTGGTGAAGACGAGGACTCCTTCGCCGTTATGCTCCCTGATGACATTGTGCTGCCCGCCACCGTCATGGCGGAAATGGCCCGTGTACGCGCGGATTTGGGAGGTAGTGTGCTGTGCGCCTTCGAGGTACCGCGCGAGCAGACTTATAACTACGGCGTATTCGATGTGGAAGATACCGCTGACCCAGCTGTGAAGAAAGTCGTGGGCATGGTAGAAAAGCCCGCGGTGGAAGATGCACCGTCTAACCTTGTGGCCACTGGCCGCTACCTGCTGGATCGCAAGATTTTCGACGCCCTGCGTCGCATCAAGCCGGGCAAAGGTGGCGAGCTGCAGCTTACTGACGCCATCGAGCTCCTCATTGAAGAGGGCGAGCCCGTCCATGTGGTAGTTCACAAAGGCAAGCGCCATGATTTGGGCAACCCCGGCGGCTATATCCCCGCTAACGTAGATTTTGGCCTGCGCGATGAAAAATACGGTCCCACACTGTATAAAGCAATCAAGCAGATCATGGCCGAATACGAGGCCGAACACGGCCTTTCCTAGAAGCCTTTCTTAAAGGCTGAGGATGAGGAAGCGAAGAAAGGGCGGGCATAGACCTTATGCGTTCAGTTGATGACCAGTTGGCGCTGGTAACCGATGCGGCGACAACGCCGGAGCCGGTGCGCATCGGTATTTCTAACGCGCTGGGTTTGATGTGCGCCGAGGAAGTTCAGGCCAATCAGCCCCTGCCGGGCTTTCCACAGGCGGCCATTGATGGCTATGCGGTGCGCGCCGTGGATATCGGTGGCGAGCGTGGCCTTAAGGTCCGCCGCTCCAAGAAGCAAGAGGATCCGGCCGCAGAAGGGGAGGAGGATGCGGATTCCCCGCAGCCGGAGGTAGAGCGTTCCTTGCCAGTAGTCGGCGAGGTTCCGGCTGGTTCAAAGCAGCCGCTGCGCTTGCAACCCAAGCAAGCCGTGCGAGTGTATACGGGTGCGCCATTGCCCACGCTTGCCGACGCCGTCCTGCCCCTCGAGTGGACCGACCGTGGCCGGAAGCGAGTTACCGCTCACCGTCCAGTGCGCTCCGGTGACTTTGTGCGCCGGGTGGGTGACGATATCCAACCCGGTGACGTAGCGGTGTCCTCTGGAACTGTGTTGGGTCCAGCCCAGATTGGCCTTCTGGCTGCGGTGGGCCGCTCTAAAGTATTGGTTTATCCGCGCCCGCGCATCACTATCATTTCCTTCGGCCGTGAGCTAGTAGACCTTGACCAGGAACCAGCTTTAGGCCAAGTCTTTGACGTTAATTCCTACTCTTTGGCGGCCGCAGCGCGCGAAGCCGGGGCCGAGGTGCACCGCGTGGGCATTGCCGAAGGCGAGCCGCGTCGGATCCGCGAGGCGTTGGAGAAACACATTGCCCGCAGCGAAGTGCTGGTCATCTCCGGCGCAGTCGGCGGTGCTGGCGCGGAGGCAATCCGCGAGATCCTCGATGACGTGGGAGATATCGATACCTCCCGTGTAGCCATGCATCCAGGTTCCGTCCAAGGATTTGGCTTGGTAGGCGAGGAGCGCATCCCGACCTTCTTATTGCCTTCCAACCCGGTATCCGCGCTCGTGGTTTTTGAGGTGTACATCCGTCCGCTCATCCGCTTGGCGCTGGGCAAGCGCAATGCGCACCGGCGCGTGGTGCGTGCCCGCGCACTAAACCACATCGATTCCCGGCCCGGCCGCCGCGGTTTTATCCGTGCCCGCTTAATGCGCGATGCGGAAACCGCTGACTACCTAGTAGAAGGCCTCGGTGGTGCGGCAGGAGCTCCAGCGCACCTGCTGGCAGGGCTTTCGGAGGCCAACGCAATGATTCGCGTGCCAGAAGAAGTAACGGAGATCCGTCCGGGTGATGTGGTCGATGTCTTGTTCTTGACCCAGCGCAGCTAATGCTTGATCCGTTTGGCACAGCGGCGGACAAATTCCGCCACCCTGCTACCGGCCCTGCCGATGACATGCACCCCGGTTGGCCGGAGTCAACGCCGTTCGTGCGGCTTCCCTCCTCGGCTGTGTTTCCATCGGGAGCGCGCATGCGTTTGCGCCCGCTTCTGCGTTCCGATGGCCACGCCTGGCGGCGCCAACGCATCGAGGACGAGGAGTTCCTTCGCCCAGTCGAGCCGACCCAAACGCTGCCTTGGGATGCGGCGCATAGCCAGCAGGCATGGTGGAATCATCTGATGTATCTGCGCACTGCCGCACGGGAGGCGCTGGTGGTTCCGCTCGTCATTGAGGTAGAAGGTCAGTTTGTAGGGCAGGTGACCTTAGGAAATATCCAGCATGGCAGCATTCGCGACTGCTGGATTGGTTACTGGGTCCATTCTGCCGTGCAGGGTGCCGGGGTGGCTACCGCCGCGACCGCCTTGGGAGTTGACCATGCCTTTGGCCGCGTGGGGCTGCATCGGGTTACCGCCACGTATCTGGAGCACAATCCAGCCTCAGGCCGGGTTTTGGCCACCAATGGGTTCCGGCACGAAGGTTACCTGCGGCGCAATCTGCATATAGACGGAGCGTGGCAAGACCATCATTACGTAGCTTTAGTGAGAGAGGATTACGCTTCCAGCGCCGTGGAGCGCCTGCGTCAAGCTGGCCGGTTGGCGTGAAATGACCTACGGAACTCTGGGAGTTTGACCTCAATTTTCACATAAGTCACAACATTGTAATTTGGGCGATTTTTGGGTGTTACGGTGCGGTTTCACCGTTTATGGTGGAATCACCATCTGTATTCAAGGGGAAGGTCTTTTTCGTGTCGACAGCTGTGCCGGTTATCGCGATCATCGTGGTGTGGCTCTTCGTGCTCGCACCATGGCTACTGGGCAGGAATAACCGCCCCATGAGTCATACCGGCGAGGCCTTTGAAGATACTCGCGTCTTGTTTGAAGGTGATTCTGGCAAGGTGGCCGGGCGGCGCCGTCCGCGCCTGCGGGCCGATGATGTCCACCGACGCGACGACGTGGACGAGGCAGGCTACGAAATGGTCGAGGCCGCGGATGTCGATGAGGCGGACACTGTAGCCGAGCCTGCCCAGGCCCCTTCTCGTTCCGTGACCATTGCCGGTGCAGCTCGCCGTGCCAAGTCCCAGCCTTTCGGCACTGGAAGCCGTGCAGTTCCTAATCCTTCTGCCGCCGGTGACGAGGAAGCGTCCCCAGCAGATGCGGATACTATCGACGGGGAACTGGTCGAAGAAGCCACTTCCACAGAAAGCGATCCTGCGCCTGAGTCGCAGGGCGCTGCTATTCCCGCTTCGCAGCACGCGAATACCGAAGAATCCGCTGTGACCACTGATGCGGACGACGCTGATGACGTCCTGCTCGAGGACGACGAAGAAGACGCTGCGCAAGATGATGCTGAGGACGTAGCCGCCGATGAGGCCGAGGTATTTAGTGCCCCGGCAGTTTCCACCGTGGCGAGTGATGCTTATGACTACGACGAGACCTACACTTCCCCGGTGGACCTCATGTATCCGGGCGCCGTGGACAAGGCCGAGGCTATCGAGGCCGATACCGTGGATGCTGATGCTACCGCGGATGCAGAGCCTGCAATACAAGAAGCAGCGGGGGACGGCGACGTCGATGAGCCAACACCAGACGCAGAGGCAGACGAAGCCGGCATTGATACGGATCTGTCCGAAGATGAGGTGGAATTTGCGCAGAGCCGCTTAGGCCGAGGCGGCTGGGATCCGGTGGCGGAAAAAGAAAAGTCTGCTACCCGCTACCAGCGCCGTCAGCGCACCCTATTGGGCCTAGCCGTCGCTGTGGTTCTTACAGTGGCGCTGGGAATCGTTGCCGGCGGTTGGACTTGGTGGTTGGCCGCCGTAGCCGGCGTGCTGACCGTGGTCTATCTCGTCGCCCTGCGGTCCCAGGTCCGCCAAGAGCGGGCACTGCTGCGCCGCCGCGTGCGCCATCTGCGTCGCGCCCGTTTGGGCGTGCGCAATGCCGACGATGAAGCGCTAAAGATCCCGCGCAACCTGCGACGTCCTGGCGCAGTAGTAGTAGAAATCGATGATGAAAGCCCTGATTTCGTGCATCTGCCGCTTAGCTATAGCGATGGCGAAGATGGTGATTTTGACGGACCACATGCAGGACCCGATGGCTACAACCGCCGTGATGACCTAGCGGCTCGCCGCGCCGGTTAAGCGTTGCCGCAGTATTAACCGGCCGCCTTCCGCACTTCGGCGGCCTGCGTTGGTTGCTGGCTCTTAATCGCCGCGTACTCTTGCGCTAAGCCGTAGTGAGGCACGCCGCTTTCGTGCCATACCCCAGAGGTGCCACGGCGATGGGAACCGAGGAGGTGGGTGTCTACCATGCCGATGGCCTCCATTAAAGCGAAACAGGTGACGGGGCCAACGAAGCGAAAACCCTTCTTCTTTAGCTCGCGCGACATGAGCTTAGACTCGTAGCTCTTTTTCGGAATATCCTCCATCACGGTGGGGTAGAGGTTTTCCGGCGGCTGGAATGCCCAGATGAACTCTGCGAGCCCACCCTCCTCGCGCAGCGCGATCGTGGCTTTGGCGTTATTGATGGCGGCGCGAATTTTAGTTTCGTTGCGGATAATGGAGGCGTCGCCAAGCAGGCGCTCTACGTCTGCTTCATCAAATTCGGCAACCTTGTCTGGATCGAAATTGCAAAATGCTGCACGGAAGGCTTCGCGCTTTTTCAGTACCACGGCCCAGGAAAGACCGGACTGGAAAGACTCTAGACTCAAGCGCTCATAGAGCGCCGCTTCCTCAAAAATGGGAAGCCCCCATTCGGTGTCGTAATACTCCTTAAGAAGGGGCGAAGACATAGCCCAAGGCGGACGGCCAAGGCCATCATCGTCATAGACCAAGGTAGTGCGTTCTGCGGACTGCGTTGTTGATTCGCTCATGGTGTTCTCCTTTTAACGTGTGCGTAGTCCCCATTGAAACAGCCCTTGCCGCAGAAAGCTGTTGCTTCCCCGCCACAAGGCGAATTTCCCAGGAAAGCGGGTGTAGCCTACCGCCTTCGCATTGAGTTGGGGGTTCAGGGTAATCTGTTCAGCATGAATAGACCTGCCGTACGCGATGCCGCACTGCTTATTTTTCGAGCGGTTCTCGGATTAATCTTTATCGCACACGGCGTGGACAAGATGTTTTTAACTGGCATGGACGAAACTGTGGGACAGTTCTCTGCCCTCGGGGTTCCGCAGCCCCACCTTTCCGGCTATATTGCAGCAATCGGGGAAATGGCAGGCGGCGCGTTCTTGGTGGTTGGCCTGCTTACCACCTTCGTGGCCGGTGCCCTTGCCTTGCTCATGGGGTGCGCCCTGTATTTTGTGCATCTGGGAAATGGGCTTTTTGCTGCCGATGGCGGAATCGAATACCCGCTGGTGTTGCTGGTGTCTTTGTTGATGATCGTGATTTTTGGTTCCGGTCGAGCCAGCATGGACGGGGTGCTCAGCAATGTTGACGCATAGTCAGGTCCAAGCGGCCGTCTCTGCGCAACTGGACGGCGAGCACTCCGAGTTGTCTAAGGACGTCATCGATGCCCACCTAGAAAGCTGCGCCGAATGCCGAGCCTTTCGCGATAAGGCGGCCGCGCTCTCACGCTCCCTAAATTTTGTGGAACCCTCAGATTCTGGCATGGCACCGCCAACGGATCTTTCCGAGGTCATTTTGGCCGGCGTGGAGCCGGAATGGCGGCGCACCTCGAGCGCTCGTCAAGCCAACCTGATGGTGGCGCGCATCGCCATGGTGCTTATGGGGGTCATTTTTGCAATCTGGGCTGTGGTACTCATCGTCCACGCCTCGGGGCTAGTACCGTTGGGTGCAGGCGGCACGGTGCTCGATCCCACCGCGGATCCAGAGCGAGCCAGCCTCCTCATGGAAGGCGCAGCGATGCGCTTTGGAATGGCTTGTGGTCTGTTCTTTAGCGCGTGGCGCCCCGCGGCGGTTACCGGTCTACTACCTGTATCGGCTACGATGTTTGCCTTCTTGTTTGGCTTTGGCATGCGCGATATCGCACTAAGCACCGTGACTATTGAGCAGGTGTATTTCCTTATCGCCACGGCTCTTGCGACCATTAGTTTGGGGTGGGGCTGGGCTGCCGAAAAGGGCTACTTAGTGCGCGCCTGGTGGAAGTCCCTTAACGCACAGCCACAGTAATCATGATTGCGCGTGGCTAGGTCCAGCTGGGCAACCACATCATGGAGTGGTACCAGGAATCAGGGATCTTGTAGCCGTACAAAATTGGCGAGAAGTAGAAAAACATCGCCACGACCAAGGCTAAGTAGAACACGGCGGCGATAGTCCCCCAGCGCACGGAACCGCCAGCCAAGCTTTGGAGCCATTCCCAACGCACCGGTCTGCCGTGGCCGATGAGCTGGCCCAGAGCCAAAGCAATAAGCACGATGACAAAGGGGATAAAGGCTGTGGCGTAAAAGAAGTACATCTGACGGTCAAAGGCCGCGAGCCACGGCAAGAAGCCAGCGGCAAAACCTACTAAGGGGATGAGGAAAGCGCGGTTGCGGCGGATGAGAAGTGACCACAGGCCCCACAGGACAGCCGGGATGACTAGCCACCAAATGGCTGGGGTGCCAAAGAGGTAGAGCATCTTGCGGCACTCATTGCTGCCATCACCGCACTGTAGGTCGGTGGAGGAGTAGTACAAGATGGGGCGGGCGCCAACGAGCCAAGCCCATGGCTTGGAATCCCACGGGTGATGGTGTCCGCCGGAGGAAGTCAAGCTCGCGTGGAATTCCAGGACAGAAGAGTGGTAGTAGAACCATCCGGCCAAGGAATCGGGGAGATGCATTAGCCACGAACCATCCTCGATGGTCCCGTCTACTTTGGCGTGGCGGTATACGGCAGTTTCAGAGGCGAACCAGGCCCGCCAAGTCCACGCGTAGAGCAGCACGGGTACCAGCACGATAGAAGCCAAGGCCGCCGGAGTATCGCGCACGAGAGTGCCTACTACATAGCGGCGCACGCCATAGCGTTTGCGCAACGCGAGATCGCTAAAGACGGACATCAAGCCAAAGAACATGATGAAGTACAGTCCGGACCACTTCACGCCTAAGGACAGGCCCAGGCACGCTCCGGCCAATAACCGCCACCAGCGGAATCCAAAGCGCGGACCGAAATCTGAGGAGCCCATCCGCCCTTTGCTAAAGGCACAGTGGAGGCGCTGCCGCATCTGGTTATGATCGCGTGCTAGCGCCCAAGCGGCGGCGACGATGAAGAAAACTTGGAAGATATCCAGCATGCCGAACTTGGAAGAGACCAAGAGCACGCCATCAAAGATGGCGAGCAGGCCAGCCAGGGTCGCTACCTGCCAGGATAAGGAGACGCGGCGCGCCAGGGACATCGTCAAGAGCACGGTGGCTGCGCCGAAAAGGGCCGTCATAAAGCGCCAGCCCATGGGGGAATAGCCAAAGACCCATTCGGATAGTGCCACGATCTGCTTGCCCAGCGGTGGGTGTACTACGAGCCCGTAACCGGGGTTGGTCTCAATGCCGCCTATGAAAAGGTTGTCCCAGCTTTTGACCATATCCCAGGCCTGTGGAACGTAGTGCTTTTCATCAAAGACGGGCGTGCCCTTGGATACAGGCGCGGTCAGTCCGACAAAACGGGTAATGAGTGCGAGCACGCCGACGACGCTAGTGCTTATCCAGTCAGCCTTGCCCCACACGTAGGCGCGGGGTGCTGGCGGAGCCACGGTGTCGTGCGTGGTGCGCGATGGGGCAGCGGTAGCAATAGTCACTTGGTTGAGTGTAGGCCACAAGGCGGCGCGCCCGCGCATTGAAGAGTATGGAATGCTAGAAGCATGTCTGCTTTAGGTCTGGATCCACTGCCGCGCGGGGTTATCCTCGCCGCCACGCCGTTAGGAAATGTGGGGGATGCCTCCGCGCGTTTAATGCATGCATTGCAGCATGCGGATGTTATCGCGGCCGAGGATACGCGCCGCGTGCGTAACTTGGCCCAGGCGCTGGGAATCGAGATTTCCGGACGGGTGGTGTCCAACTTTGATCACAATGAACAGGATCGCGCCCACCAGCTTATCGACGCCGCCGCGGCCGGCACCGTCCTCGTTGTTACCGATGCCGGTATGCCTATCATCTCTGACCCAGGCCTGTCCCTCGTGGCTGCGGCGGCCGAGCGCGATATCCCCGTTACCTGTTTCCCCGGCCCTTCTGCCGTGCCCACGGCGCTGGCATTGTCCGGCTTGGGTGTAGGGCACTTCCTTTTCGATGCCTTTCCTCCCCGCAAACCCGGGCCCCGCAAGACCTGGTTGGAGTCCCTGCGCAATGAAAAGCGTGCCATCGTCTTCTTCGAGTCGCCGCACCGCGTGGCCGAAACTCTGGCTGAGGCTGCGGATATTCTCGGCGCCGAGCGCCCAGCGGCCGTATGCCGTGAATTGACCAAGACGTATGAGGAGGTCCGTCGCGGCAGCTTAAGCGAGCTGGCTGAGTGGGCGGCAGACGGCGCTAGGGGAGAGATCACTGTAGTGATCGAGGGCGGTACGGCTGCGGCTGCTACCGCCCAAGAATTAGTGCCCAAGGCACTCGAACTAGCCGCGGCGGGTATGCGGCTTAAAGATGCCTGCAAACAAGCGGCGAAAGGGACTGAAGTTTCCAACCGCGAGCTTTATGACGCCGCCTTGGAAGCACGCAAGGCCTAAGCCCCCGTAGCCGCGATTGCGTCACACCTAGTGGTGACTGCAGATGGCTTCACTAAAAGGGCCTTTGTAATTGAATTGTTATAGTGTGCGGGTGGGTGAGAGGCTTAAAGCGCTATTTACATGGGGAAATGAAGCGTAAAAATCATTCAAATTACCGTGGAAAATTCCTGGGAAACGCCGTTGAGCAGCGAATTTTCTGCATATTTCGTTTGATAATTTAGTAGTTCGGCACCACTGTATATTTCATGACAAATTCGGAAAACATGGGCACAGGCGTGCCAGAAGAAGGAAAGGAACCGGTCGGTGCACAGGCACAGCCGGCTTCGGCTTCTTCGAGCGAGCAGCCTATTGAGAATTATCAGACTGTAGATGAACAGCTGGACGCACAATCTGCTACCGGCCAGCTTCAGGACATGATTCACTCCGATGGTTTCCACCCGGAGCGCTACGACGATCCTGAGGTGGAAATCGCGGCCGATCGTGACAATATGCCAATCGATTGGTCCATCGTCGGCATTGCCGGCGTGCTGATTGCCGCGATCGTCGTGTGGGGCTTGGCCGCCCCGGATAACTTCGCCAACTTCTCTTCTTCGGCCCTGACCTGGGTCGTAGACAACTTCGGTTGGGCCTATATTCTTTTCGGCACCGTCTTTGTGGTGTTCGTTGTCTTTATCGCTGCCTCTAAATTCGGCTCCATCAAGCTGGGCCATATTAATGAGGAGCCGGAATTTTCCACGCCATCGTGGATTGCGATGATGTTCGCCGCAGGCATGGGCATTGGCCTGATGTTCTACGGTGCCTCCGAGCCGCTTGCTAACTACCGCGACGGCACCCCCGGTGAGGGCACTGGCAACGTTGGCTCGTCCATGGCCTATGCCATGTTCCACTGGACTTTGCACCCTTGGGCCGTTTACGCCATCGTCGGTCTGGCCATTGCTTACTCCACCTTCCGCATCGGCCGCAAGCAGCTGCTAAGCCAAGCCTTTGTGCCGCTTATCGGCGAGCGAAATGCCAACGGCGCGGTGGGCAAGTTCATCGACATCCTGTCTATTTTCGCTACCGTCTTCGGCACCGCCTGCTCCCTGGGCCTAGGCGCCCTGCAGATTCAGGCTGGCCTGAAGGCCTCCGGCATCATCGATAACCCGACGAACTCCGTTGTTGTCGGCATCGTGTTGGTTCTGACCCTCGCATTCATCCTGTCCGCGATGTCCGGCGTGGGCAAGGGCATTCAGTACATTTCCAATGCGAATATGATTCTCGCCGCAGTGCTGGCCATCTTCGTGTTCATCTTGGGTCCGACCGTGACCATCTTGAACCAGATTCCAGGTTCTATCGGTAACTACCTCAACTACTTCACCGAGATGATTGGCCGTACCGCCGAGTCCGAGAACGGCACCGCCGGTGAGTGGCTGTCTGGCTACACCATCTTCTACTGGGCATGGTGGGTTTCTTGGTCCCCATTCGTGGGCATGTTCTTGGCTCGCATTTCCCGTGGCCGTTCCGTGCGCGAGTTCTGCTTGGGCGTACTCCTCATTCCCGCGGGTGTATCCACCCTGTGGTTCGCAATCTTCGGCGGCACCGCCATCCACATGGAGCAAAACGGCGAATCCATTACCGGTGAGTCTGCCGAGGAAGAGCTGTTCAATCTGCTGCAGACCATGCCAGGAGGCTTCATCGCTGGCATCGTTGCGGCAGTTCTGTTGGCGACCTTCTTCATCACCTCTGCGGACTCCGCTTCCACGGTGATGGGCTCCATGTCCCAGAATGGTGCTTCTACCGCTAAGCCGTGGCTATCCGCCGCATGGGGCGCACTGACCGCCTTGGTAGGCCTGACCCTGCTGCTGGCTAATGAGGACGCTCTGTCTAACCTGCAGAACGTCACCATTGTTGCCGCGCTGCCATTCCTGTTCATTGTCGTTGGCTTGATGTTCGCCATTTACAAGGCACTGAGCGAGGATGTCATCTACCTCGAATACCGCGAGGCACAGCAATTCCAGCGCAAGATGGCCCGCGAGCGCCGTCTGCACCGTGAATATCAGCGCACTCAGGTTCTTAAGAAGCGCCGCAATGAGCGCCTGAAGAATCCGATGAAGCGCAAGTAATCTGCGCCCTTAAGGCTGCCCATAGCCAGTGCCCATCGTTTCCTCTCCACGGGGGAGGCGGTGGGCGCTTTCTGCTGAAAATGCGGTTCACCAGCGAAGCCAATATCTGCCCTGATCGTGTAGGCAGGAGCTGGCTTCGATAAAGTAGGACCCATGACTGAGTCTGTAGTAGTAAATGTTGCTTGGCCCTACGCCAACGGCCCGCGCCACATCGGCCACGTGGCCGGCTTTGGCGTTCCTTCTGATGTTTTTGCGCGTTTCCAGCGAATGCGTGGCCGCAACGTACTCATGGTCTCCGGTACCGACGAGCACGGCACTCCGTTGTTGGTACAAGCAGATAAGGAAGGCGTATCCGTACGCGAACTCGCAGACCGCTACAACCGCCAGATCGTTACTGACCTGGCCAACCTAGGCCTGTCCTACGATCTCTTTACCCGCACCACCACCCGCAACCACTACTCCGTGGTGCAGGAGCTATTCAAGGGCTTGTATGCCAATGGATACATGCTTAAAAAGACCACCCAGGGCGCTATTTCGCCATCTACTGGACGCACCTTGCCGGATCGCTACATCGAGGGCACCTGCCCAATCTGCGGCGCGGATGGCGCCCGCGGCGACCAGTGCGATGAGTGCGGCAATCAGCTCGACCCAGTGGATCTTATTAATCCCGTATCTAAGATCAACGGCGAGACCCCTAAGTTCATCGAAACCGAGCACTTCCTGCTAGATCTGCCATCTATCAAGGGCGAGCTGCAGCGGTGGCTATCCACGCGCGAAGACTGGCGTCCGAACGTCTTGAAGTTCTCCCTGAATCTGCTTGAAGATATGCGCCCGCGCACCATGACGCGTGATATCGACTGGGGCATTCCCATCCCGGTTGAGGGCTGGCAAGATAATGACGCCAAGAAGCTTTACGTGTGGTTCGATGCCGTCATTGGTTACCTGTCTTCTTCCATCGAATGGGCTTACCGCATTGGCCAGCCAGATGCTTGGAAGGACTTCTGGCAAAACCCAGAGGCCCACCACTATTACTTCCAAGGCAAGGACAATATCACTTTCCACTCCCAGATCTGGCCGGCCGAGCTTTTGGGCTATGCCGGCAAGGGCGCAAAAGGCGGCGAGCTGCACCAGTACGGTGAGTTGAACCTGCCTACGGAGATCGTCTCCTCCGAGTACTTGACCATGTCTGGCTCCAAGTTCTCCTCCTCCAAAGGCGTTGTCATTTATGTCAAGGACTTCTTGGCGGAGTTTGGCCCAGACGCTCTGCGCTACTTTATCGCAGTGGCGGGACCAGAGAATAATGACACGGACTTCACCTGGGATGAATTCGTCCGCCGCATCAATAACGAGCTCGCCAATGGTTGGGGCAACCTCGTTAACCGCACCGTGTCGATGGCCTTCAAAAACTTCGGTGAGGTTCCAGCACCCGCAGCGCTAGAGGATAAGGACAAGGAAATCCTGCAGCTGGCGGAAGAGACCTTCGAGACCGCCGGTTCTTTGCTGGAGCAGTCCAAGTTCAAGCAGGCGATCACCGCTATCATGCACGTCGTCGGCGAAGCCAACGCTTATATTGCAGACCAAGAGCCGTGGAAATTGGCTAAGGACGAATCCCAGCGCGAGCGCTTAGCCACCGTGCTGTGGACTGCACTGCAGGTGGTCTCTGATTGCAATGTGATGCTCACGCCGTACCTCCCGTTTACCGCGCAAAAGGTCCATGAGACCTTGGGCCGCAGCGGCGTCTGGGCTGCACAGCCAGAAGTGCACGAAGTCAAGGACGATATTCCGGTTGAGCTCGTGGGTGCCGGTTTGCCGCCAGAAGGCCATGAGTACCCGGTCATCATGGGTGACTACAGTCACCAGCAGGCGAAGTGGGAGCGCATTCAGGTTGAGCCAGGCACTGCCTTGTCTAAGCCCAAACCGCTGATCTCCAAACTGGATCCAGAACTAGGCGAGACCGGTCCAGAGTGGGCTCCTGTTACTAAGTAACAGCGCACAAACGGCCGCGTTATTGCCCCTATACCGCAAAGTTAAGGGCATAACGCGGCCATTAGTGTATCCGGCGTAGACAAAACAAGCACGCACCTCCATATCTACGCCGAGAGAGGGAACTTCGTGCTTGTTTTGGATACCTAGGCAGAAATCGCAGCTATTAGCGCTCGAAATCGCGCTGGAGGTGCACCAAGCCGAGGCGGACGCCATCCTTGGTATGGATATTTGGCATGCGGCCGGTCTCGGTGAAGCCGAACTTCTTATGTAGGGCGATAGAACCCTCGTTGGTATCGACGATATAGGTGATCATCGTCTGCACGTAGGCATCGTCGGCGGCGAAGTCCATGAGGGCGTCGAGAAGCTCGGAGCCTACGCCCTTGCCTCGGGCGGACGGGGCAATGTAGACGGAATCTTCTACGGTGCCGTAGTAGATGGCCGGGGTCACAAATTGGAAGTAGGCCGCCCAACCGATGATTTCATCATCGTGCACGGCAACGAAGACTGGGGAGCCGGCCTTAAACATGTCTTTGAGCCACTCTTCGCGGTCGGCCACATCTTCTTGCCATGTGACCAGGTTGGCGGCGGGTTTCGCTGCGGAGCCGGCGTTGTAGATGGCGGTGAGCGCGGGGGCGTCGGCAAGCTCGGCAGGGCGGATATGCATAGAAATTCCTTTACACCAGAAGTTGTAGGTGGGCGAGGCTAAGCCAATGATCGAACTTGTAGCAAACCTCTTTAAGAGTACCCACGTTTTCAAACCCGAACTTTTCATGCAACTTCAGTGATGCCACATTGGTCGGAACCACCAGTGCGAGCAAGGAATGCACCTTCTTATCGGCGCGGGCTGCCTCAACGAGGGCGCCGAGGAGCGCGGTGCCCACGCCTTGTCCTTGCGCGGTGGGCGAGAGATAGATGGTGGTCTCATAGCAGCCGGTCCACACCCGCGGATCGCGGTAAGGGTGATAGAGCGCCCAGCCCAAGTAATCACCGGAATCAGACTCCGCAATAAGGCAAGGGCAGTCCTCCTCCCAGATGTGGCGCAGGTAGTCTTCGCGCTCTGCGATGCTGGCGGGGCTCGCGCGGAAAATGACGTCTGTGTGCTCGATAGCCCAGTTGAGGGTATCCGTCATGGCGGGCACATCTGCTAGGCCGGCGGGTCTGATCAACATGGCAGCCAATATTACAATTGTGGGCATGGCTAAAAAGAAGCGACGTCCTACTCCCGTTCCGGAGCCCGGCTTAAACGGCTTGGTTGATGCGCACACGCACCTGTTTTCCCATAAGGACACCGATGAGGTACTGGTGAATCGCGCGCGCACGGCTGGTATTGGCCGCATGGTGACAGTTGGTGATGATCGCCGCGAGTCGGCCGCTGCGTTGGCCACCGCGCATGCCTTCCCAGACGTTTATGCTGCCTGCGCTATCCATCCGGTACGCGCCAATGAGTTGGATGCGCCGACCAAGGTGGCGCTGGAGGAGATGGTGGCGGACCCGCGCTGCGTCGCGGTGGGCGAAACCGGCCTCGATGCCTATTGGGTTCACCACGAGCCGGAGACTACCGCGACCATGGTCCAGCAGGAGGAATCCCTGCGCTGGCATATTGATCTTGCCGTGCGATACGGCAAGACGCTAATGATCCACAACCGGGAGGCGGATGCGGACTTGCTGCGCATCCTTGCCGATGCCCCCGCTCCCGACACCGTCATGCTGCACTGCTTCTCTTCGCCGCTGAAGGTAGCCGAGGAAGCCCTAGAGCGAGGTTACGTATTGTCCTTTGCAGGAAACGTGACCTTTAAACGCAATGCAGAGCTGCGGCAGGCAGCGGCTAAGGCGCCGGCTGGCCAGCTTCTGGTGGAAACTGATGCGCCGTATATGACTCCAGAGCCTTACCGTGGCCAGCGCAATGAACCGGCTCTTATCGGGCACACATATGAGTGCATCGCACGCGCCCGCCACCAAACGGTTCAGGCGCTCGTAGCGGAGGTAAATGAAACCTTTGACCGCGTCTACGGCCTGCGTTAACGCCTAGGTGACGATCCTCACAAAATTGAAACCCGCTGGTCAGGGGTGGCCTGGGTGTTTAGTGTGGCAGCTGTGCGTCTAGTGAGGTGTGTTGCGGATTAGCTCTCGACTTTATCTTGCTGTTATCGTATCGTTATTAATCGTTCGTTTAGGTTCTAAGGTCGTGCAGCGCCACCCGCGGTGCGGCAGCAGCGGATCTGAGCAAGGGAATTGCCTGCGTGGACTTCTTTGCTGGCCTAAACTTTTGTAATTGTTGAAACCTGCACTACTGGAGATTTATTCAGCATGTCACCTCATCAGATTAAGCGCATCAATAACTCCCGCTCGCTGCCCCTGCGTCTGGCTACGGGCGGAGTATTGGGCACCCTAGCCGTCGGCGGCGTGGTAGCCGTTGCAGCACAAAAGGATGTCACCGTGAACATCAACGGCGACAAGGTGGAGCTGGCCACCTTTGCTAAGGACGTTGACGGCGCGCTGGAAGCCGCCGGTGTCCAAGTAAGCGAGGAAGATATCGTCTCCCCAGCGCCCTCTGAGTCCGTGGGCGATGGAGATGAGATCTCCGTACGCACCGCGAAGCCGGTGGCCGTAACTATCGACGGCGTGCAACAGCAGCTATCGACCACTGACCTGACCGTTTCTGACCTGCTGGGTAACTTGAGCGGCGTGGTTAAGGGTGCTTCCGTAAAGTCCGGTGACTCTGACGTAGACCAGGATGCGCAGCTGGAAGAGGGCATGGACCTAGAGGTTGTTTCTCCGAAGATCGTCAAGATCAATGATGGTGGCAAGGTCACCTACACCAAGATTGCCGCTAAGACCGTCGAAGACGTGCTCAAGGCGCGCAATATTGACGTCGACGATGATGACCGCGTCTTCCCGTCAAAGGACACCAAGGTCACCGATGGCATGTCCATCAAGGTGGACCAAGTTTCTACCACCGTCTATGACTCGGAAGAAGAGTTCGACGCTGAGCCTAACTTCGTGGACGACCCAGAGTTGGAGGAAGGCACCGAAGAGGTCCGCGAGGAAGGCGTTAAGGGCAAGCGCGTTATTACCCACAAGCTGGTGATGAAGGACGGCTCCAAGGAGTCCAATGACGTCATCAAGGAAAAGGTGACCGTAAAGCCCAAGGCGGCCACTATTGCACGCGGCACTAAGAAGGCCGAGGAAGAAAAGCCGGATGAAGGCGGCAATTCCGGTGCTGCTGCTCCGGCGGTAGCAGATGGCTCCGTATGGGATTCCATCGCCCAGTGTGAGGCCACCGGTAACTGGGCTATTAATACCGGAAACGGCTTCTCCGGCGGCCTGCAGTTCACCCCGTCTACTTGGGCCGCATTCGGCGGTACCGAGTATGCACCAGAGGCATGGCAGGCTTCCCGCGAGCAGCAAATCGCCGTGGCGGAAAAGGTCCAAGCCGCACAGGGCTGGGGCGCATGGCCGGCATGTACTGCCAAGCTGGGCCTGAGCTAAGCCGAAGGACTTACTGACCGCACACCTTATGTGGTGTGCGGTCTTTTTATCTCTTCTACTAAATTAGAAGCATGACTGATTCCACCGGCGCCGCGCTTTTGGGTCCTGTAGAAATCCGCGCCCTCGCGGAGAAGCTCGACATTGTTCCCACGAAGAAGCTGGGGCAGAACTTCCTGCACGATCCGAATACCATTCGGCGCATCGTCGCCGCGGCCGAGCTGGATTCTACAGACCGCGTCCTTGAGGTAGGCCCAGGCCTCGGATCGCTAACTCTGGGCTTGGTCGAGGCCGTAGATGAGGTTACCGCGGTAGAAATTGATTCCCGCTTGGCTGCGCAGTTGCCAGATACTGTGGCCGAGCGGGCGCCTGAGTTTGCGGAGCGGCTTCGTGTGGTGGAAAAGGATGCGTTGCGCGTAACGGCTGCCGATGTTGAAGCGCCGACTGCCCTCGTGGCTAACCTGCCGTATAACGTTGCCGTCCCAGTGCTGCTGCACCTGCTGGAGACATTCCCCTCCATTCGTCGCGTGTTGGTGATGGTCCAGCTGGAAGTGGCCGATCGCTTGGCTGCGCAGCCGGGAAGCAAGGTTTATGGTGTTCCCTCCGTCAAGGCGAGCTTTTATGGCAAGGTCTCCAAAGCCGGCACGATTGGCAAGAATGTCTTTTGGCCGGCGCCCAATATCGAGTCTGGGCTAGTGCGCATAGACGTCTTCGATACCGCCCCCTGGCCTGTTAACGATGAGTCTCGGGCTAAGGTGTGGCCGGTTGTCGACGCCGCCTTTGCCCAACGCCGCAAGACCCTGCGGGCGGCATTATCTGGCCACTTTGGTTCAGGAGCCGCCGCCGAGGAAGCGCTGCGAGCAGCGAACATCGATCCTAAGCAGCGCGGTGAAAAGCTTGCCGTGGAGGACTTCGTACGATTGGCAGGAATCTAAATGTCCGCACCGCTAGATAAAGAACCATTCGTCTATACCGCGCGCGCTCACTCCAAGGTCAATATCCACCTCGGTGTGGACGAGCCGCGCGAGGATGGATTCCACGAGCTTGCCAGTGTCTTTCAGTCTCTGAAGCTGCATGACACGGTGACATTGACGGACTTAGGCAGCCCGGAGGTGGATAAGCCGCGCATTCAAGGACTCACAGTCACAGGTCCCCACGCCAATGGCGTTCCAGAGGATTATACGAATTTAGCTTGGACCGCGGTCAACCGCATTATGCAGTACCTGTACACCACCCACGGGCCGAAGGCGCTGCCGGAGGTAGCGCTGGAAATCCACAAAGCCATCCCCACCGCCGGAGGCATGGCGGGTGGATCGGCGGATGCGGCAGCCGCGCTGCGTTTAGCCGAGCGCTGCTATGGCGGCTACTACGGCATCGACTCGGTAGGCGAGCCGATCTTGGACGCGCTCGGTGCGGCGCTTGGCTCTGATGTTCCCTTTACCCTGCTTGGAGGCACAGCACTTGGCACGGGGCGCGGCGAACAACTTACCCCAATGATGGCGCGCGGGACCTACCATTGGGCGCTTATCGCCTCGGATCGCGGACTTTCTACCCCGCAAGTGTTTCAGAAATTGGATGAGATGCGCGAGAAGGGGCGCGGCGGCGAGCCGCATATGGACACCGCGGCGGTATCGCAGGCGCTCATATCTGGTGACCCAGAGCGTGTGGCGCAGCACCTGCACAATGACCTGCAACCGGCCGCCCTCTCACTGCGCCCAGACCTGCGCAAGACCTTGGAAGCGGGGATGGCTGCCGGCGCGCTGCAGGGAATAGTCTCCGGTAGTGGGCCCACCTGCGCCTTCCTCTGCGCTGGGGCAGAGGAGGCTAGGGAGGTGGTTTCCCAAGTGACGGTAGAGGTTCCTGGAACCAAGGGCGTGGCCACCGAAGGCCCAGCCAGCGGCGCCGTGGTGCTGTAATTAGAGCACTGTCATCTCAGTGGGCTCAAGGCCGAGGTCGAAGCGGTTGACCTCCTTTCCTTGAAGGAGGTCAATGACTACGAGCTGCTTTTTCTGGGCGTCGGTAATGAAGGCATAGCCATCGGCAGCCTGCAGAATCGGGCCGGGCTGTTGCCACTCTTTATTTTCTTTCCACGGGGAGATCGCCTCGATCTGCTTGGTGATTTCACCGGAATCTGGGTCGATGATGTTGAGCTTGCCGTCGGTGGTAAGTACAAGCGCCTCGCCTAGGGGGCCGCGGGCTAGGGAACGGAACCAATAAGAGGCATCGAGATCTACCTTCTTGGCTGAAAAGTCTTTGGTATCCACCAAGGATACGGAGGTGGGGCGTTCGAACTCGGCGTCCTTATCGGTCTTATTATCAGCCAGGATAACATCGGACTCTTCGGATCCGGCGGCATTACCGGAACGTTGGTAGCCACCTGCGCCAGCATAAGCGGAGGCGTCAACCTTGTGGAACTTCTTGCCGTCGAAGACCACAGGGCCGTCCTCGCAGCCAAAAAAGATATTGCCGTTTCCGGCGGCAGCCTCTCCGTGTACCCCAGGGCATTTTGTGGTCTCGGTGAGAACCTTGCCGTTCTTATCTAAGTGCTGGATGGTGTGGCGCTCGTCCTCGGTGCCCTTGGTGATGAGCACCGAGCCATCCTTGAGCGGTACGGCCACTCCGTGATGCGCCGCTGCAGTCTCTACGGTATTGACCGGCTTGGCATCGTCCTTGCCTATGTTCTCGGTCTTGTAAATTTTGGCTACGCCGTCGCCATCGGAAAATAGTGCGGTAAAGCCGTCGTGGTGCACTACATGGCCGGCGTGTGGTGCGTTTATAGGGGCGTCGCCAAGCGAGGGCTTCGCGGTGTAGTAGTGGTTGTGATCCCCGTGGGCCTTGGTGATGCGTCCGGTGTCGAAGGTAAGGAAGCTATCCCCCTTGGTGACCATGACGTGGCGGCTATCACCGGCATCGTTCAAGCGTAGGAAGGCATTCATCTTTTCCTCGCTGAGGGCCTTTCCGGTTTTGGCATCATAAGACGTTAGACCTTCAGCATGGGAAATAACGATGCGTGTAGGCAGCTGGGCCACTTCGGTCTCGCCTTCTTTGGCCTCGAAGCCTGCGTGTGAGTGGCCAGCGTGGTCCTGCTCATGGGCATTGTCTTCCTCGCTCTGTGCGTGGCCGTGGGGCTGGAGGGAATCCTTTTCTTCTTCCGTGGGGGCGGAGCAGGAAACGATGGTCATTGCCGCTGTGGAGAGGACTGCGCAGAGGCTAAGTGTGTAGGTCTTCATACATAGAAACATTAGTGAAACTGAATTCCAATAGCAATAGTTAGAGGGGATGCGGGGGTACCCGCAGGAAGGTATTAAGATGGAGCCTCGTTATGGCAAACCTGATTAACCTCGAGCAAGTAAGCAAAACTTATGGATTAAAAACCCTCCTAGACGGGGTATCCCTAGGTGTGCAAAGCGGCGATCGCATCGGCATTGTGGGTGTTAATGGCGGCGGTAAAACCACCTTGCTTGAGGTACTCACCGGTATCGAGCCGCCGGACTCCGGGCGCGTTTCCCATACCTCGGATCTGCGCATGGCCGTGGTAACCCAGCGCTTTGACCTGCCCGATGAGCTCACTATCGCTCAAGTGATTATCGAGCCCCTCGAGCTGGAGACCTATGAGTGGGCGTCGAACGCCAAGGTGCGCGATGTCTTGGGAGGCCTGGGTATCGTAGATTTGGGATTGGATACTCCGGTGGGCTCACTCTCCGGTGGTGAGCGGCGGCGCGTGAACCTAGCCGCCGCGCTGGTACAGGACTTGGACCTCGTAGTACTTGATGAGCCCACCAACCACCTTGATGTGGAGGGTGTGCAGTGGCTGGCAGACCACCTGCTCAAGCGCAACCTAGCCGTGGTCGTGGTCACCCACGATCGCTGGTTCCTCGATACCGTGGCCACGTGGACCTGGGAGGTCCACGATGGCGTGGTAGATACCTATGAAGGCGGCTATAACGACTGGACCTTTGCCCGCGCCGAGCGCGCTCGCCAGGCCGATGCCATGGAACAGCGCCGCAAGAACCTCGCCCGCAAGGAGCTGGCCTGGCTGCGCCGCGGCGCGCCGGCCCGCACTTCCAAGCCCCGCTACCGCATTGAATCTGCCGAGGCGCTGATCGCCGACGTCCCGGAGCCGCGCAACAAGGTCGAGCTCATGGCCTTTTCTAAACAGCGCCAGGGCCGCGTGGTGATTGAACTCGAGGATGCCACCGTGAAGTCCCCTGATGGGCGCACCCTGGTGGATCACCTCACGTGGCGCCTAGCCCCTGGCGAACGTATTGGCCTGGTAGGTGTCAATGGCTCCGGCAAGACCACGCTGCTGCGCACCTTGGCCGGCGAATACGAGCTCGCGGCCGGCAAGCGCATCGAGGGCCAAACCGTGCGCCTTGGCTGGTTGCGCCAGGAGCTCGATGACTTGGATCCACAGCGCCGGCTTATCGACGCCGTCGAGGACGTCGCCACCTACGTACAGCTCGGCAAAAAGGAGCTTTCTGCCTCCCAGCTGGCCGAGCGGTTGGGCTTTTCCGCCAAGCGTCAGCGCACGCCGGTAGGAGATCTTTCTGGTGGCGAGCGCCGCCGCTTGCAGCTCACCCGCGTACTGATGGCCGAGCCCAATGTTCTGCTGCTGGACGAGCCCACCAACGATCTTGATATCGATACCCTGCAGGAACTGGAGTCTCTCCTGGACTCTTGGCCCGGCACCATGGTAGTTATCTCGCACGATCGCTACCTCATCGAGCGCATCGCAGATAATACCTATGCGCTTTTTGGCGATGGCAAACTCACCAACCTGCCCGGCGGCATCGATGAGTACCTGCGCAAGCGCGCCGCATTCGAAGCACAACAAAGCACCGGCGCGCTTAACCTGGGAGAGAAGAAGGCAAACAGTGCTGCACCGAAGCCAGAGAAGAAGCTTTCGTCCCAGCAAGAGCGTGAAATCACCAAGAAGATGAACGCGCTCGAGCGCAAAATGCAGAAGCTAGAAAAGGCGGCTGCGCAGATCAATGAGAAAATGGCGACCGCCGCGGAAAAGGTCGACACTCAAGCCTTAACCGAGCTGGACGCAGAATTGAAAGAAAACCGTAGCGCCTACGAAGAACTGGAGATGGAATGGCTGGAGTTGGGGGAGAAGCTCGAAGGGTAGAAGCCCGCATTGCCGATATCGCCGGCCACCTCGACCTGTGGGGCATTATCGGCGCTGCTGCCCTTTTTACCTTGGGGCTTACCCCATCCATCCTGCCGCGCGATTGGCTCTATCAAGGACTCGTCTCCGGCATCGGCGCTGGGCTCGGTTATATGCTGGGCATCGCGCTCAAGCTTGTCTGGTATCGACTCGTAGTGCGCTATGCGGCTCCCAGGCATTCTTGGCTTGATGCCACCACGTGGCCACCTCGGCGCTACCGCCTTGTCTCGCGCATTGCCACCGGCGCCTTTGTGGTCTGGATGGTGGGCTTTGCGATTTTTGCAGTGCGTTGGCAGCGCCAACTCGCAGCCGCCTTGTCCACACCTGCACCCACCATTGCCAGCTACGTGCTGGTGGTCCCCCTCGCCCTCGCGGTATTTTTAGCCTTTTTATTAGTCCTGCGCGTGCTGCGGTTTAGCGTGCGCTGGCTCTCTAGCCACTTTCCTCAACGCTTTCGCGCCGCCTACCGCGTTATGGGCGCGGTGATTATCGTGGCGCTGGTTGGCACCTACGCCGTGGAAAACCTCATCCCAGGCGCCATCGTTGGCGTGGGCGAGAGAATCTTTACTGCCCAAAACGCCGACCCTGATCCCGCCAGCAAGCGTCCCAGTAGCACTGAGCGCAGTGGCTCCCCAGACTCTCGTGTGGACTGGAATGGCGTGGGCCTGCAGGGATCGCGCTTCCTATCCTCCGGCGCGCACCGCAAGGAATTGGAAAAAGTTACGGGCAAGCCGGCAAAGGAACCGATCCGCGCCTATGCTGGCCTAGGCAACCGCGACAGTAATGAAGAGCGAGCACAGCTGCTTATCGACGAACTCGAGCGCACACACGCCCAAAACCGCAAGGCCCTGCTCCTTATTATGACCACCGGTACAGGCTGGGTGTCTTCTTATTCCGCTCAAGCTTTTGAGCTGCTCTACGGCGGCGATACCGCCATTGCTGCTGCCCAATACTCCGCGATGCCCTCGGCCTTACATTTCCTTTCCGGCGGTGGCCAAGTCGAGCGCGCTGGAGAAGAGTTCATTAACCCTATTGTGGACTGGTGGAATGGATTGCCGGAGGAAAAGCGTCCGAAGCTCTACTTGTACGGCGAGTCTTTGGGAACTACGGGTATTGAAGCGGCGTTTTCCGGGGTGCGCGATATCGCCAATTCCGTGGACGGAATCCTACTTACCGGCCCGCCGCACTTCAATCGCCTGCGCACCCAGTTCGTAGAAAGGCGTGACCCCGGCTCCTCCGAGATTTCCCCCGAATACGCCGGCGGCCTTGTGGTGCGCTTTGCTAACGATGCCGCGCAGGTACGCCAATGGGCAACGGTGCCGGAAGAAGAGTGGGGACGTACCCGCATGCTCTATATCCAACACCCTTCGGATCCTGTAGCTTGGTGGTCGCCGCAGATGGCTTTCAAGGAGCCGGATTGGATGCGCGAGCGAACCCCGTATTCTGCCGAGCGCGTCATGCAATGGATGCCAATAATTTCCTCCCTCCAAGTAGCTGCCGATTTGCCCGGTGCGAAAGATGTTCCCGATGGCCACGGCCACAACTACGGGGCGTCGGTATTAGACGGCTTTGCCGCCATTGCCGGACCAGACGTAGCAAGAAACATCGACCCCGAAGAATTGCAACGTGAATTTGCAGCACTCGACGTAGGTATTTACTAGGTACTACCTAGCCAAAGATGGCGGCGATAGCTAGCATTGCGGGCAGCGACAGGAACGTGGTGAGAAATACAGTATCCCGAGCGACGGTTTCCCCACCTCATAGGTGGCGGCATAGTTATACACATTTTGTGCTGTGGGCAAAGCCGCCAAAATCAACGCTGCATAAAGCTCCGTCCCACCAAGTCCCGACGCAGCTCCCACAACGAGTGCAATCGCGGGCATGCCCACCAGTTTCAAAACGGTTGCGGTAATTGTGGGCAGGCGATCCTCTTGCAAAAGCGCATCGCCCTTGAGCGAGGCGCCAAAACTCATGAGGATCATTGGAATGGACGCACCACCGAGAATCTCCAGCGGTTGCATAGCCACATCGGGTACCTGCTACCCCGCGGCGGAGACTATAAATCCTGCCACCGCGGCCAGCACCACAGGCGCGGTAACCCCTGAGACTACGGATCTCCATATCGAACGTAAGCTTGTGCCCTGCACATTAAGCCCGGCAATTATAAACGGTGAGAGCACCGCCATTTGCAGGACTAGGGCTGGGATAGCGTAGGTGGCGTCGCCGATGACGTAGGTGGCAATAGGCAGGCCGATATTGACCGAGTTGTAATAGCTAGCCGCTGCGGCACCTGCCATAGTTTCGGCACCGCTGCGGGAAAAGAATAGCCGGCTGCACACCCAATACAGAACCATGGTGGTTACGGAAGCTGCGGCAATTACTACTACGACCGGCGACACAAAGGCAGAGGTATCAGACTGAGCCACACTGGAGAAAATCAGCGCCGGTGTTGCCGCCCAAAATGCCGTGCGGTTGAACTGCAGTCGCGCCTCGCCTTTACCAATAACACCCCTGTGTGCAAGCACAAACCCCACACCGATGACTACGAAAATGATCGCGAACCCAGTCAATACGTCCAGCATTAGTCAACAGCCTTTCGCAGCCTTTTAGAAACATATATCTGCTGTGGGGTTATTGTCCCATCATCGATACTGCTTTAAAGGCACAGGGACCATAACAAAGCTGTATCGAATCGGCAGGGCAGCCCAGAAACACCTTTCCCAAAGCTTAGGCCCTATGGCACGGTAGAGACATGAAGCTTTCTCAACGTGCATCCATTGTCGCCCTGTCCACCGCTCTTGTCGTATCCGGAACTTCCAGTGTGGCTTCCGCTCAACCAGCAATGCCACCGCAGATTCAGCAGGCATCTTCGCAGGCCCAGCAGCTTTCTTCTGATCCTTTAACCGCGGTGAAGGATTTTCGTCTCACCTTACCTCCGCAAGCATATGAGCTTGCGGAAAAGTACAATATTCCGCTGCCGGAATTCCTGGCTAAGCCTGAAGGCCACGCACCTAAGGTCGCAGGAGAATTGGGTGCCGCCACCTCCACGCACCTCGAAAAAGCTGGACACCGAAAGGACGCGCGCGCGGCTGCTATTGCTCAGGAATGGGCCGATCAGGGTGCCGCCGGCAAGCTCGATTACAAGGGCGGGGTAGCCCACGGCCTAAATCACAAGGAAGAGGGCCAAGGCTCCGTTCACCGCCTGACCGAGCAGCAAGCACAAGATCGCCTGAATTGGTTCAACCGCGACGTTCCGGTAAACCCTAGCCCTCAGCACGGATTTGGCGTGGCAACCGCCTATGATGGCACCTACATTTACGTGGCGGAATATTTCCTCAACTAGTCCACGATTCACCTGCCCCGATTCCGCTGCCTTCATAGCCCCTAACTGCAACGATGCCGAAGGAACAAGGTGTCGGTAGGATCGGGGCATGATTTTGATTAACGTACAATTCCACGTCAAGCCTGAATACGCAGAGACTTTCCTCGATGAAATCAACTGGTACACCGAGGCCTGCAACGCAGAGCCGGGTTGCATTGATTTCAAGTGGTTCCGCGATCCGGAAGATCGCCAGCGCTTCCTGCTGCTGGAGTCCTACGCGGATGGCAAAGACGTTGAGCACGTTCAGAGTGAGCACTTCAAGCGCTCTTGCGAGGAGTTCCCGAAGTACCTCGTAGAAACCCCGGATATCATTAACGTCCACATCGATGGTCGCACCGGTTGGGATAAGATGGGCGAGTTCTCCGTAGACTAACCCCAATTTTATAAGCTCGTCCTCTACACACCACCGTGGAGGACGAGCTTTTTCTATGCCCGATTTGCTACCGGGCGCAGCACACCGCCCTTCGCGCTCACGGGGGAGGCTGAAACCGATGCTCCGGTAGTTCCCAGTGGGCGCGAAGGGCGGGGCGATAGGGGCCTAAGCGCTTGTCGACGCCGCTTCGAGCTAACGCGCTATTGCGACACGCACTGCGAGGACACGGTCTTGTCGTAGTTCGAGTACTTTTTCAGGGCCTCATAGAAAGCATCCGAGTACTCTCCGGTGCGCTCCGGCAGCGGGTGAACGCCGTCGGAATAGAGGATCGCCGGGTCTTTTTGTGCGTGTCCACACCAGTCTGCGACGTACACGTTGTCGTATTCCTTGGCGGCGTCTAGGACATCCTGTTGGGATTGGGACATCCATTCGCGGTCGCCATATGGGACAGCCATGACAACCGTATGGTCTTTGCCGATGATGTCCAAAGCTTCCTTAATCTGATCTGGGAAGGCAGGGCCGTTGGTTCCGAATCCCAAGAATACGGTGCTGCGAAGCTGCCCAGAATCCTTGAGCTGCTGCAGAACCTGAATGCCCGCAGTGTAGTGGCGGGAGACATCCGCATCGACGTAAATCTGAGGGAAGCGTTGCTTGAGGGCGTCACTAGAGGCCAGCATCACCGAGTCACCGACGGCGGTAATGTCCTTGCCCTGTGGCATGGGACGAGTCTTTTTCCCCTTCGAATCCTTGTCGCCTTTGTCCTCTACGGGTGCCTGCGGGGCAGAACTATTTGGTAGAGCAGGAGCGTTATTGCTGCTTTGGTTTTGCTGTTGGAGCTGCTCCAATTGCTGTTCTAGCTCAGTCTTATCGTTGGAATTAATTACGCCGTAAACTACTCCCGCAATAGAGGCAATAACGAGGAACGGAACTACTGGCCACATGGTCTTGCCAAAGCCATCACGCAACTCACTAAAACCTGGGCGGGAGGACCAGTAAGTCTTCCACGTCTTCTTGTAGCCACCGCGGCGGAAGGGGTTTTCGATGAACTGATAGGAAACCTCAGACAGAAGGAGAGAAATAGGCACGGCTACAAGGCCCAGGATCCACGACTTATCGGAGTTCTGGTTGCCTTCGAAAAGGGCCTTGAGCATCATGATGACCGGCCAGTGCCAGAGATAGAGCGAGAAGGATCGCTGACCAAACCAACGCATGACCTTGGTCCTAAAGAGCGGGGTCATGGGGCCGTACTCGCGGACTACGCCCCAGACCATAAGAACGCCGAGCACGCTGGTGAGGAAGAGGCCACCGCGGTAGGTGAACTCCGCGTCATCTGGCATCAGGAATAGCTGTGCGCCGTAGCCAATAAGCGCCAACGCACCGATGACTCCGGCAATGCGGGTTTCAGCTTTTCCTGCTGCGGGCCAAGAATCGGCCTTCGGGTCTGACTTGGTAGATGTCATCAGAAGCGATAGCACCGCACCGGTGAGCAAGCCGAAAGCGTGGGTATCAGTGCCGTAATACACACGCGTCGGGTCCTCGCCCGGTACAAAAATGAGCGCCATCGCTACCGCGGAGGCGATAGACAAAATTCCGGAGACCACGATAGGAAGCCGGCGCGGCTTGCGGCGAGAAATCAAGAAAACGCCGGTGATAAGGAGTGGCCAAATGACGTAGAACTGCTCCTCCACGGCCAATGACCAATAGTGCGCGAAGACCTGAATTTCATTGTCCGCGAAGTATGACTGAGAGGTAGCAATCTGCGTCCAGTTATTGACAAAGAATAGGGTGCCCAAGAATTGCTGGCGCAGGCCGACGGCTAGGTCCCCGCCGATCCACGCCACAAGCGCGGTGCACATGACCAAAACTGAAACCGCGGCAGGCAAGATGCGGCGGAATCGTCGCACCCAGAAATCCTTCAAGCTGATCCCACCGGAGGTCTGGAATTCACGCACCAGCAACGAGGTGATGAGGAAACCTGAAAGGACGAAGAAGAGGTCCACGCCTAGGTACCCGCCGGGGAGTAGGGAAGGGAAGAAGTGATACAGCACTACGGCGATGACCGCGAGGCCGCGCAGGCCGTCGAGCCCCTTGACCTGGCGCAGGCGGGCATGGCGCTTCTTTTTGACTACCTTGCTTTCCGGTGGGGTGGCCAAGGCTTCGGGGTCCTTAGCCTGCTGCTGTAGCGGATACTTTGACTTAGCCTCCGCCAGCGAGTCCTGTGCGGCTGGCTTCTGCACAGCCGGCTGTGGCTTAGCTTGCGGCGCCTTCTTGTTCTTTGCGGAAGCAGTACTGGCGGCGGCAACGCCCGCCGCAGTGGACTTGCCTGTGCTTGGCGACGCCGCCTTCGACCCATTCCTAGGCTGGGCCGGTTTGGGCTGCTTCGCAGGTTGAGGCTTTTCAGCCTGCGGCTTTGCTTTCGGCTTTTGGGCGGCGCGCGGTGATTTTTGTTGAGCCGGGGTAGGAGTTCCCACCTGTTGCGACTTTCGCGCCAGTCCACGGCTGATATCGGATGGTTTTACCTGTGGACGGCGCTGTGTCTTCTTCTTTACTTTGTCCTGTGGCGCAGAGGGCCTTGCCTGCTGGCGTTGTTCCTTCGGCTGTGGTTTGTTCTGACTCTCCTTTGGCGCTTTCACCGGTTGCTTTTTGGATTGAGCCTGTTTGTCCGCTTTTGCGGCAGGCTTCTTGGGCGCTGGAGATTTTGGCTTCTTTGGGGCGGCGTTCTGGTTGGAAGCGCCAGGCTTGCGCGTAGAAACCTGAGGCTGGTTCTGCGGTTTTGCTTTGTCTGCTTGCGCAGCCTTCTGCGGGCCTGGTTTGTGAACTTTCTCTGGTTGGCGGGAATTCTTCGCCGCGGCAGCTGGCTGTGGCTGCTTCGCCTTGGCAGGGGTGGAGGCTGCTTTCGCCTGAGCAGGCCGCTGCGTGGGGAGATCGGACTTCTTCGGCGCCTTTTTCTCGCTCGACAAAGAGTCCTTCATGCTCGATTTCGCTGCTGTCTTGGGGGAAGCGGCACGTGCAGGTCCGGCGTTGCGGGAGGACTGCGGCGAAGTTGCGCTGAAGCTTGCACCACGTCTCGGTTGTTGGACCGGTTCGTGTGGTTTACGCTGTGGCTTCTTTTCTTGTGTACGCGGTTGTTGTTGCTTTTGGGTTTGGGAGTGTGGAGAGCTTTGCGTTTTCTGCGGCTGAGCGGCAGAAGTCTTGCCATCGGCAGGTTTGCGCGCAGGCGATTTGGCTGCGGGAGATTGCTTTGCGGCCTTAGCTTGCTGCGCTTTAGAAGAATTATCCTTGTTGGCGCGTGGTTTCACGGTGCTTGGGCGCCTGTTTTCCTTTTGCGCAGGCTTGGCGGCGGGTTGTGAACCAGCGTCCTTGGAGGCAGCCGGCTTCGTCCCCGTAGCCGATGCAGGCTTGGTCGACGCAGCCTTGGGGGCGGATGCCTGCTTTCCTCGGTCTTTAGACTGGACATCCTTGGTCGAGCGAGCCTGTGGGTTGCCTTGCGGCGTGGTGGGCTTTGCACCCGCAGTCGAATCCGTGCTGTCGGATTTTTGGGGGTCGGCATTCTTCGCAGCTGGGGCTTGAGCCGCACTAGTAGAGCCAGTTTTGGGTTGTACTGGCTGATAGGTAGGCGTGCGTGGTTTATCTAAACGCTCAGGCTTTTTCTTTCCCAGCAGTGAGCGCAAAAATTGCTTCACAAAAACTCCCAAAGCACTACGTATATTTACTAAACGGACAATTTTAGCCCGCGCACAAGCCTCTCTCCCCATGCGGGGGAGTAACGAGGTGGCGCGCGGGTCGGAGGCGAAAATTCGAGTCTAAGACTCTTCGCTGTCAAAAAGCTGACGCAGGACTGTCATGACCCCATATTCGGTATTGGGCGGGGCGATGCGATCAGCAATCTCTTTTAATTTGGGGTGTGCATTCTCCATTGCGATGGCGGTACCGGCCTCATGGAGGAGCTCATAATCATTGAGAAAATCGCCAAAGGCGGCGGTGCGGGAAATCGGAACCGCCAAGAGCTTCGACATGGTCTGCAGTGCTACGCCTTTATTGACGCCATTGGCCATGACGTCGAGCCAGACGGCGCCAGAAATAGCGATATTGTGTTCCGGGACGGCCGCTAGAAGCGGCTGGTAAAGGTGCTTTTCGCTGCCGTCGGCGCAGTAGGCGGCAATTTTGATGATGTTCGTATCGAGCAGAGGATCGAGGTTATCGACCCATTCCACCGACCTATAGTATTTGGCAATTTCTGCGCGGGCCTGGTCATCGGCGCTCTTGTGCACATAGGCGGTATCCGGTGTGCAAAGCACTATGGTGTGCGGGACGTCGACAGTGCGGAGTGCAGAAATGGCGGCGTGAACGGCCGTGCTGGGCAGGGTAGTAGCACTGATGACGCGGTTGTCGTGCACCACCACGGAGCCATTTTCCGCAATGAAGGTATCTTCGTGCGGAAACATTTCCTGCAGGGTGGCAAGCTGGCGGCCGGAGGCAGGCACAAGGGTGACCCCGAGCTTGTGGGCGCGGGTGCTGATCGCGGCAAAATCTGGTGGAAGCTGGCCGTTGCCGTCCAGTAGGGTGCCGTCCATATCCAGGGCGATGAGCTGTGGGAGCAAAATCCGAACCTATCTGTGAATTAGTTGATGGTGGCTAGCGGCGTGAGCTGTGTGTCACACTAGGGGGTATGACAAACGCTGCACCTATTGTGTCCTCAATCCGTAACCATACCGGAGTCATTGAACTCAACCGTCCCAAGGCTCTCAATTCCCTCACCCCAGAAATGGTCGCCCTCATCGCAGCAGCGCTCGCGCAGTGGCGCGATTGCGATGAAGTGGAGCAAGTGCTTTTTACCTCAACCAGCCCCAAGGCGTATTGCGCAGGTGGTGACGTCCGCTATGCCCGCGAAGGGATCCAAGGCGGCACATTAGAAGACGTCGATAACTTCTTTGCGGAGGAATACACCTTAAACGGTGATATCGCGGAGTACCCCAAGCCGGTCATCGCGCTGATTGATGGCATTGCCATGGGTGGTGGCCTGGGAATTTCCGTCCATGGCTCACATCGAGTGATCACGGATAAGACTTTTGCATCCATGCCGGAGATGAACATCGGCTATGTCACGGACGTCGGCATGGCCTATGCCGCTCAGCGTGCGGTGGGAACGCGCGGCAAAGCTTCGCCAGAGTTGGCGAAGTTTTGGGGCATTACTGGTTACCGAATGTATGCCGCAGACCTCTTGTGGACCGGGCTAGCCACCCACTACGTGCCCGATGGGGAGGCCTTTGCCACCACGCTTATCGAGCAAGGTCTCGCTACTGCATTAGCACGGCATGCCACCGCACCTGCGGGTGATCCCCCTTTGACCGGGCTGGTTGAAGCCATCGAGGACACCTTCTGCCAGGACTCTTGGCAGGACATCACCGCAGCCTTGGAGGGCCATCCAGAGCTTAAGCAACTGGTAGCGGAATTGACCGCCCAAGCGTGCCCTACCTCCATTGTCGCGGCTATGGAACTATTCCGCGCCGAGCAGGAATGTAGTAGCGTGCGCGAGGCCTTGGACTTGGAAACCAACCTGGGCGCCTTTATGTACCGGCGCGCGGATTTCGCCGAGGGCGTGCGTGCGGTCTTAGTGGATAAACCCAACGATGCGGCGTTTGAGCCGGCCGCGCTTGACGACGTCGATGTGGAGGCCATCCGCGCCGCTTTACACGTCCACCCCGCGAAATGATCCATATGCGGCGCGGGCGCGATCGGCATCAATCCAAGCGGGCGGGGTAATCTCCAAGGTTGCCTCGGTGGCTGCAGGCGTAGGTTCGGGTAAGTGGAGCTGTGGGGCATCGAGGAGGACGAGGCCCACGCGGCCGTCGGCAAGCGTAGTGCCCGCCAGCGTCCAGATACCCAAGATGGGCAGTGCCAGGTGCGGGAGTTGGTGCCCGCGCGCCAGCTGGAGTGGAAGCTGAGGGTGCACCAATTCGGGCACCACCTCGTTCACACCGAAGCGCGCCAGGTTACCCGCCAACCGAGCTGCCGCGGTGTTCTTGAGCTCTGGGTCGGCCCACGCCCATGTGAATTCTTCTGCGGAGATGGTGGCGATGAGCACAGCGCTGGCTGCAATCTGCCCGCCGCGGTAGGAGACGGTGGCGGTAGCTTTGTCCGCATTGAGCTCTACCGTGGCATCGGGAAAGTTTCCCTGAAAATACATCTGGTTTTCCGCGCTGAGGTAAAACGCATCCTCCAAGACGCGGGCGGCAGCCAAGCCCGGGGTTATCCCAGAAACCTTGTGCACGTCGTGGCTTGCCTGCTCGAAACGCACCGTGGTGCCGTCTGAAAAATGCACATACGGCTCCTCCTCGGTGGAGTCCATCTCGAGGTATTGGGCTAGCGCGCGGGTAGGGCCAAGTTCATCCGTATTCGCCGGGCTTTGCTGGAGGCCGCGCATGAGGGTGCTGCGGAATTCTAAGTAAGGATGAAAATCTACCGCGACAATGGCTAGGTGTTTGCCTTGGCGTGCGCGCAGCACCGGCATATTTCCCACAATGAGGGAGGCATAGGCAGCCATGGTGTCGAGGTCTTGGGTCACTGAGCCGGCCTGTGGCAGGTCAGCAAAGTGCGTGGTGGCCGCGGTGGTCCAGTGCCACGCGTTATCGCAGATGACGGCTAACCGCACGCCGCGGAAATCAGAGACCTGTTGGGCGGTGCTTACCCGCACCTCCACGAGCTGATCGGTAGCAAAGCTGCCGTTCTCATCGCCAACGGAAGGGCCGAGGAAATTAAATTCCACGTCTGTTGCTGTGCCTATGCGTTCGCGAAAGGCGGCGTTGATACCAGCGCGGATAAAGCGGGCATCGGACGCAGCACGTGCAATGGAGTGATTAACATTCATGGTTGCTCATGATGATACGGGTACTGGCACGCGTAGTCATACGCCGCCACCAAGAAGCTCAACCTGCACAGCGATCTTTCATGCTGTAGCTAAGCGTCAAGGTGAACGAATCTATACGGTAGCGGCGCGCTTCCTAATCTAGGGTGCGTAAGACGGTAAAGGTGGCGTGAACCAGCTTTTTCTTCTCCTCGATGCTGACTTCACCTCCCGCAGCCTGGCGTCGGTCCAGCTCCTGCCGGATAGCAACGCTGCCGCCGGCGCACGCATTGAGGACAACGCTTAGCTCATAGTCCGTGTAATCAGTTCCGCGCTGCTGGAAGGCGGAAATGATGGTGTCAGATACGCGCTCGAAACGCCGCCTTTCTTCAGAAGTATGGCTGAGGTTATCGAGGGCCTCGCCAATGCGATACAGCGTATGGAGGGACCGCAGCTCCTTATCTTCGTCTTCCAAGGACTCGAGCAACGCTGCTTCCAATACGGCAAAGACGCTCTTGCCAGGGCAAACGGTGGGTATTTCCGCGGCGAAAGCCTCCAATACATCGGCCGCGAAGTACAGGAGGGCATCGGCCACCGAGGAGAAGTAGTTGTGAAAGGTGCGCGGGGAGACCCCGACAGCGGCAGTAATTCCTGAAACCGTGGCGGCTTCGGTGCCGCCGTCGAGGACGAGGCGCGCTGCCGCATCGGCCATGGCCTGACGCGTAGCCCGCTTCTTTTCTTCGCGCAGACTAGCCACGGTGTGTCTCGCCTACCTTCTCTCGTTGGGCGCGCAGGAGCGCCTCGCGGTCTGAGTGCAAGGCTTCGCCCTCAATGTCCATGTTAGGGGTGATCTTATCCAACCAGCGTGGGAACCACCATGCCTTTTTGTCCAACACGAACATGGTGGCCGGGATGATCATCATGCGGACCACGAAGGCGTCGATAAGAACGCCCGCAGCTAGGGCAAAGCCCATGGTCTTAATGAACGGCTCGTCCATCAAGATGAAGGCGGCGAAGACGGAAGTCATAATGAGCGCCGCGGCGGTTACCACGCGTGCGCCGTGCTTAAAGCCATTCGAGGTAGCGTTGCCGGCCGTCTTGCCATTGACAAAGCCCTCGCGCATGCGGGTGACCAGGAAGACCTGATAGTCCATGGCCAGGCCGAAGGTAAGGCCGATGAGCATAATGGGCAAGAAGGAAAGCAGTGGCTGTGGGTCGTCGACGATGCCGAACATGCCTTCTTGCCAAATGGCAACGGTGATGCCGAAGGTAGCAGCCATCGAAAGCGCGAAGCCGGCTGCGGCGATGAGCGGTACCCAGATGGAGCGGAAGACCAGCATCAAGACGATGAAGGCCAAGCCCAGCACGATGGCGACATAAGGGATAAGCACGTTATTGAGGCGCTCAGAAATGTCATCAAAGATTGGGGTGATGCCGGTAATACCGTAGGAGCCGCCGGTCTTTTCAAACTCACCCTGGTAATCGCGCAGGTGGTTGAGGGTTTCGGTGGTCTTTTCGTCAGTCGCTCCGGTGGTAGGGGTGATCATTATCTGCGCAGCATCATCGTTTTCGGTGGTCTGCACGATCTGGGCGTTTTCTACGCCGTCGTTGCTATTAAATTCCTGCAGTAGGTCCTGGAAGGCCGGCATGCGGTCCTGCTCGGGAACATCCGCCACATCAACGAAAGCGATCATCGGGGCATTGCGGCCTGGGCCAAAGGCATCGGCCGTGATCTCGTACGCCTCGCGCTGCGGGGTGCCGGGCTTGGCGGTGCCGTCGGTAGGCATGGCTAGGCGCAGCTGGGCGAATGGTACGGCCAAGATAGCCAGCAACACGACGCCCGCGATGAGGTGCAGCCACGGGTGGGCGCGCACGCGGCGTACCCAGCGCAGGCCCATGGTGGGCTTTTCGTCTTCTGGGTCTGGAACCTTCGGGCCAGGGACGCGGCCGGCGAAGATCTTGGTGCCCAAAAGGCCCAGCAGGGCAGGGATAAAGGTATTGGCAACGAGCACGGCGATAATCACCGTCGCCGCAGCAGCGATGGCCATGGTTCCCAGGAATGGGATGCCGATGATGGTCAGTGCGGCCAACGCGATGACCACGGTGGTGCCGGCGAAGACGACAGAACTGCCTGCGGTGCCCAAGGCCATGCCCATGGCGTGAGCGCGGGTGGCCTTATCCATCTTCTTCAGTTCCCTAGCTAGCTCCTTGGGGGAAAGGTTATTGAGACCAGACGAGGTAATGAGTTCATTGCGGAAGCGGTTGACAATAAACAGTGCGTAATCGATGCCGACTGCCAGGCCAATCATGGAGGCCAGGGTCGGGGTCATATCGGAGATGGTATCCGTAAATACGGTGGATACCTGCACACCAAGAATGCCGATGCCTACGCCGATGACGGCGGAAATGAGTGGCATGCCGGCAGCAACGAAGGAACCGAAGGTAATCAGCAGCACGATTGCGGCGACGATAAGGCCAATAACCTCGGCGCTGCCGCTCATCTGTTTGCCGGCGGCGCTAAAGGCATTGCCTTGGTATTTAACCGTGAGGTCGCCCTCGTCGTACTTGTGGAGCACGTCCGTTACCGCAGTCATATCTTCTTCCGGGATGTCCATGACATCGTCGGCGTCGAAGGTAATAGTGACGGTACCGGTAGTTTTGTCCTCGCTGAGTGGGGAGAGTTGCTGCAGGTTCTTCTTAATCTGCTCTTCCGGCATGTGCTGGGCTTTCATCTTTTCGCCCATCTGCTTTTCCATGCCGGCTGCGGCCATGACCGGGCTGACCAATTTGTCTTGGTTCTTGAGCGCACCGGTGTCCTTGAGATCGCTGAGGAGGTTGTCTACCTCGCCGGCTACCTGCTTATCGGTGAGGTCCTTGCCCTCCGGTGCTTGGATGACCACGGTGCCTTCGGGAGAACTCATGGCATCGGTGTCTTGGCCGAAGCGCTCCATCATTTTGTCTTGGGTGGTGGTGGAGTCCATCTCCGGCATGGAGAAGTTGGGGTTCGGTGACTTGGCAAAGCCGGCGGTGAGTCCCACCATGGCAACCAAGACGATCAGCCAGAAGGCTAGAAAGGGCCACACCTTGCGGTAGGACCAGCTGCCTAGCCGGTAGAGGATTTTAGACATCAAGTGTGCTTTCTCGTGCGATGTGCACGCAACGCTGTGCGCGCGGGTGAAAGTGAACAGTGAATCCGTGGGTGAAATTCTGCACCCTTCGGGAAACATTGCGTAGTGTATGCAAGTTTGCGGGTTGTGTGCAAAATATTGTGTGCTGGAGCATAAATGGTCGCTATTGAGATATAGGGTGTCTTTTCTTCGGGGTATCGGTAATAGCGGCACAGGGCGGTAGACTGTCCGGCAT
This sequence comes from Corynebacterium curieae, assembly GCF_027570035.1. GTDB lineage: Bacteria > Actinomycetota > Actinomycetes > Mycobacteriales > Mycobacteriaceae > Corynebacterium > Corynebacterium curieae. The sequence goes on along the minus strand of NZ_JAKMUU010000002.1, from coordinate 261,564 downwards.
GCTCCACGCCGTTAGTTTCGCCCTCCTGGATTCCGTCAATGCCTTACTCATTGGCATCCTTGTGGCCATCGGCATTATTTTGCCCCGCGGTAAGTATCGGCGCATTGCCGCATTGGTGGTGGTAGGTGATTGGGTCGGAGTGCTCGTTGCAGCGGCAGTGGTGATGTTTTTTCTGCTTGGAGTAAAAGACCAAATTGAGGCCATTTTGAGCTCACCCATTGCCGGTTGGGTGCTTGTAGTGGTAGGCATCGCGGTGGCTTTCGGATCATGGCGATCTAAAGGGCAGCCCAATGCCTTAGTCAATCGGCTGCTAGAGCCGCTGCGCACGCCGTCACCGATTACCGCACTCATCGGCTTCGTAATGGGCGTAGTGCAATCGCTGACCTCGGTGCCTTTTTATTACGGGCTTATGCACTTGGCTACAGAAGATATTGCTCCGGCAGCACAATATGGCGGCCTGGTCTGGTATGCCAGCTTGGCGCTATCCCTGCCCACCATCTGCGGCCTATTTATCGCGGTGGTGCGCGCGCATCCCAAGTCAGCGGCGGGCCGGCTCTTTGCCGCAGCTCGCGCCAATAGCACCCAGGTGGCGCTCTTCGGTGGCTACCTCGTGGCGATCTTCCTTATCCTCATGGGCGTGCTTTCCCTCTAATCAAAGGTGACTTCATCCAGACTTAGCGCCGCATCGGATTGATGGCGCGCGCACTCTACATAGCGCGCAGCGTGAGGAATGAAGGACTGCGATTCTTCCAGGCTGAGTTCACGGCGCACCTTCGCCGGTACACCTGCGGCAAGGCTCCGTGGCGGGATTTCGGTGCCTTCTAGCACCACGGCGCCGGCGGCAATAAGCGAGCCCGCACCGATAGTGCAGCGCGAGAGCAGCGAAGAGGACATCCCCACCAGGCAACCGGCCTCCACGTGCGCGGCGTGCACCATCGCCATGTGGCCCACCGTGACATCATCTTCCAGCACACAAGGAGTATCTTCTTCCACGTGGAAGACGCAATTATCCTGAATATTGCACCGCGCGCCAATGCGAATTGCGCCCACATCTCCGCGCAGCACGCTGCCATAAAATACGGAGGATTCCGGGCCGATTTCTACGTCTCCGATGATGGTGGCATTCGGTGCAACCCATGCGCTGCGATGGATGCGCGGCTTCTTTCCAGCAAAGGGTAGGAGGAGCATGCTGGGGTCCTTTCCAGAATTTATTCGACCACTAGGGCCAAAGCGGGGGAGAGCTCATACTCGCCGGGGGCGGGGAGGTGGTCTAAGAGGGCGTCGCTAAGCGCCGGCGTAAGTGGAATAACCCAGCCGCGCCGGGGATCCTTGATGGGTAGAGCCTCCTTGTTGGTGGCGGCAAAATGAGCCGTGGCAGTGGGAGAGACCAAGGTAGCGGATTCACGGGCGCGGGCTACCTCGCAGAGCACTTCCGCGCCGGGCTGATTAGTGACCACAATGATAAGCGGGCCAGCGGTGTGGATCTCCAGCATTTCCACCCGTGCGGTGGGGGCGGTGGAATCGGGGCGCGCTAAGCGTGGGGGCTGCGCGCCGGTAAGCCGGGCGAGTGCGTCTTTTAATCCCATAAGCCCTTAGTCTAATGAGCCGGAACGGCGATGGTGCGGCAGCGTTCTAGATCGAAGTACGCGTGCTGCCCCGTGGCGGCGACGCGCTCGCGGGCTACAGACTCGTCTTGGGTAACGGCCGTGGAAAGGAATACTAGTGGGCCGTCTGGGTGGCGCCAGGTGCCCAAGTACCGCGCGCCTTCTTGCCTGGCAAGCGCGAGCGCTTTGCGTATCGCAGCCGGCGTGGGCTCATCTACTTCCAAAAGAGCCACACCGGTGGGGTTGTAGGCAAACCCGGTGCGGGGTTGCTGGCCCGTCTCGATATCGAAGGTGCCTTCCTCGTCCGCGAGCAATTGCCGGAAAATGCGCTTCATTGGGCCCAGCGTAGTATGGGGCACCATGATTGATACCAGCAACACCGCACTCGTTATTGAAGGCGGCGGCATGCGCAATTCCTATACCGCCGCGTGCATGGTCAAACTCATCGAGGAAAACGTGGACTTTGGCTGGGTGGGAGGCGTGTCAGCCGGGGCATCCCACACCGTTAACTATTTATCGCGCGATGCTCGGCGCGCGGAGGAGTCCTTTACGGACTTTGCCAAAAATCCTAGCTTCGGCGGCGTGGGTTCGTTGGTGCGTGGTACTGGATATTTCAACGCAGAGTACATCTATGAGCGCGCCGCGGATAAGGATCTGCCCTTTGATTGGCAGGCTTACCGCGACCATCCGGCCGATATGGTGCTGGCGGCGGCACGGGCGGATACCGGCGAGTCCGTTTATTGGTCGCGCCAGGACGTGCATACCCCCGAGGATCTTTTTGTGCGCGTGCGGGCCTCGTCCACGTTGCCGTTGATTATGCCGATGCGTTTTATCGACGGCGCGCCATATGTGGACGGCGCTTTGGGCTCTTCCGGCGGCATCACCATCGAGCAGGCAGAGCAGGCAGGCTATGAAAAATTCCTCTTCATCGGTACTAAGCCACGCGGGTATGTGCGCCCCGAGGTGGCGCGTCCAGCGCTCATCCGCCGTATCTTCCGCAGGTACCCCGCTATTGCCGACGCCCTCATTGCCCGCCCCACCTTATACAACGCCGCCAAAGACTGGCTCTTGGAATTGGAGCGCCAAGGCAAGGCCCAGCTATTTTTCCCGGAGGATATGCAGGTGGCCTCTACTGAGCGCAATGTGCACAAGTTGCGTGCGAACTACCAAGCGGGCAAGGCGCAAACCTATACGGAGTGGCCGCGGTGGAAGGAATTCCTCCTCGATTAGCTCACTGATAGCGCGGGTTGTGAGATGCACCGCTGCTGGGGGTGGGGCGTCGGCCGGGAAAGCGGTATGCCCAGTGTAAATGCCAGAAGGCCAAGGCATGGAAAAGCCTTTCACGTGGCGCTTTCTTGAGAAATGCCTAAACTATTCCAGCGTGTTAGCTATTTTTGATGGAAATATTTGGCTGAGCATTTTCTTCATAGTGCTGCTCGGCACGCTTTTTGGCATGATCCCCTTCGGCCCACTGCGCTTTGGCGCGGCGGGCACGCTTTTTGTGGGCTTGGCCTTTGGCTCATTCATAGACCTAGATAAAGACATCCTAAGCTCCATGCAAGAGCTGGGCTTGGGGCTTTTTATTTATATGCAGGGCCTTTCCGCCGGTGAGCGCTTCTTCAAGGGCTTTTCCAAACAGATGAAGCACATGCTCACTGCCGCAATTGCGATCATTGTGGCTGCCGGAGCTGCCCTATTCTTTGGTGGCATGTTGGGCTTGGATTCGCTTGCTTCCGTAGGCGTGTTCGCCGGCGCAACCACCTCGACGCCGTCACTGGCAGTGGCTCAGCAGCAAACCGGTGAAGAACTACCCGCTGTGGGCTATTCGCTGGGCTACCCCGTGGGCGTGGCAGTAGCCATCTTGTTTGTGGCCTTCCTACTCAAGCAAAACTGGCCTGCCAAGCGGGATAAGGACAATTCTGCCTCCAAGATCTTCCGTTCCCGCACCATCCGCGTTACCAAAGACGTGAACTACGAGGATCTGGAAGAAAAGTTCAAAGATCACTTTGTTATCGCCACTATCCGCCGCGGCAATAAGGTGCGCGTGGCAGGCGATCGCCCCGAACTAAATAAGGGCGATATTCTGCGCGTGATGGTCACCAAGGCCAAGGCCCGCGAGCTCACGCAGGTGCTGGGCAAGCGCCAGCCGCAGACTCCGTTCGTTGATAAGCGCCTCGTCATTGAAAACGTGGTTATTTCTAACCAAGATATTGCTGGGCGCACCGTGGAGGAACTGAACCTCTTCTCGCGCTACGGCGGGCGCATCGTGCGCGTGCAGCGCGGCGACGAGCAATTCTTGGCAAATAATGAAACCCACTTGGCTTCCGGCGATACCCTCGAGCTCATCGTGAAGTTTGATCGCTTGGGCGATATCAAGGACTACTTCGGTGACTCTATTAAGTCCTATTCCGAGCTGAACTGGGTAGCCCTTGGCGGTGGCCTCTTCCTAGGCTATCTGCTCGGCCAAGTAGTGGTGCCGATGCCAGGAGGTGCCTCCTTCGAGCTGGGATTTGCCCTCGGACCGCTGATTACAGGCCTGATTCTCGGCGCTTTGCACCGTACTCGCCGCATCCCATGGCAAGTTCCCGCTTCCATCAATACTGCGTTCCAGCAGTGGGGTCTAGTCATCTTCCTTGCTTCTGTAGGCCTATCTTCCGGTGAGGCGTTCATGTCCACCGCATTCTCCTGGATGGGCCTGAAGTGCATGATCCTTGCCGCCATTGTCACCTTGGTTGCCGCCATCCTCTTTGCTATGGCCAACCGTTTCATGGGGCAGTCTGAAACTCGCACCGCCGGCGGGCACTCCGGTATCTTTGGACAACCGGCGGTGGTCAACTACGCTACGGGGCTTAGCTCCGATACGCGCATCATGACCGGTTATGCCGCAACAATCGTGGTGGCGCAGATTGTCAAGATCGCGGTCATCCCCGTGATGTTGATGGTCTAGCTGACATAGCAAAGGGGCCGCTCACCGAAGATGAGGTGAGCGGCCTTTTTCCTTGCCTTTAGGAGGCGGGGCGAGGAAGCGGTGGCTTAGTCGGCCACGAGTGTTTCCATGGTCAGCTCTGGGTGTTCCTTTTCAATGAAAGCGAGCTTCCACTTATCACCAAAGAGAGCGATGAGCTCGCCATCTTGGCGGGTAAAGATTTCCACGCCACGCTGACGGCCGAGCTCCGGGGCGGACTCGGCATCGGTGCGCCGGGCCACGGAATAGGGGATGGGTTCGGTGACGGTTTCTACGTTATATTCGAACTCCATCCGTGCCTGCATGACCTCGAACTGCATGGGGCCGACGGCCGCCATTACAGGCGAGGCATCGCCACGGGCCTCGTTCTTGAGAATCTGGACTACGCCCTCGGCCGCCAGCTGCTCTAGGCCCTTGCGGAAAGCCTTGTACTTGCCCAGGGACTTCGCGCGCAGAATGCGGAAGACCTCTGGGGCGAACTGTGGCATGGGCTTGAACTGGACCTTTTTGCCGGAATAGATGGTGTCACCAGGGGCGAGCGAGCCGGCGTTGACGAGTCCCACGATATCGCCCGGATAGGCAGAATCGACGGTATCGCGCGTGCGTCCAAAGACGGTCAGTGCGTACTTGGTGGAAAAGCTGCGGCCGGACTGGGCGTGATTGACCTGCATGCCGCGTTCGAATTCACCGGATACCACGCGCATAAAGGCCAGGTTATCGCGGTGCTTTTGGTCCATGCCCGCTTGGACCTTAAAGACGACGCCAGAGAAATCATCGCTTACTTCGCGGACCTCATCAATGGCGCTGGTGGCAGCCTCTACCGCCTTTGGATCGGATTCGCGCGAGTGCGGAGCCGGAGCGATGGCGCATAGGGTATCCAGAATCTGGTGCACGCCAAAGTTCAGCATCGCGGAAGCAAAAATGAGCGGGGAGGTTACGCACTGCTCAAAAAGTTCCTGATCGTGCAGCGCGCCATCGGCGGCGAGCAGTTCGGCTTCCTCGACGGCGGTCTCCCACACGTCTTCTTCCTTCTCACCGGCGGCATCCGGGTCGAAGTGTTCTTCCGGGGCGATAGTGGAACCGCCAGCGGTGCGGATGAAGTGAATATACTCATCGGCCTCGCCGTCAGCATTGATATGCGCCAGACCGCGGAAGTCACCGGCAATGCCGACCGGCCAGTACAGCGGGGTGGGCTGCAGCTGGATTTCGTTGACAATTTCGTCGACAAGCTCCAAGGGCTCGCGGCCCACGCGGTCCCACTTATTGATCACGGTGACGATGGGCAGGCCGCGGGCCTTGCACACGCGGAAGAGCTTGAGGGTCTGGGGCTCGAGGCCCTTGGCGGCGTCGATAAGCATGACTGCCGCATCCACTGCGGTGAGCACGCGGTAGGTATCTTCAGAAAAATCTGCGTGGCCCGGGGTATCAACTAGGTTGATCATGTAGGGCTCGCCCTCGTGCCCCTCCGGCGCATACTCGAATTGGAGCGCCGAGGAAGCCACGGAAATGCCGCGGTCCTTTTCCATATCCATCCAGTCAGACACGGTGGACTTGCGGTTGCCCTTGCCGTGGACCGCGCCGGCTTCATTAATAACGTGTGCGTGCAGCGCCAGCGCCTCCGTCAGCGTGGACTTACCAGCGTCCGGGTGGGCGATAACGGCAAACGTGCGGCGGCGCGAGGCCTCAGAAACGACAGAACTCATGCGCCATAGTCTAGTGGTTTCCCGCTACCACTCCACATTGAGGCGGCGCCCCAGATCATCAAAGACGCGGCGGGCTACGGATAGCTTCTTTGCAATGGGGCGCTGCAGGCCGGGTTTGCGTTTGTCGTTGTAGTACTCGCCGGATTCAAAGTGGATTCCCTCGGTGCCCGTCAAATAGTAGGCGAGGTTATCGCCGCCTGCCGCAGGCTTGCCAAAGGCCTTGCCAATCAGCCCAGAATACATTTTGGACATTAAGCCAGTAGAAGACTTGGAAAAGTCTGTCGCCAGCACTCCAGGGTGGAAGGAGACCGCATTGAGACCGTGAGCATCGAAATAGCGGGTGAGCAGGATATCGCCCAACTTGGCGTTGCCGTAGGCGCGCTCAGGGCTAAAGTGCTCCAGCGTATTGGGATCGTTCGGATCAAAGTTGGACATGAGGAAATTAGCTAGCGAAGCCGTCTGGACCACGTTGGCGTTATCCGCGCGCAGTTTTTCGCGCAGCAGAGAGGTCAGCAGGTAAGGGGCGACCACGTTGACCTGCCAGGTGCGCTCAAATCCATCGGCGGTGGTGGAAGGGCCGTCGAAAATGCCGCCAGCATTATTGCCCAGTGCATGGATATGGTCCAGCTCGGCCAATTCTCCGGCGAGGCGGTGCACCTGACCTAAGGATTCGAAGTCTGCAAGAAAGTACCTGCCGCCGACCTCTTCGGCCACTGCGCGGGTCTTTTCCGGATTGCGGCCGATGATAACCAGATTGTCGTGCGGGCGGGTGCGGTGCAATTGGCGTGCGGCCGCAGCCCCCAGCCCGCCCGATGCGCCCGTAATCACAATGGTCCTGGCAGTGCTATTTGGGGAAGTCATAGCACCAATCCTATCTATGCGGCGGCGGTGGTGCTGGCCACCAGTTTCTTTGCACCGCAAGCAGGTCTATACTTCACCCTCGTGAAACACCTGCTTTCCGTGCGGCAGTGGGGACCGGCGCGCTTAACCGCAGCCGGATTTCTTTTACTCATTTTGCTGGGAACGGTTTTGCTCATGCTGCCGTTCGCTGAGGCCGGCACCGCCCGCGCTTCATTCCTGTCTGCCCTTTTTACCGCTACGTCTGCGGTATCGCTAACCGGCCTTATTGTGGTGGATACCGGTAGCTTTTGGAGCCCGGCCGGTCAAGTCATCATTTTGGCACTCATTCAACTTGGTGGCCTTGGCATCATGTCCCTGGCCTCGCTATCCGGCCTGCTATTTACCGGGCGAATAAGCTTTAAAGCACGCAAGACCGGTGCCTATGAGGGACGCCCCATTGCCCCAGGCGGAATCCGCAAGACGCTGATTTTTACTTTTGCCTTTACCGCCGTGGCCGAGACCATTATTGCTGTCATTGTGGCCGCGCGTTTGATGATCGGCTACGGTCACTCCTTTCCGCGTGCTGTGTGGGAGGGCATCTTCCATGCCGTCTCCGCCTTCAATAACGCGGGTTTTAGCACCAATAGCGATAACTTGGTGCCCTTTGTCTCCGATGCCTGGATTCTATTGCCCTTGGCCGGCGCGCTGATTGGCGGCGGCTTGGGCTTTCCCGTATGGGCGGAGCTGGTGCGCTTGGCGCGGCGCGACCGTCACGTGGTGCACCGAATTTCCATTACCGCGCGCATGACCTTGGCGGCTACGGCCGTGCTCTTGGTTTCCGGTGCGGTCTTTTTCGCTTGTATGGAGTGGACCGGGCTTTTGTCCTCGATGTCTTTGGGAGAAAAGCTCCTCAACTCCTTCTTTGCTAGTGCGTCTCCGCGCACGGCAGGATTTAACGCCATCGACTATGGGCAGGCGCATCCCATTACGCTGATGGGCACCGATATCCTGATGTTTATAGGCGGCGGCTCTGCCGGTACCGCCGGCGGCATTAAAGTCACCACCGCCTGCGTGCTCTTGGCAGCCATGGCAGCAGAATTTATGGGCCGGGAAACCACCACAATTGGCCACCGCAGCCTCCCCCGTTCGGTAACTCGCCAGGCACTAGCCCTGAGTTTTGCCGGGGTCATGGTGGTCACGTTGGGCGTGGCGGCCCTGCGCTTTTTCGATCCGGAGTTTAGCGGCGATCAGGTGTCCTTCGAAGTGCTCTCCGCTTTCGCTACTGTGGGCTTGTCCACTGGCATTACCGCGAGCCTATCTGCACCCTCGCAGATAGTGCTGTGTCTCATCATGTACCTGGGCCGTGTTGGCCCAACCACCCTGGTAGCGGCGCTGGCGGCAAAATCCGTCAGCCGGCGTTTTAGCTACCCCGAAGAAAGGCCGTTCCTTGGCTAATATTCTCAAGGCGTTGGGAAGCACCCGCGCCGGTATCGATATTCCACCCGTCGTCGTCATTGGGCTGGGGCGATTTGGTTCCTCGCTTGCCCACGAGCTTATGGCCAATGGCGTTGAGGTCCTCGGCATTGACTCCAGCGAAAAGCGCGTGCGCGAAGAAGCGCCGTACCTTACTGAGACCATCGCGGCCGATACTACTGACCCAGAGGCCCTGCGCCAACTAGGCGTGGAGGAGGTCGAGCGCGTCATCGTCGCTATCGGCTCCCACCTGGAAGATTCCATCCTTACCGCGTCCAACCTAGTGGAGCTGGGGGTTAAGGATATTTGGGCCAAGGCAGATTCAGAGGCGCACGCGCGCATCTTGAGCCAGATTGGCACCCACCATGTGATCCGGCCAGAGCGCGATACCGGCCGCCGCGTGGCTTACCTTCTGGGTGGGCGCTTCCGCGATTTTGCAGAGATTGCTACCGATTACGGCGTGACCCAGATGGCCGTGCCTTCTTCCTTGCTCGGCCAGCCACTCGATCTCGCCGCCATCTGGCGCCGTCACCGCGTGCAATTGGTCTCGGTGCGCCGCGCGGAAGGGGAGTGGGCCCCGCTTGCCGACGCCACCGAGCTCACCCCCACCGATTTCATCGTCGCCGCCGGCAGCCCCCAGGCCCTAGAGAAATTTTCCCAGTGCTAACGAGAGTGGATCTGGTTTTGGGCCTTGCCTAGCCCTTCGGTCACGATGAGGCGGGCGGCCTCGGCTGCGGTGGCGATGGCGTCATCAAAGCCTGCGCCGGCATCAACTGGCCCCAGTACATAGTCTGGAATGGACGAGCCCTTGGGCGGCCGTGCAATGCCAATGCGCACGCGCAGATAGTCGCGCGTTCCTAGGCGCTCGGTGAGCGATTTGAGCCCGTTGTGCCCATTCTCATTGCCGCCCTGCTTGATCCGGATTTTATCGGCCGGAAGGTCCAGCTCATCGTGGACGACAATGATGTGATCGGGAGCGATATCCAAGTGCTGTGCCAATGGCGCAATTGGATCGCCAGAAAGATTCATGAACGTGCCCGCACGCACGGCAAGCACCTTTCGGCCCTCCCATGTCAGCGGCGCTACCTGGACATCCATCCCGCGCACCGGCTCGAGGACATCTCCACCAGCCGCGAGAAGATCGTCGATGGCCATATAGCCCACATTGTGGCGGGTAGCGGCGTACTTCGCGCCGGGATTTCCCAAGCCTACGACAAGCCAGTCTGCCTCCAGCTCGGCCGGATTAAGGTCTGACTGCGGCCTATTTTTCGAGCCGAATATCCGCGCGAAAAAATCTCCTAAAGGTGCCACTGCGTTAGCTTCCTCTCTCGGTAGGGTGGGGTGCTATGACTCAGATTATTAGCTCCCTTTCCCGTAGCGTAATCCCCGCACCCATGGCCGGTGGCCCTACCACCCCGGAACTTGTACGCGCTGCTCATGCCGCAGGCTCTTTTGGCACGCTAGGTTTGGGCTCTGCCAGCATCGATTCCGCACGCACACAGATTGACCAGTGTGCCGGCATTCCGTTCGGGGTGAACCTCTTTTGCCCACAACAGCCACTTTCCAAACCGCAGCTGGAAGCCGCTCGCGAACTGGCCCGAGCAGAAAACCAACCACTGCCTGAGCCCAATTACTCCTTTGACTTTGAAGAAAAGCTGGAGCTAGCGCTGCGCGGCGGGGCCCGCGTGGTGTGGTCGATGTTCGGTACCTTTACTTCCCACCAATTGGAGCGAATCCATGCAGCCGGCGCAGAAGCGTGGACCACCGTAACTACCCCCGCAGAGGCAATTGCAGCTGCCCGCGGCGGCGTCGATACGCTTTGCGTCCAAGGACCAGACGCCGGTGGACACCGCGGAACTTGGGACTTAGCCGCGACTCCCAGTTCCCTGCCGTTGGAAAAGCTGGTGGCCGAGGTGCATGCCGTCGCGCCAGAGCATCCCATTATTGCAGCAGGAGGCCTGCGCACCGCAGAAGATATTGTCACCGCTTTGTCGTGGCCTGGAGTCATCGCCTGCTCGTGCGGTTCCGCTTTCTTGCTCGCTAGAGAAGCGGGAACGAGCGACTACAACCGTCGGCTTATCTGCAATGGTGGAAAGACTGTCACTACCCGTGCCTTCTCGGGCCGGTATGCACGCGGACTCGAAACCTACTACACCCGTAGCCACCCCAACCTTCCACCCGTTTATCCGCTCTTGAACCCCGTACTCAAGGAACGCCGTGCGCAGCACGATGATGCCGTAGCCTACTGCCTCGTCGGCACCGAAGTAGAGAAAATTAACGGGGGTACTGTGGCCGACATCCTGAATCAACTATGCCAAAACCCAAACTAGTACGCGCTAATATTTATGTTTGAACATTTAATGCCACCCCCGTGACAGAAAAGGAATGAATTACGTGACTGCGAACGCACATGTTGGCCATGATGATTGGAACGAGCGCCTCGAGCTGGCGCAGCAAATGATTCCACTCGTCCACCAGCTGCACCGCAACAACAACGTTGTCACCACCATCTTCGGCCGCCCGCTGGTGGGGCAGACCGATATCGACATCATTAAGTCCCACCGCTACGCACGCCGCATTGCGCAGCGCCACCTGTCCACGGCGGAAACCCTGCCTATCCTGGTGGAATTGGCAGACATGAACCTGGGTGCTGCCAGCGTTGACCTGGGCCGCCTAGTCCTTGGCTGGGAGGAATCCAACGAGGAAAACCTCCGCATGTACTTGGAAGGCGAGCTGTGCGACATCGTCGGTGCCGGTGTTGATCTGGAAACCACCGACGTCGTTCTTTACGGATTCGGCCGCATTGGCCGTCTGCTAGCCCGCCTGCTCGTTGCCCGCGAGGCGGCCTACGGTGGTGTTCGCCTGCGCGGCATCGTCCTGCGCAAGAAGGGCGACGGGGACATCCTCAAGCGCGCATCATTGCTGCGCCGCGATTCCGTCCACGGTGCCTTCAACGGCACCATCTCCGTGGACGAGGAAAACGAGGTCATTTGGGCTAATGGCACCAAGATCCAGATGATCTACGCCAACGACCCCACCGAAATCGACTACACCTCTTATGGCATTGACGATGCCATCTTGGTGGATAACACCGGCGCTTGGCGCGACCGCGAGGGTCTTTCCCAGCACCTCAAGGCCAAGGGCATCTCCCGCGTGCTCCTGACCGCACCGGGTAAGGGCGATATCAAGAACATCGTCTACGGCATCAATAATGACAACATCACCGATGAGGACACAATCCTCTCTGCCGCATCCTGCACCACCAACGGCATTACCCCAGTGCTGAAGGTCATCAATGACCGCTACGGCGTAACCCACGGCCACGTGGAGACTGCACACTCGTTCACCAATGACCAAAACCTCATCGATAACTACCACAAGGGCGATCGTCGCGGCCGCGCTGCCGGCCTGAACATGGTGCTTACCGCCACCGGCGCTGCTAAGGCCGTAGCTAAGGCCCTGCCGGAGTTCGAAGGCAAGCTCACCGGTAACGCCATCCGCGTTCCCACCCCAGACGTGTCCATGGCTGTGCTTAACCTCGAACTGGAAAAGGAAGTAGAGCGCGAAGAGGTCAATGACTTCCTGCGCAACGTCTCCCTGCATTCTGACCTGCGCCAGCAGATCTCCTACATTGCCTCCCCAGAGGTCGTATCCTCTGACTTCATCGGCAATACTCACGCCGGCATTGTCGATGGTGTAGCCACCATTGCCTCCGGCAAGCACCTCGTGCTCTATGTCTGGTACGACAACGAATTCGGCTACTCCAACCAGGTAGTCCGCATTGTGGAAGAGCTGGCGGATTCCCGTCCGGTTGTTCTGCCAAAGCGCGTATCTCCTGCTGAGCTTTAAGCGCACCTAGCCCAAGCCCGCGGCTTAACCGCGGGCTTTAGTCGTTTTATCCTTATGCGCCCCGGCGCTGGGCCGATATTGCAGCCGCGTTGTTGACCCAAAACGGGCCGAAGCGCCCGATATTGTGGCTGCTTTTTAGCGTTTCTACCTTGTGGGCCGCAGAGCAGTAGTCCGTAGTAACCGTGCGGATGCCCATGAACCAGCGACAGCAATCAACAACGTCAGAAGCGCCGCAACGGTGTAGCGTCCCGGAGAATCGGCATTCATCGGCCACGCTGGAAAGGCAAGGAGCCACAAGAAAGTCTTGGCTAGTACATCACCGCCGAGGGTTACGGAGACTATCGTGCCTACGATAGTGAAGGCGAGCGCACTCAAAATACCGAAAAGCAGCACGATAACTAGGGAAACTACCGTGATGGCAAAGCCCACCCCCACAGCCAGAGGCAGCTGTGCTGCTGCGGCCATGGCAGAACCACCAGAGCAGACCATCGCGAGCGATGCGGCAGAACACACGATCACAACAGTGCCAAGTAGCCACAAAAGGAGTGCGATTGGGCTATAGCGCGACTCAATATAACTGAGAGGCCACGAGGGCGCGAGAAGGGGCCACACCATCACGGGAAGGATCCCCGCACCTACCGGTAGCAATAAGAAGAGGAAGAATCCCTCTACATAGCTAGGCGGGTAGATAGCGGAGAGGAAAGCCAGAGCCAGCGCGGTTAAAGCTAAGCAGGCGATGAGTGCGGGGCTCAAAGCGGCACGGTGAAGTCCGCGCACCGCGCCCATAAGCCGGGAACGAGCTGCTGCACGAGGTATAGCCGCGGGGGTCCAAGTTCCAGCAGCGGTAGTTGGGGTGGCATTAGTAACAGGTGCCCCCGCGCGGCGGAGCAGAGAAAGACGTCGTGTGCGGCGAGGAGTAAGGATTGCAGCGCAGGTACCGGCTACCGCTAATAGGAGACATAGCACCGCAGCAGGCAAAGGACTTTCTTGCAGCAGCGGATCTCCCGGATCGAGAGGAACGGAATTCTGATGAATGCGCAGTGCAGGAAGTAATAGCCGCAGCGGCCATGCTGGCGGGAAAGCCCACCACGCATTGCCTTCGACAGTGCTCGGTAAAACACTAACTACCTGCCAGACAATACTCGCAACGAGCGCGGCGGCAAGACCACAACGACGTGCACCCGCTGCAGCGAAACCGGCGATGCCGATGGCGCCTAGGAAAGAATAGACTCCAGCTACTAGTAACAATTGATGGTTCGCTCGTCCTTGAAGTGCGACCACTGCCCAGGAAACTCCGAAATTCAGGACATGGAAGGCCGCAAGGCTAGCGAGTATGACAAGAAAGCGGGAAGCCTGTTCATAGTGAGGATTGACTCGCCGCCACAGCGTACCGCCGCTCCGAGTACGGGCCTCTCGGTGCTCGGGAACAGTGGCAAAAAGCGCAATGAGAGGTGCATACATGCCCGTGACGAACATGGACTGCCATCCTAAGACGCCAGTAGCGTCCTTCGCGGCGGAAGCAAAGGAGGAAAATAGTACGGTCATCACCACGAGCGGTATAGCTAGGAGCGGGAGCCATTGCAGCGCGCTACCGCGGCTGCGCAGGAGCTCGGCGGAAAGGTAGCGCTTAAACATGGCGCTCACCATCCGGAGACGTCAGGCGGAAAAATTCTGCTTCAAGTTGACCACTGGGAGCCAAGTTCTCTAGTGCGCCGGAATAGCGAATGGAACCCTCAGCAAGAATGGTGATGTCTTGGGCTAGATGGACAACCTCGCCGAGCTGGTGTGAACTCACGATTACGGTGTGGCCGACAGAAGCAAGCTTTTGCAAGAGGTTCCGCAGTTCTACGATGCCTTGCGGATCAAGGCCATTTTGTGGTTCATCCAGAACAAGGATTTCTGGATCGCCTAGGAGAGCCTGGGCCAAGGCGAGGCGTGCCTTCATACCGGTAGAAAAAGACTTTGCCTTTTTGGAACCAACTTCGCTGAGACCGGCGATGGAAAGCACGCGGTCGACCTCAGCTTCCGGCAGCCCGAGCAATCTAGTGTGTACGCGAAGATTGGCTGCAGCAGAGAGATGCCCGTAAAAGGCAGGGCCGTTGACGGAGGCACCCACGTGGTCCAGGACTTCGTGAGACCAGGGAACGCCATCTACTTTAACCACCCCGGAATCGGCGGAGAGCAGGCCTAAAAAGATCGAAAAGAGCGTAGATTTTCCGGCGCCATTGCGTCCCAATAAGGCGTGGACGCGACCAGGCACGATGCGAAAATCTATGTCGCGCAAAACCATGTGAGGCCCAAAAGACTTGGAGACGTGCTCAAAGGAGACTTCATAATTCATACTGCGTAGTCTCGCGCGCTGGGACGCGAATATCTTCCGCCCACAAGACGGACTTCGCAGCGAACATCTCCTACCGTAGTAGGAGACTAGGCAATTCCAGCGCGCTGAGCCAGCAAAACCAGCGCCACTCGGTCGCGTGCGGCAAGCTTAGAAAGCAGCGCCGAGACATGTGACTTTACCGTCGTGTCAGCGATGACCATCTCGGCGGCGATTTCAGAATTCGTGGCCCCACGGGCGATGAGCGAAAGTACCTCCATCTCGCGCCGGGTAACCAGGCTAAGCCCTTGGCGTTCCTGCGCACTCAGTTGGCCACGGGTAAGGGCGGTGCGGTAGGTCTCCAGAACCGGTCCAGTTACCTGAGCAGCCAGTACCGATGCGCCCTTGGCGACGTCCCGGACAGCCCCCGCAAGTACCTCCGGATCGGCGTCTTTGAGCAAAAACCCATGTGCGCCAGCGGCGATAGATTGAGCCACCAAATCGTCTTCATTAAACGTGGTGAGCATGATGACGCGGCAGTCAGGGACGCGAGAAAGGATTGCTTGGGCCGCGGCGATGCCGTCCATTCCCGGCATTCGGATATCCAGGATGGCTACATCAATGCGGTGGCTCATCGCCGCGGTGACGGCTTCTGCGCCGGTGTTCGTGGTGGCCACGACCTCAATATCATCCTGTGCGTTGAGAATGGTGGACAAAGCGGCGACAAGCATCGCTTGGTCATCGGCGAGCAGGACACGAATCTTAGACACGGCTTTCCTTCTGCAACGGTAGCTCGGCGCGCACGATGAACTTTTCGGCATCGCCCCAGGCATCCAGCTTTCCACCCAAAGCGTGTGCGCGTTCTGCAATGCCAACAAGACCCACACCGCTGCCGGGCACTTGGCTGGCAGTTGGGGAGGGGTTGGTAGATATAAGGGCGATCTGGGCGACGTCGGCTAGCGCTAGCTCTACTTCCACCCGTGTACCGGCTCCTTGATGCCGCAACGCATTAGTTAGGCCTTCAGAAATGATGCGCACCAGGGCCAATTGCGTGAGCGCTGCAACCTCGCAATTTTGTGGCAGGCGGGCAGAAATATCCAAGCCCGCCGTGCGGAATCCATCGATAATTCCCTCGATGTGCTCTAGCTGCGTGGTGGGCTTCAGAGCGGTGGGGCCGGTGCTGCGCAGCGCCGTGACGATGCCGCGAACCTCTTCCAACGCAGAATCCGCACCATCGCGAATGCTGGTCAGCGCTTCCTCGGCAGCTTTAGCATCTGATCGCCCGGCAATGATTCCAGCATTGGCCTGAACCTTTATCAAAGTTAGGGAATGGGCCAATACATCATGCAACTCTCGTGCGATGAGCAATCGCTCTTCTTCTTGGGCTTGGCGGAAACGCTTTTGGGCTAGGCGCTCGCGCTGGCGTGCCAAGTCGAAGTAGCGTACGGCGGCGAAGTAGGTAGTGCCCAAAACAGCCCAGTGCACGACCAACATGGCCACGTAGCGGCGGTCCAGTTGGTAATGCAAAACGAAAGACTCCGGATCTATGCGCCACATGAATGGCGAAATGAAGGAGCCAAGAATCGTTAGAGCCAGTACCGTGCGAGGAATGGCACGGCGCGTGACATAGCGGGAGGTGGCATACACCGCCATGGGGGCAGTCAGGGCCCAAGGGGTAAGCCCTAGATTGGTGGGCAGCTGGCTCATCCAAGCCACGGCCCATGCCGCGAGCAGCACAATAAAGCCCGTGGCGCTGAGCACGGGACGGCTCCGCCAGATCCACATAAATGGCAGGAATAGCAACGATAGACCTGCCTGAATAATCTCAATTATGCTGGGATTCTTCGCGGCAGAAATCACATAAAATAGCGCAATGAGCACCGCCACCGCAGTGAGGATTTTATCTCCTAAACGCGCTTGCGCGGCGGTGTCAGTGCTCATGAATGAAGATAGTAATATAGCCGGTGCTGCTACTTCTTCTTATCCTTCTTCTTGCCCTTCTTTGAAGTCTTCTTCGCCGTCTTGTGCTCGGACTTGCGCTCCAGCTTGGCGGCGACGTCCGGTACGTAGCGGAACTCTTCGCGGGCGGGGCGTTCGTAGGCTTCGCCATCAGACTCAGGGCGCTGCGGAATCTTTGGCATCTCGCGCTCGATCTTCTCGTATGGAATGGTGCTCAGCAGGTGCGAAATGACGTTGATACGCGAGCGCTTCTTATCTTCTGATTCCACGGTGTACCACGGGGCGGTCGGGGTATCGGTGTGGATGAACATCGCATCCTTGGCACGGGAGTAGTCTTCCCAGCGGGTAATGGACTGTAGATCCATAGAGGAGAGCTTCCAACGGCGCAACGGATCGTTGCGGCGGGATTCAAAGCGCTTAATCTGCTCCTCATCGGAGACCGAGAACCAGTACTTGCGCAGCATGATGCCGTCTTCTACCAGCATCTGCTCAAAGGTCGGTGCTTGGTGGAGGAAGCGGACGTATTCTTGGTCCGTGCAAAAGCCCATGACGCGCTCGACGCCGGCGCGGTTGTACCAGGAGCGGTCAAAGATGACGATTTCGCCCTTGGTAGGCAGCTTTTCCACGTAGCGCTGGAAGTACCACTGGCCCTGCTCACGAGAGTTCGGCGCGGGCAGTGCCTCGATGCGGCAGGTACGTGGGTTGAGGTACTGGGTGATGCGCTTAATCGCGGAGCCCTTGCCGGCGGCGTCGCGGCCTTCCATGATGATGACTACGCGGGCACCGGTTTCAACGACCCACTGCTGCATGTCCACGAGCTCTGCCTGAAGGCGCTCGAGTTCCTTTTCGTAGGCCTTCTTGTTGAGTTTCTTGGGGGATTTGCTGCTTTTTGTGCTCATTAACCCAGCTTAACCGGCGCGGGTAGCAGGGGAGAAAACGGTCCCGCCCTCGTCGGGGTGAGAACCTGGGCACAGCTTAAGCGCAGGTACAGCCTGGGCCGCAGCCGGGTTCGCCAAAGCGGGTTGTATTGGAAATATGCCCCAAGCCCTCAATGGAAATCGTTACGTTTTGGCCATCGTGAATAAACTGCTGCGGCTCTCGTGCAAAGCCAACGCCTTCCGGGGTGCCAGTAACGATGACGTCTCCTGGATTTAGCGGATAAAGCTGCGAGCAAAACTCGATAAGCTGGGCTACCGAAAAGATAAGGTCATCGGTGTTATCACGCTGTCTTTCTTCGTCGTCTACTGTAGTGGTAAGTATGGCTCCAGAACCCGGAGCCCACTCGTCAGCAGTCGTCAGCCAAGGTCCGAAGCCGGCGGTGCGATAAAAGGACTTGCCGGCATGGAACTGGCTAGTTTGGCGCTGGAAATCACGCAGCGTGTAGTCGTTCATAATGGCGTATCCGGCCACATAGTCAAGGGCCTCGTCTCGGCTGACATGGTGGGCGCGCTCGCCAATGATTACCGCCAGTTCGCCCTCATAATCCAACTGTTGTGTGCCATATTCTGGAATGAATACATCGTCATATGGGCCTGTAAGGGCATCCGCGAACTTGATGAACAGGGTGGGATGCTTGGGAAATTCGCGTCCCATTTCGCGGATGTGCTTGGCGTAATTGAGCCCAACGCAAATGACTTTGCCGGGAGCTGGTACCACGGCCTCCAAGTCAGCGTGGTCAAAGACCACCGGTTCGCCGGAAAGCTGGGCGGCCTTACGCCAATCCTCGCTGCGCAGCAGCTGGCCCACATCCTCATAATCCAATTCGACACCCACATTGTCCCCATCGATGCGGATAGCGGAGGTGCCAAAGCCGGTGCGTAGGGTAGCCAGTTTCATGGCGACTATCCTACGCGCAGGATTTCATCCACCGCGTTGGCACAGATGATGGGAATCTCGGCCTTTTCTTGTTTTGCCCATGGCTTGAGCACAAACGACGCCGGGTCCATCCGGCCTGGTGGGCGCCCAATGCCAATTGAAAGGCGCTTATAGTCCTTTGTCCCTAGGGACTTGGTGGTTGAGCGCAAACCATTATGACCGTGGTCGCCGCCGCCATGGCGAAGTTTAATGGCGCCAAAATCGAGCTCTAGCTCATCGTGGATGACGATGATATCGGCGGCGGAGAGATGAAAATATTGCGCTAAAGCCTTGATTGGCCCGCCGGAAAGGTTCATAAAGGATCGCGGCTTGGCACAAATAATTTTACGGCCACCGGCCAAGGCCTCGGCTACTTCGGTATTGGTTTTCTTGTGCACCGAAAAGCTGCTCAGCAGTTCCCCCGCCAGCTCGTCAGCTACGTCGAAACCGATATTGTGCCGAGTGCCTGCGTACTTGGGGCCAGGGTTTCCAAGGCCTACTACGAGAAGTGGAGTCACGCGCACAATTGTCTCATATGGCGAAGGAAAAACGACGAGGCCGCCGCAAGAAGCAATTCTCACGGCGGCCTACGTGCTTGAAGAGGAGGAGATTACTCCTCGTCGGAGTCGGAGGAACCTTCGCCCTCATCGACGGACTCAGCGCCAGCGTCTGCGCCGCCTTCCTCAGCAGCCTCAGCAGCTTCCTCGAGCTCCTCATCAACCTCAGGCAGGGAGATGGAGACGATAACGGTATCTTCCTCTGCCACCAAGGTGGTGCCCTCCGGCATGGTGACGTCGGCTGCGGTAACAACCGCGCCGTCCTCGAGACCCTCGATGGAAACCTCGAGCTCTTCCGGAATGTTCAGTACGTCTGCTTCAACCATCAGTACGTCAGCATCCTGGATGTGCATGGTGCCTGGGGCCGGCTCGCCGGTCAGGGTGACCGGAACCTCAACCTCAACCTTCTCGCCACGCTTAATGGCAAGGAGGTCAACGTGATCGATGTCCAGGGTCAGGACATTCTGGTCAACGTGCTTAACCATGGTCAGGTACTGCTCGCCGTCGATCTCCAGCTCCAGAACGGCGTTGACACCGTTGTTACGAACGAGGGACTGGATGTCCAGCAGCGGAACTGCGAAGTGAACCGGCTCCTGGTGGCTACCGTAGATAACGCCTGGGACCTTCCAGTCGCGACGCAGGCGGCGTGCGACACCCTTGCCGAACTCGGTACGTGCTTCAGCCTTGATTACTGGGCGCTGTGCCATGCTTCATTCTCCTTAGTCAAAGTAGTGCGGCGCGGCCAACGCGATAAAAACGACGAAAGCCTGCCGATGGACGTCTTGGACGAGTCATCGCAGGCGTATATAAAAGCAACATGCTCTAACTTCAATCGCGTCGATAACGGCTTCCTCATCCTGAGGTTGCCCTCGCCGAGACTGAGTTAGATTAGCATGTCAGGCTTCCTACAACCAAACCCCGAACGGGGCCTTAGCGGTTATTGTCCTTCTTAGGGACTTGGAAATGCTCTGTATCGGGATCTCGTAGCTTCTCTGCGGGAGGCCGCGTTGCGTCTAGCTTCTGCCAGTCTTTTTCCAGTTGGTAGTCTTCCGCATGGAAAGGAAAGGATTCTTGGTGATCCAGCTCCGCAATGACATCGTTTGCAACCTCATCTCGTAGGTGCGTGACTGACAAATTGGAGTTATAAACTTCGCGAGAAAGCTGAGATTGGTCTGAGGTAGTGAACTTTTGCTTCGGATCAATCATGCGAAGAATTAGGGCACGGATCTTGTTGCGGCGGCGAGACTCGGCATTGACAATGCTGCGGCCGCGGCGCAGCCACGTATAGATGAGCAAGCCGATGACGATGATGCCGATATAGCCCAAAATTGGGAAGACCATGCCGACGAGAGTGCCAAACGGAACAAACGACAAAACGAATGCGATGATGACGCTAGCTACCAAGATAGGCAAGTACCGATTGGGCCGGCGAGCGCTGAGGCGTCGCGCCATTCCGTAGAAGTTGGAAATCGCGGTGGAGAAAATCATCAGGTAGATAAAGACCGCTGCGGCGGTGCCCAACCAAGGATGAATCTCATTCAGCATTGCGAGAGTAGGAAGGTCTGCGTCCCAGACATCTTCCACGCTCAGCAGCAGTGCGATTACCAGCAATACCAACATTCCGGAAAAGAGCAGGCCGCCAAAGAAGCCACCGCGCCCCGCTTGCCGGGAATTAAGAGTGTCTGCGCCCATGACAATGCTCATTGCAGTGGAGGCCATGAGCGAAAGTCCAAGGTAGTTCAAAGTTGCCACCCACCAGAAGGGGAGCGGGGATTCCACGTGTGCGCTGGCGAATTCGTGTGCCTGTTGCAGGCCAGATGGCGGATCAATAAACGCCGCGCCCACTGCCAAAAGGAGCAAAATTAATACGAAGGGGGTAATCGCTCCTAGGACGTTTGTCACCTTTGCCACATTCATGGAGCTTACGATGAGGACCAGGACGGCCATGAGTGCGGAACCAACCCATGGTTGCAATCCCCACTGCTGGTGTAGGTTGGCCCCGCCGCCGGAGAGCATGACGAAGGTGTGGCAGAACTGGGTGAAGATGATGGCGTAGTCCACAAAGCGGGCTACTGGCTTTGAGGCAATCGAGGAAAACACGCGCCCGTGTGATGTTGCCTGAAAGTAGGAGCCGTATTGCATCGCAATCATGATGGTCAGCGGGTCGAGGATGAGCCCTACGCCGGCTCCTACTATTCCCCAAATGCCGAAAGCGGTGAAGTACTGCAAGAGCTCCTGGCTGGAGGCGAATCCGGCACCGACGCTAGGAGACTTGCCGCTGTTTTGCAGCAAAATAAAAGCGGTGAGCAAAGCCATGCTCACCGCCTTTAGCTATTGGGTATTTAGGCGCGGTCGAAAAGGGTGGTTACGGATCCATTTTCGAAGATCTCGTGGATGGTCTGCGCTAGCAGCGGTGCGATGGAGAGCACCGTGAGGTTGGACCAGCCTTCAGTGGACTGCGGCAGGGTATCGGTGGTGATAACTTCTTCCGCGCCGCACTCGGAGAGGCGCTCGCGTGCGGGATCGGAAAAGACGCCGTGGGTGCAGGCAATGACAACCTTCTTGGCGCCCGCATCCTTGAGCACGCGTACGGCGCCGGCGATGGTACCGCCGGTGTCAATCATGTCGTCGAGAAGCACGCAGTCCTTGCCCTCAACATCGCCTACCACGCGGTTGGACACCGTCTTATTGGCCTCGGTATTGGAGCGGGTCTTGTGTACGAAGGCCAGCGGGGCATCGCCCAAGTCATGGGCCCACTTTTCCGCCACCTTCACGCGGCCGGCGTCTGGGGAAACCACGGTGATGTTATCGGTGGCGTACTTAGATTTGATGTAATCCGTCAAAATTGGCTGGGCGTGCATGTGATCGACCGGGCCATCGAAAAAGCCCTGAATCTGATCGGTGTGCAGGTCCACGGACACGATGCGATCTGCGCCAGCAGCCTGCAGCAGGTCTGCCACCAGGCGGGCGGAAATCGGCTCGCGGCCCAGGTGCTTTTTATCCTGACGTGCATATGGGTAGAAGGGCAGGATAGCGGTGATGCGCTTAGCGGAGCCACGCTTCAAGGCATCGATCATGATGAGCTGCTCCATCAGCCACTTGTTGAGCGGCTGGGTGTGGGACTGCATTACGAAGCAGTCGGCACCACGCACGGACTCCTCAAAGCGGATAAAGATTTCGCCATTGGCGAAGTCGCGCGCGGTAGTAGGAACCAGATCAGTCTTGAGCTCCTTAGCCACAGCCTCCGCCAACTCTGGGTGTGCACGCCCAGAGAAGAGCTTCATGTTCTTGCTGCTACCAGTTACCTTGCCAGTCATGGGAGAATATGCCCCTTACTTTTCGTTGTCCTGCGCACGGGCTGCGGCCTCAGCCGCGGGAGTGCCCGGACGCTTCTTTTGAACCCAGCCCTCGATGTTGCGCTGTTTGCCACCGGAGACTGCGAGTGCTCCCGCAGGAACATCGTCCTTAATTACTGTACCCGCACCGGAGTATGCGCCATCACCGACATTGACCGGAGCGATAAACATTGTGTCAGAACCGGTGCGCACGTGGCTGCCGATGGTGGTGTGGTGCTTGTTCACGCCGTCGTAGTTAACGAAGACGGAGGAGGCGCCGATATTGGATTCCTCGCCCACGGTGGCATCGCCAATATAGGTAAGGTGCGGCACCTTGGAGCCGCGGCCGATCTGCGCGTTCTTTGCCTCTACGAAGCCGCCGAGTTTTCCGTTCTCGCCCACCACGGTATTCGGGCGAATATAGGTAAACGGTCCCACCTTGGCATTAGTGCCAATGACAGAATCGCTTCCGTGGGTGCGCACGACGGAAGCGCCCTCGCCTACCTGCATATTGGTCAAAGTGGTATCGGGCCCGATCTCGGCGTTATTGGCGATGCTGGTAGCACCCCACAGCTGGGTGCCCGGGTGGATGATGACATCGGAGCCTACTGTGACATTGACGCCAATCCAGGTGGTTTCCGGATCCACGATGGTGGCGCCGCCGCGCATCGCTTTTTCTACCGTGCGGCGGTTGAGTTCACGGCCTGCAGCGGCAAGCTGTACGCGGTCATTGACGCCCGCGAGTTCGGCAGGGTCGGCTGCCACATGCGCGCCGACGCCGTGCCCAGCGGTGCGGGCAATCTCGAGCACATCGGTGATATAAAGCTCGCCCTGGGCGTTATTGGAGTCGAGTTTCTGGAGGGCGTCGGCAAGCACGCGGCCATCAAAGGCGAAGACACCAGAGTTGACCTCATTGACCCGGCACTGCTCTTCGGTGGCATCCTTTTGCTCCACAATGGCAGACACACTGCCGTCCGCAGAGCGGATGATGCGGCCATAACCAGTCGGATCATCGAGGCGCATCGAAAGCACGGTAACCGCATTACCCTGCTCAGTGTGGGTAGCGCGCAGGCCCTCAATGGTTTCCGGGGTAAGCAGCGGTACATCACCATTGGTGACGATGATGGTGCCCTCGAACTCTGGGATAGGTTCCAAGCCGCAGGCTACAGCGTGGCCAGTGCCCAGCTGCTGTTCCTGCACCGCCTGGAGCACCTCACAGTCCAGCTCCGCAGCAATGGCGTCGACCGCGGGGGAGACTTGGTCGCGTTGGTGCCCCACCACCGTGACGATGCGCTCCGGATTAATCCCGGCAGCGGCATGCAGAGCGTGGCCGAGCAAGCTGCGCCCGCCAATCGCGTGCAAGGTCTTTTGCTTGGTGGACTTCATGCGAGTGCCGGCACCAGCCGCGAGGACTACTACGGCACACGGGGTTGTTGCTACCACGGGTTATTGAACTCCTGAGGGTTGAGTCTGATTATTATCCGGACTACATCCTATAGCCCGAGTGCAATTTATGTGTGAGAAACCTCCTTCAGGCCGCGGGCGCGCCACACGCCGATAAAACCGATGAGGGAAAGGAATAGCAGCGCCGCCTCCGGCCCGGCAAGCGCTACAACGGAGGAAATACCACCCACGATAAGCAAAATGACGCCCATCATCGTATTCGCGCCGCCCACATACTGGGTGCGCTTATCGCCGCCGGCCATATCCACCACGTAGGTCTTTCGCGCCACGCGGATGGCGGTATGGGCTAAGTTAACCGCAAAGAAACCTATAGGCATAACCCAAGCATTGACCCCATCTGGGGCCCAATGCGAGCTGGCCACCAAAAGCACCAGCACGACGGAAGCCACGGCCGCGCCCACAGCCATGGTGTTCTTAGAGGACTTATCCGAATACACACCGGAAATACGCCCGCCTACCAGCGAGGCCAGCCCCGAGGCAAGCACGAAGCCGTAGAGCCCGGAAAGGTTGCTGCTGAGCAACACGATAAAAGAGGTAGACAGCGCCGAGACCAAAAGGAGTGCGCGGACAATGACGAAATTGCGAAATTGCCCGTCGCTAGTAAAAAGCTGCCAGGTATCTTGCCACCAGCGCTTATCGATGCCCCCTTCGGCTTCCTCTGGCACCGGCTCATCCACGTGCGAAAAGACCCACGCGGCTATGGCCCACGTGGCCGCGCCAATGGCGAGTACCGCGCCCATCATGGGGATGCTGAGCTCGCCCAAAAAATAAAGGATAATGCCGGTAAGCAAGGTAGCACCGCCGCCGAGCGCGGCCGCACTTCCGGTCACTCGGCCACGCGCGCCCTTGGAAATGGTGCGAGCCTGTACGTCTTTGCCCGCTATCGAGCACAGGGCGCGAAAAAGCGAGAGGGCCGCCAAGGCCACAAGCGCCACCACGCCGAGTACTACCCCGTGGGCAAAGAATGTTGCTAGCGCGATGACCGCGGCAGCTACCGCCTGGCCAAGCGAACCGATAATCCACAGGCGCTTGCGGGCCCGGTATGTAGTCACCCACGGGGTCAGCGCCGCCTGCGGCAGCATCGAGCCTGACTCGCGGATAGGGGTAAGCAAACCGGTAAAGAATGCTGGCACGCCGGCCGCACTGAAAAGTGCAGGCAAAACCGTCTTGGCGGCAACAATCTGATCTCCCAAATTTTGCAGGCCATTGGACCAGATGAAATACCGGGCATTGGATTTAGACATGGAAAAGCGATCTTTCAGAGAAACGAGTTGGTTAAATAAGAGCCATGCTGACACGCCGGAGACGAAAACGTGGTCGCAGTCACGCCGAAATTCTACCCGTGCGGCAGGAGGCCTAAGAATCATGCACGATGTCGATCCCCTAATCAATTCGCTCTACCAGGCCTTTGATCTCCTCGGCGTGGCATTGAATGGCATCATCGGCGGCACCATCGCCCGCCGTCGCGAATTCGACATCGTTGGATTTGTATTCCTTGCTCTTTTCTCCGGGCTGGCCGGTGGCATGCTCCGCGATATGCTCATTGCCGATGGGGCAGCGGCCGCCATTGCCGATCCGTGGTACCTGGGGCTTGCCTGCGTGGGTGCGCTCATCGCTTTCCTTACCGATCTTAAAGGCAAGGCATGGGAACTTTTTCGTGAACACGGCGATGCCATCATTCTCGGCGTCTGGTCCACCACCGGATGCGTCAAGGCGCTTACGCACGGCATGCCGCCTATCCCGTGCGTGTTCTTGGGAGTGCTCACTGCGGTGGGCGGTGGCATGGTCCGCGATATCGCCTCTGGGCAAATCCCGTCCATCTTCGGCGGCAGCCCCCTCTACGCTGTGCCATCAATTCTGACCGGCATCGTTATGGTGACCTTTGCCCATTACGGCCAATTCGCCCTCGGCATGATCATCTCGCCCCTCGTTGGCAGCGGCATGGCCATCCTGTCTTACTGGCGCGGCTGGGTACTTCCCCGTGCTGGCGTCGCCCCCGTTAACTACACCGCTGCACAGGTGGCTGCGATTGCAAAGAAAGCCGAGCTAAAAGGATTTCGCCGCGGGCGGAAGAAAACTAAAAAGCTTCCCCACCAGGACTCGAACCTAGAATGACGGTACCAAAAACCGTAGTGTTGCCGATTACACCATGGGGAAACACAGCCGAAGCTGTACGCATAGCGTACCTGACACACCCGGGTAAATCACAAATTGCGTGGCTAAGGATAGGGTAGAGGGCATGGCTCGACAAAGGATGACCGGCCGCGAACGCCGCGAACAACTTATTTCCATCGGACGCGCCGCATTTGCGGAATTGGGGTTTGAAGGAACCAGCGTGGAAGAAATTTCTGCCCGCGCCGGGGTATCTAAGCCCGTTGTTTATGAACACTTTGGGGGAAAGGAAGGCCTCTACGCGGTGGTGATCGACCGCGAGATGCTGGCTTTGGAAAAGGTCATTACTGATTCTTTGGAAACCGGCAGCTGGCGCGAGCGAATCGAGCAGGCCGTGATGGCCATTTTGGCTTATGTCGAAGAGGAAACCGATGGTTTTCTTATTTTGGTGCGCGACGCCAAGCCAGGCGATGAGCGCAGCTTTTCCACGCTGTTGAACTCCGCCGTGGGCCAGGTTTCCTATATTTTGCGCGAAGCATTTGAGCATCGTGGTATCCAACCGGATTTGGCGGATATTTACGCCCAAGCGCTGGTGGGAATGGTATCGACTACAGCGCAATGGTGGTTGGATGAGCGCAGCCCGGATAAGGAAGTCGTCGCCACGCATATTGTCAATCTATGCTGGAATGGTTTGTCTGGTATGGAAGTAAAGCCCAAGCTAGGAGGCAAATAGATGGCAACGCCAATGCTGGCTGGCCTGCTGAAGGTAGCGGCCTCGGATCCCAAGCTCAAGGGCATGATTTCCCATGTGGGGGAAGACCTCCACATTACGGGCCTAGATCAGTCTCGACCGTGGGCTTTGGGAACCTTGGCCCACCATGCTCCGGTCCTCGTGGTGACCGCCACGAGCCGCGAGGCGGAAGATCTCACCGCGGAGCTGACGGCGATGCTAGGGGAGAAGGTAGCCATGTTCCCCGCGTGGGAGACGTTGCCACACGAGCGCCTGAGCCCAGGCGTAGACATCATCGGCCGCCGTGCTGAGGTTTTGCACAACCTCGATAGCCTGCAGGTCATCGTCACCGCTGCCCGTGGCTTATCCCAACCTATCCTCAAAGAGGTAGAAGGCCGAGCTCCCGTCCACCTAGAAGAGGACCACGAATATGACTTTGATGAGGTGGTCCGCGAGCTTGAGTTCCGTGCCTATAAGCATGTTGACATGGTGGCGAAGCGCGGCGAGTATGCTACCCGCGGTGGCATTATCGATATTTTTCCCACCACTCTTGATTACCCAGTTCGCGTGGAGTTTTGGGGCGATGAAATTACCGATATCCGCCAATTCTCCGTAGCTGACCAGCGCACCATCCCAGAAATCGAGGTGGGGCGTGTAGACATTTTCCCTGCCCGCGAGTTGCCCATTACGGATGCCATCACCAAACGCGCGGCCGATCTTGCGGTCAAGCACCCCGGCAACCCCGCCTTGGTGGAGCTATTGACCAAAGTCAGCGAAAGCATGCCGGCCGAAGGCATGGAGGCACTCCTGCCCGCGCTTTCCGACGCCCCCATGATCACCCTCCCCGAATTCCTCCGCCCCACCACGCACGTGGTCATGGTCGCTCCGGAAAAGATTCGTCGCCGCGTTGCGGATCTAGAAAAGACCGATGCGGAATTCCTTGCCGCTGGTTGGGAAGCCGCGGCCATGGGAGCTGATGGTCCGTTGGCCACTGAAGGGCTCGACACAGAGGCGTCCAGCTACCGCTCCTATGAATCGCTCGAGGTCACTATTAGTGAATCCGGGCTGCCCTTGTGGACTTACTCGCCGCCAGGAATGCTGGCAGCCCCAGAAGAAGAGACGCTGCCCCTCGAATTCGAACCTGGCCCCACTCCGCGCGGCAATATTGAAGAAATCGACGCCATGATGGCCCAGCTGCTCGCGCACACCAACGCGGGCGGCCGTGCCGCTTTTATTGCGCCGGCCCCAGGTGCCATCAAGCGCATGGTGGATCGCTTCGCGGAAAAGGGAATCCGCACCAAGGTGGCTACCCCCGGCTGGGAACCCACCGCCGGTGAAGTCACGCTTTACCAGGCGCTGAGCCATGCCGGCCTGGTATTTCCCAAGGTGAAAAAGCCCAAGGACGCCGAAGCCCTTCCATTGGTCGTCGTAACCGAGACGGACCTGACCGGCAACCGCGTAGGCGATATCGCCGAAGCGAAGCGGCGCCCCGCCAAGCGCCGCAATAAGGTCGATCCGCTTGCGCTCAAGCAAGGCGATTTCGTGGTGCACGAAACCCACGGCATCGGCAAATTCTTGAAGATGGCCGAGCGCACCATCCAGTCCGGCGACGAGACCAGCCGCCGCGAATACATCGTGCTTGAGTACGCACCCTCCAAGCGCGGCCAACCCGCCGATCAGCTCTGGGTGCCTATGGACTCGCTGGATTTGCTGAGCAAGTACACCGGCGGCGAATCACCCCACCTTTCTAAGATGGGCGGTTCCGACTGGAAGAACACCAAGAAGAAGGCTCGTGCTGCCGTGCGCGAAATCGCCGGAGAGCTCGTCGAGCTTTACGCCAAGCGCCAAGCCGCGCCGGGCCACCAATTCGCCCCAGATAATCCGTGGCAGGCGGAGATGGAGGATAATTTCCCCTTCGTGGAGACCGAAGACCAGATGCTGGCCATCGATGCCGTCAAGCAGGACATGGAATCCACGGTGCCGATGGACCGCGTCGTCGTCGGCGATGTGGGCTACGGCAAAACCGAGGTAGCCATCCGCGCTGCCTTCAAGGCCGTGCAAGACGGCATGCAGGTGGCCGTCCTCGTGCCCACCACGCTGCTAGCACAGCAGCACTTTGATACCTTCAGCGAGCGCATGACCGGCTTCCCCGTCAAGATTGAGGTGCTCTCGCGCTTTACCTCGAAGAAGGAAGCCGAGGAAATCTTCAAGGGCTTGGCCGATGGCAGCGTTGATATCGTCGTCGGCACGCACCGACTCCTGCAGACCGGCGTGCATTGGAAGAATCTTGGCCTCATCGTGGTTGATGAGGAGCAGCGCTTCGGCGTGGAGCATAAGGAGCACATTAAGGCCCTTAAAGCCAGCGTGGATGTGCTTACCATGTCCGCTACACCTATCCCGCGCACCCTAGAGATGTCTATGGCCGGCATCCGCGAGATGTCCACCATCCTTACCCCGCCAGAGGACCGCCACCCAGTGCTGACCTACGTGGGCGCTTATGAGGACAAGCAGGTAGCCGCGGCTATCCGCCGCGAGCTACTACGCGATGGCCAAACCTTCTTCATTCACAATAAAGTCTCTGACATTGAGAAGAAGGCCCGCGAACTGCGTGACTTGGTACCTGAGGCCCGCGTCGTCGTCGCGCATGGTCAAATGAATGAGGATGTCCTTGAGCAGACCGTCCAGGGCTTCTGGGACCGCGAGTATGACGTCTTGGTATGTACCACCATCGTGGAAACGGGCCTGGATATCGCCAATGCGAATACCCTCATTGTGGAAAACGCCCACCACATGGGCCTGTCTCAGCTCCACCAGTTGCGCGGGCGCGTGGGTCGTTCCCGCGAGCGCGGCTATGCCTACTTCCTGTACCCCAAGGGCGCTACGCTCACGGAAACCTCCTATGACCGCCTGGCCACCATCGCTCAAAACAACGACCTTGGTGCCGGCATGGCCGTAGCCATGAAGGACTTGGAGATGCGCGGTGCCGGCAACGTCCTTGGCGCCCAACAGTCCGGCCACATTGCCGGTGTGGGCTTCGATCTCTACGTGCGGCTCGTGGGCGAGGCGGTCGAGACCTTCAAATCGCTCGCCCGCGGCGAGGCCCCCACCGTTACCGATGAAGGCCCAAAGGAAATCCGCATCGATCTCCCCGTGGACGCGCATATTCCGGAAGGCTATATCGACTCCGAGCGCCTGCGCCTGGAGGTCTACCGCAAGCTTGCGGCCTCGCAGAATGACGATGATCTCAAGGCCGTCATCGAGGAAATGGAAGACCGCTTTGGCCCACTGCCGCAAGAGGTCCTGCGCCTGCTTTCCGTTGCCCGCCTGCGCCACCAGGCGCGCCGCGCCGGCATTTCCGATATCACCGTGCAGGGCACCCGCGTCAAGTTCCACCCAGTGGAGCTGCCGGATTCCAAGCAGGTGCGCCTCAAGCGCCTATACCCGGGCTCCAGCTTCCGCGCGGCGGCGAAGGCAATCAACGTGCCATTCCCCAAGGCCGGGCGAAATGTCACCTCCCCGAAGCTGCGCGATACCGAGCTCATTCAGTGGGCGGCGGACTTCCTAAGCGCGCTTTTCGACGTCGACCCCATCAATGTGAGCGGTGCAAAGTCCACCTCGAACGTGGTCAGCGTAGGCGAGTAGCTAGAGCGTGAGCCAGCCGGTGCTCAAGCCCCAGATGGCGGTGGCGGCACCGGCCAAAACAATGGCCACCACGCACCACTCGAAGGTGTTGAAAATGCGTTCCTTCTTCCAGATCCGGGTGCCGACATATGGGATTAGGCCTGGGACTACGGCCAGTGCGCCGAGCAGCACGTAGACGGGATCGGCCGCGTAAATTAGCCATAGCGAATAGATAAAAGCGAGCAAAGCGATGGCTAGGTGCTTGCGGTTTTCTTTACGGCTTACCTCTGGTCCAGAAAGGTCAAATTTGATACCCGCCTGCGGGTGGGACAGCCCCTTGCCGCGAAGCGCCAGAAGCAGCAGGTACAGGGAAGAGAAGATATACGGCAGCAGGTACATGATGGTGGCCAGCTGCACCATGGCGTTATAGGAGGCCTCGTTGAGGTAGAAGACGATAATGAATAGCTGGATTGCCATCGTAGAAATCAGCTGCGCTACCCATGGCGCACCTGCCACGTTGATTGTGCCGATGCGACGGGGAA
The DNA here is from genome assembly GCF_027570035.1 of Corynebacterium curieae. Classification (GTDB taxonomy): domain Bacteria; phylum Actinomycetota; class Actinomycetes; order Mycobacteriales; family Mycobacteriaceae; genus Corynebacterium; species Corynebacterium curieae. The sequence goes on along the minus strand of NZ_JAKMUU010000002.1, from coordinate 230,639 downwards.
TGAGCCCGTCGATGGCCATCATCACGATGGGCTCGGCACACAGCATCTGCCAAGACACATAGGCTCCCAGAACGGACAAGCACAGTCCAATAGACACCAGCGCGCCGCCCCATGGGCCGATGACTTCAGTGAGTACGGACGCCATGGAATTATCGGGCAGCGCAGCCAACTCTTCCTTGGTCATAACGCCGAAGCTCAAGGTGGACACGGAAACCAGCAGTGCGAGCACGGAGAAAAAGCCGATCACGGTCGCACGGCCGACGTCGGTGCGCTTTGCAGCCTGCTTGGAATAAACGGAAGCGCCCTCCACGCCAATGAATACCCACACGGTAAAGAGCATGATGCCTTGGACCTGCTCAAAGACGCTAGCCTCGGCAGCGCGTCCCCAAAAGTCCAAGGTGAATTTATCCCAGCTGAACCCCAGGAAAGCAATGAGTACAACGAAGGCAAGGATGGGCACAATCTTGGCAATCGTGGTGACCAAGTTCATGAAAGCCGCCTGTTTAATGCCGCGGGCCAGGACAGCAAAAATGCCCCACGATAGCAGGGATACGGCAATAGCGGAGGTCCAGTGATGGTCGGCGTCGAAAAGCGGCAGGTAATGCCCCAGAGTATTGAAAAAGAGCGTGGCATAGCCCACCTGCGCCATAACGGAGCCCAGCCAATAACCCCAGCCAGAGGTAAAACCAATAAAATCGCCCAAGCCGGCGCGTACATAGGAATAAACGCCTGAATCTAGGTGCGGTTTGCGGCGGGCCAAAATCTGGAATACAAAAGCCACAGAGAGCATGCCGATGCCCGCTACCAACCAGCCAATGAGCATCGCGCCTGGGCCGGCAACGGAGGCAATGTTTTGTGGCAGCGAGAAAATGCCCGCGCCCACGGTGGAACCGATGATCAGCGCGACGAGGGTCCACAACGTCACGGAGTGGGATTTATTCTGGCTGGAGGTCATTGGCCTAAAATACCTTGAATAGCCCCATAATGGGAACTCGAGCTAGACTTTGTGCCCATGACTGTGCTGTTGCTCGATGAACGCTGGCCCACCATGATTCCCATGCAAGCACACGGGAAGCTGCGTGGCCCGGTTTACTTCACCGGTGAAGTGCCAGTTTCCGTGCGGTGGAATTTTTCCGATCTCCTAGTAGGGGAGGATGCCATCGGAACCTTGGTCAGCACCGACGAACACGATCCTGAAACCCGCGCTCGCCTAGCTACTGGAGAGCCAGTCATTCGTGCCGAATCCCTCGCGGACCCAGTCATGCAGGCGCGCCGGACCATGGCCACCGCGCGGCGCATCGGGCAGTGGGAACGAGAGCAAACCCATACCTCCCTCTTGCCATATCTTGAGGAAGAGTCTGCCGAATTCGCCGCAGCTGTGCGCAATCGTGAGCCAGAGGGCGAAGTGCTCAAGGAGCTAGGAGATATTTTCTTGCAGGTCCTTTTCCATGCAGAAATCTCCACCTTCTCGCTCGATGACGTCGCCCAAAGCTTCGTTAACAAAATGCGCGCTCGCGCCCCATACTTGTTTGATGGGACGACGGAGATAGTCGACGTCGACACGCAAGAGCGTCTATGGCGTGAAGGAAAGAAAATGTAGGATGGCATCTCATGAAGAGGCTGCTGCAGATATTCGGGGGCTGCGGAATCGCCGTAGTCGTCATTGTCGCGCTAGTGGCATGGCTGCTGACGGGGCACGGTACTTCTAAGCAGCCCGTACCTGAAAACATCCCGCCCGTTGAAGGCAAAGAGGTCGCCCACATTGACGTCAACGCCCCCGGCCGTACCGCAGATAAGCTTACCTACTGGGCCTCTGACCTAGCTGAGCAGACCGGTATCCCTCCAGCCGCCCTTCGCGCTTATGGCAACGCCGAACTCATCGCTCAGCAAAAGTGGCCGGGGTGCCACCTGCGCTGGAATACCCTCGCCGGACTCGGCTACGTGGAAACCCGCCATGGCACCTACAACGGCAATTGGTTTAAGTCCTCCAAGCTTGACGACGCCGGCTACCCCCAACCACCCATTAACGGCATTGCCCTAGATGGCCTTAACAATACGGCTCACACCCCAGATACTGACAACGGCGAAATCGATGGAGATTCGGAATATGATCGCGCCGTCGGACCAATGCAGTTTATCCCAACGACGTGGGAATCTGTGGGTGCTGATGCTAACGGCGATGGGAAGGCGGATCCCAACCAAATCGACGACGCCGCTATCGGTGCAGCCGGACTTTTATGCTTTGGTGACAGAGATCTCTCTGACCCAGATCAATGGAAAGAAGCAATCCTAAATTACAACCAGTCCAGCGAGTATTTGCATAAAGTTGCACACGCGGCCAATGCCTACTCCGTTCCACAAAGTGCCAAGTAGTGTCACACAGCAAAGTTTTCTGGAACAATTGGGAACGTAGCTGGGCCAGCTGGTCCAGAGCGAACATTTTTATGAGGAGTGAAGAACAGCATGGCTGATATCATCCACACTTTCGCCCGCGAAATTCTCGATTCCCGTGGCAACCCCACCGTTGAAGCAGAGGTCTTCCTTGATGACGGTGCTCGCGGTGTTGCCGGCGTTCCTTCCGGCGCTTCCACCGGCGTGCACGAGGCTCACGAGCTGCGCGACGGCGGCGAGCGCTACCAAGGCAAGGGCGTTCTGAAGGCCGTGGAAAATATCAACGAGAAGATCGCCGATGAGATTGCTGGCTTCGAAGCTGATGACCAGCGCCTCATTGACCAAGCGTTGATTAAGTTGGACGGTACTGACAACAAGTCCGAACTCGGCGCCAACGCCATCTTGGGTGTATCCATCGCCGCAGCTAAGGCTGCCGCCGAGTCCGCTGCGCTGCCGCTATACCGCTACATCGGCGGCCCGAACGCACACGTACTGCCTGTGCCGATGATGAACATTCTCAACGGTGGTGCACACGCTGACTCCGGCGTTGACGTTCAAGAGTTCATGATTGCTCCGATTGGTGCTGAGTCCTTCGCCGAGGCCCTGCGTATGGGTGCTGAGGTGTACCACTCCCTGAAGGCCGTCCTAAAGGACAAGGGCCTGTCTACCGGTCTCGGTGATGAGGGTGGCTTTGCTCCTTCTGTCGACTCCACCAAGGCTGCCCTTGACGTCATCGTTGACGCCATCAAGAAGGCAGGCTTCGAGCCAGGCAAGGACGTAGCACTCGCACTCGACGTTGCTTCCTCTGAGTTCTTCAAGGACGGCAAGTATCACTTCGAGGGCGGCGAGCACACCGCTGAAGAAATGTCCAAGGTCTACGAGGAACTCATTGACGAGTACCCAATCGTCTCCATCGAGGACCCACTGCAGGAAGATGATTGGGATGGCTACACCACCCTGACCGCCGCTATCGGTGAGAAGGTACAGATCGTCGGCGATGACTTCTTCGTCACCAACCCTGCTCGCCTGCAGGAAGGCATTGACAAGAAGGCCGCTAACGCTCTGCTGGTAAAGGTCAACCAGATCGGCACCCTGACCGAGACCTTCGACGCTGTCGAGCTCGCACACCGCAATGGCTACCGCACCATGATGTCCCACCGCTCTGGCGAGACCGAGGACACCACCATTGCTGATTTGGCTGTGGCCCTGAACTGCGGCCAGATCAAGACTGGCGCACCTGCTCGCTCCGAGCGCGTAGCCAAGTACAACCAGTTGCTCCGCATCGAGCAGGAGCTTGGCGACGGTGCAGTTTACGCCGGCCGCTCCGCCTTCCCTCGCTTTAAGGCTTAATCGCCTTCTTCCTTAGCGCCCTCGCATCACTGCGGGGGCGCTTTCGCATGGCCAAATACTGTTCCCAGGTTTGCTTCCAATTTACGTTGCGCGGTGCCAAAGGACCTTCAGCTCGGTCAATCTCGAAGGTGCCGTCCGAAAAGAGCCAAGCAACATCCCCAGTGATAGGATCCATAATGTAGCGTGCGCGGCCATCAGTCTTAACGTTGTGATGGTGCTGGCATAAGCACACTAGATTATCGACACTCGTCGGTCCTCCGTCGGCGTACTCCACCCGATGATCGAGCTGGCAATAATGTGCCGGCATGGAGCACCCTGGCCATCGGCACGTGGCATCGCGGCCGTGGACCCACGTTCTGATTTGTTCGGTGGGAATGTAGGAAGACGATTCTTGCGGAGAAAGCTCGCGGGTTATTGAGTAGTTGCTCAAATGCTCGGTGAGAACACACCATCCAGCCGAAGGCATATACACCTGAGAAGCATCGCCGTAGGTGTTAATGACTACTTTTGTCTGGGTACGATTGAAGATCAACGCCTCCAATGCTTCTGGTTTGGAAATGTGCTCCTTTCGCGCTGCCTTATCAATATGTCGCGCAATGGCACCGGCGGTTGCCTTGTCCGTCTTTAGGGTTATCGTAGCTTGGCCTTTGGAGTAAGAAATGGACACGGCTCGCTCGATCTCTTTTTCAATATCTGGCTTGAGGATTCCATCGATGAAATCGCGTAAGAATCTGCGTATCTCGGACTCTGTAGGCACATGTTGAGCTGGTTCTTTTGGCGTGAGGAAATCTGCCAGAGCGGCGTCTACTAGTTGGATGTTGCCGGCTTCGTCGCCAAGCGGGGCAAGCTCAGCATCAATGACATGCAGGCGCGGAAGGTCTAGGATCCAATGCTCGGTTTGTACTGCGGTGGTAAGCGGTAACTCACGCATGCGCAGATGAGACCTCAAGGCGGATAGTACCCGCCAGTAGCTCAACCCCACGCGTTTAGCCAGAGCTGTGGTAGTGCATTCGACATCATCTTCTAACTTTGGGAGTACCGCTTGGTACATTTGCCAAGATTGAATTCGCTGGATCATGGCAAGGGCGCAAACGGTATCGTCGAGGTTATTGGTGGAAAAGTAGGCCTTCTTCGGTGGTGCGTCGCTGTTCGTCACGGAATGGTCCCCCTCTAAAATAAATCGCACACCCAATCGAATATATATCCCACAGCATAAACTACCCCGCCGACATCCACAAGGTCAATCTCGAATAAATGTGCGAATCTATTACTGGCATGGCGCGAAGACCTGAAAGTAGGAAGCGGTGACAGCCTTAAGCTCCTGCGCCTACAAAAGTGGCAAGTCGTGGCACCGCTGTTGCGCATAGAGGGCAGTTTGAGATGGGTGGAGTTAGTGCTCTAGCTTCCGTGAATGGTTTCAGAGACCTTATCTAGTTCTTCGTCGCTGAATTCATCGCCACAAGTCATGATGGCGCCCAATGGGGACATCGTGGCTGCCATATATTTGTCTTTATCAGGGGCGTCGTCTGGAACGCCCAGCTCATCAAGCACGTCGCCGAACTTTTCCTCGGGGCCGCTATCCGACATGAGTGCCTCTCCGAATTTCTCCGAATCGCCCACTAAGTAGCCTTTGGAGATCTCGAACAACTCGTCATTCTTGCAAGTAGCCTTGCCTGCCTTCTTTAGGTTCTCTGCGTTTATTTCGAAGCTTTCGGGCTTGTACTCGCTTTCGAGCTGTTCAACGTCGTGCTCCATGAAGTCATCGGGCAGGGTTTTATATTCCTTAAGGTATTCAGCCATGCCATCAGTGGTGCTTAAGTCGTAGTCATCGCCATAGACGGGATACTCGCCATCTTGGGCGGAGGGGCCGCATCCGGCAAGAAGTAGACCGGCGGTCAGGAGGGGGAAAATGCGCTTGAGGGTCATAAAATTTCCTTACTGAGAGGGAGATTTTGTTTTAGTGTATCCAACTTGCGCGTGCCACGCCGCTGTTACAGGAGTGACGGCGCTAGGATAAAAAGCCTATGGCACGCGAAAAGAAGACGCAGCGAAACCGGAGCCGCACTAGGGTTCCGGTAGCTTCGCGTGCTGCGGATATTCGCAAAGCTCAACGTGCTCAGCAGAAGAAGACACAGAAGCCGGATCGGATGAGCATCGCTGGGGTGGGCGTCATTGTGGTCATTGTGCTCATCGTCTTACTGGCTATCGCTGTACCGTTGCGCAACTATTACCACGGCCGTTCCGAAATAGCTCGTCTGCATGAGTCGATTGCTGCGAAGCAGGATGAAAAGGCGGCCTTGCTGGAAAAGATTGATCAATATAAATCCGATGAGTACATCAAGCAGGAAGCCCGACGCCGATTCGGCGTTGTGGACGAAGGTGAAACTGCGTACCGCATCATAGACCCGCAGATTAAGCCGGATAACCAGCTCACTACTGACGGCCAGGAGGAAGAAGATTCCCGTCAGTGGTACGAGGTGCTGTGGGATTCGGTGGCTGAACCGCCTGAGGAGGAAGCTCCTTCCGAACAGGTAAATCATCTTCCGATTGAGCCGCCGCCGGAAGAGAAGGCGGATGTGCGATAATTATCCGCATGACCGTCACTGATGCAGATATCGCTGTAGTAACTGAGCAATTGGGCCGCACCCCGCGAGGGGTGCTGGAAGTTTCCTATCGGACACCAGATGGGCAGCCCGCGGTGATTAAGACTGCACCCAAGCTTGCCGACGGCACTCCATTTCCCACCCTTTACTACCTCACTGACCCACGGCTTACGGCCGAGGCTTCCCGCTTGGAGGTTGCGCACGTCATGAAGTGGATGGAAGCCCGCTTGGGTGAGGATGAGGGATTGGCCGCCGACTACCAGCGTGCCCACGAGTACTTCTTGGCCAAGCGTAATGAAATAGAAGACTTAGGAACCGAGTTCTCCGGCGGCGGCATGCCGGACCGCGTGAAGTGTCTGCATGTCCTAATTGCCTATGCGCTTGCGGAAGGCCCAAAGCATTTCCAGCTAGGAACTGAAGCAGTGGCTATGGCCGCTGATCACGGCCAGCTGCGGGGAACTGCCATCCCTAAGGATTGGCCTACCGTAGAAGAGCTGGGGATTGACCTAGTGCAGTTCGACTTTTCTAACGCGGAGTAGGAGGAGAACGATGACTCGCGTTGCTGCTATTGATTGCGGTACCAATTCAATTCGCTTGCTTATTTCTGAAGTCCAGGATGATGGCAAGGTCCGCGATATTACTCGTACGATGGAGATTATCCGCTTAGGCGCGGGGGTGGATGCCACGGGTGAAATCGCTCCAGAGGCTTTGGAGCGGGCGCGTGTGGCATTGGAAGGCTACGTGCGGCAGATGAAGTTTGAGAAGGTCACCCGCGTACGGATGGTAGCTACTTCAGCTACGCGCGATGCGAAGAATCAGCAGGAATTTTTCAATATGACCGCTGAGCTGCTCGGCCAAATTCAGCTAGGTGCTCAGGCTGAGGTCGTCTCCGGTGAGGAAGAAGCACTGCTGTCCTTCAATGGGGCAGTAGCCGATCTTGAGCCAGACCGCGGCCCTTTCTGTGTGATTGACTTGGGCGGCGGCTCGACTGAGTTCGTGGTGGGCACTGCCGACGGAGAGATCTTGGGAACTCACTCGGCTCGCATGGGGTGCGTCAGACTCACAGAGCGCATTATGCGTACCGATCCGCCAACCGAATCCGAGATTGAGATCGCTACGGAGTACGTTGCTGAGCGCACAGCCGAAGTGGAAAAAATTGTGCCCATTGATAAGGCACGCACCATCGTCGGTTGTGCTGGCACTTTCACTACTTTGTCAGCGCTAGCGCAAGGCCTTGAGCGTTACGACGCCGATGCCATTCACGGCTCTGAACTTCGTTTTGAGGCATTGCGGGTGCTGTTGCAGCAGCTTATTGGCTTGCCTTCCGACGTCCGTGCCCTCAACCCGGTCATTCACCCCGGCCGTGCCGATGTCATCGGTGGCGGGGCAGTAGCTGTGGAAGGCATCATGCAGCTTATCGAGCGCAATGGCGATGCACGTAGCTTTTTCATTAGCGAAAAGGACATTCTCGATGGCATTATCGCTGGTCTAGCCGCGGAGGGTACCCCTCGTTAACTCTTGTGGGGTGCGGTGGCCTAATATATTTCTCGCGCCCCCATAGCCCAATCGGCAGAGGCAGTCGACTTAAAATCGATTCAGTGTGGGTTCGAGTCCCACTGGGGGCACTTTGTGAAGTCTCGAGACATCGTTCCGGTCGGTGTCTCGAGTTTCTTCGTTTTCAGTGGCAGCTCAAATATGGTGGTGCCGAAAGCATGAATATTTTCCGCATTTGCGTCATACATGCAGGTACTAAGGTCAAGGGCTCGAGGCAGGCATCCTCCACAGTGCCCTTGTGGGGGCTCCACACAGAATTTCTACTCAAAAGTAAAAATTGTGGAACTTAATGCTGGGCTATCTCGTTGATCGTATTGAGAAAGCTAATCTGCACCTCTCTTAGAAAGGACAACCGTGCGTTCAAGCAATCCGGTAATGAGTTCTCTGACTGAAAGCAGTAACCGCCAGAGCTCTGGTTACGGTGATGATTCCGCCCGCCCCATGACCGTTGATGATGTAGTCACCAAAACGGGAATTACCCTCGGCATTATCATTGTCGCCGCAGCTATTAACTTCTACCTTGGAACGGTAAACCCTGGTATTGCCATGGCTTTGACTTTGGTCGGTGGCATCGGTGGGTTCATCACTGTGCTTGTAGCCTCTTTTGGCAAGAAGTGGGGCTCCGCTGCAGTGACGTTGATTTACGCCGTGTTTGAAGGCCTGTTCGTCGGTGGTTTCTCCCTGATGTTCACCAACGTGAACTTCCAAGGTGAGGGAGGCTCAGCCATCATTGGCCAGGCCATCATCGGCACCATTGGTGTATTCATTGGCATGCTAATTGTGTACAAGACTGGCGCAGTGAAGGTGACTCCAAAGTTCACCAAGATTCTCTTTGGCCTAGTTGCCGGCGTCGCGGTTATGGCACTTGTTAACTTCTTGGGCGCGATTTTCTTTGACTTCAACCCGCTGCGTGATGGCGGCCCGATTGCCATTATCTTCTCGCTTGTGTGCATCGTACTCGGTGCATTGTCCTTCCTGACTGACTTTGATCAAGCTGACCGCATGATTCGCGCTGGTGCACCTGCTAAGCAGGCGTGGGGCGTGGCTCTCGGCCTTGCGGTGACCTTGGTCTGGCTCTATACCGAAATTCTGCGTCTGTTGAGCTACTTCCAGCGCGACTAACCTTTCTGTTTGTCCTTGGCCCGCATCTTGGTGCGGGCCTTTTTCATTGCCCAAAACTGCTTACATACCTGTAATTAATGGGGTAATGCTGGGGGATAAAGTAAGGGTTTAGCCTTGGGCTGGTGGACAAATCCGTCTCAGGTATGGCACAGCTAATGAGCAGGAAACTTCGCCTTTTGTCTGTTATGCGTGTGACGTATGGGACGAATAGTTTTGTTAAATCGCTGTTAACCTTCGTGGTTGCGTAGAAAATTCTTAGAGGATCATGCATGCTGTGTACCGGAACGGGAGATACGAAGTGAAAAGTTCTCTGTTTCACTCATCCTGTTCCTCTCGTCAGAAAGTGAGTGCGCGAAGGATTGTTGTGAAGCGTCAGGTCACCGTAGCAACGTTGATGGTCAGCAGTATCGTTATGCTGAGCAGCTGCGCTGCGGACATCGGTACGAGGAGCGCGTCAGAGGAAACCACGAAAGTGGATGTATCTGGCGGCAATAGTTCGGCCGACGGTGCAGGGGGAGCCAACGGTGATCCGGGGGATGATGCGGACGGCGATCGGGGGGAATCGGCACTTGCCGCTGACGAGAAAGATGCGGAAGGCGCCGGCCACTCGGGGGAGGCCGGCGCCACGGGGACGGGGAAATCATCCGGCGTCCTGCCGCCGTTGGGGGAATTTGATCCGGCTGATCCAAATTTCGAGCTTTTTGATCCTTGTACGGAGATCACCAACGTTCAATTGCAGCAGCATGGATTGGAGCGCTACGAGGGGCAAAGTGTCGCTAGGTCAGGACATAAGATATGTAGTTTCAAAAGAGTTTCCGAGGAGATAGTGCTGTCTATTGGCTCCACATATAAATCTTTTGACGTTTCACGGGTAAATCCAGATTTAGTGGTCGACAACTCGGATGAGGAATTGGATGGAGTTGTCATCCATCGAGGTGAAGTTTTCTCTGATTTAGCTTGTAGTGCGACGTTTTCTACCGTGAGGGGAGTAGTTACGATCTCGGCCAATAGTTTCGGCAAAACTAAGGGCAGTGCTTGCACACTCGCTAGCAATATGACGAAAGAATTAATTTAACTAAAATTCGGGGGAATAAATGAAAATTAATATTTTTAATGTTGGCAGGAATATAAATCAAATTGAGCAGATGAGCCAGTTTATTGGAGCGCCAGGCGTGGCAGCGCAAAGTCCTCTAACGAGCAGTTTTTCTCCTGTTACTGGGATTGACCATGTCGGAGCAATTCACGAGCGAGTATTGAGCTCAGACCCGGGATCAGCGCACAACTCTATCGCGAGCTTTGTCGAGCAGCTTGAGTGGCTATCTGATTCTCTGGCCCGAGAAGCACGCGGTTTTCAGGCTCAGGAGGACGCGAATAGCCGGGGAATGGAGATAGCAGATGCGGGTGGCGATATTGGTATCGAGTCGATGCCGATTATGAACCAGCCGGAGCCAGGGTATAGCCCGTTTGGCTTTTCTATGCCAGTGGTGAATGTGGGCACTGACATCGTGAAGCTAGCAACAGACTTGATGTCGACACAGATTTGGAGCGTCTCGGAGGCGAATGCTCGGTGGAGTTCGCTGGCGTCGGAAGTAAGCGAAATTGTCAGCGGGCTTGAGGCAGCAGCGGGGTCTTTGGAAAGCGAAAATGACAGTGAGGCCACGTCGCGGGCGGCGGCGAAGATTCGCGAAGTGGCGGCGTCGGGAAGCCATTTTGTGGCAAACGCTGAGGTTATGGGGGCAAAGCTGACTGGGTTTCACGCCAAGCTTATGGGAATGCAGCCTACCGCGATGGCAATGGCGATGGAGGTGATGGCCATCCCAGAACCGGTGGAACGGGAGATCGCGGAGAAGGCGGCCTTGGCCACGCTACAGCCGGACTTGCAGCGCTTTGCGGTAGAAGCCATGCCGTACCAGCATGCCTTAATGGAACAATCGCCGGCGTCGGGTGGCGGCGGAGTTGAAGCGGGCCTTGCTGGTGTCGAAGGCGATGGGCAGCGATATAACACCGAGGCAGTGGTATGGCCTAAGAAGATTGCAGAGGCGATTGCGCGAGGAGACCTGGGGCCAGGAAACTTTGACGTTGCTAATGGGAATGTGCAGGGGCTAGAAGCAGTGGGGATGAGCCCGCAGGAAATCAGCGATTTTCACGATGAGATGCGTACCAGCGGTAGGAATGAATTAGAGAAGCTGGCATTGGGGGACAAAGTCAATGTCGGAGGGCATGAAGTTGCGACCCAAGGAGCCTCGATGCCGGGCATGACTGGGCAGACTGGTGCGATGGGGCAGCTTCCTAGTGGTTTGTCGCATCCCGTTAATGCCAGCCTCAATGGTGGAGCCCTCAATGGTGGAGCCGTAAGCGGTAGCGGAACAGTTGCACCAGCAAGTACCGCGCAACCCGTTGTTGGAGGAATGGCTCCGACGATGGCAGCCGGAGGAACGGCAGAGCCGAGTCGCGGTGTCCAGGGAAGGCATACGGTCCGCGGTGGGTTTGCCCCAGCCACAGGTAGTCGAGGAAGCAGTGGCGAAATGATCCGGGGAGGAAGAAGAGGAACACACTTGGGACAAGGCCTCGGACGCGGAGCGAGAAGCGGAGTCCCCTTTGCCGGTGTTGGCTCAGGAGCAGGTGCGGGGATGCGCGCTGGTCTGAGCGGTGGCGCGGGTGCTGGTGGCGGTATGAGCTTTCGTAGCGGCGGGGGAATTGGGTCTGGTATAGGATCCGGTAGTAGCGAAGGCGCTACGGCATCCCGAGGCGGGAATTCCGGCCGTGCCATTGGTGGTGCTCGAGCATATGGGCCAATGATGGGTATGCGCGGCAAAGACAACGAGAAGAAGAGAGTAAAGTCCGTGACTACGCAGGTAGAGAGGGATCCGAATAAGCGTGACCTTCTGGGCGAGCCGCCGGCTGTGGTGCCCGGTGTTATCGGGGACTGGGTAAGGGAAGCAAACCCAGAAAAATAGCAACAAAAAGGGGCCGAGGAAATCCCTCGGCCCCTTAAATCAGCCTTTTACTGCTGCGGCAGCTCGGTGGCGGTACCGTTCAGATGCGGTTGAACCGGCTCTTCTGGAGCATCGGACTCAATCACAGGTGCTTCTTCAACGGCGTGATTGGGTGCAGAAGAGCTGGTCTCAGCATCCTTCTGCATTGGGGCTTCACCGGTGAAAGTGGAGGCGTTTTCTACCTTGGAATCAGAGTCCTGCTGATTCGGCGGGTGGCAGGCAGCGAGGGAAAGGCCAGCGGTGAATACGAGGCCGGCAGCGGCATAGCGGGAGAACTTTTTCATGGGGTTTGCTCTTTCTCCAGAGTGGTAAATGATTAAAGAATTAGGACTCGCGCGGAGTGGCGGCCTTAGCAGAATCGTACGGCGCAGCGGATTCGATGGTGACCGAAATGGTCTTGCCATTTGGGGCGGTGTACTCGCGAGTCTCTCCCTCTTGGGCGCCGAGGATGGCAGCGCCCAGCGGGGACTGTTCGGAGTAGGTCTCTAGATCCTTGTTATCGGAAGCAGCAGCTCGAGTACCGATGAGGAAGGTTTCCTTATCTTCCTTGTCACCGTTGTAGTAAACGTGGACTACGGAGCCGGTGTGTGCAACGCCTTCTTGAACAGCGCCGCGCTCGGTGGTGGCATTCGCAAGAACCTCAGAAATCTGCTTAATGCGAGCCTCTTCTTGGTCCTGCATTTCACGAGCGGCGTCGTAGCCGGCGTTCTCTTTGAGGTCGCCTTCCTCACGACGCTCGTTGATCTCTGCCGCGACAACCGGGCGGTGATCAATGAGCTCCTGCAGCTCGGCCTCGAGCTTCGCCTTAGTTTCTGGGGTGATGTACTGCTTTTGCTGCTCAGCCATTCTGCAACCTTCCGTAGATAGGAATTGTGGTCAAAGCCCCTGCTTTTATCTGGGGCCAAAAGTTAAAGTGGAACTTGGCAAATGCCCGGTTCTAGGCGCTACAAATCCTAGCACACGCGGCTAGCGGCTTTCCGCGTAGTCAGGATTATCCATATCCAAATATGCTGGAATATTGCCGGAGCAGCCGTAGGCACCCCCAGCGACGGCGCGAGCATTGGTGGGAACATCGACGGCGATGCGCTGGGTTTCATTTCCACCGGCGGGGACAGGAAACTCGCGGCGGCCTACTTCGGCTTTGGAATAGTCAAAGGCCTGGACAATGCAATAGGCATCTTCATCAGTGTGATTGCGGGTGACATCGACCCACACGCGAGTGGAATCATCGCTGAGGACTTTCTGGGTCACGATAGACACCTGTGCGTTGACACTTTCCTTTTGCTGGAAGTACCGGAAACCAAAGAAGATAAGCGCGATGAAAATGGCGACAAAGATGAGCACCAATGCTCTATTAGTCCAGCTACCAGAGTTCTTTTCAGAGGAGCCGCGGGAACCATAGCGGGCGGCTGAGCGAGATTTTCCGGCGGAAGTCATGTCCTCTACTCTAGTCGAGGACTACTGTTTTCCAATTATCTACTAGGATATTCATCTGTTCAAAGAACCTAGAAAATAAGGGGATGGATTTTCAGTGAGCGATTTTCGCCTACTAGCTATCCACGCGCACCCAGATGATGAGTCTTCCAAGGGTGCGGCAACCACCGCGCGCTACGCTGCTGAAGGTAACGACGTCTTGGTGCTGACCTGTACGGGCGGCGAGCGCGGCGATGTGATTAACCCCGCCATGGACCGCCCTGGGATTAAAGAAAATATGGGCGAGGTTCGCCGTGAAGAAATGGCTCAGGCGGCGCAGGCGCTGGGCGTAAAACATCGCTGGTTGGGCCACGTCGATTCGGGCTTGCCTGATCCGGTTGAAGGTAAGTCCATGGAGGAACTGCTTCCGCAAGGTTGTTTTGCCTTGCTGGGAGATGACGCCGTTGCCCAAGAATACGTGCAGGTAATCCGCGAGTTCCGTCCGCACGTTATCGTCACCTATGACGAGAATGGTGGCTACCCACACCCGGATCACCTGATGGTGCATCGTGCTTCGATGATCGCATGGGATAAGGCAGGAGACGCTGAATATCACCCTGAGTTGGGCGAGCCGTGGTCTCCATTGAAACTGTACTACTCGCATGGGTTTGTCTACCAGCGCATGAAGATGTTCCATGATTTGCTCCTTGAGGAAGGTAAAACCAGTCCCTATGGGCCGATGTTGGCGCGCTGGGATACCACTTTTGGCGATATCATGGCCCGTGTGACCAGTCAGGTGGAATGCGCGGAGTACTTCAGCAATCGCGAGGAGGCCCTGCGGGCTCATGCCACACAGATCGATCCGGCAGGCGCTTTCTTGGCTACACCGGTGGAGGTGCAGCAGCGCCTGTGGCCTACCGAAGAGTTTGAGCTGGCCAAGACTCGCGTTTCCACCTCATTGCCAGAAAACGATCTATTTGCAGGCATCGAAGAGAAAGAGGAGGCTTAGGACATGAGCATGTATAACTCTTTCGTCCTTGCCGCGAACGACGTATTTGTTCTCGCCCAAGGAACCGAGGGCGCGGAAGGCGGCCCAATGGGGCCAGAGTTTGGCAAGGCATCGCCCATCGGCTTGCTTATCTTGGCACTTATGGGCGTCGGCGTGCTAGTCGCAGGGTGGAACTTCCATCGCCGCTATTCGCGCTTTCGCCGCCGCATGATGTTTGCGGAGGACCACGGCATTGATCCCTTTGATGAGGAAGCCGTGGATGAGGCGATGAAGGAAGCCGGAATTTACGATAACCGCAAGAAGTCCATTTTCTAGGCGGATACACTGATGAGCGTGAGTTCTCTCAAACAGCTGGCCTACCCAGCCTATGAAGCCCGTCTAGCGCGCCTAATCAAAGGTAAGCCACAGCCCAAGCACGTGGCCATCATGGCCGATGGCAATCGCCGGTGGGCACGTGAGGCAGGTTTTACCGATATCAGCCACGGCCACCGCCAAGGCGCGAAAAAGATCGGCGAGATGATCTCATGGTGCCGCGATACCGATATTGAAGTAGTCACCATTTACCTCTTGTCCACGGAGAATTTGAAACGTAGCGAACAAGAGGTCAAACTTCTCTTTGACATCATTTCAGATGTGGTCACTCACTTATCCCACAGTGATGTGGGGTGCCAGGTGCGCCTAGTAGGGCACCTAGATTTGCTTCCGGATGATATTCGTCAACGCATGGTTACGGCAGCGGAAAAGACTAAAGACAACACCGGGGTCATCGTCAACGTGGCCGTGGGATACGGCGGGCGCCAAGAAATCGTGGACGCTGTGCAGAACTTGGTGCGTGCGGAAGCAGAAAAGGGAACATCCGCAGCGGAAATGGCGGATCGGGTCACCGCGGAATCAATTGGAGAACACCTCTATACCAAGGGGCTGCCGGACCCAGATCTGGTCATCCGAACCTCGGGTGAGCAGCGGCTATCTGGTTTCCTTCTGTGGCAGGCTGCTTACTCTGAAATTTGGTTTACTGATACCTACTGGCCTGCTTTCCGCAAGGTAGATTTCCTTCGCGCATTGCGCGACTACTCGCAGCGCTCGCGCCGCTTTGGTAAATAGGCGCTAAAGCTTGCGCATGCGCACCTGTTCTACTAAATGATGCGAGCCCTTCCTAAGCACGAGTGAGGCACGCACGCGGGTGGGAAGGATATTTTCCACCAAGTTGGGCAGGTTGATGGACTGCCAGATTTCACGGGCTTGAGCTCGGGCTTCATCATCGTCCATGTCTGCATAAGAAGAGAAGTGGGCATTTGGTTCACGGAAAGCGGTGTGGCGCAGGGTGAGGAAGCGATCGATATACCACTGCTCGATATCGTCTGTACGGGCATCGACGTAAACCGAAAAGTCAAAGAGATCCGCAACGGTCAGCGTAGGGCTGGTTTGTAAGACGTTAAGCCCCTCGAGAATGAGGATGTCTGGCTGATGAACCTCTTGATATTCCCCGTCCACGATGTCATAGGTGATGTGGGAGTAGAGCGGGGCCTTGACTAGTGGTTTGCCTGATTTAACGTCGGTAACGAAGCGGAGGAGAGCACGCTGATCATAGGATTCTGGGAAGCCTTTGCGCTGCATGAGGCCCCGTTCTTTAAGAGTCTTAGTGGGGAAGAGGAAGCCATCGGTAGTAACGAGCTCTACTTTGGGGTGGGAGTCCCAACGCTGCAGCAGCACTTGGAGGAGGCGCGCGGTGGTGGATTTTCCTACGGCCACTGATCCGGCTACGCCGATGACAAAGGGAACATGCGTAGCACGGTTGCCTAAAAAGGCTTCGGTAGCCGTAGTGAGCTGCTGGCGAGCGGTGACTTGCATATGGATGAGTCGGGAGAGGGGGAGGTACACGTCAGCTACCTCAGCGAGGTCAATGCGGTCGCCTAAGCCACGAAGCTGCTCCACCTCGTTTTCCGTAAGCACCTGTGGCATGGATTTACGCAGTGCACGCCAGGTCTCACGGTCAAAATCTAGGTAAGGACTGGAATCCAAAGTGCGCGCCATGGCTCTATTGTCGCACTTGTGTAATTAGAGGGTAAAAGTATGCCCCCTTAGGGCGCGTGGCACGATAAGATATGCAGCAGCCCATACCGCTTGATTTTGAGAAGGGGACCACACCTTTATGGCTTCTTTTACCTCTGACCTCCGCGATCTTGATCCGGATGTATTCGGCGCTATTCAGGGAGAAATCTCCCGCCAGCGCGAGACTCTGGAGATGATCGCCTCTGAGAACTTTGTGCCTCGCGCCGTGCTCCAAGCGCAGGGCTCTGTGCTGACGAATAAGTACGCGGAGGGCTATCCCGGCCGCCGCTACTACGGAGGCTGCGAGCATGTCGACGTCGTAGAGGACCTTGCCCGCAATCGCGCTAAGGAGCTTTTTGGCGCGGAATTTGCCAATGTCCAGCCGCACTCCGGTGCACAGGCAAACGCAGCCGTATTGTCCACAATTGCTGAGCCAGGCGATAAGATTTTGGGCCTGTCCTTGGCGCACGGCGGCCACCTAACCCACGGCATGAAGCTGAACTTCTCGGGCAAGCTTTATGACGTCGCTGCATATGAGGTCGACCCTGACACTATGCGCGTAGATATGGACAAGCTGCGCGAACAGGCATTGAAGGAAAAGCCGAAGGTCATTATTGGTGGATGGTCCGCCTACCCACGCACCATGGATTTCGCAGCCTTCCGTGAGATTGCTGATGAGGTTGGTGCCTATCTGTGGGTAGACATGGCCCACTTCGCCGGCCTTGTGGCTGCCGGCTTGCACCCGAGCCCAGTGCCTCACGCGGATATCGTTTCTACCACCGTGCACAAGACCTTGGGCGGCCCGCGTTCCGGAATGATTTTGGCAAAGCAGGATTATGCCAAGAAGATCAATTCCAACGTCTTCCCCGGCCAGCAGGGCGGTCCGCTGATGCACGTGGTCGCAGCCAAGGCTATCGCCATGAAGATTGCTGCAAGCGAGGAGTTTAAGGAGCGCCAAGAGCGCACCCTGGAAGGTGCCCGCATTCTGGCTGAGCGTCTCACCGCAGAGGACGCCAAAGCCGCAGGCGTCGATGTGCTTACCGGTGGCACCGATGTGCACTTGGTCCTGGCTGACCTGCGCAATTCCGAATTGGATGGACAGCAGGCAGAGGATTTGCTGCACGAGGTAGGCATTACCGTTAACCGCAATGCTGTGCCAAATGATCCCCGCCCGCCGATGGTCACCTCTGGCCTGCGCATTGGTACTTCTGCGCTGGCTACCCGCGGCTTGGATGCGGAGGCCTTTACCGAGGTCGCAGATATTATTGGCACCGCCCTAGTACAGGGCAAGAATGCCGATGTAGAGACCCTGCGCGCTCGTGTGGACAAGATCGCCCAGGATTATCCGCTTTATGAGGGGCTCGAGGACTGGAAGCTGGTCTAGTCCTTCACCTCATGGCCACGGGCCTGCGCCATGGTGGCGCGGGCCTGCTGGAGCCATGCCGGCTGCTCGTGGAGTAGCTGATTGATTTCCGCTGTAGTCAGCGGTTTATCCATATCATTCTTTTTCAGCGCATTGACGGAGATGCCTAGCTTATGGGCGACTTCCGGCCGTGGGTGGGGGCCTTCGCGGCGCAGAGTTTGTAGCCACTCGGGTGGGTTATGCTGCAATTCGCGCAGCTCTTCGTGGCTAACGGCACTGTTTTGAAACTCGTCGGGCGCGCCGGGCAAGTAGATGCCTAGCTTCTTCGCCGCGGTTTGGGCACGCATGGCGGTGCCGGATGGTTGCTTTTGTTCTTCAGTCACGCCTTTACCGTAGCACTTTCAGTAGACTGTCCTCCATGCTGCGCTTAGCTTTTGCCACCGGTACGGAGCCTGGAAAATGGTTTCGCCGGTTTGAAGAAAACACTGCTCATGGCGGCCTATTTACGGTTGATGCAGACGATGCGCTAGCCCCGCTCTTAGCCGGCGAAGTGGATGTGGCGCTTGCACGTTTGCCGGATGCGCGCGTAGATGACACTTTTCATGTGGTTCGCCTGTATAAGGAGGCGCCGGGCATTGCGGTGCCTAAAGACTCCGTATACGCGGAGGTGGGGGAAGAGCTTGCGCTTGCCGACGTCGCCGATGAGCACCTCAACTATCGCCTCGATGACTCCGGGCTTGTCGATGTCCCTGCGGTCCGAGACGCCCTTCAAGTAGTGGCGGCTAATGTCGGCATCGCCATCGCCCCGCGCCCCCTGCTCAAGGTCCTAAGCAAGAAGCAGGTAGTACCGCTGGGTCTTAATGATGAATCCATTCCGGTGACTGAGATTGCCTTAATCTGGCGCAAGGAGGATGACGGGGAGGCAATTCAGGATTTTGTTGGCGTTGCCAAGGGCCGGACGGCGCGCTCCTCGCGCCAAGAAAAGCCGAAGCGTAGCGCTCGGGAAAAGGCTAAAGCTAAGCAAGCTCGCAAAAACGTTAACAATTCGTTACAAAAGGCGAAGAAGGGCATTAAGCAGCGCAAAAGGCGGTAGTAGATTATTGCAAGCTGTCTAATTCCTGTCCGTGTGGGTGGCGCCGGCTGGGTAGCGTCGTTACGGTGGGCGTCATTCGCCACGAACGGCGATTTTAATCATGAATTTAGAATTAACTTACTTTCTCAATGAAAGGATGATGCAGTAATGCAGAAGATGACCCGTCGCATTGCAGGTGGCTTTGCAGCCGCAACCCTGTCCGTTGCCCTTGTTGCTTGCTCCGATGCTGAAGATGCAGCTAATGATGCTAAGGACAGTGCAGGCTCCGTAGCGGCAGACGCTACCGATGCTGCTGGTTCCGCAGCGGCTGAGGCTACTTCTGACAAGGACAAGGACGCAGATTCCTCCGAGTCCGAGGACGCAGATGATTCCGAGTCTGATGATGCAGATGACAAGGATGACGCTGACGACAAGGACGGTGCTACCAAGTCCATCGCTACCGCAAATGGTGACGTAGAAGTCCCAGCTGATTTTGCTTCCGCTATTGAAGAGAAGAAGGCCGAGTGGGGCGACGTACAGAGCATCGAGCAGGGCGACGATGACGAGTTCCTAGCTACTTTCGACGGCGGCAACCTGCTGACCTTTGACGATGACGAAGGCGCTCAGCCCATCGTTGGCAAGATTGCTGAGACCTGGAAGGAGCAGGGCGGCCTAGACGCTGAGGTAGGCCTGCCAAAGGCTCCCGAGGAGAAGGCTACCGAGGGCAAGGGCTGGACCCAGCAGTTCGATGATGGCGTTATCTCCTGGCTCCAGGACGAGAGTGGCAAGTTCACCTCTTCCGTAGAGAAGTAAATAGCTTTTTGAGCCCATCCCTTCGCAGCACATGCTGCGGAGGGATTTTTCGTTTTCTTAAAGTTCATCTTGCACCCATGTAATTTCAACCTTCGGTGCCTAGTTTGGGTGGCAACCCCGGTATTTGGGGTGATTCGGAAGAAGTCTGATCTACCGCACACTAAGGGAGAACCCTGCCACCATGACTCGTTCCTCTGTACTTTCTACTCCGCTTGCCACTACCGAAAACTCCGTCGCTACCAAGACCTATGTAGTGGATACCTCGGTCTTGCTCTCTGACCCCTGGGCCCTGCGCAAATTTGCAGAGCACGACGTCGTCCTTCCCGTTGTGGTTATTTCCGAGTTGGAAGGAAAACGTCATCACCCGGAGCTTGGCTGGTTCGCCCGCCAAGCTCTTCGCTTTTTGGAGGAGTTGCGCGCTACCTATGAAGCACTAGACCAGCCGGTACCGGTTAACGTGGATGGCGGCACCCTTCGCGTGGAGCTCAATCACCAAGACCAATCTTTGCTTCCCGCAGCATTCCGTGGGCCAGAGGGAGATCACCGCATATTGGCCTGTGCGCTCAACCTTGCGCATGAAGGAAAAGACACCGTGCTGGTGACCAAGGATGTGCCTTTGCGTGTCAAGGCCGGCGCGGTGGGCGTGCAGGCAGATGAGTACCACGCCCAAGACGTGGTCCTGACTGGTTATACCGGTATGGCTGCGGTGCACACCAGTTCCGATGTTATCGATGCGCTCTATCGTGATGGGGAAGTCATGCTAGACGGTGTCGAGACGGAAAAGGGTACTTGTGTTGATGAGCTGCCGGTGCATTGCGGCTTGACCTTGGTGGCCGGAGCCCAGTCTGCACTGGGGCGGATGAGCGCTGACGGAGTGGTGGAGCTAGTTCGCGGTGACGCGAACGCGTTTGGCCTCCAGGGACGCTCTGCGGAGCAGCGTATCGCCTTGGATCTGCTGATGGACCCAAACGTAGGGATTGTCTCCATCGGCGGCCGCGCTGGCACCGGCAAGTCGGCACTTGCGCTGTGCGCCGGGCTGGAAGCCGTACTGGAGCGCGGCGAACACCGCCGCATTGTAGTCTTCCGCCCGATGTATGCCGTAGGCGGGCAATCGCTGGGATATCTTCCTGGTACCGAATCAGACAAGATGAACCCGTGGGCGCAGGCGGTCTATGACACCCTGGAGGGCTTGGTATCTGAAAACGTCATGGAAGAGGTGCATGAGCGCGGCCTCATTGAAGTCTTGCCCTTGACGCATATTCGCGGCCGCTCCCTGCATGATGCCTTTGTTATCGTGGATGAGGCGCAGTCCCTTGAGCGAAATGTATTGCTTACCGTTCTTTCCCGTTTGGGCAAGGGCTCTCGTGTAGTACTAACTCATGACGTAGCGCAGCGCGATAACCTGCGCGTGGGCCGCCACGACGGAGTCCAGGCAGTGATTGAAAAGCTCAAGGGGCATGAGCTTTTTGCCCACATCACCCTGCAGCGCTCCGAGCGCTCAGCTATTGCTGAGCTGGTCACTGACCTGCTGGAAGGCGGAAACTAGAAGGAGTCGTTCGCGCTTGGCGATCTTTATGCGTACAGCGTGGCGAAGATGGGCAAAGCCCAGTAATAATGTTGTATATGAGCGAGAACGCCAAGCAGACGTCTTCGGACGAGAAGAAGAAAGATTTCCGCATTCGCCCCTTTACTGCGGCGGATTATCCCCAGATGCGCGAGATCTATGAACAGGGACTCAATACTGGGCACGCCACTTATGAGACCCGCTCCTTGACCTTTGAAGAGTTCAAATCCGGAAAGATTATGCCTTCGGTCCACGTGGCAGTGGAAGAAGATGATGATTCAAAGGTCCTAGGGTGGGTTTCTGCAGCGCCGGTATCTACTCGTACCGTCTTCCATGGAGTTGTAGAAGATTCCATCTACTTGGGCAGCGAGGCCCAAGGGCGTGGTATTGGCGGCGCCCTCTTGGATCGCCTTATTGAGGTTTGTGTAGACCTGCATAAGTGGGCTATCCATTCGTGGATCTTCCCTGAAAATACAGGGTCTGCAGGGCTGCATAAATCTCGCGGGTTCGTCAAAGTGGGCACCTACTCGCACATGGCCAAAATGACCTACGGTGAGCTTGCAGGGCAGTGGCGCGATACCGACGTCTATGAGCTGCTTTTGCCCAAACCGGAGGAAAAGAAGAAATAGCTTTTCCCAGCGCACAGGGATAAAGTTAAACCTACATTTGTTCTCTATCTCTCTTTAAGGTTTTTCCATGTCTGTGCGTACTCGCGCCCTTGCTTTATCTACTATTGCAGCTTTGACGGCAGGGGCGCTCTCTGTTCCCGCGGCCAGCACCGAATCCTATCCATCCGCTGGTGCGGTTCCAGTAGCCCAGCTGGACATCAACCAGGTTGATGGCGGGTTGGCCTATGTCTATGCCACCCCCGTGCTGCAATCCCATATCGACACGGTGACCCGGCAATTGCGCGAACTGCGGGCGCGGGCATGGGACGCCAATCTACCGCTTAATGGCGCTTCGCTTCGCGACGTCGCGCCGGACCGGACCGCTTATATCAACGGGATGTCGTGGAGCAGGGGCTTGGAGCATGTTGCTTTGCAGCGCGCTGCGGAAGAGAACTTCGACTTTGACCATCAGCGAGCAGGCGGTGCAGAAGCGTGGACCGCGAAACCCGGTGCCTTTTCGGCGGAAAATCTCACTAGCGCTACCATGAGCGAGGCCATTGCTAGCTGGTCTACCGATGGTGGTTCTAATAGTGAGTGGAATAAGCTCATTCGCTCGAACGGCTACTTCACTGATGGCACGGGCCACCTCCACAATATGCTCAACCCGGATAATCGCTACTTTGCTCAGGCACAAGTTGGCAATACGACTGCCGGCCATTATTCCACGGAGAGGGTTTCAGGTGCCCCAGAGCGCCTCGAAGGCCGGCACGCATTCCCTATAGCGGTTCCGGAGTCCGCGTTTTCCAGGGCCGATATCCGCTTTACTGGAGGTACCCATGTAGGTGACTCCGGCAGCATTGGCCTGAGCATTTCCGGTTGGGGAGGAGCCAGGTTGGCGGTTCCAGGGGCGTCGGTAAGTTCTTCCAATCCGGAGGTTCTCGCCGTGCACCCAGATGGCACCTACGAGGCATTGCAAGAAGGTACAGCAGAGCTGAGTATTACGCCGTTTCTTATGCGCAATGGTAAAACTCGCCCGTCTGGAGAAGCGATTAGCCAGACAGTGAAAGTTAGCAAAAAGCCGGCTATCGGCGGTGCTGCCGGCGGATCGAGTGCTGGTGCAGCCATCGGCATTATCGCCGTTATAGTTGCCGTCTTGGGTATCGGCACCCAAGTCCTACGGTACATGGGGCTCTGGCAATAAAAATGCCCCGCCTAAGGCGGGGCTTGTGGGCAGCTAGACTTCGGGTACATCCCAAGAGCCGAACCAATGCTGAGCTCGAGAGCGCATTGCGTCGCTCAGGCGGCTAAAGTGCGGAATCGGGGCGCCGTATGCGCGAGCCAGGGAAACCAGGTAGTCCCTGGTGCGCCACACCTCGATGGGGCTGGATTGAATATCCAGCGCCGCTTGCAGGCCGCCTGGGGCGTAGCCGAGGGCGGATTCTATGGGGGCGTCGGCAAGCGGGAGCGCATCGCGCAGGGCATGCAGCTCTCGGCTTGTAGCCTGTACTTCCGCAGGGGAAAGAGACATTATTTAATCGTTTCCTTCAGGCGCTCCTGGCGCAGTGGCAGAAGGAGCAGTAGTGCGACGATGGCTAGGGGGACCATCAGCGCGATGACTGGGGTCAGGCCGTCATTATAGGAATTGAGGATTGCCTCTTCGATCGGCTTGGGGAAGGACACAACCAGTTCCGGGGTGAGGTTATTGGCCCCACCGCTGGCATCGCCAAACTTCTCAGCATAGGCAGCACCTTCCGGGCCCATCTTCTGGAATGCCTCTGGCATGCGGGTGGCCATCTCATCCTTCATATTGTGGATGAACATGGAACCAACCAAAGAAGCGCCGAGGGCGGAGCCGATTTGGCGGAAGAAATTATTCGCCGCGGTAGCCGTACCCACCTGGGACAGCGGGAAGGAGTTCTGGACGATGAGCACGAGGACCTGCATAACCATGCCCAAGCCGATACCGAAGACGAGAAACTCGCAGCCCAACTGCATAAGTGAAGTCTCCACAGTGAGGTGGGACATCCAGAACAATGCGCCGGCGGTAATGGCCAAACCGATAATGGGGTAGATCTTGTAATTGCCGGTGCGGGAAATGATGAAGCCCACGCCGGTGGAAGTGCCGATAAGGCCCACCATCATCGGAATCATCATGAGACCCGCCTTGGTCGGGGTCAGGGTGTGAACCATCTGTAGGTAGGTAGGCATATAGCCCAGGACGCCGAACATCGCTAGGCCAAGAACCACGCCGGACAGGGTGGTCAGGGTCATATTGCGGTTCTTAAATAGGCGAACCGGAATGAGCGGCTCCTTAGCGCGCAGTTCCACCAGAACGGTGATGATGGCGCCAACGATGGTGATAGCGCCGAGCGTGAGGATCATCGACGAGCCCCACTCGTATTCGGTGCCGCCCCAAGTGGTCATGAGGATAAGGGAAGCTGTAGTGATCGCGATAAAGGTTGCGCCGAGCCAGTCGAAGCGCTTCATGTCGGCGTCGCCAACGCGCAGGTGCAGCACTAGGGTGCACACGATGATGGCCAGGATGCCGAGGGGGATATTCATCCACATGCCCCAGCGCCAGCCCGGGCCGTCGGTGAACCAACCACCGAGGACGGGGCCGAGGACAGAGGAGAGTCCAAAGACGCCGCCCATGATGCCCATGAACTTGCCGCGCTCGCGGGAGGAGGTCACCTCGGCGATGATGGACTGAGAAGAAATCATCATGAAGCCAGCACCAAAGCCCTGTACAGCGCGGGCGATGATGAGCAGCGTCATGGAGTTGGCAAAGCCGCCTAGCGTGGAGCCCACAACGAAGGTGGCGATACCGCCGATGTAGAGCCACTTGCGGCCCAGCATGTCACCCAACTTGCCGG
Source organism: Corynebacterium curieae (assembly GCF_027570035.1). Taxonomy (GTDB): domain Bacteria; phylum Actinomycetota; class Actinomycetes; order Mycobacteriales; family Mycobacteriaceae; genus Corynebacterium; species Corynebacterium curieae. The sequence continues at coordinate 205,856 of NZ_JAKMUU010000002.1, read as the reverse complement.
AAATAGGCATAGCGATGGTCATGGTGACAAGGAAGGCGGAGATGACCCAGCTCATGTGGTCGACGCCGCCGAGCTCACCGACGATGGTGGGGAGAGCTGAGGAGAAAATCATTTGGCCGAGGGAGCTCATCAGCATGGTGAGCATCAAGGCCGAGAAAATGAGCCCGAGGTTATCGGCTCGGGACTGGCCCTGCGAAGGGGCCTTCGTGGCCGTATCTACCATCGCATTCCTTTCATAAAATCAGTTATAAGCGTGAGTGAAGTATCGAGACGTGCGTCGAGGTCTTCGCTGCAATCTGCATCGGGGGATGCCATCGCCAGCCACAAGGCCTCGCGGACGAGGCCGGCGATGAGCATCGCCTCGGTGCTGGAGGAACAGCTAGAGAGGACGCGAAGCTCCGGTTGTTGTACGAGGCGTTCTTCAATGAGATCGATGAGCTCGATGGATTTCGCCCGCTTCCGGCTTATCGCTGCAGCTGCTGCATCGGGATCATTAGCGATGCGCTTGCGGCGCTCCCGGATGGTCGGGTTGATGTGGTGGCCTTCCATGTGCTGCCTGACCAGCTGGAGAACAAGTTCCACCATGCTGGTTGTCGGCTCTTCGAGGAAGGACTCCCGCATCTTCTCCGTGAACTCGGTGCTTGGAGCTCCCAGTACAGCGGATTCTTTGGAGTCGAAATAATTGAAGAAGGTGCGCCGAGAAATACCGGCTACTTCGCAGATCCGCTCAATCGTGACCGCGCTAAAGGACTGCTCATCCACCAGCTTTGTGGCGGCATCCTCTATGCGAAGGCGCGTCTCAAGGCGCTTCTGCTCGCGTAGTGATAGTTCTTCTTGCACGCAATGCAACTTTACACTCGGTGCAAACTTACACCAAGTGCAAAAACGGTGATTTTAAAGGTGAGTTTCCGCTAATGTGTTCCGTATCATAGCTCTGGCCGACGCCTCCTTACTCCAGAAATGCGAAACCCCGCCCGAGTCCTACCCGGGCGGGGAAGCGGTGCGGCGATTACTTAGAAGTTATCGCGGTCGCGGTTGGTCATGCTCAATACATTGAGACGCTTATCCAGCTCTTCCTCGGTGAGGTTCTCGCCGTCGACAAAGCCTAAATCAATAACAGCCTGACGGACGGTGATCTTCTCATGCAGGGCATGCTTTGCCGCCTTAGCGGCGTTCTCGTAGCCGATGGCGGAGTTGAGCGGGGTCACGATGGAGGTGGAAGACTCCGCAAAGTGCTTCATGCGCTCCTCGTTGGCCTCGATGTGATCGATGCACTTATCGGCGAAGACGCGGGAGGCATTCGCCAGCAGGCGAGCGGACTCGAGCACGTTGCGTGCCATCATCGGGATGAAGACGTTGAGCTCGAAGTGGCCTTGGGCACCACCAAAGGCGACAGCGGCGTCGTTGCCCACCACTTGGCCGGCCACCATGGTGACGGCTTCTGGAATAACCGGGTTGACCTTACCCGGCATGATGGAGGAACCCGGCTGCAGGTCCTTTAGGTGAATCTCTGCCAGGCCGGTCAGAGGACCGGAGCCCATCATGCGCAGGTCATTAGCAATCTTATTGAGGGACACAGCAATCGAGCGCATAGCGCCGGAGAATTCTACCAGGCCATCGCGGGCAGCCTGGGCCTCGAAGTGATTTTCTGCTTCCTTCAGTTCCTTCACGCCCGTGAGCTTCTTAAGCTCCTCGGTGACCTTGGCACCGAAGTCAGCGGAGGTATTCAAGCCGGTGCCGGTGGCGGTGCCGCCAATGGCCAGCTCGCCCAAACGCGGCAGGGTGGCCTCAATGCGTTCGATGCCCAACTCGATCTGGCGGGCGTAGCCGCCGAATTCCTGGCCAAGGGTAACCGGGGTGGCATCCATCAAGTGGGTGCGGCCGGACTTGACTACATCGGCGAACTCCTTGGCCTTTTTGCTCAAGGACTCGTGGAGGACCTTCAGGCCCGGAATGAGGTCATTAACGGCAGCTTCCGTAGCAGCCACGTGGGTGGCGGTGGGGAAGGTGTCATTGGAAGACTGGCCCATGTTCACGTGATCATTCGGGTGAATTTCCACGCCGTTTTGGTGTGCCAAGGAGGCGATAACCTCATTGGTATTCATATTGGAAGAGGTGCCGGAGCCGGTCTGGAATACGTCGATTGGGAAGGCGTCGTTATGCTTGCCCTCGGCGATTTCGGTAGCGGCGGCGATGATGGCATCGGCCTTTTCTGCGTCCAGCTTGCCGGAGTCCTTATTTACCTGGGCGCAGGCTGCCTTAAGCAGGCCAAGAGCACGGATCTGTGCATTTTCTAGGCCACGGCCGGAGATGGGGAAATTGTCCACTGCGCGCTGGGTTTGTGCGCGCCAGAGGGCATCTGCGGGAACCTTTACTTCGCCCATAGTGTCATGTTCAATGCGGTATTCAGTCATGTGAAGATCACCTCAGTTACTTGTTTAGTGTGTGCCATCCAGTATGGCGGAGATTTGTGGGGAGGGCCGCCTTCGGGGGTGAACCCTACTTCTTGGTCGGGGTGTTGTAATCCACGACGGAATATTCCTGCAGCTTGGACAGCTTATGGATGGAGTCAATGTAGCGGATGGTGCCAGACTTGGAGCGCATGACTAGAGAGCGAGTGGTAGCGCCGGAATTGCGGTAGGAGACACCGCGCAGCATGTCACCATTGGTTACGCCGGTAGCGGCGAAGTAGCAATTCTCAGAGGAGACCAGGTCAGTGGTGGTGAGCACGCGGTCCAAATCGTGGCCGGCAGCGCGGGCCTTCTCGGCTTCCTCTTCGTCTTTAGGCCATAGCTTGCCCTGGATCTCTCCGCCCATGCAGCGCATAGCGCAAGCCGTGATGATGCCTTCTGGCGTGCCGCCGATGCCCATCATCATGTCAATGGAGTTGGTGTCCTGGCAGGTGGCAATGGCGCCGGCTACGTCGCCGTCCATAATGAGGCGCACCTTGGCTCCTGCGGCGCGAATTTCTGAGATGAGCTGCTCGTGGCGTGGGCGATCCAGAACCACAACGGTGAGGTCGGAGGGGCGAATCTTCTTCGCTTTGGCTACGGACTGGATATTCCACTCCACAGACTCATTGATGTCAATGGCACCTACGGCCTCTGGGCCGACAGCAATCTTTTCCATGTAGAAGACTGCGGAAGGGTCATACATGGTCCCGCGCTCGGCAGCGGCGATGACAGAGATGGCATTGGGGCGGCCTTCTGCCATCAAGCGGGTGCCGTCGACCGGGTCTACGGCGATATCCATGGCGGCGCCTTCTCCGGTGCCCACCTCTTCGCCGTTAAACAGCATCGGGGCCTCATCCTTTTCGCCCTCGCCGATGACAACGACGCCGTTCATTGCCACGGAATTTATGAGCTTGCGCATGGCGTCGACCGCCGCGCCATCGCCCTCATTCTTCTGGCCGCGGCCTACCCAACGGCCGGAAGCAAGCGCTGCTGCCTCGGTGACACGAACCAGTTCCATTGCCAGGTTGCGGTCGGGAAGATAAGACGTATTTTCGGACATGTGTAGTGGTTGCCTTCCATAGTTTTCTCATCAAGGGGTGTTCCCCTTGATGCTCTACCTTTCCATTCTCGCACTTTTTTGCTCTAATGGGTTCGGTTTTGCGCCCCATTTGTGGGGGATTATCCAAACTTGCGGGGAAGAAGGGGCCGTGTGGCTTTTTGCCAGCAGGGCGTGCGATACTAAGGCGCGTGGCTGCAGAACAAAGACCAAAGATTTTTGAAGGTGCGAAGGATATTTCTCTGTCCCTCGCCGTCGTGGTGATCATGATGCTGCTGGCCGTGGGGGCTACCGGCCTATGCTCAATTAATTCCGAAACGAAGCAGGGGGCGGTGCAGGAAGTAGATGAGCAAACTTTCCTTGAAACCCAAGCCCGCGCAGGCGTAGGCGCGATCCGTAACCCCGATATGCCAGAGGGCTGGGAGGCTAATGCCGCTCGCCGCGTTGATCTGGGCGGAGAAAACGCCACCGTGGTGAGCTGGGTGACCGCGGACCAAGGGTTTGTGGAATCTACCCAGACGCAGTTCGCGGCCGATAAAGCAGGGGAAGAATACGACGCCAATTACCGTGGCAATGCCTCCACCCGCGAGGTCGGGGGCAAAACGGTGCGGGTACTAGAAAGCGACGAGGAATCCGTGCGTCGCTTGTGGATCACGGATTTGGGCGATGCCCGCCTCATCATCTCCGGCGCCGCCAACGACAGCGATTTCGAGGCCGCCACTGCAGCGTTTATCGACGCCGCGCCTATAGCCGAAAAATAACCTCGCCCAATCCTTCTTCCGCGGGGGTGGCGATAAGGCCGCTTCCCGTGCGGGAAACGACCTCAGCTATACCATTCGCATCGAGGCCGCTAAGGCGCGTCTTTCCTACGAATACATCGATGCGCTCACGCTTGGAGCGCTGCGGGTAAAGGGCAATCTCGCGGACCTTGTCATCTTCAAAGCGCAGTACCACGGATCGGGAAAAGTAACTGATCTCGTCTTCGCTACGGGTATGCGCCGGGCCGAAGAATTCCTCTACGTACTCGCGTGAATCTCCTGCCATGATGGAACCGGCGGCTGCAGATTTTGATACGAAATCCACTCTTTCGTCGGGGTATCCATATATCTGCACTAGTCTTCTCCCTCAGTTTGTGCCTCTTCGGCCTTATCTAGAGCATCTTCCACGCGCTTTGCCGCGCCGTCTAGGTGCGCCTCGCATGCGCGGGCAAGGGCTTCACCGCGCTCCCAATACTTCAGTGATTCGTCCAAGCCCATTTGGCCGAGCTCTAGGATTTTGACGGTTTCAATGAGCTCATCGCGGGCTTGTTCATAGCTCAGTTCTTCTACTGGGGTAAAGGCATCCTGGCCCGGTTGGCCGGTGCCAATTGCGTCATCGGACATTATTTTCTCCTCGTATAGTAATTAATCGGCGGCCTGGGAGGCCATAGAAACAGCGGTGATAGACCCATCGCCCACGCGAATGCGCAATTGTGCGCCGGGAGGGGATTGCTCATAAGAGGTAACAACCTCGGGCCCGGAACCATCCTTGGGCACCACCTGCACGATGGAATACCCACGGGCCAGCGTTGCCGAAGGCCCCAACGCCGAAATCCGGGCGCGGAGAGATTCCACGTGGCGAACCTCGCGCTCGAGCATGACATCAATCTCTCGGCGCATTGTGGTGCGGGTGCGATCTACCTCTTCACGGCGAGTACGGATGGGTGTCATCGGGTCCGCCATGACGGGCCGAGAGCGGATATTGTCTAGACCCCGCCGTTCCCTTTCTACCCACCCGCGAAGGGCACCGGCCATGCGCGACCGGGCCTCGGCGACTATGGCGCGCTCCTCAACCACGGAGGGCACGACGCGCTTGGCAGCGTCCGTGGGCGTGGCCGCACGAAGGTCAGCCACGTTATCAAGCACCGGACTATCGGGCTCGTGACCAATGGCGGAGACCACCGGGGTACCAGCCGCGGACACAGCGCGTTGCAACGCTTCCTCAGAAAAAGGCAGGAGATCTTCCACAGATCCGCCACCTCGGGCGATGATGATGACATCTACCTCTGGATCGGCGTCGAGCTGCTGGAGACCATCAATAACTTCTGGGACGGTATTTGCACCCTGGACTGCGGTATTAATGATGCGGAATTGCACTGCCGGCCATCGGTCATGGGCGACTGACATCACATCGCGTTCCGCAGCTGAACCACGGCCGGTGATTAGTCCAATCTTGTGCGGCAGATAGGGAAGCGCCCGTTTGCGAGCAGGATCGAATAAGCCCTCGGCGGAAAGTTGCTGGCGTAATTTTTCAATTCGGGCTAATAAATCGCCGATTCCGACATGGCGAATCTCCGTGGTCCACAGCGAGAAGGAGCCACGACCGGCGTAGAAAGCCGGTTTGCCGTGAACAATGACGCGGTCTCCGTCTTTGAGCGGTGCCGATAAAGATTGCAGCATGGATGATGGGCAGGTTAGCTGGACGGACTTTTCCTGCTGCACGTCTCGCAGCGTGAGGTAGGACAGCTTCCACGTGGGTTTAAAGTTGATTTGGGTCAACTGTCCCTCTACCCACAGGTAACCTAGCCGCTCGATCCAGCCCTTGACTTGGTCATTGACCTTGCCAACGGGCCAGGGAGTCTCCGGGGTATTTGCCGGTTGATTCACACAGCCTCCCTTTCTTCAGTCTGCCGTGATCTTCTCCCTAGTTTAAGGGCCAGTGCACCCTTCCGTCCCTCTTGGGGTAGGCAGAATGGTGGCGTGTGGGTCCACTATTGTTTTGTGTAGTGTTTCGATACTCTGGGAGCCATGACTGATGGTAAAAATGTTCTCCTTGCGGCTCCGCGCGGATACTGCGCAGGTGTAGACCGCGCGGTCGAGACCGTGGAAAAGGCGCTAGAGAAGTACGGCGCGCCCATTTATGTACGCAAACAAATCGTGCACAACCGTTACGTCGTAGAATCTTTGGCAGAACGCGGCGTCATTTTTGTTAACGAGGCTTCTGAAGCGCCCGAAGGCGCTCATCTAGTATTCTCAGCCCACGGCATTTCCCCAGCCGTGCGCACGGAGGCTACGGAGCGTAAGCAACTTACATTGGACGCGACTTGTCCGTTGGTAACTAAGGTGCACAAGGAAGCCCAGCGATTCCAGCGCGATGGGTACCATATCCTCTTAGTTGGCCACGAGGGTCACGAGGAGGTGGAAGGAACCGCTGGTGAGGCCCCTGAGGTCACCCACCTTGTCGATGGTGTAGACGGCGTTGCTAAGCTGCCGGATTTCCTGCAGGATGAAAAGCTAATCTGGCTCTCCCAAACTACGCTTTCAGTAGATGAGACCATTACCATTGTCAACAAACTGCGCGAACGCTTCCCACACCTAGAGAACCCGCCTTCAGACGATATTTGTTACGCCACCCAAAACCGCCAGGAATCTGTAAAGGCCATCGCACCTAAGTGCGACCTGATGATTGTGGTGGGCTCAAAGAATTCCTCTAACTCGGTGCGCTTGGTAGAGGTAGCACTCGAGGCTGGCGCCAAGGCCTCTCACCTTGTCGATTTTGCCAAGGAAATCGATGATGCCTGGCTGGAAGGCGTCCGCACCGTCGGCGTTACTTGTGGCGCATCCGTTCCGGAATTGCTCGTACGTGAGGTATTGGAGTTCCTAGATGAGCGCGGGTACAGCGATGTAGAGCAGGTCACCACCTCCACCGAGACCATTACCTTTGCCCTTCCACGTGATTTGCGCCCAGCTCGCACCTAAGCGGTGCCTAGCACTGCGGCAAAGCAGTTAAAACGAAGGAAAGGCCCGGAAACGGGCCTTTTCGTTTTTAATCTTCGTCGTAGAGGTTATCGTCCCACCCTTGTTTGGGCTGTTCTTTCTGCGCTTTGGAAGCGGGGACCGAGTCGCCGGCGCGCCGGGATGGATCTGGGCGGCGTGGGTTCTCGCGCTCTTCTTGCTGCAGGCGGCGACGCTCCTCACGATCGCGGCCGCGCAGGCGGTCCTTCGGCGCGGGGCGAGATTTCTTCAGCGTGTGGGCGGCCCGAGCGCGCTGCGGAGTGGCTTTGGGGACCTTAGAATCTTTTACGGGTTTATCTCGCGCCATCAAGTCCGCTACAGAAAGGCGCTCTGCACGATTGCGGCGGTCTTGTTCCGCTTCAGTACGGCGCGAAGCAGCCTCTCGATCGACGATGCGCCGAGCAGTCTTGCGGTAGCGCACCCACCGTAGCCAGCCAATGATCCCCGCTCCTACCAACGCGATGAGGAGCCACAAAAAGTTTTGTACAAGGGGAAAAGCCGAAGTGACAATCGCGGTTTTGGAAAAGGATGAAGCTCCCTCGGGCAGGTTGGCCTTAGTGATAAAGAATCCGGCCAATACCACCGTGATGGCATAGAAAATGGGGATGGAAGCAACGGTAAGGAAAAGGCCGCGTTCTTCTACTACAAGGGCTACCAGTAGCGAGCCGATGACAAGGAACGCGAGATAGACCCATCCCAGGGCACCCATAAGGATGGAAATCAACGCGCCTGTGAGCAAGATTGCCGCGAGCAGCCCAAGGCCCTTGCCCAGCGTGATACTGGGGAGACCGGAGCTTTGGGCGGCGGAGGACTTTCTTTGCTTGGCTTGTGACACGTCGAAAGATCCTACCGGTTGGTACCTAGCCATGGCCATTTCCACGCACCAAAGCGCCAGATTTATGGTGCTGAATGCCCGCGGGGCCAGGTGTCAATGGGCAACGGCTCACGAGGAGTGCGGTCCGTGCGGCCCGGAATATCCATCTCATGCAATTTCCGGGCGGTAACACCCACGCGCGTATCGAGTGAGGACAGCGTGGCATTATAGGCCTCAACCGCCTTTTCTAGGTTGTGACCAACCTTTCCATAATGCGCAGAAAGGGTATTCAGGCGCGTATATAGTTCACGGCCTAAGCGCTGGACCTCCTTGGCTTTGGCAGAAATGTCCTCTTGCTGCCAGCCCATAGCCACTGTGCGCAAGAGTGCAAAAAGGGAGCTGGGGGTGGCGATCACCACGTTGCGTTCAAAGGCATACTCGATGAGCTCAGGATCTACCGAAAGGGCGGCATCGAGGAAAGGATCGGCAGGAACAAAAAGGATCACGAACTCCGGAGTGGGCTGAAAAGCTTCGATGTAGTCCTTTTGGGACAGTGCTTGAATATGTCCGCGCATCAAATGCGCATGACGGCGAAGGAAGCCAGAGTGTTCTTCTGGGTCCTCTGTTTCAAGGGCATCGAGGTAAGAAGTAAAAGGAACCTTGGCGTCCACGATGATATGGCGGCCACCGGCCAAGTTGATGAGCATGTCTGGACGAACGATTCGCCCGCCGAGCGGCGCAGAGACTTGGCAGTCAAAGTCCACATGCTTGGTCATGCCTCCAAGTTCGGCAACGCGCTCTAACTGCACCTCGCCCCAACGCCCACGAACATTCGGCGAGCGCAATGCGCTGACGAGTTTATCGGTGCGTTCATTAAGACGGGAAGAGGTACGGGTAACCGCCTGTACTTGGCTCGATAGGGATGCGAGCAGTGCGGTGCGATCTTCCTCAATTTCTTGGAGTTGAAATCCCAGGCGGTCCATGGCCTTTTCTAGCGGTTGGAGCTCGGCCTGGCGGCGCTGAGAGTCCTGTAGCGCGCGGTGTTCGGCGCTCGGCGCAGAACGAGTGGCGGAGTAGGAATGGGCAAGCCAGCCCATCACCGCGCCAAGGAGGAGGCCGATAAAAAGTAGCAGCACGGGCAAAGTGGAAGTCATAGCCTCCAGCATGGCACGTGCTACGGACACAACCTACTACTTTTTCGAATCTCCGTTCAAAAGCCCTTCGAAGGCATCGCGTGCACGCCGCAGGTTAACGCGCATGCTGGGCTTTCGATGATCTTGTGGGGTGGACTCTACGTTGAGGGCGGCGTCGAGGGAATCGGAGTCGCCGTCAGCAGAGACGTCGGCAAACGCGCCTTCTGGAGCAGCATAGTCTGGCATTTGTAGCCACGCCTCGCGCTTATAACGCCCTTGGTCTTCGGTGTAGCGGCCGATGAGATAGCCAGCCACAGTGGAAAAGTCCAGATCTGCTGCGGTCTTTTCGCCGGACTGGAGCTTCATCATGTCCTGCCCGTAGCGGTAGGCCACGGCAAACATAGCGGCGGCCGGAACCGCAAGGAAACCACCCACGAGGCCAAAGAGAGCGGAGCCGACCGTAACGGAGACCAAGACGATAACTGGGTGCAGGTCCATTGCCTTGGACTGCAGCCACGGCGAGAGCACATTGCCCTCTAGCTGTTGAACCAGCAGAACTAGGCCTAAAACCAGTAAGGCCTTGGTGATTCCAAGGGACACCAACGCAATGGTGACGGAAAGGGCGCCGGCCACGATGGCGCCTACAAAGGGGATAAACCCGGCGATAAAGGTGATAATCGCCAAGGCCATGGCCAAAGGGACGCCGATAAGGGCGAGGCCGATGCCGATAAAGATGGCGTCGACAAGCGAGACAACGGCCTGGGCGCGAATGAAACCGCCCAACGTATTCCAGGCGCGAGTAAGCAGCTCAGTGAGGTGCCAGCCGGCGCGCTTGCCGGTAGCATCGCGCAGCCAAGGCAAAAACTTGGCGCCGTCCTTGAGGAAGAAGAAGGTAAGCACCAACACAATAAAGAGGGTGACCAGGATTGATGTGGCCGTGCCGATGCCGGTGAAGACCGATCCGGCGATGGCACCGGCGCGCTGCTGCAGCCAGGAAGCCGCTTCATCGATATAGCTGCTCATATCCTCGCTATCGAGGTTGAGAGGCGGGCCCTGAGCCCATAATTGCAGGCTTTGGATGCCGGATACCGTCTGCAAATACAGCGAACGGGATTGTCGCATGAAGTCTGGCGCGACGAAGGCAATGAGCCCACCCACGGCCGTGAAAGAAACCAAAATGGTTACGGCGGCCGCCAAGGCGGCGGGAAGGCCTATACTGCGCAGCTTCTTAGCCACGGGCGCTAGTACGGTGCAGATGATAAGCGCCAAAAGTACCGGCAAGATGCCCTGCCAGAAATTACCGAGCAGGCGGTAGAGGGCATAGAGGAACACGCAGATGATGAGTAGGCGGACCGCCCACAGGGACGCAGACTTAACCACCTCGCCGGCGATGACCGAGCGGTCAACCTGATTGCCTGGCGGATGCGGCGATACATCCTCCAGCTTGCTGGTATCGAAGCTTTCATCAAACTTATCGCCCAAGCCCGTTTGGGGATCATCGGGCAGCGGTTGGCTATCAGAACTCACCCCACCATCTTGCCTTAAAAGAAGGCGGGTGCGTTAGGATTGGCACCGTGAGTCTTACACTAGGAATCGTCGGCCTGCCCAACGTGGGCAAGTCCACTTTGTTTAATGCCCTAACCCGTTCTGAGATCTTGGCGGCGAACTACCCGTTTGCCACCATCGAGCCCAACGTGGGCTTGGTGGAGCTGCCGGATGCCCGCCTGACCCGCTTGGCGGAAATGTTTAACTCTGAGCGCATTCTTCCTGCCACCGTATCCTTCGTGGATATCGCCGGCATCGTCTCCGGTGCCTCCCAGGGTGAGGGCATGGGCAATGCCTTCCTAGCTAATATCCGCGAGGCAGATGCTATTTGCCAGGTGGTGCGTGCATTCTCCGATGACAACGTCATCCACGTCGATGGCAAGGTTGATCCGCGCAACGATATCTCCGTTATTAATACCGAGCTCATCCTTGCGGACCTGCAGACCATCGAAAAGGCTTTGCCGCGTCTAGAAAAAGATGCGCGCAAGAATAAGGACCTGGCCGCCGAGGTGGAAGCGACCAAGAAGGCCCAGGAGATCCTGGAAGATGACCGCACCCTCTTCGCCGCAGCGAAGGAGGGCGAGATTGACCTCGCTCTCGTTCGTGACCTGCACCTGATGACGGCCAAGCCTTTCCTCTACGTCTTCAACTCGGACGAGGCCGTGCTAACCGACGACGCTAAGAAGGAAGAACTGCGCCAGCTCGTTGCCCCAGCCGAGGCTGTTTTCCTCGACGCACAGACCGAAACCGAGCTGCTCGAGCTGGAAGAAGACGAAGCGCGCGAATTGCTGGAGGCCGTAGGCCAAGATGAGCCCGGCCTGGCTACCTTGGCCAAGGCAGGCTTCGCCACCTTGGGTTTGCAGACTTACCTCACCGCAGGTGAGAAGGAAGCCCGCGCGTGGACCATCAAGCAGGGCTCTGCCGCCCCGCAGGCCGCCGGCGTTATTCACACTGACTTTGAGAAGAAGTTCATTAAGGCCGAGATCGTTTCCTACGATGACCTCGTGGCGGCGGGTTCCATGGCAGAGGCCCGCGCACATGGCAAGGTCCGCCAAGAAGGCAAGGACTACATCATGCAGGATGGCGATGTATGCGACTTTAAGATTGGCGGCTGATTCCACGCTGGTCTGAGCTTGGTTCTTGACGGTGGGCGAGGGTCTTGTCCACACAAGCGAAAAGAAGGTAGCGAATAGAATAGCTCCGCGTTACTGTGGGCGGCGTACCCGAACAAAGGAGGCCGCATTATGGCTGAACTAGAAAACAAGACCATTGCTATTATCGCCACCGATGGCTTCGAAGACTCTGAGCTAACCTCCCCGCTGGAGGCCGTGAAGAACGCCGGCGCTACCGTGCGTGTTATCGCCCCAGAGGCCGGCACCATCACCGGTAAGAAGGGTACGGAGATTTCCGTAGACGCCACTACCGCTGACTCCACAGGCGAGTCTTTCGATGGCATCATTCTGCCTGGCGGTACCAACAATGCTGACCTGCTGCGTTTGGATAAGTCCGCAGTAGAAATCGTGCGTAAGCACATGAGCAAGGATCTTCCGCTCGGCGCAATCTGCCACGGTGCATGGATCTTGACGGATGCTGATGTCCTCAAGGGCCGCACCCTTACTTCCTTCCCATCCCTGCAGACAGATTTGCGCAATGCTGGTGCCACTTGGGTGGACGAGGAAGTCCATTGCGATCAGGGCTTGGTTTCTTCCCGCACGCCGGATGATCTCCCAGCCTTTAACGCTAAGTTGGTTGAGGAATTTGCGGAGGGCCAGCACTAAAGCTCTTCTCGCACATAGCCACGGGTGTCTCCCGTGGCTTTTTTGATCTTGCGCCAGAAACAAAGCCCCTATAAGGTTGAAAGTTCCTGAAGGGGAGTAGTTCCCTCGGTTTAACCGAGATGCCTGGTCGACATACTGGCGTATAGCCCGGCCAGCCAGCGTCTGCGCTTGTCGTGGCCGTGAACGAGACCTTCGGTCCGCAATCGAACCGAAGGGAGAAGTGACTATGCCCCATCCAGGCTCTGAACAGCGCGTCTTAGAGCGCTTCATGCAGCTTTCCATTGCCGCCGCGGTGGCCACCATCGCTCTCAAGGCATTGGCCGCGTGGTTTACAGGCTCCGTGGGTTTTCTTTCCGATGCCCTCGAATCCGTAGTTAATTTGGTGGCAGCCGTCGCGGGTTTTTATGCGCTGCGTATTGCTGCCAAGCCGGCCGATGATAACCACCAATTTGGCCACGGTAAGGCCGAGTACGTTTCTGCCTTGGTAGAGGGCGCGATGATCTTCATCGCGGCAGGCATGATCATTTACACGGCTATTCAGCGCTTCTTTGTGCCTCAGCCCATTGCGGAACCCGGTTGGGGCTTGGCGATTTCCACGCTTTCTTCGGTTCTCAACTGCTTGGTGGGCATCGCCCTGATCCGTGCGGGTAAACACTACCGTTCCGCTACTTTGAATGCGGATGGGCATCACTTGCTTACCGACGTCTGGACTTCCGTCGGCGTCCTAGTCGGCATCGCCGCCGTTTATCTTACTGGATGGATGTGGCTGGACCCAGTGGTGGCTTTGGCCGTGGGTATCAACATTTTATGGACTGGCTATACCCTCCTACGTGATTCCGTAAGCCGACTGCTTTCTGAGGCCCTCCCAGAAGAGGAGCGGAAACAGATTCGCCAGCTGTTGTCACGATTGGAAAAGAAGCACGAGGTTAGCTTTACAGATCGCCGTACTGTTGCTTCCGGCCGGCAGCGTCTGGTGTATCTCACCATGGAAGTGCCAGGGGAGTGGAGCGTTATGCACTCCCATGAAGTTGCCGATGACGTGGAGATCGCCTTGGATGAGCTATTTCCAGGTTGCAGTGCCTTTATCCACGTGGAGCCAGCAGGTTTGGAACATCGGCGGCCATACCTGTTCCGCTAAACCTAAAACAATTCCGGGTTTTTCTCCGTTTTGAGGCTCGACCCGACTAGACCAATATGTGTGACAACCTGTTTGGGTGTATACACACTGTGTTCCTTCTGTAAATTTCCGGAAAGTAACTACCCCCTATTTGGAGAAACCTGAATGTTTCCTGTTGCCTCCGTTCGGGGGTGTGTTTGGCGTTGGGAAATTTGGTGATTGTTAAGTCTATTGGCTAATGGCACTGTGGGCTCACTTTCCGACATCCAGTCTTGTCATTACTGCCGTTTACGGTGCAATTATCCGGATGTTATCAAACCGTTATAGTGCTTTCTGAGCTGCATGAACTTTGTGATCGGTGAAGAAATTGCAGAAATTTTTCTGCTGGCGGTCGAAAAATCTCGAATTCTCCGTATGGTGGTTGTCACAGCAAACAAGAAGAGATTTTCACCCCCGCACTCCACGTGTTGGGGGTAAGAAAATGTCCTTTTGTTTGGTTGAAGATAGCTATACCAATAGCAGAAAGGATTTATTGACAATGGGTAAGAACATTAAGGACCTTTTTAACGCCACCGCATACGACAAGGACGGCGAGAAGCTCGGCGATGTCAACGAGGTATTCGTTGATGACCAGTCCGGCCAGCCGACCTTCGTTGAGGTTAACCACGGCCTGTTCGGCATGAACTCCAGCTTGGTCCCACTGCGTGGTCATGATTTCTCCGGTGATGACCTGAAGCTGGGCTTCTCCAAGGACCGCATCAAGGATGCACCAGACTTCGACTCCGATAAGCCGCTGACCCCAGAAGCACAATCCGATATCTTCAAGCACTACGGCTTGGAAAGTGCACACGACGTTACCGACTACAAGGATTCCAACCTCGACGCTAAGCGCGACGTGCAGGCTGGCGCTGACAAGGATCACAACCTGACCGCTGGTGCAGGTGCAGCTGGTGCTGGCGCAGGCGCTGCAGGTGCAGGTGTTGCTGGTGCACGCGCCGATGAAAATAAGGCAGCTACCGAGGCCGCTCACACCGAGCGTAAGACTGGCGTTGCAGACGATGCTGCTGCGCGCACCAATAACGACGGTGAGCTCATCCGCTCTGAGGAGCAGCTCAACGTCAACAAGGAACGCGTAGCTACCGGTGAGGCTCGCCTCCGTAAGTATGTCGTGACCGACACTGAGACCGTTGAGGTACCCGTTGACCGCGAGGAAGTTCGTGTTGAGCGTACCCCGATCAACGCTGAGGACGCCAAAAACTACAACGGCGCTATCTCCGGCGACTCTGAGGAAGCTTCCGTTACTCTGCACGAGGAGCGCGTGAACATCGACAAGGAAACCGTCCCAGTCGAGAAGGTCAACCTGAAGAAGGATACCGTCCGCGATACCGAGACCCGCACTGAGGAGCTGCGCAAGGAGCAGATCGACACCGATGGTGTTGATGGCTTCAAGAACAAGTAAAAGCGCATAGCCAAAAGCCCGCAAGGTTAACCTTGCGGGCCTTTCTTTTTGCTTGAACTAGGAGACTGGCTTAAGCCTTGACTCCGATGGACTCGGCCGAGTCAGAGTCCATAATGTCCCTGACGCCGCTTTCTGCAGCATCCCAGGTTGCTTTGTCTTGGATTCCGGCGCGCTTGGCGACGATGGTCGCGCACAGTACTTGTCCAGTGACGTTAAGTGCGGTGCGGCCCATATCGATAATCGGCTCGATGGCTAGCAAGAGGCCGACGCCCGCCAGTGGCAGGCCCAGCGTAGACAAGGTTAGCGTGAGCATGACCGTTGCACCTGTCGTACCTGCGGTAGCTGCAGAACCGATGACGGAAACGAAGATGATGAGGAGATACTGCGAGAAGTCGAGGTCAACTCCGTAGAATTGGGCAACGAAGATGGCTGCGATGGCCGGGTAGACGGAAGCGCAGCCGTCCATCTTTGTGGTTGCACCCAGCGGCACGGCAAAGGATGCATATTCGGACGGAACACCCATCGCTTTCTCGCTGAACCGCTCGGTGGCTGGCATAACGCCCATAGAGGAACGGGTGACAAAGCCCAACGAAGTGACTGGCCATACGCGCTTATAAAAGCCCATAACCGGAATCTTGTTGAACTTCAGTACGGCCGGATAGATGACAACGAATACCAAACCAAGGCCCACGTACATAGCTAGAACGAATTTGCCCAGCGAGCCCAGTGCGTCCCAGCCGTAGGTAGCTACGGCCTTGCCAATAAGCGCGGCGGTGCCAATCGGCGCTAGGCGGATGATCCACCACAAGATAACCTGGATGACCTTGAGGAAGGACTCGGTAAAGCGCAGGAAAGGCTCGGCAGACTTGCCGGTCTTGACCGCGGCGATTCCAATAGCCAGCGAGATGACAAGGAGCTGGAGGGCGCCGAAGCTGAGGGAAACTTCGCCGTCGGAAAGCGAGGCAGAAAGGCCGAGGAAGTTTTGCGGCAGCAGCTGCTCAAAGAACGCGGTCCACGAGCCAACGTGGGAAGGATCTTGTGCGGTAGCTGCGTCAACGCTTGTGCCGACGCCCGGTTTCATTACCACGGCGACAATGATGCCCGTCAGAACGGAGAAGAAAGCGGTGATTGCGAACCACACCAACGTGGAAATGGCTAGGGAAGCGGCGTTGGCTACCTTGCGCAGGTTGGCGACAGAGGTGACGACGGCCGCGAAAATCAGCGGCGGGATCATCACCTTGAGCAGCTGCACGTAGGCGCCACCGACGCCGGTAAGCAGGGTGGTTAACCAGCCGGGGTTATCTGGATCAGTATCCATGCCGGAGGCAATGAAGCCCAGGATGAGGCCGATAATAAGGCCCGCGATGACCTGCGCACCGAATCCCGTGGCCCAGCCGGGAAGCTTGGAGCGCGAAGACTCTTGTTGAGACATAAAGATTCCTTTGAAAATAAAAATGGACAGATCGGACTATTTGCCAGATACTGTTCGGTTCAACTTCAATACTGCTCACCTTATTCCCTGAACGCCCGCAGGTACAAGATGTGGCATCACTATCAGCTTTCCTCTCCGCCCTTTGCGCTCACGCACTGAGATTTTTTGAGGTGGTTTTCTATTGCCGGTGAGCGCGGAGGGAGGGTATGAATAATCACCTTGCGCCTCACTGCTAACTTTAAGTATCTATTTTCTCTATCTCAGGAGGCGCATTTATGGGTTGGGTCAAACCCCTCGTCGGTATATTCGCGGTTGGAGCTGTTGCTTCCGTTGCCTTGGGCGGCGATGATGAAGACACGGTTGTGGTTAATCGGGTGATCGACGGTGACACCATTGACGTTGATATTGACGGCGAAAATACCCGGGTCCGACTGCTCAACATCGATACGCCTGAAATCGGCCATAACGGGGTGCCCAGCGAATGTCTCGCGGAAGAGGCGAAGCATTATTTGGAAGGGCGGTTGCCGCAGGGGACTGAAGTCCGGTTGGAGTATGACTCAGAAAGGACGGATAAATACGGCCGCACCCTTGCTGGGGTTTTCCTTGAGGACGACTTTATTAACGCCGATATTGCAGCAGAAGGATTAGCCGCTGCCGTTGTATTCGGAGGAAATGACAAGTTTTACGAAGAAGTGCAAAAGGCCGAGCGTGCACCTAAAGATGCCGGCGAGGGAATCTTTGGGGTTTCGGATGAATGCAAGGTTTCCAGTGATGAAGAAATGGCCGAAGCACTTAGTAGCGCCGAAGCTGCAGCCGCAGCATTTGCAGGAATTGAGGCAGGGGACATCCCAGCTTATGAGGACTCCATAGATAAATCTGTTGCTGCAAAGGCGGGTTTGGTAGCCCTGACTCGCTCTAAGGACGGTCGGAGCACCTTCCAAAAGGCCGCTTATCCGGATGCTCCGAAAGAGATTGCTGCCAGCAAAGAACGCGAGCTTGGGGGAAATGAGAAACAGGCTCGAGAAAAGATTAACGAGCTAGAAGCACAAGAGCGAGAGGAAGAAAAGCGCGAGAAGGAACGCCAGGAGGAAGAGCGCCGAGTAGAAGAGCAACGGCAAGAAGAGCCCCGGCAAGCCGAGGAAAGTGCACCCGAGGTGGAGGTAGCGGAACAACCAACGCAGGATTACGAGAGCTCGGTGTCTCAGCCGGCCGAGCAACAAGCGGCTCCTCAACCGGCGCCGGTGGTTGATACATATACCGGCTGCCGCGCATATAACGGAAACTACGCACTGACGTCCGTGGATAAGAAGGGTCGGCCCTATGCGAAGATCGACTGCACTACGAAGCAGCAGATCGGATAGGGGCCTGCCCTTCGCGCTCACGGTTAAGAGTAAAACGCCTCGAAGGACTGTTTCTGGTGAGCGCGAAGGGGAAGGGATGAGTTTTTGAGCCCCTTCCCGCTCACTAGAGCAGGGCCGCAACACCAGAACTCCTTCGCCGGTGAGCGCGAAGGGCGCGCCTCCAGAGAATCTGGAATACTGGCGGCATGAAAATCCTCGTGACTGCATTCGATGCTTTTGACGGAGAGAGTATAAATCCTACGGAGCAAGTGTTGAATCACTTACCTGGGCGCATCGGGCGCGTGGAGATTTCACAATTGGTTGTTCCAACGAAGTTCGGGGAATCGCTGCGCAGGGTGACTGAGGCCGTCGAAGAAGAATCAGCGGATGTAGTTGTCTGCCTCGGTCAAGCCGGCGGACGGGAGCACATAACCCCAGAGCGGGTCGCGATCAATGTCATGGATGCCGAAATTCCAGACAACGCGGGGTACCAACCGGTGGATGTACCGGTTGTGGAAGGAGGCCCAGCGGCGTACTTTTCCACGTTGCCGGTTAAAGCAATGGTTAAGGCGTTGGGAGATATTCCGGCGCAACTGTCCAATACGGCTGGGACCTTTGTCTGCAATCAGTTGTTGTATGGGCTGCTGCACCATTTTGCAGGAACGGATGTACGGGTGGGATTTGTGCACGTTCCCTACATTAGGGAGCAGAACAAGACAGATAAGCCGATGATGGAGCTGGAGGAGATCGCCGAGGGGATCAAGCGGGCACTATGGGCGGTGCAGGCTAGTTAGGGTAGCCTTTCTGGCTTTTTGGCTCGGGTAAATATAGATTTAGGGATATGTCTCGCTTTAGCCCTCTCAACTGGCCGGTTGTGCGCCAGCTGCGCAGCGGTGATCCCTTTGGTAGGGATGTCAACACGCAGTCGCAAAAGAGCAAAGATAAGCATGGACGCACGGTGGAAGCAGACCGCGTGGTGCAATCGGTGTGCCCGTATTGTGCCGTTGGCTGTTCGCAGCGTGTGTACGTCAAAGATGACCGCGTCATTCAAGTGGAGGGCGATCCGGATTCGCCTATTTCTCGCGGGCGCCTGTGCCCAAAGGGCTCTGCGTCGGAGCAGCTGATTAATTCCGCTACGCGTCTGACCAAGATTAAGTACCGTGCCCCGCACTCAACGGAGTGGCAGGAACTTGATGAAGATACCGCGATGGAGATGATTGCGGATCGTTTCTTGGAGGCCCGCCGCAATGGCTGGCAGGACGTGGACGATGAGGGACGCAGCCTTAATCGCACGATGGGTATCGCCGGTTTGGGCGGTGCGACCTTGGATAATGAGGAAAATTACCTCATCAAGAAATTGTTTACCGCCGCCGGCGCGATACAGCTTGAGAACCAGGCACGCATATGACACTCCGCCACCGTTCCTAGTCTAGGAACTTCGTTTGGCCGCGGCGGCGCAACCCAACCGCTGCAGGATATGGCGAATGCGGACTGCATCGTCATTGAGGGTTCTAATATGGCCGAGTGTCACCCAGTGGGATTCCAGTGGGTGGTTGAGGCCAAGAAGCGTGGTGCACGCATCATTCACGTGGATCCGCGGTATACGCGCACGTCTGCGTTTGCGAACCGCCACATCGGCATTCGCGGCGGCACGGACGTGGTGCTTTTGGGTGCGGTTATTAATTACCTACTGGAAAATGAGCTGTATTTCCATGATTATGTGGTGGCGTATACCAATGCGCCGATGATCATCTCGGAGGACTATCAGGACACCGAGGACTTGGATGGTTTGTTCTCTGGTTATGATCCGGAAACCGGAAAGTATGTCACGGATTCGTGGCAGTACGTGCAAAAGCCGGAGGGTGCGTCGTGGAATGTGGAACGCGATGAATCGCTGGAGCATCCGAATTCCGTCTTCCAGATCCTCAAGCGGCATTACGCGCGCTATACGCCTGAGGTAGTGGAGGAGACCTGTGGTATTGCGCAAGAGGACTTCTTCTATCTAGCCGAGTCGATAGCACAGAACTCTACGCCGGAACGCACTACCTGCTTTGCTTATGCGTTGGGCTTTACCCAGCACACCCTGGGCGCGCAGTTCATCCGCACCGCAGCTATCTTGCAGCTGCTGACCGGCAATGTGGGCCGTCCTGGCTCAGGCATTATGGCGCTGCGCGGTCACGCTTCGATTCAGGGTTCTACTGATATTCCGACGTTGTTCCATTCGCTGCCGGGCTATTTGCCCATGCCGAGCGTCGATAAGCAAAGCTGGCCAGAGTTCGTCGATGGTATCCGTAACGAGTCGCAGAAGGGCTTTTGGCAGATCGGTGAGAATTACGCAGTCTCGCTGATGAAGTCTTATTGGGGCGATGCGGCAACCAAGGACAATGGTTGGGGCTATGACCTCATGCCGCGCATCTCTGGCGCGCATTCGACCTATGAAACGCTCATGGCAATGCTGGATGAGCAGGTGGAAGGCTATTTTGTCTTCGGCCAGAATCCGGCCGTGGCGCAGTCCAATGGCGGAATGCAGCGCCGCGGTTTGGCCGCGCTGAAGTGGCTGGTGGTGCGCGATTTCCAGGAGATTGAGACCGCCTCCTTCTGGAAGGATTCGCCGGAAATCAAGAACGGCGAGCTCAAGACCGAAGATATTGGCACCGAAGTTTTCTTGATGCCAGCGGCAACCCATGTGGAAAAGGCTGGCACCTTTACCCAGACGCAGCGCATGCTGCAGTGGCGCTTCCAGGCAGCGCCGCCGCCGGGTGAGGCCAAGAGTGACCTGTGGTTCTTCTACCAGTTGGGCAAGAAGATTAAGGAGCGCCTGCGCGATTCCACCGATCCGCGTGACCTGCCTTTGCAAAAGATTACGTGGGACTATGTGGAAACCGAGGAGGGCGAACCGGATTCTGAGGATATCCTCAAGGAGATAAACGGCTACTACCTTGACGGCCCGAAGAAGGGCGAGCTTTTGCCTGCCTTCGTAGAGATGAAAAATGACGGCACCACTTCCGGTGGCTGCTGGATCTACACCGGTGTGTTTAAGGACGGCATTAATCAGTCCGCGCGCAAGGTGCCAGGTTCGGAGCAAAATGAGGTGGCTCCGGAGTGGGGTTGGGTCTGGCCGGCAAACCGCCGTTTGCTCTACAACCGCGCATCGGCGAAGCCGGATGGCACTCCGTGGTCCGAGCGCAAGAAGTATGTCTGGTGGGACGCTGACCTAGGAAAGTGGGTTGGCGATGATGTGCCGGACTTCCCAGTGACTAAGGCGCCGGATTATAAGGCTCCTGTCGACGCCGTCGGGCCAGATGCGCTTGATGGCACCGATGCCTTCATCATGCAGGCAGATGGCCGTGGTTGGCTGTTTGCGCCGTCGGGGCTTTCCGACGGCCCGTTGCCCACCCACTATGAGCCGCACGAGTCCCCAGTGAACAATGTGCTGTACAAGCAGCAGCAATCGCCGACGCGCCTGACTATTAAGCGCCCGGATAACCTGTCGCGCCCAGAACCAGGCGAGCCCGGTTCGGAGGTGTTCCCGTTCGTATTTTCCACCTATCGCCTCACCGAGATGTATACCTCGGGCGCGATGTCGCGCCGCCTGCCGTATTTGGCGGAGCTGCAGCCTGGCCTATTCTGCGAGGTTGATAAGGCCTTGGCGGAAAAGCGCGGGCTGGAAAATGGTAAGTGGGCCACCATCGTCTCGCCCCGCGGCGTGATTGAGGCGCAGGTCTTGGTTACCGATCGCATGCAGATGATGAAGATTAATGGCGAGGAATTCCACCAGATCGGTTTGCCGTATCACTACGGCGAGTCTGATTCCACGGCCGTTGCTGGCGATGGTGCCAATGATTTGCTGGGTCTTACGCTAGAGCCGAACGTGTTCATTCAGAATTCGAAGATCGGCGCCTGCGATATCCAGCCGGGGCGTCGCCCGCGTGGTGAGGCCCGTGTGGAGATGCTCAAGGAGTACCAGAAGCGCGCGCACCTGAACCTGGATTCCGGCAATGATCTACTCACCGTGGATGATTCCTTCACCTATAACCCAGAAGTGCAGCAGCCCGCGGATGCGGACGAACCCGGCGAGAACGGCGAGGAAAGCGAAGAGGGTAAGTAAATGACCAATCTACTAACCGAGGACGCCCGCCGGCACGGCTACGATAAGTACCGCCGCATGGCCTTTTTCACCGATACTTCTATCTGCATTGGTTGTAAGGCCTGTGAGGTGGCGTGCAAGGAGTGGAACCGCAACCCGGTTGAAGGCTACGGCGTCACTGGTGATTCCTACGACAACACGGGGGCACTTGGTGCTAATACCTGGCGGCATGTGGCCTTTGTAGAGCAAAACAATGAGCGCATCGAGCATGCCCGCGAGGAAGGAAAGAAAATCATTTCCTTGGGCATGCCATCGGTAGGGGCGCAAGCCCCAGAGGTTGATACCACCCCTCCGGATACCGATACATTCCGGTGGCTCATGTCCTCGGACGTGTGCAAGCACTGTACGCATGCAGGATGCCTAGATGTGTGCCCCACGGGTGCGCTTTTCCGCACCGAGTTCGGCACCGTCGTGGTCCAGGATGATGTGTGCAATGGTTGCGGCACGTGTGTGGCAGGTTGCCCCTTCGGGGTCATTGAGCGCCGCGATGATGGTGGCGTGGCGCTGAAATACGATAAAACCGCCACCGTGGACCACGTGGATAATTCCCATGCGGGTGTCAATGTGCTGAAAAAGCTCAAGCAGCTGGCGCCTCAGGGCCCAGACCATACTCCGGGCGAGGCGATGCCGATTAAGAATCTGGGCGTCGCCCAGAAGTGCACCATGTGCTATGACCGCCTCAAGCAGGGTGAGCAGCCCGCCTGCTCCAAAACGTGCCCCACGGATTCCATTCAGTTTGGCCCGTATGAAGAGATGTTAGCTGCGGCCAAAGAACGCGTGCGGGTGTTGCATGAGCAGGGATTGACCGAGGCTCGGCTGTACGGCGCGAATCAGGATGATGGTGTCGGTGGAACCGGATCCATCTTCTTGCTCTTGGATTCTCCGGAGGTCTACGGTCTGCCGCCAGACCCGCGGGTACCGACGGCGGATTTGCCACAGATGTATAAGACCGCAGCAAAGGCTATCGGCGGCATGGCTCTAGCTGTGGCGGGTTCCTTTTTGATTGGGGGACGCAAATGAGCAGCTTTGATGAATATCGCCCGCCGCAGCCGGAGCGACGCAATCGCTACCGCAAGTTCGATGGCACAAAGCCGAAGAAGAAACGTAAGCGACTAGGCGCGGGCGCGCAGGATGGTTCGAAAGAAGAGCGCATGGCGCAGGACTTCGAGTTCTCGTCCTACTACGGCCGCCCGGTGGTCAAGGCTCCGCCGTGGGAATGGCCGATTGGTGCCTACCTTTTCTTAGGCGGTGTTAGCGGCGGTTCGGGGCTCTTGGCAGCGGGTGCGCAGGCTGTTGGAAATGCGCCGCTGCGTCGTACCACCCGCATTTCTGCCTTCGGTGCCGCGGCCGTGGGATCGGTCTTTTTGATTCTGGATTTGGGCCGGCCGGAGCGGGCTTTGAACATGTTCCGCGTCTTTAAGGTGACTTCACCGATGTCCATGGGATCCTGGATCCTCTCTGGTTTCGCGAGCGCGGCCGCTCTTCCTGCCGCGGCAGAAGTGGACGCCCTGACGGGCCATAAGCTGCCGCTACCAAAGATGGTGCGCACGGCGCTGAAGAAGTCGGCCGCCCCGGCAGGGGTGGTAGCTGGCGTGCTCGGTGGCCCGCTAGCCGGCTACACGGCAGTGCTGCTGTCGAATACCTCGAACCCGGTGTGGAATGACATGAAAAAGCACTTGCCGTACGTATTCGTGTCTTCAGCAGCGGCGGCGTCATCAGGCATGGCTATGGTGACCACCCCAGTCGAGCACGCCGGTCCGGCCCGCGCGCTAGGTATGGCGGCTGCGGCTAGCGATGTGGCGGCGACGAAGGTGCTGGAAGGTGGCATGGAGCCGGAACCGCGGGAGGCGCTGCACGAGGGCAAGCCGGGCGCGTTGATGAAGGCCTCGGAATACCTCATTGCAGCCGGTGGCGTAGGTAGCACGCTCGCGGCAGCCACGAAATCCCGCGCGGTGTCGGTGGCTGCAGGCTTATCGCTTTTGGCAGGATCTGCATGCACGCGTTTTGGCGTGCTCAACGCGGGCTTAGAAGCAGTGAAGAATCCGGAGACTACCATCGGGCCGCAAAAGCGCCGTGCGGAAAAGCGCCGGCGCGAGCAAGGTCTCGACCACGATGTGGTGAGCCCGGACTAGTCCAAGTTCTGCAGGGAGGGCGAGAGCTTGGTGCCGATGTCTTCCATGCGTTGCTGTTCGGCAGTGGAGTCGTGGCCATCGCGGTGGAGGTAGTAGTTCAGCGCTACATCGCCCACGGTGGTCACGCAGGTGGTAGATACCGAATCCTTCACCGGCCAAGCGCTGCAATAAAAGTGCCGGTCAGCGGAGGTGAATTCGAAGGGTGAGTAGTCATTGGCTGGGCGCTGCTGGGCGGCGTTTTGTGCGTTGAGGTCATCTTGTAGCAGCTCCAAATAGCGCCGAGCGGCTTCATCGGGGTCAGCGGGACAAATGGGTTTACCATCGGCCTCATACTTGGTTCCCAGCAAGCTGACCTGCTCCTTATCCTCTGCTCGGTAGAGCGCGGAAAAGAATGATCATCCTTTTCAGCTGACTGGGGATCGAGCTTGGCTTCACCGAGCGAATCCGGCAGAGCCTCGCGCACCGTGGCGGGATCGACCGGGGAGCACTCGCTTGTCGATGCCCCCTCAGAGGAACATCCCGCCATCCCCGCTGCGGCGAGGGCGGTTGCGGTGAGGGCGAAAAGATAGGGAATCTGTCGCTGCATCTTAGGCCTTGATATAGGCATCGCCGGTGCGCTCGGTGGTGTAACCGATAACTGGGTAGCCGGGGACCTCGCCGATGAGGAGGAGGCCGCCGGAAGTTTGGGCGTCGGCAAGCAGCACTAGCTCTTCCTCGCTCAAAGAGGAATCGAGGTGTGGGCGCACCCAGTCCAGGTTGCGGCGGGAACCGCCAGGTATGAAGCCTTCCGTCAGCGCCTCCTTTGCGCCCTCGATGGTGGGCACGGCGGAGAAATCCAGCTCGGCGGCGATGCCAGAGGCGCGGCACATTTTGTATAAGTGGCCGAGCAGCCCGAAGCCGGTGACATCGGTGGCCGCACGTACGCCCGCCTCCACCGCGGCGCGGGCGGCCTCGCGGTTCAAGGTGGTCATGGAATCGACCGCGGCCTGGGATACCTCGCCGGTGGCCTTGTGCTTGTTATTGAGGATGCCTACGCCGATGGGCTTGGTCAGCGTGATAGGCAGGCCAGCCTTAGCGGCGTCATTTCGCATGAGCTTTTCGGGGGCGACGATACCGGTGGCGGCCATACCGTAGAGCGGCTCAGGGGCGGTGATGGAATGGCCACCGGTAACGGAGATGCCGGCTTCGGTGGCTACGTCCATGCCGCCGCGCAGAACCTCGCGCAGGACATCCAGGCCAAGCTTTTCATTGGGCCAGCCCACGAGGTTGATGGCGGTAACCGGGCTGCCGCCCATGGCATAGACATCAGAAAGTGCATTGGCTGCGGCCACGCGTCCCCAGTCATAGGGATCATTGAGCATGGGAGTAAAAAAGTCAGCGGTGGAGATAACCGCTAAACCATCTTGAATCTTGACGGCCGCAGCATCGTCGCCATCGTCCAAGCCAACCAGCACGTTGGGGTCGGCCTTGCCAATGAGTCCCTCGACGGCGGATTCTAGCTGGCCAGCGGGGATCTTACAAGCGCAGCCGCCGCCGGCGGCAAAAGAGGTGAGCTTAATATCTTCGGTCATACGGCTATTTTACTAGTTCCGTGGGACCCCCTTGCCGCGTATAAACGGGGAGTAGTGCGGAGCAAAGGAATCTCTTCGGGCGGCGCAGTAGCCACCGTGGCGCACCGCGGTGAATGCAGCGGCTGGTAGGTGTCTCGGTAGCGAGGAATGCCCGTGTAAGGTGAGCATACGGAGGCGTACGTGTCCTGGTGGGCGCCCCGGTCTTCAAAACCGGTGAGGCCGAGCATCTCGGTCTGGCAGGTTCGATTCCTGTCCGTCTCCGCCATTCGCGCGCAAGGAGGAATGCCATAGTGCCCACGCCCACGCCGGCTGCCAGCCCCGATCCCCGCAGGAATATTCCGCGCATGGACGAGCTGCTCCAGCTGCCAGAAGTAGCTGCCGCACGCGAGTGCCTTGCCGAGCACACCATCCGCGCGATTATCCAAGACACAGTCAGCCAAGCCCGCCGTGGCGGAGTGCCCATTAGTGAGCTTCCCGCAGCTATCGCGCAGCGGCTAGGGGAGAAGAATTCGCATTCCCTGCGGCCGGTCATCAACGCCACCGGTGTCATCATCCATACCAACCTAGGGCGCGCCCCGCTTCCCAGCGCCGCAGTAGAAGCCCTCCACGATGCCGCCTCCTATACCGATGTGGAAATGGACCTTGAATCCGGCAAGCGCTCCAAGAACCGGGGAGCTGGCGCTACGGCTGCGCTGCTTGCGGCCTGCCCCGGTGCAGAAGATGCGCTGGTGGTAAATAACGGCGCCAGCGCCTTGCTGCTGGCCACCGCCGCGCTTGCCCCTGGTAAAGAGGTCATCATCTCGCGCGGCGAGCTTATCGAAATCGGTGCTGGTTTTCGCCTGCCCGAGCTCATCGAATCCACCGCCACCCGCTTGAAGGAAGTCGGCGCTACCAACCGCACCCACGTGGCGGACTATGAGCGTGCGCTGGGGGATAATACGGGCGCAATCTTGAAGGTACACCCCTCCAATTTCCGCATCGAGGGCTTTACCTCAGCGGTAGGAGTAGACGAGCTGCACCGCCTAGCTGCGCGCCATGGCACCCGGCTCATTGTAGATTTGGGCTCTGGCCTGCTCACCCATGACCCAGCCCTGCCTGAGGAACCGGATATTCATGCTCAGTTGCGCGCTGGTGCCGATATCGTCATTGCCTCCGGGGACAAGCTGCTCGGCGGACCGCAAGCAGGCATCCTATTGGGCACTAAAGACGCGATTTCTGCGGTGAAAAAGCACCCGCTAGCGCGCGCCGTGCGCATAGATAAGCTGCGCCTCAACGCCTTGGAGGCCGCTATTTCCACTCCTTCGAATGCGGTGCAAGACGCACTGCACTTGGACCACGAGAACCATCGCGCGCGCACGGAGGCGATTGCGGAGGCGGTCGGCGCGCACGTGGTGGCTCATGATGGCCGCGTGGGCGGTGGCGGGGCGCCCGAATACCCCCTGCCGGGCTTTGCCGTCAGCCTGCCCGAGCACTTTGCGGACGCGCTGCGCCGCCAGGAGCCATCCGTCGTAAGCCGCGTGCATCAAGGGCGCTGCTTGGTGGATATTCGCTGCGTTCCCGCGCACCAAGACGCGGCAGTAATAGCCGCGATCAAGGCGGTGGGATAGGTGTACGTCGTTGCCACTGCCGGCCATGTGGATCATGGAAAATCCACCCTGGTTCGCGCGCTTACGGAGATGGACCCAGACCGTTGGGAGGAAGAAAAGCGCCGCGGGCTAACCATTGACCTAGGCTTTGTCTGGACCACTTTGCCCTCGGGGGCGGACGTAGCCTTTGTTGATGTGCCTGGCCATGAGAAATTCCTGGGCAATATGCTTGCCGGCGTGGGCCCAGCGCCAGTGGTGCTATTCGTGGTTGCGGCCGACGAGGGGTGGCAAGCCCAGTCCACCGACCACCGCGATGCCTTGCGCGCGTTGGGCGTGGAGCATGGCATTATTGCGCTTACCCGCAGTGACCGCGCCACCGTGGATCGCACCGCCGAGATCCGGGGGCAGCTGGCAGATACCCCGCTTGCCGACGCCCCCATTATCCCCGTAGCCGCCCCTACCGGTGACGGCCTTGAGCAGCTGCGCCAGGCACTGGATGACTTACTGGCAGGTCTGCCTGCCCCCGATGCACAAGCGCCAGTGCGGATGTGGGTGGACCGCGCCTTTAGCGTTAAGGGTGCGGGCACCGTGGTCACCGGAACGCTTGCTGCAGGCAGCCTGCGCGTGGGCGATAGTCTGCTGGCAGCCACGGCAGATGGCGAAAAGGAAGTAGAAATCCGGGGACTGCACAGTGAGAATACCGCGCATAAAAGCCTTGGTCCGGTAACCCGTGCGGCCGTCAACCTGCGAGGGGTGGATGCCTCCGATATTCACCGCGGCGATGCCCTACTTACCCCGGGTGCCTGGCGCATGGTGGAATCCTTCGATGTCCGCCGCACATTTGGCGCCGAGCTCGATGGGCTGCCGGATAACCTCGTAATCCACACCGGCACCGCCGGGGTAGAGGCCCACCTGCGCCCCCTTTCGGCCGATTTCGCGCGCCTTAGCCTGGCTCATCCATTGCCCCTTCGGCTCCTAGATCGCTTCGTCGTTCGCAGCCCCGGCGGTCGGCACGTCGTTGCCGGGGTGGAGACAGTAGATTTGCGCCCGCCCGAGCTTAACCGGCGCGGGGCAGCACGCCACCGCGCCGAAGCGCTAGGTGCTCAGGAATCATTCCGCGATCCAGCCACCTACTTGCGCCGTGTCGGCTACGCCCGCTTGGAAGAACTCGTACGCGATGGCTTCGATACCGCCGCGCCACCCGCAGGCATCATCTCCTTCCGCGACTGGTGGATTGCGGCTGGCCAGGTAATGCGGTGGAAGCAAGCGCTTACCGACGCCCTGCATTCCCACGCCGCCGCACATCCCCTGGCACCAGGAATGCCGCGTAAGGCAGCAATGGATGCCCTCGACCTGCGAGAGGAACGCTTACTCAGCCTCGCCATCGCTGCGGCGAAGACAGAAAGCAGCGACGGAGTGTTGCGATTGCCTGGGCAGAGCGTGGACCTAGGCGCCGCCGAGCGTGGGGTTGCTGCCATTGAATCGAAACTCAAAGCGGACCCCTTTGCAGCACCGGAGGCGGATGAACTAGCGGAACTGGGGCTTAGTACCAAGGAGCTCGCTGCCGCCGAACGCGCTGGGCGCCTATTGCGACTCAAACAAGGCATCATTCTTTTGCCCTCGGCCCGTGATGAGGCTCGCCGCCGCCTAGCCGAGCTAGAACAGCCCTTTACGCTTTCTGCTGCCCGCCAGGCGCTGGGGACCACGCGCCGGGTGGCCATCCCGTTGCTCGAATATCTCGACTCCCAACGGATTACCCGCCGCGGCGAGGGAGGCCAAAGAACCCTGCGGTAGCTCATAGCCGATCCCGGCTACTTGCGGTGATTGCCCCCACGGTGGTGGGAGGCCTCGCGGGCAACGCGCCGGGCTCGCACGCGGGCGGATTCGGACGAAAACCGGCCAGGTTCATCGGCTACCGGCAGCGCGCGCCAGCTGAAGTTCTGCTCGCCGGGAACGGATGAAACTAGTTTCGCAAGCTCTGCACTGGCTTGTGGCGGTGCGTCCTCAACGGCAGCCTCAGTCTGCGGTTCGGCCCGGCGCGGTCCAACCGGTCGACGGGAACCGGCGGGAAGCGCGGTGACAATAGAGTCAGCGTTAAGGGTGTGCTCCCACGCCTCGGGTTGGGCTGGTGCGGCCGTCGGTGAGGCAGATGGGATTGCGGGGTGGTCAGCAGGAACGCGCAATGGTGGGACAGCGGGGGAGAACACCTCGGCGGCGGTGGCCGCATCAGCAGGAAAGTCAACGGCAAGCATTCCGTGGCTGGAATATGCGCGGGCCGAGATTCCAGCACCAGAGCCACGAACCGCAGCAAGTGCGGCGCGCAGACCGGGAAGCTCGGCGATAGTGCCGCAGGGGCCAAGTACAACCTCCCCGCAGGTGGCCACCGCAGTATCGTCTAGGACGTCAACGGTGACGAAGAATTGCTGCGCACCCATCCGATCGAGCTGTGCGGCAGCAAGGTCCCCGGCCGCGGTATCGATCAGCATGCCCTTTCCGCCGGCCAACAAAGCCGTGCCCTGGGGCTGATCATTGACCGGAACCATCCACGGCCACAAGCCGAGCGATACAGCAACGTCCACCTCGCCATCTACTACTTCCACGGTGGCGATAGTCTGCGGCTGGGCAGAAGAAAGTTTCAGCCGCTCCAAAGCGGGATACTCAGCAGCTTCTACCTCATCTAGGAAGCCGAGGAAGCCAAATTCAGAGCGGATGCGCCAGCCGTTGGTGTAGGTATCGGGTTCTAGGGAGACGTCGACAAGCGCTGCCTGCTGTGCAACGCCGGGGATGCTCAACGCAGTGCCCACTACCGGGTGCTCGAGCACCGCCACGTGCTCCACGCCGAAGTAACTAGTAGCGAGCGGGTATAGCGCCATAGAAAGTCACTCCCAAGGTTTAATGCCGGCAATTTTGTGTGTATTTCATCTTACGCATATGGGGTAAATAGCTGGCTCAGCTTTATATCCTGCGAGTTTTTATTAGAGTTTATACAGCTCTCTAAAAGTTGCTAGCCCGGAAAACAGAATAGGAGTAGAACCATCTCTTCTTCATCGTCTTCCTCACCGCACTCCGCACGCGGGGTCAATAACTCGGAGGAAAGCAAAAAGCGTACTCGAAACGCCAAGCGCATCTTGAAGGACATTATGTACCCGCATAATATCCACCCGGCGCTGGTACCAGGCGTATCCATTGAGGATCAGAAGGTGAAATATGGCGTAGACAAACCGATTCTATTTGTAGTCGGTGGATTAATCATTGCCTTCGTCATTTGGGGCGTTATTGCACCTGAGCAGGTCTTTAATTCCTCCTCGGCGGCGCTGGATTGGGTAATGCGCAACCTAGGCTGGATTTTTACTGCCCTGGCGACCTTCCTGATGTTCTTGCTCATCATCCTGGCCTTTTCCAAATACGGCAAGATTCCGCTGGGCTTAGACGGAGAAAAGCCGGAATTTTCCACGCTGAGCTGGGCGGCCATGCTTTTTGGTGCTGGCATTGGCATCGGCATCATCTTCTTTGGTCCTTTCGAGCCGCTGAGCTATTACCTTTCCCCGCGTCCGGGCTCCTATGAGGCGGCCAGCGATGAGGCTGTACTGGGGGCCATGGCCCAAGCCGCTATGCACTGGGGCATTAATGCCTGGGCGATCTATGCCATCGTGGGGTTGTGTGTGGCCTATGTGTCCTTCCGTCGCGGCCGGGTGCCGCTAATGAGCTCTATTTTGATGCCGCTTTTTGGTAACCGTTCCAGCGACTCCCTGCCCGCGCGAATCATTGATGGTTTGGCCATTATTGCCACTCTTTTTGGCACCGCCGCCACCTTGGGTATTGGTGCCCTACAGATTGGTCGCGGCGTGGAGCTGGTCAGTGGCTGGTCTACTACCGGTAATGCGGCGGCGCTGGTAATTATCGTCGTGCTTTCCATCGGCACGATCTTCTCGGCTGTCTCCGGTGTGGCCAAGGGCATTCGATGGCTTTCTAATATCAACCTTGTATTGGCCATGGCCTTGGCGCTTTTCTTCTTCGTTGTCGGGCCAACTGCCTTTTTGGCCAATATGCTGCCGGCCGTGGTTATTGAGTACCTCGACGAGATGCCGCAGATGCTCTCGGCCAATATGGGCGAAGGAGAGGACATGGTGGCCTTCTTGTCCTCCTGGACCACCTTCTACTGGGCCTGGTGGGTATCGTGGTCACCGTTCGTCGGCGTATTCGTGGCCAAGATTTCGCGCGGCCGCACCATTCGTCAGTTCGTGCTCGGCGTGCTGTTGATCCCTTCTGCCATTATCGTCGGCGCCTTTACCATTTTGGGTGGCACCACCATCTGGTTGCAGCGCCGTGATGGCGATATAGCGCCGGACGGGACCATCGATTCCATGCCGGCGGCCGAGGATATCTTCTTCAAGGTGCTCGACCACTTCCCGGGAGCGGAATGGATGGCGCCTATCGTCATCGTCATGCTGGTGGTCTTCTTCATCACGACTGCAGACTCCGCTTCGATTGTGAACTCCCAGCTCACCCAGCGCGGAAACCCCAAGCCGAACCCTGTGGTTACGGTCTTTTGGGTGGTATGCATGGCTGGCATCGCCGTAGTCATCTTGCTCGCTGGCGGCCGCAACGCCCTACAGGGCCTGCAGAATCTTATTACGGTGACGGCGCTACCGTTTGCCGTCATCATTGTTCTCATGTGTATTGCGCTGGTGCGCGAGCTGCGCCACGATCCCGCCTCCATCCGCCATTTCTACGAGGATGAGGCAGTCTCCAACGCAATTGTGCGCGGCGTGCGCGACTATGGAGATAACTTTGCCCTGTCCATCGAGCCGACAGAGGGGGACTACGCTACGGGTGCGCACTTTAACTCCACTGCAGCCGAGGTGACCGATTGGTACGCACGCACGGACGAGGAGGGCCGTGCTGTGGGGTATGACTATGAAGCAGGCGAGTACGTGGACAATGACCCTTCCATTGAAAATGGTGAGTTTATCTCGCCCGTAACAGAGGAAAAGAACGAAGGTTAATACCTGATAATCATTGTCAGGTAGGGTGCCAGATATGACCTTTAGTACCTTCGCTTTTGCCTTCGCCTTGGTGCTGCTGTCAGGGCTGTCGACCTCGATAGGCGGTGGCCTAGCGGTGGGAAAGCGCCAGCCTGGGCCGGCTTTTATGGCCGCAGCCTTGGGGCTTTCGGCCGGGGTGATGCTCTATGTCTCCTTTATGGAGATTCTTCCGGAGGGCATTTCGCAGCTTGCCGACGCCCTCGGTGGCCAGACCCCCGGCACTTGGGCCGCCGTCGGCGCCTTCTTTGCCGGCATCGCGGTCATTGCCATTATTGACCGGCTCGTGCCGGAGGAAATTAATCCGCATGAACCAGCAACCACCGCCGAGGAAGCCCGACGCAAAAAGCTGATGAAAACTGGCGTCTTTACCGCCTGTGCGCTAGGGCTGCACAACTTCCCAGAGGGATTTGCCACCTTTCTATCCGGCTTGGAATCCAAGGAAATTGCGGTGCCGGTGGCGGTGGCGATTGCCATTCATAATATCCCAGAAGGCATCGCGGTAGCCGTACCGCTGCGGGAGGCCACCGGCTCCCGCAAGAAGGCTTTTTGGTGGGCCACCTTATCTGGCCTAGCGGAGCCGGTAGGCGCGCTCATTGGCTTCGGCCTTCTCATGCCGGTTATTGGGCCGGCAACCATGGGCATTAGCTTTGCCGCCATCGCCGGCATTATGGTCTTTATTTCCCTCGATGAGCTTTTGCCCACCGCGGAGGAAACGGGCGAGCACCACTACGCCATATATGGCTTGATTGCCGGAATGGCCGTGATGGCGGTTTCGCTCATGCTCTTTATGTAGAGCTGGACCGCCGTCCTCTTAAGCCTCGGCCGGCGTGGCGGAGGTGGCCGAGGTCTTGCCAAAGGAGGCCTTGACCGCCATGACGATCGAGGCGATGACTGCGCCAAGCACCAAGCCGCAGACCATGGACATGCCGGTTTCTGCCAGCCAGGCCAAAGCGCCATTGGAAATCTTTTCGGTCACAGATGCTATAAACTCGCGTGGCTGATCCATGCCGAATTCGTGCACGCCCTTGATCACGATATGGCCGCCTACCCACAGCATGGCGGCGGTGCCGATGACGCCGATGATATCGAGTACGATAGGCATGCCCTTGACCAGAGCGGTGCCGATGGTGGAGTTGCCATCGTGGCGCTTAATAAGTGCCATGCCGATATCATCCATCTTGACCAGCAGGCCTACCGCGCCGTAGACACCCAAAGTCAAGAGGATGCCGACCAAAATGAGGGCCCCGAGTCGCATCCAGAACGGCTCATTGATGACTTCGTTCAAGGAGATGATCATGATCTCCGAGGATAAGATGAGGTCAGTGGTGATAGCGGATCTGACCAAGCTATCCTCGGCGTCAGCGCCCTTTTCCTGAACCGGCTCGGTTTCTTTTTCCCGGTGGGGAAGTACGTGGTGCAGGATCTTTTCCGCGCCCTCGAAACACAAATAGGTGCCGCCGCACATCAAGATGGGCGTAAGTGCCCACGGCGCGATCCACGAGAGGATCATGGCGATGGGTAAGATTATGACCAGCTTATTGACGAGCGAGCCCTTGGTGATGCGCCAGATCATCGGCAGCTCACGCTGCGGCTTAATGCCCTCGACGTATTGCGGGGTTACCGCGGCATCATCGACCACCACGCCTGCGGCCTTCACAGAGGTTTTGCCCGCGAGCGCGGCCACGTCGTCAACGCTGGAAGCGGCGGAGCGGGCGATCAGGGCGACGTCGTCAAGCAGGGCAAATAGGCCGCCGGCCATAAATTATCCTTCTGGGGTTAGGGTGATGTTATCGGACCACGACAAGTTTATCCCTTGGTGTGCCAACCAAGCCATCGCATCATCGCCGCTGCGAGTAATGCCTTCTACTGCGGCAAGTGTGGTGTCGATCGCTTTCTCCGCATCTTCGGCGGTAATTAAACCTGCGGAAGTTGCGGCCGATAGCTCATCGATGTCGAGCACGCAGATGGGGTCTCCGTGCGTGGCTACGAGGTCTACGTAAAGATCGCGGGTGGTCCACACTGCACCATCGCGCTGGATTTCGGCAACGTCGATATAAAAATCCTGCTGGACGTCGATGCCAGGGCGGAAGTGGAAGATATTAGCGCGCAGGTTGAGATCCGGCAGCAGCCACGATTCTAAGTAGCCAAAGCGCGGGTGATCGGCGCCCCGGGCCATGTAGAGGCCAAAGTCGGTTTCGGTGTAGGTATCGACTTCCCGCAGGTACCCCTTGGGGTCGGTATTCGTATAATTCGCGGTATTAAAGGTCTCGCGCTTGACCGGATGGAGATCTACCGCCATCTACTTCACCTCAAGGAAGGCGGCGGTGGGCGCGAAATTGCAGCGCGACTCTGCGGTATTAACAGACCCACTAAGCAGTGCCACAACCGTGCCCTTGCCGGTCTGTGCGGTGCCGGACAAGGTGGTAGGGCCATCATTGTTGATGCCGTTGTTATTGAGTGGGGTAACACCGCTGCGCAGGGTATCGAGGTTGAACCACTGGACATTCATTCCGCCCTGTTCGCGCGCGGCCGGTGGGGTACCGAGAGCGGTGAAGAGGAAAACGGTTTCGCCAGGCTTTGCGCCCGGTGCCGGCATTTCGGTGGGGCCGGGGACAGCGATAGCGGAGCCCATGGCGTCGCTGGTGCCGCCGATGCAGTGGGCGGAGACGGTGGGCCAGTAGAACTGGCGGAAGTTCGGGTTATTGCCCTCCGGTATGGCCACGCCGCCCTTGCTATCACCGCCGCCGACGAAGAAGGCGAGGCCGGACAGGATGGCGTTGCGGGCGTCCTCCGGGATCCAAGGTTGGGCCGCGAAAGCGCGGATGCGGTCCTGGGTTTCTTGGTTCGGGCGGCCCAACTCGTCTAGTGGGCTATGGGAAGACGCCTGCTGCACCAAGGAAGAAAGATCCGGGGCGGAGGCTTGAGCCGGGGCGACGAGAGGGGACGCGAGTCCGATGAGCGCGGCCGTTGCGGCGGCGATATAACCGGTGCGGCCGGACAGGCGCCAGGTGGTTCGGGCGTTGCTCACGATATCAATTCCTTGGGTGCGGTCTCGGGAAGGGCGGTCAAACCCCATTAGTCACATTTGTAACAATACTACCTACAGTAACGATAGTGATGGTTACGGGAGTGTCAAGTGCTTTCGCAATCTATAAGTTTCTTCGCTCGCCCTATAGGACGCGTTACGGGGTAAAGTCATCCCCAATGCTGCACTTGGCCCTTTAAGGGGGTATCGTGGGAGCTCGTTCAAGATCAATTCCGCGCGCGCAAGCGCTGTAGATCCTCCGAAGGAGAACCCCACTAGTGAGTAATACCGAGTTCCGTAATGTTGCCATTGTCGCGCACGTTGACCATGGCAAGACCACCTTGGTCAACGGCATGCTGGAGCAGTCCGGCGCCTTTGGTGAACACGGTGAACACACGGACCGCGTCATGGACTCCAATGACCAGGAGCGCGAGCGCGGCATTACCATTCTGGCCAAGAATACGGCCATCCACCGCAAAGGCCTTGGCAAAGACGGCCAGGACCTCATCATTAACGTCATTGACACCCCAGGCCACGCCGACTTCGGCGGCGAGGTCGAGCGCGGCATTTCCATGGTGGATGGCGTGGTTCTGCTCGTGGATGCCTCCGAGGGTCCGCTGCCGCAGACGCGCTTCGTTCTTACCAAGGCACTAGAGGCCAAGCTGCCGGTTATCATCTGCGTGAACAAGACCGACCGCCCAGATGCCCGCATCGACGAGGTCGTCTCCGAGTCCCAGGACCTGCTGCTGGAAATCGCCGCTGGCCTGGAGGATGAGGAAGCCGCAGCCGCCGCCGAGGAGCTGCTGGATCTGCCGGTACTTTATGCCTCCGGCCGCGCAGGCATTGCTTCCACTGAAAACCCTGGCGATGGCAATGTCCCAGAGGGCGAGGACCTGCAGCCGCTTTTCGACGTCATCTATAACGTCCTTCCTGAGCCTTCCGCGACCGTTGACGCCCCGCTGCAGGCCCACGTCACCAACTTGGACGCTTCCGACTTCCTGGGCCGTATTGCACTGCTGCGCATCTACGCCGGCCGCATTAAGAAGGGCCAGCAGGTTGCGTGGATTCACTACGACGAAGAAGGAAACCAGCACACCAAGACCGTTAAGGTGGCCGAACTGCTGCGCACCGTGGGCTTCGAGCGCCAGCCCGCGGAGGAGGCCATCGCCGGCGATATCGTGGCCATTTCCGGTATCTCCGATGTCATGATTGGTGACACCATCGCCGATCCGGAAAACCCTGAGGCCCTGCCGCGCATCACCGTGGACGAGCCGGCCATCTCCATGACCATCGGCGTCAATACCTCCCCGATGGCAGGCCAGGGCGGTGGCGATAAGCTTACCGCGCGCATGGTCAAGGCCCGCTTGGAGCAGGAGCTTATCGGTAACGTATCCCTGCGCGTGCTGCCTACCGAGCGTCCCGATGCTTGGGAGGTCCAGGGCCGCGGCGAGATGGCGCTATCCGTGCTCATCGAGTCCATGCGCCGCGAGGGCTTCGAGCTGACCATCGGCAAGCCGCAGGTTGTGACCAAGGAAATCGACGGCAAGACCTACGAGCCATACGAGATCCTTACCATTGACTCCCCGTCCGAGCACCAGGGCGCTATCACCCAGCTGCTGGCTGGCCGCAAGGGGCAGATGCAGGCCATGGACGTTCGCGAGGGCGACTGGGTGCGCATGGTCTTCCGCGTTCCTGCTCGCGGTCTCATTGGCTTCCGCACCCAGTTCATGACCGAAACCCGTGGTGCCGGCATTGCCAACTCCATTTCCGACGGCCTGGATGTATGGGCCGGCGAGATCAAGTCGCGCCCGACCGGCTCTCTCGTGGCTGACCGTTCCGGTCAGATCACTCAGTATGCGCTGATGCAGCTGGCGGACCGAGGCAACTTCTTCGTCGAGCCGGGTGCCGAGGCTTATGAGGGCATGGTCGTTGGTGCCAATAACCGCGACGAGGATATTGACATCAACATCACCAAGGAAAAGAAACTGACCAATATGCGCTCAGCTACCGCGGATGCCACGGTCACCCTGGCCAAGGCGCATACCCTCTCCTTGGAAGAAGCACTGGAATTCTGTGGCAACGACGAGTGCGTTGAGGTCGCCCCAGACGTATTGCGCGTGCGCAAGGTTGAGCTTTCCGCTACCGACCGCAAGCGTGCCGCCGCCCGCGCTAAGCAGATGAATAAGTAGCTAGCCCCCTAGGTAGTGGTGATTGCCGCCGATGTGGCAACCACTGCCGCTAGCGCTGCCGCCTCCTCAACTACGGCCTTGACCGCAGAGGAGGCGGCATTGTCATATTCCACCTCTTTCTTGATCTCCTGGATGCGCGCCCGCATCTCGCGGCGCTTCATCCCGTCCGCGTCATTTTTGAGTAGGGTATAGGCACCGCTGACCTCGCGGAGGATATCGAGGATAATGACGTCATTGACCTCGGCTGGCCGCTGCGCCTCTAGGACTGCAACCAACCGTTCGCGCAGTTCCTTTTCCAGCTCCAGGTCCGTCATGATGTAGCGGTCGCCGCTCAACTGCCACCACTTGGCCTTTTCCACATCCAGCTGACCATTCGCATGGAAGTCCAAAGCGATTATCTCCCTTGGGGTAAACCATGAGGCTTCCAATAGGTTCTTCATGCTGGTGACCTTGTGTTGCTGCAGCTCCTCCCAAGCCCATGCCAAGACGGGGTGTCCGGGGCGCTGTGCGGTGGTTTCCACCTTCTTCTTCCCGGAAAGCTCGATGTGCTCACCCAATAACAGGTCAGCGAGCACGGTGGCTCGCAGAGCAGCTTCATTATTGGCTACCCAATCTTCCTTCTTGCCATTGTCTTTGGTCAGTAGCAGGAACATTTCTTGGCAAATAAGCATTGGGGTCTCCCTATAAGATGTAGTGTGCGTACGAGTTTAGCGCCAAAAATCCTCGTTCCGGCGGGGTAGAAGGACTAAAGTAGTGCGCGAT
This sequence comes from Corynebacterium curieae, assembly GCF_027570035.1. GTDB lineage: Bacteria > Actinomycetota > Actinomycetes > Mycobacteriales > Mycobacteriaceae > Corynebacterium > Corynebacterium curieae. The sequence goes on along the minus strand of NZ_JAKMUU010000002.1, from coordinate 167,498 downwards.
GAAAAAGAAACCGGCTAAACCATGGCGCGCGGCGTCGGCAATGGCGGCGGTGCTCAGTGCAGTGAGCATCGCGTTTTTAAGCGCCTGCGCGGCCAACCCCGGCCCACCTCCAGTGGTGGAGGACAATGACTCCGCGCTGCAGGAAGACCAATCCACCACTACCGCAACCCCGGAAGAAGAGGCACCTCAAGACTCCGATTCCGCGCAGCGCCCCACCATCTCAGTCGGTGTGGATCCCCTGCGCGCGGGCCTCAACCCGCACCTAGTGGCAAATAATTCCGAGCTGGTGGACCAAATAGCCGAGCTGGTTTTGCCCTCTGCCTTCCACAACGGACGTATGGATGCCGATATCCTCGAATCCGCCTCCGAGGTAAAGGCACCCAAGGGCGTGGCGCAGCGGGTGCGCTACGTTATCGCCTCGCCGGCGCAGTGGTCCGATGGCACACCTATTTCCGGTGCGGACTTTAGCTACCTGTGGAAGCAGATGACCACTACCGCTGGCGTGCGGGATCCCGCCGGCTACCACGCAATCTCGGCCGTCAATACCTCCGATGGCGGTCGCGAGGTCACGGTGGACTTTTCCCAAAAAGTCAAGGATTGGCACCTGCTTTTCCATAATCTGCTGCCTTCGCACCTGCTGCAAGACGATAATTTCGGCTCCGCCTTGGCCGATAAAATCCCGGCCTCGGCCGGGCGCTTTCTCGTCGATAGCGTAGACCGCGGCCGCGGAGTCATTACCCTGAATCGCAATGACCGATTCTGGGGCGCAAACCCAGCCCAAGTGGACGTCATCCAGCTGCGGGAGGTCCGCGATAGCACCCAAGCGCTGAATATGCTGCGCTCCGGACAGATCGGCTTCGCGGACTTTACCCCAGGTCAGACCTCGGAGGAAGCGTTGGCACTGTTGGGACACGTCTCCCAAAAGACGCTTACCCGCTCGCGCCAGTTGCGGCTGCACATGTCCACCGCTGAAGGCGCATTGGAAGAAAGAGCGGAGCGCCGCGGATTGGCGTCGCTGATTGATACAGACCAGGTAACTCGCCTAGCCACCGGCCGGGCCTCCAATCTGAAGCCCGGAAACAACCCAGTGGGCAAGAATGCCGATCTCACCGCGTTGCGCACCCGCGCTAGCAAGAAACCCATTCGCTTTGCGGTGGATCCCACCAGCCCCACGGCGTTGGCGGCCGCTAATACTCTCTACGACGTCCTCGAGGCCCATGGGATTGATGCCGAGGTAGTCTCCGAGCGCCTGACCACGATTACCTCCAAGCTCCTGCCAGAAGGCGACGTGGATGCGGTAGTGACCTGGGAGGATATTTCTTTAAATTCGATGGCCGCGGCGAATATTTTCAGCTGTGATGATATGCAACCGTTGGCCGGGGATCTTTCCGGCATCTGCCCAGACAATGCAGATGAAATACGCGCGGAAATTCTATCCGGCACCATGAGCCCTAAAGAAGCGCTCGGTCGCATTCGTGACGTCAATTCCAAGGAAGTGCTTTATGTGCCGTTGGTAGATGAGACGCGAGTCCACGCGCTCGGACAGGGTATTGTAGGCCCCGGCCAAAGCATCGATGATTGGGACGATGGTCTTTTCACCGCGCCCCGCTGGAGGATAGATGAAGACTAAAGACTTAACCGGTTACCGCGTCGTGGCGGTGCATGCCCACCCGGATGATGAAACGCTGTTCATGGGTGGCACGCTGGCGACTTTGGCCGCTCTCGGCGCCGAGGTTACCGTCATTACGCTCACCTTGGGTGAGGACGGCGAGGTCATTGGTGAGCCTTACCAAGGCCTAGCTGATCATGATCAATTGGGAGGCTTCCGCGCCCGCGAATTGGCCAATGCCCTCGATGCGCTGGGCGTCAAGGGAGTTCAATTGGGCGGATTCGGGCATTTCCGCGATTCCGGCATGGCGGGTTCTCCCTCGCACGATAACCCCCGTGCGTTGGTCAACCGCATCGATGAGGCCGCTGAATTTCTCAGCGACGAGCTCGAAGCCATCCAACCCCACGCCATCCTCACCTATGGGCCCGATGGCGGTTACGGCCACCCGGACCATGTGGCGGTGCACAAGGCGGTGAGAAAGGCGGCGTCGGCAAGCATGCGCATCTGGTACGGCATTTTTGAGCGCGCTGCCAACTACGCCGGCCTGGACACCCTCGATGCCCCAGCGGGGTGGAGCAAGCCCGGCCAGGCGTACTTGGACAATTTCACCAACGAAGGCGCGGACGTCACCGTCGCTCTTTCCGGCGCCGCCTTGGACGCCAAGCGAGCCGCCATGAGCGCCCACGCTTCCCAAATCTGGTTGGCCGATGGCTCCACCACCCGCACAAACCCCACGGCCGCCGTGGCCGCCCTGCACGAACCGGAACGGGTGCCGGGCGCCTATGGGCTGTCTAACCTGCTGGTCATGCCGCTATTGCGCGCCGAGTACTTCCAGCTGGGCCAGGGTGAGCCCGCCGATGACCTGCTCGGTGGACTGTAATGCGCACGGATTTTAGCCGCGGCGAGCAGGTAACCGGACTGGTGTGGCTGGCCATCGGCGCGCTGCTGTCGGTCTTCCTCGAGGTCATCTACCTCACCGCGCGCATTCCGCTATCCAATGGCGCGAGCGTGGCTTTTCCCATCACTATCCTGCTTGCGTGGTGGTTTAATTCTGTGCTCACCCGCACTGCTCGCCTGTGGAGCCCCGCGCCGGTGGTCGGCGCCATCCCGCTTATCGTATGGAGCTTGGGCTTTTTCGCCTTCCTGCTGATGGTGCCGATGACCGGAGACATGCTCTTGGCCAATAATATTCTCAGCCTGCTCCTGCTTTTGGCGGGGATAGGCGGCGGCGTTTGGCCATTTTTCAAGCAGAAGTGACATACTGTTAAACATCCCAAATCCGAGAAATCAGGAAGCTTCAAGGAATCTCCATGACTTATACGATCGCACAGCCTTGCGTTGACGTAATGGACCGCGGCTGCGTTGAGGAATGCCCTGTTGACTGCATCTACGAGGGCAAGCGCATGCTCTACATCCACCCAGATGAGTGCGTGGACTGCGGCGCCTGCGAGCCCGCATGCCCGGTTGAGGCCATCTTCTACGAGGACGATGTTCCCGATGAGTGGCTGGACTACAACGACGCCAACGCGGCATTCTTCGATGACCTGGGTTCCCCAGGCGGCGCGGCGGCCCTCGGCCCACAGGACTTTGACGTCCCGATGATTGCCGCGCTTCCGCCACAGAATCAGGAGTAAGACATGGCACGCACACCGCTAGGAAAGACGCTTCCAGACTTCCCCTGGGATTCACTGGCTGGCGCCAAGAAGAAGGCCCAGGCCCACCCGGGTGGAATCGTTGACCTCTCGGTGGGCAACCCCGTTGACCCTGTATCCCCAGGCGTGCAGCTCGCGTTGACCGCAGCCGCGCAGAACCCTGGCTACCCGCAGACAGCCGGCACCCCGGAGCTGCGCGAGGCCATCGCCGCCGCGCTAACGCGCCGCTATAACATGCAGGTTGACCTCGTATTGCCGGTGGTCGGCACCAAGGAGGCCATCGCCTGGCTGCCTACGCTTTTGGGCATGCGCGGCGAGACCGTCGCCTTCCCGTCGGTGGCCTATCCCACCTACGAGGTTGGGGCCCTGCTCGCCGGCGCCAAGCCGCTGCGCGCGGATTCTGATTTCCAGGATGCTTCCCTGGTCTTTTTGAACTCGCCGTCCAATCCCACCGGCCGCGTGCTCGGCGTGGAGGAGCTGCGCCGCATCGTGGCGTGGGCGCGCGAGACCGGCGCCATTATCGCCTCCGATGAGTGCTATATGAGCTTGGGGTGGAACGACGATAACCCGCCGGTCTCCATCCTCGATCCGCGCGTGACCGATGGCGATAACACCGGCCTGATCGCTATGCATTCGCTGTCCAAGACTGCGAATATGGCCTCTTACCGCGCCGGCTTCTTCGCGGGCGATAATGACCTCATCGCCGAACTGCTTCAGCTGCGCAAGCACGCCGGACTCATCGTTCCTGGCCCGGTTCAAGCCGCCATGGTCGCTGCTCTTAACGACGACGACACCGAGGCCCTTCAGCGCAACCGCTACGCCTCTCGGCGCGCGGTGCTTATGCACGCGCTTGTCGACGCCGGCTTTACCATCGACCACTCCGATGCCGGCATGTACCTTTGGGCTACCCGAGGCGAGAACTGCCGTGACACCATCGACTGGCTAGCCGAGCGCGGCATCCTCGCCGCTCCCGGTGATTTTTATGGCCCGGCCGGTGAGAAGCACGTGCGCATCGGCCTCAACGGTACCGATGAACGCATCGATGCCGCTGTTGAGCGCCTCGCCGGTGCCTGATTCCGGCAGACCACCCGCCCGCGCGGGTATCTCCCCGCGCAAAACGGTCCTGCGCGGATATGTGCCCGAGGAAGGGGAGTACTTCGCCGCCCGCGCCGGCGATTCTCCCTTTCCGGCTGACACCGTGTTGCCGGCTGGTGCCGCGCTTCCGCGTCCCGTGCCGGCGTGGTACCACCCCACGGTGCCGCCGGAGCGCCCGATTCCTTTCGACTACTCCGTGGTCCACGCCGACCGCGACCTCATCGTGGCCGATAAGCCACACTTCCTGCCCACGACCACCAACGGTCGCCTCCAGCGCGAAACCCTGCAAACCCGCCTGCGCGTGGACTTCGGTGAAGACGATATCGTGCCCTTGCACCGCCTAGACCGCTTGACCGCCGGGCTTGTCATTTGCTCCCGCAATCCCGATACCCGCGCCGCTTACCAGCGCATCTTTTTGGAGGGGAGTGCGGTGAAGAGATATCGGGGCGTCGTCAAGCAACCGCTTGTTATGGACCGAGAAATCGCCCTGCGCATGCACAAGCCCCGCGGGGCGCGCCAGGTGCTCGTAGCTTCCAATGGTGCGCTCACCTCCACGTACGTGCGCGCTGCCGGCCGTGAGGTGACCTTGTGGCCGCGCACCGGTCATACCCACCAGCTGCGGGTGCTACTCAATCACCTCGGCCACCCGCTGCTCGGCGACGATACCTATCCCACCCCGCGTGAGCTTGACCTCTATGACTTCCGCACTCCGCTCGCGCTCCTTCACGAGGCTATAACTTTTATAGATCCTCTATCACATTCCGAGCGTCAATTTTTCAGTTCGCAGGGCTTAAGAACTACAATCGAGTAGTTATTGATTCACTGGCTAGAAAGGCGGCCCATGGCAGACCTCAGCGTCGCGCGCTTTGTGTCCAATTTTGGGCAGTTTCTCAAATTCGGCATCGTCGGCGGTTCCGGTACCGTTGTCAATCTTTTCGTAGTTTACTTGTGCAGAAAGATTACTTGGTGGTCTGGCGGCATTGATGCGGACGATCCATTTATCAACCTCTTTGGTTCCGTTTTTCATATCCGCTGGTATCACGTGTTCCTGACTATTGCCTTCTTGGTCGCGAACACTTGGAACTACCAACTCAACCGAATGTGGACCTTCCGCTCAGTCACGAAAGTGTCCTGGCTGCGTGGATTCTTCCCATTCCTGCTCGCTGGTATTGGAGCTTTCCTCGTAAGCCAAGTCGTGGCGACATTGTTAATGAACCCGACTTCGCCGCTGCATTTGCCTTCAGACATTCTGGATAATTCAACCGGTCTGCGTACAAAGGTGTACTGGGCATCGGCCATTTCCATCATTGTTGCAATGCCGATCAATTTCATTTTGAATAAGCTGTGGACGTTCCGTTCGAAGCCGAAGACGCCGCAGGTTGTCGAGGAGACTGAGCCCGCCTAGCCTGGCCCCTTTGTCAAGGCTCGCCCCACCCCATCGCCCTTCGCGCGCACCAGCGCTCGGCGGTGGGGCTTTTTCTTGCTCTCGGTGAGCGGCAAGGGGGCGTCGGCAAGCAAAGTGTCCTTAGCGGTCACGGGGATGTCTTCGAAGCTGGTAGCTGCGGCTGCCGGTGAGCGCGAAGGGGAAAGAACTTACCGTCGCGCTCACGGCGGGGGTGAAAACGAGAGGACCCGCCCTCCACGGTGAGCGCGAAGGGTGGGTGAGGGGAGCTGGGAGGTGCTTAGTCCTCCAGCTCGGCATCGAGGCGGGCCTGGTCGCGGCGGTGCTGGCGGCGACGAATGAATGGGGTGAGGATGAGTACGGTGATGGCACCGACGGCGGTGCCGATGAGGTAAGCGACGGGGTTGTGGCCGTCGGCAGGCGCGTAGGCGTTATACGCAATGCCAGCGAACATGGCGATGAGTGGGATGAGGTAGACGGCGATAGCCGTCCAGTTGCGGCTCACCAGCGGGGTAGCGACGCGCTTGCGCATCCAAGCCGTGCCGATGGAATTGCCGATGATAGATGGCGCGAGCGCAAGGAAGCACAGCATGCTCATTTGGCCGGGGAGGACCCAAGCAAGGATTGCAGCGACGATGAGCTCGAGGAATGGGATCGGAGTCATGCCGATTGCGCAGGCTTTGAGGCAAGTATCGCGTTCGAATTCATCGCGAGTCGTGCGCTCGATTTCATTGAGGGAGTAGTTGGCAATGGCGTTAATCATGTTGTTCAGCTCCAAAGATTTCTTCGACGGTTTTTCCAAGTTCGTGGCAAATATCCAGCGCGAGGTGGACGGAAGGTGAATAGTTGCCGCGCTCGATATTGGCGATGGTCTGGCGGGAGACGCCGGCTTTTTCGGCGAGCTCGGCTTGCGAAAGTTCGAGCCAGCGGCGCCATTTGCGGACCATGTTGGGGTGCTCGGCCATCTGGTCTCCTTTACTGTATGTCATGCTTGCATGTCCTAGTGTAAAGAATAATTGTCACGTCGGCAAGGGTTATACGCAACGGTGCCATGTCCAGTAGGGCTGAGTTGCCGAGGACGGGAGCTTAGGCTTGCCGCCTTTTACCACGTCAAGCGTGGCTTTGATGAGCAGGATGGCTTGATTGAGGTGGTGGTTGATGTCATCGGCAGTAAAACGCAAGACCGTATAACCGTGGGCCACGGCCGCGTTCTGTTTGGAACGGTCAGCTTGAAATGTAACGCTGTGCTTGTGGTATTCCCAGCCGTCGACTTCTACAACGAGCTTTCCAATCCTTAGATCAAAGCGGTAGCCCGCAATGAGAACATTGTGCTCAGGGTAGATTCCTTCTGCTCGGAGCTGCCGACTCAGCGTGCGCTCCGGTGGGCTATCTGCGCCGATCGCGGCACGTCGAATCGTGTTTTTCAGAGGCTTCGGGACGCGCCGCATGCGTCGACGGTCTCTTTCTAAGCGGCCGGGGCCGTGCTTTCCCCTGTAGTGTTCTTCCAACAGGGGCCTGCACGCACGCGAAATCTTGCGCGCGGCCCACAACGGTTGCACCACCGGTAGGCCGTTTATCTTGCACGTAGCCCGGAGACGCGAGTGCGAAACATGGAAGTTCTTGCCCTTCAAGGTACGTGGTCCCTCCGCTTCCAGCGGAAACGTCAGCTGGCGGCCAAGGTAAATCTCCTGCGCCGTCTTTCCCGTGAAATGGATGCGGCTGAGTCCATGCGCGAGAGCCCGTGCCACCGCGAGTGGCGTCCATTTATCGGTATATATCCCCCGATGCACGCGAAAGAGCTTCCCCTCGCGCACCTTGTGACGAATCGCATTCTTGCTCAAACCCCGCCCGCGAAGTTCCGCGGTAGTCCATTCCCCCATGGCGGTTAAAGTAGACGGTCTCTAGACGATGTGGCCACGCATGCTACAGCAACCTGTGGATAACTCGGGTCTAGGGCACAGTTTTCGGGAGCGCGAAAGGCGTTGCTGTGGATAACTTCCCTTTGCGCTCACGAGCAGTGCTTTCCGACGCCCCATCGACCTCCCCCGTGAGTGCGAAGGGCAGGGGAGCAGGGTGAGTAGGGGCGAGGAGGAGGCGCGGGGCTAGGTGAGGGGCAGCGTCGAGGTGGGGTCGATGCCGCGAACCTTGGAATTGATGACGCCGGCGAAGGCGAGTACCGCGAACATGGCGGCGGCGGAGAGGAGTTGGATGCGGGCGGTGGCGTCGGTAAGCATGAGCACCGCGATGGCCGCAAAGAGGGCGAGGGCAAACCAGGTGAGGTAGGGGAAGGCCCACATGCGGATGGGCAGCGGGTGGAGGGCCTCGAGTTGGCGGCGCAGGCGCAGCTGGCTGACGGCGATGAAGACCCAGACGATGAGCAGGGAGGCGCCGGCGGCGTTAAGCATGAAGGTAAGAAGCCAGCCTGTATCGGCGTAGTTGAGCACGACCATGACGGCCGAGAGGAGGACGGACAGGCCGATGGCGGTGGTGGGAACGCCGTCCTTATTGGTGGAGGTGAAGATGCGCGGGGCCTCGCCGCGGGAAGCGAGGGAATGCATCATGCGGGAGGAGGCGTAGATCTGGGAGTTGAAAGCGGAGAGTAGAGCGAGGACGATGACGATCTCCATAATGCCGGCCGCACCCGGGATGCCGGCGCGTTCGAGAACCATGGTGAAGGGCGATTCTGCGGCCGTGGAGGCGTCTCCCAGGATGGAATAGGGCAAGAGGAACGTGATGACCAGGACAGAGCCTAGGTAGAAAACGGAGATGCGCAAGATGGTGGAGCGCACGGCGTTGACCAGGGACTTCTCTGGGTCCTCGGATTCGGCGGAGGCGATGGCGACCACCTCGATGCCGCCGAAGGCGAAGGCTACTGCGAGCAGGCCAGCCGCGACGCCGCCGAGGCCATTGGGCATGAAGCCGTCCTCAAGGAAGACGGAGGTTCCGATAAAAGAATGGCCGGGCAGGAGGCCAAGGATGAGCAGCGCGCCGATGATGAGGAAGGCTACGATGACGACTACCTTGATGAGCGCGAACCAGTACTCGAATTCGCCGAAGCTGCGCACGCGCAGCAGATTGATGATTCCGAAGAGGACCACGCAGATAGCGGCGGGGATCCACGGCGAGACGTTGAACCAAGAGCCAATGAAGCCGGCCGCGCCGGTGATTTCGGCGCCCAGGACGGCGACGGTGGCCAGCCAATAAATCCAGCCCTGGGTAAAGCCCGCCCAGCGGCCGATGCCGTGTTCGGCGTATTCGGAAAAGGAGCCGGAGGCGGGGATAACGGTGCCCATCTCGCCCAGCATCTGCATCACCAAAATGGCAAGAAAGCCGGCGATGACGTAGGCGAGGAGCACGGCGGGGCCGGCGGCGGAAATGCCGACGCCGGTGCCCAAGAAAAGTCCGGCACCGATGGTGGAGCCTAGCCCCATCATCGTCAGGTGGCGGACTTTCAGGCCAGAACCGAGGGTGGAGGAGTTATCAGTCACCCCTCCATCCTATTTTGCCCGATTGGGCTATAGGAATCGGGGGTGTTAATTCTTGTGCAGCTCGTCGTTGAGCGCCACGGCCTCGGACTTCCACTCCACGGCTTCCACGGCACCAGAGATGGAGTTGCGGCGGAGCAGCATGCCGGAGGCGCCGGAGAGCTGGGAACCCTTGACGTTCTCGCCATTGTCGACGCCCAGTGCTTCCGCAACCTTGCCAAAGACGGCCACCTTGGTGCCGGCGGTGACGTAGAGGCCGGCCTCGACCACGGCGTCGTCGCCAAGCGAAATGCCGATGCCGGAGTTGGCACCAAGGAGGCAGCGCTCGCCAATGGAAATGACTTCCTTGCCGCCGCCGGACAGGGTGCCCATGATGGACGCGCCGCCACCGATATCGGAGCCATCGCCCACGACGACGCCCGCGGAGATGCGGCCTTCAACCATGGAGGCGCCCAAGGTGCCGGCGTTAAAGTTTACAAAGCCTTCGTGCATGACGGTGGTGCCTTCAGCCAGGTGGGCACCCAGGCGCACGCGGTCCGCGTCACCGATGCGCACGCCGGATGGCACAACGTAGTCCACCATGCGAGGGAACTTGTCCACGGAGTAGACAACGACTGGGCCGCGGGAGGCGAGGCGGCCGCGCACCATCTGGAAATCGGATACAGCACAGGGGCCGTAGTTGGTCCAGACCACGTTATTGAGGTGGCCGAAGATGCCATCCATATTCAGGCCGTGCGGCTTGACCGCGCGGTGGGACAGGAGGTGCAGGCGCAGGTAAGCATCGTAGGTATCGACGGGGGCGTCATCCAGATCCTTGATGGAGGTCTCAACGGCGACGCGGGCCACGCCGCGCTCCTCGTCCGGGCCCGCCAGCGCGGAGAACTGCTGAGGGATCTCCTCTAGGCGCTTGGTCTCGGTGGTCTCTACGGTCTTATCGGTATAAACGGCCGGGAACCATACGTCCAAGACGGTGCCGTCATGGGTAATGGTTGCTAGGCCGCGTGCGGATGCAGAAGTCATGCCCGCTAGCTTAGCAACTACTTCTGCGCATCCGCGCGCTGGCCGGTGGGAAGCACAAAGGACAAGACGACGAGCGCCGCGGCGAGGATGAGAACCGAGATGACCTGGTTGCGCGCGGCCGGATCAAAGAGCATGAGCAGGGTGAGCCCGGCCAAGGCCGCGGCCGTAACCCACGGAAGCCAGGGGAAGCCGGGCACGCGGATCTCAGTCAGCTCGCCATTATCGCGCAGCACGGGGTGCAGCTTGATAAAGGAAGCCACGATGAAGGACCAGATGACAAGTAGGCAGCCGCCGACAGCGTTGAAAAGGAACGCTAGAAGCCCCGGAGGGTTCCAGAACTGCAGGCCTACCGAAGCGAAGGCGAAGACCATGGACAAAATGACCGCGTTGATGGGGGAGCCCGCGCGGTTTTGCTTGAGGAAGAATCCCGGGGCGCAGTGGTCCTTGGCCATATCAAAGACCAAGCGGGAGGTAGCGTAAATCTGCGCGTTGAAGGCAGACAGCAGCGCTAGGGCGATAATGGCCTCCATGAAACCGGCCGCAAAAGGAATCTTGGCGGCCGCGAGCACTAGGGTGAAGGGGGAATCGGCCGCGACATCGGCGTCCTGGATGGAGCTAAACGGCAGCGCCATGGTGATCACCACGATGGAGCCGATGTAGAAGATCAAGATGCGCACGATGATGGCGCGCACCGCGGTGGCCACGTTATGCGCTGGGTCCTCGGATTCGGCTGCCGCGATGGTGACCAGCTCGATGCCGCCAAAGGCAAAGGCAACGGCCAGCAATCCGGCGGCGAAGCCCGGCATGCCATTAGGCAAGAAGTTATCGGTGAAATTGGTGCCGGCCAAGGAAAGATCCATGCCCGGCAGGATGCCAAGGGCCATAAGCACGCCGATGACGAGGAAGGCGACAATAACGCCGACCTTGATAATGGCGAACCAGAACTCGAACTCACCAAATCCACCCACGGCCGCGAAGTTGACTACCGCGAAGAACGCCACGGCGAGAAGCGCCGGAATCCACGGGGCAATATCGAACCAGCTGGAGATGATGGCGGCCGCGCCCGTGATTTCGGCGCCCATGACCATGATCAGCATGAACCAGTAGATCCACCCCATGGTAAAGCGCGCCCAGTGGCCGTAGGCCTGGCCGGCGTAGGTGGAAAATGACCCCAAAGAGGGGCGGGCGGCGGCCATTTCACCAAGCATCCACATCACCAGTGCGATGAGCGCGCCGGCCACGGCATAGGAGATGAGCACGGAGGTGCCGGAAATCTGGATGCCGAGGCCGACGCCGAGGAAAAGACCGGCGCCTACGGCAGAGCCGAGGCCCATCATCGTGAGATGACGGGATTTCAATTGTGTGGCTTCGGCCATTGTTATCACCTTACGGGGGACGAATCATTTGCAGTGAAGTGAACTTTACACAATGCGGTGAGCTGCGCGGGGCGCTAGCATGGCGCTTTGTGACTTTAGATCTTTATGCAGACCCCATCGAACTAACCAAAGCACTCGTGGATATTCCGAGTCCCTCCCACCATGAGGAGGCCATCGCAGACGCCATCGAAGAGGCGCTGCGCGGTTTGGACGTCGAGGTTGCCCGCTACGGCAATACCGTGTGCGCCCGCACGAACCGCGGGCTAGATTCCCGCGTGGTGCTCGCCGGCCACATCGATACCGTTCCGTTGGCAGAAAATGTACCGCATCACATGGAAACCTCTGAAGACGGGGTGGAGATTATGTGGGGCTGCGGCACCGTAGACATGAAGTCCGGTATGGCCGTCTACCTCAATGCTTTTGCGCAGCTGCACGAGTCGGACGAGCTAAAGCATGACCTGACCGTCATCGCCTACGAGGGTGAAGAGGTGGCTACTGAATTTAATGGCTTGGGTCACCTGCAAAAGGAGCACCCAGAGTGGCTCGAGGGTGACTTCGCGCTGTTGGGCGAGCCCTCCGGCGCCATGGTGGAGGCCGGCTGCCAAGGCTCCATCCGCCTGCGCGTTACCGCGCACGGCACCCGCGCGCACTCGGCCCGCGCGTGGCTCGGATCCAATGCTGCGCACAAGCTTGCGCCCATTATGACCCGTATCGCCGCTTATGAGTCCCGCGATGTCACTATCGATGGCTGCACCTATCGCGAGGGTCTCAACATCGTCCACCTGGAATCGGGCGTGGCCACCAATACGCTGCCGGATGAGGCGTGGATGTTTGTGAATTTCCGCTTCGCTCCGGACCGCACGAGCGACGAGGCGCTGGAGTACATGAAGTCCATTATCGGCGAGGAAGAAGATGTCACCATCGAAATCGATGACATCGCCCCCGCCGCCCAGCCTGGTTTGGGCCAGCCAGCTGCCAAGGCGCTTATCGACGCCGTCGGGGGCAACGTCCGCGCCAAGTACGGCTGGACCGACGTCGCCCGCTTCTCCGAGATGGGCACCCCAGCCGTGAACTTTGGCGCCGGCGACCCAGGCTTTGCGCATAAGAAGGACGAGCAGGTGCCTACCGCCCAGATCACCGAAGTATCCACCGCCCTCTTAAGCTACCTGAAGGGATAGACCATGACCCCTGAGCAGATGCGCACCCTGCGCGGCCCGATGCTGCTGCGCACCGAAGGCGAGCAATCTTCCACCTTTGACCAGCGGCTCTTGGAATCCGGAGCGGATCATGAGTGGCAGCATGCCGATCCATGGCGCGTCCTGCGCATCCAAGGCGAGTTCGTCGCCGGTTTCGATGCGCTTTCCAAGCTGCCGAAGGCCGTTACCATCTTTGGATCCGCACGCACCACCCCGGAGGATGCGAGTTACCAGCTGGGCGTCGAGGTCGGCCGCAAGCTGGCTGAGCATTCCTATGCTGTGATCACCGGCGGCGGCCCCGGCATCATGGAAGCAGCTAACCGCGGCGCGCACGAAGCCGGCGGCCTCTCCGTGGGCCTCGGCATCGAGCTCCCACACGAGCAGGGGCTTAACGAGTATGTGGATCTGGGCCTAAATTTCCGTTACTTCTTTGCCCGCAAAACCATGTTCTTGAAGTACTCCCAGGCCTTCATCTGTCTACCGGGCGGCATGGGCACGATGGATGAGTTCTTCGAGGTTATGTGTATGGTCCAGACCGGCAAGGTGACCAATTACCCCATCGTGCTCATGGGCACCGAGTACTGGTCCGGCCTGCTGGAATGGATGGAAAACACGCTCGCGGCCAGCGGCTATATCAACGACAAGGACCGGGAGCTTTTCCTGCTTACCGACGACCCCGATGAGGCCATATCCCACATCATCCAGCGCCACCAAGTCATGAGTGATAAGCGCATTAGGGAGCCGCGTTGAGCCTCGCGCGCGTGATGGCGATTGTCAATCGCACCCCGGATTCCTTCTATGACAAGGGGGCTACCTTTGACCTCGACCCGGCGCTGCGCCGCTGCGATGAGGTGATCGAGGCAGGTGCCTCCATCGTCGATATCGGCGGCGTGAAGGCCGGCCCCGGCAAGGCGGTGGACGCGGCGGAAGAGATCGAGCGCGTGGTGCCGACCATCGAGAAGGTCCATCAGCGCCACCCTGATGTGCTTATCTCCGTCGATACCTGGCGCAGTGAAGTGGCAGAGGCAGCCATTGCCGCCGGCGCCGGGCTGGTCAATGACACCTGGGCCGGCTGGGATCCGGAGCTTATTGAGGTCGCCGGCCACCACCGCGTGGGCTACGTGTGCTCGCACACCGGCGGCATTACGCCGCGCACTAGGCCGCACCGCGTGCATTTCGATGATGTGGTGGCCGATGTCATCGCAGAAACCACCCAGCTGGCCGAGCGCGCCGCATCCCTCGGATGCCCGGAAGAGCTCACCTTTATCGATCCCACGCACGACTTTGGCAAAAACACCTTCCACGGACTCGAGTTATTGCGGCGCATCGATGAGGTCGTGGCCACCGGTTGGCCGGTGCTCATGGCGCTATCGAATAAGGACTTTGTGGGCGAGACCCTAGACCGCGGGGTAGGAGAGCGCGTGGCCGGCACCCTAGCCGCCACCGCCTGGTCCGCCGCCCGCGGAGTGGCCGCTTTCCGCGTCCACGAGGTAGCCGAGACCGCCGACGTCATCCGAATGACCGCCGCCATCCAAGGCGAGGCGCCCCCGCTATCGACCACGCGGGGCCTAGCATGAACGTCTCTGTCATCATCCCAGCACTCGACGAGGAGGACACCGTAGCGGACGTCGTGCGCGCCTGCCTCGCCGATGACCCCTTGGAGGTGCTGGTGATCGACGCCGATTCCACCGATGCCACCGCGTCCCGCGCCGCAGCCGCTGGGGCTGATGTACGCAACTGGCGCGATATCCTCGCAGAAGAACCGCGTCCCGGGAAGGGCGAATCCCTCTGGCGCGGAGTTGCTGCGGCGAAAGGCGATATCGTCGTCTTCGTCGATGCCGATCTCGAATCCGCCGCGCCGGGCATGGTCGCTGCCTTGACCGCGCCTTTTGTGGACCCCGGCGTCGACATGGTGAAGGCCCGCTACCAACGCAGCCTCAATGGCCATCCCACTGGCGGCGGCCGCGTTACCGAGCTAACCGCCAAGCCGCTTATCAAGCAGTTCTTTCCCGAGCTCGCCCATATCGACCAGCCGCTCGGCGGCGAATACGCCCTGCGCCGCGACACCGCCTTGGAACTTCCCTTTGTGGAGGGCTATGGGGTAGAAGCGGGGCTATTGGTGGACGTCGGCAAGCAAGGCACAGTGGCGCAGGTGGACTTGGGAACGCGGGTGCATCGCAATCGGCCGCTGCACGAGCTCGCGCCGATGGCCGAGGTGGTTGCCCGCACGCTGCTCGCCCGCGCCGGAGTCATTGCTCCCGTTGCTCAACGACCACCGCTGAAAGGTAAGATTTAAACCATGTTGTCTTGGATTATGCTCCTCGTAGTCCTAATCGCCCTTGTGATAATCGGTACTTGGGTGTGGGGCTCTATCTTCGGCCGCGGCGAGGTCATGCACCCGCTCGATGAGCCGGAAGATGTGCGCAAGAATAATCGCGCCGCCGTCCGTGAAGGTTGTCTTGACAAGGTAAAATTCGAGGTCGTCCCGCGTGGCTACCGCCAGGACCAAGTGGACGATCTCCTCGCGCAACTGGAAGAACAACTATCTTCTGCGCAGAAAAGGTCTAAACTAGAAAGAAAAGAAATAAACTAAAGGAGACTCACTATGGCAGCAATGAAGCCGCGCACTACGGGCGGAGAGATGGAAGCAGTAGAGGAGTCCCGCAAAATCGTCATGCGTATCCCCTCTGATGGTGGCGGACGCATCGTCATCGAGCTGAGCAAAGACGAGGCCGCAGAGCTGGGTTCCCTGTTGACCGAGGTTTCTAGTTAGTCTAGGTACATGCTTTCTCATATCGTCGACATTCTGGCCGATCCTAATGACGGCACCGCGCTTTCTGGTGCCGATGATTTCTCTCGCCTCGTCTCGGAATCCGGTCACTCTTATGATGTGGCTAAGCAGGGCTACGTTACCCTCGCAGCCGGCGCTGGCCTGAAGCATAAGGGCGATGACATGGACATGGTCACCGCCCGTGAGACCTATCTGGCGATGGGCCATTTCGCGCCCTTCGTAGAAGCCGTGACCGGCGCCGTTCAAGACGCGCTGGATTCCGCTTCGCTGGCCGAATCCACCCCTGCTTCCCTTCTCGAGGTAGGCGCTGGCACCGGTTACTACTTGGCCCACACGCTAGATTCCATTGCGGAGTCCCGCGGCGTTGGACTCGACATTTCCCCGCACGCCGCGAAGCACTTGGCCAAGTGCCACCCGCGCGTGGGTGCCGTGGTGGCCGATGTCTGGGAGCGCCTTCCGCTTCGCGATGAGTCCGTCGATGCCATTTCCGTGGTCTTCGCCCCGCGCAATCCCGCCGAATTCCAGCGCGTGCTTGCCCCAGGCGGCCAAGTCATCGTCTTGACCCCCGGTGCCGGACACTTGGACGAGCTGCGCGAGCCGCTCGGCATCCTCGGCGTGGAAGAAGGCAAGGTGGAGCGCATGTACGAGCAGGCCGAGGGGCACCTTGAGCAGGCGGCCGACCCAGTCGATATCTCGTTCCCCATCGAGCTCGATAGGGCCTCCATCGCCGCACAGGTGGGCATGAGCCCGTCCGCGCGCCATATCAGCGCTGGTGAACTCGCCGAACGCATGGCTGCTTTACCACCGACGCTCACGGTCACCGCACGCGCCCGTTTGGATCGCCTCCGCGCCGTCTAGCCTCAGCAGCGTCACCCGCCTTCCACTGCCCTTCGCGCTCACCAGCAGCACGCGGGGCGGTTCTTTTCGTTTCCCGTGAGCGCGAAGGGCGGGTGGCGAGCCGCGCGGGAAGCGGGGCTGCGTTTAGAACCTAGAGGTTTAGAGCTTGGAGCCGGAGCGCTGCCAGTCCTGCTCGATGACGGCGTCGCCGGAGGTCTCGACACGCAGGCCGGAGCATCCGCCCTCGAAGTAGACGCGAGAGGACATGGCGATGAGCCCGCCGTCGACGAATACCTCCACGGTGGAGCCGTCTTGGATGATGGTGAGGGTATCGGAGTCACCTTCGGCAAGCGCAGCGGTGACGGGCTCGGAATCGGCAAAGCAGTGATCAAACGCCTTGTTCATCGAGCGATCGAGGCTGATGTCATCGCCGGAGTGGCGGATGGTGGCGGCGGGGTCTCCGGCGCCGTCGAGAAGAGTGACGGTAACACTGGAGCCGGAGGGAACTTCCATGACGCCGGTCCAGGAACGGGCGTAATCGGAGAGCTTGACGGCATCGGGAAGGCCGCGGGCAGGGGCCTGGTAAAGAACCCCGCCTTCGAGAGTTACCTTGCGCGGCAGGGAGAGGACATTGGCCCAGCCCTCAGCTGCCCAAGAGGCGTGCTTGGTGGCGTCATCGCCGCGTCCGTTGCCGTTGAGCAAGCCAACGATGACGGCGCGCTCGTAGCGCTGCTCTGGGGTGAGCGTGCCGGTGGTCGTATTGGTATTGCGCGGACGAGAGAAGTCGTGGCCAAAGTCCACGCGGCGGAAGCCGGAGGCCACGGTGAAGGTGGTGCCCTCCAGCCGGCCGACAAGGTAGCCGGAGACGTCGCGGCCGCCGCGCTCCAAAGTGACAAAGAGGACGTCGTAGATATTGCCGTCAACCTCGTCGCGCAGGCGTACGAGGCGCGGGGAGACAACCGGCGGAATGGGGGAGGTAGCGGGGACCTCGCCCTCCAAGAAGCCTGGGTCGCCGTCGAATTTGAGGCCGCCGCGCAGCTTCCAGGACACGCCATCGGCGGATTCGAGGATGACGGGAACCGGGGCGTCGGAGTGGCCGGTTAGGGCCAGCATAAGCCAGCCATCGTGGCCGTCATCGCGGTCATCGGTGGCCCAGTCGGGCACAAAGGAGGGGGAGCGGAAATGGTCAAAGTTGCGGGTATTGCCTGCGACTTCGCCGAACCGTACGACGTTCGCGTCGAGAGCCTGTGGGTCATCGGAGACCTCGCAGATTTCGTCCACATTGGCATAGCGGGCAAGATGGACGGCGATACCGGCGGCGGTCACCGAAGTGAAGTAGAGGTGAATATCCTCAGGGCCTTGGGCCACGGAACCGGCGCGCAAGGAGAGCTCGCCGCCGACGGGTGCGAGGACATCGTCGCAGTCCAGCCAGTCAAAGGGGGTCTCTTCGGAGTAGGTGTGGCCCCAGCGAGCTGGAGAGTCAGCGGTGGGGCGGTACTGGTAGAACAGGTGCCAAGTATCGCCATCGCGCAGGATACCGGCGGGGGCGTCGAGGACGCCGTCTTCGGGGACAAAATGCAGTTCGGGGCGGTGAGTTGTCACGGCTATCCTTCCTTAAATCAAGCTGCGGTAGATATCGACGGTCTGGGCGGCAATCGTAGCCCAAGAAAAATCGCGGATGGCGCGTTCGCGGCCGGCGCGGCCGAAGGCGGCGGCGCGATCCTTATTGTCGGCAACGTCGTTGACGGCGGCGGCGAGGTCGGCTTCGAAGGCGGCGGTATCGGTGTCGTCGTAATGCACCAGCACGCCGGTTTCGCCATCGACCACTACCTCTGGGATGCCGCCGACGTTGGAGGCGACAACGGCGGTGCCGCAGGCCATGGCTTCCAAGTTAACGATGCCCAGCGGCTCGTAGATGGAAGGGCAGACAAAAACATCCGCTCCGGAGTAAATCTGCTGGACCTCGTTGCGTTGGAGCATGTCCTTGACCCAGAAAACACCATCGCGCTGGGAGCGAAGCTCCTTCACCAAGGCTTCGGTCTCGGCCGCGATTTCGGGCGTATCGGGGGCGCCAGCGCACAGGACCAGCTGGATTTCTGGGTCGAATTTCTGCGCCGCCTGCAACAGGTGCCTCACGCCTTTCTGCCGGGTAATGCGCCCGACGAAGGCGGCGATGGGGCGCTGCTTGTCCACGCCCAGCTTGTCCAAGACGTCTCCCTCCCGCGGCTGCCATAGCTCGGTGTCGATGCCGTTGAGGACGACGTGGACTTTAGAGGCGTCGATGCGCGGGTAGGCATCCAGGATGGATTCTTTCATGCCGGCGGAGACGGCGATGACGGCGTCGGCGTATTCCATGGCGTTCTTTTCGGACCAGGAAGAGACGTCATAGCCGCCGCCAAGCTGCTCGCGCTTCCACGGGCGGTGCGGCTCCAGCGAGTGGGCGGTGACCACGTGCGGAATATCGTAAAGCCGGGCGGAAAGATGGCCAGCAAGGCCCGTGTACCAGGTATGGGAATGGGCGATGTCGATATCGGACGCAGCATCGGCCATGCGTAGGCCAGTAGACAAGGTCTTGAGCGCGCCATTGGCACCCTCGAGTGCGGGGTCTACGCCGTGGACAAAGACGTCCTTTTCTTCGCGCGGGGAGCCCATGCAGTGCACGGAGACATCGATGATATCGCGCATAAAACGGGTGAGTTCAGCTACGTGAACTCCGGCCCCGCCGTATATTTCCGGCGGGTATTCTTTGGAAAAGATTCCGGCTCTCATGTTCTCCCAGAATACGTATCTCTGGTGCTGCGTGCAGAAATCTGAGATGGGGGTAAAAATGTGCAACTATCTGCTGCGAAATGTGGGATTTGCGGATAGGTTTGAAAACGTGAGAAGCCTGCCGAATGTCCTAGCCATTGTCCTTGCCGGCGGCGAGGGAAAGCGCCTTTTCCCCCTGACCGAAGACCGCGCAAAACCTGCCGTGCCCTTTGGCGGGTCCTACCGCCTCATCGATTTCGTCCTATCCAATCTGGTCAATGCCGGCTATCTCAAGATTGCGGTGCTGACGCAGTATAAGTCCCACTCTTTGGATCGCCACATTTCCCAGGCGTGGAATTTGGCGGGTCCGACTTCGCAGTACATTGCCTCGGTGCCGGCGCAGCAGCGCCGTGGTAAGCGCTGGTACAACGGTTCGGCGGATGCGATTGTGCAGTCGCTCAACCTCATTTATGACGAGAATCCCGATTACGTCATCGTCTTTGGTGCCGACCACGTCTACCGCATGGATCCGGCGCAGATGGTAGAAGAGCACATTGCCACTGGGCTGGACTGTTCGGTGGCGGGCATCCGGGTGCCGCGCTCGGAGGCGACGGCCTTTGGCTGCATCCAAGCTGATGGCATGGGAACCATCACGGAGTTTGTGGAAAAGCCCGCGGACCCGCCGGCGACGCCGGATGACCCGAATATGAGCTATGCGTCCATGGGCAACTACGTCTTTACGGCGCAGGCGCTTATCGACGCCCTATTGGAGGACGAAAAGAACGAGGACTCCGCCCACGATATGGGTGGCGATATTATCCCGTACTTTGTGGAGCGCGGCCAAGCGCACGTCTATGATTTCATGGCTAACGAGGTGCCGGGCTCTACCGAACGCGACCACGGCTACTGGCGTGATGTAGGCACCATCGATTCCTTCTACGAGGCGCACATGGACATGATTTCTGTGCACCCGATCTTTAATCTCTATAACCGGGACTGGCCGATTCACTCCACGGATGACTCCAACTTCCCGCCGGCGAAATTCGTGCAAAATGGCATTGCGCAGTCCTCGATGGTGGCACCCGGGTGCATCGTCTCCGGCGGTACGGTGCGCAATTCCGTGCTGGCGTCTGATGTCCACGTGGCCGATGGCGCCACCGTTGAGGGATCCGTCATTCTGCCGGGCGTGCGCATCGGGCGAGGCGCGGTGGTGCGCCGCGCGATCCTAGATAAGAACGTCGTCGTGAGCGAAGGCGCCATTATCGGCGTGGACCGCGAGCGCGATGAAGAGCGCTTCAAGGTTTCGGACGGCGGCGTGGTTGTCGTCGGCAAAAACCAGAAGGTCTAGAGCTTCGTTACGAGCGTCAGCCCGGAACCCAGCGGCAGGCGGGTAACGCTCGCGCCTTCGAGCTCGCGCAGGTACTCGTCGGCCTCGCGGGCGGCGGCGGTGTCGCGGTCGGTCCGAGAGGCGTCGGCAAGCGTGCCATCGAGCAAAGAGTTAGCCAAGACCAGGGTGCCGTGCTGGTGCAGCAGGGGCCACGCGGCCTTGATGATGGCGGGCAGCTCCAGCGCGGCAACGTCAGCATAGATGACCTGGTAGGCATCGTTTGCTAGCCGGCCCATGACCTCGAGCGGGCGCGACGGCAAGAAGCGGCCGCGGGACGGCGCATAGCCAGCCTCACGGAAGGCTTCCTTGGCGCTGCGCTGGTGCTCGGCTTCTGGGTCGATGCAGGTCAAGATGCCGTTTTCCGGCATACCAGCAAGCAAGTAGAGGCCTACCACGTTGGCAGCCGGGGTAATCGCCACGGCTTGGGGGCGCTCGGTAGAACCTGCGGAGGCGGCGGTCAGGGTGGTAAGCAGCTGGCCGGTAGATTCATCTGGAACCGGTAGCCCGTACTCCTCGGCGTGATCGCGCGCGCCACGCAGGGCCGCGGAGGGCTCGCTGGTGGACTCGATATAAGAACGCAGTGCTTCGTATGCGGTAGTAGTCACGTAATAAACCATAGGGAAAAGTGGCTGCCAATGTGGCAAAAACGCGGCTAGCCAGCAAGGTTGTGGTCGGTGGGGACGATGTGACGGACTCACAGGATATTATCAGCGCTGTGGCTGGAGTTTCTGTGCTGAGTGTAGAAAGATGACAAGCATGACAAAAACGAAGCGCGATGCCGAATCCCTTCAGCCCGCTACCTCAGAAGCGGAGTTGACCGGTACCGCAGCATTCGATGCTGGCGAAGGTGACATGCCCGCTTGGGGTGACCTCGTGGCTGAACATGCCGATGGCGTTTATCGCTTGGCTTATCGCCTTTCTGGCAATCAGCACGACGCCGAGGACCTCACCCAAGAAACCTTTATGCGCGTATTCCGCTCCCTGGATAAATACCAGGCGGGTACGTTTGAAGGTTGGCTGCACCGCATCACTACCAACCTCTTTTTGGATATGGTCCGCCACCGCTCCAAGATCCGCATGGAAGCCCTGCCGGAGGACTACGAGCGTGTGCCTGGTACGGATATGACGCCGGAGCAGGCCTATTCCGTGGCAAACCTTGACCCGGCGCTGCAGTCCGCGCTTGATGGTTTGGCTCCCGATTTCCGCGTGGCCGTGGTGCTGTGTGATGTCGTTGGCATGAGCTATGACGAGATTGCGGAAACCCTCGGTGTGAAGATGGGTACGGTGCGCTCGCGCATCCACCGCGGCCGCTCCCAGCTGCGTGCGGCGCTAGAAAAAGAAGCGCAAACCAATGCGGAAACCCGCATCCTGCTGCGTACGCGCTAGACTCTAAAGAAACTGCATAGTCCCCGCCGCTGGCGGGGACTTTCCGTGTACATGTGGCCGAGCAATTGCTAGAGGAGGGTGTTGATGGATTCGCTGCGGGGACGCCAGATTTTGTCCACGTTGAATGTGCGCGGCGGATTCGACGCCGCCCAGGCGAAGGCCCGCGATAAGGCGAAGGCCAAGGCTCGGCGCAGCGATACTATTGGACACCTTGGCCCCGAGGCGGTTGTCGCCTTTGTAGACGGCGAGATGGAACCGAAATTCATGCACCGCGTGCGCATCCATTTGGTTCACTGCGCCGAGTGCCGCGCGGATGTGCATCAGCAGCGACACGCCTCCGAATGGGTGCGCCATTGTGCTGATTCCGCAGCGGTCAAGGCACCACAATCTTTGCTGGCGAAGCTCGCGGGTATTGCCACCGAAGAGGTGGCGCCGGGCCCCGATGCAGCGACGCCGGCGCACCGGCCGCAGCAAGATTTCCTAGACAAGGTGGAGATGGTGGTACGCGCAATCAAACACAATCAGCGCGGCACCGAGTGAGGGACTAGTATTTAAGCGTGTTTTCTTCCATTGGTTGGCCCGAGATCTTCGTCATCGTGCTCTTGGGCATTATCGTCATCGGCCCGGAGCGCATGCCCGAGGTGATTAAGGACGTGCGCGCGGCCATCTATGCGGCGCGCAAGGCCATCAATAATGCCAAGGCGGAACTCAACGGCGAGATGGGCTCGATTACCTCAGAGTTCGATGATATCCGCGGCCCGCTTACCCAAGCCGCGCAGTGGACGCGCCTCGGCCCGAAGGGCGCTATTACAAAGGCGCTTTTCGACGGCGACGAATCTGCCTGGGATGATTTCAATCCCCAGAAGATGGCAGACGATATCAAGACCAATACCGCGCCAAAGGAGCCGGAGCAGCAGGCACAGCAGCGCCCGACCTTCGACTACTCGCAAGTGTACGCAGAGCAACCGCAACCACAGCAGCGTACCGATGCCCCGCAGCCACAACAGGCCCCGCAGCCACACCAGGCACCGCATCCTCAGCAACCAGCGGAGCAGCCCGCAGCAGAGAAAAAGCCGCCACGCGGTGGGGACGATTCCACCGGCGGCGGCGTGTGGGGCGATGTCACCTAGGCTGCTAATTCACGCCCAAATTCAGGTTCTTGCCCACTAGGGAATCGGAGCGGATGGCCAGCTTATCGGCCACGGCTTGGATCTGTTGGGCGGCAGGGGACTCGGGGGCGTCGATAACGATCGGCGTGCCAGCATCGCCACCGCTGCGCAGGGTTGGATCGAGCGGCACGGAAGCCAAGAGCGGAACCTCGTGGCCCAAGATGACGCCGAGGCGATCGGCAACGATCTGTCCGCCGCCGGTGCCGAAGACATCCATGGTGGAGCCATCCGGCATGACCATGGCACCCATGTTCTCGATAACGCCGGCCACGCGTTGGCGGGTCTGCTGCGAGATGGAGCCTGCGCGCTCTGCCACCTCGGCGGCTGCAGCCTGCGGGGTGGTGACGATAAGCAGCTCGGCGTTGGGGATGAGCTGGGCAACGGACAAGGCGACGTCGCCAGTGCCCGGAGGCAGGTCCAGAAGCAGCACGTCGAGGTCGCCCCAGAAGACATCGGCCAAGAATTGCTGCAATGCGCGGTGGAGCATGGGCCCACGCCAAACCACTGGGGCGTTGCCCTCGACGAACTGCCCGATGGAAATGTGCTTAATGCCATGGGAAATCGGCGGCAATAGCATCTCATCATCGAGGACGGTCGGACCATCGGTGCAGCCCAGCAGGTTAGGCACGGAGTGGCCGTAAATATCGGCATCCACAATGCCAACCTTCAAGCCTTTTTGCACCAGCGCCGCGGCGATATTTACCGTCATAGAGGACTTGCCGACGCCGCCCTTACCAGACGCCACCGCAAAGACCCGTGTGGTGGAATCCGGCTTGGCAAAGGGGATTTCCGGCTCGGCTTGGCCGCCGCGCAGCTTTTTCTTGAGCTCGCGGCGTTGCTCATCGCTCATGGCTTCCATCGTCACGGTGACGTTTCCAACGCCCTCGATATCCTCTACCGCTGCGCGCGTATTGGACTCGATGGTGGACTTCATGGGGCAGCCAGCGATGGTGAGGTAGATTTCTACGGCGACGTCATTGCCGGTGACAGAAACGGATTTCACCATGTTGAGCTCGGTGATGGGACGGCCGATTTCGGGGTCTTCAACGCGGGAGAGTGCCTCGCGTACGGCGGATTCAGTAATAACGCTAGACATAACCCTTGCTATCTTAGTCACGCCGCAACAGGAGGTAAACACACCCTCGGTGTAGAATCAGCTAGACGCTTAAGCGCCGCCTACCCCAAAGGAGACTAGTATCGCCATGCGCAGCTGTGCCCGCCCCGCCCGCGCCATTGCCGGTGTGGTGTTAACAGCAACGCTGCTTTCCGGCTGCTCTTCCCAATTTGATGCGGATCCTTATGCGGATAACTCCAAGCACGCGCCCATCGACATCATGGTAGATGCCAATGAGGCCGACCAGTTGGTACTAGCGGAGATTTTCCGTCAAGAACTGATAGGGCAGGGGCGGGAGGCCTCCATCATGAAGGAAGACATCTTTCAGGAGACCAAAGCGGGGCGCTCCTTGAACCAGCGTGGCAACTTTTATGTCGGCTGCACTGGGGCCTTTCTAGGCGTTCTCAATCCCGGTGAGGCGCGGGAAATCTCCAAGGACTATAGAAAGGCTCAACAGGCCTCCCAGCCCAGCGGCGAGGACTACCTAGCCCGCACGCACATCGCGCTCATGTCATCGCTTCCTAGCGACTTGGGCACAGTGGAGCCTTCCGGCGCCACCGGTTGTGAAGACGCTACGCCAGAGCTTCCGGAGAACTTTGTGGTGCTCTACCAAGACGAACTCTTCGACCGCGAGGAACGCCAATCTGTAGCCTCCCTGACGAAGTTCATCACGCAAAAAGATATTTCTGAGATGGCGGAAAAGGCAGCGCAAAAAGGCGACGTTGAAAAAGTAGTCCGCACGTGGCTGCATGATTCTGGCATCAAAATCCTTGATGAAGAAGGCGACTCCGATTCCTCCGGTGGGTCTGATCTCACCGGTGGTTCCTAAAAGATTTTCTTTGGCAACTTGGAGCAAGTTTCCGGGCATGCCTATAGCTCGGGGACCCCGAGGCTCAGCCGACCGTCGGGGCACACAGCTCCTGAGTCCGTGACCGCCTCCAAGAGCCTTTCTGGCTCGATACAGAGGCCTATGCCGGTGCCAACTCCCTAGCATTTCAGCACGGCTGGGCTCCTGTGCTGCTGTGAGCACGGTTGCCCATAGCAAATTGCATTCTCACTCCCTCCCTTCGCGTTCACCGGGGCGCACTATGCTCGCGGCGGTCACTTTTCCGTGAGCGCGAAGGGAGGGAAGCATGACAGCAAGAACGTGAGAGGCGAAGAGAGCCGAGAACTGTCGCTCTAAGGAACATTGGCACCGGCAAGAGTAAACCCCAGTGAGAAGCTTCTCACTGGGGTTTATGCGGTGCAGAGGCGACTAGATGTCGAAGGCCTCTTCCAGTAGGTTCTTCTGCTCAATCTGGTGCACCTTGGCGTTACCGGTGGCAGTCGAGGACTGCGCACGGCGGGAAACGCGAACCAGTTCCGGCATATCCGGAATCAACCGGCGCAGGTGCTCGTTGTAGAACGGCCATGGGCCCTGGTTGGCCGGCTCGTCCTGAACAAAGCGAACCTGGGTGGCGTTCGGGTAAGCCTCGAATGCCTCGTGCAGACGGTTGAACGGAATCGGGTGCAGCATCTCCACGCGGACGATGGCGATGTCATCGCGGCCGTCGGCCTCGCGTTTCTTGGCCAAGTCCCAGTACAGCTTGCCAGAGACCAACATGATGGTCTTGACCTTGTCGGTATCGCCGACCTTATCGCCGTCGATATCAACGTAGTTCGGGTCATTGATAACGGACTGGAAGCGCTTGACCTCGGTGAAATCTTCCACAGCGGAGGTAGCCGCCTTGTTTCGCAGCATGGACTTCGGAGTGAAGACGACCAGTGGGCGCTTCATCTCGCCGAGTGCCTGGCGGCGCAGCAGGTGGAAGTGGTTAGCCGGGGTGGAAGGCTGTGCCACGGTCATGGAACCCTCAGCGCATAGCTGCAGGTAGCGTTCAATGCGGGCGGAGGAGTGGTCCGGGCCCTGGCCTTCGTAGCCGTGCGGCAAGAGGAGTACCAGGCTGGACAGCTGGCCCCACTTGGCCTCGCCGGAGGAGATGTATTCGTCGATGACGGTCTGAGCGCCATTGGCAAAGTCACCGAACTGTGCCTCCCAGGCAACGAGGGCGTCTGGGTTGCCCACGGTGTAGCCGTATTCGAAGCCCATGCCGGCGTACTCGGTCAGCGCGGAGTTGTAGACCATGAACTTGCCGCCATTGCCCTTGGAGGTGGCGATGGCGTGCATCGGGTTGTACTCGTTGCCATTGCGTGGGTCGAAGGCCACGGCGTGGCGCTGGGTGAAGGTACCGCGGCGGGAATCCTCACCGGCCAGACGGACGACCTTGCCCTCGCCAGCCAGGGAACCGAAGGCGATGAGCTCGCCCCAGCCCCAGTCGATGCCGCCTTCGCGGGAGGACTTCTCGCGCTCCTTGGCTACCTTGGCCACGCGCTTGTGGTACTCGAAGTCCTCTGGTGGGTTGCCGTATGCGGCACCTAGTTCGGCGAGTTCCTCGGCGGTAATCGAGGTATCCAGGCCGCGGGTGAGCTCCTGGGAAGAGGTAATACCGGTCTGTTCCTTTGGACGAGCCTTGCCAGCTTCCTTGTGCTCGGTAAAGACGGATTCCATCTGGTCATGGAAGTCGCGAGCGGCGGCTTCTGCATCCTCGGCGGAGAGGTCACCACGGCCGATGAGATCGTTGGTGTAGTGCTCGCGCACGGCCTTGTGCTCGTCAATGACGGAGTAGAGCTCCGGCTGGGTCATGGACGGGTCATCGGCCTCGTTGTGGCCGCGCAGACGGTAGACCATGAGGTCAATGAATACGTCCTTGCCAAACTGGCGGCGGTACTCGGCGGCCATCTGGCCTACCCAAACAACTGCCTCTGGGTCATCGCCATTGACGTGGAAGACCGGGCAGTCGAAGCCCTTGGCCAAATCGGTGGCGTAGTGGGTGGAGCGGCCGGAGTCCGGGGTGGTGGTGAAGCCTACCTGGTTATTGACCACGATGTGGACGGTGCCGCCGTTGGTGTAACCGCGCAGCTGGGACAGGTTGATGGTCTCTTGGACAACGCCCAGGCCGGTGAAGGAAGCATCGCCGTGGAGCATGACCGGCACAACGGTGTGCCCCCCCGGGCCCTTGTCCAAAATGTCCTGCTTAGCGCGGGCGATGCCCTCCATGACCGGATCGACGGCCTCGAGGTGGGACGGGTTGGCGGCAAGCGTGACCTTGATTTCGCCATCGCCAAACATCTGCAGGTGGTGGCCCTCGGAGCCCAGGTGGTACTTAACGTCACCGGAGCCGCCGAGCTGGCCGCCCTTGTAGTTGCCATCGAACTCGCCGAAGATATCGGCAAGTGGCTTGCCCACGATATTGAACAAGACGTTGAGGCGGCCGCGGTGCGGCATGCCGATGACGACCTCGTCTAGATCCTGGCCGGCGGCAGTATCGATGATGGAATCCAGCAGCGGGATGAGGGTCTCTGCGCCCTCGAGGGAGAAGCGCTTCTGGCCCACGTACTTAGTCTGCAAGAAGTTCTCGAATGCCTCAGCAGCATTGACCTTCTGCAGGATGTACTTCTGCTCCGCGTTGGTGGGCTTCGGCATGCCCGCTTCCAGGCGGTCCTGCAGCCAGCCGCGCTCATCGCGGTCCAGGATGTGGGTGTACTCGGAGCCAACCTTCAAGGTGTAGGCGGCGCGCAGGCGAGACAGGACCTCGCGCAGGGTCATCTGCTCCTTGCCGCCGAAGCCACCGACGTTGAAGGTGCGGTCCAGATCCCAGATGGTCAGGCCGTGGGTGGCGATGTCAAGGTCGCGGTGGTCCGGGTTAGGCAGGCCCGGCTGCACCCAACCCAGCGGGTTGGTATCTGCCAAGAGGTGGCCGCGGGAGCGGTAGGCCTCGATGAGCTGCATGACGCGGGTGTTCTTATCCACGCCGGAGTTTGGCACATCCTGTGCCCAGCGGAATGGCTCATAAGGCACGCCCATGGAGGAGAAGAGGTCGTCCCAAAAGGCGCCGTCGACAAGCAGCTGGCCAATGGTGCGCAAGAATTCGCCGGACTCTGCACCCTGGATGACGCGGTGGTCATAGGTCGAGGTCAGGGTAACCAAGCGGCCCACGCCTAGGTCAGCCAAGCGGTCCGCGGATGCGCCAGCGAACTCGGCCGGATAATCCATGGAGCCCACTCCGATGATGGAGCCGGCGCCCTTGGTCAGGCGGGCGATGGAGTGGCGGGTGCCAATGCCGCCTGGGTTGGTGAGGTTAATGGTTACACCAGAGAAGTCATCCATGGTGAGCTTGTTCTTGCGAGAACGGGAAACGATGTCCTCATAAGCCTCAACAAACTCGGAAAAGGACTTGTTCTCGCACTCCTTGATGGCGGCGACGACCAAAGCGCGGGAGCCATCCTTTTGCGGCAGGTCAATGGCTAGGCCTAGGTTAATGTGCTCGGGCTGGATGACATAAGGCTTGCCATCCTTTTCCTCGTAGCGCACGTTCATATCTGGGTGCAGCTGCACGGCCTTGACCATGGCGTAGCCAATGATGTGGGTAAAGGAGATCTTGCCACCGCGGGTGCGCTTGAGGTGGTCATTGATCATGGAGCGGTTTTCCCACATGAGCTTGACCGGCATATCGCGCACGGTGGTAGCCGTTGGGATTTCTAGAGACTCATCCATGTTCTTGGCAATGGCCTTGAACATGCCCTTGAGCTGGCGCTCCTCGCCGCCCTTGTACTCCGAAATGCGGTCGAGCGGGGACTCGGGCTTCTTTACGGATTGCTTTGCCTTGGCGGTCTTTTCCTGCGCCTTGGCCACGGACTTTTCTACGTTAGTCTCGCGGGCCTCCTGCTTGCGGGCGGTAGTGGTACCCTCAGTCTTCTTTGCGGCAGGCTTAGACGGCTTCGCTGCCTCCTTGGCCGGGGCCTTAGACTTAGGCGCGCCGTTCGCTTCGAAGTATTCGCGCCACTCCTTATCTACGGAGCTAGGGTCCTTGGAGTACTGCTGGAACTGCTCGTCTATCAGCCACGCATTGGGGCCGAAGATATTCGATGTGCTCACGGCAGGTATTCGCCTCATTTCTCTGCTTTAAAATGGTCGTTTATTCGACTTTAGTGCGGCCTTTGGACGAGCGCATAGGCCACTCGCCAAAGAGTCTGCCTACATGATACGGGTCATACCCCTAAACTCACTATGTTAGGGGTATCTATAGCCCCACTTAGCTGTGCCCGGCTACCCCTAGGCTTGGGTGAGCGGCGAAAGCTGCTCGCCGGCGTGCTCAATTACCTGCTTGGCCAGCTTGCGGTTGGCGGTGGTACCCAGCACCGCACCGATGCCCATCGGCATCAGCTTGCTGACCCAAGCCCACTTCAGGCGCTTGGTGATCTGCTTGGTAAAAAGCTTGGTCAGGCGGCCATTAATACCGGAAAGCGTGGGGCCGGAAAAACGGGACAGGGTAGCGGCCGAGCGCATGCCGGATACGCTATTGAGATCGCCCACAAAGGTATCTACCAAGGCTGAGCCCTTTGAACCGGTGAGCACGATAAGTACAAGGGCGCGGCGGCGCTCGGGGGACTTAATATCATCGCCACGCAGGTAGGCGGAGGCCAAGATATACCACGCAGCGGCCTCTAGAAAGACTACGGATTCCCCGGCAATGGTGGCCGCGCCCGTGACCAGGCCGATGCCCGGAATGGCGGCGGAAGCACCCGCCGCGGCGCCGGTGCCGGAGGTGATATTGAGGAAGTGCTTGTCAATAAGCTCCTGCAGTTCCTGCGGGCTAGCATTCTTATTGCGCTTTTTTAGGTTTTCGACGTACTTGATGATGACGCTGGACTGCACGGAAACTGCGCGATCCAGGGAATTGAGCAGCGCCGAGGTAAAGCGATTGCTATCTTCCGGATCGATGTCATAAGTATCGGCGGTGTCCACCTCGGTGGAGTTGTCTTTCTTGTCCTTAGTAAATAAACCCATGTGTCCTTCTCGTTTGCTGGAACTTATTTGAGCCCAGCATAGTAAAGGCACCGTTAATACGCCGCCGTGCAGCGATTAGATCGCCCAGGGCGTGCAGGCGTTCTAAGCTAGTGAGTATGGTTACGCCGCACGAGAACTACCGCGATTCCGGGGATTTCCCTCCGGAGGAGTCCTCCGCGGCGGCGCGCCTGAAAGCGATGCAAGCACATGAGCGCGCCCGCCGCGCCTTTGAGGAGGCGCAAAACGCCTTAGCGGATGAATTGACGGTGCGTACGACCTCCGGGTGGGTGAGGGGTGGCATCGAAGAGGATTTGCGCACCGATCGGCCAATTAGTGCCGGCCCGGTGCTGACGTGGCGCGGTATTCCCTTTGGGGAGACCACCGCGGGGGATAACCGCTTTCGCGCCCCGCAGCCGGCCCCGCCCTGGGAAGGCGTACGCGATTGCAGCCAGTTCGGCCCGCCGGCCCCGCAGCCCACCTATTCGTGGACCGATCGCATCATCGGCTCCGAGGACTGCCTGCACCTAGATATTGTGCGGCCACGCACCGAAGAGAAGCTTCCCGTGGTGGTCTACTTGCACGGCGGCAGCTTCATTATGGGTTCATCCCATATGCTGATGCTCCGCGGCTTTGAGCTGGCCACCCGAATGGATGTGGTTTACGTATCCATTAACTTTCGCCTCAATTCCCTGGGCTATTTGGACCTGCGCAGCTTGGGCGGGGACTGCAGTGCTAACCCGGCCGTGGCCGATCAGATCTTGGCGTTGCAATGGGTCCGAGACAATATTGCGGCCTTTGGCGGCGATCCTGATTCGGTCACCCTCATGGGTGAATCAGCCGGCGGCGCGGCCGTATTGACCTTGATGACGAGCCCGCCCGCGAAGGGCCTATTCCACCGCGCGATCGCCCAGTCCCCGCCGATTGCCATGATTCATTCTCGCGCTCAGTCCACCCTGTGGGCGCGCGAGCTGGTCCACCGCATGGCCTTGCCGCGGCGAAGTTCGGTGGAAGATTTGCGGCAGGAAAACTACGCCGATTTGGTGCGGTCCGGCCAGTCCATGATGTGGCGTGCCGGGGAGCTAATCCACCTCAACTCCTGTTATGCGCCCACGGTGGATGATGAGCTCATTCCGGAGCACCCCATCGCCGCTTTTGAGAACGGCCACCAGCATCAGGTGCCGCTGCTTATAGGAACCAATTCGGACGAGGCGAGCTTTGGCAAATTCCTCTTTCAGCGCCAAAGCTCCCGCGAGCGCGCCGCTTTGCGCCTTTTAGCTTCCTTCGATCCCCAGCACGCTCCGGAGGTCGTTGCCGCCTATGACGGTGCGGTGGCCAGGGAGGATTTTGCGCACTTGCTTGCCGACGCCCTCTTTTGGGCACCCTCCACCCGCATCGCCAGCGCCCATGCGCAGGCGGCACCAACGTGGATGTACCGCTTCGACTACGCCTCTGCGGTGCTCAAGTGGTTAGGGCTGGGTGCGATGCACTCGATGGAGCTGGGCAATGTCTTCGGTGATCCCTACTCCTCGCGCGCGTCTTTCCTGACCAATTGGGGCTCGCGTGCGGAAATGGAGGAGCTTACCGCTACCATGCAGCAACACTGGTCCGCCTTCATCCACGGCGGCCGCCCAGAGACGAGTTGGCCGCGCTATGGCGTGGACCAACGCGCCACCATGATCTTCGATGCGGAGGCCTATATCGAGCACGCCCCGCACGAACTGAAGCGCCAGGCCTGGGAGGGCTACCACATGTTGGAGTGGGGGAGCGGGCGTCCGGAGCTTGTGAGATCTTTGGGCTTCCAACCATCCGGGTGGGAATGACGGTAGACTCCACAGTGACCGCGGGCGGCGGCTTGCCTACCGTGGGAACCTCTGCTTCCGAAGGATGGATTTTAAACCACCATGAGCTTTTTCGAAGATATTGCTTCTGCATTGGATGCCGAGGGCATCGAGTCCCGCGTCAATGATGACGTCATGTTCGTTCCGATCACCTCTGATCTGGAAATCCAATTTATTGAAATCGATCCGCTCCTCCCCGCGGCGAATGTTTATATCGCCGCGGCGGACGTTGATGAAGACGATGAGGAATTTGAGGCGGTCCTTGTCTCCGTCGCCTTCTCTGTAGACGATGCCGTGGAAGCGGTATCCCGCCACATCGCCACCGACCAAGTAGTCACCGTCCTGCGCGATCTCCTAGAGGGCACCGATGAGCGCATCGCGGAACTGGAATTTGCCCAAGACGAGCTCAACCCGCACTTAGTCGTCGCAGAAGTTGCCAATGACTCGGAGCTGCGCGTTCTGGTGGAAACTATCGATGGCGTCCCGTCCGCCATTGTCCGCTTCCTCGCCTTCGACTTTGATGAGGATGACCTAGATGACATTGAGGACGAAGCAGTTGCTCAGGCCTGGGAAGTAGATGAAGAGGACGAAGATCTTGATGAGGCTGACCGCATCGCCCTCTTTGATAACGCCGACTTCGATGAGGTTCCCATCGTAGAGGTTCCCGCTGAGGCCCTCGAGCTCGGAACCTATACCGACTTTGATCGCCTCTTCGATGTCCTCGGCCTCGTTTCTGAGCAGGCCCTGGATTGGGAGGCACAGCTGGTGTCCTTTGATGATGAGGACTACGAAGAGCCGGATGTCTACGATATCTTCGGCGAAGATGACGAAGATGAAGACTTCTTTGACGGCGAGGAAAGCGACTTCGAGGACGAAACAGACGAAGACAACGAGAAGTAGCCCCCACTTCTCATAGCCCAGCCAGCCGCATCTTCTTGCGACCTAGGCTGGGCTTTCGCGTTGCTATTTTCGCGCACCCCAAATTAGGCTTTGTATGATTCCCATACCCTTAGCCCAGCCTTACGAGGAGGAAAACCATGGCCTCGACCCGCGATACTACCTGGCGATACGTACTCGTCATTGTCGCAGTGGCTCTCTCGCTTGCCGCTTGGTTTTGCACCGTCCTTGGCCTTTATTCCACGGTCAACGTGACCTTTGAAAGCTACCTAACCGCAAGCGTTTGGGTTCTTCTCTTTGTGGCTTCTGTGCTGTTGTACACCTCGCAGCACGGCTTGGTTCCTAACTGTATCCTCTTTTATCCGGTATTCGGTGCTTCGTTCAACCTGTTACTGAGCTCGTTGACGGTGCGCTCGCAATTGCCTTTGTTCTTCGATTGCATCGGCACCGCCATTGTGGCAATCATCGCCGGCCCAGTGCTTGGAGTGGCTACCGGCTTGACCACCACTGTGCTGAGCGGAGTGTACTTTGCCTATGATCTTGCTTTTGCCCCGGTGGGCATCTTTATTGGCGCTGCAGTGGGGTTATTGGCTAGGCGAGGGGCGTTTAAGAAGCTATCGTGGACCATTTTTTCTGGACTGGGTATGGGACTCGGTGCCGGGGTTATTAGCGTGTACGTGCTCATCTTTTCCTTCAGCGGCCGCCCACGGAAGGGGCCAGAAAACCTCACCAAATTCTATGAGTTGATTTTCCAAGACGAGCGCGTCGCCATCATCTCGCAGGGGCTTACCTCAGATGTCTTAGATAAAGTCTTTACCGTCCTTATCGCGTGCCTCGTCCTACGTTTTATGCCAAGGGCCCTGGCGCGGCACTATACAGTGACCTTCAATAGCGAGGTGCTACGCAAGGTCCTTGATGCGCCTGATCCGCGTGTAGAATCAGACGCATCGGCCACGCCCGCGAGGGCAGCCAAACAACACGCGTCCGCTTAAGCGGCTTGGCTAAAGCCTGCGAAAAGTGACTCGGGGGAGTGGACCGGCTGATAGGAGCTATCCACGAGCCACACGTAGGTGGCATTCGGTCCGCGGGAAACCTCGTGGACGGCGTCGACCAACTCTGCTGGCACGAGTGTGCGCACCCAGCCTTCGGCTACAGCGGGTTCGACCGGCTGGCCAAAGTTCTCGGTGATGCGGATGGTAATGAGGTAGGCCGGAATTCGGTCTTGGCCAAAGCCGCGCACGCGAGCCTTAACCCGCGCACCCACGCGGTGGCGGGTGATGCTCATGCAGTATTCGCCGCCTGGTCCACCGACGAGAGTGGGAAGCTGCTTTATCGGTGGGCGCCAGGTGGGAGTGGGCCGTGCTAGGGACCGCGGGTGGTGCATGATGGCCGCGATGGACTTGATGGTGTCGTATTCGTGATAGAGCAAGTCTGCGGCAACCTCGCTGGCGGATTGCGGCAGGGACATCGGGGTGTGCTGGGAAAAGTTCTTCTGTACGTTGTGCATGCTCATCACACTAGAACCCGACCCGGACATCACCCTACGTTAATAAAACAGGTGTTCGAACGATAATCGAAAATGGCTTTCCACCACGCCAAGGATTAGAGTTGCAGCCGATATGATGAATACACACAGCGGGGAAGTAGAACACGGGGAAGCACCAAAGATCCCACGCGAAATCTGGGTCATGGTCACCGCTGCCTTTATTATCGCTTTAGGCTATGGTCTCATCGCCCCACTTTTGCCGCAGTTCGTGGTGAGCTTCGATGTCTCCATGGCCGCGGCGGGCCTTGTGGTATCCATCTTCGCCGCCTCTCGCCTTATCTTTGCGCCCATGTCCGGCTCGCTGGTAGATCGCGTCGGCTCGCGCCGTGTCTACCTCGTTGGGCTTATGACCGTTGCGGTTACTACGGGCTTAGTCTCGATCGCCCAAAGCTACTGGCATATCGTGGCCCTGCGTGCTATAGCCGGCATCGGCTCGACCATGTTCACCGTTTCTGCCATGGGCCTTATTGTGCGCATGTCCCCGCCGACGATTCGCGGCAAGTGCTCTGCCACCTACGCCACGGCCTTCCTTTTAGGCAACGTCGCCGGCCCAGTACTCGGCGCTAGCCTCTCCTTTCTGGGATTCCGCTGGCCATTTTTCATCTACGGCGCGGGTGTCGCGCTCGCCGCATTCGTCGTCTGGTGGCAAATGCCCCGCGTCAACCACAAGCAGGCCAGCAAGGACAAGCTACCGCCGATGCGCCTGCAGGAGGCCTGGGACGATACTGCCTACCGTGCGGTGCTGACCTCCAACTTTGCCCATAGCTGGATCAACATGGGCGTGCGCGTATCCGTCCTTCCGCTTTTTGCCGCTTCCATCTTCCACAATGGCGCGGCTGCTTCCGGTCTTGCGCTTGCCGTTTTTGCTGCTGGCAACGCTATCGTCTTGCAGTTTTCCGGCAGGTGGTCCGATATCCACGGCCGCAAGCCGCTCATCCTCATCGGCCTCGTCGGCTCAGCCATCTTTATGGTGCTCATGGGCATGGCCACCAGCGTGTGGTTCCTTCTGCTCATCTCCGCTTTCGCCGGCGCTTCTTCCGGGCTTATCAACCCCTCCCAGCAGGCCGCGGTGGGCGATATCGTGGGCAATGACCGCTCCGGCGGCAAGGTGCTTTCTACCTTCCAGATGGCAGGAGACTTCGGCCAGATCTTGGGACCTATGCTTATTGGCCTGCTTGCCGACGCCTGCGGCTTCCCCCTCGCCTTCACCGTCTGCGGCGCCATCGCACTTATCGGCATCATTGCTTGGATCTTCGGCCGAGACCCGCACGCCGGGGTGGGGAATAAGCCGATGCGAGTGCCGCAAGAAAAGTAAGTATTTGTGTTTCGGCTAAAAAATTTCAGCCAATTGGGAAACGCATAGATAAACGAAGGCAACGGAAATAATCGCCATCAACGTGTTGACGATCCAGCCGTTTCTCCATTGCTTTGGGGTGTGTTTGGTATTCAGCAGGACCAAAAGCGTAAGGCCTAAGAACGGCATAAACAAAGCGCCCAGGACTCCGTAGGCGATGATAAGGCCGGTTGGTTTTCCAAGGAGCAAAAGCAGCATTGGTGGGAAGGTTAGCCAGATGAGGTAAGCGCGGTAGTACTTTCCACCTGTACTGGTTCGGGGATCGCCTTGCGGGATCTTTTTGAGGTGACCGATGTAGTCGGCAAACATTAGAGACACGCCGTTCCAAACACCAAGGCAGGAAGAGAATGCGGCAGAGAAGAACCCGACAATGAACAATTTGGACATGAAAGTTCCGTAGCGGTCCTCGAGAACGTCTGCCATATCGACGAGGCCCTGGTCATTATCGGAGACCGCGACGTTGGCGCTGTAGAGGAGCTCAGCACCCAGTGCGAGTGTAGCCAGAACAAAAATACCGGTAACTGAGTAAGCCACCGCATTGTCCATGCGCATAACCTGTATCCATTTCGGCGTGTACCATTCCTTTTCACGCAGCCAGTAACCGTAGGCAGCAAGAGTAATTGTGCCGCCCACTCCGCCGGCGATGGACAGTACGTACACGAAGGAGCCATCCGGAATCCGCGGTACTAAACCTCCGATGACTTCGGGAAGGTTCGGAGCTGTAATGGCGGCGATACCCACCACGGTGACAAACATGATTCCGACCAAAATGGCTGATAGCTTCTCAAAGAGTTGATACCGGCCAAGCCAAGTCAGAACAAAACAGACTATTCCGGAAATAATTGCCCACATCTCGAGGCTGGTTCCTGGGAAAAGGGCGCTGAGGGCGAGACCAGCTCCGGATATCGATGCAGCGCCATAAACAAGTCCCCAAATAACGATATAGGGGGGCAAAATACCAGGAAGTCCATCGACCTAACTCGCGCCAGCCATGGAACATTGTGTTTCCGGTAGCAAGGCTATACCGCCCGACACCTTCGACCAGCACAATCTTCATTATCGTACCGATAATGACCGCCCACAGGAGAGCGTAGCCATAGCGTTGGCCGGCAATCATAGTGGCAACTAGGTCGGCTGCGCCGACACCTGTCGCTGCGGCAACTAGTCCCGGACCGACTAAGGTCCACTTCACTCTGGCCTGGTCGGTTGTTCCAGTGTCGTGCATGTCCTCTGCAGGCCGGGCGGAACTCGATTCGCTGGTCTGACTCATAGCACCCTCTCGATTGATTGTGTTTCTAATCACTATAGGGAGAGTGGTGCTTGTTATCAGTAAAACGGGTATTTCAATTTCTCGGTTGGATTTCTAGGCCACCGTTCGTCCCGCAGCATAGAGTGCCTTGGGCATTGCCCTTTGGAGCTTCCATTCGAACTGGATCGGCTTTTCCCCATGGTGGGATACATAATCTACTGCACCGAGATAGGTATATGCGCTCGCTGTCCCGACTTCGTTCTTCTTGGTAAAGCGCGAGGCAATGAGAATTTTTCCATCGCGCTCTTGATGGCCGATGTATCGCCTAGCCGCCTTCGATTTCAAGGTCGTTGTTGATTGAGATTCCCAGTGCAAAAGATCGGGCGAAATTGGATAGTCTCGGTAATTCGTGGAGGCACTTACTTGTTCGTCCTTTTGAAACGTCACCAAGAAAAGATCTGTGTTGATATCGGGAAAGTATTTCACGCCCTCTCGAGGCAGGTTCGCAAGCTGCTGAAGGCTTCCCGACTCTAAAGCGCCGATAAGTTCGGCCAGCGAGTAATCCGCATGTGTTTCTAGAACGGAATTATCGCTATGCTGCGGGATGATGCGCGAGGAGTCACTTCTCAGTTTCATAACCTGCTCTAATTCCCAAGCAACTTGCGGATGCTGGCGCAAGACGGTGAGAGCTGCGTCAAAGGAACCAGGATGCTGAGAATTTGAATTCGCCCAGAATCCGAGTACGAGCATTCGGGTGAAAGCTTGGTCGGATGGTTCCATGTCGGCGTAGCGAAGACTTGGGGTGGAAAGGATACGCAGATAGGCATCGATTCGGTGTGGATCGTTGACATGGAGGAAGACCCGAATTCGGTTAAGTAGAAATGATTCGGTTTTGTCGGAGTTCTGCCTAAGCAGGCCTTCCTCTCGAAGCAGTCGCGTCCACGAATACTTTGATGGGCGGTAAATGTCCTCTAGTTGCAGGTTCGAATCCTCAAGGAACTCTTTGAGATTTGTGGTTCGAATTTCAGAGAGCAATGCGCGCACATTACGTAGGGAATTTCGTGAGATCTTCTTGACATTGCGGAGAACCTGCTCGGCTGTCGTTTCATCGAACTGAATATGTGAACCCGGTGGAGTGGTGGGAAAGCCCTGTTCAATTTCTTCAGCTAAGAGTTTGCCTCGCTTCCGGGTTAAGGCATGGAACTTTCGCTCGAAATCAAAATCAACATGCTGCTGGCCAATGAAATCGAAAATGACACAGGAGTCTTTTCCTGGAGACAGACGGAGACCACGACCCAGTTGCTGCAGAAAGATCACCGGGCTTTGCGTTGGGCGGAGCAAAAGTAGGGTGTTAACAGCAGGAATATCTACGCCCTCATTAAATATATCTACGGAGAACAGGACTTTGACCTTGCCAGTCTCCAGATCTTTAATGGCTTGGGCTCGCTCCGTAGCGGGGAGATCGCTTGTGACGGCTCGCGCTGGGATTCCAAATTGCTGGAATTGCTGCGCCATATATTCTGCGTGGGCAATAGTGACGCAAAACCCGATAGCCTTCATCTGGGAAAGATCGAAAATGCGTCGGTTTAGCTCGTTGATGATGAAGCGGGTGCGCTTTTCGCCTGACTTGATGTAGAACTCGGAGAGCTCTTTGGAGTTGTAGTCCTTTTTACCTCGGCTCCAAGTCAACGAGGAAAGATCCGTGCCATCAGCTATCCCATAGTAATGCATAGGAACTAAGAGCTGTAGGCGCAAAGCATCCCAAAGGCGCAGTTCATGAGCTACGCGATAGTCAAAGTATTTCTGAACGTTTTCGCCATCACCGCGTTCCGGAGTAGCCGTTAAGCCTAAGAGTTCTTGTGGCTGAAAGTGGTCCAAAAGTGCCCTATATGTGGGAGCTTGTGCGTGATGGAACTCGTCGATTACTACGACATCAAAACGCTTGGGATTTAGCTTTTTTAGTCGGGAAGCGCTAAGAGATTGCACACTGGCGAAAACATAATCCCAGCGGCGAGGCTCAGCGCCGTCGACTAGCAGCTCACCGAAGTCGGCGTCTTTGAGTACTTCCTGGAATGTCCGTCGGGCTTGGTGAAGAATTTCCTTCCGGTGAGCTACGAAGAGCAAGCGGGGACGTCGCTTCCATTGTTCGCATAGGTTTCGGTAATCCAGTGCGGCAACTACGGTTTTTCCTGTTCCTGTGGCAGCCACCAGGACGTTTCGATGTCGAGCTTTTACCTCTCGCTCTGCCCGCAGCGCCTCGAGCATCTCTTCTTGGTAGGGGTAGGGTGTTACCTCTAGGCCAGATAACTCCAGTTGGCGAAGCGCTCCGGGAACTTCACTGCCCTTGGCAATGCGGAGAGACTGCTCGAGCCGCTCCATGTCGATATTAGGATCGAAAGTCTTGAAGTGACTGTCGTGCCAGTAGCTATCGAAAGTCTTAATGAACTTGTCGATGACTTCCGGGGTTGCGGTGTTGGACCCGCGAACATTCCATTCCCAGCCATCGACGAGAGCGGACTTTGACAGGTTGGAACTACCAATAAAAGCCGCGTCGAAACCGGATTTTCGGCGGAAGAGCCAAGCTTTGGCGTGAAGACGAGTCGATTTGTGTTCATAGCAAATCTTCACGTCAGCCTGATACTTCTCAATCAATCGTTTGAGCGCGGCTGCGTCAGACGCACCGCAGTAGGTAGAAGTGAGAAGACGGAATGGGATCTTTTTATCCCGAAGGTACTCGAGCTGTCTATCGAGGACGCTAATGCCGGAGTTCTTGATGAAAGCACAAAGCAGATCTACAGAATCAGCAGTTTGTATTTCTCTCTCGATTTCGCTGGTTAAACTCGACTCTCCCTGAGCATTGGTAAACAGGGCACTTTTGGTGAGCGATACGTCCGGAAGAATGGGAGGTTCCGCCAACCCGGAGTTATAAACAGCGTAGAGGAGCTCCTCGGAATCGATTCCTTCATCCTCGTCTAGCAGAAGTGCAATCTTATTGATTAAGGCAATTCGATCTTCAGGGGACTTCAAACTGTAGAGACGGTGCTCAAGAAGTGATCCGATGTGTTGAGAAACCGCTGAGGCATAGCGGCCATGAGCTTCTTGATCGGAACTTCTTCCTATACCAAATCCTGCGGCAGGATAATTGTTTAGCGTGTCGTCCATGCGCTCGCGAACTCGGTACGTAATTGGGGTCTCGTACACACCGAAAGGTAGGGAAGAGTCGGGTCTAGTGCTCATAATGACCAAATTTTAAAGGCTCTGGAGTTTCAATTGGCGCATTCGAGGATTAGCCAAATAAATTTTCTCCGGAGGGTACTGCCCTCCGGTGCTTTTTAATTGCTGCATTTCCCAGAGAGTTTGAACTCGTTAAAAGGGCAAAGCCAGCATTCTAAACCTGTATTCCCTTTCGATTGGAGATTGGATTGAGAAGCCCAAAATGGCTACGCGATGAGATTCTTCTGGTGGCTGAGATAGGCATCCGCTTAGGTTGGCCAACTACGGGGCCTTAGGAAGAAATATCTAGAGTTTCTAACCTGCTGGCTAGTGGTGTTATGTATGGTGAAGCATTTCAGCCAGGTCCCAAATTCAGGAATGTAAATGGCGTCGGGCGGAAATATTCTGATCTCTATTCTGCGCGCCCGTCATATGAAGGACTAACGACCAACGGAGGAAAGGCAACGCAGGAAATCGCAGTGTTGGCGGAATCTGATCCACAATTGGTATTGCGTTTAGCGGGGGATATCCGCCGAATGCTGGCAGAAGGTTGCTACGAAAGGAAGACTCTTCCTTTTCTTAACTGTGACTAGAACTTAGTGCTTTTACCGCTGGAATGTCAGCGGGAGCCCAAGTTAGATTGTCAGCCTCTGTGGGGGTAACCCATTTTGTAGCGTCGTGATCGGTCAGGCGTAGGTCGCCGTCGACAAGTGTGCAATAAAATGTGGTTAGCTCAATGGTCGCGAATTCGTACCTGTAGGTGGTTGTCGTAACTTTTGGTCCCACTTCGGCTTTGAGGCCTAGCTCTTCGTGTATTTCTCGAGCTAGAGCTTGTTCGGGGGTTTCGCCAGGCTCAATTTTTCCACCTGGGAATTCCCAGTGGCCTTCTAATGGTTTGCCCGGTTTCTTGCGGCAGGCTAGAAAACGCTCGCCATCGTGGAAGACGGCACCGACGACGCGAATGGGTTCACTCATGTCTCTATTGTGCCTTGGATCTCGAAAACGTCTAGACAGTGAGCTGTTACTTAGATAACATATCTCCAATGTTCGCGTAAGGCTGTCACGCGGGCTTGAATTTTGTATGCAAGCTTGAGGGGACGGTTTTACTGTGACTTCTACCGAATCGGTCTATTCCTCCATTCAGAGCCATGACGGGGAAATCCCGCAGCCTGGCGGACGGTGGAAACTCTTTTTATATAGCGCCATTGGCGCGTTTGTATTCTTCCTGCCGGTGACTTATCAGGATAAGCGTTCCATTCCTTTGGACCACATGGTCACCATGGTGCGCGAGGGGATTCCAGCGGCGGTGCCGTGGATTATCTTTGCCCTTGCCGTCTATGGCACGGTGCGCAGCTTTACCACCGGCGCGTTTAAAGAAAGCGTATTGCAGGCGGTCTTTGCGGTGCTCAATATCGTGGGTGCGGTGATCTCGTTCCTTATGGTTATCGATGCGCTGCCGTGGGTGCTCGGTGATGAGGACCTAGTGCCGTTCCTGTGGAACTCCATCGCGATTCCGGTAGGCCTCATTGTGCCTATCGGTGGTGCGTTCCTGGCATTTCTCATTGGTTTTGGCCTGCTGGAATTTGTTGGCGTGCTCATGCAGCCCATCATGCGGCCGTTGTGGAAGACACCAGGGCGCTCAGCCATTGACGCGGTGGCCTCGTTCGTGGGCTCCTATTCGCTAGGCATTTTGGTCACGGACCGCGTCTACCAAAAGGGCGGCTATACCGGCCGCGAGGCGGCGATCATTGCCACCGGCTTTTCGACGGTCTCTGCGGCCTTCATGGTCATCGTGGCTAAGCAGCTTGACCTGATGAAGGTATGGGGCACCTACTTCATTGTCACCCTCATCGTGACCTTTGTGGTTACGGCCATTACCGTGCGCATTCCGCCGCTGCGCACCATTCCAGACGAGTACTTTGCAGATGCGCACCCAGACCCAGAAAAGCCAGTTGAAGGCTCGCGCTTCAAAAATGCGTGGCGCGAGGCCATGCTGGCGCTGCAGCGCGCGCCGTCCTTGTGGGAATCCATCTGGGAGAACCTGCGCGATGGCGTGCGCATGGCAGCGGCCATCGTGCCCTCGATTATGTCGGTGGGTCTTATTGGCCTATTGCTCGCGCGCTTTACGCCTATCTTTGAGTGGCTGGGCTACTTGTTCTACCCGTTCGCGTGGCTAGTGCAGCTGCCCGAGCCGGTACAGGCAGGCAAGGGTGCGGCCATGGGCATTGCAGAGATGTTCCTGCCTGCCACCGCGGTGGCAGGCAGCGACAACATGGTGGTCAAGTTTGTTATCGGCGTGGTGGCGGTTTCCGCCATCATCTTCTTCTCCGCGCTGGTGCCGTGCATCTTGGCTACCAAGATTCCGGTGAAGCTAACCCACCTGGTCATCATCTGGTTTGAGCGCGTGGCGCTGACCATCCTTATCGCCACCCCGATTGCGCACCTGCTGTTTTGAGAAAGTGGCTAGGCCTCTAGGTGGGCCGTTACGATGTCGTCGATAAGCCGCGCC
Source organism: Corynebacterium curieae (assembly GCF_027570035.1). Lineage (GTDB taxonomy): Bacteria > Actinomycetota > Actinomycetes > Mycobacteriales > Mycobacteriaceae > Corynebacterium > Corynebacterium curieae. Next base: position 124,738 of record NZ_JAKMUU010000002.1, on the reverse strand, counting down.
GCTGCCTTAGCGGTGCGGTTATCTATGTCAAAGGTGGGGTTGAGCTCGACGACGTCCACTAGGGCCAGCTTTCCAGTCCGCGCAATAGCTACGGCCATGGCGCGGATGCGCTCATAAGATACGCCTAGGGACGCTGGGGCGGATACGCCCGGCGCGGTCGAGGCGGGCAATACGTCTAGGTCGATGGAGAGGTGGACCTTGTCCTTGCCCTCGGTGGCACGGGCGGCGAGCTCGCCGCACTCGGCCGGGGTGAGGTTGACCAGCTCCTCATCCAAGGTGATGGCTACACCGAGGGATTCGGCCTCATCAAAGAGCACCTTGGTGTTATTGGGGCGGGAAATGCCCAACACTGTGTAATCGAAGTCATCGGTGAGCTCCGAAATCTGCTTGAACGGGGTGCCGGAGGTCGCTTGATCGGCGCGGCGCAGATCGAAGTGGGCGTCCAGATTAATGATCTTGGTGGCGCCTACCGCGCGGTAGAGGCCGCGGTGGGAGCCAAAGGCAGTCTCGTGCCCGCCGCCGAGGATAACGGGGAGGGTGCCGGCCTGGACGAGTTCCTGCACCTTATCGGAAAGAGCATTGTGAGCACCATCGAGGTCATCGGCCTGGGTGGTGATCGTGCCGGCGTCGGCAAGCGCGTGCTCATGGTGCACCGCCAAGGAGCCAAGCGCGGAACGCAGCGCGGCGGGGCCCGCCGCGGCACCTTGGCGGCCGCCATTGCGCAGCACGCCTTCATCAGAAGCAAAGCCCAGGAGGGTTACTGGGGCGGGGGATTCGGTGGACTGATTGATAACGCTATGCCAGCGGGCATGCTCTGGGCCTGGGCCATCGGAGCGGCCGGACCATTCGGGGGCGGGGGTGAAAAGTTCAGCTTGTTCAGTGTTCATGGTTATCGATGGTAGGTAAGACCGCGGGATATGGCAGGAAACTCTGCCTACAATCACTAAATGTGAGTACTAATCGAGTTCCAGCGGCCCGTCATGCGTTAGAGATTCTTAAGTTGCTATCGACGATTGACGTGCCAATTTCTGCTGCCAGGATACAAGGCGAACTGGGGCTGCCACGGTCTTCTACTTACCATTTGTTGGCAGAGATGGTTGACGCTGGCTTTGTCGTCCACTTGCCTGAGCATAAAACCTACGGTTTAGGTTTAGCTGCGTATTCGATGGCTTCAGCATATGTGACGCAACAGCCGTTAGTCCGTATGGCAACCCGAGATTTGGAACATTGTGCAGGGTTGGTAGGCGGTTCAGGACACCTTTCCCGTATGGCAGGTTCGGAAATTTTGTACCTGCAAGAAGTTCGTGCACCGGGCGCTACATATTTGGTCACTGAGGTCGGTGTTCGCCTGCAGGCCCACAAAACAGCCTCTGGGCGAGCGATGCTGGCCTTTCTACCTGCGTCGGAAGTGCGTGCTGCCTTTGATACCTCCGGTGGATGCGGTTTTACAGAATTGAAGAAGCGGCTGCGCTTAGTGGCTGCGCGAGGCTGGGATCAGGAGGTGGAAGAGATTACCCGCGGCCAAGCTTCGGTAGCCGCACCGATACTGGACCACTTGGACCGGCCAGCAGCGGCGTTGGCAGTAACTTATCCGGTGGGGACTCCTGAAGGCCGAGTTGATGACGTTATACGTGCTCTGATGGCAGCAACTGACAAAGTGGCGGAAAAGATGTATCGCAAACGGAATAAGTGAGGTAGCATACATCTATCGCGTTGGGCTGTCGCGCGACACATTATTAGCTATTGATCCGGAACAAGGAGATTGTCATGCCTAACGCCTATCCAACCACCGTCACCGTAAATGTCGGTGCGTTGAGCATTGAGGATGTCGTGGCTGTTGCCCGCTTTGGGGCGACGGTGGAGATTGCGCCCGAAGCCTTAGAAGAGGTGGCCGCCACCCGCGAGCGCGTAGAAGAACTGGCGCAGGATCCCACCCCGGTGTATGGCATTTCCACCGGCTTTGGCGCGCTGGCTCGCCGTCAGATCCCGGAGGAGATGCGAGCCCAGTTGCAGCTTTCCCTTGTGCGTTCGCACGCTGCGGGCACCGGCCCGGAGGTGGAAGAAGAAGTCATCCGTGCGCTGATGCTGCTGCGCCTGTCCACCCTGTGCACCGGCCGTACCGGTGTGCGCCCCGTAGTGGTAGAAACCTACGCCAAGGCGCTTAACGCCGGTATCGTTCCGGTGGTGCGCGAGTACGGCTCGCTGGGCTGCTCCGGTGACTTGGCGCCGCTGGCTCACTGCGCGCTGGCCCTACTGGGCGAGGGCGAGGTGCGCGTAAACGGCGAGTTGCAGGATGCAGCCTTGGCCCTTGCCGCAGCCGGCATCGAACCGCTGCAGCTGCGCGAGAAGGAAGGCCTTGCGCTTATCAACGGCACCGATGGCATGCTCGGCCAGCTTTGCCTGGCCATTACGGATCTACGCGCGGCTGCCAAGACCGCCGATATCGCCACCGCTATGACCGTAGAAGGCCTCCTAGGCACCCTCGTGGTCTTTGCTGATGACCTGCAGCAGCTGCGCCCGCACCCAGGCCAGGCTGCTGCTGCTGCGAATATCCTCCAGGTGGCGGAAGGCTCGCAGATCTTGGAAGCCGCGCTAGAAGATTTCAAAAAGAACCAGGTGCAAGATGCCTACTCTGTGCGTTGTGCCCCGCAGGTGGCCGGAGGTTTCCGCGATACCTTGGCGCATACCACCCAGGTGGCGGAGCGCGAGCTCGCCGCCGCGGTGGACAACCCGGTGGTGGCCAAGGATGGCCGTGTGGTCTCTAATGGCAACTTCCACGGCGCGCCGGTGGCCTATGCGCTCGATTTCCTCGCCATCGTCACTGCGGACTTAGCTTCTATTTCTGAGCGCCGTACGGACCGCTTCTTGGACCCGGCGCGCAACCGCGGGCTGAATGCCTTTCTTGCTGATGACCCCGGTGTCGACTCCGGCCACATGATTGCCCAATATGCTCAGGCCGGCATCGTCAGCGAGCTAAAGCGCCTAGCTAATCCCTCCTCGGCCGATTCCATTCCGTCTTCGGCCATGCAGGAAGACCATGTGTCCATGGGCTGGTCCGCAGCCCGCAAGCTGCGCAAGGCCGTCGATGGGCTGCAGCGGGTACTCGCTGTGGAGATCCTCACCGCCGCCCGCGCCATTGACATGCGCGAAGGTGCCCCGGCCAAGGGCACTGGTGCGGTGATTGCGAAGCTGCGCGAGACCGTCGAGGGCCCAGGAGTGGACCGCTACCTCTTCCCGGAAATCGAAGAGACCGTGCGCCTAGTAAAGGACGGCGTCTTACTAGAGGCCGTCGAAACTGCAATTGGAAAGCTGCGTGATTAATATGTCAAACATCTCTTGGCACCCGCAATCTGAACCTAACCCCTTGCCATTTTCGCCGTTTAAGGCGAGCACGGTTCCGCGGCCCATTGGTTGGCTGTCTAGTGTTGATGGCCAAGGTCGCGAAAACATCGCTCCCTATAGCCAGTGGCAAAATCTCACCTTCGATCCACCCATGGTGATGTTCTCGGCTAACCAGTACCCGGATGGTCGCCGCAAGGATACGGTTCTCAATGCGGAAGAAACCGGCTGGTTCGTATGGAATATGGCCACCTATGACCTGCGCGAGGAAGTCAACAAGTCGGCCCAGGTGCTCGACTATGGCGAAAGCGAATGGGATCGCCTTTCCGTGACCAAGGAATATGCGGACAACCACCGCATTCCCATGGTGAAGGAATCGCCGGTGAAGTTCGAGTGCCAGTACAAGACCACCTTGCGCGTGCCCGGAAATTCCAAGGTGGGCACCATCGACCTCGTGGTGGCGGATGTCAAGACGATTCACATTGATGAATCCGTCATTGATGAGGACGGCAAGCTCGATATTCTCAAGATTAAGCCCATTGCGCGCATGGGTTACTTTGACTACACCGTGGTCACGGAGCGGTTCGAGATGCGCGTTCCCGGCTCTGACGACGCCGCGCGCGCCGGGTTAGAGGGCAGCGCGTAGCGCCTCGGCCATGGCCTGCTGGCCCGCGTGGGTGGGGTGCATGGGAAAGGAATTGGTCTCCTTGCCCGTAAAATCCACCCATGGGGAGGGCGAGCAGGCGGTGTGGTCTAAGGCGGAGTCGGCAAGCACGTAAGTAGCCCCATGGCGCACGGCGGCCTCGCGCACCGCTTGGTTGATGCGCTCGATGGACTCTGCCAACCACTCCCGGTCACTGGCCGGGATTTTTTCTATGAAGGGGCAGGTCTCCCCGTGCTTGATAAGGGGGAGGTAGCCGGTGGCGAGGACCTTCGCATTGGGGGAGCGGTGGTGGATTTCCGCATAGACCTTGTCGAGCCGGCGGGGGAGATCGCGAATTTCCATGTCTATCTGCGGGCCGGATTCCGTCTGGCAAATATCGTCTGTGGCGCATTGGGTAAGCCGCACAAAGCTGGCGTCATTGCCGCCGACGGACAGGCTGACCAGGTCGGTGTCCTCCCGCAGGGCATCGACCTGGGCGGGGTGCTCGCCGGCAGACGAGAGTACATCGAGGGTGCTTGCGCCCTGGCAGGCGACGTTGGTGAGCTCTGCGCCCATGTCTTTAGCTGCGAGCTCGGGGTAGGAGTCTTGTGCGCGCACGCAGGTATTGGGCGGATCGAGCGGCAGTGTGGTCGAGCCCATGGCCGCATAGGAATCTCCCAGCGCCACATAGTGGGGTGGCTGTGGCTCCTCGGCGGGGGTGGAACAAGCGGCGAGGAGGGCCACGGAAAGGAGGGGGATGAACCTACGCATGCAGGCCATCCTAGATCATTGTGGGGTTGTCTCATATACGAGACAGTTAGGGTTTGTGTGGCATGGTACACAGAGCTGGGTCACAGTACCTTATGACATGTGACGCCGAGCAAGTCCTCGGGGACAGCCCCGGGAAACCGGCCTAGGGGGGCTTGGGAGGGCGTCGAAAAAGCACGACGAAAGGAAGCCATGTCTCAACCACGCGAAGTACGCGCGCCGCGCGGAACCGAATTGTCCGCCAAGTCCTGGCAGACCGAAGCGCCCCTGCGCATGCTCATGAATAACCTCGACCCCGAGGTTGCGGAGCGCCCCGAGGACCTCGTGGTCTACGGCGGCACCGGCCGTGCAGCACGCAGCTGGGAAGCATTTGATGCCATCGTAGAATCCCTCAAAGACCTCGAGTCCGATGAGACGCTGTTGGTGCAGTCCGGCAAGCCGGTGGGCATCTGGAAGACCAATGAGTGGGCACCGCGCGTGCTTATTGCTAACTCCAACCTTGTAGGCGATTGGGCTAATTGGGAGCACTTCCGCAAGCTCGAAGATGAGGGCCTCATGATGTACGGCCAGATGACGGCCGGTTCCTGGATTTACATCGCCACCCAGGGCATCCTGCAGGGCACCTTCGAGACCTTCGCGGCAGTAGCTAAGAAGCGCTTTGGCGGCAGCCTGGACGGCACCTTTACCCTGACCGGTGGCTGCGGTGGCATGGGCGGCGCTCAGCCGCTGTCTGTCACCCTCAACGGCGGTGCCTGCCTCATCGTGGACGTGGACGAGACCCGCCTCAAGCGCCGCCAGCACAAGCGCTACCTGGACGAGGTTGTCACCGACCTCGACGAGGCCCTCAAGCTGGTCCTCGAGGCAAAGGAAAACAAGAAGCCGCTATCGGTTGGCTTAGTAGCCAACGCCGCCGAGGTCTTCCCAGAGGTTCTGCGCCGCCAGCGCGCCGGGGAATTTACCGTAGACATCGTCACGGACCAGACCTCCGCACACGACCCGCTGTCCTACCTGCCTTCTGAAATTACCGTGGATGACTGGCACAACGAAGCCAAGGCAGACCCAACCACCTTTACCAAGAAGGCCCGCGAATCCATGGCCGCTCAGGTCCAGGCAATGGTCGAATTCCAAGATGAGGGCGCCGAGGTCTTTGACTACGGCAACTCCATCCGCGATGAGGCCCGCAAGGCCGGTTACCAGCGTGCCTTCGAGTTCCCGGGCTTCGTTCCGGCTTATATCCGCCCGCTCTTCTGCGAGGGCTTGGGCCCCTTCCGCTGGGCCGCGCTTTCCGGTGACCCGGAGGACATCAAGGTCACCGACCAAGCGCTCAAGGAGCTCTTCCCAGACAACGAGCACCTACACAACTGGCTCGACGCCGCCGAAGAGTACGTCGAATTCGAGGGCCTGCCGGCACGCATTTGCTGGCTGGGCTACAACGAGCGCCACAAGGCCGGCCTGCTCTTCAACGACCTCGTGCGCGAGGGCAAGATCAAGGCGCCGATTGTCATCGGCCGCGACCACCTGGATTCTGGCTCCGTGGCCTCCCCGTACCGCGAGACCGAGGCCATGCTCGATGGCACCGATGCCGTGGCAGACTGGCCATTGCTCAACGCCATGACCGCCGTATCCTCGGGCGCTACCTGGGTCTCCCTGCACCACGGCGGTGGCGTGGGCATGGGCCGCTCCATCCACGCAGGCCAGGTCACCGTTGCCGACGGCACCGAGCTCGCCGCAGCCAAGCTGCGTGCGGTGCTTACCAATGACCCAGGCATGGGCGTTATCCGCCACGTCGATTCCGGCTACACTCGCGCAAAGGAGGTCGCCGATGAGCGCGGCGTCCGCATTCCGATGGAATTCAAGGCAAGGGACTAGATGAGCACACTTTTTACCGGCATTTCAGAACTCCGTACGGTCAGCGAGCGCGGCACGCTTAGCGACGCCGCCATTATCGCCGAATCCGGCACCATCTCCTGGATCGGCCCAGCCTCCGATGCTCCGGCCGCCGATGAGAAGGTCGACTTGGGTGGCCGCGCCGTCCTGCCCGGCTGGGTAGATTCACATACGCACATGGTCTTTGACGGTGATCGCTCCGCCGAATTCGAGGCCCGTATCTCCGGCGGTTCCTATGAGGCAGGCGGCATCGCCGTGACCATGGACGCAACCCGCCAGGCCGGCACTGACCGCTTGGATAAGCTGGTAGCGGACCGTGTGGCCGCCGGCCGCCGCGGAGGCACCACCACCTTCGAGACCAAGACGGGCTACGGCCTTAATACCGAGTCCGAGGTGGAGGCCGCCAAGGTTGCCTCCCGCCACGTCGATGACGTGACCTTCTTGGGCGCGCACCTGGTTCCACCGGGAGCAGACGCGGAGGAGTACCTCGATGAGGTCGTTGGCCCCATGCTCGAGGGCGTTGCTCCCTACGTGCAGTGGATTGACGTCTTCTGTGAGCGCGGCGCGTTCAACGAGGAGCAATCCCGCCGTGTGCTGGAAGCCGGTAAAAAGTTGGGCCTCGGCCTGCGCGTGCACGGCAACCAGTTGGGAGAGGGTCCGGGTGTTTCCCTCGCCGTCGAATTGGGCGCGGCTTCAGTAGACCACGTCAATCACTTGAGCGACGAGGACGTGGAGCTGCTGGCCAATTCCGATACCGTGGCCACCATGCTGCCAGCCTGCGACCTATCCACCCGCGAGCCGCTCGCCCCAGGCCGCAAGCTTCTCGACGCCGGCGCCACCCTCGCTATCGCCTCCAACCTCAACCCCGGCACGTCCTATACCTCCTCGATGAACTACTGCGTGACCACCGCGGTCCTGCAGCAGCACCTCTCCGTCGACGAGGCTATCCACGCCGCCACCACCGGCGGTGCGACCGCCCTGCGCCGCCACAATGTTGGCAATGGCCTCGATCCACAGGGCCGCCCCGCCAAGGGCACCATTGTGGAGGGTGCCGCCGCTGATTTGCACGTGCTCGACGCCCCCAGCGCCGTGCACTTGGCCTACCGTCCAGGTATGCCGCTGAGCTACCGCACCTTCGTCGCGGGAGCCTAGCGCTCCTCCGAATGGCCGCCGCTATTTGAAATAGCGGGCGGCCTTTTTGTTCTCGAACTACATCGAACATTGCAGGAAGCCTTGGCCAAGTATGCCGTGGAGCTGCGCAATGGAGTTTGGGGCTGCAATCGCGTAGGGTTGGTGAAGCAATGAGCATTACCGATAACGCCACCGGCGGCGTCAACGAGCCGGAAGATTTTAATAAGTCGGAATCTCAGGACAACTCGCAAGGTGTCACCAAGGACACCAGGGCTGCGAATACTTCTGAGGACACCGGCGCTGAGTCCCAAGACTCGGCCAACGACAACTCCCAGGGGTTCGCGCATCTTGGCCTGCCAGAGAAAATTCTGGAGGCCGTTGCGAAAGTAGGCTTTACCAAGCCGTCCCCCATTCAGGAAGAAACCATCCCGATCTTGATGGAAGGCCGCGACGTAGTCGGCCTCGCCCAGACCGGTACCGGCAAGACCGCGGCCTTTGCGCTGCCTGTCCTGTCGCAAATTGACGCCAAGGCCCGCCATCCGCAGGCACTCGTGCTCGCACCAACCCGCGAGCTGGCCCTGCAGGTAGCGGACTCCTTCCAGTCCTTCGCCGAATCCCTCAAGGGCGTCGAGGTCCTGCCTATTTACGGCGGCCAAGCCTACGGCATTCAGTTGTCGGGTCTGCGCCGTGGTGCCCAGGTCATCGTGGGTACCCCAGGTCGCGTTATCGACCACCTAGAGAAGGGCTCGCTGGATCTGTCCCAGCTGCAATTCCTCGTCCTTGATGAGGCCGATGAGATGCTGAACATGGGCTTCCAAGAGGACGTCGAGCGCATCTTGGAAGACACCCCGGACCGCAAGCAGGTGGCGCTTTTCTCGGCCACCATGCCGAACGCTATCCGGCGCCTTTCTAAGCAGTACCTCGACAACCCCGCCGAGGTCACGGTGAAGTCCGAGCGCCGCACCAATGACAACATCACCCAGCGCTTCCTCCTCATTCCGCACCGCGCGAAGATGGATGCCTTCACCCGCATCCTTGAGGTCATCAATTACGATGCCATCATCGTCTTCTGCCGGACCAAGCATGAGACCGAAGAAGTGGCCGAGACCCTGCGTGACCGTGGCTTTAGCGCCGCCGCCATCAACGGTGATATTGCACAGGCGCAGCGTGAGCGCACCGTCGATCAGCTCAAGGATGGCCGCCTAGACATCCTCGTGGCTACCGACGTCGCCGCCCGTGGCCTCGACGTTGAGCGCATCACCCACGTGGTCAACTTCGATATCCCGAACGATACCGAGTCCTACGTGCACCGCATCGGCCGTACCGGCCGCGCGGGACGCTCCGGCGAAGCCATCTTGTTTGTCACCCCGCGCGAGCGCCGCATGTTGCGCTCTATCGAGCGCGTGACCAACGCCCGCTTGGAAGAGATGGAACTGCCGTCCGTCGATGAGGTCAATGAAAAGCGCAAGGAAAAGTTTGCGCAGTCCATTACCAACTCCATGGACAATAAGCAGGCGGATTTCTTCCGCACCTTGGTGCGTAAGTACTCCGAGGACAATAACGCGGCCATGGATGACATCGCTGCAGCCCTCGCTGTCATGCTGCAGGGTGGCAAGAACTTCCTAATGGAAGACAAGCCCCTGCCGAAGCCGAAGCGCGATCGCGACCGCCGCGACGATCGCCGCCGCGACCGCGACTTCAAGGGCGGTGGCAAGGGCCGTGGTCCGAAGCGACCGGACGGAGATTTTGAGACGTACCGGTTGGACGTCGGCAAGCGGCAAAATGTGCGCCCGGGAGCCATCGTGGGTGCCATCGCCAATGAAGGCGGCTTGTCAGCCAAGGACTTTGGCCGCATCACCATCGCGGTAGGCCATACTCTGGTTGATCTACCAAAGAACCTTGACCCGGCAGTGCTGGATCGCCTCAAGGATACCCGCATTTCCGGCCAGCTGATCAAGATTCAAAAGGACACTGGCCGCCCGCCACGCCGTGACCACGGTGGCGGACGCAAGCGCGGTGGACGCTGGCGCGATTAACATTTTCGACTCAATGGGCCTCTTCGGAGGCCCATTTTTTGTTTGTCTTCTTCTGGCCAATATGATTATGCCGATTAGAGATTCTAGCGCTCGTCATTGCGATTTATAGGATATACGCTGGGTATTTATCACCTGTGAGGGGAAACTGACAGGAATTTTAAAGGGGTAAATTGTGGCATAGTGTTATAAGATTTGTGGTTCATATCACGAGAGGATTGGAGTTCCCTAATGAGCCCTCAATCGACCCATGAGCGCTTCAAAGCCGCACTATTTAAGCGAACCTTAAGCGCTGCAACCATTGCCATTGTTGGACTAACAACTGTCCAAGTTGTAGATAGCCCCCTAGCCCCGCTACCCGCTGCTTTCGCAGCAAGTCAGACCATTACTGGTACCACCTCTGTTTACGATGATCAGAACCCTGCCTCTGTCCCATGGGCAAGTACTATCCGATCTAATCCCAGTACTCGGTTTGGCAGTGTTTCACTCAGCCGCGATGCAGTAAACGCTGCCGGGGTTGCTAAAACGGGAAACTACGATCTGTGGGGCAGCCCTGTTCCGTTGAACATCTGGGAATCTGCGAACCAGACCAAATACCGCCATACCTTTTCTAGTACCGATCGGCCGTATCCGTTTAATAACTCCACCAGCATTGCTACGGAGCTTGGTACATGGAGCTATGTTGCGCAGAGCAATGTATTTTCCGTGAAATGGTCCCCAGCGCCTGGCTACATCGGTTACGCTCCACCACTACCAGTGGAGGTAGGTGCAGATATTACAAAGGGAGATCCCTCCAAAGCTAAGTTTGAGTATGCAACGGCTGGTTTGCCGGGCAAGCCCACCAATATGCTCAGCTCTTCAGGCGGGCTCGGAAGCGCGCAGAAGGCACAGGCATCGCAAGGGTTTGGTGGAATCACCGAAGGCATGAATTGGGGTGACTTTACCCCTACCTATGCCTTCCAGATTGACCGTGGCGATCAGATTGCCGGCAAGGCCTCTATCAGTGAAGATCAATATGTCACTGACGACAGTGAAAACTACTTGGGTGATGTCACTAATGAGCTAACCACTGAGGAAGGCACTTATAAGATCGACCCTAATTCAGGCGAGGTTTCCTTCACGCCGAATAACGATTTCTTTTCGTCAGAAGAGCTTGACGATGCTTCGTTGACTCAGAAAAATGCCACCCCGATCCGCGTTGTTGTATCAAATATGACCACGAATACTAACGGGGATCCGGGGCATGTCATGTCTTATGGGAGCTCCCGTCCGGCTCATACGATTAACCCCAATAACGAATCGTATAAGGAAGTTACCACTACCTATACACCCACGGTGACCAAACCAAGCGTGGTTATACGCGATACCTCGATAAACGAGCAGGTCGGGCGCTCAGTGACGCTGCGGCCGAATTTTGCGCAGACGGATGGCCAGCTAGCGATTGATGTAAAGAGTCTTTCCCTGATTGATGCCCAAGGGAAAAGCGTGGGCCGAACTCTTTCCGTTGAGGGGGAAGGAGAGTGGAGGGTGAATGACGATGGAACCGTAACATTTACTCCACATGTTGGTTTCTTGGGAAATCCAACGCCGATTCAATACACCGCTAAGAATTCCCTTGGAATTGTGGCGCGGCCTCCAGCAGAGAATGAAGACAAGAAAGCTACCCTGACCGTTACCTACGATGTTCCGGATGGACGCACGGCAACTACCAATGGTTCACAGGGGACGGTGCAGAGATCTACGGACAGGACTACCTCCGAAGGTGATCTGGGCCTTAACGCACGGCAGATGTTCCCCGGCTACCCAGACAATTGGTATGACTCTTTTACATATCAACTGGTGGACCGAGAGGGTAAAGTAGTCGAGTCCAATACCTTGCAAGTTGCAAACGTTGGGACCTATAAGATTGATCCTTCCTCTGGCGAGGTTAGCTTTACGCCGGATGCATTTTTCACCGGCGCGGCCCCTGCTGTAGGGGTTCGAATCAAAAACCTGACCACTGCCAACGGACAGAAGCAGGGAGCAGACGGCACTTACCTTCCCGTCGTAACCTCTTCTAACGTCTTTCTTCAGCCGGCTTTCAACAACGGCAATGTTGGTGAGGCCTTGCAAGCCATTCCTGACTATCAACCAGAAGGATCGCCAGCTATTGATCCCACTTCTGTCGATCTAGTCAATGCGAAGGGTGAGCGTGTTGGCAAGGAATTGGCAGTAAAGGGCCAGGGTGTCTGGACCGTTGATGACAATGGCCAATTCACTTTCACCCCTGAAAAAGGATTCTTGGGTAATCCTACACCGGTGAAGTACACCGCCTTGAGCGTGGACAAGATCGCTGCACGGGAGCCATCCACGGTGACAGTGACTTATAATCCGCTTGTTACGCGTAACGCCACCACCATTGGCGGGGTAAATGAACCTCAGTATTCCACGGATACGAATTCCCCGGGCGATGCCGGTTTGACCCCTACTCAGATGTTCCCTGGACTCCCAGAATCGTGGTTCGGGGATCCCATTCAATTCAGATTGCTCGACGGAGATACTCCTGTCGACAGCTTAACCGTGGATGGAGAGGGCACTTATAAGATTGTTCCGGCTACCGGTGTCGTCGAATTCGAGCCCGATCCCACGTTCTTGGGAGATTCCACTTCTAAGCAGGCAAGCGGTGTGGAGATTCAGGCTACGAATACCACCTCACGCGGCAGCAAGGTCAATTCGAGGTTGGTGGCGCGTTACGTACCTACCGTAGAAAAGCACACCTATATATTGCCATCTGCTGCCAAGACTGCTCCAAAGTTAGGCGTGCCTGAAAGCGTCGCTCCGGACTATGCGGGTAGTAATATCGATCCGTCGACGGTGGCTCTCGTTGATTCCCAAGGAAATCCGGTAGGCAAAAAGCTAGACATTGATGGACAGGGAACTTGGACCTTAGATGATAAGGGATCGTTTACCTTCACTCCTGTACCAGGATTTGTAGGCAGCCCGCTGCCGGTAGCTTATACCGCAAAGGCGAATGACGGATCCACTGTAGATGGTCAAGGTCGCGTAGCGATTACCTATCCTTCTGCGCAAACGGTACCAGCTACTACAGTAGGACCACAGGGCGGTACGCAAAATAGCACCGACAAGGACGCCAACGATTTAGGTCGGACTACTGCGGAGATGTTTCCCGATCTTCCAAGCGATTGGTATGGCCAGTCTGATAGTCCAGTAAAATTCCAGCTGTTGGACACAGCTGGCAATCCTGTTGAAGGTAATAAGTTGAACGCGGATGGCGTAGGCACTTATACGCTTGACCCAATTAACGGCACCGTTACCTTTGAGGGGGACAAAACCTTTACCGGTGATGCACCTGAGGTCGGAATCCGAACAGTTGGTTTAAAGAACGCACAAGGCGAGTCTGCCGAGATGAAGAGCGTCTACCGTCCATTCGTCATCCCTATCCGAGTAGAGGTACCGTCCGCTTATGAAAAGGCAGGGCGAATCGGTCAGCCGATTACCGTTAAACCAGATTACAGCAAAGATCCTTCGATTGATCTGGCGACGATTCGTATCGCTGATAGCGATCCGAATAGCGACGGGAAGACACTGGAGGTCCCAGGCGAAGGAACCTGGCGGGTTGATCAAAACGGCAACTTTACCTTCAGGCCACAAGGGCCTGATGCCGAGGGCGGAGCTTTCGTCGGCAGCCCAACTCCAATTTCTTATACCGCATCTAATAATCAAGGCATTCCAGCACAAGTGCCAGGCCAAATTTCTGCGTTCTATCCCACGCCAGATCCCATTTCTGCCGTGACGACTGATAAGCAAGGTGTGAAACAGCACTCCGATGATAAGGGACGGCAGGACCAGGGCCTATCAGCCGCAGAAATGTTCCCGAATATGTCCCAGGCAACATGGTGGGATAAAGCTGAGTTCACCTTGTATAACGCAGAAGGAAAGCCGGTTACGGAGCTGACCATCGATGGTGAAGGTACCTTCACAATCGATCCGAAAACTGGCCGAGTTGAATTTGTTCCAGCCGCTAATTTTATTGGTACTGCTCAGCCAGTATGGGTTGGATTGACAAACGTTCAAGGTGAGCCAAAGGCCAAATATACGGCGGTTGTTGATGAAGTCGCAGTACCACTGCAAGATGCCTCGAAAGTAGCCAATGTTGGCGAACAGCTGCAGGTAACTCCTCGATATGCCCAGACAATCGATAAATCTTCGGTTCAGTTAATTGCGCCAGATGGTGCTACTTTGGGCGAGGATAAAAAGTCGGTCTCTATCCCGAATCAAGGCGAGTGGAAAGTCGATAACAACGGCAATTTCACCTTCGCTCCTGTAGATGGGTTCTATGGTACCCCGACGCCAGTTGACTACACTGCAGCAAACACAGATGGAGTGCGGTCGAAAGAAACTGCCACTATCTCTGGGTATTACAATTCCCCGAAGACCTCTCCCTCAGTTACCACTGGAGAAAAGGGTAACGAGCAGAACTCTAAGTCTGGCCAAGACATGTTCCCGTCATTCCCCAAGGACTGGACTATTACCTACTCGCTAGAAGGCGCGAATGGCAACATACTGCATACAAACGAGGGGACCTACACCATAGATTCAGAAACTGGTGTAGTTACCTTTGCACCTGAGGACGGCTTCAGCGGCACGGCAGTCCCTGTGACTGTTCAAGCAACCACAGCTACTGGTGCTAAGGAGACTACGACCTATCAGGTATCCGTAACTGGGTCGACAACTGCGGTCGTTACTGAGACTAGGACGCAGGATCCAATTGTTACTACTGAGAAGTCCACTGTGACTACGGAAAAACCAGGTCCAGTCGAAACCACCACGGTGACCAAGACGGGTGAACCAGTCACGATTACGCAGGTTCCAGATCCCGTCACCGTAACTAAGACTGCAGATCCGGTGACGGTCACTCCGGATCCACAGACAACGGTAGTTACTGTTACTGCGGAGCCGAGCCCGATTACCGTAACTGCACCACCGGTTACGGTGACCCCGAATCCAGTTACAACCACTGTAAACGGCGAGCCCACCATTATTGAGCATCCGCCGGTTACAGTGACTCCAAATCCGATTACTGTGACTGTCACCCCAGAGCCTCAACCAGCGACGGTCACAGTAACTCCAACTCCGGTGACTGTGACACCGGACCCTGTCACCGTTACCGCTACTCCAGATCCAGTCACTACGACTGTAAAGGATGTAGAAGTTCGTGTTGAGGCTTCAAAGATTAAGGTGATCGCGCAAAAGGATGAGGCCTTCGCAGTCAAGGTTGAGGATGAAAACATCAAGCCGGGGACGTTGAAGTTCTCCGATGGAGGGACGACCAAAACCGTCGGCCAAGGCGTCTATAAGGTGGACCCAGACACCCACATTGTGACCTTTACACCAAAGCCAGGATTCACCGGTGAAGTCGATCCAGTCGAGCTTATTTATGAGCGTAGCGACGGCGCGAAGGTTGAAACGCCGGTGAAAATAGAGGCAACGTATAACGATTGCGGGTGCGCGACGCCGCAGCCGGGAGACCCTGGGTCGAAGGAACCCACTGATCTCCCACCATCGGCATCACAGTCCAATGAGCCGGGTGAGTCGGGCAAGCCGGAAGAGCCGACTGGAAAGCCGGGTGAGCCGGGCAAGCCTGCGGATAAACCGGAAACGTCTACGGTAACTACGACTGTCTCTGGCGAGCCTACGATTGTCGTAACGACGGTCGAAAAGCCGAGTGAACCGCATAACCCAACGGAGGCAGAGGAGTCGACTACCGAGACAACGACTCCGACATCGCGCAAGCCGTTGCTGCCTATCCCGCTGCCGTTCCCATGGCCGGGATCTAGCTCAGCTACTAATACTCGCCCAGAGCCGAGCGAGCCGGGCAATGGCGATGGAGAGCATAAGCAGGGAAATACGATCACTACCTCTGAGCCGAGTGGAAAAGAAGCGACACCGGAAAGCAGCGTGAATTCTGGTGATAAGGCAAGCAAACAACGAGACGAGAATTCAGCAAGTAGGCGGGGGAGCTCTGCTACTTCTGAAATTCCAGCTGCAAGTGGAGGAGATTCTTCGATCGGTAATGGTTCTGGTTCGCATAATAGCGATGGTGGTGAGTCCTCTGCTGAAGACACCGGATCCAAGAGCTTTGGTTTGGCTTCGACAGGTGCGAACGTTCTTGGGCTGCTGGCCGTAGGTCTAGCGTTGGTTGCGGCAGGTGTATTCTTGGTCCGCCGGAAGCGAGAAGACGAAGCCTAGAGTTCTTCCTACTTTGGGAAAATTCAGCCTAGAAAAGCGAAAAAAGGGGCGGCCACCTCTATGGGCGGCCGCCCCTTTTGGCGACGTAAGTAAGGAAGCCGTATTAGAGATACATCAGGATAAGGCAGACAATCCACAGCAGATTGAACACGCCGCCGAATGCGGACAGCGGCTTCTTAGCAGCTGCATAGTCGAAGGTGGAGTTGGATTCTAGGGCCGTCAGGGACTTCTTCTGCTTCGGCAGAATAATGAAGAACAACAGGCACCACGCGATGATGGCCACGAGGATAGCGATGTGGAAATTGACTGCGGACTTGTAGGCGTCAATATCGGAAAGGAATACGCCGAGGCCCAGGATAGGCACGATGGCGGAGATGTAGCCGTAGGTATTGGTGATGTTGTGCAGAACGCGGGCGGAGCCAAGGGCTGCTTGGTCACCTTGTGCTGCCTTCGCCATTTGAGTCTGGTAGGAGGACGTGGATACACACACCGGGCCAATCAAGAGGATGGCCGCGGCCACGTGGAGGAATACAAGGAAAGAAGTCATTGAAAGAACCCTTCAATCGTGGAAAGTTGCCACGTCAACCCTAATCAATTTCCAGTCAGGAGGGCTAACCGACATTGCCTTTGCATCGCGCGTACATCCTTGGCGGGCAGGGGAAGGGAGTACTTGCGGGCGATGTCGGCGAGGCGGCGCGAATAGCCGCAACGGTTGGCCGGAGGAAGCCATTCCGCAGGGAGGGAATCTGACTTTTCTTGGTTGAGCTCCCGGCTGGTGGCTACGAGATTGAGGGGATCGTTGCCAAAGCGCACCTTAGCCTCGCGGTCCCACTCGGAAGCTCCCATGTCATAGGCCGCGGAGAGGGGAAAGATGTGGTCGATCTCAATAGGTGAGGTAGCAGGAATAGTGGTGCCACTATATGGATCGTAAACAGTGCCGGAGCGGGCGTGGCAGTTTTCGAGAGGATCGCTGGCCTGGCTTTCTAGAATGATCTCGCGGGTGGTGCAGACACCGTGGGGCTGCCAAATGCCGAAGTCTTCGCGGTCGTAGCCGGTGGCCTCGGGCCGTACTGGGAGAGTGGCAACATCAAAACGTGGAAAAGGCCACGCATACCATGCGCCGATGAGAACGGTAATGCATGATAGCGCGGCCAGGTAATAGGACTTCATGTCCTATTGGACTGCGCGGAGCGCAGGTTGGTTCCGACTATTTATCGGTGACCTTCTCTGCTGCTTCCTCGAAGTCGAGGTTGGAGTTGTTTTCCACGAGCTTGGCCAGCTTGGTGGACTCTTCGAATTCGGCCACAACCTCTGGCTTTGGCTCCTTGGTGAGCTTGGAGACAATAACCGCCACGATGAGGGCCAGGAAGAAGCCTGGGACGATTTCGTAGAGGACGTCGGAAAGCGGGGACATGCCCCAACCAATGGCGACGACGGCACCGGTGAGCATGCCGGCGATGGCACCGGTGGAGTTCAGACGCTTCCAGTACAAGGAGAGCAAGATGATCGGGCCGAAGGCAGAACCGAAGCCTGCCCAAGCGAAGCCAACCAGACCCAAAATGGAGTCAGATGGGTTGATTGCCAGCAGGGCTGCAATGACCGCGATGGCGACGATGGCGGTGCGGGAAAGGTTAATAAGGACCTGCTCGCCTGGCTTCTTCTTGGCAAAGATGAGGAAGAGGTCCTCGATGAGGGAAGTAGAGACGACGAGCATCTGGGAAGACATGGTGGACATGATGGCGGCCAGAACCGCGGTCAGGACGAAGCCTGCGGGAAGTGGGTGCATCATGGCCTGCGCCATATCCAGGAAGATGGTCTCGAAGTTTTCCTGATCGGTGATGCTGTGGCCGGTCTGGGTGAAGTAAACGGTGCCGGACAGGGCGACGAAGATTGCGCCGATGACGGATAGGCCCATCCAAGTTACGCCGTAGAAGCGGCCCTGGCGGGCGTCGGAAGGCTTGCGCAGCGCCATGAAACGCACGATGATATGCGGCTGGCCAAAGTAGCCCAAGCCCCAGGCAAGGTTGCCGATGATAACGCCGGCGGAAACGCCCGCGAACATGGAGAAGTAATTCGGGTTTTCTACCGCGCCATCGGTGGCATAAGCGTTATTGCTTGCAAAGGTGAAGATCTCGGAAGGATCGGAAAGAGAGACGATTGCCATGATCGGCACAATCATCAGGGCGACGAACATGAGCACGCCCTGGACGACGTCCGTGTAGGACACCGCCAAGAAGCCACCGACGAAGGTGTAGAAAATGGTCACGGCCGCAATAACAAGCATGCCGGTGAGGTAGTCGCCACCGAAGGTGGACTCGAAGTAGCGGCCACCGGAGACCATGCCGGAGGAGACGTAGAAGGTAAAGAAGAAGATAATAATGGCCGCGGAAATAATGCGCAGCAGGCGGGACTTATCGTGCAGGCGGTTTTCAAAGAAGGACGGCACGGTAATGGAGTTGGCCGCAATCTCCGAGTAGGAGCGCAGGCGTGGTGCCACCCACTTCCAGTTTGCCCAGCAGCCGACGAGCAGGCCGATGGCCATCCACAGCTCGGACATGCCCGAGAGGAATAGCGCGCCCGGCAGGCCCATGAGTAGCCAGCCGGACATGTCAGAGGCGCCAGCGGAGAGAGCCGCTACGAATGGGTGCAGGCCACGGCCGCCCAAAACATAATCGTCATATTGGTCGGTTTGTTTGTAGCTCCAGTAGCCAATGGCTGCCATTGCGAAGAGATAAATGATCATCGCAATGACGTACCAAGTTGATTCTTGCACGTTTTACTCCTTGTAGATTTTGTAAAGGACATTCTTACGTTAACGAGGTCACAAGGTTAACCCAAGCGAAAATACAGGTGTGGCGCAGATCTCCGTTTGGATTTTCTATCGTTCAACTGGGAAAAGGGTGGAACATAACGAGCGTGTAACAAAATCAAATGGGCTGCTATGCTGGCGGCTATGGCTTCTTACCTTGTGCATGGACTGTGGCTGCCCGTAACGGGGCTTGGTCTATGGATTGAACAGGTAGAAGGGCACAAGATTGTTATGCCCAATGCCGTGCCGGAGGGCACCTTTCCACCAGCGGTGGAGGCCATCTTGGGCAAAAAGTCCTTCCGCAATCGGGCGCGGGTTTCCCTGCGTACGCCGAAGGGCAAGGATGTTTCCTTGATGGTGCCGATGGCGATGTTCGGACCAGAGGAGGCCGTCGCGGCCCTCGCGCAGATGGAATACCTCAACCATAAACCGCCGGCCACTATCGCCCCTGACCTGCAGTGGCTACTGCAAGCCTACGGTGGCTTGTGCAAATTCGTCCGCGCTGGGCGCGTGACCTTCCGCTTGGCATACCAGGCCAATGAATGGTTCCCTATGTGGCAGCTGGCCTCAGGCTTAGGCGAGCGGGGCTGGTTGGCAGAGATGATGGCCGCCGCGCCGGGCATCTTGCACGTAAATAACCGGGCGCTTTCGGATGATATGGCCGATGAGCTAACGCACTGGATTGCCTTCCGCGAGCTGCGTCCCGTGGCAGAAGCCCCGCGGCCGATGCCTTGGCACGAATTCGCACGTGCCCTGCTGGATACTCGGCCGATTCGCCGCGGTCGGGCGCAGCTGCTGCGCGGGCTCAACGAGTGGAAGAACTCGATTTATGAGGTAGAACTCCAGCTGGTTTATATCGTGGAGGAGCCACTGGAGGAAGACCCGGACGAGGCGAAGTGGCCGGTGCGCGTGCGGGTGCGCTCAGGCACGGATTCTCCGCGGCCGGTGTCGGCGCAGAGTTTGGATAGGGCGAGCGTCGAAAAGCTGAGGGAAGCCCACCGCAAGGCCGTGCGCATCGCACCCACGCTGGGGGAGACCGCGCAGCTGCCGCAGCCTGGCGACGGCGACTGGGACGTCTACCTTGAGACCCACCAGCTCACCCACTTTATTACCCACGAGGTGGATAAACTCAAGGCCAATGGCGTGACCGTCATGCTGCCCAAGGCTTGGGCCCAGATGGAGACCAAGGCCAAGTTGGAGACCCACGAGGCCCGCGATCCGGCCGAGGCCGCCACGAAGAAGCACATCGGCATGAATAAGCTGGTGGACTATAACTGGCGCATGTCCGTGGGCGATGTGGAACTGACTGAGGAAGAGATGGAGGACTTGGTCAATTCCAAGTCCGGTCTTATCCAGCTGCGCGGCAAGTGGGTCATGGCCGATAAGCAGGTGGTCTCGCAAGTCTCCGGTTATATGGACGCGCTGAAGCAGAAGTCCATCGTGCGTAAGAAGAAGGAGCTCGAGCAGCTGGCCGCCACCGCGGAGAAGGCCAAGCAACTAGAAGAGCCAGGCTGGGAAGCCCTGATGGCGGACGTGGAACGCCGCCGACAGGAGTTTAATGACGGCGGCGAGGAGCACGAGCAGGTCACGGTGGCCGAGTTGCGCGAGTTGGCGCTGGAGTCCATGGCCCAGGAACCTATCGAGTTCACCGGCAGTACTTGGCATACGGCGCTGCTCGGCGGGGTGGATAAGGTCGCCCCGAAGCGCGTGGACATCCCTGCGACTGTGCAGGCGGAGCTGCGCGAGTACCAGCGCCGCGGCGTCGACTGGCTGTATTGGATGTCGCGCAACGGTATTGGGGCAGTGCTTGCCGACGACATGGGGCTCGGCAAAACCCTCCAACTACTGTCCCTACTCGCGGTGGAAAAGGACCGCGGCGAGCAGACCGGACCCACGCTCGTCGTGGCGCCAACTTCCGTGGTGGGCAACTGGGCGCGCGAGGCTCAGCGTTTCGTCCCAGATTTCAAAGTCATGGTGCAGCACGGCTCGAGCCGTCCGCGTGGCGAGGACTTCATTAAGGACGCCGGCGAGTGCGACCTCGTCATCACCACCTACGGCACCGTGGGCCGCGATTTTAAGGACATGGGCGAGGTTGGCTGGCAGCGCGTTGTCCTTGATGAGGCCCAGGCGATTAAGAACTCCGCTACCCGCTCGTCCAAGGCCGTGCGCTCACTGCCCTCGGAGCATCGCGTGGCGCTGACCGGTACCCCGGTGGAAAACCGCCTTTCTGAGATGCGCTCCATCCTGGATTTTTGCAACCCCGGTGTATTGGGCTCCGCATCATTTTTCCGCAATCACTTTGCCAAGGCCATCGAGCGCAATAATGATGAGGACATGTCCGAGCGCCTGCGCCAGCTCACCGCGCCGTTTATCCTCCGCCGCGTAAAGACGGATCCGAATATTATCGATGACCTGCCGGAAAAGTCCGAGCAAATCCTTACAGTGTCCATGACCACCGAGCAGGCCGCCCTGTATAAGGCTCTGGTCAACCAGGTTAAGAAGGACCTGCAGGAGGCTACGGGAATAAATAAGCGCGGGCTGGTACTAGCCTCGCTGACCCGCATTAAGCAGATCTGTAATCACCCCGCGCACTACCTGGGCGATAACTCGCCGGTGACGCTCAAGGGCAAGCACCGTTCCGGCAAGGTCAAAGAGCTCATGCGCATCGTGGACGAGGCCACCGAATCCGGCGAGAGACTCTTGGTCTTTACCCAGTACAAGGCCTTTGGCGATATTTTGCAGCCCTACCTTAGCGACCAGCTCGGCCGGGAGACTCCTTTCCTCCATGGCGGGGTAAGCAAGAATAAGCGCGACCAGATGGTGGAAGATTTCCAGTCCGAGGACGGCCCGCCGGCGATGATCCTTTCGCTCAAGGCGGGCGGCACCGGCCTGAACCTGACGGCCGCCTCAATCGTCGTGCACATGGACCGCTGGTGGAACCCTGCAGTGGAAAACCAGGCAACGGACCGTGCCTTCCGCATTGGCCAGCGCCGCAATGTGCAGGTATATAAGATGATCACCGCAGGTACGCTGGAGGAATCTATCCAGGACATTTTGGACGGCAAGACGCAGCTCGCCGGCGCCGTGGTGGGCGAGGGCGAAGGCTGGCTTACCGAGCTAGACCCCGATCAGCTGGCCGCACTCATGAGCTACCGGGGGAGGGAGTAATTTATGTCCGTTAAAGGCGACGACAACGTCATCTACGCCAATTTTGGCACCCGCAAGCGCGTGAGCACCGCAGACGAGGTTAATCACGTTGATCGCAGCGGGCGCATCTTATCCACCACGGCTGCGCGTATCGCGGCTTTTACCTCGCATGGTGCGGATCGCGGCCGAATTACCCGCGGCCGCCAGTATGCCGAGGGCGGCCATGTCGTAGGCCTGGAGGTGCGCAACGGCGCCATTCACGGGCGCGTGGCCGGCTCCCAGAACGAGCCTTTTGCGGTGCTCATCCAACTGCCGTACCGCAATAACGATGACATTGCCCAGCTAGCCACCGAGTTCGCCCGCACCCCCAATTCCGTGGCGAATGCGCGCAAGGGCTTGCTTGCCGACGCCGCCCTAGACACCCTCTTCGCCCCCGAGGCCGGAGACCTGCGCCTAACATGTGACTGCCCGGACGGCGAGTACGTGTGCAAGCACATTGTGGCCGTGGGCGATAAGCTCGCCACCCGCGCGGATGCGGACCCAGCCGTCATCTTTAATATGCGCGGTCTAGACTTTGCCCGCCTGGAGCGCATGGTCTTAGAGCAAGCCAAGGCGGTTAGCCGCGAAAGCTTCACCCCGAGCGATCTGTCCGAGGAAGAAAAGAACGACATCTTCTGGAACGGGCGGGAATTGCCGAAGTTGCCGCAGCCCAAGGTAGCCCCGGCCATCGATGACTCCGATCCGGACCTGCTGCGCAAGGCCATGCGATCGGTCTCGCATACCAACCTGGACCTCCTGCGCGCGGTATCCGATATTGAAGACCTCTACTACCACCTCACGCACTAATGACTGCTACCACCTTTATCCACACCTCCGATTTTCAGCTGGGCATGACCCGGTGGTTTTTGAAGGGCGAGGCCCAGGGCCGCTTTAACGATGATCGCGAGGCCGCAATCGTTCGGCTAGGAGAACTGGCCGAGGAAACCGGCGCGGAGTTCATCGTCGTCGCCGGTGACGTTTTTGAGCACAATGCCCTCTCGCGCGAAATCCTCGCCCGCGCCACGGAGATGTTCAAGCGCCTGCCCGTACCGGTCTACGTCCTGCCGGGAAACCACGATCCGCTGGTGGCGGATTCGGTCTTTTATAAGACCAGCGCGGATAATGTCCATGTCATCGCGGATTCCGAGCCTATCGAGGTAGCGGCAGGCGTGGAGTTGGTCGGCGCGCCGTACTTGTCCAAGCGTGCAAATCACGACTTGGTCCGTCAAGCGCTCGAGCCGTTGGGGCCGGCTGAGGGCATTCGCATCGCCGTCGGCCACGGCCAGGTGGATTCCCGCTCCGGGGAGGAGGACGCCGATACCATTGACCTTGCCTTCGTAGAGGATTGCCTGGAGCGCGGGGTAATAGATTACCTAGCGCTCGGCGATACCCACTCCACCGCGAGCCTCGGCACCACCGGCCGGGTGTGGTTCTCCGGCAGTCCGGAGACCACGGACTATAAGGAAACGAGCACCGGTGGCGGCGAGGCCGATTCCGGCAATGCGTTGGTGGTGCGCGTGGGGGATAAGGTGGACGTCGACAAGCGCCGCATCGGCCGCTGGACCTTTGAGGCCATTGATGCCGCCGTGGATTCCGCCGAGGACGTGGACCGCTTCCTCGCGCGCCTTGGCGAGTACCCCGATAAGGTACGCACGGCCGTGAAATATAGCCTGCGCGGCACGCTCGGCGTCGAGGCCCACGCCCGTCTGCAGCGCGGCCTGGATGAGTACGAGGCCGTATTTGCGTCCCTGCGCCCCCGCGAGCGCACCATGGATCTCTACTTGGAGCCCAGCGAGGAAGAACTGGCCAGCCTCGATATCTCCGGCTACGCGGCCGAAGCCTTGCAAGAGCTGCTGGATAACCGCGAGGATCCCGTCGCCCGCGACGCCGCCAACCTGCTATTCCGCCTGGAGGGACAGTCCTAATGCGTATCCACCGCCTAGAACTCACCAATGTCCGTGGCATTGAGCACCTGGCCCTCGATGAGCTGCCTGAGACCGGCGTCGTGGTCATCCACGGCGAGAACGAGGCAGGCAAGTCCACCATCGTGGAGGCGCTCGACGTGGTGCTCACCGAAAAACACAGCGGCCGCTCCAAGCGCATTCGCGCCCTGCAGCCGGTGGGCAAGGACGTTGCCCCGGAGGTTATAGCCGAGCTGAGCGTAGGGGAGTACCGCTTTCGCATTGCCAAGCGCTGGCTGTCCAAAAAGTCCTGCGAGCTGAATATTTCTTCCCCACGGCCGGCGCAATTTACCGGCAGCCAGGCCGACGATGAGCTGGAGCGCATCCTCTCTGAGCACTTGGATCGCTCGCTTGTCGACGCCCTCTTTATGCGCCAAGACGATACCGGCGAGGCCATT
The DNA here is from genome assembly GCF_027570035.1 of Corynebacterium curieae. Classification (GTDB taxonomy): domain Bacteria; phylum Actinomycetota; class Actinomycetes; order Mycobacteriales; family Mycobacteriaceae; genus Corynebacterium; species Corynebacterium curieae. The sequence continues at coordinate 100,334 of NZ_JAKMUU010000002.1, read as the reverse complement.
TCTGCCGTCGGCATACCCAGCCTAACCCGGGCGCTAGAGCGCGAATCCGGCCTGGCCGAGGAAGAAGTCTCCGGCGATGACTCCGCGTTGCTGGCCCGAGTGGACAAGGAATATCAGCGCTACTTCACCGCGGCGAAGGGTAATCCGGCAGGCGAGTACAAGGAATCCGCCGAAGCCCTGTCCCGCGCCGAAGAAGAATACGCAGAGGCTACCCGCGTACTGCGCGAGCTCGATTCCGTGGTAGAGCGCTACGAACAACTCGAGCGCGACCAAGCTGCCGCCAAAGCTGAACTTCCCGCTGCGCAGGCCGATCTCACCGAAAAGCAGTCTCGGGCCGAGGAAGCCGCGACCGCGCAGGCCAAGCTGGACTCCCATAAAGCCACGCTTGAGCGTGCCACGGACGATCTCGCTCGTGCGCAATCCGCAGTCACCGAGCGCGCCGAGCTCGTCACCGCGGCCGAGGAATCTGCCAGGGCCACCGAGGCTGCCCAGCACAAGCTCATCGCCGCGCAAGACAAGGCTAAAGAGGAGACCGAGGAGAAAGTAAGATTAGAAAAGCACCTGGCGGAGGCCAAAGAGGACTATGCCGCGGCCCGCAGCACTCTTAAGCAAGCGCGCCGCCAGCAAGATAAGCAGAAGTTTGAGCAGCTCAGTGCCCGGCTGAAATCGCTTGACTCCCTTGCCGCCGAGACGGATCAAGCCCGCGCCGTCGTTGCGCAGCGCGGCCGCGAGGTGACCGCGGCCGATATCACCGGTCTGCATAAGGCGGACTCGGCCCTTTCGGTAGCACAGCGCCTGCACGAGGCCGCGGCCGCCAAGGTGCATTTTTCTGGGCCGACCGGTTCTACCATTCGCGTCGATGGCGAGGATGTCGAGGTGGGGGAGGGTGCCGCCATCGAGCTCGTTGATTCCCGCGTTATCACCATCGGTGATATCACCGCCCGCTTTTCCGCTGGGTCCTACTCGGCCGAGGACACCCAGCGCGATGTGGAACAGGCGCGCATGCGATTGCGGGATCTGCTCGATACCCTCGGCGTAGAATCTGTGGCTGCGGCCGAGGAAACCCATGAGGTACACCGTGCGCAGAACGATGCCCTCGACGCCGCTACCCGTGCGCTTAGTGCCGAGCTGGGTCCAGATGACTTGGCCGGCTTGCGCTCCCAGCATTCCGTGCTGGCCGAAAAGGTCGCGGACCTTGAAGACACCGCCGAGGTAGACCTTCCTGCCGCCGAAGCCGCAGAGGAAACCGCGAGCGAAAAGGTCGATGCGCTCGACCGCGAGCTTGTGCCGTATCGCGAAAGCCGCCTTGCTCACGAGGTGGTGCGCCTAGATGCCGAGCTGGACGCCGCCCGCGAAAATGCGCAGCGAGTGACCCGAGAGCTCGCCTCCGCGCGCGAGCGCGCCGCCGATGATGCTCTCCACACCGAGGTCACCCGCTTGGAAGCCGCCGTAGCGGACCTGCGCGGGCAGCTGGACCATATGGAAGCAGTTGATCTTGATACTGCCAATTCGCTGGTAGAAGGCGCGCAGTCTCACTTGGACTACCTCACCGACCGCATCCAACGCTGCGAGGTGGACCTCGGCCGGCTCTCTAGCGAGGTGAACTTCCACTCCGGTGCCGCCGAACGCGCACAGCAGGCCACCGCGGCGGTAGAGATGGCTCGGGCGGTGTACGAGAGCGTCGATAAGCGCGCCCAAGCAGCGCGTTACCTGTGCGAGATATTGCTCAAGCACCGCGATGCCGCCCGCCAGCGCTACGCCGCGCCCTTCGTGGCCGCACTTTCACAGTTGGCGCGCACCGTTTACGGTGGCGAAATCACCTTTGAGCTGGATGAAGATCTCCGCGTGATCGCCCGCACTCAGGGCAATGAGACGGTAAGTTTGGCTAGCCTTTCTGGTGGTGCCCGCGAGCAATTGGCCATCCTCACCCGCTTTGCCATTGCGCAATTAGTGGGGGTGGAGTCAGTGCCGGTCATCGTCGACGATGCGCTGGGCTCTACTGACGCGCACCGTCTGCAACTTATGGCCACGCTCTTTTCCAATGTCGGCCGGGATAATCAGGTATTGGTCTTTACCTGCCTGCCAGAGCGCTACTCCCGGGTGCCGGGACGCGATGAGCGCGACATAGCTTCCCTCAAAAGGGTAATCTAGGTTCCATGCCTTATCAAACTCGCTGGTTAGACGACGAAGAACAGGAGCTATGGCGCCTGTTGCTTGCCGCTGTGCGCAAAATAGATAGGGGAATGGATGAAACGCTGAAAGCCGGCGGGGAAGTCTCTGCCTCCGAGTTTGCCGTCCTAGTCGCTCTTTCAGAGGCACCCGAACAGCGCCTACGCTTGCGCGAGTTGTGCACGCAGCTGGAGTGGGACCGCTCTAGAGCCTCGCACCAGGTAACCCGAATGGAAAAGCGCGGCCTATTGTTTAAGGAACCGGACGAGGACGATGCCCGCGGTATCAATGTGTGCGTAACTCACACCGGACTAGAACACCTACGCCGCGCCGCCCCCGAGCACGTGGAATCGGTGCGGCGCATGGTCTTTGATCACCTGAAGCCCGAGGATATCCCGGCCCTTAAGCGCTTTTTCACCGGAGTTGTGCAGGTGACTAACCTGCCAGGCTACGAGGGGTATGTTCCGGATTCACTACTACACGGAAAGGATTAAGCTCCATGATGGGCCAAGAGCTCTTTGAGCATCCAAAGAAGCAATATAAAACCTACGGCATCACCGCGCTGGAGGAGCTTAGCCCGCGGATCGGCGACCCCGAGGCGCACTTGGAGGATACGGCTAGCGCGGAACAAGTCGCCGCAATGGAAGAGGCGCTAGAGGCGTACCCAGACTCCGCGCTGACCTACGACCAAGACACTGAGCTGTGGATCGTAGGCGCGGAGGAAGACATCGAGCGCATGCTCGCGGACCGCGAGTCTTTCGTAGAAGCGCTGCTTAATAACGAGGACCCGGGGATCTAGAGTTCGGACTTCGGCGTCAATCAAAAGTGCGAGGAATGCGGCCTTGTAAGCACTTAACTGTTAAGATATTCGTAGTTAATCCTCGGTGGATCGAAAGGTTTTATCATTATGAACGAGCGTGAGGCTCAGGAACAGCGCGAAGCGGCAGCTCGCGATAAGGGCAATGGCTGGGTTCCCGTATTCCTTCAGTGGATCCCTTCCATGCTGCTAGCCGTAGTGATGTTGGCTGCCATGTTCTTCGGTATGTACTACATCGAGCACGGCACCTTGGACATCACCCAGCCGATCACCAACGAGTTCATTACTCAGTAGCTTCGGCACATAGAAGAATCCGGCTCCCGCGCAATCGGCGGGGAGCCGGATTATTTTTACTTGCTTAGCGCTTGGCGCCAGGTCATCTTGCGGCCATTGTTCAAAATGGCACGGCGGTAGATACGGCCGACGATGACGATAATAAGTGCCGTCGCCAAGCCCATAAGCAGATAGCTTGCGGCAAGGCCCAGCCAGCTGAGGTTGCCCCCGGCCACCTGCAGCGGAGCGACCAGCATGGACACCGGTGGCAGCCAGGTCATGACCTGCATCCACGTGGCATCCAGGTGCATCCAGCCGAACATCGGTACATACATGGTGGCAAAGACAAGGAACAGGATAGGTGCCTGCGTGGACTGGAGATCCTCGGTGCGCTGCACCATCGAGCCGGCTGCAGCGTAGAGGCTGCCAAAGAAGAGCAGGCCTAGAATCTCGCCAACTAGGAGTACGGCTACCAAGCCATAGTCCAGCTCGATGTCACTAGCCAGGCCGGTCGCAGCAAGCGAGATTGCACCGCCGCCCAAGATGAGAAGGGTAGCCAAGAAACCGATGATGGTATTGCCCAAAATCTTGCCGGCCAAAAAGTCCACTGGGCGCACGGAAGACAAGATAATTTCCACCACGCGGGAGGACTTTTCCTCTGTGACGCGGCCACCAATTAGGCCGGCGAAGGTCATGACGGAAAAGACGACCACCATTGCGCCAATGAGGACCGTGGCTACGCCGGCCATCTTTTGTTCAGTGCCGTCCTCTTCTTCAAGGCTCACCTGATTTACCGTGGTCGAGGGGGTAGCCTTTTCTAACTCTTGCGGGTCAATATTGAGGGTATCTAGCGCCGTTGCTTGTGCTTGAGAAGAAACGATTTGGTTGACCGTGGTAGTTACCGCGGCAGGCGTATCGCCCTTGCTGAGGAGATCCCAGCCGTCGCTCTCTGCCGGCACAAGGGCGGCATCGGCCTCATCATTTTCCACCAATTGCTGGGCTTCCGCGCGGTCTTTTGCCTCGGTGGCATCGATGCCGGAATCATCAAAGGCAGACGCTTCCATCCCCACGATGGCTACAGAATCCGGTTTGTCATCGCCGCTGAAGAAATTGATAGCAATAGGTGCGATAATGGCGCCGAGGATGAGCAGCAGCATAGTGCCTACTACCATCTTCGACTTCAGCGCGACTGCCATCTCACGCTGGGCTACAACCCCGATGGTCTTCATTGCGGAATACTGCATGGCTTAGGCCTCCTCATTCTGGTTGCTGGTGACGACATCCTGGAAAAGCTCGGTCAGGTCTGGGATCTTGCGGCCGAAGGAATGCACCGGACCCGCGGCGAGGGCTGCCTGCAGGATTGTCTGATCATCTACGGTGGGATTGGCTTGGAGCACTACGGCATCGGCAGTTTCTGCCACCAGGTCCGTGCCTTCCGGATACCAGCCGCGCGCTGGGGTAGCGACTTCGAAGCGAGGCGGGCCTTGGCTGCGCAGCTTATCGACGCCCCCTTCAGCCACCATCTGCCCCTTGGTCACAATGCCCACGCGGTCACACAAGCGCTGCACCAGGTCCAACTGGTGCGAAGAGAAAATGACGGGTACGCCGCGGTTGGCGCGCTCGCGCAGCATGTCTGACATGACGTTGACCGCAACCGGGTCTAGGCCGGAGAAGGGCTCGTCCAGAATCAGCATGTCAGGATCATGGATAAGGGAGGCTGCGAGCTGTACCCTCTGCTGGTTGCCCAAAGACAGGTCATCGAGTTTATCGTCCATTCGGTCGCCCAGGCCAAGCTGTTCAAGGAGTTCAGCGCCGGCGCGCTTGGCGGCGGGTTTATCCAGTCCGTGGAGGGTGCCGAGGAAGACCAACTGGCTCAGCAGCGGCTCCTTGCCGTAGAGGCCGCGCTCTTCCGGCATATAGCCAATGCGGCGCCGATTATCGTCATTAATTGGGGCGTTATCGAAAAAGACTTCACCGGAGTCTTTCGCCAGCACACCAAGCGCAATGCGCATGGTGGTGGACTTTCCGGCGCCGTTGGAGCCGACGAAGCCGAAAATTTCGCCTTCGCCAACGCTAAAGGTCATATCCCGCAGGGCCTGAGTCTCCCCGAAGGACTTATTGAGGTGGTCGATGGTCAAGGTGGGCATGTTTAGTCCTCCGAGTTCTGGTTGAAGGTCAATGCGTAGCCGACAGCGGGCAGGGTGGCAGAGATGAAGTAACTAAAGAGCAGGTAGTAGCCAGCTCCAAGCAAATATTTGGTGCCAATAGTTCCGGTAATGCCTCCGCCTAGGAACCAATTTCCTACGAGGAGGGTGACAAGACCGCCAGCAAAAAGTAGGGCGGTAGACAACTTGAACGCCTTTTGCCGCCATTGGTCCAGCACTTGGGCCTCATATTCATCGAGGGTAGCCAGGGGCTTCGTGTCCTTGGAGTCGATTGATACTCGCAGAATGGTCCATGGAATGCACGAGAGCACCATTGCTATAGACATGGCTAACAGCGCCCAGTAAGAAGAAAGCGCCAGTGCGAGTATGAGGAAAATCGCGGATACGGCCACGCAGCCATACATTGACGCGATTAATTTACGGGTGGGGCCGGGGCTGCGGAACCGTTCGGCGCGGATCGTTGTTGAAACAGGGGCGTCGTTTGCTGTCATGCACCCAAGTGTTGCATAAACCCAACACTCTGGCAAGAGCTTCTGCAGATTTTCTCTGGGGTTGACCCTGACGCAGCGTAAGGCGCGACAATGAAGTCATGGACGACATCGATGAAGTTCTTTATACCGTTGGCGAGGTAGCAGCGCTCTTCCGCATCACGGTGCGCACTCTGCATCACTGGGAGGCGCAAGGCTTGCTGTCTCCTACGTGGCGCAGCTGGTCCAATTACCGGCTGTATACCGAGGAAGACTGTGCCCGCGTGCAAAAGATTCTGATCTACCGCGCTACCGGTATGAAATTGACCGATATTAAACAGCTGCTAGATGGAGGTGCCTCCGATTTAGAACATTTGCGGAGGCAAAGAGAAATCCTGCTTGCACAGCGCGACAGCCTAACTGACATGCTGGTAGCAATTGACACCTTGATGGAGGATGCAATGAATAACCGAAGCCTCACCACCGAAGAAATCGGACAGATCGTCGGCGATGCCAACTTCGCCGCGCATCAACAAGAAGCCGAAGAGGCCTATGGATCGAGCGAGGACTGGGCTATGTATCAGCAGCGCACTGCCGGCTGGTCGGAGAAGAACTGGAGCGATGCTCAAGCCGGCGTGGCTGAGGTGGAAAAGGAGCTGGCCCAGGCCGTTGCGGGAGGTGTGGCTGCGGGGTCGGAGGAGGCCCAGGGGATCGTCGAAAAGCACCGCGAAGCATTAAGTGCCTTCTTCCCCGTCACGCCAGCAAAGCACTTCTTAATCTCGCGCGGCTATGTGGCTGATGAACGCTTCCATGCCCACTATGAGACGCAGCAGGAGGGCTTGGCGCAGTGGCTGGCGGACGCGATTGAGCATACGGCCAAGGCGCAAGGGGTGGATACCGCAAACCCGGAGTGGAAATAGGAGTCGCGTGCGCCGCTAGAGGAGGCCGAGACTGCGCGGTCCGATAAAAAATAAACCGCTGGCCACCAGAAAATCCTAGTGGCCAGCGGTAACCGTGTCCCCGACAGGGATCGAACCTGCGACCTTCGGTACCGGAAACCGATGCTCTAATCCGCTGAGCTACGGAGACATCGCTGGGAAAATTCCCAACGATGTGATTTTAGCGCATGTGCCAGTGGGGGACTAAATCAACCCTGGGGCGTCGGTGGTAGTGACTTCACCGGTGCGCAAGTAGTGCACGCCGATGTCATCGACGACCTTATTCTTAGAGGCGAAGTGGCCATGGCCAGGGCCGTGGACGGTGACTACATGCGACTGCATCGGCTTGGAGAGGTTGGTGTGGTACTGATACGGCGTTTGCGGGTCGCCCGTTGCCTGAATCTGGAGGGGCTTGGTGGCGAGCTTAGAGCCGTCGAGAGGCGCCTGGCCCGTCACCGGCGCACGGCCACCGCAGCCCGCGCCGGAGCCGTAGAGGGAATTGATGAGGGTGAAGGGATCAGCGCTGACGAAGTTGGTCCACAGGTAGCTCGGGTACAGTAGCGGATTGCCCGGCACGGTGTTTTCATTGCAGACGATGAGGTTTTGCATATTCATTGCCTGAGCGAGGGATTCTTGCTGTTTGCGCAGTGCCTCCGGGTCGGGCTGCGCAGCATCCATGGGCTCGCTGCCGTTTAAGTGCTTGGCAAAGGCATCCCACTGCGCGGGAATCGGGACGAGGTCGCGCGTCATGAGCAAAAGCGGGGAGGAAACCTGCACGGCGTTGGGGTGTTGAATCTTCTGGCTGAGGAACTCCGCCTGCACGCGCAGTGGACCGGTGCCCGTCATGATGTCCGCGCCAGGCTGGCCGGCAAATTCGAGCCCTGGAGGAAGGTCACCAATCTTGGCGTTCGGTGGCAGGACAGTAGGGCGTACGCCGGCCTCGCGGGCAACCTTCTGCGACCACTTTTCATAAACCTGCAACGGGGTAGTGCCGAGGTGGTACTTGGCGTCATTTTTCGCAATGAACCCGAAGAGATCGTGCAGTCCCTTTTCGTAGCCCCGCTGTTGCGAAGCAAAGATGCCATTCCACGCCAGCTTGGGGCTCATGCCCGAATCTAGCAAGACCTTGCCGGTGTGCTCTGGATACTTGGTGGCGTAGGCGGAGCCGAGATAGGTGCCATAGGAGGTACCGGCGATGTCAATCTTTTCTTCGCCCAAGGCGCGGCGCACCATTTCCCAATCCTGCAGGGTGTTAGCGGTGGTCAGCGAGTTGGTATAGCCCGGGGTGTGCTTTTCGCAGGCATCGCGGGTGAGTTTTCCTACCTGGAGGCTGCCTTGGAGCGGATCGCTCGTAGCCGTGGCATCACACTTGACCGGGGTGGAGCCGGGCAGGCCACGCGGTTGTACGCCGATGGTGTCCCACTCATCGCGGACGGCCTGTGGCCATGGGACAGCGGTATTTCCGGCCCATACATAGGCATCGCCACTTGGGCCACCAGGGTTGGTAAACAACGCACCACGGCGGGCGCCTGGGTTGGCGGCGGGGACGCGCACGAAGCCAACGCTAATGGTGCCGGCTTCAGGGTTGTCGTAGTACGTAGGGACCTCGATGCGGCCGCACTCGGCGTTGTCGATGTCCACCTGCTCTGGGCAGTCTTCCCAAGTAATGGCAGGCTTGGTTGCCTGCGGCGCGGGTGCAGGTGCGGCTGCGGCAATCGGTGCAGTAACACCAATGGCGACCGCAGCAGCACCGAGCGTGGCCGATAGTTTAGAAGAAAAAGAAAGCATAGGTTAGGTCTCCAGAATAAAAATGATTGGTAGACCTAGCCTATGCTTTTTTGATGCTTTTGGCATCATTTTCACAGTAGGTCGGTGAGGGACTGCGCAGAGCTACTTGACGATGAGAACGATAAGGTCACGCGGGCCGTGTACGCCCTCGACGCGAGCGAGCTCGATATCGGAGGTAGCGGACGGGCCGGAGATCCAGGTTGCAGGCTTTTCCGGGTTCATGCGGGAGATGACCTCGGGGATGCCGTAAACAATCTCATCCTGGTGGACGATGCACAGGTGGCGGTCCGGTACCAGGGTCAAAGCGCGGCGGCCGCAACGCTCGTCAGACTCGAGCACGATGGTGCCGGTCTGCGCGGAGGTGACGTGGGAATAAGTGACCACGGCGTCGGTCTCATTCAAGGTGCGCGGATCGACAGACTTATCATCTGGCTTGGCATCGAACCCCTCGAAGAGGCTGGCATCCATGCCCTCAGCGTAGCGGATGTCATTGCACTTGCGGTCATTGAGGATCTTAGCGATGGCCTGCTTCAATTCGCCTTCCTCGGTGACGTGCACCTCGGCCTTGTAATCCTCGAGTCGGTCAATGAGCATGTCGCGCAGCTCGTCCGCGTTCAGGGTGCCCTCGTGGTGGTAGTCACGCGGGGCATCAACGTGGTCGGGGAGACCAGCCTGCTTCTGAGCGGAGCGGATACGGCTTAGGATTTCCTGCTTTGCGTTCACTTTTGGGACTCCTCACGGGCCTCGGCAAGAAGTTCCTTGCCTTCTTCGGACTCGAACCACTGACGGAAGGACTTCTTCGGTGGAACCGCGGTATCGCGGCCTTCAGACCAACCGGACATAAACAGTGGCAGGGATTCGATGGTCTTATTGGTGCCACCCAAAATGCGGCCCAGGGCCACCATGTGGGTTGCCTTGTTCCACAGCTTCGGGTTGCTCCACAGCAGCTGAATGGTCTTGAACAGCTTGGGCTCGATTGGCGGGGTGGCGTGGGTGACCTTCTGGTGGCGGTTTTCCAAAATGACGTCAGAAAGCGGAATCTTCACCGGGCACACCTCGTCGCAGCGGCCGCACAGGGAGCACGCATAAGGCAGGCTGGCGGAAGGATCGTTGTGGTCCTTCATGCCGGTCAGCTGCGGTGTCAAAGAAATGCCGATCGGGCCAGGGTAAACAGAGCCATAAGCGTGGCCGCCGGCGCGCTCGTAAACCGGGCAGACATTCAGGCAAGCCGAGCAACGGATGCACTTGAGAGCCTGGTGACCAATCGGAGAGGACAGCGCCGCGGTACGGCCGTTATCCAGCAGGACCAAGTGGAAGTTCTGCGGGCCATCGCCCTCAGTAACACCGGACCACATGGAGGTGTATGGGTTCATGCGCTCTGCCGTGGAAGAACGCGGCAGCAGCTGGAGGAAGACCTCCAAGTCCTGGAAGGTCGGGACCAGCTTCTCAATGCCCATGACGGTAATGAGGGTCTCTGGCAGGGTCAGGCACATGCGGCCATTGCCCTCGGACTCCACGATGTTGATGGTGCCGGTTTCTGCCACGCCGAAGTTGGCGCCGGAAATGGCGACCTTAGCCTTCATGAACTGCTCGCGCAGGAACTGGCGGGAAGCCTCGGCCAACTCTGCCGGCTCAGCCTGCAGGGTGTCATCGGTATTCGGCATCTTGTTGACGAAGATATCGCGGATCTCCGCGCGGTTGCGGTGGATAGCCGGAACCAGAATGTGGGAGGGCTTATCTTCACCTAGCTGCACGATGAGCTCTGCGAGGTCGGTCTCGCGAGCGTTGATGCCCGCTGCCTCTAGGTGCTCGTTCATACCGATTTCCTGGGTGGCCATGGACTTGACCTTGACCACGTCGGTCTCGCCGGTAGCACGAATCAGACCTTCGATGATCTGGTTGGCTTCCTTTGCATCGCGTGCCCAGTGGACAACGCCGCCGCGAGCCTTGACTGCCTTTTCGAACTGCTCGAGCAGTTCGGGCATGCGGGCTGCAACATCTTCCTTGATGGCGGAACCTGCAGCGCGCAGCTCCTGCCAATCATCAAGCTCTTCTACAGCGTTGGAGCGCTTCTCACGAATGGTGGTGGTAGCGTGCTGCAGGTTGTGGCGCTGGGTGGCGTTATTCAGGCCAACGTGAGCCAGCGGGACGAAAGCCTTGCTGCCGCGCAAATTGCCGTAGCCTTCCGGCGCGCGCGGCGGGGTGGTATCGAGGAAAGAGGTCATTAGAGCATCGTCTCCTTGGAGTAAGCGGCGGAGGTAGGAGTCCATGGGTGCTCCTTGGTGGAAGCCAAGATCTCAGCCATGTGAACGGCGCGGACACCGGAACGCTGGCGGCTGAGCGCGCCACCAATATTCATCAAGCAGGAAGAGTCACCGCCGGTAACGAATTCCGCCTCGGTCTCCTTAACGTGGCGGGTCTTATCGGTGACCATCGCGCGGGATACTTCCGCATTCTTGATAGCGAAGGTGCCGCCGAAGCCACAGCATTCTTCCTTATTGGGAAGTGTGACTAGGTCAATTCCTTCTACTTCCTGGAGAAGCTGCAGTGGGCGGTCTCCCAGCTTCAAAAAGCGCAGGCCGTGGCAGGAGGGGTGGTACGTCACGCGGTGCGGGAAGAATGCGCCGACGTTGGTCACACCGGCTACATCCACTAGGAATTCCGGGAGATCCAAGGTCTTCTGAGTGGTCTTGCGCGCGCCGTCGACGTCGGCGGAGTTGCCAAATCGGTCAGCGATGCGCTCGTGTTGCTCGCGAACGGCGCCGACGCAGGAGCCGGAGGCCGCGACGACATAATCAATGGAGGGATCGGCAAAGGCATCCGCATAGGAGCGGATCATTCCCAGGGTTTCCTTCTGGTAGCCGGTATTGATGTGCATCTGGCCGCAGCAGGTCTGTTCCTCCGGGAAGACCACCTCGTGGCCCAAGCGGGAGAGAACGAGTGCCGTTGCCTTTTGTACGTCCGGGAAAAGGGCGTCACCAATGCAAGTGGAAAATAGCGCAATGCGCATACGGTGCTCCTCGTTGATTTTTTACATGGGGGTAGGCATAACTCTACTCCTTTTAAGCAGTACGTGCGTAATGCGTCCCCCGCTTGACCAGCAATTATTTCGCAATATTAGTGTTGCAGAAAACTGCTATCAACCGTTTGCGCTGCAAAGGCGAACTTTTTGCTATAGCCCTTTTCACACTCGCCTTTTCAGTGAACTAGAATCGTGCGACATGACTCCAGCTGATTTGGCCACATTGATTAAAGAATCCGCAATCAAGGTCATGGATGACCATGACCTTGATTCCTCTGTCTTGCCAGAAACGGTAACCGTTGAGCGTCCGCGCAACCCTGAGCACGGCGATTACGCCACCAACGTTGCGTTACAGGTGGCCAAAAAGGCCGGTGCTAATCCGCGCGAGCTAGGAGGTTGGCTGGCAGAAGCATTAGCGGACAATGATGCCATTGCTGAGGCCGATATTGCTGGTCCTGGCTTCATTAATATCCGCCTGGCTGCCGATGCCCAAGGTGAAATCGTGGCGCAAATCCTCCGCGCGGGCAAGGAATACGGTTCCAACGATTCTTTTGCCGGCAAGAAGGTCAACCTTGAGTTTGTCTCTGCGAACCCGACCGGCCCGATCCACCTCGGTGGTACACGCTGGGCGGCCGTCGGTGATTCTTTAGGCCGTGTGCTGGAGGCATCCGGCGCAGAGGTTACCCGCGAGTATTACTTTAATGACCACGGCGGCCAGATTGACCGCTTCTCTCGCTCCCTCGTTGCAGCGGCGAAGGGCGAGCCCACCCCAGAAGACGGCTACGGCGGTGCTTATATCCAAGACATTGCTCAGGCCGTGGTAGAGAAGAATCCATCTGCGCTGGAAGGCAGCGATGAAGAGGTCCAAGAGGCTTTCCGCGCAGACGGCGTAGAAATGATGTTCGCGCAGATTAAGCAGTCCTTGCACGAGTTCGGAGTGGACTTTGACGTTTACTTCCATGAGAACTCCCTCTTTGATTCCGGTGCTGTGGATGCAGCGTTGGAAAAGCTCAAGGCCGAAGGCCACATGTATGAGGCGGAAAATGCGTGGTGGTTGAAGTCCACCAACTATGGCGACTCCAAGGACCGCGTAGTGGTGAAGTCCGATGGCAATGCGGCCTATATCGCCGGCGACATCGCTTACGTGGCCGATAAATTTGATCGCGGCCACGATTTGAATATCTACATGCTCGGCGCAGACCACCACGGCTATGTGCCGCGTTTGAAGGCGGCTGCAGCTGCCCTAGGCTACGATGCCGACGCCGTCGAGGTGCTCATCGGTCAGCTGGTTAACCTGATGCGCGATGGCAAGCCGGTGCGCATGTCTAAGCGTGCCGGCACGGTTATCACCATGGAGGATCTCGTCGCCGCCATTGGCGTGGATGCTTCGCGCTATTCCCTGGTGCGCTCTTCCGTGGATCAAACCATCGATATTGACTTGGGCCTGTGGGAGACGCAGTCTTCCGATAATCCCGTCTACTACGTGCAGTACGGCCACGCCCGTCTATGCTCCATCGGTCGTAAGGCTGCCGAGCTCGGCATCGACGCCGAAGGTGCAGATCTCTCGCTGCTTACCCACGAGCGCGAGGGTGACTTGATTCGTACCTTGGGTGAATTCCCAGCAGTAGTGGAGGAAGCAGCGCAGTTGCGAGAGCCGCACCGCATTGCTCGCTACGCCGAGGATCTCGCCGCGGTATTCCACCGCTTTTATGATTCCTGTCAGGTCCTGCCCAAGGCCGGCGAGGAGGAGGCACCAATCCACGGCGCCCGCTTGGCGCTGGCACAGGCTTCCCGCGTGGTTCTGGCCAATGCCTTGACCATGGTGGGCGTGAGCACCCCGGAGAAGATGTAAGTGGCGGATTTTAATGAACTGCCGGCCCACGTCTGGCCGCGCAATGCGAAACGCGAAGAAGACGGTGTGGTTACCGTCGCTGGTGTCCCACTGCCGGACCTAGCAGAAGAATTCCACACCCCGCTCTATGTCTTCGATGAGGACGATTTCCGCTCCCGTTGTCAGGACATGGCGCGAGCTTTCGGTGGTCCGGAGCATGTGCACTATGCCTCTAAGGCCTTCATCTCCAAAAAGATCGTGAACTGGGTCAATGAGGAAGGTCTGTGCCTTGACGCAGCCTCTCTCAACGAGCTCAAAATTGCCTTGGCCGCACAGTTCCCGCCAGAACGCATCACCACCCACGGCAATAATAAGGATGAAGAATACCTGCGCCTGTGCGTAGATGCCGGCGTGGGACATGTTGTCATCGATAATGAGCACGAACTCGAAGAGCTCAATCGCATCGCCGGAGAAGTGGGCAAGGTGCAGCCGGTCATGATCCGTGTCAAGCCCGGCGTGGATGCGCATACGCATGAATTCATCGCTACGGCGCATGAGGATCAGAAATTCGGTATTTCGCTAGCCACCGGTGCGGCTTTTGCCGCGGCTAAGCGCTGCTTGGAAGCAGAGAACCTGCACCTGAGCGGCCTGCACTGCCATGTGGGCTCTCAGGTATTCAACGCGGAAGGCTTCAAGCTTGCTGCCGAGCGCGTAATGGGACTGTACCGCCAGATTTACACCGAGCTGGGCGTGACCCTAGCAGAGCTCGACTTGGGCGGCGGCTTCGGTATTCCCTATATGCCTTATGAGGAGGCGCTGGATATCGAGCGTGTCGCAGGGGATATGCTCGGCGCGGTCAAGCACACCGCGGAGGAGCTGGGAATCGAGGCACCCTTCCTCTTGGTGGAACCGGGACGCTCTTTGGTTGCCGGATCTGCGGTGACCGTCTACCGCGTGGGTACCGTCAAGGACGTAGAAACCGGCAAGTCGGATTTGCCGCTGCGTCGCTACATTTCCGTCGATGGCGGGATGTCCGATAATATCCGCCCCGCTCTCTATGGCTCCGAGTATGACGTGCGCGTGGTCAACCGCTATTGCGATGGGGAAGAGGTTACCTCCCGCGTTGTGGGATTCCATTGCGAATCCGGCGATATCCTTCTTGAGGACGGCGAGCTACCTAATGATATCCAACCCGGAGACTTGCTTGCCTTTGCCGCTACCGGCGGCTACCAATACATGATGTCCTCGCGCTATAACGGCGCGGTGCGGCCAGCGGTCGTCGCCGCGCGCGTAGGGCAAACCAAGCCCATGCTGCGGCGCGAGACCATCGAGGATCTCCTCTCCCTAGAGGTGGATTAACCCCCGTCCTTCAACCCCCGTTACATGGCGGAATTTAATTCATGCCTTGTGACGGGGATTTTTCTATTAATGGCTCTATTTAGGGCGAAAGTAGACAGCTTGTTCTGTATAGTGTCCTGTATCCGCACTGAGCGGGAACGACACGTTGACCCCAACTTCAATATGGAGACGGACTATGGCTGCACCGACTAGTGAGCTTCAGGCACAAAAGCATTCCGGTAAAGGCGAGGGCGAGACCGTTGGTATCGCCCTGCTGGGCTTTGGCACCGTGGGTGCTGAGGTCTTCCGCCTGCTGGGAGAGAATGCTGATGCCTTTGCTCACCGCATTGGCGGCCCAGCCGAGATTCGCGGCATCGCCATCCAAAATAAGAATAAGCTGCGCCCGGGCGTGCCCCAGGAGCTTTTGACCGATGATGCCAAGGCACTGGTCGCCCGCGACGATATTGACTTGGTAGTGGAGGTCATCGGCGGTATCGATTTCCCGCGCGAGCTGGTCCTCGCCGCGCTTAATTCCGGCAAGTCCGTGGTTACCGCTAATAAGGCGCTGGTGGCCGCGCACGCCGACGAGTTGGCGGAAGCTGCTGACCGCGCCGGCGTAGACCTGTATTTTGAGGCTGCAGTGGCCGCCGCCATCCCAGTGGTGGGCATGCTGCGCCGTTCCTTGGCCGGCGATCAGGTAGAGCGCATCTCCGGCATCGTCAACGGCACCACCAACTTCATCTTGGATGCCATGGAGTCCACGGGTGCTTCTTATGATGAGGCTCTGGCCGAGGCCACCCGCTTGGGCTACGCGGAGGCGGATCCCACCGCGGATGTTGAAGGCCACGACGCCGCTTCTAAGGCCGCCATTATGGCGTCTTTGGGCTTTCATACTCGCGTGAAGTTTGAAGACGTCCACTGCGAGGGCATCACTAAGGTTACCGCCGCGGATATCGCGGCGGCCAATGATGCCGGCTTTTCCATCAAGCTGCTGGCCATTTGCGAGCGCCTCCAGCGTGAGGACGGCTCCGAGGCCGTCAACGCCCGCGTACATCCGACTTTGGTGCCCAAGGAGCACCCGCTGGCTTCCGTGAGCGAATCTTATAACGCCATCTTCGTCGAGGCCGAGGCCGCAGGTTCCCTGATGTTCTATGGCAATGGTGCGGGCGGCAATCCTACTGCTTCTGCCGTGCTTGGCGATGTCGTCGGTGCAGCCCGCAATATTGTCCACGGCGGCCGCGCACCGGGCGAGAATACCTATGCCAACCTGCCCATCGCAGATTTCGGTGAGGTGGAAACTCGCTATCACATCGATATGGAGGTCCAAGACCGCACTGGTGTGCTCGCGGCTATTTCCACCGCCTTTGCCAATAATGGCGTATCCCTGCGCACGGTACGCCAAGAGGATGGCGAAGATACGGCCCGCCTTATCGTGGTCACCCACGCTGCTAAGGAGGCCACCTTGGACAAGATCGTGGCTGACTTGAGTGAGCTAGATGAGGTCAAGGCCGTTCATTCCGTAATCCGCCTCGGCAGCTAGCCCGGAGCAATAGACTGGACAGCTATGAGTATCGAAGTTGAAGTCGGCACCAAGGCAATCGTGACCGTTCCCGCTTCCACGGCGAACCTTGGCCCAGGTTACGACACCTTGGGCATGGCGCTAAGCCTTTATGACACGGTCGAGGTGGAGGTCACTACCTCCGGGCTTGAGGTAGAGATTTTTGGGGAGGGAGCAGATGACCTGCCCCGCGACGGCTCGCACTTGGTGGTCAAGGCAATTCGCTCGGCGCTTTCGGCGGCCGATGCTACCGCGCCGGGCCTGCGCGTGGTCTCGCATAATAATATCCCGCAGTCGCGCGGCTTGGGCTCGTCTGCCTCAGCTGCAGTGGCGGGCGTGGCCGCCGGCAATGCGCTGGCCGGAAGCCCGCTGACGCAGGAGCAGGTGGTCCAACTTTCCTCCGCATTTGAAGGCCATCCCGATAATGCGGCCGCCTCCGTGCTGGGGGATGCCGTGGTGTCTTGGACCAATGTCCCGGTCGATGGCCATTCGTTGCCGGATTACCGCGCCGCTTCTATCAAGGTGCACAAAGATATTCGTGCCACCGCATTAGTGCCGGATTTCCACGCTTCTACCCAGGCGGTGCGTCGCGTATTGCCGTCGCACGTGACCCATTCGGATGCGGCGTTTAACGTCTCGCGCACAGCGGTGCAGGTGGCCGCACTGCAGAATTATCCGGACCTTTTGTGGGAGGGCACCCGCGACCGCTTGCACCAGCCGTACCGCGCGGATGTGCTTCCCGTGACTGCGGAGTGGGTCAACCGCCTGCGCAACCGCGGCTATGCAGCTTACCTCTCCGGCGCCGGCCCCACCGTGATGGTGCTGCACACCGAAGACATCGATGAGGGCATTCTTGCCGACGCCCGCGAGCAGAACCTCCGCGTCATTGACCTCACCGTCGCCGGCCCCGTCAGCGTGGAGCTTACGCAGGCTTAATTTCCAGCCTGCACACGTTGTGATGCTGGCGTGGCACCAAGTTAATGGTGGTGTCTTCATCGCTGGTTTCTTGCAGGAAGCCAGCGTGAATGGCACAAAGGAAGGGCGAAGGTGTCAGGCCAGAGGACACGAAGGGGCAGGCCTGCAAATCAATGTCCGCGGAATCCGGCCGAGTGGCGGGGTCAAATCCCATATCCCGCAGGGCGGAAAAGAGCGTACCGAGCGCACCTTCGGACTCCCCAGTTCCTGTGGCGCGTGCCCAGCGGCGCCCGATAGCGATGGCCCTGGCAGAGGCATCGTCATCAAGCGCATCCTTTTCCGCCAGCATGGTGGTCAGCACCTCCACCAAGGTGATGTATTCTTCAGCGATTTTCTTATTATCGGGCACGCGGACCTGGAAGATGAGGGAGGGGCGGCCGCGGCCCTTACTCGGCGCCGAAACTACGTTCACAGCACCAGCGTTGACTAGCTCATCGATGTGCCCGCGGGCAGTGTTGACGTGCATGCCCAATTCCTTGGCCACGGTGCTTGCCTTGGCGCCATCAGGGTGGCGTTGTAGGGCAGTGAGAACCTCGCGTTGTTTGGGCGAAAGGTTGAGGGCCTCTGGGAAGAGTTCAGTGGTGGGACGGGGAAGTGAATCAGGCATGGTAGGAATCCGCCTTGGGGTGGACAAAGACGCGTGTTTTAGACACGGATAAGGATACGGTGTCGCCCGCCGCAATGCCTAAAGCGGTCTCTCGGTCGACCGGAACAGTAACTTCCTGACCGCCTAATCCCACACGCACCTGCGCGGACCCGAGACTAATTGCCTCGATAGCCACAACACGTCCATCCCATTGATTGTCCTCGTTCGCGGCGTCATTTAGGGCGGCCGCCTGCGGATCGAAGGTCACCGCCACCTTCTGTCCGGGCTGCAGAGTCGCGTGCTCGGTTGTTGCCAGAATCACAATATCGCCGCATGTCACCTCTGTGGTAGACGCGCCGATGCCGGTCACGGTCCCTTCTAGGCGGTTGAGCCCCGCTAGCGCCGCAACGAAGCCAGAAGGCGGTGCGTTCAGCAGGCGCGCGGTAGTGTCGTGCGCTTCCACGCGTCCGGAATCCATGACCAGCATATCCCGCGCCAAGTTCGCAATGTCGAGCGCATTATGGGTCACAAGCAGCGTGGTCCGGTCTTCGCGCGCCGCGTGCAAGAAACGTCGCCACCTCTCGGCGGATTTCACATCGACGGCGGCGAGTGGCTCGTCCAAGATAAGGACGGCAGGCCGTGCGGCCAGTGCGCGCACTAGTGCCACGTGGGCGGCTTGGCCGCCGGAGAGGGCGGGAACGGGGACGTCGGCAAGCTCGTGTAATCCCGCCGCCGCCAGCAGTTCCTGTGCGCGGGCCCTATCGCGGGTGACCATGCTGACGGCCTTTAGCGCCGTCGAGCGCGGTGGCAGGCCTGGGCGCTGGGTGAGTAGCACGATGTCGGTGCCTTTCGGCGTGACCTCGCCGCCGCTCAGACGCCCAGCAATGCGCCCCATGAGCGTGGTTTTACCGGAGCCGTTCGGGCCCACAATGGCGGTAATAGCGCGCGGGGAAAAGTCCGTGCGCGCCCCATCGACCTGCACGGAGATGGCCGGAGCCTCAGCGGGTCGGGTGAGCTCGCGCAGCTTGTCGACGTCCATGGTGTGCAACTTCCGCGCCCGCGGTTGGTAGTGCCGCCGCCGCAGGACGGGCAAGCCTGCCAGCGTCAGGCATAGTAATGCCAGGCCGATAAGTAGCGCCGAAAGTACATAAGCGCCGTCCGCGTCGACCTCGCGCTCTAGGTAAATGCCCAGTGGCATGGTTCGGGTCACCCCGGGCTGGGAGCCAGCAAAGGTCAACGTCGTGCCGAACTCGCCTAGGGAGCGGGCGAAGGCTAAGCCGGTGCCGGTCGCCAAGGCGGGCGCAATAGAAGGCAGGGTGATTTTGCCGAGGATCTCCCAGCGTCCCAAGCCCACGCTTCGTGCAGAAGCCAGGATCTCCTCGTCCAACTGGCGCAGCGCTGAATCCACCGCGACTACTACGAAAGGCAGCGCCACAAAGGTCTGTGCGACCACGACGCCGGGAAAGGCGAAGGCGAGGTGAATCCCTAGGGCGTCGAGAAGCGGGGCCAAATACCCTCTGCGGCCGAAGGCTGCGGTCAGCGCCAAGCCGCCTACCACCGGCGGCATGGCTAGGGGCAGATAGACCAATAGGCGGATAACGGCGCTGCCGCGGCCAAGCTGCTGGACCCACAATGCCAATCCCAAGCCCAATACCAGCGCGAGCAGCATAGATTGGAAAGCTGCCGCGACCGAAATGAGCAACATGTCTCGGATCTCAGGGAGGGCGAGATATTCGCCGATGCGCGCCCACGGCACGCGCAGTCCGAGGGCCGCCACCGGAATAATGATGGTGGCTACCGCAATGAAGCCAATAAGGCCGATGATCAGCGGTGACTTTAGGCGGATGGGTTGTGGGGAAGACATAGACTAGTCTGCCGGCTGGAAACCGAGCTCGCGCCAGGTGGAATCGAAGTCGGTGGCCAAAAGATCGAGGACTTCCTGCGCCTCCTTGGGGTGTTCGGCTTCGGCCGTGACTGCGCCGACAATCTGGTTGGCGAATTTGTCCGCCCCAGGAATGTCAATTACTTCGACATCATCGCCAGCTGCGGCGGCATCGGTGGAATACACCCATCCGGCATCGGCCTCACCCGCAGACACCTTTCCTAAAACGTCCGCTACCTGGCGCTCTTGGGAGGAGGGGTGAACGTCGAGGTGCTTGTCATCGATGATCTGAGAGGAAATATCGCCGCAGGGTACCTGCGGATCACAGAGCACAAAGTGGCGGGCGCGGGAAAGATCCTGCAGCGAGTGAATATTGGCCGGGTTTCCCTTAGGAACCACCATGACCATGACGTTGGTGGCGAGCACCTTAGGTTTGGTGACGGTGCCGTCTTCTACTGCTTGGTCCATGGTCTTCTTGGACGCCGCGACGAGAAGATCTGCTGGTGCGCCCTCGCGCAGCTTGCTGACGAGATCGGAGGACCCGCCGTTTTCAAAATTCAGATTCACCGATGGATTGAGCTGGCCGGCACGCTCATTGAGCGCGTCATTAAGCACGCGCGTGGAGGAAGCCGCAAATAAATCAAGTGTGGTGGTCGAAGAGCCCTCTGAGGAATTAGTGGAGGTCGACGGTGCGCAAGCGGAAAGTGCGACACCGATGGTCGCTACGAGTGCCATAACGCGCTTTTTCATGTGCGGTGGCTCCTTTCAGAGGGGCGTGTGACCTACCCAGAATAGCTGCCACAAGCCCTGCATCTAGCCCATTCGGGTGAATTTGATGTGAAAGTCGTTTTCTTCTTCCTTGAGGTAGTCGAGCTCGAATTCTTCCTCGCGTGCTTCGACTTCCTTGAGCAGGGGAATCGGGTTGTGCGGGGCGATGAGGATCATTGCTTCGCCCACATTAAGGGTGCCCAGCGCGCCATGGATGGCGCCGTGGCGAACAGCGTGCGGAATTTCAGAGGCGTTGAGGGTGGGGATGGAATGCGGCTTATTGGCATCAGAGATAGGCAGTTGCATGGTGTGTAGTCCTTTCTAGAGGGGCGTGAGTTTCGCTCTGCTAGCAATATTAGTACGATAAAACCCGTGCAAAATAATAGCGTAGCGCATCGCTTCATTTTCCTCGCCTTCGCAGGACTGTCCCTGCTGGTAGGCCTGGCTGCGGGCGCCGCCCTCCTAGGGCTGAACGCCACCCCGGGAGCGTCCTTCGCCGCCGACCACGGACCGCTCATGGTCTTTGGTTTCCTCGGTGGAGCCATCGGCCTGGAACGCGCCGTAGCCGTGCGCACCACGTGGGCCTGGGCGGGTCCCGTGTGCCACGTTGTTGGCGTGCTTGGTATTCTCGCCGGCCTGCCGCGGGGAGTCCCGGCCGTGTTCTTTGCCGCCGGGTTCCTCGTTCTTGGCTTTATCTACGTCACCATCTACTGCCGTCAAGCTAGCCTGGCGATCGTGGTGCAAGCCGCCGGTGTTATTGGGGGAGTAGCTGCTGCGACGCTATGGGCCATGGGGCCGGGGTTTGCCGCAGCGATGCCACTGTGCGCGCTCTATGCCGTGGCCACCATCATCGGCGAGCGCATGGAACTAGCGCGCGTGACCATGGCTGGAACGCGCGCCGAAGACCAGCTCACCCTCCTAGTATTGGGGCTGGCGGCAGCGAGCGTCATCTATGTGCTTGCCCCAGCGGTGGGCTATCGCGTTATGGGCCTGGTGCTCATCGCCATTGCCGCGGCTACCGCGCGGGTGGACGTGGCCAAAAACTTGGTGCGCTCAAAGGGGCTGCCGCGCTACTCGGCGGCGTGCATGCTGGCCGGTTATGCCTGGCTCGCCCTCGGTGGATACTTCTGGCTCCTTTACGGCCAGGCCACCGGCTTTGCCTATGACGCCTCTGTGCACGCCATATTCTTAGGCTTTGTCATGTCCATGATTTTCGCGCACGCTCCGATTATTATCACCTCCGTCATTCGCCGCCGTTTGCCTTACCGTGGGGCGCTATACCTTCCGGTGGGGCTTCTTCACGGTGGCCTAGCGGTGCGCGTTTTAGCCGATTGCGCTGAGCACAACACGGCCTTTCAAACAGGCGGAGTGGTGACCATCATTGCAGTGCTTGCGTTCGTTGCTTGTGGCATCGTCCTTACCAGGCAGGAGGCACGCCATGCACATTAATGACATTTCCCTGGCAGCCCGCGGACGGTGGCATACCCTCACCGCAGCCATTATCGCCGGGTGGATGCTGGCAGGCCTCGGCGTTCTCATTGCCGCATCCTTGGGCGCGCCGGTGGTGTGGTGGGATATCATTCATCCCTTTACCATTGGCGCGCTGACCACGGCGATTATTGTTTTTTCCACCCACTTCACTGAGGCCTTGACCCGGACGGCGGGTGGGGACTATCGGGGCGTCGGCAGTCGCGTGGGGCTAGTGCAGCTCGGGCTTATCCTGCTACTCATCGATAGGGCGGGGTATGACTGGGGCCCGCTTGCCGACGCCGCCTCCGCCCTCATCATCGCCGCCCTTACCTGGCACCTGTGGTTTGTCCTGCGGCGTTTACGCGGCTCGCTATCCGGTTCCTTTGCCGTAACCGTACCCTTCTACATCGCCGCTGCAGTGTTCATGATTATCTCCGTGGTGCTTGTCATCCTCAGCGGCAATGGGGTAGGCGAGTATTCCCTCCTCGTCGGCGCCCACTCGCGTGGCATGGGCTGGGGTTTCGCATGGCTTACCGTCATTGGCACGGTGGTCACGTTGCTCCCCACACTTTCTGCCACCGCGATTTCGCCCATCGCCCGTGCTAGGTGTACTCGCGCGCTTGTTGTGCACTGCGTTGGCCTTTCCGTGGCGATGGCGCTGTACGCGGTGGGCCTTACCCGAGCCGCAGGCGTGGCCCAGCTGCTCGTGGTCTTGGCGGCGGTGCTTATTATCCAACCGGCCCTGGCCACCGTTATGGGGCGCTCACCGCGGCTGACCACCGCCACCGTTGCCGTTATCGCCGGCCTGCTGTGGATGCTGGCGCTGTGCGCTGGCGATGCCATTTCCGCAGCTGTGGGCGCCTATCCGCGCACCATCACGCTGGTTTTGCTGCCCGCCTTCCTCGGTGCCGGCCTCTTGCAACTAATAACCGGTGTCCTTCACCACTTGCTTCCCATCCTTACCGGCGCACGCCCTGATACCACCGAGCGCACCGGCTACGCCCGATTGCTGCTCATCAACGTGGGCGGACTGCTGACATTGCTGGGCGCTACCGTGGCCGGGCTTATCATGATGGGGATAGGCCTTGCCGCCAATATCTTCGCCGTCGGCCGAGCCATCTACCTACAGAAAGACTGGAGAGTTAAATGCTGAGCGTTTCTTCCTCACAACCCGCGGACAAACCCGCACCCAAAGATTCCTCCTGGGCCTCGTGGCTGCTCATCGGCATCGCGTTAGCGGCAGTCATCGCGCTCGCGGTGGTCAATTCCACCGGGAAGGGCTCTGACTCCGCGGCGCCTGTAGCTTCCGGTGAAACGCAGACTATTGACGTCAGCGTAGACGGCATGGCATTTTCTCCCTCTTCCGTGGACATCGACCCCGGCACCCATCTAGTGGTCAACTTCACCAACTCCGGCGACCAAGTCCATGACTTAAAGATTGGTGACGCCGAAACCAGCCGCGTCGACCCCGGCGAGTCCGTCCAACTCGATGCCGGAGTCATCGACTCCTCCGAGGAAGGCTATTGCACCATCGCCGGCCACAAAATGCAGGGCATGACCTTCAAGGTCAACGTAGGAGATGGCCCTGCTGCAGGGCACGACCACACGGTATCCTCCGCTAACAATCCCCACGTCAACGTGCCCACTGCGGCCGAACTTGGCACACAACGAGATGGCTTTTCCGCCTTCGACGCCTCTTTGCGGCCGGCCGCCGAAACGAAAACGCACAAAGAGACCTGGACGATGACCGAGGAAGTCGTCGAGGTCGCCCCCGGCATCAAGCAGATGCGCTGGCTCTTCAACGGCCAGGCCCCCGGCCCGACCCTGCGCGGCAAGGTGGGCGATAAATTCGAAATCACCATCAAAAACGAAGGCTCCATGGCCCATTCCATCGACTTCCACGCCGGCGAAGTCAATCCCGATGAGACCATGAAATCCATCCAGCCGGGCCAAGAATTGACCTACAAGTTCACCGCGAACCGCTCCGGCATCTGGATGTATCACTGCTCCACGACGCCCATGTCCCTCCACATTGCTAACGGCATGGCCGGCAACGTCATCATCGATCCGCCGAACCTGAAGCCCGTTGACGCGGAGTATAACTTCATGGCCACCGACGTCTTCCTCGGCGAGGAAAACACTGGCGCCGATGCCCAGCGCGTTGCCGACGGTCGTTTCGACCTCATGGCCTTCAACTACTACCCCGGCCAATACGACGCAGAGCCCATCAAGGCCAAGGTGGGCGATACCGTCCGCCTGTGGCTGACCAACCTAGGCCCCGATCAGCCGCTGAGCTTCCACGTTGTGGGCGAACAATTCGACACCGCCTATAAGGAAGGTGCTTATCTAATCAAGGATGAGGACTCGACCGGTTCTCAAGCACTCGACCTTCTTCCTGCCCAGGGCGGTTTTGTCGAGATGACCTTCAATGAGCCCGGAATCTATTCCTTTGTCAATCACATCATGACTAACGCGGAGAAGGGCCAGCACGGCAAGTTTATCGTTACTGAGTAAGGAGCACCTTCCCGTTCCTCCCGCCCAGTTTCCGCCACTCCCGCCCTTCGCGCTCACCGGCGACCGTTTGTGGTCGCATTTCGACTCCACGGTGAGCGCGAAGGGCGGGTTTCCGCATTGACGAGAGCTCATCCACTCTAGGCGCTCACAGGAGTGGCCTTATCGCGCTTGTTGCGGCTCCCCGTGAGCGCGAAGGGCGAAGTGGGAGGAGAGCAAGGGGAGCTCGAGCAGCTCCGACCGGGTGTCGTAGTCGCGTTCGGCACCGGTGCCAGGAATCTCGACGAAGTTGGCTCCACGGATAAGGCGGCGCACAGAGACGTTGCGGGTCGCGGGAAGGGCTTCGAGCTGCGCGCGGAGCGCAGGGGTGTGCCAGAGCGAGCACAAGGGCTGGAGGTAACCGTCGGCGGCACGGGTGAGCACGGCATCGGCTGTGGAAGAGGCGAGAGCTGCGCGTAGATGGGGAAGCAGCTGCGGCGAATCGGGGGCATCCACAGCAAAGAGGGCGAGCTCGGAGCAATGGGATAAGGCTTGGGCGCCGGCCGCGATGCCGGCGACGGGACCACCGTAGAGCGGGGTCTCGCACACCTGAGGCACGCCGAGGCGATGAGGGGAGACGGCCACGGTCGGGGTGCCGTAGGGAAGCTGGGCGAGCAGGCGGTCGATAAAGCGCGTGCTATGTGCGGAAAGGGAGGCCTTATCGGCGCCACCCATGCGCCTGCCATGCCCGCCGGCGAGAATTACCGCGCCGAGCATTAGGCCTCCGGGAGGGTGCGGGACCAGTCCCCGGAGCGGCCGCCGGACTTCGCCACGATGCCGCAGCGGCGGATATAGGCGGAGCGGTCCACGCCCTTGACCATGTCAATGATGGCTAGCGCGGAAACATTTACGGCCGTAAGCGCCTCCATCTCCACGCCGGTGCGATCGGCGGTGCGGACGGTGGCGGAGATGGACACGTGGTCGTCGGCAAGCGTGAGCTCCACTGCACAACCATGCACGCCGATGGTATGTGCCAGCGGAAGCAGCTCGGGGACCTTCTTGGCGGCCGAAATGCCGGCGATGCGGGCGACGGCGAGGACATCGCCCTTGGGTACGGTGCCGTCGCGCAGCGCGGTCATCACCTCAGGTGAGCACGCAACTTCGCCCTCCGCGGTGGCGGTGCGCACGGTGGGCTGCTTCTCGGTGACGTCGACCATGTAGGCGGCGCCGTCAGAGTTCAGGTGGGTAAATTCCATGGTTGCTCCTTAATACATATAAACGGTGATGTCCTCGCCTTTGGCGGGCGGCTCGGAGTCGATGAGACAAAAGCCATTAGTCCCAGCCAGTGACACGATGCGGTGGCTGCCGTGGGGCAGGTGCGAGGTGATAGTTGGCGCTTCCTGAAAGTCTACGGTCACGGGGATAATGGTCGGGCGGCCCCGTGAAGCGGGAAGGTGCGTGTCCACTCGTGCGCGCAGGTTGACCCGCTGGCGTGGCGCGGGGCGTCCGGAAAGCGCGGCGATAAGGGGGCGGGCATAAAGCTGGAAATCGACAAAAGCTGCCACAGGGTTGCCGGGCAAGCACAACACCGGGGTGTTATTCCACAGCGAGTAGCCTTGTGGCGCGCCAGGGCGCTGGTCGACGTGCCCGAACCACGAAGAACCAGTGCGCCCCAGCACGGTGTGGACGACGTCGAATGCGCCGGCGGAGACTCCGCCGGAGGTGATGACGAGGTCGTGGGACGAGGCTAGCTCATCGAGCGCAGAGGCTAGGACCGCAGGGTCATCGCCCACATGGACGTGCGTATCTGCACCAGAGAGAGCGGCGAGCATCGGGCCATTAGAATCCGGCAGCTGGCCGGGGGCGAGCTGCGCTGGGGAAGCGACGAGTTCTTCCCCGGAAGAAATAACCGCAATGCGTGGGCGGCGGTAGGCCGAGACGGAATACACGCCGGCGGAGGTGAGGGCGGCGATCACGGCGGCGTCGACAAGCGTGCCGGCCGTGGCCACTGGCGCGCCGGGCTGGATGTCCTCGCCGGCGGGGCGGATATGCGACTTGGTGGGGGCATCGGTGATGGTGACCTCATCGGGGAGTGCTACGGGGCCGGCCGGGGTGGTGGTGTTTTCGACTGGGACGACGAGCATTCCTGTGGTGTCGGCCACGGGCGCGCCGGTCATGATGCGCACGGCGCGGCCGGCAGGAACATCGATGAGTGATGCGCCGGCGGGTACATCACCGGCGACGGGGAGGGTCCACGGGCCAGCAGAGGAAAGGTCGGTGGCATGGACGAGGAAGCCATCCATCGCCGAGTTGGCGTGGGGCGGCACGGGAAAGTGAGCGGTGGCAGCGGCGGCAAGGACACGGCCGATGAGGGAGGCGTCGACGGCCGCGGGCTCGGCCGGCGGGGTAGGAGCCAGCGCGAGTACGGCATCGAGGTGCGCGGAGATGCTGCGGGGCGTGGACATAGGATTCAGGTTAGCCGCCGATGGCGGACATTGGGCGGTCTGGTTGGAGAAAGCCTTCGTCATCGATGCCGTGACCGGGCTTTTTGGTCCACATTTCTCCTGCCCAGGCTGCCATGATGTCCTCATCGCTAGCGCCGGAGCGCAGCAAATCCCGCAGCGGAGTTTCGGAATTGCCAAACAGGCAATTGCGAATGGCGCCATCGGTAGTCAGGCGGGTGCGGTCGCAGTCGCCGCAGAAGGGGTGGGTGACCGAGGCAATGATGCCCAGCTTGCCCCGCGTGCCATCCGGTGCCCTGACTTCCCACAGTGCGGCGGGGGCGGAACCACGGGGTTCGCGGGCGGGCTCCATGGAAAAGTGGGTGCGCAGGCGGGTGAGAATATCCGCGGCCGTCACCATGTCCTCGCGGCGCCATTTTTCGCGGGGACCGAGTGGCATCTGCTCGATGAAGCGAAGCTGGGCGCCGTGGTGGACGGCATAGTCTGCCAGCGGGACGATGTCTTCTTCATTGACACCGGGCATGACCACGGCGTTGAGCTTGATGGGGTGCAGGCCCGCGGCATCCGCGGCGGCGATGGCCTGAAGGACGTGGTCAAGGCGGTCGCGGCGGGTGAGCGCGGCGTAGCGCTCGCGGTCGATGGTGTCGAGCGAGACATTAATGCGGTCGAGCCCAGCCGCTGCCAGGGCGCCGGCACGCTTTTCTAGGCCAAGCCCGTTGGTGGTCAGCGCGGTGGATGGGGAGCGGCCTTCGTCGGTGCGCAACTGCTTGGTGGCGGCAATAATCTTCTCCAGCGACTTGCGTAGCAGCGGCTCGCCGCCGGTAAATCGCACCTGGCGGATGCCCAGCTTGCCGACGCCGATTCGGATCAACCGAATGGTTTCCTCATCGCTCAAGGTTTGCTCTGTGGGCATCCACTCCAAACCTTCGGCCGGCATGCAGTAGGTGCAGCGCAGATTGCAGCGATCCGTGAGGGAGACGCGCAGGTCTCGGGCTTGGCGTCCATAGCGATCCAACAGGGCGCGCGTGCCATGAGTGGCCGGTGCGGGCAGATCCGCCGGCGGCTGCGCCCGGCCCACGGTGGGCAGGGGCAGCGAAACCACGGAGTGCTTCGAAGAAGTCATTGGTGCCAGTCTAAGAGAGGGGACGGGGTACACCAAGCTCTAACAACGATGGGGCCAATATTATTGCTGGGTTTCCCGGTTTAATTCAGTCGGGCCGGTGGGATCGAGGCGTTGCGATTCACCGGGGCCCTTGAGCCGGATGATGTTGTACTCGCCTTCAGCCAGGTGTGCGCGCAGGTCCTTCTTATCGAATTTGCCCACGGAGGTTTTATCGATGGATTTAACGAAGGTCCAATACTCCGGCAGCATCCAGCTCGGAAGCTCCTTGCGCATGCTGGCGCGCAGGCTTTCGGCGGTTTCGATGGTAGGTGAGACGCCTTCCGCCAATACGGTAACGGCAAGCGGGCGCTCCACCCACTGCTTGTCGGGGTAGCCAATCACGGCCGCTTCGACCACGCGCGAATTGGACATGATGAGGTTTTCTAGTTGTACGGAGTAGATCCATTCGCCGCCGGAGCGGATGACATCGCGGGCGCGGTCCTCCACGGTGAGGAATCCGTCTTTGGTCACCGATCCGACGTCGCCAGTGCGCAACCAGCCATCGGCGGTAAATTTATCCTCAGCGGCTTCGACCTGTTTGCCGCGGAATTCGGAGGCGATCTCGCCGGGCTCCGCAGTAGGCGAGTGATAGTAGGAGCCGGTCACGAGGTTGCCGCGCACCTGCAGCTCGCCGGCGTTGCGGTCGGTGCGGGCCACGACTTGGCCATCGTTGACCACGCGGTATTCCAGCGAGGCGGGAATGCGGCCTTGGGATACGCGGTACGCCCAGCGGGTATCGCCCGAGGCACCTTGGGGTGGGCGGGCAACGCTGCCGACGGTGGAGGTTTCCACCATGCCCCAGACATGGACGACGTCGACGCCATAGCGTTCTTCCCACATCTTAATGAGCTGCGGTGGAACGGGGGAGCCGCCGGCATAAATTTCCGTCAGCGTCATGCGCTCTGGCGGATGGTGCATGTAGTGAACGAAAAGCTGAATCCAAATGGTCGGCACGCCATGCGCCACGCGGGGTGAAGTGGCCGCGATGGCCTTGGCCAGGGTGGGGGCGGAAACGTCGGCGTCGGGAAGCACGAGCGGGGTGCCGGTCATGAAACAAGTAAACGGCACGCCCCAGCTCAAAACGTGGCAGATGGGGATGCAGCACAGGAAGGTCTCACCGTGGGTAATGCACAGCGAGTCCGAGGAGCGCAGCTGCATTGCCTCCAAATACAGCGAACGGTGCGAATAGAGCACGCCCTTTGGTGCGCCCGTGGTGCCCGTGGAATAGCACAGCGCCGCGGCTGTGCGCTCATCTAGCTCCGGCCAGTCATAGACGGTAGAGCGGCCATCGATAAGGGCTTCATAAGAATAGACCTCGACTCCGCGGGGGAAGAGGTGGGCGAATTGTTGCGCCGGCTGTGCACCGGTGATGATGACGCTTGCTACCGATGTCGTACCGGTGAGGACCTTGCCCAACTGCTGAGCCAAGCGGGGATCGCATACGATGGCTGAAATTTCCGCATGGTTGATGATGTGGCGAATCTGATCATTCATCAACTGCTTATTAAGCGGCGCGAAGATCGCGCCCTTGCAGGCGGTACCGAACATTACCTCAAGGTGCTCGGCGCAATTCCACATAAAACTGCCAACGCGCTCATCGCCGGTGATGCCCAAATCATCATGAATGGCGTGGGCGAATGCGGCGGCGCGGGCGGCGATATCGCGGAAGGTTACTTCCTCAGCCGGATCAAATTCGGAGCCGGTGCCTTCGCCGTGCCAAGTGGTGACCGTAGTATTGCCGTGCACCGAGGCCCCGTACTCCAAAATGCGGGTCAGGGAGAGGGGGATATCCATCATCGTGGAAAGCATGCTTCTACTGTAGCGGTGTCATGGTGCGGGCGTGGCGCCCTATGCGTTATACTTATTCGCGACTGGTAGGAAACCGGAAAATTTAACTCCCCTTTCCTATGCAATCGGGCCCAGAGAACTATTTTTGCCCGCAGTCGTTTCTTGATTTCTTCCGGTTCGTGCACTCGGTGTGCGAAGTCTCCTTAAGGACACGGAAGAGGCCTCATACTTGTTGCCCGGCAGGACGCGTATGCGCCTTGGCACGAGGGCGAGAAGTCTTAGAAAAATACACATTGGCTTCCAGTGCAACGCCGCGAGCATGGGCTCCGGCGGCTCCCGCATAAACGGACCTGGTCAAGCAACGAAAGGATATCCGTGAGCGAAACGGACAACACCGCAGCACAGGATCTCGCATCCCTAAAGCTGCCGGAATTGCGCAAAATGGCCGCAGAACGCGGCCTACGTGGTGTCTCTGCCCTGCGCAAGGGGGATCTGATCACCGCCATTAAGACCGGCCAAGTTCCGCCAAAGGCAAAGGCCAAGGTGGAAAAGGCCGCACAAGTAGAAAAGGCGGAGAAGGCAGAGAAGTCCGAGAATACGGACAAGCCGCGCAAGCAGGCGCAGGATGATGCGCCGCAGAAGGCGGAAAAGCAGGAAGAATCCGGCGATAAGCAGGACAACCGCCAAGAAAGCTCTGGTGAGGAACAGCGCTACGAGTCGCGCTCGCAGGCCCGCCGCGCCCGCCGTAACCGCGCCCGCCGTCAAGAACGCCAAGAGCGCGAGGAAGGCAATCGCAATGAGGAGCAGGGCGGCAATAAAGACAACCGCGACAATAGCTCCCAGGACGGCTCCGATAATCAGGGCGATAAGAATGACCGCGGCGATAATAAGCAGCGCGGCAACCGCCATGATGACCACAATAATCACGAGCGCGGAAACCGCCGTGGGCGCCGCAACCGCCGCAATCGCCGCGGCCGCGGGAATAATCATGACAATAACGGTGGCAACGATCTGCAGGTGCGCGAGGGCGATGAACTGCAGGCAGTAGGCGGCATCCTAGACGTCGTAGACAATAACGTCGCTTTCCTGCGCACCACCGGTTACCGCGCCGCGGCTTCCGACGTCTTTGTTAATAACGGCATTGTCCGCCGCCTCGGCCTGCGCTCTGGTGATGCTATTACCGGTCAGGTCAAGGTCTCCGGCCCGACGCATACGCATGGCAATGGCCGC
The DNA here is from genome assembly GCF_027570035.1 of Corynebacterium curieae. Lineage (GTDB taxonomy): Bacteria > Actinomycetota > Actinomycetes > Mycobacteriales > Mycobacteriaceae > Corynebacterium > Corynebacterium curieae. The sequence goes on along the minus strand of NZ_JAKMUU010000002.1, from coordinate 69,155 downwards.
AACCGCCGCAAGTACAATCAGCTGGTGCAGGTCGATACCGTCAACGGCATCGATCCGGAAGGTGCAAAGCAGCGTCCGCACTTTAATAAGCTGACCCCGCTGTACCCGAATAAGCGCCTGCGTTTGGAAACGGATCCAAAGATCCTCACTACTCGCGTCATTGACCTCATTATGCCTATTGGTAAGGGCCAGCGCGCGCTTATCGTCTCCCCGCCAAAGGCCGGCAAGACGACGATTCTGCAAAACATCGCCAACGCGATTTCTACCAATAACCCGGAGTGCTACCTCATGGTCGTCCTCGTAGACGAGCGCCCTGAGGAAGTTACGGATATGCAGCGTTCCGTCAACGGTGAGGTCATTGCCTCCACCTTTGACCGCCCGCCGTCAGAGCATACCTCCGTGGCGGAGTTGGCCATCGAGCGCGCCAAGCGCCTAGTGGAGCAGGGTAAAGACGTCGTGGTCCTGCTGGACTCCATTACCCGTTTGGGCCGCGCCTACAATAATTCTTCCCCGGCTTCCGGCCGCATCCTCTCCGGTGGTGTGGACTCCAACGCCCTTTACCCACCGAAGCGCTTCTTGGGTGCCGCCCGCAATATCGAAGAGGGCGGCTCGCTGACGATCATCGCCACCGCCATGGTGGAGACCGGCTCTACCGGCGATACCGTCATCTTCGAGGAATTCAAGGGCACCGGTAACGCCGAGCTGAAGCTGGATCGCGGCATTTCTGAGCGTCGCGTCTTCCCGGCTGTGGATGTCAACCCTTCCGGTACCCGCAAGGACGAGCTGCTGCTTGTCCCAGAGGAGGCGCGCATCATGACGAAGCTGCGCCGCATCCTCTCCGCGCTGGATTCTCACCAAGCCATTGACCTGCTCATTAAGCAGCTGAAGAAGACCCGCTCCAATGGCGAGTTCTTGATGCAGGTGGCCTCCTCGGCTCCGATGGCTGCGGATAAGGATGAAGAAGATTATGTCTAATCAGGTTTCCCTCGTTGATGACATCGTGTCCGAGTATCAGGGCATTGAGATGCAGATGGGCGATCCGGAGGTAGCCGGCGACCAGAAGCAATTCCGTAAGCTTTCGAAGCGCTATGCGGAGTTGCGCCCGATCATCATGGTTAATAATGAGTTGACTCAGGCCCGCGAGGATCTCGCGGACGCCAAGGAAATGGCCTACGAGGACCATGACTTTCAAGAAGAAGCGGACCGCCTAGAAAAGTCCGTAGAGGACTTGGAAGAAAAACTCGCTGACTTGCTCGCGCCGCGCGATGAGCAGGATTCCGAGGACATCATTATGGAGATCAAGGCCGGTGCCGGTGGCGAAGAGGCAGCCTTGTTCGCCGGTGACTTGGCCCGCATGTACGAGCGCTATGCGGATAAGACCGGTTTTAACTGGGAAGTCTTGGGGCTCAATGAATCCGATCTGGGCGGCGTGAAGGATATGACCATATCCTTCCGCTCCAAGTCGCCATCGCGCGATGGTGCCTGGTCCGTATTCAAGTTTGAGGGTGGAGTGCACCGTGTGCAGCGCGTCCCAGTGACCGAGTCGCAGGGTCGCATTCAAACCTCTGCCGCCGGTGTGCTGGTCTATCCGGAGCCGGAAGAGGTGGAGTCTGTCAATATTGATGACAAGGACATCCGCGTCGATGTTTATCGTTCCTCCGGCAAGGGTGGCCAGGGGGTGAACACCACCGACTCCGCGGTGCGTATTACTCACCTGCCCACCGGGCTTATCGTGACCTGTCAGAAGGAACGTTCCCAGATCCAGAACAAGGCGCGTGCGCTGCAGGTCCTGCAGGCTCGCTTGGACCAGATGGAGCGTGAGGCTCGCGAGGCGGAGGCCGGCGAGCAGCGTGCTTCCCAGGTACGCACGATGGACCGTTCTGAGCGCATCCGTACCTATAATTGGCCGGAAAACCGCATCACGGACCACCGCATTGGCTATAAGGCCAATAATCTAGATTCCGTGTTAAATGGCGATATGCATGATCTGATTAAGGCTTTGCAGGACCAAGAGCGTGCTGAGCGCCTCGAGGCCGAGGGCTAGACGGGCGTGGACAACACGTATGGACAGGCGCTGCGCCGCGGGGTGCAGCGCCTTCGTGCTGCAGGGGTGGCGAGCCCGGAGTGGGATGCGCGCATCTTGGCCGCGCACCTTATTCACTGCGGCCACATGGATATTCCGCTTGACCACGCTCCTATGCCTGGCTTTGATGTGGCCTTCGATGCGTTGCTTCGCCGCCGGGAGGCCCGCGAGCCCCTGCAGTACGTGCTAGGCAGTGCCTGGTTCGGTCCGCTGGAGCTCAAGGTAGGCCCGGGCGTATTTATCCCGCGCCCAGAGACCGAGGTCATGGCGGATTGGGCGGTGCGCAATGCGGGCGGCCCACGCCTGGTGGATTTGTGCACTGGCACGGGTGCGCTAGCTCTCTACCTGCATCACTATTTGCCGGAGGCGCAGGTGTGCGCAGTAGAGCTTACCGACGCCGGCCTTGCCTACACCAAAGCCAATACCCACGGCAGCGGGGTAGAGGTCATCCAAGCAGATGCTACGGCAGTCGATACGCTAGCGCAGTGGAATGGGACCGTGGACCTCATCGTGACCAACCCGCCGTACGTGCCAGAATCTCCGGACCTAGATCCGGAGGTTTACCATGATCCGCACAATGCTGTCTTTGCTGGCGCGGATGGCATGCGAGTCATCACCAGACTGATACCGACCATCGCTCGGCTGCTACGCCCAGGCGGCAAGGTAGCGATCGAGCACGATGACTCCACGAGTGATGCGGTTCAAGCCGCGCTTGTGCACTATGGCGGTTTCGAACAAATAAAGCCGATGCAGGATCTGACGGGAACGCCCCGCTTTGTCACTGCGGTGCGCGGGGTAGACTAAGACACCATTGAGGGCAAGAAGGGGAAAAGAGTATGCAAGGAAGAATATTTAACTGCGCCGATGATGCCGAGCGCGAAGAAGGAATGCATATTGCGGTAAAGGCCGCACAATCTGGCCGCCTCGTTGTGATGCCTACCGATACGCTTTACGGCTTGGGCTGTGATGCCTTTGATAATGACGCCGTGGCTAATCTCTTGGCCACCAAGCAGCGCGGCCCGGATATGCCGGTGCCGGTATTAGTCGGATCATGGGATACCGTTCGTGGTCTCGTTGCTTCCTATACCGATACCGCCCGTGACTTGGTGGAGGCCTTCTGGCCGGGTGGGCTGTCCATCGTGGTTCCCCAGGCGCCGTCCTTGCCGTGGAACCTCGGTGATACCCGCGGCACCGTGATGCTGCGCATGCCGCTGCACCCCATTGCCATCGAGCTGCTGCGCGAAGTCGGCCCGATGGCCGTCTCCTCCGCTAATATCTCTGGCCACCAGCCACCGACCACGGCCTTGATGGCCAAGCAACAGCTGGGTAAAGCCGTAACGGTTTACTTGGACGGGGGAGAGACGGCCGTCGGCAAGCCTTCTACCATCATTGACCTGTCTGGTGAGCGCCCGTACCTGCTGCGCGAAGGCGCACTATCTGCCGAAGAAATCGGTGAGGTTATCGGTGTCGATGCGCAGAGCCTGCGCACCCGCCCACAGGCCTAAGGAGGGATTCGCGTGAGCGGCAGTGGTGTTCCGCTGCGCGAGCTGGCCCTCGTCATCCTCGTCGCAGCAGCGTTTACGTATCTCACTACCGGTGTGGTGCGCTCCTTTTTGGTACGCACCGGCCGGGTGGCTGAGATTCGCCTGCGCGATGCTCACACCCAACCCACTCCGCGCATGGGTGGCGTGGCCATGTTTACCGGATTTGCGGCGGCAATATTCCTCGCAGCCCAGCTTCCAGCCTTGACTCGCGGCTTTATGCCCGTCACCCCAGAGATGAATGCGGTGTTGTGGGCGGCCTTGGCGTTGGTACTTGTCGGCGTTGTCGATGACCTCGTGGAGCTCAGCGCCATAGTTAAGCTCTTTGGTCAGCTCTTTGCCGCTACTTTGATGAGCGGGCTGGGATTGACGTGGACACTGCTATTTATACCTTTTGGTGGTGGCACCACGGTCGTCCTGGATCAACTACAAAGCACACTGCTGACTGCCTTTTTTACCGTATTGCTCATTAATGCCATTAACTTTGTGGATGGCCTTGATGGCCTTGCGGCGGGCCTCGGAATGATTGCCGGCGGCGCGATTCTGGTCTTTTCCTTGACCGTCCTCCACGATCAGGGTGGGGCAGTATCGGCTTATCCTCCAGCTATTATCAGTGCCGCCCTAGTGGGCATGTGTGCGGGCTTTCTGCCGCATAATTTTGAACCATCCCGCATTTTTATGGGGGATTCCGGCTCTATGCTCATTGGCTTGTTATTGGCTGCGGCTTCGACCTCAGCGTCAGGCAAGATCAATATGTCCCTCTATGGGACTGTGGATATTGTGGCGTTGATGTCTCCCATTATCGTTGTGGTCGCGGCAGTTTTTATTCCAGTCTTGGACCTTGTCTGGGCGGTGATTCGCCGTCTTTCGCAGGGGCGCTCACCCTTCTCTGCAGATAAGGCGCACATCCATCATCGGCTCCTTTCGCTCGGGCATACCCACCGGCGCACCGTACTGGTGCTCTACCTTTGGGTTTCCGCGGTGGCCTTTGGAGCGGTTTCATTTTCCATCGTTCCGGCCCCGGTGGCCATTGGCGTTACTATCGTGGCCCTGCTTGTGGCTTTTACGGCGACGCTCGTGCCGCTGCGGCAAGGAAAGATCGGCCCGGCGGCGCGGAAGACGGTCGTGGTGAAGGAATCCGCGCCCTCGTGAGGTAGGGTGTGTAGCCGTGAGTGACCAAGTAGTGAATCCTGACTTTGATGACCCGCGACTTCCAATACAGCGAGCTGTAAGCCTAGGTGCAAAGGCTCTCCTTGCCATTACAATCGTTTCCCTCGCTGTGTGGGGTGGTATGAAGGGTATGCCTGGGGTATGGGGAGTTGCTATTGGTGCTGCCTTAGGCGGTGGTTTCGTGCTTTTTACAGCTGGGTCTGTCCTCCTTACCGCGAAATCGACCCCGACCACAACGATTGCCGTAGTTCTGGGAGGATGGCTAATCAAGCTAATCGTCCTTATTGGTGTGCTTGCCTTGATCCGCGATCTGGATTTCTATGACACTTGGGCGTTGTTTATAACGGTGGTTTTAGCTCTCGTTGTGACTTTAGGCACCGAGGTTTGGGGTGTCGTTACCTCTAGGGTTACCTACGTATCTTAAGTCCCATACGGTTATTCTAGCGACCTCAATTTGGGGTGGGCTGTCCTTTGCATGTCGTGGTGGAGGACAGCTCTTTTTTATGTGCACTACCGGCCAGAAGTGGAAATGGGCACCCCCGAGGAGGAGGAGAAAGACAACAGTGTGATGAACTCCACGTTCTTGAATTTGGCCGGAAAATAGCGGTTTTGATCCCTTGATCGCTGCTATGGGAAGGATCAACTCGCAAACTGGGGCCCCCACGTGCAAAAACTCTTGATCTAGCTGATACTATTTCCCTCGGGTTACCGCGGTAGTTGGCAACAGCCTGCTTTCCGTCCCGGTAAATCCCTGCCTTGATCACGCTGATGTGCGACGGAGTCCGTGTTCAAGGCGGAGAGTTTGAGACGTCCATCGCACCACAGAAGCTTTCACAAGCTGTGTGGCCCGAACACGGGAGAGAACGCTGAGCGTTACAACATTGGCTATGAAAGGGCACTTCCATACGCCCGATCTAGGTGAAGAATTCTTCCCGGGGCAAATGAATGCTGACCATCTGTTTTTCGGTGACTTTGCCGGCGGATGGTTCGCGCTTGATCGCCTGATGCTGATTCGTATATTGATGACGCTGATTGTGGTGATCCTATTCTGGGCCGCCTTTAAGAACCCCAAGCTGGTTCCTTCCGGCCTTCAGAATGTGGGCGAGAACGCGGTCGACTTTGTCCGTGTACATATCGCTGAGGACATTTTGGGTAAGAAGGAGGGAAAGCGATTTCTGCCAATTATCGCTAGCATCTTCTTCGCGGTTTTGTTTATGAACGTTGCGACCGTTATCCCGGGGCTAAACGTCTCGCCAAACGGTCGTATTGGTATGCCAATTGTCTTGGCTGCCGTTGCGTATGTCGCCATGATTTACGCCGGTGCTAAGCGTTACGGCTTTGGAAAGTTCATTCGCTCCTCTGTAGTGATTCCGAACTTGCCTCCGCTACTGCACTTGCTGGTGGTACCGATTGAATTTTTCTCTACGTTCATTCTGCGACCGGTTACCCTTGCTATTCGTCTCATGGCGAACTTCCTTGCTGGACACATCATCTTGGTTCTTCTCTTCTCTGCTACGAATTTCTTCTTCTGGCAGCTGAATGGGTGGACCGCCCTGTCTGGACTAACCGTTGTCTTGGCCTTGGCTATGAGCCTGTTCGAGATTCTGGTTATTTTCCTGCAGGCGTACATCTTCGCTTTGTTGACGGCGGTGTACATTGAGCTGTCCCTGCACGCAGATTCGCACTAAGGACGAGGTCGACGAGCGCGACCGAGTAAACCACCTAACTTCACAACATTGACATTCAGTCCGATTGCGGGCTGAGACATTTACGAAAGGGAACGACTTTCACCATGAACGAGATCATTCTGGCAGCGGACGCCGCTTCTAAGTTTGAAGGCTTCGGTACTATTGGCTACGGCCTCGCCGCTATTGGTCCTGGTATCGGTATCGGCATCGTCGCCGGCAAGACCGTTGAGGCTATGGCTCGCCAGCCGGAGATGGCCGGTCAGCTTCGTACCACCATGTTCCTGGGTATCGCCTTTACTGAGGCCCTGGCACTTATTGGCCTCGTTGCCGGCTTCCTGTTCTAAAAGCTCGAGTTTTCCAAACCGAAACTTTTAAGACGGGAGACCTATGAATAACGTCGTTTATATGCTTGCTGCAGAAGGAGGGGAGAACCCGGGATCGGGTAGCTTCTCGGTGCTTCTGCCCAAGAATTATGACATTTTCTGGTCTTTGCTGTGCTTCATTGTAATTCTCTTGTTGTTCTGGAAGCTTGTGCTTCCTAAGTACACCAAGATGCTGCAGGAGCGTGAAGACCGGATCGAGGGCGGCTTGAATCGCGCTAAGGCTCAGCAGGCCGAGGCTAAAGCCGCTCTGGAAAAGTACAATGCTCAGCTGGCTGATGCCCGGGCAGAAGCTGCCGAGATCCGCGAGCAGGCGCGCGAGCGCGGCAAGCAGATTGAGGCCGAGGCTAAGACCAATGCGGAAGAAGAATCCCGCCGCATCGTCGCTAATGGCGAAAAGCAGCTGGAAGCTTCTCGCGCCCAGGTTGTCACTGAGCTGCGTTCTGAAATGGGCCAGAATTCCATCAACCTGGCGGAGAAGATTCTGGGCGGCGAGCTTTCCGACGCCTCTAAGAAGTCCTCCACCATTGATGGCTTCTTGTCCGAGCTCGACTCTGTGGCACCGGCCGGAAAGTAGGCAACTATGAAGGCAGCTAGCCGCGAAGCACTCGCAACCTCACAAACCCGCTTGGACGAGATCCTGGCCGGCGACAACAACGTTGCCACCGCCGCACAGGCAGGTCTGGATATCTTTGAGGTCGTCGATGTCTTGGATACCGACCGCGAATTGCGCGTCGCTTTCACCGATATCGCCGCTCCGAGCGAGGCACGTAAGTCTCTTGCGGAGAACCTGTTTGGCTCCAAGATTTCTGGTGGTGCGCTGCGCATCATCCAAGAAGCTGCGGCCGTGCAGTGGTCCACCCCGAAGGACTTTGTCAAGGGCTTGGTTTCCCTGGGCCGCCGCGCACTACTGCGCGGTGCGGAGTCACAGGGCCAGCTGGGGCAGGTAGAAGATGAGCTCTTCCGCCTGTCTAAGATTCTTGACCGTGAGGGCGAGCTCACCCAGCTGCTTTCCGACCGAACTGCTGATTCCGCCCGCAAGCGCGGATTGCTGGCAAACGTGCTCTACGGCAAGGTCACGATGTTCACTGAGGCACTGGTGCTTCAGGCCATCTCCCGCCCGGAGCAGAACCCGATCGACGATGTTGCCGCCTTGGCCGATTCTGCAGCAGACCTGCAGGGCCGCACCATTGCGCGCGTTACCGCAGCGGGTGAACTAAACGAAGGCCAGCAAGCAGTACTCGCTGAGAAGCTGGGCAAAATTTATGGTCGTGCGATGTCCATTCACTCTGAGGTTGACACCAGCCTCCTCGGTGGCATGCGCATCCGCGTCGGCGATGAGGTCATTGACGGCTCTACAGCAGGCAAGATTGCTCGCCTGCGTGCCCAGATGGCGTAGCCGAAACGACAGAAACGAATTAAGTAAGTGCTGGAAGATACTACCGAGAGCAGGAAGAACATGGCGGAGCTGACGATCTCCTCCGACGAGATCCGTAGTGCGATTGCGAACTACACCTCGAGCTACTCCGCGGAGGCCTCCCGTGAGGAGGTCGGCGTGGTCATTTCGGCAGCTGACGGTATTGCGCAGGTTTCTGGCCTGCCATCCGTTATGGCGAATGAGCTGCTCGAGTTCCCAGGCGGCGTGATTGGCGTCGCACAGAACCTTGACACCAACTCCATCGGTGTTGTGGTCCTGGGTAACTTCGAGTCCCTCAAGGAGGGCGACGAGGTCAAGAGGACCGGCGAGGTTCTCTCTATCCCAGTGGGCGAGGAATTCCTCGGCCGCGTGATTAACCCTTTGGGTCAGCCCATTGACGGCATGGGCCCAATCAACGCTGAAGAGGAGCGCGTCCTCGAGTTGCAGGCACCGTCCGTGCTGCAGCGTCAGCCGGTGGAAGAGCCAATGCAGACCGGCATCAAGGCTATCGATGCAATGACCCCGATTGGCCGTGGCCAGCGCCAGCTGGTCATTGGTGACCGTAAAACCGGTAAGACCGCGGTGTGCATCGATACCATTTTGAACCAGAAAGCTAACTGGGAGTCCGGCGACAAGGATAAGCAGGTTCGCTGTATCTACGTCGCTATTGGCCAGAAGGGCTCGACCATCGCTGGTGTGCGCCGCACCCTTGAGGAGCACGGCGCACTGGATTACACCACCATTGTGGCTGCACCGGCTTCTGATTCCGCTGGCTTTAAGTGGCTGGCACCGTTCTCTGGTGCAGCTCTGGGCCAGCACTGGATGTACCAGGGTAACCACGTCCTGGTTATCTACGATGATCTGACCAAGCAGGCTGAGGCTTACCGTGCCATCTCCTTGTTGCTGCGCCGTCCGCCGGGACGCGAAGCATACCCGGGCGATGTGTTCTACTTGCACTCCCGTCTGCTGGAGCGTGCTGCAAAGCTTTCCGACGACATGGGTGCCGGTTCGATGACCGCCTTGCCGATCATTGAAACCAAGGCTAACGACGTCGGCGCGTTCATTCCGACCAACGTCATTTCCATTACCGATGGCCAGGTATTCCTGGAGTCCGACCTGTTCAACCAGGGCGTTCGCCCGGCTATCAACGTGGGTGTCTCCGTCTCCCGTGTTGGTGGCGCTGCACAGACCAAGGGTATGAAGAAGGTCGCCGGTAACCTCCGTCTGGACCTGGCTTCTTACCGCGACCTGCAGGCCTTCGCGGCGTTCGCATCCGATTTGGATGCTGCCTCCAAGGCTCAGCTCGAGCGCGGTTCCCGCCTGGTTGAGCTTTTGAAGCAGCCTGAGTCCTCTCCGCAGCCGGTGGAGTACCAGATGGTGTCCATCTACCTCGCCGAGGCTGGCATCTTCGACGTCGTTCCCGTTGAGGACGTCCGCCGCTTCGAGGCTGAGGTCCACGAGTACCTCAATGCAAACACCCCAGAGGTCTTTGAGCAGATTTCCGGCGGCAAGCCGCTGACTGATGAGTCCAAGGACGCATTGGTTGCGGCAGCTAAGGACTTCCAGCCGACCTTCCGTACCTCCGAGGGGCGCAACTTGGGCTCCGAGGCCGCGGTAGAGCCTTTGGATGAAAGCGACGTAAAGAACACCGAGCTCAACGTCTCCCGCAAGACGGCTAAGTAGAGTTCAGAACTCATAACTAACCGTCTAGATTAAAGAAGGGAGGAGAAACGATGGCTAATCTTCGCGAACTGCGAGACCGCATTCGGTCCGTTAATTCGACTAAGAAGATCACCAAGGCCCAGGAGCTGATTGCTACCTCGCGCATTACCAAAGCGCAAGCCAGGGTAGAGGCATCTCAGCCGTACGCGACCGAGATGACCAGCATAATGAAAAAGCTGGCTGCGGCTTCTACGTTGGAGCACGACATGCTGCGCGAGCGTGAAGACGGCAACGTCGCCGCCATCCTCGTGGTCACTTCTGACCGTGGTATGTGTGGCGGCTATAACAACAACGTCTTCAAGAAGGCCGCACAGCTGCAGGCTCTCCTGGAAAGCAAGGGCTACGAGGTAGTTCGCTACGTAACTGGCAACAAGGGCATCGGCCACTACAAGTTCCGTGAGGACGAGGTAATTGGCAGCTGGGGCGGTTTCTCTCAGGATCCGACCTGGGAGACCACCCACGATGTGCGCCGTCACTTGATTGATGGTTTCGTCGCCGGTTCTCATGGCACAACTAAGGGCCGTGCCGGCCTGCATGCGCAGGGTGAAGGCGAGGGCGTTCGTGGCTTTGACCAGGTGCACGTTGTCTACACCGAGTTTGAGTCGATGCTGACTCAGACTGCACGGGCACAGCAGCTACTGCCAGTTGAGCCGGTCATTCAGGATGAGGAGTACCAACTCGGTGACTCCGCTTTGTCTGATGCCGAGTCCGCGGAAACCGCCGCTGGTTTCGAATTCGAGCCAGACGCAGATACGCTGATGGAAGCGCTGCTTCCGCAGTACGTCTCGCGTATCCTGTTTGCTATGTTCTTGGAGGCATCCGCCTCCGAGTCCGCTGCACGCCGTACAGCTATGAAGTCCGCTACTGACAACGCGACGGAGATGGTCGATGACCTCTCTCGCGTGGCTAACCAGGCCCGTCAGGCACAGATTACCCAGGAAATTTCAGAGATCGTCGGTGGCGCTGGCGCGCTATCTGACAGCGCAGAAAGTGACTAGATTATGACTACAGCTCTGCAAGAGCAGAATGCACAGTCTTCGGCAGTCGCCGGTCGTGTCGTGCGCGTCATCGGTCCGGTTGTGGACGTGGAGTTCCCACGTGAGGCACTGCCGGCCCTGTACAACGCACTGCACGTCGACATTAAGCTCGAAGCTGTTGCAAAGACCGTCACCCTCGAGGTCGCTCAGCACCTCGGTGACAACCTTGTCCGTACCGTGTCCATGGCACCGACCGACGGCCTCGTCCGCGGTGCCGAGGTCATCGACTCCGGAAAGCCAATTTCCGTGCCAGTCGGCGACATCGTCAAGGGCCACGTCTTCAACGCCCTCGGAGATTGCCTCGACGAGCCGGGTCTCGGCCGCGATGGCGAGCAGTGGGGTATCCACCGCGAGCCGCCAGCGTTCGACCAGCTTGAGGGTAAGACCGAGATTCTGGAGACCGGCATTAAGGTTATCGACCTGCTGACCCCGTACGTTAAGGGCGGTAAGATTGGCCTCTTCGGCGGCGCAGGTGTGGGTAAGACCGTTCTCATTCAGGAGATGATTACCCGTATCGCCCGCGAGTTCTCCGGTACCTCCGTGTTTGCCGGCGTCGGCGAGCGCACCCGTGAGGGCACCGACCTCTTCTTGGAAATGGAAGAGATGGGCGTGCTGCAAGATACCGCCCTTGTCTTCGGCCAGATGGATGAGCCGCCAGGAGTCCGTATGCGTGTGGCACTGTCCGGCCTGACCATGGCCGAGTACTTCCGCGATGTGCAGAACCAGGACGTGCTCCTGTTTATCGACAACATCTTCCGCTTCACTCAGGCAGGCTCTGAGGTTTCGACCCTGCTGGGTCGTATGCCTTCCGCCGTGGGCTACCAGCCCACCCTGGCTGATGAGATGGGTGTTCTTCAGGAGCGCATTACCTCGACCAAGGGCCGTTCTATTACGTCCTTGCAGGCCGTTTACGTTCCGGCCGATGACTACACCGACCCAGCTCCGGCTACGACGTTCGCTCACTTGGACGCCACCACCGAGCTGGACCGTGCGATTGCTTCCAAGGGTATTTACCCTGCAGTGAACCCGCTGACTTCCACCTCTCGTATTCTCGAGCCAGGCATCGTTGGCGAAAAGCACTACGAGGTTGCACAGCGCGTCATCGGTATTCTGCAGAAGAACAAGGAACTTCAGGACATCATCGCCATCCTCGGTATGGACGAGCTGTCTGAGGAGGACAAGGTCACCGTTCAGCGTGCCCGCCGTATCGAGCGCTTCTTGGGCCAGAACTTCTTCGTCGCACAGAAGTTCACCGGTCTGCCAGGCTCCTACGTGCCGCTGTCTGAGACCATCGATGCCTTCGAGCGCATCTGCGATGGCGAGTTTGACCACTACCCAGAGCAGGCCTTCAACGGCTTGGGTGGCTTGGACGATGTCGAGGCCGCATACAAGAAGTTGAACGAGAAGTAGGGAGAGGCACATGGCTGACATCACCGCCGAATTGGTTTCTGTCGAGCGCCTGCTGTGGACTGGACAGGCCTCCATGGTCACGGCTGAGACCACCGAGGGTGAGATCGGCGTGCTTCCCGGTCACGAGCCTATGATCGGTCAATTGATCGACAATGGCGTGGTGACCATCCACCCCGTAGACGGCGAGCGCCGCGTCGCTGCCGTTCAGGGTGGTTTCCTCTCCGTTACCCAGGACAAGATCACCGTCCTCGCTGATTGGGCCATCTGGTCCGATGAGGTGGATGAGGAGAAGGCTCAGGAGGATTTCTCTTCTGAGCACGAGCTCACCAAGTCCCGTGGCGAGGCCGCACAGCGTGCAATTCGCCGCGCTAAGGCTTAGAACCTTGGATTGGTAGGAGAGGGCAGCAATAGCCGCCCTTCCTGCTCTCTTAAGGCGCACCGGTTTCAAACCGGTGCGCCTTCTTCGTGTTTTCTTTGCCTATTCTTATTGGCATACTGGGACCGCTAGGCGCTACAATTCAAGAAATCAGTATCTCCACAGAGCGAGGATGGCGTGAATTAGCCCATGAATTCAACGTTTGTTGCAGTGCTTCTGTGGGCCCTTGGAGTGGCCCTGTTATTAGTCCTCTTCTTGGCGGCGCTCCGGTTTTTTACTATCCGCTCTCGTGGTACCTCTGTGCTTTTGCGCCGTTACCCTGCCAGAAACTCCCTTTCGTGGCGGCATGGGTCGCTGCGCTATGAGGGTGAATTTGTGGAGTATTTCAAGCTGCGTTCAGTCTCCCCGCGCTGCGACCTGCGCATCAATCGCCTCGACATCGAAATAGTGAGCACCCGCCCGCTTGATGATGCCGAGGCATCTTTTATGTCTGCCGCCACCGAGGTTGTGCGATTTCGCGCGAAGGGCAGGGAGTATGAGCTAGCCTCCGATGCGCACGGAGTCATGGGCTTCGGTGCATGGGTAGAAGCAGCACCGTCCAAACGTCAGCAGCGCTTCGATTTCCGGCAACTGCGCGAGCGCGCTACCCGTCAATCCAAGCGATAAGGCTACCCGCTAGGGTAGAGGTCATGCGTTTAGTAATCGCCCGATGCTCCGTAGATTACGTGGGCCGTTTGGATGCCCACCTTCCCATGGCAGACCGCCTGCTCATCGTCAAAGCAGACGGCTCTGTGTCCGTGCACGCCGATGACCGCGCGTATAAGCCGCTTAATTGGATGACACCGCCGTGTACCTTAAAGGAATCCGCCATCGAGGACTTAGATGGTGAAGATACAGGTGAGCTCTTATGGCTGGTGGAAAATCCTAAAGGCGAGCAGCTGCGCATCACCATCGCTGAGATCCACGAGGAAGTCTCCTATGACATGGGGGAGGATCCGGGGCTGGTTAAGGATGGAGTAGAAGCTCACCTACAGGAGCTTTTGGCAGACCAGATCGACACCTTGGGCGATAGCTACACATTGGTCCGCCGCGAATATCCCACTGCAATCGGCCCTGTGGACATCATGGCGAAAGATGAAAACAATAATAACGTTGCCATCGAGGTGAAACGCCGCGGTGGTATCGATGGTGTGGAGCAGCTGACGCGGTATCTGGAGTTGCTAAACCGCGATGAGCTGCTCGCCCCGGTATCCGGTGTTTTTGCAGCGCAGGAAATCAAACCACAGGCTCGCACCCTGGCAGAGGATCGCGGCATTCGCTGCGTTGTCTTGGATTATCAAGAACTGCGCGGCCTCGAGTCTAATGAATTGCGATTGTTCTAATGCCACGGCGAAATAGACGCAAGCCGGTAGAGATTCGCTCCTTGCCGAAAGACGGCTCGACTTTCCTCGGCTCGCAGACGGTCGAGGGCCCTAGTTGGTCCCATGGTGAACCATACGTTATGCGCCATATCGGCTCCGCGCGGGCGCAGAAGTATTATGTGTGCCCAGGGTGTAATCAAAATATCCCGCCCGGGGTCGCCCATATTGTGGCATGGCCCCGAGACGTAGGCCGCCAGGGCGACGATCGCCGGCACTGGCACCGCCACTGTTGGGAGCGTAGGTAGACTAGCGGGCATGATTGTTGCATTTTCTGTAGCCCCAGCGGTAGTCAATAATGACTCCCAAGAAATGGCCGATGCCGTGGCCGAGGCCGTGCGCGTGGTTCGCGAGTCTGGCCTTCCTAATGAGACTAATGCCATGTTTACCCTTCTGGAGGGGGAATGGGATGAGGTCTTTGGAACCATCAAAAAGGCAACTGAGGCAGTGCGTGCTGTATCCCCGCGTACTTCTTTGGTGGTAAAGGCCGATATTCGTGAAGGCGTGACCAATCAGCTGACAGACAAGGTAGATGCGGTCAACCGCCGCCTTGCAAAGGAGGACTAGATGACTTCAGCAAATAATGCTTATGTAGGAGGCGCGCTCGATCTTAGCCAGGTCAAGGCCCGCGCTGAGGCGCGCCAGAAGGCACAGGAGTCGTCACACGCAAACGCTAGTGGGGTCCAGCCTTTCTTTACGGTTACCGAGGCTAACTTCGAACAAGACGTGGTGCGCCGTTCTGCGGAAGTTCCAGTGATCGTTCTCATCGGCACTGCCCGTTCCACGCAGTCAGAGCAGTTGCGGACCGATCTCCAGGATTTGGCCACGCAAGGAAACCTCAGTTTCCTCGTCGCCTATGTAGATGCGGATGCTACCCCGCAGGTAGCGCAGGTCTTCGGCGTTAAGAATCTGCCTACCGTGGTGGCGTTGGGCGCTGGTCAGCCGCTGACTAATTTTGAGGGCGCGCAGCCGAAGGACGCGCTCAAGCAATGGGTAGACACCCTGGTGCAAAATGTTGGTCCACAGTTGAAGGGCTTGCAGGGCGATCAGGGTTCGGAACAGCCACAAGAGGAAGAAGAGGATCCACGCCTTCAGGAAGCAGAAAGTTTCTTGAATGCCGGTGACTTTGATGGTGCGCTCAACGTCTACAACTCCATTTTGGACTCCGAGCCGGATAACGTGCAGATTAAGCAGGCGCGGGATACAACCATGCTGCTCAAGCGCCTCGACCCAGCCAATCAGACCGAGGATCCGATCGCGGCTGCGGAGGCGGATAAGGGGGACGTCGATAAGCAAATGCGGGCGGCCGACGCCGAAGTGGTTGCCGGTGCCCCAGAAAAGGCCTTTGAACGCCTAATTGAGACGATGAAGGCAACGGCCGGCGATGAGAAGGCGCGCGTACGCGAGCGCTTGCTCGAGCTCTTTGGGCTTTTTGAGGGCAACGACCCGCGCGTACTCGACGCCCGCACGAAGCTTGCGAGCGCCCTGTACTAACTTTTAGCGCTCGAGCACGTACCACTGCACGGAATTGGCCGGCAGGTGCAACGTGGCGGAATTATTCGTCACGTGGATGCGCTGGGGAAGCGGATTCCCAGCGCCCTCATAGACGGCGTCGTCAGTGTTGAGCACCATCTGCCAAGCACCGTCATGTGGCACCCAGAGGCCGTAGTTGGGGATGGAAGAACCAGAAAGGTTGCACACGGCGAGCAGGGCGGAGCCATCAGCACCGTAGCGGACGTAGCCGAGCACGTTATTATTCGAGTCATCCGCCTTGACCCACTGGAATCCCTCTTGGCTAAAGTCTTGCGACCACAAGGCAGGGGTATCACGGTAGATGAGGTTAATATCGCGCACGAGCCGTTTGATGCCGTGGTGCCATTCGCTGCCCCAACCATCGAGGTTGCCCCAGTCCGCGGAATGTCCTTCGGCCCACTCGGTGGTCTGGCCGAATTCTTGGCCCATGAACAGCAGGTTCTTGCCGGGGTGGGAAAACATGTATCCGTATAGTGCCCGCAGGCCGGCGGCCTTATTCCAGTCATCGCCGGGCATGCGTTCCCACAGCGAGCCTTTGCCGTGCACCACCTCGTCATGGCTAAACGGCAGTACGTAGCGCTCAGAGTAGGCGTAGACCATAGAAAAGGTAAGTTCGCCGTGGTGATGGGAGCGGTGGATAGGCTCGTGCTGGAAGTACTCTAGGGTGTCATTCATCCAGCCCATGTTCCACTTCAGAGAAAAGCCCAGGCCATTTTCAGAAGTCGGAGCGGTAACGCCCGGCCAGGAGGTGGATTCCTCGGCAATGGTGAGCACGCCAGGATGGGTGCGGTTGAGAGTGGCATTGGTTTCCTGCAGGAATTGCACGGCCTCTAAATTCTCGCGCCCGCCGTACTGGTTGGGCAGCCATTCATCGCGGGAATAATCTAGGTAGAGCATGGAGGCCACTGCGTCTACGCGCAGGCCATCGATATGGAACTCTTCGGCCCAGTAAAGTGCATTAGCTACAAGGAAATTGCGGACCTCATTGCGTCCGAAATCAAAGACATAGGTGCCCCAGTCGGATTGTTCACCGCGGCGGGGATCGGGGTGCTCATACAGCGCCTGGCCGTCGAAGCGTCCGAGGGCCCAGTCATCTTTGGGGAAGTGGGCCGGCACCCAGTCCACGATGACGCCGATGCTGTTTTCGTGCAGTGCATTGACCAGTTCACGGAATTCATCCGGCGAGCCCCAACGCGCGGAAGGCGAGTAGTAGCCGGAGACTTGGTAGCCCCAGGAGCCGCCAAAGGGGTGCTCGGCTACGGGCAAAAGTTCGACGTGGGTGAAACCGTGCTCCTTGAGATACGGAATGAGTTCCTCGCGCAGGAGGTTGTAGTTGGCGCCAACCTTCCACGAGCCGACGTGAACCTCATAGATGCTCATGGGGACGTCGAGGTTGTCGGTGCGCTTGCCCATCCAAGCGGAATCGGACCAAGCGAAGCTGGTGGAATCCACGATAGAGTCTGTTTCCGGCGGGCAGGCGGTGCGTTTTGCCAAGGGGTCGGCCTTGTCCTTGCGGCCCTCGTGGCTAAAGATGGAGAATTTATAGTGCTCGCCAGCGCCGATGCCCGGAACAAAGACTTCCCATACGCCGGTAGAGCCTAAAGAACGCATCGGATACTGGGTTGGGTTCCAGCCACAGAAGTCACCCACCACAGCCACGCCTTGGGCGTTGGGGGCCCACACGGCAAAGGAGACCCCATCCACGGAGCCCATCTCTGTCTCGTAGGTGCGCAAGTTTGCACCGAGGACTTCCCAGAGGCGCTCGTGGCGGCCTTCTCCAATTAGGTGCAGGTCCAGCGAACCGATGGTGGGAAGGAAATGATAGCCGTCTGCCACAGTTCGAGTAGGCGCCTCCGGATAGGAGATTTCTAGGCGGTAATCGCAGTTATCGCCTACCTTTGCTTCCCAAATATCATCGCCTACCAAGTCCATGGAAATGGATTGGGTGGGGGTGTGAATGTGTACTGCCGTGGCGCCAGGCTGGCGGGTGCGTACGATGCCTTCGTGCCAACCATAAAAGCCGTGTGGGTCATGGTGGCGGCAGTCGTTTATGCGGGCGAGATCAGCGGCCGGGATATTCATACAATCAGAGTACCTATATCGAGTGTGGTCTTATGGGCAAATGTTTAAGGGCGATAATCGGTCACGTCGCGCCAAGCGAGCTGTTCTTGAAAGGCGTGGTCGGCGTGGGGCAGGACAAAGACATGGGCGACGTCGCGAAGCGGTTCCAAGCGCACAAAGTTGCGCTCTGACCAGTGATAGGCAGATCCGGTAATGGTGTCTTGCACGGTATAAGACTCGCCGGGGTGTCGGCCGATAGCCCGCATATCTACGGACACGGTAGCCTCCTGCGCGTTGCGCGGATCCAGATTGACCACGACGAGGACCACGTTGCCGGTGGCCGGATCCGCCTTGGAATAGGCAATGATGGCCTCGTTGTCGGTGTCATGGAAACGCAGGGTGCGCAATTGCTGCAATGCGGGATTATCGCGGCGAATCTGATTGAGTAGCCGGATATAGGACTCCAAGGAGTCACCGGACTTTGCGGCCGCGGCAAAATCGCGCGGGCGCAGTTCATACTTCTCAGAGTCGAGGTATTCTTCCGAACCCGGCGCTACCGGGGTGTGCTCGTACAGTTCGAAGCCGGAATAAACACCCCACAGAGGTGACATGGTGGCAGCTAGGACAGCGCGGATGGCAAACATGGCGCGCCCTCCGGTTTGCAGGGACTCGTGCAAAATATCCGGGGTATTGACAAAAAGATTAGGGCGGCAGATATCCGCTTGCTCCACGTGCATCTGGCCGAAGTGGGTTAGCTCGTGCTTGGAGGTCTGCCACGTGAAATAGCTATAGGACTGGGAAAAGCCGGCCTTGGCTAGGCCAAAAAGACGGGGAGCGCGAGTAAAGGCCTCGGCTAAAAAGATGACATCCGGATGGGTGGCGTGCACGCGAGTAATCAACCAATCCCAAAAGTTTGCCGGCTTGGTGTGCGGATTATCCACGCGGAAGGTATTTACCCCAGCTTCGACCCAGATCATCAAGGTTTCATAGATCTCGTAGTAGATGGAATCCGGTGCGTTATCGAAGTTGAGCGGATAGATATCCTGGTACTTCTTCGGTGGATTTTCAGCATAGGCGATGGTGCCATCCGGAAGAACGGTGAAAAATTCTGGGTGGGTTTTCGCCCACGGGTGATCGGGCGATGCCTGCAGTGCGAAATCGAGCGCAACTTCGAGACCAAGCTCTTGGGCGCGGGAGACGAGTTTTTTAAAATCCTCCATTGTGCCCAAGTCCGGATGGGTGGTTGAGTGGTCCTGGATGGCCCACGGGCTTCCCACATCCCCGAGCTCTGCAACGACCGAGTTATTCTTTCCCTTGCGGTGTACTTCTCCGATGGGATGGATAGGCGGAAAATAGACGGTATCGAAGCCCATATCGGCCACGCGTTCCAAGGCCTTGGCTGTGGTCTCAAATGTACCGTGAACAGGGTTGCCCTCTTCATCCCAGCCGCCCGTTGAGCGGGGAAAGAGCTCGTACCACGAGTTATACAGCGCAGCGGGGCGTTCCACATAAACCTCGTGGATTGCACCTTCCACCAGAAGGTCCCGCAGCGGGTGCGAGTGAAGGATATCTGCCACTTCATCCGAAAGCGCTACCTGCACCCGCTTGTCGACGTCCTTTGACTCATCTGCCAAATCCCGCGCGGCCGCAAAAAGCGGTGCCACCACATCAGACGGGGTTTGCAAAGCGGCCCGAGAAAACAGCTCCGCGCCATGGTGGAGGTCATTGGCCAACTCGGCAGCGGACTGCCCAGCCGCCATCTTTTTGGTTACTGCATTCTTCCACGTGGCGATGGGATCGGACCAGGCATCGACTCGAAAAAACCAGGTGCCTTGGGTACCTGGAGTAAACACGCCATGAACGCGATCTTGGTCGTGTGGATCCGCCTGCATGGTGACGGAGGACGTTGCCGTGGTACGTGCCGCCCATGCGGACAAGGTAGCCGAGACTGCGTCGTGGCCCTCGCGCCACACTAGAGCGGTGACGGGAATTACCTCGCCTACAACGGCTTTGGAGGCTACAGAACCAGCGGAAATAAGTGGGCGGACATCGTCAATACCAAGGCGAGTAGTCATGCCCATAAGACTAATGCAGCTGTGTCAATTTCACCGGCCAAAGAACAAATCAGTCACAATGGAAGGCGTGAACGACGTAACTCCTACTGATCAAGACTGGCTCGTAGATTTCCGCGGCGTTGAGCTGCGCCGGGGTGGCAAGACTCTCGTGGGTCCTGTGGATTGGCAAGTAGAGCTCGATGAGCGCTGGGTCATCATTGGGCCCAACGGGGCGGGCAAGACTTCCTTGGTACGCATGGCCGCGGCCGAACAATTCCCCTCGAAAGGCACCGCCTTTTTGATGGGTGAGCAAATCGGCAAGACGGACATGCGCGATCTGCGCGCGCTCATTGGCATTTCCTCTGCGGCGGTGCAATCGCGGATCCCAGACAACGAGCGCGTAGACGATCTCGTTGTCTCCGCCGGTTACGCAGTGCTCGGCCGGTGGCGGGAGGAGTACCAAGACATGGACTTCTCCCGCGCTGATGACATCTTGGCGCAGGTAGGTGCGACCCATCTGAAAGAACGCACATGGGGAACACTGTCCGAAGGCGAAAAGAAGCGCGTAGTCCTAGCCCGTGCCCTCATGTCCAACCCAGAGCTGCTCATCCTCGATGAGCCTTCAGCCGGAATGGATCTGGGCGGCCGCGAAGACCTAGTGGGATACCTCGGCGATCTAGCCATGGATCCCGATGCCCCAGCGATTGTCATGATCACCCACCACGTGGAGGAAATCCCCTACGGCTTCACCCACGCCATGCTGCTAGATGAGGGTAAGGTAGTGGCAAAAGGCCTGATTAATTCCGTCCTTACCTCCGAAAACCTGACTCGCGCCTTCCACCAGCCCATCCAGGTGGACCGCATTGGACAGCGATACTTCGCCCGCCGAGCTTCTCTATGACCAATCCTATCCATGACCGTCTAGATGCCATCGACGCCAGCGATACCACCGGCTTTAATGGTGGGCGCTTGGCGGCAACGGTCCTGCTGTTGCGGGATGGCGCTGACGGTCTTGAGGTTTGGGTCCAAGAACGGGTTCACACCATGCATAATTACCCGGGGCATTCGGTGTTTCCCGGAGGGGGAGTAGATCCACGCGACTTTCCACCTCGATCTTGGGACTCGGGCGAGCTGTGGGCCGGTAAATCAGTAGTTGCGATGGCCCGGCGAATGGGTGTGACAAAGTACAAGGCCCATGCCCTTGTCTTTGCTGCTGCGCGCGAGCTCTTTGAAGAGGCCGGCACCCTTTTTGCTATACGCGAAGACGGCATTGTCTCTAATGCGCGGCGCTATCACAAGGAGCGCAAGCTACTGGAAAACCACACCATTTCCTTTACCGAATTCCTCAGCAATAACGGCATGCGGGTCGACACCGATATGCTCCTTCCCTGGGCGCGTTGGGTGGGAAAAGGCAAGAGCCACTGGTTCGATACTTTTTTCTTCGTTGGGGTTTTGCCCTCCGGCCAAGAACCAGACGGGGATACCGATGAAGCTGATGATGCCGGATGGTTCTCCCCGCAGCTCATCCTGGATGGCTGGCGCGCCGGGCTGGTACGCCTAGTCATTCCTACGTGGGCGCAAATGCAGAGGTTGAGCAAATACTCCTCAGTCCAAGAAGTCTTAGATGATGCGTCCTTTTCTGATCTGCGCCCCGTTATTGGGGATCCCCGCGAGGATTCCCGGTACCGCGAATTCTTTTCCACCACCCCTTTAGACCGCATATGAGTTATACCCCCGCAGAAGTCAGCTTCCTGATGGACCACCATGAGGAGATAGTTAGCCTCGATCTCGCCTTGACCAAGGCCTCCCGGCTCAAAGATGCCGAAGTCCTCAAAGAAAAATTCGGCGACTTTGGCCGCGCAGTTATGGAGTTAGTGACTGCGCGTAATTCGGGCAAGCTTCCCCACAATTGGCTGATGGATGCTGACTCCGCCCAGCAAGCCACTCCCATCGGCGTTGCTGCATATCGCATGAGCTTCCTTGCGGAACAGGGAGTTCATACCGTTCATGATCTCACCTGCTCCATCGGTACGGAAGGCTATAATTGTCCGTTTGACTACTTCGGCTCGGATCTGGATGAGTCGCGGGTCAGGATGGCGAGGTACAACCTCTCTTCGTCCAAGATATTCCGCGCGGATGCGCTCACCACGACTACGACTGCCGATGTCCTCCTTGCAGATCCAGCCCGCCGTGCTGGTGGGAGAAGGATCACGCGGCCGGGAGATTTGGTGCCGCCGCTTCCGGAGGTCGTCGATAAGCATCGCGGCAAGGAGCTGGCCATTAAGTGCGCGCCCGGGCTTGATTTCAGCGAATGGGATGGTCTCGTTATCGTCGCGAGCGTCGATGGGGGAGTAAAGGAAGCCTGCCTATACACTCCTGGTCTTGGTACGGGGCGAAATGCGGTGATGATCCGTGGTGAAAAGATAGATGTTCTCGATGACCAAGAAACAAACCTGCCAGAGGCCGGCGATATTGGCAGCTACCTGATTGATCCGGACGGTGCCATCGTTCGTGCTGGCCTAGTTCGGCACTACGCGGCTAGGGAAGGGCTGCACCAAATCGATCCGCGCATCGCGTACCTAACAGGCGAGAGGATCCCGGAGGGAACTTCCGCATTTCCATTCATAGAAAAAGTACCCCTAAAGAGATTAAAATCCGTACTTAAATCCTATGACGCGGGAAGCCTGGAAATCCTTGTGCGCGGGGTAGAAGTGGACCCTGACCAGCTGCGCAAGAAGATGAAGCTGAAAGGAAAGAAGCCCTTTGCAGTAATCATTACGCGAATTGGCTCACAGGGAATCGCCTTGCTCTGTCAACCCCGAGTATCATCGTCCGAGGATAATTACGCAACATAAATATATCGGAAAGGTGAGTGCCCAATGCCAACTATCGTGGCTCTGGTCAAACACGTGCCGGATACGTGGTCTACCAAGACCTTGGAAGATGACCACACCCTGGATCGCACCTCCGTGGATAACGTCATTGATGAAGTCAATGAATACTCCGTGGAACAAGCCCTGCGCCTGCGCGACGATAATCCTGATGCAGGGTTCAAGGTGGTAGCGCTGACCATGGGTCCAGCCCAGGCGGACGAGGCTCTGCGCAAGGCACTGGCCATGGGCGCCGATGATGCGGTGCTCGTCTCCGATGACTCGCTGGCCGGCGCGGACGCACTGTCGACCGCATGGACCCTTAATGCTGTGCTGAACAAGCTTGACGACGTCCAGCTGATCACCGCAGGCACTGAAGCATCTGATGCCTCCACCGGCCTCCTTACCGGACTGCTCGCCGAATACCGCCAGCTGCCAGCCCTTACCGCCCTACACAAGGTAGAGCTAGTTGACGGCACCTTGCATGGCACCCGCGATGATGCCCGCGGCACTTGGGAGCTAGAAGCGCCACTGCCGGCGATCGTCTCCGTGACCGATAAGAGCGACAAGCCGCGCTTCCCCAATTTCAAGGGCCTCATGGCCGCCAAGAAGGCGGAAATTACAACTTTCTCGCTGGCTGACCTGGGCATTGAGGCAATCGCACCTACTACTTCCGTTACGGCCGCTGAGAAGCGCCCACCGCGTACGGCCGGCGAAGTCATCTCCGAGCCCAACCCGCAAGATGCAGCGAAGAAGATCGCTGACTTCCTGTCCGCAAAGAACTTGATTTAGGAGTAGATATGTCTCACGTTTACGTACTAGTTGAGCACGATGCGGATAAGGTCCTTCCCGTTACCGGCGAGCTGATTACGGCCGCACGCGAACTGGGCACGGTGTCCGCAGTGGTCGTCGGCAAGCAAGCCGATAAGTTCGATGCAGACCTTGCCGCCCTCGGTGCCGCGCAGGTGGTTCAGGCAACAGCCGAGGATTATGATCAGCGTTTCCTTACCCCAGAGGTCGATGCCCTGCATGCCCTCGGCGCAGCTAACCCCGCGCCCATCGTGTTGGCTGCAACTCCGGCGAATAATGAAATTGCCGGTCGACTTGCAGCTCGCCTCGCTTCTGGTGCGCTCGTCAACGTCGATGCCATTGCTGCCGATGGCTCTGCCCAGATGACCATTTTTGGTGGTTCCTATGAGACCACCTCTACCGCCGCTGGACAGTGCCCGATTTACACCCTCCGCCCAGGCGCGGTTGAGGCCGCACCACAGCAGGTAGAGGCACAGCCGGCGCCGATGCCACTGCCGGCCGCTACGGGCAAAGATGTTAAGGTAACCTCCTTCACCCCGGCCCAGAAGTCCGCACGACCGGAAATCACCGAGGCCAAGGCGGTCGTGGCCGGCGGCCGTGGCGTGGGCAACGAATTTGGAACCGTAGTCGAGCCGCTTGCCGATGCTCTCGGCGCTGCTGTCGGCGCCACCCGCGACGCAGTCGATGAAGGCTTCTACGACGCCGCCTATCAGATCGGCCAGACCGGTGTTACCGTCTCGCCTGATCTCTATATCGGTTTGGGCATCTCCGGCGCTATCCAGCACACCTCGGGCATGCAGACCTCCGGCACCATTGTGGTGGTCAACCAGGATCAAGATGAGCCGTTCTTCCAGATCGCTGACCTCGGCGTCGTGGGTGACCTGCATGAAATCGCCCCAGCTCTCACCGAGGAACTGAAGGCCCGCAAGTAATGCCGTACTACTTCGATTACGCCGCTACCCAGCCGATGCGCCAGAGCGCGATTGATGCTTGGGTGGCAGCGGCTGGCTCCCTTAATTCCGGAGCCCAGTATGGTTCCGGCCGAAAGGCTCGGTCTGTGCTCGATGACGCCCGCGAAAAAGTTGCCTCCCTCCTTGGCTGCGAGCCAATCGAGGTCATCTTCACTTCCTCGGGCACCGAAGCGGACAATATCGCCATCCAGGGGCTCTACGCGGCTGGAACTACGAACCGCATCATTTCCACCGATATAGAGCATCCCGCCGTGCGCGATACCGTGGCTAAGCTGCAAAAATCCGGAGCGGCCGTCGACTTGCTTCCCGTCGATCGTTCTGGGCACATCGCAGATTTGTCAGCTCTAGACACGCTTGCCGACGTCGCCACTTGCATGTGGGCCAATAACGAAACCGGCGCCATCCAGCCCATCGAAGATATCGCCTCCCGCGCAGGTGCCGCCGGCACCCCCGTGCACGTTGATGCGGTGCAGGCCGTGGGCAAGGTCCCCATTAACTTTTCCGAGCTAGGGATCACCAGCCTCGCCGCCAGTGCCCATAAGTTCGGCGGCCCTCGCGGCATCGGTCTGCTATTGGCCAAGCGCAGCCCTGCGCCCCAGCCGATTGCCTACGGCGGCGGGCAAGAGCGCGGAATCCGCCCTGGAACCGTCGACGTAGCGAGCGCCTCCGGTCTAGCTGCGGCGTTGGAAGAATCCGTCGCGGAAATTTCTACTCAGAGTGAGCGAGTTTCTGCGCTCCGCAATAAGCTGCGTGACGGAATCCTTGCCACCATCGATAACGCGGTGGTCAATTCCGCTGAGCCGTGCCTGCCTTCCCACCTGCACGTCTCTTTCCCCGGCGCTGATGGAGATAGCCTCATCATGCTGCTGGATTCCCTGCAGATCGAGGCTTCCACCGGCAGTGCTTGCAGCGCAGGCGTAAACCGTATGTCTCACGTCCTCGAGGCAATGGGCGTTAGCGAAGCTGAAGGTATTGGCTCCCTGCGCTTTACTCTCGGTCGGCTTACTTCGGAAGAAGACGTCGACTACGTGTTGGCTCATCTTCCTGAGGTAATTTCACGAGCCCGCTCCGTCTAGCTATCATTCCTTTCCTTAGCCGCTGCCCTCCGGGCGGCGATAGCTTGGCCGACCGTAAGCGCCCAGTTCTTGTTCTTGGGCGCTAGCGGTCCTTGTGGCTCGTCATATTCCCACCGGCCATCGTCAAAGAGCCACACAATGTCTCCGGTGTGCGGGTCCATTATGTAGAAGGCACCGCCGTCGGTCTTGATGTTGTGGTGATGCTGGCATAACGATGCCAAATTGCTACCCGCCGTTTTCCCTCCCTTGGAATGGTCAATGCGATGGTCCTTTTGGCAGGTTTCTGCGGGGCGGTTGCAGCCCGGCCAACGGCACACACCATCGCGGCCTTCCACGTAGGCTCCAATGAGCGGGGGAGTAACGTAACTTTCGCTCTCCATTTCTTTGGCCAAATCCATGTTCCGCGTCTGGGTGGGGTGCAGATTGTCTGCGGTGTCTGGGCTTATCCATCCGAATCCCCGGATAAACGCGGGTGCAGCCTCCAGATCGTGGGCACGGTACATGTGTAAAACCACCTTAGCCCGCGATTCAATCTCGCCCAGGAGCATTTTGGCCAGCGCCTCTGCCTTTGAGAGGTTATGTTCTTCGGCAGCCTTACAGACGTGTTCATCGATAGCTATCAATGTAGCTTCATCGAATTCCACTGCTAGCCCGGCCTTGCCGCCAAAGCTGGGGTAGGTGAAATAGGAGTCGTTCCGCGCGTCAGTCTCCTCGGCTTCTTCGGTATTCGGGTTTTCAACAGCGATGAGGCCATTGAGCTTTCGACGCAAATTCGTATTCGAAGGCAGTACCTGTCCGGGCCTCGTGGGAGTCAGGTAACGTGCCAGCTCTTGGTCTATCCGCTCAAGAGTTTCGGTAGGGATGTCACCGAGCTTGCTAAGTACGGCGTCGATAGTAATAAGGCGAGAGAAATCCAGGAAATAATAGGTTTCTTGCAGCGCCATCGTAAGCGGCAGCTCAGCCAGCCGGTATAGCGCCATGGTTATATCTCGCGTGCGCCGCTCGCTCAATCCCGTGCGGGTGGCGAGGGTGTGGCAGGAAATGTCGAAATCATCTTCTAGGCCTGGCTTAACCTCGTTCCAGAATAGGTAATCTTGTTTTCTATTTTCGGTGGCTCTAACTGCTATGGGATCTTTGGGGTCATTAACTACGTAATAAGTATCCACGTCTAATTTCCCCCATTATTAGAACTTGTGTGTGTCTTTTCATGTCTCCAATTCTAAGTGGGCAATTGGCTATTCACAATAGGAAAGGGGCAAAAATGTGTTCTAAAAGGTGACATTCCCACTAAAATAGAAACAAAAGATACAAAATTGGTTGGCAGGGGCGCGTGTTAAATGTGTGACTGAAGTGAAGACGTTGCTAGACTCACGCGCATGACATCAAAGAAGGCACTCCGAAAGAGCATTACTGCGGTGATCACCGTGGCTGCATTAGCCGTAAGTGGTACCGCTGTCGCCCAAGCGGTGAGCTTCGGTGCACCTAAGGGCGTTGACGTTGCAGCGCACCAGCATCCAGGCGGTACACCTATCGATTGGTCAAAGGTGCGTACCGACGGCCAGTCCTTTGCATTCGTGAAGGCTACCGAGGGTGGTGATTGGGTAAACCCACACTACGTAGAGGATATCCAAGCCGCTAATGCTGCCGGCCTCAAGACCGGTGCGTATCACTACGCGCGCCCGGCCGGCGACGCCAAAACCCAAGCGGCCAACTTTGCCGCGCAGGTCGCGCTGGCTCCTGACCAGACATTGCCACCGGCACTTGACATCGAGGTGGCGGAAGGAAAGTCCGCGGCCCAGCTAGAGCAGTGGATTGAAAAATTTACCAGTGAGCTTAAGCGCCTTACTGGTCGCACTCCGATGATTTACACTTACAAGTACTTCTGGATGGGGCAGATGAATAACTCCAAGAAGTTCTCGGATATGCCGCTGTGGCTCGCGGCCTACCAAGACCAAGCCCCCGATGCCGTGGGTGGGTGGAACAAGCTATCCTTCTGGCAGCGCTCTGGCTCCGGCAAGGTGGCAGGCATTCCTACCGACGTCGACATGAACCTGTTTAATGGTTCTAAGCAGCAACTGCAGTCCTTTAGCGATGGCAACTACGTAGACGTGGGCGGCGCGCTCGAGCAGCTGGTTGTGAGCGATGGCCTTGACCTGAGCTCCGATAGCACGCCACTCATTGGCGCGATCTTGGCGCTTGCCGCTGGTTTGATTGCATTGCCGCAGCTTGCCGATGCCGCCGAAAAGTCCGGCCTTGATCCCCAAGCTGCGCAGGGCTTGGCTGACTTCGTGAAGACCCTGCAGGACAAGGATGCTCTCCCGGTGGAGGACCTAGGCGATATGGCCAAGGGCGATTTCTCCGTCAGTGACCTTGCAATCTTGCTGGACAACGCTGGTCACGTCAATAACGTTAAGTCAGGCAATGTCTCCGAGTCGGAGGTATCGGAAGCAAAGAATGCGGCCAAGAAGGCCGGTGCCGATGTTCCTGATTTTGACGCGGGACAAGTAGCCACGCTGCTCAATTGCGTATTGCAGTAGCACCTGCGAAAAACGCGCGGGTCCAAGCCTCGTCCTTGTAATGGGCGGGCACGGCCCCGCCAAGGAGCGCCTTTGCCAGCTGAGCGGCTTCGACGGAGCCCTCGGCTGGCATTTCTGTATCTGAGGCCACAAGGATGATGTTCCCGTAGCGGCGGCCTTTGAGCATCGGCGGGTCGGCGATGACGGCGAGGTGGTCAAATACTTTATCCAGCCCGGCCAGTTCGCTTTTCGCTAGGTGCAGATCGGAATGGTCTCCGCAATTGGCTACATAGAGGCCACCGGATTCCAGCGACTTCTTCGCAGCTTGGAAAAGTCTACGGTGGTGAGGTTGGCCGGTGTCTTGTCGCCGGCAAAGGCATCGCGGATGATGATGTCACGGCTGGACGGTAGAAATCCCTCGGTTTCTTTGCGGGCCTCGCCGGCACGGATTTTGACGGTGGGGGAACGGGGGACGTCGAAAAGCGTGCGCACCAACTCGCCCAATTTGGCGTCGAGTTCGACCACCGTATGGCGGCTGCCCGGAAGCTTGCTGGCAAAATAGCGCGGAAGCGAGCATCCCGCGCCACCTAAGTGGGTCACGCGAAGCTTATTCGCTGGCCGAGTATTGAGGTGCTCAACCGCCGCTGCAATCCAGCGCATGTACTCGAACTCCAGCTCTTCTGGCTCGCCGAGCACGATATGGCTGCTTGGCACGCCATTAACGTTGAGGATATAGGCGCCGTCGCGGAACTCATCCGGCACGACCTCGGCTGTGCCGGTAGAAATATCGTAGGTGCCGGTGATTCCCTGCTCAGTGGAGGCTCGCTTTCTACCCATGTGACACAAGCTTAGGGAATGGATTCGATTTAAACAGCGTTGGGGCTAGGGAGTAGACTTTCGGGCCTGTAGTCAAGGTGAAATGGGGAGCACAATGCGAGTATTGGTTGCCATGTCTGGCGGCGTGGACTCATCGGTTGCCGCCGCCCGTGCAGTAGAAGCTGGCCACGAGGTGATTGGCGTACACCTTGCCCTGCACAAAGACGCGCAGCAGACTAGGGAGAAGGCCCGCGGCTGCTGCTCGTTGGAAGATTCGGCCGACGCCCGTCGCATCTGCGATAAGCTGGGCATTCCCTTTTATGTGTGGGATTTTTCGGAGGAATTTAAAGAAGAAGTCATCACGGACTTCGTAGATTCCTATGCCCGCGGAGAGACACCCAACCCGTGCTTGCGCTGCAACGAGAAGATCAAGTTCCGCGCGCTGCTACAAAAGGGCATGGCGCTTGGCTTCGATGCCGTTGCGACGGGGCACTATGCCACCATCGACGACAACGGCTATATGCGCCGTTCCTTGGACGAGAATAAGGACCAGTCCTACGTGCTCGGTGTGATTTCGGCCGAAGAGTTGGAACACTGCTTTTTTCCGATTGGCGATACCCCCAAGCCACAGATCCGCGAGGAAGCCGCAGCACACGGTTTTTCCACCGCGAAGAAGCCGGATTCCTATGACATTTGCTTTATTCCAGACGGCAATACGCAGGCCTTTCTGGGTGCACGCATTGGGCTTCGCCCCGGCATGATCGTGGATCAAGAGGGCACAGAGCTCAAGGAGCATGATGGCGCATGGAACTACACCATCGGCCAGCGCAAGGGCCTGGACATTAAGGCGCCGGCTGCCGACGGCCGTCCCCGTTACGTCACCGATATTGATGCCGCTACCGGCACGGTTACTGTCGGTGCCCGCGAGGACTTGGCCGTGACCTCGATTCAGGCCGATCGCCTAAAGTACCTCCATCCAGGCATGGATGGGGACTTTGAGTGCGAGGTTCAGGTGCGTGCACACGGCTCTGTGGTGCCTTGCACCGCGCACGTTGACCGCAATGCGGATCAGATGCGCCTCGAGCTTAAGGAGCCGCTATCCGGTGTCGCGCGCGGCCAGGCCGCGGTGCTGTATTTGCCTTCGCCGGACGAGCTGGGCGATATCGTCATTGGCTCTGGCACCATCTGCGGGACGGCCTAGATGACCGGCTTTGCACTCGGCCCCATGCCCGGTACTTCCGTGGCAGAGGCGGCGGACATCATAATTAGCGAGACCTCACTCCCTGCCATTCCGCAACTCCCCGATAGGGGACTGGGGTCTGATGCAGTTGGACGCACAGCCAGCATGCTCGAGGCCATCAACATCGAACGCGGGCCGCGGTCGTGGCGCATGACTACGCGTCCGCAGCTTTTGACGCGGCGCACCTGGGATCGCTTAGAGCGCGACCTGGATGAGGTCCAGGAGGTCTGGGGTGAGGCCGTTCCTCGAATCAAGGTACAAGCCATGGGGCCATGGTCCTTGGCGGCGAGCATTGAGCTTTCCGACGGCCACCGCGTCCTCACCGACTCCAGTGCTTTCGCTGAGCTTTCTGACGCCCTAGCGCATGGCCTCCGTGCCCATGCCGACGAAGTGGCGAGCCGTTTCCACGGTGAGGTCCAAGTACAACTCGATGAGCCACTTTTGGCGGACGTTATTGCTGGGCGGATTCCGGGAACCACGGACTTTGATTCGATACCAGCGGTTCCAGAGGAAGTCATTTTAGAGAACCTTCGAGGCTTCGAAGCGGACTATTTGCACGCAGCGCCCCTCTGGGCGGTGGCGCGCGCAGCAAAGACATTTTTGGTTGATTCGCGTTTTCGACAGTGGCTTTCCACCCCAGAGCACTATGACGGTTTGGGCGAGCACCTCAGCGCGGGCCGCCGTATCGGCTTAGGCATTTCCGGTACCGATGCGAGAAACGAGGCGATCTCATTAGCTGCCCACCTCGATCGCATTGGCATGCCGCGTGAACTGTTGGTTGATCATTGTGATGTTTTCCCCATTGCGGCTTCCGCTAGTGCGCTGCGCTCTGTAAGTGAGACCGCCGCCATCCTCGTCCGCGATGCTGGCGATCTCTAATCGACGCGCCCGCGGCTATCCGTGGTGGTGAAGTATTCGCCCATATAGGGAATGACATAGCGCAGCTTGCCGTGTGCGGTGGGCTCGATGAGGTCGGCGTCGATAAGCCGCTGGCGAGTGGCCGACAGTGAACGCACCGTGCGGTCCATGTGACCGGCGATGTCGGCGATGGTGGCTACGCTGTCCACCTCGACTGCTGCCATTGCTTCCAGGAATTCCCGCTGGGCCGGCGGAAGGGCCATCGTCGCAGGCTGGTGCACCTGCGCACCCATGATTGATTTTGCATCTGGGGCGATGGAGGCGATTGTTTGCTGGGAAATGCCGCCTTCTTGGTTGCGGCGACTGCGCTCCCACGCCAGCGAACCTACCAATTGCACGAGGTAGGGGTAGCCGCGGGTGAGCGCCGCGGCGTCTGTGATCGCCTCGCGGCTAAACTCCAGCCCTGACCCCGATGCTGTATGTTCGAGCGCCTGCTCCGCATTGGCTGGCGACAATGGCCCTAGCACGAACTTCTGGGCCCGACGCAGGAACGTCACCCCGGGCAGATCCAACAGGTGGTTGACTCCTTGCGGAAGACCCGCGGCCACCAAAGCGATATCGATTTCATCGCGCACCAAGTCTTGGTAGGCCACGGCAATGGTGGTGAGTTCTTCGACGTCGGCGTCTTGGACCTCGTCGATGGTAAGGAGGATGCCGGTGCCTTTAAGCTCGGCGGAAAGCTCGCGGAGGCGAGTATTCAACGTGGGAGTGAAGCGATCTTCTTTTTGATGATCAAAGCCGATCGACCCCACGCCGCCGATACCGATGCGGCTGATTTTCTTCTTATCGCTTGGCGAGAGCTGTTCAAGGAGTCTCGGGATGGTGGTGTTGACCAGTTCCTCCACCATAGTGGAGCGCCCAGAAGCGCGCAGCGTTACCCAACCGCGCGCTTCAGCAATGTCTTCCAGCTCGTTGATGAGGACCGTCTTGCCAATGCCCCTTGCACCGCTCAGCACCATGGAGCGGGAAGCATTGCCTGCCGAGCCGTCCAAGGCAGTGCGGAAATTATCGAGCACTATGCCGCGGCCGACCCAGAACAGGGGTGGGGCGCCGAATGTGGGGCGGAATGGGTTTTCCATGCGGCTAGTGTAACTCGTGCTGGTGGAGATTTGGGAGACTTTCGGCTCAAAGTGGAGATTTGGGAGACTTTAGCCGATGAGCGGCCACGCCGTCGAGACATCCGAGGCATCGCGGCCCTTGCCCTCTAGGTATTTCTTGAAGGCGACGCGGTCTTCGTACCACTTGACTGCCTGGAACTCCATGAGTTCGTTTTCATCCATCTGTGCCAGGTTAGGGTAGTGCTGGCGTACCTGCTTCCATGCCACGCGGGCGGCCGCGAGGGCGTCGGCAGTAGCTTCGTGGGCATTGCCCAACTCGACGCCGTAGTGCTCGCACACTGCGCCCAGGGTGCGCTTGCCCTTGCGCCACTTATCGCTGACACGGTCGATCACATAGGGGTCATAGACTGGGCCGGTTACCGTGAAATCGCCAGTGAGGCTGCGCAATACGGTGAGATCAAAGGCAGCGTTATAGACAATGAGTGTCAGGCCGTCCTCCCACGCGGCCTTGATGGATTCGACCGTATCTTTTAGAACATCCTCATGCGGGCGGCCCTCGGTGCGGGCCTTTTCCGTGGAGATGCCATGCACGTTGGTTGCTTCCTGTGGAATCTCAATTCCGGGATCAGCCAGGTGCTCTACTTTTTGCACCTCGCGGCCGTCAATGCGGACTAGGGCAGAGGTGACAATGCGGGCTTCCTTTGGATTGGCCGAGGTGGTCTCAAGGTCGAAGGCGAGCATGCGGGAGGCGTCGAAATTCATGATCCATACCTTAGTAGCTAGCCCCGACACGAGGGATGGCTACACTTGGGCAGCGTGACTAATCCAGTTGATCTGCACCGTGAATGGAATGACCTCGCGCAGGAAGTGCGCCGCCACCGCAACCTGTACTACAACGGTGAGCCGGCTATTCCCGACGCCGACTTTGATGCCCTCTTCCAGCGCCTTCTTGCGCTCGAAGAGGAGCACCCAGAGCTTGCCGTGCCCGATTCGCCCACCCAGCAGGTAGGTGCTGCCCCAAGCGCCGGAGAGGACATTGAGCACCTTGAGCGCATGATGAGCTTGGATAACGTCTTTAGTGCTGGTGAGATGCAGGATTGGCTAGATAGAACTCCGGCACAGACCTATCTCACTGAGCTTAAGATCGATGGGCTGTCTATCGATCTGGTCTATCGCAATGGACGCCTGAGCACTGCCGCCACCCGAGGCGATGGCACGGTGGGCGAGGAAATCACTGCTAATGCTCGTGTTATCGAGGATATTCCGCACGAGCTGACTGGTACTGCTGAATATCCGGTCCCTGAGCTTATTGAGATTCGCGGCGAGGTCTACATGCGCCCCGGGGACTTTGCGGAGATCAACGAGGAGCGCGCGGCCGACGGCAAGGATAAATTCGCCAACCCGCGCAACGCCGCGGCAGGCGGACTGCGCATGAAGGATCCCGCCGAGGTGAAAAAGCGCCGCCTGAAAATGGTGTGCCACGGCTTAGGTGCGCGCGAGGGATTTTCACCGACCTCACAGCACGATGCTTATGAAGCAATTGCGGCGTGGGGCCTGCCCGTGTCCCCGTATACCAAGCAGGTGCACTCTGCCAAGGAAGTCCAGGACGAGGTCGCGCATTGGGCAGAGCATCGCCACGATGCCATTTTTGAGATGGACGGACTGGTGGTCAAGGTCGATGACTTGGCTTCACAGCGCGCACTTGGTTCGACCTCCCGCGCGCCGCGATGGGCCATTGCCTATAAGTATCCGCCTGAGGAAGTGACCACAAAGCTCAAGGGCATCGAGGTGGGCGTGGGGCGTACTGGGCGAGTGACGCCTTTTGCCATCATGGAGCCGGTCTTTGTCTCCGGATCCACGGTGTCCATGGCAACCTTGCATAACCAGTCCGAGGTCAAGCGCAAGGGCGTCCTGATCGGCGATACCGTTATCATCCGCAAGGCGGGCGAGATTATTCCGGAGGTGCTCGGTCCAGTGCGCGAACAGCGCGATGGTAGCGAATACGAGTGGACCTTCCCAGAAAACTGCCCGGCGTGCGGCACGAAATTGGCCCCACAAAAGGATGGTGATGCGGACTGGCGTTGCCCCAATACCCAATCGTGCCCAGCGCAGCTTTCGGCCCGCCTGGAGTACTTGGCCTCGCGCAAAGCACTGGACATTGAGGCCCTCGGTGAGAAGGGAGCCATGGATCTGATCGAAAACGGCATCCTTGTCGATGAGTCGGAGCTTTTTGAGCTCACCGCGGAAAAGCTTTTGGCCTCGGACGTCTACACGGCGAAGAAGGACACCAAGGACAAGCGCACCAAAAAGGACGGCAATGCCAAAGTAAATACGGCGGGGCAGAACCTGCTGAATAATCTAGAGGAGGTTAAAGGGCGGGACTTCTGGCGGGTATTGGTCTCTTTGTCTATTCGCCACGTGGGTCCGATCGCGGCCCGGGCCCTTGCTTCCCGCTATGGATCGATGGAAAAATTACGCGCGGCCAAGACGGAGGAGCTTGCAGAAGTAGACGGCGTTGGCATGACTATTGCGCAGTCCTTCCACGATTGGTTCGAGGTGGACTGGCACCGTACCATCGTGGACAAATGGGCTGCAGCTGGCGTGGCCATGGAGGTTGCAAGCGAGGAGCAGAAAAAGCAGACCCTTGAGGGCCTGACTATCGTGGTCACCGGCAGCCTAGAAAACTTCACACGGGACTCCGCCAAAGAGGCTATTGTCTCTCGCGGTGGTAAGGCCACCGGGTCGGTGTCGAAAAAGACCTCCTATGTGGTGGCCGGTGAAAACGCCGGTTCCAAGGAAGACAAAGCACGCGAGCTGGAAATCCCGATTCTCAACGAAGCCGAATTCCAGCAGCTACTAGAATCTGGCGAGGCCTAATTCAGTCCGGCTACTTGAGGAAGCTGCCCAAGATGGTGCCGATGTGGCCTAGATGCTCTACCTCGGAGGCGAGGTAATCAGGGCCACCGGTGCGGCCCATGGCGATAACCAAGCCGGTATCGCCCAATGGGGCGGCGGCCAAGGCGGAATCGAGAAGCGACCAGCTTTCCGGAATCCATGCATCGCGCTCGGGGCTGAGCACGCGCGCGCTTTCAACCTCGATATCGTGCGGCACGGTTCCATCATCTTCGGGGGCGGCGTTGGAGGAGGCAACTCGGTGGATGGGCTCGTTATTATCGATGACGATTGCCCATGTCGAGGTCAGCGCCCTTGGGATCGCAGCAACTACTTCCTCCATGGCGGCGGTAACATTCGTGGCATTAGCCACGCGTGCAAGTAGCTCGATTTGCCCGCGGCGATCAACGCGGCCGCTAAAGGGGCGGATGGAATCAATCTCGACGCCGTCTACGGAAGAGGCAGCGGTAATGAGGACATCGGCCATGGCACCTGTGGGCAGTTCAATGACGATGTCATCCATGACGGTTCCATCGGGGAAGTTTTCTACGATGTCGACTGACTGGATATTGCCGTCGACAAGTCCAAAGGCATCGGCAAGCTGGCCCAAGCTGCCAGGGGCATCGGGGAGCAGTACACGGATCAAAAAGGACATGGTCTCGCACGCTTTCGGTTGTTTGTAGTCCCGAACATGATACGTGCGTCACAATGGCGGCTTCAAGCAACGCAAATTTGGGGTGACGCGGCAGCCATCTCAGTTGGTGCAGTACCATGGGTCGTTAGCAATTCACATAGTACATGCTTTCAGTGAATATTTTTCACTGGCGTGTCGATTATGCAGATAAAGGATGGAGTTCGCGTGTCTGAGATTTCGCGTGATGAGGTAGCCCACCTCGCCAAGCTTTCCCGCCTGGCCTTGAGTGAGGAAGAGCTAGCCCAGTTCGCAACGCAGATTGATGAAATTGTTGATTCCGTTTCCGCGGTAGGAAACGTGGATACCGAGGGCGTGGAGCCGATGAGCCACCCGCACTCCGTGGACGCCCCAATGCGCGAGGATGTTATCGTGCGCACCCTTACTGCAGAACAGGCCTTGGACCAGGCGCCGGCCGTAGAAGACGAGCGCTTCGTTGTGCCACAGATTTTGGGAGGAGAGTAAATGTCTAACCTGACCGTTCCTGCAGAGGGGCTAACCTCCCTTACCGCCGCTGAGCTGGCCGAAAAGATTCACTCCCGGGAAATTACTTCCCGCGAGGTTACCCAGGCTTTCCTCGACCGCATTGCGGAGACCAATGAGGAGCTTAACTCCTTCTTGCATGTGGGAGCCGAGGAGGCTCTTGCGGCTGCCGACGCCGTGGATAAGGCGCTCGATGCTGGCGAAGAGCCTGCTTCCGGGCTGGCCGGCGTACCGCTGGCACTGAAGGATTTGCTCGTTACCACCGATGCGCCAACCACCGCGGCCTCTAAGATGCTGGAGGGCTACGTTTCTCCCTATGACGCCACCGTGACGAAGCGTCTGCGCGAGGCTGGAATCCCAATCCTGGGCAAGACCAACCTGGATGAGTTTGCAATGGGTTCCTCCAATGAGAACTCCGCCTTTGGCCCAGCACATAACCCTTATGACACGGAGCGCACCCCGGGCGGCTCCGGCGGTGGTACTGCGGCAGCGCTCGCTTCCGGCCAGGCGCCGCTGGGCATCGGTACCGATACGGGCGGGTCTATCCGCCAGCCCGCCGCGCTGACCAACACTGTTGGTGTTAAGCCGACCTATGGTACCGTGTCCCGCTACGGCCTCATTGCTGCTGCATCCTCCCTCGACCAGGCTGGTCCCTGTGGCCGCACCGTTCTGGATACCGCGCTGCTGCACGAGGTCATCGCCGGCCACGATGCCTTCGATGCCACCTCGGTGGATAAGCCGGTAGC
Organism: Corynebacterium curieae; assembly: GCF_027570035.1. Classification (GTDB taxonomy): domain Bacteria; phylum Actinomycetota; class Actinomycetes; order Mycobacteriales; family Mycobacteriaceae; genus Corynebacterium; species Corynebacterium curieae. The sequence continues at coordinate 32,178 of NZ_JAKMUU010000002.1, read as the reverse complement.
CCCAGTTGTCGCCGCCGCACGCGAGGGCGCTCAGGGGGATCTTTCCGGCGTCAAGATGGGCCTGATTAAGCAATTCGAGCGCGATGGCTGGCAGGAAGGCGTGATGGAGAACTACCACGCTGCCGTCGATCAGCTGCGCGAGCAGGGTGCGGAAATCATCGAGGTTGATTGCCCGCACTTTGATGATGCGCTGGCCGCGTACTACCTGATCATGCCGTGCGAGGTCTCGTCCAACCTGGCCCGCTTCGACGGCATGCGCTACGGACTGCGCGCCGGTGATGACGGCTCCCACTCCGCCGAGCAGGTTATGTCCCAGTCCCGCGCGGAGGGCTTTGGCCCCGAGGTAAAGCGCCGCATCATGCTGGGCACCTATGCGCTGTCTGTGGGCTACTACGATGCTTACTACCTGCAGGCGCAGCGCGTGCGTACGCTCATTGCCCAAGACTTCGCCCGCGCCTTCGAGCAGGTTGATGTGCTTGTTTCCCCGACCACCCCGACCACCGCGTTCAAGCTGGGGGAGAAGGTTGAGGATCCGATGGCGATGTACAACTTTGACCTGTGCACCCTGCCGCTTAATCTAGCTGGCCTGTGCGGCATGTCCGTGCCGTCCGGTATGGCGAGCGATACCAACTTGCCGACCGGCCTGCAGATCATGGCGCCGGCGTTCGAGGACGACCGCCTGTACAAGGTGGGCGCGGCTTATGAAGCGGGCCGCAATAAGTAAATCACTGCCTGTGGGGTCGCTGGCGATTCCATAAAGGTTTGTTTACCCCCGTTGAATTTATATTCTGCGGGGGTAAATTAATGGGCATGCATTTCAAAAAGACTGCCACTGTAACGCTGTCCGCCGCTGCGCTCATGGGTGCAGGAGTTGCCAACGCCGCACAGGTACCCTCCATTGATCCAGGATTCAGCATGACCGCCCCCACCAATTCCGGCCTGATTACTCCGTTGCCACAGGGCGCAGAGAAGTTGGAACCCAAGATTGAAGGGCAGACCATCACCGGCGAGCTCCACTCCGTTAAGGAAGATGGCAAGCTTAGCGTTGCTTTTTCCAAGGATCACTCCTTGGTAATGAATGACGGTTGCAATACCTATAACACCACCTACGAGGTGGCAGAGGACGGCACCATCAGCGTTGGGGAATTTACTTCTACCCGTGTTGCCTGCGATGAGCATACGCAGGAGCTTTCCGACGCCCTCCGTGGCCTCCTTGAATCCCAGCCCTCCTTCTATAACCTGCCCGGCGGCACCGTCGCCCTAGGTAGCAACGATAAAGCGGTTGAGTTCACGGTTGTCAAGTAGCAACTAGCAGCCTGCAATATAAGAATGCGCACCACGTCTAGGGACATGGTGCGCATAATTGTGTGGGGACTATTTGGCGTCGGAAAGCGCGTAGGCCGCGCCCGCCGAGGCAGCAGTGACGCTAAGCACGGCCGGCCAGGCACCGATCTTCTTTGCTAGCGGGTGGGAGGCGCCGAATGCTCCGGCATAGAGCGCGCACAGGCCTGCAGTGGTGGCTGGGGTGGTCTTCTTGGCCCAAGAGCGGCCCGCCCATACACCTGCGGCGGCGAGGAGCACGCCGCCCAGTGGGCGGATGCCGGTCTCGCGGGCGGTTACCCAACCGCCGATAAGGCCGAGGGTGACGGTGGTGGCAGTAGAAACATCTTGGGGCTTTTTGATATCGATCATGGACATGCGGCCAGTCTAGGCCGACTCTCCTAGGCCCGCTAGACTTTATGGCCATGACTGTGGAGACGCATCTGCCGCCCGAGCGCCAAGCATGGCGCGCCATGCTTGCCCTATCTCTGGGCTTCTTCGTTTCTCTTTTGGATCAATCCATGGTGGCGGTGGCTTTGCCGGATCTGCAACGCGAGCTCAATGCGAGCGTTAACCACACCATGTGGGTATCCGCCGCTTATCTCTTGGCGGTGGTGGTACCCCTTCTTTTTACCGGCCGCTTAGGCGATGTCTTGGGCCAACGGCGGATGTTTTGTATGGGCGTGGCCGTCTTCGGTGTAGGCGCGCTGGGCTGTGCTTTGGCCCCCATCGTGGAGGTGCTTATCGCCGCTCGAGTTGTGCAAGGCGTGGGCGCTTCGCTGCAGATGCCACAGACGATGTCCGTGATTAATCGAATTTTCGCTCGCGAGCGGCGCGGACGCGCATTAGGGGTATGGGGCGTGATTGGTTCGGTCGCGGCCTTGGCCGGGCCACTCGCTGGCGGCTATCTGGTAGGGAATTTCGGCTGGCAGGCCGCTTTTTGGGTGCATATTCCCTTCGTGGTGTTAGCTATTGCATTCGCGCTTTTGTGGGTGCCTGAGCTGCCCACCACCGCGCAGTCAATCGATGTGGCCTCGGCCATTATCTCCCTACTTGCACTGGCTGCGATAGTCTTTGGGATTCAACAAGGCCCCGTGCTTGGTTGGGGCTGGGCAGTCTGGCTGATTTTGCTTGTCGGGGTAGTAGCTAGTGCATGGTTCATCCGCCTGCAGGTTACCGCTTACACACGCGGATCAAGCCCGTTGGTGCCATTGGCGCTCTTTCGCAACCGCAACTATGTGGCAGGTTCGGTAGGCATTATCGCTATGGGATTTATGGCGGCGGCCGTCATGCTGCCTATCATGTTTTGGTTGCAGACCGTTCAAGGAATTCCGGCGGGAGAGGCCGGCATCATCGTGGCACCAATGGCACTGGTATCGCTGTTGATGTCCCCGGTAGCAGGAATAATGGCCGATAAAATCAATCCGCGTTTGCTGGGCGCGATCGGTTTTTCCATCCTTATCCTCTCCCTCTTCGCGGCATGGTGGGTCATGCAGGCAGATGCCCAGGCCTGGGTGCTTGGACTGCCTATCGCAGGTTTAGGAGTGGGGCAGTCCTTTATCTGGGGTTCCAATGCGGCAACCACCTTGCGTGATGTTTCGCCGCAGCTTATGGGGGCTGCCTCCGGTGTGTATAACACCTCCCGTCAAGTGGGATCTGTGCTGGGCGTCGCTCTCGTCTCTGCGGTAATGCAAACGGGCAGCCCAGAGGCAGCCATTATTAATTCGCTATTCGCCATCGTGGTTGCGCTGGTGGTCGGCCTGGTTTCCGCTCTATGCTTTCGGAACACTCTGCAGGGCTAAAATTCGCGCGCTAAATTGGTAGGTATGCGTCTAGGTGTTTTAACGTCCGGTGGCGATTGCCCCGGCCTCAATGCTGTAATCCGTGCGGTAGTGCGTACCGCATCCAACGAGTTTGGAGATACCGTCGTCGGTTATGAGGACGGTTGGGTCGGCCTGATGGAAGATCGCCGCCGTGATCTTTATGACGATGCAGAAATCGACCGTATTCTGTTGCGCGGCGGCACCATCTTGGGCACCGGCCGTCTGCACCCGGATAAGTTCAAGGCTGGCCTCAACCAGATTAAGTCCAATATGGCCGATGCCGGGGTGGATGCACTTGTAGCCATTGGTGGTGAGGGAACCCTCAAGGGCGCAAAGTGGCTATCCGATAATGGGGTGCCGGTGGTAGGCGTTCCAAAGACTATTGACAACGATGTCAACGCCACCGACTACACCTTCGGCTTCGATACCGCCGTGTCCGTGGCTACCGATGCCATTGACCGCCTGCACACCACAGCGGAATCCCATAACCGCATTCTCATCGTGGAGGTGATGGGCCGCCACGTAGGCTGGATTGCTCTGCACGCCGGCATGGCAGGCGGAGCGCATTACACGGTGGTGCCAGAAGAGCCCTTCGATATCGCCGAAATTACCAAGGCAATGGAACGCCGCTTCCAAATGGGTGAAAAGTACGGCATCATCTGCGTTGCAGAAGGTGCCCTCCCAAAGGAAGGGACGATGGACTTCGAAGCCGGCGGAGTCGACCAGTTTGGCCACCAGACCTTCAACGGTATTGGCCAGGTTATCGGTGATGAGATTAAGGCGCGCACTGGCTATGACGTGCGCACGACGGTACTTGGGCACATTCAACGCGGCGGTACGCCGACTGCTTATGACCGCGTCCTTGCCACTCGATACGGTGTACATGCAGCCCGTGCTATTCACGAGGGTAAATCCGGCATGTGTGTTGCCCTACATGGTGAAAATATTGACTTGGTCCCGCTAGAAGATGCCGTGGGACAATTGAAGACGGTGCCGGAGCAGCGTTATCGAAATGCCCAAGCACTCTTCGGCTAAGAGTCAATGATTTTCGAATTTTAATTTAGCGCTCCCACTAAGTGGGGGCGTATTCTTTTGCCCATGAGTATCGATAGCATGACAGATAATCGGGTGGAGGCGCGGCCCGCGCCCTCTTCAGCACAAGACCGCCAAGCGTTCATCGCAGCGCTAGGCTTTCCCGTGCTTGTGATTATCGGCGGAGTAATTGGCTACCTCGCGCCGGACACCGCAGCTTCCTTCGCCCCGCAGGTCACCCCGCTGCTGGGAATCGTCATGTTCGGTATGGGGTTAACCCTTAAGCCGGTGGATTTTGCCCTAGTGGCACGCAGGCCTCTTCCGGTGCTCATCGGAGTCGTGGCTCAGTTTGTGATCATGCCGCTGGTAGCGCTGATGGTGGTTGCGGTCATGGACCTGCCTGATGAGGTGGCGGCCGGCGTCATTCTGGTGGGCTGTGCTCCTGGCGGCACGAGCTCTAATGTGGTCTCTTACCTTGCCCGCGGTGATGTCGCTCTTTCAGTAACCATGACGTCAATTTCCACGTTACTTGCGCCGGTTTTAACCCCCTTGTTGACCTTGTGGTTGGCGGGGGAGTATATGCCAGTCTCCGCTTCAGCCATGGCGTGGTCCATCGTCAAGGTAGTTCTCATACCCGTCGTTGCCGGCATCCTTATAGGCATGCTATTTCCACGCGTGGTGGCGAAAATTAACGCGGCATTGCCGTGGAACTCGGTTGCCGCGATTTCCGCCATTGTGTGCATCGTGGTCGCCGGTGCGCACGACACGATCGCTACGGCGGGTGCGCTGGTCTTTGCGGCCGTAGTTATCCATAATGCCTGTGGCTATCTGCTGGGCTACCTCGCAGGAGCGGTTACAAAACAGCCTATTACCGCCCGTCGCACCATGGCCGTCGAGGTGGGCATGCAAAACTCCGGCTTGGCGACGTCCCTGGCATCGACCTACATGAATCCATTGGCTGCCCTGCCCGGTGCTGTCTTTTCCGTGTGGCACAACCTTTCCGGTGCGGTACTGGCAGCCATCTGCCGCTATTCGGATTCTCGTAAGGGCGGAAGGATTCGCTAGAAATTAATCGTGACCGCGGGAAGAGACTCGTCTACAAACCAGGGCTCTTTCGCCACGGTCAGCGGGGGCTGGCCTTGCTCGAAACTTAGGGTGTCGCCGCCTTTTACGGTGGCACCCTGGAGAACGTGGTCTGCAATATTAGCTAGCTTGTAATAAAGATCGGTGGGATCCATAGATTCGGTAGCCGCCTGAATTTCGGGGTGTCCGGCTTGGATGAGCCCAACGGTATAGCCCAAGATCTTATTGTCTTTTTGGGTAAGCCACACTGGGGCGATGTGCATCGGGGCAAGGTTGTCGCGAACGGCCTCGAGGAAAGTATTTGGTGCGATGGATACGTTGCCGCGCGGATTGTGGACTATCAAGCAGTCAGGGTGTTCGGCTACCACGGCAGTAGCCTTGGAGAGCAATTCGAGGTGTTCGCGGCGGGCTTCGCGGAATTGCTTCGCGCGGTCTTGCTCGTCATTCTGCGCAAAAACAGTGACGAGGATTTGTGCAGTGGCGGAGTCGAGACCGCGGGCATCCGCGCTCAAAATGGGGTGAAGGCCATAGCTATCGCGGGTGGGAGGGGTGTCGACGGCTTGGTAGTGCAATAAAAATGAATCATCAAGCTCAACCATGATGCTTCCTGGGTTCTTACCGGGCGTGATTTCTCCCAGGCGATCTCCAAAAGTGGTGGTCAGACGCTCGCTTACCTCTTCGGGGGTGGGGGCAGTGCGAAAGACTGCAATGTTGATCAAAGGGGCATCGACGAGCGTGGCATCAACGCTATGTGGTGTAGTCATAATATTCAGCTTAGGGGCGTGAGCGCGTGAGCGCATGGACGTATTAAGATGGCACGCATGACTGCTGCGATGTATGACCTGATGGACTTTGATGAGGTCCTTGAAAAGTTCGAACCGGTAATGGGCATGGAAGTCCACGTAGAGCTGGATACGGAAACCAAGATGTTTTCTACCTCTCCTACGAACTTCAACGCAGCGCCTAACTCCAATGTTGACCCAGTCTCCTTGGGGCTGCCCGGTGCGCTGCCGGTAGTTAACTCCAAGGGTGTGGAGGGCGCCATCAAGATTGGCTTGGCGCTTAATTGCTCGATTGCGGAGTCCTCCCGCTTTGCGCGCAAGAATTACTTTTACCCGGACCAGCCGAAGAATTACCAGATTTCCCAGTACGACGAACCAATTGCTTATGATGGCTACCTAGATGTCGTGCTGGAAGATGGTACCGAGTGGCGCGTGGAAATCGAGCGCGCACACATGGAAGAAGACACCGGCAAGCTGACCCACTTGGGTGGTGCCGATGGCCGTATTCACGGCGCTACCGCATCGCTAGTGGATTGCAACCGCGCTGGCATCCCTCTCATTGAGATTGTGACCAAGCCGATTATCGGCGCCGGCGAGCGTGCGCCCGAGGTGGCTAAGGCCTATGTCTCTGCTTTGCGCGAGCTCGTTGCTGCTTTGGGGGTTTCCGATGCCCGTATGGACCAAGGCTCCATGCGTGTGGACTCCAATTTGTCCCTGCGCCCAATTGGACAGGAAGAATTCGGAACCCGCACCGAAACGAAGAATATTAACTCGCTGCGTTCTGTGGAGCAGGCCGTTCGCTTCGAGATGCAGCGTCAGGCGCAAGTGCTCGAAGATGGCGGGAGCATTGATCAGGAAACCCGCCACTACCAGGAGGCGGACGGAACCACCTCGAAGGGTCGTCCGAAGGAAACCGCCGAAGACTACCGTTACTTCAACGATCCGGACCTGCCGCCGGTTATCGCACCGCGCGAGTGGGTCGAAGAACTGCGCCAGACCCTGCCGGAGCTGCCGTGGGTTCGCCGCGCACGAATCCAGGAAGAATGGGGCATCAAGGATGAAGAGATGCGCGACCTAGTTAACGCCGGCGCTCTCGACCTCATCGTGGATACCGTAGAAGCCGGTGCGAAGCCGGATGAGGCACGTTCTTGGTGGGTTTCCTACCTAGCGGGCAAGGCCAACGAGCAGGAGACTGATCTTGCCGGTCTATCTATCACCCCGCAACACGTGGCGCGCGTCATTGAGCTCGTTAATGAGGGCAAGCTGACTACCAAGCTGGCGCGTAAGGCTGTCGATGGCGTACTGGCTGGCGAGGGCGACGTCGATGAGGTCGTCGAAAAGCGTGGCCTTGAGGTCGTGCGCGATGACGGAGCCATTGAAAAGGCAGTGGATGATGCGCTGGCCGCCAATCCGGACATCGTGGAGAAATACCGCGCCGGAAATAAGAAGGTAACCGGTGCCATCGTCGGTGCGGTCATGAAGGCCACCCAGGGTAAGGCAGATCCGGGGCAGGTAAATAAGCTCATCGCAGAGAAGCTGAACTAAGCACCCTAATAGGCCAGCCGCGTTTGTCCTGTCATCGGAGAAGAGCGCGGCTGGCTTTTTCGCGCCACCAACCCTGTGCTGGAATTGGTGATAATTTCCGTTAGGCGAGGTCGGTGAGGTTGCGCGTAGGGTCGTGGGCATGACAATTAAAAGCAAAGTTTTGCAAAAACAAGGCCCTGAAGCCCCATTTAAGGTAGTAGAAATTGAGCGCCGTGATCCGCGCGAGGATGACGTGGTCATTGATATTAAGGCCGCTGGAATTTGTCACTCCGATATTCACACCATCCGCAATGAGTGGGGCCAGGCCCACTTCCCACTGACCGTAGGCCACGAGATTGCCGGTGTAGTAGAAGCCGTTGGCGATAAAGTCACCAAGTTTAAAGTCGGCGATCGTGTTGGCGTGGGCTGCATGGTTAACTCCTGTGGTGAATGCGAGCAGTGCCGCAATGGGCAGGAGCAAAACTGCCTGAACGGAAATGTGGGCACGTATAACTCCGAGGACGTAGATGGCACCATCACTCAAGGTGGCTACGCCCAAAAGGTAGTAGTCAATGAAAGCTTCGTCTGCTCTATTCCGGACGCTTTGGACTTTGATGTAGCGGCCCCGTTGCTGTGTGCCGGCATCACCACCTATTCGCCGTTGGCACGCTGGCAGGTCAAAGAAGGCGATAAAGTTGCCGTAGTAGGCCTTGGTGGCCTAGGGCACATGGGTGTACAGATCGCGGCGGCCAAGGGGGCGGAAGTCACCGTGATTTCCCGCTCCCGGCGCAAAGAAAAGGAAGCCTATGAGCTAGGCGCAAAGCAGATCTTGGCCACCGGTGAGGACGAGGACTTCTTTGCCCATCACCGCGGCGAATTTGATGTCATTTTGTCTACTATTTCTGCCAAGTATTCGCTTAATGATTATCTGCAGTTGCTCAAACCGCGCGGAATCATGTCCGTTGTGGGACTTCCGCCGGAGGAACTGGGAATCCATATGAGCAGCCTCGTTGGTGGTGGCAAGGTGCTCACGGGAAATAATATTGGCGGCATTGCTGAGACTCAGGAGATGTTGGACTTTTGTGCCGAGCACGGCATCGGTGCTGTCATTGAGGAAATCGGCGTAAATGATGTTGATGCAGCCTATGAGCGCGTTGTTGCCGGCGATGTAAAGTTCCGCTTTGTCATCGATACCGCGACCTTTGAGGACTGAGTCGGCCGGCTCTCTTCGCCGTTTTCCTCAAATGTGATTTAGCACAACATCAGTATGTGTCAGTAGGTGTTTAACGAGTCACTTACGTACCCTTTCTTAAGGAAAGCATATTTGTGTTGTGCGGCCCACTAGATGGGGGCGGGGGACCGGGGCCGCGCGCACCTGTATGCGAGAAATGTTCGCTACAAAAAGTTAGGCAACTGTGTCTTCTAAAAACATTATCGCCATTGCTATGTCCTTCGTGGGCTTGCTAGTTGGTGCTGGTTTTGCCACAGGCCAAGAAGTGGTGCAGTACTTCACCGCTTTTGGTACCTGGGCTATTCCTGGCATCATCGTCGCTGCCCTCATCATGACCCTTGCGGGTACCGTTTTCTTGCAGTTGGGAAGTTATTTCCACGCGGCCGAGCACAACACGGTTTTCCGCAGAGTCACCCACCCGATCGTGTCCAAATTGCTGGATGTGGCGGTGATCATCACCCTCTTTGCCATCGGCTTTGTGATGTTGGCGGGCGCCGGTTCCAATATGCAGCAGCAATTTGGTTGGAAGACCTGGATTGGTTCCACCCTCATGCTGGTATTGGTGCTCATCGTGGGCATGCTCGACGTGGATAAGGTATCCAAGGTTATCGGCGCAGTAACGCCAACCATCATCATTGCGGTAATCGGTGTAGCCATTTACACCCTGTTCAATATGCCGGATGACATCGGCGCAGCCATGGATGCCTCGAGCCAGATTGATACCCCGATTGGTAACTGGCTAATTTCCGCTTTGAACTACAACGGCCTAGCCCTGATGCTGGCTGTGTCCATGTCCCTAGTTATCGGTGGTGACAATATCAGCCCACGCGAGGCTGGTTGGGGCGGCATCGTAGGCGGAATAATTTACTCCATCATGATGGGCCTTGCAGGTTTTTCCTTGCTGATGAACTCGGACAAGGCCCAAGGGTCCGATATTCCGATGCTTTCTCTAGTAGATAGTGTTAACCCGACATTGGGCGCCATCATGGCGGTCATCATCTACCTGATGATCTTCAATACCGCTATCGGTATGTTCTACGCGCTGGGCAAACGCCTGTCCGCCGGCCATGAGAAGCGCTTCCCAGTTATCTTCGTCATCGGCTGCTTGGCTGGTTTCGCGGTCTCTTTCGCGGGCTTTAAGACCTTGATGAACTATATCTACCCAATCATTGGCTACATGGGTATCCTCATGGTCGCTATCTTGGTCTTTGCCTGGTTCCGCAGCCAGTCCCAAATCCAGGATGAGGCCATACGCCGCGAGCGCGTACGTTCGCTTATGCACCTGAAGCTGAACCCCAACAAGGATTATGACGCTGAGCGTTATGATGACGAGATTGGCCAGCACATCGAGGACTCCAATATGGATAACGAGGCCCTCTATGATGAGCTGGTGGATGAAGTCACCGAGGAGCTTGACGGCGACGATGACGTGGACTTTGACAAAAAGGAGTACGCAGAAAAGCGCCACGACTACTCCTATTACACCGAACGCGACGCGGTAGAAACCGACCGTACGCCGGAAGAAATTGAAAAGTGGGTTGAAGAAACCGGTGCATCCGGAGACCCTGAGGAAGATGAGGAGCTGCCGCAGGCTGACAATTCCAAGAATTAGGCGGACAATGGGTGCTATGAGTATCTATGCACCCGCCTCTGACCGTTATGATTCGATGGAGTACCGCCGAGTAGGCAACTCTGGGCTGAAGCTGCCGGCCATCTCCCTTGGTCTATGGCAGAACTTCGGCGATGATCGTCCCCTGGCCACGCAGCGCGAGATTTTGCGCGCGGCATATGACCAGGGGATTACTCATTTCGATTTGGCCAATAACTATGGCCCCGAGCCTGGTGCCGCCGAGGACAACTTTGGCCGCATCTTCGCTCGCGATTTCCGCCCCTTCCGCGATGAAATGATCATTTCTTCCAAGGCCGGGTGGGTGATGAATGATTCCCCATATGGCTTCGGTGGTTCTCGCAAGTATCTAGTTAGTTCCTTGGATGCGTCCCTGAAGCGTATGGGCCTGGATTATGTGGATATCTTCTACCACCACCGTCCGGACCCGGATACTCCGTTGGAAGAGACCTTGTACGCGCTGCGCGATATCGTGGCTTCTGGCAAGGCCCTCTACGTTGGCATTTCCTCCTACGGCCCGGAGCTCACCACGGAAGCCGTGGAATTCATGGAGGATGAGGGCTGCCCGTTGCTGATTCATCAGCCGAGCTACTCCATTCTGAACCGCTGGATTGAGCGGCCTGGGGAAGACGGGGAGTCGCTGCTTGACGTCACTGGGCGCAGCGGATTGGGAGTGATTGGTTTTGGTCCGCTGGCGCAGGGCATGCTGACCGATCGCTATATTGATGGCATTCCCACAGACTCCCGTGCAGCCAAGGATAAGACCTTGGAAAAGGACTGGATCAATGAGGAGAACCTGTCCATGATCCGAGCCTTGAACAATATCGCGCACGAGCGCGGGCAGTCCTTGGCGCAGATGGCTATTGCGTGGGTCCTGCGTGACCAAGGTGAACGCACCCTTACCTCGGCGTTGCTGGGTGCTTCTTCTGTAGAGCAGCTTAAGCACAACCTTGGAGCGCTGGATAACCTGGAATTCAGCGCGGATGAGCTTGCTGTTATTGATGACGCCGCCCACGACGCCGGAATCAACCGTTGGGCCGGCGCCACCGCTTCGCGCGTTCGCGGCGACTAGGCCGCTACCGAGCCCTGGTCCCTAGAGCAGGAGCAACTTGAGTGTTAGACCGATCATGATGACGCCGATTCCCAGATTGATCCAGCGCCATACCGTGGGCCGGGACAACACGTGGGAAAACGCGCGGCACCGAAACCGATAAACGGAAACCAAGAGAAGCTGGCGCAGATCGCGCCCACAGCGAAAAGCCAGCGGCCGGATTCGCCATATTGGTTAGCAATGCTGCCGAGCATGACCACGACGTCTACATAGGCGCCTGGGTTGAGCCACGTTAGCGCCAAGGCCGTTAACAACGGCTTAACCCAGGAGGGGGAGCGTTTAATTTCCACACGAGTCTTAGTCTTAGTTGTGCTGTGTACTTGGTTGCCATCGAAAGAGGCGACTTCTTGCGGGGCCTTCGGTTGCGTGGATTCTACTTCAATGGCTTCGCCTGTAGTCTTTAAGGCATCACGGAAGCAGCTAAAGGTGAAATAGGCAAGATAAGCTGCGCCGATGTATTTCAGGATTTGCAGGGCCCTGGGAAACTTTTCCACCAAGTAACCGACGCCGGCCGTGCCGGAGGTAATCAGGATGACGTCAGATAGCGCGCAGACGGCAATGATCAGGCCGATGTGATCACGGCGGATGCCGTACTTAAGCAGCATGGCATTTTGCGGACCGACGGCCACGATGAGCGACAATCCGAGGAAGAAACCGGCAAGCACAATGGACATGCCTTCTAGTGTGAATTCCCTGCCTGAATTAGTCCAGTTAATGAATCTTCAGTTGGTTTAAAATAGCTTCATGAACTCGGTGCACCTAGAAACCTTGCTCGCAATCGTGGATGAAGGAAGCTTCGATGTCGCTGCTGCTGTGCTCGGCATATCGCCCTCGGCGGTGAGCCAGCGAATCAAAGCTCTGGAATCGAGCACTGGGCGAGTGCTCTTGCATCGCGCCACCCCGGTAACCGCTACGGAGGCAGGCGAGATACTGGTTCAATCCGCGCGTCGCATGGCGCTGGTGCAGGCAGAAACGGATGCCCGCCTCGGATACCGCCTAGCCCGCGTTCCGCTGTCAGTAGCGGTGAACTCGGACTCGCTCGCGACGTGGTTTAGGAAGGTGCTCAGTGATACCGCGCGGCGGGGCGACGTCGCGCTGCGCATCCGGATTGAGGATGAAGCGCGCACGCTGGCGATGCTGCGGCGCGGAGACGTACTCGGCGCGGTGACGAGGGAGGCTACGCCGGTCTCCGGCTGTGAGTCTAGCTTCCTAGGCGCGATGCGCTATTTCCCAGTGGCGGCGCCTCCTATCGCAGATAGCTTCCATAGTGGCAGCCTGACGTGGGAAACGATGCCCCTTGTGGGCTATGGGCCCAACGATCAAGTTCTGGATGATGCGATGCGCGAGCGGTTTATTGATTCTGCCGTGGTGCGTGCCCGGGTATCGCAAATTCCATCTTCCGAGGGATACCTAGAGGCCGTTCGCGTCGGCTTGGGCTGGGGATTGTTGCCTCAAGCCCAAGCGCTGCCGCTATTGGAAACAAAGGAGCTTTTGCTTCTCGATGACTCCCCGCTCGACATTGACCTCTATTGGCAACGCTGGCGCTTGGAATCGGAGGTTCTAGGCGAACTTACGCGCTCTGTTATTGAGGCCGCAAGCGACTTGGCGGTGGTGTAGATAACTTGCCGAAACGGCGCGCCGTGGCGGGTACCACAAAAGTGCAGGCCTGTGCCTTAAGTTGTAGCTATGAGCGATAAGCAGCAACCGGATAAAGCCACACCGTTTGATGAAGGCATGGACGTACCAACCTATAATGCAAAGCCTGCTAGCAAGGAGTCCGCTTCCGCCCAAGAGAAGACGAAGCCAGGACTCTTCGAGCGTGCCGGCCGTGCAGAACCGCAGGAAATAAAACCCAGCCAGGCGCGGCAGGAAAATCCTGAAACTGAAGTGATGTCCTATTCCAGCGCCAGTGAAGCCGCACGTCAGCAAGGCGGCTCCGGCGAGGAAACCGTAGCATTCGCCCAGCCGGATACCGCTACGCCAGCAAGTACTGAGCGCGAATCTGCCGTAGCTACTGCCGACGCCCCTGAAGAGAGCACGCTCACCGCAGAATCCGCAGAGGAGCGCGAGGCCCGCCTACAGGCAGAGCAGGAAGAAAAGGAAGGGTACCACCGCTACGGTCGTCGCGGCACCATCGACTTCGGCCTTCTATTCATCCGTCTAGCGCTAAGCGCCTACCTGATCGTGGCAGGTGCCAAGACCTTTTTCACGCTCGGCGATAGTCAGGGTTTGTCCGGCCTTGAGGGCGATTTTGCCAACTATGCCTGGGATACCGCACTGTCCATTGCCGTGCCTACCATGCAGCTTATCGCCGGCGTATTCCTGCTGCTCGGTCTCATTACGCCGTTGGCTGCCATGCTTGGCTTGGTGGTGACTGGTTTTACTGCCCTGCATGAGCTTGCACAAACGGGTGCTGGTTTAGACGTCTTTAGCTGGCCGGAATCCGTATGGCTATCCTTAGTCCTCTTTGTTATTGCAGTGGGCCTGCAGTTTACAGGACCAGGCTTTATCTCCCTAGACTTCAAGCGCTCTTGGGCACGCCGCCCACTGGGCACTTCGTGGGTCTTTGTTCTCATCGGCGTAGCCATTCTCGTAGCACTGTGGTTCTTCGGCGCAGGGGTTAATCCGCTGAGCTAATCGCTAATAGATTGTCCGTCGCATTCGCGGCGGATTTTCTTTTTTCTCTTGCTTTCCAACGTGGAAAGTATGATACTTTCTAATGTGGAAAACAACGGAAGGTCGAGGGCGAAAGGAACGGCGACCATGGATGAAAGTGTGCACGAGGCACTGGCCTTCAACGAGGAAGTGGAGAAGGAACAAAGCGACAGACGGAAGACAGTGCTTAATGCCCTGTTTGCTGCAGCGCTGGCAGGACTTTGGTTTATCTTGAGCCAATGGGGGAAGGGCATGCCGTGGTGGGTGTCCCTTGGTCTTGTGGTGGTCTGCGTGGGAGCAGCTCTCTGGGTTGGCGCTCAGAAGCGCGACGTGCGCGCAGGTTATAGGCAGGATCCTTTTGCCCATCCGCAGCCGGACAAGAAGTACTATTTCGGAATCATTCTGATATTTGCCCCTACGTTCTTCCAGACCTTTCTCGAAGGGCACATGGGAATTGCGGCCGTAGTAGTCACGCTGTGGGGTCTCGCTGTATTTTGGGTTCTCAACTCCGGTGCGATGGATCTGTCCACGCGAAATACCGAGAGCAATAAGCGGGCAAGCGATGAAAGGTGAACTCGACCCGGTAATTCACCCGCTTAATCGGTTTAAAATCTGTGCGGTGCTCAACGCGGCCGGGGCAGTGGAAGGCGTGATCAACAAAGAGATGCGCTTTGCGGCGATTCGGGACAAGGTGAACCAATCCGACGCAACGCTGTCTAAACAGCTAAGCGCACTGGAAAAAGAGGGGTATATCAGTCGCTTTCGCGAGTATGGATCCTCGCGTGGCAAGGACACGGTGTGGGTGATGCTCACGGCTAAAGGTAAGGCCGCATTCGATTCGCACCTTGCAGCGCTTAAGACACTAGCGGGGCAGGAGTAGCGGTACTCGTGCTCCGGTTATTGCGCTGGGCAGCGTAGAAGGCGGCTGCGTACAGCGCGACGGCCAGCACGGTTAGCCAGACGAAGTCATCCACCCAGAACTTTTGGTAGCGCTCCATGGCGTGGACATCGACTTGATCGCCCCACCACCACTTAGGCGGAACGGTCAGCAGCATGGCTGACCAGGCAACGAGGACGGTCAGGAGGCTGCCGGCAGCCCACCCAGAAGACAGCCAGCTCCACGCACGGTAGAGGAAGACTGGGATGATGAGCGTGAGCCATACCCAGTGGTGCGACCAAGAAACTGGGGAGATGAGCAGGAGGGTAAGAGCGGTGACCAATTGGGCGTCGACAAGCAAATGCTCCTCGCACAGTTGCTTGATAAGCCACGCAGCAAAGGCAATGACCACGAGGGAGGCTGCGATCCATGCAATATTGATGACCAGCCCGTTGGCATCCATAGCCTCAGCAGAAGAATACATGCGCTGAATAGCGCCCTTGATGGAACTATTGGACTGGTAGTCGGTTCCCACGCCGAAGTCGCCGCCAGAGCCCATATCAAGCAATTTAGAGCTGAAGAACTCCACGAAGGCGGTCCAGCGGAAGGCGGCGGCAAGAAGGGTGGCCGCTACGGCGGTGAAGAGCGCAGTGGCAATCTGCTTCCATTCCTTGCGCACGAGGAAATAGAGCAACATAGCCAGCGGGGTAATTTTGATAGCGGCGGCTAAGCCAATCAAGGTTCCTTGTGGCAAGAAGCGCTTGCGCGGGACAAGGTCGAGGATAACCAGCGCCATGACCACGATATTGATTTGGGCAAAGCCGTTGTTGAGGTCAACTGGCTCAAAGCGCAAGACAAAGGCCCAGGTAATGGCGGTTACAGGCAAAAGAAACTCCGGCTTCTTGAGCACCGCTTTAAAGACGAAGTAGAGGCAGACGAGCACCAGTAGATCCGAGAGGATAACCATGATGTCGCCTGCCATATCGTGGTCAATGCCATCGAATGCCGTAAGCGGAACCATGACAAGCGCGCCAAAGGGCGGATAAATGAAGGGAAGTTCAATATCCCCGGCCAACATGGGCTCGCTGTAGACGGAGCGGTGCTCGAGGAAGGCTTTGACACCCTCGCGGTAGACCACCATATCGATAGGGAAGTCTGTAATGCGGGTGTCTCCGATGACCTTCCGAGCGCCAAAAAGGAGCCCCAGCAAGGCTAGGGCATAACGAAATATTGGGGTGCGCGCGAGTTTCATCGCAGTACACTTTATGCGATCTGCAGGTAAAGAGGCGCGCACCTCACCGAGCTCACAGTGATTTAGCAGCTAGGTTTTGCTAGTTCACATGACCGTTGACCACGCGAACAGCGCCGCGGTCAGCCGAGGTGGCCATAGCAGCGTAGGCCCGCAGAGCTTTGGTGATCGGGCGATTGCGCTTAACTGGGGTCCAGGGCTGTTCGCGCTGCTCTTGGGCGGCGCGTCGACGCTCCAGCACGTCCTCGTCCACGTCCAAGGTGAGTTCGCGCTCGTGGATATTGATGGAAATAGTGTCGCCGTTTTCGATGAGCCCGATAAGGCCCTGGTGAGCAGCTTCAGGGGAGATGTGTCCAATGGATAGTCCGGAGGTGCCACCAGAGAAGCGGCCATCCGTAATCAAGGCACATGCCTTGCCCAAGCCGGCGCCTTTGAGGAAGGACGTCGGGTGAAGCATTTCCTGCATGCCCGGGCCACCGGAAGGGCCTTCGTAGCGGATGACCACAACATTGCCCGGCTGAACTTCCTTATTAAGGATGATGGACACCGCTTCCTCCTGCGATTCCACGACGCGGGCGGGGCCGGAGAAGGACCACAGTTCCTCTTCGACGCCCGCAGCTTTTACGATGGCCCCGTCGGGAGCCAAGTTTCCACGCAGGACAACGAGGCCGCCGTCGGAAGAAAAGGCATGGTCGGCATCGTGGATGCAGCCATTTGTGGCATCGGTATCTAGGTCGTCCCAGCGGTTGGACTGGGAAAATGGTTCGGTGGTGCGCACACCGCCGGGTGCGGCGTAATACAGTTCGCGGGCCTCATCAGTGGCGTGAGGGTTGCGGATATCCCAGTCATCTAGCCACTGCTCGGCATTATCATATAGCGCCGTATGCACCTTCAAATTCAGGTGCCCGGCGCGGCGAAGCTCTCCTAAGATAGCGGGGATGCCACCGGCGCGGTGGACGTCCTCAATATGGTAGGTGCCATTGGGCGCTACCTTGGACAAACAGGGCACGCGGTAGGAGATGTCGTTGATGTCGTCGAGGGTGAAGTCGACCTCGCCTTCCTGTGCGGCCGCTAGGGTGTGCAGGATGGTATTAGTCGAGCCGCCCATGGCCATGTCAAGCGCCATGGCATTGGTGAAGGCTTCCTTGGTAGCAATGCTGCGCGGAAGGACAGAGTCGTCTTCCTCGCCGTAGTAGCGGCGGCACATATCCACGATGGTGGCTCCGGCCTTTTCGAAAAGGCCGCGGCGGGCAGTGTGGGTGGCCAAAGTGGTGCCATTGCCGGGCAGTGCCAATCCTAGGGCCTCGGTCAGGCAGTTCATGGAATTAGCGGTAAACATGCCGGAGCAGGAACCACAGGTGGGGCAGGCGGATTCTTCCACCTGAGTAAGGCCCGCATCCGAGACCTCATCATTGGCAGAGGCGGTAATCGCGGTGATGAGGTCGGTGGGGGCATGGGCTACGCCATCAACTACGACGGCCTTTCCGGCCTCCATCGGCCCGCCGGAGACGAAGATGGTGGGGATATTCAGGCGCAGCGCCGCATTGAGCATGCCCGGAGTGATCTTATCGCAGTTGGAGATGCATACCAGGGCGTCGGCAGTATGGGCATTGGCCATGTACTCGATGGAATCAGAGATGATTTCACGCGACGGTAGGGAGTAGAGCATGCCGCTGTGGCCCATGGCGATGCCATCGTCTACGGCAATGGTGTTGAATTCCTTGGGTACGCCGCCTGCTTCGCGCACGGCATCAGCAACGATATCGCCGACGTTTTTCAGGTGCACGTGGCCGGGGACGAACTGGGTATAGGAGTTAGCGATGGCGACGATCGGCTTGCCAAAGTCATTTTCCTTGGTGCCGGTGGCCCGCCAAAGGGCGCGGGCGCCAGAGGCTTGGCGGCCGACGGTAGTTACTTTAGAGCGCAGCGGGAACATGGGTGCAAGTCACCATTCCTTAAAGGGGTGTGGGGGAGAGTGTCGGTGGTCTATTTAGTTTTCGGCCGAGGGCTTGAGCTCTGGGTGGCGCTCAAGATATTCCGCGTATTCTTCCTTGCTGAGCAGGACTTGTTGGCCGTCTCGGTGGACAATAACCACCTTGTCGTCTGCCGCCTCACGGCCCTGGGTAAGGGCGTCAGGGATGCGGCCGCGGGAGGCCTCCGACAGGCGTGGGAGCGAGTTAAAAGTAACGCCAGGCAGGCTGTGCTCCGAGCCGCCGGTAGTACGAGCAAAGGCGCGGGCGCGTTGGAACCCAATTCCGGCAAAGTTATCCCAGCTGATGCGGGTTCCTTTGCGGAAGGCGTAGGAAATGTCGATACCGGATTCGGAGACCTTGGTG
The DNA here is from genome assembly GCF_027570035.1 of Corynebacterium curieae. Classification (GTDB taxonomy): domain Bacteria; phylum Actinomycetota; class Actinomycetes; order Mycobacteriales; family Mycobacteriaceae; genus Corynebacterium; species Corynebacterium curieae. The sequence goes on along the minus strand of NZ_JAKMUU010000002.1, from coordinate 13,528 downwards.
CGGGATTTGATGACCCACCACAATCCGAGGATGGGGATGATGAACAGCCATGCGAGGTATTTGGGGGCCCAGCCGATGCTTAAGAGCGCAATAGCGGACAGGATTAAGATGCCCAGAATGTGGTCGCGGGAAGGCTTGAAAACCTCTGCCTGGGTGGTGGACTGATGAGGTTGGGTGTCCTTTGGTGGTGGAGTCATAGTTTGCAAGCCTAATTCACTGGGGTGGGCAGGGTCGAACCTATTTTCAGGCGTGTCTCATGTAGTGGGAAGAGGATCCCAAAAGGGGGTAATTGTCCCGCGGGGAATATCTATCGGTGTATAGTCAGGGCCATGATCATTATTCGACTTCAGGTAGTACCAACGCGGTGGTGACCGCGGCGCCCATGACGTCGACGCTTTTCGCCCCCGCAGACATAACAGCCGGCGGGGGCTTTATTCATATCTGGAGACGTTTCCGATGATGATCAGACCCTGTATTAGACCAATCCAAGGAGCACATTAACCGTGGTAACGACAACTTCGCCCACGCCCGCTTCGGTGGCCGCGGCCTCACGTGCCCGCGCTCCCGAGCGGATGAGTGGCGCTCACGCTATTGTCCGCACTCTTGAAGATCTGGGAACCGAGCTTGTCTTCGGTATTCCAGGCGGTGCCGTGCTTCCTCTCTATGACGCACTGCATACCTCGACCAAACTGCGTCATGTGCTCACCCGCCATGAGCAAGGGGCCGGCCATGCCGCTGAAGGATATGCCCAAGCTTCCGGCAAGGTAGGTCTGTGTATCGCTACCTCTGGGCCGGGCGCGACCAACTTAGTGACAGCGCTTGCCGACGCCAATTTGGACTCCGTGCCCATCGTCGCGATCACCGGGCAGGTGGGCAGCAACCTTTTGGGTACCGACGCTTTCCAAGAGGCGGATATCCGTGGTGTGACGATGCCCATTACAAAGCACAATTACATCGTGACAGAGCCTAGCCAGATCCCTGCTGCTATCACCGCGGCATTCCACTTGGCATCCTCTGGGCGGCCGGGGCCGGTTCTGGTAGATATTCCCAAAGACGTCCAAAATGGGGAGCTGGAGTATTCCTACCCAGCCAAGTTTGACCTGCCAGGATATAAGCCAACGACTAAGCCGCATCATCGGCAGATCGCTCAAGCGGTAGAGCTTATCGCGGAGGCGAAAAAGCCGGTTATTTATGCAGGCGGCGGCGTCATTAAGGCCAATGCGGCCGAGGAATTGCGTGAGTTTGCGGAATACACTGGCATTCCAGTGGTCACCACGCTGATGGCATTAGGCTCCTTTCCGGATTCTCATCCACTTCATATGGGCATGCCGGGCATGCATGGAACCGTACCGGCGGTGGCGGCCATGCAGCGTGCGGACCTGCTTATTACTATCGGAGCTCGCTTTGATGATCGTGTAACCGGTGATACTGACACCTTTGCCCCTGAAGCCCAGGTAATTCATGCAGATATCGATCCAGCCGAAATCGGCAAGATCCGTGAGGTAGCTGTGCCTATTGTGGGTGATGCGCGCAATGTACTGACCGGCCTGCTGAAGGAATACCGCAAAAACTCCGCCGTGGGGCCTCCGCAGGTGGGTCCCTGGCGCAACTATCTCGACGGCCTCAAAGAGCGTTTCCCTCGCGGCTATGAGCTAACTCCAGACGGACAGCTCAATCCCCAGTTTGTCCTAGAAAAACTCAGCGAAACCGTCGGGCCCGATGCCATCTACTGTGCTGGTGTAGGGCAGCACCAGATGTGGTCAGCACAATTTATTGACTTTGAGCAGCCACGTTCCTGGATCAACTCCGGCGGTGCCGGCACCATGGGTTACGCTGTGCCGGCGGCTCTAGGGGCCAAGGCGGCTTGTCCGGACAAGGAAGTCTGGGCTATTGACGGCGATGGCTGCTTCCAGATGACCAACCAAGAGTTGACTACGGCGGCCTTGGAAGGATTCCCCTTAAAGGTTGCCGTCATCAATAATGGCAACCTGGGTATGGTCCGCCAGTGGCAGACGCTGTTTTTCAATGAGCACTACTCGCATACCAAACTGCGTGAACGAGATGTATATACCCCCGACTTTGTCCGCCTGGCAGAGGCGCTGGGGTGCGAGGCTATCCGAGTCACGAGCGAAGACGAAGTGGTGCCGGCGATCGAGCGCGCCCGCGAGATCAACGACCGCCCAGTGGTTATTGACTTCATCGTGGGCGAGGATGCACAGGTTTGGCCAATGATTGGCGGAGGGGCATCCAATGAGGAAATTCAATATGCCCGTGGATTGCGGCCGCTATTTGCTGAAAATGAATCGGCGGCTGAGACGCCTGCTGATATCGACGAGACCATCCAGGAGGTATAGGTATGGCTCCCAGTGACGTTTCCCGGCATACCTTGTCGGTATTGGTAGAAGACGTAGAAGGCATCATCTCGCGAGTAACTGGCATGTTTTCCCGGCGTGGATACAGCCTAATTTCGTTGGTCTCAGCGCAAACCGAGACACCTGGGATTAATCGGCTGACCATTGTGGTCGATGCTTCCGAGATCATTATGGAGCAGGTGACCAAACAGCTCAATAAGATTATTCCAGTAATCAAGGTGGTGGAGCTGGACACGGACTCGACAGTGGCGCGTGCCATCATGCTGGTAAAGGTAGCTGCCAACAATACCAACAGGCCACAGGTTGTCGACGCCGTCAATATTTTCCGCGCCCGGGTGGTTGATGTGGCGCAAGAGTCTGTAGTGGTAGAGGCCACTGGTACCCCGGGAAAGCTGGCTGCACTGCTCGATGTCTTGGAGCCATTCGGTGTGCTCGAGCTGGTCCAGTCGGGAGATGTCGCTTTGGGCCGTGGCCCCAAAGCGATGGCCCCTCCACGCAATTAAATCCCACTATGTGAGCAGAGCGTCCCGCATAATGGTATAGTGCTGGGTGGGACGTTGTTTCATTGAACTTTCAAACGCAACAGAATTGAGGACTACAACATGGCTATTGAAACCTTCTACGACGACGATGCAGACCTGTCTATCATTCAGGGTCGCAAGGTGGCCGTCATTGGTTATGGCTCGCAAGGGCATGCGCACGCGCAGAACCTGCGTGATTCCGGCGTTGAGGTCGTAATTGGCCTGCGCGATGGATCTAAGTCTGCGCCTAAGGCGGAAGAAGCGGGATTTGAGGTCAAGACCGTGGCAGAGGCTGCCAAGTGGGCAGACGTCATCATGCTGCTGGCCCCAGATACCTCGCAGAAGCAGATTTTTGAAGACGAGATCGCTCCCCACCTGGAAGATGGCAACGCGTTGCTGTTTGGCCACGGCTTGAATATTCACTTCAAGCTGATTGAGCCGCAGGACAACGTCACCGTCGGAATGGTCGCACCCAAGGGGCCTGGCCACTTGGTCCGCCGTCAGTTTGTTGATGGCAAGGGCGTTCCGTGCCTCATCGCTACCGAGCAGGATCCCAAGAACGAAGGCCACGACCTGACCTTGTCTTATGCCGCAGCCATCGGCGGCGCGCGTGCCGGCGTCATTCCCACCACCTTCGAGGCCGAAACGGTCACTGACCTCTTTGGTGAGCAGGCTGTGCTGTGTGGCGGCGTCGAATTCCTGATTCGCACCGGCTTTGAGGTTCTGACTGAGGCTGGATACGAACCCGAAATGGCCTACTTCGAAGTTCTGCACGAGATGAAGCTCATTGTGGACCTGATGTTTGAGGGCGGTATCGCCAATATGAACTACTCGGTCTCTGATACCGCTGAGTTCGGTGGCTATATTTCCGGACCGCGTGTTATCAATGCCGATACGAAGCAGCGCATGAAGGACATCCTCTCGGATATTCAGGATGGCACCTTTACCAAACGCCTGTTGGCTAATATTGAGGGCGGCAATAAGGAATTGGAGGATCTGCGCGAGGAGTTCGCACAGCACGAGATTGAAAAGACCGGCACCAAGCTGCGTGATCTCATGAGCTGGGTAAAGAATCCTCTGGATGCTACGGCCTAATAGCTTACGGCCGCGCTCCTAGCACGAACCCACGGTGAACAAGCGTGTTCACCGTGGGTTTTGCTGTATTTGAGTCAGGTAAAAATAGATCCTAGGGAGTAGGATGTGTGTCATGGGTTTTACGACGCCAAGTTATGATCTCAAAGACCTCTTCGCACGAATTGATCGTGGGGACATCCAGCTCCCGGATTTCCAGCGCAGCTACGCCTGGGATGAGGATCGCATTCGTTCTCTAATCGTTTCTGTATTGCGCGGTTATCCTATCGGTGCGCTCATGGCCTTGGATACGCGAAACGAAAAGATGCGCTTTCGGCCACGTGCCCTCGCGGGTGCACCGGATACTGGCGTCGATCCGGGATTGCTCCTTTTGGACGGGCAACAGCGTCTGACCACCTTGTATCACTGCTTTAATGGCGATGGTTTCGTAGATACTACTGACTTCCGTAAAAAGAAGATTCACCGTCGTTTCTTTATTGATATCCGCGCCGCAGTGCGCGGAGAGCTCATGCCGGATGACGCCATCTTTGCAGTTAACCAAGATGGCAAGATTCGATCGCACTTTGCGCCGGCGATTGAGGGAGACATTCTCTCTCGCGAAGATGCGCTAGAGCATATGTGCATCCCAGTATCTTCGCTTTTGAGCGAAGATGGCGTCAGTAGACTCTTCGAGCTTGCAGCCACCAAGCAGGAGTACAGTTCAGAACTCGCGGCGTTTAATAACCGGATCGTTCGGCCATTGTCTGGCTATGACCTGCCAATGATTCGCCTTTCCCGCGAGACGGAGCGGGCAGGCATCGGATCGATTTTCGCGCAAGCAAACTCGGCGGGCCTGCAAATGGACGTATTCGACTTGTTGACCGCGGTCTTTGCCTCAGAGGATCCCAACTTCCATCTAGCCGCTGACTGGCAAGATGTGGAAAGGGATCTACGGAAGTCCCCGGCTCTAGACGGAATTGGGCGCACCGAGTTCCTCTCGGCGGTATCGCTGCTTGTATCCGGCGAAAAGGGCTGCGCCGGAGGCCAGCGCGAGGATATTTTGAAGCTTTCCTTGTCGGAGTACAAGTCAGCGGCAAACGACCTGCGTATTACTTTCCGTGAGGTCTCCGAATTCTTGGCACAACGTTGCATTCTCAGCACTGACCAGGTTCCATTTAATGAGCAGATTGTTCCTTTGGCGGTAATTATTGCCCGCCTTGCTAAGCGCAGTGGAGCACTGTCTACCCAGCAGTCGTGGGACCGTATCAACCAATGGTTCTGGTGCGGCGTCTTTGGCGAGCTCTACGGCTCTTCAGCCGTGCGGTTGCGGGCTGCCCGCGACGTCGATGAGGTCACCGAATGGGTGGCCAGTGCAACAGATGAGGTTCCAAAGACCGTTGCAGATGCCAGCTTCCGCGAGTCTCGTCTGCTCTCGGTAGATGAAAAGGACGGTGTATGGCACGGCTTATACGCCCTCTTGATGGCTCGTGGTGCTAAGGATTGGCGCACAGGAAAAGCATTTAATAGGAATACGTTTGAGGAGCTAAAGCCAGGCTTTTTCCCTGTATTCCCATTGAACTGGTGTAAGCGCCACGGGGTAGATCGTGTTCTGGCAGAATCCGTGATGAATTACACCCCGATGGGCAAGCGGACTGAGGTGGTCCTTGACGGTTTTGCACCCAACAGATACCTACCCCGCGTGCAGTCAAAGTCCATCATGGAAGACGCCGAATTTGACGAGGTTCTTGCCTCCCACGAGATGAACTTGGACTACCTGCGTGCATCTCAACCACGAGAGTTCTTAGCGGATCGCCGTCATCGGTTCCTAAATATCGTGGAATATGCATTAGGTAAACCCGTTATCCGCGATGTTGACGAGGAAAATCTATTTGGTGGAGAGGAAGGGCCCCAAGCCTTTGATCGCTAAATCTGTGCGGTCTGCTGCCACAGTAATTGTTGCATCACTATTGCTATCTGCCTGTGGCACCTCGTTTACAGAGTCCAAACTGGTCAGACGAGGATTGTCTGATATGGCGGAGTCAGAAATTGACCTCAACAAGGCTAAAGCGGAGAACCAGAACCGGCTTATTGACCCGAATTTTGACGGCAAGTTTGTCATCATAAATGACGCCACTGGAATTGAGGCTAGCCGCCTGTTTTTTAAAGACTCGGATTCACTAGTTCTCTTTGCCGCAGACGATGAATCTAAATTGCGGGCGGCGACGCTCGCGGTAAATCAACACCTGCCTGCAATTCAGTACCAAGATGATAAGCGTCTGGAGATTCATAAGCTTTTAACGGATCTTGGTGTGCGGCGCCTGGTAGTCATCGGCGATGTTCCTTGGACGGAGACGTCTGGGGAATTTGACGTGATTAAGGACCCGGGAACACATAAAGCTTTAGGGGAGTTCACAGCCTTTCAGTATGGCTCCAAAGTGGTAGCTTCCCCAGAACAAATGGTTAAAGATATCGCACGATTGGATAAGACTCCTCAAGTGGAGCTGCGTCCGGCTTGGGTGCCGTATGAGGGAGAGCCTGAAGGCAGCGAGGAGAAGAAGAGAGCTGTTCCGGCTCAGTCTCGAAGGGACGGACAGATGGCGCCGAATATCGTAGCGACGAAAAATAGCCCAATCGCTAATGTCATTACGGCTGCAGCTTATGGTGGCAAAGTCTTGGTGATGCCGACAGCAGATCCGCTAGAAGATAAGCACAGTATGGCGGCCGTTGCTGGCTTAGAAGAAGGTGCATTGGTGGCTCTCGGCCCGGAATTCGGTCGAGTGAAAGAATTTAAGGCGAAAATCAAGCAAGGCACCCCTAGCTGAACTACACTTCCTTGACACGCGAACTACTCGCGTGAACCGCACTACAGTTATGTAAAGGAAGATATGTCGAAGCCGGTAGTTCTTATCGCCGATAAATTAGCTCAATCTACAGTTACGGCTCTGGGGGATTCTGTCGACGTCCGTTGGGTAGACGGGCCCAATCGAGAGGAGCTGCTCGCTGCGGTTCCTGATGCGGAGGCATTACTGGTGCGTTCTGCCACAACCGTGGACGCAGAAGTATTAGAAGCAGCCCCAAACCTAAAGATTGTAGGCCGTGCCGGTGTGGGCTTGGATAACGTGGATATCCCAGCGGCGACGGAAAAGGGCGTAATGGTTGTCAATGCGCCCACCTCGAATATCCACTCCGCGTGTGAACAGGCTATTGCGCTGCTATTGGCTACGGCGCGCCAAGTACCGGCGGCTGACCAGTCTCTGCGGCAGGGAGAGTGGAAGCGCTCGTCGTTCAAAGGTGTAGAGGTATACGGTAAGACAGTTGGAATCGTCGGGTTTGGGCACATCGGCCAACTTTTTGCGCAACGTTTAAAGTCTTTCGAAACCACCATCATTGCTCATGATCCCTATGCGAATCCGGCGCGCGCGGCGGCGCTTGGGGTAGAGCTGGTGGAGCTGGAAGAGCTCATGTCTCGGTCCGATTTCGTGACCATTCATTTGCCTAAGACTCCGGAGACTGCCGGCATGTTTGATAAAGACTTGCTGGCTAAGGCTAAAAAGGGTCAGATCTTGATTAATGCTGCCCGTGGTGGGCTGGTAGACGAGGCTGCTTTAGCTGAATCTATTGAGTCTGGACATCATCGCGGTGCTGGCTTCGATGTTTATGCCACGGAGCCATGTACGGACTCCCCGCTGTTCCAGCTGCCGCAGGTTACCGTGTCGCCACATCTGGGAGCATCCACTGTAGAGGCACAAGACCGTGCGGGAACCGATGTAGCGGCTTCCGTGCTCAAAGCCTTGTCTGGGGAGTTTGTCCCGGATGCGGTAAACGTCTCTGGCGGCACTGTAGGGGAAGAGGTTTCTGGCTGGTTGGATCTTGCGCGCAAACTGGGCCTTACGGCTGGTCGCCTGTTGGGCCAGGCACCCGTTGCTGTAGAAGTAGAGGCATGCGGTGAGCTTTCGGCGGAAGACGTGGAAGTCTTGGGGCTTTCTGCCGTTCGCGGCCTGTTTAGCGGTGTGACCTCTGAACCGGTGACCTTTGTTAATGCAATGCAGATTGCGCAGAGCCGTGGGGTAGAAGTGGAAGTATCTACCAACGCGGAATCCAAGGGGCACCACTCCTCTTTGCAGGTCAAGGTGATTGGCGCCGACGGCGAGACGTCTTCGCTAACCGGTGCGCTTATCGGCATCGATGGGACCGAAAAATTCATCCGTATTAACGGCCGTGGCGTCGATATGCGTGCTACTGGCCGAAACCTCTTTTTCCGTTATGCGGATGCTCCTGGAGCATTGGGAACCGTGGGTACCAAGTTGGGCGCGGCTGGCATCAATATCGTGGCAGCGGCTCTGACCTATGGCAAGCAGGAGTCCGATGCAGTATTGATTCTGCGCGTGGAGACTGTGGTGCCGGAGCAGCTCATCGAAGAAATCAATGGGGCATTAGGGGCGGAGTGTGAACAGTTAGATATGGACGCATAGGCTCTCTTGCAGAAAGTGCGAAGCCGTTCCCGCGCAGCGCAGGTAATTCCCTGCGCTGCGCGGTTTCCTTTTGGTAGGGTGGGTAAATATCCACTCTGTGAGAAAGGAATCCTACATAATGAAACTTGCTGTGATTGGTGGAGATGGAATCGGGCCTGAGGTGACGGCGGAAGCCCTCAAAGTACTGCAGGCTGTTCGTTCCGATATTGAAACCACTGAATATGACCTCGGCGCGCGACGATACCTGCGCAATGGAGAGCTTCTTACGGATGCGGATTTAGCCAGCCTGCGCGAGCATGATGCCATTTTATTGGGGGCAATTGGAGCACCGGGAAAGGTAGCTCCGGGCGTATTGGAACGAGGGCTTTTGCTCAAGATGAGGTTTGCGTTGGATCACCATGTGAACCTGCGTCCGTCCAAGCTATATCCCACCGCTTCTTCGCCGTTGGCTGAACCGGGTGACATTGATTTTGTGGTGGTGCGCGAAGGGACCGAGGGCCTGTACTGCGGAAATGGCGGCACATTACGAGAAGGCAGCGCGCATGAGGTGGCAAGTGAGGTATCACAAAATACTCGTTTTGGCGTGGAGAGAGTGGTGCGTGATGCCTTTGCTCGAGCGGAGCAGCGTCGGAAGCGCCTGACTTTGGTCCACAAGACCAATGTTTTGGTCAATGCTGGAGGTCTGTGGCAGCGCACGGTCGATGAGGTATCAACCGAGTTTCCGGATGTACAGGTGGATTACCAGCATATTGACGCGGCCACGATATATATGGTCACTGATCCGGAACGCTATGACGTTATTGTTACCGATAACCTCTTTGGAGACATCCTTACAGATCTTGCCGGCGCGGTAACTGGTGGCATCGGTCTCGCTGCTTCCGGAAATATCGATGCGTCTGGCGCAAATCCCTCCATGTTTGAGCCGGTTCATGGTTCTGCGCCAGATATTGCAGGCCAAGGAATCGCAGATCCTACAGCGGCCATCTTGTCCGCGGCAATGCTCCTGCGTCACGTTGGCGACAAAGAAAATGCACAACGGATTGAGGACGCAGTGGCCCAGGATGTAGCGCAGCGGGGAGGTGCGCCGATTAAGACCTCTGAAGTAGGTGACCGAATCGCCGGCATTCTGGCAGGATAGAACTCCGTTTTATAGGGGCGATGTTCTGCGATTACCCTAGGGAGGGGTGCGGTGGCCATTTTGTGTTGTGCGCAGTGCGCTTGCCGACGCCCCAGGGTGAACCGACCCTCAGGGTCACCACCGTAGCATCCATACAATTTACTTAAATTAACTAATTAACATCACATCCTTTGCATACGTGTAAAGGTGGCAATTGAGTAGAATAGCCGCTATGCGTTTAGGACGAATTGCACACCCAGAAGGAATCTGTTTTGCCATCATTGACGGGCCAAAGGACGCCCCGATGGAAGACTTGGTAGCAAAAGAAATCGCGGGCACGCCATTCACTCCGCCAGAGCCGACCGGCCGAGAGTGGAAGATGAATGAGGTTCGCCTGTTGGCTCCAACGCTGCCTACGAAGGTGGTGGCGCTCGGACGAAACTATGCGGACCACGTCGCAGAGGTCTTTAAGAAGTCTGCGGATAGCCTTCCGCCTACGATTTTTATCAAACCATCCACCGCAGTAGTCGGGCCGGATGCGGCCATCAAGATCCCTGACTATGCCACCAACGTGGAATTTGAAGGCGAGCTAGCCGTGGTCATTTCCAAGCCGTCTAAGAATATTAAGGCAGAGAATTGGCAGGACCACGTGCTGGGCTACACCATCTGTAACGATGTTTCCTCCCGCGACCTGCAGTTCAAGGATGGCCAGTGGGCGCGAGCCAAGGGCATCGATACCTTCTGCCCGCTGGGCCCGTGGATTGAGACGGATCTCAGTACTTTGAACTTGGACGATCAAAAGATTAACGCCTACCTGACGCATGAGGGCTCCCGCGAACAAAAGCAGGATTCCAATACGGATCAGATGATTGTAAAGATGGGTGGCATTTTGGAAGAGATTTCTGCGGCATATACCTTGTTGCCGGGCGATGTCATTACCACTGGTTCCCCAGCCGGTACTGCACCGATGGTGCCGGGGGATACCATCGAGATCGAGATTCCAGGCCTAGGCACCCTCCGAAACCCCATTGCCCATGCATAACTCTGAATCCCACGATCGCCGCCCCTATGTACCTACCTCTGCGGAAATGGAGGAGCGCTACCGTAGCAGCGATCAGGTATGGTCGGGGAACCCGAATGCTACCTTGGTCGATTACACGGCAGGACTTACGCCCGGCTCCGCTCTCGATATCGGTTGTGGTGAGGGCGCAGATGCGCTCTGGCTGAAGAATCAGGGCTGGCAGGTACTGGGCATAGACTTCGCCCCAACAGCCGTGGCCCGCACACGGGAGCGCGGAGTCGAAGCGCAGGTGGCCACGTTTAGCAGCTTTAGCCACACCCCGTTTGACCTAGTAAGTGTCCATTACGGGGGAGTGCGAGCTACAGCGGAAGAGGTCCAAAGGTTGGAGCGATTGGTCGCTCCTGGCGGAACGCTACTTTTTGTCCATCACGAGGTGGAGTCTGCAGAGCTAGCTATGCTGGAGTGGCTCGCGGAAAATTTGCGCGAGCTAGAGGTTATTACCTTAGCTCGGCGAGCGCGCCACGTGAGCGAGGGTGCGGGTGCGCACCACCGCAATGACGTGATTCTCGTCGCCAAGCGAGCGGGCTAGAGTGGGCTAAAGGCTCAGCGCTCGGAGGATTGTCTGCAGTTTCGCTGTGGTTTCCTCTAGTTCGGCTTGCGCATTGGAGTCGCCCACAATCCCACCGCCGGCCCAGGCCCGCGCGGAAAGGCCATCGCCAGCGACTTCTGCGCAGCGGATGGCCACCATGTATTCTCCATCTCCCGAGCTATCGCACCAACCGACCGCTCCGGCGTAGAATCCGCGATCTGTCTCTGCGGTCTCAATGAGGGCTTGGGCGGCCTCGGCTGGGGTGCCGCAGATAGCTGGAGTGGGGTGAGTAGCTAGGGCAAGCTCTAGGACTGTCAAGTCCTTATCCTTGAGTGTTCCGGTGATGGGTGTGCCCAAGTGCCACATCTCATTGGTGCTAATCAGCTGGGGGGTATCGGGAATATTCAGTCGCTCACATAGGGGGTTGAGCACTCGGCGGAGATGTTCTACGACGAAAGCGTGTTCGTGGAGGTCCTTAGCAGAGTGCAAAAGGTCTTGGCCGGCGATGTGATCCTCTGTTGGAGTGGCGCGGCGCGGTGATGAGCCCGCCAAGGGGAAAGCGGACACAGTCGAGCCTTGACGCTTGATTAAAACCTCTGGGGAAGAGCCAACTAACATCGCGCCTGGGCGCCCGGCGGGGGAGAGATCGGCAATGAAACCGTCGCGGTTGGCGGAGAGATCAATGAGTCGGGCCGCCACAAGCCGTGGATCGATAGCCTCTGGGAATTCGATGTCTACGGCGCGGGCTAGGACTACCTTCTCCAGTTTGGAGGTCTCGATGGTGCCGATGGCTGCTTCCATGCGGCGCAGGTGCTCTTCTGGTTCCGGATCAAAGCCAACGACGCGGGACTTGAGAGTCTGATTGCGATAGTAAGCGTGCGGCTCTAGAGGTCCTTCTTCCCGAATGATCTTTTCCGGTACCGTTAGTGCGGCGGGTGTGTCTGAATCGAAGGGGATTGCGCCCACTACCATGGTTGCGTCTTTGTTGCGCAGGGCAGAGATCGCCGCGTCAACGTCAGTAAAGGTTTGGCGCGCACCTTGGGTACGGACAGACCCCGTTGCTCGTGAAAGCAGAAAATCGGGGGCGGTGCTTGGTCTGTCTTCGTGCATGAGCATCTAGCTTAATGCCTTGGACTTTTCTTACAGAATTCAGTGTGTACTGGGCGTGTAAACAGTGCCTCAAGTGAACAATGTGGTTAATTTTAACGTTGTGGCTAATGTTACTAAGTTTCTGCACCGTTCCTTATACCTAATCCTCTCCGCAGCGCTAGCCAGTGCTGCGCTACTGTGCGCTCATCCTGCCCATGCGCAACAAGGGCCAGCGCCAGCGCCTGCACCAGCTCCCGCGCCTGCCCCCGCAGACGCACAACCTGTTACCCCGCAGCCGGATGGTTCCCACCTAGTCCCAGAAGGTGTAAAGGAATCCACTCCAGCTCCTGCGGAAGATGGCGGCAACGATAAGGCACCAGCGCCAGCTCCAAACGGATCATCGCTTCCAGAACCAGCTCCGCGGCCAGAAATGGGGGATACCACTATCAACCCGAATCCTCCGTTTAAGCCTGGCTCCATGCAGTCGCTAGAGATGGAGCACGAAGGCAAGACTCGTCGATACTTGCTGCGCATTCCAAATCATTATTCGCCCGACAAGGCTGCGCCGGTACTTTTCGGCTTTGGCGGTTGGGGAGACTCCCCAGAAAATTACTCCGGCTATGCGCGCATGCAGACTACCGAAGCTAATAATGAGGCCATCATCGTTTACCCAGAGGGATTCGAGCGCGCTTGGGAAGCAGCCCCTTATGCCAAGACACGCGATGGTGAAGATATTCGCTTTATCAAGCGCATCCTCGACGCGGTAGACAAGGATTACCATGTTGATCGCAACCGCGTCTATGCCATGGGCATGTCCAATGGTGGCGGTTTTACCTCCGTGCTCGGCTGCCACGCGCAGGATACATTCGCGGCCGTGGCCATGGTTTCGGGCGCCTTCTATAACCCGGTCGAGGTCAACTGCGCCGATGCCCCGATGAATACCCTCATCATGCATGGCGTCAACGATAAAATGATGACCTATGAGGGCGGTGACCGGCACGAAGCAGGCTACCTGCCGGTGCGCACCGTGCTTGGTGGATACTTAAAGCGCAACCGTTGCGATATGTCCTTCCAATCCAGCCCCGAGGCGGGCGGCGCGGAGCGGCTGAGCTTTAACGGCTGCCAAAAGGACGTGCAGCTGGTTAAGGTACCCGCAGACCACACGTGGTTCTGGCAGCCAGATACCCCAAAGGTAGTCTGGGACTTCCTTTCGTCCAAGACCCGGGTATAAAAGCAGCAACGCTTAGCCTCAGATAAAGTCCAGAGGAGTACTCCC
>NZ_JAKMUU010000019.1 GCF_027570035.1 Corynebacterium curieae | reverse complement strand
TTAAGGAGTGAACTGCTCCCCATTAGCTGGACTGAGAAATCAGTTATCTGCTAGTGGGGAGCAATTTTATGTCTGCTCGAAAGGGCGAATCCTAGTGGTCGTGGAAACACTTCTTATGTTTCGGCTGAGTTTATCAGTACGGCCATTTTCTCGGCTGGTGTTTGAAAACCCAGGTTTTGGGGGCGGCGGTTGAGTTGCATGGCGATGAATTCGGGTTGAGTAGCAGAACGTGTGTCCGTTCGGCGTGTCGTGGGGCGGACACGGTTAGTTACTTTATGGGGCCTTTTCTGATTCCTATCGAGTGTTCGTACTCGGTTGGGATAGCGTTGTCGTAGAAGGCTGGTCGGCCTGTTTCTTGGTCGGCTTTGTTGTGGTTTTCTTCGGCAAGATCGTTGACTTTGGCGAGTTGATCTTGGCCATAATTGCACTGCCTGGCGGTATTTAGCGGATCGTCAGGCAGTTGCTTTTTGGTGTGGAGGTACCACTCGAGCATTTTTCGTTGGCGTTCCCCAGACCTGCCTCGGTGTGCATCGGCGATGCGTTTGAGCTGGGCGTTGATGCCGCCTTCAAGACTGTTTGTCGTTGAAGCCCCGCGTTTAGGATCAGGCACATTCGGTGGTGGCTTAAGGTAGGTAAACAGCCAATTGTTGCGCGAGAGGTGCAGCAGTGAGTTGTAGGCTTTGCGTACCCGTAGATGAGTCCATTCCCACTGGTTATTGAGTGTTCGGCGCTCTTTTGGCACGGGTGTTTTCTCGTTGAGGAATGTTTTGAATACCTGACCGAAGTCGTGCAGACGCAGCGTCCACTCCCGTGCCTGGTCGAGTGTGGTGACACGGGTCAGGTTCAACGCCAGTGCGTAGATGGTTTTGCCGGCGTCGGTGCGCGGCCGTGAGGTGGTGTAGCGGCGGATGACGCGTTGCGCATGGACGAGGCAACGCTGAATCATTGCGTTCGGCCAGCAGGCTTTAATCGCGGTGAGTGCGCCTTGTCCGCCGTCGAGGACGACGCAGAGCGGCTCGGCGATTTTGCGAAGGAGCAGCGTGTATGCGTGGACGGTTTCGTGTTTGGTCCAGTGCCACGCAATGACGTGGTCGCGGCTGGCTGCCACAAGCAGACAGCCAGCCGCAGTGTAGGTGCCGTCGATGAAAATCTGATCGTAGACGCGCTGCGGGGCACCGTCGTTGGGGATGTCGATGAGCCAAAACGGTTCGAATCGGCGATCAAGTGTCCAACGACTCACCCATTGTTGCCCGGCGAGTTCAGACAACGTCGCTGTGGAGGTGGCGTAGGAGACGAAGGCTTTAAAGTTGCGGGCCTGCGTGCGATCGGTGCGGGTTCGTGTCGTGGAGCTGCCGCAGTTCGGGTCTTTGCACCGTCACCTGGTTGTGCCTTTGGATGTGCTTCCGTTTTTCTTCATTTGCCCAGCACATACCGGGCATCGTGGTCTGTTTTTACTCACCCGGAAAGCACACCAACCCCCGACTAGCACATGGGGTGCCATTCCGATGGATTGAACACGAAACGGGCGGATATAAGCAACAAGACCATATATCCGCCCGATTTACCCAGCCTGAACAGCAAGATCGCTGTAACTCAGACACACTTTTTGCTACTTAACCCATGAATTCTAGTCCGCTGCACTGTGGAGGCTCAGATCTGTTCCTTTAGGGAAGTACTACCTTAGTAGTCCGGTGGTGTTTTCCTTGAGAGCGTCCGTTTCTTTGAGTGCGGGGGTTGGTTTACAAGTAATCCGATAATGAAGCGTCTTGGGTTTAGTTCCGCTTCTTTTACGGCCCTGTGTTGCTGGGCTGGGTGAGATAATAATCGGTTTCGACTTCTTGTGGGGTGGTGTAGTCCAATTCTTCGCGAAGCCGCTTGGTGTTCAACCAATGAACCCACCGCAAGGTGGCCAGTTCGACTTCCCTCACTGATGTCCACGGGCCTTGGGCATGAATCAGTTGCGCCTTGAAGAGACCGTTGACGGTCCCAGCTAGAGCATCGTCATAAGTATCGCCGACTGTTCCCACACTCGGCCTAATTCCGGATTCCGCTAGCGCGGTGGAAAACTTCAGTGACACGTACTGGCTACCCCGCTCGCTGTGGTGAATCATTTGGTTTCCATGGATTCGCCCTGCAGTCGTTACCGCATGCTCCAAAGCCTCCATGGGCAGCGCATCGTTGCGCATCATCGAGCGTGGAGCAACACCAACAATTTTTTGGCTGTAGACATCCACGACAAACGCGGTATAGGCGAATCCTGACAGGGTGCGAACGTAGGTAATGTCGGCAACCCGATGCCTG
This sequence comes from Corynebacterium curieae, assembly GCF_027570035.1. Lineage (GTDB taxonomy): Bacteria > Actinomycetota > Actinomycetes > Mycobacteriales > Mycobacteriaceae > Corynebacterium > Corynebacterium curieae. Next base: position 2,299 of record NZ_JAKMUU010000019.1, on the reverse strand, counting down.
CCTGGCGCTTGTGCGCAGAAGTCTCGTTGTACCAGGTCCGGGCGATGATCCGGTGTCTGCGGGCTGATCGTCACTACCGGGGTTCGCCCACGGCTGCGGCCAAAAATACCTGCTAGCTTCATCAGACGTGCGGTCTTGTCGCGATCAATATGAAAGCCTTCACGGTTCATAGTATGCTACATTTTGCGGATGCCGTAGACCGAGAAATTCTCCGCATGCACAGGCTGTATCTTTGGGATAAGCAGGCTATCGCTTAAGGCTCTTGCGCCGGGAACGCGTGTGGTGGCTTTGCGGTAGCCGCGTGAGGTGATGAATCCTCGAATTGCTTGTTTTAGGACTCGGCAGATGACCTTAGACCCCAAACTGATCTTTGTACGCGTCGTTGTAGGAGATCATTTGGTCGTGGGTCGGTCGAATTCCGCTGCGAAAAAAGCCGAAGCAGTCTTAAGGATCCCGTTTGCTCGCTTCAGTCCGCGGTTTTCTCGGCGCTGACGTTTGAGCTCTTCTTCCGCTGTTTCGCCGCCTAACGCGTCAGAATTATCGCGTACTGAGACGCTGTCACGGTACCAAGCCCGCAACGTGTGGTGAGATACTCCAAGGAGCTCACCGACCTCCGTGTAGGCACGTTGCAGTGAGCAAGACTCCAGGCGGAACATTTCGATGATCTGATGGACCGCCTTCTCCTTGAACTCGACGGAATACTTTCTAGGCATAGTTCAATCCTTCCTTAGCTGAGGTAGGAACTAAACCCAGGACGCTTCATTCATCGATGAACCGGATTATTTCCGACGTTTTGGGTCTAGTTCCGACGCGAGAAAGCTGAGGAAGCTTTCAGAAGTTTATTAGTGTCGTGCAGCAGGTGATTTTCACGGCGTAGCCTCTCGCGTTCAGCGGCCAACTCTTCAGACATTGGTTCTGGGATGTTTCCTGTACGGTGGGTCTGCCAAAGTCCATTGACGAGCTGTGTGCCATGAAAACCCGAGCATAGGGGATGCTGCTTGGCATGCGGCTTGCGTCGACATGTTTTCCGCCAAGATGTGGGATTCCACGAGGCGGACCACGCGGTCCTTCGCATCGTGGTCAAACTTTCTGGGCATGTTCCAGATTTGGCCACATACTCAAACGGAACAAAACCTGAAGCACTTTAGTATGGTAAGTGTAGTCGTTTTCAAAACGGGGATGCTGTCAAAGCCGTCGAACTGAAGTATGTGGCATTAATGTGCAGGTAAAATCATCTAACGCGCCTTAGAATGGCGTGATATTGTATGAGAGCACGGTAAGAGTTGATCAGATCTTGGCTCCAAGTTGTGATTGACTGCGGTGCGATTGGAGCTCAGAAGGTTTATTTTGAATAGTGAATCGAGCAACTGAGCAGAAAAGTAACTAGTAGTACCATCTGACGAGGAAAAATGAGTATATTAAGGAAACTCTCCCGAGAAGGGTGGATGGTCTTTACAGCAGTCCTCACTGCTGTTGCGGTTGTCGCGGCCATGTTCACTGTTCCAGGGGAAACTGCTGGCGCTCAGGAAGGCAAGCCTAGCGATTTTGAACCGAATCTCACCTTAGGCGATTCAGCCAAAAAGAAAGAGCTTCACGGTTCGGATACTAGTTGGGGCATGCTTGTTTGGGCAGGAGAGCCTGTAACGCCGAATCCTGGAGTTACGAGAAAGGGGCCGAATCCTAAAAACAACGTTGGCTGGGCTTGGTGCCTTGAGCCTGTTGAATCCTATACGCCCCATGAAACAATGCAATTGTATGATAGGGCAAAAGCTGAGAAGCTAAAGGTTCCCCCAGAGTATCATGACGCAGTGATAAATCTGGGCCGGGAGATGAAAAGCGCAGCCGCGCGGGGAGATAAAAAGGCTGCTGCCAATTATTATGTATATTTGACGATGTTTGTTGCCCATCATCCGGAGTCTAAGGCTGCGCTTGCTGGTACGATCACGGGAGAAAATCCGTATTATCGTCAGAAAGAAGGACACAAGAACTTTCCAGGATACAGTGGAAGTCACGAGGAATTTACGAAACTGACTGGGTATAGAGTTGCGGGTCGTATTGATTCACCGACACTGGAAAAAGTTCCTTCTGTGGAAATACCGAAACAGCCTGAAGATGCGTATATTACGGTAGTTTGGCCGTCAGGTGCTCGGAACGGTCATGCTCAAACTGTCATGCCGGTAGATCAACCGGGTCTCCCAGAGAAGGAGGAGACCCCTACGCCAGAACCGCCTGCTACTGATCAGCCGACTGAGGATACCGAAACGACGGAATCTGAGGAGCCGACTGAGGATACCGAAAC
>NZ_JAKMUU010000018.1 GCF_027570035.1 Corynebacterium curieae | reverse complement strand
ATGCAAGGGGCCCTTTCTGTATGAAGGAAAACTCTAGCGGTTAATGCGAGTATAAGGGTGAACGTAGTTCAGCTTCTCTGCCGGCATTGGCAAGATCAGATCATCGCCATAAGGGCTGGACGCACCAGCAAAAGGCGCAGAGATTTCCGTAATTGCATGCTCGCGATTTTCGTTCTTCGGCCAAGCCGGGGAAACGTGACCCTTCTTCTCATTCGACATAGTCTTTATTATTTCAAACCTCGCGCAAAAACGTAACTCAAACGATAACTAGACTTGGGTGGCATCATGTCTCAGTCTTCCCATCTTCCGCATTTCCGCACGTGGCTCGCCTCCCTTGACGAAGAAGAGCTGGCGACAATCCTCCGCAACCGGCCGGATGTGCTCAACCCGCTACCCCCAAGTATCGCCGCGCTCGCCACCCGGCTGCTGCTGCGCACCTCGATTGCGCGAGCACTGATGGAATGCTCGGCGGAACTGCTCGCGGAAATCGAAAGCATCGCGAGCCGCGGCGGGGAGCTCGAAGAGGTAGAAGATCTGCATCCAGGCATCACCCGTCAGCTCAAGGAGCGCGGCCTAGCCTACGGCAATATCCTCATCCCACCAGAAGTCATGCCCGCCCTGCCCACGGGCTGGTCCCTCCTCGAGCAAGTCCGAGTCAGCCCCGAAGACATCGACCAGCTGCCAGCCGAAGAGCGGAAGGTCCTCGAGACCCTTTCCCGCTCCAATGGCCTCGGCACCACGCGAGACGCCGCGATCGATGCGGATCCGACGCGGCCGATTCCGCGACTCATCGCCAAGCAGCTGCTGCAACGCGTAGACGCAACCACCGTCCGCCTGCCACGCGCCGTGCACCTTGCGGTTCACGGAAAGTCCACCGCCCCAATCCCCCTGGAAGGAATCACCGAATCCGCTTCCCCCGATTCCAAAGCCGATGATGCCGGCACCGCCGCCGGGTTATCCGCCGTGCGAGGCATGCAGCGTGTCATTGATGCCCTTGGCGCGCGGCCGATTGAACTCCTCAAGGACAAGACAGTGGGTGTTCGCCAGCTCACCAATTTGAGCAAAGCCCTCTGCATCAATGAAGGAGAGCTACGCCGCCTCATTGAACTCGGCATGAGCGCCCGTCTGCTCAACCGCGGCGAACCGAAAAACCTGGAGGGCAATTTCCTCGCCCCCACGGAGCTTTCTCAGGGCTGGCTCGATGCGAGCCTCGCGGAAAAGTGGCAGGTCCTGCTCGAGGCGTGGACTACCTCCACATGGACTAAGGAGGGGCGCACGCTGGCGCACACCAATGACCGGCTGCCGGGATTCCGGGATAAGGTCTTGGAGGTCTACCTGCGCGGGGCGAAACCCACCTTCGAGGAGGCTCTGCGCTTCCACTTCCCACTCTTCGCCACGCATACCTCGGATGAAACCATCGCCGATCTCCGCGCAGAAGCCGAGTGGATCGGCGCAATCGCCTTGGAGCGCCCCACTAGCGTGCTCATCGAAGGCCCCGAGGCAGCCGCCCGGCTCACCCCGGACACCGTCAACTATTTCCTCATCCAGGCTGATATGACCGTCTTGGTTCCCGGCCCGCTCGATCCAGTAACCCACCAAAGGCTCGAATCCGTAGCCGATCTCGAATCCCCCGGCCTAGCCAGCGTCTACCGCATTTCGGATGCTTCCCTGCGCCGCGGCCTTGATCGTGGCATGACGGGAGAGGAAATACACGCTTTCTTCGCCGGCCACGGGGAAGTACCGCAGACGCTGGAGTTCCATATCGGGGACGTCGCCAAGCGCCATGGCACCCTGCGCTCTGGGCCGGCGCTGTCCTACCTGCGCAGCGAGGATCCGGCTCTCCTCCAGATTGCGCTCAAGGCTGCGCCTTTGCGCCTGCTCGCGCCCACCGTCGCGGTTTCTCAATTACCCGTGCACGACCTGCTGGAGCGCCTGCGCGAGCACGGACTTTCCCCTGCCGCAGAGGACGAAAACGGCGCCAGCCTTATCGTCGCACCCGAACCAGCTACCCTGCCGACCCCGACCGCCCGCCGAACTACCGCTTCCCCGGATATTGCGAAGGCCCTGCGCAACCTGCGCGATGACACCGCCCCTACTACTCCCAGCCTGGACATAGTCCACGCCGCCGCACGCTCTGCCCGGCCTATTACCATTGGCTATGCGGATAAGAACGGCAATGAAAAGCACCGCACCGTCACCCCGCTAACCGTGGCGGGCGGGCAAATCGACGCCCGCGCGGCCGATGGCTCTACCATCCGGTTTCCCTTGCACCGAATCACCTCCGTTACGCTGGAGCCATGAATGGACCATTGATTGTGCAGTCGGATAAGACCGTCCTGCTCGAGGTGGATCACGCCCAGGCCGCCGAGGCCCGCGCGGCGCTCGCTCCTTTTGCGGAGCTGGAGCGCGCTCCCGAGCACGTGCACACCTACCGCATCACCCCACTTGCGCTGTGGAATGCCCGCGCGGCCGGACACGACGCTGAGCAGGTCGTCGACGTCCTAGAAACCTACTCCCGGTTTCCGGTCCCCCAAGCCCTGCTTATCGACGTCGCCGAAACCATGTCCCGTTACGGTCGCGTCCGCCTCCACGCCCATCCAGCCCACGGCCTCATCCTCGAGTCCGATGAGCCACCCATCCTGGAAGAACTCTCCCGCGGCGCTACCGGAAAACTCCTCGGCACCCGCATCGACGAGAACACCATCGCCGTCCCGCCCTCCGAGCGCGGCCGCCTTAAACAAGCCCTCCTCAAGGCCGGCTGGCCGGCAGAAGACCTTGCCGGTTACGTCGATGGCGAGTCCCACCCCATCGCCCTTAATCACGACGGCTGGCAGCTGCGTGACTACCAGCAGTACGCCACCGAGGCCTTCTGGTCCGGTGGCTCTGGCGTCGTCGTGCTGCCGTGCGGCGCCGGCAAGACCATCGTCGGCGCGGCTGCGATGGCCAAAGCGGAATCCACCACGCTCATCCTGGTAACCAATACCGTCGCCGGCCGACAGTGGCGCGACGAACTCCTGCGCCGCACGACCCTGACTGAAAACGAAATCGGCGAATACTCCGGCGAAAAGAAGGAGATCAAGCCAATAACCATCGCTACCTACCAGGTGGTCACACGCAAAACGAAGGGCGAATACCGAGCCCTTGAGCTTTTCGATTCCCGCGACTGGGGCCTTATCATCTACGACGAGGTCCACCTACTGCCTGCGCCGGTGTTCCGGATGACGTCGGACCTCCAATCGCGGCGTCGACTAGGGCTTACCGCTACTCTCGTGCGCGAGGACGGCCGCGAGGGCGACGTTTTCTCCCTTATCGGCCCCAAGCGTTATGACGCCCCTTGGAAAGAGCTCGAGATGGCCGGTTATATTGCCACCGCCGAATGCATCGAGGTCCGTGTGGATATGGACGCCGAGGAACGCATGCTATACGCCACTGCCCAGCCCCGCGATCGTTACCGCATCGCAGCTCAAGCAGCCGCCAAACTGCGGGCAGTGGACACGATCCTCGCCCGCCACCCACAGCAGGCCCTTATCATCGGCGGCTACGTCGACCAGCTCAAGGAGCTTGGCACGCATCTCGACGCACCCGTTATCGACGGCTCCACCTCCACCGCCAAGCGCGAGCGCCTCTTCCAACAGTTCCGGGATGGCTCACTCCCTGTACTTGTTGTTTCCAAGGTTGCCAATTTCTCCATCGACCTTCCCGAGGCCGCCCTAGCTATCCAGGTCTCCGGCACCTTCGGCTCCCGCCAAGAAGAGGCCCAACGCCTCGGCCGGCTGCTGCGCCCCAAGGAAGAAGAAGCCCTCTTCTATTCGCTGGTCACCCGCGATAGCCTCGACGCGGACTACGCCGTGCACCGCCAACGCTTCCTCGCCGAACAGGGATATGCCTACCGGCTTATCGACGCACTAGACTTAGAACAATGAAAATCTTCAAGTTCGACGTAGACGAGTCCTTTGCCAAGGCCAATAACGAGCTCTTGCGCGATTCCAACCGCCTTCGCATCTCCGGCCTCGTGCTGGGCATCCTGCTCATCATCGGCGGCGCGGCCATCTGGTGGGGATTTTCCTGGGGCATTACCATCGGTCTCGGCATGATCCTTTTCGGAATCATGGTGGCTATCGTCGGCTTCGCCGCCGCACGTAAAGTTGGCACCGCCCAGCAACTCTATGACTCCTATCCTCTTGCTCCGGCTGTCATCGCTGAGGTCAACGAACGCGACATGGTCCTGCTCGCCCTGGTCAACACCAACGTGGATCCTTCCCTGTCTCCCCGCTGGGCTGCGTGCCTGCGCACCGTGACCGCCATTCCCGGTACCCAGAGAACCGTAGGCACCAAGGTTCCCGTCGCCGCGGTTTCCGGCCGCGCGGACAATAACCACTGGCAGCAAATCACCCCTATGCCCATCGCTTGGGGCACCCCCGACGCGGAGACTGTCACTATTGCCCGCAAGTCCATCCCCCAGGAGGAATGGCAGCGCCTCGAGCGCGCCCGCAAGCGCCTTTCCGACGTGAAGGCCACGAAGTTCGACCTCCTCGTACTCTAAAGCACCATAAGGCTTTTGGTTCACTACCACGTGCTCATGAGAAATAGCCGATGCTCCGCTTACATGCGATCTCAGCCATTAGCCTGAATAGAGCCCCATCTCCTGCCAAGGACCGCGCGAATGCGCAATGCACTCGGATACTCGGTTTAGGGCATGCTTTATAGCTCGGTAGCCCTCGAAAAGGAACCGAGTTAAGCACTGAACATGCAGCTATGCCTGCGCGACCAAACCGCTGGGCTTGGGGTTCTATCTTTTCCCTTCATTACTTTTTGTTCTTTGTTGTTGGTGTGTGAGGTATTGGGCCCAGGTGTGGTTCCAGTGTGTGTGGTGTGTGGC
>NZ_JAKMUU010000017.1 GCF_027570035.1 Corynebacterium curieae | reverse complement strand
TTTGTTGTTTGGTGTCGGCGGTGACTTACTCTCCCACAACCTCCCGGTTGCAGTACCATCAGCGTGTGCAGGCTTAGCTTCCGGGTTCGGAATGGGACCGGGCGTTTCCCTGCAGCTATTGACCACCGACAAACATGCGAAGCATTAGTACATTCCCTTTTTGCTTGGGTGTTGTGTCAGATACTGCATAGTGGACGCGGTCACGACGGTGACTGTTTACATTTCTTTGTTCTTGTCTTTTGCCAGCACACGTAGTGTGTTGGTGTTTGTTGTGGTCTATTAGTACCAGTAGCCTTCACACCTTACGGTGCGTCCAGGTCTGGCCTATCTACCCTATCGTCTTTAGGGGACCTTAGAGAAACCTCATCTTAAAACAGGCTTCCCGCTTAGATGCTTTCAGCGGTTATCCCTTCCGTACGTAGCCAACCAGCGATACCCCTGGCGGGATAACTGGCACACTAGAGGTACGTCCGTCCCGGTCCTCTCGTACTAGGGACAGCTTTCTTCAAGTTTCAACGCGCGCGGCGGATAGAGACCGAACTGTCTCACGACGTTCTGAACCCAGCTCGCGTGCCGCTTTAATGGGCGAACAGCCCAACCCTTGGGACCTACTCCAGCCCCAGGATGCGACGAGCCGACATCGAGGTGCCAAACCATCCCGTCGATATGGACTCTTGGGGAAGATCAGCCTGTTATCCCCGGGGTACCTTTTATCCGTTGAGCGACACCACATCCACAAGTAGGTGCCGGATCACTAGTCCCGACTTTCGTCCCTGCTCGACATGTCTGTCTCACAGTCAAGCTCCCTTGTGCACTTACACTCACCACCTGATTGCCAACCAGGCTGAGGGAACCTTTGGGCGCCTCCGTTACATTTTGGGAGGCAACCGCCCCAGTTAAACTACCCACCAGGCACTGTCCCCAACCCAGATCATGGGCCAAGGTTAGATGCTCAATCCGATCAGAGTGGTATTTCAACAACGACTCCACCACCACTAGCGTGATGACTTCCAAGTCTCCCACCTATCCTACACAAACCGAACCAAACACCAATACCAAGCTATAGTGAAGGTCCCGGGGTCTTTTCGTCCTGCCGCGCGTAACGAGCATCTTTACTCGTAGTGCAATTTCACCGGGTCTGTGGTTGAGACAGCAGAGAAGTCGTTACGCCATTCGTGCAGGTCGGAACTTACCCGACAAGGAATTTCGCTACCTTAGGATGGTTATAGTTACCACCGCCGTTTACTGGGGCTTAAATTCTCAGCTTCGCCAACAAATATTGACTAACCGGTCCTCTTAACCTTCCAGCACCGGGCAGGCGTCAGTCCATATACATCAACTTCACGTCTTCGCATGGACCTGTGTTTTTGATAAACAGTCGCTTCCCTCTATTCTCTGCGACCCCACAACGCTTAACACCGCAAAGAGTGCTCACGTCGTGAGGCCCCCCTTCTCCCGAAGTTACGGGGGCATTTTGCCGAATTCCTTAACCACAGTTCACCCGAACGCCTTAGTATTTTCAACCTGACTACCTGTGTCGGTTTAGGGTACGGGCCATACACACACATCGCTAGAGGCTTTTCTCGACAGTACAGGATCACCACCATCAACCCCCATGGGGTCTACGCATCACGTCTCAACCCTATGTGTAGCGGATTTACCTACCACACGGCATACACGCTTACACCACCAATCCACTAAGTGGCGTGGCTACCTCACTGCGTCACCCCATCACTTGAACCACACATCAGGCCCCACGACATCAACACCACCAACACTCAAAGAGCCTTAGCAGTGCATCCGCGGTGGTTAGTATCAGTGCTTTATCATGGGCGCGCATGTACGGGTACCAGAATATCAACTGGTTATCCATCGACTACGCCTGTCGGCCTCGCCTTAGGTCCCGACTCACCCTGGGAAGACGAACTTGACCCAGGAACCCTTAGTCATCCGGCGGATAGGATTCTCACCTATCAATTCGTTACTCATGCCTGCATTCTCACTCGCACACAGTCCACGCCTCCTTACGGTAACGCTTCAACCTATGCACGACGCTCCCCTACCCAAACAAAAAATTGTTTGCCGCGGCTTCGGCGGTGTACTTGAGCCCCACTGAATTGTCGGCGCAGAACCACTCGACCAGTGAGCTATTACGCACTCTTTCAAGGATGGCTGCTTCTAAGCCAACCTCCTGGCTGTCTTCGCGATCCCACATCCTTTTCCACTTAGTACACCCTTAGGGGCCTTAACCGGCGATCTGGGCTGTTTCCCTCTCGACTATGAAGCTTATCCCCCACAGTCTCACTGCCGTACAACACAATTAGTGGCATTCGGAGTTTGGCTGACATTGCTAAGATTGTAGTCCCGCTCAACCAACCAGTCGCTCTACCTCCACCAAGCTATAATACGACGCTGCACCTAAATGCATTTCGGGGAGAACCAGCTATCACGGAGTTTGATTGGCCTTTCACCCCTACCCACAGCTCATCCCCGCAGTTTTCAACCTACGTGGGTTCGCGCCTCCACAACCTCTTACAGCTGCTTCACACTGGCCATGGGTAGATCACCCCGCTTCGGGTCCAGGACATGCCACTTACCACCCCATTAGGATTCGGTTTCCCTACGGCTACCCCACACGGGTTAACCTCGCGACATGCCGCTGACTCGCAGGCTCATTCTTCAAAAGGCACGCCATCACACACAAACGGTGCTCTGACGGATTGTAAGCACATGGTTTCAGGAACTATTTCACTCCCCTCCCGGGGTACTTTTCACCATTCCCTCACGGTACTCAATACACTATCGGTCACACTGAGTATTTAGGCTTACCGGGTGGTCCCGGCAGATTCACAGCAGATTCCACGAGCCCGCTGCTACTCGGGCAACCCAACAACCCATATGCCATTGTCTTCAACTACAGGACTCTCACCTTCTCCGGCAGGCCATTCCAAACCACTTCACCTAACAACAACACACAAGCACGATGATGGTAGTCACCGCCCATTGGGGCCCACAACACCGCACACACAACCCCTACCAGGTATCACATGCACACGGTTTAGCCTCATCCACGTTCGTTCGCCACTACTAGCAGAATCATTATTATTTTCTCCTCCTACGGGTACTGAGATGTTTCACTTCCCCGCGTCAACCCCCACAACAGCTATGAATTCACTGAAGGGTAACCCCACATAACCAGGGCCAGGTTTCCCCATTCGGACATCCTCGGATCAACGCTTAATTGACAACTCCCCGAGGCTTAACGCAGCCTTTCACGTCCTTCATCGGCTCAGCATGCCAAGGCATCCACCATGCGCCCTTAATAACGAACACACAAACCACCACACAAAACCATGCAGCGGCCACACAAGTGAACTTGACAAAAAATTGACTAAAGAAAAAAGAAATCACACAAACACACACAAACAAACCACACGGCCTGTCCACTATGTGTTTAATGCTCGCGTCCACTATACAGTTCTCACACAACACCCCAACCACACCCCACCAACACAACAGTGTCAGCAGATAAAATGGTCAGGCACAAAAAAAGGGGAATAATGCCCCAGACACCCAACAATGCACCAACATACAAACAACAATTACTTTTAAAAACTGTGCACGGCACACGTGTATCACAAAGCGCCATTCAAACACTTGGTCTTGCCTTACAGGTGTATGTTCCACCCGGATTTTACATAAACAACAGTTGGCAGCATGACACTCGCATACTCAACCAACCACAGGATGCAACTGCACCCCAATAAATAAAAGCTCCTTAGAAAGGAGGTGATCCACCCGCACCTTCCGGTACGGGTACCTTGTTACGACTTCGTCCCAATCGCCGATCCCACCTTCGACGGCTCCCTAACAAGTTTGGGCCACCGGCTTCGGGTGTTACCAACTTTCATGACGTGACGGGCGGTGTGTACAAGGCCCGGGAACGTATTCACCGCAGCATTGCTGATCTGCGATTACTAGCGACTCCGACTTCATGGGGTCGAGTTGCAGACCCCAATCCGAACTAAGGCCGGCTTTCAGCGATTCGCTCCACCTCACAGTGTCGCTGCGCGTTGTACCGACCATTGTAGCATGTGTGAAGCCCTGGACATAAGGGGCATGATGATTTGACGTCATCCCCACCTTCCTCCGAGTTGACCCCGGCAGTCTCTCATGAGTCCCCAACCAAATGCTGGCAACATAAGACAAGGGTTGCGCTCGTTGCGGGACTTAACCCAACATCTCACGACACGAGCTGACGACAACCATGCACCACCTGTACACCAGCCACAAAGGGAAACTACATCTCTGCAGCGATCCAGTGTATGTCAAGCCCAGGTAAGGTTCTTCGCGTTGCATCGAATTAATCCACATGCTCCGCCGCTTGTGCGGGCCCCCGTCAATTCCTTTGAGTTTTAGCCTTGCGGCCGTACTCCCCAGGCGGGGCGCTTAATGCGTTAGCTACGGCACGAAAGTCGTGAAAAGACCCTCACACCTAGCGCCCACCGTTTACGGCATGGACTACCAGGGTATCTAATCCTGTTCGCTACCCATGCTTTCGCTCCTCAGCGTCAGTAACTGCCCAGTAACCTGCCTTCGCCATCGGTGTTCCTCCTGATATCTGCGCATTTCACCGCTACACCAGGAATTCCAGTTACCCCTACAGTACTCAAGTTATGCCCGTATCGCCTGCACGCCCGGAGTTAAGCCCCGGAATTTCACAGACGACGCGACAAACCACCTACGAGCCCTTTACGCCCAGTAATTCCGGACAACGCTCGCACCCTACGTATTACCGCGGCTGCTGGCACGTAGTTAGCCGGTGCTTCTTATCTAGGTACCGTCACAAAAAGCTTCGTCCCTAGCGAAAGGAGTTTACAACCCGAAGGCCGTCATCCCCCACGCGGCGTCGCTGCATCAGGCTTGCGCCCATTGTGCAATATTCCCCACTGCTGCCTCCCGTAGGAGTCTGGGCCGTATCTCAGTCCCAATGTGGCCGTCCACCCTCTCAGGCCGGCTACCCGTCGCCGCCTTGGTAGGCCATTACCCCACCAACAAGCTGATAGGCCGCGAGCTCATCCTACACCGAAAAAACTTTCCAACCATCACACTAAAAATGGCTCCTATCCGGTATTAGACCCAGTTTCCCAGGCTTATCCCGAAGTGCAGGGCAGATCACCCACGTGTTACTCACCCGTTCGCCACTCGAGTACCCTGCAAGCAGGGCCTTTCCGTTCGACTTGCATGTGTTAAGCACGCCGCCAGCGTTCGTCCTGAGCCAGGATCAAACTCTCCACAAAAAAATTTCAGAACAAAAATCCGAAACAGGCCGTGAAAAGCCCGAAACCCAACAAAAGAACAAACCACCACAAACCACACAAAATGCAGCCCATGCTGGCGTCCAAAAAAATTACTACAAAGAAAAATAAAGCAGTTCCCTCAACCCGACGGGGTCAAAAAGAGGAAACCAAAAAGATTGAACACAATCACATGCCAACCAATCCATCTCAATGCAGCCGAAACACCAAACAGCATTCAAATGAGTACGCGTTTCACATACCCAACCGGCACACACCAACCAACAAACCACCAAACGGCTCACTGGCAGACAAACCAATCAACACACAACCATGCACACAAAAATAAAAAAGTACATTGGCACACTATTGAGTTCTCAAACATCAT
>NZ_JAKMUU010000016.1 GCF_027570035.1 Corynebacterium curieae | reverse complement strand
GGGCAAAAAACACGCACGTTATAGGCGCCGTTTCCGCTGATAGAAAGCCTGTGGGAAGCATTTTTATAATGCCAACGAGCGGGAGCTGGGCTACCACGAGCTCGAGATTGCGCTGACCGCGTACGGCGAGACCGGCGGGGAGGACGTCGAGAAGCAACCCGGGTACTACCGGCGGCGTTAAAGATCGGGGAGATCGCGTACAACGGCGTCGACGAGCTACTGGGCGGCGGAGGCGGCGTGCGCTCCGTGGCAGACGGTATCCGGGTACGGTCTGCCGATCGGCCGGAAGCTGGTGCAGGCGCTGACGGGCATCGTTCACATCGCCCGCACCACCCCGAAAACCACCCTGGCCACGCCTACTTGCCCAACAACATCGGCGTGCCGAGCGCCGGGGTGCACGCACACGCGCTTCATCGAGGTCCACCACGTTAAGGAATGGGAAAACGGGGCCACACAGATCTGGAGAATCTGCTGCCCCTGTGTTCCGCGTGCCATTCACTGGTGACGGACGGCTACCTGCGCATCGTTCGGGAGGCGTCGCACCTCCACTTCATCTACGGCGACGGTAGCCGGTACGTCTCTGTGAACCACTCCTTGCCCCGCCGAGGGCGGGGGGAGGGCGCCGGCCCTAGCTGTAGATGAGCACCTGCGCGACAAGCATCGCGCCGCCGAAGACGAACATGAACACCACCATCGGCCAGACGAACTTCAACCAGTGGGAGTACTTGATATGCAGCATCTGCAGCGTGGCCATAACCAGGCCGGTCGGGGCGATGAAGAGCATCGCGTACTGGCCCCAGTTGTAGGCGGACACGGCGATGAAGCGGGGGATGCCCACGGAGTCCGCGAGCGGGGCTATGATCGGCATCGCCAGCACGGCGAGGCCGGAGGACGAGGGCACCACGAAGCCGAGGAAGAAGAACACCACCATCAGCATCAGGATGAACACGGGGCCGTGCATGCCGGAGACGAGGCGGGTGGCGGCGTCGAGCATGGTGTCGGAGATCATGCCCTCGTTGAGGACCAAGTTGATGCCGCGGGCGAGGCCGATGATCAGGGCCACGCCCACCATCTCGGAAGCGCCCTGCGAGAAGGCCTCAACTACCTCGCCCTCGCTGAGCTTGTGCTTGCCAAACAGCGACAGGATCATGATGATGATCGTGATGATGAGGAAGGACGCTGCCATGGTGGGGAACCACCAGCCCTGGCTCATCACGCCCCACACCATGATGGGGAAGGCCGCGGCGAAGAGGATCAGGATGACCTTCTGCTTCAGGTCGAACGACCGGATGTCCTCCTCCGCGGTGTCGAGCTGCCACTGCGCGTTGAACTTCTCGCGGTCCTCGTAGGCGATGGAGGCCGAGGGGTCCTTCTTAATCTTCTTGGCGTACCAGTACAGGTAGGTAATCACCACGATCGCGCCCACCACCGCGCCGGCGGCACGCCAGCCGATACCCTCGGTGAACTTAATGCCCGCGGAGTTGGAGGCGATGATGACCGAGAACGGGTTGATGGTGGAGAATGCCGAGCCGATGGAGCCGGCGAGGAACACCGAGCCAACCACAACGATCGCGTCGAAGCCGAGCGAGATGAAGATGGGGGCGAGGATGGGGTAAAACGCCACCGCCTCCTCCTCGAGGCCGCAGAAGGAGCCGCCCATCACCATGAGGATCGACACCGCGGCGACGAGAATGAACTCGCGGCCCTTCGTCTTCTTGGTCAGCGCGAACAAGCCGGATTCGAACGCCCCGGTTGCGCGCACTACGCCGATGAGGCCGCCGAGCACCAGGATGAACACGATGATGTCCACGCCCTCGATGGTGCCGTGCACCATGCTGAGCGGGATGTCCATAAAGCCGGCGTGGTGCGGGTCAACGTGCTCGTAGGTGCCGGGGATGGAGACGGGTTTGGTGATGTCCCCGCCGGTGAAGCTGTCGATGTTGATCGGCACGCCCAGCTGGTCCAGGGTTTCCTGGGTGGCGGGCATGTCGCTGGTTTCGCCGCTCGGCGCGGTGACGACGAGGTCGCTGGCGCCCTCGTTGTACTCCACCTTGGAGTAGGAGCCGGCTGACACCCACCAGGTACAGAGCACCGCGATGACGGTGAGGAAAAAGAGAATGGTGAAGGCCGACGGGAACTCGAATTTCTTCTTCTCAGGGGCCTGTTGCTGGGGAGCTGCCGTGGTCACGGTGTTAGTCCTTCCCTGGCTAGGTGCCCGGGGCGAATGTCCCAGGCGAGTGGTCGGTACAGGAATAAGTGTAAACCCGCCACCATGCGCCACAGGCACCGCGAGAGGGTGATTATTCTTACAGCAATTGCCCTCGGATATCAGAGCAGGTCGTGCGCTGCGTCGCGGGCCTGCGCCGCCGTGGGCGCGGCGAGGGCCCGGCGCGCCATCTCGCGGCACGTATCCAGGTCGTGCCCGCGGAGCGCGGCCCGCACCGGCCCGATTTTGGAGGGGGCCATGCTTAGCGACGCCACCCCGAGCCCCACCAACACCAGAGCTGCAAGCGGGTCCCCGCCCGCCTCCCCGCACACCCCGACTGGCTTGCCGGCGGCCCGGCCACCCTCGGCGGCGGCGCGGATCATAGCGAGCACGGCGGGTTGCCACACGGACAGCAGCGGGGCGAGCTCGCCCTGCATGCGGTCGGCGGCCATCGTGTACTGGGACAGGTCGTTCGTGCCGATGGAGGCGAAGTCCGCCGCACCCAGGAGCTGTTCGGTGGTCAAGGCAGCGGCCGGGTTCTCCACCATCACGCCGACCTGGGGCAGGCCGAAGGAGCGGGCGCGGCGCACAAACCACTCGGCCTCCTCCTGCGTGGCCACCATAGGGGCCATGACCCACAGGTCGCAGCCGTCGACCGCCTCGCGCGCCATGGAGAGGCGCAGCCCACGGCGGCCAAGGGCGGGGTTGGGCTCCGCGCCGAGGCCGGCGAAGCGCAGCGGCTTGTCGGCGCCGGCGTCCAGGGTGCGCACCACCACGCGGCGGCGCCCGAACGCCTGAGCACGCCCGCATACATCTCCGCCTGCTCCGTCACGGTCGGCGCGCTCTCCCGGTCCACGAAGAGGAACTCGGTGCGGAGCAGGCCGCAGCCCTCCAGGTCCAGGCCGGACGCTGCGGCGGCGTCTGCGACGGTGCCGATGTTGGCCAGCAGCGTCACCCTGTGGTTGTGCTCCGCCGAGCCCGTGGAGCCCGCCAAAGCAGCCGCGCGGCGGCGCGACCGCTCGGCCAGGGCGGCGGTGTCAGTGTCGCTGGGGGTGATGATGACGTCGCCTGAGGTGCCGTCGATAGCTACAAAGCTCCCGGGTGCGACCCCGAGGATACCTTTGGCCTGCACCACGGCAGGGATGCCCGGCTGGGCGGCGAGGATCGCGGTGTGGGAGGTCGCGCCGCCGGCCTCGGTGACGATGCCGAGGACCCGGGCCGGGTCCAGGGTGGCGGTTTCCGCGGGGGCGAGGTCCGCGGCGACGAGGATCGAGGGGCGGTCGAGGGTGAACTGCTCCCCATTAGTTGGACTGAGAAAATCAGTTACCGACTAGTGGGGAGTAGTTTTCATTGAGAGCTCGAAGTTCGCTGAGTGAGCATCAGCGCGAGCAGTTGGTTGAACTTTTTGAGCAAGGCATGGGCTTTAAGGCTGCTGCCACTGCTCTTGATGTCTCCAAATACGCCGTCCGTATGCTCTATCGGCGGTTTACGCTGCATGGCAGGCTATGTCTCGTGGAGAAACCGACTAAGCAGCAGTATTCGTTCGAAATCAAGAAGGAAGTTGTCCAACGCCACCTTGCTGGTGAGACAGCGATGGATCTCGCGCGTGAATTTGGCCTGTCATCAGAGCAGCTAGTCAGCCAGTGGTCGTGGAAATGGCGTAAAGGTGGCGATGACGCGTTAAAACCGAAGCCGAAAGGCAGGCCTAAAGGTTCGGCCGCGCCGAAGCTGCTCACGGAGGAGGACAAGCTGCGTCGCCAGATCGCACGGTTGGAAGCGGAAAACGCTTACTTAAAAAAATTGCGGGACTTGAGGAATCAGGGACGCGCCTGAAAGTCCAGGCGATTGTCATCCTCAAGTCACAGCATCGTCTGCAATACCTTTTGGATGCGGCAGGCATGCCGAGATCGACGTTCTTCTACCACCAGAAACGACTCAGCGAGCCGGACAAGCACGCTGCGCTCAAAGACGCGATCCGGGAAAGCTTCGAACGTAGCAAGCATCGCTACGGCTACAGGCGAGTGCTACTTGACCTGCGCAACCAGGGGTGGGTGGTCAACCACAAGCTCGTCTACAAACTCATGTGCGAGTTGGGGCTTCGAGCCAAGGTCCGCCAGCGCAGGCCATATGTTTCCTACAACGGGACGATCAGCCACATTGCCGAGAACACACTTGACCGCAAGTTCACCCCAGATAAGCCAAACACCGTCTTTGTCAGCGACGTCACCGAGCTCAGGATCGCAGGCCGCAAAGTCTACCTGTCACCGGTGATGGATCTGTTCGACCGTTCAATCGTTGCCCACACCGTGGCTACATCACCGTCGACAGCCTTTACCGCCGATGCTTTAACTCAGACGATTAAAATGTGTGCGCCTGAGACTGGGTGGATGATGCACACCGATCAAGGTTTCCAGTACCAGCATTCGTCCTGGTGCAACCTCATTCATGACAACGGCGGTGTTCAGTCGATGTCGCGTAAAGCTAACTGCTACGACAACGCGGTCATGGAGAACTTCTTCGGCCACTTGAAAACCGAGATGTACCACGGAGAAGTCTTCGACACCGTCGCAGAGTTCAACCAGGCGATCGACGACTACATCCAGTGGTACAACACCGAACGCATCCAACAACGACTCAAGGGCCTGACCCCGATGCAATATCGAAATCAGACCCTTGAAGTCCTAACCACCTAGAGTTAAACCAGTCCAACTTTCGGGGGCCAGTTCATTGTGCTACCGTCTCCCCTAGCCCGAAAGGGTGCCACAACAGATCCTTTAAGGACCGCGCACTGACGCGGAGAAGGAGCAGAATAATGAGAGAACTCATGGACGCTGCGGATATCAACCGCACGCTCGACCGCATTTCGCACCAGATCATTGAAAAGACCGCGGACGCTGACCGCGTTGTCCTCCTGGGAATCCCCTCCGGCGGCGTTCCCTTGGCGAAGCGCCTCGCCACCAAGATCGAGCAGTACGGGGGAAAGACGATCCCCTCCGGCTCTCTTGACACCACGCTTTACCGTGATGACCTGCGCGGACGCCCGCACCGCGCGCTGCAGCCCACCTCCATCCCCGACGAGGGGATCGACGGCGCCACCGTTGTGCTGGTGGACGACGTGCTGTACTCCGGCCGCACCATCCGCGCCGCGCTCGACAGCCTGCGCGACCTGGGCCGCCCCGCGCGCATCCAGCTGGCGGTCCTGATGGACCGCGGCCACCGCGAGCTGCCAATTCGGGCGGACTACGTGGGCAAGAACCTGCCCACCTCCACCGAAGAAAAGGTCGCTGTGCTGCTGGAAGAGATTGACGGCAGCGACTCGGTCATCCTCACTCGAAAGGAAGCGTAAGAAGCGTGAAGCACCTCCTGAGCATTTCTGACCTGTCCAAGGACGAGATCGTCGCCCTGATGGACACCGCCGACCGCTTCCGCGAGTCGCTCGAGGGCCGCTCTGTGCCCCAGCTGCCCACGCTGCGCGGCCGCATGGTGTTCAACCTCTTCTACGAGAACTCCACGCGCACCCGCTCCTCCTTCGAGGCCGCGGGCAAGGCACTGTCGGCCAACATGATGAACATCGCCGCCTCCACCTCCTCGGTAAAGAAGGGCGAGTCCCTGCGGGACACGGGCCTGACGCTGAAGGCGCTGGGCGCCGACGCGATCATCATCCGCCACCCGCTCTCCGGCGCGCCCCAGCACCTGGCCGAGGTTGTCGCCCCGGGCGGCAAGGGCCCGAGCGTGATCAACGCCGGCGACGGCCGCCACCAGCACCCCACCCAGGCCCTGCTGGACGCGGTGACCATGCGCTCGCGCATCGGGGACGTGGCCGGCAAGAAGGTTGTCATCTGCGGCGACTGCCTGCACTCGCGCGTGGTGCGCTCCAACGTGGACCTGTTGTCCACCCTCGGCGCGGAGGTGGTGCTCGTGGCGCCGCCGACCCTGTTGCCGGTGGGCGTGGAGAACTGGCCGGTGCGCACCTCCGCCGACTTCGACGCGGAACTGCCCGACGCGGACGTGGTGATGATGCTGCGCGTGCAGGCCGAGCGCATGCTGGGCGGCTTCTTCCCGTCCAACCACGAGTACTCCGCGCTCTTCGGCATGAACGAGGAGCGCTCCGCCGCGATGAAGCCCGGCGCGATTGTCATGCACCCCGGCCCGATGCTGCGCGGCATGGAGATGGACTACGTGGTGCCGGACCAGGACAAGTCCACCGTGCTGCAGCAGGTGACCACCGGCGTGCACGCCCGCATGGCCGTGCTCTACACCCTTCTTGCCAACGAGGATCTGGCCTAACCGGGCCGCGAAAGGACGACTTCCATGACTTCCCTGCTCATCACCAACGTCCGCCCCTACGGCGAGGGCGAGCCTGTTAACGTGCTGGTGGAAAACGGCGTGATCGCCTCCGTCAACGCGGGCGCGGACGCCCAGGCGGATTCCACGCTCGACGGCAAGGGCGCCGTGCTCCTGCCGGGCCTGGTGGACATGCACGTGCACCTGCGCTATCCCGGCGGCGAAGACGCCGAGACCATCGAGACCGGCTCCCGCGCCGCCGCGCGCGGCGGGTTCACTGCCGTGTTCGCCATGGCGAACACCACCCCGGTGAACGATTCCCCGGTGATCTCCGAGGCCATCTGGCACAAGGGCCAGCAGGTGGGCCTGTGCGACGTGCACCCGGTGGGCGCCGTTACCAAGGGCCTAGAGGGCGAGACGCTCACCGAGTTCGGCCTCATGGCCCGCTCCGACGCCAAGGTGCGCATGTTCTCCGACGACGGCAAGTGCGTTGACAACCCGCGCGTCATGCGCCGCGCCATCGAGTACGCCCGCGGTACCGACGTGTTGCTGGCCCAGCACTGCGAGGAGCCGCGCCTGACCGAGGGGGCCAGCGCCCACGAGGGCGAGAACGCTGGCCGCCTCGGCCTGGGCGGCTGGCCACGCGTCGCCGAGGAGTCCATCGTGGCCCGCGACATCCTGCTTGCCCGCGACTACCACGGCCGCGTCCACTTCTGCCACGCCTCCACCGCCGGCTCCGTCGAGCTGATCGCATGGGGCAAGCAGCAGGGCGCGGACATCACCGCCGAGGTGACCCCGCACCACCTCCTGCTCTCCGACGACCTGCTGGACACCTACGACGGCACCTACCGCGTCAACCCGCCGCTGCGCGAGGAGACCGATGTGGAGGCGTTGCGCAGGGCGCTTCTCGACGGCACCGTGGACGTCGTCGCCACCGACCACGCACCCCACACCCCCGAGGACAAGGCATGCGAGTTCGAGCTCGCCCGCCCGGGCATGCTGGGCCTGGAGACCTCCCTGGCCATCATCGCCGAGATCTTTGTCAAGGGCGGCCTCGCCGACTGGCGCTGGGTGGCCAAGGTCATGTCCGAGCGCCCCGCCGAGATCACCCGCCTCGCCGACCAGGGCCGGCCCATCGCCGAGGGCGAGCCGGCCAACCTGACCCTGGTCAACGAGGACGACACGTGGGCGGTGGACGAGGCCGGCTTCGCCTCCAAGTCCAGCAACACGCCGTACCGCGGCCACACCTTCAGCACCCGCGTCGCCGCGACGGTGTTGCGGGGCGAGGTGACGTTCGCTGGGGATCGTCGATAAGCAAACAGTGATAATTCTCATACGCGTTGGGCATAGAACAAGCAGCCGCCCCGGCGTTACCATCGACAGTGGACGGAATTACCACTGTCCCCTACCCAACGCGAAAAGGAGTTTCCAATGCCTGTCAGCCTCAGCGGCCGCAACTTCACCAAGCTACTCGACTTCACCCCCGATGAAATCCGCTACCTGATCAAGCTCTCCAAAGAGTTCAAGAATCTGAAGCTCACCGGCACCCCGCACCGCTACCTTGAGGGCAAGAACATCGTCCTGCTCTTTGAGAAGACCTCCACCCGCACCCGCTGCGCCTTCGAGGTCGCCGGCATGGACCTGGGCATGGGCGTGACCTACCTGGACCCGGGCTCCTCGCAGATGGGCAAGAAGGAATCCATCGAGGACACCGCCCGCGTGCTCGGCCGGATGTACGACGGCATCGAGTACCGCGGCTTCGCCCAGGAGATCGTCGAGGACCTGGCCGCCAACGCCGGCGTGCCGGTGTGGAACGGCCTGACCACGGAGTTCCACCCCACCCAGATGATCGCGGACATGCTCACGGTGGAGGAGAACTTCCCGCAGGGCCTCAAGGGCCTCAAGTTCGTGTTCATGGGCGACGCCCAGAATAACGTGGCCAACTCGCTCATGGTCGTCTGCGCCAAGCTGGGCCTGGACTTCGTCGCCTGCGGCCCGCAGGAGCAGATGCCCAAGGCCGAGCTGGTGGAGCAGTGCAAGGAGATTGCCGCTGAGAACGGCGGCTCCGTTACCCTGACCGAGGACGTGGACGCGGCCGCCACCGGCGCGCACGTGATCTACACCGACATCTGGGTGTCCATGGGCGAGCCCGACGACATCTGGGAGTCCCGCATCAAGCTCCTCGAGCCCTACCGCGTGACCAAGGACGTCATGGCCAAGGCCGCCGACGACGCCATCTTCATGCACTGCCTGCCCTCCTTCCACGATACGAAGACCACCATCGGCGCCGACATCGCCGAGAAGTTCGGCGTGTCCGAGATGGAGGTCTCCGACGAGGTCTTCGAGTCCGCGCAGTCCAAGGTTTTCGACGAGGCCGAGAACCGCATGCACACCATCAAGTCCGTCATGTACGCCACCCTCAGCTAGGAGAATCAGAATCAACATGGGACACCGTTTGGTTGTCGCCCTCGGCGGGAACGCCTTGGGCAACTCGCCCCAGGAGCAGCTCGAGCTGATCCAGGGCACCGCCACCGCGCTGGTCGACCTCATCGAAGGCGGCCACGAGGTGATCATCACCCACGGCAACGGCCCCCAGGTGGGCATGATCAAGGTTGCCACCGACAATTCGGCCGAGAAGGTCGGCGGCACGCCGGAGATCCCGTTCCCCGAGTGCTCCGCCATGAGCCAGGGCTACATCGGCTACCACCTGCAGCAGGCGCTGGAAAACGAGCTCCACAAGCGGGACATTGCCAAGCCCGTGGCGTCGCTGATGACCCAGACACTAGTTCAGGCCGATGACCCGGCCTTCAACAACCCGAACAAACCCGTCGGCTCCTTCTACTCCGAGGAGGACGCGAAGCGCCTCATGGAGGAGACCGGCGAGACGTACGTGGAGGACTCCGGCCGCGGCTGGCGCTGGGTTGTGGCATCGCCGCAGCCGACGGAGATCGTCGAAGGCGAGGCCATCACCTCGCTCGTCAACGCAGGCGCAGTGGTT
The DNA here is from genome assembly GCF_027570035.1 of Corynebacterium curieae. Taxonomy (GTDB): domain Bacteria; phylum Actinomycetota; class Actinomycetes; order Mycobacteriales; family Mycobacteriaceae; genus Corynebacterium; species Corynebacterium curieae. The sequence continues at coordinate 491 of NZ_JAKMUU010000016.1, read as the reverse complement.
ATCTCCACCGGCGGCGGCGGCATCCCCGTTGTCCGCCGCGACGGCGGCGGCTTCGAGGGCGTGCCCGCCGTGATTGACAAGGACCGCTCCGCCGCGATCATGGCTGACCAAGTTGGCGCGAGCCACCTGATCATCCTCACGGCCGTGGCGAACGTGGCAGTCAACTTCAACACGCCCGAGCAGCGCGACCTGACCGAGATCACCGTCGACGAGGCCAAGCAGCACATGGCGGACGGCCAGTTCGCCCCCGGCTCCATGCTGCCCAAGGTGGAGGCGTGCGTCTCCTACGTCGAGGGCGGCGCCGGGCGGACCGCCATCATCACCTCGCTGGAGAACGCCGGCGAGGCCCTGAACGGCACCGTGGGCACCTCCATCAAGAGCTAAGCCCGCCGCCCAATCGCGGGGCGCGGAACTTGGAAAGGTTCCGCGCCCCGTTTTTCGTGGCCAAATAGTTGGCGCGCACCAACTTGTCCGCAATGCGGAGGTTTGAG
>NZ_JAKMUU010000015.1 GCF_027570035.1 Corynebacterium curieae | reverse complement strand
GACCGTGCTTTCTCCCAGGTGTGTGCTGGGTGATAAGCGAAAGTCATCGGGTTGCCGCCCGGTGGCTTTCTTCGTTTTTCATTGTCTTTCCCTGACTCTAAATGACACCGGTGTTATTTACTAGCCATGACACGCGAAAAATATGCCTTTTACCTGCGGTTACGTATGGCTAGACATATGGCAAGCTATACGTAACCGCGTTTCAGCTGCACAGGGCTGTCTGCGCAGATTTACCATCACGGGACTTTTCCCAGTTCAGGCTGCGCATATTTACGCATACAACGAAAGCGGTTGCGCAGATTTACCACACACTCTGCGCTGATTTACCGATACGCAGAAAAAGCGTGCGCAGATTTACCCATACGGTGGCGAATTATCCAGAGCAATAGGTATACAGCAATACAGTAATACAGGTGCCATAAACCTGTATTACTGTATTGCTGTATGCCTGTAAACCTTTATTTATTGTTGTGGACGTATTCTTCGAGGTAGGTGCTAACAATCTCGCGGATGGTCACGCCTTTTTGGGCGGCGATGACTTTAAGTTCTGCGTGAAGGTCGCGGTCGATTTCAATCGTCATCTTCTTGACGTAGTCGCGGCCTGTGGGTTGGTGGAATGCGCTTCGCACTGTTTTCTTCTCGGCTGCTGGAGTTAGCTTCGTGGCTTTTTTCATTGAGGTTCGCGGGCCTTGCTGCGCCCTGGCGCGTTCTTTACTGGTGCTCATTTCATCATCTCCATGAGTTCGTCGGCGACGTGGTCGTAGCCGTGCATGTCGGGGCCTGGGCAGTATCCAAACGCTAGGTGCATATCTTCGCGTAGCGGGATTTCGGTTTTAAAGTGCGGCATGTGTTCCGCGTCGAGCGCTTCTCGTGCCGCGTCAAGGGCGCTGGTGCCTTTCCTGGCGAACGTCAGTAAGACTGCATGAGGTGTTCCGTTGACTGCGTCGCGCAGCTCCCATACTCGGGAGAGGTCGGCAGCAGCAGAACGGGTCGGAAGAATGATGAAGTCGCTGACTGCGATTGCTGCTTCGATAGCGTTCTCGTCTCCTGGCGGCACATCGATGAACATGAACTCATCGTCTCCGACGAGCGCTGCTTGCCTATCGACGCGCTTGGGGATGGACAGCTCAACCTCAAACGGTAAAGGATCACCTCCATCCTCTGCGCGTTCAGACCATTCCAGTGCCGAGCCCTGCCGGTCTAGGTCGGTTACGGTCACGGTCTTTCCTCGGTGGGCGAAAACCGTGGCAAGAAACATCGTTGTGGTGGTCTTGCCAACGCCGCCTTTGGCGTTAATGGCGGTAATGATCATGGCTTCTCCTAGGTGTATAAATCATTGCCCCTACCACTTTACAGGTTTAAGTAAATACTGCTTTACAGGTTTACAGTAATACATTTTTACAGGTGCCTGTAAAGACAAAAGAGCAGGCAGATAGCACTTTTATTTTTCTTTATCGTCAGACTCGGCAGAAAGTCCAGCAAGCATGATGCGGTAAAACTCGTTTTCAATGCTCTTTTCTTCGAAGTCCGCAGCGACGTGTTCCCAGTGGTATCCCTCCAATTGGGGCAGCATCGCTGTTACTGCCATCTTGAGGTAGAAACCACGACTGCGTCCGGTGCGAGCACACAGTGTGTCTAGGCGCTCGATGATGTCCTCTGGCATGCGTACAGATACCACGCGCCCGGAGGGGTGGGGTCCTTGAACCATTGACGTAAGTCCTTCCCTTGCCTGTCGTAAACATTGTTTACGTACTGTCTTTGGCAGTCCTACTCTTTTTCTCGTGAGCGTTATTTGCTTTCGTAAACATTGTTTACCATATGTCCGGAGTCCACAAGGGCGCGCGAAATTTTCTACAGTTCCGGGCTGTCGTTCTCCGGGGTGTCATCGAGCCAGTTGTCTTGGTCGCTGTCGTAGTCGCTATCTGTGGCGGCTTGCTGGTGGAACCGGGCGAGCATCTCATCATCTGCGGTGGTACTAATACCGAGTGAGTCGAGGACGTCCAGGGTGTTCTGTAGCGCCTGCTCGTCGCTGCGTTGGGAGCGCAGTTCGTCTAGCTCGGTCTTAAGCTGGCGAATCGGATCTGTAAAGCTGTCGCGATAGTCCACGGCCTGGTCATAGGATGCAGCTACCTTGTCGCGCACGGTGATTGCTTCGTCTAGGAGGGCCTGGTCGTTGTTGCCGTGGCGTAGCCTGCCGAAAAAGCCCCTCGAGTTCTTCGTGTCCTCGAACTCGCGCACTACAGCATCTTGCTTGGAATACTGCTGTCCGAGCTGTTCAACCTGCTGGTTAGCCTGGTCGTACTCACCACGCAGCGTCTCAAGCTGAGTGTTTACCCGTTCTATCTCGGCATCGATACGCTCCACGGCGTCATTGGACGGTGTAACGCTGTACTCGTTGCCTGATTCCGGTTCTGGCACCTCATCGGCGTTGTTGGCCTGGGCGCGAGCATGGAAGTCAGCAAAGCGCGCTTCGCGTTTAGCGGCAAAGCTGCGCATGTACTCACCCATGTCGGTGCCGAAAAACGGGTTATCGGTATCCGTTTGGGAAGGCTGGTTGACGAGTTTGGTCAGCTCCCAATCCTGCTTGGCCTGCCCAAACAGCGCCTGGGGTGTCTTATCGCCTTGCTCGCGCATTCCTGCGGACACCAGCAGGTCGCGGGCGTATTCGTCAGACTCACGACGGATAATCTGGCTCACCTGGCCATGCCCGGTCTCGGTATCTCCCGGCTGGGTCTCGGCGATATAGAGGAAGTTGCCCTCACGCCCACGGGTCATAGGAACGTAAACACTGGACTTATCTAGGTTGCCCACACCAGCAACAACGCGGGCCACATCCACGGTCGCGCCTTGGGAACTATGCCCAGTAGCGGCATAGCCCAGCTGGGTGTGTTTATCGAGGTAGTCGCGGTTTAGTGTCACAGTGGCTAAATCATCATCACACCGTCGGGCCGTAATGGAACCGTCTTTCCCGATGGAATCAACGACCCAGCGTTGACCATTGCGGACAACATCGCCGTTGCTGGTCACCAACTTCGCATCGTTGCGACGAGTCAGGATGACATCACCGACACCGGCTGTCAGTCCATCGGACAGACCTAGGCGGTGCTCAGGGTTAATCTCGCCGCGCTCGGCGCGAATCTTCTGCGCCGCAGCATTGAGCGCAGTGACCTGGTCGCGGGTTGCTGCAACCAGCAAGGACTGCTTTCCTGCGGCAGTATCATCACGCCACCCGGCCAACGCATCGTCCATCATTGCCGTAACCGATCCTGCGTGCAGGCGCTTGTTCTGCATGTACCACTCGGCGGCACGAGAAACGTCTGCTTCCTCGCCACCGCGCAGCCACTTCGATGCTTCACGCTCACCCGCATCACGCTGGCGGAACACCTCGCGTAGCTCAACGGCATCAGGCAATTCATGAGACAAGGTAGCCAGCAAGCCAGAACGAGCTTTCACCGCCGAGTATTGTTCTGGGTCTCCCACAAAGACCACGCGCGCGCCGGCAGCAGTGGCAGTCTCCAGCACACGGATCGTATCGGGGTTAGACACCATACCGGCTTCATCAACAACCACAACGGTGTCCCGGTTCCAGCCCAGCTTCACCGCTGTATGCTCCGGTATCAGATCGTCTGTGCCAACAAAAGCACGCGCAATCGTCATGGATTCATCAGCCACATTCTCACCGACCATCACATCCGCCGCCTTGCCGGTGGGAGCTAGACCAATAACATGCTTGCCCGCCATATTCCATGCGTGATGTGCAGATTTAAGTGAAGACGTTTTACCGGCACCAGCCGGTGCGACCACCACAGAAGCCAAATAGTCAGAGCCGACAACCGCGCGCATAGCATCAGCCTGCGCAGGCGAAAGCTCACCCTCAACCGGTTGAATCGACTCGGCGGTAACCCCGCGCTCCACGCGCGCGGTAGCCATATCAACGCCACGTTCAACCTCGTCGACCACCTCGACAGTGGTGTACTTCTGCGAACCTTCACGCTGGGTACTATCCAGCTCGCGGGACTTCTCCGGGGTCACCGACCATGTACCGTGCGCAGCCAACGCAGCATCAACCAGCCCCTCAACCGTAACCGTCATATCCTCCGGGGATATGGCACCGGGGCGGATAAGTTCTGCTACTTTCTCGGCTACATCAGCGCGGGTAAACGTGGAGCGTTCTGCGGCAACTTCCGCCAAAATTTGGGACGGTTTCGGCAAGAAATCCTCGGAAGATTCACGCGCATCTGCTTCATTTTTCGGCTCAAGTCCGGCCACAAACTCACGCACCTGCGCGCCGTGTTCAGCACGCGCCCACTCGATTTCCAACTCCTCTAGTGGGGTGTCGGTGTCCTTGGTACGCCGGGTAATTTTCTGCGCGATACGCTCATAGGCCGCACGGGTTTCAAGCCCATTGTCGGCCTGCCACTGGTCGATTTCACGCGCCCTGGTCGAGTACGACGCAATCAATTCTGGGTCATCAAGACCGACAATTTCAGCGCATCCATTGACCACGTCGCCGAACTCCACGCCGAGTTTCTGGCTCAAGATTTCACGCACCGTGGCTTGATACACCATGCCTGCCGCGCGCGCCTCATGGTACAAACTCACCCCATCGAGCGTGCGAACTTTGCCGTCTCGGCATAGCTGTTTATTCGCCAACAACACGTGTGAATGCACGTGCGGGTCGCCCGCACGTGAAGTGCGGTGCTCGTATTTCACGCCCGAAATACCCGCCAACTTTTCAACGACAAGACGTTTTCCGGCCGGCTCTTTTACTTGCTTTCGCGTGTAGCCGGCATGCTCCGACAAGTAATCCAGCGCCTGGGATACTGCCGCCTGGTGGGCCTCATCGACGATGCCACGCACGTCAGAATCTGCACCCATACCCCACAACAAGGAGACAGATTTCGGCGCACAAAAAGTCAGATCGAAGCCTGGAACACTATCCTTTCGCGGAGCATTTCCAAGCCCCGCACCGCTCGGAGCAACCGCCTTATTGAACCAATTCTCAACCGTTTTTCCCGACACAATCGCACCGTTGTCAGTGCCCAAAAATGCCGAAACCTCGGAGAGTTTTTCACCCCGAAGCCACACCGAAGCCGGTTGCTTTCCGTCCTCGGAATAGTACGAATCCGGCCCCCGATTCTCATCAACCGTGGACTGATAATAGGCCACGGAATGTGCACCCATCTTCGCGATAGTCAGCACGCCGCCACCTCCTGTCAATCACCACGGCGACCACCTGGACACCCCATTGGGCAACTTGTTGCAAATGTACCATGAAACTGGGCGCGCCAGCGAGCATAGGTCGCGGTCAGGGGCTGCTGGGTTGACCCAGGCGGTGTCGCCGATTTCGGCGGCGGCATGGGGTTCGTCGGCGGTGACGGTGCGGGTGTAGGTGAAGATGGTGCCGACGACGACCTCGCCCGGTTCGTTGGCGGCGGGAGCGTCGAAGGTGCCGAGTTTGTTGAGGCTCTCGGCGTCGAGGGTGAGGCCTACTTCTTCGGCAACTTCGCGCAGGGCGGCGTCGACAAGCGCCTCGCCCGCCTCGGGCTTGCCGCCGGGCAGTTGGTACTTGGTGGAGGACTTCTTGCGCACGGTAAGCACGTGGCCTTGTGGGTTGCGGATGACGACGGCTGCTACTTCAATCATGGCTGCTGATTGTAGGCGGCCTAGAGCAGCGGCAGGAGCACGAGGGCGAGATTGAGTGCGATGACCAGCGCGGCAAGCGTCCAGCCCACGGCCATAGACCAGGGTTTCGCGGCGAACTCACCCATGACGTCCCGGGAGCCGGCATAGCGGAAAAGCGGGATGATGGCGAAGGGGATGCCCAGGGAAAGAAGTGCCTGGCTGACCACCAGTGCCATAGTGGGGTCGACCCCGCAGCCGATGATGACCAGCGCCGGGATGAGCGTGACCAGGCGGCGGACTAGTAGGGGGACCTTGATGTGAAGCAGGCCGTCCATGATTTCGGAGCCGGCGTAGGCGCCCACTGACGTCGAGGCGAGGCCGCTGGCCAGCAGGCCGATGGCGAAGAGAACGCCGGCCAGCGGGCCGAGGTGGCTGGCAATCGCCGTGTGGGCCCCGGAGATGGTCTCTGTGCCGTCCACGCCGTAGAGGGCCGAGCCCGCCAGGACCAGCAGGCCCACGTTGACGAGCCCGGCGATGGACAGCGCCACGGCGATGTCCGCGCGGGTGCCGGCCAGCACGTGGGGGATTTCCAGGTCGGGGTAGCGCTGCTTGGTCAGGGAGGAGTGTAGGTAAATGGCGTGCGGCATGACGGTGGCGCCCAACATGGAGGCGGCCAGCAGGATGCTGTCCTTGCCCTCTAGGCGGGGGATGAGGCCGCCGGCCACGTCGGCGGGGTCGGGCGGGGCGATGGCGAGGCCGGCAAGGAAGCCGATGCAGATGACCAGGAGCAGGCCGATGACAAGCCCCTCGAACCACTGGTTCTTCTTCTGGAAGATGAGGAGAATGATGGAGACCGCGCCGATGATGAGCGCGCCCGCGAACAGGGGGAGGTTGAAGAGGAGTTGCAGGGCAATGGCGCCGCCGATGACTTCGGCGAGGTCGGTGGCCGCGGCGATGAGCTCGGCCTGGGCCCACATGCCTAGGCGCGCGCGGCGGGAGAGACGCTCGCCCATGATTTCCGGCAGGGAGCGGTGGGTGACTAGGCCCAGTTTGGCGGAGTGGTACTGGATGAACATGGCCATGAGGTTGGCCACGACGAGTACCCACACCAGGAGGTAGCCGTAGTGGGAGCCGGCGCTGATGTTGGCGGCTACGTTGCCGGGGTCGACGTAAGCCACTGCAGCAACGAAGGCGGGGCCGGTGAGGCTGATTAAGGTCTTACGCATAGGCATCTCCATACCAAAAGTTCAACTACTTGAAGTCTAGTTTTCATCGCCATATGTTCAAGCCAGGGGGGTGCTTTCATTTTGTCCTGACCAAGTGTGCGCTGATTTACCCTCACGGACTATTTTCCCAGGTCAGTCTGCGCTGATTTACCCTCACGCAAAATACGCGTGCGCTGATTTACCCTCACGCGTGCGCTGATTTACCCTCACGCGTGCGCTGATTTACCCTCACGCGTGCGCTGATTTACCCTCATTGAGGCAGTTATTCACAGGGTTTAACCTGCACGTTTATCTATTTTCACAGGTGGCTTATAACTATATCCCTGTATCTCTATACCCAGGGGTGATCAACCAACAAAACCGTTCACTACGGGTTACGGTTTAGGCTCCCGCCTCGCCTTGCGGCTCGTTGGGCTGCCGCCCAAATCAATAGATTTGGTTGCCACCAAACACTCCACTACTCAAGGCACACACGCATTCTCACTGCCCCACGAGAAAAGAAAAACAATCCAAAAATAAACCTCTCCCCAATTTCGACGACCTGACACATCCGCCCACTCCCCTCTACGCCCACCAGGGCGTGTCCGGGACACTCCGTAGTGTGGTGGGCATGAACTTTTTCAACCGACTCCGCGAGACTCTCACCCACCTAGACAACGCTCTAGACAACGCTGCCCACCCGCAGGCGGGCAGGCCAGTCTTTGCCGTCATTGACACAGAGACCACGGGGTTTAACAAGCGCTACGACCGCATCATTGAAATTGCCGTCGCCCGCTTTGATGAATCTTTCCGGCTTGTCGACCAGTGGCACACGTTGATTAATCCTGACGGCAAGCAGATTAAAAACTCCCACATCCACGGCATCACCAATGCTGATGTCGCCCACGCCCCCACCTTCCCAGAGGTCTACACCGAGTTCGCCACACGTGTAGATGGGCTGGTGCTCATGGCACACAACGCCCCATTTGATTCCAAGATGATTCTTGCTGAAGCCGAGCGCATCATCCCAGACGGGGAGGACGTGTACTTCCCATTCGTAGATACCATCGCCCTGGCTAAGCAAATGGTGTCCCTGCGCTCCTACAAACTCGCTTCCCTGCTTGACCATGTTGGGCTGAATAACCCGCAGTCCCACGCGGCTATCGCCGACGCGACCGCCACCGGACAGATGCTGAACAAACTTTTCGGACGCGAAGCGGCCAAGATTGCACGCCAAATCATCGACCAGGCCGTCACCTTCAACGCCGCCCACACCACCGGCTGGGGACTACCTTGCAAGCCCACCGCCACACGCCGCTAATCCCGTGCTCTGGCTAGGGGTGCTCCCACATCTCCACAGAGACCGGGTTACGCCCAGCAGAAGCAACCTGACGCAGGTTAATCGTGCGGTAGCTGGCGTACTCCTCCCCTTGCTCTACCGGCATAAGCATCGGCCATAAGCGGCTACTACCAGCAGGAATTAAACCCATAGCAATACCTATAACAATAGGTATAGTGCCGCGTATTACTCGTAGTTCTTGCAGCTGCTGCGCGCGCTGCCTACACTAAAGACGAACAGCCTGATTGTCGCGCACGCAGTCAGACTGGGACATAAAAATAACCCCAACCGAGTACCAGTCGGCTGAGGTTATCGGACCTAAAGGCCCAAGTGAAGCAAGGCGTTAACTAGCTTCACTGTTGCGGTCGCAACGTTAAGGACTCCGCTCACCACGTTAAGGATTGCTGTCCCCGTGGTGGCGGGGTCTTTTTTCTTGCGACCGGGTGTATCCAATGAGTGTCTACCCATCGTCTACCTCCCTTACGTCGTAGGGTCGTCCCCTCGCCTAACAAGACGCACGGAAACAGCCCACGTGAACGCGCGGACCAACCGCGCACCGACGAGGAAGCCACACACCCACGCAAGGCGGGGTGCTTGTGGACCATTAGTACTGTATCAACCGGGTGTGCACACACCCTGAGATTGTGAAGAAGTGCCCTACATCCTGCATTTATTCAAAATCTAAGTGTGGTCATTGACCGTTTAGGGTTATTGGGTGAGGTACTTATACAGTGTGGTGCGCCCAATGCCGAAGCGGCGGGCAACCTCCGCTTTCGGAACCCCCTCGCTCACCCACTCGCGCGCCTGCACTACTTGTTCCTCGTTGAGGACTTTCGCCCGCCCCTTATACACACCGCGCGCCTTGGCTTTCGCGATACCTTCGGCCTGGCGCTCACGAATAATCGAACGCTCAAACTCCGCCACCGACCCGAGTAGACCGAGCATGAGCTTGGCCACCGGACTGGAATCTAATGAATAGGTCTGCCCCTCCTTCAAAAACTTCACGGATACTCCGCGTTCGGCGAGTTCATCGACCAGTCGGTGGAGGTCGATAAGCGAGCGGGCAAGCCTGTCCATGCTCACCACAATGAGTTGATCGCCGGCACGCACATAATTAAGCGCCCCATCTAAGCCGGGGCGCTGGGTAGACGAACCACTCACCGTGTCGGTGAAGACGCGGAAGACTTTTTCCTTCTTCAACGCCGCCAACTGTCGGTCAAGATTCTGGTCTTTGGAACTCACACGCGCGTAACCGATTTTTTGACCCGTAACCACCTCTGGTTGTTCGGGAATGTCTAGAGGTAGTGACGGTTCTGTTTCATTACTCATAAACCCACCCTAGCGAACAGTGAATTAAACACGATGCATGTAATTCCCAAACTGTTCACTTAGCGTATACCCTAGAAAGCTCCTTACTGGGAGAACGTTGTTGGAAGCAGCTGCGGTCTGGCCCACACCGTAAGTAAGTAACGCTTGGACTCTTAGGGAAAGCCACCCAGAGCGTGCCCCTATCATGCACGCGCTGGATGGCTCCCTCTGTGCCAGCGGGGCAACCAAAGGGGCTTACTCGGGAGGGTAAATAAGTTAAGCCCCCTTGCCAGCACTACTGACTAACCAAGAGCATAACCACGCGACGTGGTTCCGCAACAGGAGCGGGACGTTAGTTTTGTTGCGAGTCTTGGTCGCTAAAAAACTCTGCGGCGTCATCGGTAAGCGCCTTCGCGATGTTTATTAGCTCATCTGCGTCGCCTTGCCAGTCACGCACTGCGGGAGTGCCCGGTAGTTGGTTGAGGACTTCGAGAAAGCGGGCGGCGGCGCGCAAAGCGCTGGCCACTTCGTAGCAATCCCCCTCCAGCTTGGCGGGAGAAGTATCAATCAGGCTCAGGTCGCGGGGTTCGTTGTACTCGGTAAGGAAGCTCATGGTCTCGACAATAGGCCGCCCCCGCGACATGAGTGCGGCCTATTCGAACAAGCATTGAGCTAGTCGTTGGTCGGTTTTCTGCTTTCCATTCCTCAATATGGGCAAGCCAGCGCACTTTGAATTCGGTGAGGTTATGGCGGAGGGTTGCGAGGTCTAGGAGAACAGAGGAAGTCATGCTTTGAAGCATATAAGCTGCCCTGCCCCTCAAGGTTTTCTTCAAGTGAGGTTTTATCTAACTGCCTAACGGCAGGGGAACCGTATATTGCTTACGGTATGAGACCCCTTAAACGTCCGGATAGTCACCGCTCTTCTTTAGCTCCGCGACATGCCTAGCAACCGTGGCGCGAGAGACTCCTACCTCTGCCCCTATTTCAGCCCACGTGGGAACTGTCCCTGTCTGGAAATACTGATCGTTCACCATTTGGCTAATACGGGACTTCGTAGATCGTCCTTGAGCCTTTTTCTTACGGTGCGTCTTTTCAAGCTTCGACCTTTGTGCTTGCGCATATTTGCCCTCGGGGTCTGTTTTCCAGCGTTGTGCGGCTTTTTGTCCGCCTCTGCGTCCCATCGTGGCCAAGGCTTTCCGCTCGCTGCTGGTGGCTTTACCTGGTGCGTTAGAGCCGCTGTAGGTCTCGCTCTTGGATTGGGCGACATACCCGCGCACGCGCCTTGCCATGGTTTGGCGGTCGCGCATGGGTGGCATCTCGTTGTCGCGGCCTGCACCGCCGTGGGTGTGTGCGACGTTGTAGGCGTGCTCATAGGCGTCGATGATTGCTGCGTCTGTCAGGCGTTGGCCTTGCTGGCGCAAGCGGTGGCCAGTCTTAAGCGCATGTCTAAAGGCTGTTTCGTCGCGTGCTGCGGTTCCTTGGACAATCCAGAGCACACGCACACCGTCGATAAGTTCCGGGTCATACTGGTCGAGACCACCGGCGATTTCCGCGTCTACGTCCTGGGCGAGTGCTTTGAATGCTTGGGCTTCTTCACGGCGGGTCTTGACCGCGTTGATAAGTTCGCGGCCAGAGCTGAATTGCTGGCGTGGGGTGGGGTTGAACTGGTCGTGTCCTGCCATATCCCTTACCTGCTTTATCAAGTCTCCAAGGCGCATCACCCGGTTGTGCTGCCTATACCAACGATAAGCGGTAGGGGCTTTGCCTGTGTAGAACGGGTTGCGGCTAAAGCGGTGGGAAAAGTGCGGGTCATGGTCTAAAAGCTCACCCAGCACACGCGTGGTTGCTGCAAGAAGCTTCATCTGCGCAGATTTACCGTTACGGTCAGCGTAGACAGGGTCAATAAGCCATATGAACTGGGCTTTGCCGTTAGTTGGGTTAATACCCACCCAGGCTGGCCCGACGCTATGAGTAATCAGTGAGCGCACCACGTCGCGGACGTACGGGTTTAAGTCTGCGGGGTCACCGCCTGCGGTACCTACTTGGTCAACGTCTACGACCAGGACGGCGGCGTACTGCTTGGTGGTGAGCATGGCGTACTCGCACCGTCCTAAAGCATCAGTCTCGAAGCGATACATACGCGGCGAGTTCGTGCCGTCAGCGTTGCGTCGATAGGCCTTTTTAAAGTCTCGTGTGACTGAACCGTGGAGTACATCGCGGCCTAGATGATCGCGTAAAAGGTCGCGGTCACTGGCAGATGCTGGGGTGTTGTCCAGTCCACCACGGTCGCGCTCGACGCGGGTAGGTGTTTTAGTGTGCGCATTCTGCGCATGAGTCTGTAAACTCAT
>NZ_JAKMUU010000014.1 GCF_027570035.1 Corynebacterium curieae | reverse complement strand
GACACACATAAAGATATGTTTTACCTGCAGTAACAGTGTTTGAAATATATTGCAACAAATGCTAAAACCGCAGAGTATCCTGCATAGATACAAGACATCGACTATGGATCATAGGGGTTAGCGGTACTCATGTGTACTGCCGTCCAAATCAAAGGCTTGGTTGTCACCGAGGCAACCAGGACTACTCCAAGCACCACAGCCTCCAGGACTACAGATAACCAAAGAGCCTTTAAAGAGAAACCACATAGATAAACCCCAGTACTTTCTTCCTCACTGCCAATGCTCACTGGAGTGAACAATCCCTTGTGACTTTTGTCGAAGCTCCGCACAATGGTTATAGGCTGCTTCCCCCCGAACGGCCACTATGTATAAGTTCTAGCCCTGCCTCTCGCCCCTCAGGCAGGGCTAGAACTCGTTAATGATTTCTGAGTCAATCGAATACGAACACTTCAGAGTACTAAGAGTGCAACTCCTACGGTAATCATCCGTTCTCGCCACGTAACTACTAGATGAGGGCACCCCTACCGGTAATCACTAATACAGGGTGCCTATCGTGATGATTACTTTGACTGCTGCTCGTCCTTGGCGGCGACAATCATGTGCGCTAGCACCTCCAGGAACTTATTGAGGTTGCCTGGATCTGCCGTGATGGTTTCGAAGACTTCCTGAGACTCCCGGGCCGCCTGCACGAGTGCGCCGAACCCTTTGTTTTTAAAAGCGTCAGTGCCAGCAACCTGTGAGGGGTTATTTTTCCTGACTAATGCCTGCACAGGGGTTGCTAACTGTCTCCGGCGTAACTGAGCACTCCAGCTGGGATTCGTCTGTTCCACTCACCAATCTCGAACGCCTGCGAATCCAGTTGACATGGCCGGCTTCGTACCATGAGCACCAGCGACTGATCGGTGTTTGGTGGTGTCCGGCCCGTACCGGTCGTCACTGCCTTCGCCGACGTGGCAAGGAAGTCCACGGTTCTCATTAGACCGGGACCACTACTCTCCGACGCGCAGCGACACCGTCCAGCGGGTCGCCCCGCAGCATCGTTTCGCCACGAGGCGCATGTCGGACGCTCCAGCCATCGTCTGCAGCACGCGTGCGATGTGGCTCATACGACCACCCCCTTCTTGCGGAATACCTGCCAGGGGTATACTGTTGACTTGTACAGGTACCCGGTAGGGGTACTACAGAGACACAAGGAGGATACATAATGGCTTCGAACAATTACCAGGTGACGGGCATGACCTGCGGGCACTGCGAGATGTCGGTCCGCGAGGAAGTCGGTGAGATCCCCGGCGTCCAGGACATCCAGGTCAGCGCGCAGACCGGCAAGCTTAACGTCACCGCCGAGGGCGAGATTGACGATGCCAAGGTCCTCGCGGCGGTCGAGGAGGCCGGCTACTCGGCGGTGCGTGTCTGATGAAGGCCGGAGGACGGCTTGCGCTCTACGGGGCCGGGCTGGTGGTGGCGTTCGGCGGGGCCTTCGGCCTTGCCGGCGCCGTCATTCCTGACAGCTTCGTAGCAGCATGGGCAGAAGGAAGTGACGTGAACACACACGGTGAAGGACACGGCGGCGCTGCGCAAGAAACTGCGGAGCCCACTCTGAACGGGGTCTCCGCAAGCGCGGACGGCTTCGTACTTTCCCCAGTCCAGGCTCCCACGGCTGCAGGCGAGGATGGAGACCTGAGTTTCCAGATCCTCGACGAGTCCGGCGAAGCGGTGACCGAGTACACTACCGCGCACGAGAAGGACCTGCATCTGATCGCCGTTCGCACCGATGGTACTGGTTTCCAGCACGTGCACCCCGAGCTTGACACGAGCACAGGCACTTGGTCGGTGCCGTGGACCTGGGACGAGGCGGGCACCTACCGCGTGTACGCCGACTTCACACCCGAGGGCGAGGGAGCCGAAGGGATCACCCTGACTCGCGCCGTCGAGGTGGCGGGCGACTTCGCCCCTGTTGAGACCGAGTCACAGACCACCGACGAGGTCGACGGATACACCGTCTCCCTGAATGGCGACCTTACCGCCGGCACCTCAAGCGAGCTCACCATCTCGGTCGAGCGCGACGGTCAGCCGGTGACCACGCTGGAGCCCTACCTGGGCGCGTTTGGCCACCTGGTGGCGCTGCGCGAAGGCGACCTCGCCTACTTGCACGTCCACGCCGAGGGCGACGAGCCCCAGGCCAGGGACACGGCCGGACCCGAGATCGGATTCGCAGCGGAGGCCCCGACCGCCGACCGTTACCTGCTCTACCTGGACTTCCAGGTCGATGGGCAGGTGCACACCGCCGAGTTCGTGATCGACGCCGAGCATGGTGACGGCTCGCAGACAGACGATTCGCATACCGGCGGCCACTGACCCGCAGGGCCTGGCGTCGCACGAGAGATGAAGAGAGAAGGAAGAGGATGAGTACATTAGCGCCCCCCATCGGTGGGCCGGACATCGAGCTGGAGATCGGCGGGATGACCTGCGCCTCCTGTGCGAACCGGATCGAGAAGAAGCTGAACAAGCTCGAGGGCGTCGCGGCCACGGTCAACTACGCCACCGAGAAGGCCAAGGTCACCGTGCCTGCCGGCTACGATCCGGGCCTGCTGGTCGCCGAGGTCGAGAAGACCGGCTACACGGCTGCGCTGCCCAAGCCCAAGGGCACCACGGCGAACACGTCGGAGACCGAGGCCGGGGAGGAGGAAGACACTGAGCTCACCTCGCTGCGCCATCGGCTAGTCGGCGCCATTGTGCTCACGGTTCCCGTGATCGCCATGGCCATGATCCCCGCACTGCAGTTCGTATATTGGCAGTGGGCCTCACTCGCGCTTGCCGCCCCGGTGATCATCTGGGCAGCCTGGCCGTTCCATAAGGCCGCATGGACGAACCTCAAGCACGGTACCGCGACGATGGACACACTCATCTCGATGGGCACCTCGGTCGCACTGCTGTGGTCCGTCTACGCACTATTCTTCGGAACCGCTGGCACACCCGGGATGACGCACCCGTTCGAGTTCACGATCGCTCCCTCGGATGGCGCGGCGAACATCTATCTCGAAGTTGGCGCGGGCGTGACGATGTTCATCCTCGCCGGCCGCTACTTCGAGAAGCGCTCCAAACGCCAGGCCGGGGCCGCGCTGCGCGCCCTCCTGGAGCTCGGCGCGAAGGAAGTCGCCGTGCTCCGCGACGGCGTTGAGGTGAAGATCCCCACCTCTGACCTCCAGGTCGGCGACGAGTTCATCGTTCGTCCGGGTGAGAAGATCGCCACCGACGGCATCGTGGTCTCCGGCTCCTCCGCGGTGGACGCCTCCATGCTCACCGGCGAGTCCGTACCGGTCGAGGTCCGCGAGGGCGACTCGGTCACCGGTGCCACCGTCAACGCGGGCGGCCGCCTTGTCGTGCGGGCGACCCGTGTCGGTTCGGACACGCAGCTTGCGCAGATGGCGAAGCTCGTCGAGGATGCGCAGACTGGCAAGGCCGAGGTGCAGCGTCTGGCTGACACGATCTCCGGCGTGTTCGTGCCGATCGTCATCGTCGTCGCGTTCATCACCCTCGGCGCCTGGCTGGGAGCCGGATTCCCCGTCGCCGCCGCGTTCACCGCAGCGGTCGCCGTGCTCGTTATCGCCTGCCCCTGCGCGCTGGGACTCGCGACTCCGACCGCGCTGCTGGTCGGCACCGGCCGCGGGGCGCAGATGGGCATCCTCATCAAGGGCCCAGAGGTGCTGGAGTCCACCCGCAAGGTCGATACCGTCGTGCTCGACAAGACCGGTACCGTCACCAGCGGCAAGATGACCCTGACAGATGTGATCACCGAATCCGGTGTGGACCGTGCCGAGCTGCTGCGCTTCGCGGGTGCGTTGGAGGACTCCTCGGAGCACCCGATCGCGCAGGCGATCGCCAAGGGCGCCACCCAGGAAGTCGGCCAGTTGCCCACGCCCGAGGACTTCGCCAATGTTGAAGGCAAGGGCGTGCAGGGCATCGTCGAGGGCACCCCGGTCGTCGTCGGACGCGAGTCGCTGCTGGCCGACTGGTCACAGAAGCTCTCTCCGGAGGTCGCACGGGCGAAGGCTCAAGCTGAGGGTGAAGGCAAGACGGTCGTCGCGATCGGCTGGGACGGTGCTGCGCGCGGCATCCTCGTCGTCGCCGACACCGTCAAGCCCACGAGCGCGGAGGCGATCCGCGGGCTCAAGGAGATCGGCCTGACCCCGGTGCTGCTCACCGGTGACAATGAGGCCGTGGCCCGCCAGATCGCCGCCGAGGTCGGCATCGAGGAGGTCATCGCCGAGGTGCTGCCCAAGGACAAGGTCGACGTCGTCACCCGTCTCCAGGGCGAGGGCAAGATCGTCGCGATGGTCGGCGACGGCGTCAACGACGCCCCCGCGCTCGCGCAGGCCGATCTGGGCCTGGCGATGGGCACCGGCACGGACGTCGCGATCGAGGCCTCCGACATCACCCTGGTCCGCGGCGACCTGCGGGCCGCGGTCGACGCGATCCGTCTGTCTCGGAAGACACTTTCGACGATCAAGACCAACCTGTTCTGGGCATTCGCCTATAACACCGCCGCGATCCCAGTCGCAGCGCTGGGCATGCTCAACCCCATGCTCGCAGGCGCGGCGATGGCGTTCTCCAGCGTCTTCGTCGTCGGCAACAGCCTCCGCCTGCGCGGGTTCAAGAGCGTCGCCACGAAGTGACGAACGAGAACCCACCCATCCATACCAATCCGATACAGAACCCACCCATCCATACGAATCCGATACAGAAGGAACACCAGAAAATGAGCAACTGCTGTAGCACGAACGAGACTAACCCCGCCGCCGAGAACGGTGGACGCGAGAACCTGCTCGGCGGGGGCGCCGATGACATGACCACCTGCCCGGTCATGGTCGGCACCCCGGTCAGCAAGAAGACCGCCGAGGCCGCCGGCCTCTACCGCGACTTCAAGGGCGAGCGCTACTACTTCTGCTGCGCCGGCTGCGGCCCCGCATTTGATTCGGACCCCGCCAAATACGCCGCCAACATGGCGTAATCCACCAGCGTGCCGGGGTGCCGCGGCACCGCTGCGGCACCCCGGCACCTGATCGGAGCGAACCGACATGACCACCCCGACCTCAATGACCGAACCTCACATCGACACCTGCCCGGCGGGAGGCGACGGCGATCCGTCCGTCCACGGATACATCAGCGACAAGGCGACGTACCGCAATCGCCTGCGGCGCCTCGAAGGCCAAATCCGCGGCATCGATCGGATGATCGATGAGGACCGCTACTGCATCGACATCTTCACCCAGATCTCCGCAGCCACCAGGGCACTCGAAAACGTCGCCCTCGGACTGCTCGACGATCACCTCAAGCATTGCGTCCTCGACGCCGCCCTCGCCGGTGGACCAGTCAGCGAGCAGAGGCTCGGCGAGGCATCCGAGGCCATCGCCCGTCTCGTTCGCTCCTGACGCCCGCACACCAAATCGATCACGACCTGCAGCCCAGGAGTTTCCCTATGACCACACAACACGTCCTCATCCTCGGTTCAGGAGCAGCCGGAGCCGCAGCCGCCCGCACTCTCGCCACACGTGACGACGTCCGGGTGACGATGGTGACCCGCACCGGGGAGACGCCTTACACGCGAATGCTCATCAAAGGAATCGCGTTCGGCCCGACCCCGCCGGAGATGATCAAGCTCCCGCTACCTCAGATTGAGGTCATCGCCGACACCGTGCTCGATGTCGATACTACGGCGAAGCGGGTCCAACTGACCTCCGGCGCGCAGGTCTCCTACGACGCGCTCATTGTCGCGACAGGGAGCGTGCCCCGCTCTCTGCCCGCGGGTGTACTCGAAGGCGACGACGTCGGACAAGGCCGGGTCACTGCTCTGCACTCCTTGGAAGATGCCATGGGTATCCGCGATCTGCTGACCAGCCTGGCACGGCCGGCGCGAGTGACGATCTATGGCGGCGGAATCATCGCAGCCGAGACCGCTTCGTCGCTGCAAGCCGACGGACACATGGTCATGCTGGTCTCTCGCAGTTCTGTTCCCGGCATCGGAGCGTTTGGGGCGCCGGTGGCTGAGCGCCTCGCCGCTGACCATGCCGCCAAGGTGCAGACTCGATTCGGTCGCACTCTCCAGCATGTCGACGAAACAGAATCCGGTGTTGCCATCACCCTCGACGACGATCAACGCATCGTGGCCGACTTACTCCTCGTTGCGCTCGGCACGACGCCCGCAGCCCCGTCGCCGTGGACGAACGGCATCGACGTCGATGATCGCCTCCGTGCCGCAGCAGACCACGTCTACGCCGCCGGAGGTGTAGCTACGCATCACGACGAAGCACTGGGCGTCTGGCGCATCGACCATTGGGAAGACGCCGCCGCGCAGGGCACGCACGCCGCACAGGCCGCACTGCACGACCTCGACATCAGCGACGATCCGGGCACCTACCTGCCGCGCAGCCCCTACATGGCGCTGGTCTACGGTCAGATGATCTCCGGAGTCGGGTACACCGCTGGTGCAGACGCCCAGGTGGAAGCCGGCGAGGAGTTCATCGTGCGCCACGAGACCGACGGCACCGTCGTCGGCGTCACCGGCATCGACGCGGTCGGCACCGTCTACCAGTGGGGTCAGCAGCTCCACGGCCTGCAGGCATAGACGATGGCGGGCGACTATACGAGGCAGATCCCGCGGCGGGGTTTCGCGCTCGCGATGGCAGCGACCATTCTCATGATGGCGGCTGCCAGCGCGCCGTCGTTGTTCTACCCCCAGATCGCAGAACAGCTCGGACTCGTCCCCGTCGCCACCACACTCGTATTCGCGGTCTACACCTTCACCCTCCTGGCCGCGCTGCTCTACCTCGGACCGCTCTCCGATCACATCGGCCGACGTCCGGTCGTAACCGCCGGTTCCCTGGCGCTGGCACTCAGCCTGGCCATGTTCTGGTTCGCCGACAGCCTCGCGACACTCCTGGTCGCCCGCGCTCTGCAAGGACTCGCAGCGGGTCTGCTCATCCCGGCCCTGTCGGCGATGATGATCGACTTCGAGCCGCCGTCGCATCCGAACATCGCAGCCCTGTGGAACACGATCGGGCCGATGATCGGTCTCGGGACCGGGGCACTCGGTGCTGCGCTGCTCCTCGATCTCACCCCCGAACCGACAGCTGCGGTCTTCGGCCCGCTCGTGCTCGCCTTCCTCACCGTGGCAGCGACGGTGTGGAGCACACCGGAACTGGTCCCCAAGACCCGGATACGACGTGGCGACCTCCGCCCGCGGTTTATGGTGCCACTGCACCTGCGCCGCATGTTCACCGCCGGTGTGCCCGCGATTATCGCCGGGTGGGCGACCAACGGACTCTTCCTCGCGCTCGGAGCCGGCCTCGTCGGCAGTGAGCTCGGGGGCTCCACGCACACCCACGCGGGCATCGTCATCTTCGCACTGGCGATCTCCGGAATCACCGCCTCGTCCGTCCTGCAGCGGCGTTCCGCCCGCACCATCAGCCTGTATGCGACCAGCGCCCTGGCATTCGGCACCGCAGCGAGCATCGTCGCCCTCGCACTCGGTTCCTACCCGGCCTACGTCGTGTCGGTCGCGATCGTCGGTTCCGGGTTCGGCACAGCGTTCCTCGGGGTGCTGCGCACACTCATGCCCCACACGGCATCGTCGGAACGCGCCGCCGTGATGGCTGTGATCTACACGGTCGCCTACCTGGCATTCGGCGTGCCCACCATCGTCGCCGGGTTGCTCGTGCCGGTACTCACCCTGTCAGGAACGATGACAGTCCTCGGTGCGATCATCATCGCCCTCAGCCTTGCAGCCACCGTCCTACGCCTGCGCATTCCTTAGCCGGCCGCAGATCCGGCAGAGACTGACGACTTCTCCGAACTCCCCACCGACTCTCGCCGCCGAACCGCACCCGACCAAGAAGAGCAGCCATGACCTATGCGATCGCGCTTCCCTGCGCGGACGTCAAGGACCGCGCCTGCATCGACGAATGTCCTGTCGACTGCATCTACGAGGGCGAACGCTCGCTCTACATCCATCCCGACGAATGCGTTGACTGCGGAGCCTGCGAACCGGTTTGTCCCGTCGAGGCCATCTACTACGAAGACGACCTGCCCGACGAATGGTCTGACTACTACAAGGCCAACGTCGAGTTCTTCGACGAATTTGGTTCTCCCGGTGGAGCCGCGAAGATCGGACCGGCGGGCTTCGACCATCCCCTCATCGCCGCATTGCCCATCCAACATGAGCAGTCCCTCTGAGAAGGACAATTCGATCGATTCACGCCGGTACAACGCGCAATCCTTGACTAGTACCCCTGGGGGGTATAGGGTAGGTGTCATGATGAAAGGAGCTGACATGCAGAGGAGACTGCGAGCAGGGCTGGCAGCAGGAGTGCTCGGAGTGACACTCGTGCTCGCCGGTTGCAGCAGCGGAGCAGACGAAGACCAGCAGACCGACCCTTCGGCTACTGAGGAGCAGGGCCACGGCGGCGACAATGCAGAAAGCGGAGATGAGGAAATGGATCACTCGATGGAGCACCCGATGGACGGCGGACCGGCACCCGAGGGTATCGCCGAAGCCAGTGACCCCACATACCCGGTCGGCACAGAGGTACAGCTCACGGCCGACCACATGGAAGGCATGGACGGTGCGACAGCGACGATCTCCGGCGCATTCGACACGTACACGTACTCCGTGAACTACACTAACGCAGGTGGCGGCGACCCCGTCACGGACCACAAGTGGGTCGTGCAGGAAGAAATCGAGGATGCCGGCGACGAGCGCCTGACCGATGGCACAGCGGTGACGCTGCTCGCCAAGCACATGGAGGGCATGGAGGGCGCGAGGGCCACCATCGCTTCGTCCACCGATGAGACGGTCTACATGGTCGACTACGAGACGGACGGCATGAAGATGACGAACCACAAGTGGGTCGTCGAGAGCGAGATCCAACCAGCGCCCTGAGCCGACGTTCGCTTGCCCGGCGACCGGGTGAGCGGCATGGCTCGATGACGAAGGAGAAGAACGATGACGGACCCGAACTCACACCAGCACCACGGTCACGGAACCGATGCACCCGCTCACGGCGAGCATCACCACGGGTCTGTGTCCGCACACGCCTCGGCGGAGGCGCACGGCACGCACGAGGGCCAGCACACTGGACACCAGGGCCACGCCATGAACCACGGGCAGCACTCAGACCACACGGGCCTCGATGAGAACGGTGTCCACGGAGATCACAGCGGCCATGGCGGCCACGGAGATCACAGCGGCCATGGCGGCCACGGGGACCACGTTGGCCAGTTCCGCCGGCTGTTTTGGATCAACCTCGTCATCGCCATCCCCGCGGTCACCCTCTCGCCGATGTTCTCCATGCTGCTGGGCTACGAGGTCCCCGGCTGGGCGGGCTGGGTCGCCGCGGTACTGGGCACCGTCATGTACGTCTGGGGCGGCAGGCCCTTCCTCACCGGCGCCGTCAGCGAGTTGAAGTCCCGCAAGCCCGGGATGATGCTGCTCATCGCTCTGGCGATCACGGTGGCCTTCTTCGCCTCCTGGGCCGCGACCCTCGGGCTTGTCCATCACGAGCTGGAGTTCTGGTGGGAGCTGGCGCTGCTGATCGTGATCATGCTGCTGGGCCACTGGATCGAGATGCGCTCCCTGGCCCAGACCACCTCGGCGCTCGACTCGTTGGCTGCACTGCTGCCCGACGAGGCCGAGCGCGTCGAGGGCGAGAACGTCGTTAAGGTGGCCCCAGCCGACCTCGTTGTGGGTGACGTCGTGATCGTGCGCCCCGGCGGCAGCGTTCCGGCCGACGGCACCATCGTCGACGGCCGCGCCGACATGGACGAGTCCATGATCACCGGCGAGTCCCGCCCGGTCTCTCGGGGCGAGGGCGAGACAGCTACCGCCGGCACCGTCGCCACCGACTCCGGCCTGCGGGTGAAAATCACCGCCACCGGCGACGACACCGCCCTGGCCGGGATCAACCGGCTCATCACCGAGGCCCAGAACTCCTCCTCCCGCGCCCAGCGGATCGCCGACAAGGCCGCGGCCTGGCTGTTCTGGTTCGCTCTCGGCGCGGCGCTGGTCACCGCTGTCGTCTGGACGCTCATCGGCATGCCCGACGAGGCCGTGGTCCGTACCATCACCGTACTCGTCATCGCCTGCCCCCACGCCCTCGGCCTGGCGATCCCGCTCGTGGTCTCCATCGCCACCGAGCGCGCCGCCCGCGGCGGCGTGCTGGTCAAGGACCGCCTCGCCCTGGAGTCGATGCGGCAGGTCGACGCAGTGCTCTTCGACAAGACCGGCACACTGACCAAGGGCGAGCCCACCGTCACCGGCGTCGAACCGACCGGCGACCTCGACGCCGACCAGGTCCTCGCCCTCGCGGCCTCGGCCGAGGCCGACAGCGAGCACCCGCTCGCCAAGGCCATCGTCGCCGCCGCCAAGGACAAGGGCCTCGCCCTTCAGCAGGCCAGCGGCTTCTCATCCTCGCCCGCCGTCGGAGTCACCGCGACTGTCGCCGGCCAGGAGGTCCGCGTCGGCGGCCCCCGGCTGCTTGAGGAGACCGGCCAGCACGAGGTCGGCACAGCCGAGGAATGGCGTTCTGAGGGCGCGATCATCCTGCACGTCCTCCGCGACGGCCAGGTGGTCGGCGGCCTCAAGCTCGCCGACGAGATCCGCCCCGAATCCCGCAACGCCGTCGACGCCCTCCACGCCCTGAGCGTCGAGGTCGTCATGATCACCGGCGACGCCGAGGCCGTGGCGAACGAGGTCGGACGGGAGCTCGGCATCGACCGCGTCTTCGCCGGCGTCCGCCCCGAGGACAAGTCCGCCAAGGTCGCCCAACTGCAGCACGAGGGCAAGAAGGTCGCCATGGTCGGCGACGGCGTCAACGACGCCCCGGCACTGGCCCAGGCCGACGTCGGCATCGCGATCGGCGCCGGCACCGATGTCGCCATCGCCTCGGCCGGGGTGATCCTGGCCAGCTCCGACCCCCGGTCGGTGCTCTCCATCATCCAGCTCTCACGACGCGCATACGGTAAGATGAAGCAGAACCTGTGGTGGGCCGCCGGATACAACCTCATCTCCGTGCCGCTTGCGGCCGGCATCCTGGCACCGGTGGGATTCGTCCTGCCAATGTCGATCGGCGCGATCCTGATGTCGGCCTCCACCGTGGTCGTCGCGCTCAACGCCCAACTCCTGCGGCGCATCGACCTCACACCCGAAGCCAGCACGCGTTCCGTCCTGGAACGCCAGAAGTAAGGACATGCCCATGTCTGTCGACACCGATTCTCATCAGCACGGATACATCAACGACAAGGAGCACTACCTCGGCCGTATGAAGCGCATTGAGGGTCAAGCCCGAGGGATCGCGAAGATGATCGATGAAGAGAAATACTGCATCGACATCCTCACCCAGGTATCCGCCCTGACCCGCGCCCTCCAGGGGGTCGCGACCGGTCTACTCGACGATCATCTCAAGCACTGTGTGCTCGACGCAGCGAAGCTCAGCGACGAGGCGGCCGTCGAGAAGATACAGGAAGCCACCGACGCCATCAACCGACTCGTCCGCTCCTAATCCCGGACCCCGAGGCCGCGTTCCAGGACACGGCGGGAAGCCCTCACGACGCCCTCCACGCCTGATCCTCACCGACACGCCGTCCGCCCGCGATGCGCCCACTTTCGCTCAACGGGCCAGGCGAGCCGGCGCCCACGGCGTGCGCTTGCAGGCCGCGGCCGGGCTGCTGCGCATGAGTGCGGTGTACCAACGCCCCGTGGTCCGCTCGACCGCACCCCTACGATCCTCGTCCTTCGCACGCTCCATTCCGACCCCGAGCTGCAGTGCGACGTCACCGTCGAAACCCTGACCGCGACCGTCGACCCCCTGTCCCTCGAACTGCCGGAGACCTCGCTGGCACCCGCTTGGACCAGCGTCGAACCCCCACAACACGGGTGGAGATACATTGCGGACGTGTCCAGTCTGACGCTGATGCGTAGCGTCCGTGCCGGCATCGAGGCCGTGGCCCAAGCACTTCCCGACAAACCCGGCGACGATGTCGCCCGCAAGATCCGGGGCATGGTCTGGGGCACCCCGGACACAGCCCTCGCGTCGCTGCCACAAGGCGTCGCGTTCGCCGCCTACGTCTTCGGGTTCCTCAGCTCCGAAGGAGAGGCCGCGATCTCCACCGCCGGCCGCTGGACGCGGTTGACCCTTCCGACTGGACACGTACTCCTGCGCGGACCCGTCGTCTCTGGCCTCACCTCAATCCGCCGCACCCGGCCACGCGTCTCCGAGTCCTTCAAACCAATCGGATAATACTTGATACCCCATAGGGGTAAAGGGTAGGATTGGTGACTATGAGAGAGGCTGAACACGCGCACGCCACGTATGACACACCGCACCTGGATGCGGCCGGGATCGTGAGTCGGCAGCAACGCGAGTCCGGCGACTTCTACCTATTGACCGGTGTACATGCCGGGCATCAGCAGCAGGAACGCATCCCTGCGGGTTCAACCTCGAACTCGCGACCAAACTGACTAAGGAGGCATTATGCCCCGTTTTTCCCGATTGACCCCTCAGACCGCAGTGGGGAGCTCACGAGACTTGCTCGGCGATCTCGTCGAGCGGCACGGCGAGGTCGGAGACATGGTCTCGACGATGGCGCATTCCCCGGCGGTGCTCGGCGGTTATCTCCAGCTGAGCAAAGCCATGCGTCGCGCCAAGCTCGACCGCAAGGTCAGCGAGCTCGTTTCGATCGCCGTGCAGTCGCAGCAAGGATGCGGAATGTGCCTGGCCTCGCACATCAGCGCGGCACGATCACTCGGGGTCAGCGATAACGAGATCGCACTCGCCCAGCAGGGTACGGCGATGACCGGCCCGGTCGCGGCGATGATCGCGCTCGGCCTCCAGGTCTACCGTGAGCCTGCGTCGATCACCGACGAGCAGATCGACGAGCTTCGGGGGTTCGGGTACAGCGACCGTGAGATCTCTGATGTCGTCGGGGTCGTGTCGCTGAACATTCTCACCGGCGCCTTCAACCTGGTTGCCGGCCTCACGCCGGGCGACTGATCTTGCCGGCGACTTGGCGCCTTGGCCGAGAGGATAGGCAGCGGTCTGCAAAACCTTGTACACGGGTTCGAGTCCCGTAGGCACCTCCACTTTCCGCCGAATCCAATAAGGCACGCGTCGCAGGAAGCGGGCAGTCCACCCTCGGGCGCGCCGGAACCTCTGAGCTTCATTTCGCATCGAGCGACAGATCACACTCGACAATATCGTCATAGAGCGATATAATCGCTATATGACTATGAATCAACAAGAGGGGGCAACCCTCGACGAGGTGGCGACAGCAGCGTACGCCCACCTGTTCCAGGCATTTGCAGAACCGACGAGGTTGGCGATCGTGCAGCACCTCGCCTCGGGCGAGCACCGGGTCCGCGATCTGGTCGAGCACATGGGCCTGGCCCAGTCCACGGTAAGCAAACATGTCGGCTTTCTCGTTGAGTGCGGCCTGGCGACGATGCGCCCGGAAGGGCGCTCCACCTGGTACTCGCTGACACAGCCCGAACTCCTGCGTACCCTCGTCGCCGCTGCCGAATGCCTCCTCGATGCCACCGGCACGCAGGCCCTGCTCTGCACGCACCTGCGACTCCCACATACCCACCACGCGACAGATACGGAGAAGAAGTAGACATGGGCGCAGGACACAATCACGGCCCCGCAGCCAGCGAGACCGGGCACCCTGGAGATTTCCGCAAGAAACTCTGGATCGCATTCTCGATCACCGCGACGATCGTCGTCGCCCAGGCCATCGGCTCGGTCATCACCGGCAGCCTCGCACTGCTAACCGACACCGCCCATGCCATCACCGATGCCGTCGGCCTACTGGTCGCACTGATCGCCGGGACGCTGATGCTCAAGCCCGCCAACTCCAAGCGCACCTGGGGGTTCCGACGTATCGAGGTGATCGCAGCCCTCGGACAGTCGGCACTGCTGCTGGTGGTGGGCACGTACGCCGCCATCGAAGGAATCCGGCGACTGTTCGAGCCGCCGG
Source organism: Corynebacterium curieae (assembly GCF_027570035.1). GTDB lineage: Bacteria > Actinomycetota > Actinomycetes > Mycobacteriales > Mycobacteriaceae > Corynebacterium > Corynebacterium curieae. The sequence continues at coordinate 2,289 of NZ_JAKMUU010000014.1, read as the reverse complement.
AGGTGCCCGCAAGCGAACTGCTGATCTTCGGCATCATCGGCCTGGTCGCGAACATCATCGCCATCACCATCCTCGCCTCCAGCCGCGGTTCGAACTTCAACATGCGTGCCGCGTTCCTCGAAGTCCTCAACGACGCCCTCGGCTCACTCGGAGTGATCATCGCGGCGATCGTGATCTCCACGACCGGGTTCATGCAGGCCGACGCCATCGCCGGACTGTTCATCGCCACCCTGATCGTGCCTCGCGCGTTCAAGCTGATGCGCGAGACCACCGGCGTCCTCATGGAGTTCACTCCTAAGGGCCTCGACCTCGACAAAGTCCGCTCACACATCCTCGAACTCGACCACGTCCAGGATGTTCATGATCTGCACGCCTCCACTGTGGCGACCGGCCTACCGACCCTGACCGCCCACGTCGTCGTCGACGACGAATGCTTCACCGACGGTCATGCCGCCCAGATGCTCCAAGAGATCAAAGACTGCGTCGCAGGACACTTCGAGGTCTCCGTCCATCACGCAACCTTCCAGATCGAGACCGAGCACATTGCCGAACATGAACCGGAAGTCAGCAAGCACGACTGAACGCAGCGCCCCCTCCCGGGCTCGTACCGGGCGGGGCGCTTCCGCATCACACAGGTAGGCACTACCCCTATGGGGTACTATGGCCAATTGGCACCACGGGCAGGCACGAGAAGGAATCCCATGAAAAACCTCAGGTCATTGCCGAAGTACGGCGGGAAGAAAACCGCTGCAACCACCGTCGTGATCGGCGCTTTCCTGCTCACCGGATGCGCGGCCGCCAACGACTCACCCTCAGCCACCTCGGCCAGCGGAGCCGAGATTCTTGTCGAGAATGGTCTCGAAGGCCTCGACGTGCGGGAGCTGGTCGAAACGCTCGATGCGATCCCGCTGGACGATCGCACGGAGACCTTGACCACGTCGATCACTGCGGAGATGGTCACGCTCACTGATCAGCACGAGCACGCGACAGAGGTGCGGTTGCCCAGTGACGAGATCTACGTATCCGTTGCCCCGTATCGGTCGCAGACCCATGATTGCTACTACCACAGCCCGACCGGATGCCTGGGCGAGCTGCGCAACGCAGACGTGGCCGTAACGGTGACGGATGCGACGACCGGCGAGACGATCGTCGACGAGGAGTTGAGAACCCTCGACAACGGCTTCGTCGGGATCTGGCTGCCCCGAGGCATCGAGACATCGATCTCGATCACCCACGACGGCCAGACCGTCACCTCCGAACTTTCGACCGTCGGCGACGATGCGCAAACCTGCCTGACCACGATGCGACTGGTCTAAAACTAGCACCACGGGAATACCCCCACCGGGTAGGGTGTTGTGATGTGCGCGCGGTCTATCGCACGCGACGTGTAATAGGAAGGAAAGCAGTCCCATGAGCGAAGTCACCACCGTCGACACCCAGGCCTTCGAAGAGGTTGTGCTCCAGAGCGAGGTCCCCGTTCTCGTGGACTTCTGGGCAGCCTGGTGCGGCCCGTGCCGTGCGATCGCGCCGGTCCTGGACCAGATTGCAGCTGAGCAGGATGGAAAGCTCCTCATCGCCAAGCTCAATGTCGACGAGAACCCCGACATCGCCTCACGCTACAACATCAGTTCGATCCCTGTGATGAAGGTCTTCGACAAGGGTGAAATCGTGCGCGAGATCATTGGGGCGATGCCGAAGCCGCAGATCGAGCAACGCCTCGAAGGCATTATCTGAGGCTCGGCCGTCGAACCGTTCCCGAACTCCGCCGACCGTTGCGCGGCAGTTGATGGTCGCCCGACTCAGCGTGATTGCATACGTAATGCAAGACTGCGCAGTGCAACGAGCGCTTGAAGTGGCAGGACCCCGTTACCGAAGGCGGTCTTCTGCTGATTTGCAGTCAGTCCGCCCATCGTGTCGGTAATCCATCTGACTGGCAGATCCATAAGCCATTCCACGAACTCCGGCGACGGGCGTGGCCCTCTGTCCTCGTTCATATACACCAAATACACGGTTTGCAAGAAGTTAAGCAGTGTCACCAGAAAAGGGATTCTTCCATGGCACTGCCACCAGAAAAAATTGCTCAGCTTCAAGCAGCCCAAAAGACTGCCCAAGACCGAGAAGTTAATCAAGCAAAAGAACTTATAAACGCCCAAGACATTGGCTACACATCCAAACTCTTCGTCCAAGCATTATTTCCATACCGCAAGACCGACGAAGAAAAACGAGTCATAGAGACAGCACAAGGCCGAATCGTTGTCTACGCCGATGGAGGATTGCCCTACGGCAAAT
>NZ_JAKMUU010000013.1 GCF_027570035.1 Corynebacterium curieae | reverse complement strand
CCCGGATCAGCGGTCCGAAAAGTGCAGAGACAGGTTGGCCTTGGGTAATCGAGTTGGTGGTTACGTAAGCAAACTCGCCAGGGCGGTCGGCCAGGAGGTCTTTTGCCTTTGCATGCCAGCCGGTGACGTAGTCCAAATAGCCGTCGAAGTCATCACCCCACACAGCTTTCAGCTCGACACGTTGCTGCTTGGACTTAGTCTGGTGCCCGATAAATGGAGGGTTGCCGAAGATATAGGTCTTGGTAGCAGAAGCTGGGAGTATGTCTGTCCAATCAAGATGCAGGGCGTTGCCGTGGACAATGTGGGCGGTAGTCTTAATCGGCAACCGCTCAGGAGGCCTACCCACAGCATTCGCCAGTTCTTTATTTGCTTGGTGATCAACCAAAAACATGGCGGTCTCGGCAATCTTTGCAGGCCACCAATTCAGCTCAAAGCCGTAGAACTGGTCAATGGATAGCTTCTGCTCCCATTCAATATTCAACGACATGCCCGTTTCACCGCGGCGCTGGCGGATTGCGACAATCACGTCTGTTTCAATCTGGCGCAATTCCCGGTACGCCAGCAGCAGGAAGTTGCCGGAGCCGCAGGCCGGGTCACAGAAGACCAGCTCGGAAAGGGAGTCGCGGAAGCGCTCCAACGCGGCCACCGACGTCGACGGAGACGACACCAGCTTGTCTGCCTCTGCTCGAAGCTCGTCTAGGAAAAGCGGGCCGATGGTCTTCATGATGTTGGCTTTGGATGTGTAGTGCTCGCCGTCGCTGCGGCGAGCTTCCTTCGACTTAACCAACTGGAACAAAGAACCAAAAACGGAGACATCGATAGTCGACCAATCGAAGTCACAGGCAGCAAGCAATGCTTCGCGCATCTGGTAGTCGAAGTACTCTGAGGCCAACGGCTCGGCAAACAACGCACCATTGACATAAGGGAGTTTCGCCAATGTAGACGGCAAACGCTTAGGCCGTTTCTCCGGGGCAGTATTAAGAACGCTAAATAGCTCATTGAGCTGTGGGCCTAGTGATTCTGGAGTGGTTTCATTGCGCACAAAGTCCGCAAACAAATGCGGAGTATCCCAGAGCCCCGCGTCATCACCGAAAAGAAGGAAGAGGATTCGGGTGAGGTAGATAGAGGTGCGCATGACGCGCTCGTCTTCTTCTTCCGGCGTGGTGGGTGCCTCATCGCCCACTGCCTCGTCTACGTCGTCGCCGTTCATCGCACGGAAGAGTTCCACCATCAGGCGGGAGGCTTCCAGAGAAGCTTTTTCTTCCTCCCGGTAAGCGGAGGTTTCGTAGTCGGCGAGGAAGGCGAGCTGTTCGACGTGTTCGTCAATCTCCTCTAAGGGGAACGTAATATCCCAGTCGGCGCTATCGCCTACATAGTTGCGGTTAAGACGGGTGACCCGCAGGGTCTCGAAGTTGGAGCAGACAACATAGGCCGGCATGTGCGAGTTCGCGATAGTACCGCCCAGCAGATAATCGAGGGCCTGGGCGTGGGCGTCGTCGAGCGGGACGCCGAGGGACTTGGCCTCACCTATAACCTTGCCGGGCATGAACATGTCAATCTTGCCGGTGCGCCCCGTCGAGGCACGTTTTGCACTGCGCTGGTACAAGTACAGGTCGCGGGCGTTGACGCCGAAGCAGTCGAGCAGGTCTCCCCAGAACTGTTGGTCGTGACTCGACTCAGTCGCAGGCCGGTTTTCCGCCTTCCACTGTTCAATGTGGGCAAGCCACCGGAGTTTGAATTCGGTGAGGTTGTGGCGAATGGTAGCGCGGTCGAAAACAGTCGTAGGGGCCATAACCACTAAGCATATAAGCCCATGAGCTACCTGCCCGCCAAGGCAGGCGCTTTGGGCCACTTCTCTACCGCGGGGAACTGTGAATAGCCTTCGGAAGATGCAGTACATAGGCCATTCACCCTGATATTTCGCCTAGTGTTCCGTCTTTCCACCCACACTTGCACAACTACAGGAGCAGCAATCAGAACAATGCTGAGGAGGGGGCGTCGGCAAGCGCTGCTCATAGCAACGCTATGTTGGCGCCTTCTTGGGTCTTTGGCGGCATACAGGCAACAACCCCCGCCTCCCTGCATGGCATGCATGCTGTGGGGAGCGGGGGTTGTTGGTACTTGACTTAAGAGCGAATACTAGTTAACGCGGCCGGTTTCCTTGCGGTACTTGCGGTAGTAGCGGCGGCCGTAGTGGACGGTGCCTACTGCGGCGATGGCCACAATGACTAGGGCGATGATGCCGATGATCATGGTCAGGGTGTAGTCACCCTCGCCTGCGGTGCCCAGCGGGGTATCCCACACGCCAAGGCCCCAAATGATGATGCCGGCAGCCGGGAGGCAAGACAGGATCAGACCCATGCCCACCCAGGTGGAGGTGCGCAGGAGGGAAGAGTGAGGAGCACCGAAGGATACTGGATCGTAGCCCTCAATGTAGGTGTTCTGAATCTTGCCGGAGAACTCCGGGTAGGTCTCGCTGGCGTAGTCAGCGACTGCGTGGGTGTTATCGCTCATGGCGGAGTCTTTCTGTCTTTCTCTCGTTCCTAGTATTCCTACGGAATAACCTTAGCTTAGTCGTCCTTGCCACGGAAAGCAGCACGTGCACGTTCGCGGGTAACCGCGGAAACCGCGGTCAGCGGAACGCCGGCCGGGCAGACATCGGCGCACTCACCGTAGAGGGAGCAGTGGCCGAAGTTGGCTTCCAGGTCATCAACCATGTTGCGGGCACGGCGGCCACGCTCTTCCTTGCCCAGCGGCATGAGGGAGAGGTGCACCAGCTTTGCGCCGGTAAACAGGTGAGCCGCACCGTTCGGGCAGGCAGCAACGCAGGCACCGCAGCCAATGCAGGCAGCGTGGTCCAGCGAGTACTCGGAGGTCTCGTGGTTGATGTGCATGGTATCCGCATCCGGAGCGGTACCAGCGTCCATGGAGACATAGCCGCCCTGCTCCATCACGTGATCCAGGGCCGCACGGTCCACGATCATGTCCTTGATGACGGGATAGGCAGCGGAGCGGAAAGGCTCCAACTTGATCGTGTCACCATCGGTGAAGTTGAACAGGCGCTGCTGGCAGGCCGGGGTGTTCTGGCCAGGGCCGTGCGGGCGGCCATTGACGGTCAGGCCGCAGGTACCACAGATGCCCTCACGGCAGTCAGAGGCAAAGGCGAAGGGCTCTTCGCCGCGCTCAATGTAGCCCTCGTTGACGTGGTCCAACAGCTCCAGGATGGACATCTGCTCAGAGGCGTCATCCACCTGGACGGTCTCGAAGTGGCCTTCTTGGGTCGGTCCGGCTTGACGCCAGATCTCAAGTGTCAGTTTCATTACTTGTAGTTCCTTGTCATCAGCGGGATCGAATCAAAGTACAGCGGCTCGGCGTGGCGGATGAACTCGTTCTTATTAGCGCCCGCCTCCCATGCGGAAACAAAGCACCAGTTCTCATCATCGCGTTCTGCCTCGCCGTCTTCGGACAGGTGGTCCTCACGGAAGTGGGCGCCACAGGACTCATCGCGGTCCAAAGCGTCGACACACATGAGCTCGCCCAAGTCCAGGTAGTCGGCAACGCGCAGGCCGTATTCCAGGACCTGGTTCATGTCATTGGCCTCGCCCGGGATGCGGACATTAGCCCAGAAGTCCTCGCGCAGCTCGCGGATCTTGGTGATGGCGGCCTTGAGGTCTTCGACGTTACGGGACACGCCACAGCCGTGGTAGAGGATGTCACCCAGCTGGCGGTGGTAGTAGGACGGACCGTGCGGGTTATCGCCGCGCACGCCCATGAGGCGGTCGATGCGCTCCTGGGACTGTGCCAGGGTTGCCTGTGCCTCCGGGGAATCCTCCGCCAGCTTCTCCTCGTTGAGGTGGTCAGCCAGGTAGTTCGGGATGGTAAACGGCAGAGTGAACCAGCCGTCAACGGAAGCCGAAAGCAGAGAGTTAGCACCCAGGCGGTTAGCGCCGTGGTAGGTCCAGGAGCACTCACCGGCGGCAAAGAGGCCGTCGATGGAGGTCATCTCGTTGAAGTCGGTCCACAGGCCACCCATGGTGAAGTGGCAGGTCGGAGCGATGCGCATCGGGGTCTCGTAGGCGGACTCGCCGATGGCCTCTTCATACATCTCGATGAGGTTAGAGTAACGCTCGCGGATCTTATCCTTGCCCAGGCGCTCGATGGCGTCGCGGAAGTCCAGGTACACCGAGTTGTGCAGCGGGCCCACGCCCAGGCCGGCGTTGATCTGCTGGGAGATGGCGCGGGAAGCAACGTCACGCGGAACCAGGTTGCCGAATGCCGGGTAGCGGCGCTCCAGGAAGTAGTCGCGCTCTTCTTCCGGAATGGTATTCGGGTCGCGGTCGTCGCCCTCCTTCTTCGGGGACCAAATGCGGCCGTCGTTACGCAGGGACTCCGACATCAGGATGGTCTTGGACTGCCAATCGGAGTTGACCGGCAGGCCCGTCGGGTGGAACTGCACGAAGGCCGGGGAAGCCAGGTAGGCACCGCTGTCGTACGCACGCATCATGGCGCTGGCATTGGAGTTCTTAGCCAGGGTGGACATGTGGTAGACGTTGCCGTAGCCGCCGGTACCCAGCACAACTGCGTGTCCGGTGAAGGCCTTGAGCTCACCGGTGATCAGGTTGCGGGTAACGATGCCGCCGGCGCGCTTCTTGCCGTTGTCGTTGTAGACGATGATGTCCTGCAGGTCATTGTGGGCAAAGAGCTCCACGTTGCCCAGGCCAATCTGGCGGTAGAGCGCCGAGGTGGTGGACAGCTGCAGCTGCTGACCCGTTTGGCCACGGGTGTAGTAGGTGCGGGAGACCTGCACACCACCGAAGGAACGGGTAGCCAAGGTGCCGCCGTACTCGCGGGCGAATGGGGCGCCGATGGCGTTCATGTGGTCAATAACGCGCACGGACTCGTTTGCCAGGCGCCAGCAGTCGGACTCGCGGCAGCGGTAGTCGCCGCCCTTAACGGTGTCCTTGGTGTGGCGGTAGGTGGAGTCATTGTCCACCTTCTTGGCACGGGAGGCGTTAACGCCACCCTGCGCGGCGACGGAGTGCGCGCGGCGCGGGGAGTCGTGGTAGGTGAATACCTTTACCTTGTAGCCCAGCTCGCCCAATGCGGCCGCAGCGGAGCCGGCGGACAGGCCGGTACCAACCACGAGGACTTCAAACTTGCGGCGGTTCAACGGGGAAACCAGCTGCATGTGATCCTTTTGGTGGGACCACATATCCTTCATCGGCACGCCGTGCGGCTCGTTGGATTCTAGGATGTTGCCGGCGGATACGCCCGGAACGATGGACTGTGGATGCGAGAACTTGGGGTGCTCGCGCTTGAGTTCAGTATTAGTCATGGGTTTCTAACTCCTTTAGCTGACCAAGCCCAGGGCAACGGACAAAGGCATAACGATGTTGCCGATGCATACAACGGCCGGGATGACGTACGCCAGGATCAGGAAGGTCTGACGCCACTTCGCACCGGTGATACCCAGGTCAGAGGCAGCAAGGCGAATGCCGTGGGTGAGGTGCAGGAACAGGAAGCACATAGCGATCACGTACACGATGGTGACCGGCCAACGGCTGAAGGTGGCGATCATATTGGCCTTCACCGCACCCTCTGCAAAGGCATCAGGGGCGAAAGGCTGCACGCCCAGGGTCAGATCCAGCAGGTGGAAGATGATGAACAGCAGCAAGACGATGCCGGTGACCAGCATGGACTTGGTGGCGAAGGAATCAAGGCCGCCCATCAGGTTGCTGCGGCGGAACTTGCCGCGGGACGCCTTGGAGCGTGCGGTCAGGGCAAATGCGCCATAGATGTGGGCAAGGATGGCAACCAGCAGTACGGCGCGGATGATCCACAATGCGCCCTCATGCGGGAACAGTGGCTCGCCCATGGAGCGCAGGAATGCACCGTATTCATCTAGGGACTCTTCGCCGCCATTAGCCGGCAAGTACAGCTTCAGGTTGCCGGCCATGTGGCCAACGACGAAAAGCGCGAAGAGCAGGCCGGTAACGGCCATGATGAGCTTCAGAACCCAGGAGGGCACTCCCGGCTTCTGGCGGATTGGTTCGTTAGTAATGTGGCCGTGAGCTACTGCCTCACGGTCCGGATTTCTTAAAGTCATGACACCTCCATTGTCGCCCTCACTTTAACTGGGCTTAACCGCTGGTTACTAGTCAATTCCTGCGGTGTTTCGCCTAACGGTACGGCGGTACGGTTAAAGTCAGAATTCTCTTAGGCAAGGGTTGCCTTAGAACACCTGAAGCAAAACGTCGCTACCTTGGCCGCTCGGAATTCCGCAATATTGAAGTTGCGTAAATGTCCGCTTGATTGTGAACTTGGTCACTCAGTGTTACTAGAGTGACTCCCCCACCCCTTTATGTGTCAAACTTTCGCATGAAACCCACATGCTCCCCACAGACGGGTGAATATTCTTCGCAAGATCTTTGCGATTAGGGTGCACTCCCGCAAGCCACCCAGTAACCTTTCCGGCATGAGTAAGACGTATGTGGGCTCCCGCCTTCGCCAGCTCCGCCGTGAGCGAGATCTCAGCCAGGCCTCTCTTGCCACAACGCTGGGGCTCTCCGCCAGCTACGTCAACCAGATCGAACATGACGTCCGGCCGCTCACCGTCCCAGTCCTCCTCCGCATCACCGAGGTCTTCGGCGTAGACGCCACCTTCTTTTCCCGCGACGATGACTCCCGCCTGCTCGCCGAGATTCAAGACGTCATCCAAGATAAGGAACTGTGCCCCTCTCCCGTCGAGCTGCAAGAGCTCTCGGAGCTGGTCTATAACCACCCCACCGTGGCCCGCACGCTAGTGGATGTCCACCGCCGCTACCGCAATGTGCGCGATAAGCTTTCGCTGGCCACTGATACCCGCCGCACCACCGAGGCCACCCAGGCCCTATCCATGCCGCACGACGAGGTGCGCGACTTCTTCTACGCGCGCCAAAACTACTTGGACGATCTGGACCACCATGCGGAACAGCTTGCCGACGCCCTCTCGGTCACCCAATTCGGCATCCGCGACACCGAACACGCCCTCGCGCAGCGCCTGCGCGATCGCCACAACGTTGACATCCACATCACCTCGCAGATGGATGGCACGTTGCACAGCTTTGACCGCGAGACCGGCGAGTTCCGGCTCGCCTCACGCCTGAGCGAAGGCCAACGCGCCTTCCGCATGGCCGCGGAGCTGAGCTTTCTCGAGGCCGGCGACCGGATCTCCTCCTTGGTAAACGAGGAGCCCTTCACCTCGGATGCCTCGCGCAACCTGGCCCGGCGCGGATTGGCTAGCTATTTCGCCGCCGCCACCGTAATGCCCTATGCCTTGCTGCACTCCGAGGCCGAGCGCTCCGGCTACGACGTGGAGTACCTCTGCCAGGTCTTCGGCGTGGGCTATGAGTCCGTCGCCTCCCGCCTATCCACCCTGCAGCGCGATAACCTACGCGGGATTCCTTTTACCTTTGTCCGCGTCGGCCGCGCAGGAAACATGTCCAAGCGGCAATCCGCCACCGGCGTGCACTTTTCCAATAATGGTGGCACCTGCCCGCTGTGGAATGTCTACGAGACCTTCACCCAGCCCGGCATCATCTCCCGCCAGTTGGCGCAGATGCCCGACGGCCGCAATTACCTGTGGATCTCCCGCGCCGTCCAGCACCACCAGGGTCGCTTTGGCGATACCAATAAGCTCTTCGCCATTGGCCTAGGCTGCGAGGCTCGCCACGCCGACCGCACCGTCTACGCAGAGGGTCTCGACCTCAAAGATCTCTCCTCTGCTACCCCTATCGGCTCCGGTTGCCGCACTTGCCCGCGCGAAAACTGCGCACAGCGCGCCTTCCCGCCTATCAACGAGTTCATCAGCATCGACGCCCACCGCTCTGCCGTGGCGCCGTACTAACTCGGCCGCTAGGAGGAATGCGCAAAGAAAAGCGGCACCGCAGTCCGTCTCCCTCCGACGAGCGGAGGAACGGTGCGGTGCCTTGGAGTCGCCCTACGGGGGACGTCGGCAAGCAGCCCTGCTTAGAGGTTAATCATGTGGCCGCCGATGCCCTCGGCGGCTTCCTTCATGGCCTCAGAGAGAGTCGGGTGGGTGTGGACGTTGCGTCCGATTTCCTCGGCGGTGAGGTCAAAGCGCTGCGCCAAGGTCAGCTCCGGCAGCAGCTCGGAAACGTTGGAGCCCACCATGTGGCCGCCGATGAGCTCGCCGTACTCGCCGTCCGCAATGAGCTTGACAAAGCCCGCGGTCTCGTTGAGGCCGGCAGCCTTGCCATTAGCGGAGAACGGGAAGGTAGCGACCTTGATATCGCGGTCCGCGAACTTCTCCTTGGCGGCCTCCTCGGTGTAGCCGAAGGAAGCGACCTGTGGGTTGCAGAAGGTAGCGCGCGGCATGTTCATGTAATCGCCCAAAAGCTGGGTCTCCACGCCGGCGATGGTTTCTGCGGCAACAACGCCCTGTGCCTCAGCAACGTGGGCGAGCTGCAGCTTCGCGGTAACGTCACCGATGGCGTAGATGTGGTCCACGTTGGTGCGCATGGTGTCATCGATGGCGATAGCGCCGCGCTCGGTGAGCTCAACGCCGGTGTTCTCCAGGCCAAAGCCCTCGACGCGCGGGGCGAAGCCGATGGAAATCATGGCGCGATCAACGGTGAGGGTGTCCTGCTTGGAGCCGTCCTTGGATTCGACCTCAACGGTGACGTCATCGCCATTGTCCTTCACGGAGGTGGTCTTGTAGCCGGTCAGCAGCTTGACGCCCAGCTTCTTGTATTCCTTAGCAATGGCCTTGGAAACATCCTTGTCCTCGTTCGGCAGGACGCGGTCCATGAACTCCACGATGGTGACGTCCACGCCGTAGTTTGCCAGCACGTAGGCGAACTCCATGCCGATGGCGCCGGCGCCGACGATAACCATGGACTTCGGGGCCTCATCGTTGAGGATTTGCTCCTCGTAGGAGACGATGTTGCCGCCCAGCTCCACGCCCGGCAGGGACTTAACCACGGAACCGGTAGCGATGATGCAGTCATCGAAGGTGACGGTCTTGCCCTTGTCATCGCCCTCGGTGATTTCAATGGTCTTATCGTCCTTGAAGGAGCCCAGACCGTTGATCTCGGTGATCTTATTCTTCTTCATCAGGTAATGAACGCCCTTGACGATGCCCGCGGAAACCTTGCGGGAACGCTTGTGGGCAGCACCGAAGTCAAAGGAGACATCGCCGGAGATGCCAAAGTCCTTCGCCTCATGGTTGAAGGTGTGGGCAACCTCAGCGTTCTTCAGCAGCGCCTTGGAAGGGATGCAACCTACGTTGAGGCAGACACCGCCCCAGTACTGCTTCTCGATTACGGCAACTTTCTTACCAAGCTGAGCTGCACGGATGGCGGCCACGTAGCCGCCAGGGCCCGCGCCGAGTACTACTACGTCATAATGTTCATTAGTCACGTTCTAAAGGATACGTAACTTTCCCCTCCATGTCGCGCATTGGGTCACACTCCGTTGCCCGAGTACCCCACGCTTCGGGGGGCAAAACGCACAAAGGCCCTGCACGGTGGCGTCGGCAAGCGCGCGACGCTCCCAAGCAGGGCCGTGTACTCGGCGTATTAGAACAGGCCGAGAGCCAGTGCGGCGGTGGAGGACATGGAGGAGCCTGCGTGCAGGAACTGGCCCAGAACTTCGTTGATGGCCACGAGGATGGAATCGAAAACGTTCATAGTGCTTCTTTCTGTATTTTTACTTGCCGGGGGCGAGGGATGGGGCCGCGGATTGACCCACATTAATCACACGCTTTGTACTAACGGAGATTGTAGCGCCGCCGTTACATGCGCGCTGCGTTCAGAATTATGACACACAAACCACATGCGTCACAGGTTTTGCTACATTAAAAGAACAATAAAGGCATAGAGTCTTGCTAACACTCCCGCTTTGCGGAACGATACCTACTGAGAAGATTCTCTTAACTCGAGGAAGTTAAATATGCATACTTTGCGCTCTTTCGGCTCCAGCGTCGCAGGCATCGCCATTGCGGCCGGGGTCTTGTCCGCCCCCATCGCCTCCGCCGTTGAACCGGCCGAAATCCAGGGCGATGCCACCCCGTCCACCATCCGCGAGGTAAACCTCACCGACCCTGCGGACGCGGAAAACATTAACTACGCCATCACCACCGAAGGTGACAAGCGCGTGGTGGATATTGCCGGGTTGAAGGACAAGGATAAGTGGAAGGGCTATGCCTTTGGCCATAAGAGCAAGGCCGGCAACCACTACGGCGACCACGTCAAGGTCATGACCGCAACGTCTGCCGCCATGGGCGGCCGCGAGGTTCCGCTTGCGGTCATCACCCCGGACGGCAACTTTGATAAAAAGCGCCCCACCTTGTACCTGCTCAACGGTGCCGGTGGCGCCGAGCAGGGCATGGACTGGATCACCGCCACTGCTAACAGCGACGTCAACCCCGAGCAAGAGGGTATGCAGGACATGGTGGACTTCTACACGTCCAAGGACGTCAATGTGGTCATCCCGCAGGCCGGCGCCTTCTCTTACTACACCGACTGGGTAGACACCCCGAATAATGGCTACCTCAAAGGCCCGCAGAAGTGGGAAACCTTCCTCACTAAGGAACTGCCGAGCGCATTGGAATCTCGAATCGGCGGCAACGGCAAGCGCGGCATCGCCGGCATGTCCATGTCCGCTACCTCTTCCCTGCTGCTAGCAGAGCATAATCCGGGCTTCTACAACGCCGTGGGCTCCTTCTCCGGCTGCGCCGCAACCTCCCGCCCACTGCCGCGCCTGTACACCCAGCTGACCGTCAACCGTGGCGGTGGCTCGGCCGATCAGATGTGGGGCGCTATGGGCAGCGAGTACAACGTGTTCAACGATGCACTGGTCAACGCTAACCCGAATAACCTGGGCAAATCCGAGACCTACGTCTCCGTGAACAGTGGCTTGGGCGGAGCCAATGACTGGGGCGTTCCGGGATCCTCCACGCTGCTGGTTGAAGGCGGCGTCATCGAGGCCGCAATGAGCTCCTGCACCCATGACCTCAAGGCCAAGATGGATTCCCAGGGCATGAAGGCGGACTGGAACTTCCGCAATACCGGCACCCATTCCTGGCCAGGCTGGCGCAATGACATCTTCTCCTCGTGGAAGACCTTCGAGCGCGGCTTTGCCAAGGACGCTGCCGAGGCACCGGCCGCACCGGCGGTAGAGGCTAATGAGCTTTCCGTTGATGCACCGCAGGCGGAGCAAGATGCGCAGGTCAAGGATGCCCTGAGCGCCGCTGAGCAGTCCCCGGATAAGGACTTTGTCGAGGGCATGGGCGCTGAAGGTACCGAGGCTGCTGGAGCCCCAGAGGCCGTCGGCGCTGCGGAATAAGTGGCGCGGAAGTATAATCAGCGAGTTCATTAACTACAGGAAAGAAGCACTATGAAGCGTCTTAGCTCCATCCTTGCCGCCACCGCCGTGTGTGCAGGCTTGGCTTGCGCCCCAATCGCGGGTGCCGCACAGCTCACCCCACAGCAGGTAGCAGGCAACGCCGCCCAGTCCACCCTGGCCCCGCTGGAGGCCACCCCAGAACTAGAGCAGCAGACCTGGTACCAGAAGTACAAGGACGATCCGCGCGTCGAAAAGCTGCAGGCCACCTCCCCGGCTATGAACGGCCGCAAGATTCCGCTGGCCGTCATTCGCGCGACGGATGAGAACCGCCCGACCATCTACCTGCTCAATGGCGCAGGTGGCGCGGAGCAGGACATGGACTGGCTGAAGCTTTCCGACGCCGTTGATTTCTACCACTCCAAGAACGTCAACGTGGTTATCCCGCAGGCCGGTGCTTTCTCCTACTACACCGACTGGGTCTCCGAGCCGAACTCCCAGTACCTCAAGGGGCCACAGAAGTGGGAAACCTTCCTTACCAAGGAACTGCCGGGCACCATCGAGGGCCATATCAAGGCCGATAACCACCGTGCCATCGCGGGCATGTCCATGTCCGCCACGTCCTCCCTGCTCTTGGCGGAGCACAACCAAGGCTTCTATGATGCCGTCGGTTCCTACGCCGGCTGCGCAGCTACCGCCTACCCGGTAGAGCACAAGGCCGTTGAGCTCACCGTCAACCGCGGCGGCGCTACCACGGAGCAGATGTGGGGACCGTTCGGCTCCCCTACCAACCGCTATAACGATGCCATGATGAACCACGAGAAGCTGCGCGGCACGGAGCTGTACATCTCTTCCGGTTCCGGCCTGGCCGGCAAGGAGGATACCTTCTCCTATCACGTGGCTAAGGGCTATAACCCTACAGTTGCTGCTTTGGGATCTACTCAGTTGCAGGTTGAGGGCGGCGCCATCGAGGCTGGTGTGAACTACTGCACCCACAACTTCAAGGCCAAGCTGGACCAGGCTGGCATCCCGGCAACCTATATCTTCCGCAATACCGGCACCCACTCTTGGCCACACTGGATTGCGGACCTCAAGGACTCCTGGCCGGTTTTCGAGCGCGCTTTCAATAAATAAGCTCGTTTCTTTCCGCGGCTGAAAGGGCGGTAGGCTTGCAGCATTATGAAGTTGCTTCCTACCGCCCTTTCGCGTACCCACACTGACCCATATACCGGCGTGGATTTTAACCTCGGTTTTGAGGTTTCCCACTACACGCTGGATCTGACCTACCGCGTGGAGCCCAACCTGCTCCAAGGCGAGGCTACTTTGGCTATCCGGGCCGACGAGGATTTAACGTCCCTGACCCTAGACCTGGGTGGGGCGATGGTGGCCCGGCGCGTGACCGCAAAGGGCGCACCGCGGGTGGCTAAGTTCCGCCAGTCTTCCGGCAAGCTGCGCTTGCGTTTTGCTGAGGAGATTGCCGCCGGTACGGAATTTGAGCTGGTCATTCGCTATGGCGGCAGCCCGCGGCCGATCCGCACCACCTGGGGCGAGATTGGCTGGGAAGAAACCGAGTCCGGCTCGCTGGTGGCCAGCCAGCCCAATGGCGCGCCCAGCTGGTTCCCCTGCGACGATACGCCTTCTGCCAAGGCACTCTATGACATCATCATTACGGCCGATGATCCCTTCATCGTGGTATCTAATGGGGACCTTGTCTCCCGCCGGGCGGGCAGCTCCACCACGCGCTGGCACTACCGCACCCGCGAGCCCATGGCCACCTACCTGGCGACGGTCCAGGTAGGTGAGTTCTCTAATTTCAATTTGGGGCCTTCCACGCGCGCCTGGGCGCCGGCCGAGCTGCGCGAGCGCGTGCTGGATGAGTTTGCCCAGCAGCAGGAAATGGTGGACTTCTTTTCCTCCATTTACGGCCCTTACCCGTTTGCGGATTACCAGGTGGTCATCACGGAAGATGAGCTGGAAATACCGCTGGAGGCGCAGGGCCTGTCCATCTTTGGCTCCAATCATATTAAGGGCGACCACGCCTTCGAGCGCCTTATTGCGCATGAGCTTTCGCACCAATGGTTCGGCAATTCCGTGGGTCTGAGCGAGTGGAAGGATATCTGGCTCAACGAGGGCTATGCCTGCTACAGCGAGTGGCTCTGGGCCGAGCACAAGGGCGAGACCACCGCGCACGAGGCAGCGCGTTCCCACTACCACGTCTTGGGACGCAAGGCACAGGACCTCACCGTTTCCGATCCGGGTGCGCGCGATATGTTCGATGACCGCGTGTACAAGCGCGGCGCCTTGACCGTGCACGCCATTCACCGCTTGCTTGGCGATGCCTTCTTTACCACCCTCCGCAGCTACCTCACCAAACACCAGCATTCGGTGGTGGAGCCTTTCATATTGTTGGATGCCTTCCGCGCCGCCGCTCCTGACGCCGCGCTTTTCGACGCCACCGTAGACGCCTGGCTCAACCAAAAGGCCCTTCCTTCCTTCCCGAGTTAGTGGTTTTGGCCCCGTTTCGCGGGGTTTAGTCTGCGTTTGTTTGGGGAATGTCTAATCTATTGACCAATTGCTTCTTTCCTGTTGACGGGGTGTTTTATCTGGGTAGAATAGAACACGTAAACGAAAAGGAAGGGAGGGATCATGCAGACCACCAAGCATGCGGAGATAGACTCCGCCATCGCGCAGGTTGCCACTGGACTCACCCAGCTGCGCAGTCTCATGCAGGATCCTTCCGATCTATCTTTTGAGCTTCTTCACCCCCATTTCGAACACCTGGAGAGAGCCCTAGGAAATAAGTCCACCATCGACGCCGCCTTTGCTTTCATTGCAGAGCGCGATGACGCCGGCCGCCGCGTAGGCTCTTCCAAGGCCAAGGACTACCTGACCACGCGTCTAGGCCTTACCGATGCCGAGGCCGCCGCCCGCCTGCGCAATGGCAAGAACCTCTTCGCACCTATCCCCGATCCGGAGCCCACTCCTCCTGCGGACCCCGAGGCCGATGACGCCGCACGCGCGAAGGCCGAAGAGGAAGCCCGCCGCCGCGCCGACCGCGAGCGCCGCGAGGAGGAAAAGCGCCGCAAGAAGCTCTTTGAGGAAGAACCCGTCCCCGAGCGCATCCTCAACCTCATCGAGAACGAACTGCGCAGCCTCAGCAAGTACGCCATCCCCGGCCCGAGCGAGCTGCGCAACCAGGCTCTCGAGCAGGCCAAGCGTCGCTCCTTCGATTCCCTGCGCGAGTGGCTGCGCAAGGCCATCCGCAAGGCGAATAAGCACGCCCTCAACCCAGCCGGCGAGCCCGATCCACACGCCGCTACCCGCAAGCGCCGCTTTAGCATCTCCCACCAAGATGCCGACGGCGGCGTGCATATCTCCGGATACCTGGACGCATCTGCGGCCGCCATCCTCGCCAGCACCTTTGCTCCCGCGAAGAATAAGGGCAGCGCGGATCTCAGCGCAGAGGATGATACCCGCACCTATGCCCAGCGCATGGCGGACCAATTAACCGCCGCCCTGTCGAGCTACCTTTCCGCCACCCAAAAGAACTCCGACGGCCTCGGTTCCTTCTTCGTCGCCACCACATTGGAAGAACTGGAGGCAATGGGCGGCGATACCCGCTTCGCCACCAGCACCGGCATCGAGCTCACCCCACTGGACCTCCTCCGCCTCGGCGGTGCACAGCACGATTTCTTCTGCGCCGTGGATGAGAAGGGCTTTCCACTCGAGCTTGGCCGCACCAAGCGCACCGCTTCCCTCTGGCAAAAACTCGCCCTCGCGGCCTCCGAGCTCGTCTGCACCCACCCCGAGTGCCACCGCCCTTGGCAGGATTGCGACGTCCACCACCTCCAAGCCTGGTCCCACGGCGGTGCCACCGACCTCAAGAACCTCACCCTGTTGTGCCGCCGGCACCACGTGGACAATAACGACTACCGCGATGGCCGCAACGGAATGGGACACGCCGAACGGGATCCCGTCACTGGCCGGGTGGGCTACCGCGCCGCCCACACCGGCGGCCTATCGCCCACCGTGGAGGTCAACAAACACCCCGCCGCGGAACAAGCCCCGGCCCGCAGGCTCACGGATCCGCCCTCGCCACCTCCGTCACCACCGGGTGCGGCCTAACCGTGCCCCCGGCCTGCCACAGCCGCACGTCCGACTGCCCTACACTGGATAACCATGCAAACGATGCTCGTCACTGGCGGCGCCGGTTTTATCGGCGCCAATTTCGTGCGCCTAATGTGCCAGGCGCGCCCCGATACCCGCGTTACGGTGCTGGACAAGCTCACTTACGCCGGAAACCGCGCCAACCTCGCCGGGCTGGATATCAACTTCGTGGAGGGCGATATCGCCGATCCCGCAACAGTGGAACCGCTCGTCGCCGCCGCCGATGCTGTCGTTCACTTCGCCGCCGAATCCCATAACGACAATTCTTTGCGGGATCCCTCGCCCTTCCTTTACACGAACGTCGTGGGCACATTCACCCTCCTAGAGGCCTGCCGGAAGCACGATACCCGCTTCCACCATGTCTCTACCGACGAGGTTTTCGGCGACCTCGAGATTGGGGCGGACACCAAATTTAGCGAGCACACCGCCTACGCTCCCTCCAGCCCGTATTCGGCAACCAAGGCGGGTTCTGACCACCTCGTGCGCGCATGGGTGCGTTCCTTCGGGCTGCGCGCCACCATCTCGAACTGCTCCAATAATTACGGGCCGTACCAGCACATCGAGAAGTTCATCCCCCGCCAAATCACCAATATCCTCTCCGGACACGCCCCCAAGCTCTACGGCACCGGCGAGCAGGTGCGCGATTGGATCCACGTCGATGACCACAACGACGCAGTGCTCGCCATCCTCGAGCGCGGCCGGATTGGTGAGACCTACAATATCGGGGCGGACCAGAAAGATATTAATAATAAGCAGGTCATCGAGCTTATCTGCGAGATCATGGGCCACACCCGCGATGGACGCGCCCTCTATGAGCACGTGGCGGACCGCCCCGGCCACGATCAGCGTTATGCCATGGACGCCACCAAGCTGCGCCGCGAACTGGGATGGACCCCGCGGTTCACGGATATCCGCGCCGGACTCGAGGACACCATCGAGTGGTACCGCGATAACGAAGACTGGTGGAAGCCCGAGAAAGAAGACGTGGAAGCCCGCTACAAGCAGCAAGGACAGTAAATATGCGCACAACTGAAACCGCCATCCCGGGACTGCTCATTATCGAACTCGACGTACACGGGGACAACCGCGGCTGGTTCAAGGAGAATTGGCAGCGCGAAAAACTCACCGAGCTCACGCCCGAACTCGCAAGCTTCCAGCCGGTGCAGAACAATATCTCTTTTAATCACGCCGGTGCTACGCGCGGCCTGCACGCCGAACCGTGGGACAAGCTGGTCTCGGTAGCGCAGGGCAAGATCTTCGGCGCGTGGTGCGATTTGCGCGAGGGCTCGGAAAGCTTTGGCGAGGTCGTCACCCACGAGGTGGGGCCGGAGACTGCGGTGTTTGTGCCGCGGGGCGTCGCCAATGGCTTTCAGGCGCTGGAGGAAACCTCGTACTGTTACCTGGTCAATGAGCATTGGTCGGCCGAGGCGCGCTATTCCGCGGTGAACCTCAACATCGTGGACTGGCCGCTGGAGCCCACCGAGATTTCGGAGAAGGACAAGCAGCACCCCGCCCTCAAAGACGTGAGCCCGATGCCCGCCCGCCGCATCCTTGTCACGGGCGCGAATGGTCAGCTGGGGCGGGCTCTCAAGCGCTTGCTTTCCGACGCCGAATTTTGCCCCCACGCCGAATTCGACATCACCAACCCACCAGAACGGAACTGGAAGCAGTACTCCGCCATCATTAACTGCGCGGCGTATAACGACGTCAACGGCGCCGAAAGCGACCGCGCTGCCGCCTGGGCCGTCAACGCGGAAGGGCCTGCAAAGCTGGCGCGCATCGCCGCGGAAAACCAGCTCACGCTGGTGCACGTCTCGAGCGACTATATCTTCGATGGCGCTAACGAGGTCCACGCCGAGGAGGAGCTACCGTCGCCATTGAGTGCGTACGGGGCGTCGAAAGCCGCGGGCGATACCGCCGCGCAGACCGCGCCGCAGCACTACGTCATCCGCACCTCGTGGGTGTTTGGCGAGGGCGAGAATTTCATGTCCACCATGCGCCGGCTGGCCAATAAGGGCGTGGAGCCGAAGGTCATCCATGACCAGCGCGGGCGGCCCACGTTTGCTGAGGATCTTGCCAAAGGCATCGTGCACCTGCTCAATTCCGGCGCGGAGTACGGCGTGTATAACCTCTCGAATTCGGGCGATACCGTGGGCCGCGATGAGATTGCCATGGCCGTATTCATCGGGCTCGGCCACGATCCGGCCGAGGTCACGCCGGTGAGCACCGAGCAGTACCGCGACATCGCGGGGACCGAGGCGCCGCGCCCCAAGGAATCGACGTTCGCGCTGGATAAAATCGAAGCCACTGGGTTCAAGCCACAGAATTGGCGCGCGGCGCTTGCCCTGTACCTAGCGCTGTACCCGGAGGACTAAATGAGAGGCATCATCTTAGCCGGCGGTTCCGGCACGCGGCTCTATCCGATTACCAAGGGCATCTCGAAGCAGCTCATGCCCATTTATGACAAGCCGATGATCTACTACCCGCTGACCACGCTCATCCAGGCGGGAATTCGGGAGATCCTCATCATTACCACCCCGGAGGATGCGGAGGCCTTCCAGCGGCTCTTTGGTGATGGCTCGCAGCTCGGGCTGATGATCGATTACGCGGTCCAGCCGCGGCCGGAGGGGCTCGCGCAGGCCTTCTTGATTGGCGAGGATTTCATTGGCGATGACAGCGTCGCGCTGGTACTCGGCGATAATATCTTCCACGGCTTCGGCGGCGAGCTCGCCCAGTGCCAGGATCCGGAAGGCGGCATCATCTTTGCCTACGAGGTCTCGGATCCGCAGCGCTACGGCGTGGTGGAATTCGACGCCGCAGGCCATGCGCTCAGCATCGAGGAAAAGCCGGAGGTCCCGCGGTCTAACCACGCGGTGGTGGGCTTGTACTTTTATGACAACTCCGTGGTGGAGATAGCCAAAGGCATCGAACCCAGCGGCCGCGGCGAACTGGAGATCACGGCGGTAAACGAGGAGTACCTGCGCCGCGGCGAGCTGAATGTCCAGCGGCTGCACCGCGGCAGCGTGTGGCTCGATACGGGAACGGTGGACTCGATGAGCGAGGCCTCTGCCTACGTCGAGGTACTGCAAAAGCGCACCGGAATCGTTATCGGCTCGCCCGAGGTCGCCGCCTTCGAAGCCGGCTTCATCGACCGCGCCCAACTAGAAGCACTCGCCGAGCCTTTGCTCAAGTCCGGCTACGGCGAGTACCTGCGGGCGTTTTAGAGGCTAGTAGCCGCGCTCGATGTATTCGTCGATGCGCGCGGCCTCTGCGCCCACCGTGGTGGCGTCGCCATGCCCTGGTAGGACCTTGGTGTCCTCGGGCAGGGTGAAGACGACGTTCTTCAGCGACTCGATGATCACATCGAAGTCGGAGTACTTGCGGCCGGTGGCGCCTGGGCCGCCGTTGAAGAGCGTATCGCCCGATAGCAGCGTCTCGCCCACGTGCAGCACCACGCAGCCCGGCGAGTGGCCCGGGGTGTGGTAGACCGTGATCTTCTCGCCGCCGATATCGAATTGGCCGCGGTCCGCCAATGGCGTATACGGAGCATCGCCATTGGATTCCTGCCACAGCATGTCATCGTCTGGGTGCAGGTAGACCTCGGTGTCGAAGCGCTTGGCGGCCTCGGGGGCGAGCTCGCAGTGATCATTGTGCCCGTGGGTCAAAAGGATGCCCTCCACGCGGCGATCTCCTACGAGCTCTGCTACCGCATCCAAATCGTGAGAGGGGTCCACCACGTAGACGCTGGAGTCATCGCCCACGACGTAGACGTTATTATCCACATCCCACTCGCCGCCATCGAGGCGGAACTTGCCAGAGGTAACGGTGCTATCAATGCGCATTAGAACTCCACCACCGAACGCAGAACCTTGCCGGACTTCATGGTGGTAAAGGCCTGCTCGACGTCGTCAAGCGCAATGCGCTCGGAGACGAACTTATCCAGCGGGAAATTGCCGGCCTTAGACAGCGCCACATAAGCGGGGAAATCGCGCTCTGGGAGGCAATCGCCGTACCACGCGGGCTTAATGGAACCGCCGCGGCCGTAGAGGTCGATGGCCGGGATATCCACATGGTCGGTGAGGTTCGGCACGCCCACCATGACCATGCGGCCGGCGTGGTCGCGGGAGTAGAAGGCCTGGCGCCAGGTGGGCTGGATGCCCACGGCGTCGATAGACACGTCGGTGCCGAAGCCGCCGGTGAGCTCGCGCACGGCGTCAATGACTTCCTGCTCCGAGAGATCCTTGGAGCAGATGGTATCGGTCGCGCCGAATTCGCGGGCGGTCTCCAGCTTGGACTCGTCGATATCCACGGCGATGATCTTCGCCGCGCTCGCCAGCTTGGCGCCCGCAATGGCCGCCATGCCGACGCCGCCGCAGCCAAAGACAGCGACGGACTCGCCGAGCTGGATGTCACCGGTATTCACGGCAGCGCCGAGGCCCGCCATGATGCCGCAGCCCAGCAGGCCAGCGGCAGCCGGGTCGGTGTCTTCCACCTTGGTGCACTGGCCCTCGTGGACCAGGGTCTTCTCTGCAAAAGAACCGATACCCAGGGCGGGGGTGAGCTCGGTGCCGTCCTCGAGGGTCATCTTCTTGGAGGCGTTGTGCGTATTAAAGCAGTACTTTGGCTCGCCCTTCTTGCAGGCGCGGCACTCGCCGCACACGGCGCGCCAGTTCAAAATGACAAAGTCGCCTTCCTCCACGTGGGTAACCGCAGAACCTACGGTTTCCACCACGCCTGCGGCCTCGTGGCCGAGCAGGAAGGGGAAGGCGTCTTCGATATCGCCATCGCGGTAAGCAAGGTCGGTGTGGCATACGCCGCAAGCCTGCACGCGCACGATGACGTCATTGGGGCCGGGGTCAGGAACGACAATTTTGACGGCTTCGACTTCCGCGCCCTTAGAACGGGCAATAACAGCTTTTACAGTCATGCGCCCGAGCGTACCGATATTTTCAAAACCGGCGCATTACTGAAAACCTTTTTTAGGAGCGGGCAATGACGTTAGCCGTATGCTCATGGCCGCGCTGGTTCATGTGGATGGGCAGGTTGCCGTCGCCTGCGGTGAAGTCCACCAGACCAGCCCACATGCGCTGGTTTGCATCGGCGCACATGCCGTTATTGCGGGTGGAAGGCTTCATATCCAAGAACTGCACGCCGGTGCGCGCCGCCAGATCCACCTGCATCCACTGGGCCTTATTCTCAAAGTCCTGAATGGCCGGCAGGAAGGTGGAATCGGCCGGGTGCGGGCCGAAGTGGAATAGGCAGTAGTACGGGCCGGAACCGATGGTGGGATAACCCACGATCTGAATGCGCGCATTCGGAGCGGCGCGCTTGATGCGCTCGATCTGCGGCGCAGTGTGCTCCACGAACTGCTTGCGAATCTGCGGCAGGTTGAGGTCGCGGTGATTGTAGGTGTCATTAAAACCAGTGGTGATGACCACGCGGTTAGTGGCCGGGGTCAGCGCGCCAGTGCGCAGGGCCGTATCCACCTGCTGGAAAATCTGCGGACCAGGGGACATGGACACGGTGCCGGAACAGGAGAAGTCCCGCACGGGAAGGCGCAGCTTCGCGCCCGCGCGCTTGGCGTAGTTATTGGAGGTCGGGCAGTCTACGCCAACGCCCTTAGAGCGGTCATAGCGGTGGGCAAAATAGGAGCCAGCATCTGGATCCGCAAGGACGGAATCACCGAAGGCTACTAGGTTGCGCTCCGCGGCAGTGGCCTGCGGCGCGGCCACTGCACCCAGCACGGTCAGCGCGGAAGCCACCACGGAGAGAACTTTCAGCTGCAGAGATTTCATGAGATCCTTTTCTAGAAACACCAGTAACTTCAGATAACTGTAGTCACCTCTGTAACATATTTCGAGTTGGCGGCAACACCGCCCGCCTCTCTCACGATATCGTCCATGGTTATCTTTTCGTTATCTTCGCTAATTTGGAGCTTTCCCGATCGTGAATTTTTCTGATTTCACATTCCACGCTGCAGCCCTCGGCCGGTTCGTGCCGGCGCTTCTCAACGCCGGACTCGTCAGCCACCAAGGCGGCGCGAAGGCCCAGATCAATCTCCTGCCGAACCTGGCCCGCTACCGCTTCACCACCGCGCGCGAGATCGAACAGGGCTACCTTGCCTGCCCGGAGCGCTTGGCGCTTATCGACGACGACGGCACCCTCACCTACCGCCAGCTGCGCACCCACACGCAGGGCTTCGCCCGCTACCTCCGCTCGCTGGACCTGCCCGAGATTCGCCTCGGCGTCATGGCGCGCAACGGCCGCGGCATCATCATTCCGCTCGGCGCCAAGGGCTATGTGGGCGCTTCTATTTACCTGCTCAACGTGGGCTCCTCCCCGGAGCAGCTGGCCGGCTGCATTGAGGAAAACGGCATCAATGTGCTCGTCGTGGATGATGAATTCATCGACCGCGTGGACACCGATATCCCGGTCATCATCGCGCACGATACTGGGGCAAGCGATCTACCGAAGCTGGACAAGATTGTAAAGAACCCACCGGCCGTGGAGCTGCCGCGCTTCCCCAAGCACGGCTCAATCGTGCTCATGTCCTCCGGCACCACCGGCATTCCGAAGGGCATTGTGCGGCCGGAGCCGGCCCTGCCGGTGGTGCTGGCTTCCATCGTGGATACGATTCCGTGGCGCGCCGACCAGCGCCTACAGCTCACCGCCTCCATTTTTCACACCTGGGGCTGGGCCTGCATCAATATCGCGCTGGGCCTGCGCAATACCATCGTCACCCGCCGCGTATTCGACGCGAAGCAGGTGCTTGACGACGTCCAGCGCTACCGCCTCGATGGCATGATTTCCTCCCCCATCTTTTTCAAGCGACTGGTGGAGCGGGACCCAGCCGGCGAGTTTGATACCTCGAGCCTGAAATTCATCGCCTCGGCCGGCAATGCGCTGACCCCGGAGGTGGTCAAGGAGACCAATGAGCGCTTCGGCGCCATCCTGTGCAACGTGTATGGATCCACCGAGCTCGCGCTCGCGACGACCGCCACCATGGATCAGGTGGCCGCCAACCCCACCATCGCCGGGCGCGTGGCCTCCGGCACGAAGCTGCGCATCCTCGACAAGGAGGGACACCCGGTTCCGCGCGGCGAGGTGGGAGAGATTTACCTGACCAACTCCACCGCAATGACCGGCTATACCAACCCGAACCTGCGGCTCAATAAGGTGGACGGTCTCATCTCTATTGGAGACTTGGGCTACATCGACGAGCACGACTTCCTGCACGTGGTCGGCCGCGCCGATGACATGATCATCGTCGGCGGCGAAAACGTCCACCCGCAGTCCGTCACCGAGGTTCTCGAGGCCATGCCCGGCATCCACGAGGTGCATGCTGGCGGCGTAGAGGATAGCGAGACCTTCCAGCGCATCGCCGTGTGGGCGGTGCCTACTGCCGACGCCGCCGGAAAGGCCCTCACCGCCGACGCCATCCGCGACTGGGTCCGCACCAAGCTCGCCGATCACTCCGTGCCACGCGACGTACACTTCCTGGCCAAGCTCCCGCGCAACGCCACCGGCAAGGTGGTCCCGCGCCTGCTTAATAACGACAGCGAGGCTTAGCGCACCTCCC
>NZ_JAKMUU010000012.1 GCF_027570035.1 Corynebacterium curieae | reverse complement strand
AAAGCGTATGGTGGGGCTCCTTTTTCGCGTAGGGTGGCTGCCATGGAACTCATTGGGCTTACGGGTGGTATTGGCAGTGGCAAGTCAACAGTCGCAACGCTTTGCCGCGAACGCGGGTGGTGTGTGGTCGACGCCGATGGCATTGCACGCGACGTCGTCGAGCTTGGCAAGCCGGCTCTATCGGAGCTGGCGTCGGCATTCGGGGAAGAGATCCTGCTGGCAGACGGCAGCCTCAACCGCAAGGAACTAGCTCGGCGAGCCTTTGTGGACAAAGAACACACCGAGTTGTTGAATTCCATTACCCATCCACGCATCCAAGAGGAAACGCAGCGCCAATTCGCGTTGGCACGTGAGGAAGGCTATGGCTTCGCCGTTTACGATATGCCGCTTTTGGTGGATAACGGCTTAGACAAAGACATGGACTGCGTCATTGTGGTTGATGTGGATGAAGAAGAACGCGTTCGTCGCCTTGTAGCTTCGCGCGGTCTTGAAGAGGAAGACGCGCGCCGGCGCATTGCTGCCCAGGTGCCGGACGAGGTGCGCCGAGCCGCAGCTACGCACATCATTGATAACAATGGTTCGCTAGAGCAGCTGCGCGCGCGAACTGCCGAAGTTTTGGACAGCATTGAATCGGAGTCACCCAAGGTTTAACCGTTGGGTAATTAAAGTTCACGCGCTTTCGAAGTCTCGTTAACTTTAGTGCCTTAAGCTACCGGCCGTGGGAACGTGGGATACTGGGCCATTTGATAATCACGCAGCGCGAGAATTGCTCGCGGGCTTGCGCGATGGTTCTTTCGATCTCAAATCATTTCAGCGATCGTGCGCTGCAGAGCCTCTGGACTCTGATGATGCGGAGACCATGATCGCCCTAGGCGCCTTGCTGAAGCTATCTGCGGATGCACTGCCGGAAGGCATAGACCGCGAAGATCTTGCGCCGCTCTTCACGCCGCAGTTTAAGGCTTGGCTGCGAAGGCACATCAATAGCGCCATGCGCCCTGAAACTTCCTCTGTCTACGCTTTATGGGAGACCACTGGCGAGCTTGAAGAGTGGCTTCGCACCGCGCAGGATTCTCTACCTTGAACGTAGCTAGTTTCGCTGCCTAGGCAGTAAAGTAGTGGGCATGGCTTTTGCTGCTGAACATCCCCTTATTCCAAATTCCGAACACCGCGTCGTCAGCGAGGTCGAGCGCACCCCTGGCGAATTTCAGGTTGTGTCGGAATATGAGCCGGCAGGCGATCAGCCGTCCGCCATCGCAGAACTCAATGACAGGCTCAATCGAGACGAGCGCGATGTCGTTCTCATGGGTGCTACCGGTACAGGTAAGTCTGCTACCGCCGCTTGGCTCATCGAAAAGCAGCAGCGGCCCACGTTGGTCATGGCACCCAATAAGACTCTCGCGGCGCAGTTGGCTAATGAGCTGCGCCAGCTTTTGCCGCATAACGCGGTGGAGTATTTCGTTTCCTACTATGACTACTACCAGCCTGAAGCCTATATCGCGCAGACAGATACCTATATCGAAAAGGATTCTTCCATCAACGAGGACGTTGAACGCCTGCGCCACTCTGCTACGTCGGCGCTGCTGTCTCGCCGAGACGTGGTAGTGGTCTCCTCTGTGTCCTGTATTTATGGCTTGGGCACTCCGCAGTCCTACTTGGATCGCTCGGTTATCATTTCCGTGGATGAGGAGCTGGACCGTGACCGTTTCCTCCGCTTGCTGGTGGATATCCAATATGAGCGCAACGACGTGGGATTTACCCGCGGTACCTTCCGTGCCAAGGGCGATACGGTAGACATCATTCCGGCCTATGAGGAACGTGCTGTGCGTATCGAGTTTTTCGGTGACGATATTGATTCGCTGTATTACATCCACCCCGTGACCGGAGATGTCATCGAAGAAGTAGATGAGGTGCGCATCTTCCCGGCTACGCACTACGTGGCCGGGCCAGAACGCATGGAAAAGGCAGTAGCTGCCATCAAGGAAGAACTGGCCGAGCGCCTGGAAGATCTAGAAAACCGCGGCAAGTTGCTGGAGGCACAAAGGCTGCGAATGCGCACCGAATATGATCTGGAAATGATCGAGCAGGTAGGTTTTTGCTCCGGCATCGAGAACTACTCTCGGCACGTGGATGGTCGCCCTGCTGGCTCTGCGCCAGCAACGTTGCTGGACTACTTCCCAGAGGACTTTCTCACCATTATTGACGAGTCCCACGTCACCGTGCCGCAGATTGGTGGCATGTTTGAGGGGGATATGTCCCGCAAACGAAACTTGGTGGAGTTTGGATTCCGTTTGCCGTCGGCCGTGGATAATCGCCCATTGACCTTCGATGAGTTTGAGCAGCGCGTGGGCCAAACCGTGTATATGTCCGCAACCCCAGGGGACTTTGAGCTTACGTCCTCGGGCGGCGAGTACGTAGAACAGGTAATTCGCCCCACCGGCTTGGTGGATCCAAAGGTGACCGTTAAGCCCACCAAAGGCCAAATTGATGACCTTATCGATGAAGTGCGCACCCGCATATCCCAGCAAGAGCGTGTCCTAGTGACCACCTTGACCAAGCGCATGGCGGAAGATCTCACCGATTACCTGTTGGAGCAGGGCATTAAGGTGCGTTATCTGCACTCGGATATTGATACTTTGCAGCGCGTCGAGTTGTTGCGGCAATTGCGACTAGGTGAGTTCGATGTTTTGGTTGGCATCAACCTTCTGCGCGAGGGCCTTGACCTTCCCGAGGTGTCCCTGGTGGCTATCGTGGATGCGGATAAGGAAGGCTTTTTGCGCTCAACTACCTCGCTTATCCAGACCATTGGTCGCGCCGCGCGCAATGTCTCTGGCGAGGTCATCATGTATGCCGATAAGGTCACCGAGTCTATGCAAGAGGCAATTGAGGAGACCGAGCGTCGCCGAGAAAAGCAGATAGCTTATAACAAGGAACATGGCATTGACCCGCAACCGCTGCGCAAGAAGATTGCAGATATCTTAGATCAGGTTTATGAAAACGGCGGGGAGGAAGAATCGGACTCCGATCCCTCTGCAGTGGTGGAAAAGCGTGATATTTCCAGTATGGCTACCGACGAGGTGCAGGCGCTTATCGACGACCTTTCGGCACAGATGGGTGCCGCCGCGCGCGAGCTTAAATTCGAGTTGGCTGGGCGCTTGCGCGATGAAATCGCGGATCTCAAGAAGGAGTTGCGAGGATTGAAGGAGGCAGGAATCTAGCTTTCTCCCCCTGAAAGGGATGATTGTTTCCAAGGGTACTTCTATATACAGCCGTGCTAGTTATACTGGAGGAGTGCCAGAAGCGCCGTCTAGTTGGCTCTATGTAAAGGTTCAACTGCAAGGAGAATAATGCTTACGTATAAAAACATTGCCGTCGGCACCGATGGCTCTGAAACCTCCCTGCGCGCGGTACGCGCAGCGGCGTCCATGGCACGGGCGTACGACGCCAAACTGATTATCATCTCGGCATTTTATAACCACGCTGGATCAATGCTGGGCGCTCCTAGGGGTGACGAAGCCGGTTTGCCCGTTGTTAGTGAGGACATGGCAGGTACCTACCTCACCAATGCCACTCGGATCGCCGAGTCTGAGGGTGCGGAGCACATTGAAATAGTGGGCAAATCCGGCGACCCAGTTAAAGCCTTGTTGGAAGTAGGCCAAGACTATGATGTGGACCTGTTCGTGGTGGGCAACCGCGGTGTTAATTCCGTTCGTGGTCGAGTCTTCGGTTCCGTGCCCACGGAACTGACCCACAAGTCTAAGGTGGACGTCGTCGTTGTTAATACCAGCGAGAAACGTTAATCATTTTTCGTTGTTACACTGGCAGTAATGCCCCTGTAGGCTAAATAAAAATCCCGGGTACACACCCACAAAGAAAGGTCATCATGAGCGACTACAACACGATCGTTGTCGGTACTGACGGTTCTAAGTCTTCTCTTCTTGCAGTCGAGCGAGCAGCTAAGATTGCCGCCGCCTTTGATTCCACTCTGATCATCGGTTGTGCTTACTACGAGAATCAGGAGCAGGCTTCTAAGACCCTGCGCCAGGATTCCGTTACTATTCTGGGCGATGAGAAGGCCGAGGCTAACCTGAAGGACGCCAAGGCGCACGCCGAGAAGTTCGGTGCTTCCAAGGTCGAGACCGCTGTTCGCCCTGGTACCCCAGTTCAGGCCCTGATGTCCATTGTCAATGACAACAAGGCTGACTTGCTCATCGTCGGCAACCGCGGCATCAACTCCTTGACCGGTCGCCTGCTGGGTTCCGTTCCAGCAGACGTTGCTCGCCAGTCTGACTGCGATGTGATGATCGTTCACACCGTAAGCTAAGCTCGGTATCACACCCGCCCTGGCCTTTGACTATAGAAAGGCGAGGGCGGGTTTCGTCGTTAAGCGCCGCGTTATTCTTCAGGGTGTGCGGCGCTAAAGGCCGCGGTGATAGCCCTGCCGTTTGCGCCTTGAATTAGGGGAATGGCAAAGTTGCCCTCCTCATTGGCATCGGCCAAAGGGCTTAATGAACCGTGCGAAAGCAATTGTTCCTGCGGGCTTAGGTTGCGGATGATCACCGAATGAATCCGGTCCGGATGCTCGTTTGCCACATCGCCGTAGGTCAAAGGATCGTGTTGACCATCATCACCGATCAATATCCATTGCATATCAGGGTACGCGATCAGCAAATTTCGCAGCTGCACGCGCTTGTGCTCCTGTCCGCTGCGGAAGAAGCCCGTCTCTGTAGGGCCCCAATCCGTCAGCAGCATAGGGCCAGCGGGAAAGCCATGGTGAGACAAGAACTTCTTAAGCGAGCCAAAGGTATTCCATGCGCCCGTGGATAGATAGAACACCGGTGCCTGCGGATAGCGCCGTTGCAGTTGGGCATAGAACTCCGCCATTCCAGGAACCGCTTGGCGCTTGCTTGGGCGTTTAGCCCAGGAATTCCATGCAGCAGTGAGCGCCCGTGGCAGCCAAGTGACCATCACCGTGTCATCAATATCACTGACTATTCCGATTTTTGCTGCCGGATCCACAATGAGCACTTCCACGGCTACGGGTTTCGCGTTAGCGGCTTCGACCGTGCCCGTATGCCACCCAGGCTCCAGTCCGTGATCATGGACGAGCAGGTCGATATAGCCGTTGCTATCGGTTGTTCCAGAGACAGTCTGTTCACCAATTGTGGCCGCTACATCATGGTGTCCTACCTGAATGGTGAGAAACTGTTGGTAACCGCGCTTTCCCCAAGTGTCCCTTTTGCCTTCCTCAGGGTCGCGCATGAGCACGCGGCCAAAGATTCTCACGTGTTCGGTGGTGCCGTAGCCGGTATAGCCCACAATTTGTGGCTGCCATCCGCGGCGCTGGGAGCGCTTTAGGGTAATGGAGTTAAGCGAGCTTTCAGCCTTGCGCACGATGTCAGAAAGAGCCATGGCCTAAAGCCTACGGGAGGCTAAAGAACTTCGCCGCAGTTACCAACCAGGGTCAGCGTTTGGGTGGCACGAGTAATGCAGACATAAAGGTTCTGCAGGCCCTGAGGAGAGGAATCCACAATGCGCTGCGGGTCGAGTACTACCACGTGGTCAAACTCGAGGCCTTTATAGTGCTCTGCTGAGGCGGCGTCGATAACCGCTGTGAGCCTGCCGTCCTCTTCGGTATATACGCCCGGGGCGTAGTCTCCTTCCTTGATCCTGCGCACCGGTACTCCATCCCGAATGGCAGTAGCCGGAGTGGCCTCGGGATCAATCATCTCCAGTAAGTCATTGGCTAGCTCGGTGATCGGCTGCGGCGTGCGGTAGTTGACGGTGAGAAAATGGTGCCGGAAACGCTGCGCCACAAACGGCTCCAAGGCTTCGCCCCAGTCATCAACACCAGCCGGAGACCCGGTCTGGGAGGTGTCACCCACCAAAGTCATCCACCGGGATGGACAACGCCGGAAGAGCATCCGCCACTCCATCGGCGTTAGTTCTTGGGCCTCGTCCACGATGATGTGCCCGTAAGCCCACGTATGATCCTCGCGCGCGCGTTGGGCAGTCGTCCGCTTATCGCGCACCTCTTGGCGGTGAGCTAGGGTTTCGGCGTCAATGACATCGTGAGCCGAAAGGATCTCGGCTTCAAACATGTCATCGTCGTTATCGGTGGACTCCGACGAGGAAAGGATGTCGAGGGCATCTTCCGCGTCCGCCACTTGTTCGCGCCACGCTGCATCATCAGCCGCCTTCTTCTCCTCAGGATTGGGCAATCCGATAAGAACGGCTAGTTCATCAAGGAGGGCAGCATCCGAATCGGCCCAGGCCCGTCCATCGGCGCGGTAGAGGGCCTCCTGAGTTTCTTCGTCGTAGCCCCGGGCGGCAACCGCAATGCGCTCGCGGGAGGACAATAGCTCCGCAAGTACGTCGGTGGGGTGAAGCTCGGGCCAAAACTCATCGACTAAGGCGATAACCTCCGCATCCTCAGCAAGGTCATCGTGGAACTGATCGATATCGGCGCGGGATAGCAGGTTGTTCCCTCCGAGCGGGTCGGTTCCTACCTTTTCAGCCATCTGCTGGGCGAGGTCTTCGACGAAGTGCTCGATGAAAGCACCTCGCGCTTCATTATGCGGCTTGCGCGAGCGGCGTGCCCTAGTACGTGCGCTTTTGACCATGCCGGGGGTAACGCTCAAGCTGAGCCCGTCAACGGAGAGCTCACGAGGGGCGTCGGGAAGCAGCTGATAGGCCTTAACTGCAGCGGAGAGTATCTCTACCATGGCTGCACTGCCTTTAATTTCGCGAGCGATGAGGTCTTCCTCGTGAGTTGGGTCCATTCCTGGGAACAGGCCACCAATGGTTGACAGCACCACGCCGGTCTCACCAAGCTCTGGCAGCACGCGGGAAATATAGTCCAAGAAGCTGCTATTGGGGCCAACGATAAGAACGCCGGTGGCAGATAGGAGCTCGCGGTGGGTATAGAGCAGGTAGGCCACTCGGTGCAATGCGACGGCGGTCTTGCCGGTACCAGGCCCACCCTCTACTACCATCACGCCGCGGGTGTTATCGCGGATAATTTCGTCCTGCTCGCGCTGGATGGTCTCGACGATGGATGCCATGTGCCCAGTGCGAGCACGCTGCATGGCGTGGTAGAGCGCAGATTCACTGGCTACCCCCGCCTCTTCTTCCCGCACACCGGGGCCAGATAGCACTTCATCATGTATCCCGGTGACTGTGCGCCCTTTGGTGCGGATTTGGCGGCGGGTGCTGACACCTTCTGGTTGGGCAGTAGTGGCTAAATAAAATGGGCGTGCCATTGGGGCTCGCCAGTCCAAGAGCAGCGTGCGATAGTCCTCCTCACGGGCATCTAATCCCATGCGCCCGATATAGCGGCGATCTAATCCCTCCGGGGTGGGGTTATCACCAGGGGCGTCAATGTCAATGCGTCCAAAGACCAGACCCATTTGGGCAACGTTGAGGCGGTCTAGCTTGGCCTGCAACCCGTGGTATTCGGTTTCGCGGCGCACTAAGGCATCCGCGTCTGGGGTGGAAGGATCTACATTCGCTTGCACCTCATTAAGCCTCTCATTGGCCGCTGCCACCTCATGGTCGAGCCGGGAGAATAGGCCGTCCACATATTCTTGCTCTGCGGCGATGGCTTTCTGCTCGGTGGAGCCTACAGTTGCCGCGTGCTTTTTGGATGCTGAGTTCACGTGACTCCTTGGAAATCGGTCTTTAGGGAAGAGGCACCGGGCACGCTGTCCGGCAAGGGGAGAGACGAGTTTAGACCGTGCCGTGACAAAGAACAACGGCCCAGCGTAGAGCTGGGCCGTGTATCACCACCGAGATATTCGGCTGAAGTTCTGGTGGCTACTTATTGCGCTTTTCCAGCTTCTTGATGGCAGCCTCAATCTTCTTATTGGCTTCCTGCTGCAGCTTATCTGCGCGCTTGGAGGCCTTCTTGGTTGCGCGCTTGGACTTTGCGCCATCCAGCTTGGCGACGGCCTTGTCAGCACGAGCTTGAGCCTTGGTAGCTGCCTTGACGGCACCGGTGCGAGCGGTCTCGCGGTTGGCCTGTGCGGCCTCTAGCCAATCACCTTTGTTGTCTTCTACGTAGGACTTGGCGTTATCGACCGAGTCCTCAATGAAGGACTTGGCATTGCCCAGCAGGCCGCGGCCGGACTCCTGCCAGTCGTCCTTGTTGTCTTCCACATAGTTCTTGGCGTCATCCACATAAGACTTTGCAGTGTCCAGCAAGCCACGGCCAGTGGACTGCCAGTCGTCCTTGTTGTCGTCTACATAGGCCTGTGCCTTAGCGGAGGTTTCACTGAACCAGTCGCCGGCCTTGGTGGACAGTTCGTTAGCTCGCGCAGAAAGCTCTTCGCGCTTTTGCTCAGACTCGGACTTGGTTGGCAGAGCCTGCTGAATCTTCTTGTTCGTGCGCTTGCCAGCCTTCTGCGCGCGCCAGCGCAGGGAAGGCTTACCCTCGGTGTCTTGGGTGGTGATAAATAGGGCACCGAGCAGGGCAGTGTTGGTAATGAAGCCGTTGCGGCGGGCTTCCTTTTCTTCCTTATTGCCAGCAGCCCAGAAATTATTCTTAGCAATCAGGTTAGGCAGGGTAGCGGCAGCCAGAACCGCAGCGGAGGTGCGCGGTGCCTTGCCCAGAGCCAAGGTGGATCCGGCGCCGACCTTCGCGCCGCCGATGGCGCGGGTAACTAGTTCTGGGTCATTAGGGATATAGCCCTGGTACTCAGAAGGAACGGTCTTGCGCACGGTCTTGAGGAAGCCTTCGGTCTCCTTAACGTGCTCGGACGCGTTGCGCAGGTTGTCTACGCCTTCCCATACAAAAACGGATGCCAGCATGGGGCG
Organism: Corynebacterium curieae; assembly: GCF_027570035.1. Taxonomy (GTDB): domain Bacteria; phylum Actinomycetota; class Actinomycetes; order Mycobacteriales; family Mycobacteriaceae; genus Corynebacterium; species Corynebacterium curieae. Next base: position 24,204 of record NZ_JAKMUU010000012.1, on the reverse strand, counting down.
GGCAAGCTTGCGAATCATAGTCCTTAAAGCTCCTTAGCTCGTTGTTCTAGATCTATGGTGTGCCAGACCATTGTACGCGGAAATTGGCCGCTGGATCACCAGCGGCGTTCCCACCAGTCACCCAGCTTGGGGCGTTCCTCACCCAAGATCGTGGGCTTGCCGTGGCCGGGACGCACAATGGCGTTGTCTGGGAACTCATCAAAAATGCGTCCTGTTACATCCTTATACAAGCGGACAAAGTCTCCTTCGGAGGTGGTTTTGCCCAACCCGCCAGGGAAGAGGGAATCGCCCACAAAGAGGTTGGTGATGCCTTCAACAGTGGCGATCAGAGCAGCCCCTCCCGGAGTGTGGCCGCGCAAGATGCGCACGGGCAGATGGAGACCTGCGAAGTCGATGGTATCGCCGTCGCGCAGCTCCACATCCACGTTGGCCGGGATGGCTGGGGAGTCCAGAAAGGAGGCGTAGTGGGTGGCATCGGTTTCGGAGAGGACCTCCTCCAGCGCGCGCACATGATCCCAATGGCGATGGGTGGTGAGCACGGCGGTGATCTTTACCCCAGCCTCGCGGGCCATGTCCAAGATGGCGGGGGCGTTATCGGCGGCGTCGACAAGCAAGCCTTCCTTGCCTGCTTGGAGAAGGTAGCAGTTATTGTCCATTTCGGATACGGAAATCTGATGTAGCTGAAGCTCGTTAGTCATGTGTCCTAGCCTACGGGTACATTCGAGTGAAGATTGCAATCCTTAGGACTGGAGGTCTGAGCACAGTGGCTGATCGTTTGGTGGTGCGCGGTGCCCGCGAACACAACCTCAAGGGCGTGGATATTGATATTCCCCGCGATAAAATGGTTGTTTTTACCGGCCTATCGGGTTCCGGTAAGTCTTCGCTGGCCTTCGACACCATCTTCGCTGAGGGCCAGCGCCGTTATGTGGAATCCTTAAGCTCCTACGCCCGCATGTTTTTGGGGCAGATGGATAAGCCGAATGTGGAATTTATTGATGGCCTTTCCCCGGCAGTGTCCATCGATCAAAAGTCAACGAACCACAATCCGCGCTCCACGGTGGGCACGATTACGGAGATCTACGACTACCTGCGCTTGCTGTTTTCCCGTGCTGGCACGCCGCACTGCCCCAAGTGTGATGCGGTAATTGAGCGCCAAACGCCGCAACAGATTGTAGATGCGGTACTTGGCTTGGAAGAAAAGCTGAAATTTCAGGTCCTCGCACCAGTGGTGCGCAAGCGCAAGGGAGAGTTCGTCGATCTTTTCCAGGATCTGTCGGCCCAAGGTTATTCCCGCGTCCGCGTGGATGGGGAGACCTATCAGCTCAGCGATCCGCCTAAGCTAAAGAAGCAGATCAAGCACAATATTGAGGTAGTGGTTGACCGCCTGCAGGTAAAGGCTTCGCAAAAGCAACGGTTGACCGATTCGGTGGAAACCGCATTGCGCCTAGCAGAAGGTTTGGTGACCATCGAGTTCGTGGATAGGGAAGAGCTTACCCACACTTACTCGGAGAAGGCCGCCTGCCCGAATGGCCACACATTGACCATCGAAGAGTATGAGCCCCGTGCCTTTTCTTTCAACGCCCCATTTGGCTCCTGCCCCGTGTGTGATGGCTTGGGCACCAAGCTGGAAGTCGATGTAGATCTGCTGATTCCAGACCCAGATGCGCCGGCGGTAGACGCCATTCAGCCATGGCACTCCAGCCCGAACTCCCGCTACTTTGTCAAGCTGGTGGAGGGTCTAGGAAAGGCGATGGGGTTTGACCCTAAAACCCCAGTGAGCGAATTGGCCGAGGAACAGCGCCACGCGCTCGTTTATGGCACGGATGAAGAGGTGCAGGTCCGGTATAAGAACCGCTACGGACGGCAGCGCAACTGGACCGCGCCGTTTGAGGGTGCGACCGGCTTCATTCACCGCAAACTAGAGACCACCGATTCCCAGTCCCAAAAAGACCGCCTGCTGCAGTACACCCGCCGCGTACCATGTAGCACCTGTAAGGGCACCCGCCTGAAGCCGGAAATCTTGGCCGTCCGCCTGGCGTCTACCACTTATGGTGAGCAGTCCATCGCTGGGTTATGTGCGCTTTCTATCGAAGACGCCTCCGAGTTCTTGGACTCCTTGGTGCTTGGTCACCGTGAGGAAATCATTGCCGGTGCGGTGCTCAAGGAGACCCAGGCCCGCCTGCGTTTCCTTCTGGACGTGGGCTTGAACTATCTCACCCTTGACCGCGGTGCCTCCACTTTGTCAGGCGGCGAAGCGCAGCGCATCCGCTTAGCGACCCAGATTGGTTCCGGATTGGCCGGGGTTCTCTACGTGCTCGATGAGCCTTCCATCGGCCTGCATCAGCGCGATAATCAGCGCCTTATTAAGACCCTGCAGCGCCTGCGCGATATTGGCAATACCCTCATTGTGGTTGAGCACGATGAGGACACCATCCGGGAATCTGATTGGCTCGTCGATGTTGGACCGCGTGCCGGTGAATACGGCGGCGAGGTGGTCTACCAAGGCGAGCCTGCTGGAATCGAGAAGGTAGAAGAGTCCCTCACTGGCCAGTACCTTTCTGGCAAGAAGGTGCTCGCCGTACCGGACCACCGCCGAGAGATTGACAAGGAACGCCTCCTCAAGGTTGTCGGCGCGCGCGAAAATAACCTTAAGGGCATCAACGTGGAGATTCCGTTGGGCGTATTGGTGTGCATCACCGGCGTGTCAGGGTCTGGCAAGTCCACGGTGATCAATGAGATTTTAGCCAAGACTTTGGCCAATAAGCTCAATCGCGCACGCCAAGTCCCAGGCCGCGCCAAGCGCGTCGAGGGCGTGGAGCACTTAGACAAGTTGGTACAGGTGGACCAGAGCCCAATTGGTCGTACCCCGCGTTCTAACCCAGCTACCTACACAGGCGTCTTTGACAAGATCCGAAACCTTTTTGCGGAAACTCAAGAGGCCAAGGTTCGAGGCTACAAGGCCGGTCGTTTCTCCTTCAACGTCAAGGGCGGGCGCTGCGAGGCTTGTCAGGGCGAGGGCACCATCAAAATCGAAATGAATTTCCTGCCGGACGTTTACGTTCCGTGCGAGGTTTGCGAGGGCGCTCGCTATAACCGCGAGACTCTGGAGGTGCACTACAAGGGCAAGAACATCGCTGAGGTGCTAAATATGCCCATCTCTGAGGCGGCGGACTTCTTCGAACCCATCAACTCCATTCACCGCTACCTTGCCACGCTTGTCGATGTCGGACTTGGCTATGTCCGCCTTGGCCAAGCCGCTACCACACTCTCTGGCGGCGAGGCTCAGCGCGTCAAGCTCGCCTCGGAGCTGCAAAAGCGAACCAACGGCCGAACCATCTACATCTTGGACGAGCCGACTACCGGCTTGCACTTTGAGGACATTCGGAAGCTGATGTTGGTTATCCAGGGGCTAGTAGACAAGGGCAACTCGGTACTAGTTATCGAGCATAACCTCGACGTCATCAAGGCCGCAGACTGGATTGTGGACATGGGTCCAGAAGGCGGCGCCGGCGGCGGCACTGTGGTGGCGCAGGGAACCCCAGAAGATGTAGCACAGGTGGAAGGCTCCTATACGGGTAGCTATTTGAAGGACATGTTGAAGTAGGGAATCGTGAAGAATAAACGCCTTGACGTCAGCCTGCTCGCAGCGCTCACCCTGTTGACAGTGAGCGCTTGTTCTGGCGAACCCGGGACAGAAAGTGCCCCAGCGTCCTCGACTACCTCTTCGGCGTCGGACCAGGACCTCGTGCGAACTCAGCTTGACCGTGCGGTGGACAAGACCGCAAAGAAATATCATGCCCAGGTTGGTGTTGCCATTTCCGCCGGTGACGCCACTATTGCTGCGGGGGATAAAGGCGAGGGCCCCGTCTGGTCCACTATCAAGGTTCCTATCGCCATTGCAGCGCTTAAAGACGGCGCGGATAAGAGCCTGGTCGACTTGGCAATCAAGGAATCAGATAACGATGCCGCCTACACCTTGTGGTCGCAGGTGCAATGGCATGAAGGCTCGGCCGATAAAGCAGTGGGGGATTTGCTCGATGCCTATGGATCACATGCGGATATCCACGACACCGCCTTCGGTTACTCCACGTGGCCATTAAAAGACCAGGCGGACTTCGGCGCCCAACTACCCTGTATTGAAGAGGCCGACTACGTGCACAAGGTGCTGAAGGACATCGTGTCCTGGCAGAAGGTTGGTTTGTCTAAGGAGAAACAAACCCGCGCCAAAAGCGGCTGGGGCTTGGATGAGGAAGAAAATGAGTACACCTACCGCCAATTTGGTGTTCATGAGGTTGCTGGAAAACGCGTCGGCATAGCGCTATCTGTGGTTACGGATGGGGAGAATTATGCGGAGGCCGAGCCAGCGGTAGATTACCTCGCTCATCAGTTGGTCGGCATCGTTGAAGCTGGGGTGGATGAAGGCAACATTGAACCAGCTGCCCAATGCGAAGATCGTTAGACGAGTTGCGATTTGGTGGGAAGGGGAGAAGCTGCTATCCTCAAAGCCACTACCGCCCATGACGCCTTTTCGAGGTTCGTGGGTCACAAGCGGAGTATCTCCCACCCGAAGCCGCGAGCAATGTTCGTAGGATAAAGGTAAAGGTAACCAAGCACTTGTGCTTGGCACTGTGAGAACTCCCGGCTGTCTTTGGCAGACCGGGTTTGATTCGTTTGTGGTCCCGGTAGGTGAACTACTTACTCATACACCCCCTAATCGAGGAGAACCACAATCAGCGCTGAAGCTCGCATCAATGAGCGTATCCGAGTACCCGAGGTCCGTCTGGTAGGCCCCGGTGGTGAACAGGTGGGCATCGTCCGTACCGATGATGCTCGCAAGCTTGCATATGAGGCTGACCTTGACTTGGTTGAGGTAGCACCGAAGGCAAAGCCCCCAGTGGCCAAGATCATGGACTACGGCAAGTTCAAGTACGAGCAGGCTCAAAAGGCTCGCGAAGCCCGCAAGAACCAACAGCAGACCGTGGTGAAGGAACAGAAGTTCCGTCCGAAGATCGATGATCACGATTATGAGACGAAGAAGGGTAACGTAGTTCGCTTCCTCGAGAAGGGATCCAAGGTCAAGGTGACCATCATGTTCCGTGGCCGCGAGCAATCGCGTCCGGAGCTGGGTTTCCGCCTCTTGGAGCGTTTGGCTGATGACGTCGCAGAAGTTGGCGTCGTTGAGTCCCGCCCCAAGCAGGATGGTCGCAACATGACCATGGTTTTGGGTCCGGTTCGCAAGGGCAAGAAGTAGACCAGATTCCACGTAGGATTTAAGGACTTAATACTCATGAAGCAGAAGACCCACAAGGGCACCGCAAAGCGTATCAAGGTGACCGGTTCCGGCAAGCTGCGCCGTGAGCAGGCTGGCCGCCGCCACCTGCTGGAGGGCAAGCCGTCCAAGCGTACCCGTCGCCTGAAGGGCACCGAGGCAGTCGCACAGCCTGACACCAAGCGCGTCAAGCGTCTGCTCGGCCGCGCATAATAGCGCCGAATCAACCCACATCCGCCATCACAATTTGAATTAAGGAAGTATCACTGTGGCACGAGTAAAGCGCTCAGTTAACGCCAAGAAGAAGCGTCGCGCGATTCTGAAGTCCGCCAAGGGCTACCGCGGCCAGCGCTCCCGCCTGTACCGTAAGGCGAAGGAGCAGTGGCTGCACTCCATGACTTACGCTTACCGCGACCGTCGCGCTCGTAAGTCTGAGTTCCGTAAACTGTGGATCCAGCGCATCAACGCTGCTGCCCGCATGAACGACATCACCTACAACCGCCTCATCCACGGCCTGCGCCTGGCTGAGATTGAGGTCGACCGCAAGATCCTGGCTGAACTTGCTGTCAATGACTTCGAGGCATTCTCCGCACTATGCGAGGCTGCCAAGGCTGCCCTGCCTGAGGACGTTAACGCTCCTAAGGCTGCCTAGTCACTAGGATACGGTGTCCGCTTCGCCTGCTTTTGAGCTAGGCAAGCGGGCACTTTTGGTTTTCGTCCCTGCTTATCTAGTGAGCTCAGACTAGCATGCTAAATTAGATCCAGAATCCGTGAAAGCCCGAGACCGAGGAAAAGATTCCCTATGACGAACCCCAATGGTGGCTACCAACCTGAAAATGGCGAGAATTCTAGCCAGTCCTACGACAGCAACCAGGGCCAGCAGTACAATCCTTATAGTCAACAAACCGGTTATCAACCGCAGTACAACCAGGGTTATTCCCCGCAACCCAACATGGGTGCGTACCCTGTGCAGCAGCAATACGTGGCACCAGGACAGCAGAAATCGTGGATTGCAGCTTTGCTGTTGTGCTTCTTCCTAGGCTCCTTCGGCGCGCATAACTTCTATACTGGCCGAACCTCTTTCGGCGTAGCGCAGTTGGTGCTCAACATCTTGGGTTGGGCAACTTTCTGGTTCTTGCTCGGATTCGCATTCTGGGCCATCCTCGGCATCTGGGTGTTTATTGAGTTCATCATGATAATCGCCGGCGCCGGTGATTACGATAAGGACTCCCGCGGGGTCCCGCTGGCTAAGTAACGACTACCTATTTGATCTTGTTGCCCGACGGCAACGGGATTTTTCTTTTTCGGGCCCCTAGGGGCCGTATCTGAAAAGGGTAGATTACTAGGTAGGGTAGTAGCCATGAATTTGGATTTTGACTCTGCCTTTACTGAACGCACCCCACGCATTGTTAACGCAGCCAAGCTGCACCGTGCGGCTAACCGCAAGAAGGCGAAGCAATTCCTAATTGAGGGAGAAAATGCCGTGGATGCGGCGGTATCGACTGGAGCGGCTGTTGACGTATTTGTAACAGACAAAGCAGCTGAACTTTTTGGTGAGATTATTACCGCCTGTGGATACATGGGTGTATATGTTCACCCCATTACAGATAAGGCCGCCAAGCACCTGTCTGATACAGCCACCACCACGGGTATATTTGCGCTTTGCAAACCAGTGCTGTGGTCGGCGGGTAAAATCCTCAACGGTAAGCCGCGTCTTGTATCTGTGCCGGTGCTAACTTCGGAGCCGGGAAATGCGGGAACACTAATTAGGACCTCAGATGCAATGGGCGCAGATGGCGTCATTTTTGCAGGTGAAACTGTTGATCCCCTCAGCTGCAAGGTAGCACGTGCTTCGGCCGGTTCACTCTTTCATGTTCCGGTAGCGCGAGACCCCAACATCAAAGACGTTTTGGGGCAGCTGCGTAAGTCGGGCATGCAAATTGTAGCCACGGCCGCCGATGGGGAAGTAGACCTTGCGGAGGCCGATCTGTCCCAGCCTACGGCTTGGCTTTTTGGCAACGAGGCTCATGGCTTGGGCGAGCTACTGGAAGAAGCGGATATGCGGGTACGTATTCCGCTGCGTGGACGCGCTGAGTCCCTCAACCTTGCAACTGCCGCGAGCATCTGTCTCTATGAGTCAGCAAAGGCACAAGAACGCGGTTAAACCGAGCTCGAATGAAATGGGGGTCCCTGGGACGGTCAGCTCCCTAGTGACAGAGTAAGATTGCACGCGTTAGTTTTCGCGCGAGAAGAAGGTACGAAGTACGTGTCCGATACACCGCAGATCGAATTGACCGAAGAGGCTCTTGGGGCCGCGGCCGATAAGGCTATCGAAGCCTTCGACGCAGCCGAAACCTTAGACGAGTTGGCTGCCGCCCGCCGCGAGCACCTTGGGGATGGCGGTTATATTCCGCAGGCTCGTCAGTCGTTGGGGCAGCTGCCCAAGGATCAGCGCAAGAGCGCTGGCAAGGCAGTCAACATGGCCCGCGGCAAGATGGAAAAGCGCTTTGCCCAGGTTAAGGATGTCTTGGAGCAGAAGGCTCGCGAGGAGCAGCTGCGAGCAGAGACCGTAGACGTCACAATTCCCACCACCCGCACACAAACTGGTGCCCTTCACCCGATTACCGCACTGTCTGAGCGTATTGCAGACATCTTCATCGGCATGGGCTGGGAAATTGCGGATGGCCCAGAGATTGAGGCGGAGTACTTTAACTTCGATGCTCTGAATTTCAAGCCGGATCACCCAGCACGTACCCTGCAGGATACGTTCCACGTTGCCGGCGAGGGTTCTAAGCAGGTATTGCGTACCCATACTTCTCCGGTTCAGGTGCGCACCATGCTAGACCGCGACGTGCCACTTTATATTGCCTGCCCGGGTCGCGTATTCCGCACCGATGAGCTTGATGCCACCCACACTCCGGTCTTTCACCAGGTAGAAGGTTTGGCCGTAGACAAGGGATTAACCATGGCTCACCTGCGCGGCACCCTAGAGCACTTGGCGAAGGTGCTGTTCGGACCGGAGACCACCACGCGCATGCGTGTGAACTACTTCCCATTTACTGAGCCCTCTGCCGAGGTCGATGTGTGGTTCCCCAATAAGAAGGGCGGCGCCGGATGGATCGAGTGGGGCGGCTGCGGAATGGTGAACCCCAATGTGCTCCGCGCCGTAGGCGTTGACCCAGAGGAGTATACGGGCTTTGCTTTTGGCATGGGCCTTGAGCGCACGCTGCAGTTCCGCAATGGCTTGACCGATATGCGCGACATGGTCGAAGGCGATGTCCGCTTCACCCTGCCGTTTGGCGTACAGGCTTAAAACCCAGAAAGGATTGAAACACTAATGCTTATTTCCCAAGACTGGGTCACCCGCATCCTGGGCGCTAAGAACCCTGGTTGGAACGTTTCCGCTGCCGATATGGATTCCGGATTCGTGCGCGTCGGTTTTGAAACTGAAGGCTACGCAGCTGTTCCGGAGAGCACCGGTCCGCTGGTCATTGGCCAGGTCGTAGAGATAGAAGAGCTTACTCAGTTCAAAAAGCCCATCCGCTACTGCCAGGTCAATGTAGGCAAGGCCAATGGCACGGGCGAGCTACAGGGTATTATTTGCGGTGCTCGGAATTTCCGCTTGAATGACTATGTCGTCGTGGCGCTTCCTGGATCAGAGCTGCCAGGTGGCTTCAAGATCGCGGCCCGCGAAACCTACGATCACATCTCCAATGGCATGATGTGCTCTGGCGCGGAGCTTGGCTTGGGCGCACAGGCCAACGGCATCATCGTCTTGGGCGATGAAGTTGCCGATAAGGTGGGCGAGGATGCTCGCCCGATCATCGGATTGCACGATACTGATTTTGACGTAAACATCACCCCGGACCGCGGATATGCGCTCTCCGCGCGTGGATTGAGCCGCGAGATTGCCTCCGCTTTTGATCTAGATTTTGCCGATATTGCTGCAGATCCTTCAGTCGCTGGCATTGATACTTCCGCAGTTCCGGCGGCGCAAGGCGGGCTTATCGATGTCACTGTAAACCCCGAGACCAAAACCCAGCGTTTCGGCCTCCGCAAGGTCAGCGGCATCGACCCACAGGCGCGAACCCCATTCTGGTTGGAGCGCGAGCTTATGCTCTGCGGCCAGCGCAGCGTGAACCTGCCTACGGACATTACAAACTATGTGATGTTGCTGTTGGGCGCCCCGATGCATGCCTTTGACGCTAACGTGATCCAAGGAAACCTCGTTGTCCGTAACGCGGAGGAGGGCGAGAAGTTCGAGACTCTGGACCATGTAAAGCGTGAACTTTCTGCAGAAGACGTGGTCATTTGCGATGACAATGGAATCCAGTCGCTAGCCGGCGTCATGGGCGGCACTACCTCCGAAATCTCGGAAGAAACCACTGACGTCGTCTTCGAATCTGCCATCTGGGATCCTATTACCGTGGCGCGCACCTCTCGCCGCCATAAGCTGTCCTCTGAGTCCTCCCGCCGCTTCGAACGCGGCGTGGATCCCGCGATTGTTGAGGTCGCTTTGGACACCGCGTGTGCTCTCTTGCAGCAGTTAGCGGGCGGCACTATTGAAGTGGGCCGTACGCTTATTGGGGACGTTGCCAGGCGCGAGCCCATTGCGTTGCGCACTGCAAAGGCCAGCGAGTACGCAGGCGTTGACTACTCCCGTGAGACCGTGATTTCCCGCCTTGAGGAAGTCGGCTGCACCGTCTCGGATGAAGGCGAGCTGCTGCAGGTAACGCCGGCAACGTGGCGCACCGACATCGCTATGGATGTTGACCTCATTGAGGAGGTATTGCGCCTCGAGGGGCTAGAGGATATTCCAACAGTGCTGCCTACTCCGGCAGGCGGTCGCGGGCTAACGCCGGCGCAGAAGCGACGCCGCGCTATCGGTCATGGCCTAGCCTATGCCGGTTATGCAGAGGTATTGCCGGCTCCGTTCGTGGCTAACGACACCTTTGATGTGTGGGGCCTTGACAAGGATGATGCTCGCCGCCGCACCGTTGAGGTGCAAAATCCGCTCGAGGCCGACAAGGCTATCCTGTCAACGACATTGCTACCGAATATGCTGGAGGCCATCGGCCGAAACGTTGCTCGTGGCCGCAGCGACCTTGCCCTGTACGGGCTGCAGCAGGTGGCGTTCAAGCGCGCTGAGGCATCGCCCATGCCTTCCGTAGAGCAACGGCCTTCGGAGCAGGTTGTTTCTGAGCTCCTCGAAACCCTGCCAGAGCAGCCACTGCACGTTGCGACGGTGGCAACGGGCAATATCGAGCACGAAGGCCCCTGGGGTGAGGGACGTGCATACTCTTATGCCGACGCTATCGAGTCCGCCCAGCAGGTTGCTCGCGCCGCCGGTGTGGATATCGAGTTAGAAGCGGCCCAGGTTCTGCCCTGGCACCCGGGCCGGTGTGCCGCCGTCAAAGTTGCTGGCACCGGCGTGGTGCTGGGCTATGCCGGTGAGCTACACCCCCAGGTATTGGAGGCGCTGAACCTGCCAGCACGCACCTGTGCAATGGAACTAGACATTACTGCCATGCCGTTGGAGGAAAAGTTCCCGGCGCCAGTGCTGTCCTCGTTCCCCGCATTGCACCAGGATATTGCCCTGGTAGTTGATGAGGATGTGCCGGCCGAGCGCGTGCGCGCCACCGTCGAAGAGGGAGCAGGTGAGCTCATCGAATCCGTGGAGCTGTTCGATATTTTCCGCGGTGAGCAATTGGGGGAGGGCAAAAAGTCCTTAGCGTTCCAGTTGTTGTTCCGGGCTCCGGATCGTACGTTGACGGACGAGGAAGTCAATGAGCACCGCACAGCTGCTGCGGAATTGGCCAAGCAACGCCTGGGTGCCGAGATGCGCGCCTAGCTAAGAGCTGAATACGGGGCGGTGAGATTTAACTCACCGCCCCTTTTTCATGCATTTTTCAGTTCCTGTGAGCCGCTGAACTGGCGTTTAGTAAAGAATTTACTGAATAACATACGTTGGACTGTATTTATTGCTATAGTCACCGGTATGATGATTTCAGTTGCAATTGCAGGTGCCACCGGATACGCAGGTAGCGAAATACTTCGCCTGCTTCTTTCTCACCCAGCTTATAAGGCAGGGGACCTGCGCATCGGTGCGCTTACTGCCCACTCCACCGCGGGGCAAAAAGTCTGTGAGCTCATGCCGCATCTCCCGCAGCTTGCTGACCGCGTCATCGCGGAAACTACGGCTGAAAACCTGCGTGGCCACGACATCGTATTTTTAGGACTACCCCATGGACACTCCGCAAAGATTGCCCAGCAGGTGGGGCAATCCACCACGGTGATCGATTGCGCAGCAGATTTTCGTCTCCGCAGCAAGGAAGACTGGGATAGTTTTTACGGGAAAGAGTACGCAGGAAGCTGGCCATATGGCATTCCTGAGGTCCCCGGCAATAGGGAGGCGCTGCGCCATACGAACCGCGTTGCGGTGCCGGGGTGTTTTCCCACGGCTATCACACTAGGTGCGTTGCCAGCTGTAGCCCAAGGGCTCATCGAGCCCGAGCTTTCTGTCATTGCCATTACCGGTGTGTCCGGTGCCGGAAAGAAGGCTTCTGTGGCGCAGCTCGGTGCAGAAACCATGGGAAACCTTAAGGCATATAAACCCGGCGGACTGCATCGGCACACCCCGGAAATTCTGCAGAACCTGCAGCCCTTTACACAAGACAAGCTCTCCGTAAGCTTTACCCCTGTTCTCGCACCTTTACCGCGCGGAATTTTAGCGACGGTTACGGCGGGGCTGAAAGGGGGCGTCGGCAAGCGCGAGGTCGACACTGCCTTCCGTGAGTTTTATGCACAAGAGCCGTTTTGTCATGTGCTTCCTGCAGGCCAGCAGCCAGAAACCCAAAACGTAGTGGGAACCAATATGGTCCACCTCCAAGCCCATGTGGACGAGCGGGCCCGACGCCTCATTGTGACGTCTGTGCTAGACAATCTGTGCAAAGGTACCGCCGGTGCCGCGGTGCAGTGCATGAACCTCACCCTTGGCTGGGAGGAAACTCTGGGCCTGCCACAAGCAGCCGTGGCCCCGTAAGAATAAGGAGAAACAATGAGTACACATGGAATTACTAGCCCGGCCGGATTCAGCGCCGGCGCAACTAACGCAGGCATTAAGCCCTCCGGTAAGCCCGATATGGCGTTAGTTGTTAATAATGGGCCTCGCTTTGATGCGGCAGCAGTGTTTACCCGCAACCGCGTGGTGGCATCTCCAGTGAAGGTCTCCCGAAAGGCGGTGGCTGATGGTCAGCTCAGCGCCGTCGTCTTTAATTCTGGAAACGCCAACGCTTGCAATGGGGCACGGGGAGATGAAGACGCGGAGGCGCTTGTAGCTGAGGTCTCCCGTGCCCTAAGTATTCCGCAAGAGGATATCGCCGCCTGTTCGACGGGGCTTATTGGGGAGCCGTTGCCCATGGATAGGGCACTAGCCGGAGCACGCGCAGTGGCGAATGACCTAGGCACGGATGCGGAACATGCCAGCGCCGCCGCCGCGGCGATACTGACAACGGACACCGTAAGCAAAGAGGCTTCCTATTCCGGACCTGGCTGGTCGGTAGGTGCCATGGGGAAGGGCGTGGGTATGATGGCTCCCTCACTAGCCACGATGTTGGTATGCCTGACTACCGACGCCGCGGTAGAGGCCCCAGCCCTCCAGCATGCTCTAGATGCAGCCGCGGCCCAGACCTTCAACACTTTGGATGTAGACGGTTCCACCTCCACCAATGACACGGTGATACTTATGGCCTCTGGGGCCTCGGGAGTATCACCCACCCAAGAAGAACTCGATACTGCGATCCTAAAGGTGTGCGGTGACATTGCGGATCAACTGCAAGCCGATGCGGAGGGGGTTACCAAAAGGGTCAAGATCACGGTCGAAGGCACGGAAACCGATAGCCAAGCACTCAATGCCGCACGGACCTTGGGGCGCGACAACCTCTTTAAGTGCGCCATGTTCGGTTCTGATCCGAATTGGGGGCGCGTCCTCGCGGCGGTGGGAATGGCCGATGCAGAAATGGACCCAGAAAACATCTCCGTCTACTTCAATGACCAACCGGTTTGCTTAGCTTCAACAGGAGCGCCCGGTGCACGCGAGGTGGACCTCAGTGGCACCGATATTGATGTTCGCGTGGACCTAGGCACGGGAGGAGCAGGCACTGCATTTGTGCGAACTACTGACCTCTCCCACGCCTATGTGGAAATCAACTCGGCCTATAGCTCCTAAGGAGGAGAGGAAAATGTTGAGTGGATTAAACGACCAAGAGCGCGCCACCGTTTTAGCCGATGCGCTCCCGTGGCTGCAGCACTATCGGGACGCAATAGTGGTAGTGAAATACGGCGGAAATGCCATGGTGGATGAGCGACTCAAGGCGGCTTTTGCAGCGGATATGGTCTTTTTGCGCACCGTGGGAGCAAAGCCCGTGGTAGTGCACGGCGGCGGTCCGCAGATCAACTCCATGCTGCACCGGCTGGGCATTGAGGGGGAGTTTAAGGGAGGCTTCCGCGTGACTTCTCCGGAAATCATGGATGTGGTGCGCATGGTGCTCTTTGGGCAGGTGGGACGTGGTCTCGTTAACCTTATCAACTCACATGGGCCCTATGCGGTGGGGACCTCCGGCGAGGACGCCGGCCTTTTCCGTGCGACGAAACGGCTGGTAGACGTCGATGGCGAGCTTACCGATATCGGAATGGTGGGAGATATCGTAGAGGTCAATCCAGCAGCCGTAATGGACATCATTGAGGCAGGGCGCATCCCGGTGGTCTCCACCATTGCTCCTGGCGACGATGGGGCTATTTATAACATTAATGCCGATAGCGCGGCCGGTGCTTTAGCGAGCGCACTAGGCGCGGAGCGCCTGGTCATTCTCACCAACGTGGAAGGACTCTATACGGATTGGCCGGATCGCGAGTCCCTCGTCTCCAAGATCGAATGCGGCCAACTTGCCAGCCTTCTCCCACGATTGGATTCGGGAATGATTCCCAAGATGGAGTCTTGCTTAAAGGCAGTAGAGGCAGGTGTGTCCGCAGCGCACGTTATCGATGGGCGGATTGGCCACTCGGTACTCCTTGAACTTTTAACCCCGGGTGGCATTGGCACCATGGTGCTGCCCAATGACTATGACAAACACGATTATCCCGAAGGAACAATCTTTAGGAAGGATGATGCGGCGTGAACGAGGCAAAAATGTTGACCGAACGGTGGCGGGAGACGTTGGTGGATACTTATGGGACCCCGCCTATAGGACTAGTCTCTGGACAGGGGGCAACGCTGACCGATGAAAAGGGCAATTCTTATATTGACCTTTTGGCAGGAATTGCGGTGAACGCCTTAGGCTATGGCAATGAGCACGTGGCGCAGGCGGTTTACCACCAGGCGCAAAATCTGGTTCATACCTCAAATCTCTTTGCCACTCAGCCCGTACTGGATGCGGGGGCGAAGCTCATTGAGCGTGTCGGAGACGTCAACGCCCGTGTATTCTTTTGCAACTCAGGTGCGGAAGCAAACGAGGCGGCATTTAAGCTTGCGCGTTTGACGGGTCGTCGCCGCATACTTGCGGCTAAGCATGGTTTTCATGGCCGAACCATGGGTTCCCTTGCTCTGACGGGGCAGCCTGATAAGCAAAACGCATTTCGCCCGTTGCCGGGTGGGGTAGAGTTTTATCCCTTTGGGGACGCGGACTACCTACGCCAGCTGGTTGAGCTGAATCCGGAGGATACTGCGGCCATCATTTTTGAGCCTATCCAGGGGGAAACTGGGGTTATACCGGCACCTGACGGATTTATGCAGAAAGTCAACGACCTATGTGAAGAATACGGCATATTGCTTATCGTTGATGAAGTCCAAACGGGTGTGGGCCGCACGGGGACGTTCTTCGCCCACGAGATAGAAGGCGTACGTCCGGATGTCATCACTATGGCGAAGGGGCTGGGTGCTGGGGTGCCGATCGGTGCGACGATTACACGAGGGCGAGCAAGAGACCTATTTACGCCCGGCACTCATGGCACTACCTTTGGCGGCAACCCCGTGGCCTGCGCTGCGGCCAATGTAGTCCTTGACACCGTGGATGCGGAATTTCTTGCGGAAGTTACCCGCAAGGGGGATTATCTGCGCCAAAAGCTAGAAAATCTGCCGAATGTGGACCACGTGCGCGGCCGAGGCCTTATGCTGGGAGTTGTATTAAATGCACCGGTGGCAAAGCAGGCCGTGCGCGGCGGGCTGGAAAAGGGACTCATTCTCAATGCACCTAAGGAGAATGTCCTCCGCTTAACCCCGCCTTTGATTATCTCCCAGCACGAACTTGATACAGCACTGAACACGCTCCGGACTATATTGGAGGAACTGGCATGAGCCTGCGACACTTTTTAGCTGATGATGACATCAGCCCCTAGGAACAAGCAACCATCCTTGATTTAGCAGAAGAGTTAAAGAAGGAGCCCTTCGTAGAGCGCCCTTTGGACGGTCCCAAGACCGTGGCCGTGCTTTTTGATAAGACGTCCACGCGCACGCGCTTTTCGTTCGAGACCGCTGTGGCCAATATGGGAGGTCGCGCCATCACCGTTGGTACCTCCACGACCCAGATGGGCAAGGGGGAGTCCTATCAAGATACTGCGGCGGTGCTGTCGCGTTATGTGGAAGCTATTGTTTGGCGTACTTTTGACCACGCCAATCTCCTCGAGATGGCAGAGACAACCACTGTGCCTTTGGTCAATGCGCTTTCCGACGACCTGCATCCCTGCCAGATCCTTGCTGACCTTCTGACCTGCCGTGAGAACTTTGGTGAGTTGCGCGGCCGAAAGGCCGTCTACCTAGGGGATGGTGACAATAATATGGCCAACTCTTACATGATCGGTTTTGCCACCGCAGGCATGGACGTCTCTATTATCGCGCCCGAGGGATTCCAGCCGCGCCAAGAATTTGTCGACCGCGCGCGCAAGCGCGGCAACATCACCATTACTGACGATGTTGATGAGGTAAAGGGGGCAGACGTTGTCATTACCGATACCTGGATTTCGATGGGCCAGGAAAACGATGGCCGCGATAGGCGCACGCCGTTCCTTCCTTATCAGGTTGATTCGACCTTAATGAGCAAAGCAAATGATGATGCAATATTCTTACATTGTTTGCCGGCGTACCGCGGAAATGAGGTCACGGCTGAGGTTATTGATGGCCCACAGTCGCGAGTCTTTGATGAAGCGGAAAACCGCTTGCACGCGCAGAAGGCGCTTCTTGTCTGGTTGCTCGGAATAAATAAGGAGATCAACTAAGTAATGAACACCCCGACCACCCGTAATGCTCGGCAGGCCAAAATCCTAGAGATTTTGGATCGCAATCGCGTTACCAGCCAGGTGCAATTGTCGGAGCTGCTTCTTGCAGACGGGATAGACATCACGCAGGCCACCTTGTCGCGAGACTTGGATGAACTGGGTGCGAGAAAGATCAAGCGTGACGGCGGGCGTTCCTTTTATGTGGTCGGCGGTGAATTGGAGCAGTTCGAGGACCAGGTGGGCGGGCCGCGGGAAAAGTTGCGTCGTATGCTGGATGAATTGGTGGTGTCTCACGATTCTTCCGGCAATATTGCAATGCTGCGCACCCCAGCGGGCGCTGCCCAGTACCTCGCTAGTTTCATTGACAGGGTAGGTTTGCACGATGTCATTGGTTGTATTGCTGGTGATGACACCATTTTCGTATTAGCGCGCGAGGGCGTGACTGGCGCAGATCTGGCGGTAACGCTAACCACTCGAAATATTTAAAGACCGCGTTGGCATTTACCGGCCATCTCGTATAATATGTACTTAGCTGAATTCTTTCCAAAAGATTAAGGAGATTTTCCATGTCCGCACGCGTAGTTCTGGCCTACTCCGGTGGCCTTGATACTTCTGTTGCCATCCCGTACTTGGCAAAAATGACCGGGGGCGATGTCGTAGCCGTATCCCTAGATTTGGGCCAAGGCGGCGAGGACATGGAATCCGTACGCCAGCGCGCGCTGGACTGCGGTGCCGTGGAATCCATCGTCATTGATGCCAAGGATGAGTTCGCAGAAAACTACTGCGTTCCCACCATCAAGGCCAACGGCATGTACATGAAGCAGTACCCGTTGGTATCGGCAATCTCTCGTCCGCTTATTACCAAGCATCTCGTAGAGGCAGCCCAGGAATTCGGCGGCACGCACGTCTCCCACGGTTGCACCGGTAAGGGCAATGACCAGGTTCGTTTTGAGGTGTCCTTCCGTGCCCAGGACCCTTCCCTGGAAATTATTGCCCCAGCACGTGACTATGCATGGACGCGCGATAAGGCGATCGCCTTCGCCGAGGAAATTAATCTGCCCATTGAGCAGTCCGCGTCCTCCCCATTTTCTATCGACCAGAATCTGTGGGGCCGCGCCGTAGAAACCGGCTTCCTGGAGGATCTGTGGAATCCGCCGACAAAGGATCTCTATGCCTACACCGAGGATCCCGGCTTGGGCAATGCTCCAGATGAGATCATCATCTCCTTTGAAAAGGGCATTCCGGTAGCTGTTGATGGGCAAAAGAAGTCCCCGCTGCAGATCATTGAAGAGGTTAACCGCCGGGCAGGCACCCAGGGCATTGGCCGCCTCGACATGGTGGAGGATCGGTTGGTGGGCATTAAGTCCCGCGAGGTCTATGAGGCCCCAGGCGCAATGGTTCTTATCCAGGCGCACGAGGCGCTGGAGGATGTCACTGTAGAGCGCGAGCTGGCTCGCTACAAGCGCTTGACCGATGCCCGTTGGTCCGAAGAAGTTTATGACGGACTGTGGCATTCGCCGCTGAAGCGTTCCCTGGATGCCTTCATTGAGGAGTCTCAGGAAAACGTCACCGGCGATATTCGCCTGAGCATGCACGCCGGCACCGCCACGGTCACCGGACGCCGTTCTGGCCAGTCGCTGTACTCCTTTGACCTGGCTACTTATGATACTGGCGATACCTTCGACCAGACTGCCGCAAAGGGCTTTGTGCAGCTCCACGGCCTGTCCACTCAGATTTCCAACCAGCGTGACCGCGACGGCGGTTTCCCTACCAGCGCTCAGAAGTAGGAGAGTATGCAACCCCATAAGACCAATGAGGGTGCCCTGTGGGGCGGCCGCTTTTCTGGCGGCCCCTCCGAGGCGATGTTTGCCCTTTCCGTTTCTACCCACTTCGATTGGGTATTGGCACCTTATGATGTGCTTGCTTCCAAGGCGCATGCCAAGGTGCTGCACAAGGCAGGCTTGCTTTCCGACGCCGACTTGGACACCATGCTGTCCGGCCTGAGCGAGCTCGGGGACAAGGTAGCTTCTGGCGAGTTCACACCAGCGCCTACGGACGAAGATGTCCACGGCGCTATGGAGCGTGGGCTGATCGAAATCGTTGGTCCGGAAGTCGGCGGCCGTTTGCGCGCTGGCCGCTCCCGCAATGACCAGGTGGCCACGCTTTTCCGCATGTGGGTTCGCGATGCCATTCGCGATATCGCGGCTCAAGTCAGCGATCTTGTCAATGCGCTGGCGGACCAAGCTGAAGCGCATCCAGAAGCCATTATGCCTGGCAAGACCCACTCGCAGGCAGCGCAGCCGATTCTTTTAGCGCACGAACTTCTGGGCCATGCGCAGCCGCTTCTACGCGATATCGAGCGTCTACAAGACCTGGACAAGCGCCTAGCGGTTTCTCCCTATGGTTCTGGTGCGCTTGCCGGCTCCTCTTTGCAGCTAGATCCAGAGGCCATCGCGGAAGAGCTTGGGTTCGACGCTGCTGCGGAGAACTCCTTGGACGGCACCGCGGCTCGTGACTTTGCCTCTGAGACCGCCTTCGTGCTGGCCCAGATCGCGGTCGACATGTCTCGCCTCTCGGAGGAAATCATCTACTGGTGCACGCCGGAATACGGCTACGTCACCCTCGATGATGCTTGGTCAACCGGCTCGTCAATCATGCCGCAGAAGAAAAATCCGGATGTTCCGGAACTGACCCGTGGCAAGACGGGCCGTCTCATCGGTAACCTCACGGGTCTTCTTGCTACGCTTAAGGCGCAACCGCTGGCTTATAACCGCGACCTGCAGGAAGACAAGGAGCCAATCGTTGACTCAGTGGCGCAGCTCAACCTGCTGCTGCCGGCGATGACCGGCTTGGTATCCACCTTGACCTTCCATGAGGATCGCATGCGAGAACTCGCCCCGCGTGGATTTACCCTGGCTACTGACTTGGCCGAGTGGATGGTCCGCCAAGGCGTCCCCTTCCGCGAAGCGCATGAGGCTTCCGGTGCTTGCGTGCGGATTGCCGAGCAACGCGGGGTGGACCTAGTGGATCTTAGCGATGAGGAGCTGCAGGGCGTCGACAAACGGCTCAAGCCTAGCGTCCGTGAGGTGCTTACTATCGATGGTGCGGTTGCCTCTCGCGCCACAAAGGGGGGAACGGCCGGAGTTCGCGTGGCTGAGCAGCGGGAGAAGATCCGCGAGCGAGTCGCCGCGGCCCGTAGTTGGGCACAGGCACCACTCCGCTAATCGTCCCAGCATCGTAGTAACCGCATGGTCTATGGCCATGCGGTTCTTTTATGTCTTGCAATGGGGGTAGGGGGACTGACCTCTTTTCTCAACCTGCGAACTGGTTTGTTCAACATAACGGGGGTAACGGTGACGTGCATTACAGTGAGGTGCGTTAACATTTGCCAGAGAATGTGACCCAGTAAACGCATTCCGGGTAATGAAAGGACGATCTCCCCAATGACTGTAAATTCTCCACCGCCCACCGCTGGGCCGCACGAGAATGAGAAGGCGGTATTCGCCTCGGAAGACCACGGGCTGCAGAAGGGAATGGGCAATCGCCAGCTGCAGATGATTGCCATAGGTTCTGCAATTGGCACCGGCTTTCTTCTGGGCACGGGCAGCCGCCTGCAAACGGCTGGGCCCTTCCTCGCGGTGCTGTACCTCATTTGCGGTTTCTTCGGCTATATCATCCTTCGTTCTCTAGGCGAGCTCATCGTCTACCGTCCCAGCTCCGGCTCTTTTGTCTCCTATGCCCGTGAGTTCTATGGCGAGAAGACCGCTTTTGTTACCGGCTGGCTATATTGGGGCAATTGGGCCATGACCTTGGTTGCAGACGGCACCGCAGTGGCCATCTACATCAAGTGGTTCAGCCAGTACACTTCGTGGCTTGATTCCATTCCGCAGTGGGCTCTAGCCCTCGTCGTTATTTGCAGCATTCTTGTTTTCAATATGCTCTCGGTGAAGATATTTGGCGAGCTCGAATACTGGTTCTCCCTGATCAAAATCGTGGCGCTGATTATCTTCATGCTGGTGGCCATCGGTGTCCTCATCTTTGGGCATCCGAGCGGCGCCCCAACCGGGTTCAGCCTTATTTCCGAAACCGGAGGATGGCTGCCCAATGGTCTTATGCCTGCGGTGATCGTCGTGCAGGGTGTTGTCTTTGCTTATGCCGGCATCGAGCTAGTCGGTACCACTTCCGGTGAAACGAAGAACGTTGAAAAGCACATCCCGCGCGCCGTCAACAACGTGCTTATGCGCATCTTGGTTTTCTATTTTGGCTCCGTACTGCTGTTGACGCTGGTTCTGCCATATACCAACTACGTTGCGGAAGTATCGCCGTTTGTCACCTTCTTTGAATCCTTGGGCGTCGGCGCAGCCGCCCCGATCTTTCAGCTAGTGGTTATTACTGCCGCGATTTCCTCGCTGAACGCTGGGCTCTATTCCACTGGGCGCATCATGTACAACTTGTCCACCTCGGGCTCTGGTCCGAATTTCGGTGCCCGCATGTCTAAGTCGGGCGTTCCTTATGGCGGCATCGTAATGGCAGCAATTGTGGGCTTGGTCGGTGTATTCCTCAATTACGTTGTGCCGGAGATGGCGTTCGAAATCGTTCTCAACCTAGCGGCGCTGGGCACACTCGCCTCATGGGCTGCGGTTGCGCTATCGCATCTAAAGTTTGTGCACCTATCCAAAAGCGGGCGCTACACCCGGCCGGGATACCGTTCGCCATTCGGTCAAGGCGGTGACTGGGCCGTGCTCGTATTCATTGGCTTGGTCATTGTCTTGATGGCCTTTGACTATCCAATTGGTACCTATGCGCTCGCATCGACCCTGCTCCTCGTTCCGGTCTTTACGGCAATGTGGTACGCATGGCGCGACCGGATCCGCGCAATCGCGGAAGAGAGGAAGGCAAAGCACCTGCCAACATCTAGCTTCCCGGCCGCACCGCAAACAGATCTTCACCCAAAGAACTAGAAAGGAACTTTGATGAATCACGCAGTTAAATTTGTAGACGTAGAAAATATGGCGCGTTGGATTCAGCGCGAAGGCGTAGAAAACATCATTACCGGGATGGTGGACTATTTCGAGGCGGACTACCGCGAGTGGGAGCGCTTTGACAAGATTCCACGCGTTGCCTCCCACACTCCGTTCGGCGTTATCGAGCTTATGCCTACTTCCAATGGCAAGGAGTACTCCTTCAAGTACGTCAACGGTCACCCATCTAATCCGGCGCGAGGATTCCAGACGGTTACTGCTTTTGGCGTGCTTGCCGACGTCGACAATGGTTACCCCACCTTCGAGGCCGAAATGACGCTGCTTACCGCACTGCGGACCGCTGCCACCTCCGCCATGGTGGCTAAGCACTTGGCTCGCAAGGACTCCAAGCGCATGGCCATGGTCGGTGCCGGCTCCCAGTCCGAGTTCCAGGCACTCGGATTCCGCGGCGTCATGGGCATTGAGGACATCACGATTTATGACATTGACCCTGAGGCGGTAGAAAAGTTCAAGCGCAACCTTGAGCCACTGGGCTTTAATATCACCGCCTGCTCCAGTGTCGACGAGGCGGTCTTGGGCGCAGATATCATTACCACCTGCACCGCAGACAAGGCTCAGAACCAGATTCTGGCCGAACGCCACGTCGCCCCAGGCGTCCACCTCAATGCCGTCGGCGGTGACTGCCCAGGTAAGACCGAGCTGGAGAGCTCCATTCTGGACAAGTCCAAGGTCTTCGTAGAGTTCCCAGAGCAGACCCGCATCGAGGGCGAAATCCAGCAGAAGCCGGAGAACTTCCCGGTTGTCGAGTTCTACCAGGTGCTCACCGGTCAGGCCACCGGCCGCGATGACGATGAGCAGATCACGCTTTTCGATGACGTCGGATTCGCCATCAATGACTTCTCCGCACTGCGCTACCTGCGCGATTCGGTTAAGGGTACCGACTTGGAGTCTGAGATTGACATCATTGCCAACCCGGATGACCCCAAGGATCTCTTCTCCTTGGTTGCTAATGTTCCGTCCCTGCTCTAAGGCCAAGGTGGGGTAGAGGGATCCAACTTCTCCCGCTACCCGCTAAGATATGACGCATGAGTCTTGACCCGAAGTTGCTAGAGGTCCTTGTCTGCCCGCAAGACAAGGGCCCTTTGACATATCTGGAACAAAAACAGGTCCTCGTCAACGAGCGGCTGGGCATTGCCTATCCCATTGAGGATGACATCCCAGTCATGCTTGTAGACCACGCCCAGAAATGGCCAGCTTAACTTCGAACTTGAGAAAGACCTTCCATGAATATCATCGATGAACTGCAATGGCGCGGGCTGATTAACCAGTCCACAGATCTTGAAGCCCTCCGCGAGGCATGCGAGAAACCTATCGCTTTGTACTGCGGCTTTGACCCAACCGGTGATTCACTCCACGCCGGCCACTTGGTCCCGCTTATCATGCTGCGCCGCTTCCAGAAGGCTGGGCACCACCCGATCGCCCTGGCAGGTGGCGCGACAGGTTTCATAGGCGATCCGCGCGACGTCGGCGAGCGCTCCATGCTTAGTGAGGAAGACTTGGCGCATAACCTTGACGCCATCAAGAGCCAATTGCGTCGCTTCATCGACTTCGACGGCGAGCAAGCTGCCACCATGGTCAATAACGCGGATTGGACCATGAACATGTCCGTCATTGACTTCTTGCGTGATGTGGGAAAGAACTTCTCCCTCAACACGATGTTGGACCGCGATACCGTCAAGCGGCGCCTCGAAGGCGACGGCATTTCCTATACCGAGTTTTCCTACATGCTCCTGCAGTCCAATGACTTCGTGCAGCTTCGCCGCGAACGCGACTGCGTATTGCAGATAGGCGGCGGTGACCAGTGGGGCAACATTGTCTCCGGTGTTGACCTCAACCGTCGCGTGGACGGTGCCAAGGTGCACGGCCTTACCGTGCCGCTGGTTACCGACGCCTCCGGCCAGAAGTTCGGCAAGTCCACCGGTGGCGGCAAACTATGGCTCGATCCGGAAAAGACGTCCGCTTACTCTTGGTACCAATATTTCCTCAATGCTGGTGACTCTGTAGTCATCGACTACCTGCGCTGGTTTACCTTCTTAACGCAGGAGGAAATCGCCGAATACGAGCACGCCGTGGAAGCAGAGCCGTACAAGCGCGCAGCGCAGCGCCGCCTGGCACAAGAGATGACCGATCTGGTTCATGGTGAAGAGGCAACTAAGGCTGTCGAGCTTGCCGCTCAAGCGCTCTTTGGCAAGGCGGAACTTTCTGAGCTGGACGAGAAGACTCTTGCCGGCGCACTATCTGAAACCAGCGTCGCAGAAATTGCCGCTGGCGAACCGCGCACCATCGTCGACCTTCTGGTAGCCAGCGGCCTGGCAGATTCCAAGGGAGCAGCTCGCCGCACCATCAAGGAGGGCGGAGCTTACGTCAATAACCAGCGCATCGAATCAGCCGAGTGGGAACCGTCTGCGGAAGACCTCCTTTACGGAAGTTGGCTGGTGCTGCGCCGAGGCAAGAAGAACTTCGCTGGCGCTAAGTTGAGCTAAACAGCGGTAGATGACGTCCGTTCCATTTGTTGGAAGGGCGTCATCTTTCATTTTTAAGGCTTGTCCTGCGGGTTTGTGTTGTTTGGTTGTGGTGGGCTAGATTATTGCAGGTCGCCGCGAGGTAGCTGGGAGGTTACTTTCG
>NZ_JAKMUU010000011.1 GCF_027570035.1 Corynebacterium curieae | reverse complement strand
CGGATTTCGGGGCTTATTTGATCGAAACGTGCTCGCCGCCCCTGGGCGCTAGAATGAAAGTCATGCGTCCTGAGCTTTCTTCTTATACCCATCTTGCCTCTGGCAAGGTCCGCGATATCTACGATGTGGACGAGAACACCCTGCTGATGGTGGTCTCGGACCGCATCTCCGCCTACGACCACGCCTTAGAGCCCGCCATTCCAGACAAAGGCCGCGTGCTGACCGCGACCTCGAAGTTCTTCTTCGACTCCATCGATTTCCCCAACCACCTCGCCGGCCCGCTCGATGATGAGCGCATCCCCGCCGAGTGCCTCGGCCGCGCGATGGTGGTCAAGAAGCTGGATATGCTTCCCTTCGAATGCGTGGCCCGCGGCTTCCTCACCGGGTCTGGTCTGAAGGAGTACAAGGCCAATGGCACCGTGTGCGGCATCGAGCTGCCGGAGGGCCTCGCGGAGGCTTCCCGCCTGCCCGAGCCCATCTTCACCCCAGCCACCAAGGCAGAGCAGGGCGAGCACGATGAGAACGTCTCCTTCGATTACGTAGTAGACAAGTTGGGCGCCGAGCGCGCCGAAGAGCTGCGCGCGGCCACCCTGCGCATCTATTCTACGGCCGCTGCGTTGGCGGAGGAGAAGGGCATCATCCTCGCCGATACCAAGTTCGAGTTCGGCCTAGACCAAGACGGCACCCTCGTGCTGGCCGATGAGGTCCTCACCCCTGACTCCTCGCGCTATTGGCCGGCCGATTCCTACGTCGAGGGCGAGGTCCAACCGTCCTTCGACAAGCAGTACGTGCGCAATTGGCTTACTTCCGACGCCTCTGGGTGGGACCAAGCCGCCGACGATACTCCGCCGCAGCTGCCTGATGACGTCGTTTCCGCCACCCGCCTGCGCTATATCGAGGCCTATGAGCGGCTTTCCGGCGAGCGCTTCGCCGACTTCCTCTCGCCTGAGTCCTAGCTCCCGCCCCATGCGGCGCCACGCGTACAGTGGGGCGGCATGAGCAACGAGAATCTTTCCGCCCCCGTAGCCGCCGTCCACCCCGCGACCCGTTCCTTCCACGGTCGCGAGTTCGTGGATAACTATGAGTGGCTGCGCGATAAGGAATCCCAGGAAACCCTGGATTACCTCAACGCAGAAAATGATTACACCAAGGCGAAGACCGCGCACTTGGATGAGATGACGGAGAACATCTTCCAAGAGATTAAGTCCCGCATCAAGCAGACCGATATGTCGGTGCCCTCCCGCCGCGGCGATTACTGGTACTACGGCCGCACCGAGGAGGGCAAGAGTTACGGCTACTCCTGCCGCCTCCCAGTCGAAGAGGGCTACGATCCCTGGACGGCCCCGGTTATCCCCGAGGAGGGCACCCCGGAAGGCGAGGAGATCATCCTCGACGCCAACGCGCTGGCCGAGGGCAAAGACTTCTTCGCCCTCGGCGCAGCTTCCATCTCGGATTCCGGACGCTACCTGGCCTACTCTGTAGATTTTGCCGGCGACGAACGCTTCGAGCTCTACATCAAGGACCTGGAGACCGGCGAGCTTCTCGACGACCATCTCACAGGCATCTTCTACGGCGCCACCTGGGCTGGTGATGGCTATATCTTTTACACCACCGTCGACGAGGCATGGCGCCCTGATGCCATCTGGCGCCATAAGGTAGGTACCGCGCAGTCCGAAGACGTGCAGGTATTTAAGGAAGAAGACGAGCACTTCAACGTCGGCATCGGCAGCGCCCGCTCCGATAAATACCTTTTCCTTGGCGTAAGCTCCAAGGTGACCTCTGAGGTGTGGGTGCTCGAAGAGGACAATCCTGAGGGAGAATTCCGCCTGCTGTGGCAGCGCGAAGCTGGCGTGGACTACGACGTCGACCACGCCGTCGTCAAGGACGAGGACTATTGGATTGTTACCCACAATGCCACCGGACCAAACTTCGAGGTTGGCTATACCAAAGCCGCCGATGAGTTGCCCTCCCTGCGCGAGCTGCCCGCCCTTCTAACGCACGAGGAGACTACCCGCATCGAAGGTGTGGACACTTACCGTGACCACATAGTGGTGGGGTATCGGCGCGGCGGTATTGGCCGCGCCGCAATCATGCGCGTTAACGATGGCTTCAGCGAATTCGAAGAGCTCAATTTCAACGAAGAACTCTTCACCGTTTCCGTATCCGGTAATCCGGAGTGGGACGCGCCGGTGCTTCGTGTGAACTACGTGTCCTATATTCAGCCTTCCCAGCTCTTTGACTACCGCGTGGATACCGGCGAGTACACCCTGCTCAAGGAGCAAGAGGTCCCCGGCGGCTATAACCCGGATGACTACGTGGCCTATCGCCTGTGGACCACGGCTGCCGACGGCACCGAAGTCCCCGTCTCCATTGTCCACCGCGCCGATCTCGACCGCACCCAGCCGAACCCGACCCTACTCTATGGCTATGGCTCCTACGAGGTCAGCGTGGATCCGGCTTTCTCTGTTACCCGCCTGTCTCTCATGGACCGCGGCATGATTTTTGCGGTGGCCCATGTGCGCGGCGGCGGCGAGATGGGCCGCACTTGGTATGACGACGGCAAGATGCTCAAAAAGAAAAACACCTTTACCGACTTCATCGATGTCGCCGATGATCTCATCGCTCGCGGTGTGACCACCGCGGATCAGATGGTGGCCGAGGGTGGTTCTGCTGGTGGTATGCTCATGGGTGCAATCGCCAATATGGCTCCGGACCGGTTCACCGCTATCCAGGCCGTCGTGCCGTTCGTGGATCCGCTGACTTCCATCCTCATGCCGGAGCTGCCGCTTACCGTGCCCGAGTGGGAGGAGTGGGGCGACCCGTACCACGATCCCGAGGTTTATGACTACATGAAGTCTTACTCGCCGTATGAGAATGTCGAAGCCAAGGATTACCCAGACATCTTGGCGATTACCTCGTTGAACGACACCCGCGTGCTTTACGTCGAGCCCGCCAAGTGGATTGCCCAGCTACGGGCGACGGCCACCGGCGGCGAATTCCTGCTCAAGACCGAAATGGTCGCCGGCCATGGCGGCGTATCCGGGCGTTATGAAAAGTGGCGTCAAAACGCCTTTGAATATGCGTGGACCATCAATAAGGCCACCGGCCTAGAGAAGTAAAACCCAGATAGGTGCCCAGCGCGCGAATCCTGAATTCCTGTGCGATAATTTTTCTTATGAATGGCCACCTTCTGGTATCTATCTCCAGCATTTTTGATGACACACGGAAGCAGGCTAGCCGGCTCCTCTCGATCCTCGATCGGGAGGAGATTCCTGTTTCCCTGCTTATTGCCCCGCATATCGACGGCAACTGGCACCTCGCCAAAGATAAAGACACCAAAAAGTGGCTCCAAGACCAAGCCGATGCCGGCCGCATCCTTATCCTCAACGGCTTTGATAGATCAGTGCAGGGCCGTCGCGCGGAATTCGCTAACCTCGACTCCCATGAAGCGAAGCTTCGCCTCGCCGGTGCTACACGTCAGATGGCCAAGATCGGCTTCGAGCCCACCATCTTCGCTCCACCGCGCTGGCGTATGTCTCCGGGCACCTTGCAGGTATTGCCGCAGTTCAAGTTTGAGGTAGCGGCCTCCACTCGCGGCATTTTGCAGATTAATACCGGCAAGTTCCATCAGGCTCGTAACTTGTCTTTTGGAGAGGGCTTTGGTTCTGCCAAATGGTGGCGCAAGAATATCATCCGCGCCGCCGAGCGCTCTGCCCAGCGTGGCAATACTGTTCGCCTGTCGGTCTCTGGCCGCAATCTGGATGACCGCAAGGTCATCCATGACTTCGTCAAGGCCGCTGAACGGGCCATCAACGCCGGTGCTACCCCTGCCGATTACGGCGCATATCTTCCAAACTAAGCTGAACCTTCCTCATTAAACGGCAGTATTTAGGGGAAGGATTCCCTTTGGCGCGTGCCGTTTTCACGACTTTCGTCCATCTAAACCACCAAAACCGTCGACGGAAATGGGGTTTTAGATGGACGAAAATCGTGAGATAGCAAAATTAAGACCCCGTTCGCTCTGGACTGATCCAAAGCGAACGGGGTCAGGGTAGGTGGGCGTTTAGCGCTGCAGGCTAGTGATGAAGTTCTTTACTTCCTTCGGCAGAATGGCCCAGATTGGTGCTGGGATGGCCTTTTGAAGGTTGCCGGTTACAGCGAGGAAACCGGGGATAGCGACGAGGCCGGCGATGGCCGCGATAGCAGCGGCGACACCGGCACCGACGGAGCTAGTGCTGGAGCTAGAGCCAGAGCCGGTGCCAGGCTTGCCCGGCTTATCGGACGGCTTGTCTTCTGGCTTACCTGGCTCATCGGAAGGCTCGTCCGCAGGATTGTCCGCAGGATCGTCTGGCTCGCCGGCGGAGTCGTCCGTGCCGAGGGTGAAGCCGACCTTGACCGGATCGTGGTCGGAGGCGCGGAACGGGGAATCATCGTAGAAGTCCACGATGTTGTAATTGCGGCGAGAGTACTCGAAGGCGACGGGTTCATCGGCATTGATGTTCCAGACTTGGGCGTCGTCAAGCGTGCCGGTGGCAACCTTATTAGCCAGCACGTGGTCGAGGGTGCCGAGCAAGCCGGAGAACTGGTAGGAGGGGTCAGCCTCGTATTTTTCGGCGGGGACGGTAAAGCCGTCGTTGCGGAAGACATCGAGCGCGGTCTCGTGGGTGTAGGTATTGAAATCACCCAGGGCGAAAAGCGGCTTATCCTTCCAGTCTTCCTGCTTCTTCAGCGCATCGAGTACGGCCTGTGCCTGTGCGTTGCGGACGTTCGGGTTATTGCCTTGGCCGTCGCCGGAATCGGCGTCGCCCTTGGCCACCGAGCCCTTGGACTTGAAGTGGTTGGCCACGGCAACGAAGGACTCCTCGCCCTCCTTCAGCGGCTGGAATTCCTGGGCGAGTGGCTCGCGGGCGGTGCCGGTGAAGCGATCGTCTTGGAAGATGCGGGATTCGCCGACGGGCTTGACCACATCCTTGTGATAGATGAACGCGGTGCGGATGACGTCCGGGGATTCCGGTACGGCGTCCTCGGAAGGGGAGGGGACGAAGTCCCACTTGTCGGAGCCGGCGGCCTCGTTAAGCTTTTCCGTCAGGTGCTTGAGCGCCTTATCGCGCTGGGCGAAGTCACCGGTAACGGCGTAGCCATCTTCGATTTCGGAAAGGCCGATGACATCGGCATCGAGGCCGTTGATGGCGGCGACGATCTTGCGCTCCTGGTCTTCTAGTGCCGATTGGGTATAGGCGCCGCGGGTCTTGCCGCGGTTGACGGTGACCTTATTGCCCTCGCGGTCGGTGTAGGCGCTGCCGCCGAATTCCTCGCCCAGGGAGGTGAAGTAGTTCAGCACGTTGAAGGCGCCGATGGTGTACTCGCCCTTGACATCATCGATGGCGTGTAGCTCGGCCTCGCGGGAGTTCTCCCAAGAGATGGGCAGGTCTGCGCCCTTGGTGTTGCCGGTGACCGGGGTGGTGGGCTGGAAGCGCCACTGCTCATGAGAGAAGCCCACGATAACTGGGTGCTGGAAGGTCACGGTATCGGTGGTGCGCAGGGACTTGATGGTCTGGGCATCATCCTGGGCGATGTACGGCAGCGGGGTATTTTGGTCGGTCTTGAGATAGTCGCGGGTGCGGCCATCGTCCAGGGTGACCAGCTTATCGGCGTTCTCCTTGGTCAGCTTCTGGATATCGGAGTTGGGATCCGTGGAAGGCGAGAAGATATCGGAAGGCTGGCGGAGGGCTTGCTTGCCGGGGGCGAGGCCGACCTCGCCGTACTGGTTGAGCGAGTAGTTATTGGTCACAGTGTGCTCGCCGGGCTGGATGAGCATGTGCTCGAAGGGCTCGCGGGCCTCGTTGCCATCGGGAAGCTGGTCCACCTTGAGTGGGGTGACCTTCTCCAGCGGGGTTTCGAGCTGCTTGACCGCGGAGGCGTTGATTTGAGTGGAATTGTAGAACTCGGAGACCTTGCCGGTGACCTCGACAGAATCCTCTAGGGCTGGGTACTGGTCGGCCGGCTTATCGCCCATGTAGACAAAGATGGCCTGGGAGGCGTCGGTGGGCTCAGCGCCGGTGCCACCAGTCTGGATGGTAAAGCCATTAAGGCCGCCTTCGGCCCACACGCCAGTGACGACGCCCTCGGTGGCAACGGTCTGGTCTTTGAGCGGGGATTCGGCGCCGGTGCCCTGGATATCCGCGATGGCGGTGATTCCCTCGGGGGCAGGCTGATGGGGTTCGTCCGGGTTCTCGGGCTGCGGGGCGGGGGCCTCGTTACTGGAGTTGGTTGGGGTGGGTGCGCCGATGGTGAAGTCGGCGGCGTTGTCATCGGTATCGGTGCCCTCGGCGTCGCGGGAGGCGGACTTGGCATTGGACAGGCCTGCGGCGGCGGTGCCTTCCTTGATGGAGGCCGCGCCGTAGCCGATGGCATCGATGGGGGTACCGGTGGCGTCGGCAAGCTGCACGGAGCCCTTAGAACCGGACATGTTGAGGCTGCCCTCGGCGTCTGGGGCAGGCAGGGCATCGCCCGCGCCATTGCCGGCCGCGCCCTGGACCAGGTAGTACCCATGTGGAGCGATGGTGCCGGAAAGTTCCACCTTGCCGCCGGTATTGCCGGAGGCGGAGAAGTACTCCACGGTGTATCCGGTCAGGTCAATCGGCGCATCGGTGGGGTTATAGAGCTCGATGAAGTCATGGGTGAAGGCAGCGCCCTTATTGCCGCCTCCTCCATAGACTTCGGAGATGACGGCAGCGGAGCCATCGGTTGCGGCCGCGGCAGTAGGCACGGCAAGAGCAGCAGAGGACAAAGCGGTGGCAAGTGCCAGCGCACCCAAGCGACGAGAAGACATAGATTCAACCTTAAAAAGAGAGGGCAGTTGCTTGCCCTTTAGTTGTAGGACACTCTGCGGGGCGGTGGGCTGTGCGGTGCCTGCATGAGTGCGGATGAGCTGCGGATGCAATCTAAAAGCCGCCAAGAAATTCCCCAAGCGTCGGCGGCGGTTCATATGAAGTTTGCTTTACTGGGGTGAAACCCGCACTGCGGGGGTGGGTCTAGGTAAAAGCAGGGGGTGGACACTAGACTAATTCGCGCAGACCAAAGCCCCATACAGTAAGGCAAATATTTCATGGCTCGTGTAGTTGTCAATGTCATGCCCAAGGCGGAGATTCTGGATCCGCAGGGCCAAGCCGTCGTCCGCGCGCTGGGTCGCATCGGGGTATCCGGTGTCAGCGATGTGCGCCAGGGAAAGCGCTTCGAAATCGAGGTCGATGACACCGTCACCGCAGAGGACCTAGATAAGGTAGCCGCCACGCTGCTGGCCAATACCGTCATCGAGGACTACGAGGTTGTTGGGCTGGAGGTCAAGTAAGTGACCGCCACAATCGGAGTAATCACTTTCCCCGGAACCCTGGATGATGTGGATGCCGCTCGCGCTGCCCGCACCGCCGGCGCAGAGGTCAAAAGCCTCTGGCACGCAGATACCGATCTGCACGGCGTGGATGCGGTAGTAGTGCCGGGCGGTTTTTCTTATGGTGACTACCTGCGCTCGGGCGCCATTTCCGCGCTCGCGCCGGTGATGCAGTCCGTCATTGATCGCGCCAAGCAAGGCATGCCGGTGCTCGGCATCTGCAATGGCTTCCAGATTTTGACCGAGGCGGGTTTGTTGCCAGGCGCGCTGACCCGCAATAAGGGCCTGCATTTCCACTGCACCGATACCTACCTCGAGGTGGCCAATTCCACCACCGCGTGGACCAGCGAGTTTGAGCAGGGCCAGAAGATTCTGGTGCCGGCTAAGCACGGCGAGGGCCGCTTCCAGGCCGGCGATGATGACATCGCTCGCATCGAGGGTGAGGGCCGCGTGGTCTTCCGATATACCGATAATTACAACGGTTCCGTCAACGGCATTGCCGGTGTCAGCGATGAGTCCGGCCGCATTGTGGGCCTCATGCCGCACCCCGAGCACGCCATTGACACGCTAACCGGCCCATCCACCGACGGACTGGGACTTTTCGTATCCGCCATCAAGGCCGTCGCCCAGGCGCCGGCGGTTTAAGGAGGCCACTTTAATGACCGTTCATAATGACACCGTAGAAAAGGCGCAGTCCACTCCGGACGAGAAGCAGCCCTACGCGGAGCTCGGCTTGAAGGACGACGAGTACCAGCGCATCCACGATATCCTGGGCCGCCGCCCCACCGATGCGGAGCTAACCATGTACTCCGTCATGTGGTCCGAGCACTGCTCCTATAAGTCCTCCAAGACGCACCTGCGTTACTTTGGCGAGACCATGACCGAGGAGATGGGGGAGAAAATCCTCGCCGGCATTGGTGAGAATGCTGGCGTGGTGGACATCGGAGACGGCAATGCGGTGACCTTCCGCGTGGAGTCCCACAACCACCCCTCCTATGTGGAGCCTTATCAAGGTGCGGCTACTGGCGTGGGCGGCATCGTCCGCGACATCATGGCCATGGGCGCCCGCCCGATTGCCGTGATGGACCAGCTGCGCTTTGGCCCTGCCGACGCCCCCGATACCAAGCGCGTCCTTCCCGGCGTGGTATCTGGCGTGGGTGGCTACGGCAACTCCCTGGGCCTGCCCAATATTGGCGGCGAGACCGTCTTTGATGAGACCTACGCCGGTAACCCGCTGGTCAACGCCCTCTGTGTGGGTACCCTCAAGGTCGATGACCTCAAGCTCGCCTTCGCTTCCGGCAAGGGTAATAAGGTCATGCTCTTTGGCTCGCGCACCGGCTTGGATGGCATCGGTGGCGTCTCCGTGCTGGCCTCCGATACCTTCGAGGACGGCGCTGAGCGCAAACTGCCGGCCGTGCAGGTGGGCGATCCCTTCGCAGAGAAGGTTCTCATCGAGTGCTGCCTGGACCTCTACCACGCCGGCGTGGTTGTAGGAATCCAGGACCTGGGTGGCGCGGGCCTGGCCTGCGCCACCTCGGAGCTGGCAGCCTCCGGCGATGGCGGCATGGAGGTCAACCTCGATAATGTGCCGCTGCGCGCGCAGAATATGACCGCGGCCGAGATCCTCGCCTCCGAGTCCCAGGAGCGCATGTGCGCCGTTGTGGCTCCGGAGAACGTGGAGAAGTTCCGCGAGATCTGCGAGCACTGGGACGTCACCTGCGCTGAGATTGGCGAAGTCACCGAGGGCAATCACCTGGTCATCCGCCACCAGGGTGAGGTCGTCGTGGATGCCCCGGCCGGCACCATTGCGGACGAGGCCCCGGTGTATGACCGCCCGTATGCCCGCCCGGAGTGGCAGGACGAGCTGCAGAAATACCAGGGTACCGACAAGCGTGGCCTGGTTGAGGCCCTGCAGAAGCTCGTGTCCTCCCCGTCGCTGTGTTCGCGCGATTTCATCATGAACCAGTATGACCGCTACGTGCGCGGCAACACCGTCCAGTCCCACCACGCGGACGCCGGTGTGCTGCGCATCGATGAGGAGACCGGCCGCGGCGTGGCCGTTTCCGCCGATGCTTCCGGCCGCTACACCAAGCTGGATCCGAATATGGGCGCCCGCCTCGCGCTGGCGGAGGCCTACCGCAACGTCGCCGTCACCGGCGCCAAGCCCGTGGCGATTACCAACTGCCTGAACTACGGCTCCCCGGAGAACCCTGACGTTATGTGGCAGTTCCGCGAGTCTGTGCATGGGCTTGCCGACGCCGCCGTGGAGCTTTCCATCCCCGTCTCCGGCGGCAACGTCTCCTTCTACAACCAGACCGGCGAAGAGCCGATCCTGCCCACCCCGGTGGTGGGTGTGCTGGGCGTTATCGATGACGTGCACAAGGCCATCGGCAACGAGCTCGGCACCGTAGGTGAGAAGGAAGTGCTTATCGCCCTGGGTGAAACCAAGGACGAGTTCGGCGGTTCCATCTGGCAGCTTGTCAGCGCAGAGGGTGCTAATAAGGACAACCTCAACGGCCTGCCGCCGCAGGTGGACATGGCTAACGAGAAGCGCTTGGCCGAGTTCTTCCACGGCAATGAGCTGCTCACTGCGGCACACGATATCTCCGAGGGTGGCCTTGCTGTCACCGCCTTTGAGATGGCTAAGCGCGCCGGTGCGACTGCCGACGGCGCCGGCCTCGGCCTCAACCTGGATCTCACCGCGGTCCACGAGGACGAGTTCGTCGCCGCCTTCTCCGAGTCCGCCTCCCGCGTGCTCGTGGCCACCACCGCCGATCGTGCCGATCAGGTCTTGGCCCGCGCCGGCGAGGTGGGCATCCCAGCCGCCGTCGTTGGCGAGACCACCGAAACTGGCGCCCTCACCCTCGGCGGCGAGTCCGTCGCTATCTCCCAGCTGGTCGCCGCTTGGTCCGCCACCCTGCCGGACCTCTTTGACCACGCTGTGGGCGCTAACTCCGTAGTGGAGTAAGCCGCTTCGCAGCCCCGCCGCGTTACGACGCGGCCACGCGAAAAGTCCAGCCAAAGCTGGGCTTTTTCTTGTTTTGCTCCATTAAACCACCGTTGCAACCTCAGCATTAGTCGAGTGCTAGGTAGAAGGTCCTTGAAAGGGTATCTCCTGCGCCCGTACACTTACGGTATCGTAAGTTATCCGTTGTGAGGAAGTAGAAGGGACGCACCGCCGTGGCACAGACTCATGCGAATGGAGCACCGGGGCCGGGCCTTGTCCAGCGCACTTACTGGATGGCCGACCGCGGGCCCAGGCCGCTAAGCCGTGGCTGGGGACATGCGATTGCAGCATTGCTGTCGGTGATTGCCTCCACCGTACTCATTACCTATGCGTGGATGAGGCTGCAGTGGTGGCAGGGGCTTGGCGTAACTGTCTACGGCGTGGGGCTGGTGGGGCTCTTTGGAGTTTCGGCGCTCTATCACCGCTACCCGTGGGCGAGCGCGCGTGCCGTGCAATGGTGGCGGCGGGCGGACCACGCGACCATCTCGGTGTTTATTGCGGCAACGTATACGCCGTTGTGTTTAATCGTGCTTTCGCCGGTGCAAGCGGCGTGGATGCTGGCCATCGCTTGGGGCGGGGCCATTTTGGGCGTGGTGCTCAACTTGGTGTGGATCAACCACCCGCGCTGGTTGGATGTAGCAGTCTACCTAGCGCTGGGCTGGCTGGTGCTGCCGCTTTTGCCCACGCTGTGGACGCAGGCCGGCGCGGCCGTCGTCTGGCTGCTCATTGCCGGCGGCGTGGTCTACTCGCTAGGCGCGCTGGTCTATGGCTTTAAGTGGCCGGGGCGCAACGCACGCTACTACGGCTACCACGAGCACTTCCACACCGCGACCATCGCGGCGGCGGTGGTGCACCTGGTGGCGGTATGGATGGTCGTAGTTCAAGGGGCTGCTTAGTCGGCGTCGGGGAAGAGCTCCGCGGGATCGGTATCGGTGGTGATCGCGGCGGCTAGCAGCATGCGGGCTTGGGGAGCGCGCAGGGTGCCAGAGGAGATAACGCCGGCGTCGGCAAGCGTGGCACCGCCACCGGCCCCGCCGTAGATGCCCTCCACTGGGCCGTGATCCACGCGGGTGGTGAGCACAACCGGAACCTTCTTGGCCGCGGCCTTAGCGGCCTGGGCTAGCTCGTCGCCGATATTGCCGGCGCCCATTCCCTCAATCACGATGCCCTCGGTGCCGCTGTCCAAGGAGCGCTGGATAAGGTCGGCCGGCGCGCCGGGGTAGGCGGCGATGATATCGACGCGGGTATTGCCCAGCGGCTGATGCTTCAGGGCCTTCGGGCGCTTAGGCTGCTTCTCGCCATTGTTATTGGCAAAGCCATCGGCCTTGGCCGTATCGGACTTAAATGCGCCGCGGGCAGGGATAACGTGATCCGCAAAGGCAATGAAGGTACCGCGGCCCTTGTTGGAAGGGTCGGTTACGGTCTTGACCGCAAGTGCCAAATTGTCCGGACCATCCGGATCTGGGTCATCAAAGGGGCGCATCGCTCCGGTAAGGGCTACCGGCTTATCGCTGTCCTGGAAGGTATCGACGGCGATGGCGGTCTCTTCCATGGAATCGGTGCCGTGGGTGACCACCACACCATCGACATCATCGCGCCGCAACTCCTGGTCTACGGCCTTGATGATGGTATCGGTATCGTCCAAGGTCATCGCGGAAGAATCTAGCTTGGCAATGTCTTTGACCTCTAGCGTGAGCTTATCCTTGTCAAAGGCGCCGGAAAGAGGCTCCACCAGCTTGGAGCCGGTAACGGTGGGAACCACCGCACCGGTCTTATCGTGCGTGCTGGCAATAGTCCCGCCGGTAGAAAGGACCACCACGTGTCCCTCGGCAGTGGCGCGTGGGCCCTCGCTTTCCGCTGTGGAGGTTTCGGTGGTTTCCTCTGTGGCGGCTGGCGCGGAACTGGTGGCGCTGTGCGGCGCGGAAGACTCGGGTGCTGCGGCCGAAGTCTCCTCCTCTGGGCGGCTATCCGGATTCTGGCAGGAAGCCAAGAGACAAGCGGAAGCGACTAGGGCAAGGCCGGTGCGGGCCGAGCGGCGCAACGTTGGGGTGTGCATAATCCCTCGTTTCTGTGTGCGGGAGTGGAAGCGGACGGGGTCGGCGGGGGCCGTCGGCCGCGTATACGTCCATCTAAAGCAGAAAGGCGGGGCGTCCGCTGCCACTATGGACTTGCTAACACCGAAACGAGGGGAGAGCGGCTAATCGACGTGCTGATTAGACGGCGCCACCACCAGCGGCTTCGGCGAATACTTAGCGCGTAGCTCGCGCAGCACGGTGGCATGTTCGGCCAAGCGCTTATCTTCCGCGGTATGCGGATTGAAGGGGCGGGCCACCTGCGGTTGTCCATCATGATCTAGGGCGATATAGGCCACGGTGGCATGGATGGCGGTTTGCAAGTGTTCCCGGCCGCCGCGGGGGTTGCCGGAACGGACGTGGATGGACATCTGCATGGAGCGGGTATCGGTGCGCATCATGCGGGCGTCAACCTCAATGAGGTCACCGATGGAAATCGGGCGGTAGAAGCGGATGCCGCCGGCGTAGACGGCCACGGTACGCTCGGCGGACCACTCCATAGTGCAGGCCGCGCCGGCTTCATCGATCCACTGCATGGCCGTTCCGCCGTGTACCTTGCCTCCCCAGTTGACGTCGGTGGGCTTGGCTAGGAAGCGGTTGACCATGCGAGGGGCCTCGGAAGGCCCATCGTAGGTTTGCTTTTCCATCTCTTCCTCGATGGCCTTGCGCAGCTCGATGCGGGACTTAGCGGCCTCTTCCACGCGGCGTTGCTCATCGGTCTCCGGCACGAAGGAAGGCACAGGGGTGGATTTGCCGGTCGCTGGGTCCTTAGCCACGAAAATAACCAGGCAATCGCAGGCGCGAGTGAAAATGCCCTCGCGCGGGTCGGCCGAAAGTACCTCGTTGACGATGTGCATGGA
Organism: Corynebacterium curieae; assembly: GCF_027570035.1. GTDB lineage: Bacteria > Actinomycetota > Actinomycetes > Mycobacteriales > Mycobacteriaceae > Corynebacterium > Corynebacterium curieae. The sequence continues at coordinate 23,022 of NZ_JAKMUU010000011.1, read as the reverse complement.
GGAACGGCCGGTCATGGCGATGCGCGAGCGCACCTCCACGATGTGCCCAGAGGGAATCGGCCGGGTGAAATGAATATGGCCCACGTATGCGGTCACGCAGTACTGGCCGGACCACTGCACGGCGCAGGCATAGGCGGCCTTATCAATCCATTCCAGGACGCGGCCGCCGCTAATGCCGGGGGCGCCGGCCATGGTGACGTCGGTTGGCGATGCCATAAAGCGCAGCGTCAGCGCCGGCGATTTCTGGTTTTCCGCAACGGAGGGCGTAGGTGACATAAACAACAAGATAACAGTAGTTATGATGTAGATATGAAAAAGCCCGTCGATCCCGCCGCCACGCGCGCGGCCGTCATGGCCATCAAAGATTGGATTGCCGCCCCGGCAGAGCACGATAAGCCAGGTAGAGCCCTGCTTGCCGACGCCGTCCGGCGCACCGCCCGCACCCTCGAAGCCGACGCGCCGGGCCATTCCGTGGAGTTGCGCGTACCCCCATTTGTTGCGGTGCAATGCATTGAGGGACCCCGCCATACCCGCGGCACCCCACCCAATGTGGTGGAGACCGATCCGGAAACCTGGCTGCGCCTAGCCACCGGATTGGCGGACTGGGAGGAGTCCGTAAACACTGGTCGCGTCGATGCTTCCGGCTCCCGCGCGGGCGAAATCGCGCAGTGGCTGCCGCTTATCCCGTTAGTTTCCGGCGGCGCGACAGGCTAGACTAAACGCCGTGGTAGAAGTACATACTCCTAGTATCACCAATCTTGACGATCAGAATGAGCAGGAGCCCCGCGAAGAATGCGGCGTCTACGGCGTTTGGGCTCCCGGGGAGGAAGTCTCCAAGCTGACCTACTTCGGGCTCTTCGCGCTCCAGCACCGCGGCCAGGAAGCCGCCGGCATTGCGGTGGGCGATGATGACCGCATCGTCGTTTTCAAGGACATGGGCCTAGTGGCCAATATCTTTGATGAATCCACCCTGTCTGCCCTGCAAGGCAATGTGGCGGTGGGCCACACGCGCTATTCCACCGCCGGCGGCAAGGAATGGTCCAATGTCCAGCCGATGTTTTCTACGTCGTCTACCGGGGTAGATATTGCCCTTGGCCACAATGGCAACCTGGTCAACTATCTGGAGCTGCGCGAAGAGGCCGTGCAGCGCGGCTTGATTAAGCCTCACGAGGAGTCCGTTTCTGACTCCATGTGCCTTTCTATGCTGCTTGCCGATGGCGTGGATGAAGACACCTCCGTCTTCGATTCCGCCCGGGAGCTGCTGCCGCGCGTCAAGGGGGCATTCTGCCTGACCTTTACCGATGGGCACACCATGTACGCCGCCCGCGACTCGCACGGCGTTCGCCCGCTGGTCCTCGGCCGATTGTCCAAGGGCTGGGTCGTCGCCTCGGAGACCTGTGCGCTGGATATCTGCGGCGCACAATTCATTCGTGAGATCGAGCCCGGCGAGCTCGTCGCCATCGATGAGGCCGGCATCCGTTCTGTGAACTTCGCGCCGGCCAAGCGCCATGGCTGCGTCTTCGAATACGTCTACTTGGCCCGCCCGGATAGCGATATCAAGGGCCGCTCCGTCAACGCCTCCCGCGTGGACATTGGCCGCCGCTTGGCCCGCGAGTACCCGGCCGAGGGCGCGGACCTGGTCATCCCGGTTCCCGAATCCGGCAACCCGGCCGCCGTGGGCTATGCCCGCGAATCCGGCATCACCTTCGCCCACGGCTTGGTTAAGAACGCTTATGTGGGCCGCACCTTCATCCAGCCCACCCAAACCCTGCGCCAGCTGGGCATCCGCTTGAAGCTCAACCCGCTGCGCGAGGTCATCAACGGCAAGAAGCTCGTCGTGGTGGATGATTCCATCGTCCGCGGCAATACCCAGCGCGCGCTCATCCGCATGCTGCGCGAGGCCGGCGCCGCCGAGGTGCACGTGCGCATCGCCTCCCCGCCAGTGAAGTGGCCGTGCTTCTACGGCATCGACTTCGCCTCCCCAGGCGAGCTGATCGCTAACGCCAGCCCCTCCGACGATCCGGAAACGGTCTGCGCCACTATCTGTGACACTATCGGCGCCGATTCTCTGGGCTTTGTCTCCATCGAGGAGATGGTGGCCGCCACCGAACAGCCCCGTTCCGAGCTGTGTACCGCCTGCTTCTCGGGCGAGTACCCACTCGGCCTGCCGGCCGGAAACCCCAATGCAGACGCCGTGCGCACCCTGCTCGGCACCGAATAACAAAGGACACCTGAAACCATGAGTGACAATACTTACGCAGCAGCCGGCGTCAGCATCGAAGAGGGCGACCGCGCCGTAGAACTTTTCGCCCCGCACGCTAAGCGCGCCACCCGCCCTGAGGTTCTGGGCGGTCTCGGCGGCTTTGCCGGGCTATTCAAGCTCGGCGAATACAAGGAGCCGATCCTGGCCGCCGGTTCCGACGGCGTCGGCACCAAGCTGGCCGTGGCCCAGGCCATGGACAAGCACGACACCATCGGCATCGACTTGGTAGCAATGTGCGTTGATGACCTCGTTGTCTGCGGCGCGGAACCGCTTTTCCTGCAGGACTACATTGCTGTGGGCAAGGTTGTGCCGGAAAAGGTGGCCGAGGTGGTCAAGGGCATCGCCGAAGGCTGCGTGCAGGCCGGCGCCGCACTGCTGGGCGGCGAGACCGCAGAGCATCCCGGCATGATGGGAGAAAACGAATACGACGTCTCCGCGACGGCGGTCGGCGTGGTCGAGGCCGATGGCGTGCTCGGTCCGGACAAAGTTCACGATGGTGACGTGCTCATCGCCATGGGCTCGTCCGGCCTGCACTCCAATGGCTACTCCTTGGCCCGCCACGTACTCCTCGAGCAAGCCGGCATGCCCCTCGACGGCCACGTGGAAGAGCTCGGCCGCACCCTTGGCGAGGAGCTGCTCGAGCCCACCCGCATTTACGCCAAGGACTGTTTGGCGCTGGCTAGCGAGTGTTCTGTCTCCACCTTCTGCCACGTCACCGGCGGAGGCTTGGCCGGCAACCTCGAGCGCGTCATCCCAGAGGGCTTGGCAGCCGATATCAACCGCGCGACGTGGACTCCCGGCCAGATCTTCAAGCTCATTTCCTCTGTGGGCAAGGTGGAGCTGGCCGAGATGGAAAAGACCTTCAACATGGGTGTTGGCATGATTGCCGTGGTAAACCCCGAAGACCGTGACCGCGCCCTGGCCATGCTTACCGCCCGCCACATCGATGCGTGGGAGCTGGGCACCGTCCGCTCCGCCTCCGGTGAGGAGCCGCGCGTGGTCATGCACGGCGAGCACTCAAACTTCTAGCGGGGGTACGAGGAAGGGCCCTAGGAATTCCTAGGGCCCTGAGCTATCCGGCGGCGAGCGGAAGATTAGCGTTCGTCGCGGTCTTCATCATCCCATTCGTCGACGTAGTCGGCGTATGGGTCATCCTCTTCGTAATCGTGGGAGTCACCCTCTTGCTGTGCGGCGAGTTCCCGTTGCAGGGACTCGATATCCATTTCGGGTGAGTTGTACTTGAGCCGGCGTGCAACTTTGGTCTGCTTTGCCTTGGCGCGTCCGCGTCCCATGTGCATGACCCCCTTGGGTTAGTAGGGCGCGCCAGGGATTCTTGGGCGCCCCATCGACTTGTCTATTTAGTATCTTCCTGTAAGACACAATAGCCTGTGTGACGAAAAAATTCCGCACCGCCCCCTCTCTAGTGGGAGATTTAGCGCCCGCGCAGCCGGTTTACCGCTTCGCGCCCGGCCTTGGGGCCCTCATCCTCGGGGATGGAGGAGGGATCGATCGACGCTGCGGTATCGCCCACCTCTAGGGTGCCGGCGTCCAGCGCAGAGCGCTTGACCAGTCCCAAGGCGATGGGCCCGTAATCGCAATCATCGACGATGGTTCCTATGCGGCCTACCTTACGTCCGTTAAAAGTAATGTCATCGCCCACATTTGGCCGCTGCGGAGCAGAGCCATCGAGGTGAAGCTGCACCAAGAGGCGAGGGGAGCGGCCAAGGTTTTCCACGCGCGCCACCGTCTCCTGCCCGCGATAGCACCCTTTATTGAGATGAACGTGGGCTGGATTCTCGGCGCTGCGGCTGATCCACTGCGGCACCTCGTGTGGGATCGATTTATTGTCCAGGTCCGCTGCTAGCTCGGGCTCGCGAGCGCGCACGCGCTCGGCAGTAAAGGCCATAAGGCCTGCCAATTGTGCGCCAGATTCCTCGAGCAATTTCGTTGCTTTGACCAAGGATTTGCGTGGAATGCCGAGGTCAATGCGTCTAATTCCGGGCCATTGGACTTCACGGGAAAACTCCACCATGGGTGGTATTGCAATATCAGCATCACCCAGGAGGGTGAGGATGGCGATATCGGCTTCTTCCACGGTGACCTCGGACCAAAAGACCATCATGGTGAAGAATTTCAAGAGGGAGTCGAATTGGGCCGCGGGGACATCGATGAGGAACGCGTCCTCGGCGCGGGTGATATCCATGTGGTGGAGGATATGGCCTTGGATATCTAGGTCGAGGGCGCCGGCACTAAAGCCCACTGGGGCCGCATCAAGCTTTTGCGAAAGCAAGTTATTAAGGAACTCGGCGGCGTCCTTGCCGCTGACACGAATAGCACGGCGTTGGGATCGGTCAATGACTACGGTGCCGCCATCGGCGGCGCGTTGCTCGCCTAAAGGATTGCCATAGTGCCAGGCCACGCCCTGGGCATCGAGTACGGTCGCGTCCTGGTGCTCCGCGGCACCGGCGCGCTGCAGAAGAGGCGAAGAATAACTCACAACTACCGATGGTAGGGCATAATCGAAAGTATGAAGTTTTCGCCGCGAAAAGAGCCGGTCATCTACGTTGTGGAACCCTATGGAGGCTCGGTGCGCAGGCATATGCCCACGCTGCCGCTCGTCTACGCCGATGATGCCGCGGTCACCCGCGGCGATGGCATCTTTGAGTCCCTGCTTGTGCGGGGAGGGAAGGCCGCCAACCTGCAGCGGCACGCGCAACGCTTCTGCGATTCGGCGCGCACAATGAATCTGCCGGAGCCGCCCATGGACAAGTGGGAAGAGGCTACGCGGCTCGCTATTGCTGATTTTTGCGGCGAAGACACCGGTGACGCCAAATGCACATGGACCTATACCCGCGGCCGCGCCTCTACTGGTCGGCCCAGTGCCTGGGTCGTGGTTCAACCGATTGAGGATAAAGTTCTAGAGCAGCGCGACCAAGGCGTGGCCGTGATGACTAGCCCGCGCCTATGGCACGTAGCAGAGGAGCTGCCCGCTAAGACTTTGAACTATGCGGCGACGATGGCGATGCTGCGCATGGCGCGTGAAAAGGGCTTTGAGGACCTAATTCTTACGGACCCGGATACTGGGGAAATCCTCGAGGGCGCAACCTCCACCGTGGTGGCCGTCAAGGGGGAGAAGCTGCGCACCGCCGCCGGCCGTGGCATCTTGCCGGGAACCACGCAGGCCGCACTTTTCGCGCACGCTAAGGAGAAAGGCTATCGCTGCAAGGCCAAACCGCTGACCGTGGAGTACTTGGAAAAGGCGGATTCGGTGTGGCTAGTGTCCTCCGTGCGCGTTGCGGCGCGTGTCACTCGGTTGAATGACAAAAAATTAAAGGCCCCGGACAACGTGGGCGTCATCCGAGACCTTATTGATGCTGCGCTAGGGTCCTAGCCAGCGATGCGGGTGAGCTCCGCGGACATATAAGGGCGCATTTCGCCATCAACCATGCGCTCGTCTACCCAGCCCAGGTTGTTATTGGGCATCAGGCCGTACATGCGCTTGCCTGGGCCCAGGTTCTTCGGGCCGGTTTCGGTCACCATGGTGGAGGCAGATTCTAGCTGCCAAGCGCGATCATTGAACGGCTCGCCATAGAAGATTTCAACAATGCCGTTAGATGAGGTGTAGGTGACCTCGATTTCATCCTTCTCTGAGATGCGCCAGAAGCCGGTCTCGCGCACGGATGGACCTTCCGGCTTACCCTCGGTATCGATCGTCCAGGTGCGGGAGCTAAAGGTCAGGTAATTCTCGCCATCGTGGGCGATGACCAGCTGCTGGCCAAAGGTGTATTCCTGGCCCTTCGTATCGTGTGCCTGGCCCTCGCCCTGCCAGACGCCAACGAGGGGAAGCAGGCCCAGCAGCCCGTCGTGCAGCGACGGGCCCCGTCGTAAGTTAGCCGTATCGTCCGGTACGGGGGTATCACCCAGCTTGAGGGCGGGGATATTGCGGCTAGCGGCGTCTTTCCACTGCTCAGCGGCCTGGTTCACGGCATCGTTGCCATTGAGTTTGCCGGGATCATTTTCTGGATGGGAGTCCGCAGTGGTTTCAATGTTGTTTGCGGTGTTTTCAGTATTATTTTCGCTCATGGCTGTCCAGCCTAGTCGTGAACCCGCCGCTTTAACTACTAGACTTAGGCCCCGTGCATGCATTGATGATCTCGAATCCCAACTCGACCTCACAAACTAACGCCCTATTCCGCCAAATCGTCCCCTGCCTCCAAGCGGTAGAGGGGCTGCACATCAAGGTGCAATTTACGCACTACCCCGGCCATGCCGAAGAGATGGTTAAGAGGATGACTAGGGATGACTATGACGTCATCATTGCTGTGGGCGGTGACGGTACCGTCAATGAAGTGGTCAACGGGCTACTCGGCCCGGCCGATGGGCAGCGTCCTGCTCCTCACTCCATTCCGGCGCTGGCCGTGATTCCTACCGGTTCTGCCAACGTCTTCGTACGCGCTTTGGGCTTTCCCAATACCCCGGTGGAGGCCACCCATGTGCTGGCGCGCATGCTCGACCGGGATCTTCGCCGCACCATCTACCTCGGTACATGGAATGATCGCTGGTTTGCCGTCAATGCAGGCTTCGGTTTGGACGCAGACGTGTTGGCGCGCGTGGATCGTGCCCGCGAGCAAGGTTTTGCCGCCACCCCGTTGCGCTACCTCAACGTTGCCATCCGGGCATGGAGCCGCGCGCGGAAAAACCCACCGCATATTGCGGTGACGGCCGAATCCAGCGATGGCGAGCGGCTGCACAAGGATGACGTGCCGCTGATGTTTACCTCGAATACCAACCCGTGGACCTTCCTGGGGCCGCTGCCGGTGGTGACAAATCCGCGCAACTCCTTCGATGCGGGATTAGCCCTCTTTGGACTAGAAGAGTTTAGCGGTATCGGCGGCGTGGTCGGCCTGCTGCACCTATTCGGCGCAGATAAGCGCGGCTGGCTCAACAAGCTCACCAAGGAAAAAACGGTGGTCTTCGATGATGCCATGCGGGTAGAGCTGGTCTGCCGCGAGCCCCAGCGTTTTCAGGCCGATGGGGAATCGGAAGGGCGCTTCGATAGTGTCACTTTGGCCTCGGTGAAAGATGCCATCGAGGTATTCGCCCCGCAGGCTCGGAGAGAGGCTCATAAGCGCACGATGAAGGAAGTTCTCCGAGACTTTATTCGCCTGCGCTAGCTTGCAGTGCCGGGCCCACCCGGTGCTTGGTATCGGCGGCCTTCTTTTCCGCCTCTTCTACGGCCTTTTGTTCCGAGCCTTCTATCTCCAGCGGGGAGAGCTGGGCCAGCTGTACCTTAATATTGCGGCGCTGCACCTCGAAGGAAATGGTGCCCCCTTGCATCTTTACCGCGGTAGCTTGGGCAGGCAGCGGCAGCTGGCGAGTATCGAAGTTCAAGGAAAAGGCCTTCTGCAGGCGTTCGTCATCGGTGCCGTAGACCTGCATGCGAAACTCCGGCCCTACGAGACGGAGGGTGACTTTGGCGGTGGACTTCTGGGCGTCGCCAGGCAGGGTGCCGGTTAGCTCCGCTTCTGCGGAGGTGCCACCGGAGGGTGAAATATCGTCCGGGTTGGCAATGGAGAGGTCGGTAATGCCCAGCAGGCGTCCCAAAGCGACGCCATCCAAGGAAATGCCACGGGAGTAGGTAGATACGGGCGCGCCCTCAATATCCCCGTTCATTACTTGCTCTGGGGTGACCGTAATATCGCGCAATACGGTAGAGGCATTGACCATTCCCAGCTTCGGCACTTCCACGTCGAGAGCCTTGACCTCCAGATAGGGGATTTCTTTCGAAGCCGCCGCCCACACGTAGGGAGTGCCGCCGATATAGACATCCGGCGTATTATCTAGCCGCGAATTGGCCTTTACGGCCTGCGCCACCTTGTGTTCTGTGTGCATAGCCACGCAGGCATCCGCCACCCAGGCAGCAATGAGCACGCACACCACGAGGAGGACGCGCACGATGCGCCGGTCAATCTTTAGAACACTCACCCCTTCATTCTTACCCTACGTATTCTGGTGCCTATGACTAGCAATGCCTTTAAGATTACGGAAGAAAACCTGCCCAGCACCCCGGAGCTAGCCCGCCGCGTAGAAGCGCTGGCTGAGCAGGCCGAACGTGCCGATGGTATGGTACCGCTCTCGGAGCAATTCCTCAATGGCTTGCAGGATTCCCGTTTGCAGCATCGCCACCTTGTGGCATGGGTAGGACAAGAGCCGTGTGGCGTGGCTTGCCTGGAAGGCTCCACAGCGGAGCTTTTCATTGCTCCCGAACAGCGCAGGCAGGGCTTTGGTGCCTTGCTTTACGACGCCGCCGCTAAAACCCCTAACCTGCAGGCCTGGGCCCACGGAAACCTGCCAGCTGCCAAGGCCATAGCAGAGTCACGCGGCCTGCAGATCACTCGCAAGCTGGTGGTCATGGGCATTGGGGGAGAAGAGCTCGCGGCCGCGGCCCAGCCCGCGGAGCTGCCTCTCACTGCTCTCAATTACACCGAAGCAGTGGATAAATGGGGGAAAAGCCGCGTGGAAGAACAGTGGCTCAAGGTAAATAATGAGGCCTTTTCCTGGCACCCCGAGCAAGGCGGCTGGGATGTAGAACGCCTACACCGCGGGATGGAAGCGGACTGGTTCGATCCCGCCGACGTGCTCTTCCTATGGGATACCGCAGGGGAGCCGGTTTTAGCCGGCTTCCACTGGACCAAGTGGCATGCGGAGGAAACCCCAGGATTCGGTGAGGTCTACGTGGTGGGCTTGGCCGAGCACTATCGCGGCCAGAAATTGGGCGGCCCGTTGCTGCAAGTGGGGCTGCGTCGCATGGTGGAAAAGGGAGCTCAAAAGGTAATTCTCTACGTGGAAGCGGATAATGATCCAGCGCTCAAGGCCTATGAGCGTTTGGGATTTAAAGTTGATGAAGAACACGTTGTCTGGGGCGTATGTGACTAACGTCATGGGGTTCGCGGCGTTTGTTCACTTAGAGTTCACCTCCTAGAACCCTGTTAGTCAGATACTGCCGATAGCTTTACACCCTGTGAGTTAACCGCACCTGTGCGCCTGCATCCCGTCCCAGAAGGCGGAGCGGGATGCAGGAGATATCTCTCTAGGAGAGGCGGTTTCCTCGGACAATCAATCTCTGATCTGCACCGGAAAGGGTTTTCCCGTGATTCGCAACTTCAAGCGCACTGCCGCAATCTTTGGCATCGTAGCCGCAACCTCCACCGCTCTCGTAGCTTGCTCTGAGGAGTCTGGCTCCTCCTCTGATTCCGCTGGCGGCGAGGACGTCTCCGGCGAACTCGTCGGTGACGGCGCATCCTCCCAGCAGAACGCAATGTCCTACTTCCAGACCGCGTTCTCCGAGGATCACCCAGACGCCTCCTTGTCCTACAACGCTTCCGGCTCCGGCGCCGGCGTTGAAGCCTTCACCAACGGCCAGGCTGACTTCGCTGGTTCTGACTCCGCCCTGAAGGAAGATGAGGGTGAGGTTGAGGCTGCCGCTAAGCGTTGCGATGGCAACGAGGCATGGCACCTGCCAACCACCATCGGTCCGGTTGCAATCGCCTACAACTTGGGCGATACCGAGATCAACCTTTCCACCGAGACCCTGGGCAAGATCTTCAAGGGCGAGATCAAGAAGTGGAATGACAAGGCCATTGCCGCTGACAACGAGGGCACCGACCTGCCGGACAAGGACATCACCGTCATCTTCCGTTCCGACGAGTCCGGTACCTCCGCAAACTTCCAGAAGTTCCTGAAGGCCGCTACCGGCGACTGGGACTCCGAGGGCAAGCAGTTCCCGGACACTGTTGGTGAGGGTGCTAACGGTTCCTCCGGTGTTGCTGACCAGGTTGCAAGCATCGACGGCGCTATCACCTACGTCGAGGCTGGCTTCGCAGACCAGAAGGAAGGCGACGGCGTCAAGAAGGCCAAGATTGACTTTGGCCACGGCCCGGTTGAGCTGTCCACCGAGTCCGTCAACAAGGCTCTGGAGAACCTAGAGTTCAAGAAGACCGATTCCGAGCACAACATGGTTGTTGACTCCGAGGCACTGTTCTCCTCCGATAACGAGGGTGCATACCCGCTCATCCTGACCACCTACAACATCGTTTGCTCCAAGGGCTACGATGAGGAGACCTCCAAGCTGGTTAAGTCCTTCTTCACCACCGTTCTGGATCACCAGGATGACCAGCTGGCTGAGCAGGGCTTCATCCCAGTTGAGGGTGCACACCTGGACAAGCTGAAGGCTGCTGTTGACGCTCTGCAGTAAGCGCTAAAGCTGTAAAAGCTTAATACCTCCCCGCCCCCACTGCCGCACACGATTCGCGCTTTGGGGGCGCAGGTATGTAACGATATTTTCCATATTTAACGCTGAAAAGGATTAACAGTCTCATGGCAGACAATAATCTCACCACGGCTCCAGAGCAGAAGGACGCGAACCTTACTTCTGCCGAGCGAGTCTCCAACAGCGGACACGATGAGGTAGCAACCTCCAGCGCCAACAGCGGCGTAAAGCGCCCGGGCGACCGTGTCTTTGAATTCCTGTCCACTGCTTCGGCAACACTTATCACCGTAATGATTGCCGCCATCGCTGCCTTCCTGCTGTGGCGTGCGGTTCCCGCCCTAGGCGTAAACGACGGCGGCATCATGGGCTTTTTCACCTATGGCGGACGATGGGAGACCACCGATACCTCCGCGATGAAGTTCGGTATCCCGACGATGTTCGGCACGACCGTTCTCATTTCCGTCTTCGCTTTGCTGTTGGCCATGCCGGTGGCACTGGCCATCGCTATCTTCCTGTCTAACTACGCACCCGCCCGCTTGGTAAAGCCGCTGGGCTTCCTCGTAGACATGCTGGCTGCGGTCCCATCCATTGTTTATGGTCTGTGGGGTTGGCAGGTTCTCGGTCCAGCCCTTTCCGGCTTCTACTCTTGGATGGAATCCTGGGCCGGTGGCTTCTTCCTATTCCACGTCTTTGATAACTCGCCGTCTTTCGCTACTGGCCGCAACCTGTTTACCGGTGGCATTGTGCTCGCCGTTATGATCCTGCCTATCATCGCTGCCACCGCCCGCGAGGTCTTCGTCCAGACCCCTCCAGGCCAAGTGGAATCCGCTTTGGCATTGGGCGCTACTCGTTGGGAAGTCATCCGCATGACGGTTCTTCCTTTCGGCATGTCTGGCTACATTGCCGGTTCCATGCTCGGCTTGGGTCGTGCATTGGGTGAGACCATGGCGCTGTACATGGTTGTCTCTCCGTTGATTGACTTCCGCTTCTCGCTTTTCGACGGCGGCACTACCTTCGCCACGGCCATCGCCTTGGCATCTGCCGAGTTCGGTAACGAGATGCGCGCTGGTGCCTATATTGCTGCCGGCCTCATGCTGTTCTTGCTGACCTTCGTGGTCAACGCAATTGCCCGCGCCATCGTGAAGAAGAAGTAAGGAGGGGAGGATCAATGACTACGACAACTAATGCCAAGCCTGCCTCCCAAGGCGGCGCGACATTCCTAGACATCTCCGGCTCCCGCAAGATGACCAATAACATCGCCACCGTAGTGGTCTGGGGCGCAATGATTTTGGCCATGGTCCCACTGGTTTGGGTTCTGTGGGAACTCATCGCCCGCGGCAGCGGTGTCATCCTTAACGCTGAGTGGTGGACCGCCTCCCAGCGCGGCATCATGAATAGCTCCGCCGGCGGCGGCGCTGCCCACGCAATCGTGGGTACCTTCGTCCAGACCATCCTGGCTTCTATCATCTCCATTCCGATTGGTATCTTCACCGCCATCTACTTGGTGGAGTACTCCAAGGGTGGTTGGCTCGGCCGCATCACCACCTTCATGGTGGACATCCTGTCCGGTGTGCCGTCCATCGTTGCGGCCCTGTTCATCTTCGCCATGTGGATCACCCTCTTCGGATTCGGTCGCTCCGGCTTCGCCGTGGCACTGTCCTTGGTGCTGCTGATGATTCCAATTGTGGTGCGCAATACCGAAGAGATGCTGCGCGTGGTTCCGATGGACCTGCGTGAGGCCTCCTACGCGCTCGGCGTGCCAAAGTGGAAGACCATCGCCCGCATTGTCTTGCCTACCGCACTGTCTGGCATCGTTACCGGCATCATGCTGGCGATTGCCCGCGTGATGGGTGAGTCCTCCCCAGTGCTGGTCTTGGTTGGTTCCTCCTCCGTCATCAACTGGGATGCCTTCAAGGGATCGCAGTCCTCGCTCCCGCTGATGATGCTGGATATGTACAAGGCCGGTGCACAGCCTGCCGTGCTGGACAAGCTCTGGGGCGCAGCCTTGACGCTGGTTATCCTCATCGCTGTTCTCAATATTGCGGCCCGCATCATTTCCGCGAAGTTCTCGGTTAAGAAGTAACCGCCGTATCACTCGATTCCGCCATACACTCGCTAGAGGAGAAACTCCCAAATGTCTAAGCTCGCGCTCAATGACGTGAACATCTTTTACGGCGACTTCCACGCCGTGCAGAACGTGAACATGCAGATCCCGGCCCAGGCCGTGACCGCATTCATCGGACCTTCCGGCTGCGGTAAGTCCACCGTGCTGCGCACCATCAATCGCATGCACGAGGTAATCCCTGGTGCCTCCGTGAAGGGTGAAATCCTGCTCGACGGCACCAATATTTACGGTCCGAAGGTGGACCCAGTATCCGTGCGCAACACCATCGGCATGGTCTTCCAAAAGGCTAACCCGTTCCCCACTATGTCCATTGAGGACAACGTGGTGGCAGGCCTGAAGCTCTCCGGTGAAAAGAACAAGAAGAAGCTCAAGGAAGTCGCGGAGAAGTCCCTGCGCGGCGCCAATCTGTGGGACGAGGTCAAGGACCGCCTAGATAAGCCGGGCGGCGGCCTTTCCGGTGGTCAGCAGCAGCGTCTGTGCATCGCCCGCGCCATCGCTGTGGAGCCAGAGGTGCTGCTCATGGACGAGCCTTGTTCCGCACTGGACCCGATTTCCACCCTTGCCGTGGAGGACCTCATCCACGAGCTGAAGGAAAACTTCACCATCGTCATCGTGACCCACAACATGCAGCAGGCAGCTCGCGTGTCCGACAAGACCGGCTTCTTCTCCCTCGAAGCAACCGGCAAGCCGGGCCACTTGGTGGAGTTCGATGACACCACCAAGATCTTCGAGAATCCTTCCCAGAAGGAGACTGAGGATTATATCTCCGGCCGCTTTGGCTAAAGATTAGATAGATTGTCCGAGAAGAAGGGGGCCGGTTCATGCGAACCGGCCCCCTTCTTAGTTTTTAATTGCTTAGCAACGGAACTGGCGCTCGAGTTCGGCCATACGGGCCTCGAACTCGGCGTCCTTTTTGTCTTCTTCTAGCTTCTTGGCATAGTCGTGGGGTAGCAGGCCAGTGGTCAAATAGATGATGTGGCCGGCAACCGAAACGCAGTGATCGGCGTAGCGCTCGTAGTAGCGCGTAATCTGCGAGGTTTCTACTGCCTCGCGCACGGTGCCTTCCCATTCGCGTTGGGTCAAGATACGCAGGATATGGGAGTTAATGTCATCCACTGCGTCATCGTCGGTGCGGAGATTGACGGATAAATCAGCGTCGGGGGTGACGAGAATATCGTGGAGCACGGAGCCCATCTCTTCAGTGAGGCGGTACATTTCCTCGAAGTAGCCCATGTAATTTGCTGGAACCACGGATTCAGGGTGGCGGCGGCGCGCAGAATCCGCGATGTGCTGAGCAAGTCTGCCCATGCGGTAGAGATCCTCCACGATATAGATGGAGGAGACAACCTGGCGGAGATCCTGTGCCATGGGGTTTTCCAACGCCAAGAGCTTCACGGCGCGCTCAGAGCACCGAGCACGGATCTCATCTAGCTCCTCGGTCATGGTGAGGGCATCTTCTGCGGAATCTAAGACGCCTTGGAGCAGTGCCTGCGAAGCCTTATCCAAGATGGTGCGCACGGTATCGCACATCACGATGAGGTCATGGGAGAAGTTATCTAAGTGTTCCCTATAGGCGGCACGCATGCCAAAGATAATAGCGAAAACTTTTCGCTTTTGCGCAACTTAAGCAGGGGTTAAATGCGCGAATCCTGTATGTCTTTAGCTGCTCTTATGTTGCTGTCAGGTTATCCGCCCGAATTCATAATGTCCGCGGCAACGGGAACGCAATCGTCCTCGGGATCGTCGAGCCATCCATCGGGCAAAGCCACCTTGGAAGGAGAGCCTTGGCGGCCGCGGGCGCCGTCGGCGTCGGCAGCCAGGGCGTCGGAATCCGCCCAGGGGGCCAGTAGTTCCCGCAATGCCTCGAGGGAATCGACCTTGGCCAACCCCGCACGCACTTGGCCGCCGACAGGGAACCCGCGCAAATACCAGCCGATGTGTTTGCGGATATCGCGGGAGGCGTTGTCCTCGCCATCGTGCTCCGCTAGTAGCTCCGCGTGGCGGAGAATGACTTGGGTGACCTCACCGAGGGTGGGCTCTGCCGGGATGGACTCGCCGCGAAGGGCGGCGCCGAGCTCCGCAAAAAGCCACGGGCGGCCAAGGCAGCCGCGGCCCACCTGCACGCCGTCGCAACCGGTCTGCTCCATCATGCGGCGTGCATCCTCCGCACGGAAGATATCGCCATTTCCCAAGACGGGGACTCCTGTGTCGGCCAAATGTTCCTTTAAGCGGGCAATCTCATCCCACCGTGCCTCGCCGGAGTAGCGCTGGGCGGCGGTGCGGCCGTGCAAGGTGACGGCGGCGGCGCCAGATTCGACGGCGATGCGGCCGGCATCAAGATGCGTATGGTGCTCATCGTCAATGCCGACGCGCATCTTCACGGTAACGGGGATATTGGTACCCTCGGTAGCTTTGACGGCGGCGGAGACGATATTGCCAAAGAGGCGCCGCTTATAAGGCAGTGCGGAACCACCGCCACGCCGGGTCACCTTGGGAACCGGGCAACCAAAGTTCATATCGATGTGGTCTGCCAAGTTCTCGTCCACGATCATCTTCGCGGCCTTGTAGGTGTATTCCGGATCTACCGTATAGATCTGCAAGGAACGGGGATCCTCTTGCGGCGCAAAGGTGGTCATGTGCAGCGTCTTTTCATTGCGCTCTACCAATGCGCGCGCGGTGACCATCTCGCAGACATAAAGGCCGGAGACGGTACCGGTGCGCGCCAATTCCTGCTCGCGGCACAACGCGCGGAAGGCAACGTTGGTTACCCCCGCCATCGGGGCGAGGATGACGGGGGAGGAGAGATCATAGTGTCCAATGCGCAAATTCACGCCCCAATTGTGCTAGTTGACGGGCCAAAATAGCAACTGGTGCCACAGTGGTGGCGTTCCCCATTTCCGTTTTATGGGGTGGGCGTCACACTAAAGTAGTGGAAATCTTGCAAAGATTCGCTAATGTGGGCTGTGTAACTAATTAGAATGGCCGTTATTTTGGCTGGCCCCTTAATGAAGGAGGATTACCCTTGTCCGAAAGAATCGCGTATGCCCCATTCCAGAAACTTGTCGTTTCTGCAGAAGAGGCTGCTCAGCACGTAAACCACGGTGATCGCGTGGGTATTTCTGGCTTTACTGGTGCTGGCTACCCTAAGGGCCTGCCTACCGCCATTGCAGAGAAGGCTAAGGCTCTGCATGAAAAGGGTGAGGAATTTAAGATCGATGTATTTTCCGGCGCTTCCACCGCCCCAGATTGCGATGGCGTCCTAGCGGAGGCTGAGGCGATTCGCTTCCGCTCGCCTTATAACTCCGATCCCACCTTGCGCAAGCAGTTCAATGATGGCACTGCGCTCTACCAGGATATTCACCTCTCCCACTCTGGCCAGCAGGTAGAGGAGGGCTTTTACGGTGACTTCCAAGTAGCCATCATTGAGGCTGTGCGTATTACCGAGGAGGGCCACGTTGTCCCCTCTTCCGCAGTGGGCAATAACCTCGAATACATCGAGGCCGCGGATAAGATCATTATTGAGATCAACGAGTGGCAGTCCATCAACCTTGAGGGCATGCACGATATCTACCGCATTGAAAAGCTGCCGAACCGCCAGCCTATCCCTATCACTAAGCCGGGTGATCGCATCGGCACCACCTACATGGAGGTCCCAGAGGACAAGGTGGTAGCCGTGGTTAAGACCGAAGCCCCGGACCGCAACGCGCCATTCAAGGAGCCGGACGAGATCTCCGAGAAGATCGCGGCCAACTTCATCGAGTTCCTCGAGGGTGAGGTCGCCGCAGGCCGCCTCGAGTATGACAAATTCATCATGCAGTCCGGCGTGGGCAACGTCCCGAATGCCGTGATGGCCGGCCTTTTGGATTCCAAGTTTGAAAATATCCAGGCTTATACTGAGGTCATCCAGGATGGCATGCTCGATCTTATCGATGCCGGCAAGATGACCATGGCTTCCGCCACCTCGTTTGCCCTGTCCCCGAAGTATGCAGAGAAGATGAATGCGGACGCAGAGCGCTACCGCAAGCATATTATTCTGCGCCCACAGCAGGTCTCCAACCATCCAGAGGTCATCCGCCGCGTCGGCCTGATTTCTTCCAACGGCATGATCGAGGCCGATATTTACGGCAATATTAACTCCACCAACGTTTCCGGCTCCCGCATCATGAACGGCACTGGCGGCTCTGGTGACTTCACCCGCAACGCCTATATCTCCACCTTTGTATCGCCGTCCGTGGCAAAGGACGGCGCCATTTCCGCGCTGGTTCCTTTCGTATCCCACACGGACCACACCGAGCACGACACCATGGTCATCATTACTGAATACGGCGTTGCTGACCTGCGCGGGCTGGCTCCAAAGGAGCGCGTGGAGAAGGTCATCTCTGTGGCGCACCCGGACTACCGTCCGCTGCTGGAGGACTACTTCAACCGTGCGAAGCAAAACAAGTTCCAGCACACCCCGCACGACTTGAAGACCGCCTTTGATTTCCAGGTTCGCTTCATGGAGACGGGCGATATGCGCGGCTAATACGGCCCCGCACTGGCAGGCGCTCAGTGGCAGGCTGGGTGCCTTTCGCTTGCCGACGCCCCCTAATTAGGACTTGCAAAGAGCGCACGCTAAAATGTAGCGACGTTGGGCCTTTAGCTCAGTTGGTAGAGCTACGGACTTTTAATCCGCAGGTCGTGGGTTCGATCCCCACAGGGCCCACAGTAGGAGCCACCTTTTAGGTGGCTCCTTTTAGTTTTTCACCATCTTCTTGATGGCGCGCATAGCCTCTTCCAGCTTCTCCGTGGCCACTTCGCCGTCTTCGGCGGCAGCTCCGGCCACGCAGTGCTCAATGTGATCTTCTAGGAGTGCGAGCGAGACATTTTCTAGCGCAGACTTCACGGCCGAAATCTGGGTAATGATGTCGATGCAGTACTGGTCTTCTTCCACCATGCGGTGTATCCCACGCGTTTGACCTTCGATGCGTTTAAGTCTGGCGAGGTAGCGATCTTTGCTCTTAGAATCTGCGTTGTATCCGTGCACGTGAGGTTCGTGGCAAGAGCAGGTTTGATGCTGGTCAGACATGGTTCCGAATCTTTCTGGGGGAGCGATTTTGTAACTTAGTGAGGTCTCCAGTATATTTCTAGAGGTCGCCTTAGCGCGACGGGCCCCCATCGTCTAGCGGCCTAGGACACTGCCCTTTCACGGCAGCGGCACGGGTTCGAATCCCGTTGGGGGTACCAACACGAAAGTGTTGGTACGAATTTAATATTCGATTGGCCTTGTGGCGCAGTTGGTTAGCGCGCCGCCCTGTCACGGCGGAGGTCGCGGGTTCAAGTCCCGTCAAGGTCGCAGCTGAGCAGCAATCGTTTCTACGATTGCTGCTTTTTATTTTGTTACGCTGGCGCTAACTAAAGAATAAGAGGAGTTGGCGTCGTGGAACCATACGTAGGGATTGTCGTTTTTGAGCTCGCATCTCAGGATACGGAGCTAAAGAATTTCTACCGGGAAGACTTCTTCCTCGTCTACGCAGATTCAGAGGAGGAAGCGCAGCACAAGGTTGTTGACCGAGCTCACGAGCAAGAGTATGAAGGGCTGAAGTTGCGCCACATTGTTGATGTTGCTCCGGTCCTTTATGGCTATGTGGACCGAGATTGTGACCTCTACTCGCGGCACTTTGCTGCATTGGAAGACTATGAGCGTTTTGAGATGAAATTGGGTGGAAGAGATCCGCTTCAGGCGCACAAATAGTGTTGTGACGTGCTGATTTGGTGAGTGTTGGGAGTCTTCTGTAAAGTAACTATCCGTGCCAGAGAGCACGCATAATTTAAAATGGCCTTGTGGCGCAGTTGGTTAGCGCGCCGCCCTGTCACGGCGGAGGTCGCGGGTTCAAGTCCCGTCAAGGTCGCCGAAACCTTCGGGTTTCTGGCCAGATAGCTCAGTCGGTAGAGCACACGCCTGAAAAGTGTGGGGTCGCCAGTTCGATCCTGGCTCTGGCCACAATAATGGCTCCTCGTTATCAGCGAGGGGCCATTTTTGCTTTAGTATGGGCCCATGGAGCACACTATTGCACACCAGACCGATAAGTCCCGTTACGTACTTAGCGTGGATGGCACCGAAGCGGGTTCGTGCCACTATGTAGATGCGGGCAATACTCGCGAGTTCAACCACACAGTCATCAAGGACGCTTTCCGCGGCCAGGGACTGTCTGGGCCGTTGATTAAGGCAGCGCTTGACGACGCCCGGGGCGTCGGCAAGCAAGTCATTGCCACCTGCTCTGCGGTTGCGCACTTTATAGAAAAGAATCCCGAATACCGCGACCTGCTCCGTCCAGAAGGTATATAAAAAGCGGCCCACAGTTGTCTGTGAGCCGCTGGGAGAGAATTTAGATGTAGTAGTCGGGGTCGACCAGTTTAATGCGCTCATTCGGGTTGCGTGGCCGATTCTTAGCGGGGATGCCAACGGCAATATTCTCGGCGGGGACGTCTTTAGTAACTACGGCATTGGCACCAATTGCCGAACCCTCGCCGATGGTAATAGGCCCTAGAACCTTTGCGCCGGCGCCAATGACGACATTGTCTTCGATGGTGGGGTGGCGCTTGGTTTGGGTAAGCACCTGACCGCCGAGGGTGACTCCGTGATAAAGCATGACGCCATCACCGATCTCGGCCGTTTCACCAATGACGATGCCCATGCCGTGGTCAATAAAGAAGCGGCGGCCGATGGTGGCGCCGGGGTGTATCTCCACACCAGTAAAGAAGCGGTTAATCTGCGCTAGGATGCGCGCGGGACCGCGCAGGCCTCGCTTCCACATCCAGTGCGAAATGCGGTGGGACCAAATAGCGTGGAGGCCGGAATATACCACCGCATTTTCGACGTCCCCGCGTGCAGCCGGATCGTGATCTCTTGCATTTGCTAAGTCTTCACGGATGTAGTTCATAATGCTCATGCACACATAGTACTGGCATAGAAAAAGCACCCGCCATGGTTGGCAGGTGCTTTTATTCATCCGGGGCGGCTTAAGCCTCGCGGATGTCCTCGAAGAGGATGGTGGAAACGTAGCGCTCACCAAAGTCCGGCAGGACAACTACGATGGTCTTGCCCTCGAACTCAGGGCGCTCCGCCAGCTTCAGAGCTGCAGAAACGTTAGCACCAGCGGAAATGCCGACCAGTAGGCCTTCCTGGGTAGCCAGGTCGCGGGAAGCCTTGATGGACTCCTCGGTGGTAGCGGTAAAGACTTCGTCGAGAAGCTCGCGGTCAAGTACCTCCGGAACGAAGTTAGCGCCAATGCCCTGGATCTTGTGCGGGCCAGCGTGGCCCTCAGAAAGGACTGGGGAGTCGGCCGGCTCAACGGCTGCCAGGTGCAGGTCCGGGTTCTTGGACTTAAGGAAGCGTCCTACACCGGTAACGGTGCCGCCGGTGCCTACGCCGGCAACGAAGGCGTCGACCTTGCCCTCTGCGTCTTCCCAAATCTCCGGGCCGGTGGTCTCCTCGTGAATCTTCGGGTTGGCTTCATTGGCGAACTGGGCCGCAAGAACGGCGTTCTCGTTTTCGGCGACGATTTCATTCGCCTTGTCGACGGCGCCCTGCATGCCTGCCGCACCCGGGGTCAGTACGATTTCTGCGCCGTAGGCGCGCAGCAGCACCTTGCGCTCGTTGGACATGGTCTCTGGCATGGTCAAGATGACCTTGTAGCCCAAGGTAGCGCCGGCCAGGGCCAAGGCAATACCGGTGTTGCCGGAGGTAGCCTCCACGATGGTGCCACCAGGTTTGAGCTGGCCGGACTTTTCAGCGGCCTCAACGATGGCCTTGCCGATACGGTCTTTGACGGAATTTGCTGGGTTAAAAGACTCCACCTTGGCAAGCACGATTGCGCCCTTGCCCTCGGTTAGGCGGTTGAGGCGGACCAGTGGGGTGCCGCCGATGGTTTCCATGATGTTGTTGTAGACAGCCATTTTGTGGACTCCTTTGGGAATCAGATTTGGGTTCAAATCGTGTACAACGCAAGCGTACACCACATAACTAGACCAGTCAGTATATAAATTCTAGACCGGTTATTCGGGCATCCCATGTGGGATTGTAGCGTCAGATAAGCCAAGGGCGATTTCGAATTACCCCCACATGCTGTCTATACTTCCACTCAGTTGCCCGCTGGACCCCAAATTCCCGGGGGAGGGCGGGTGCACCTACTTGGTTACCCCCGACGAGGAAAGAGTCTCATGGAGTCGCATCGCCTCAAAGATGATGAAGAATCCGTACGCGCGGCCCTGTCGTCCCTGAAAACCGCAACTGGTATTCCGGTGACAATGTATGCCACGCTACTGCCAGATAATCGCCTGCAGATCACGCAGTGGGTGGGGCTTCGCACCCCAGCACTGCAGAATTTGATCATCGATTCTGGCGTTGGCGTGGGTGGGCGAGTGGTGAGCACTCGCCGCGCGGTAGGTGTATCCGATTACACGCGTGCTACTACCATCTCGCACGAGAACGACCGCGTGATCCAAGACGAAGGCTTGCATTCCATTGTGGCCGTACCCGTTACGGTCCAGCGCGAAATTCGCGGTGTCCTTTACGTCGGCGTTCACTCCCCGGTTCGTTTAGGGGATAAGGTGATCGAAGAAGTGACGATGACCGCGCGCACCCTCGAACAGGACCTAGCCGTAAATTCCGCTATGCGCCGCGCCGATGGTTCCAAGGGTGGCGCCTCCCGTGGCCACGTTATGAACGGCGCTGAGTGGGAGCAAGTGCGCTCCACGCACTCCAAGTTGCGCATGCTAGCTAACCGTGTAGAAGATGAGGAGCTGCGCAAGGAACTGGAGACCTTGTGCGATCAGATGGTCTCGCCGGTGCGGGTGAAGCAGTCCACCAAACTCTCTGCGCGTGAGCTGGATGTTCTCTCCTGTGTGGCGCTGGGCCACACCAATGTGGAAGCGGCCGAGGAAATGGGCATCGGTGCGGAAACCGTCAAGTCCTATCTGCGCTCGGTAATGCGTAAACTCGGCGCGCACACGCGCTACGAGGCGGTCAATGCTGCCCGTCGTATCGGCGCGCTGCCTTAAGAACCGGTAGCGTGGGCAGTTGTGAAAGATCAGTTTATTGTTTCCGGCGGTGCCCGTCTGGAGGGCACCGTTAAAGTAGATGGCGCAAAAAATAGCGTCTTGAAGCTCATGGCCGCATCTTTGCTGGCGGAGGGCACTACGACGCTGACCAACTGCCCAGAGATTCTGGACGTCCCCCTCATGAAAAAGGTCCTTGAGGGGTTGGGCTGCGAGGTAGTAATTGACGGCTCTGAAGTCCGAATTACTACCCCTGCACAGCCACAATCTAATGCGGATTTTGATGCAGTCCGCCAATTCCGCGCCTCGGTGTGCGTGCTTGGGCCGCTTACTTCCCGCTGCGGCCATGCCAAAGTGGCGCTTCCGGGCGGCGACGCGATTGGCTCCCGCCCCCTAGATATGCACCAAACCGGGCTAGAAAAGCTGGGCGCTACCACCCGCATCGAGCACGGGGCAGTTGTAGCTGAGGCTACACATTTGCGAGGAGCGAATATTCGCCTCGATTTCCCTTCGGTGGGCGCAACCGAAAATATCCTGACCGCCGCGGTCCTTGCTGAGGGAGAAACCGTTCTGCACAATGCGGCCCGCGAGCCGGAAATCGTCGATCTGTGCACCATGCTTAAATCCATGGGTGCCGATATCGAGGGTGAGGGAAGCTCAGTGGTGACCATCCGTGGCGTCGAAAAGCTGCAGCCCACCCAACACGAGGTTATTGGTGACCGCATCGTGGCAGGTACGTGGGCATATGCGGCCGCCATGACGCAGGGCGATATCACCGTCGGAGGAATTTCCCCGCGCCACCTCCACCTGCCGCTGGAAAAGCTCAAGTCTGCCGGCGCGGAACTGGAGACCTACGAAAATGGTTTTCGGGTGCGTATGGACCAGCGCCCGCAGGCAGTGGACTACCAAACTCTGCCCTTCCCGGGATTCCCCACCGACCTGCAGCCAATGGCCATCGGAATCTCCGCAATCGCGGATGGTACGACGGTCATTACTGAGAATGTCTTTGAATCCCGCTTCCGATTCGTTGATGAAATGTTGCGCTTGGGTGCCGACGCCCAGGTTGACGGGCACCATGTTGTAGTCCGCGGTAAAGAGCGCCTTTCTTCTACGCACGTGTGGAGCTCCGATATTCGTGCCGGCGCCGGCCTCGTACTCTCTGCACTATGCGCCGATGAGACCACTACGGTTCACGATGTCTTCCATATCGACCGCGGCTATCCCAACTTTGTGGAGAATCTGCAACGCCTCGGCGCCACCATTGAAAGAACTCAAGAAGAAGAGCTCTTTTAACGACGTCCCCAGTACTCATTTTTGCAGTGTGTG
>NZ_JAKMUU010000010.1 GCF_027570035.1 Corynebacterium curieae | reverse complement strand
CAAACCACCACCTTCTACACCCCACAACAACAGCTCCACATGGACGCCTTCGAATGGTGGAGCAACAAGAACCACGGCTTCGTCGTCGACTACGCCTACATCGACACCACCGCACCGACAAAGCACATCCGCCACGAAGCACGGGCCTACCTCGGCGAGATCACCATCAACGACCACCAAGCCGCCGAAATCTGGAACGAACTGCAAAACTGCCGCGCCACCCACCTAGAGCACTCCATCATCGTGCGCGCCGAAGTCTTCCTCACCGTCCTAGCAACGGTCGTCGAAATATAAGACCCCGCCTGCGGCCCACACCGGGCCGCAGGCCCACCGGGCCCGCCACAGGGCACCCAAGCCCCAAGGGACGCCTCACAGACGACCACAGCGCCGGATACACCGGCACAACACACAAGCGAGACGCATACGAGACGGAAAGAGACTCATGGCAACCTACGCCACTTTGAACGACGCAATCCACTACGAAATCATCACCCCGCTAGGGGAGTGGGCACACCGCTTCAACATCAACGCCATTGCCGAGCGACTCATCTACTGGCCTCACGACATCAACGCCGACGGAAACATCAACCTCAACCGCAGCGGCTTCCGAGTCCGCACCAACGTCGACTTCTGGAAACTAGTCGAAGCCAACGCACTGTAGACATAGCGCCCCGGCACACGCCGGGGCGCACTCATTGAAAGAAAGGGGGACACCCCACCCAATCCCTGACACAAACACCGCACACTAAAACAACGTCTGCTGGTCACTATCGACACCAAAGATTGCCTCACGGTAGCGACGTTCGTCCCACCCATCACGAAGCGCATTCCTAATCCGCCGCGAGCGCTCAACCCGAGAACTCAACGCCGTAACAGCAACCCTGTTTCCAGTATGACGGCCAAGCGCTACCGCATAGCGAAGGTTCTCCCGCTGTGTTGTCTTACGCACATGACCACAACCGACCCGCACGCACAGCGGTTCGTTGCACTCGTGCTCGGCAACCTCGCGCGCGGCGAACGACTCGCCCGCGACAAGAAGCGCAAAACGGTGTGCCGCCACAGTGCGCTGACGATTACCGCGCTGCCACGTAAACCGCCCATACCCATCAGGAGAGGAAATGGAACCCACCCATAGCCAGCACCCGTGCGGTGATTTCACGACATGCTCAAAGAAAGTCTTGACAGTCTTATCGTCAAAAGGAAGCTCCGGATCATGAACACGCGCAGCACGAGACTGCCGAGCCGAAGCCGGCCGCTTCGGCTCCAGGTGAGCAAGCTCTGCAAAAGGAATATCCTCAAAGTCTTTCATGACACCCCACACGTCCAACGCTTATGACACCATAGGCAGCACGCACCACAGAGAGGAAGGACAACCCCATGGACGCACTGCCATTTATCGAATCCACCAACCACGTACCCGGCTGGTGGCAACTTGCCCTTATCGCCATACCTATCTGGATGCTCATCGCCCAGATACGACGCGCAGGACTGGTGGCAGGAATCCTCAGAGCATTAGGCGGAATCATCGCCTGGATCATCATCTGGTACTTCCTTACCTTCCTCGGCGTGATGATTGGCTCCATGGCCGACCACTACGAGCGCGCCACCGACGAGACTAACGACTCGCCATACTCCAACACCTACGAAGACGCGCCCGCCAACCCTGGCGAGTACTACGACCCCAACGAGCACAAGTACTAGCCAGACTCGACGCGAAAGACTGCTCTTTCTCTCTACTGACTACTGACCATCAGAAGCGTGGTCATCCTCGCCGCCAGCGCCCTCAGAGGCGCTGGCGGCTTCTTCGTTGTCCTGGCGCTCATCATCACCAGCGTGCGACTCTTCGTCTCCAGACGAATCCTGCGCACTAGGGGAGGAGTCACTAGCGGCTCCTAGCATGTCGTTGAAGTCCCGCTGGCTGACACCGACGAGCTCGCGCACAAGCTCCTTGGACTCGCCTAGGTCGATAATTTCTTGCGAGGCTTCGCCAATCTTCTCATCGAGTTTCTCGCGCTGGTCGATTAGCGACAGTAGCGAGTTGAGCTTCTTCTTCCTGTCGCGCAGCTTGCGCTGTTCCTCTTCGAGATGCTGACGCAGTTCCTGACGCTTCTTCAAACTTTTACTTGCGGTAACCATAAGCCCACAATGCCAGCGCACATACACCACCGCAACCCTGACACAAACACCCGCTGACGCGAAATGACCAGAGCCCAAACAGAAAGACGAGACTTTCTGGACTATGGCAAGACGCGGCATACGCCCGCGTCGGCGCGCGCAAGCGCGCTTTCAAACACACACTATATGCACTCTTAGTGTTAATCGGGTTTTGGCTGCTAGACTAGGGCGCATGATGACCCTGCGCGTAGTCAACAGCGGAACAGGTTATGAGTACCTGTTGCGCTCTGTGGCTACCAATGATGGGCCGACAGACGCGCCAAGTTTGTCGAAGTATTACGACGCGAAAGGCACCCCACCGGGGCGGTGGTTGGGCTCTGGTTTGGCCGGTTTGAACACCGAGAATGTCGTGCAGGGTGGGGAAGTTACCGAGTCTCAAATGGCCGCATTGTACGGCGAGGGGCTGCACCCGGATGCGGATATGAAGATGTCCGAAGGGCAGAAAATCAAGGACGTGCAGCTGGGTCGACCGTTCGCTAATTTCACTAATGATGTGCCGGTTTTGGTGGCACTTCGTGACGCGGAGCGCCGCCATAGGCAGACAACGGGCACGCTGATGGGAAAGCAGGAGCGCGCCGAGTTAGTCCAGGATATTGGCCGAGAATTCTTCATTGAAGAACACGGCGTCGAGCCGCAATCAGGCCGGGAAATCGTCAACTGGGTCAACGGTCTTAAAGACAATGTGCGCCAGTCTGTGTCGGGTTTTGACCTTACTTTCTCGCCCGCCAAGTCCGTATCCGTGGTGTGGGCGTTGTCTGATGAAGAGACCGCGCGGCGCATTGAGAAGCTTCATCACCAGGCCGTCAAAGAGGCTATGGCGTGGGCAGAAGACAACGCATTGTTTACCCGAGTAGGCAAGCAAGGGCGTGAACAAGTCAAGACGAAAGGCTTCGTAGCGTCGGAATTTAAGCACTACGATACGCGCGCAGGAGACCCTGATCTGCACTCGCACGTGCTGGTATCCAACAAGGTGCAAACCGAAGATGGACGCTGGTTGTCCATCGATGGGTACACGTTGATGAAGTATCATCAGTCGATTTCCCACCGCTATGACTCCATCTTGAACACCCTGCTTTCTAACGAGATGGGCTACACGTTTACCGCCCGCGACCACGGCGCAAATAAGGAACCAACGTGGGAGATCGACGGTGTTTCCGAGTCGTTGATGGAGTCGTTTTCTAAGCGTCGACGTGGCGCACAGCCGGTCTATAAGCGCCTTGTTGAAGAGTTTGTTGCCGAGCGTGGCGCAACCCCTAACTCGGTTGAGGTGGGTCGTTTGTGGCAGCAAGCTATCTTGGAAACCCGTGACGCGAAGCGTGAACCAGAAAGCCTGTCGGAGCTTCGCGCAGGCTGGAAAAATGAAGTATCCGCCCGCGAAAACGGAGCAGAAGAACTCGCTGCAATCAACCAACTTGCCGCAGATTCTGGCCGTGATGAGCGCCCACTGTTTGACGCCGAGACCCACCTATCGGGCCTGATCGACGACGTTGTAGACACGGTAACGAGGCGTCGTTCCTATTTTCGTACCTCGCATGTAGCTACTGCTGCAGGTGGAAAACTCCAAGGCTATCGCTTTAATTCTCTTTCCGAGCGCGACCTTATCCACGCCACTGTGGTCGAGGCTATTGTGCGCGATAAGGCCATTGCGCTCAATGATTTCGATGTTCTGGAACTGCCGGAGGCGCTGAAAAATACGGCAGGTAAAGCTCGCGATACCCGCGCTGATAGTGAGCTTTATACCACCCAGGACATTCTCGATACCGAAGACAAAGCACTGGCTGCGCTTAACGAACCGGTGGCTGCATTCGCACCGTCTGCAGCGATTGATAAAGCGCTCGATGAGCACGAAGCCGAGGCTGGTTTCCGCCTTAATACAGGACAGGAATCCATGGCGCGCTACCTGCTTACCTGCGGCACACTGGCTGCTACCGGCGTAGGCCCGGCAGGTACCGGCAAGACCGCATCTATGCGTCTTGTCGCCAACGTCTGGGCGAACCAGGGCCGCAATGTGATTGGTCTGGCCCCGTCCGCACAGGCGGCAGATGTGTTGTCTAAAGACTTAGGCTTTGACGCTTTTACCATCGACAAACTCACCTACACCTGGCGCGGAAACCACCCAACCAAGCCCGGCCACAGCCTCAAAGACCTTCCAGTATCCATTAACGCAGGCGACATGATCATCGTCGACGAGGCCGGCATGGCCTCGACCCCTAACATCGGCTCACTGTTAGAAATTGCCGAAGAAGCAGGCGCAGTCGTGCGCTTTATCGGTGACCATAAACAGCTCGGCGCGGTCGAAAACGGCGGACTTTTCGGAGCAATGGTCAACGCTTCTGGCCGCAGTGATAATCAACTCTCCGAAGTCGTGCGCTTCGGTGGAGATAGTGAGCAATCTGCTACCAGCTTGCGCTTGCGCGAGGGCGATTCTTCTACTTTCGACTTCTACGCTAAGCGTGGTTGGGTCAATGGTGGCGCACGCAGCGACATGCTGGATAAGGCCGCAGCAGACTACCTGGCTGATATTTCTAGCGGTAAAACCAGTCTGCTTATTGCTGCCACCAACCGCGATGTGGCAGAACTCAACGAGACAATCCGCGCCCACTACATCGCCCAGAGCGTTGTTGACACCACCGTGGAAGCCCAGCTTTCTAGAGGCGAAAAAGCAGGTGTGGGCGATACGATTCTGGCGCGCAAAAACCAGACTTTCTACGACGACGACACCGCTACCAGTACCCGTATTAACAACGGAACGCTGCTGACCGTCACCGGAATTGCCGAGAACGGCAGTATCACCGCCCGCAACACAGTAACCGGCGAGGAACTGTGCCTGCCAGCAGACTATGTCCACGACAATGTGCAGCTAGGCTATGCGGCTACCGTCCACCGCGCCCAGGGCAGCACCGTGGACTGCACCCGCGCGGTCATTGACCACCACGTCGATAGGGCAGGGCTGTATGTCGCACTTACACGCGGCAAGCTTGCCAACCACATCTATGCGGTAACCGAGCACCAGCTAGATGAGCTGGCCGAGGAAGGCCACTACCACTACCAGGGCATAGACCACGCCCCGAGTACCAGGGACGTCTTTAACAAGGTAATCGCCCGCGATAACAGCCCGAAGGCCGCACGCGAGGTCATAGCCGAGGTCGTCGACGAGCAAACCTCACCCGATCGCATGATGGGCCTGTGGCTTATGGGTAAAGATGAAGCCACCAACGACTTCATCGACGCTTACCTGCCGGACTGGATCGACACCCTACCCGGCGACCTTTCCCGAAAGATTGAGACCAGCGACGACGGTGTAGCACCTATTCGCTATGGCTGGGCACAGCTTATCGACGCGGGCATTGACCCGCGCACCGTCATGGACGCTGCTACTCGCGATATTGACAACGCCCATGATCCGGCACGGCTTATCCGCTACCGTCTAGACGAACAACTCCGCTTGCGCGATACCGGAAAGCGCAACCAGCTGCCTCCTGTATCTGGTCAGACAGATATAGAACTCGATACGTGGCTTCGCACCCACAACCCTTACGACCGCGCGGAAACTGCTCGCCTTACCAGTAAGGAAGGAAACCTCAACCGGCTTAACCAGTCTGTGCTGGCAGAGCACGCACGCTTTGCTAATTCCAAGGTGGAATCGCTCACTTGGCAAGAAGCAAGTATCACCACCCGCCTCCACGAGGACAAAGACGCAGCCGCAAATGAGGTACAGGCTGACTACCAGCAGATATGCCTTGATGCTGGGCGCATTCGCGCCTATGAGCAGGCCATGGCAGACCACAGTGCCGCCCTTCGTGAAGAAGAAGCTGCCCTGGCAGACATTGAGCACCAACGCCTACTGGCAGAGGACTACACCCGCCCGGTTGCCGAGCGGGCCTACGACCATAACGCTGCAGGCTATGGCACGTACCAACAGCGCATAGACCATGCGCACAAGCGTCTTGAACAGGCGCAACAGCGCCGCAGCTTAGCTCAGCAGGCCATTGAGGATACTGGTGCTAACTTGCCGGAGGCAGGTCTGTGGGAGGAAATCTGCTACCGTGCCGACGACACCGAAGAATGGGACAAGCGCCTACGCGAAGCCGAACACCACGACAGCGAGCACACCCATAAGCTTCAACAGCGACTCGATACGATTCGCCGCGAGAAAATGGACTTCGCCGACCGCGCCGACATCGCCATACGCTTGCGCGCAGAGGAAATCCCTCACGATGTTGCCGACCATGCAGGCTACATCGCCGATGAAGTCAACCTCCTGGCCGCACAACGCACTTACGAACTACGCCGCCTGGGCGTAGACGAGCCATCACAAGAGACAATCCGCGACATGGTCGCAGAAACCATCGCTGCCGCCTACGAACCAGACAATGACGACACCCACCATGACGAACAAGACACCACCGTCCAGAACACCGTAGAAGAAGCGCAACCAGCGCCCGAGACCACCCCAGAAGCCGATAACACCGATAACTCCCAAGACGAAGACGCCGGTGAACTGCATGAGGGCGCGCAAGCAGGTCTCGACTTCCTCGCCAGCCTCGGCCTGGGCGGCGAACAGCAAAGCGTTACCAGCGACAGCGATACCACCGACGAGCAAGCACCCGCTGATGAGCTTGAAGAAGAACAAGGCCCAGAGCTCTAAATAAACACAAGGCGGTAGAAAGAACCGTCTGGTCTTTCTACCGCCTTGTGCGCGGGTGTATGGCTACATTTCGGCAACCTGCTCATCGGCTTGTTCAGCTACGTCAGTAAGGTCGTTGCCCGGAGATTCCAGTTCCTCGCTGGTTTCTGCCTGAAGCTGGTCAACTAGCTGGTCACTAGGGGAGACGTCACTATCGCCTACGGCGAGAGCATAGGACTCTACAGCTTCGGGGTCTGCGTCTTGGGCCTCTAGATCGTCAATGACTTCTGCCGGAGACAATGCTGTGACCTCCCGGGCGTCGTCGTCTCCTGCTGCAGCGGAGATGTCTTTTCCAAGGCGTTCTACGCTATAGCGCGAGAGTTCTCCATCCCGGACAGAGAATCGGAAATCGTGGCCGTCTTCGTCAGTGAAGGCTATGTTGTCCTCGTAGCTATCGGCGATAGCGGCGGCAGATTCGGCCATACCGCGGCGGTTGAAATCATCAATGACCCATGTGCGGGATTGCTCATTTTCTTCTATGAGCGCGCGGCACCCCTCTACTGCAAGTGCGCCGCCTGCCATACGGGTTATAGCGTTGGGGCCTGGCTGAATTGTGCGCGGAGGAAAGCGACGTACACGTTCTGCGTGTAGCGCGCGGCGTAGGTTTCGGATAGTGCGGGCTGTGGACGCATCGACAGATGTACGAGACATAGTAGGTGTCCTTTCGCTTTTGTTTAGGAGGCGGGTTTAGTTGCGGAAGTAACTGGTAGCGGACGAGACGGAACGTCTTCACGTTTACAATCGGCGAAGACTCCGTCGTCCTTCATGATTTGTCGCATGTGGTAATCGCCATGCAGACGCAGGAAAGTCTCTAGTGCAGTATCGGGTTCTTTTACACGCAGATACTCGTAGCGCTTCCAGAGTCCATCTATGCGGGCAACGACCTCGGGGTGATTCCACCATGTAGGAGACCACGCGACGTTTTTCATCCGGTTGTCGGTAGTCGGGTACATCGTCACTAGGAACTTGTCGACGAACTCGAAGACGCTTTTGTAGTGGAAGTCTTTGGGATCGATTTTCTCTTCTGCCATGGATTCCTCCGGTAGTAGTTACTGTTGTGCAGGAAGCAGCTGGCGGGTCTTTTCATTCCAGTAGGTACGCTCCCAGAACGGCTCTAGATACAGCGCAAACGGCCTTCGCCCGGTAAAAGCCAGCGCTTGGCCATAGGGCAAGGCAGCTAGTTCTGCGGCGTTGAGAATCTTCTTCTCACGCGCTTGTATCGAGGTAGAGCGTCCGCCATCTGCCGATCGAGAAACGGATTTAGTCAGCTCTTCATAGTCGCCAATGAGAAGTTCTAGTTTGTTGAGCATGTCCTGATCACGGACACCGCCGCCGTAGAGCAGTACAGACGCTGCAGACCACAATGCTTCCATGCCCTCCTTGCCCCAGGCTTTTACGCCTTGGGCATAAGACTGCAAGATCGTCATGACGATAATTCCACGTGAGCCGTAGTGGGAGTACAGCTTAGGAAGCTCCGGCCATGGAACCGTGTTTGCGGCCTCGTCGAGCGCGGCAATCATTGGCACTGGAAGACGCAGACCATTTTCTTCACCGTAGCGCTCGGCAGCTTTCATCGTGGCCGCTGCTAGTGCCGTCGTTAGAGCAGCAGCGTTGTCTACGCCTTCCTTGGACAACAGATACAACGTGTCGTGGTCGGCGCGGACAAACTGCTCTGGTTCGAACTTGTCCTTGTCCTCGTCTGGGGTAACCCACTGCCTGATAGCTCGTCGTCCCAGTGGCGCGGCCATTTGCGCTGCTTGGGAAAATAGACCGGATCGGGTGCGCTCAGTAATGCTGTAGGTTCCGTTGAGTGCGTCGGCCATGGATTCCCATTCGTCAAAGCGCTGCAAAATACCTACTGGTGTGCGGTCTTCATCGTCGTTAACCCAGCGGAAGACGTCGGTAATAGGGCGGTTGTCCAATGCTGCGGCGAGAAAAAGCCTGCCGAGGAGGTCGCGACCGCCCTCTGAAAAGAAGGCGTCGCCTGTGCTGTTATCACCGTGAGCTGCAGAGCGGAAAATATCGGCCAGCGCGATAGCTTCGCTGTCCATCTTCATCGGGTCGCGGCGTACCGCGTCGAGAGGGTCGAAGTACCACGGGCGATCGTCTCGCCCTGCAACAAGGC
Organism: Corynebacterium curieae; assembly: GCF_027570035.1. Taxonomy (GTDB): domain Bacteria; phylum Actinomycetota; class Actinomycetes; order Mycobacteriales; family Mycobacteriaceae; genus Corynebacterium; species Corynebacterium curieae. The sequence goes on along the minus strand of NZ_JAKMUU010000010.1, from coordinate 28,838 downwards.
CTTGTGGATCGAAGATCCAGATGTTTCCACGCGCCTCGGTAATCGCGGCAGTGTCATAGACAATATCGGCCTTGTTTGAGGTGGTCAGTACGTTTCCCGGAGCATCGACAATTGCCGGAATAACCTGAGACGTGGTTTTTCCTCGGCGAGGGCCGAAGATAACGAGGTACAGATCTTCCCATGAGGAGTACACCCCGCGTCGAGACTGTAGATCTTTGCCCATGCGCAGGCCGGGATAGTCTTTAGCGGCGTCTTCGCCAATAAACTTCGCTGCCTTCTTCTCTGCGCTTTTGCGCGACAAGGAAGCAATATCGCCCTTGGGGGCTAGGTACTTTGAGGCCTGTCCCGTGGTGCTGGTGGTCTTTTTCGGCTTGGACTTCATCCATAGATAAACCAATCCAGCAATAGCTAGCCACAGCAGCACTGCGGCTACTGTCGCAATGACTGTCCACTCTATTTGACCTTTGATAAGACCGGCTAGTGTTTGAAATGGGTTGAGAGGTGGTTTGTCTTTACCGGCAAGCTTCCAGCTTGCTACCGCACCGATTTGCACGGTGCCAAGTACGGACAATGCTGCTACGAGAATGACAGCAAGGAAGATGGTTTGCCCGTCAGTTCCTGGCCCGCCTGAGTTTCTGGGGTTGGTTTTGCCCATTACTCTTCGTCCTTTCCTGTGCTATTTACCTGCAGGTTTTCGTCACTTTGACGGTTATTCATCATCGAGCTCGACAAGGCTTGCAAGGTCAACGTTTTTCAGCGAACGGAACCCTCCCATACGCGCTACCGAGGACGCGCGCTCATCTGTCGGATCGACCTCAACGGTCACTGCGACTTGCGAGTCTTTGACAACGCCTCGAAGGCGCAGTTCATCTTCATCAAGATCGGGATATTCAGTGTGGATATGCAGATCAATGAGTTCGGCTCCCGTTTCGTCCTGTACGCGACGAGCCAGGTACACCGCCTTCTCTGCGGCTGATTGCTCGGCGCTGCCAATATCGCCCGGCGTATAGATGGGGTCGTTGTCAAAGAAGCTGCCAAACCAGATAGCCTCTCCCGTCTCGTCAACTAGGGCGAAGGCTCCTTTATCGCTCTTGTCGCTTTCTATTGCGCCCGTCCAAATGTCTAGGCGAGGGCCGGTGGAGTCATTCTGTGCGAGTTCTTCGGCGCGCTCGTGCTGGCGCGCTTGCCGCTCTTCCCGCTCAACAGATGACATGGCCTTGTAGTCAATGCCGAGGATTTTTAGCTTGTGTATGAACTTGCCCATGTCACTGCGGTCGTCGACATCGACGCCGGCCTCTGCTCCAACCTCGCGCAGTTGTGAGGTAGTTTCTGCTGCTTTGAGCCTGTCCTTGTATTCCTCCGAGGTCACAAGGTTTTCAATTTCGTCGAATCGGGCGTTGTCACTGGCTTTGCTCATGGTGTTACTCCTTGTTGGATCTGTTTAGGACATGGTCTGCGGCTGAGAAATGGTGATGTTGTCTAGCCTCCACCACCCCAGGTTGTTAAAGTGCGCGAAGACGTCATAGCGCAGTTTCTGTTCGTGCTTGTGACCTTTGACGGTGACTTCTACCGAGTACTGGCGTCGGGCTTCCATATCGGTGTCTTCGGGACGCTCTTCGAGTCCTTCGGTGAGCTCTACCGAGGCCGTAGCCTTGTCGTCGACCCAGCTGGCCCATTGTTTTCCAGGCACTTTGAACATTCCTGACCAGGAATTTCGGTTGTTGTAGGCAAAGTCTTCATCCATCAATGGCTCGGCCTTGCGGGCTGCATCGGCGATGGTGTGATCATCTTTTGGAGACCAGGAGAAGATCTGCTTGACAACATCATGGGCTACCTTGTCCACGTCTTCTTGGTCAGTGTCTTGAAGCGGGCCGCGCACTTCGGGCTGCTCCCACTGGCTTACCGTGGGGTCTTCCATGCCGGTATCCGTTCCGTCCGGCTCATCATTTCCGCACGCCGTGAGCGCTACAGTGCTGGCCAGGGCGAGTGCGATAGCTGTCTTTTTCATTGCTGTCCTGCCTTTTCTTATTCGCTTACTCGATACGCTTGATGTGGCTCATCGGTGCGTACGTCGTATTCACCGGAGTCCACGCCATAGGTTTGAGCCTCGATCCATTTGTCCTTTCCGTCTTTCTTGCCGGAGTAGATCGCAACGTGGTGTTCTGCTCCATCGCCGCCGATGAGAATGATGTCGCCAGGTTTCTTGTCCTCCCAGTCAACCTTTTTCAGGTGCTCGTCTTTAGCTTGTGCTTGTGTCTGGTGAGGTAGCTTGACCTTGCCCTTGGTAGCGACAGCCACCGCACGGAGAACAAGTCCGGAGCAGTCGTAGCCTTCTTCTCCGCCGTCTTGTCCCTTCGTCGGGCCGTTTTCGTCGCCACCGCCCCATACGTAGGGATAACCGAATTCTTTACGTGCTGCGGCGACAATGCGCTCGCCAAGCTCGCCAGACGGTGCCGGATCATCGCTGGAATCGCCGTTTCCGGCTTCGGTATCACAGCCGTCACCTACGTTGGCCTCGCCCAAGGCTTCAATTTCTTCCTCGGACAAGTCCTTGCCTGCACCGCGATATTTATCTACCAGTTTGGTCGCAATATCCGCTTCCTGCTGGTAAACGCCCGTACCCGTATCGTTTCCCTGAACCGTACTTGCGGCTGCACCTACTTCCATTCCTTGGTAATCGACGTCTTCGAGATGTTCATAGAAGTTTTTGGCCTGAACTGCTGGGTTCATCAGTTCTTCTACCTCACCCCAAATACCGACCTGCTGCTGGAAGGTGCCCACAGAGCCGTGGTCACTACTTACTGCATCGTGCGGGAAATCCAGCGACTCCTTGAGCTTTTCGGACGTCACATCGTCGGCCATACCGCTTTGTTCTTCTGGGGTAATAACTCCATCGTTGGCGTAGACCTGTAGCTGGGACTCGTGCTTAGCGGTAGCTACAGCAATCTGTCGACCTTTCTCATCGACGTGCATGCTCTCGCCAATTGCAACGATCTGCTTCGCCAAGGCGAGCTGACGGCCAGAAAGCCCCTCGAATCCGCCCTTTTCGTCAGCGGGCTGTCCGCTGCCTTTAGACTTGCTCTTCTTGCTGCCACTATCCGAGCTTTTCTTGCTTCCGCCGCCTACGGTCTCGGCCATAGTGTCAGCGAAGATCTTCGATCCAGATGGGCCGGGATGGACTCCATCAACAAGCATTCCGGGGTCTTTATTCGCCTCTGCTGCCCAGTCGAAGTAGTCATACCCAGACTTTTTCACCGAGTTATTAAAGCTGTCGGCGTGAGGTACACCGGCGATGGTCATAAGAACCAAGTTGGCGTCACCAATTTTGTCTTTAGCCGCGTCGAACTGGTCTTGTCCCACTTCGCCGTTCGTGCCTAGGGCCATGACTACAGTGTCGAATTGGTCTCCGTCGTCGATTTCTTGCATACCGGCTGCGTATTGCTTGGAGTCTTTGGCCCTGACTTCGGCTCCTGGAATCGCGCTTTCGATTTGGCTGCGCGCACCATTGGAAATGGAATCGCCTACGACAAGGACTTTTCCTCCGCCGTCCGAGTTCTTTTTAGAGTCTTTGTCCTTCTTGTCGGAATCTCCGCCGCCCTTTTTGCCTTCTTCGGCCTTATCCAGCCACGGCTTAGGGTCGACGCGCTCCCCGCCTGCTGCTCGGTCACCCTCGACAACCTCGAAGTGCAGGTGAGGGCCAGAAGACTGACCGGCACTGCCCATATCAGCAATGTGCTGGCCCTTAGTAACTTTGTCGCCGGTCTTGACCTTGACCTGACCAGGTTCTTCGTGACCGTACACGGTTTGAATTTTCTTCCCGTCAATGTCATGTTCCACGACAACCCAGCCGCCGAAGCCTTGCACACCAGAGTCTTGGGCTTGGATAACGCGACCATCTGCGAAAGCGTAAATAGGAGTACCTCGCGGGCCTGCAATGTCTAGACCGAAGTGCATACCGCCCTCGCGTGGGCCAAAAGGTGAGGTTTCCTGGGTAGCGTTCTTATCACTCGGGTAAGCAAAGTCACCATCAACAACAACATCACCTGAGCCCGATCCGCCTTCATCTTCGGCACATACTTCATCCTCGTTACCGCCATCTAGGACAACGACGATGATAAGGACGAGAAATAGGACGATAGCGACGGCAATGCCGATAACCTTCTTCATCCGTCTTGACTCCTTAGTCGTCGTAGTCGCTCGTTTTCTTCTTGCAGATGCTCATTTCGCCGCTTTAGGCGGTTAATTTCTCGTTGCAGGTGCTGAACCTGCTTGACCGTGGGAGACGGCCAGAGGTTTTCTTCTTGCAGCCATTCCGTAAGCGTTGTGCGGCCCATGCCCCAGTCTTTAGCGATTGCTTTCGCTGCGGCAGACGCAGAGGAATATTCTTTCCACGTTGCTTGAAATTCCGCCATGGCCTGGCGTTTAGTGGACTCATCAAAAGGACTTACAAAGCCAGACATCTATGCCCCCTCACCTTCCAAGAAGAAGTCCTCGAAGCGGGCATTCGTATTGTGTAGCTGTTCTTGGACTTCGGTCGGGAAAAGCATTGTCTGTACCGGAATACCTGGCGAACCGTCCTTGGCAGGCTTAATCATGAATCGGCCACGACCAGGCGGGGTTGCCCTCGCACCCCGAGTGCGTGAACGCGCAGGAGGCGCACCGCGAGACCACGAGACAATCATCTCTGCTTCGGCAGGTGAAAACTCCAACTGCGTAGACAAAATATCCAGCTCACTGGTGGGAAGTCCGCCGCAAATAACCATGCCAGCACGCTCAATAAAGCCCATTGCTGTCTTGCGATCTTCTTCAGTCGGCAAGGCCTCTAGGTCTTTGAAAGTGTGGGTAATCATAAACAGCGCAGTCGCGTCTGTACGGTTTAGGCGCGTCAAAGCGTCAATCTGGCCGACCATGCCAGGAGCCGACGAGAGCACCTGCCACATCTCATCGAGGCACAGATTGAAGTAGCGCTGAGGGCCAAGGCCGGCATCGGCGAGCATGTGTGAAGCCTCAATGGCACCGAAGGCAGAACCCCAGCAGGCCATCATGACCGCTGCTTTCATCGCGGAATCACCACGATCAATAGCGGAGACGTCGATACAAATAGCCGGTGAATCTACCTCAATCGGAGTAGTAGTCTGACCGTCAAAGATACGGCCTGTAGCGCCGTCAAGCAGCGAGTTAAGGGAAAGGACAAGCGCGTCAATACGCGCATTCCACTGTTCGTTAGTCTCTGCTCTGCCGAGCTTGCGCAGCCACTGCGGGCCGCGCTCGATGTAGGCGATCAGGTCTTTGAGCACTGGCGGGTTTTCCCAGTCGATACGTTCTTCTTCGTACATTCCGCGCAGTGCCGCAGAAATGAGCATGGACTCATAGTCTTGAACGCCACCACCGCGACCTAAGCTAACCAGCGTGGTCACCATCGTGACCTGACGGCCATGGACTTGCTCTTTTGCGCGGTTGAGCAAGTCTTCAATGTTTTGCAGAGAAATATCTTCGTTTTCTGTTGCAGCCTCGTCTCGCTCAGAGGACATAAGTTCTGCGCGCTTGGCTTCTAGCTGTGGGATAACACGACCGAGCGCGCCCACATCAAGAGGATTGATGTGCCCATAGCCGTGGCCAACAGTAATGACCTGGCCGTGGACTTGGTGGGTAAAGCCGACATATTCGCCTTTAATATCGCCTGCGGCAATCGTAATCTGCCCATTGGAGGCCCCTCCCATGAGCATTTTGCGCACTAGGGTGGACTTTCCTAGCGACGGGAGCGAGAGAATAAAGCAGGAAGGGTTAGCGATAATTCCTTCTCGAAACCATGACAAGGGGTCACAGCCTACTGCCGCGCCCGTAGTGACATGGCGACCTAGTGGCGTTCCGATAATCGGTGCAGGGGCACCAATGACATTGGGGTTGAAGCCGCAGCCTAGATTGGTCGTCGTCTGCCACTCCATCGGGCCATTTTGAACGGCCATGTAGCCTGCGTGATGGCCGGTAAAGCCGCGTGGTTTCATGATGGTAAAAGGCTTTTCGCCGCGCACCGGCATGGCGCCGCCAGCACGTCGGCGCTGGCGCTCAATGGCTTCGGCGTGCTTCTGACTCGTCTTCTTCCACTTGCGATAGCGCCTACCCTCACTCGACCAGCGGGACGGAGTTTCCTTCTCGCCGTCCAAGATCTGCTCGTGGAGGGTAATCATTTCTGCATCGTGCGTGCCCATTGCTTTAATCTGCTCCCTAGAATCCCGTGTCTAAACCGTTACTTTTTCTGCGTCCCACGCCAGCTCGCCGATGCCTAAGCCTGCGAGGAAGCCCGCCATTTGTCGGCCATAAATGCGGCGTACTCGAAGGCGCTCTACTGCTGACAACTCGCTAATTAGTGCCGCTGCGGCGTTTTCTATCTGTTCCACGCCTGCTTCCGCCGCGACTGTGAGAATCCCGGAATGTCGGCCTGGGTCGTGTTCCTCGGATTCCGATCCAGGCCTAAAGATTCGTGTCCAACGCGCTACACCGGCAAGTTCACCCTCCAACACAAGCTCACGAAGCAAAGCGTCCAAGTCCCCGTCGTCCATAACGTCGAAACTGATTGCCGCCACATCGTCAAAAGTGATAGTTGCGGTGGTCTCTTCCACCGTGTCCACCTTGAGCTCTGGCCACTGTCCAGTTGAAGTGCCGACAGCATTCGCTACGCGGGCATAGATTTGTTCGTCAGTCATAGGAGTCGAGACCACCTCGCCGAATTCATAAAAGTCAGGCAGCTGCGCGGCAAGGCGGGTCAAGGCCTCGTTGGAGTCCTTGCGCTCTGTTTTATCGAGCTGCTTAAAGGTGACAGACATATAGCTACCCGTGGAATCGACGGTGTAAGCAGTAGAAATGACCGACTCATCTTCAGAAATAGCCTGCTCCCAATCCCAGATCTTCTCCGAGCTAATCTCATCTGGGTTATCAACTTGGAAACACACCGTTGCCGTAGCGCGCGGGGTTTGGCGAATGACTGCGCCAAAGGAAAATCCTGCCTTGTCACGAGAAGCATGCAGCTGCACGTTCGTCAGGCGTGACAGAGTGCGACCCGCCTTGTTCTTTTTGCCAAAAAGTCCGAAAAGCACCTAATTTCCCCTATCCTTGTGCCGCCAGCGCGGACGTAGATTCCTTCGTCCATGGAATCTGGCCAAGCCCGCACGACGTGATGAACCCTGCGTCTTGCTGGCGCGACATCTCGCGCAACCGCAGGTTGGCTTGTGCTCCTAGCTGCTTGACGTCGTGGCGAATACGCCCCAGAAGTTCTTCATCTTCTGTCGTGGCAGTGACAAACAGGCTGTAGCGTCCCAACTGCGCACCGCGTGCTTGTGCTCTACGCGCTGCTTCGGTGTGCTCTAGACGCATTTCAGCAGCAGCCGACCGGATTTTCTTTGATGAGTTAGCCGCCACCATCGCGTCTCGGTGCTCTGCCTCCACACGGGAAGCACCTGTACCAGCCTCATACGGGCGGTAAACCAGCGCGACGCGCTTACGGTCAATGCGTGCATGCGGTGCAATCAAGTTGCCGAGCAAGGTGTCTTCAAACGTAGAGCGGGGCGCAGAGGCCATTTCCCACGTCACCGAAGACACACCATCATGGCGATAGACGTTCTTGCGCACGTCATGGAACGCTGGGCCCGCGTCGAACCATTCAAGATCGTGGGTGTTTCCGCCAACGGAAATCTCTTCAAAGTCGCCTTCGGCGGCAGGGTTAAAGAACTTGTGTGCGCGTGCGCAGACTTCTTCTGCATCCATGGGCGCTGCCTGGATTCCCGACCAGGTCAGTTCCTCGTACAGGCCGGGAAGCCGGGTGCCAATTAGCTGCAAGAAGCTAGTGTCGTCTGGTTCAGCCACGCTCACTTTCAACGTGACTGCGATATGAGCTTCTGTCTCAGGGATTCCGACCGACAATTCATCAGAGGCTTCTTGCATAATGCGCTTTGCTACCTCGGGCGCGTCGTCGTGAACCGTTGCCTGGACTTCCTTAGCCACCAGCTCGCCAGTATCAGGGCGAGAGTTCGTAACAAAGACAGTGGAGACCACGTCACCTGACAGTGACAGGCCGGCCAGCCAGCGGCCCCAATTAGCCGTCATGTCATTGCGTTCTTCCTGAGTCATAGCGGTTTGTCCTGACAATTGGCAGGAAAAGAGAACTGTGGCTTCGCGGCGGTGACGGTCAAAGACCACGCCGAAGTCTCGGCCTACCGCGTCTGTTCCTTCAAGTAGTTCGGTACGTGCCAGCGAACCGGGAAGGCGGTAGCGGCCTCCTGCTAACCGCGACGAGGGCCCAGAGATATAGACGTTGTCGCCGCGAGCACGGCGACGCCAGTCCTGAAAAATCATCTCCGATACCTGGGCTACCGAGCGCCCGCCCACATTAAGCGAGACCAGCAAGGCGATAATCACGGTGATTGGAAGCACCACCAGAAAGCCGATTTTCTGCATTCCGCCGAGCTGGCAAACCAAAAAGCCGATGAAGCCCGCGCCTAGAACGATGGTGGTTTTCATCGAAAAGCCACCGATACCAGTACGACGGCTAGGCTGGCCGAGCGCGTACACGGGGACGTCTACGTTATCTGCCATGGCTTTTACCTCCTTACATTTCCGTGATAGTTGCCTTGTTGACCAATGGACTCATCGAGGATTCCTTGGATTTGACGTGCTGCTGAGCCTGCGGCACGACCGCCGCGTGCTCCTTGTCCTGCTAATACGCGTCCAGTTCGCACGCCTCGGCTTACTCCGCGGCGTGCTCCCCGAGCAGCCCCTCCGAGACGAGAACCACCTGTGGCACCGCTCATGGTGGTGCGGCGCGCGCCTCCCGTTCCTGCTGCGGCACCACGCGCTCCTGCGCCAGCCGCACTACCGCCAGCCGCACTACCGCCAGCGCCCGAGTTGGCTGGGCGAACACTCGCACCTTCACTGCCGGACGTACTAGCTGCACCAGACCTCGAGCCACCGGGAGATACCGCACGCGAACTGCTACCTTGGCTGGAACCAGAAGCCGTGGTGCCAGAATCGCCACGACTTGCCGGGCCTGCACCAGCAGAACCCCCAGATCCGCCAGATCCGCCAGAGCCCCCGGAGCCTCCGGAACCGCCACCGAGAGGGCTTCCACCGGAACCGCCGCCAAGCGGGCTGCTTCCCGATCCCCCTGCTCCACCGCCCGGAGCTGCATTCTTTGCAGAGGAACCAGCCTTCGCGCCTGCAACAGCACCACCGGCACCGCCTATCAGTGCGCCACCGGCCATACCGATAGCACCTCCTGCAGCACCCGCGAGTCCTGCCGCACCAGACAGCATTGAACCTGCACCACCGCCGCCTGCTTGTGAGACGAACGGGGCAACGGTGCGCACCAGCGCAGGGCCGGAAAATCCGGCAGCAGCCACCATCAAAACGGTCATCACTGCAGACATCATGTCCTCGCCGCCAGACGCTGACTGCCAAAAAGTCACGCAATACAACAGCGCTGAAATCGGCTTGAAAAGCACACAAGCAATCAACATAGACACCACGTGATTAAGGCCTTGTCGTCCAATATTCGTATAAGAGAAGGCAGCTAACGCTGGCGTCATGCCCAATGCAATCGGGAAGAGCAAAGTACGGGTCGCTAAAGAAACGATCTGCATGATGGAGCCAGCAACACCCACACCGGCCAGCGCCAGCATAAGGATCGGCCCGCCCATTTCCTCATTTAGCTCAGAAGCACCGAGAACCGATTCGGCATCGCTCGCGCCAAATTGCTTCATAACCCAATCTGCAAGCTGATCAGAAGCAACTATTGCTCCCGTTCCCAATCCCACGATGAGTGTGGAAAATAGCAGGTAGCTGCCGATATTCTTTCCCATACTTTCTAGACCGTCGGCAACGCCTTGTCTTCGGTCATAAGCCATGTGCATGCCGCCAATAATCAAGGAAGAAATCAGCGCCATACCAGCAATTCCAAGCACGATGTTCTTCACGCCTTGGACAGACCCGTCCATGATGTTTTTGTCCATACGCCAGTCCATCCAGAACGTCATAACTGTCTGGAGTGCTTGGTTATTACCCTCAAGAACAGCCTTGGTGAAATCACCGACGGGATCGCCCCAGAACTCTGATAGACCTGAAGAAACGGCAGCTACTGGATGGCGAATAGCTTGACCTAATTGACATCCTGCTTTTGTCCATTTCCCTGTAAAAGAATTCTGAAAGTCAGGGTCATTTGGGTCTTTATCACTATTATCTTCCCCAAATAGACGAGTCTCGTCCTCATGCTTCAATGAATCAGCTATACAATCCTCCACATGCTGGCCAAATTCATCTTTCGCTTCCTGGGCTTGAGCTACAGGAGAAGCAAAGGCCACTACAAGAAGGACTCCCACAGCGGTTAACAGCTTTTTTAGAACTTCCACTGTTCCCACCCATCAAGATTGCCGATTTCATCCTCAACCGACTGCTTCACTTCATCTAGCTCGGCTTTCCAATCACCGTCTTCCCACTTAGCTGACACTCGAATAACCATCCAAGTCTTGTTATCGGGATTTCCCTTAGCGTCAGTAGGCATAGGCACCGCTACGTCTCCGATTACCCGTTCTTGGCTGCAACTGGTGATACGGAACGCCTCTGGAGCAGCAGCAGAAACAGATGCGCTGGAACCCGCAGAAGCGTTAGATTCAAGCGTTTCCACCGCTTCTTTCGCATGCCCCCCTGTGAACTGCTGTTTCAAGGTACGCAAGGCAACATCATGTCCGCCCATTTGAACAAGCGCGTTACTATTCCACGCAGAAAGAACCGCCCCTTCAGGGGTATGCGCGTATTGAGAAGGAACACCTTCGTCCGTTACATGTCCCGGCCCTTGGTTCTCAGACCAAAGTGTCTCAGCGCTGTGGACTCTCTCGATCGTTAGTTTCGACGGTTCTTCCTCACTTTCACACTGGAAGTTATCCACTTTCTTAATTTTTCCCATGGGCTGCCCAGATCCGTTTTTCGGTGTCCGAAGACTACGTCCAAACACATCAGAGGAATCCTCAGCCCATTTAGAAGAGTCGTCGGAGGCGTCCGCGTTTGCCGGTTCGTCTTTGTTCGAACCTTCGTCGCTTTCTGCTACCTCTTGAGAATTTTCTCGGTCACCATCCTGCGAATCCATGCCTTTTCCAATGAAAAATGCGGCAACAATTGCAATGACAAGGACGACAATTGCAATGACAATCGCCCAGATTTTTCGGGAGTTCTTCGTTTCCATGTGGCCTTCTTCCGCTGTTTGCGCTTTTACTGTGCGTATTCGGTAAAGCCGTCGAGGCTTTCTAGCTTGTGGAGGTCAGGGGCGTGGTCTTGGTCTGGAAGAACCAACTTCCAGTCGTCTGCTTGCCAGACAAGTTGCACGGGATAGACCGTGAGTCCTACGTCGGGATAATCGGCGGCAAGTAGCACTTGCGCTTTGTCGTCGGTGTAGTCGGTGATTTTGAAGCCCTTGAAGACTGCGGCGTCTTTCTTATCTACGTTGCCTTCCACCGACATCAAAGAGCGTCCTTGCGCCCATTGGTCTCGTCCAGGGCCTGGAGCAGTCATGTCCGAGGCAACGTTGGGCCAGGTTTGATCGTCTGCAGTAGCAAGCATGACCTGACCGTTAATTGCTGCCTGCACTGCGCCCTGTGGGGTATGCGAGTAACCATGCGGGACAGGTTCACTTTCCTCTGGCCCGTCGTTGGAATCCACCGGCGTACCGATCCCCCCGACCGAAGACCACGAAGCGTTCTCGGGTACTGCTTCTAGGTCAACGGTGGGCTGATCGCTCGCCTCGGTGGGCTGCTCTGGCTCGTCGGAGCCACAGGCCGCTAGTCCAAGCGTGGCCGCGACAATGGCTGCGGCTGCGCTGAGGCGGGTGATGTTCATGTCTTCCTTTCGGAGGTGTAGTTAGTTAGACGAACCACGACGCGATGGTGGCAGCAGAACTAGCGATAAGAACGCCAAGAGCGATTTTCAGTGCGGCGGTTGTGGGGGAGGTTGCCGATACTGCTTCGCCACGGTTTTTGTCTGCGGCCATGAGCGCGCCGAGGATGATTACTGCCAAAACGGAAACGGCTAGGGAGACATACAGTGCGTATTGCAGCCACTGCCAGCCCGTTCCCCACACTTCTTGCGGGAGGTCTTGTGGGGTTGATGGTGGGCCTTGGGCAAGAATCACGAGCAGTTCTCCTTACGTAGTGGTGCTAGATAAGTGCTGCGACGATGGTTCCGGCACCGCCGATAATCAAGCAGCCGACGCCGACACGCAGCGCGGCAGAGGTGGCTTCTTCGCTGGTTCCCTCGCGACGGGAGAGAACCATGGATGCGCCAATGGAAATCACGCCAGCCACGGCAACGACCAGGCCGATATAAACGCCGAAGTTGAGGCCACGGTCTACTTTTTCGCCGAAGTCACCAGGTGCTTGTGGGCTTAGGTCTTGGCCGGGAACCTGCGCGAGAATCTGGGAGTGGATGTTGGCTGCGGTTTGGGTCAGAGACATGGATTTTCCTTTCGGTTTAGAGGTGTTTGTTGGCTTCGCGGGCGCGCTCTACAAGGTCTTGCCCGATTGAGCGCACGGATTTGTGAACGAGGTCAGGGGATTCTTTTTTCTTTTGCCAGAACTTTGTGGGCTCTTCGTCCTCCGGTTCGTCGTCGAGTGGTGACCATTGGGGAAGTTCGTCGACGGTTGACTCACGCCAATCGTCGAAGTAGTCCACCCGCCAGATGGTCGGGACGGTTTTTTCCAGAACTGTGATGCGCTGTTCTAAGCTGCGGGGCAGCTTTCCAGGTGCGTCAGCAACCAAGATGATTCCCAAGACGCGGCAACCACCTGTCTTGTTGGACTGGTCTTGCAGTGCCAGGTCGTGTGCTGCTTCTAGTCCTGCACGGGTGGTTCGCGCGACAATCACGCACCACGGGTATTTGTCATGGACTGGCCACAACTGGCCGGCGTCGCCAAAGGGTGCCAGCGCGTGAGCTAGGTAGGTAGCTCCTGCGCCGCCGTGGGCAGCGACAAGCCAGATAAGCGGATCCATTTCCCCCTCGGGGGCAAGGCGGGTGTCTGCAAGGTCATTGCCTAACCCGTTAAGCGCTACGCGCTTGAGGGGTTTTGGTTGTGCTGCTGCCGTGTCTTGGGAGGTCATTAGCCCATCAGCTCCTTTTTGAAGTTGGTCACCTGGTCGAGGGCTTGCTTGGCCTCGTCCGCGTTGTAGGTGGCGTTGTCCAGTCCTGCTGCTTGTACGGCTTCTGGTCGCACTTCATCTCCGGCGACATCACGGCTGGAAGCGACTACCCAATCAACGGTGGCGTCAATGGCACTTCGACCGTCTGCTGTGGCAGGTCGGCTTCCGTAGGAGTTGTGGGCGTTTCCATGTCCTGCTGCTTGTACAGCAGTTTCCGCTAGTCCATCACCGGTAATTCCCAGCACATCGATTTCTTTGAAGACTTCATCGGCCATGCCGGTAACCGTCTCTGGGGTTAGGACTTCTAGTGCGGCGTCAGCGAGCTTGGCTGCAGCAACAGCCAATCCTGCCTTCGGATTGGTAACACCTGCCGAGACAACCTGTGCGAGGTTCTCGACGGTTACTGCCTTCTTGGCAATGGTGATTCCCTTACCCAGGGCCATTCCACCAAGCTTGCTGACTGCAGCAACAGTAGATTTTCCAAGGTCTCCGATAAGTTCCCCGCCAATTGGCCCGCGTGCTTCTTCCATGGACTTACTACGAGCACCGTCGCGGGAAATGGTCGAAATTAGGTCTACCTCGCCAGACTGAGAAGCAGACTCCGCCTCAGAAGTTGCAGTAGCAGAGGCTGACGGGCCCTTGGACTTCGCCGATGTCGTTTCCTCTGCGGTAGTAGACGTCGTTTCGCTATCGGCAGACTCTGCGCTAGAGCTGGGTGCTGTCGATGGTTCAGCAGCTAATCCAGGAACTTCGTTGTCACTGACCGATTCGACCTTAAATCCGCCTTTACCGAAGTCGATTCCTCCGCCTTTGACATCATCAATGCCGCCGAGCCGAACGGCAGGGCCCAAGGTGTCGCTTACGGCTTGAAGAGATTCTTCTGGGTCGTGCAGGTCAAGGCGTTCTGCGGTGCCAACAACAAGGTCAGAAAGTCGCCCTGAAACAGGCAGGTCGCAGACAAGGTCGCCTTCCGAGCACCACGACGCGGTGCGGGAGGCGAGCTCTCCGAAGTCTTTTCCTCCGGTCTTGTCCAGGCCCATGCCTGCGCCATCGAGCCTGTCTTGTTCTGGAGAGCTAAAGTCTCCTACCTGCTTAATGTTTCCGCCGTCAGTTCCGGGTACGGCTTCTGGAGTAGAAGCGCCGCCCTGCATGACTTCTACGCCCTTGTCTCGTGTGGGGTCAGAAAACAGGGCTACGCCAGCTACCTTGTCAGCTGGGAAATCGGACTCTCCGGAGCCGATTTCACGGGCAATGGTGGAAGCTACTTGTGCGCCTTGGGAGTGTCCGGCCAAAAAGACCTTCGTGTTTGGGCAGTTGTTAGCTACTTCTTGCAGTACCTTTGCGGTGTTTTGTGCGCCCTTTTCCATCGACTCGGAATAAGCAACAGGCGCCGATGGTTTCAGTCCTGGCACAAAGGCGCCGCCTGCAGCAGCTGGGTAGGTGACGTAGGTACGGGCAATCCGCGTGCCGTCTTTTTCTACCGTGTCCTTGTGCTCGGTCTTCCACTCGTCAGTGTCGTTTTTCGGAGCGTCTTCCCATAGTGAGTCTGCAGACTCGCTATCGCTGTCAGACTCTTCGGTGCTCTTTGCACTGTCTTTGTCTGTGTTGTTCCACGGATCATTTGAATCTGCAGAGTTTTCGTCCTTAGACGTCTCGGCGTCTCCCCACAGGTCGTTAGCGTTGCTATTGGAATCTGTGGAATCGTCCGAATCGCCCTCCGACCCCCAGAGGTCGTTGCTGTCGCTAGAGTTCTCACCAGTCTTTTTATCTCCGCTGCCCCACAAGTCATTGGAGTCAGCGGCAATAAGTTGGGTGTGGTTGTCCGTGACTGCTTCTGCAGTTGTTTGGGCTGAGGTGGACTCAGAGGAGTCTTCTGCTTGCTCCAAGCTAATACCGCCCGATGGGTCTTTCGGGGTGCTTGGGTTTCCTTCACGCATGGCAGGCCCGGCGATTTTCGAGCCGAAGCCATGGTCGTGAGTAGAGTCTTCCTGCGCGGACGTGTCAAAGGTGCCATTGACAAGAACGAGCTGAATATCAGCGCATTTGTCGTCGGAGACTTCCTTCTTTTCGGTCTCGGTCTGGGCCATAGCGGTAGGTACAGACAGGCCGAACATGGCTACAACGGAAGCCGTGGCGGCGTAGGAGAATGCGGCTTTTATCGGTTTCACCGTCTTAGTCCTCTCGTCCAATGGAGTGAACAGCCCACGTTCCGTGGTTGTCCTTGGCGGTTACTTTTTGCTTGTAAAGAGTTGGCTTGTCTTCCTTGGGTTGCTTGACCTCTAGCTCTACGGAGGTCGTATCTCCCTCGGACGGCTGCATAGTCAAGCACCAGGTCGTACCTTCGGGAGCAGCCTTGGGCAGAATCTTCATCCAGTCCTGCTTTTGCATTTCGCTGTCTTTGGTCAAAGACGCCTTGACGCCATTGGCGTCGGCATCAAAATAAGCCTTTTCAAACTTGGCGATAGCTGCACGCGGTGAGTCCTCCTGGGAGACATCAACGTCATTGTTTCCCCCGCAACGATCTCCGACCTCTGCGACTTCTTTCGAAGTATCAGAGATGGGTTGCGGGCCCTTTTGCTCCACTTGGTCAGCAACCGGCGAGGATTGTTCGGTTTCGCCCTGTGCTTCGGTCGTCTCGGGCGAATCGCTCCCCTGGTTCAGGTAGGTTGCAGCGCCAATGGCTACCAATGCGAGTACGGCTACACCGAGTGCTATCGGCGCTGCAGATCCGCGCTTTTTCGGCTCAGAGGGTGCGCTCTCTTCATTCTCGTTGCGTGCCGGACGAGATAGCTTGGGCTTTTTAACAGCCTTCGGCTTCTTTTTTGGCTGCGGTTTCTCCTCTACAGGCTGTTCCGGCTGCTTATCGGCTACGTCTTCTTCCGCTTTTGTGCTCTCGTTAGCCCCGTCGAGGGCGCGTAGCTCCGGCTTGGAAGAGTTTTTGTCCTTGTCCTGGTTGTTTAGTGCGTCAAGCCAGTCGTCCATGGGTATTCCTCATTTCTCGGCTGTTGCCGCAGACAAATTAGACGGTCTTGTGGTCGATGGTCATATCTGCCGACACTGCGCCCAGTTCACCGCTTTGGGAAGTAGGCAGGTTTTCCACGTGGTCGATAACCGCGTTGTGCAGGTTATTGAGGTTTTCCTGGGCGTACTCCGGCAGCGTAGACGCTGCGTTTTGGCCTGCTTGCTGAATGAAGGCCACCTCATTCGCTGGAAGCGCAACGGTGTTTTCTCCGGCTGCGGTAGAAATCGTCACATCGCCATCGAAGGGCTGGGCGGTGCCCTGCGCGGTAACCGTGATTCCTGGCGCACTCACGGTCGCTGACGCGCCTTCTACTTCGTTGGTTTCTACCGGCGCAGCTGGGGCAGGCTCCGGCTGGCTAGGTACAGGAGCCGAGGCTGGTGTTGGCTGTTCCGGCTGTTCTGGCTGTACAGGAGCCGATTCAACGGCCTGTGGGGCAGGCTGATGATTTTCTTCTACCGGCTGAATGTCCTCTACTTCACTAGCGTCTTCTGCCTCACCGTTTTGTGGCACCACAGCAGGCTGGTCGGCGATTGGCTGTTCTTCTACTGCTGGCTCAGTGGTGTGGACGGCAGGCTGGTAAGTCGGCTCGGTAGCAATGTCTACCGGCTCATTGTTAATGGCAGGTTCTGCTGCCGGCTGTTCGGAGATAACTTCATCGCTCCACTGTGGGGTTGCGGAGTTGTTGTTGCCATTGTCAGATTCCACCGGCTTTGGTGCCGGAGTTTCAGCTTCGGTGCCCGGCTGAGATTCGTTGGAGGCAGTCGGAGCAGTCTCGGTACCTGGCTGCGCATTGTTAGCTGGCTGAGCCGGAATATTGGACTGGTTAGGAAGCTGCGCGTCGATCTCGGTTCCCGGCTGGGCGTTATTGGCAGCGGCGGATTCTTCTTCCCCGCCGTTGTTGCCCGCGGAGTTGTTATCGGTGTCCGTACCAGGCTGTGCTTCGCTTGCAGCTTGTGCGTCGGAATCATCGGAGGCGGTGGTATCCGTGCCGGGCTGGGCACCAGTAGATTCCTCGGCCTGCGCCGAGGCAGCGCTTACGCCAGTAACAGCACTCAAGGCGACGAGCGTGGCGGCGCTTGTGGAAATAGCGGTGCGGATATTGACCATTGGTCCCTCTCTACAATGTGTGCGTCATTTCTCATTTTGCGCGTTCTGCGCGTTCTGCGCGTTCTGCGTCGCACTCCATTGTGGCGCAAGCCCTGTGCCATTCCAACAGCAATTGTTTATTATTTTTGCCTTTTAACTTTCCCCAAGGTTTTCACATGCGTTTACTTTCCCTTTATGCACTGGGACTTTCTCCTTTATTTACCGAAATTCCCGAATTTAATTCACAGCAATAAAACGGGCCAATACCCCCATCTCGGGGCGGGTGTTAACATTCTTATTAGTTGATGATATGTCCGCATTTTGCTGCTTTTTACAGAAAAACACCCCAGAATGGAACATTCTGGGGTGTCTGACCAGCCCTAACGGGCAAGAAAGCTACAGCTTTCGCTACTCCTGCGGGGGTATCCCGTTGAGCAATTCTTCTAAGGAAGATTTTGGAATCCGGTATCGACCACTCGGCAAGCGGACAACTCCGTCAATTTTTCCGGACGCGGCCCACGCCTGCACCGAACGTCGAGAGACGTTGGGAAGCAGTTCTGCAGCTTCTCCCGAGGTCAGCCACACTTCTTCGTTGGTCTGCTCAGCGTCTCCTGTAGTCATGTCGGTCATATTACATCCACTCCAGCTGGCGTCAATCACGCGATTGGCACACTCTGCGCGTTCTGCGCGTATTGCGCCTTTTGCGCTTTTTGTCTATTCTCGTTTCTACCTCGGGCCATAAAGCTGGCTTTGTCGAGGTTTTCTTGAACCATTTTATATAGGTAACACTTAGCCCTGCTAGGAGGGCATTTATGGATACCAAAGTCACCTTTCGTATTGATGCACACCTCAAAGAAGAGCTGCATCATATGGCTATCTGTCAGCATACAACGATGAATGCGCTGATCGTTCAGGCCATTTCTGAGAGTCTTGCCAGATACCTTGGAGAACGCTGTCTGGTTAAAAAAGGTCTAGCGCACTAGGTTTTTAGCCCCATAGAATTCGGGGCCATGGCGAGGAAGAAGAAAGAAGACCCCAATCAGATCTCCCTTTTCGACTTCTTAGGAGAAAGCACCAATGATCTACAAAGCGACAATCCAGCAGGCCTATCAGGACGCAGGACGCGAACTAAGCGAGCCGGAGTTGACCGAGACCTACGAAGCAATGATGAGTCAGTGGGAGCAGACCTCCGCGAGGAATCTGCAGATACTCACCGACCGTTGGAAGCAGAAGACGGGCAAGCAGACAGTCGACGCACTAACGCGGGGACAGCTTCTGAATCTGGCCGACCAGCAGGCGAGCGAGGAAGTCCGCAGCGAGTGGCTCGACCCGCTCACCCAGGAAGTAATCGAGGACAATCTTCTCCACGACGAGATGAATCCACCGAGCCTGCAGGTTCTCACCTCCCCGAATCTGTGGATGACTCAGTGGAATCTCCTTCCCGACAACGACGCACTCAACGAACTAGCAGCGAGCCTGTGGCCGGAGAAGAGCTCGAAGTGGCTGCTGGTGGCAACGGCACTACTGCAAGTCAGCGACCATCAGAACAAGGAGTACCCGACCGAGCAGGACTCGACACTTCTTCCCGCCTTCGAGGCGAAGGTCAATCACGCAATGACGCTCAACTAGATCCGGTTTGGACAAATATCGCCGCGATTGAGGCGGCTATTGCCTACCGAGACGGTGACAGTCTTGATGATAGCCAGCGCCAGGCGCTGGAACAATACCGCTCTTGGGGTGCTTTCTCCCAGGTCTTCGATGAACACAACGAGCGCTACGCACCTGCCCGCCAGCGTCTTCGCGAGCTACTAAGCGACGACGAATACACGGCAGCTAGGCGCACAATTCTTACCGCCTATTACACTCCCCCAAGCCTTACTTCCACCATCTGGGATAGCCTTCGCACCGCAGGATATACCGAGGGAAAGGTGCTCGAACCCGGAGTTGGAGCAGGTGGATTTATTGACGCGGCCCCCGAGGGTGCAGACGTTGTAGGCATTGAGCGCGACCCTATGAGCGCGCTTATCGCTAATGCTCGCTACCCCGAGTCGCAGATTCGTCGCGAAGACTTCGCGGATACCTCAATTGCCGATAACTCCTTCGTCGCCACCATCGGCAATGTTCCTTTCTCCCAGACCGCACCTTACGACCCGCACCACAACCGTGCGGGCCTATCCACGCACAACTACTTCATTTCCAAGTCCATCGACTTGACCGCCCCAGGTGGCTATGTTGCTGTTCTAACCTCCCAGCACTCTGCCGATTCGGCTGGGCGCGGGGCTACCAGCGTGCAGCAAGCACTTACTGACCGCGCCGATTTCATCACTGGCGTGCGCCTGCCTGGCGGCTCAAACGGTGCTTTTGCCGATTTTGCTGGCACCGAAGTAGGCACTGATGTTCTCGTCTTCCGTGTCCGCGACGAAAATCAGGAACCTAGTGCGCGTACCGAGGAATTCTGCCGGAAACAGTCCATTACGGTGGGCGATACCACCCGTGCGATAAATAAGTTCTTCGCAGATAATCCAGACCACGTACTCGGTACGTGGAGGGAAGTTTCTTCCCAGTTCGGGCCAACCCTAGAGGTACGCAGCGACAATACGGACAACGTGGCAGACCAGCTGGGCGATATTTTACGCCGCGATATTTCTACTGCTGTCGCCAACGGCCAGGGGCTTACCGCTAGTCCAGAAACGATTAACCACGCCGAACAACTAGACGTCTCTGGCCTTATTGAGGCCCGCCGAGAACAGCTTCAAGATACTTTGGGCGCATTGCGCTATATCGACAATGACGACGGCAGCGTGCAATTCCAGCAGCTTAATCCCATCGGTGGCAGCGGCGAGTCCGCATGGGAAGACGTCAAATGCGCTAAGAAATACCAGCAGGAATGGAAAGCCATTGTTGACCTGCGCAATACCACCGAAGCAGTCCTAGAAGCCTGCCGCGAGGGGCAAGAAGACGAGCTTCCCGCACTACGCGAGGTTCTTAACACTCAATACGACGCTTACGCCAGCACTTACGGCCCGCTTAATCGCTTTACTGTCCAAGCTGCCAAGGAAAAGACGCCAGAGCGTATCTCGGCTGACTTCGAGAAAAAGGTTGACCTGTGGCGCAAGCACAACGCCGTCGATGATCGCCCTTTCGAGGGGGAACTACCCGAGGAAGTCACCGCACGGCTATGGGACGAAGCCAAGCAGCCCAGCACCCGCGAGCAGCGCAAGCAACTGCACCTTTCTGGCGCACTGCGCCGCGACCCGTATGTCACGGCTGTTCTAGCACTCGAAGACTTCAATGACGATACCCAGCAGGCCACCAAGGGCCCGCTGTTTACTACTAACCCACTGCGCTCTATCGATACTCCTACCAGTGCCGATTCGGCCCAGGACGCGGTAGTTATCGCTCAAAACCATAACTTGCCCATGACTACTGCCACCTTTGCAGAGCTTTTGGGAAATACCGACGAAGACGCCCTTGCCCGCGAGCTGACCGAAAATAAGGTTGCTTTTCGTCACCCGCACCGCCCTGACGAGTGGGTTCCAGCAACCAAGTACCTTTCTGGGTCTATCTATCCCAAGCTGGAAACTGCCCGCCAGGTCGCGCACAACGATCCGCGCTTTCTTCCCAATGTCGCAGGCTTGGAAGAAGCGTTGCCGGACAAGGTCACCAGCGGAATCAAGATGAGTCTAGGTGCGACGTGGATACCTGATGATGTCTACCGCGATTTCATCATTGACACCTTGGATATTCCCGCCAGCCTGCACAATCGAGTCACAGTAAACAACCGCGCCGATGAATGGTTTGTCAGCACGCCAAAGGATTGGCACACGCGAGAAGAAGTCGATCTGAAATGGGGCGTGCGCGCGGCTAACGCAAATGGCCAATACAACTTCAATGATGAAGAGTTTAAGGATTTCAGCCATGCTGGTATCGCCCACTCTGGTGCCGACGCCACTGTCTACTCGGCAGCAAAGCTCATTGAAGACACCATGAACATGCGCCCGCCGCAGCTCAACATGTCCAAATACGCCAAGCTGGATAAAGGCTACGGAGAAAATGCGCTAGTCGTCCACCGCAAGGCTTCTGCCTTTGCCGGTTCCAAGGTGGAAGGACTAGAAAAGCACTTTTCCCGCTGGGTCACCCAAGACCCAGCGCGCTATGAGCGCCTAGTTGACGTCTATAACCGCACGCTCAATGGTGTTGTTGCCCCCAGCTATGACGGTTCTCGCCGCGAGATTGCAGGCATTAGCGACCGCTACAAGCCCTACCCATATCAGCTCAACGCAGTCGAGCGCATGCTCAACGAACCAGGTGTGCTGCTAAACCACGTTGTCGGTGCCGGTAAAACCGGCAGCATGCTCATGGGTGCCATGGAGCTAAAGCGCCTCGGCGTTGCTAAACAGCCTTGGATGGTGGTTCCTAACCACCTCGTAGAGCAGGTAGGAATTGAGGCAAAGCAGTGGTTCCCCGGTGCGAATATGCTGGTAGAAACCCGCAGTGGCAGCAGCCGCAAAGATGACCGTCAGCGTCTTCTTGCCCAAGCCGCAGCCAATGACTGGGAGCTAGTCATTGTCTCTATGAGCTCGTTCGGTGAGATGAGCATGTCCGCTGACTACCTGCGCGACTACCGCGACAGCGTCTTAGACGAGTTCGAGCGCGACCTGCAGGAAATCCAAGACAACGAGGTAGACGAGCAGACCCGCCGCGATAACACGCGCCGAATCGAGCAAAAGCGCGACAAGTTCGAGCAGAGCATGAACCAAAAAATCGACAAGATTTCTCGCGGCGACACAATCCCTTGGGATCAAACGCGCGGCGACTACATCATTGTCGACGAGGCCCACAATTATAAAAACCTCCGGCGCGTATCCAAGCTGGCTGACCTTGCCGAAGAAGGCTCTGACCGCGCTACTGACCTCGACGTGAAACTGCGCTACCTACGCGGAGAAAAAGGCAGCGACCATCCTATTGCCACCTTTGCCACTGGTACGCCTATTGCCAATTCCATCGCCGAAATCTACACCATGCTCAACTATCTTCGGCCCGATCTTCTCCACGAAGCAGGCATGCATGGTGTGAACTCCTGGGCGCAAAACTTCACCTCGAAGCGCAGCGAAATTGGCTTTACCGCTGGCAATAAAATCAAGCCACAAACCCGCATTGCCAGCTATGAAAACCTTGCAGAGCTGGCCCAAATGTGCGCGCCCATGGCCGACACCATCACCCGCGACGATATTCCGCGCAAGCTACCCAGCATTAAAGGCGGTGAGACTACCGTCGTGGAATTCGACGTAGACCAAGAAACCAAGGACTTAATTCAAGATCTTTCCTGGCGCGAAGATAATCAGCCAGACAACCCCAAAATCGACAATGCCCTAAAGATTATGAGCGACGGCAAAAACGCCACGCTCTCGCCAGAATTGGCTAACCTTCCGCCCGCCCAAGGTGTCGGTCGAGTTCATGCTGTTGTCCAAAACGTCGTGCGCGAGTGGCAGGACAATAAAGACAACGAGTACACCGACCAGCAGGGCAATATTTCGCCTAATCGTGGTGGTCTACAGCTTATTTTCTGCGATAAGGGAGTGCCCAAGCCTGACGGGTCATTCTCCATGTATGAGGCAATCCGCGACCAGCTTGTCGAAGCCGGCATGGATAAAGACCGCATTCGCTTTATCCACGACTGGGATAATAAGCGCACCCAGCTTTTTGACGACTGCAATAACGGCAAAGTCGATGTGCTTATTGCCAATACGGCCAAGCTAGGAACCGGCGCAAATATCCAATCTCGCGGCGTTGCTATCCACCACGTAGACGTTCCCTGGCGTCCTGCCGACCTAGAGCAGCAGGACGGACGTTTCTTCCGCCAAGGCAACCAGAACGACGAAGTCGCCCGCTATACCTACGTTGGACGCGGCACCTACGACGGGCATTCTTGGGCCACTATCGAGCGCAAAGGCCGGTTTACCAACCAATTCTGGAATGCTGACCGCTCCATGCGCTCAATTGCCCCGCTCGAAGACAACGACCTAGAAGCCATGGCCCAAAACAAGGCTATCGCTACCGGAAACCCTGACTTCGTGCGCAAAGCAGAGCTCACCAAACAGGTAGAAAAGCTCGAAGCTGCCGCCGATGAACACACAGCACTCGCCGAATCCAACGTTCTCACCCGCAGGCAAGCACAAGAAGGCCTCGCCCGCGCCCAACGACGCCTAGACCGAACCGAAGGACTAGTAGACCAAGCAGAACAATGGGCAGACACCGACTCAAAGGAGCGCACCTGGAATATCAACAACTCCCATCAAGACTCCCGCGAAGAAGCCACTAGCGCCCTTATTAACCGTCTCAAAGAGGTCAAAGACTCGCGCAGCACCGACTACCAGCCAGTAGGTACTATCGCTGGAATCTCGTTTGCGGCACGTTTCGACGCGATTAATGGCAGCGTTCAGGTTAAATCCGACTTCGGGCAAGTAGGCCGTGACGCCATTGAAAAATGGGTCATTGACCCCACCTACGCGCACTCGGGCATTACTCCTGAAGAAATCAAGAACAAACAAAGCGGACTGCTCACCCAGCTAGAAAATACGGTGCGCTCAGCCCCCGACCGCGTTGACCAAACCCGCGCAGACATCACCAACCATCAGCAAACAATCGACGATATTGACCAACTCGGGGACCCAGAGTCCTTCCCCCAGCAAGACCAGCTGGACTCGGCTCGCAAAGAACTCAACACGGTCACTCAACGCCTGGCTGACTTCGACGCCTCCGACGCAGAAGTTCGCCGACGCCAAGAATATGCCAGCCGACTCGCCAGCAAAGGGCGCAGCCCCGGCTACTCCCTAGAGCTCAACCCCACCGGGTTCATGCGCGATACAGGAATGATCTGCCACCCAGACAGCAAACCCATCTCCCACACAGCAGGAGACACTGCACTTATGGATCCTCCTGCCGACCCTGAACTTCACCCCGAAGCACAGACAAGCATGGACTTCCTCGACGGACTCGGCCTTGGAGATGAAACAAGCAATAGCCCCCACAGTGACGGCCAAGAAGAAAACTCATCCCAGCCCCTAGACGAAGAACAAGAGGACGATAACGGAAATGAGCTGTAGCACACCCCTCAACGCAGCATGTACAATGAACGCAGAACACGCAACACGCGCAGACCTTCCTGCGAAATTCCAGCTATTAAATCACACCGGTGTGATTTAATAGGCGGAGAAAATAAAAAGCCGCACCCCACACTCATGGGGTGCGCAGCGCGAGCGGCACACACCCTCGGTTCAAGTCCAGGGCGCGCACATTCCTCAAAACGAGGAAACCCCCGCATCATAGAGTTGGCGCTCTAGCGGGGGTCCAAACGAAAAACGACACCGACCGTGTCGATTCAGACTTTACCACTTCCACACGGACAGTGAGCAAAGCACAACACGGTCGGTGCCGATAGTCCGAAAGGAGACTACGACACCATGCAGCCCCGAGACGAGCGCCGCGCCAAGCTCGAAGCAGTCAAAGAACTAGCCCGCAGGCAAGAACACGACGCCGCACAAGAACTCCTCCAAGCCCAGGACGTCGGCTACACCTCTAAACTATTCGTCCAAGCACTCTTCCCCTACCGCAAAACCGAGGGAAACAACCGCACCGTCGAAACCCCACAGGGAACAATCACCATCCTCTCCCAACGAGGAGTCCCCTACGGCAAGTACCCCAGGCTCATCATGGCCTATATCATCACCCGCGCCGTAGCTAATGCCGGACGCCTCAAAGAAGGAAAAATCACCCACGAAGAAGCCTGCCGCATTCCACTAGGACACTCCATGAGCCACTTCCTCCAAGCAATCGGCATCACCGGACGCGGCACCGGAGGAGCAACCGGAAACCTGAAAAATATCCGCGAGCAGCTCCTACGCATCGCAGGTTCTTTCATCACTGTCCAAAGCGACGACGGCGTTCACGCACGCGGACGCAACACCCAAATCCTCGAAGACTGGAACCTCTGGTTCGACCCCCGCGACCCCAACCAGGGAAGCTTCATGGAATCAGAACTCGTCCTAACCCCCCAGTTCTTCAAGCACATTGCCGAAGCCCCCATCCCCATCGACCTCAATGTACTGCGCGAGCTCAACAAACCACGTTCGATGGACATTTACATCTGGCTTACCGTAAAGCAATACTGGCTGGCTAAAAACAACCGCGAAGCCTACACCTTCACTTGGGACATGATCGCCGCCAACTTCGCCACCTCAGAGATAACCTCTACGACTCAGATGCGAGACTTCAGACGACGCACAAAGGAAGCAATCGAAGAAGTTTCAAAGGTATGGCCGAACTCGGGAATTGAAGCCAACACAGACGGCGTAACGGTCACGAGGACTGCTCCATCAGTTCACCAGAAGCCACCGCGCCCCGAACTCGACTAAACCGAACACGGAAGACTAGCGCCCTACGGGGCGCTTTCTTTTTGCCCAAAACAGCGTGCACAGATTTACCCTCACGCAAAATACGGCTGCGCTGATTTACCCATACGGAAACCCACATGAGACTACTGCGCATAAGTTGACACATGCCTGCGCATAAGTTGACACATGGCAGGTTCTCCCAGCTCAACCTGCGCATAAGTTGACACACAGAAAAAGAGCCTGCGCATAAGTTGACACATGCCTGCGCATAAGTTGACACATGCCTGCGCATAAGTTGACACATGCCTGCGCATAAGTTGACACATAAAGGCACTTATACACAGGGTTTTACCTGCGGGTTTACCTATTTTCCCAGGTGGCTTATAACTATATCCCTGTAGATCTATATCCCCAGCTGATCAACCAACAAAACCGTTCACTACGGGTTACTGTTTATGCTCCCGCCTCGCCTTACGGCTCGTTGGGCTGCCGCCCAAATCAAAGATTTGGTTGCCACCAAAACACCCCACAACAACCACGGGCCTGACCCCGGACAGTGGACACATCGGGGGTTAGCTATGCTGCTTTGGTCAGTGTAGCTGATGTGAGTGCTTCGACCATTCCTGTTGAGAAAGGGTACCTAGAGTTGGAAGACGATAAAAACGTAGAGAACTTTGTAGACTGCCGCGAAATCCGCACGGTTTTCAAACCAACTTGGGTGAGCTGGTGGTTCCACAAGATTTTTACGTTCCCGCGCGTTGAGTGCGATGGGATCGTAAGCAATTGTCACTGGGGAAGAGACAAAGCGTTAGTGAAGGATGGTGGGACGGTTACGGTTGGATTTAGTTATCGTATTTTTCATGATACGAAAATTAGATGTAAGAGCTCCCCTATCGAGGTTTCCCCTTCACATGCTGAGTTAGAAGCCAAGACAGCCATAATTAACAACTCCCCGATGACTGCCGTGCTCTACTAGCATTCGTCTCGAGCCTATCGATGGTTCGGGCGCGTACTTCCCGCGACGTTGTGAACGCGGGCCTAACCCCCGGACAGTGGACACGTCAGGGTTAGGCCCTATGGCGGAACATACGCTATAACATATGCCTAAACATATGTCCCGCCATATGGCAAGACATATCAAGCCTTCTAGGGCTGGTGTGAGATGAGTTTTTCGTAATTGGCAAACAATAGCTCCTGGCGCTGCCGAACAGTTGTCAGCTTTCGTGGCGCGCCAAACGCTTTATCCACCTCGCGGTCGAGCGCATCATGCGCTTTGATGAGTTCCGGTGCCATCGCGAGTGGGTTGTAGTGCTCGGCCAGCGAGCGTTCTGGGTGCAGCGCGCGGGCGTCGAGCACCTTCTTGCCCGCTTTAATAATTCGCTGCCGCGTCTTCTCGTCGAGTTCTGGCACTGGGAAAGTATTCCACGTCAAAGTGTTAGCAAAACGGAGATCAGACTTGAGTCGTCCTCCGATGCTTTTCTGCCACGTAATGAACATCGACGACGACGCTAGCGCAAACATCAGGCCGTCTGGATCTTGAGCATGGAATACTAGGTCAGAAGCGATTACGTTTGATGGATACCTTTGTACGGTGAAATACGAGCGGCGTTCGCTTACTACCTTCGGCAGGCAAAGGTAATCAGTATCCGGTTGCGACCGCTGGCCGAATAAGTGCGGAGTTTCAGCCATTTTCCGTGTACTTGCCGCTTTACTGTCGGCTCGAAAAGACTTAACCGCTTCTAGACGCTTTTTCAGAACCGGACTCTGGGCAATGTCTGACGGTGCTACATCTACAAGCCATAGACACCACCGATCTAAGCCGTTCATTAGCTCTCGACTACCCCGGAAAGGGCGAACATACTTTGCCGCTACGGGGTCACTCATAACCTCGTCGTATTCGTCGACCTCAACTAGAAGGTTGCCGCCATCTCGCGCCATATTTCCAAAAGTTGCGGGCGATATTTCCGACGAAATAGGATGCCGGGATTTATCGACAAGAACATTAGGGCCGTCTACTAAATAGGCATTAATGGACTGGCCTACTTCCACTGAGACTGGCTCGCCCTTTACATCGGGATAATCCCACAGACGTGGACGTGGTTGACTCTCCTTATCGAAGCCAACAATGACGCAGTGAACAGCAGCTTTACCGGGTGCTTCAGAGTCCCACGCAAACGTGCGGTGAGCGAAACGAATACGCCACCCTGCTTTGAAGATAGGCCCAAATAGCCGTGGAACTTGATCACCTTGAGTAATTGAATTGGTGGTGACAAACGCAAAACGACCCTCTCGGGACTTAAAGAAATCCAAGCACTTTGCATGCCAGCCGGTGACGTAGTCCAAGCGTGAAATGTCCTTAGTGCCCCACAAGTCTCGGAGTTCTTGAGCTTGTTCAGCAGTTCTCGTCGCATGCCCCAAAAACGGCGGGTTACCGAAGATATACGTCTTGGCGGCAGAAGCCGAGAGTATGTCTGCCCAATCAAGCTGCAGGGCATTGCCGTGCACAATGTGCGCGGTAATCTTAATCGGCAACCGCTCCGGAGGCCTACCCACAGCGTTGGCAAGCTCCTTGTTGGCCTGATGGTCAACTAGGAACATGGCAGTCTCAGCAATCTTGGCAGGCCACCAATTCAGCTCAATGCCGTAGAACTGCCCAATGGACAGTTTCTGCTCCCACTCAATATTCAACGACATGCCCGTTTCACCGCGGCGCTGGCGTATAGCGACAATGATGTCGGTTTCAATCCGGCGCAACTCCCGATACGCCAGAAGCAGGAAGTTTCCAGAACCACAAGCCATATCAGCGAATACCAGCTCAGACAGGGAGTCGCGGAAGCGCTCTAATGCGGCCACCGACGTCGACGGAGAAGACACCAACTTATCGGCCTCAGCCCTCAGCTCGTCCAAAAACAGCGGGCCGATGGTCTTCATGATGTTGGCCTTAGACGTGTAGTGTTCGCCGTCGCTGCGGCGCGCTTCCTTCGATTTCACCAATTGGAACAACGAACCAAAGACGGAGACGTCAATGGTCGACCAGTCGAAGTCGCAGGCAGCAAGCAATGCTTCGCGCATCTGGTAGTCGAAGTACTCCGAGGCCAACGGTTCAGCAAATAGGGCACCATTGACATAAGGAAACTTTGACCTGCTGTTTACCTACCTGCAAC
>NZ_JAKMUU010000001.1 GCF_027570035.1 Corynebacterium curieae | reverse complement strand
ACCACACACCAAACCCACTGGAACCACACCTGGGCACAATACCTCGAGCTTTCTAAAAAGCGGGCTGATAGAAGGTAGGGCTAGGGAGTGGCCTGAACCTACGAAGCATGACCGAGCAAACGGTCATGCCGCGCTCTGGCATGCCGGTTTCCTCCTCTGGGATGATGTTGGCCTGAGATTACGGTCGCTAGACTAAAAGAGGTAATTTCCCATTTACAAGGAGAATTTGTCTCATGACTAATGCTGCGGCACGCGCCGTTGACTTGTTTAAGCAATACGGAAGCGATGACACAGCCGTTATTGCCTTGGACCACGTATCCATTGAATTCGGAAAGAACGAATTCACTGCGATTATGGGCCCATCGGGCTCTGGTAAGTCGACGCTGATGCACACCATGGCTGGTCTGGATTCGGCGACTTCCGGCTCGGCATTTATCGGCGAAACCGATATGTCTGCGCTTAATGACAAAGATATTACGGCGCTTCGTCGTGATCGCCTAGGATTCATTTTCCAGTCTTTTAATCTAGTGCCGACCCTGACCGCCGCGGAAAACATTACGCTGCCAACGGACATTGCGGGCAAGGATGTCGACAAGCAATGGTTTGAAGAGGTTACTCGCAGGCTGGGCCTAGCGGAGCGCTTGGAGCACCGCCCGGCTGAACTGTCCGGCGGTCAGCAGCAGCGCGTGGCCTGTGCTCGCGCTTTGGTTTCTCGTCCGGAAATCATTTTTGGCGATGAGCCCACCGGCAATCTGGACTCCAACTCTTCGGCTGAGGTGCTTGATATTCTTCGCACCGCTGTAGATAAGGACGATCAGACTGTGGTCATCGTGACGCATGATGCCAAGGCAGCGTCGTACGCTGACCGTGTGGTTTTCCTTGCTGATGGAAAGCTTGTGAACGAGTTGCACAATCCAACGATGGAGGCCATTCACCAAGTAATGGCGGAGATTGAGGGCTAAATGGCACGCGGAAGCGCAATGCGTAGGGTGTCCCTGCGCAATATCGTGGCGCATAAACTGCGCCTAGGGCTGACGATTCTTGCGGTGGTTTTGGGCACCGCGTTTATTGCCGGTTCTTTCATGTTCACCAATTCTCTGAAGTCTACTTTTGACTCCGCGGTGGATAATCAGTTCCGCGGTGTGGACGCGGTGGTGAGCCAAAAGGACGACAACGGCCCGAAGCTTGATGAGAAGCTTCGCCAGCAGTTGGCCGACGATGAAGATGTAAAGAATATCAACATCGCGGATTCGGAAACCGTCGTCGCCGCAAACGAGAATTCGGAGGCTTATCAGACGCAGGGCGGCACCGCCAATGTCGTTCCTTTCTACCCCGAGGATAAGGTCGTTGGTGGAGCCGACGAGCTGAAGGAAGGTGAAGAGCCGAGCGGCAAGGACGAGGTCCTCATCAATTCGACCGCCGCGGAGAAGTATGACATCTCCGTGGGGCAGAAGCTCATTGTGGTTCACCCAGATGAACAAGACACAGTGACCGTTTCCGGTATTTCTGAGTTGGCCGTGGACCAGGGCGATAGCATCGTGCTGAGCATGGCTGAAAAGGACTACCTTGAGCGCTACGGCGATCCGAGCCAGCTTAAAGTTTCTGCGGCCGATGGTGTAGATGCAAATTCTTTGGTGGATCACCTCAATGAGAAGTACGAGGTCAAGGCGGAGTCGGGCGAGCGCCTGGCGGAGGAAACCTCCGAGATGATGTCTTCTGCCCTGAAGTTCATCAATTATTTCCTCATTGCATTCGGCCTTATCGCGCTGCTGGTGGGCACGTTTATCATCGCCAATACTTTCTCGATGATTGTCGCGCAGCGCACCAAGGAATTTGCGCTCCTGCGTGCCCTGGGTGCTTCTCGCCGCCAGATTACGAACTCGGTGGTAGTGGAATCCGCCATTGTGGGCCTTTTGGGCTCTATCGTTGGCGTGGTTGCAGGCATGGGCTTGGTTGCCATTATCAAGGCGGTTATGAGCGCGAAAGGCATGCCGTTCGATGGCGGCTTGGGCTTGAGTGTGTCGGCCATTGTGGTCCCGATTATTTTGGGCACCATCGTCACGGTGGTTTCTGCGTGGGCCCCAGCACGGCGCGCGGGTCGCGTCCAGCCGGTAGAGGCTATGCGCACCACCGAGTCTGCCTCGGCTACTTCGCTAAAGGTACGCACGATTTTCGGCACCATTATCCTGCTGGTGGGCATTGCGGCGGCGTTGGCAGGCGTGCTTTCCGACGCCGAGACGAACATCCGCGCCATCCTCGTTGGCATCGGCGCGTTCGGCGTAATCGTTGGATTCTTCTTGGCCGGTCCGGCCCTGTCGCTACCTCTGGTTCCCACGGTGGGCAAGGCAATCGGTGCACCGTTTGGCGCTATTGGTTCACTGGCGGCGACGAACTCGCGACGCAATCCGCGCCGCACCGCCGCCACTGCCTTCGCGCTGACTTTGGGCGTGGCCCTAGTGACCGCCATTGGCATGCTTGGCGCAACGATGAAGTCCTCCGTGGCCGATACCGTCGAGCAAAACATCACCTCTGATTACCTGCTTTCCGGCCCTAGCTCCGGTGAGTTCCCGACGCCGAAGGACACTGGTAAGCGTGCGGCCGAAGCCGAGGGCGTCGATAAGGTCATTACCATCGGTATGGCTCCGGTAACTGTGGATGATCAGGCTTCGATGGATTATGGCCCGCAATACAAGCAGACAATGACTGCGGATAGTGATCCATCCTCGATGATTGCGCTCGACATGGTCGAGGGCGACGCCAACTTGGATAAGGGCTTTATTGCTACCGATGAGTTTGCCAAGGAACACGGTTGGAAGGTAGGAGAGACCTACAAGGTGGCTTCTGCCGCAAATGATAAGAAAGCCGAAGCCAAGCTTGTGGGCACCTTTAAGCCGACTGAAGTGGTGCAGAACATGGTGCTCTCGCAGGATGTGGCTGAGAAGGTTGCACCGGAGAGGTCCTTTACCGTGCAGATGGTAGGTGTCTTGGGACAAGAAGGCTATGACAAGGAAGAACTGCGCCATAATCTGGAGGATGCGGTCAAGGATTTGGTCGTGGTTCAGGTTAATTCTGGCGAGGAATATGCGGGCCAAGCCGCCGGATTCATCGACCAGATGCTTTCCATCCTGTATGGCCTGCTTGCCCTAGCAGTGATTATTGCCGTGCTGGGCATTGTCAATACCCTGACCTTGGGTGTCATTGAGCGCCGCCAGGAGATCGGCATGTTGCGTGCGGTGGGTACGCAGCGCCGCCAGATCCGCACGATGATTACGCTGGAGTCGGTGCAAATCGCGCTCTTCGGCGCGGTCATGGGCATCCTCATTGGCTTGGGCCTCGGTTGGTCCTTCATCGAGATCCTTGGTGATGAGGGACTGGACTCTGCGCAGATTCCGTGGGCGATGGTGCTCATCATGCTGGTGGGCTCGGCCATCGTGGGCATTATTGCGGCAGTATGGCCGTCGCAACGCGCGGCGAAGACGCCGCCATTGGAAGCAATCGCGGACTAGCCTTATAAGCCTAAGGTCTCCCTTCTTCGCACAAAGAAGGGAGACCTTATTGTATTTACGCGGCCATCCAAGCCCCGACCGCCGATACCGCATCCTTTGTTTTCATATCCGGCAGGTAGGCATGCATGGTGGCCAGCGCGATGGAAGGAAGTTTCAGTTCATCGTGGTAACAGAGGTACCACGGGTGCTCCTCGGGCTGGAATTTGCGCTTGCTGGCCGCTAGGGTGCGGAAGCCATAGAGCGGTTCGACTTCCTCGCCAATGCGGTTGAGGGCGACGTCGAGCCAATTAGGTTCGTCTGGTTGTCCGGCCAATGGGGCGCCGGAAAGGGAGATCCAGGCGAGGCCTTCGTCATGAGCGATGAGCATCGCTTCTGAGATGAGGAGCTCGATGACGCCTTTGAAGCCGTGCTCATTGCGGCGCATGACGTCGAGAACGTAGCCGACAATGGCACCATTTTCGTATACCGGCATCCAGCTGGTGACACCGTGTAGAGTGCCGTCGGCGGACTCAGCCAGCAAGAGCCGGGTGCCATCCACCATCATTTCCTCAAGACCGCCGAGGGTAAAGCCCATTTCAGGGAGGGCTTTGTCAGAGACCCAGTCCTCGCTCAGCGCGGTGATGCGGGCGATGGAGGCGATATCCAGCTCGCCCCACGTGGTCCAACGAGTGCTAACGCCATCCTTCGCGGCTTTATTGCGCGCGGTGCGCACGTTTTGGAATTTCTTTCCCTTGAACTCTACGGATTCGCAGTTGAGTACGGCTTCTTCTGCGACTTGGAGGCGCTTTAGCTGCGGGTGCGCGTCGGCGAATTGTGCATTGACGGAATACCACGCGACGGCCCAGCCTTGCTCGGCGGCGAATTGTTCAAATTCGGAACTTATATCGCGGCCGACGGGGGCGCCCAGCGTGAGGGCAATGCCATTGGAAACGCGATAAGCCACGTAGGAATCACCGTGGAAGAAATACCGGTTCGATTTCCACAGGGTCATAAAAGATAGGTGATCGCCGGTACCGGCTTCGAGTAAGCGGCGCGCGGTGTCGCGGTCGGACTCTTGGGCCGGGTCAACAGGACGGGAAAAACCGAGGTAGAGCCGAATAGCTACAAGGATCCAGAAAGCATTTCCTACCCACTCGTAGATGAACCAAGAAATCATGGTTGCTGGTGCGACGTGGTGGGGGAGGATGAGCGCGACGACGGCCGGTACGAAGCGCAGTGGGGTTTCTGCAAGGATCGCTGCTAGGTTCGCTGGAGGTACGGTGTTGTGCAGCGAGGCGGTCAAGACCCACAGGCCTGCGCCAAAGACGCCGGCGAGTCCGGCAAAGGCGACCGTGCGGATGAAAAATGCGTGGTTTTCGTGGGTGTGAAACAGCGATCGATTAATTAGCAGCATGAACAGTGCCAGCAGCCAAGGCAAGAGGACGAGCACGAGGTTGGGCAGGAGATAGCTCAGGCGGGCGTCATCCCAAAGCTGGTAGGTCAACAGGGCGATGGCAAGTATCTGGGTAATAACCGCCATCCACCACGCGAGCACGCGGCCGCGGGTAAGGCCAAAGCACACCACTAGTTGGATGATAAATGGCAGGATATTGGCTACCACGGCACCGATGCCTTGGGCGCGGGCGAGGTCGACTGCCGCGGTGCAGTTGGCAGAAGTGACCGAATCCGCGCAGGATTGGGTGGCCTCCAAAGCGGAAAGATGTGGGGCCCAAAGGAGCTGCGTAATCTGGGAAAAGGGGCCCTCTGCCATGGGGTCGAGCGCCACGAAGGCGGGCCCGATGGCTACGCAGGCGACGCCAACGGCGAGGAGTACGCGGCGCTCCCTGATGGAAGGCGGTGCGGGTTCGGGTTTAAAGAGAAGTTGGCCCGCCGTAATGGAAAGTGCGGCGGCAACGATGCCGAGGACATCGGACATGGTGCCGGAATAGAGCACAAAAGTAGCGGTAAGCACGATAAGCGAGATGCGTAGCCGGCGGCGCCACAGGCGGGGTAGGAGGGCGGAAGCAAAACCGGCGGTACCGGCGATAAACCCGATTGGAGTGAGGAAGGTATCGCTAAGGAGATCATTGCCCCACCGGTTCAGGCCTACGGTCTCGATGCCGCGGGCAAGGACGATGGATAGGGGCACAGAAATGAGCTGGGAGATAATTCCCACCGCCAACGTGCGCAGGGAGCCCAAGCGCCATTCTGCGGGTACGAGCCAGAACAGGATAAGGACCGACAAGATGATGGCGCCGCCAGGGTGAGCGGTAGTCAGCGCCAACCAGTGAGAGGTGGGGAAGTCCACTAGGTGGAGCGCCCACATAACGACTAAGACGGCTAGGGAAACAGGAAACCTGGTCAGGATGGTTTTAAGAACGGACATCATTGGCTCCAATTCCGTCGAAGGGATCTTTAATCGCGTTCATGCCACCGCGACGGGCAGCCCAAGCGAAAGATTCGCGCAGGGCTGGGCGCCACACTTGAAAGGAGTGGCCGCCAGGGCGGGTGCCGAAGTAGGTTTTCATGCCGGCGTTGCGGGCGGCGTCGGAAAGCGAGCGCAGGGCATTGACGGAAGCTGTGTCCTTATCGCCAGCGATGAAGATGGCTTGGGCGGAGTTGCGCTTGCGGGCAAGCAA
This sequence comes from Corynebacterium curieae, assembly GCF_027570035.1. Classification (GTDB taxonomy): domain Bacteria; phylum Actinomycetota; class Actinomycetes; order Mycobacteriales; family Mycobacteriaceae; genus Corynebacterium; species Corynebacterium curieae. The sequence continues at coordinate 904,011 of NZ_JAKMUU010000001.1, read as the reverse complement.
GTGGGCGGGGTCCTGGTCATTGAAGGCGGACTCGTCGCCAGCGAAGAATTTCTTCACCGTGGCCGCGTGGTTGCCAATGGTGGGTTCGGCCTCGCCGGAAATGTCGATGATAGAGCCATAGGCTTCGGGGCGGTTGGTGGCGATCTGCAGGGAGCAGGTGCCGCCGTAGCTTAGTCCACCGACGGTCCAAGTGCGCTGATCCGGGTTAACCTTGAACTTCTGCTTGATAGCCTGCGGCACGTCTTGGCTGAGGTAGGTCATGACCTTGGCCTGGGTACTATCGGCGCAGATGGGATTGGCAGTTTCAGAGCCGGTGGCGTCTACGGCAACGACGATGGGGCTGCGGCCTCCATTCGCCGCCTGGAACTGGTCCGCGGTTTCAGCCGCCTCTCCAGAACCGAACCACTGCTCCGGGCCACCTGGGTTGCCGTGCAGGAGGACGATGACGGGCAGGGTGTGGTCCGTCCAGTAGGCAGGCGGGATATACGCCGTAGCTTGGCGGGCGGAGAAATGGGAGGTGGTGCCTGGAAGATCGACGTGGACGATCGCCGCACCGGAATTGGTGTGGGAAAACTCCTCGTAGCTCATCTCTTTTGCCACGGGGCGTGGGTCCAGGGAGGCAATATCTGGATAGGTTTGGTACTCCATGTTGATGATGCCAACCGTGGCCAAAAGGGAGAAGATTCCGGCGGTAACCGTAATAATCTTGGGTTTGCGAACCATTGCCGCTACGGGAACGAAAGCTGCGAGGAAGATATACCACGGCACTTGCCAGTGTCGGAGAAAGTACCAAGTGATGACGCACAGCAGGGCCGCGATAACCAGCGGCCACACCTTGCGTTGAAGGAGAACGATGATTCCTGCAATCGCGAGGATGGCGTAGAAGATCACGCCGTTGATGGGATCCGCCAAAGGCAGATTCAAAAGGAAACTCACGCGGAAAACATTAGGCCTGTGCAGGACAAAAGTAACTGCTAGTTAGCTGGGAGTTTGCCCCTTAAACCCCGTGATAAATGCGTGCCGCCCAGATGGTGCCGCGCCAGGCTAGAACGATGCCGAGGCCGATGGTCCAGAAGAGATATTTGCTAAGCCGCCACCACCGCTTGCGTTTGATCATTTCTCCCAGTTCCTTCGCCAACGTGGACCAGGTGGATAGGCCGCCGGCTAGGCCGAGGGCGAGGAAGGGGTGAATAAGGGAGGCGTCGGTAAGCTGGGCAAAACCATAGGCCAAGCCTAAAGCAAGGGAGCCCAAGATATTCGCTACGAAGGTGCAATAGGGGGCGGGTACAAGCCGGGTAAAGCCATAGCGCAGGCTGCCACCAACGAAGCCGCCGAGAAGGACCCAGATAAGATTCATCGCAGTTTGTCACCTGCCAGGTAGCCGCCCACGCAGCCGACGATGGTGGCCAGGACATAGGCTAGGGCGGTAGTCCAATGGGCCTCGGAAGTCAGGAAGGCGAAGGTGGCAAAGCTGGTGAAACCGCCGAGCACGCCGGTGCCCCAAAAGGGGCCGGGGCGGAAGTAGCCCATGAGCGCGCTGCCAAGGATATTGATGACGAGCAACGGGATCATGCCGCCGCCGAGCGCTGCGGAAAGCAAGTACCGGGCCGCCGCGCCGAGCGCAGCGCCAGCACCCACGACGAGGAATTGAGGCATGCGGCCTATGTTACTTCCAGTCCATCCCCTGGGACTCTACGAACGCGCGGACCTCTTCTACCGGTTTATTGAGCTTGGGGTCGAAGGCTAGGTACGCCTTGGTCTCGCGCGCTACGAGGCCCGAAAGAAGGAGCAACCCAATGAGGTTCGGGATAGCGATAAGGCCATTGGCCAGGTCGGAGAATGTCCAGGCGAGCTCGAGCTCCGAGACGGAACCGACAAAAAGGAGACAGGCAAAGAACATGCGGTAGGGGATAGAGGCCTTGCGGCCGCAGAGGGACTCCAAAGAGCGCTCGCCGTAATACGCCCAGGCCATGATGGTGGAAAAGGCGAAGAAAATAATGGAGAGGGAAACGATAGTGCCGCCCCAGTCTCCCGGCAGTACGCGGGAGAAGGCCTCGGCCGTCATGATTCCAGCTTCATCGCGGCCCATATCCCAGGTACCGCCCACTACGATGACCAAGCCGGTGATGGTGACCACGATGATGGTATCGATGAAGGTCTGTGTCATCGACACCAACCCCTGGCGCGCCGGGTGCGGGGTCTTGGCGGCCGCAGCGGCGATGGCGGCGGAGCCCATGCCGGATTCATTGGAGAAGATGCCGCGGGCGACGCCGTATTGAATGGCCATCATGATGGTAGAGCCCACGAACCCGCCGCCGGCGGCGGTACCGGTAAAGGCATCGCTGAAGATCATGGCGAAGGCTGCGGGGATCTCCGTGGCATGCGAGAAGATCACATACAGTCCGCCCAATACGTAGACGATGATCATCAACGGCACGAAGGCGGCGGTAATGCGGCCGATGGCCTGGATTCCACCAAGGAGCACGGAGCCCACCAAGACGAACAGGATCGCACCGGTGGCCGCCGGGGCGATACCGAAGGTCGATTCCATATTGGTGGCCACAGCATTAGCTTGGGCGAGGTTGCCGATGCCAAAGGACGCGCAGATTGCAAAGATGGCAAAGAAAACTGCGAGTACCGAGCCGAGCGGTCCGGGGAGGCCACGCTTCAGGTACTGCTGCGGTCCGCCGGACATCTCGCCCTTGGAATCCGTGGTTCGGAAACGCACGCCCAGGTAGGCCTCGGTGTACTTGGAAGCCATGCCCACTAGGCCGGTAATCCAAATCCATACCAGCGCGCCAGGACCGCCGATGGACAGCGCGGTGGCCACGCCCACGATATTTCCCACGCCCACGGTGGCGGCAAGTGCGGTGGTCAGCGCCTGGTAATTGGAAATATCGCCTGCGGTGGACTCATTATCAGAATCTTTGGCAAAGACGTGGCGCGTTGCGCGGCCCAGCGCGCGGAATTGGATTCCGCCCAAACGAATTGTCAGCCATAGGCCGGTTCCCAGCAGGAGGGGAATGAGGATGAATGGCCCCCAGACCACGGTGCTGATGGCGGAGAGGATGGAATTAAGCGAGTCCATTCTGCAAACCTAGCGAACTATAGAAATAGAGTAAATTCGTCCATACCCCCAGCCGGGGGAATGTTCGTCCTGCGCAACCACGGGAGAGCAGGCAAGCTGGAATGGCATACCACCCCAACCCTTCAAGGAGCACGCCATGGCCCACGAGCGCGCCGGCACGCTGGCACAGCCCACGGATCTTATTGATATTGCAGAATTGGTCACCGCCTACTACACCCGCACCCCGGATGCGGAGGACCCGGATCAGCAGGTGTCCTTCGGTACCTCAGGCCACCGCGGCTCAGCGCTCGATTGCGCCTTTAATGAGGCTCATATCCTAGCGATTACCCAAGCCATTGTGGATTACCGCGCGGAACAAGGCGTTGCTGGGGCGATTTTCATCGGCCGCGATACCCACGCGTTGTCCGAGCCTGCCATGGTCTCCGCCCTCGAGGTGCTGCTGGCCAATGGGGTGGAGGTTCGCGTCGACGAGCGCGGCCGCTACACGCCGACCCCAGCGGTTTCCCACGCCATCCTGACTAACCCCGGCACCGATGGCATCGTGATTACCCCGTCCCATAATCCTCCCCGCGATGGCGGTTTCAAATACAACCCGCCTACCGGTGGACCGGCCGACGCTCAGGCCACCGATTGGATTGCGGGCCGCGCGAACGAATACCTGCGCGCCGGGTTGGAGGGCGTGAAGCGGACGTCTGTCGCGGGCGTGCTGGACGAGCGCTGCGTGAAGCACGACTACGTGCAAAACTACGTGGCTGACCTTAAGAATGTGGTGGATATGCAGGCCATTAAAGATTCCAGTCTGCGCATCGGTGCCGATCCCATGGGCGGTGCCTCCGTGGATTATTGGCAGGCCATCGCGGACCATTATGAGCTCAATATGACCGTGGTAAACCCAGAGGTGGATTCCACGTTCCGCTTTATGACCTTGGATACGGATGGCAAGATCCGCATGGATTGTTCCTCGCCGGATGCCATGGCCTCGCTTATCGACGCCCGCTCTAACTTCGAACTTGCCACCGGCAACGATGCCGATGCAGACCGCCATGGCATAGTTACGCCCGATGCCGGCCTGATGAACCCCAATCACTACCTCGCAGTGGCCATCGAGTACCTCTTTAGTCACCGCCCGCAGTGGGGGAGCGCCGGTGTGGGCAAGACTTTGGTGTCCTCCTCCATGATCGACCGCGTGGTAGAAAGCCTGGGTCGCGACCTGGTGGAGGTTCCCGTCGGCTTCAAGTGGTTTGTCCCGGGGCTGCTCGAAGGCACTATTGGCTTCGGTGGTGAAGAATCCGCCGGCGCATCCTTCCTGCGCCTCGATGGCTCCGTGTGGTCCACCGATAAGGATGGCATCATTATGGATCTCCTCGCCGCGGAGATCACCGCCGTCACCGGCAAGACTCCGTCCCAGCGCTACGCAGAACTGGCGCAGAAATTCGGCGCCTCAGCCTATGCCCGCACCGACGCCCCCGCTAACCGCGAGCAGAAGGCCATCCTTAAGAAGCTGTCTCCTGAAAAAGTATCCGCCACGGAGCTGGCGGGCGAGGAAATCGTGGCCAAGCTGACGGAGGCGCCCGGCAACGGTGCGGCCATTGGCGGCCTGAAGGTAGCGACGGAAAATGCCTGGTTTGCCGCCCGACCTTCCGGCACGGAAGATAAGTACAAAATCTATGCCGAGTCTTTCTTGGGTGAGGAACATCTCAGACAGGTGCAAGCAGAAGCACAGGCAGTTGTTGCCAATGTTTTAAAGGGTTAACGCTAAACTCATCCTCGTGAGTAGCAAGATTAATGGGAAGCTGATGCTTGATGTCATCAGCTTCATCGCCCGCTTTGGCATGGCCTGGGTGTGGATTGACGCCGGCGTGCACAAGCTCGGCAAAACCCTAGACATGACCCAGGCCATTAAGGGCTATGACATTTTTACGCCTGATTGGGCTGGCTACCTCGCCACTATCATTGGCCCGCTAGAGGTTATTGGTGGCGTGCTCTTGCTGCTCGGGCTGTTTTTGCGAAAGTCCTCCATCGTGGCCACCATCGTGTTGCTGCTATTTATGGTGGGCATCGCACAAGCCTGGGTCCGTGGACTGGATATTGACTGCGGCTGCTTTGGCTATGACGCCCAAAACCCTGACCGAGGAATGGACTATGCGAAGACGCTGTTGCGCGATGCCGCATATTTATTCTTCACTGTATGGACTATCAAACGCCCTTTCACCAAGTTTGCCCTTCACCCCTAATAGGTGGGCAAGGTAGGCTGAATTAGTCCGGAAATTTTCGAAGGCAAGGTTCAAATGAGCAAAGTAACTGACCCGAACGCCAAGGGTGGCAACGGATTTATTTGGGGAGTCGGCGTACTCCTCGTCATCATTGCCGTTGTCATTGGCTACATCGTGTGGAACGGTAAGCAGTCTTCCCCTAATACTCTTGGTGATGTTGATGTCCAGGACGTAAATATGTCCATGGAATACAACGACGGTGCCATCACCCTCAAGTCCGAGAGCGCCAAGAAGGGTACCCCTGAGGTGGATCTATATGAGGACTTCTCCTGCCCTCACTGTGCTGAGTTGGCTCAGGCTACGGACGGGGACATGAAGAAGGCCATCGAAGACGGCAAGCTCATCGTCCACGTGCGTACCCTCAACTTCCTGGATGGCAAAGAAATCGAAACCCAGGAAGGCTACTCCACTAAGGCGGTAGCCGCTATGTCCGAGCTGTCTAAGTCGGGCGACGTTAAGACCTACTGGAACCTGCGCGATTACATGCTGCAGAATCAGCAGAAGGTGGCTACTTCTTGGGAGATTGAGGACATTGCGGACGCGGCCAAGGAACTTCGTGCCGACGATGATGTCGTCAAGTCCATGAAGGACGTGGACATCAAGCAGGGCAATAAGGTGGCGAAAATCAACTACGACAAGCTGGATAAGGAAACCGGCTCTGTCTCCTCGCCGCGTATTGTCAAGGATGGCAAGGATGTTCCATCCGAAAAGGATAAGAAGGCGGGCAAGAACCTGGGTGACTGGGTAGAGATCGTCACCAAGTAGCAGGCGATTTGGAGAGTTAAATACCCTCCATGTATATTTAAGCGAGTTGCAGCCCACAGGGTTGCACCTCGTTTGAGGGGCTATGGCGCAGCTGGTAGCGCACCACACTGGCAGTGTGGGGGTCACGGGTTCGAATCCCGTTAGCTCCACAATATAAAGGAGAGGAACATTAGTTCCTCTCCTTTTTCTTTGTTGCGGTGGGCTAGAGCTCCGCGAGATCCTCATCGAGCATGCGCTGATCGATGGCGATACCGACAGCCGCACCACTTCCCATCGCTTGCGAGACTTGGTCTGGCGAGCTGACCACATTGCCTGCTGCCCACAGGCGCGATACCGAGGTCTGGCCATGCTCTACGCTGACCCACCCATTGGCCAATTCGCAGCCGACATCCCGCAGCAGTGCGTCGTTGGGCAGAAAATCAGGCCCCGTAAAGCATGCTTCGTAGGTGTCTTCTTCAGTGGAGCTTTGCACTACTACGCCGGTCGGAGATGTCTCCTCTGGACGGACTTGTGTCACTTGCGCATCGTTTACCTCTACGCCCAATCTGGTGAGTTGAGAGTGATCAAGATCGGTGAGCTCAAGGCCGTTGGGGTAGAAGGTCAGTGTGTCTGACCACTTGGACAGCAGTTTGCTAATGCGGATGGTAAAAGGCAGGTTCACTCCGCCGATGAGCGCAACCTTCTTCCCAGTGACCTCGTAGCCGTGGCAGTACGGGCAGTGAAAGACCCGTGTGCCCCACAAGTCGTTGAGTCCAGGGACCGCGGGAAGCTTATCTTTGAGCCCTGTAGCGACGAGAACGTGGCGGGACTCGAGAACCTCGCCGCCGGCAAGTTTTACCTGCCAAGGCCCGTGCTCGGAAGTGCGGGTGAGTTTATCCACCGAGCCGTGGGAAATGGCACCGCCGAATTTCTTCACCTCCGCGTGACCGCGCTGGAGCAGTTCGGTAGGGGCCGCGCCGTCGAGGCCAAGGATGCCATGGGAATGTTCGCTGAAACGATTGCGGGGAGCACCGGAATCGATAACCTGAACATTGCGGTTGGCGCGGGCTAACGTGATGGCCGCAGCGGTGCCGGCAAAGCCACCGCCGATAATGATGACGTCTGGTTGCATTGCTCCTCCTTTATAGGAAGTGGGTAGCATGGTTCGCAGCCGAGTATATGCAGTCAACGTCGAAGGGTCTCGCGCGCAGAATGACTGATGAAGCCACAGGGTTCTTTACACGCGAAGCGCTTTATGGGGCGTCTCCTGTGCAGGCGGTGGGCAGGTTCTTCGCGAAATACTTCAACTTTCGTGGCCGGGCGTCCATGAGTGAGTTTTGGTGGGTCTTTGGCTTCCTCGTGCTGATTTCTGTGTCAATTGGCATTATTGACCGGCACTTTGGCGTGGATATTGAGACTATTGCAGAGGCGGTACTGGTAATTCCAGTCGTTTCCTTGATGTGCCGGCGGCTGCACGATTCCGGGCGGACGGGGTTGTTATGCCTGATCGGGTTCATTCCCGTGTTTGGTGGAATCGCGTTGCTCTTTATGATGGCCCTGCCCACGAGGGACTGCGCGGCGCTTTAAGAATTTCCTTGCTTGATTAGGCTGGGCGGCATGCAGACTTTTTCAAAGCGAGTACGCGACACGGATCAAGCAGGAGCCGAGGCGGCTGGATTGCGGTGGCTCGGGGAAGCCACCGACGCGGTAGTCAATGTCGTAAGCGCCGACGAACAGGAAATAGTTACCGAGCGCGTGGACGAGGTCATGCCCACGCCGGAGGCGGCCCGCAAGTTTGGTGCGGAGCTGGCGCGCATGCACCGCGCCGGAGCTGAGGCGTTTGGCGCGCCTCCTACCGGTTGGGAGGGAAAGAACTTCATCGGCAGCATCGAGCAAGACTGCATCCCGACGGATAATTGGGGCGAGTTCTACGTTAACCAGCGCGTGCTGCCCTTCGCGGAACTGGCGGGGATAAGTGCGGCGCAGCTGGACTTGGTAAGGCGTGCCTGCGACGCCATCGCCGCGCGCAGTTGGGATGTGACACCGGCTCGCATCCACGGTGATCTGTGGGCGGGCAACCTGCTTTTTGGGTCCGACGGCGGCATCATGATTGACCCTGCCGCCCATGGTGGGCACCCGCATACGGATTTGGGAATGTTGGCGCTTTTCGGGGCGCCATACCTCGAGGAAATCTTTCAGGGTTATGGTGCGCCGAAGGACATTGAGAAGTGGATTCCCATGCACCAGCTACACCCGTTGGCGGTGCATGCGCTTACGCACGGTGCCAGCTATAACCGACCGCTGGAGCGCGCGGCGGCCGCTACCTTGGAGGCCCTGGGCTAAAGGTTCGGTCCCTGCGGCATGATGCGCTTGTGAGCACCGCGGTGCCATAAGGTTTCGATGCGCTCGCGGGCGGCGTCGGGAACCGCCTTGCCCTCCAGATAGTCATCGATGTGGGCGTAGGTGACGCCGAGAGCCTCTTCGTCCGGCAGCTGTGGCTTATCGTCCTCCAAGTCCGCGGTGGGGACCTTCTCCCAGGTAGAGCGCGGGGCACCGAGGTGCTCTAGGAGGGCGGCACCTTGGCGCTTATTGAGCCCGGCTAGGGGGAGTAGGTCTGCCGCGCCATCGCCCCACTTGGTAAAGAAGGCGGTAACGTTCTCTGCCGCATGATCAGTGCCGATTACTAGCGCGCCGACCTCGCCGGCGATGGCGTATTGGGTGGTCATGCGCAGGCGCGCTTTGGTATTGCCGCGGTTGAAATCGGTGACGTCGGCAAGCTGCAGCGCATCCGCCACCTGTTCGTTGAGGGCCAAGGTGGCCGGCTTGATATCGACGGTGGGGCGGTGATCGGGCTGGATGAAATCCAAGGCAATCTGGGCATCGTCCTCATCGGCCTGCACGCCGTGGGGTAAGCGCACGGCCCAAAACTCCGCGCCGTCGACGCGCTCCACCGCCAGCTGCGCAAGCTTTCCCGCCAAGGTGGAATCTTGGCCGCCAGAGATACCCAGCACGTAGCCTTTAGCGCCGGTGGTGCGCAGGTAATCAACAAGGAAATCCACGCGGCGTCGCACTTCGGCTTCTGGATCGATAAAGGGGCGCACACCCAGGGCTTTTATGATGGTTTGCTGCAAGTTTTCGGCATCATTCGACATGACGTTCATGGTAGCCGCCTGACACAATATTGTGCTGTGAATAAGGAAGGTTATGTCAAGGTAGTAGCTGGCATAGCGGCCCTAGGCGGGCTGCTATTTGGATACGACACCGGAGTGATGTCCGGTGCCTTGCTTTTTATTAGCCCTGCATTCGATATGAGCGCCCACCAGGAAGGCTGGGTGACCTCGATGCTGCTGGTGGGCGCGACCGTTGGTGCGCTGACGGCTGGGCGCATCGCCGATAGGTATGGGCGCCGCTTCACGCTGATTGCAGGCGGCATTATTTTCGTGGTGGGCTCCATCTGGTGTGCCCTGTCCGGTTCAGTGGGGATGTTGGCCACCGCGCGTACCTTCTTGGGCTTTGCCGTGGGTGCAGTCTCCATCGTGTCCCCCATGTACATCGCGGAGATAGTGCCCGCAAAGGTGCGCGGGCGCATGGTCTCGCTCAATACCCTCGCAATTGTGGTGGGCCAGTTGATGGCTTATCTGGTCAACTCTGCTCTGGCCTCTACCGGCAGCTGGGAGTGGATGCTGGGCCTAGCCGCCGTGCCGGGCCTAGCGTTGGCTCTCGGAATGGCTTTCCTGCCAGAGACGCCAGTATGGCTGGCAACCAACGGGCGCATGCCCCGCGCCCAGGAGATTGCCGGGCGCGCCGGGATGGATATCTCGGAGCTGACCTCGCAGGAGACCGCGCGAAAGTCCAGCGGATCTGAGTGGAAGGCCCTGAAAGCTAATCGGTGGATGCAAATTACGGTGCTACTTGCCATGCTGATGGGCCTGACGCAGCAGATTACCGGCGTCAATGCAATCGTGTATTTTGCACCGACCATGATGAACCAGGTGGGGATTTCTACGGCCAATTCGGTCTATACCTCCATCGTCATTGGCGCAGTTTCCGTGCTGGCCTGCTGGGTGGGGCTGAAGGTTGTGGACCGCATCGGGCGCAAGCGTTTGTTGCTGATCGGCCTGACCGGCAACGTGGTCTCGCTCTTTATCCTCTCCTTTGCCTATTCCCACGCGCAGGACTCCACTGCCATGGCGATGGTCTCGTTGGTATTTATGGCGCTATTTATCGCCTTCCAACAGGCGGCGGTCTCACCCACCACGTGGCTGCTCATCTCCGAGCTGGTGCCGCTGCAGGTGCGAGGCCTAGGTATGGGCATTGCGGGGCTCTCGCTATGGGCTACCAACTGGGCTGTGGCACAGTACTTCCTGCCATTGGTGGAGTGGCTGACCGGCCCAGTGGCGTTTATCGTCTTTGGAGTCTTTGGTCTCATCGCCATCGGCTACACCAAGGTTTTGGTTCCAGAGACTATGGGACGTAGCCTGGATGAGGTAGGCGAGGAGATGAAGTCGCGCTTTGGGCGCGAGTCCGCAGCTGTTGAGCCTTAGTGTTTTGGTATTGACGGCCGTGTGAGGTAACATTTTTCCTCGTGTCATGGCTGGGGATTCCCAGTCCGTGCTTTACTTATTCAACCGCATGTAGATTGCGCATAACGAAAGGAGCGCCCGATGAAGGTCCGTAAGTCCCTTCGGTCGCTGAAGAAGAAGCCGGGCGCCCAGGTTATTCGCCGCCACGGTAAGGTCTTCGTGATCAACAAGAAGGATCCCCGTTTCAAGGCTCGTCAGGGCTAATTGAAGCGCTATTCCATCCGCCTCCCCGGTTTCCGGGCGGGGCGGATTTTTTATGCACAAGTGCGTGAGTTTTGGCACAAATATAATAATTTCTAAGCTTAGGTAAGCGACAATCTTAATATATGAATATAATTATATTATCTGTCAATGCCGTAAGAAAGAAGAAAAAGTGTCTAAGCGAATTGTGACTGCACTTGTTGCTGCCGCCCTAGGATTTTCTATCCCAGTTGCTCATGCAGGCGAACCACAGTGGGAATCCTCGGTTCCGGCGTCCTTTGGTATCAATGACCAATCCTGCGTTCCTTCTGGTGAGATTGCCGAGCCTGTGGTGCTTCTACACGGCACCTATAACAATGCCGGCGTGTGGAAAGACTTGATACCACTCCTTCAGGAAGAGGGTGCGTGTGTCTGGGCCTTTGACTATGGGGCGGAGGACGTTTCCCTGCAGAATGCCTCTCCTTCCACTAAGGCCATTGCGGACTTAGATGTTGCCGCCAATGAGATCGCAGAACAGGTGGACTATGTCCGCGCGGTAACCGGCGCGGAAAAGGTGGACCTGGTGGGGCACTCGCAAGGAGGTACCCACATCAAGACCTATACCCAGATGCACGGTGGAGCTCAGCATGTGGCACGGGCTGTTGCCTTGGGTGGTAACTTCCATGGCACCACACTTAATGGGCAAGGTGAGGGCCTCTCCAAGTTCATCGGCACCGCGCCCCGTCTTGCCGCATTCCTTGCTAGCACGGCAGGCATACAGCAGGTGGTGGGCTCGGAGTTTATGCAGCGGCTTAACGCCTTGCCGGACACCGCTCCTGGCGTGAGCTATACCTCCATTTACTCGCCGGCAGATAAGACGGTGACCCCGAATAGTTCGTCCCGGCTCGTGGCTGTCGACGGCGCCGATGTGGTCAACCTTGACCTTGGCGAGGTCTGCGGCGTGGCTCCTCGGCACGATAGGTTGCCGGCCGACAAGGCGGCGTTGAGCCAGGCGATTTTCGGTTTGAAGCGCGCCCCGGGGCAGGGGCCGGATCCTGCGACCTGCGCTTCCGGGGAGTCGTTGGTGATCAACTCTTAAAGTTCTGGACCGGGTGCGAAATGTGAACTTTGACACACAAAATGGTGAACTCCAGGTAAACCTGCAGGAATCTCATTGGTGTAGTTTCATGGCTGTCCTTGGGTGTGGTCAACATGTGGGGCCTGGGGGTGTCTCATCCTGGGAATACCATGCCTGTAACTACTACATGTTGTGTTGGTTGCGGGCATTTCCCCCAAAGTATAGTGTCGTTGGTGTTGTTCAGAGCGGCGCAGGAAGCGCCCGGTTAGGCGGAATTTTCGTCGCGCGTTGCACCCCGCTCTAACGAATTCTCGATGAAGGAGCTTTAAAGGATCTATATGTCTATCACCGTTTACACCAAGCCAGCTTGTGTTCAGTGCAACGCCACCAAGAAGGCCCTCGACCGCGCCGGTCTCGATTACAATTTGGTTGATATTTCTGTTGATGATGAAGCCCGTGACTATGTCATGGCATTGGGCTACGTTCAGGCACCAGTAGTTGAAGCTAATGGCGAGCACTGGTCCGGTTTCCGCCCTGACCGCATCAAGGGCTTGGCTTCCGTAGCGGCATCCGCTTAAGGGGTAAGGGAGGCCAGTAGCCATGTTGGTCGTGTATTTTTCCTCCGCGACGGAAAATACGCACCGGTTCGTGCAGAAACTGGGCTTTCCCAGTGCGCGCATCCCGCTGCGCCGCACGGAAGAGCCACTGCAAGTAAACGAACCCTATGTCTTGGTGTGCCCCACCTATGGCGGGGGCGCTTCCATCAGCCACCAAAACTCCCGGCCCGTGCCCAAGCAGGTTATTAAGTTCCTCAATGATGAGCACAACCGCAGCCTCATTCGCGCGGTAATTTCTGGTGGTAATAGCAATTTCGGTGCCGATTTTGGCAAAGCTGGTGATGTCATCAGTGCCAAATGCAAGGTGCCCTATGTTTATCGTTTCGAGTTGCTGGGAAACGAAGACGATATAAAAATTTGTCGTGAAGGCTTATTGGCCAACGCAGCCGAGCTCAGGCTCGAAGCTGCCGCCTAGCGCCTTCTGCGACTTCAATACAGATCCTGATTTTTAAGAAAGGCCTTGTCAGCTGTGAGTACGCAATTGGGGAAGACCGTCGCCGAGCCAGTAAAGCCAGAGGAGCAGTTGGATTACCACGCTCTGAACGCGATGCTGAATCTCTACGATGCAAATGGCAAGATTCAGTTCGATAAAGACCGCGAGGCCGCTAACCAATTCTTCCTGCAGCACGTAAACCAGAACACGGTCTACTTCCACGATCTGGAAGAAAAGATCGACTACCTGATCAATAACAAGTATTACGACCCACAGGTCATTGAGCAGTACGATTTCTCCTTCATCAAGGAATTGTTCAAGCGGGCCTACGCCTATAAATTCCGTTTCAAGTCCTTCCTGGGCGCGTATAAGTACTACACGAGCTACACGCTGAAGACCTTTGATGGCCGCCGCTACTTGGAGCGTTTTGAAGACCGGGTCTCCATGACGGCTCTATTTTTGGCGGATGGCGATACCGGCCTCGCAGAGCACCTTGTCGATGAGATTATGACCGGCCGTTTCCAGCCGGCTACCCCGACCTTCCTCAATGCTGGCAAGGCCCAGCGCGGCGAGCTCGTTTCCTGCTTCTTGCTGCGCATAGAGGACAATATGGAGTCCATCGGCCGCTCCATCAACTCCGCATTGCAGCTATCCAAGCGCGGCGGCGGCGTAGCGCTGTTGCTGTCTAATATCCGCGAGTCCGGTGCGCCGATTAAGCACATTGAGAATCAGTCCTCCGGCGTTATTCCGGTGATGAAGCTCTTGGAGGATTCTTTCTCCTACGCTAACCAGCTCGGCGCCCGCCAGGGTGCCGGTGCGGTCTACCTCAACGCGCACCACCCGGACATCATGAACTTCCTAGATACCAAGCGCGAGAATGCGGATGAAAAGATCCGCATTAAGACCCTCTCGCTGGGTATCGTCGTGCCGGATATTACCTTCGAGCTGGCTAAGCGCAATGACGATATGTACCTCTTCTCGCCGTACGACGTCGAGCGGGTCTATGGCAAGGCTTTCGGTGACATCTCCGTGACCGAGCACTACGAAGAGATGGTGGAAGACCCACGCATCCGTAAAAAGAAGATCAACGCCCGTCACTTCTTCCAAACCGTGGCAGAGCTGCAGTTCGAATCCGGCTACCCGTACATCATGTTCGAGGACACCGTGAATCGCGCCAACCCGGTAAAGACCTCGTGGATCAATATGTCTAACCTGTGCTCGGAGATCTTGCAGGTCAACTCCCCATCCGAGTTCAATGCGGACCTGACCTACGAGGAGCTGGGCAGCGATATTTCTTGCAACTTGGGCTCGCTGAATATTGCGATGACCATGGATTCGCCGGACTTTGCCAATACGGTGGAAACGGCCATCCGTGGCCTGACCGCCGTGGCGGATAAGACCTCCATCGATTCCGTACCGTCTGTGCGCCGCGGCAATGATGAGTCACATGCCATCGGCTTGGGACAGATGAACCTGCATGGTTATTTGGGCCGCGAGCACATCGAGTACGGCTCGGAAGAGGGCTTGGACTTTACCAATGCTTACTTTGCCGCAATTTTGTATGCGGCGCTGCGTGCTTCCAATAAGATTGCCCGTGAGCGCGGGGAGTACTTCAAGGAATTCCCGCAGTCCGAGTATGCCTCGGGCGAATTCTTTGACCGCTACGATCCGGAAGAGTTTAAGCCGAAGACCAAGAAGGTGCAGGCGCTTTTCGACGCCTCTTCGATCCACACCCCGTCCGCCCAAGATTGGGAGGATCTGAAACAGGACGTGGCCAAGTATGGCCTGTACAACCGCAACCTGCAGGCGGTGCCACCGACGGGCTCGATTTCTTATATCAATAACTCCACCTCGTCCATCCACCCAATTGCCTCCAAGATTGAGATCCGCAAGGAAGGCAAGATCGGCCGCGTCTACTACCCGGCGCCGCATATGGATAACGAGAACCTGGAGTACTTCAAGGACGCCTACGAGATCGGCTACGAGAAGATTGTTGATACCTACGCCGTAGCTACCAAATACGTGGACCAGGGTCTATCGCTCACGCTCTTCTTTAAGGACACCGCGACCACCCGCGAGGTCAACCGCGCACAGATTTATGCGTGGCGCAAGGGCATTAAGACCTTGTACTACATCCGCTTGCGCCAGATGGCGCTGGAAGGCACTGAGGTCGAGGGCTGCGTATCCTGCATGCTTTAAACCGTAGCTAGGGCGCCTCGATGCACGTCGCGGGGAAGGACGTGCATCGAGGCGTTTAGCCGTTTTCGGCCCTAGTGCGGTCGAGGATGGTGCGGGAGGCGGTTTCGGCGGCGTCGGCAAGCCCGGCATCAATGGCGCGCGCCAACTCCATGTGCAGCTGCGTCGTGCCGCCGATGGGATTGCGCTTGCGAGAACCAAAGACGGATTTTCCCTTGAGCATGGCTACCAAGGAAGGGGCGAGCGCGGCCAGCATCTCATTGCCAGAGGCGCGCAAGATCAAAGTGTGGAAGTGCAAATCGGTTTCCAATTCCTCTCCCACGCGGGGAGAAGGGGTAGTCTCTAGCTCTGCCAGCCGAGCAGCAAGGCAGAGCAATTCCGAGCGCTGTTGGGCACTGGCATTGCGCGCGGCAAGTCGAGCCGCCACTGGTTCGATGCCTAGCCGCAGCTCGTTGAGGCGGGCAACTTGCTGTCCGCGGGTTTTATCGCTGGCTAAACGCCAACCGATGATAGCTGGGTCATAAACCGCCCACTTCTCCATGGGCAGCACCGTGATGCCCACTCGACGCCCAGAGGTGACCATGCCTAGGTGCTCTAGGGTGCGCATCGCCTCGCGGGCTACGGTGCGGGAGATGCCAAAGCGCTTTTCGATGTCCCCCAATCGGAACCGCTCGCCCTCCGCGATGTCTCCGCACACGATTTCGGCGCCGAGCCTATCAACCACGGAGCCCAGTAGGGGAGGGGTCGCGCTCATGGAAATCCTTTCTTCTGGCACTGCTTTTCCTTCCGGTGCAGATGGGATCAGTATAGGCGTGAGGTATACGGCACAATGGATTAAAGGTGGGCCAAATTGGGTATGCTGGAGACCTGAATTTGTCCGTTTTTAGTATTGGAGTGACGCCGCGTGTCGCACGAGTACGATGACTATCTTTCTAGTCATGAAAAGCCAGTTGAAGCCATTAACTGGAATAGCATCCCGGATGAAAAGGACCTTGAAGTGTGGGACCGTCTCACCGGCAATTTCTGGTTGCCGGAAAAGGTACCAGTCTCCAATGACCTTCCCAGCTGGAAGACGCTGACGGAGCAGGAAAAGGAAACCACCATGCGGGTCTTTACCGGCCTGACCCTGCTGGATACCATCCAAGGCACCGTCGGCGCGATTTCCCTCCTGCCGGATTCCCAGACCCTGCACGAAGAAGCGGTGTATACCAATATCGCCTTCATGGAGTCCGTGCATGCCAAGTCCTATTCCAATATCTTCATGACTCTGGCGTCCACGCCGATGATCAATGATGCCTTCCGCTGGTCTGAAGAAAACGAGAACCTGCAGAAGAAGGCCAAGATCATCTTGTCCTACTACAAGGGTGAGGATCCGCTGAAGAAGAAGGTGGCCTCCACGCTGCTGGAGTCCTTCTTGTTCTATTCCGGCTTCTACCTGCCGATGTACTTCTCGTCTCGCGCAAAGCTGACCAATACTGCCGATATCATTCGTCTCATCATTCGCGATGAGGCGGTGCATGGCTACTACATCGGCTATAAGTTCCAGCAGGCATATAAGCAGCTAGATGAAGAACGCCAGGCGGAGCTGAAGGAATACACCTTCGACTTGGTCTACGATCTTTATGACAACGAGATTGACTACACTGAGGACCTCTATGACGAACTTGGGTGGACTGAGGACGTCAAGCGCTTCCTGCGCTATAACGCGAATAAGGCGCTGAATAACCTAGGCTTTGAAGGCCTCTTCCCAGCCGATGAGACGCGTGTTTCCCCGGCTATCTTGTCCTCGTTGTCGCCGAATGCGGATGAGAACCATGACTTCTTCTCCGGATCCGGTTCTTCCTATGTCATTGGCAAGGCCGAGGACACTACGGATGACGACTGGGATTTCTAAGCATTCCCGCTGATCAGCGTGGTCTAGCGGCACACCTTCTGCTCAAACTCAACCGAAAGGTTGATAACGAGCGGGGGTGTGTTTTCGCGTTTTTGGGGTGCACAATGCGGGTTTAGTGTGACATATAGCACGTAAATTTTGGGTCGAAAAATTTCGTCGGAAATAGTGGCTGCGCTACGTGCAGGGGGTATGTGACAGATGAGGTTAGCGCGCAGGGGAGGCTAAGTGGTCCAGTATTGGGGCAAGCTGGAAAGAACAGGGGAAAATGGCCTAATATAAGGCGAGTAAACCTAGGTGTAGGTGGACTCTGTTCACAGACACTTTGTTATTCAGGAGGATTTTATGACCGCTGTGGCGCCACGGGTCGACGATTACGTCGCCCCCACACGTCCAGAGCCAACCGGCAACGCGAAGACCGGTTCAAAGGCTTGGGTATTTCTAACCACCACCGACCACAAGCAGCTGGGCATCATGTACTTGATCATGTCCTTCAGCTTCTTCTTCCTCGGTGGCTTTATGGCACTGTTGATCCGCGCGGAGCTGTTCACCCCGGGTCTCCAGTTCTTGTCCAACGAGCAGTTCAACCAGCTGTTTACCATGCACGGCACTGTGATGCTGCTGCTCTTTGCTACCCCAGTCGTGTGGGGCTTTGGTAACTATATTCTGCCGCTGCAGATTGGTGCACCGGACGTGGCCTTCCCGCGTCTAAACGCTTTCGGCTTCTGGGTTACCCTGCTGGGCGGCATCGTGATGCTGCTTGGCTTCGTCACCCCTGGTGGCGCGGCCGACTTCGGTTGGACCATGTACATGCCGCTGGCTGATGGTATCCACACCCCGGGCATTGGTGCGGATATGTGGATCGTTGGCGTGGGCGCTACCGGCGTGGGCACCATTGCCTCCGCTATCAACATGATCACCACCATTTTGACCCTGCGCGCACCGGGCATGACCATGTTCCGCCTGCCGGTCTTCAGCTGGGCAGTATTCACTGCATCCGCCATCGTGCTGATGATTTTCCCGCTGCTGACCGCTGCCGCACTGGGCGTGCTGTATGACCGCAAGCTGGGCGGCCACATCTACGATTCCGCTAATGGTGGCGGCATCCTGTGGCAGCACCTGTTCTGGTTCTTCGGCCACCCTGAGGTCTACGTCTTGGCGCTGCCGTTCTTCGGCGTTGTTTCTGAGGTTGTGCCGGTATTCGCTCGTAAGCCGGTATTCGGCTACATCGGCTTGGTTTTCGCACTGTTGGCCATCGGTGCCCTATCCATGGCTGTGTGGGCACACCACATGTTCGTCACCGGCGCTATCCTGCTGCCGTTCTTCTCCTTCATGACGTTCCTGATTGCAGTGCCTACCGGCGTTAAGTTCTTCAACTGGGTCGGCACCATGTGGAAGGGCCACATTACCTGGGACACCCCGATGATCTTCGCTATGGGCTTCATGGCAACCTTCCTCTTCGGCGGCATGACCGGCGTTATGCTGGCATCCCCGGCACTGGACTTCCACTTGGCTGAGTCCTACTTCCTGATTGCGCACTTCCACTACACCCTGTTCGGTACGGTTGTGTTCTCCGCATTCGCTGGCCTGTACTTCTGGTTCCCGAAGATGACCGGCCGCATGCTGGATGAGCGTCTGGGCAAGATTCACTTCTGGCTGACCTTCATCGGCTTCCACGGCACCTTCTTGGTTCAGCACTGGGTAGGCAACATGGGTATGCCGCGTCGCTACGCTGACTACCTAGAGTCCGATGGCTTCACGGTCTTCAACCAGATTTCCACCATCTTCTCCTTCGTCTTGGGCGCTTCCGTTATCCCGCTGATTTGGAACGTCTTCAAGTCTTGGCGCTATGGCGAGATTGTTACCGTGGATGACCCATGGGGCTACGGCAACTCCCTCGAGTGGGCAACCTCCTGCCCGCCGCCACGCCACAACTTCGTGTCCCTGCCGCGCATCCGCTCCGAGCGCCCAGCGTTCGAGCTGCACTACCCGCACATGGTTCAGCGCATGCGCGAGGAAGCACACGTGGGTAGCCACTAAAGCGAATTAACTCGCTAAAGCACTCCTGACTTAAGCCGCCTCCCAGCCCATTTCGGGCCGTGGGGGCGGCTTTGGCGTATCTCACTTGACCGCGTGCGATAATGGGCGGCGTGAGTACTCAAGCTGATACCAACGCAGTCATTACCACCAGTGGGCCGGACAAGCCTGGGGTTTCGGCGGCCTTCTTCCGCGTGCTGGCGTCCTATAACGCCACGCTTGTCGACGTCGAACAGGCCATCTTTTCCGGCCGCATCACCCTCGCCGCCCATACCCGAATCCCCGAGGCGCGGGCCGAGCAGATCGAGCAGGGACTGCGCAATACCTTGAGCATTTATGGCCAGCAGGTCTCCGTGAACTTGAGGGAGGAAGAATCTGCCGCACGTGCTCGCTCGACGCATGTGGTGGGTCTCATGGGTGCCGAAGTAACGGCTCATCACGTAGAGGAAGTGGCACGCGTATTGGCCAATTTTGATGCCAATATTGATCGCATCCGTGGCCTTTCTACCTCCCCGTTGACTGGGCTGGAGCTCTTTTTGACTCTGGACGGCCCAGCGGCGCCCGTGCGTCAGGCATTAGCGGAGCTAGCAAAGCAGATTGGAATCGATATTGCCATTGAGCGCGCGGGCCTCGGCCGGCGTTCTAAGCGTTTGGTGTGCTTCGACTGCGATAGCACCCTCATTCAAGGCGAGGTCATCGAGATGCTGGCCGCCCATGCTGGCAAAGAGGAAGAGGTTGCCGCAGTGACGGCCCGGGCAATGCGCGGTGAATTGGACTTTGAGGAGTCCCTGCGCGAGCGCGTCGCGGTGCTGGCCGGGTTGGATGCCGCCATCATCGATGAGGTGGCCCGCGATATTCAATTGACTCCTGGCGCCCGCGAAACCATCGCCACTTTGAACCATATTGGCTACCGCACCGCTGTGGTCTCCGGCGGGTTCATCCAAGTTCTAGAGGGCCTCGCCGCAGAGATGGAGCTGGACTACGTCCGCGCAAATACCTTGGAAATCGCCGACGGCAAGCTCACCGGCCGGGTAACCGGCAAGGTGGTTGACCGCAAGGCCAAGGAGGAATTCCTGCGGGAGTTCGCCGCGGATTCCGGGGTAGGCATGCGGCAGACGGTCGCCGTGGGCGATGGCGCCAATGACATCGATATGATTACCGCTGCTGGGCTGGGCATTGCCTTTAACGCAAAGCCGGCGCTGCAAGAAGTGGCGGATACCTCGGTGAATCACCGGCGGCTGGATGAGGTACTGCAAATCTTGGGAATTCCGGCCGAGGAGGTTATTCGTGGATAACTTTGAGACCGCCCACCAGCGGTTGGTGGAGGCATGTGATTCGCGCTCCTGGCGTGATGACCCAGAGAACCCGGATGAGCCCGCCACCATCCAAGCCATGCAGATTGCGCTTAACCTGCCCAAGCAGGAGCCGCCGGCCCGCACGGAGGTGCTAGAGGCGGCCGCTCGCGCCGTAGTGGCAGTGTGCCTCGATGAGCGCGCGGGCGAAGACGGTGCCTTCGCCCAAGCGCTGGGCCAGTGGTACGGCCACCGCATCCGCAAGATTGCCCGCCGTTCGCGCAATAAGGCCTGGCGCGATGTGCAGAGCCTGCCTGGCGTGACTATTGCGGACCGCGCCCGTGCCTTCGCACCCTCGGCAGTGGGCGAGGTGGATCCGCTCATTGCCAAGCTGCAAATCGGTCACACCGACCTTGCCTATGATGAGCCGGGAGCCCCGCTTGGCGATGCCCCCGTTATCTACGTCGACCGCAGCCTCAACATGTCTGCGGGCAAGGCCGCGGCAGAGGTGGGCCACGGTTCGATGATGCTCGCCGCGGCGATGTCGGTGGACGAGGCCCGTGCCTGGGCCGATACCGGTTTTGAGCTGTCGGTGCGCGAGGTGTCCGGCGAAGATTTTCGCACCGCCTGTGCGCAGGACGGCGCCGTGGTGATCGTGGACGCCGGGTTCACGGAGATTGCGCCGGACTCGGCTACCGTGTGCGCCCTGCGGCGACCAATCGCTTAAGCGCGCCGCGCACCGTATCCGCGTCGGTGGTTTGCCAAAAGCGCGGCATGGAGGCCTTGAGGAAGCTGCCGTAGCGCTTATATTCTAAGCGGTTATCGAGCACGGCCACCACGCCGCGGTCGGTCACGTGGCGCAGGAGGCGGCCTGCGCCCTGTGCCATGAGCAAGGCGGCGTGGTTGGCGGAAACCTCCATGAACCCCGAGCGGCCCGCAGCATCGGCCGCTTGGGCGCGCGCCTGCATCAGGGGATCGTCCGGCCGGGGGAACGGAATGCGGTCGATGATGACCAGCGAGCACGCCGGCCCCGGCACGTCCACGCCCTGCCACAGGGTAAGCGTGCCGAAGAGACAGGAGTTTTCCTTCTGGGAGAATTTCTCTACCAGCGCGCCGATGGAATCCTCGCCTTGCACGAAGAGGTCAAAGGGGATGCGCGGCTTGAGGGCGGTGGCCGCCTCTTCCGCGGCGCGGCGAGAGGAAAACAGGCCAAGCGTGCGCCCGCCGGCGGCCATAATGAGCTCGTAGATCTCATCGATGGTTTCTTTGGGCAGGCCATCGCGGCCCGGCGCGGGCAGGTGTTTGGCGGTGTACAGGATGCCGGATTTGGCTGGGTCGAAAGGCGTGCCCGCGTCCAAGGTGTCATAGGTACCACTCGGCATGCCCCACTGGGCAGCCATGGCATCGAAGCGGCCGCCGAGGGCGAGGGTGGCTGAGGTCAGCACCACCGTCTGCTCCCCAAAGAGGTTCTCGCGCAGCATGTGGGCGATGGAGAGGGGCGCCACGGCGAGGGTCTCGGCGTCGCTGCGCGGATCGCGCTCGAGCCAGACGACGTCGTCTTGCTTGGCCGGGTCATCGGTGGCAAAAACCTCCAGCATGCGCGCCACGGCCTGCGCTAGGTCAGAGAGGTGGTTGCTCAAGTTTTGGCGTTCGGCGTTTTTCTCCGGGTCGTCGGTGGCTTCGCCCTCTGGCGCGCGAGAAATGAGGGACTTAACGCGCAGGAATTCGTCGGCAAGCGCGCGCAGGTGGCCCTGTGAGGTTTCATCTAAGTCGGTCCAACGGCCTGGCTCTTGGATTTTCATCAGGTCATCGAATTCCTCGGCCAAGTCCGAGAGGCTGCCGGCATTACCCAGCGACTTCGCGCGGTTGGCGGCCATCTTGATAGCGCGGGTAGTAATCTCCGCGGTAGATACAGAGGTGATGCGGCCGTCGAGCTCGTGGGCCTCATCGATAATGGCGACGTCGTGTTCCGGCAAGATATTTGCCTCAGAAACCGCGTCGATGGCGAGCATTGCGTGGTTGGTGACCACGATGTCAACGTCGGCAGCCGCCCTGCGAGCCTCTTCTGCAAAGCAATCCGGCCCGTGCGGGCAGCGCGACGCGCCCAAGCACTCGTTGGAGGTTACCGATACCGCCCGCCACACCAAGTCCGGCACGCCCGGCTCTAGATCATCGCGGTCGCCGGTGTCGGTTTCCTGCGCCCACTCGTGGATACGGCGCACGGCTTTGCCGCGGTGGGAGATCTCGGATTCGTCGATAAGAGCTTCCGGGTCATCCGGGGTAGCCGCAATCTTATTCATGCACAGGTAGTTATTGCGGCCCTTCATGATGGCGAAGGTGGGCGTACGCTCCATGACAGGGGCGAGCGCCTCAGTAAGCCGCGGCAGATCGCGCTCCACCAGCTGGCGCTGCAAGGCTAACGTCGCGGTGGAGACGATGACGGTGGACCCCGAGTTCATCGCATGCCGGATAGCCGGGACCAAGTAGGCCAGGGATTTACCGGTACCGGTACCGGCCTGCACTGCCAGGTGGCGCTCCTTGTCGAGCGCGGCTGAGACGGCCGTGGCCATGCGCACCTGGCCTTCGCGCCGGCTGCCGCCCAGCGCGTCAACGGCCTTGCCCAGCAGCGTTTCCGTGTCGAGGTTTAAGGGCTCATCTGCGTGCTCACTCACCCCACACAGTCTAGCGGCCTACTTTTTAAAGCCCACCATCCGCGTAGGCACGGCCGCTTCATCGCGGGAGAGCGCTAGGCCTTCCCATGGCAGGGTCTTGCGGGCCTTAGCTAAATACTCGCGGGAGGCATGCAGATCCGGCAGTCCGTCGACGATGTGGCCATCGCGCATGAGCGGAATGGTCATCTCGCGGGTATCGAGCTGGCCGGTATCCGGCGCTGCTGCCTCAAAGGGGTAGACGATCTCTTCTACCGCCACGCCCGAGGAACGGTAGGTGCGCAGCGCACGCTTGGCACCGCCGACGGATTGCTTGGAGGAAGAGCGCTTTGCCACCGGGATGCCGTCTACCTCTACGACCTTGTAGACCATGCCGGCGGTGGGCGCACCGGAGCCGGTTACTACGGACGTGCCGACGCCGTAGGCGTCTACCGGATCGCCGCGCAGGCCAGCGATGGCGAACTCGTCGAGGTCGGAGGAGACCACGATATTGGTGTTGTGATTGCCCAAATCATCCAGCTTCTTGCGCACTCGGCGGGTGACCGCACCCAAGTCACCGGAATCGATGCGAACGCCGCCGAGCTTCGGGCCACCTACCTTCACTGCGGTCTCGACGCCCTTGGTGATGTCATAGGTATCAACCAACAGCGTGGTGTCTACGCCAAGGGTGTCGATCTGGGAGCGGAAGGCGGCTTCTTCGTTCGGGGTACCATCCGGGTTGGTATGCGCCAAGGTCCAGGAGTGGGCGGCAGTGCCGGAGACCGGAATGCCGTAGCAGTAGCCCGCCTCCAGATTGGAGGTGGCATCGAAGCCGGCCAGGTAGGCCGCGCGGGCGGAGGTTACCGCCGCATACTCGTGGGTGCGGCGCGAGCCCATCTCGATAATCGGGCGGCCATCGGCAGCCGTGACCATGCGGGAGGCGGCCGAGGCCACCGCGGAATCGGCATTCATGATGGACAAAATGACGGTCTCAAGGACTAGGCATTCTCCAAAAGTGCCGCGCACCGTCAGGATAGGGGAGTTAGGGAAATACAGCTCGCCCTCGCGGTAGCCGTCAATTTGCCCAGAAAAGCGGTAGTGGCGCAGGTATTCCTTGGTTTTGTCATCCAGGAAGTCCATCTCTGCTAGCTGATTGGCCGAAAAGCGAAAATCCTCCACCGCACGCAGGACCCGCTCGGTGCCGGCAACCACGCCGTAGCGGCGCTCATTGGGCAGACGGCGGCCGAATACCTCGCAGGTGACCTGGCGGTTTGCCGAGCCGTCTCGCAGCGCGGCCTGGAGCATAGTGAGCTCGTATTTATCCGTCAGTAGAGCAGTGGAGCGATCATTGGGGATAGCTTTGTCATTCACGGGAGTGATAATACCCACTGACTAGGTGTTTTTCAGAGGTTTAGATTCTTTGGGACTAGATTGTCCGCAGCTAGATTGGGCTGGCCCACAATAAATCCCCAAAAGTGGTTAGGCTAGAAAGCATGAAGGCGCAATTTCCCGTAGTCCGCATGAGCTCTCCTATGGCTACGCCCGAATTGGATGAAGAACTCGACGTAGATGTGGCCACGAGTGAGAACCTCCCGTGGATGTGCATCGTGTGGGATGACCCAGTCAACCTAATGAGCTACGTGTCCTACGTATTCCAAACCGTTTTGGGATATGACAAGAAGCGAGCCAATGAACTCATGATGCAGGTCCATACTGAGGGCAAGGCCGCCGTCTCCAGCGGCGAGCGCGACAAAATAGAGGCAGACGTGAAAAAGCTCCAGATCGCGGGTCTGTGGGCAACGATGCAGCAGGCAGGTTAAATATATGCAACCGTGGAAGAAAAAGAAGTCCCTCATGCGCGCGCCGAAGATAACGGCCGTCTTTGAGCCAATGGAGCGCGAGGTATTAGGTGATCTCACCGCTACCGTCTCCGAGGCGATCATCGGGCGCGCGCAGTCCGCACCCAAGGATGAGCTAGCAGAGATGCTGGACATGCCTACTGGGCATACGGAAGCCCCAGAAGATCCTTCACTGGCCCGCCTGTTCCCGGACTTTGAAATGCCCGGCGACGAGGAATACGAAGGCGATGCTTCTTTGCTGCGCTCGCTGCACGAGAACGACATTGCGCGCGCCAAGCTAGAAAACCTTCAGGTCATCGGTTCGGCCCTTGGCCCCACCGGCGGGGTAGAGGTCACCATTAGTGAACAGGAGGCCCAAGCCTTCGTTGCCGGCCTTAATGATTTGCGCCTCTATGTTGCGGCAGGCGACGTTTCCGATGAAAACCTGATGTTGGACCGCGACAGCCTCGTGGAATGGTTGGCTTTCTGCCAAGATTCGCTGCTGCAGGTGCTGATGGACTAATGCTAGACGGCATTAGCATCGGGCACTATAGCGGTGCCGATACCGGGGTCACGGTGCTCTACTGCGGGCCGGGCGGCGCGCTTGGCAGCGTCGACGTGCGCGGCGGCGGCCCTGGCACCCGCGAAACAGACCTTTTGCAGCCGCATAATACGGTCGAACGTGTCCACGCCGTGGTGTTGGCAGGCGGCTCCGCCTTTGGCTTGGCGGCTGCCGACGGCGTGATGAATGAGCTGGCCCAGCAGGGGATTGGCTTCCCTGTCTTTGGCGAGGATAAGCCCGGTCCGCGCGTGCCCATCGTTCCCGGAGCCGTCATTTTTGACCTCTTGGTCGGGCCTTCTCGCCCCGGGCCGGAAGAGGGCGCGGCGGCGCTTCGCGCCGCGTTCGCCGGCAGCGATGAATCCATGGGTTCGGTGGGAGCCGGCGTGGGGGCTACCGCTGGTAAGCTGCGCGGCGGGTTTGGTTTCGCTTCGCGCCGGGTGGGTGAGTATGAGGTTTCCGCCGCGATGGTCGCCAACCCTGTGGGCGAGGTCATCGATCCGCAGTCCGGCCGTCTGTACGGCGCGCCGGGTCGCACCCCGGTCAATGCGGCCGCCTACCGCGCCCTGCCGCATCCTGCAGAAGCAAAGCTCAACACCACGATTGGCGCCGTGCTTACCGACGCCCCCGTAACCACCGCCCAAGCCCAGCGCTTAGCAATGACTGCTCACGATGGCATCGCTCGTGCGGTGCGACCTGCCCATTCACCGCTAGACGGCGACACCATCTTTGCCTTGTCCACTGCGCAACGCCCAGCTGAACTCAGTACGCAGGTGATCACCCAGTTATGCGCCGCGGCCGCCGATGCCGTGGAGGAGGCTATCGCCAACGCGGTTACCGCCGCCGAATCCGGCCTAGGCTTGAGCGCGTACCGCGATCTGCTGGACTAAGATATAGCGCATTATGAATTCAGGTGGAATATCAAACTACCGGCCGGCGCCTTCGGGGCCGGTCAATCGCGGCGATTCCAAGAATTACACCCGCAGCGGCCGCATCACCACCGGCTTTTCCATAGCCTTTGGTTTCCTCGTCGTGGAGTGGGCAGTCCACATTGTCAACGCCTTCCTCTTTGGCGGCCAGTTATCCAATTACGGCATCCGCCCGTTAGATTTCAACGGCATTTGGGGGATTTTTACCGCCCCGCTGCTGCATGCGAATTTTGAGCACTTGATGTCCAACTCGGTGCCTGGCGCCATCTTCTGTTTTCTTATCGGCCTATCTGGTAGAAAGGCTTGGTGGGAGGTCACGCTGATTACCACGCTGGTGGCCGGCCTCGGTACCTGGTTCCTTGGTGGCCCCGGCACCTCCCATATCGGCGCTTCCAGCTTGGTCTATGGATGGCTGGCGTATCTGATTGTGCGCGGCATATTTAACCGCTCGCTCATTCAGACCATCCTGGGCATCGTGCTCGGCTTCGCCTACTCCGGCTTGGTGTCGGGTGTGCTGCCCGTCTATGAAGGCGTGAGCTGGCAAGGCCACCTTTTCGGCGCCATCGGCGGCGTCCTCGCCGGCATGACCATTACCTCGGATGATCCAGTCAAGGCAGTGAAGCGTTAATGCCTACCGCAACCTCTCCCATCGGCATCTTTGATTCCGGCGTGGGCGGACTCACCGTGGCACGCGCGGTGATGGAACAGCTGCCGCACGAATCCGTCATCTATACCGGCGATACCGCCCATAGCCCATACGGCCCGCGGCCTATCTCCGAGGTGCGCGCTTTTTCCCAGGACGTAGCCGATAAGCTCGTGGAGCGTGGCTGCAAGATGCTGGTGATTGCGTGCAATACCGCAACCGCCGCCTTCCTGCACGATGCACGCGAACGCTACGATATCCCGATCGTGGAGGTCATCCGGCCCGCTGTGCGCCGCGCCATGTCCACCACGCGCAATGGAAAAATCGGCGTCATCGGCACTGAGGGCACCATCAAGTCTGGCGCCTACCAAGACTTATTCGCGCTCAACCCCAAGGTGCAGGCCTTTGCCACCGCCTGCCCGGATTTTGTTCCCTTTGTCGAACGCGGCATTACCGCCGGCCGCCAAATTCTCGGTGTGGCCGAGGGCTACCTAGCCCCGTTGCAGGCCCAGGGGGTAGACACGCTGGTCTTGGGCTGTACGCACTATCCGCTTTTGACCGGCATTATCCAATTGGCAATGGGGGAAAATGTTTCGTTGGTGACCTCCTCAGAAGAGACCACTAAGGATGTTATGCGGATTCTTACGGAGATGGATATGTTGGCGCCTGCGGATAATCAGCCCGCCCACACCTTTGAATCCACGGGCGATCCGGAGGTCTTTGCGCGGCTGGCCACGCGCTTTCTCGGCCCGCAGATTGTTTAAGTAGGCATAATTTCTCCCCCGTTTTGCACGTTGAGTACGCACGCGGGGTGATTTCATGGAACTATTGAGCCCATGAAGCTGACCATCCTAGGCTGCTCCGGTAGCGTCCCCACCGCCCAAAATCCCGCCTCCGGCTACTTGCTGTCCTTCGATAATGCGCCGTCCATCGTCCTCGATATGGGCCCTGGTACCTTGGCGCAGCTGGAACAGCAGCAGGATCCTTGTGATGCGCACGTGGCCTTTAGCCATCTGCATGCCGATCACTGCCTGGATTTTCCCTCCCTGATGGTGTGGCGCCGCTTTCACCCCACGGCGCCTGCAGCCTCGCGCAATATGTGCTTCGGGCCGAAGGCTACGCCCACACACCTGGGGCGCCTGTCGTCCGATGAGGTCGATGGCATCGATGACATGTCCGATACCTTTGCCTTTAGCCCCTGGCAGCCGGGCGAGCGTCAGCTGGTAGACGATGCGTATATCACTCCCTTCCCGGTAAACCACCCGGTAGAGGCCTATGCTTTGCGCGTGGAGCACACCAAGACTGGGCAGACCATCACCTACTCCGGCGATTCTTCTTATACGCCCACGCTTGTCGACGCCGCACGGGGCGCCGATATCTTCCTCTGCGAGGCCGCGTGGGGCGAGACCTCGGAGGATAAGGCCCCGGATATGCACATGTCGGGCGCGGAAGCCGGCAGGGTGGCGCGCGAGGCAGGTGTAGGCAAGCTTGTGCTCATCCACATCCAGCCTTGGGGCGATGCCCAAGCGACCTTGGAGGCCGCCCGCTCCGAATTTGATGGCGAGATCGTCCTCGGCGCCGCGGGGATGGAGTTCTAAGATACGCTGGACGGCATGACTGAATTTACTCGTGCCGATGGGCGCGCGCTCGATCAGATACGCAGCGTTCGTATTACCCGCAATTTCACCACCAACCCGGCTGGTTCGGTGCTGGTGGAGTTTGGCAATACCCGCGTCATGTGCACCGCATCGGTGGAATATGGCGTGCCGCGTTTTAAGCGCGATTCCGGTGAAGGCTGGCTTACCGCCGAGTACGCCATGTTGCCTTCTGCCACCCACGATCGCATGCCGCGCGAATCCATGAAGGGCAAGGTCAAGGGGCGTACCCATGAGATTTCCCGCCTCGTCGGCCGCTCCCTGCGCGCCGCTGTGGACCTGGAAGAGCTGGGGGAGAATACCATCCAGCTCGACTGCGACGTCCTCCAGGCCGATGGCGGCACCCGCACTGCTTCTATCACCGGCGCCTATGTTGCGCTTGCCGACGCCATCGCACACCTCAAGGCCGAAGGCGTAGTCCCCGGTGAGCCGCTGCTCGATCCCATCGCTGCGGTCTCGGTAGGCATTATTGATGGCGAAATCTGCCTCGACTTGCCCTATGAGGAAGACTCCCGCGCCGAGGTTGACTTCAACGTAGTGATGCAGGAATCCGGTGACTTCGTAGAAATCCAGGGCACCGGCGAGCACGGCCTTTTTGGCCGCGAGGAACTCAACGAGATGCTCGACGTAGCCCAGAAGGGCTGCCGCGAGCTCATCGCCGCACAGAAGGCGGCGCTGGGGTGGTAATTCTCGTCGCGTCCAATAACCCGAAGAAGCTCGCGGAGCTGGAGCGCATCCTGTCTGATGCCGGTATCGAAGGCGTCGAGCTGCGCCCGCTTTCCGCCGTGGAGTCCTACCCGGAGCCGGTGGAAGATGGCCGCACCTTTGCCGATAACGCGCTCATTAAGGCCCGCGCCGGCGTAGCCGCTACCGGCTTTGCCACCGTCGCGGATGACTCTGGCCTGGCAATCGAGGAGCTCAACGGCATGCCCGGCGTGCTTTCCGCCCGGTGGTCCGGCCAACACGGCAATGACCAAGCCAATAATGACCTAGTCTTGGCGCAGATGGCCGATGTTCCCGATGAACGCCGCGCTGCAGCCTTCGTTTCCGTCTGTGCGCTCGTTACCCCAGACGGTACCGAGCATGTGGCCGAAGGACGCTGGGAAGGCCAATTCCTGCGCGAGCCGCGCGGGGAAAACGGCTTTGGCTATGACCCGCTCTTCCAACCAGAAGGCGAGTCCCGCTCCGCGGCCG
Organism: Corynebacterium curieae; assembly: GCF_027570035.1. Taxonomy (GTDB): domain Bacteria; phylum Actinomycetota; class Actinomycetes; order Mycobacteriales; family Mycobacteriaceae; genus Corynebacterium; species Corynebacterium curieae. The sequence continues at coordinate 874,133 of NZ_JAKMUU010000001.1, read as the reverse complement.
AAATGTCGCCAGAAGAAAAGAACGCGGTCTCGCATCGCGGCCGCGCTCTTACTCAACTTGTCCCCGCCATCGCGGAGCTGGTTCGCAGTTCCTAAAGTTGGAACTCTTCCTCGATTTCCTTGCGGCGCTTGTGCTCCATCCAGAAGGACAAGAAGGGCACAACGCCGGCGAGGGCGGTGGTAAAGAGCTTGCCCACCGGCCACAGCGCGCGCGGGCCGAGGATGAGGATGGACAGCAGGTAGGTCATGTACGCGATGCCGTGGACAATCGCGATATAGGTGGCCCACTCGGGGATTTCCATGCCAATGATGTATTGGCACACCATGCGGATGACCAGAATGATCAGGAAGATACCGGTGACGGTGGCCGCAATGGAGAAAAACTTCAAGGGTCCGCGGATGCGGGCCTGGCGGGCTGGGTGAACTTTATTGGGCATAATCAGCTTTCTTCATTCTCGCCGCGCCGGCGGCGCGGGGTATTCATGGCGTTGAACGTCTCCACGTCTATCTGCGGCCGCTGGGGCAGGAAGTCCTCATCTATCTTGGTTTCTTCCTGCGGCGTCGCGCGAGACTCGGCCGGGGCATTCGCGTCCTTGTCATCCATGTCGCGGGCTTCTTCCTCGGCCGCGAGGCGCTCGTTTTCATAGCGCAGCGTGGTGCGATAGGCATAGACCACGAACACGGCAAACAATGGCCACTGGAAGGCGTAGCCCAAGTTCTGGAAGGTGCCCGAGCCGGAGCGGAAGCGCGTCCACTGCCAGTAGGCTAGGAATAGGAAGAGCACGACGAAAAACACGATCAGGAGGATGTGCCACCATCGCACCTGTACGCGCCTGTTCTTCTTTTCCTCATGAGTGCTCACGAATTCCACCCTACCCACCCGGCACCGAAAAACAGAACACCCCCTGGTTTCTTGTTTATTCGTGCGCCGTGTACACTATGGCAAGTCCCCCGCGCCCGTGGCGGAATTGGCAGACGCGCTAGATTTAGGTTCTAGTGTCTTAGGACGTGTGAGTTCAAGTCTCACCGGGCGCACAATCGGCGCCGTCGGCCCTTGTGGCCGGCGGCGCTTTCGCGTACCCCACTTCATATCCGCCCTATGATGGTCATCATGAAAAAGCTGCTTTCCACCCTTATCGCCGTCATTCTTATTGCCGCCGTGGCTGCCACCGCGGTGGTGGTCTGGCAGGTAAAAGATCCAGTGGACGTGGAGACGGAATCGAGCAATACCAAGGTCATCAAGGCCGTAGAACGGGAAGAACAGGTGGTGCTCGTCTCGCTGGGGATGGAGGGGCTTTCGGAGGAATCCGCTACTAGCAAGCTGTGGAATTGGCAGGTCCCAGGCAGCGAGCGCACCCAGTACATCAAGTACTCCTACCGCGCGAAGCTGGGCATCGAGGGATCGCAGGTTCAGGTGGAAGAAGAATCTCCGCACCATTTCCGCGTGCAGATCCCGGAATTTATTTTCATCGGACACTCGGATGAGAACTTCGAAACCGCGGTGGAAGATAATGGCGCGCTGAGCTGGATTACCCCGGATATCGATAAGGCGGAAACCATCACCAAGATTCTCAATGAGGATAAAAAGAAAGAGGACATCGCGGATAATCGCGATGTCCTCCAATCCCAGGCCAAGCAGTTCTACACCGGCATTATCTCCGGCGTGGATCCAGAAGCCGAGGTGGACTTTTCCTTTCGCTAGCTAGTCCACCTCGGTGAACTTGCGGTCCCATGAGGAGCGGACCGGATTGGCATCTGCCAGCAAAATATCGAAGCGGTCGTTGGCAATTTCTACGATTTCGCCCAGCGCCGTGCGGTATTCCTGTTCCGGGGAGTTGGCTAGGCGGCGCACGCCGGCATCAATGACGCGGTCGACGGTGTCATTGGTATCCAAATAAGCCACAAACGGCATATCAAAACGCTCGCGGTAGGCGGCAGAAAGCTCGGTGATGCGCTCGGTTTGCACATCATCCAAGTCGGTCAACCCTAGGGAGCCGCGGTCGGCGGAGATGGTGGCGGCCTCGTCGGCGTCGGCAAGCAGCAGCTTATCCATGGCCGGGTAGTCGTGGATGAGCGCGGCGCGGCGGGAATCATCCGCGGTCAGCACGGCTACCTGAATGGCGGCGCGCAGCTCATTAACATCGCCGAAGGGCCGCGACTCCCACGCCAGCTCCAGCGGCCAAGTCTCGTTATTAAACAGCGGGCGCAGCGCGGAGACAAACTCTTCGCGGGAGGCGCCGTTGAGCTGCTGCAAGCTCACGCTCTTGCCGACGACCCTGGACACCTGCGTTCCCTGCTTGCCCCCTGTGTGGAAGAACAGCAGGTTGAGCGCGATGGCGGTAATCGCGCCGATGGACATGCCAGAGGAGACGAAGGTTTGCGCCCACTTCGGGAAGGCGGTGGCGATATCTGGCTTGAAGGTCACCAGCATGGCCAGCCCCAGCGCGGAGGTAACGATGACGGAGTTGCGGCCATCGGAAAGATCGGACTTGGCGATGGTCTGCAGGCCCACCCACGCCACGTTGGCAAAAAGCGCCAAGGACGCGCCGCCGAGAACCGGGGAGGGGATGGAGGCCACGACCGCGCCGGCCTTGGGCAAAATTCCCAGCACCATCATGAACCCGGCGGCGGCAACGGCCACCCAGCGCGATTTCACGCTGGTCAGGCGCACCAGGCCAACGTTTTGGGCAAAGCAGGTATAGGGGAAGGAGTTCATCACGCCGCCCACTAGGGTCGACAGGCCATCGGCGCGGATGGCGCGTACGACGTCATCGCGGCGGATGCGCTTTTTTACAATCTCGCCGGTGGCAAAGACATCGCCGGTGGTTTCCACCATGGTGATAATCATGACGATGATGAGCGAGAATATGGCCACCAAGTCGAACTTTGGCATGCCGAAGTAGAACGGGGTTGTGATACCAAGGGCGGGGGCGGAAGAGACTTCGCTAAAGGAGGCGTCGCCAAGCACGAGCGCCACGCCTGTGCCCAAAACCAAGCCGATGAGCACGGCTAGGGTTCCCAAGAAGCCAGAGGAAAAACGCTGCACCAAGATGATGACGGCGAGCGTGCCAAAGCCGTAGAGCAGGTCGCGGGTGGCTGGCTGGCCCTCGGCGTAATTGACAAAGTCATTGGCCGAAACCCCCAAAAGTGAAGTGCCCATGACCAGCAGGACCGATCCGGTGACCACCGGAGGGAAGAAGCGCAATACCTTGCCAAAGACTGGCGCGGCAAAGAAGGTAAAAATGCCGGCGACGATAATAGCGCCGTAAATGGTCGGCAGCGAGGCCACCCCGCCTGCACCGTCGGTCGCGCCTAGACCAATGGCGATAATCGGGGAGACCGCCGTAGTAGTCACGCCCTGCACGATGGGCAGGCGCACGCCAATGCGCTTGCCGACGCCCATGGACTGAATGATCGTTGCAATGCCACAGGTCAATAGGTCCGCATTGATGAGGTGGATGGTGGTTTCCGCATCCAGGTTGAGCGAGCTGGCGATAAGTAGCGGGACAATGACCGCGCCGGCATAAAACGCCAACACGTGCTGCAAGCCTAGGGCAGCTAGTTTGGGGGTGGGTGGGACGGTATCTACTGGATGCTTGGGCTGGGAAGCCACGAAGTCCTCCTTTGTGCGGAAGCGAAGCTGAACGAGAATAACAGTAGAGGTTCGTGCAGGTAGGGGCCAAAATCTTAAGGTGATGAGGGACACGTTCGGGGCTAGTTCACCCCCGATAAAAGACGTACGTGCGTACTGCATGAAATCACTAACCAGCTAAACAACACGACCGGTTTATAACTAGGGTTTCAAACGATTGCGAGAGTTGTTAAACCCGCGAAAGTGGTCAACAATTGGGGACAGAGGGGCTTGGTGCTGTGGCTCGAAAAAGCGGCATTTATCCCCTGCTAGAAATTCGCCCGAGAGAAGGGAATTATGACTACCGCAACGCAGCCTCAACAGTTTGAAGCGTGGAAAGGATTTGAGTCCGGTCCATGGACCGAAGGAATCAACGTTCGCGACTTCATTCAGCGTAACTACACGCCGTACGACGGCGATTCCAGCTTCCTGGCGGGTCCGACCGAAAAGACCAAGCGCGTCTGGGACACCCTGGAAAAGAACTACCTGTCCGTCGAGCGCAAGCAGCGCGTCTACGACGTTGACACTCACACCCCCACCGACATCGACGCCTTCCCGGCCGGTTACATCTCAGAGGACGACGACGTTATCGTCGGTCTGCAGACTGATACCCCGCTGAAGCGCGCCATGATGCCGTTCGGTGGCTGGCGCATGGTCAAGCAGGCCATTGGCGAAGCGGGTAAGGAAGTAGACCCTGAGGTGGAGAAGATCTTCACCCGTTACCGCAAGACCCACAACGATGCGGTCTTCGATATCTACACCCCGCGCATCCGCGCTGCTCGTTCATCACACATCATTACCGGCCTGCCGGATGCTTACGGCCGTGGCCGCATCATCGGCGACTACCGCCGTGTCGCACTTTATGGTGTGGATTACCTGATCGAGGAAAAGCAGGCTTCCCGCGATTCCGTCGCAGATGCTGGCTTCTCTGAGCACTGGGCACGCTTCCGCGAGGAGCACTCCGAGCAGATTAAGGCCCTGAAGAAGCTCAAGAAGATGGCGGAGTCCTACGGCTTCGACATCTCCCAGCCGGCCAAGACCGCTCACGAGGCCGTACAGTGGACCTACTTCGGCTACCTGGCATCCATTAAGTCCCAGGATGGCGCCGCAATGTCCATCGGCCGCCTGTCCGCTTTCTTCGATTGCTACTTCGAGCGCGACCTCGCCGCTGGCATCATCACCGAGGAAGACGCCCAGGAAATCATCGACTCCCTGGTTCTGAAGCTGCGCATCGTTCGCTTCCTGCGCACCATCGACTACGACCAGATCTTCTCTGGTGACCCGTACTGGGCAACCTGGTCCGATGCCGGCTTTGGCAACGACGGCCGCCACATGGTCACCAAGACCTCCTTCCGTCTGCTGCAGACCCTGGTAAACCTCGGCCCATCACCGGAGCCCAACATCACCATCTTCTGGGATCCGAAGCTGCCAAAGGGCTACAAGGAATTCTGCGCTCACATCTCGATCGAGACCTCGTCCATTCAGTACGAGTCTGACCGCCAGATCCGTGAGCAGTGGGGCGATGACGCCGCAATTGCCTGCTGTGTTTCCCCGATGGAAGTGGGCAAGCAGATGCAGTTCTTCGGCGCCCGCGTCAACGCCGCAAAGGCCCTGCTTTACGCCATGAACGGCGGCCGCGATGAGGTCACCGGCAAGCAGGTCGTGGAAGGCTACGAGCCCATCAAGGGCGATGGCCCGCTGGACTTCGATGAGGTCTGGCAGAAGTACGAGGAGATGCTGGACTGGGTTGTTGGCACTTACGTTGAGGCCCTCAACATCATCCACTACTCCCACGATAAGTACGCCTACGAGGCAGTTGAGATGGCGCTGCACGATTCCAATATCGTCCGCTCCATGGGCTGCGGCATCGCTGGCCTGTCCATCGTTGCCGACTCCCTGTCCGCCATCAAGTACGCCAAGGTCACCCCAGTACGCGACGAGACCGGCCTGATTACGGACTACATCACCGAAGGCGAGTTCCCGTTCTACGGCAATGACGATGACCGCGCCGATGACATCGCCGCAACCATCGTCCACACCGTGATGGACAAGATTAAGTCCATCCCGATGTACCGTAATGCCATCCCGACCCAGTCCGTGCTGACCATTACCTCGAACGTGGTCTACGGCAAGGCAACAGGTGCCTTCCCGTCGGGCCACAAGGCCGGCACGCCGTTCTCCCCAGGCGCTAACCCTGAAAACGGCGCCGACAGCCACGGCATGGTTGCTTCCATGCTGTCCGTTGGCAAGCTGGATTACAAGGACGCCTTGGACGGCATCTCGCTGACCAACACCATTACTCCTTCCGGATTGGGCCGCACCCCAGAAGAGCGCATCAATAACTTGGTGGGCGTTCTGGATGCCGGCTTCATCATGGAGAAGTAAAAACCACTCAACCCTCAACCATCTCGAAAAGGAGAAAATCATGGCAACCCCAACTTTCGAAGACCGCATGTCAGCAATGAAGGCAAACCGCGATGCACACCAGATGAACTCTGGTCTGTACCACGCCAACATCAACGTGCTGGACAAGTCCACCCTCGAGGACGCCGTTGAGCACCCAGAGAAGTACCCGAACCTCACCGTTCGCGTCTCCGGCTACGCTGTTAACTTTGTCAAGCTGACCAAGGAGCAGCAGCTCGACGTTATCTCCCGCACCTTCCACCAGGGCTCTTAATCATGGCTGATGGCGTTACTGGTGTTGTCACCCTCTCTCCGGAAGAAGGAGAGCGTGTCCGCGGCGTAGCTGCGGGCCTGGGGGATAACGCACAACTCGATGACATTACCCGCCCGGAGCTCATGGAGGCGCGCCGCACCGGCGATATCGCCCTCGTGCACTCTTGGGAGCTCGTGACCGCCGTCGACGGACCGGGAACCCGCATGACGATGTTCATGTCCGGTTGCCCACTGCGCTGCCAGTACTGCCATAATCCAGACACCTGGGAAATGAAGACCGGTACGCTGGAGCGAGTTGAAGATGTGGTCAAGCGCATCAAGCGCTACAAGCCCATCTTCCAAGCTTCCGGCGGCGGCCTGACCATCTCCGGTGGTGAACCCCTGTTCCAGATTTCCTTCACGCGCCGCGTGCTCAAGGAAGTCCACGATGCGGGTATTCACACCACTATCGATACGGCCGGGTTCTTGGGAGCTCGCCTGCGGGACGAGGACTTGGACAATATCGACCTCGTGCTTCTCGACGTCAAGTCGGGCGACGAGGAAACCTATCGCAAGGTCACCTCCCGCCAGCTCCAGCCCACGCTGGACTTTGGCGACAGGCTGAACAAGATAGGCAAGCCGGTGTGGATCCGCTTCGTTGTGGTGCCTGACCTTACGGACTCGCCAGAGAACGTGGAAAATGTGGCCAATATCGTGGCGCGTTGGAAGTCAAACGTCGAACGCGTCGAGGTCTTGCCCTTCCACAATATGGGCAAGGACAAGTGGGAAGGTCTGGACATGACCTACCAGCTGGCAGATACGAAGCCACCAAAGCCGGAGGATGTGGAAAAGATTCGCGACGTCTTCCGCTCGAAGGGCTTGACGGTCTACTAGCCTGGGAGGGCATGACCGACTACCGCCGCTTTGGCCACACAATTAAACAGCACCACCTAGAAGTCCCGTGGGATTATTCCAATCCCCACGGGACTTTTGGGCTCTATGCACGCGAAATCATTCCACCGGGCGGTGAAAACTTGCCCGCGCTGCTTTACCTGCAGGGCGGCCCCGGTTTCCCAGCGCCCCGGCCGCTGGCGCCCACGGGACTGATCGGCAAGGCGCTAGAGCGCTACCGCGTTATCCTCATGGACCAGCGCGGCACCGGCCGCTCGCACCGCATCGATGCACTCAGCCCGGCCGCGGAGCGCACAGCAGCTCACCTAGCGTTGCTGCGTCAGGACAATATCGTCCGCGATGCCGAGCGCTTGCGCGAGCACCTCGGTGTAGAGAAATGGTCGCTTTTCGGCCAATCCTTCGGCGGTTTTTGCATTACCGCCTACCTGTCCCAAGCGCCTGAACGTGTCGAGCATGCCTTCTTTACCGGCGGTATCCCCACGCTGCAGGGCGCGGACGATCTCTACCGCGCCACTTTTCGCAAGCTTAAGTCCCGCCAGCAGCGTTACTACCACGAGTTCCCATGGGCTCAAGGTCGCATCGAGGAGATCATTTCCCACCTAGACAACTCGGACGAGCGCCTTCCCACCGGTGAGCGCCTGTCCTCGTTGCGTTTTCGCACCATCGGCATCGAGCTCGGCCGCGGCACTGGCTTCGATTCGCTGGCCTATCTGCTGGAAGAGCCCTTCCGCACCGTGGCGGGGGAGAAGCGGCTGCGGGGCGATTTCTTGGCGGACGTCGGCCAGCGCGTGAGCTTTGCAGACGGCCCGCTGTATGCCGCCATCCATGAATCCATCTACGGCGGCACCAAGGGCCAGGCCGCTACAAACTGGGCGGCGCACCGCGTGCGCGAGGAGTTCCCCGAGTTTGCCGAGTCCGGTACGTGGCTGACCGGCGAGCACATCTTTCCCTGGCAGTTCGACGAAGACCCCGCTTTGCACGCGTTTGCCGACGCCGCCCACGGCCTTGCCCACCACGAATTCTCCCCGCCCTATGCGCTCGGCGAGGTGCCGACTACGGCCGCAGCCATTTACGTCGATGATATTTTCGTCCCACTCGAGGAGTCATTGGCCACCGCCGCCCACCTGGGTGACCTGCGCCCGTGGATTAGCAATGAGTTCCAGCACAACGGCATTAGAGAAGACGGCGCAACCATCTTGGGCAGGCTCTTTTCGCTTATCGACGATCACTAGCGTTTCGCTTTTTCCTATGCGAAAATATTAGTGACCAATACGATTTTTAGGGAGAAGCAATGATCGCAACCATGGTTTTAGTCCTCATCGTGCTGATTATCCTGGGCACCCTTTTTGATGGCTATTTCATCGTCCGCACCCGGGAAGCCGCCATCTTGGAGCGCCTAGGCAAGTTTCAGAAGGTGGCGCATGCTGGCCTGCACTTTAAGCTGCCGTGGGTGGACCGTGTGCGCGATAAAATTTCGCTGCAGGTGCGCCAGCTGGATGTCATGGTAGAGACCAAGACGAAGGATAATGTCTTTGTCCAAATCCCGGTAGCGGTGCAATACGAGGTAGTCGAAGGCCGCGAGCGCGAGGCTTACTACATGCTTTCTAACCATGAGCAGCAGATTGTGGCCTACGTGCAGGATAACGTCCGCTCCTCCGTGGCGAATATGGACCTAGATGATTCCTTCTCTTCCAAGGACACCATCGCTCGCAATGTTGCTGCTTCCCTGCGTGACAATATGGCCGAGTACGGCTGGAACTTCGTCAATACCTTGGTTACCGATATCCGCCCCGATTCCCGCGTGCGCGAGTCTATGAACTCCATCAACGCAGCGCAGCGCGAGCGCGAGGCGGCCGTCGCCCAGGCAGAAGCCGAAAAGATCCGTGTGGTCAAGGAAGCCGAGGGTGCCGCCGAGGCCAAGAAGCTCCAGGGCCGCGGCGTTGCGGATCAGCGCAAGGAAATCGTGGAAGGCATTGCCCAACAGTACGAGATGCTGCGCGATGCCGGCGTGGAAGAATCCCCAGAGGCTCTCATGCTGGTCTCCCAGTACCTCGACGCGATGGTCGACGTCTCCCACAATGGCCAAGCCTCCGTGCTCTACATGCCCTCCAATCCGCAGGGCATGGGCGATCTCTTCGGCGGAATGCGCGACGTGCTCATGGCTAACCGCGCCCTCGATTCCGCCGAGGGGTCGAGCCAGCGTCGCCGTCCGCAGCCAAAGAAGCCTTCCCGCGCGGAGGAAATCGAGCGCGAAGCCACCGCGACCTCTCAGCGCGCCGAGCAGCAACGCTCCGAACAGTCAAAGCAGCCACAACAAGGACCGGACTCTAGCGCACAGCCGCAGGCCGCCCGCGAGTATTTCCAGCAGCTGCGCGACCAGCTCAAAAGCGAGGACTAGCCCTGAGTATCGATAACCTCTTTGATGCCTATACCGCGCAGCGGGGCATTACCCGTAGCGCGGAAGTTGTGCCGGATCACGAGTGCCAGATCTTCTCCATCGACACCCAACCTGCCTCAGAAGCCGATACCTTAAACGCCGCCCGAAACCTCGTCCACGACGTCCTTTCGGCCGACCAAGAGTATGAGCCCCAGTGCGACGGGGACGATTCCGACAATAAGTAGATAGGTCCGCTCCGCATCTGCCGAGGAAGGGTCATAGAGCGTCGATAGTGTTCCCGCCAGCGAGGTGCCGATGGCCATGGTGAGAAAGTACAGCGCCGAAAAGCGCGTCGCGTAGGCCCGCGGTGCGTGCGCGGCCGATGCCGCCATGCCCACTGGTCCGATGAATAGCTCGCCGAGCGACATCAAGAAGATGGTCACGGCCAAAACCGCGAACGGCGTTGAGTTTTCTGCGCCCCCGACGAACGGCAACAGTACAAACATTCCGGAACCAGCCACCATGATGCCTACGGCCATTAGTAGACGTCGCGAGCGGGCCCAGCGGGCCATGCCTGCCGCCAGTGGAAGGGACAACACCAAGATGAACAGTGGGTTGAGCGATTGCGTCCACGCCGCTGGAATCTCAAATCCGCCTACCATGCGGTTTACACGCTGATCCGAGTACACGGCTAGCACGCCGTAAATCTGCGGTTGGAGGGTCCAATAGGCCGTCGAGCAGAAAAACAGCGGGATATATGCCACGACCTTCCGCCGCTCCGGCGCGCTGACCCGCGGCGATCGCAGCATGCTGGCGAAGAGGGCGAGGGCGGCCGCGATCGTCGTAAAGAGCAAAAGCATGGCCAGCTTATCTGGCGAGACAGTCACCGCAACGACGACGCCACCCACGACGGCCGCCAGCGCTATCGACGCGGCTCTGCCCGGTGTAGTGGTGGGGTTGGGCGGCCGCGAATCGAATTCGGCGACTACCCGCCGGCGCAGCGCCCCGTAGAGGACGCACCCGCAACACATGAGGACCGCGGCCGCAAGGAAGCCGGCGTGGTAGCCGTATTCTTGTGCCAGCCATCCAGTAAGCATCGGCCCGAGCAGGGCGCCGATATTAATTCCTAGATAAAAGATCTGGAAGGCGCCATCTCGTGCGCCGGCCGCGGGAGGAAAAGCCGCACCCAGAATGGTAATCGCTGCTGTCTTGAGCAGTCCTGATCCCAGCGCAAGCGGCAAAAGTCCGGCCACGAGACCTGCCGCGCCAGGCACCAAGGACAGCGAAAAGTGCCCGCAAATGAGCAGACCTGCGCCGGCAAGTAGCGTGCGTTCGGCGCCCAAGAGCCGGTCGCTGACCCACCCGCCGACGAAAGTACACAGGTAGAGCAGGCTACCGTATGCGCCGACGAGCGCCGTGGCCTGCGCCTGGTCCATGCCGAGCCCGCCGGATGCGGAGTAAAGGTAGTAGGCGAGGATGGCTTGCATGCCGTAGAAGCTAAAGCGCTCCCACATTTCAATTCCGGCGATTGCTGGTAAAGCCGCGGGTAAACGCCGGATTGAACGCTGTTTAATAATTGTCATAAAAGCACTATAACGGCCGAAAGTCTGTGATAGACCTAAAATCATGGATATTTCAGCGGAGGATATTGCCGCTCTCGACGCGCGACACATTTGGCACCCCTACGCCGAGCCAGGTGAGCCAACGCTTGTGGTGGACTCGGCCGCCGGCGTCCATCTAACGCTTGCGGATGGCACCACGCTTATCGACGCCATGTCTTCCTGGTGGGCCGCCGCCCACGGCCACGGACACCCGCGACTCAAGGCAGCAGCGGCTGCACAAATCGAGCAGATGAGTCACGTCATGTTCGGCGGGCTCACCCACGAACCTGCCGCGCGGCTGACCCGTAACCTCATGGAACTGACTCGGGGTGATTTCGAGCAGGTCTTTTATTCGGACTCCGGATCTGTATCGGTAGAAGTAGCCATCAAAATGGCGCTACAGTACGCCCGCGGCCTAGGGCACCCGGAGCGCACCAAGATGCTGACGTGGCGATCGGGGTATCACGGCGATACCTTCGCGGCGATGAGCGTGTGCGATCCCGAAGGCGGTATGCACTCGATGTGGACTGGCACCTTAGCGCGCCAGGTTTTCGCCCCAGCGCCGCCTACTCGCGGAGCTAGCCCGGCCGAGCGCGCAACCTATCTGCACGAACTGGAAGCGTGCATCACAGAGGAGGTCGCGGCCCTAGTCATCGAACCTGTAGTCCAAGGCGCGGGAGGCATGCGCTTTCACGACCACGAGCTGGTACGCGGGGCCCGCGATATTTGTGACCGCCACGGAATCGTGCTCATCGCAGATGAGATCGCCACCGGCTTCGGCCGGACTGGCGACCTTTTTGCCACTCAAGCGGCCGGCGTCGTGCCAGATATTATGTGCGTTGGCAAGGCGATGACCGGCGGGTTTATGACCATGGCCGCCACGCTCGCTACTGCGAAGATTGCCGAAGGGATGCGCCCGCGCGCGCTGATGCACGGACCGACGTTTATGGCTAATCCGCTTGCTTGCGCCGTTTCGGCCGCGGCAACTGAGCTCATTTTGGAAGGACACTGGCGCGAGCAGGTAGCGGGCATCGAAAAGCAGCTGCAGCGCGGGCTTGGAGGACTAGCCGAGGAGCCGGGAGTAGCGGATGTGCGCGTGCTTGGCGCCATCGGCGTGGTGGAAATGGAACGCGAAGTAAATATGGCCGCAGCGACGGCCGCGGCCGTAGAACAGGGCGTGTGGTTGCGCCCGTTCGGCCGGCTGATTTATATCATGCCGCCGTTTATCAGCACCGCGGACGAAGTAACACAGATGTGCCGCGGCGTGCGCGCCGCGGTGGCAGGAGGACGACAGTGATCATTTACGTGACGGGGACGAACACGGACGTCGGCAAGACCGTGGCCACGGCCGCACTCGCCAGCGCCTTCAAGCAACGCGGCCGCGAGGTTGTCTACGCTAAGCCACTGCAGACGGGGGAGCCGGAGGGAAAGGGAGATGCGGCGACCGTCGGCAAGCTGGCAGGCGTGGAGGTCACCGAGATGGTGCGCTTCCCGGAGCCGCTGGCGCCGAACCTTTCTGCGCGCCGGGCCGGCATGGACCAACCCAGCCTGCAGGAGCTCAAGGAGTGGATTGCCGCCCTCGACGCGCCCGGACGCGTGGTGCTTGTTGAAGGCGCCGGCGGGCTGCTCGTGCGTCTGGCAGACGCCTATACGCTTGCCGACGTCGCCGATAGGCTCCTCATCGTCACCTCCCTCAGCTTAGGAAGCCTCAACGCGGCAGAGCTGACCGTGCGCGAGGCGCAACGCCGCGGAATCGAGGTGCTCGGGCTGGTTGGTGGCTCGCTGCCGGCCGAACCGGACTTAGCTACACGTCTGAACCTCGAGGAGATGCCGGTGGTGACCGGCTGTCCGCTGTGGGGCAGCCTGCCGGAGGGCATGGCCCGCATGACGCCGGCCGAATTCGCGCGGGTAGCCGCCGAAGCCTACGCGAACTTTTTAGAGCACGCCGAGTAGCGCTACCTCGTAGAGGCAGCGCTAACGGACCCAGCGGACCTTGCCATTGACTCGGGCAAGGCGTCCGCGTAGCGGCGGGGCATTCGGATCGTCCTGGTTGACCCCGTTGTGGTACGGACAGCACACGGTCAGGTTGTCCATATTGGTCAGCCCACCGTGCTTCCATGCCTTGAGGTGGTGAATTTGGGCCTTATCGGCTGGGTGGTTGCACGGCGGCCAAGGGCAGGTGGGGTTCTCGGCCGCGGCCATCTGCCGCTGCTTGTCGGTGGCGTAGCGGGAGGCGCGATACAGGTTGACTGGGCCTTTGACTGGGTGGATAAGGGTGACTAGGCCGTGCTCGGTGAAGGTGCGCTCGACCAGCTCGGCCCCGGTAATGGTGGCGCCGTTGGTCAGGCGCAGGGTGACCTCTTCGCCATCGCCGTCCAGGATCTGGTCCAGCGCGTTGAGTGGGATGATGACATTGGTCGTGGTGCGCGCAGAAGGGACGCCTGTGCCGCGTAGGAGATCCCGCAGAGAATCCAGCGGGCGTGCGGGGTCGAGCGCGGCGTCGAACTCCGCGAGGAAGGCCGACAGGGCAGTAATCCGCATCGTCCACGGGCCGTTCGGCCGGCGCAGCAACTGCACTCCTTCGCGGGGCGGGGTGCGGCGCGGGCGAAGATCGCGGAGGCGTTGCTTGGCGCGGCGCGCGATTTCGGAGGCTGGCCCGCGCAGGCGGCATAATTCCACGCGCAAGTTCCAGGCGTCACGTTTATTGCGCAGCCGGGAAACGTATTTTTCGATGAGCTTGAGGGTTACTAGGTCGTGGTGGCGGGCGGCCGTGGCCGCGTGGCGTTGCTTGCGGCTAAAGCCGGTCGTGCCGAAATAGACTTCGGCCATGGCGCGCAGTTCGCGCGCTTCCACGTCCGGCAAACCAAGCTCGAGGAGGGCGCGCTCAGGCATGCCATGGGCCTCGGCGAGGATATCCATCGCCGAGCTTATATGGGTGGCATAGGCCTGCAGTGCGCTCATAGCTGCAACTTTAAGCAGAGCCGGCGGGTGAGCCGAGGCGAGGACGTTCGCAATTGTGGATAACTTGTTTAAGCGTCAACTTCCTCAAAAGCCCGCAATGGCAAAAAGGTACGAAACGGACATGCGCTTAATCTCTACGACCACGGCATCAAAGACATCCGAATCGCCCGCAGTTGCGCAATTGAGCTGCGCGACGACGCTGTGGATAAGGAATCCAGCCAGGTCAATGCGGTCGTCAACGCTTATGGACGGCGCGAGAGGGAGAGGGTTTCGGATAGCGGGAGATGTGGCTGGCGCTCGGCATCCGCGGCGGTGTCGTGCCGAGTGAGCTCGCAGGCGAGGTACAACGCACCGACGGGTGCCCCGGCGCGGTGGACGGCCTCGTCGAAGGCGAAGGGCGCAAAGTCGACACCGCGGTAGCAGGATCTCTCCCGGTGCTAGCTAAGGCCCCTCATCACGCGGGCGACATGGCCGGTTGCCTTAACGTTGTAATGCGTCTGGCCGATGGTGCCATCCGGCTCGACCAAGAAGGTGGAGCGGATGACGCCCTGGACTACCTTGCCGTAGTTCTTCTTCTCCCCAAACGCGCCGTAGGCGGTCATGACGGACTTATCCGGATCCGAAAGCAGTGGGAAGTTGAGATCGTGGTCCGCGCGGAACTTTGCCAGTGCTTCCGGCTTATCTGGCGAAATACCCACTACGGCGATATTGAGATCATTGAGCTGCTCCAGGGAGTCGCGGAAATCGCAGGCCTCTTTAGTGCAGCCTGGGGTATTCGCGCGGGGGTAGAAGTAGACGAGTACGCGCTGGCCTGCGTAATCGGCGAGGGAAACGGTGTTCCCGGCGTCGTCGGCAAGCGCAAAGGCAGGGGCGGTGTCTCCAGTATTCAAACGGTTTTCAGTCATGGCCCCCACCATACTTACCGCCCGGGCTGCACGCCGCTGTGCCGGCGGGGTAGAATGACCCCGTTAAGAGCGAACCTAAATTAAGAGGAGAACGTCGTGGCACGCAATATTGAAGATATTCAGCGCGATATTGAGCGCACCCGCCGCCAGCTGGCCGGCACTTTGGACGAGCTCGCGGAGCGCAGCAAGCCGCAGAACTTTGCCAATGAGGCCAAGACCGCGGCCACCGATAAGCTGCAGGAACGCAACGTGCAGCTGGCGCTGGGCGGCGTCGGCGCAGCCGTAGTGGGCCTGATTGCTTTCTCGGTATTCCGCTCTCGTCGCCGCAAGAGCGACCTGAAGGAGCTGCAGCGCCTGCTGTCCGAGCGCCACTAATTAGCGAAGTCCCCGCACCGCGGGGACTTTTTTCGTAGGCTGGGTTGGGATGAAGACACCAATCCCTTTTTATTTGCAGGAAATCCTCAACAAGGTGCGCGATAACCGCGACGGCGCTGTGGCGGATTATATTCCGGAGCTGGCCAAGGCGGAGCCTGAGTACCTCGGCGCAGCGATGTGTACGACTACCGGCCACGTGTACTCCGCGGGCGATGATGAGGTGGAATTTACCCTCCAGTCCCTGTCCAAGCCTTTTGTTTATGCCCTGGCTCTTCAGGAGCTCGGCCTTTCCGCGGTGCGCGACATCGTGGGCATGGAGCCTTCGGGCGAGGCTTTTAATGAGCTATCGCTAAACCGCGATGACCATCGGCCGGTCAACCCCATGATCAATGCGGGCGCTATTGCGGTCACGCAGTTGATTAATGGCGTGGATTCGGAGCCGGCCGCGCGCGTGGAGCGTTTGCGTACCTATTTTTCGCGGCTGGCGGGCCGCGATTTGCTTATCGACGCCCCCATGCGCGACTCCGAGCTCGAAGTCAGCGAACGCAATCTCTCCCTGGCGCATATGCTGCGCAATTACGACATCATCCAGGATGAGGCGCACGATGCGGTTTCGACCTATATCGAGCAGTGCTCGATTGTGGTGACGGTGCGGGACCTGGCCGTGATGTCGGCAACGCTGGCCAATGGCGGCGTGCAACCGGTAACGGGAGACAAGATTCTCGATGCGGACGTGTGCCGGTTGACGCTATCGGTAATGAGCTCGGCCGGCATGTATGACGGCGCCGGCCGGTGGATGGCCGAGGTGGGAATCCCGGCGAAGTCGGGTGTCTCGGGCGGCCTGTTGGGCACGTTGCCGGGCCAGTTGGGCGTGGCGACGTTCTCGCCGCGGCTTAATAAAGAGGGCAACTCGGTGCGCGGTGTGGATGCGTTCAAGCTGCTCTCGAAGGATATGGGCCTGCATCTAATGTCCACGGATGAGCGCTACGGTGTGAATCCGGTGCGCAAGGTGGAGCAGGATGCAGAGCTAACGGTGATTTATCTGCAGGGCTTGATTAACTTCAACGCGGCCGAGACCGTCTTGTATGAGCTGATGGAATCAGATTTCAGCGAGGGCACGGTGGTGCTGGAGCTGACCCATATTTCTGGTACGAACCGCATGGGCCGGCGCATGCTGAAGGAAGGGCTGCGCCGTATTCGCGAGTCGGGGTTCGATATCGCCATCGTGGATCCGGACGGAGAGTTAGAAGATCGCACCATGTCGGACGGCACGGAGGTGCCGAAAGGCGAGCTGGAGGACTATGCCATTAACGGCGAACCCGTATAGGTTTGGGTTGCCTTACTTAATCAGGTTAGGATGTCCTATGTAAGGCCCTTCGCGTTAGCCGCGAGGGCATCCAACGACCAAGGACTAAAAATGGCTCATACTCCCCTTAAGGTGATGGCGGTTGTGGCGGCGTCGGCAATGGCGCTGGTCGGCTGCGGTGCAGCCGAGGAAGTAACCGGCGGAGCAAGCGACGATGCTGCCTTTTCTTTTACCGATATCACCGGCCGTGACGTGGAACTAGATAAGGCTCCCGATCGCGTGATTTTGGGCGAGGGCCGATCGCTTTTTGCTACCGGCATTCTTAATACCGATAACCCGCTGGATAAGGTCGTCGGCATTGGCACGGACTTGAAGCAGAACGTGCCGGACTACTACAAGGCGCTGGAAAAAGAGCTACCGTCCGTAAACGAAGTCCCCGAGGTGGGCGGTTTTGCCAAGGGCGATGTCACCGTGGAGAAGCTGGTGAGCTTGGACCCGGACCTCATCGTGCTCTCGCTGGATCAGTACGATGCTTCCCGTGAGGCGGGCCTGACCGACAAGATGGACCAAGCTGGCCTGAAGTACGCGGTGACCGACTTCCGCCGCAAGCCGCTGGAAAATACCCCGAAGACCATGGATATTTTCGGCGAAATCTTTGGGCAAGAGGACCGAGCTGAGGAATTTAACTCGGATTGGCAAAAGACCGTGGATTTGGTCGAGGACCGCGCGGAGAAGGTAGAAGATAAGCCGAAGACCTTTGTCTGGCGCTCGGCCGGTGTCTCCGATTGCTGCGGATCTTGGAACGATTCCAATATCTCCCAGCTGGTCAACGCGGCCGGCGGCGAGAATATCGGCGATAAAGTCATTCCGGGCGAGTCCGGCACAATCACCCCGGAAAAGGTCCTGGAATCTGACCCGGATATGATCATCGCCACCGGTGGCGATTGGTCTGAGATGAAGGACGATGAAGGCCACCCTGTCGGATACGCCGCAGTGGGCTACGGCATTGATGAAAAGGAAGCCAAGGGCAGCATCGCGAAGCTACCGGAGAAGCAGGCCGGCTTCGATAAGCTGCGTGCGGTTAAGGAGCATCACCTGCACAGCATGTGGCACCAGTTCTATGATTCGCCGTTTAATTACCTGGCGCTGCTGCAGGTGGCGGAGTGGATCGACCCGGAGGCGTATGCCGATATGGACGTCGCCAAGCAGTGGATGGATGCGCAAGAAAAGTACTCGCCGGTCTCGGGCGAGGGAACCTTCTTTAGCACCAACTAATGGAGGGTGCAGAGGTAGCCGCGCTCGCGCGGCAACATAAGAAGCTAACCTGGCAACGCATAGGCATCGTTGCGGGCCTGACCCTGATTGCGGCCGTCGCATTTGTCATTAGCAACTTCGTCGGTGCGATTGATATCAGCCCGGGCGAGGTAATAAAGGGCATCGTGAATCCTGCGGGTCTGGAGGACCAGACGCGCACGGTGCTGTGGCAACTGCGCCTGCCCATGGCCGTGATGGCCGTGCTCATCGGTATGGCCTTGTCCTTGGCCGGCGCGGAGATGCAGACCATCCTCAATAACCCGCTGGCCGAGCCATTTACCCTCGGCATTTCTGCGGCCGCCGCGTTTGGCGGCGCCACCTCCATTGTGCTCAAGTGGCAGCTGATTGCGCAGCCGCAGTTTAACTTGGCGCTGGTGGCGTGGCTTGCTGCCGCGGTGGCTACGGCCATCATTGTTATCGCGGCCGTCATCCGTGGCGCGAAGGCAGAGACCATGGTGCTGCTTGGCATCGGGTTGGTGTTCTTTTTTCAAGCCATGCTGGCGCTTATCCAATACCAGTCCTCGGCCGAGGCGCTGCAGCAGATCGTGTTTTGGTCCATGGGCTCGCTTACCCGCGCCAATTGGGCGGCCAATGGGGTGCTGGCGGCCGTGCTGATTATCGCCCTGCCCATCCTGTGGGCGCTGGGCTGGCGTCTTACTGCTTTGCGGCTTGGCGATGCCCGCGCTACCGCGATGGGCGTAAATACCTCCCGCCTGCGCATCGTGGTGCTCATCGTGGTTTCGCTCGTCGCGGCGACGACGGTGGCCTTTGCCGGCATCATCGGTTTCATTGGTCTGGTCGGCCCGCATATTGCCCGCATGTTGGTGGGCGAGGACCAGCGTTACTTCTTGCCCGCCTCAATGGCTGCGGGCGCCGCCGTCATGTGTGCCGCGCACGCGGTGAGCCTGATGATTAAGCCAGGACTGGCGATCCCCATTGGCATCGTCACCTCGCTGCTGGGTGTGCCATTCTTCATTGCCATTGTTATGACCCGAAGGAGGGCCCTGTGGACGTAGAACTGACTATTTCCGGGCTAAGTGCGGCCTATGGCAAGCACAGCGTGCTGGAGTCCGTGGACGTGGAAAAACTCCACGGCGGGCAGTTGGTGGGGCTGTTGGGGCCAAATGCCTCCGGAAAGACCACGCTGAGTAAGTCCTTGGCCGGCGTGCACCGCGGCTGCCAGGGCGAAGTGGATTTTCGCGTCGATGGCACGGCACCGCGCGGCAAGCGCCGCCGCCAGCTCATTGGCTACGTGCCGCAAGACCTTACTAGTACGGCCGCCCTGCGCGCCTTTGAGGCCGTGCTGATTTCCGCGCGCCGCGAAGCCTGCGAGGACCCAATTACGCGCACCGGCGAAGTTCTGCACTCCCTTGGGCTGGATGCGATCGCCTCGCGCTACCTCAACGAGCTTTCCGGCGGCCAGCGCCAGCTGGTAGCGGTGGCACAGATGCTGGTAGGCAGCCCAGGCCTGATGCTTCTCGACGAACCTACATCCGCCCTCGACCTCCATCACCAGATCTTCGTGCTGGACGAGGTGCGGGCAAAGGCGCAGCGCGACGGCAGCCTGGGCCTTGTAGCTATTCACGACATTAACTTGGCCGCGCGCATGTGTGACCAGCTGGTGGTGCTCAAAAAGGGACACATCCGCGCTCAAGGCACGCCTATGGACGTGCTCACGGGGGAGCTCGTGGAGGGCGTGTATGGGGTAGAGGCGGACATCGTCAAGCATGGCGGTGCCCCGCTTATCGCTCCGCTGCGGGTGAAATAGCAAAAAGGCCGGGCAATTGCCCGGCCTTATTTTTTATCTTGTGCGCCATCAGGGAATCGAACCCCGAACCCACTGATTAAGAGTCAGTTGCTCTGCCAATTGAGCTAATGGCGCATTGTTGACTTCCTGCCGTGTGGCTCTCTGTGCAACGAGTAGATACTCTAGCAGCCATTCTTTAAAAGTGTAAAATCGCCTGGTCAATACGGGTTTTAGGGGGTCTATAACAAATTGGTTAATGCCTGAAGTGGCTTCTGGTATTTGGCGGGTGGAAACGCTAATCTAGGTTGGTCTTTGAAAGCAGTATTTACGTGTCTAAGGGCAACTCAGTGAAAAATTCCCTCCCTATTGCGCGCCGTCTCCTTGCGGTCGCAGGCGTAGCGTGCATTTCCCTAGCCGCCGCCTCCTGCTCTTCTGGTTCCTCGGCTGAGAACCAAGCTACCGACCAAGAATCCACCGCCGCCGCGAGCGCGAGCGACGCGAAGGAGGGTGGCAAAGAGTCCGAAAAGAAAAAGGATGGCCTGAAGGTTTCCGTAAAGGACGGGGCGCAGAACGTAGACCCGTCGAAGCCGGTAACGGTGGAGACCAACGGGAAGCTAAAGAGCGTCACCATGACCAATGAGATGGGCGTGGAAGTAGAAGAAAAGCTCTCCAAGGACGCTAAGAAGTGGTCTACCGCGGAGGACTTGGGCTATAACCACACCTATTCGATTGTCGCCGCTGACGTGGATGGCAACAAGAAGAACCTAAGCTTTTCCACCCCGCAGGCAGCGGGCGTGGCCGAAGCCTCGCTAACCCCGATCCCCGATTCTGAGGTAGGCGTAGGCCAGGTCATTGGCGTTAATTTTGGCGTTCCAATTACGGACCGCAAGGCGGCCGAGAAGACCATTACTGTGACCACCAAACCGGAGGTGGAAGGCGCATTCTACTGGGTTAATAACCAGGAAGTGCGCTGGCGGCCAAAGGATTACTGGGAGCCAGGCACCAAGGTAGAGGTCAAGGTAAACCAGTATGGCAAGGACCTAGGTGGTGGAATCTATGGCGGTGAGAATGCCTCTACGAATTTCACTATTGGTGATCGCACCGTAGCGCTAATCGATAACGCCACCAAGACCATGAAGGTATTCAAGAATAAGAAGTTCTTGCGCGCCATCCCGGTCTCATTGGGCCGCGATTATCAGTACGATACGCCGAATGGTCGCTACGTCATTGGTGATGAACACCCACAGCTGTTGATGGACTCGGAGACCTTTGGTTTGGCCCACGAGGCCGGCGGTTATCGCACGACTGTGGACTGGGCTACGCAGATGTCTTATTCCGGTATTTATGTCCACTCCGCTCCATGGTCCGTGTGGGCACAGGGCAATACCAATACCTCCCACGGTTGCGTTAACGTGACGCCGGAGGCTGCGCAGTGGTTCCAGGAGACGATGAAGCGCGGCGACGTGGTGCGCGTATTTAATACCTATGGCGAAACGCTCAATGCGATGGATGGCCTAGGTGATTGGAATATGTCCTGGGACGAGTGGTCCAAGGGCAACGCGGACGCAAATCAGTAGCATCCGGCGTCGGCGCAAGGGATGAGCGCATGGCTACAGTGGTGGCCATGCGCTTTTCTGTTTTAGATCGCGGTGCGGCCGGCCCGCTAAGCCAGGTGGCCGAGCATGCGCGGCATGTGGAGCGGCTGGGGTTTCGGCGCTTCCTAGTGGCAGAGCATCATGGCGTGCCGGGCATTCCGGCGGGGCAGCCGGGCATGTTGGCGGCCCACGTGGCGGCGAGGACGCAAAGAATTCGGGTGGGTGCGGCCGGAATTATGTTGCTTAATCATGCGCCGTTTCTGGTAGCTGAGCAGATTAACCTCCTCGAGGCGCTCTATCCCGGCCGCATTGATATAGGTATCGGCTCCTCAGTGGGATTTACTGCGCCGGTGCGGCAGGCGCTGCGCCAGGGCGAGCCTACCGAGCTAAAGCAGCGCTTCGAGGCGGAATTAGCAACGCTGATGCGCTACCTGCGTGGTGAGGAAGCTGTGACGGTGCGTCCGGAGTACGAAGGTACGCCGCTCTACGTTTTGGCGGGCTTTCGCTCGGCAGCGGTGGCGGCCAAGCTGGGGTTGGGCGTCATCTTGGGTGGGCCAGTAGCAACCCAGGGGGCGGCCGCGCGAGTATATCGGGAGCATGCGCTTGCCGACGCCCCACCTATCATCTCCTCGCTTAATATCGCCGCCGCCGATACCGCCGCGGCCGCCCGCGATTTATTGTTGCCGGAGGCCTATGCCAAGGTATGCGCACAATCTACTGGTGAGTTTGCGCCTCTGCGGCCAGCGGGCGAGCTAGATATGAATGCGCTGACGGGGCAGCAACGGCGGCGAATCGAGGAAGCGTTGGCCCACGATGTCTGGGGGACGGTGGAAGGAGTGGGGGAGGAACTAAGGGGCGTCGGCAAGCGCTTAGGCATAAGCGAGTTTGTGGTGACCGGAGATATGCCGGATGTGGCTGGTCGAGCGCGCTCGGAGGAGCTGCTGGCAAGCCTGCAGGGAGAAAACTGAAAAAGCCCGAGCGCAAGGCTCGGGCACTTGGGGTGGCTGACGGGGCTCGAACCCGCGACACCCAGGATCACAACCTGGTGCTCTACCAGCTGAACTACAGCCACCATCGCTGCGTGAAAGCAACGAAATACAGGTTAACTCACGCTGCCTAAATTACAAAAACGCCTGGTAATCTGCCGTAGTTTCCGCCTTGATCTGCTCCGCCTCGGGGGTGGTGGGGCCCTCATCGGTGCGGAAGACGCTGCGGCGGTAGAAGTCCAGCTCGCGGATGGACTCGATAATGTCTTGTAGAGCGCGGTGGGCCATGCCCTTATCGGGCTGGTTGAAATAGGCGCGCGGATGCCACCGGCGGGCCAGCTCCTTGATGGTCGATACATCGATCATGCGGTAGTGCAGGGCGCTATCGAGTCGCGGCATATAGGTGCGAATGAAGGTGCGATCGGTGGCGATAGAATTTCCGGCTAGGGGAGCGGGGTGCTCCGGATCGCAGTGCTCATTGATAAGCGTTAGCACGGCATCCTCGGCCTCACCGATGGAGGTAGAAGACTCGCGGATTTCTTTATCCAGCCCAGACTTGGCGTGCATCTCGGTGACAAAGGAATCCATCTGGGCCAGTTCTTCCTCGGTGGCGTGGACGACGAGGTCGATACCTTCACTCAGGATATTGAGGTTGCCATCGGTGATAACGGCGGCGACCTCGACGATGACGTGGCGCTCCGGGTCGAGGCCGGTCATCTCCAAATCGATCCAGACGAGGCGGTCGTGCTTTGCGGCAATATCGGAATGTGGCATGCAGACCATTCTACGCTCGCACTTCATTACCCCTGTATGGGGTGCAGGTGGGAGTTTCGAAAGAGTGAATCACTACAGGGCACAGTAGCGATGCGCAGGTGTGGTGTGTATCTACATAATAATTTTCGGTGATTTGACTCACGTTTAAGTGTGAGTTGCGGCATACTTTGTGTTATCGCTCTTCACTCGGGAGGTGCGACAGACTTAGGAGAGACCAGATGGCAAACTTTCTTGAAGCCCTCAATTCCGTAATTTGGTCCCCCGTCTTGGTGTTTTTATGCCTCGGCGCGGGCATCTATTTCACTGTGGTGACGCGCGGCCTCCAGGTGCGCTGCATCCCAGATATGCTCAAGCAGATCGCCAACGGAGAGAAATCCGCGGATGGTGTATCTTCCTTCCAGTCCTTGATGGTCTCGCTATCCGGCCGCGTCGGCGTGGGCAATATCGCCGGTGTGGCAACCGCCATCGCCTTTGGCGGCCCAGGAGCGGTGTTTTGGATGTGGGCCGTGGCGATGTTGGGCTCGTCTACTTCGTTTATCGAATGTACTTTGGCCCAGATATACAAGGAGAAAGACCAAGACACCGGAGAGTATCGCGGCGGCCCAGCGTACTACATCGAAAAGGCCTATAAGCACACCAAGGCCGCACCGTTCATGGTGGTTTATGGCATCGTATTCGCCATCGCCATGATTTTGGCCACTAGCTACTTCTTGCCGGCGATTCAGGCCAACGCGGTGGCTGCCGCGGCCGATACCGCGTGGGGTATTAACTCCACGTGGGCTGCCGTCGTGTTGGCAGGCATCCTGGCCATCATCATTATCGGCGGCGTAAAGCGCATCGCGAACTTTGCCACCATCGTCGTGCCCTTTATGGCGGTTATCTACATTGTCATTTCCGTGGTGGTCATGTGCATGAACTTCTCGCAGATTCCAGAGGTCTTTGGTCTCATCTTCAAGTCCGCCTTCAATATGGAAGCCGGCTTTTCCGGCATGCTGGGCGCGGCGATCATGTGGGGCGTTAAGCGCGGCATTTATTCTAACGAGGCCGGCCAGGGTACCGGCCCGCAATCCGCAGCGGCCGCCGAGGTCTCCCACCCGGCAAAGCAGGGCTTTGTGCAGTCCTTTGCGGTCTACGTTGATACGCTCTTTGTTTGCTCGGCTACCGCGTTCATGATCATTTCCACCGATATGTACACCGTCTTTCGCGGTAGCTCCGAGGACGGCGAGGTGGTCTACAACGGTTCGCTGCCGGAAGGCGTTGAGGTTGGTCCTGGCTACGTGCAATCCGGCCTGGATAGCGTCTTTGCCGGTTGGGGCCCGACGTTTATTGCGGTTTCCATCGCCTTCTTCGCCTTTACGACGGTTCTGGCGTACTACTACATGTCCGAGGTCAATTTGACCTACTTCAACCGTTGGGTACGCTCCCGGGCTGCCCGTCGGGGCCTGATTTGGGTGCTGCGCGCGCTGATTATTGTCTCCGTCATCGTGGGAGCTACCACCACTCCAGGAGCGGCATGGGCATTGGGTGATATTGGTGTTGGCACCACAGCATGGCTCAATATCATCGCCATCCTTTTCCTCCAGGTGCCTGCCCTCAAGGCGCTCAAGGACTACGAGAAACAGAAGAAGGCTGGAAAGGATCCACAATTCGACCCAGAAGCCCTAGGTATTAAGAACGCGGACTTCTGGGTGGCGCGCAAACGAGCACGCGGCGAGGGCAGCGTGCTCAAAGGAAACGACCTAGAGGGTGCGGGAGCCTAGCCCATCTTGGCGTAGAAGCTGCCTACCAGCGGTGCAATCACCGGGGTGGGCAGCACTTGGCTGATGGTATTCATGGCCTTCGATAGGGGCCCCGGTACTACGCGGCGTTGGTTGCGACGCATAGCCGCAATGGTCTCTTGGGAGCAAGATTCGTAGGTGGTCCACAAGAAATCCGGGACCACCTTATCCACGATGGACTGGTCTTCTTCCGCGATGGCGGCCTCGCGCACCGGTCCGGGGGCAAGGAGGGTGCACGATACTCCGGAGCCTTTGAGCTCGTAGTGCAGGGCCTCCGTAAACGCATTGACGCCGGCCTTGGTGAAGACATAGGTAGCGTTGTTGGGAATGGGGATATTGCCCGCGGCGGAACCAACATTGCAAATGGCACCGTTGCGGCGCGGCAGCATGTGCTCCAAAGCAGCGCGGGTGAGGCGGTGAACCGCAGTGCCATTGAGATCAAATTGGGTTGATTCGTACTTCCAGTCCTGGTCCATGAAGGGGCCGAAGCTGGCAATACCGGCGGAATTTACCAAAATGGACACCTCGTGGGAGGCTATGGTTTCTACTACACGGGCGACGTCATCAGCCGCTGCGAGGTCCGCAGGCAGAGCTATGGCCTCGACATTGTGGCGCTGCTCGAGCTCCGCGGCAATGGACTCTAGTACCTCGCGGCGCCGGGCAACAAGGATGACGTTATAGCCCAGCGCGGCAAAATCCTGCGCCATGGCTTTGCCAATTCCTTGGCTAGCGCCGGTGACGAGGGCGTAGGACGTGCGAGAGGGGGCGGGAAGTGACATGGTTAAGCCTTTCCGGGTTGGGCGTTGTGAGTCCTAGCGTAAACAAAAAGCCTTGAAGCGGCGAGAAACTCGGCGCCTCAAGGCTTTCGGGCGGTGCCCCCAGCAGGATTCGAACCCGCGACACATGGGGTAGAAACCCACTGCTCTAATCCACTGAGCTATGGGGGCTTACAACGCACTCATAGTAGCCCACAAGGACGGGGAAACCTAAGCCAGGGTGCGCTGTGGGGAACGCAGGATATCCACCAGCTCCTGCGCTGCGGCGGTCAGATCGCGATCTGCTCGATAGGCCACGATGGCGTAATAGGGTGGCAGGTCGTCTGCAATCGGGCGGCTAAGGATGCCATGCGGCTGTACGGCGGGCGCACAATTGGGCACGATGCTTACACCAAGCCCGCTGGATACCAGCGGGATAGCACTATTGAGGCTGGCTACTTCTTGGGTCTTGTCCGGCTTGAGGCCAGGGCGAGTATTCCACAGCTCACTATAGAACTCTGCTAGTTCCGGCAGCTCGCGGCTGCGCGGTGGGACAAGCCAATTCTCTCCGCGCAGGTCCGCCAGGGAAATGGGCGCTTCTAGCTCTGCAAGGCGCTGTGGGAGGGCGACGGAATAATCAAACGTGGCCACCTGGTGGACGGTAAGTTCGGGGGAGTAGCGGCGAATAAAGGCCTTGGGATCGGACGTCGGCAAGAGCGCCAAGTCCACTTGGCCATCCAGCAGGTGCTTGATGGCGGTAGCCGGTTCGGCATCATCTAGCGTGATGGTGGCAGTGGGGTAAATCTTTTTGAGCTCGGCTAGCACGGAAGGGGTAAATTCCCAGTTCAATATCGGGCCAGAGGCGAGCGAGACGGTGCTGGCCTTGTCACCGGTGATTTCGCTGATATGTCGGTGGGTTTCATTCAGCAGCGCATCAACTTTCACGGCTGTTTCATACACATAATCCCCGGCCTCCGTAGTGGAGACGCCGGAACGGCCGCGCGAGAGCAGCTGGGCGTTGAGTTCCTTTTCTAGCTTCCGAATGGAAAGGCTCAGGGAAGGCTGAGTCATGTCGAGGGATTCAGCAGCGTGCGTGAAGGAACCGTTGTCTACAACGGCGCGGAAATAAAGAAGTTGACGGGTGTCCATAAGCCCCATAATGACACATGTAAAGACAAAATGTGTGTTATGTGAGAAACTAGGTCGCGCTATACAATGCCCACTATGGCAAATGAGCAGGTTAACAGTGTGAATACGGCGGGGAGGAAGCCCCGCTCTTCCTGGGGAATGTATATCGCAGCTATGCTGATTGCCGGCCTGATTGCCGGTTTCATTTCCTTGTTCCTCCTGGCTGATTCCCTGGCGGCCCTAGGAATTCCGGATCCCGGCCGCATTACCACCTTTGGCCTGCCGGTTTTCCGCGGATTGGCGTGGATTCTCATGGCCTTGTCCGTGGGGTCCTTCTTGGCTTCATCCTTTCTCATCGCTCCGCGCGGGGATAATGCTGCGCTTATCGATGCCCCCTTATCCGTCGACGGCCACATTGCCGCGCGTACCGGCACCTGGGCTTCCTTTGGTGTGGCAGCCGTGGGGCTGGTGGAAATCCCGCTCATCATGTCCGATCTCACCGGAGCGCCATTTTCTCAAGTATTTGAGCCTTCCATTGTGAAGATGGCACTCACGGAAATTTCCACCACCATTGTCTGGGGGATTTCCGTGCTCATTGCCCTTGGCGTAGGCATTCTCGGACTTCTTGGTCGCAGCTGGTCCATGCAGCCGGTGTTACTTTTCTTCTCCGTCTTGCAGGTGGTGCCCATTGGCCTAGAAGGCCACTCCGCGGCCGGCGGCGACCACGATTACGGCACCAATTCGCTGCTGTGGCACTTGGTCTTTGTCATGCTTTGGGTAGGCGGGCTCATGGCGCTTATCGCCCATGGGCGGCGCCTTGGCCCCAACCTTGCTTTTGCAGTGAAGCGCTACTCTGGCATTGCCTTCATGGCCATTGTGGTGCTGGCGGTATCAGGCCTGATCAACACGCTTATCCGCATGAATATCTCCGATCTAGTGGATTCTGCCTACGGCATCATCTTGATAACTAAGTTCGTGCTGACGATCCTGCTGGGAATCTTTGGCCTAGCTCACCGCGAGCTGACTATCCCGCAGTTGGACAAGAACCCGCGCCTGTTCATACGCATAGCCATAGTGGAGGTGGCGGTCATGGCCGGCACCATCGGTGTGGCCATCACCTTGGGGCGTACCGTACCCCCGCCACCGCGGGATCCCAACCTCAACTCGATGCAGATTTTGATGGGGTATGAGCTCTTTGAAAAGCCCACGGTGCTCAACGTGTGGACCATGTTCCGATTTGACATCATGTTTGGAACCATCGGCCTTCTTTTGGCTGCGGCCTATGGCTATTGCGTCTACCGTGTCCACAAGCGCGGCCTGACGTGGAGCAAGGGCCGTACCGCGTGGTTTATGTGTGGTGCGCTGGGCATGACCCTCGTGATGTCCACTGGCCTGGGGCTTTATATGCCGGCGATGTATTCCATGCACATGTTGGTCCACATGATTTTGTCCATGGCAGTGCCCCTCCTGCTCGTTCTAGGCGCACCATTGACCCTAATCATGGAGGCCTTCGAGGCTGGGCCGAAGGGGCAGCCGAGCCTGCATGATTATGCATTGGCAGCGACCCAATCCAAGATTGTTGGGTTCCTGACCAACCCGTTTGTCAATCTGCTGCAATACTTATTTTTCCTGTACGTGCTCTACCTTTTCCCGAGCCTGTATCAATTTGCCATCTCGGAGCATGCCGGACACCTCATCATGAACTTCACGTTCATCATTTCCGGCTGCTTCTATTTTTGGGAAGTTATCGGCCCAGATCCGCTACCTAAGCGCCGCTCTACTCCCTTCCGTTTGGCCGTGCTCTTCCTTTCCATGCCGTTCCACCTTTTTGCCGGCGTGTACCTGATGCAGATGCAAACTGTATTGGGCGCGGACTTCTACCAGTATTTGGAGCTGCCATGGGATCCAGATTTGCTCCAAGATCAGCGTGTGGGCGGCGGCATTGCGTGGGGCTTTGGCCAGTTCCCGCTGGTCATCGTCTTTGGCAAGCTCTTCCTGGATTGGTTGAGCGATGACCGGGCCACTGCCCGCCGCCATGATGTGCAGGCGGATGCGGACGATGATGCCGAGTTGGAACGCTATAACGCGATGTTGCAGGACATAAACCAAGGCGATGATTCGAGCTTCCGTGGGCGCTAGCCTGTGGATAACTTGTCAAAGGTCACCCTAAAACGCGCCTTTTGTTGACGAGAGCAACAAGTTATCCACAGGGTGGGGCTGGTGCCCATGGTGCGGCGTCCGCAAGGGCATCAGGATGTACAGGCGAGCGAGGAAAACCGAACTCGCCAACCCAACATCCAGCAAAGGATTTTCTATCACCATGTCCCAATATCCAATTACCTTGACCGGACGCCTGACACGTGACCCAATCCTGACCAAAACCTCTACAGGGGCCTATAAGGCCAAGCTGCGCATAGCTTCCTCACGCCGAATTCCGGACCGTCAGGCAGATACTGGCGTCAATGATCCGGAAGGACAAACCGCCAAGGCCCCGCAGTGGCGCGACGTGGATCACCTTTATATCGACGTCGAAATGTGGAATCAATTCGCCATCAACGTGCGTAAATCCCTGGCCAAAGGCATGCCACTGGTGATTGTTGGCTCCTTGGTTACAGAGCAATGGAGCGATGATCAAGGAACCGACCACTTCCGCACGTTTATTAAGGCGCAGTACGTGGGGTTGGACTTGAACCGGCACGTCATTGGCACAAAGCGCCTCGTCCCGCAATACAACCAAGAAAATATTGCGGTCCCAGAACTGGGGGACAATGCCATCGAACCGGACGTGGACCACAGCGTGCCACAGCAACCGGCAGAACAGGGCGACACCGCTGCGGATACGGCGGCCGACCGCTATTTGGCGGAACGAGCTGCAGCAGCGCGTAGTGGGGAAGAGGAACCCTATGACGCCGAAGCGGAGGAAGCTGCCGAGGCGGAATCCGCCACCGTGAATGCTTAAGCCTTTCGGCCTTGCCTTGATTGCCTCGGGTGTACCTGACCCGAGGCACTTGGGCTCTGGTTCTGATGTAGTGTTTGTGTAGATAAATACGTCTCCCAAATTTTTGCAAAGGGGTAAAAGTGGGCGAATTCATCTACACGATGAAAAACGTGCGCAAGGCAATTGGCGATAAAGTCATCCTTGACGATGTAACAATGGCGTTCTACCCAGGAGCCAAGATTGGTGTGGTCGGCCCTAATGGCGCCGGTAAGTCCTCCATTCTGAAGATTATGGCCGGCCTGGACCAGCCTTCCAATGGCGAGGCTTTTCTAGATCCGGGTGCCACCGTGGGCATCCTGCAACAGGAGCCACCTCTCAATGACGAGAAGACCGTGCGCGGCAACGTCGAAGAGGGCTTGGGCGATATCTTTGAAAAGAAGCAGCGCTTCGAGCAGATCGCCGAGGAAATGGCCACTAACTACAGCGATGAGCTCATGGAAGAGATGGGCAAGCTGCAGGAGGAACTGGATGCCGCCGATGCCTGGGAGGTTGACTCCAAGATCGAGCAGGCAATGGAGGCTTTGCGTTGCCCGCCTTCTGACGCCCCAGTGACCAACCTTTCTGGTGGCGAGCGTCGCCGCGTAGCGCTGGCTAAGCTTCTGCTGACCGAGCCGGACCTGCTGCTGCTCGACGAGCCTACGAACCACCTAGACGCCGAGTCCGTGCAGTGGCTGGAGAAGCACTTGGCTGATTATCCGGGTGCTGTCTTGGCCGTGACTCACGATCGCTACTTCCTTGATCACGTCGCGGGCTGGATCTGTGAGGTTGACCGCGGCAAGCTCTACCCATACGAGGGCAACTACTCCACCTACCTGGATAAGAAGCAGGAGCGCTTGGAGGTTGCCGGCAAGAAGGATGCGAAGCTGCGCAAGCGCTTGAAGGACGAGTTGGAGTGGGTTCGCTCCGGTGCAAAGGCCCGCCAGGCCAAGAACAAGGCTCGTCTGGAGCGCTACGAGGAGATGGCAGCCGAGGCCGAGAAATACAAGAAGCTCGACTTCGAAGAAATCCAGATTCCCACCCCGCCGCGCTTGGGTAATAAGGTTGTAGAGGTCAAGGACCTGCAGAAGGGCTTTGATGGTCGCGTCCTGATTAAGGACCTTTCTTTCACCCTGCCGCGCAACGGCATCGTGGGCGTTATCGGCCCGAACGGTGTTGGTAAGACCACCCTGTTTAAGACCATTGTGGGGCTGGAGCAGCCGGACGCCGGTTCCGTTGAGGTCGGAGATACCGTCAAGCTGTCCTACGTGGACCAGAACCGCGAGAATATCGACCCCGAGGCAACCGTTTGGGAGGTTGTCTCCGGCGGCTTGGACTACATTCATGTGGGCCAGAACGAGATGCCGTCGCGTGCTTACCTCTCCGCTTTCGGCTTCAAGGGCCCGGATCAGCAGAAGCCGTCCAAGGTGCTTTCCGGCGGTGAGCGCAACCGCTTGAACCTGGCATTGACCCTGAAGGAGGGCGGCAACCTGATCCTCCTTGACGAGCCGACCAACGACCTAGACGTGGAAACCCTCGGTTCGCTGGAAAACGCGCTGGAGAAGTTCCCCGGCTGCGCCGTGGTCATTTCCCACGACCGCTGGTTCCTAGACCGCACTTGTACCCACATCCTGGCCTGGGAGGGCAATGTGGAAGAAGGCCAGTGGTTCTGGTTCGAAGGCAACTTCGGTGACTATGAGAAGAACAAGGTCGACCGCCTTGGTGAAGAAGCAGCCCGTCCTTCCCGCGTAACCCACCGGAAGCTGACCCGCTAACTAGCTGACGCCTTAACTGAGGAGAATGATGGCAACCCCAAGCGTGCATACGTACCGTATTCAAACCCGCTGGTCGGACTTTGATATGTACGGCCACATGATGAACGCAAACTACATCGAGCTTGCCCAAGAAGCACGCTTGGCCTTTGCGAAGGAACACATCTATTCCAAAGGCCTCGACTTCATTGCGTTCGTGCGACACCTCGATGTAGATTTCCTGCGCCCAATGGAGTTTAAGGAAACCACTACTGTTGAGGTAGAGACCACTATCTCGCAGATTGGTACCACGTCTTTTACCACCGCTCAGAAGGTTAAAAATGCCCAGGGCGAGGTAGCAGCAACCGTGGAATGCGTGCAGGTGGTCGTTGACCGCCAGCAGCAGACTCCGCGCCCGCTGACGGAACAGGAAAAGGACATTCTGCAAAATACCGCAGCCAACTAGCTGCGGCGCAGAGCAAAGAAAAGAAAGGCAGGGCCCGAAGGCATGGTCACCGAGACTCTAGAGATTGGAAGCGGTGGACCTGGCCTTCGGGCCCTTGTCACGCGCGCAGTCGGCTTAGACGCGAGCGCTTCGGTGCG
The DNA here is from genome assembly GCF_027570035.1 of Corynebacterium curieae. GTDB lineage: Bacteria > Actinomycetota > Actinomycetes > Mycobacteriales > Mycobacteriaceae > Corynebacterium > Corynebacterium curieae. Next base: position 842,006 of record NZ_JAKMUU010000001.1, on the reverse strand, counting down.
TTTGCGCCAGCTGACTGGCGACGTCGTCGATGTCTTTGTCACCACTCCCTTTGAGGTAGTTGCATCCCGCCGCGTGGAGGGCGTCGCCTCCCGCGATGGGGCGGTGGTTTCTGCCGCTACGCTCGCCGAGCAACTCAAGGAACATGAGTCAACCGGAACTCTCGATTTGGGCCCCGCGCGCGATCCGTCATGGCCGGGAGCCCTGCCGCCGGCTACTGGTTATAGCGTGGTCGATACATTGCCGGTCACTGTGGTGCGCGAGCTTTCCGATAAAGGCCAACAACTGACGCGACAATTTTCTGGGCCCATGGGCCCGCCGTCTAGCCTCTTGAATCAAACCGTCGTTACCGTAGAAGGCGATGGCGCCACGGTGGAAATCCCCATGCGCATGATCTTTGCGTGCACCAACCTGGGCCTTATCCCTGGATTTTCCGCCCCAATGGACGTGCCGCGCCACTTGCGCGTGGCTCAGCTGGGGCGCTGGGTGCGTCTCGACGCCCCCTTCGGCAGCATTTATCGGTCTACCCGTCTTTCGCTGTTTTAAGCCCATCCATCTACCGCAAGACCCAGCGAGGGCCTCCTCCCCAGAGAACATGGACCCCCAAAAGCGGTCCACCTTTGGGAGAGCAAGGAGTGGTGCTTATTTCGCAAAACCCTCGTCTAGCAGGGCAATAACGGTAGTCATATAGGTTCGTGCTTTTTCGGCCTATGTGAGTTTCAGATTAGACACCCAGGTAAACGTGTGCTGCGTTACTCTAGAAATGTAAAAGTAATTTCCTGCACCTACAAGGAGACGGTGTAATGCGTATTGCGGTACCAAAAGAAATCATGAATAACGAGAACCGCGTGGCTCTCACCCCTATGGGAGCGCAAACCCTCGTTGCTGATGGCCATGAAGTGTTCATTGAAACCGGTGCCGGTGAAGGCGCATCCTTCCCCGATTCTGCCTACAAGGATGCCGGTGCCACAATTGTGGACTCAGCGGAAGAGACGTGGTCGCAAGCGGAACTGCTGCTCAAGGTCAAGGAGCCACTCGAGTCCGAGTACAAGTACCTGCGCTCGGACCTTACCGTCTTTACCTACCTTCACCTCGCTGCGGACCGCCCGCTGGCGGAGGCACTGGTAGAGGCCAATACCACCTCGATTGCCTATGAAACGGTCACCGACCGCCACGGTACTTTGCCGCTGCTGACTCCAATGTCCCAGGTGGCTGGTCGCCTTGCCGTTATCGAAGGCACCCACCACCTGCTGTCCACCCAGGGTGGCCGCGGTTTGTTGGTCTCTGGCGTTCCGGGCACCCAGTCGGCACGCGTCGTCGTGATCGGCGGCGGCCAAGTTGGTGCCTCCGCCGTTGCGATGGCACACGGCCTGCGCGCCGAAGTCACCGTGCTGGACCTCGATCCACACGTCTTGCAGCGCTTCGATGACCAGTACGCCGGTGGCGTGCGCACCTTGATCTCGGATCCAGCCACCATCGAGAAAGAGCTACAGGAAGCCGACCTCGTCATCGGTGCCGTGCTCATTCCAGGTTCCGCTGCGCCGAAGCTGGTGCGCGAGGAGACCGTGAAGAAGATGAAGAAGGGCGCAGTCCTCGTGGACGTGGCCATCGACCAAGGTGGTTGCTTCGAAAACTCGAAGAAGACCTCCCACGATGATCCCACCTTTAAGGTGCACGACACCTTGTTCTACTGCGTGGCTAATATGCCGGGCGCAGTGGCTAATACCTCGACCCGCGCGCTATCGTCTGCGACGCTGCCATACATCCGCGCGGTGGCCAAGGATAACCTGGATGCCGCCATCAAGCGCTTCCCAGGCCTAGAAGGTGGCGTGATGACCCGCGGCGGTCGTCTGGTGTCCGAGCCTGTGCGTAAGGCTTTTGACTGGGACGACTAAGCACCGCGTCGCATCCCGCGCGCTAGATAAATCATGAGCCCGGTTCCTCGTCGAATGCGGGGTCCGGGCTCATGTTGTGCGCGGGCGTCAACAGGCCGCTAGGGCGCTTTGTTGATCATCATGGCTGCTACGCGCTGCATGTGATCCCAGATCATTTCGCGGTAGGCCGGTGGAATAGTTTCTTCGTCGATTTCGGCGAGCGAATTACCCATTAATTCCAGCCACCGATCGTGTGCGGTGATATCGATGGGGTAGGGGCGTGCCGCATGCGCAGGCGCGGGTGGCCGCGGTTTTCAGAGAAAAGCTGCGGCCCACCCCAATACTGCGCCAAGAACCAGGTAAGGCGCTGCTCGGCGCCCTCCCAGTCGTTCTCGGGGTACATGGGGCCGATGACGTCGTCCTCTTTGACCTGGGAATAAAAGCCGTGGACGAGGCGCTCAAAGGTATCCATGCCGCCGACGGCCTCGTAAACAGAATCCATTTACTCTTCTTCTTCCTTGCGGGGATCGGCAATGCCGATGCCGTGCGGGTAGGGGGTCGTAATACCTTTAGTGTGCATGACATTGAGCACGCGGGACTGCAAGAAACGCTGAACGTCCCACTGTTTGCCCGGCAGGGTCTTGGTAGATACACGGAAGGAAACATAGTCTGGTTCGAAGCCAGACATGCCGTCCACGCGGGGCGTGCTGAGAATGAGCTTGCGTACCTTGTCGTCTTGTGCGGCTTCCTTGACGGCGTTCTCAATGACATCGCCGGCAACCTCTGGGTCATTAGAAAGACCCACTGGGATCTGGATGCGGGCAACCGAGTATTCATCCGAATGGTTGGCCACCTGGAGGATTTCGCCATTGCGCACGTACCACAGCGCACCATCGATATCGCGGACGGTAGTGATGCGCAGGGAGATGGACTCGACGTCGCCAAAGACGCCATTGCCCAGGTCAACCACGTCGCCGATGCCATATTGATCCTCGATGAGCATGAAGATGCCGGAAAGGAAATCCTTCACCAGCGCCTGGGCGCCAAAGCCGAGGGCGACACCGATAACACCGGCAGAGGCGATAAGCGGTGCCACGTTAACGTCTAGCTCATCCAAGATAGCAATAACGGCCCACACCCAAACGAAAATGGCGGCGGCGGAGCGGGCCACCCCGGCTAGCGTCTTAATACGGGAGGCACGCCGAACTTCGCGGGTATGGCGCATAGCCTCTTCTTGCTGGCTTAGCTCGGGGTGGTGGGACCGTACCTTAAACTTCTCGCGGAAGCGCTGCTTATCCAGGCCAGTGGATTTGATGCTGTTGTCAGCCACCTTGTTGATGATGCGGTGGAGCAGCCAGTGAGCGATTATGGCCAGGATAAGGATGATGGCGATGCGAATAGGGCGCTCGATAAGCCAGCTTTGCACCTTCTCGTCATTCCAAAAACTAGAGACGGACTCGACGGCCGAGTCCTTGGTGGAAGCTGCGGAGGCTAAGAATTGCGTATTCATCATTCTTTCTTAGTCGTGGACAATATGAACCGCGCCCATTGTAAGGGGCGCGCCTGAAAGCGCGACGAGTTCCAGGGTAGGGACTGTGAAAATAAATACCCATCTCTCCGTAGGAAATGAACAGCTTAGTCTAGACTGTGGTGCTATGACTGAACGCAGCACGCAGAACCTGGCTCAAGGCTTTACGTCCCGTTCCATCCATGGCGGCTACCACCCAGACCCGCACATGGGCTCCATCAATGTACCGATCTATGCATCGACCACGTTCGCACAAGACGGCTTGGCACAGCTGCGTGGTGGCTTTGAATACGGCCGCGTGGCCAACCCCACCGTGCGCTCGCTCGAACGCACGCTTGCCGCGCTTGAAGGTGCCGAATACGCCCGCGTGTTTTCTTCCGGTATGGCCGCCGCCGATACGCTGATTCGGATCTTGGTTCGCCCAGGCGATCACGTCATTTTGGGCAGTGATGCCTACGGCGGGTCCTACCGCTTGCTTAATGATTTCACCGAGTGGGGCGTGGAGATGTCCATCGTCAACACCAGTGATACTGCCGCGGTTGCCGACGCGGTCAAAGACAATACCAAGCTCATTTGGCTGGAAACGCCCACCAATCCGGCGCTAAATATCACCGATATTGCCGCGGTGGCCAAGATTAAGGGTAACGCGCAGGTGCTGGTGGACAATACTTTTGCCACGCCTTACCTGCAGAACCCGCTGGAACTTGGCGCGGACCACGTGCTGCACTCGACCACCAAGTACTTAGGCGGTCATTCCGATGTGCTCGGTGGTGCGGTGGTTACTAATGACGCCCACGTGGACGAGCGGCTGCTCTACTTCCAAGGCAATGTGGGTGCGGTGAGCTCGCCTTTCGACGCCTACCTCACCGCCCGCGGCATCAAGACCCTGTCGGTGCGCATGGATCGCCACTGCGCCAATGCACAGAAGGTAGCGGAATTTTTGCAGGGCCGCCCCGAGGTTAAGCAGGTGCTCTACCCCGGGCTTAAGGACCATCCGGGCCATGAGCTGGCAGCACAGCAGATGCGTGGCTTTGGTGGCATGATGTCCGTTCGCTTCCATAGCGCAGAGCATGCCAAGCAGATCTGTCTCAATACGCGGCTTATCTGTCTAGCGGAATCGTTGGGCGGGGTGGAATCGCTCATCGAGCACCCAAAGAATATGACTCACGTATCCGCGGAAGGGTCCGAGCTGGTGCCGCCGGAGGATCTGGTGCGCATCTCCATCGGCATTGAAGACATCGATGACCTGCTCGCGGACTTGGAACAGGCCCTCGACGCGCTATAGGCCTCGGCCCTTAGCCCATAGCGCGGGTGGTGGCTAGGAGCGCACCACGGCGAGGAGGGAACCAGCGGTCTTGTCGGTTTCCTGCAACATGAGTGGGTCGGTGCCCGGCATCGGGGAAATGGTGGTATCCGGCCACTGGGAATAGGTGGGTATGCCCACGATGTGCAGGCGTGCGTCCAGCTCGCCGTTCGGGTGAACAGTGCGGCGGGTAGCCCCATCGGTCTCTGGGGAGCCGGTGGGTTGGCCGTGATCGGGGAAGGGGCGCACGCGGCCGGAATCCACCAAGCAGCGCGTCATGGCATCGCCGGCGGTGCGGATATCGGGGCGGTGCATAAAGGCGTCGACAAGCGTGGGCGCAGAAGCCGAGCGCGGGCCGGAGGTCAGGGTAAAGTGATCGGCCTCGATGGACACGGTGGGGTGATCGCCTAGGAAGTGGGCCAAGCCGGCGTCGACCAGCGCGAGCAACTGGCGCACGCGGAAGAGTGGTGGGCCGGAGCCGATCATCTGGCCAAAGGACATGACCTGACTGTAGCGGCCGGTGCGGGACTCGCGGGTGTAGCGGCCCTCTGCGCCAAGGATGGAGGCCGGCTTGCGCGATTGCGATAGCGACCACAGCGCGGCTTTGATAGGAGAGTCATGGCCGGCGGCGGCCTCCCGGATATCACCTTCCATGGACTGGGCAATGTGCTCGGTGAGCTCATCGATGTCCCCGGTAAACCCGGCAATCTGGTACATGAGATCGTTCATGTCCCACGGTTCGGTGACCATGGGCGCAATGGCCGCGCCCAGCTCATCCGGGGCGGTAGCATCGATGGTCTCGAGGATTTCCGTGCGTGGGCGCAGAAGCGACTCCGGGCGCACGCGCTCCAAGGTAGTGATATAAGCCTCGTAGCTGTCGCGCGCAATGGCAGGCCAGACCTGGGCGTCGAAGTCGATGTCCTGGGTGCCGCTGAGCTTCGCAATGACGTCCTTCAGGCGGCGGCGCGGCATGGTCGGCGGCAGCTCGCCGTATTCGGACTTAGGGTGGTAGGGGTAGCCGCGGCCGGAGGAAATAATGAAATTGGGTTCCTTGCCGCAGGGCTCATAGCGCAGGCCGGAGCGCGCGGAAGAATCCTCCACGAACGTGCCGCCGCGCTCGATGGTGGTTAGCGCCATGATGTCATAAAAGCCCATGCCTAACCCGCGCACCAGCACGTCCTCGCCGCCGGGAATGGCCGCATAGTCTTGCTCTACCGGGTTATCAGGGGCAATCCAGGTCAGGCCGGAGGCCGCTAGCCGCTTTTCCTGTTCGTTGTATTCCGGAACCATCCAGCCATAGGCCAGCACCGTGGCATCGGCACGCACCTCGGAGCCATCGGCCAGATGGAGCACGTCTACGCCCTCGTCCTCAGTGATGGTCTCCAACCTGCTGAAGTGATTAACAGTGGAAATGCTCTTAGGCAGGCGCGCGATGACCACGTCATAAACCCAGCGCAGGTATTCGCCATAAAGAGCGCGGGAAGGATTTGACTCCGGGCGGGTGGCGGCAAGCTCCTCGCGGTAGTCCTCCGCAATATGTGCGGCCGGAGGATGCTGCTCAAAAAGCTCGCGCTTGGCCGCGGGGACAGTATCGCCATCGCCGCGCAGGAGCTTAATCCACTCGTACTGAATGGGGCCTTCGAGCACAGGGGCATCCACTGTGGAGCCGGGCTCGGTGAAAAGGGTGACCGCGCCGGCGCGGGTATTCATGCACAGGGTTTTGGTTTGATCCGTTCCCCAAATGCGGCCGGCGCCATGCTGGGCGTCATCAATGAGGTGGACGGTAATGGGGTCGCTGGAATCGTCCATGCGGGCGGAGAGGCGTTCCAGGATGGAAATGCCGCGCGGGCCCATACCGACGATCGCGATAGCTGGAGTAGACATACTTTCTATCGTGCCACATTCAGACCTTTCCAGGAACATCGGACCCGGTAGTAAGAATAAAATAGACCAGAAGGTCTATAAGCGGATTTATGAACTGTTGTTTTGCCAGGTAATGAGGTAGACAGTCCGGTCTTGTATTTGAGAGAAGGAGTGTGGTCTAATGGGCGAGTACTACTTTAGACTTAAAGGAACTCGAGCTTTTATGAAGCAACTTTCTCGGCTCCTGCGGCCTGCGGCCGCGGTCCTGGCCAGCAGCGCGCTAGCTCTCTCGCTAACCTCGTGCGCCACTACTACCCACGCCGCGGAAGATGGCATGGTCACCTATGTCGAGCCCAATATGTTCAATAACCTCTATCCACCCTCCGGCGGCTATTACCCTAACGGCGGCGTGCTCAATAACATCACGGACCGCCTGCTTTGGCAGGACCCGGATACCCTCGAGCTGCACCCGTGGATTGCGGAGGAGATGCCCAAGGCAAATAAGGACAACACCGAGTTCACCTTCAAGATTCGCAAAGGCGTGACCTACTCCGATGGCTCCCGCCTAGATGCTGCGAACGTGAAGAAGAACTATGACCTCTATGCCCTAGGCGATGAAGACCGCATGCTCACGCCTTCGGAGCAGCTGCCCAATTATGAAAAGTCTGAGGTTATTGATGACTACACGGTGAAGTTCTACTTCAGCGAGCCTTCCCCGGGCTTCCCGCAGTCCACCTCCGTGATGAACCAGGGCCTGCTGTCTAACGCCACCCTGGATCTAGATGACACCGGCTTCGCGCCGGGCAACGCCACCGAGATATCCGGTTCTGGGCCCTTTGTTATTGAAGAAGAGGAATTGGGCACCAAGTTGGTGCTCAAGAAGCGGGAAGACTACGACTGGGCGCCGCCGGCCCGCAAGGATCACCAGGGCCCAGCCGATATTGAGGGCATCAATATCGTGCTCGCGGCCGAAGACTCCGTGCGCGTGGGTTCGCTTGTGGCCGGCCAGTCCGATGTCGCGCGCCAGATCGAAGCCCCCGACGAGAAGCACCTGAAGGATCAATACCTGCAGATTTTCGCCGCGCCCACCCGTGGAGTGAACAATAGCTTCCACTTCCACTTCCGCCACCCACTCTTGGCGGATAAGCGCGTACGCCAAGCCATCATTCACGCTATCGACCGCGATAATATCCTGGATACCCTCTTTTCTGATTCCTACCCCAAGGGCACGTCGATCCTGGCCAAGACGGCCATTGGCTATAAGGATCAGTCCACGAACTATAACTTTGATCCAGAGGAATCTAAGCGCCTGCTCGACGCCTCTGGCTGGCGCCCAGGAGAAGATGGCATCCGTGAAAAGGATGGTAAGCGCCTTTCCGTGACCTTTAATGAGGCCGTCCCGCAGCCGCGCTCTAAAGAAATGTTCACCAAGGCCCAGGAGATGTTGAAGAACGTCGGCATTGAAGCCAACCTCAACCCAGGTGATCGTTCCGCGCAACAAAAGGCCATGAAGGACCAAGACACCGTGCAGGTGCGCCACACCATGACCGGCCGCGCCAACGTGGACACCTTGGCAACGTGGCTGGATGGCACCGGGCGCAATTCTTTCCTCAACTATGACGAGAAGACCGATAGCTTTGGCGATGAGAAGCTGCAGAAACTGGTGAAGGACTACTTCGACCTCAGCAGCGAAAAAGACCGCCTGGCCATGACCGGCAGGATGCAGGACTACCTGTCTGAGCAGGCCTATATCCTGCCCATGTTTGAAGAGCCGCAGGTCTACGGTTTCCAGCCCTATATCGAAGGTTTTAGTACCGAGGCCATCGGCCGCCCATCGTTCTATGCGGTAGACATCAACCCCACGGAAGGGGAGGACTAAACCATGAGCCTGAAAACCATTGCCCTGCGCATCGGCCAAGCCGTACTCGTCATCTGGGCAACCTTCACCCTTTCCTTCATTCTCTTGGCGGCCTTGCCTGGCGATGCCGTCGCTTCCCGCTATGACAACCCCAACCTAGGACTCAACGCCGAGCAGCTGGCCACCATTCGCGAAGTTTACGGCGCCGATGAACCGATCTTAAGCCGCTACTTCAGTGCCCTCGGGGGATTCCTTACCGGTGACTTTGGCTTTTCTGTCGCCACCGGTGCCGCCGTATCGGAGATGCTGGCAGATGCCCTGCCCTCAACGCTGGCGCTGGCCGTCCTCGCCTTCCTCGTAGGCGTGGCCCTAGCTTTCCTCGTAGCAATTGTCTCCACCTTCGGCCCATTTTCCTGGCTGCGCAGCTTCTTCCGTAGCCTGCCTTCCGTTATGGTCTCCCTGCCTACCTTCTGGATCGGCATCATCTTGATCCAGATCTTTTCCTTTGGCTTAGGCTGGGTACCGGTCATTGGCGCGAGCGACGCCCAAAACCTCATCCTTCCGGTAATCACCCTCGCCATTTTTGTAGCCGCGCCGTTGGCACAGGTCCTGCTGCGCTCCATCGATGAGGTAATGGATATGTCCTTCGTGCAGGTGGTGCGTGCCAAAGGCGCTAGCGGCGCCTGGTTGCTGTGGCGCAATGTCCTGCGTAACGCGCTACTGCCAGCGCTGACCATGGCCGGCCTTACCTTTGGTGAGCTCGTCGGCGGCTCCGTGGTTACGGAAGCGGTTTTTGCTCGCCACGGCATCGGCGCGCTGACCGTAGATGCGGTGGCCAACCGCGATACCTCAGTGCTGCTGGCCATTGTGGTGCTCGCCGCCACCGTCTTTGTTCTCATCAATCTCATTGTGGACCTGCTCTACCCAGTGCTCGACGTGCGCCTGCGCGAGCGCGAGCACGACACTGCATCTGGCAGCCCCGCTGCCACCACCACCGACACCGACACCCCTGCAACGCACGAGAAGAAGGTCCAAGCATGAAGCTCAAATCCACACAGCTGAAGCTCACCCCGGGCAACATACTCTCGCGCTTATTGTGCTGGGCGTCGCGGTGCTTTGCGCGCTGTTCCCGCAACTGTTTACCTCCCAAGACCCGAACCAGGGAGGTGACACCACGGCGCTGCTCCAACCTAGCTTCCAGCACTGGTTCGGCACCGATGCCGTCGGCCGGGATCTCTATACCCGTGTGGTCTACGGCGCGCGTCAGTCCCTACTCGGCGCTCTGCTGGCCGTACTTTTCGGCCTCTTCGTCGGCACCATCTTGGGCATTATTGCCGGAGTGCGCCGCGGCTGGATCGATGTCGTCATTATGCGCATCGTGGATGTGCTGCTGTCCATTCCCGGCCTGTTGCTCTCGCTGTCCGTCATCATTGTGCTCGGACACGGCATCTTCAATGCCGCCATCGCCGTTGGCATTACCTCCGTGGCCACCTTCGCGCGCCTCGCGCGTTCCCAGGTGCTCAGCGTCGCCGGCTCCGATTTCGTTGAGGCCGCCTATGGCTCCGGCGGTTCTTCCTTCCAAGTGCTGGTGCGCCATATTCTTCCCAACTCACTCACCGCGGTTTTCGCCGTAGCCGCCCTGCAATTCGGCCTGGCCATTTTGCAGCTAGCCACCCTCGGCTTCCTCGGCTATGGCGCTCCGCCCCCAACCCCGGAATGGGGCCTGCTCATCTCTGAATCGCGCGACTACATCGCCACGGCCGGCTGGCTGACCATCGCCCCTGGAATCGTCATCGTCGCCGTGGTCCTCGCGGCCAATCACCTCAGCCAGACACTGCGAAAGGCGGCCTAATGTCCCTGCTTAGCATTAGTGATCTATCCATTACCTACCGCACCGCCCATGGTGAGGTGGAGGCGGTAAGCGGCATGGAGCTGGAGGTAAACCCCGGTGAAATGACTGCCATCGTTGGCGAATCCGGATCCGGCAAGTCCACCTCCGCCATGGCCGCCATTGGCCTGCTGCCGGATAATGCCTCGATTGTTTCCGGCAGCATTACTTTCGACGGCCGCGACGTCACGCAGTATTCCCAAAAGCAGTGGCGGGAGCTGCGCGGTCGCCGCATTGGTTTGATCCCGCAGGATCCGAATAATTCGCTCAACCCGCTCAAGACCATCGGCGCCGCCGTGGAAGAGGGCATGGCCATCCACGCGCAGGGCGATAAAGCCTCCCGCAAGAAGAGGGCTTTGGAGCTCTTGGAGCGCGTGGGCATCGATGATCCGCAGCGCCGCTATCACCAATACCCACATGAGCTTTCCGGCGGAATGAAGCAGCGCGTGCTTATCGCCGCGGCTGTGGCATTGGAGCCGGAGCTCATCATCGCCGATGAGCCCACGTCCGCGCTGGATGTCACCGTGCAGAAGATCATCTTGGATCTCCTCGATGAGATGCGCGAGGAGCTGACCATGGGCATTCTCTTTATCACGCATGATCTGGCCGTGGCGGGCGACCGGGCGAATAACATCGTGGTGATGGAAAAGGGCACCGTCCGCGAGTCTGGCGTTGCCGCCCGCGTCCTCACCGATCCCCAGCATGCCTACTCCAAGCGCCTGCTTGCCGACGCCCCCTCGCTCACCGCCCCTACCCCCTCACAGGCCGCATCTCCGGTGCGCGCCGCCGCGTCAGCACAGCATGAAACCTTGCTCGAGGTGGAAGGACTTAGTCAACACTTCGGGGATTTTACTGCCGTGGATGACATTAATTTTTCCGTTGCCCGTGGCACCACCCACGCCTTGGTAGGCGAGTCCGGTTCCGGTAAGACCACGACTGGGCGTGCTATCTCCTTGTTGAGCACGCCGACCTCCGGCAGCATTCGCTTGGCCGGTGAAGACATCAGCACTGCCCGAGGTACACGCCGCCGCGAGCTGCGCCGCTCCATCCAGATGGTGTACCAAAATCCCTTTGGCTCGCTCGACCCGCGCTTTAGCATCGGCGATACCATCGCCGAGCCGGTGCGCAATTTCACCGGCGCTTCCAAACGCGATGCCCGCGCGAAGGCACGGGAATTCCTCGATTTGGTGGCCCTAGATTCCTCTATGGCATCCCGCCGCCCCACCGAACTCTCCGGCGGTCAGCGCCAGCGCGTGGCCATCGCCCGCGCCATGATCATTGAGCCCGAACTCGTGGTGCTCGATGAGGCCGTGTCCGCGCTCGATGTTACCGTGCAGGCACAGATCCTGCGCCTGCTTGATGAGCTGCAGCGCGAGCTGGAGCTTACCTATATCTTCATCTCGCACGATCTTGCGGTTGTCAACCAGATCTCCGATACCGTCTCCGTGCTTTCCCGCGGCAAACAAGTGGAATCCGGGCCGACAGCCCAGGTCTTTGCACAGCCGGAAACCGACTACACCCGCCAGCTGATAGATGCCATCCCCGGCTCCCGCTACCGTGCCGGGGACCTAAACTTGGGGCTATAAACCCCGCCCCAGAAAGGTTGGATTGAGGATATGACCGATATTATTAATGAACTTTCCCACGCCAGCGCCGAGGTGCAGCGGCTGCGTCGTGCTCGCCACGATGCGCAGGAAAATGCGCAGCTGAGTTTTAGCGCTTTGCTAGAACCCGCGGAACCAGGCGAATTTTCCTATGCCGAGCGCTATGCCGTAGCGGCCTTTACCGCCGCGATTTATCAGACCGGCGAGGCTGCGGACTTCTATTTCGATCTACTTAGCGACGAAGCCGATGCGGACCTCGTCGCTGCCGTGCGTACCGCTAGCCAGCGCGGCGTGTCCACCGGCCCGTATCAGCAGGGCGACTTCCTTATCTTTGGCGATACCGCTGCAGGGAGCGTATTGGGTGAGCGCTTGGCCGCCGCCCTCGATTGGGCCCACCTTTTGGCCTTCCACCCGAAGGATGCCTCTCCGGAGGCGATTGGGCACCTGGATTCCGCCGGATGGTCCGCTACGGATATCGTCAGCTTGTCTCAGCTGGCGGCCTTTCTGGCCTTCCAGCTACGCGTGGTCCACGGCCTGCGCGTACTGTCTGGCGAGGACTCCGCTGCCCGCCCCGCAGCCGAGCGTGCCGCTGGTGTAGCCGACCCAGGCTGGGAGGCTACCGCGAATACTCTGCAGCCCGATACCGTGTTGCCAGACCACTTTGTCAACCACTCCCTGGGGTGGAAGCCCTGGGTAGAGGCCTTGGCGAAGAAAGACTTTACCGATGCGCATACCGATGCCCTTATCAAACCAGAACGCATCGACTCCGAGTACTTCCGCCTACTCGCCCGCGACCCCGCTGCCTTGAAGGCGCGTACGTTGACCGACCTGGACATCTTCTATAACACCGAAGGCGGCCTTTCCCGCGCGGACCGCGAACTCGCCGCCACCGTGGCTTCGCGCTACAACGGTTGTGAGTATTGCGCCTCTGTACACCAGGCGCGGTGCGTCCAGGAAGGCGGCGATCGTGAGATCGTTGACCGCCTCTTGGACGAAGGCATCGAAGCGGACCTCGGATCCGAAAAGTGGGACCTTATCCGCCGCGCGGCCGTAGCGCTGACCGAAACCCCCTTTGCCTTCGATGCACAACTATGCGCGGACTTGCGCACGGTCGGATTCGATGACCAGTCCATCTTGGACCTCATCTACGCCTCGTCCTTCTTCAACTGGGCCAATCGCTTGATGCTTACTCTGGGCCAGCCGGATGTGCCCAAGCGGTTCCGTTAGCCGTTGATAACCGGGCAGCGGTAACGAGGAGGAAGGTTCCCTATGATGGGGTGGCATGACTAATTCTTCGAATGCCACCGCACAAGCTAGCCCGGATACCGAAGCTCCGCAGAGGGTCGCCGTTGTCACCGGCGCCACCGGCGGCATGGGCCGGGAAATTATTGCCGATTTGGCACGCGATCACCACGTCTACGCTTTGGGCCGAAGCGCGGCGGATCTGCCCGAATCGCCCTCCATTACGCCGGTAGCCATTGACTTGGTAGCCGGACTTGATGAAGGCATGGCGCTGCCGGAATTGGATCGGGTGGACGTACTCGTGCACGCCGCTGCGCGGGCCACCAAGTATTCTGTGGAAGAAGCCACGCCAGAAAACTGGCGCGCGCATATGGATCTCAATGTGCATGCTCCTGCTGAGGTCACCCGCGCCCTTCTTCCGCAGCTGCGCAAGGCCGAAGGCACCGTAGTATTTATCAATTCTGGTGCCGGCCGACATAGTTATGGCGATAACGTAGTCTATGCGGCCACGAAGCACGCGCTCTATGCGCTGGCAGACGGATTGCGCATCTCTGAGCCGGGCATTCGCGTCTCTTCCGTAGCGCCAGGGCCTACCGATACTCCGATGCTGCAGGGTCTGCAGGACTACGATCCCTCACAAGTTATCGCGCCAGCCGAGGTGGCCCGTGCCATTCGTACCGTGGTGGACGCAGGGCCTACTACGCAGCTGACGGAACTCCAGGTCAGGCCGCGAATTGAACTTAATTTGCGCAAATAGCAGTGCGAGTTTTGGTAACACACATCACACATTAATGGGGTTGAGGTTCAGTTTGTCCACTACACTCGAGGGCCGTGACTTCCCAAAGCCCTAAACGGCCCGCCTATCTCCTTATCTCCGATTCCCTGCGCGAAAAGATTGCCCGCCATGAACTAGCGCCCGGTCAGCGTTTGCCTACTGAACGCGAATTAGTTCAAGAATTTCATGTCGCGCGCATGACCGTGCGCCATGCTTTAGACATCTTGGAAGTAGAAGGCCTCATCGATCGCCGCCGCGGGCGCAGTGGCGGCACCTACGTGCGCACGGTTGCCCCTACGCTGAGCCTAACCAGCAAAGAGGGGATCGTCACCCAGCTGCGCGAACAAGGCCACGACACCGTCGTAAGAGTGGTATCGGTAAACAAGGAGCCTGTGGCAAAAGGCGCGGCTGCGGTGCTGGCGGTAGACGAGTCCACCTTTGTATGGGAAATCAAGCGATTATTTTTCGTTGATGACGCACCCGTGGCCCTTTCGCGCTATACCATCCCAGCCTCTATGGTTCCCGACCTCGACCAGTGTGACCTGCACGAATCCATTATGGAAGTACTAGCCGGTTATAACTTGAAGCCCGCGTTCAAACGCGAAAATATTAGCGCCGCCACCGCTCGCATGGAGGAACAGAAATTACTGCAGGTGAGCCGTTCGCACCCACTGCTTCGGTTCGTGCGGCTGCTAAAAGATGAGGCGGGGAGAGCCATTGCCTATATAGAGGCGTCTTTGCGCTCGGATATCGTCAACGTAGAAGCGATAATGGGGGATGAACCCGCGCCGGAGCCGAGCACGGGCCGCGGCGCAGGAGAAAATACTTAACCAGCGTCTATTTGGCGGTTGCGCAGCGCGCGGGCCACGCGGTCGCGCTGCTCGGTTACCGTGCGGCGCAGACCTCCGGGCAAATCCTTATCCAAGAAAGCATCAGCACGGTCCAGGCCTTTCTGGGTGATATCCCAAGAAGGGAAGAGGCCCGTCACGGTGGTCAGCGCCACCTCAGACGATTGGGAAGCCCATACCTTTTCCGCAATATCGAAGAACTCGGCGGTGGGGAGGAACTTATCGGCATGCGGATAGAGCAAACCCTCTAGTTTGGAGGTTAGCTCGCGGTTGGTGAGGTTACCCGCCACGATGTCCTCCCATACTGTGCGCTTGTTCTCCGCGGTTGCTACCGCGGCACGGGCGCGCAGGGAAGAGTAATAGCCGGTAGCGGAATTATCGCGCTCAAGTTGCGCATCCGCGGCGGCAGGGACGTCGTCTACCTGGCCATCGGCGGCGAGTGCAGCCAGTGCGGACCAACGCAGCCCTGCATCCGCAGAAGATTCCAGTACGCCGCGCAGGTAGTCGCGCGCACTATCGTGCAGACGAATTTTTGCCAGCGCCTGGGTGCAGATGATGGAGCGTTGGGCATCGGTGCTGCGGGCGCCGTCGAGGAGGGCGTCGGCAAGCAGGGTGCTTTGGGCGGCCCACTGTGGATCGGCGTAGTTCTTCAGCGCGCTAGAGGCCTGCAGGACAATGCGCTCGAGGACTGCAAGCTCGGTCTCGGCCTGCATGCCGCGGGCTACCAGCTGGATGAAATCGCGGGCGCGCATATTTCCGGCGCGGGTCATCTCCCACGCGGTGGACCAGCACAGGGTGCGGGCCATGGGATCTGCAAACTTATCGATGTTATCCAGCAGGAACTGCAGTGAGCCCGGATCCAGCTCGATAAGGCAGTAAGTCAGATCATCGTCATTGGGCAGCAAGAAATCGATATCGGCCAGTGGGCGGCCAATGAGCTCAGGGATCTCGGTGGAGGCGCCATCGATATCCATCTCGATGCGTTCGGTGCGCACCACCCGGCCTTCCTGCAGGTTGTACAGGCCCACCGCTACGCGGTGGGTGCGCAAAGTATCGCCGCTCTGGGTGAGATAGGCATGAGTGATGTTGCCGGATTCATCCGCGTTGAGCGCTACGCTGAGCGTATTGATGCCGGAGGTCTTCAGCCACTGCTGCGCCCAGAAGGAAAGGTCGCGGCCGGAGGCATCTTCGAGGTGGCCCAGCAGATCATCAAAGGTGGCATTGCCCCACGCATGGGCGGCAAAGTGGCGGCGCACTCCGGCGAGGAAGTTTTCGCGGCCGACATAGGCCTGCAGTTGCTTCAGCACGGAAGCGCCCTTGGCATAGGTGATGCCGTCGAAGTTCTGCTCCACGGTCTCGATATCGCTGGCATCGGTGGAAATCGGGTGGGTGGTAGGCAGCTGATCCTGCTGATACGCCCAGGACTTCTCCACATTGGCAAAGGTGACCCATGCAGTATCGTATTCGGTTTCCTCCGCTTGGGAGATAGCGGCGGACCAAGTGGCGAAGGACTCGTTGAGCCACAGATCATCCCACCACTGCATGGTGACGAGGTCACCGAACCACATATGGGCTAGTTCGTGCAGGATGGTGTCTGCGCGGCGCTCGTACTTATAGTGCGTGGCCTGGGAGGTAAAGACATACTCATCGCGGATGGTGACGCACCCGGCGTTTTCCATCGCGCCGGCGTTGAACTCGGGCACGAAGATCTGGTCATACTTGCCAAAGGGATAGGGGAAGCCGAAATTGCGGTGGTAGAAATCAAAGCCCTGCTTGGTTTCGGTAAATAGGCGCTCGGCATCGAGCGCATCGGCGAGGGAGTCTCGGCAGTAAATGCCTAGCGGCACCTCTAGTTTTTGGGCCGGCTTGCCTTCCGGGTGAGCGGTAAGCTCGCCGCGCCAGGTATCGGTGACCTTGTGGTAAGGGCCGGCGCATAGGGCTACCAGGTAGGTCGATAGTGGGTAATCGATGGTCGTACTGGCTACATCGCCTTCCCAGTTTACCGGGCCATTGGTGATGATGGACCAGTCTTCAGGCGCCTTGAAGTGCAGCGCATAGGTGGCCTTCATATCCGGTTGGTCAAAACAAGCAAAGACGCGCTTGGCGTCGGCGGTTTCAAATTGCGTATAGAGGTAGACCTTGTCATCGGCGGGATCCACAAAGCGGTGCAGGCCTTCGCCGGTGCGTGAATAGGGGATCTTGGCGGTGACTTCCAGCGCGTAATCGGCCACCTGGAGGCCGGATAGCGGAATGCCGTAGGTGGGATTATAAGAATTCGTGGGCAGCGGATTGCCGTTAAGGCGTACCTCGTGCACTTCTTCGGCGCGCAGGTCGATGAAAGTGGAGCCGATCTCCCGCGAAGTGAAGCTCACCTTCGTAGTGGAGAGGAAATGGGTATCCGAATACTTGAGGTCTAAAGTGACATCGTAATGGTCCACCTCGATCATCTGGGAGCGTTCTGCCGCTTCCGTGCGAGTAAGGTTTACGGAGGTCATAGCCTAAATTCTCCTTCTGTACCGAAAATAGTTCTGCATCCACAGTAGTCCCGTGCCTAGGCTGGTGGGGCAAACTTTTATCAATCAAAGGAGTAATCATGGCTGATGCAGTAAAGTTCTGGTTCGACGTATCCTGCCCCTTCGCTTGGGCCACCTCTCGCTGGATTAAAGAGGTAGAAAAGGTCCGTGATATTGAGGTCGAGTTCGAGCCGATGTCTTTGTCCGTGCTTAACGACGGCCGCGATTTGGACCCCAGCTACATGGACATGATGAAGGCCAACTGGGGCCCAGCACGCGTCTTTGCCAAGGTAAAGGCCGAGCGTCCAGAGAAGGTAGACGAGCTCTACACTGCGATGGGCACCCTGGTTCACGCCAAGGGCAATGGCGGGCGCACCGGCTTTGGCGGTTATGACGACATCATCGCGCAGGCCTTAGCGGAGGTGGATCTTCCCGCCGAGTTTGCCGAGGTAGCCAATACTGAAGACTATGACGAAAAGCTGCGCGAATACCACCACAACGGTATCTCTTCCGTGGGCGACGAGGTAGGAACCCCGGTTATCAAGCTGGGCGAGACCGCTTTCTTCGGTCCAGTCATTACCCGCATTCCTACCGGGGAAGAAGCAGGTGAGCTTTTCGACGCCTCCCTGCGCCTTGCCCAGTACCCATACTTCTTCGAACTCAAGCGCTCCCGCACCGAGATGCCGCAGGTGGAGGAGAGGTAAGCCAAAGCGAGGATCATTACTCATCACACGCTCCAGTAGAAGGCGTTGGTGAGTCAGACCCTTCTGCCGTAGGAGCATGGGGGCTAAATTGCCCACTCTTGCTGCTGGATTCGCGGGGCTGAAATGGTTGCGATCTCAGCAGCGGTAAGCGGAGAAGCTAAGGGATGCCGGTAGGTAGGGCGTGGTTTCCCTGCCTGCTCCTACTTAGTCTTTAATTCTCCGCATAAATCGGGGAATGCATTATCCCGGATAGGATTCGCAGCCCACACCGTCGCCGTCCTCATCTCGTGCTGGCGAGTAGTCGGGGTCGCCAGGATAGACTTTGTGCCCAATTTCGGCGCAGGTTCGACCAGATCCACCACCGGCTGGTGCTGGGTCGTTTTGTTGCTCGGCCGGCGGTGCTACGAATTGCTGTGCAACCTGTGGGGCCATTTCATCTGAGCACTGTTGAGTCCAGCCGGAGGTGCCGTCCGAGAAGAACGTCGTGCCGCGTTCATGAATTGAGGGGTCTCCACAAGAGGAAACGGTCTTTTCCGCAGGAGCTTGCTCAGCTTGTTCTTCCTCATCTGAGTAGCCCAATGCAGCGTTCGGATTATCGTGTACGTGGAGATCGTCATCGTCGTGCTCATCTTCTTCGTCAGGTTCTTCGACCTCTGATGGAGGCGTAACCTCGCTAGATGAGGAGGTAGTGACACTACTTGTCGAGCTAGTCGTAGAGGACGTGGTGGTGCTCGACGGACTACTGCTGGTCGTGCTCGAAGTGGTCTCGGAGCTTTCGCCTGAATCGCTACATGCTGATATCAAAAGCGTGGTTGTAACGAGAATGGGAAGTAGCTTTTTCATGCTCTAGTCCTTTGAGGGAGAGTTTCAGACTTTACTAAGAGGCTACTTGATTCTTAGCAATTTCCTGTCCTGTTTTGGATATGAATCCTCTGATTTCTAGATTTAAAGCGATGGTTAGCGGTGACCGAGTTGATCTTTGCCGGCAGCCTAAAAGCAAAGGGGGAGTTTCCACCCAAAGAATCTGTTTCTTGTAGCTACTGGGTGCTCTTTTTGCGCCGGCGCAGCTGAATTGCGGCCCCGATGCACAGTGCGATGGTCAGCGGGGTCAAGATGAATGCCGGCAGACCTGCGATATTGATAGAGGGAAGTTCCATGCCGGCCTGAAAGTCGTCCCAAGCGACGACCACCCAGGAGGCCCACGAGACTCCAGCGAGAAGCGCGATAATGCCGGCAGCTATTGCGCCTCCATTGGCCCGCGGATTACCGCGCACCTTCTGCGCAATCCACCATGTGCCCAAGCCCGCATGGGCCAACGTTGCTAGGATGCTGGTGATAAGCGGCAAAAGGAAGCCTCCGCCGCCGAAAACCTGGATAGCTAATAGGATGATCCAGGCAAGTAGGCCGCCGCCGTAAAACACGAGCACTGGTCTGGTTATAGGAATAGCTTTCCTCCCTTATTGTGTTGCCATGTGCTCGCGAGCTTATCAGGAATATGTAATGCGAAACAGGGTGGGCAGTTAGCCTCCTCAACGCGCGCTGGGCCGGTAGGATGTGGGCCATGCGCGTATATCTAGGAGCAGACCACGCAGGTTTCGAAACCAAGAACCTGATTGCTGAACACCTGACCAAGCAGGGCCACGAGGTTATTGATTGTGGCGCCCACACCTACGATGCCGAGGATGATTACCCGGCATATTGCATTGAGGCTGCACAACGCACCGTCAATGATCCAGGTTCCCTGGGCATTGTGCTCGGCGGTTCTGGCAATGGCGAGCAAATTGCTGCCAATAAGGTCAAGGGTGCTCGTTGCGCCCTGGCTTGGTCCGCAGAGACCGCCCGTTTGGCCCGTGAACACAATAACGCCCAGCTCATTGGCATTGGCGGCCGCATGCACACCGAGGAGCAAGCGCTGGAAATCGTCGACGCCTTCCTAGATCAGGAATGGTCCCGCGCCGAGCGCCACCAGCGCCGCATCGATATTTTGGCGGAATACGAGCGCACTGGTATCGCTCCTGAGCTGCCGGAGGCCTAAATCCGGCATATCAAACGCCGCGGACCCTACGGGGATCCGCGGCGATTCTTTGTGCGCTTCGGCAAGTTTGGCCGACACGGCCGTGGCACTAAGCTTTAGGCGTCATTCATGTCATTCGGGTGCGGGCCGCCGCGCCCCTCTTCGCCCTCATCCAAAGCAGTGATGGCGGCCATCTCTTCCTCGGTTAGCTCAAAGCCGAAGACGTCGAAGTTCTCCGCGATGCGCGAGGGGGTAGCGGACTTGGGGAAGAGGATCACGCCGTTTTGCAGGTGCCAGCGGATGATCACCTGTGCCGGGCTGACATCGTGCGCAGCAGCGGCGTCGGTGACCTCGGGGGCCTCCAAGATATCGCTCTTTCCCTGGCCCAGCGGGCCCCACGCCTCGATGGAGACGGTATGGGCGCGGAAGGCATCCAGCTCGCGCCAGCGCTGCAAATAAGGGTGAAGCTCAACCTGATTCACCGCAGGCTTGACGTCGGTCTTTAGCTCCAATTGCTCCAAATGCTCCAGCTCGAAGTTGGACACGCCAATGGACTTTGCCTTGCCTTGCTTTTGCAACTCAATGAGTTGCTTCCACGCCTCGACGTACGTGCCCTTTGCAGGCGTAGGCCAATGGATGAGGTAAAGATCCACATAATCCAAGCCGAGTTTTTCCAAAGACTCATCGAGCGCCGCGGCGGCATCGGTCTGGCGGTCATTCCACAGCTTGGTGGTAACAAAAAGTTCCTCGCGCGGGATGCCGGAGTTGGCAATAGCCTTACCTACGCCTTCTTCATTGTCATAGATTGCGGCGGTATCGATATGGCGATAGCCCACGCGCAGGGCCTCAGCTACCAGCTCCTCGGTCTTGTCCGGATCCATTTGGAAGACGCCGAAGCCCAGCTGTGGGATGGTATTGCCATCATTAAGGGTGATGTTAGGTACGCTCATGCGTCCCAGACTACCTATCTACTGCAGCGGGCCGAGCGTGATGAATTTATTCCACGTCTCCCACTCATCCTGCAGGCGGGCGCGCTCATGGGGTGGGTTAGCCGTGTCGTCGATAAGCGAGGCATCAATCATGCGCACGCCATTATCAAAGAACAACGCGGCATGCCCCGAGGCGCCATGGCGCAGCACCGGCACCAGGTTCAACCCATCGAAGGACAGGCGAGCATTGGGCCGCACATCGAGCCCAGCAATAGCGGCGAGCGTGGGAGCCAAGTCAATAGGGGAGACGAGCTCATTATTCTCCCCGCTTTCTGCCACGCCCGGCCACAGTACCGACATCGGTGCATTCCCGCCCAGCAAAGAGCAGATGGCAATAACGCCCTTAACCTGGTCGAGCTCCTCTACGCTGGGCTGCTCTAGCAAGCGAAAGACATCTGCGCCGGCCGGCTGCGTATCCTCGCGCACCTCATAACCCACGCCGGCAAAGACCTCACTGATGCGCGTGGTGGCCTGGCGCTGCGGGTACTGGCCGGTGAGCGTACCGCGGCGCGAATCCGCATACTTTTCCGAAGGCACCCACGCATTCTTAAAGCGCACGCCGCGCAGTGCGGACTCGGGGGCATGGTCAAAGGTCGCAAGAGTGATATCCATGGCCATAATTCTAGGCTTGCCGACGCCCCCTTTCGGCGACCTTCTCTTATTTACTTCCGCCCCTGGCCGTTCGCTGAGCTGATTGGCTGAAAGTAGGTCTCTGGTAGGGCTGGACCCCTAATCGAGGTCCAAGCCCTCGATGCCGTGGATCGTTATGGTTTCCGATAGCGGCGCGCGGCCTGGATCCGTCTTGAAGACCGGGCTCGATTCATCGGCAGTACCAAAGGTGATGGCGGTGACTAGCTTGTAGTCCTCGTCCACGCCGAGGAATTCACGTGCGGTTGGCACAATCAAGGAGATCATGCCCTGTGGGATGCCGTGATATCCGTGTGCTTCCAGGGAAAGCAGGAAGTTTTGGGTGTAGGTTCCCTGGTCAAAGGCGGCACGGATGCGGTCGCCCATCGGCGGGATAAAAAGAAGCACCGCATGGGGTGCGCCAAAGAAGCGCAGGTTTTCGCGGATAAACTCCATGCGGCCTTCTTTATCCTCGCGCTTAATACCAAGCAGCCCGTACATTTTGGCGGCCAACTCTTGAGATCGCTTGGGATGGACACCCTCACCATAATCGGTGGTGAAATCCGGGCTGAGCCCGTTGGTATCGAATTCCTCAATAAGGGCGGCGCTTAGTTCTTTGAGTGTTTCCCCGCCTACGAGGTGGACATTCCACGGCTGGGTATTGGAGTTAGACGGGGCGGATTGGGCGTCTTCCAGAACCTGCTTGATGTCTTCTACCGGCATGGGCTCCGGCAGGAAGGCGCGGGGAGAATGGCGATTGCGGATGAATTCGGAATACTTATTGGCTGAAGTCATGCGCGCCACCCTACACATCGCCGCATATTTCTGCCTTAAAACAAGTGTGGCCAGCTGGGAATGGGGGCTTAAGCCGGAATGGGCGGGTCAGGGGTAGGTAGAAAACGAAAATCGCCCACCTGAAAGATGAGCGAAATTGGAGGGAATGACGGGAATCGAACCCGCGTCTTCAGCTTGGAAGGCTGAGGTATTAGCCACTATACGACATTCCCACAGAGCGCTATTGAAACGCTGCGCCATACTTTAGCGCACACAGGGCCAAAAAATAAAATGGGCAAGGCATAGGGAACTGAATGGCCGCGTCAACCGTTGGTTCAGCGAGACTAAACCTCGTTAAAGAAAGCGATGATTTCTGTGAACGTTCTTCTTGTGGCAATCGTGCTGGGCGGTGGAGCTTGGCTAATTTCCTCGCGCACCTCCAAAAAGAAGCGCGAGGAGCGTGAAGCAACGCAGCTTGCGGACGCCCAGGCTGATGCCCGCCGGTGGATAGAACGTCTCGGCGGCCAGGTAATGCAGATTTCTGGCACGGATACTGCTTCTCAGCAAGCGATGGCGGACGCCTCGGAGCGCTTTACCGCGGCGAATTCCGCGATTGCGCAAGCAACGACCGTTAAACAGGCCAATCTGGCCCGTGAATCTGCATTGGAGGGAATGCATTACGTTAATGCCGCTCGCGAAATTATGGGTATGAACCCGGGGCCGGAACTACCTCCGCTGGAAGGTCAGCGCGCGGCTGGCAAGGTCACTGAAAAGCGCACGGTAGAAGCGAATGGTCAGCAGATTACTGCCTCTCCATATGCTTCGGCGGATACCCCGAACTACTACCCAGGTGGCACCGTGGCAGGGCGTCCGGTTCCCGCTGGTTGGTATTCCCGTCCGTGGTGGGCAGATGCTTTGCAAACCGGTGTGTGGATGATGGGCTACTCCATGATGTTTAATGCGCTCTTTTCTGGCATGTCTGGCGTCGGTTACTCCGCGGCGGCCGCGGAAAGCGGCGCTTGGGGCGGTCCCGATGAAATGGGCGGTGGAGATTTCGGTGCCGACGGCGGCGATGCAGGCGACGCTGGCGATATGGGCGGCGGTGATGACGGTGGCGGTTTCTTTGACGGCCTGACGGATGGTGATGGTGACGGTTTCTTTGATGGAATGTTTGATTTCGATTTTTAGCCGGAAACCTGTCAAAAATGGCTGCTAGGCTGCGGTGATGCCGTTTAATGGGGGTCCGTTTAGGAGATTTAAAACGGACACGGTACACTGTCTCAGGTATGCAACGCAGCCAAGGCAACTTGGTGGCCTACATACGGGGCGTGGCGCAGTTTGGTAGCGCACCTGCTTTGGGAGCAGGGGGTCGCAGGTTCAAATCCTGTCGCCCCGACGTATGGGGGTCTGGAAATGCCCTAATAAGGATTTCCGGACCCCCTTTAAGTTTATGTACGTAAAACAATGAAGCCAGGGAGATTCACTCGTGAAGACCACCGTAGACAAGCTGAGCGATACCCGCGTTAAGCTCACCGTCAACGTTCCGTTTGCGGAGCTGGACCAGGAAATCGATCAGGCTTACGCGGCAATCGCGCAGCAGGTTTCTATTCCAGGTTTCCGTAAGGGCAAGGCACCGCGCCAGCTTATTGACGCTCGCTTCGGCCGCGGCCCCATCCTGGAGCAGGTTGTCAATGACATGCTGCCTTCCCGCTACGAGCAGGCAGTGAAGGAAAACGATCTGAAGGTCATCGGCCAGCCGGACGTTGATATCTCCAAGATCGAGGACAAGGACTTTGTGGAATTTACCGCAGAGGTTGATATCCGCCCAGAGTTCGAGGTTCCGGACTTTTCCAAGATCTCCGTTACCGTTCCGGCCCTGAAGGCTGACGAAGAGGACGTCGACAAGGCTCTGGAGGAGCTGGCTGAGCGCTTTGGTGAGCTTAAGGACACCAAGCGCAAGATGAAGACCGGTGACTACGCCATTATCGATATCACCGCTGAGATTGACGGCGAAAAGATCGAGGACGCCTCTACTGAGGGTCTGTCCTACCGCATCGGTGACGATGACCTCATCAAGGGCTTGGATACCGCCCTGCGCGGCATGAAGACCGGTGAGGACAACGAGTTCACCTCCACCATTCAGTCTGGCGAGCACAAGGACGAAGAAGCCACCATCAAGGTCCACGTTCAGCAGTCCAAGGAGCGCAAGCTGCCGGCTATGGACGATGAGTTTGCTCAGATGGCTTCCGAGTTCGACACCATGGACGAGCTGCGCGAATCCACCAAGACCCAGGTGGAGGAGACCAAGAAGGCTGAGCAGGCGGCACAAATCCGCGATGAGGTTCTGAAATCTGCACTGTCTGAGGTTGAGTTCGAGCTGCCGCAGTCCGTTGTAAATGAGCAGGCTCACTCTCAGCTGCACCAGATCTTGGGCCAGCTGGCTCACGATGAGAAGGCTTTGGCTCAGCTGCTCGAGGCACAGGGAACTTCCCGTGAAGAGTTTGATAAGCAGACCCACGAGCAGGCGGAAGAGTCCGTCCGCACCCAGCTGTTCCTCGACGCCGTGGCGGAGCAGGAAGAGCCGGAAGTCTCTCAGCAGGAGCTGACCGACCACATCCTGTTTACCGCACAGTCCTACGGCATGGATCCGAACCAGTTCATCCAGCAGCTGCAGTCCAACGGACAGATTGCCAACCTCTTCTCTGACGTGCGTCGTGGCAAGGCACTGGCTGCCGCTATCTGCCGCACCACCGTTAAGGATGAAGAGGGCAACGACGTGGACGTTGACCAGTACTTCGGTGAAATCGAAGAGGAAGACAACGACGCTACCGACGCGGAGTAAGCCTTTTCTTTGAAAGCCCAGCCCAATGGCCGCAAAAGTGCTTTATGGGCTGGGCTTTTGCCATGTCTAGCGGAGGAGGCATGGCCACAAGTTCGGGCCAAACGCTGATAGCGAACAGTGCCCACAACCACTGCCACATTAAGTAGTGTGGGGGGCATTAGAGATTAACCGTCCTCAAGGAGACTATTCGAATGTCTAAGAAATCTGACCAGCTTCAGATGAACAACCCCTCGGGCTCCGGCCTGAGCTTGGGAGATAGCGTTTATGAGCGCCTCTTGCATGAGCGCATTATCTTTTTGGGCACCCAGGTAGACGATGAGATTGCCAATAAGCTGTGTGCGCAGATCCTGCTGCTATCCGCGGAGGACCCCACTCGCGATATCTCGCTTTACATCAACTCCCCGGGTGGCTCCGTTACGGCCGGCATGGCCATCTACGACACCATGAAGTACTCGCCTTGCGATATCGCTACCTATGGCATGGGCTTGGCAGCTTCCATGGGGCAGTTCCTGCTTTCCGGCGGAACTAAAGGCAAGCGCTTCGCACTGCCACACGCACGTATTATGATGCACCAGCCTTCTGCTGGTGTTGGCGGTACTGCTGCAGACATCGCTATCCAGGCTGAGCAGTTTGCACAAACAAAGCGTGAGATGGCCGAGCTTATTGCGGAGCACACTGGCCAGACCTTTGAGCAGATCACCAAGGACTCTGACCGCGACCGTTGGATGACTGCACAGCAGGCTAAGGAATACGGCATTGTCGACCACGTCATCGAGTCCGTTAACGGCCCACTGAGCAACTAGGGAATAAGGAGAAAATCACTATGAATCAACCTCAGATGCCAAGTTCCCGCTACGTTCTGCCGTCCTTCATTGAGCAGTCCGCACAGGGCACCAAGGAAACCAACCCATATTCCAAGCTCTTTGAAGAGCGCATCATCTTCTTGGGCACCCAGGTGGATGACACCTCTGCTAATGACATCATGGCGCAGCTGCTGGTTCTGGAAAGCCAGGATCCGGACCGCGATATCACCATGTACATTAATTCGCCGGGTGGTTCTTTTACCGCGCTGATGGCTATCTATGACACCATGCGCTACGTGCGTCCTGACGTTCAGACCGTGTGCCTGGGTCAGGCCGCTTCTGCAGCAGCTGTGCTTTTGGCTGCGGGTGCACCGGGCAAGCGCGCAGCGCTGCCGAACTCCCGCGTGCTCATTCACCAGCCAGCAACCCAAGGCACTCAGGGCCAGGTTTCTGACTTGGAGATTCAGGCCGCTGAGATTGAGCGTATGCGCAAGCTGATGGAGACTACGTTGTCGGAGCACACCGGCCGTACCGCAGAGCAGATCCGCATCGATACCGATCGCGATAAGATTCTGACTGCTGAGGAAGCCGTGGAATACGGCATCATCGATACGGTCTTTGAGTACCGCAAACTCAACGCTTAGAACGGGATAGGACGCCCCATAAAGCCCTGCCCTGCAGCCAAACTTGAGCTGCAGGGCAGGGCCTTGTGCGTTTTCTGCTGGTTGGAGGGCTTTCTCCCTGCACCCGAATGGGGTAAAGCTCGAAGAGAATTTTCTGCAGGTCGTTAGGTTTATTTCTATCGTGCGACACTAAACCTATAGCGTAGGATTTGTGATTTAGAACTCCGAGTGGTCATATTATTTTATGGAGAAACACACATCTGACGTGGCAGCACAGGCCGCCGCGCCCACCCCGCAGAGCGGCGAACGCACTTTCTTTGGTCATCCTTGGGGTTTGGCCAATCTCTTTGGCGTGGAAATGTGGGAGCGCTTTAGCTTCTACGGCATGCAGGCGCTCGTCTTGCTGTATATGTACTACGCCACCACCGATGGCGGTCTCGGTCTGGATCGGGCTGATGCTACGTCGATCGTGGGCGCCTACGGCGGCTTGGTGTACATGGCCTGCCTATTAGCCTCGCTCGTGGCAGACCGCGTATTGGGTGCGGAGCGCACGTTGTTTTACTCGGCCGTTATGGTGATGGTTGGCCACCTAGCTTTGGCCTTTATCCCCGCGGTAACTGGACTGGCCATCGGCCTAGTCCTGATTGCTGTCGGCTCTGGTGGCGTTAAGACCACTGCCCAGGTCGTGCTCGGCTCTATGTATAGCCGTGATGACCCGCGCCGCGACGGTGGTTTCTCCATCTTCTACATGGGCGTTAATATCGGTGGCCTCGTCGGTCCGTTGATTACAACTGCGCTTTGGGGATGGCAAGGATTCCACTGGGGCTTTGGCATCGCGGCTGTGGGCATGGCCCTAGGTTTGATTCAGTACTCCTTAATGCGCAAAACCACTATTAAGGATGCGGGGCACGATGTACCGAACCCAGCCACGACCAAGCAGCTGCTGCTGGGCGTAGGGGCCGTTGCGGCCATTATCGTGGTAGTGGTCGTAGCTTTGGCTACCGGGGTCATCCAGGTTGATTGGCTGTCCAATATTGTCACCGGGGTAGCGCTTGTGGCAGCGATCTATCTCTGGATCCAGATGTATACCTCGAAGTTGGTCACCCGCGAGGAAAAGAACCGGCTTTTGGGCTTTATCCCAATGTTTGTTTCCGGTGTGCTGTTCTTCGGCATTTTCCAGCAGCAGTTTACTGTGATGACGATTTACTCGGACGTGCGCTTGGATCGACATGTCTTTGGCTGGGAAGTTCCGCCATCACTGGTTCAGTCTATTAACCCCATCTTTATTGTCATTTTCTCCGCGATTTTCGCAACGATGTGGACAAAGCTCGGGGACAGGCAGTGGTCCACACCGGTCAAGTTTGGCGTAGCCAATATCATCATCGGCATTTCGCTATTTTTCTTCTTGCCTTACTCTGGTGCGGCCGCGAACTCGACTCCGATGTATGTCATCATCCTCATCCTGTTCCTATTCACCATGGGTGAGCTGTTGCTGTCGCCAGTGGGCAATGCATTGGCCACTAAGGTAGCGCCAGTTGCCTTCCCCTCGCGCATGATGGCTGTGTGGATGATGGCGGTGGCCATGGGTACGTCGTTGGCTGGCTCGTTGGCTAGCTTTTATGACCCAGATGATGCGAGTGCGGAGAACACCTTCTTTATTTCCCTTGGCATTGTCTCCATCGTGCTAGGTGGTATTGTCCTCCTGCTTAGCCGATGGGTAGTAAGGAAGTTCTCTACCTTCCGTTAGGCGCTTTTAAAATACCCCGGTTTTGGAGGTGTGTTGGCCCAAGGCCGGCATACCTCCTTAAGTGGTTTTTATCACTTGCGGCGTGCGAGGTAGAAATGGAATATAAAAGGTATGAGCAGCGAAGATTCATTTCTTCGTCGCATTTGATGAGTCTAATTTGCACCCCCGAAGGTTAAATTAAGGTTAACCAAAGAAAACGTTAAAGAAAAGCAATTGTCTGTGGTTCTTGGCAGGAGTATTGTGCATTTCGTCTGCGATGCGTGAAGATGCCGTAGATACCTACCGTGTTCATTTGTTTTCTTTCCAAGGGGCCAACGCTGTGACAGCGACTCTGATTATCCTCGGCATTGTGGTGGTTACCGCTCTTGCCTTTGACTTTACGAACGGATTTCATGACACTGCCAACGCGATGGCCACGTCCATTGCTACTGGTGCCTTGAAGCCTTTTACTGCGGTGGCAATCTCCGCAGTCCTCAACCTTGTCGGTGCCTTCCTTTCGGTCAACGTTGCTGCGACCGTGGCAAAGGGCATTGTGAACCTTGATTCCTATGACCTTTCCGGTGCAGCTGCGGATACCGACGGCCAAGCACTGCTGATGGTGGTCTTCACCGGCCTTATTGGCGGCATTATCTGGAACCTATTTACCTGGCTGCTGGGCATGCCCTCCAGTTCCTCCCACGCCTTGTTCGGCGGTCTCATCGGTGCTGCGTTCGCCGCTATGGGCTCGGCTGGTGTGGAGTGGTCCTCTATTGCCGGAAAGATTATTATCCCGGCTGTGGCCTCCCCAATTATCGCCGCGCTGGTATCAGCGTGCGCTACCTTCCTTATCTACTGGGTGACCAACACCATTCCGAATAAGGCTAAGAATGAGCATTTCCGCCAGGGTCAGATTGTCACCGCCTGCCTGGTGTCCCTAGCTCACGGCGCTGGCGATGCGCAGAAGACCATGGGCGTTATCTTCCTGGCGCTGGTTGCTTCTGGGCATGCGGTTGCCGACGCCCGCATTCCCACCTGGGTCATTATCTCCTGTGCCGCAGCCATTGCGGCCGGTACCTTGTCTGGCGGCTGGCGCGTTATCCGCACCCTGGGCAAGGGTCTGGTGGAGATCGAGTCCCCGCAGGGCATGGCCGCCGAGGCTACCTCCGCAGCGATCATCCTGACCTCTGCGACCGGTGGTATGGCACTGTCTACCACTCACGTGTCCACCGGTTCCATCCTGGGTACCGGCTTGGGTCGGCGCGGCGCCGAGGTTCGCTGGGGTGTGGCAATGCGTATGGTTTCCGCCTGGCTCATCACCCTGCCGTGCGCGGCTTTTGTAGGCTTTGCTACCTGGTGGCTGGCACACGGTGTCTCCTCCTTTACCAACGTGGCAACTGGCGCCATTGTGGACTTCGTCTTGCTGCTGGCCATGGCCGGACTCATCGTTGTTCGCTCCCGCATGAACCCAGTGGATGCCTCCAACGTGAACAATGATTGGGACCCGAACTCCGAGTCCGTGGATTCCTCTATGGGTGCCGGTGCCGGTGCTGGTTCTGACCACAAGGAGCCTGTCGCTGCTGGCGCCGCTCCAGTTGCTGCTACTCATGCGGAGGAAGCTTCCGCGCCGTCTACTGCTCAAGAGGAGCGCTAAATCATGACCGCTGCAGAAATCTTTCAGTCCCTCGTTCAAGTTGCCGGCCTAGCATTGGTCTTTGGCGCTGGCATCCCGCTCCTTTTCTCCTTAGGTATGCGGTGCATGACTGGTGACCCCATTCGCGATGACAACGGCGTTGTCGTAGGCGATACCCCGGCAAGCGCTCAGATGAAGGTGCTTGGCTGGACCGTCTACGCCGTGTTGGCTGTAGTTATCCTCGTGGCCATTATGTGGATTGCCCGCGATACGCTGGACCACTACTTTGGCTTTACGCCATTCGGTGACCTCTAGGCCACCACTATTTACTCGGGAGAAAACTTCTTCTGTGGTGCGCGGCACACTTTCCGAAAGTTAACAAAAGGTTAACGTTAAGCAACCTAGGGGTTGCTTAGGGGTGGTGTGTCGCGTATATTCGTCTCTATCAAACAGAGATGAGCCACATGGAGGTGTGAGTAATGAACAAGATGCGTTCTTTGATGGACGGCATCGCTGATGCGTTCAAGGGCTCCACCACTGGCACCGGCTTGGACACCGTTTCGGAAGCTCCGGTTCGTGCTTTGGTGGCAGAAACCCTGCTTGACGCTGATAAGACCCCTGCTACGGCTAAGGATGTTGCAGAGGCACTAGAAGCCGTCACCGGTCATGCACCGGATGAACACGAGATGCTCGATGCAGAACTTTTCCTGCTCGACTTCGACTGGCTGCAATAAGTAGCCACTGAATGAAATCCTCACAAGGCCCCTTGTTGCGAAAGTGCGACAAGGGGCCTTGTGCTGTGTTGGTTGAGTAGAAGGGGGCGTCGGCAAGCAGAGCTAGTCGCGCGGCGGCAAGATGGCTTCGGGGGTTTCGGGAAGGAGCTGGCCGCCGTCAATAACGAGAGTTTGGCCGGTGATGTAGCCTGCCTCCTTCGAAGCAAGGAAGGCCGCTGCATTGCCGATATCCCGTGGGGTGCCAAGGCGGTGCAAAGGCACCGAACGTGTCATCTGGTCGAGGTACTCTTGGCCCTGGGCTTCGAGGCCCTCGGTAAGGATATTGCCGGGGAGGACGCCGTTGATGGTTATTCCATCGCGGGCTACTTCGAGCGCAGCCGAGCGCATAAATCCCTGCTGGGCGGCTTTCGATGCGCCATAGTGGGCCCAGCCGGGAAAGCCCGTGTGCGAGCCGGTAATAGACGTTGTAATCACGATGCGGCCATAGCGGCGTTCCTGTAGGTAGGGCAGTGCTTCTTGGACCACCTTAAAGGTGCCGTGGGTATTGATGGCAAACATGGCCTCCCACCGCTCATCGGTCATCTCTGCCAGCGGGCAATTGGGGAAGACACCGGCATTGGAGCAGACGATATCGAACCCGCCGTGCTCAGCAACGACCTGGCGGTACATGTCCTTGACCGAAGCACGGTCGGTTACATCCACACGCACGGCGCTGGCGCCCAGCTCTTTGGCAGTGGTGGTGGCGTGGTCGAGGTTGATATCGGCGATGATGACGGTGGCGCCGGCCTCTCGCAGCGAGGCGACGATGCCGCGGCCAATGCCGGAAGCACCGCCGGTGACAATGGCTACGCGGTCTGTGAGATCGAACATGATGCTCCTGTTCTTGAGAGGGTGAAATGCGGGTTTCACCTCCCAGTCTAGCCTTCACGGGGGCGGAAAATACCGGGAAATTCGCCACGCGGAAGGGAATGAATGAAGGGCCTGTCGGGTTGATTTACTAAGGTAGAAACAGATGAAGTTGGAGCCGCTCGGAAGGGTAGAATCGTCCTTCCGTATATGAGTAGCGGTAACGAAAAGCGAGTGTGAAAGAACTTAATGGCACGTATGCAAGAAAGCGCTGACCTGCTCAAGTGTTCCTTTTGCGGCAAGAGTCAGAAACAGGTGAAAAAGCTCATCGCCGGCGGCGGTGTCTACATCTGTGATGAGTGCATAGAGCTATGCAATGAGATCATCGAAGAGGAACTGGGCCAAGAACAGGCACAGGAATCCTCCGATGCGGAGGTGCGCCTGCCTCGGCCCTCGCAGATTTCCGCCTTTCTGGATAAGTACGTCATTGGCCAGGACAAGGCCAAGCGCGTGCTGTCCGTGGCGGTCTACAATCACTACAAGCGCATCAAGGCGGAGGAGTCCGCTGCGCTAGACGCCCGCCGCAAGAAGGCCGAGGGCGACGAGGTGGAGATCTCTAAGTCCAATATCTTGATGTTGGGACCTACCGGTTCCGGTAAGACTTACTTGGCGCAGACCTTGGCCCGGCTTCTCGATGTCCCCTTTGCCATCGCCGATGCCACCAGCCTCACCGAGGCCGGCTACGTGGGCGAAGACGTGGAAAATATCCTGTTGAAGCTGCTGCAGGCCGCGGACTTTGACGTGGAGCGCGCACAGCGTGGCATCATCTACGTCGACGAGGTGGACAAGATTTCCCGCAAGTCGGAAAACCCGTCCATTACCCGCGACGTATCCGGCGAGGGCGTGCAGCAGGCCCTGCTGAAGATCCTGGAAGGCACCGTGGCGGCCATCCCGCCGCAGGGCGGGCGCAAGCACCCGAACCAGGAGTTTATCCAGCTGGATACCTCCAATATTTTGTTCATCGTCGCCGGCGCTTTCGCTGGGCTGGATCAGGTCATTGCGGATCGCGTGGGCAAGAAGGGCGTGGGCTTTGGCGCCAATTTGGATACCAAGGACGAGCGTGAAAAGGTCGACCTCTTCTCCCAGGTGCGCCCAGAAGACCTGGTGAAGTTCGGGCTCATCCCAGAATTCATTGGCCGCCTTCCTGTCGTGGCCACGGTGGATAACCTGGACCGTGAATCCCTGGTCAAGGTGCTCACCGAGCCAAAGAATTCCTTGGTAAAGCAGTACAGCCGCCTCTTTGAGATGGATGATTGCGAACTAGAAATCGAGCCGGCGGCATTAGACGCTATCGCGGAGCTTGCCTTGGAGCGCAAGACGGGTGCACGTGGTTTGCGCGCCATTATGGAAGAGCTGCTGGTCCCGGTCATGTACGACCTGCCGGATCGCGAGGATATCGCCACGGTGCATATCACCCCAGAGTGCGTGACTGAGGGCGCGGAGCCGCAGTTTAGCTATAAGGATGAGGCCAAGGAATCCGCCTAAGCCTGCGCGGCTACTCCTCGCTGTAGATATCCTGCGGCGAGGCCTCGTCGCCCTCCTTAGTATCGAAAGAGGAAGAAGTGAGGTAGGACTCGTGGCCTGAGTCCGGAATATTGGCGGTCAAAAACGCCAGCACAGCATCGACGGTGAGCCTATGCATGCCGTCGATATTTTCTTTGGTATTGAAGTTTACCCCCAGCATGTTTTCCACCATCACCTGGTTGGTCACGCGGTATACGGTCAACGAGGAAATGAGGGTAAAGATGTCATTGGCGGAAATACCCGGGCGGAAGGCGCCGGCGTCCTGGCCCAAGAGCAGCAGGCGATCGAGATGAAGGGCGACCCCGGTGACGTCTGCAACCGCTTGCTGAGCTGGGTCCACAATCTGCTGGTTGGTCTCCCACACCAACATCCGGATGGCCTCCGGGTTGGCTACGCGCTCGCGGAAGAGCCAATCCACCAGCTTGCGCACGCCCTCGACCGGAACCGTGGTATCGATTTCCAGGGCGTCCTCGGGCGGGTTGAGGCGCTGCGCGGCGGTGCTCAGCGCGCGCAGGTATAGCCCCTTCTTATCGCCAAAGTGATAGTGGATCATGCGCTTGGACATGCCGGATTCCTGGGCGATGGAATCCAGCTTGGTTTCTGCAAAACCGCAGCGGGAAAACTGCTTGATCGCAACGTCCACCACGGAGTCAATGCTGACAGATTCCGCGTGGGCAGCGTGAGGAGAATCCGCCTGGCCTGCAGTCTGCAGTGGGTCAGTATTCTCAGAGCTCATTGCGTATGTCCTTAATCCTTGCGGCGCCCGCGATGGCGCGGTGAACTGATATCTAACGGTGCGGAAGTGGGAGGTCCCCTATGTAATTTGGGTGTGTGGAGTGGGGGAGTGCCCCGCTTTTCCTTTTCCTATCATGCCCGATTACTCACCCCGTGCGGGAGTTTCTGACCCATTGGGGGCGTTAATTTGGAGGTAAATGGGGGTAATTTAACGCAAGTTCACCGCCTTCTCCCTCCAAAAGAGGGGACTAAATTCACAGCGCGTGAGGCCGCGTTGGGGCTAAGCTCGGTAGTGGATACATCCAGTGGTGGCGCAAGCAGCAAAGCTCGCGTGCACCGCCCCCGTTGCAGCCATTGAGGAGGCTTAAAACCATGACACAGCCCGTCAAAGTTACTGTTACCGGTGCCGCCGGCAATATTGCATACTCGCTGCTGTGGCGCATCGCCGCCGGCGATGTCTATGGCAAGGAAACCCCGGTAGATCTAGCGCTGCTGGAAATTCCGGCAGCAGTGGGCAAGGCCCAGGGAGTGGCCATGGAGCTCAATGACTCCGCCCTGCCTCTGGTTAACTCCATTACGGTCACTGATGATCTCAAGGAGGCCTTTACCAACACCTCCGCCGCCTTCTTGGTGGGCGCACGCCCGCGCAGTAAGGGTATGGAGCGCGCCGACCTCCTTGAAGCCAACGGCGCCATCTTTACCAAGCAGGGCAAGGCGATCAATGACTACGCCGCGCGCGATGTCCGCGTGCTTGTAGTGGGCAACCCGGCTAATACCAATGCGCTCATCGCCGCGAATAATGCTCCGGATTTGGATAGCTCCCAGTTCAACGCTTTGATGCGGCTGGACCATAATCGCACCTTGAGCCAGCTGGCGCTGAAGACCGGCAAAGCCACCACGGACTTCACCAAGATTGCGGTGTGGGGCAACCACTCCGCTAGCCAGTTCCCGGATATCACCTATTCCAACGCCGAGGTGGACCAGGACTGGTACCGCGAGGAAATGATCCCCAAGGTGGCCAAGCGCGGCGCTGAAATCATTGAGGTGCGCGGCAGCTCCTCGGCCGCATCGGCCGCGTCGGCAGCAGTGGATCACATGCACGATTGGATTCATGGCACGGAGGATTGGCGCACTGCGGCGGTGCCTTCGGACGGTTCCTACGGCGTCGATAAGGGCCTTATTTGCGGTTTCCCCACCATTAGCCGCAACGGTAAGTGGGAGATTGTGCAGGGACTTGAGCTCAATGAGTTCCAAAAGGAACGCATTGAGGCCTCCGTAGCTGAGCTGCGTGAAGAGCGCGAGGCCGTAGCAGACCTGCTCTAAAACACACTCGGTGCGCGCTCTAGCCACGGCGCGCACCCTGCCTGACTGAGCCGGTTGACGTGCAAGGTAGAATCGGCCAGGTGACTGAGCAAAATAATGAGCAATTAGTTGGTACCAACCGTGCCGATGCGCTGCCCAAGTCTTGGGAGCCGCAGGCCGTAGAGAAGGACCTCTATGAGGGCTGGGTGGAAAAGGGCTACTTCACCCCGGATGCGAATTCGGAGGCCGAGCCTTATTCCATCGTGCTGCCGCCGCCGAACGTGACCGGCCAGCTGCACATGGGCCACGCCTTGGACCACACGCTGATTGATTCCATTATCCGCCGCAAGCGCATGCAGGGCTACGCCACCCTGTGGCTGCCCGGTGCCGATCACGCCGGCATCGCCACCCAGACCAAGGTCGAGGCTAAGCTCAAGGAGACCGAGGGCAAGAAGCGCTGGGACTATGAGCGCGAAGAATTCATTGGCAAGGTCTGGGAATGGAAGAAGCAGTACGGCGGCACCATCCAGAATCAGATGCGCGCCATCGGTGACTCCGTGGACTGGTCCCGCGAGCGCTTCACCTTGGATGATGGCCTCTCCCGCGCCGTACAGACCATCTTTAAGAACCTCTACGATGAGGGCATGATCTACCAGGCCAACCGCTTGGTGAACTGGTCTCCGGTGCTGGAGACCGCCGTCTCCGATATCGAGGTTGTCTACAAAGACGTCGAGGGCGAGCTGGTGTCCATCCGCTATGGCTCGCTCAATGACGATGAACCGCACCTCATCGTAGCCACCACCCGTGTGGAGACCATGCTGGGTGACGTCGCCATTGCCGTCCACCCAGACGATGAGCGCTACGCTGACTTGGTGGGCAAGGAGCTTCCGCACCCATTCCGTGATGACCTAAAGCTCAAGATCATCGCCGATGACTACGTAGACATGGAATTCGGTACCGGCGCCGTGAAGATCACCCCGGCCCACGATCCGAATGACTACGCAATGGGCACCCGCCACGACTTGGAGATGCCCACCGTTATCGATACCACCGGCCACATTGCCAATACCGGCACCCGCTTCGACGGCCTGACCCGCGAGGAAGCACGCGTGGAGATCCGCGAGGCGCTGCGCGAACAGGGCCGCATTGTCAAGGAAATCCGCCCGTACGTCCACTCCGTGGGTCACTCGGAGCGCTCCGGCGAGCCCATCGAGCCGCGCCTGTCCCTGCAGTGGTTCGTAGACGTGGCCAAGATGGCCAAGGCCTCTGGCGACGCCGTGCGAGAGGGCGATACCACCCTGCACCCGCAGTCGCTCGAGCCGCGCTACTTCGAGTGGGTCGATGACATGCACGATTGGTGCATCTCCCGCCAGCTGTGGTGGGGCCACCGCATTCCTATCTGGTACGGGCCAGAAGGCGAGGACGGCCAGCGAGACATCGTCTGTGTCGGCCCTGATGAGGAGCCACCAGCAGGCTATGAGCAGGATCCTGACGTGCTGGATACTTGGTTCTCCTCCGCGCTGTGGCCATTTTCTACCCTGGGTTGGCCGGAAAAGACCCCGGATCTAGAGAAGTTCTATCCCACCAACGTGCTGGTCACGGCCTATGACATCTTGTTCTTCTGGGTGGCCCGCATGATGATGTTTGGTACCTTCGCCGGCACCCACACCCCGGAGCTTTTGGGCGAGGGCGCAGAGGGCCGCCCGCAGGTGCCGTTCAAGGATCTCTACCTGCACGGCTTGGTGCGCGATGAGCAGGGCCGTAAGATGTCCAAATCCTTGGGCAACGGCATTGACCCGATGGATTGGGTGCGCGATTACGGCGCGGACGCACTGCGCTTTACCCTGGCTCGCGGCGCCAACCCGGGCGTCGATTTGCCGCTGGGATCCGACGCCGCTGCGGCCGCCCGCAACTTTGCCACCAAGTTGTTCAACGCCACCAAGTTCGCGCTCATGAATGGCGCGGGCGTGGCCGCGCTGCCGAACCGCGAGGAGCTTACCGACGCCGACCGCTGGATCCTTGACCGCGCCGAAGAGGTTCGCGCCAAGGTGGATGCCTACCTGGATGATTACCAATTTGCCAAGGCCAACGAGCTGCTCTACCACTTCACCTGGGACGAGCTATGTGACTGGTACCTGGAAATTGCCAAGACCCAGATCCCGCGCGATGGTATGAGCGAGCAGGGCCGCAATACCCAAATCGTGTTGGGCCGTGTGCTCGACGTTGTCCTGCGCCTGCTGCACCCGACTATGCCTTTCGTCACCGAGGTGCTGTGGAAGGCACTGACCGGCGGCGAGTCTATCGTCGTGGCGCCGTGGCCTACCGTTGCCGATACCAATGGTGGAGCTACCAAGGATGAGGTGGCCGCCCGCCGCATCGAAGACGCCGATAAGCTCATCACTGAGCTGCGCCGCTTCCGCTCTGACCAGGGTGTAAAACCTTCCCAGAAGGTGCCGGGCCGCCTCGACTTCGCCGCAGCGGATCTGGCTGGCCAAGAGGAACTGGTGCGCAACCTGGCTAATACCACCACCCCAGGTGAGGATTTCGATCCTTCCGCCTCCATCGAGGTGCGCCTTTCCCAGGCCACCGTCGAAGTCACCCTGGACACCCACGGTGCGGTAGACGTAGAAGCCGAGCGCAAGCGCCTAGAAAAGGACCTGGCCAAGGCCAATAAGGAACTGGAGCAGACCGGCAAGAAGCTGGGCAATGAGAACTTCCTGTCCAAGGCTCCGGAAGAAGTGGTCAATAAGATCAAGGAGCGCCAGCAGGTCGCCCGCGAAGAGGTCGAGCGCATCACCAGCCGTTTGGAGGGGCTGAAGTAGTGGCGGACAAGGACAAGGAGACAGAGGACTTCGAAATCGTCGATGCCCTCAAAGAAGGCATCGATGGTGGCCCGGTGGAAATCACCGAGTCCGGCCTGACTCTCAATTTGGGCTTGGGCAGCGAGGACGAGTACAACGAGGCTGCCCCGCAAGAAGTCTCGGCCGAGGAGTTGCGTGCCCTCGCAGAGGTCGAAGAAGAGCTCAATGAGCGCTGGCCGGAGACCAAGATTGAGCCTTCCCTCGATCGCATCGAAATGCTCATGGATCTGCTTGGCCACCCAGAGCGTTCCTTCGACGTCATCCACATCGCCGGCACCAACGGCAAGTCCTCTACCGCGCGCATGGTGGATTCGCTCCTGCGCGCCTTCCACCGCCGTGTCGGTCTGGTCACCAGCCCGCACCTGCAACGCGTTACCGAGCGCATCGGCATCGATGGCCAGCCCATCCACCCGCGCGATTATGTGCGCATCTGGCACGAGATCAAGCCCTTTGTGGAGATGATCGATGCCCAGTCGGACGTCCCCATGTCCAAGTTCGAGGTCCTCGTCGGCTTGTCCTATGCCGCGTTTGCCGACGCCCCCGTGGACGTAGCCGTTGTCGAAGTCGGCCTCGGCGGCCGGTGGGATGCCACCAACGTGGTCAATGCGGACGTCTCCGTCATTACCCCGGTGGGCTTGGACCACACGGATTACCTGGGCGACACTCTCGCAGAGATTGCCGGCGAAAAGGCTGGCATTATCAAGCCGCGCGAGGATGCCGATGACCCGCTGACTCCGAATGAAAACATCGTGGTCATCGCCGAGCAGGATCCGGAAGCAATGCGGGTTATCCTGCAACAGGCCGTGGACGTGGAGGCGGGCGTCGCCCGCTCCGGTTCTGAGTTTGCTGCCCTCGAGTCTCGCATCGCCGTCGGCGGCCAGCAGGTTAATATCCAAGGACTCGGAGGCCTGTACGAGGACATCTTCTTGCCCCTGCACGGCGAGCACCAGGCCAAGAATGCGGCCGTCGCCCTTGCTGCGGTAGAGGCATTCTTCGGCGCCTCGGCCGGCCACCCGCTGGATGTTGCGACCGTGCGCAATGGCTTTGCCCAAGCGATTTCACCCGGCCGCCTGGAGCGCGTGCGCACGTCGCCGACGACGTTTATTGACGCCGCCCATAATCCACATGGTGCCAAGGCACTAGGTGCTGCGCTGGACCGCGATTTCGACTTCGCCCGCCTCATCGGTGTGCTCTCCATCTTCGCGGATAAGGATTCCACTGGCATCCTCACCGCACTTGAGCCTTACCTCACCGAGGTAGTCATCACCCAAAACTCCTCGCCGCGCGCCCTCGATGCCTACGACTTGGCAGAGACCGCCCGCGATATCTTTGGCGAGGAGCGAGTGTACGTAGCCGATAACCTGCCGGGCGCCTATGCCCAGGCAGTGGAGCTTGCCGAGGACGCCGAGGTTCAGTCCGGCTCCGGCATCATCATTACCGGCTCGGTCGTCACCGCTGGTGATGCCCGCGCGATGTTTGGAAAGGAACCCGCATGAGCCGCGACAATCACCACCCGCGCGGCGAGCACCAGCCTCGCCCGCCCCGCCGCACCCGTGGCCGCGAGGAGCAGGTCCCCGAAAGCGAGATCGGCCCCCTCGGCATGGGCCAAGCCCCAGTCAAGGACCCGCTCAAAAGCTTCAACGGGATGGTCATTGCCAGCTCCCTGACCATGGAGGCGCTCGCCCTATCCTTCGCACTGCCGATGCTCTACAAGCTCTATGACGGTACGTTGTGGACCCCCTTCAACTACGGCTTTGTCATCGCCGCAGTGGTATTCCACCTCGTGATGATCGCGTTCATGAATAAGAAGTGGGCGCTGTCGGTCATCGTATGGGCGCAGCTGTTGTGCGTCATTGTGGGCTTTATGGTCCACTGGGCTGTGGCCGCCATCTTCATCATCTTTGGCATGGAGTGGCTGCTGGCCGTCTACCTGCGCAGCAACCTCATTGCCCGCATGAAGCGCGGATACCTCACCACGCAGCACCTCAACGAGAAATAGGCTCGATACCACCGGCGGGTGGGGCAGACGCGATAGACTAGCGCCCATGCGCAATCTCTATCTCGTCCTTGCCGCACTCGCCTGCATCGCCGCGGTGGTCGCCCGCGCCGCAACGGGAACGCCGTGGCTACCGCTAGTCGCCCTCATCATTGGCGGCGTTTTTCTGGTTTTGGCGCTGCGGAGCAACTTTGAGCCGGCCAAAGAAGCCACCTTTGAGGATTTGGATAAGGAGCAGCGCGCGGAGCTGCAACGACTGCTGGCCAATGGCCAATTCGGCGCAGCAGTAGGTCAGGTGCGCCTGTGGTTTCGGGGCACCTCGCAGGAGCGCGCCGAAGAGATAGTCAAACAACTCGCATAGCCCTGGACCCCCACACTTTTACCCCAAAGGAATACCCCAGCGCGCGACGCATGCGTGCGGTTTCGGTACAGTGTGGGGCATGACTGAACGTACACTGATTCTCATCAAGCCGGACGGCGTAAAGAACGGCCACGTAGGCGAAATCATCTCCCGCATCGAGCGCAAGGGCCTGAAGCTGGCCGAGCTCGACCTGCGCGTTGCTGACCGCGAGACCGCGGAGAAGCACTACGAGGAGCACAAGGACAAGCCATTCTTTGGTGACCTCGTCGAGTTCATCACCTCCGCACCGCTGATTGCCGGTGTTGTTGAGGGCGAGCGCGCCATCGAGGCATGGCGCCAGCTGGCCGGTGGCACCGACCCAGTCTCCAAGGCCACCCCGGGCACCATCCGCGGCGACTTCGCCCTGACCGTTGGCGAGAACATCGTGCACGGCTCTGACTCCCCAGAGTCCGCAGAGCGCGAAATCGCTATCTGGTTCCCGAACCTCTAAGCATCTTAAGCGTTTCTTACGCAATAAAGCCCGAGCCACCGGCTCGGGCTTTATTCATATTGTCACCTGGTCCTCTGTCATATGGGCAGCGAGCAGAAGCACAACACGCCTACACTGGTGCGGCTAGGAACTGTTTTCAACAAGACGTGGGGAGGCGCATATGCGCGGCTACGCGGTCGTAGACATTGAGACCACCGGATTTTCCTATAAGCACGGGCACCGCATCGTTGAAATTGGCGTCGTGGAGCTATCGCCGGAAGGAGCAGTGCAGGATTCCTGGGAAACGCTCATTAACCCGCAACGCCATATCGCGGCCACGGAAATTCATGGCATTTCCGCCTCTGATGTTCTAGGCGCGCCCACCTTTGCGCAAGTAGCGGACAAGCTGGCTTATTCTCTCGAAGACCGCATATTCGTTGCTCATAATGCGGGATTCGATCGGACCTTTATTCAGTCCGAGCTGCTGGCTTGTCGTGCCTGTTCTGAAGAGGCGTTGCCGGCGATTGATACGGCCGTATTGGCACGCAGGTATCTTGGTCTTCCCAAGGTGAAGCTGGGGGATTGCTGTGCACATCTGGGAATTCATAATGAGTTGGCGCACTCCGCATTGGCGGATGCGATGGCTACGGCGCAACTATTCCAGCATTTCCTGGCCAATACCCCGGCCGCCCAAGAAAGCTATATGAGTGAGCGCTTGGCTGAGCAACAGCTGTATCGCAGCCTGGCACCCCAGCCGGGGTGGGCGGAGCCGGCACTTCTTAGCCGCGCAGCTGCGGAATCCGCCAAACAAGCGGCACAGGACGACGGCTGGTTCGCCGGGCTCGTCGCACAACGTGAGGCGCCATCGAATAAGGTTGCGGAAGACTATTTCAAGCTTCTCGACGCCGCCTTGCTCGACCGCCGCCTTTCCGCGACCGAGCAAACCCAATTGCTGGCCTTTGCTCATGCACATGGGCTCGATGAACATGGCCTGCGCGAGCTGCATGAAGCCTATATCACGCTGCTGATTGAAGAAGCCTGGGCTGATGGTGTTGTCACGGCTGAGGAACGCGCCATCCTGGCTTCGGCCGGCCGCGCTTTGGGGATCCCGGCTGCTGATATCGAGGCTGCCTTAGACCCCGACACCGCTCCACAGGCAGAAGGTCGGCATGGTGCCCCTAGTGAAGAGACGCCGCAAGGTTCTGAAGAGGACGGCAGTAGTGGCGGACTCGCCAGCATGGGCGGCATTGTGGTGAGCGCTGGCGAGCGAGTGACCATTACCGGCGCCAAGGCCTACTCGACTGCGGAATGGGAAGAGTATTTTGCCGCGCACGGCGTGGAAATTGGTGGCCTAGCCAAAAAGACCAAGGTGCTCATCGCCGGTGACCCGGACTCACAATCGGGCAAAGCCAAGAAGGCGAAACAGTATGGCATTCCCATCGTTGCGGAAGACGTCGCCCGTGAGGTTATTCGCTTTGCTGATTAGCCCTAGCATCGACTTAGTCGAATGAGAGGAGCTGGCGCAATTCAGTGAAGGCCTGTTTTTGCACTCGGTGAGTAACTGTTCGGCCGCACTGTTGCTTGATTAAAAGACCGGATTCCCTCAACTTGCCGAGGTGATGAGATACCGTCGGTTGGCTAAGGCCGGAAAGCGCGGTCAACTCCGTAACACTCATTGGGCCGCAGCCCTCGTCGCACAATATGGATAGCAGGCGCAGGCGGGCTGGGTCAGCAAGTACTTTAAATTGCTGGGAAAAGCGGAGGGAGTCGCCCTGGCTGAGCGGGCCACTGCTCAGGGAACAGCACGGTGCGTCCGGGGCGTTGTCGGCATTGCTAGGGGAGGAGTTCATGCACACAGTATAAGGAGTCTGCCTCCCACTCCGTTATATTGACGAGTGTCAATATGGGTGATTAAAGTACTGCTCGAAAGTTGAATTCCTCGGCGTACAAGGAGAGCCATGGCCGTTACGCAACGCCCAAAGTTGTCATTTCTCGATAGATTCCTTCCCGTTTGGATCATCATGGCCATGGCTGTGGGGCTATTGATAGGCCACTTCCTGCCAGGCATTGGAGAAGCACTGTCTGCTCTAGAGGTTGGCGGTATTTCTCTTCCAATCGCGCTGGGCCTGCTAGTTATGATGTATCCGCCCCTGGCTAAAGTCCGCTATGAAAAGACCCGAGATATTGCTGCCGATGGCCGGTTGATGGTGGTATCGATTGTGTTGAACTGGCTGGTGGGGCCTGCAGTGATGTTCACCCTGGCGTGGATATTTCTTGCCGATCAGCCAGAGCTGCGAACCGGCCTGATTATCGTTGGGCTAGCCCGTTGTATCGCAATGGTCCTAGTCTGGTCCGATCTCTCCTGCGCCGATCGGGAGGCCACCGCCGTTCTTGTCGCCATAAACTCTGTATTCCAGGTAGCCATGTTCGGTGTGCTGGGATGGTTCTATTTGCAGATTTTGCCAGGGTGGTTGGGGCTAGATACCACCTCTGCTGATTTCTCTTTCTGGTCTATCGTCACCGCGGTTCTCGTATTTTTGGGAGTCCCCCTGCTGCTTGGTGTGCTCTCACGGGTCTGGGGTGAGAAAGTCAAAGGCCGCGAATGGTTTGAAAACCGCTTCCTTCTGGTAGTTTCTCCCTTGGCGATGATCGGCTTGCTCTATACCATTGTGTTGCTGTTCTCCCTGCAGGGAGAACAGTTGGTAGCGCAGCCCATGGTGGTGATCAAGGTTGCGATTCCGTTGGTCATTTACTTTGTTGGAATGTTTTTCCTAGCTTTGGGTGTGGCAAAGGTTGTGGGAATGAACTACGCGCAATCCGCTTCCGTTGCGTTTACCGCAGCTGGTAATAATTTCGAACTAGCCATCGCGGTTTCCATTGGCACTTTTGGTGCTGCGTCAGCACAGGCTCTCGCCGGTACCATTGGGCCACTAATTGAAATTCCAGTGCTCGTAGGACTTGTGTACGTGATGCTCTGGATAGGTCCGAAAATTTTCCCAGGAGACAAAAGCTTGCCAAGTTAACGCCGGCCCACTTGATAGAGACACCGGACCCCAGTCGGCGTGATGGTGATGGTCCATTTTGCGGGCGCGGTGCGCAGTCCCATGCGGCTGAGCTTCACCAGGTCCGCCTTGGCCAAAGCATCGAGGTGCTCGCAAAGAGGGTCGAGGTCTACCTTCATGAACTTCGAGAGGGCAGTGGAATTAATCGTGTTTCCCTGCACCGCGCCGGTGGCGATGAGGGCGGTGAGGATGTTGGAGTGGGCGTCGGCAAGCTGCAGGCGAGCCTTTGTAACCCCGTCGAGCGGATCCTTTTCCAGGATTTTGGTAATCCTGCGCCGGCCGATGCGGAAGGATTGGGAGAACATCCCCCACAGCCCTAAAGGCAAGCCGAATGCCCACCACGCACCGGATAGGACACCGGCAACGGGCGGGGCAAGCTCCACCTCCGGAACAAGCCCGGCCGCGCTTAGCGGGGCCATGACCAGCGGCGCAGCGATTGGAATAAACGGCGCGATATAGGCAA
This sequence comes from Corynebacterium curieae, assembly GCF_027570035.1. Classification (GTDB taxonomy): domain Bacteria; phylum Actinomycetota; class Actinomycetes; order Mycobacteriales; family Mycobacteriaceae; genus Corynebacterium; species Corynebacterium curieae. The sequence continues at coordinate 797,567 of NZ_JAKMUU010000001.1, read as the reverse complement.
TCGTGGGGTAATCGCCATCGCGGAATTCCTCCTGCGCGGCATTGATACCGCGCGGGTAGTTGCGGATAAGGTGCACCAATCCCAGCACTGCAAAGACGGCGAAGACACCGGCGCCGACCAACATATAGTCCACACCCGTCTTGGCGAATCCAACGGCAAAGCCGGCCGGCACCCCGAAGTAAAGCGCCGAGCGCACCGGGACTTCATTGCGCTGCCTGTACTGCGCGAGTTCGCGCGCGGGGATTCGTGCTAGTTCTGCCACGCTGCCAACATAACACCGCCTGCCAGCCTGGCCGCGTTTCTGTGACACAATGGGGGATAGCGCGTACGAGACGCCAAAACTTCATACCCACAAACTTTTATAGCGCACAGAAAACCTCGCGCGGCGGCGGTACGGTCTTTGGCCGTGCCTGCGCCCGAGGCCGCGCCAAATACGGACGATGTACAGGAGTAAGCCCGAACATGGTGGCACAGAACTCTCAAGAAACAACTGAAAACCTCCAGGCTGCGGCGTCTTTGGCCCAGAACCTAGACCGCGGCCAGCTCAAGGACAAGACCCGCGTCTATGCCCTAGCCAAGCAGCTGGGGCTTTCCTCGCGCGAGCTGGTGGCACAGCTTAAAGACATGGGTCTGAAAAAGAGCGCGCAGAGCTCCCTTTCCCGCGAGGAAGCAGGCCAGGTGCTGGACGCTGTAGCGAACGCCGCCGCGGTTGCCGACGCCCCCTCGGGCGACGCCCCCGAAACCTCCTCCGAAGCTTCCACTCAAGCACCGGCTGAAGAGGCCAAGGGCGAGGCCGCCGCACACTCGGAAGAGAACGCGGACGAGGAACAGGAAAAGAAGTCGGCGAAAAAGCGTGCCAAGCGCGCTCGCAAGGCCACCCGTAAGACCGCCGCCGTAGCGCCTAAAGAGCCCGCAGATGCCGCCGAGTCAGGGGAAGGGGAGCAGTCCGCGGAAGACGAAGAACACCTGCGCCACCGCGTGCGCAAGAACGTGGACAATGAGATCTCCCAGATCGAAGACAAGGTAGAGGCATCCCTCGCCCAGGCCGCAGCCGAAACTGGCGCAGCCGCCGAGGACACCGAACGCTCTGAAGCGGAAGTATCCGAAGCGGCAGAAGCCACAGGTGAGGCGGACGAAGCACCGGCTAGCGCGCTTGATACCGGAACGGTTGATGCAGCGAAGTTGCACGAGGTGTTGGCTGAAGCCGGTGAAGATTTCGAGGATGACTACTACGCACCGCACATCGTTCCGCGCGCCGAATCCGAGGAAGACTCTGGGCACTATGACTTTGCGCCTATCTTCATGGCCCCGCAGCAGGACGAGGCAGCGGCATTCGCACCGGCAGTAGACGCAGCGGAGGAGGACTTCTCCGCCGACGACTCCGCAGGCGATGACAATGAGGACGCGGCGGATTCCGCCGAAGATAGCCGCGAGCACTCCGGCTCCGGCTCCGACCGCGGTTCCGGAAAGTCTGAGGGCCGCCGCCGTGGGCGCCGCGGCGCATCCCGCGGACGCGGCGCGGGTTCGAAGCGTGAAGGGCAAGCAGACGAGCCCGAGCACATTGAAGAGCCGAAGGCGATCCGTGGCTCCACGCGAATTGAAGCCCAGAAGCGCCGCCGTGCGGAATTGCGCGAGAAGGGCCGTACCCGCCAGCACATTGTCTCGCAGGCGGAGTTCCTTGCCCGCCGCGAAGCCGTGGAGCGCACCATGGTGGTGCGCGATAAAGAGCGCGAGGATGGCGCTGGCATCATCACCCAGGTGGGCGTGTTAGAAGATGACCTCCTGGTCGAGCACTTTGTGACCACCGAGTCCCAGGCCTCGCTCATTGGCAATATCTACTTGGGCCGCGTCCAAAACGTGCTGCCGTCCATGGAGGCAGCCTTCGTGGATATCGGACAGGGTCGAAACGGCGTGCTCTATGCCGGTGAAATCGACTGGCGCAAGACCAAGCTGCACGGGCGCGCCCGCAAGGTAGAAAACGCCCTGAAATCCGGCGACCAGGTGCTGGTGCAGGTGGCCAAGGATCCCATCGGTCACAAGGGCGCGCGGCTTACCACCCAGATTTCCCTTGCCGGTCGTTACCTGGTTTACGTACCGGGCGGGCGCAGCGCCGGTATTTCCCGCAAGCTGCCCGCTCCAGAGCGCAAGCGCCTGAAGAATATCCTCGGCCGGGTAGTGCCGGGTGATGGCGGCGCAATTATCCGCACCGCCGCCGAAAACGTCCCAGAAGAGGCAATCGCTACCGACGTCAACCGCCTGCACAGCCGGTGGGAGGACATCGTGGCACACGCTAAGAAGGAAAAATCCTCCAAGGGTGCCAAGCCGGTGACCATGTATGAAGAACCAAACATGCTCATCAAGGTGGTGCGCGATCTCTTCAACGAGGACTTCACCGGGCTCATCGTCGATGGCAAGCGTTCCTTCAATACCGTCCGCGCCTATGTAGATTCCATGGCGCCGGATCTGGCAGATCGCGTGGTGCGCTACCGTGCCAAGGACCACGGCGGGCAGGATGCCTTCGAGGCCTACCGCATTGATGAGCAGCTGCATAAGGCGCTCTCGCGCAAGGTATGGCTGCCCTCGGGCGGCACGCTGGTTATTGACCGCACCGAGGCCATGACCGTCATTGATGTCAATACCGGAAAGTTCACCGGTTCCGGCGGCAACCTAGAGGAAACCGTTACCCGCAATAACCTCGAGGCTGCCGAAGAAATCGTGCGCCAGATGCGTCTGCGCGATCTCGGCGGCATGATCGTCGTGGACTTTATTGATATGGTCCTGCCAGAAAACCAGGATCTGGTGCTGCGCCGCCTGAAGGAAGCCTTGGGCCGCGATCGCACCCGTCACCAAGTCTCTGAGGTTACCTCGCTGGGCTTGGTGCAGATGACCCGTAAGCGCCTGGGCACCGGGCTGGTAGAGACCTTCTCCACCGAGTGCGAGTGCTGCAACGGCCGTGGCATCATCATTCACCAGTATCCGGTGGACGAGGCCGAGGACGATCAGCGCTCCAAGCATTCTGGCCGCAAGTCGAAGCAACACAAGAAGCCACACCACGATCCCCAGCAGCACCCGGCCGCGGTGGCGATGCATAAGCATGAGCTTGACGACGCCCCAGGTTCCTCCAAGCCCAAGCGCTTCAAGAAGACCGAGGCACCGGTCTATGGCACTGAGCGCGAAGACTCTGCTCGGGAATCTACACAGACCGCAAAGACCTCGCTGGAAGATCTCGTAGCCAACGTTGTCGTGGATGAGCGTGGCACGGACGAATCGGACTTCGGCGCGCAGGTACAGAAGCGAGACGAGGATCGCGGCAAGGAGCGCGGAAGCGGCCGAGGCCGCCGCCGCGCACATAAGAAGAGCCAGGCTGAAGTATCCGATATCGAAGCCATCGCGTATGCTGCGGCGGATAATGCCGCTGAAAACGACGAGGTCCAAGAATTCAATTCTTACGTCCCCGACGCGGATACGGACGCAGATTCGGGAGCCGTTGCTAAGGCTCACCCTGGTGCTGGGGCGGGCTCCAGGCGTGGCAAGAAGCCTCGCCGAGCCACGCGCCGTTCCAAGTCCTCTCGTGCCGCCGAAGGCGCGGAGCGCAAGCTACCGGAGCAGAGCGAGCAGAAGGCTGCGGAGAAAACCTACGAGGAGGCAGTAGCCGAGTTTGAATCCTCGCCGCGCCGCAAGCGCCGCACGCGTGGCAATTCGCGCTCCGATAAGCGCCCGCAGCCGCAGGACTTCGCGGTCTCCGGCGAGAAGGATACCAACGCGGACGCTGTGTCTGGTGCTGCTGGCGACGCGGACTCGGCCGAAGCGCCAAAGGCGGAAAAGGAGCGCAAGGGCCGCGGCCGCGGGCGCGGCCGTCGTCGTTCGGTGCGTACCCAGCCAGGCAAGCGCCGTGCTACCTCCCGCGTGCCACACGAGGTGAAGGCGAAGACTGAGGAACATGAGCGCGAGCAGGTGGGTGGTTCCGCTGAGCAGCGCCATGAAAAGGCCGCTGGCACCGCGCGTGCAGGCCGCACGGGCGGCAATGGGCGAGGCCGTGGGCGTCGCCGTGCCGTGCGACAGTCCGCGCCTAAGAAAGCGGTAGCGGATAACCCGAAGGCGGCAAGGCGCGCAGAAGACCGCTCGCCGGAACGCGCAGCAAGTGGCACACCGGCAGCTTCTGGTGACGTCAAGGTGCTGCGCCGTGGAAAGAAGAGGGCGGTGCGCAAAACGGGGGCGTCGGCAAGTGCGAGGGCCCCAAAGGCACAGGATGACGTTGCTAAAAAGCGGTCAACGGTGAGCGGTGCTAACCACGACAATGCGAAGGCTAAGTCCGGGCGCGGCCGGCGCCGCGTAGCACGGCGAAGCAAGTCTTAGGGCTACGCCACGCGGGCACGAAAAGCGTGGTTTGTATTTTGTGCCCGCTACGGGGTAGTCTTTGACAGTCGCTGTTTAGTACTCACGACGCTGGATCAGTCCGACACTCACCAAGTGAGCTGTGCGGGCATGTTCGCGCGGGAACTAAACGCAATGTGTAAGTGTCCATTCGGAACGCGGCCTCCCCGGTTGCTTCCGAGCGAGTTTAGATAAGGGGTAACCCTCTATGTACGCGATCGTCAAGACCGGCGGCAAGCAGTACAAGGTTGCTGAAGGTGACCTCGTCAAGGTCGAGAAGATCGAGGGTGAGCCAGGCTCTGCCGTAGCTCTCACCCCGGTTCTGCTCGTCGATGGCGCCGATGTTAAGTCCAAGGCATCCGACTTGGAGAAGGTTTCTGTCTCCGCAGAAATCGTTGAGCAGGGTAAGGGCCCGAAGGTCGATATCCTGAAGTACAAGAACAAGACTGGTTACAAGAAGCGTCAGGGCCACCGTCAGCCTGTGACCACCTTGAAGATCACCGGTATCAAGTAAGCCTTAACCGGCTGTAATTATCCCTAAAGGAGGGAAAACCACATGGCACACAAGAAGGGTGCTTCCAGCTCCAGCAACGGTCGCGATTCCGAGTCCAAGCGTCTCGGCGTCAAGCGCTTCGGTGGTCAGCAGGTTAATGCCGGCGAGATCATCGTGCGTCAGCGCGGTACCAAGTTCCACCCAGGTGAGAACGTAGGCCGCGGCGGCGACGATACCCTGTTCGCGCTTGCAGCTGGCTCCGTTGAGTTCGGTATCAAGCGTGGCCGTCGTATGGTCAACATCGTTCCGGCTGAAGAGGTTGCTGCAGAAGCGACTGCTTAAGCAATTCAACGTCGATCCCGAGTTTTACCGGCTTCCAGCTTGGTAGAACTCGGGATTTTCTTTTCCGTAGTTCCGTGGCTTTAGAACGGAGCTACGCTACCAAAAAGGAACCCTGCAATCCTTGGGGTTGGTTGCACTTTACATGGTTGCTCTTCCGCTTAACTAGGTTTCGGTAGTCGGCGGTGGCAACGCCGCCACGAATACATCCCCACTGCTTCAAGCTTCTTTATTTCAGCTGGTAAAGAGTGTTTAAGAAGCCAACCTTGGGAAAGAATTAATCCCTTAGCGAAAAATAAATATTTCTTCACTCAGTAATGATATGCGGCTGGAAACGAGCCTCTATCCCGAGTAACATACTTTTGGAATAACGCCGACCTCGTGTGCTTTTACGACACCTAGTCTTCTAAACCAGCCAGTTCGGCGGATATGTAACCGGAAGGATTACGTAACGATGGCTCATTTTGCCACCCAGCCGCTTTTCTCACGCCGCCCTATTCTGACCCGCTTACTTGCTTTCGTGATGAGCATGATAGTTGCAGTGGCTGTTTTAGTCCTGCCTCAGACAGCTCCTAGGGCAGAAGCTGCGGACCCTACTAGCTCTGATGGAGTGGGGTTTGGTGATTGTGATTTCCGCAAAGGAAAAGGCGAAATTGAGCCTTGGGCGAGCCAAATTTGCTGGCTGGATCTCAGCGATATGGTTTCTCCTGTTAATGTTGTCAATAGCAATTCCACTGCAGCTCCAGTTCATAAACGGAAGGTAGTGGGCGACTACACCATCGAATTCGATTACGAAATCGTATCTAAAAATTCGCAAACCACTTTTTCGGCTTTGCCCAATCCTTCCTGGAACCAATCAATCTTTGGCAAGCCGGGTTTCTTTGACAAGCAAGAGGGCAATTCCACCAAGGATGTTCTTCAGATGAACGGGTCGGGCTCTCCGTTTGTTCGCTTGAAGATGCGCAATATCGTCGTAAAGCGTACAGGTGTTAACGCACCGTTAAGCAACTATCGCTTTGCAGTGGCTGACGCGGAGTCTACTGGTGCTGGCGGAATCGGTGAAATGATTAGCGTGGACGGTGGCACAGTAACTCCTCCAACAGAGTTGCGGGCAGGCAACGAGAAGAAGGCTTGTGAACAACAGTTCGGTGCAGGAAACGAGCCTAAGAATTCGGCTTGGGCCCCCCTTTCGGATGGCAGTAAACGTGGGTTTGTTTGCCACTCGACCGAAACAGATGCGCACTCTTCTTGGGTAGTGGGTGTAGATAAACCCCAAAACATGGAAATTAGCATGGCTTCGCTCGCTTCTGGCAAGCAAGCAATAGCTATCGGAGTTGCGATGAGTCGTGTCAACTTCGGCAGTGCTGACAGCATGGCAAAGGTTGAGTCATCCTTTGAAAAGGAAGCGACCAATCAGTCCCGTACCGCGAGCTACACTCCGTTCTTGCGCGATGGACAAGCTACAACCGATCTCCCCAACCCTGCGAATGGATATACCACCGTCATGCGTAAGCTAGGCACAGATGGTACCGCGCAGGATCAACTAGGCTTTCGTTCTCAAACTTCGCCTAAAGAAAAGGCCTTTGATCGGTATAACCCAGTATGGCAGTGCACCCTGACACCGACCTCCGGTAGCGCGGAAAATATAAACATTAAGGAAGGCAGTGTTCCTAGTGGTTATGAGCTTAAGAAAGATACAGCTACAGGTACTTCAACGTTGCTATTGCCTTCGTCTGAGCGTAGGCAACCCAAGTGCTCGGTTACTTGGGAGGCAAAATATAAACCGGCTTCTTTAACACTCCGCAAGGACGTGAAGGGCTCAGCAGCTAACTTTAGCGAGATTCAGCTGCAAAAATTTACTCTGCACTATAAATGCACTGCGCCTAGTAGTGATTTTTCCGCGGCTTACCCCGACGTCAAGCTGGAAGACGATGTGCGACTGGAGCGCGGTACCGAAACGACAATCAATACTTTGCCCAAGGGGTCTACCTGTACCGTCACCGAAAATTTTGCAGATGGTGGAAAGCCCGGAGAGGGCATTGATTTCAAACTCGATTGGAATGCTGGTCAAGCTACTGGCGACGTTAACACCCCAGTAACGGTAAAACTGGATTCAACTGGCTCTAATACTGATGGCCGAGCAACTGGGTCCGCAGCCGCGCAAAATAACTATGACTATAAGAAAGCCACGCTGAAACTGAGTAAGCGCATTCTGGGAGATCCTGTAAAGGATGGAAAGATAGGAGGAACCTACCGATTTGGTATTCGTTGCCAAGGCACAAATATGGGACAGCGCGAGGTAACACTCGATTTAACAGAGGCCGCTCCGTCTAACTCGGTTGATATCCCAGATCTTCCGGTCGGGCGTGATTGCACGGTTACCCCATTAACTGACCTAAGCGAACAGCAACGAGAGACTATGAAATTTGCTGGTCGAATAGGAAGTCTCGATGGTCAGCGTATTAAGCCCGATGAGAGCGGGGACTATCACTTTACGTTGCCTGCAAAGGGTGCAACGAGAGAGTTGCATTTTGATACCAGCTACGATTATTTGACTGCGCCTTTTGTAATCCGTAAGGAAATCTCTGGCCTTGCTGCGGGCAATGAGGACGTAAGGGCACTGGACTACCAGGTAAATTATCGTTGCATTGCTGATGGGAAGAACATCAGCGAAGGAAAAGTGACCCTCTCTCACGACGGAGACGAGAAATCCGTAGGGGATGTGCGGGTGAACGCCGATTGCATGGTTTGGGAAGATGAGCCAAGTGACACGGCAACGGCTCTCTTTAAAGGTGCCAAGATACGCTCGTCTGATGGTGGCGATCAGAGCACTGAACTGAGCAATGCCGAAGCGAAGAACAAAAAAGTAACGACCATTCACAAGGTGTCCGGGCAGGATCGCAATTTAGTTACTGTTACTAATATTTTCGATCCGAAGCTAGGCACAGTTTCTCTGAATAAAGTCGTGGAATCCGAAGTTAACGGCACAATTCCCGATTCCTATACATTCACTTATAGGTGCGGTACGCGTAATATTTCCGGTGCAGATGGGAAGGCTCGTTCAGTAGCGCTTACAGGAAAAGTCGTGGTTCCAGCAAACGGAACTGCCCAGCTCGTCTCGGACGACTCCGCCGATGCTAATCTGCTCAACGACCAGGGTGGGAAACTAGGCGTCCCGTACGGAAACGACTGTACGTTTACCGAAGAAACTCCAAACGTCGCTGGCGGCATGATCTTTAATACCGATGCAGATAACGTAAAGACTACGGTGAACGCCGCAGAAAACACCGCGACCGTGACCAACCGGTTTACCCCCGCAGGTAAAGGCCTAACTGTGTCGCTACGTGCAACTGGACAAGAGTCATTGTTCCCAGAATCCTTGGCATACTCGCTTACATGCGACAACGGATTTTCCACCAAGTTTGATTTGAAACCCGGAGATAGGCTTGAGATTCCAGCTGCTGACGTTCCAGAAGGTACAAATTGCCGCTTGGAAGAAACCGGGGATTCCGATAGCAGAACGTCTAGGGGTGGCGAAGAATATCCGATTAAAAGCGATGCGGAATATCTCTACGCTGCCGATGAGGACGCCGGTAGCAACATAGGAAACGGCAAAGAATTCACCATTGGTGAGCAGTCGACCATGGATGTGCACCATGATTATGGTTTTGTCCAAGCGAACATCAATGATTCTAAAAGGGTGGAATTCGATGACCCGAATTCCCTGATCTCGGAGCAGCGTCGTGAGATCAAATCTAACCGTGTATTTCCCGTCGAGCTGGTCTGTACTAACCCCGATGGCACCGCGGGAGTACATGTTTCTACGACCGTACAGCAAGGAAAAGAAACTGCTCCGATTTCGGTTAACGTCGGATCGAAATGCGAAATCACTGAAGGCGAAACGACCACCGCTCGAGGAATTACGCTTCAGAAAGCTATCAGTGTAAACGGTAGCGATGTAAACGACGGTGTAGCGGACTTTAGCGTCAACAGCACGGATGATGTAGATATCGTTCTGACGAACACCTATAAGCGCCGTACCACCGACATTGAACTGACTAAGAGAGCTGTTTTGCCAAGTGACAGCATTCGTGATCAGTACAAAAATGCGGGTAAAGATTTGCAGGACGCTTTATATGATCACAAGTTCGACTTAGTATGCCGAGATCCAGAAACCGGCGATGAAGCTGTCTTGCAACAACAAAGCGGTGCGATTAAGGGAGAAGGTAAAGCACTCTTCGAAGGAGTTCCAGTCGGTGCCGATTGCCAAATCACCGGCGACCACTTTGGTTCACTCAATTTGAAGATGAATGATGGTACCGATGATCTCAATGCCTATTTGCGCCCTGCATATGTAGATTGGGTCGTCGATAGGGCAGGCGGTAATGCCTACCCCGACCAGGAACTAAAGGACGACCAGACAACCTCGCCTTCATTCTTCACGGTGGATGAAGCAGGTGACAATAGGGTGCGCCTAGATAACCACTACGAATATGAAACCTCGAAGGTTAAAATCAGCAAGGATCTTGTTGGCCGCGAAGGCAATCTAAAGGAAGTTCCTGATGATTACGCCTTTAACTTCACCATGCAGTGCAAGGCGATTGGCTACCAAACGAACAATATTGGTGAAGATTCATTTATCCCAGAGAAGTTGAGGCCCAACTCGAAATACATCCTGCCTTCTGCGCTAAAGAAATCCGAGTTTAAGGACTCGGGTAGTGATGGTGACGACCAAGTTCTTTCATTTGCTTCCGACGAAGCAGTGGTGCCGGCCGGCTCTTTCTGCCGGTTCGTGGAACAGGATTCGACTAATACACCTTCTGCCTTGCGAATAGCACCCGATGAACGGGCAGTTAGCGGCTATTCTCCCGAACCTAATGCTGAAGGAGCAAAAGACCTACATTTTGTTAATCGAGTAGAACGCCGAACCGCGCCCGTAAGGTTAGTGGTTAATAACTTTGGTTACCTAGCGGGGACAAATCCGCAAGGCTACACAGCAGATGTAGTCTGCAAGGATCCCGCCAATAGCATTGTGAATCGGTCGTTTCCACTTTCAGCGGTAGGCAGCGAAGAGATTGCCAAGACTGATCTAGCACCGCGTGGCGGTCAGACAGTTGCTCTACCTGTGGGATCCGAGTGTGAACTAAAGTTGGGTGGACCAGCTTTGGAACCACGTGGACAACTAGAAGTCACGGCAGGGGCCCGTACTCCGCTGACCCAGTATGCGACTTGGTTGAACAATAGCCGCCAAGGCGGCAGTGGCTCATTAGCTGATATCTCCCGCAACGAGGTAACAAAGGACAACAAGAAAGATTCTTACACCTTTACTACACCGGCAGATCTACCTTCCACTGAAGAAGATCTGGTCATTGGTACTGATATCTACCACCCGCGGGCACACTACGACGCTACTTTCACTAAGGAAGCCGTAGGCCAAGTGGGCAAGGACGCTACCTTCCATTTCCGACAAGTCTGTAGTGATCCAACGGACGCAGCCTCTCCACAAAACAATGAGTTTTCGCTGCGTTCTGGTCAAAGTCACACCATCAGCAATATTCCAGTCGATGGAAACTGCACCGTCTTTGAAACCGATGATGGGGTTGAAAACAGTGATTCCATATTCCAGATATCTAACTCTGGCGATCTGATCGAGCCTGATGCTCCGCAGTCATCAGGCTCTGCCACCAATGGTGGCGCTAGTGCCTCAGACGCAAAGGCTGAACCCACTCGACCGATTTCGTTTACAGTGCGACCAGTCGACAATGGAACGGACACTAGTCGTTCTGGAGACCGCTGGACGCTGACCGCAGAAAATAAATTTGCGGCTTTTAGTGTTAAGAAGTCCATTGAGGGTACCCCGTTAGGAAAACTAACAGGTGACCTCTTTGATACAACTTTGCTGCCCTCAAAGGCCCAAAACATGAAGATGTCTTATGAGGTCACAAATGATGGTGCGTACGACTTGCGGGATTTCCGCGTGACCGATGCTTCACTTGCAGGACTAACAGTATCTAAGGATGGGAAATCTGCGAAAGTTGGCGCGAACGGTGTAATTCCTACTGAGGTATGCGCTCCGCCTAAATCGCTGAAAGAAGGCAGCACGTTCTCCTGCTCATTCGAAGTTGCGATTCCTGTAGGCGAAAATGAGACCTATCACTATCCGGAAGACGGTGAGCCGAAGGTTGAAGTAACAGCTACGGCAAATGATAATGGCTATCAGTTGAAAGCATCTGCAAGTGATAGCCAAGGAGCGCTTCGACCGTCTGGACTCATTGGTGGGCTGCTGCCAGAAACCGGTATGCAAACCTTAATTTGGGTCCTAGTACTGGGACTGCTGCTATTGGGCTTTGGACTATGGCGCTATCTCCGTCGTTCGGATGAAGACGAGAGCTAGATAACGACAGGCCAGCTGACAGTAGTAATAGGCAACTAGTTGTTAGACTGCGGAGGCTGAGAAAGGGAAGCTGCGGCGGAGTAATTTCGCTGTGGCTTCTCTTTGTTACTAAAGGAAATTGATTACGCGGAAATCTGCAGGTATTTGCTTTCTCCGGAAGCTAGGTGCCAAATTTTTGGTAAGGACGCTGTTACCGGCAGGCTCCTTGTATTAGATATGGAGGTTTCTTAAGAATCAATGTCTCTCGGCTTGTGCAAGCCTTACTCCAGCACTTATAATCTACCCAGAATTTGCCCTATTCATGCCGACCGTCAGAGATACTACCCCGGTTTAGGTATCCACGAGAGGATCCTCTTTTTATGTCCCGTCTTTTGTCCAAAACTTTCGCTATCGCTCTCGCAGCCGGCGTGGCTGTGTCAAGCCCGGCTGCTCTAGCCGCGCCTGGAGATGACACTTCCGGAACTCAAACTCCCGCAGCTTCTGCTCGTCAAACTATTGACGCTAGTAAAACTGGCTCCCTGACTATCGATAAGCGCGCCGGAGATCCAGGAGCTACCGATCATCTTGAAGGAATGAAATTCAAGATCGAAAAGATCAAGTTGGATAATGCGCTTGATACCGCAGCTGGCTGGACAGAAGCGGGAAATATAGTAGCTGAAGGCGCTGCTCAAGCGACAAAGGATGAGTCGTTCACAGAGCAGACACTGGAGACCAACAAGGAAGGTACGGCAAAGTTTTCGAACCTTCCAGTCGGAATGTACCGAGTGACCGAGCTGCCGGTTGAAGGTTCTAAGTACACAGTCGGATCGCCGTTCTTGGTGACTATTCCACTGACTGAAAATGATGGTTCGATTAACTACAATCCGACCGTCTCTCCGAAGAATCAGCTCATTCAGCCTACGAAGACTTCGGACAATAAGAACGCCAACGTAGGCGACACAATTAAGTACACCATTACCGCACCGGTCCCGGCGGGAGACGTTGATCAGAGTGGTGATCGCAGTATTCCAGAGCTCGAGATATCAGATGATCTCAATAAGCATTTGGATTATGCCGATTCCGCTGAAAACGTAAGCGTCTCCGCAGGTAGCCTGGCACTCGATAGTAAAACCGACTACACAGTGACGATCAACGGTAAAAACCTTCGCGTTGCGTTTACCAAAGAAGGGCTTAAAAAGCTGGCGGACGCCCGTGCAGAGACCCCAGACCTTCAAGTGAAGGTTGAATTCAACGCCGGGGTTTTGAGCATTCCTGCAAACGGTCAAATTGAGAATACGGCGACGGAGCACATCAAGGACAATGATATTCCGACGACTCCTGGCGGAGACGTAGAGGGGCCTACCGTAACTCATTACAATGACGTCTCTATTACCAAGAACCTGAATGGTGAAGCTACCGAGGATGATAAAAACGGTTCTGGAGCTCAGTTCCAGATCTTTGAATGCACCGAGCAAGGTAGTAAGTGGAGCGTAGCGGAGGGTGCTGAACCCATTAAGGGAGCAAACTCGGAAGGCACTGCGGCTGCAGATGCGACTATTGAGGCTAAGGGCGATTCCTCTCAAGCTGCAGTGGCTGATGGTTACTTCTTGCAGTTTGATCCAGATAAGAATTATTGTGCGGTAGAGACTAAGGCGCCAGCTGGCTATTTGGTGAATCCGGATCCCCAGCACTTGGAAAAAACTTCAACCAAGCGCAGCGGTACTGAAAGAATCCTCTATACCGCAACTGTCAACGACGTGAAGGACAATATCTGGGGCAAGCTCCCCGCCACCGGTATGCGAACGATGCTCATCATCCTGGGCCTAGGCGCACTCCTATTCATCGGTGGTGCTGCTTATCAGTTGAAGCGTCGTAACGCTTAACTGGGCAATTTGATGGCTCGGCGCCGAACTTGTGCGCGCCAGCAAGAAGCGGTAATCGGGCATGCAGTGGATTAATGCATGCCCGATAGCCGGTTTGGAAAGAAGGTCTTGAAAGTGGGCGAGCAAAAAAGGCAGCTACGGCGCACCGGTTCCGCAATTTTCGCGTTGGGACTGGTGGCTGGGCTGTCAGCGCAATCTTTTCCGGGACCTTCTCCGGCGGCCGGAGGAATTGCGGTGGCTTCCGCTGCCACTACGAAGGGTAGCAGCAGTGACATCCACGTAGATCTAACAGAGTCTGTGGGTAAGGACTGGTTTGCGGAAATCGGTGACAGGACCCTACAGCTATCACGCATTGATGGGGTAGGCCTAAAAGACCTGCCTACGTTAGATGTCCCACAGCTTCTGGAAAATGAGCCCAAGCGATTCGTTCCTGAAGGAAAAATCACCAGCGACGGTGGTAGGGCTACATTTCACGATGTTGATCCGGGGGTTTATCTCATCGATGTTGCTGATGACCCCAGCTCGCAGGACCCACGTGTGTCTTATGCTCCGTTCGTAGTCGCGGTTTCCGGCGATGGTGAGGACCAGCGAGTCGAATTAAAGGCTCAAGTGCTCAACGTAAGTATCACTCCACGCACGTCGTGCCTGGTTCCCGGTGAGCGTTATGCGGTTGCACCTGGCGGACGAGTGAAATATGAGGTTTCCGCTGCAACCCCGAATATCAGCACCGATGGCACTATCGGGCATTATCGTCTGTCCACTGAACTTTCGGATATGCACGATGTGCAAGATGAAAATGGCGAATCGGTGCAGATCCTCGCAGCAGGGGAGATGCTGCAACTGGCAGCCGACACGGAGAATGCTAAGCGTTCTGCTGTGGAATCTGTGCGAATCGTCGGTGCCGGAGAGGCCCAAGAACTTGATACTGATGAATATACCGTGGAGCTTGCAGGAAATAAGCTCATAATTGAGCTTAAAGGCGGGGCATTAAAGGAATTAGCTCAATTGCGCGCGCTAGATCCAAATACCACCGTCAAGGCCACGCTTTCTGTGAGGGCCAAGCAAGATGCCAAAGGCGAATTGCACGCTACGACCACGTTGGCAACGGATGGTATGGATGCTGAGCGTAGCGAAGTAGAGGCGTCGGGAAGCACAAGCATCTCGATCTTTGACTTTGAATCTTGCTTCCCGCCTTCCGAAAGCAGTACGCAAACTACTAAGCCCACTCCACAGCAATCCGATTCTGTAGAGCCCGCTCCATCGACAATAGAATCCTCATCGAGTGATATGCCGGCTGTTTCTCCTTCACAGGAGCCCAGCGAGTCGGAACCGACTACGGAGCAGCCGAGCCAGCCGAGTGAGGGGCCAGGCTTTCCCGTTGCTCCTGATAAAGAGGGGCATACAGGTCCATTATCGCCAGAAGAGGGCGACCCTGAAGCTGCCAAGGACGGCGGCGCCGATTCAGGAATTTTGGGGAGCCTAGCATCCACCGGTGCTTCTGTTATAGGTATAACCGTAGTAGCAGTACTCCTTATCCTCGTAGGCTTGATACTTCTCCTTCGTCGGCGAGGTGAAGAGGAAGACGAATCGCTTACGCAGGCTGAAGCAGATGAGGAATAAAGGTGACGGTTAGCGCGGAAGAAAGGCCAGCTGCAGAGCAGAAAAAACGCAAGAAAAGCAATGCGGTTTCAATCATTGCCTTGATTCTTGGTGCCTTGTTGCTGCTTTACCCCGTCGTATCCACGCTTGCTAATCACAATAAGCTGATGCGACAAACGGAGGCCTATAGCGGCAAAGTGGCTGATCTGAGCGATGATGAAAAAGCACATCAGCTGCAACGCGCACATGAGTATAACGACCGCCTGCTTGCAGAGGGGCCGCACGCCCGTCCACCGGTAAGTACCGATCCGGGGATGGATGACTATATGTCTCAGTTGAATGTAGATGGTCCAACCGGAATGATTGCCCGCATTCGCATTCCGTCCATCGACGTAGACTTGCCGGTCTTCCACACCACTGCGCCTAAGGTGTTATACGGCGGAGCAGGGCATATGTTTGGGTCCACGCTTCCCGTCGGAGGCGATGGCACTAACTCCGTTATTTCAGCGCACACTGGCATGGTCAACGCAGGGATGTTCGACCGCCTTCCCACACTGAAGGAAGGCGACGACATCTATATCGACGTAATGGGGGAGCGGCTTCGATATAAGATGACCAGCCGCGAGGTCGTCAAACCGGATGACTATGATGCTGTCACGTACGAGCCTGGCCACGACAAAATCACGCTAATTACGTGTACGCCGTATGGCCTCAATACGGACAGGTTACTGGTCCATGCAGAGCGCTACCCGCTAGATCCGGGGAACCCAGAGCCTTCTCCAGCGGGATTCGGTTGGTCGTGGTGGATGATTTTGGTAGTCCTCATTATCTTGTTGACGCTATTTCTTATCTGGTGGAAGAATCATCGCCGCCGTAAGAAAAAGAAAGAAAAGGAAGCACAGGAGGCCGAGCGCCAAAAAGAGGCCGAGGAAAAGAGGGCGAACGAAGCGTCCGAATGAGGAACAGCCAAAACTACGCATGGTTTAAAATCCAAGTGAACTGATAGACTTTTGGTCTCAACCAAATTCGAGGAGAGAGCAGTTCATGGCACGTTTTATTGACCGCGTTGTCCTGCACCTGCAAGCAGGCGACGGTGGACACGGCTGTGTGTCTGTCCACCGCGAGAAGTTTAAGCCCTTGGGTGGCCCGGATGGTGGCAATGGTGGGCACGGCGGTGACATCATCCTCGAGGTCTCTGAACAAATCCATACTCTTATGGATTTCCACTACCGCCCGCATATTAAGGCGCAACGCGGCGGCAATGGCGCCGGCGATATGCGCAATGGTGCTCGCGGTGAAGACCTGATTTTGGAGGTCCCGGCGGGCACGGTGGTCCGCACTGAAAAGGGCGAAACCTTGGCGGACCTTACCGTTCCGGGAACGCGGTTTGTGGCCGCAGAAGGCGGCTTTGGCGGTTTGGGCAATGCCGCATTGGCCTCAAAAAACCGCAAGGCGCCGGGTTTTGCTCTACAAGGTGAGCCGGGCCAGGCACATGATCTGATCCTCGAACTGAAATCCATGGCGGATGTAGGGCTGGTGGGCTTTCCATCGGCAGGTAAGTCCTCGCTCATCTCGGTGTTGTCGGCCGCAAAGCCAAAGATCGGTGATTATCCCTTTACTACGCTGCAGCCGAACCTTGGCGTGGTGGATATGGGAGATAGTTCCTTTACTATCGCGGACGTGCCGGGGCTTATCCCGGGCGCGGCCGATGGCAAGGGGCTCGGTCTAGACTTTTTGCGTCATATTGAACGCACGGCGGTGCTTGCCCATGTGGTGGATACCGCCACCATTGAGCCCGGCCGTGATCCGGTCTCTGATATTGAGGCGATGGAAAATGAGTTGGCTAAGTACCAGGAGGCTTTGCAGGAAGATACTGGTTTAGGGGATCTGCGTGAGCGCCCGCGCGTCATCATCTTGAATAAGGCAGATGTGCCTGAGGCCGAAGAGCTGGCGGAATTTGTCAAGGATGATCTGGAAGAGAAATTTGGCTGGCCTGTCTTTATTATTTCGGCCGTCGCTCGCAAGGGTCTGGATCCGCTGAAATTCCGGCTCATGGATATGGTGACCGAACACCGCAAGGCTCAGCCGTTGCCAAAAAAGGATAAGAACCACACCGTTATCCATCCCAAGGCCCAGGGCCATAAGAAGCATACCGGCGCGTTTGCTGATTTCACCGTGAAGGTCGATCCTGAGGTCGAGGGTGGCTTCATTGTTGAGGGCAAGAAGATTGATCGCTGGATTACCCAGACTGACTTTGAAAATGATGAGGCAGTGGGCTTCTTGGCGGACCGCTTGGCCAAGGCCGGCGTGGAGGATGAGCTGCGCGAGCAGGGTGCTGTAGAAGGCTGCCCGGTGACTATCGGCGGCATTACCTTTGAGTGGGAGCCGATGACCGGCGGTGATCCGACAATGGCTAGCCGCGGCGAGGATGCTCGCCTTAAGGGAACCGCCCGCGCTTCTGCAGCGGAGCGCAAGCGTGCCTCGCAGGCGCGCCGTGGCCTTATTGATGAGTACGATTATGGCAATGATGAAGAGGTCACCCGCGAGGGCGCTAACCGCGATAGGTGGCAGGGCTAATTTCCAGATCCCCCTATTCTTGGGGTGTGCTAGAGGGTAGGCTTTGTAAACTCGGTTGGCATGTCTTCTGATGAACAGAAAGAATCCATCCTTCCGCTTCCGGTAGAACCTTTTGCCGGTCCTACCGCTGATACCCCTTTCCCGGAACCTCGCGTTGAAAACCCCACTGCTTCGGGGTTTGAGTCGGATCTCCGCCACGAAATCGCTCAGGCTAAGCGCGTCGTGGTAAAGATTGGTTCCTCTTCTCTTACGGATGAGAACTTCCGTGTCTCCCAGGAAAAGATTGATCACATCGTCGATGCCGTCCATGCGCGCATGGGCCGCTCCGATGTCATCATCGTCTCCTCCGGTGCGGTTGCCGCCGGTATGGGCCCACTCGGCCTGCACCAGCGGCCGACCGATTTGGCTACCAAGCAGGCTTCCGCGTCTGTAGGCCAGGTGCATCTGGCCTATGTGTGGGGCCAGTCCTTTGCGCGTTATAAGCGCACCATCGGCCAGGTTTTGTTGACCGCCTCCGATACTGGACACCGCGATCGTGCCCGCAATGCGCAGCGCACCATCGATCGCCTGCGCCAGCTGCGCACCATCCCCATCGTGAACGAGAACGATGCGGTGGCGACGTCGGAAATGCACTTTGGCGATAACGATCGCCTCTCCGCGCTGGTGGCAAACCTAGTGGGCGCGGACGCGCTCTTCCTATTTTCTGACGTGCCTGGT
This sequence comes from Corynebacterium curieae, assembly GCF_027570035.1. Taxonomy (GTDB): domain Bacteria; phylum Actinomycetota; class Actinomycetes; order Mycobacteriales; family Mycobacteriaceae; genus Corynebacterium; species Corynebacterium curieae. The sequence goes on along the minus strand of NZ_JAKMUU010000001.1, from coordinate 779,212 downwards.
TTGTACGATAAGAACCCTGCCGAGCCGGATGCCAAGTTCATCGATGAGGTGCGCACCGGCAAGGACTTGAAGGGCGTTGTGGCTGGCGATGGCGGCAAGGTCGGCACCGGCGGCATGGCCACCAAGGTTTCCGCGGCCCGCCTGGCTACCCGCGGCGGCATTCCAGTGCTGCTGACCTCCACGGATAACATTGGCCCCGCGCTTGCCGACGCCTCCGTGGGCACCGTCTTCCACACCCGCGAGGAACGCCAGCTGTCCGCCTGGAAGTTCTGGGCGCTCTACTGCGCCGATACCGGCGGAGCCGTCCGCCTCGATGAAGGCGCCAAGGAGGCCGTCACCAAGGGCGGCACCTCGCTGCTCGCCGTTGGCATTACTGATGTGCAGGGCGAGTTCAATAAGGGAGAAATCATCGACATCCTGGGCCCGAATGGTGAGGTCATCGGCCGTGGCGAAGTGCGCTTCGATTCCGAGGAGCTGCACGCCATTAAGGGGAAGAAGATGGAAGAGCTTCCTGAGGAGCAGCGCCGTTCCGTCGTCCACGCGGACTACCTTTCCAACTTCGCCTCCCGCATCTAAACCCGAGTCTGGGATTCCCCGTATGGTTGGGGCATGAAGTATTTCATGGGACCGGAAACCTGGCAGCCGATGGTAGAAGATATCGAAGCTGCCGGGCATCAGCGTGTAAGCAGCATTGAGGATGCCGAGGTCTACATCAACAATGCCCCCCAACCCACGCCGCATCCCCGAGATGCCGGAGAATATCGGTTGGGTGCAGCATTGTTTTACCGGTGTGAATCAGCTAATTGACGCCGGGGTGATCACCCCAGACGGCGTGCCGTGGTGCAATTCCGCCGGTGCTTTTGCCCAGCCGGTGGCCGAGTCCGCACTGGGCTTGGCGCTTTCCCAAGCGCATCATCATAAGGCCTTCGCCCAGGCCGCCTCGTGGTCGGTGGCTCAGCAACTTGATGAATCCCAAGCCTGGCTCTATAACCAGCAAGGGCCGAAGAAGGTGGCGATCTTTGGCGCAGGGGGCATCGGCAAGCAGCTAATTAGGCTCCTGAAGCCGTTCGGCGTGCGCATTACCGCGGTCAATCGCTCCGGCCGTGCGGTGGAAGGCGCCGATGAGGTGGTGCCCATGGATAAAGCCCAGCACGTGTGGGGCGAAGCGGATTTTATCTTCTGCATCCTCCCGGCGACCAAGGACACGGAGGGGCTTATCGATGCCGCCACTTTCCGCGCCATGAAGCCCTCCGCCATCTTTATCAACGTCGGCCGCGGCAGCACCGTGGTTACCGATGACCTTGTGAAAGCCTTGCGCAGCGGCGAAATCGCCGGCGCCGGCTTGGAGGTTATGGATCCGGAGCCGCTGCCCGATGGCCATCCGCTTTATGACCTGCCCAATTGCACCATGACGCCCCACATGGCCGCTTCCGCACACGTAGCTCAGTTTCACTTGGGCGCTATCTTCAACGCCAATGCCGCGGCGTGGGAGAGGGGAGAGGCTATGCCCACCCGCGTGGATGTGGAGGCCGGATACTAATGAAGTACGCGATGTTGCCCACCCCGTGGGAGGAAACCCTGCAGGCCCTCGATGCCGCTGGGCACGAACGCGCCCCACTGGAGAAAGCCGAGGCTCTCATCTTCAACGGTGGCCCGGATGATTTCCCGCAGCCCCTGCCGCCAAGCGTGGGCTTAGTCCAAGTTCCGTTTGCTGGTGTGGACCACCTGCTCGATGTCATGCGGAATACTTCCGCCCGCTGGTCCAATGCCGCCGGGCTATATGACGCCACCGTGGCCGAGTCCACCATTGCGCTCCTGCTCGCCCAATTGCATGCGCACAAGCACGTGGGAACGAGCTGGGATAACCGCGATGAGGTCGAAGCCCATACCAGCTTCCTTTTTGAGGATAAGACGGTGGCGGTGGTGGGTGCCGGGGGCATCGGCAAGCGGCTCATCCGCATGCTAGAAGGCTTCGGCCCACGCATCATTGCGGTCAATCGCTCCGGTAACCCGGTTGAAGGCGCCGATGAAACCTATGCCACCTCCGATATCGAGCGCGTGTGGCCGGCCGCCGATTATTTCGTGGCGCTCGCTCCGCTAACGGAACAGACCCGCCAGCTTTTCGGCGCCGCCGCCTTCCGCTCCATGCCCAACCACGCCGTGGTCATTAACGTTGGGCGCGGCCCGCTAGTGGATACCGATGCGCTGGTCGATGCCCTGCGCGCCGGCCAGATCGCCGGCGCCGGCCTTGACGTCACCGATCCAGAACCGTTGCCTGATGGCCACCCGCTATGGGAGATGCCCAACGTGGTCATTACCCCGCACCTTGCCAATCCGCCGTATTCGGTGCGCCGCCGCATCGGTGCGCATGCAGCAAAGGTCATGGAGCGCTTTGCCGCCGGTGAAGAAATCCCCACGGAAGTAGATATTGAAGCCGGCTACTGATGGAAAGCCCCAGTAACCGCGCTGACGATGGCCAGCTCAACCCCACCGCGGCTGAGGTCGCTGAAATGCGCGCGACCTTTCGTTAGGCTGGTATGGCATGAGCAACACTGAACGCGAAGAAGTTCTGTCCAAAGCCCGTGCTGCCAAGGAGGTTGCGCCCGTCGTGGCGCAGCTATCCACGCCGCGCAAGAACGAAATCTTGCAGCGCGCAGCCGAAAACCTCATTGCCCACACCGAGGATATCCTCGCCGCTAATAAGCAAGATATCGAAGCTGGCCGCGAGCGCGGCATGTCCGAGTCCCTCATTGACCGCCTGTCCCTTGACGCCGCGCGCGTGGAGGGCATCGCTGGCGGCCTGCGCCAGGTTGCCAGCCTGCAGGACCCAGTAGGCGAGATCCTGCAGGGCCGCACCATGGACAATGGCATCCAGATGAAGCAGGTCCGCGTCCCACTCGGTGTGATGGGCATGGTCTATGAGGCCCGCCCGAACGTCACCGTGGACGCCTTTGGTTTGGCCATCAAGTCCGGCAACGTGCCGCTGCTGCGCGGCTCTAAATCCGCCCGCAATTCCAATACCAAGCTGGTAGAAATCTTGCAGGATACCCTCGCCGAGTTTGACCTTCCGCGCGAGGCCGTGCAGCTTCTGCCGTGCGAGACCCACGATTCCGTCCAGGATCTCATCACCGCCCGAGGCCTAGTGGACCTTGTCATCCCGCGCGGCGGCGCGAAGCTCATTGAAGCCGTGGTCACCGGCGCCACCGTCCCGGCCATTGAGACCGGCACCGGCAATTGCCACTTCTACGTGGATGCCTCAGCTGACTTGGACAAGGCCATCGACATGGTCATCAACGGCAAGACCCGCCGCACCTCCGTGTGCAATTCCACGGAGTGCGTGCTTATCGACGCCGCTTTGGACGACTCCGCCAAGCTGCGCATCATCACCGCGCTGCAGGATGAGGGTGTGACCATCCACGGTGACGTCGCCGAGCTCGAGGGCTTCGGCGTCAAGGATGCCGTGCAGGCCACCGATGAGGACTGGCGCGAGGAATCGCTGTCCATGGATATCTGCGCCAAGGTGGTCGACGGCGTCGATGGCGCCATCGACCATATCGCCGAGTTCACCACTGGCCACACCGAGGCCATCGCCGCGCAGGATGCCGACGTCCTAGTGAAGTTTGGCAACGAGGTGGATGCCGCCGCGGTCATGCTCAACGCCTCTACCGCCTTTACCGATGGTGAGGTCTACGGCATGGGCGCCGAAATCGGCATTTCCACCCAGAAGCTGCACGCCCGCGGCCCGATGGCGCTTCCGGAGCTGACCTCTAGCAAGTGGATCCTGCAGGGTACCGGTCAGACCCGCCCCTAGTAGTGCGGCTATAATCGCCATCCATGACTAGCCCACAGCGCATCGGCATCATGGGTGGCACCTTTGACCCCATCCACAACGGCCACTTGGTAGCGGCCAGCGAGGCCGCACACCGTTTTGCCCTCGATACCGTCGTCTTTGTTCCCACCGGTCAGCCGTGGCAAAAGTCCCACCGCGACGTCACTGCGGCCGAGCACCGCTACTTGATGACGATGGTGGCCACGGCCTCTAATCCGCGTTTTACCGTCTCGCGCGTAGATATTGACCGCGAGGGGCCCACATATACCATCGATACGCTGCGCGACCTGCGCGAACTCTTCCCGGATGCGGAGTTTTACTTCATTACCGGTGCCGATTCGCTGGCATCCATCATGAGCTGGCATAACTGGGAAGAGATGCTGGAGATGGCGCACTTTGTGGGCGTTACCCGCCCAGGCTATGAGCTAAGCGCCGATATGCTGCCTGCCGATGCGCAGGAGGATATTGATCTTATCGATATCCCCGCCATGGCCATCTCTTCTACCGCTTGCCGCGAGCGCGCCGCCCAAGGCCAGCCCGTGTGGTACCTCGTTCCGGATGGGGTGGTGCAGTACATCACCAAGAATAATCTCTACGGGCCAAACCCGGATAAGCCCCTGTAGAAACTTCCACTGGGCTGGTACAGATTTTTGGGCACGGCCCTGCTAAACGTGCAAGAATAGACTGTCACTAGAGATAGTTCATTCCGAATGTACTCAGACGCGAAAAGGGATTATTTACACATTGTCTACTTCTGATCTTGCCCGCCGCATGGCAGAAACCGCGGCACACGCCGCGCAGGAAAAACTGGCCACCAATATCGCAGCAATTGATGTCTCCGATGTCCTCGCCATTACCGAGGTCTTCGTGCTAGCTTCTGCGGATAACGAGCGCCAGGTGGCCTCCATCGTGGATGAAGTCGAAGATGAGATGACCAAGCAAGGATTTGAGCCGCAGCGCCGCGAGGGCAACCGCGAAAACCGCTGGGTGCTGCTGGATTATGGCAATATCGTCGTCCACGTTCAGCGCAATGACCAGCGCGAGTTCTATGGCTTGGATCGCCTGTACCACGATTGCCCGGCACTAGAGATTGAGGGCATCGAGGCCCCAGAGCGCCCCGGTGAATGGACCAATGGCGTCAATCCGCGCGAGGTCGATTCCATCGATGAGCTCCCACTGGCCGATAAGGTCCCAGGCGAGGACGAGGAGCTTTAAACCCCCTATGAGCCGCCGCCTGATCCTGATCCGCCACGGACAAACCACGTATAACGCCACCGGCCGCATGCAAGGCCACTTGGACACCGAGCTGTCCGAGCTGGGCTATGAGCAGGCCCGTGCTGCCGCGCGCCTGCTGCAGGATCAGGGCGTATCTAAAATTGTTGCCTCCGACCTCATCCGTGCGCGCGAAACCGCGCGCGTGGTCGCCGATGCCCTCGGCGTGGACTTCACCACGGATGCCCGCCTGCGCGAGACCCACCTAGGCCGGTGGCAGGGCAGGACCTCTGCTGAGGTGGATGAGGAGTTCCCAGGCGCGCGCGCCATTTGGCGCCACGACCCCACCTGGGCCCCGCCAGAGGGCGAGTCCCGCGTGGATGTGGCCGAACGTGCCCGCCCTGTCATCGATGAGCTCATGCAAGATTTCGGCGGCTGGGAAGCAGGCCCCGTGCTCATCGTGGCCCATGGCGGTGCTATCTCGGCGCTGACGTGTCACCTGCTCGGACTCGACCATGCACAGTACGGAATCCTTTCCGGACTGAAGAATACGCACTGGTCGCAGCTAACGGCCCGCCCTGATTTCAACCCGGATACGCCGCTGTCCTCGCTGGAATTTAATGCCCAGAACGTCGGCAGCGCCAAGTGGTATTTCGATGGCTGGAATATGGGCGGCGAGGTCACCGGGGACGGCGGGGCAGATATCTAGTGGCCGTTCGCGTCATAACGGATTCCTCGGCGGGTCTGCCGCCGGAGTTGGCGGAGCAGCTATCCATCGCCGTCATCGATCTCCACCTCATGGAAAGCCATGGCAAGGAAGGCCTAGAGCAATCTACCTCCGGGCTAAGCGCACTGGAGCTGGCCGCTGCCTATGGTCGCGAGATGGAGCGCGCCCAAGACGAAGGTGTGGTGGCCATACACCTATCTAAAGAGCTATCTTCTACCTACTCCGCTGCGGTTTCTGCTTCGGGTGTTTTCCCGCACACGGTGCGGGTGATTGATTCCGGTTCAGCCGGCATGGCTATGGGCGCGGCCACGATGTCCGCGGCTAAGTTGGCCTCCCGCGGCGCCAGTCTGGAGGAATGCTACGCCGCCGCCTTAGATACCCTCAAGCGCTCGGCTACCTGGGTGTATCTGCACTCCACGGAAGATCTGCGCCGCTCTGGCCGCCTTTCCCCGGCCACGGCCATGCTTTCCACGGCGCTGCTGGCCACCAAGCCGATTATGTCCATTACCCGCGGCAAACTGGAGCTAGTGGGCAAGACCCGCACCCAAACCAAGGCCTTTACCAAGTTGGTGGATCTCATCGCCTCCCGCGCGAACGGGGAGCCGGCCTTCGTCGCCATCCAGCACAACCACGCCGAAGGCGCAGCCGCCAAGCTGGAAGCGCTCCTTGAAGCGGCGCTGCCGCAGGGCTCGTCCTTCATCTGCACCCCGCTTAACGACGTCCTCTCGGTCCACGCCGGCCCCTCCGCCATCGGCGTATCTGCGGTGTTTAGCTCGGAGCCTCCGGCCGAACCAGCTCATCCTCACACGCGTGGTCGACCCCGCGCCTTCTCGCCGCGCCGTTCTGTGGATAACTAGGCCCAGCGCGCCGGGTTCGTTGACGTCCACAACAAGTTATCCACAGCCCGCTTCCGCTGTACCTACCGCCTCTTGGCGCGCGCATTTAGTCTCAGCGTCATGGCGGCACCCAATATCAGTGAACGACTCCGCGAATTTACCCAACCCACCGGCGAGGAAGAACTCCTCGCCGTCGATTACCCGCGCCCGCGGCTGCGAATCAGCCCCTGGCAAGCCTGCGCCGTGGCTGTCCTTCTTGTCATCGGCGTGGTGGTCTGGCTCGGCATCAATGCGCGCTCCGATGACGCCTCCGGCATGCCCGAGCCCGCGGCATTAAGCGAGGCTCCCGGTGCTGCACCAAGTGAGGAACCCAGCGAAATCATCGTCTCGGTCATCGGCGAAGTTGCCGAGCCCGGCCTGAAGACACTCGAGCCCGGCGCGCGCGTCGCCGATGCCCTCGATGCCGCCCATCCGCTTCCCGGCGCCGACACCATGGCGCTCAACCATGCCCAGCGGCTTTCCGACGGCCAACAGCTCCACATTCTTCCCTCCGGCGCCGCCCCACCTCCCGCACCTGACGAACCCGCCCCTGCCGGCGATAACCCCGGCGGCAGCGGTAGCAGCGGCAGCGGCCTGAGCCTCAATAACGCCACCGCCGAGGAACTGACGGAGCTCAAGGGCGTTGGTGAGGTTACTGCGCAAGCCATCGTGGCTTACCGCGAGGAGCACGGCGGCTTTAAGGACGTGGAAGAACTCCTCGAGGTCTCCGGCATCGGCCCGGCGAAGCTGGCACAGCTTAAAGACCAGGTCCAGCTCTAACTCGAGCTCGAGCGTGCGATGCGAGAACTGCGGCTCGTCCCCGGCGCGGCCACCGCCTGGATGGCCGTCATCGCCGTGCTGCTCGCCGGCCGCGGCTGGGCCATCGCAATCATTGTCGCGGCCGTCGCGCTGTGCCTGTGTACCCGTCAGTGGGGCCAAGCGCTTTTCTGTGGGACGGTCGCCTCTGTTGCAGCGCTCGTCGCCGCGGTGCGCCAGGCCCGCGCAGCCACTTTCGACCTCGGCACCGAAGTCACCGGCCGCCTGACCACCGCGCCGACACAAACCAGTGCCGGTGGCTGGTTGCTGCGGCTCAAGGTTCCGGGATACCCCACGCAGCTGCCCGTCTTTAGCCCGGATCCGGTCCCGGCCGCCGCGGGTGCCGAAATTACGGCCAGGGTAAGGGTAGGGGAGTCGGATAGGGCGGGCGTCGGCAAGCTCAGCGCCAATGCCACCGACGTGCAGGTAACCGCCGAGCCCGAAGGCCTGGCCGGCTGGGCGGCCGAGGTGGCCGAGATTTTCCGCGCGCTGGTCCTCGATACCGTCGGGCCCTCCAGCCAGGGCCTTATCCCCGGCATGGTGCTCGGCGATACCGCGCTGCAAGATACCGCCGAGCGCGACCTGTATATCGCCACCGGGCTCTCCCACTTGAGCGCTGTATCTGGGGCCAATGTGGCCATCGTTTGCTCCGCCGCGGCCGTGGTCTGCGCCGCCTTCGCGCTCGGACCCCGCGCCCGCGTGGCCGCCTCCCTGTGCGCCCTTGCCACCTATGTTTTGCTTGTGGGCTTCGAACCTTCCGTCCAGCGCGCGGCCGTCGCCGGGGTAGTAGGGCTGCTCGCCGTGCTCAATTCCACGCGCATGGAGCCCATTCACGCGCTTAGCCTCGGTATCATCGCGCTGCTCTTTGTCGATTCTGACCTCGCCGTGCACTTTGGCTTCGCCCTATCCTGCGCGGCGACGCTCGGCATCGTGGCGCTAAGCCCGCTCATCTATAAGCACTTGGCCGTGACCGGCTGGCCCGCCATCTTTCTGCGCGCGGTCGCGGTAGCCATCGCTGCCGATATCGTTACCCTCCCGCTGGTGGCACTCATGTCCGGTGAGGTCTCCGTGGTCTCCGTGCTGGCCAATATCCTCGTCGAGCCCGCCACCGTGCCGATTACCATCGTGGGGCTTATCGCCGCCATCTTTGCCCAGCTGGGCCCGCTCGATGTGCTGGGCGCCGGCTTGCTGCGCCTCACTGAGCCCTTCTCGTGGTGGATTAACACCGTCGCCCACGGCGTGGCCCACCTGCCCGTGGTCACCATTCCCGCCAACCCGCTTTTTACGCTGCTTGCCTACGCCTGGATCATCGCCGGCCTCCTCTATCACCGCCCGTGGCTCACCTTGGCGCTGACGCTGGCGGGCATCGCCTGGCTCGGCCTGGCCGCAGGCTAAAATGGCGGGCATGCCACCAGTACACCTCATCCTCGGCGATGATGAATTCCTCACCGAACGCGCCCGCCTGCACATCCAGCGCGCCGCGGCCGAGGAGAGCGGATCTACCGGCACCCGGCCCGAGCTGACCAAGCTTAAGGCCTCCGAGGTCTCGGAGGGCGAGATCCTCGAGGCCACCAGCCCGTCGCTCTTTGGTGATAACCGCGTCATCGTCATCAGCGACTGCGAGCGCGCCGGCAAGGAAGTAGTCGATATCATCCTGCGTGCCTGCGCCAATCCCGCGCCGGGCATGACCATGGTCATCATCTACTCCGTGACGGCCAAGACGCTGAAGAAAAAGAAGAAGCAGCCCGAGCTTGTGGCCAAGCTGCGCAAGATTGCGGAGGTCCACGAGGTCTTTTCGCTCTACCCCAATGAGCTGGGCCAGTGGGCCACCCGCGAATTTTCCAGCCACGGCGTGCGCCCCACCCCGGACGTTATCCACGCCGTGCTCGAGGGAGTGGGCTCTGATCTGCGCGAGCTGGCCTCAGCCATCTCCCAGCTGGTCTCCGATACCGGCGGCAATGTCACCCGCGAGGCGGTGCAAAACTACTACGTCGGCGTGGCCGAGGTGGCCAATTGGGACATTGCCGACGCCGCCGTCGCCGGCCGCGTCGAAGCCGCCGTATCCACCTGCCGCCGCGCCCTCCAGCTGGGCGCGAGCCCCGTGGCGATTGCCGCCGCGCTGGCCAATAAGGTCGGCGCCGTCGCTCGCCTTTACTCCGCGCGCGGGGACCAGTACTCGCTGGCGAGCCAAACCGGTCTAGCGCCCTACGTGGTCAAAATGACCCAGCCCGTGGCCCGCCGCTGGTCCGCCGATAATGTCACCAAGGCCGTCATCCTTGTCTCCGAGCTCGATGCCGCCGTCAAAGGCCAAGGCGGTGAGCCCGAATTCGCCATAGAGGCGGCCGTCAAACGCGTCGCGGAACTGGCGCGATAAGCTAGAAACCATGTCTGAGACGCAAGTGCAAGAATTCGCCGGTCGACTCTTTGACATGGCGCGCGAGGGCAACCTGGACCTCCTCGCCTATATCGACCACGGCGTAAATATCGTCCTCGTTAACCACGAAGGCCAGTCCTTTCTCATGCTCGCCGCCTATCACGGCCACGCCGAGCTGGTTACCGCACTTGCCCGCGCCGGCGCGGACGTCAACCTGCTCAATGATCGCGGCCAGTCCCCGCTGGCCGGCGCCATCTTCAAGAAGGAAGACGCGGTTATCGACGCCCTCCTTGCCGCCCACGCCGACCCTACCGCCGGCCAGCCCTCCGCGCTGGATTCTGCCCGCATGTTTGGCCGCGAAGACCTCGTCCCGCGCCTAGAAAGCGAGGCAGGGGAGTGACCTGGACGTCCTTTTTCACCCTCCTACTGATGAACCTGGTGGGCGTGGCCTCGCCTGGCCCAGACATTATCCTGGTAACCCGCTACGCCACCCGCTCGCGCCGCCATGCCATTGCGGCGGCCGCCGGCATCCAGATCGGCGTGCTCTTTTGGTGCGCCGCCACCGTTTTCGGCGCCGCCGCGCTGCTGACGGCCTTCCCGGAAATTTTGGGCGCGGTCCAAGTCGTCGGCGGCTGCTTCCTGGTATTTATGGGTTCGCGCGCGCTGCGCAGCGGCATCGCCCAGCGGTCCAACCCGCCCGTGGATTTAGAAGACGCCGCCGCCCAGCTCGGCCGGCTGCGCACCGCTTTCAAGGTGGGGCTAGCCACGAATATGTCCAACCCGAAAATCGTGCTCTTCCTCGCCGCGATGATTGCCCCGCTGCTTCCCGCCAGCCCGCCGGCATGGTTGGCCATCGCGCTCACGCTCTCGTTATCGCTCTCGGCCTTCCTTTTCTTCCTCGTTGTCGCCACGGTGATTTCCACCAACGCGGTGCGCCGCAAGCTCATCGCCGCCGGCCCGTGGATCGACATCGGCTCCGGCCTGTTTTTCATCATCGCCGGCATCATCCTCATCATCTCCGGCGCGCAGAACCTACTGGCCTAAAATAGCCGCGGTGTTCCCTCGGCCACCGTATCGAGCACCCACTGGGTCCAGCGGGCGACGGTGGAGGCGCGCCGTTGGGACGTCGCCAAGCTCAGGCCCAGCCCCTCCATCGCTGCAACGATCTCTGCGGTGCTGGCCACCGCGCCGCGGGCCAAGCTGAGCTCGAGTACCTCGCGGAAAACCCGCCGCGCGGCAAGCGACCGTATCAGTGCCGCATTCCGGGCGTCGCGCTGCGGCTGCTCGATGACGCGCCGGCCGCGCTCGGTTGGCTCCCAAGCCTCATCTGTCAGCTCCGCGAGCCCGAGGTAGCGCGCGGCGTTGGCATAATAGTCCGCCTGCCGCGGGTCGAAGTCATAGCGCTGGGTAATCTCCGCCTTGCTCAGCGGCTGCAGCGCGATGAGCTCCAAGAGGTTGACCACCCGCTCAAAGCTATTGGCCTGCGGGAAGGGCACCGCCGGCTCGGCTTCCGGCTCCACCGCTCGCACGATATCTAGCGCCGCCTGTGTATCTAGGTTCGAGGCCGACAGTGCGTAGCGGGCGCTATCGACTAGCGCAATGCTGCGAAAATCCGCCGGGTCCCGAAATTCATAGCGGTATAGATGGAAAATGCCATTGGAATACACCAGGTAGACCGGCACCACGTCCTTGGCAAGGCGCTGCTGGAAGCGCCGGTAGGGAAAATATAGCTGCCGGATATTGAAATCATCCGAAAGGTGATTCTTCGCCTCCACCAGCACCAGATGCTCGAGCGATTCAAAGCCGCCGTCGATTTCCATCTGCGCGCGGTCCACCGCCACATCCACGCCCAAGTCTGGCAGCCGCACCTGCAGCTCGCGCGTGGACATGCGCCCTGCCACCGTGGCCTGCAACGGCCCGCATCCCAGGAAGTCCTCTAGCATCCCGCTTGCCGACGCCCCATTTAACGCCACCGCCTCCGAGCTCACCCCCTCCATCGAGAGAGTATCCAGCCCCGCCGGCAGCTCCAGTGTGCGTACCTCGCCGCGCTGCGTCTCTGGAAATCTCTCGTAGAGATTGAATCGCCCCACCAGGTATTCGCGGCGGCTGACCGGCACGATACCGAGCCGCAAGCGCTGAAAGATCCACGGCCGGGAGGTAGAGAAATCATGCTTGGCCATCAGCCGCGGCTGCCTGCCTGAGATCTCTTCCAGCTCGCGGGCACCAATGAAGAAGTATCCGTGCTGTTCCAGCTCGTCGCCGTAGCCGGCAGCTAGGACGCGCAGCCAGCCCCAGTCATTAACGCCCAGCTTTACCGACTCCGGCACGCCAAATCGTGCCCGCAGCTCCCGTTCTGCATGCGCCTGCGGACCGCTAGCCACGGGTTACCTCGTAGTTGCGCACCAGCACTTCATCGACCTTGCCGCGCTTCGAACCGACGGAGTTTATTGCCCGTGTTGCCCCGACGATGCCTATCTCATAGTCCGCATAGAGATCCCGAATGAACTCGGTGGCTGAATTCGACAGTAGGAACTTTACCCCGCGATGATCCAACTCATCGCAGACCTCTTTGAGGCGCTCTTGCTCCGCGCGGTCAAAGCCGCCCTTTTGATAGCCGGTAAACGAGCTCGTCACGTTTACCGGGTCATAGGGCGGATCGAAATAGACGAAATCGCCTTTACCCGCGTCCGCCACTGCTGCGGCGAAATCGCCTTGGGAAAAGCTCACATCATTATCCGCAAAATAGCGGTGGACAGCGCGCAGCGTCGCCTCATCGCAGATGGTGGGGTTTTTATAGCGTCCGAACGGTGCATTAAATTGCCCCGCCGCGTTCACGCGGTACAGGCCGTTATAGCAGGTCCGGTTGAGATACAGCGTGCGCGCGGCACGCTCGACAGGGGAGAGGGCGGCAAACCGCTGGGCATCCCGGTCCACTGCCCGCAGCGCATAGAAAAACTCCGCCTCATTGGGATAGCCCGCGAGCACGTCAATGAGCTCATCGACGCCGCCGCGCACCACCTCATACAAGTTGATGAGCTCGCTATTGAGATCGTTGACCCGTGCGCTGGCTGGTTCGAGGGAGAAAAGGACCGCTCCGCCACCGATGAAAGGTTCATAGAAACGCCGCGGGGCATCCGCCGGCAGGGCGGCGTGGATATGCGGCAGGAGCTGGCGCTTTCCGCCCGCCCATTTCACCAGTGGTTTAACGTTTTTCATCGTTGACTCATCTTAGCCGCCGCGCCGGACACGAGCACCATCGGCCTTTCGAACGCGCGAGCGTATTTATGCGATGTTCCGGTCCGAAGCTTGCGTTCGCAGTTGTCTAACATCACAGTTTTGCCAAATAGTGCCATGACGGGCGCAAACGCGCAGTCCCGCCGGCCGTGATTTTATTCGGTGAGCATAGCGGTTTCCCAAGGCGAATATAAGGTAATAAAATCGCCCCAAAATCCCTTAGTTTGTAGGCAAAATAGAAATTTCACACAATGCCTTGGGGAGCTAGAAAACGTAACTGAAGCTTTTAGAGCGTCGGGACAGAAAGGGGCATCCATGCCGCGTATATCAAAGATTCGAGTCGCTGCGCTCAACCTCGTCATAGACAATGGGTATGACGGTTTTACCATGGAAGAGCTCGCCCAGAAGGTGGGCGTTTCTCGGCGCACCTTATTTAACTATATAAAGGACAAAGAATCGGCAGTTTTGGGTCCCGAATTTTCTGAGGAAGTGGAGTACCAGTTCCAGAACTTCGCTGCGGGGCTGCCCACCGGGAGCCTGCGCGAGGATTCTGAAATTATGGCCAAGGCCGAATTTAAGCGCGCCGTAGGCAACGAGTTTTTTCCGGAAATCTCCCAACTCACCGCGCGGGCGCTTGCCAAGGATGCCAAGCTGCGTGGCATGTACTACCAGCGCAATAGGCGCATTGTCCAGCGCATCCGCCAAGCCGTGCAGGCGCGCGAGGGCTGGAAATCTTCCGATCCACGCCTAACGCCCACCGTCAATATCATCCACACCCAATTCCAAACCGCCATTGAGACCTTCGTGGAGTCCCGCGGCGGCACATCGCTTGCCGACGCCTATCACAACGCCGGCGCCATCTTCGAAGACTACTTCAACGACGAGCTGGCCTAAGCGCCGCACGCTAACCTGCAGCCCCATTGGGGCAAGAAAAATCCCTCGGCGCACTCCGTGGAATGCGGCCGAGGGAATTTCCTGTACTGGCTCTTAGTCCATCTTGTTGAAAGCGGAAGCCATGCCGGACTTCTTGTTGGCAGCGGTGTTGCGGTGGAAGACACCCTTGGACACGGACTTGTCCAGGGCGCGGGAAGCCACGCGCAGCTGCTTCTCGGCAGCAGCCTTGTCGCCGGTAGCAACAGCCTCGCGGAACTTGCGGATCTCGGTACGCACTGCGGAGCGGATGCTCTTATTGCGGCGGCGTGCCTTCTCGTTGGTGATAACGCGCTTCTGCTTGGACTTGATATTTGCCATGAAAAATACCTCTTAGTAATCGAAAATGATTGACGTAGAAACCGACCTGCTCGGACTACTCCCGCGCCCCAGCGTCTACTGGTGCGCTCGGCGCTAGTATTCGAAGGGCGAACCCAAGGTCCTGCCCGCCCCGACCAACGCGCCCGGCAAGTAAGTAACCAACTCACAATAGCAGTACGGCGTCCTTCCCACCAAAACCCTTTCCATACGCTGCGCAGCCGCTATGCCCAGTGATAGCGCGCCCGCAACCTATTTGCGATTCTTTCGAATCTGCGTTCTGGGAAAAGCGTGCCCTGCCGGCGCACCTGCTCCTCGGAGACCTCGAGGAGGCGGTCGAGGCGCACCCAACAATCGCATCCAGATTCGTCCCACTCGCCGGAGCCGATTTCCAGCCAGGCATCGTCAAGCGCATGCTTCGGGTTGGGGGAGATAAGCAGACCCATCACCGTGGTGCGGGTGCGGCCGACGACCAAAATGGCGCGCTCGCGCGGTGGTGCCTGCTTGCCCTCGGAGGGCACCCACACCCAGACCACCTCGCCAGAATCGGCCTGGCCATCCATATCGGGTGTAAAAAATATGGAGCGGGGGTGGGAAGCGGTGGCCTCAACCCGGATATCGGCGGCCTTGCGGGGCTCGTGGAATTCATCCGACCTATCCAGCCCCAGCCGGGAATTGATGCGGGTCAGACCGGCGTCGACGGGCTCGCGCTCGCTGATTCCCAGCGCCTGGCGCAGACGGGTGAGCATGCCGCTTTTCATGTCGACTATTGTAGACCTATGTCTGAAAACTTTGCGGCCACGACGTTTACGGATCCCGCCCGAATCCGAAACTTCTGCATTATTGCTCACATCGACCACGGCAAGTCGACGCTGGCGGACCGCATCCTGCAGCTATCCAAGGTGGTTGCGGAGCGCGATATGCGTGACCAGTTCCTCGATAATATGGACATCGAGCGCGAGCGCGGCATTACCATTAAGGCGCAGAACGTCCGCCTGCCGTGGGTGCCCCAGTCCGGCACCGCGCAGGGGGAACAGATTGTCATGCAGATGATCGACACCCCCGGCCACGTGGACTTTACCTACGAGGTCTCCCGCGCGCTCGAGGCATGTGAGGGCGCCATCCTGCTTGTCGACGCCGCCCAGGGCATCGAAGCCCAAACCCTCGCCAACCTCTACCTGGCGATGGAAAACGACCTGGAAATCATCCCGGTCCTCAATAAAATCGACCTGCCGGCCGCCGACCCGGAAAAATACGCGCTGGAAATCGCCAATATCATCGGTTGCGAGCCGGAAGAGGTGCTGCGCGTTTCCGGCAAGACTGGCGAGGGCGTCGTCGAGCTGCTGGACAAGGTCTGCGAGCTAGTCCCGCCACCGTCCTCTGAATTCGACGCCGATGCGCCGGCCCGCGCCATGATTTTTGACTCCGTCTATGACACTTACCGCGGCGTGGTGACCTATATCCGCATGGTGGATGGCAAGCTCACCCCGCGCCAGAAGGTCACCATGATGTCGACCAACGCCAATCACGAGCTGCTGGAAATCGGCATCGTTTCGCCCACGATGCAAAAGTGTGAGGGCTTGGGCCCTGGCGAGGTGGGCTACCTGATTACCGGCGTAAAAGACGTTCGCGAGACCAAGGTGGGCGATACTGTCACCTGGTCCAACGGTGGTGCCGACACCCCGCTCAAGGGCTACAAGGATCCGGACCCGATGGTCTACTCCGGCCTATTCCCCATTTCTCAGGCCGACTTCCCGGACCTGCGCGATGCCCTGGAAAAGCTGCAGCTTAACGACGCCTCCTTAACCTTCGAGCCCGAAACCTCCGTTGCCCTCGGTTTTGGTTTCCGCTGCGGTTTCTTGGGCCTTTTGCATATGGAAATCACGCGTGACCGCCTAGAGCGCGAGTTCGGCCTCGACCTGATTTCCACCGCGCCTTCGGTGACCTACCGCGTGGTGGCCGAAGACGGCGAGGAAAAGTGGGTCCACAATCCCTCCGACTGGCCGGAAGGAAAACTTACCGAGGTTTACGAGCCTGTGGTGAAGATGACCGTCATCGTGCCTGAGCAATTTGTCGGCCCCACCATGGAACTCTGCCAGTCCAAGCGCGGCCAGATGGGCGGCATGGACTACCTTTCCGAGGACCGCGTGGAGCTGCGCTACACCATGCCGCTCGGCGAAATCATCTTCGACTTTTTCGATATGCTCAAGTCCCGCACCAAGGGCTACGCCTCGCTGAACTATGAGGAGGCCGGCGAGCAACTCGCGGACCTAGTCAAGGTCGACATTTTGCTCAACGGCGACCCAGTCGACGCCTTCTCTGCCATCGTCCACCGCGATTCCGCCCAGTGGTACGGCAATAAGATGACCAAGAAGCTCAAGGAGCTCATCCCGCGCCAGCAGTTCGAGGTGCCCGTCCAGGCGGCCATCGGCTCGAAGATCATTGCCCGCGAAAACATCCGCGCTATGCGCAAGGACGTGCTAGCCAAGTGCTACGGCGGCGATATCTCCCGTAAGCGCAAGCTGCTGGAAAAGCAGAAGGCCGGCAAGAAGCGCATGAAGACCTTGGGCTCCGTCTCGGTGCCGCAGGAGGCTTTTGTGGCCGCGCTGTCTACTGACGCCAACGACTAACCTCGCACCCCCTATTGGCAAAGCGAAGCCGAATAGATTCTTAATTCTTCGTTAACAACCCCGGGGCGCGTCTGTCAAAAATTTCAAGGTGAGCTGCCCCTTTAGGGCGTCCTCTCGGCCGGAGCGCCCTTTTTAACTAGTTGCGGTTTATGTTTTCGCGGCGTTAAATCTCGATTCGAAAGCGACCGATGACTCGCCGGTGAGCCACAGCCACTTTCGACCTGCCCCGCTAATTCTCGACCAAGGTTGGATTTTTTATGAAGCTTCGCTCTCGTGCTGTGGCCGTCTGCGCTACCGCAGCCGCCACCACTTCACTCGTCCCCGGCATCGCCCAGGCGGCCACCACCACCACCCCGATTGAGCACGTTGTAGTCATTTACTCGGAGAATATCTCCTTCGACCACTACTTCGGAACCTATCCGAATGCCTTAAACAAGGACGGCGAGAAGCTGCAGGGCAGCGATAAAGAAGCCCCAAAGTTCACTGCCAAAAAGGGCACCCCTAAAGCAAAAAACCTCGAAAACGATGGCGTAATGGGGGAGAAGAACCCCAACTCCGTCAAGCCCTTCCGCATTGGGCCAGACCACGCTGTCACCACGGATCAGAATCACCACTACGGCGATGAGCAGGCCGCGTACAACGGTGGCAAGATGGACAAATTCCCAGAGACCGTGTCTACCGACATCGATAAATCCTCCAACGGCTACTACGCCGCCCCAGGTATGACCATGGGCTATTACGATGGCAATACCGTCACCGGTATGTGGAACTATGCGCAGAACTTCGCGATGAACGACAATAGCTACTCCACCATCTTTGGCCCATCCACCCCTGGAGCACTGAACCTGATTTCCGGCACAGTGGCCGGCGGTACCATGCATGACCCAGCCACCGGTGAGCAAAAGAAGATCGAAGCAGGCAAGAACCACGCCCTCGCTGGCGTATCTGAAGACGGCAAGACCGCCACCGTTGTCGGCGACCCAGACCCGCTTTACGACGACTGCTCTAATAACTCCTCCGCCGGCACCAACCAGGTGACTGCGATGCACTCCAAAAACATCGGCGACCAGCTCAATGACAAGGACGTCACCTGGGGCTGGTTCCAGGGCGGCTTCCGCCCGACCGACGAGGCCACCGATAATGCCCGCGCTCGCTGCGGCGCGTCCCACACCACGCTGACCGGTCAGAACCAAACGGACTACAATCCGCACCACCAGCCGTTCCAGTACTACGCCTCCACCGCAAACCCGCACCACCTGGCACCGTCGAGCGATGACATGATTGGCAAGACCGATCGTGCCAACCATCAGTACGACTTGAAGGATTTCGACACCGCAATCGAACAGGGCAATTTGCCGGCCGTGTCGTTCTTGAAGGCCGCGAACTACCAGGACGGCCACGCCGGCTACTCCAATCCGTTAGACGAGCAGGCTTTCATTACCCACTACATCAACGAGCTGCAGAACTCCCCAGAGTGGGATTCCACCGCAGTGGTCATCGCCTACGATGATTCCGATGGCTGGTATGACCACAAAGCCCCAGAAATCTTAAACGGTTCCAACGATCCACACCAGGATAAGGAAATCTGTACCGCTGCCGCAGCGAAGGTCGGCGTCGCCGGCGATAAGCATGGCCAGTGCGGTCCAGGCACCCGCCAGCCTCTGTTGGTCATTTCCCCGTACGCAAAGACTAATCACATCGATTCCACCTACACTGAGCAGACCTCTGTTACCAAGTTCATCCAGGACAACTGGGGCCTCGGCCGCCTGGGAGGCGTTGCCTTTGACGAGCGCGCCGGGAAACTGAACAACATGTTCGACTTCAACGCCGGAGAGAAGGCACCGAAGCTTTTCCTGAACGAGACCGATGGCACCGTTGCTAAGGATTACGCATCTATCGAAAAGGTGGATAATTCCTCTCGCGCTGGCACTAACCTCAAGGACGTTGTTGAGGATATGGATGACCCGACGGTTACTGAACAGGGCGTGCCTTCCATCACTAAGTTGCACCAAGAGTCCAAGCCGCGGCCTGGCACAAATAAGCCCGCTGACTCGAGCTCCAGCTCTTCTGCTGGTTCTTCCAAGGGCGGCGTCATTGCGGCTATCCTTACTGCCCTAGGCGTAGGCGCTGGCATCGTAGCTTGGTACATGAATGGTCACCCCGGCCTCGACCTTAAGAAGCTGAAGGATTTCAAGCTCCCACCGCTGCCTAACCTCCCGTTCTAACCTATGAAGACCTTCCGTATCGCCACCGCCGCGGTGCTTGCCATCGCGGCCGTATCCCCTCATGCTGTAGCTCAAAGCTCCCTAAGCTCCTTCGGCTCCAGCTCCCGAGACTCGCGACCGGCGGCGCCGTCGACAAGCAAAAGCGCGAAGCCGAAAGAACCACAGCTAAATGTGCGCGACGTGTATTCGTGCCCTACGCCCGACAAGGTCCAGGGGCAAGCAGAGTGGAAGGTCTATAACACCTCTGGACTGGCGCTTACCGTCTACGTTGCAGACGATGCGGGCAATGCCTACCAAGTTCTAGAGCGCGTGGGTACTCCAGCCAAGCGCGCGTGGGCCCCGAAGCTGCAGGACGGCACTTATCACCTCACCTGTGTCTTCCACAATGATTCGGCCGTGAAGTCTGATGATTTCACGGTCACCGGTTCCA
Source organism: Corynebacterium curieae (assembly GCF_027570035.1). GTDB lineage: Bacteria > Actinomycetota > Actinomycetes > Mycobacteriales > Mycobacteriaceae > Corynebacterium > Corynebacterium curieae. Next base: position 759,612 of record NZ_JAKMUU010000001.1, on the reverse strand, counting down.
CCATCACCGAAGCGCCCAAGATGGTTCCTATTACTGACCGCGAGGTCGCAGCTGTTGCTATCCAGCAGGCAGCTAAGCAGAAAAAGCGCGTTCCTGAGCTGCAGAAAAAGGCTCACGCTCTTGCCGATGCCACCTCTAAAGACCGTCCCGCCGCCCGAGCGGCCTACCTCGATTACCTCGAGATCTACCGCTCCTTCGACGATTCCAGCGAAATGTGGCCTGGGCCGGACTTGGAGGGGCACGCAGAGGTTGAAAAGCTGCTGTGGTCCAAGCGCCCTGTCAAGGATGCGGCCAAGCCTGCCCGCGCGCTTGCCGACGCCGTCGATAAAACCGCCCGTGCCCTCGAGACCTCCCACTTCGCCATTCCCGCGCCCGATTACGGCCTGCGCACCCACGAGGTGATGGAGGAATTCGAGCGCTTCGACATGCGTGGCGAGCGTGACTTCGGCGCTCATGCCCTACCCACCGCGCTGCGCGGCGATGTTACCTCTACTCGGCTGACGCTGGATGCCGTCCGCTCCCTCGTTGAGGGCCGCGGGTTGGATACCGCGCCAATCTATAACCAGCTGGATGAACTCGACAAGATCGCCGGTGAATTCGATGAAAAGTATGACACCGCTTTTGACAAATGGTCGCAAAAGGATCGTATGCGCCTGCAGTCGGCCGTTGCCCGTGCTAATGAGTTGCTTGCCCCTGTCGCCACGATGACCGTTATTAGAAGGATGGATTAGTGCCCTGCCCGTTTAATTTTTCCCGCCGCTCCTTTCTTTCTGGCCTTGCTGCAACCGCCGCGCTTACCGGCCCAGCCGCGGCCGCCAACGCGCAGTCAAGCTTTGCTGGTTCCTCCTTCGGCTCCTCAAAGCATGGCAAGGATTCTTCGGCCGACCCCGCTGTGCCTTCGCCGCGCACCGATGCGGATGACCCGCTCGATCTTCCTTTCCATGGCGAGCACCAGCAGGGTATTGTCAACCCAGCCCAAAAGTATTCCGAGGTCGTCGCCCTCGACGTACAGTTCACAGGAAAATCGCGTCTGGAAGAGCTGTTTCGTACCATCACCGAGCGTGCCCGCGTTCTTACCACCGGCGGAGCCACCGCGGCCGATGGCATAGCCTATCCCGCCGGTGATTCCGGCGAGCTGGGTCCAAAGCTTCCCACCGATAGCCTATCCATAACCCTTGCCGTGGGCGATTCGCTTTTCGACGACCGCTTTGGCCTAAAACCCGTTAAGCCTAGCCACCTGAGCTCTATGCAGGCTTTCGCTGATGACACCTTGAACGACGAGCTGTGCCACGGCGACCTAGCCTTGCAGATTTGCGCCGATCAGCACGATACCGTCATTCACGCGTTGCGCGATATCCTTCGGCACACTCGCGGCGACGTCGCCGTGCGCTGGCGCCAAAACGGCTACATGAACGAGCCACGGCCTTCTGGCACCCAAAGAAATCATCTTGGGTTCAAAGATGGCATCGTCAATCCGGCCGAAAAGGATCAAGACAAGCTGGTGTGGGCTGGCGCGGACGAGCCAGATTGGGCCGCCGGCGGCAGTTATATGGTGGTTCGCCTGATTGCTATGTATACCGAATTCTGGGATCGCATCTCCATTGCCGAGCAGGAGCAAATCTTCGGCCGCGACCGTGCTACCGGCGGCCCACTTTCCGGCGGTGACGAGCACGCTGAGCCGAACTACCTCGACGATGCCACAGGTGACGTCATCCCCACCGATGCGCATATTCGCCTCGCCAATCCGCGCACGCCAGAAACCTCCGACCAGCTCATGTTGCGTCGCGCTTATAATTATGACAACGGGGTGCGCGACAACGGCACCCTCGATGTCGGCTTGGTCTTCATCTGTTTCCAGCAGGACTTGGAGCGTCAGTTCATCACGGTGCAAAAACGCCTCGAGGGCGAACCGCTCGCGGACTATATCCGCCCCTACGGCGGCGGCTATTTCTATGCTTTGCCCGGCGTTGCCGACGACTCCGACTTCTTCGGCTGCTCGCTCCTCCAAGCCTAGGCAAGCTTCGCTGCCCTGCAGTATTTGCGAAAACTGTGCAGGGTGAGTTGAGTTCGTAAATAGCGAGGCAGGGCGCTCAGTTTGAATTGGCCCAGGGCGGGACCCAGACTATTCGGCCCTGCCGCCGCTCGAGCCGGCCACGCACCGGCGGCGCATGCGGATCGTCGTCGTTGACGCCGTTGTGATACGGGCACGCCACGCTGAGATTCGACATATTGGTCTCGCCGCCGTGCTTCCACGCCTGCAGGTGGTGAATCTGACACTTATCCGCCGGATAATTGCACTCCGCCCACGGGCAGGTGGGGTTTTCCGCACCTGCCATCAGGCGCTGCTTATCCGAGGCATGCCGCGAGGTGCGATACAAGTTTACCGGCCCCTCATAGGGATGGACGAGCGTGACAAGGCCGCATTCGGCAAGGCGCTTTTCCACCAGCTTGGCGCCGCTGATTTCGGCACCATTGGTCAGTCGCAGCGTGATTTCTTCGCCTCCACCGCCTAGGATTTCATCCAACTCATCGAGCTGGATGATGATATTCGTCGTCGCGGCAGGCCGTACCGCAGCTCCGCCGCGGAAGAAGATATTCTCCACAGAATCGAGAGGTTTCTCCTCATTGATGCTGGCGTGCAGGTCAGCGATGAAATCGGAATCACCGGTAATCGAAAGCGTCGATGGCCCTCCCTTGCGCCGCGTCATCCGCACGCCCTTTTCCGGTAAGATGGGGCACAAAGACACATCAGAAAAGGCACATTTTGTGCGCAACATCACAAGATTGGATGGTTAAAATGACGCGAAAAGCAGTGATGTACCTAAGGATTAGCCTCGATGCAGAAAACAACGGCCTCGGTATTGAGCGTCAGCGGGAGGACTGTATGGCGCTTATTGAACGGGAAGGGTGGGAGTTAGTAGATGAATATGTTGACAACTCGGTGAGCGCAAGTAAGGAACACGTAACGCGCCGTGAGTACAACCGCATGGAGGAAGACTACGAAGCGGGTCGCTTTAACACTATTGTTTGCTATAACCTCGACAGGCTTACCCGACAACCTATGCAGATGGAGCAATGGTTAGGGCGGGCTAAATATACGAATCTGCACCTAGCAACTTGCAACGGCGAACTTGACTTGAGCAATGATGACGGCCGATTTTTGTCGCGTGTTATGGGTGCGTTTACCAGTAAAGAAGTTGAGCGCAAGTCTGAGCGGCAAAAGCGCGCAATACTTCAGAAGGTGCAAAAAGGAGGCCGCCCCAGCGGGGCCGCGCCCTATGGCTATGACAACGACTACAAAGTTATAGAGGATAGGGCTAAGACGGTGCGCGGTATCTACAGGGCTATACAGGCAGGGGTGTCTATGGCTGATATCGTGCGCGCACTCAATGGCGAAGCGGGTAGAGATGAAGAGGTGCCGTGGCTTGCCCCGTGTGCACCGCCCGGGATACTGATATGGCAACAGCGCAATGAAAAGCGCGCAGAGCGTGATATGGAGCTGCTACCGAAGCCGAAGCAGACCAAGTGGACACACCATATGGTTCTAAGAGTTGGATCTAATCCAACCTATGCCGGGTACCGGGTACATATGCCCGAAGACGCGAAGAAGAGGCCAGAGCATAGGGGTGCCGGGTCTGATACGGCACCGGGCAAAAGGATGCATATTGCCCGTGATGCCGACGGCGAGCGTGTCACCGGGTTCTGGGAACCTATTGTGGATAAGAGTTTGTGGTGGTCTGTCTCTGATATCTTGTGCGACCCCAAGCGTGATAAGAGGAGGCATAACCGAAGCGGGCGGGCCGGACTAGGTTCGGGTCTTTATATCTGCGGCGAATGCGGCCACCATATGACCACATTAGGTCTGAGGTACCGGTGCAGGCAATGTGGTATCTCCCGCACCCGCGAGCCTATAGACCGATTGGTCTGTACGGTTGTAGATGAGATTCTATCTCGCGAAGACGTGGTGGAGGCGCTGGTAGCTAGGAGGGAGCCGACGGAAGAATCGAAGGCTATAGAGCAGCAGATAAAGGACCTAGAGGCCAGGATTAAGGGTGCTGAGTCTGACTTCGATGAAGATTTAATAACCGCACGGGACCTAAAGCGCAAGCGTGATAAGGCTCAGGCTGCTATCGACGGTCTGCGCCGGCAACAGGTTAAGATGCTGCCAGAGGCAACGCAATCGGTGTTAACAGGGATGCAAGACCCAGCGGCGGGATTTAGGGACAGTTCGCTGGTGACAAAGCGGGCAATCATAGACGCGCTCATGGAGGTTCGGCTCTACAAAGCAGTAGTAGGGCGCAAGCGGTTCGACCCGAAGACGGTGGGAATCGAGTGGAAGGTAGACGCCTAGAAAGCGGGGAAGGGTAAGCGGTTCGCCCACAAGGGTGGGTCATCGGGCAAAACACCTTAAACCACCTTGTTTAATTCGTGTCTAGATTAGTGCCAATATGTTTCTAGTCACAGTTAAGGGGTGAAGATGTGATTATAAGTGGTTGCCTATCATATTTATGGGTGGATGCGTTCAATAATCGAGTGAAATCACGACTTAACATGTGAACTCACACGATTTCACACAATGTTTGTGAAGGCGTTTCCCCAGATAGGCGGGTAGAAAAAGGTCATTTCACACGGTTACACGATTTTCAACAAATCTTTTTATATAGCCGTATGTAGCTATGTGGTACCACCTATATAGAGGTAGCTGCTTTATGCTCTTATGCCTCAATACTGGAAAACATGTGAAATGTGTTAAATAGAGGATAATAGCAGGTCAGAGGATAAATTACGAATGTGAAGTGGTGTGTGAAATTATCTAAACTCGTGTGAAGTTCACACAATTTGGTGAACAGGGGTATGTTTGCCTTTTTCGCGTCTTCGGGGTATGTCGTTTCTTGGGGTTGCCTAACTCAATGGGTTTGGGTGATGTGTGGATAGATTTTATTTCAACCGGCTAAATTTTGTGTGGGGCAGTTGCGTAGAGCCTAAAGGTAAACATAGATACAAGAGGGCGGCATAATAGTGTCACAACATATATAGTGATACTCAGTATCAGAAGTCTCGCGCCAAGCTTAGGTGACTGGTGGAGGCTGAAGGGGTTCCATATGGGCTATGTTACAAGCCAATCAACACACTACTTCCGCCACGTCATCCTATGGGCTTTACAGCAGATTATGGAAAGGAAGAATGCGCAACTGTAGGGAGCTTGTAAGTAAAATAAAAAGCACTTCCATATCGTAAATGAAGTCGGGCACTACTATATGCCAACGTAATCGCGGAAGACCTAGAGGAATCAGGCCTAATTCTCCAAGTCTTGCCGGAATCGTCTCCTAGTTAGATGGGGGCATTGTTACTGCGCAATGGAGAAGTTTAGCTAACGGACGATGATACGGATGTCTATACAGGCTTACCTAGCACTTCTGCCTGGATGACCGCTACCCAAGCCTGAGAACTTGCATACACGCTACTTACAGCAGCAGGATTTACAGAGGAGAGACAGGGATAAACGGCAACATCACTACATAACCCCTAGTGAGAAAATGAACTGGCCCCCAAAAGTTGGACTGGTTTAATTCTAGGTGGTTAGGGGTTCAAGGGCCTGATGCCGATAGTGCATCGGGGTCAGGCCCTTGAGTCCCGTGTCATACTGCGCGTACCACTTTGTGAGGCCTGCACCCCTGATAAGGGCTCCAGTGGTCTCTGGAGAAGAAAGGCCGTCTGAGCATAATCCCCCGTGATGCTCAGGCGGTCTTTTTTATTGGTTTAGCAGCGCTTATGGTCGCAAATCATCAAATGAGTTAGAGGCCTTGATATCGGATTCAAATGCCATGAGGTACTGCCACGTTTGGTCTTCAAAGTCTTCGACCAGGTAAAGCTTGCGCAAGGTATCCTCCATGGCTTCCTGCTTGAGCTTGACTGTTTCGTCATCTCTATCCCGATCAGCCTTGGCCTCAATGACCCAGTAGACCCCATCAGTATCGCGAACCACGAAGTCAGGGTAATAGTCATTCTTTACCGTGTACGCGACACATGCACCATCAGCTTCATAGAGTCTTGTCCACCACACAACGTCAGGATCGAAGTTGAACAAGCAGGCCAGACGGTATTCTGCGTTAAAGGAGTCGAATTTAGCGCCATCAAAAAGACCCTTTACCCACGGTCCGTAATAGCGGTTCTTATTAAACCCTGCATCGGCTGAGCTAGCAGCCCCCTCAATATCCAGCAGGTCATAGACCTGAGGTACTGGGATCGAACGGCGGATCGGCATCTTCTTCGCTGCGACCTTGCGCTCTAAGGTTGGATTCTTCTTGAAGTCCTCATAGATGCTGCGCACATACGCCGCGAGCTGGACGGCAGCTGATTCCTTCGCGTTCTCAGTCCATGCGTCAATACCACTGTTATCCATGAAAAAGGGGATGATCTGCTGTTTGAGATAGCGGAAGTTGCTATCAATAGCATGAATGACATTCATCTTAGCTACACGCTGGACAAGTTCAGTAACTACTTGAGCTTCCGTTTGACGGTAGGACTGAACTTTCACGCGATCCATAGCCTCAGCCTTTACTGAGTGTGACGTTGCATCAGCAATGATTTTCCTGCGCTCAAGAGTCGCCATCGTGTTCTTGACACCAGCGGCAAAGGGCCTAACCCCCTCAAGTGGGTAATCATCGAGCCGGAAATTCTTGACAGTCGCTATCAGCGAGGAGATAGGGAAGGTGAACTCAACATCCTCAAAATCCTTGTTGACCGTGACATACACGTTGGTCAAGGCAGGCTGATGGTCATTACCCGGTGTAATCGCCTCATCGTCTCCGACCCTACGAGCAGAAACTCCGCGTGGATGCGCAAGGTGGGCGCTGGAGCCTGCTTCAGGCAAATCTGGAGTATGAGTACCAGAACTAATCTCCGAAGGCTCAGAATCGCTCGAATTAAATGTATGAGCACTATTACCTGGATCCGTTGTCGCAGGTAGCGTTACAGTGCCTTCTGCCGTATCAGTATCCCCGCCACCAGTAATCAGCTCTGTCGTGTCCACACCGTCCTCGACAGCGCCATCTAAGCCAAATTCTCGAAGAACATCTTCCTTATCCAGCAAATCTACAAAGGACTGATGACTCAAGATATCGAGTTCATCGATTGTAGCTTCGCCGGTCAATGACCCGAAAGGCAACCGCAAACCACGTCCCATAACCTGCTGGGTCAACACCTCAGAACCCATTGCACGAAGGGTGCACATCACCGCAATGCGCTTAGTGTCCCATCCTTCTCGCAGTTTGTTCACGCTGACAATGCAACGCACGGGAGAGTGGTCAGAATCGAGATAGCGCAGCATGGTTTGAGTTGCTGAATCCGTGTGCTTGCTATCGACTTGAAGGACAGCCTCAGGGGTATCAAAATAGTCAGGCTGGCGTAGACGCTCGGCAATCTCAGTGGCGTGGTTGACGTTCTGACACACGACAAAGAGCAAAGGTTTTGTTTGCTTGCCATCTGGGTGCGTTAGTCGCCAACCTGCATAGGCTTCTTCCTTGCGTCTCAGCAGCGATAATGCATCCTGTAGCTGTCGCCCTTCACCAGGAGAATCACTACCGTAGCCACCATTGCGGTACACGAGTACGGGTTGTTTCACGTAACCATCGGCAAGTGCTTGATAGAGCGGATACTCAAAGATGATGTCATCATCCTTGCTAGCCGAAGCGGTTAAGCCGAACGTTGCCGCAGGTAGCAAGGCTTTAAAGGCAGATTGATAGATCTCGGCTGAATCACCAAACAAGTGTGCCTCATCAATGATGACCACTAAATCATCCATTTCAGCCAGTCGCTCGCCAAGTACGCCAGAAGCTTCCTGGAACTTCCAAGTCTTACGGCGTGCCCCTTCGACACCAGTAGCAACGTTTTTACCGCCTTCCTTCGGCGGATAGAGCTGCTGCACATTGAAGACATAGATATCTGAAGCACGAGCTTGACCATCAGACATCCGATCCATGTTGGTGCGTAAATGATGCACGTCACCAGGAGTAATAACATGGGGTGGAATGCGGAAACCACCGAGGTAACGCTTGCTTCCACGCGTGAAATCATCCACCGTCTTGTTCTGCACCACGGTGCTGGGAGTAATCACCATGACCGTGTAATGACCCTGATGGCGCAGGTATTCAATGAGTGCAGCCATGACATAGGTCTTGCCCGCACCCGTGGCAAGATTAAGAATCTGCGGTGTCTGCGGGTCGAAATCGCCCGATTCGAGCCTAGCTACAGCAGCTTTCAGCGCTTCACGATTAGGCTCCCGAAGGTTAAAATCGCTAGCAATCTCAGCAATCAAGTTGTTATCTACAACTACATTCAACGCCATGGCCTTACTCATCCTCTCCGGCCCTGTCGGGGTCAATACGGTCGATTAATTCCACGCTCTCGTCCGCATCAGGACTAACAGGAGCATGTGGAAACACACCGAATGGAATGTGTATAACGCGCGAACCATTCTCAAATGATGAAACATAATCGCGCATATCTTCATCCACCATGGTGGCGGCGATATCTGCGCTACACCCCTCAGGCAAGTGCGACATGACTTCATCCACCTTAGCTTTGTCAACGAGTCCATCCACGACAGCAAGACGCTTACGGTTGTAGTGGCCGTCAAAGTACGAGTCTTCAGGACTCAAGTAAAAGCCCAGGTTAGCTGCGATAGTACGGACGAGAATATCGCCATGAGCTGCGTCAGTAAGTGTCGTTAATCCCAATTCCGGGTCGTAGCTAAAACACTCAGGTGCTAAATGCGCCGTGGTAAAGCCACCACCACCACGCCAATTGCGAACAGTGGACTTCTTCGTAGCAATCAGCTTCATTGTTTCTTTAATATGTGCTTGCTGCTCAGAAGTGATGTGATCCATCTTCGCTAAGGCTCGAAGCAATTTCGCTGAGTCTTCAGCAGCAGTGGCATCATGCTTTTCTGGAAGAGTAACACCATCTTTAGGCTCACGATCCTGCGTAAAGGTAACTCCACCTGGATCATCATTTGCGATTACTTTAGATAATCTAGGAACAATAAAACGATTAAATGTGTCCTCAACCAACTCACAGGTCACCCAACGCCGACCCATCTTCTGCGCTACCGCTGCAGTGGTACCCGAGCCGCCAAAGCAGTCGAGAACGATATCGCCAGGGTTGGTAGCAATGTGAATGATTCGCTCTAAAAGACGCTCGGGTTTGGGGGTGGTGAATGGTGTGACCCCTGGGAAAAGCGCTTTGAGCTCGGACTTCGCCCCGCGATTGTGCCCAACATCCTCGTTCGAAAGCAATGTAGCGGGAACTGTTCCGCCGTCGGGGATGTACGACTTCTTTCCAATCCCACCGACACCTTGCTTCCGCCAAAAGAACTGAGGTAAATTTCCTCGTTTAATCGTTTTCTGCGCTTCTATAGAACTTATTTCAAGCGAATCCGCTAATACGATTCCGCAGACACCTTCCCGCACTTTATCCACCCCGACCCCACACCGAGATGCACGCTCCTCCGCATCGTTTAGATCACGGAGTTCATATCGTGCGTACTGCGACATGCATTCAAAAATGGTGCTCTGCTCAGCCGCCCAACATCGTCCGTAGCCTGGGTATACGAGTTCCCCAGTAATGGGATTCTGAATTGCGTAAACCATCCCCTGGTGCGTCGAAGCTCCAGGAGCTGTTGGATTGTCATCCCACCACAATCCTCGAATATCCCCATCGGGATTTGAAAATCGGGCGTTGTCAGCTGCTGTACGCGGTAGGCGATTAATCCGAAAGCCGCTAGATTTTGAGTAAGCGCAAACGTAATCTTGGTCCACGGAGACACTATTAGTATTGTTGCGAGTTCCATCCGCCTTCTGCCAGATGAAGTCTGCAATGAAATTCTCAGCCCCAAAGACTTCGTCCATTAGCAGGCGCATACGATGATTCTCCACGTCATCGAGATGCACCCAGATGCTGCCATCATCGCTGAGCAAGCTGCGCATGTTGAGCAGACGGTCACGCATCATGGTCAACCACACTGAATGCTCAAGGTTATCTTCGTAGTTAGCGAAGGTCTGAGCGGTGTTGAACGGCGGATCAATATAGATGCATTTGACCTGGCCAACGTACTTATCAACCAACTCAGGAACACGTGTTAGCGTCTCTAACACATCTCCTGATTCCCCAAGAATAAGCAGGTTACCGTCTTGTGGAGTCAGATTGGCACGCTCTGAATAGGTAGCTTTCGGATCTTTCTCGGCCTGCTCACCTGCGAAATACTCATCGATTATCAACGGTCGTGTTTGGCAATAGCGCGGATCAGTTGACTCAACCCAAGCGTAGCCGTACTTGCCTTCCGCCAGCGGGATGAGAGCTTTGTCTTTGTTGTACCAGGTCAGCTCTAGTTTGCTGCATTTGGCCATAAACTGTATACCTTTCAAAAAATTACATCGTTGTCATTCTACGTGTGATTACGCACTTATCATGGTCAATTACCATCTAAAACTCTGGACCAAACTCTTCCTCCTGCACTCGGGATCGCGAGCCCATTCGCTTGGGTCGCTTGAACTGGTCGATGGTCAGGTTGCGTATCCGCTCTTCTACCGGGTCATGGATCCGTGGAGCTACTGGGGGTGTGCTAACGCGCTGGTTTGTTGTGGGCATCATTAATGCTGTTAAAGTAAGCGCCAATCTCTATGAGGATGTAGGCCACGTGGTTGGTAGTGCTGCCATAGCCGCCATGCGCTCGCATGCGTGTCGTACCGTTTTGAATAACCGAGCTATCGCCCAAAGGGGTTAGCCCGGAGATTAGGGCAGCGCATCTTGGTCATGATGTCTAGATGAATGGAAAGGCGTATACGGGCCCGGCCCCCGGAAAGTAGACACCGTGGGGGTGAAGATATTGGCTTTACTCTAGCGCATTGTTAGGAAGCGTGAGTTTCGTACTCAATGGGTGTGAGGTACTTGCACCAGGAGTGCCTTCGGGCGTTGTTGTAGCGCGCACACCATGCGAAGACGTCGCGTCGGCAGACTAGCTGATTGGAAAAGACTTTCTGGTCTTTGAGCACTTCTCGTTTCAACGCCGCGTTAAACGACTCCGCGAGTGAATTATCAGCACTGCTGCCAACTTCTCCCATCGACTGGGTGACGTTGAGTCTTCGGCAGACAGCCTGAAACTGCGATGAGGTATACACGCTGCCATGATCTGAGTGGAAGATCGCCCCGGAGAGACTGCCACGGATACGGCGAGCATTCTCGAGCGCTTCTTCGACGAGGTCGGTGCGCATGTGGTCTGCGATCGCGAAGCCGACGAGCATCCGCGAGTAGCAGTCAATCACAGAAGCCAGATACATATTCGACCCGTCTGCGATCGGCAGATAGGTAATATCGCCGACGAGGATCCTATTGGCAGCTGGCGCAGTGAAGTTACGCTTGACCAGGTCAGCAAATATAAAGCGATGACTCCCACGCTGCGTTGTCGTGACCTTACGTTTTTTCGTGTAGCCGCGCAGCTGAAGCTTCTTCATAATCCGGGCGATGCGCTTATGGTTGACCGGACGGGTGCTACTGTACGCATCGTTGAAAGTCAGCTCGGCGGCAATGCGTTTTGTGCCGTAGAGCTGCTTCTTGTCGTCGAAGATGGCCTTGACCTTGGCTCCGAGTATGGCATCGTCAACCAGTCTGCGGTGCCGCTGGGCGCTGCTAGCTTTCCATTTATAGTAGGAGCTGCGGTTTAACCCGAGTACGGTGCACATCCGCTTGACCGAGTAATCGGTGCGGTGGTCATCAACAAACCGGAAGCGGATCACCAGTTCGTCTCTTCCATGAAATATTTGGCTGCTTTACGCAAAATATCGCGTTTTTCTTTCAGGCGGGCGTTTTCCTGTTGCAGCTGACGTAGCCTCTCAGCATCGGTGAGTTGCCTCGCACGATCAGCACGTAAGCCCGCTGAAAGCTGGGGTTTCGTGCCAGTTCCGTACTTATCAACCCATACGCGAAGCGTAGAGCGGTTGATCCCTACATCGGCGGCCGCAGCGTTCAACGACACCTGTGGATCGTTCTCGTACATCGCGACCGCGTCGCGCTTGAACTGATCCGAATAAACCTTCCTAGGCATGGAGGTAGATTACCTTTCCCCGACTCAACACAGCCGGAATCAGAGGTGTCTACCAAACAAGGGTCAGGTCCCCGCCAATTCTTAGGTCGCGCCACCACCGTGGCACCGTGCCAGAATTAGTGCCGCGAAGCACATCGAATCCGCCCGCAGTCACAAAATGAAACTGTGCGTAGTGATTGTAGAGACACAGCTAGTTTAATCGTGAAAAGTATCTAACGAATCAGTCTAAGCTCGACTGCCACCCGATCGAGCTCGTTGATTATTGAGTCCATGACTTGGGTATCAATCGATCCCACAAGATCCACGCCGTGAGCAAGGGTATTACGTAGACGGGTGGCGCGGTCCAATATCTCTAGGTCGGTTCCGCTGATCAGCCCGCGTCTCTCCATTTCGGTGAAGATTCTTATCAGAGGCGTGAATTTACTGGAGCCACGCCAACTGACATTAAAGTCTTCGCCATAAATCGCCCTAACTCGTCCTTCAAACTCGGCATAAACCAGAAGGAAGCAACCCGCGGGTGTCAATCCAAAGATCTTCTCGCGCTCCGCCCGATTTGTTAGTACGAAACGTCCACGCTCAGCTTCAGCGGATGGGCCAGACGGCAGCGAATAGCCTTCATCCTGGCTCGACCTAGCTCGTCCCTCGCGTTCGAGATTCTCATGAAGCTCCTTGGGCTTAGCAGCCGTTTGAATCGAATCAGCCGAACTTATAACGGTTTTGAGTTGGCTCATCTGGACTTCCAGCGGCGGGGACTTGTACTTGACACCGCCGAGTTCGAGTTCAAGACCACCGCGCTGGAAGTCTCGTTCGATCAAACCCCATACTTTCTTGAACGGATTTCTGAGAAGCGGAACCAGAAATAACAGAACCAGTGGCCATGACACCAAAACCGACAGAATGGTTTCTATTCGCTCGACCTGATCATTGTCTGCTTTCGCAGCAAGAACGGCACTGACGGTACTAACTAGGATGAAGACACCGACCGTAGCCCAGCCTTGCCAAGAACCGCCGCTTGTTTCGGAGCCATTTTGATGGCCGCTATCGGACATATCTCGCAATTTTCCCATGCTGCCCCTCTCGCGGCATGCGCTCTCTGCAACTCCCGAATGCAAGATACACCATCTCACCCCCTCCCGCATCTGTTCTGCCGTCTCGCTAGTAATAAATGTCCCACAATCCCAACTTGCCGCCCCCAGCCAGGAATAATCGTCCGTACAACGGTTAGCCCGGAGATTAGGGCAGCGTATTTTGGTCATGATGTCTAGATGAATGGAAAGGCGTATACAGACCTCACCGACATCGAAGCGATGGCAAAGGCTCTTAAGCGGGGTGAGGCAGGGATGTCGTTTTGTAAGTGGCTTTAGGGGCGGGATTTGTCGGGAATCTGCGGGAATATCCGGGAATCTCGATTGAGGGTAAAAGGTAGGTAGGGGGAAGCTCAAGGTTGTTTGAACTCGGGCGTCTAACCCAGAGGTCGTAGGTTCGAATCCTGCCCCCGCTACCAACTTCCAAGCCCCTACCAGCGGAAACGTTGGTAGGGGCTTTAGTTATTTCTCTTAAGGCGCACGCCCTGGGACTCAAATTGGGACTTTAGCGATGGCATTTTGTCACTTAAGCCGGTTTTGGAAGTGATGCTGCCCGACACGCCCCTAAGCGTTATTTCCCCCAGAGCGCGGTAGCTCACCCCGTAGCGGCAGTACCACCCACTGCCCACAGAATGATGCCACGGGAGAAATGACAACCGGAGAAAATACCCATGGCTGTGACTATTTCACGTCGCCCTTCCTACTGCCCCAACTTTGCAACAGCACCACTTTAGAAGTACACCTTACTTGTATCACCTGCGGCTAGCCGTGAACGTTATTTAGAGTATTAATTTTTTGGCGCTTTAGAACGACGGTTATAGCCACTATCAAAAAAATAACTGCCGTAACACACCGAGTAAAAGTACTTGGATGCCAAACTGCTGCGCCAAAGGAAAAGAGGAGGCTAAGCAGAACCCCGTAGGCATAGGAAGTTACGACCTCGTGTTTTACGGTGCAATATATCAGCCCTAATCCCCCAAGGACGGAAGGTACCGCCCATATAATAAAGTTCTCTGAAGAAAGAGCCGAACTCTCTTCATGAAACTTCGACAACAGGACGGATCCGCTTAAGATTAGCGCAAGTGAAAGGGTACTGGGCCAAGTAATGTTCTGTCTTGTCAAGATTCCCTCTTTTGTTAACAGTAGTCTGCGTATACTGGCGGATAATCCGCATGTACACCCTGCTAGGGTTTAGTTAACCAAGAGTTCTTTGTCAACAAAGAAGAGGTGAACTATACATGGAACCTTATGTAGGGATCGCAGTCTTTGAACTTTCAAAATCCGAGCCTGCTGCACAAGAAGCGAAGTCTTTTTTCCGCGAGGATTTCTACATCGTCTATGCCCAAAACGATGATGAAGCACAGAGGAAAGTGGAGGCTCTTGCCCATGAACAGGAATCAGAACCAGGGGATATGAGCCCCTTAGTCACTTTGCGCCATATCGTTGATGTAGCTCCTGCGCTATACGGCTATGTGGATAAAGATTGCGACCTCTATTCACGCCATTTTAATTCGCTCGAAGACTACAAGAAATTTGAGATGAAACTAGGAGGGACAGATCCATTGCAGACAGATAGACCCCAATAGGAAAACTGTCGATTGAGTCCGCCCATCTACTCAAACATTCTCAATGCTGTCGAACCGACGGCCAGCCATAAACCTCATCGCCGACTAACCGTGCTTTACCGAAATGCACTGTACGGGTACACCCTAAGTAAACAGTTCGGGAATTACATCCATCGTGTTTAATCCACTGTTCGCTAGGGTGGGTCCATGAGCAATGAAACAGAACCGTCACTACCTCTAGACATTCCCGAACAACCAGAGGTGATTACGGGCCAAAAATCGGCTACGCGCGTGTGAGTTCCAAAGATCAGAATCTTGACCGGCAGACCGCATCATTAAAGAAGGAAAAAGTCTTCCGCATCTTCACCGATACCGTTAGCGGATCGTCCACCCAGCGCCTCGGCTTAGATGGGGCGCTTAATTATGTGCGCGCCGGCGACCAACTCATTGTGGTGAGCATGGACAGGCTTGCCCGCTCCCTTATCGACCTGCACCGCCTAGTCGATGAACTCACCGAACGCGGAGTATCCGTCAAGTTCCTCAAAGAAGGGCAGGTCTATTCGCAGGATTCGACGCCGGTTGCCAAACTCATGCTCGGCTTGCTCGGGTCGGTGGCGGAGTTTGAACGCGCGATTATCCGCGAGCGCCAAGCCGAATGTATTGCCAAAGCCAAAGCCCGCGGTGTCTATAAGGGGCGTGCGAAAGTCCTCAACGAGGAACAAATAATACAGGCGCGCACGTGGGTGGGGGGGATTCCGAAAGCAGAGGTTGCCCGCCGTCTCGGCATTGGGCGTACCACACTGTATAAGTACCTCAACCAGTAAGGCCTGACGTGCCCTGCTATGCCTATTGCTATGGGTATTGCTATGACGGTTGCTATTTGTATTGCTATAGGCATTGTTTTCGCCGGCAACGCGCGTTTAGTAGGGGGTCAGGGGTCGTCGGAGTAGGTTGCTAGTGTTTGAGATGGTCCATAATCACCCCGGCCTTATCTGGGATGTGTGGTCCACATCACACGCGGGGCACACCGCGCACCGATGAAGAAGCCGCGCCCACGCCCCACTTCTTGGGGTGGTTGTAGAAGAAAAGGGGGTACATCTACTACCACTGTGGTATCTCGCTTATTCCGACTTCTGCCCTGCATTCTCCGCCCACACACGCACGCCCACAGAAGCGGCAGTCATAACAATCATGAGGACGACTGCTAAACCGAGCCCGATGACGTCTGTCACCCACAAAATAAATAATGCTAAAGAGACAACAGCTAAAGCGAGTAAAACTCCAGTTTTTATCTTCTGTGTTCTATCCATAGCGCCATTATTCAATAATAAAACCCCACCATGTGAGGGATTTCCTCTTCTTGCAGAAGATTTCTTCGCTCCGAAACGTCTTCGCAGTATGGCATGGCTACTCAACGCACGTACTAAAGAGCGGTCGAATTCCAGCTTTAGACTAGCTCTTATTGCTTGATTGAACCGTGAATATGCAGTTAAAAACACTGCAATAGTCAATCTCTGCTCGGCTATACCAAGCATGTTGCCCCTCAATGTTCCCTAATCTCTGTCTTCACCTAGATGAAGCGCGTCGGCAATCATTACCCTTAAAGAGTGATTACGAACGAACTTCGAAATTTGCTAGCCAAAGCAACTACTCACGCACGGCGCTTTCAGGACGGAGGAGATCACACTGTAGCCGCAACACTCCTCACCAAATCAGGAAAACACGTACTCGGTTTGAACGCGCACCACTTCCTCGGTGGTCCTTGCGGGGAAGTCTCGGCTTTAGCTAACCATGCTGCTAGTTATCCAGAGGACCCAATCCAAGCAGTAGTCGCCGTATACGGACCTACTGGTCAAGTTATTCCTCCCTGCGGTAAATGCCGCCAGGTGCTTTTTGATGTTGATCCGTCCATTCGGTGCATCGTGCGCGGAAGCAATGGAATTGAAGCACCTACCGTAGAAGAACTCTTGCCATTCGCATTCAACTGGCGAGATATGGAACAAGAGCAGCGCATCTACATGTGGGAAGGCTACGAGGAATCAATTCGTAGCGGAGAAAAGCAACAGACACTTCGGGTAGATGATCCTTTCCATGAAGGAAATGCCCAAATAGTCTTCGAGAAAGAATCCGGAGAGGTCGTCACCATTCCTGCACAGGTCACGGCCGTTTCCTCTATCCAGCGAAGTAAATTGTCGGAAAAGCAAGCTCGAAATGACGGCTTTGGCTCTCTCGCCGAGCTTCAGAAAGCGCTAGATGCTCACTATCCCGGATTAGCTGCCGATGATGAAGTAGACGTCGTCGAGTTCAAACTGCGGTAATCCATCCAGACCGAAAGGTGGAATAGCCCCCCGCACACAAACAATCGGACACTCTCCCGAGAAACAATGCGGCCCAGCCAACGATGGTGAAATGGTTGAAACCGAAGACATAGAGGGCAGTCGGAGACTATGGATATGCAGGCATATCAATCCAATTTTCAAGGAACCATACTGGGAATGAAGCGAAACTGTCCTCGCATAAAATAGTCTAGGAGAAAAATGAAGCTGACTCCACGAGCAGAACAGATTCTGAAAAAGCTCAAGTAATAGCTCAAGAATCAGGGACTGAAACAACAGGTGCCGAGCATATACAACTAGCTTTGTTGCAGGATAAAGATTCAATCCCTTACCAAATAATTGATGAAGAATTTGGAGCAGAATCCTTATATAAAAAGCTATCTGCTTACTTAAACACGGAAGGGTACAAAACCTCCACCAACCGTGCAAGCTTTCTCACTTAACTATCTTCCATTAAAAAGACACGCTAACCAGTCAATATCTTGTTTGGTTAGCGTGTCTTTTCTGTTCACGTTCTAGCCGGCGGTGCTGCTGGCGCATCAGGGCTTGCGGCGCCGGCTGCTCGGCTGCTGCGACGAGTGCGCGTACCGCGTGACCATCTCAAGGATAAACCGCGACAAGAGTTATCAAATTAATAGTATGTTTATGAATATGGAGACAAATCCTGAAAAGATAATTGGCAATCTCTTGAAAGACATGAGAGAAGTTGATGACTGGATTTGCATAGCCGATGCAACCGCAGCCAATGAAAAAGATGCATTCGATGCTACTTACGAAGACGTCGTAACTATTCTTGAGGCCGTCAAAGAATCTCCTTCAGTGACTATCGGGAAAGTCGCACGTCGTTTTATAGATCTCCCCGATAACTGGAGTCCCTCCGATGTAGCGAAGACCATCTTTTCGTCAGCAGATACCATAGGAGCGATGATGGATTTCTGGTTGCGCTCTACAGAAGATGTCGGTAGCTAGAAACATTGCTCTTGTATGAGACTGAAATCTATCTGTTGTTGTCAACGAGCTGAGATGACTCGCTTATAAGTGAGGAGAGTGTAAGAAATAGTGTTTAAGCTAAGAATTTTGTGAGGCCAAGCGCATATTTTTAAAGGGATATCCGGCGTGGCATTACTAACCTGCGCTAGTTGCGCAGTGACGCTAAGCCTCTAGATGCTTTTGTAATGAAGAAGCCTGTTGGTATGAACGACTTGCCCATACAATCAGGCTAATAATCAATAGCACTAAAGTAGACCTGTCTTGGAAGTGCAGGTACATAGCTAAGCAGAACGCGACAAGCAGAACACAAATGACTATGTGGCTAATGGGAGATAGGTGTTCTGTCTTCATATTTTCTTCCTTTACAAGAAAATAATACTTCTAGGAGAAGGGTTGTCCTAGACAGGGGACAGTCTAACGGATGAGTACCTTAGTTTTCCAAGAAGGATGGGCTCAATTTCCTCCTATGCAAGAACGCATACCAAAAGAAATCGATCCCATTAACAGTGGTGTTTCTAGCGTTGACTCTCTTCTGATATTTATCATGAAGCTCTTTACAATCCCCTGGGTAAATCAGCGCAACGGTATTTAGGCATAAAGAAAGCGCCCGCGTGGGGCGCTTCGTGTCGTGTTTAGTCGAGTTGGGGTTTTGGTGGGCGCTGTCGGATGGATGTTGTTAAGGGGTAGGAAATCTCCTTCCCTAAAGTATTCTTTTAGCGGAAGGAGGTTTTATTATGGATAAGCAATCTTCCTACCAGGCCCTGCATGGGGCGTCTCCGCAGCAGGCCGTGTCACGGTTTTTCTTGAGATATTTTGCTTTTAAAGGGTCAGCCTCTAGAAGTGAATACTGGTGGATTTTTTTCTTCTTGACTATTGGTTCATTCTTCGTCAGCATGCTCGATAATCATTTAGGTGATTTTCATGGAGTATCGCTAGAAGAAGTGATAGCAGCAATCGTGTTTCTGCCTTTTCTTGCGTTGCTATCGAGACGGCTGCAAGATGCGGGATTCCCCGGAATTCTAGTTGTATTATTTTTTATCCCCATAGTGGGAACTATCCCTTTAATGATCATGACCCTTCTTCCCTCAAGTGATGACAAACGTCATCTCTTTTTCCAGAAGAAGGTGTCGCCTTCAAGCCAAAAGGAAGCACGATCGGCTTAAAGGAAAGTCTGGCAATTGTAAGCATTCAGGTGTGTGGTTACGGAAGTCTTTAAGGATAAAGGAGAGACTGGCCTGATTTTTGGTCAGTTCCTCCAACCTGTCGGGGGTCGACACTAATCGTTGTGCGTGGTGTTAATTCATGGTTCTCGCGTTGCCGCGAAAGTTGCTTACGCGACTTCCTTGCCCATGTAGCTGTCACGCCCTGGCACTCGCGGTTGCCTGGCACAACCAACTCCACTGAAGGCTTCGCCGGTTTTCTGCATTGGCCTCGTCTGAATAGCGCTTAATTCTTTGCATTGAGATGATAGGAAGTTTCCCGGTTCAATTCGAGCGACGATTCATCAAAAGAAAGAACCAGTCTTAGGGCTAAGGATTTACCCTGGTTATAAGCGTGATTCTCGTTTGTTGCCTTACCATGGGGTCACACTCGTTACTCAAGATGTACATGGGGCATAGTTATGCGTATTGAGCCTGAAATTAATGTAGTCGGTAGAGATAGTTTTCAGCGATACATCTCGGACTCTGGTGTGACAGATCTGTATTTGGATACAAAGGTTGCGGACCGCTAACGCAGTAAGTGAATTATGAAATTAAGACAAGCAATAAATTTTAATACCTTTCGGTTCAGCTTGTTAT
Source organism: Corynebacterium curieae (assembly GCF_027570035.1). Lineage (GTDB taxonomy): Bacteria > Actinomycetota > Actinomycetes > Mycobacteriales > Mycobacteriaceae > Corynebacterium > Corynebacterium curieae. The sequence goes on along the minus strand of NZ_JAKMUU010000001.1, from coordinate 739,737 downwards.
ACGCGCTTTCCCTGTCAGTCGCGGGTATCGATCTGACGATTTCGGTACGCTCTGGTCAAGAATTGACTAGGACAGCCTTAGGCGGCACGATGGCCTATGTTTTAATAGCCTTGGGTACCATAATTGCCGCTCGACTTGGAATGCCATTGATTAAAAGGCTCGGGCCTCGAATGGTATATCTAATTGCGGGCACAATTTGTATTTTGTCAGGATTGGCAACATCTTTTGCAATGCAAAAGCAACAAATCTGGCTATTTTACGGTGGAATACTGCTCATCGGTATCTTTATGGGGCTCGCAAATTTTCATCGAATTTTGGTGAAAGATTTCGCGACCCAGCCAAGTCCTTGGGATACGAGTCTCGTTCTCTTGAGCGGAGTCGTTGGGTCGATTTTCGGTCCTTGGGTTGCTGGGATCGTGGCCGAATCCTCAAGCGACTTCTACAAAGCGTATCGGGTTGTAATTGGTCTTGGGATATTGGTCTTTTTTGCCTCGTTGGCTCTACCCCAAACCATTGAAACGATGCTTGCACGAACATCCAAGGATGATCGCTCGGGTGATCGTTCGGGTGATCGTTCGACTCTTTATCTTGGTGGTGTATTGGGGTTCTTCAGTTATGTAACTATGACCCTTGTAATGACAGCAGTTCCCTTAGAAGCCCAGCGACAGGGGCTAAGCAGCTCCGAAATTTCTGGATTGTCGCAGTTACATATGGTTGCCATGTACCTTCCGATATTGGTGGTTCCCTATCTTATCAACCAGTTTTCAGCGCAAAAGGTTGCGATTTGGTCCTTGGGGCTGGGCGGTTTGTCTGCAGTGTGTGCTGAACTTCTTCTCAAGGATGAAAAAGCAAATAATCTTGAACTTGCGATCTTGATGGGGATCGCGGGAGTCTTTTGGGCTTTTTCGTTTACTGCGGCATCAAATATTGTTGCGGTAAACCAATATGGAAGGACTCATCTAGTTGCGCGGGGTCGCGCTGAATCGATGCCTCCGCTGGGAATGATTATCGGATCTATTCTTGCAGGAGCATTGTTGGGCTCAGTTGGCTTTATTTGGGTTGTGGTGTTCTTTGGAATTGTATCGCTATCTGCATTCCTTCTCTTGACGATACTGACCAGTCTGAAACCGACGTAAGCCTAAAGGGGGGAGGGTAATCGTGGAATATGTCTTTGATTTGGACGGCACAATGTACACGGGGGAGTACAACTATGCATGAATGGTGGATCTTGCAAACGCGTTGTCCACAAATCAAATCTGGTTCTTGTCTAACTCGGATCGATTAACTGGAGACCAAATCTCAGCACGGTTGATGCAGGCGGGGGTGAAGGGGATTTCTCAGACTCATACACTAAGTGCTTTAGATTTTGCTCGTGATTGGGTCTCCGCTCAGCGCGGAAGTGGTGTGTCTGAGGGTGTCAGGAAGTTTGTGTGTGGCTCTGATCTAGAAGGAGTTTCACCGATAATGACTACGGTGTCACCGAAGAAAAGCCATGACTCGGTGAGGGTCAACGAGATCAGCGAGAAGCTGATGGAAAACCCAATTCCGACATAGGAATTCATTGAGACTATTCCGCCATTTCGCAGCGATATAGATGCTTACTCTCTCCTTGCAACAGAATTTAAAACCAACGAGAAGTACTGCTCAGTACATGGGGATTTCTGGACCTTGGCCACGGAAGTTTTCGGTCAAAAACCCGAATTCGACTTCCCATATATGAAACTCACTCGGTAGGAATGAAGGCTCCTTTTTCTGCCGAGAAACGACATCAGTCTGAGCAGCTTCACGCGTGGTAAATGCAGCCAATATATCTGGGCTTAATTCCTGGTAGCGCACGGAGGAATGTTGCGCATACCCTTCTCTAAAAACGAGATAGACAAGTTTCGGGAAACGAGACTTGTTTAGTTTTCCTTCCCAGCCTTGAAGGGGAACTTCTTCAGTCCAACAGGTTATACTTGGAGAATCAACATGCTCGCCCATAGCACTCTCCTGCTCTCTGGTTAAAGCTATTCCGACAAATTCTTCGTCATACGTAGCTTCCGTACGCGCAAAGAGCACAAGAATTTTAGCTTGGTTGCTGCTATTTGAAGTTCTACCTATTAAACCTTGCATGCTTCTCTAAACGGTTTAGTGTTAACAGTCGCAGGGTAAGTTTTATCGTCGTCTACGATAGTTCCTGTTGTCGTGCCAATAAAGTTTGTATCCACTAAGCCATTGCGGTGTGCTAGAAACTGTCAAGTAAATTTACTTGCGAACGGCATTCATGTATTTCAGTAAAATCACTTGCTAATCTTTTTTGTAGCTGTAGGCTGACTATTGAAAAATGGTTTTCCACTTGTGGTGGGACTCAATTAACTTACTTGACGAATCTCTTTTGAATTTATGCATTTTTTCGAGAAGCCCATCGTATTAGCGCCTATGGCTGGCGGTCCATCCACTCCCGATTTGTGTGCTGCGGTTTCTAAGGCTGGAGGTCTTGGATTTTTAGCATCGGGATATCTTTCTACTGATGACCTTGCTGAGCAAATTACGATAGTTGAAAACCAGACAGAAAGATTTTACGGAATAAACTTATTCTGTCCACCTTCTGTTAATGAAGAGGATAGTGGTTCCTACTCTGCATACCGCGACCAGTTGATTGAAAAATTAACATTCTCTTCCGAATTGCCTAAAGAACCAATATGGTCGGATGATAATTATGAAGAAAAACTTGATATTGCGATAGGTTCTCGTGCTAAATTCATCTCCTTCACTTTCGGATATCCTGAAAAAGCAACAATTAAATCGGTCCAAGCGAAGGGAAAAAATGTTGTTCTCAACGCCACGACGCCAGAGGAAATTGATCACGTACTAGACCTTGGTGCTGATGTTCTTGCACTACAAGGAAAGAACGCCGGAGGTCATCGTGCCACTGTTATTAGCAGTGAACAGGCTGGAACATCTTATACATCCAGCGATCTCCTCAGGTATGCAGTCTCTAAAACTCGCTTACCGATATTCGCGGGAGGCGGCGTTGGTACCGCTTCTGATGTTGTGGAACTGATTAGGGCGGGAGCAACTGCAGTGATGGTCGGAACTCGCTTCCTCACTGCCAATGAAGCAGGTACAAAACAGACACACCGTCGGGCGATTCTAAATTTCACTGATCGAGAGACGGCGACTACACGAGCTTTTTCTGGGAAGATTGCCCGATCCATACGAAACGATTTTATCGATCAATTCAGCTCGATAGCGCCTGCTATGTACCCAGAAATCCACTATTTGACAGCACCCATTCGGGCTGAAGCAAATGCAGATGGAAACCCCGAGGCGCTTAACCTATGGGCTGGAGATGGTTTTGGTCACTGCCGTGAAGACTCGGCAGAAAATATTATTGATGAACTTCTCTCTTACTCTCGAACATGGAGGCAACAAGGAAGGGGCTCCTCAGATAGCTAAAGAAGAGTAGGTTGTCATCGATCAGGTTTGTGCGACAGTAAAGGTAGTTCATATGAACACACGAGCCCTCACACTTCAGGGGACACTTGGTCTATCGGTAGCAATGGGTATTGGAAGGTTTTTTATACCCCGATGCTTCCGATTATGATGGTGGCTTTGAATTGGTCGGATTCAGTGTCCGCGTGGGTCGCAACATCAAATTATTTGGGTTATCTTGCTGGATCAGTGGTGCTGTCGAAAAACTGGTTGCGACCAACAGAGAAATCCTATCGAGCGAATTTGATGTTTTCGACCTTGTTGCTTGCCTTAATGGCAGCAACGGATAGTCCAATACTGCAAGTCGTAATTCGGTTCCTGGCCGGTGTTTCCTCTGTTGTGATATTTGTGTGCATCACGCAATTTGTTGCGCATAATCTCAAAAAGCCCAATCTTGTTGGGATCGTCTATGGCGGTGTCGGTCTAGGTATTACGGTTTCTGGGGCTACCGTTTGGCTGTTTGGACAGAGTCTCCAGTGGGGTATGTTATGGCTGACAGCAGCGTTCATCAGCGCAGCATTCAGCGTTTTTGCATGGCGTTGGCCAGTTACCGAACAAGATCCTTCTAGTCTGACCGGCGGTTCGGAAAGTTCTTCGAATCAGCGTTCTGTGGAGAGCAAACGCTTAGCGTTTCGGTTACTCGACTCTGGATATTTTTTCCAGGGGTTTGGCTACATCATCATCGGCACTTATCTGGTGGCTTTGGCTGAGCCAGTGTTTGGAGATACAGCGGCAGCATTGACGTGGGTACTCGCAGGCATCGCTGCTATTCCATCACCATATTTCTGGTCGTTTATGGCTGAGCGTTTTGGCAGACGTATAGCGTTGATGACTTGCTATGGATTACAGGTTATTGGCGCTATTGCCGCTATATTTGGGTCATCAACGATCTTTCTCATTGTTGCTGCCGTCCTCTTCGGCACTACGTTTATGGGCGTTACGATGCTCACAATCTCTACTGGGATTGCACACGACATTCCTGGTGGATCTGCTCGTTTAACAACGTGGTATAGCATGGGACAGGTTGCTGGACCTGCAATTATTGGCCTGGCTTTCGCTGATTCTATTGTCTCCGCGTTCATCGTGGCTGGCGTTGCAATTCTTATCGGAATGATCAGTACTCAGCTGTCGAGACTATAATCATTCCCTAACTGTCAACTGTAGCGTGTGCGTTATCGAGCAGGACTCATTATTTGGTTCTAGGTCTCCGGATTCTGTGTACGGTATGCCACGTTTTCGTGAGTTGAAGCGTCCTGGGTTTAGTTCCGCTTCTTTTACTACCCCCAAGGCCCGTGGACGTCAGTGGGGGAAGTTGAGTTGGCGACCTTGCGGTGGGTGCATTGGTAGAACACCAAGCGTCTTCACGAAGCGTTGGACTACGCCACCCCGCAGAAAGTAGAAATCGAGTACCATCGCACCCAGCCCGTCAATACGGGGTAGTAGAAGAAGCGGAACTAAACCCAGGACGCTTCAAATTGAAGAGTCCCAGGTTTTGTTCCGCTTGAGTAGATGGGAAAATCTTCGAACATACCAAGGAAATTTGACCAGGATGCTAAGGACCGTGTGGTCGGGCCTGGCCCCCGGAAAGTAGACACGTCGGGGGGGTGTCCCTATGTTTTTGTCAAGTGCCAGACCGATGTTGACGAGCACAGTCTTGGGAGTAGTTTCTTAGGCGTGCCTAGGAGCCGGCCAGCGTGTGCTGGTCGGCTTCGTCTTTGGGGCTTTATGCGGCGACGGGGCGTGGCGGGATTTCGCGGAAGAACTCCTTGTTTTTCAGCATCGCGTAGATGACATTGCATCGGCGTCGTGCCAGGCAGATGACTGCTGCGTTGTGGCGTTTTCCTTCAGCGCGTTTGCGTTCGTAATACCGCCGTGACGGTTCGTGGCTGCGGATAACTGCGAATGCGGAGTAGAACAAGGCGTTTTTCAGTCGTTTATTGCCTGACCGTGCCGGGAATTCACCTCTGATCGACGAACCGGATCGTCTAGTCACGGGTGCTATTCCAGCATAAGCAGCTAAGTGGCCAGCACTAGCGAAGTCGGAGCCATCACCGATCGCAAGAAGGATCTGCGCTGCGGTCTTGATGCCGACTCCGGGCATACTCATCAAGACCTCACAAAGAGGGAAATCAGCGAGCATCTCTTCAACCTGCTCAGCAATGGTGTTTCGTTGCTCTTTGAGGGCCTGGATGTTTGCAGCCAGTTGAGGAATTACTAACTCGGCGGCATCGCTTCCAGGCACGGTGACTGTTTGAGCTTTCAGCGCTGTAAAAATGTCGTCTACCAGCGGGGTGGGGTCTTTACGTGTGCGCTTGATCATCCAGTTCAACACTCGTTGGTATCCGGCTCTTTTTAGCCCCTGCGGTCCCTTGTAATGGATCAATAATTCCAGGATCGGCGTGCGAGTCAGGGTGCTACCAGCAAAAACTCGTTCCAGGCTGGGGTAGATCTGGGTGAGGACACTGCGAAGCCGATTGACAGTGCGAGTGCAATCGCGGGCGATGTCATCATCGAAGCCGGACAGCATCTTTAGGGCGGAGAGTACCTCATCATTGCGGTCGACGGCACGTAGCGTGTGGGGCATTGTGCGGGCGGTGTCGGCGATGATGAATGCGTCGCGTTTGTCTGTTTTTGCACGTCCCGGATAGAGATCTGCAGCTTTGCGCATCGCAAGACCTGGCAGGTATCCGACTTCGCAACCGCAGTCCCGGGCTACAGCAATCGGTAGTGCGCCGATGGTGTTGGGTTGGTCGACGATCACGAGCACGGTGCCAAGCTTCTGAAGCTGGTGAAAAACGCCTGCTAGTTCGGATTCGAGTTGAGGCAACGGTTTGTCGAAGACCTTGTTGCTATCACGGTCTAAGGCGCAGGCGTGGTGTTCAGATTTGCTGACGTCTAACCCAAGGAATATGTCGATGGAATGCTCCGGAGACATGATGAGCTCCTAGAAAACGAGATGGGTATGGCGTTGTTCCAGTCGCTGGTGTCATGACCTTCGTTGCAAGCACCCACGTTACAAAGAGACCTAGTTTAAAACTGGCCGTGTCCCTATCAGCTGTCATCGAAAGTCCTGGCACCCGGCGGCAACACCCCCCGGATTATGGAAACTACAGGGCAGGTAAGCCATACCGGGACCAGCGACTATCCCCATTATCGGGGACACTCACAAGGTAACGGGAATGCGACCGGGGAAGCCCAACGCATGTGGGCCTCGAGCATTCGCGTTTTAGCGCTTCAGCCCCGCGATCATGGTCTTCAAGTTGCTGCGCAGGAAATCCTCGTAGGTTCCCGCGACCGTGCCCGGCTTGCCGAGCTCATCGGAGTGCAGTGGCTCGTCGAAGATCGGAATCCCGGCCTCCTTCGAGACGGTCTTCATGGGGCGCGTATCCACGTTCGACTCCACGAACAGGTGCTTCGGGCGCTTGTCCTTCAGCTGGCGCACGAGGTGTCCGATCTGCGCGGGGGAGCCGTTTTCATCCGTGTCGATCTGCCAGATATACAGCTGCTCCATGCCGTAGGTGTCGACCATGTATTGGAAGGCATGTTCACTGGCCACGAGCACACGATCCTCCTTCGGCAGCGCACCGATCTGCTCGCGGTAGTCGGCGTCGATGCTCTCCAGCATGGCCTTGTACTCCGCCCCCTTCTCCTCGATGTGCTCGGCACGCTCGGGCAGGGCCTCGGCCAGCGCCGCGGTCACGTTCTCGGCCATCGCGATGCCGACGGTCGGGTCCAGGAAGGCGTGCGGGTTGATCTCCTGATTGCCCTTTTCGTCCTTGAGGTACTTCGGTTCCACGCCCTTGGTGGCCTCGACCATCTGGGAATCGTCCAGGCCCGCGGTGTTTTTCAGTTTCGCGAGCCAGCCGTGCTCACCGCCCTCGAGGTTCAGCCCGTTGTAGAACAGCAGGTCGGCGTCGCTCGTCGCATCCAGGTCCGCGGGCAGGGGGTCGTAGTCGTGCGGGTCCGTGCCGGTCGGCACGAGGTTATGGACGTCCACCGCCTCGCCGCCGATCTCCTCCACCAGGTCCGCCAGCAGCGTGAAGGTGGTGACGACGTTCAGCTGCTCACCGTCTGCCTTCTCCTCCGTCGAGAAGGTCACGGCCCCGAACACGAGGGCACCGCCCACCAGGAGGGCCAACAGCGCGGCCAGTGGCTTATTGCCCAGCGAGCGAGCAATCAGTCCCTTGCCTGGCGCGAAGAGGAAAGCCAGCAGGAACAGCGCGCTGGCGGTCAGCACGATCGTCACGCCGGAGGACACGTTGTAGCTATAGCTCAGGAACAGCCCCACTACGGAGCTGAGCGCCGAGAGCGCCACTGAAAGCCCGATCATCACTCCCAGCCGGTTCGTCAGCAGGTACGCCGCCGACGCCGGAGTAATCAGCAGGGAGACCACCAGGATCACGCCCACCGTCTGCAGGGAAATGACCGTCACCAGCGTGAGCACCACCATCAGCCCGTAGTGGATTGCCCGCACGGGCACGCCAGCCGACTGCGCCATGACGGGGTCGAAGGTGCTGAGCTTGAGCTCCTTGTAAAAGACCAGCGTGAGAATCAGCACGGCAGCGGCAATACCGATCGAGAGGTTGCGGTCGGCGTCCTGAACGGTCAGGACGTTGCCGAAGAGGATCTCCGTCAGATCCGTCGCCGTCTGCGCTTTCGCCATGAGCAGCACGCCGATCGCGAAGAAGGTGGAAAAGACGATGCCGATCGCCGAATCGTTCTTCACAGTGGAGCGTTCGCCGATCAGCCCGATCGCCAGTGTGGCGAGTAGACCCGCGACCACCGCCCCGAGGAAGAGGTTCGTGCCGAGCAGGTAGGAGGCCGCGACCCCCGGTAGTACGGCGTGCGAGATGGCGTCGCCGATCAGGGCCATGCCGCGCAGCACGATGAAGCTGCCGACGATGCCGCAGGCCACGCCCACGATCACCGAGGTGATCAGCGCGTTTTGCAGGTAGCCGTGGCTGAGTAGTGAGTCGAGGAACTCCGCGATCATGCTGTCTCCTCCTGGAGGGCTGCCTGCCGTGGCGTGGGGTGGGCTGGTGCTGACGGCTCGCGGATGACGAGCGCGCCGAAGGCCTTCTGCAGCACGTCGGGGACGAAGACCTCCTCGGTGGGACCCGCCGCGACGAGCTCGCCGTTGAGGACGATGAGGTCGTTGTAGTAGCCGCGCACCGTGTTCATGTCGTGGTGCACGACGACGACGTGCTTGCCCGCGTCCGCCATCTGCCGCAGCAGGGTCACGATCGTCTTCTCGCTGGGGACGTCGATGCCGACGAAGGGCTCGTCCAGGAAGATGTACTCCGCGTCCTGGACGATGGCGCGGGCAAAGAGGACGCGCTGGAACTGTCCGCCCGAGAGTTCGCTGATGTGGCGGTGGCGAAAGTCCCACATGTCGACGTCCTTGAGAGCCTGGGTGGCTGCTTCGCGTTCGGCCTTGCCGGGGCGGTGGAAAAGACCCAGGCGCGGGTAAGTGCCCATCAGGACGGTGTCGAAGACGCTGGTGGGGAAGTTGCGGTCGAGGTCAGAGCGCTGCTCGATATAAGCGATTGCGCGGCGCTGCTCGGCGGGGGCCTTGCCGTCGAGGGTGACGGGGTAGCCGGCAGGGGCGCCGGTGGGGCCTGTGCCGTGGACGTTGTGTTTGTCCAGGATCTGGAGCATCGCCTTCATGAGGGTGGATTTGCCTGAGCCGTTGGGGCCGATGATGCCGTGCATGCCGGGGGAGTCGAGGGTGAAGCTGATGTTCCGAATCGCGGTGTTCGCGCCGTAGCTCACGCTCAAGTTCTGGACGCTAATACTCATGGCAGCCAAGAATAGTGGTCAGTTCAATGAATCACCAAATTCAATGTATTGAACTTTGGGGTGGGGTGGTGTTGGGGGGTGTCCCTATGTTTTTGTCAAGTGCCAGACCGATGTTGACGAGCACAGTCTTGGGAGTAGTTTCTTAGGCGTGCCTAGGAGCCGGCCAGCGTGTGCTGGTCGGCTTCGTCTTTGGGGCTTTATGCGGCGACGGGGCGTGGCGGGATTTCGCGGAAGAACTCCTTGTTTTTCAGCATCGCGTAGATGACATTGCATCGGCGTCGTGCCAGGCAGATGACTGCTGCGTTGTGGCGTTTTCCTTCAGCGCGTTTGCGTTCGTAATACCGCCGTGACGGTTCGTGGCTGCGGATAACTGCGAATGCGGAGTAGAACAAGGCGTTTTTCAGTCGTTTATTGCCTGACCGTGCCGGGAATTCACCTCTGATCGACGAACCGGATCGTCTAGTCACGGGTGCTATTCCAGCATAAGCAGCTAAGTGGCCAGCACTAGCGAAGTCGGAGCCATCACCGATCGCAAGAAGGATCTGCGCTGCGGTCTTGATGCCGACTCCGGGCATACTCATCAAGACCTCACAAAGAGGGAAATCAGCGAGCATCTCTTCAACCTGCTCAGCAATGGTGTTTCGTTGCTCTTTGAGGGCCTGGATGTTTGCAGCCAGTTGAGGAATTACTAACTCGGCGGCATCGCTTCCAGGCACGGTGACTGTTTGAGCTTTCAGCGCTGTAAAAATGTCGTCTACCAGCGGGGTGGGGTCTTTACGTGTGCGCTTGATCATCCAGTTCAACACTCGTTGGTATCCGGCTCTTTTTAGCCCCTGCGGTCCCTTGTAATGGATCAATAATTCCAGGATCGGCGTGCGAGTCAGGGTGCTACCAGCAAAAACTCGTTCCAGGCTGGGGTAGATCTGGGTGAGGACACTGCGAAGCCGATTGACAGTGCGAGTGCAATCGCGGGCGATGTCATCATCGAAGCCGGACAGCATCTTTAGGGCGGAGAGTACCTCATCATTGCGGTCGACGGCACGTAGCGTGTGGGGCATTGTGCGGGCGGTGTCGGCGATGATGAATGCGTCGCGTTTGTCTGTTTTTGCACGTCCCGGATAGAGATCTGCAGCTTTGCGCATCGCAAGACCTGGCAGGTATCCGACTTCGCAACCGCAGTCCCGGGCTACAGCAATCGGTAGTGCGCCGATGGTGTTGGGTTGGTCGACGATCACGAGCACGGTGCCAAGCTTCTGAAGCTGGTGAAAAACGCCTGCTAGTTCGGATTCGAGTTGAGGCAACGGTTTGTCGAAGACCTTGTTGCTATCACGGTCTAAGGCGCAGGCGTGGTGTTCAGATTTGCTGACGTCTAACCCAAGGAATATGTCGATGGAATGCTCCGGAGACATGATGAGCTCCTAGAAAACGAGATGGGTATGGCGTTGTTCCAGTCGCTGGTGTCATGACCTTCGTTGCAAGCACCCACGTTACAAAGAGACCTAGTTTAAAACTGGCCGTGTCCCTATCAGCTGTCATCGAAAGTCCTGGCACCCGGCGGCAACACCCCCCGGATTATGGAAACTACAGGGCAGGTAAGCCATACCGGGACCAGCGACTATCCCCATTATCGGGGACACTCACAAGGTAACGGGCGAGCGGGTGGGCGTCGTAAAGCGCCTGCGTCTTACCCACTGACTTGGGCAACATGAGTGCGACGATGAGCATCATGAGGCCGAAGAGGATCAGGCCAACGGAGGCGAGGAGGCGCCACGGCGACGTGGGGTCGATGAAGATCCACGCGGCGATGCCACCGGCAATACTGAGGATGAAGAGCGCGATGCCGGAGAGCACCATGTTCTTGGTCTCGCGCACCATTTCGTTGTGCTGCTTCGCAAAGTCCTCGTCGACGTCGAACTTGAATACCTTCATGCCACTCATGGCATTCAAGTCTAAAGGTCGGCGGAATCGACCAACCAGTACGCGTAGGCTTGCTCGGCGAGGAAGCGTTGCCGGTGCATGGCGTATTCGGAGTCCAGGGTGTCGCGGGCAACGACGGTGTAGAACACTGCCTCCGCGCCGTCGGCTTTGGGCCGCAGCAAACGCCCCAGACGTTGGGCTTCTTCTTGTCGCGAGCTGAAGGTACCGGAGACCTGGATGGCCACGGCGGCTTCGGGCAGGTCGATGGAGAAGTTCGCCACCTTCGACACCACCAGTGTGGAGATGTCGCCGTCTCGGAACGCTTGGAAGGCCTCTTCGCGCTTTTCGGTGGTGGTTTTTCCGTCGACCGAGGGAGCGTCGATACGCGATGCGAGCTCCTCGAGATGCTCCACGTACGCGCCGATGATCAAGGTCTGCTGCCCCTTATGCGTCGCAAGAAGCTTGTCGACGACCTCCAGCTTACCCGCCGAACAAGCCGCCAGACGATATCGTTCGCGGGCCTCTGCGGTGGTGTAGGTGAGGCGTTCTTCGTCGGTAAGCGTGGTGCGCACTTCCACGCACTCGGCGGTGGCGATGTAGCCGGCCATCTCGAGTTCTTTCCAGGGGCGTCGTCGCGCTTGGGCCCGATGAGGGAGAACACGTCGTCCTCGCGGCCGTCCTCGCGCACGAGTGTGGCGGTCAGTCCCAGTCGGCGGCGCGACTGGAGGTCCGCGGCCATGCGGAAGATTGGGGCGGGCAGGAGATGGACTTCGTCGTAGATGATTAAGCCCCAGTCGCGGGAGTCGAAAAGCTCGAGCGCCCGGTACTCGCCCTTCGTCTTGAGGGTGACCACCTGGTAGGTGGCGCTGGTGACGGGGCGGATCTCCTTTTTCTCACCGGAGTATTCGCCGATTTCTTCCGTGGTCAGGGTGGTGCGGCGCAGCAGTTCGTCGCGCTACTGGCGGCCGGCGACGGTGTTGGTGACCAAGATCAAGGTGGTGGTCTGCGCCTGCGCCATCGACGCCGCGCCGACAATGGTTTTGTCGGCGCTGCAGGGTAAGACCACCACACCGGAGCCGCCCTGCCAGAAGGATTCGCCGTCGACGTAGCCGGCGAGGTCCTCCACGGGCCAGCCCAGCTTCGTCAGCTCCTGTTTGATTTGGCCGCGGGCGGAGGGGTGGACGGGGACCGTGAGGTCGTCGATAGGCTTCGCTATGAGGGGCTGGATTTTCTGGCGGCGGGTGACCTCGGTGAGGATCGGGGGGTCGTCCGCCTCCAGGATGAGCCCGTGGGCGGGGTGTTTCACCAGCTTCAACCGGCCGTAGCGGGCCATGGTCTCGGCGACGTCTACGAGCAGCGCCGGCGGGACGGGGAAGCGGGAGTAGCGCTCGAGCACGTCCACGGCCTGCTCGGCGTCAAAGCCGACGGCGCGGGCGTTCCACAGTGTAAGTGGGGTGATGCGGTAGGTGTGGATGTGCTCAGGCGCGCGCTCGAGCTCCGCGTACGGTGCGAGTGCCGCGCGTGCCGCGCCCGCTTCCGGGTGCGAGACATCGGGGAGGACCGCCTTGTCCGACTGAACAATGAGTGGACCGTCACCTAAAGGCATACGGGACATTATGCCTGCGGGGTAGTCGCCTGCACCAACGCAGCACTCATCGCGAGTGTTGCTGCGGGTAAGTGCAGGTTTTGCGGCTCCATGTGCTTGAGCATGATGTGAGCAGACCAAGTACCAAACCCATCTGACCAGTTCATGTTATAGCGACAGCTTGCGATTCAAGTAATGAAAGCGCTTCCAAAAATTTTCGCCAGGTTAAGTTACTCGTAACCGAAGTTTTACCACCAGGGTGAATAATGTCCGATGAAAGCGCGTTCACGGGTGATTCGGAGTTCCCGTTTCGAACGAGGACCGCTTCCTGATCCCACTTAGTTTTCATCGAAAGGCCATCTTCGTGAATCACACCTCTATCTTGAAGAAAGCAGCCGCGCTGATCACTTCGGCTGCCGTCGCTATCTCCCTAACGGCCTGCAGCTCGTCCTCTGAAGGCGGCTCGAACGATCCGCTCGTCATCTACTCCAATTCCGTTTCCGACGGCCGCGGTGAGTGGCTCTCTGAGAAGGCGGCTGAGGCCGGCTTCACGGTTGAGTTTGTGAACCTCGGCGGTGGTGAAATTCAAGACCGCCTCGTTGCTGAAAAAGCCAACCCGATGGCTGACGTGGTCTTCGGTTTGAACAATGTCTTCTTTGAGCATCTGAAAGCTGATGGGGTCCTAGAACCGTACAAGCCAGATTGGTCTAACAAGGTTGAGGCGGGTCTCGGCGATGATGAGCAGTACTGGCCGATCGTGCGCGAGCCAATCATGCTCGTTTATAACGATGCGGCATGCACCGAAGCAGACGCTCCAAAGGACTGGACTGACCTGTGGGAACAAGATCGCTTCCACAACCGCTATGAGGTTCCGTCTGGTCTTGGCGGCGCAACTACGCAGATGGTGCTTTCCGGTATCCTCTCCCGCTATCTCGACGAAACAGGCGACTTGGGTGTGTCCGACGAGGGATGGAACGCAATCGAAGCCTACTTCAACAACGGTGTGAAGTCCGTGAAGGGTACTGACCTTTACGCCCGCATGAAGGCCGATGAAGTTGACGCTGGTCAGATGTGGCTGGCAGGCAAGGCGAACCGCGAGAAGGAGTACGGTATCGAAACCAGCGCTGTTCACCCTGCGATTGGTGTGCCGATGGCGACCCAGCACATTGCAAAGGTGGCAGGCAGTGACAACGCCAAGGCCGAGGAGTTCATCAACTGGTTCGGTTCGGGCGAAATTCAAGCTGCGTGGTCAAACGAGTTCTTCACAGCTCCCGTGAACAAGGATGCCCTCGCTGGGGCTAACCAAGATGCTGTTCAGCAGACTGATTCTTTCAAGGCCCAGGACATTGATTGGCCGACTGTAGCGAAGAACCTTCCGTCTTGGATTGAAAAGATCGAGCTGCAGTACCTGTAAGGTCCGCCCGAACCACGATCTGGCTTAAAGCCTCGTTTCCTGAAGACGAAGCTTTTATTCTGAAAAACTTTCCTACAAGCCACTTCGGAGATCCCAATGATCAAGTTTGACCACATCAAGGTTGTCTATGGCGACTTTGTTGCAATCCCCGACTTCAACCTCGACGTCCACGAGGGTGAGTTCTTCACTTTCCTTGGCCCTTCCGGATGCGGTAAATCCACCGCACTTCGCGCACTTGCAGGCTTTATTGCACCGTCTTCAGGAATGATTGCGATTGACGGTAAGAATGTAACTTACGCTCACCCGTCAAAACGCGGGATTGGTATGGTGTTTCAAAACTACGCGCTGTTCCCGTCGATGAATGTGCGCGACAACATTGAATTCGGCCTCAAAATGGCCAAATTGCCGAAGGGTGAGATTTCAGAACGGGCCACCAGAGCGGCGCGGCAAGTATCCCTCACGGACGAGCAACTAGGTAAGCAAATTTCTGAGCTATCCGGCGGCCAGCAGCAGCGCGTTGCTATCGCGCGAGCCCTGGTCATGGAACCAAGTATTCTGCTCCTCGACGAGCCGTTGTCGAACCTCGACGCGCGCCTTCGAAAGCAGCTGCGTATCCAGCTGAAGGACATCCAGTCCGAGGTGGGGATCACCACGGTCTACGTCACCCACGACCAAGAAGAAGCCCTTTCGATGTCCGACCGCATCGCTGTGCTGAACGAGGGGCGCATCGAACAGGTTGGCACCCCACGCGAACTATATGAAGAATCGGCAACGGAGTTTGTCTGCACCTTCCTCGGGCAGGTGAATGGGCTCAGCGAAGCTCAGATTGCTGAGCTGAATAACCAAGGAGCGCACCTCTCTCCGTCGCACACGCACTATATCCGGCCAGAGCGACTGACGATCCAACCTGCTGAAGCTCAGTCGAGTGCCGGCAGCGCCCTACGACTCCCCGCGACAGTTGTCGGCGAAAGCTACCTGGGTGACCACTCCGTTCTCGAGGTCAACGCGCTCGGCGCTCCCTTGCGGGTTAACGTGTCGGGGCCAATCCCACAGAACATCGTAGGCCGCGAAGTCACGCTGCTGCTAGAAGACTCCTCCATTAACAGCTTCGACGCAGACGGTCGCCGGGTAGCGAAGTAGGAGATGAACCGATGAATAAAAACCTTTTATCGATTCGCTCGATGTTGAAGTCCCCCCTCAACATCGTGGTTCTCATCGTGATGGCATACGTTCTTATCACCTTCTTGATCTGGCCGAACCTCTCACTCCTACTGGGAGTGTTCAGACAGAACGGCGAGTGGAGTTTAGACGTTTTTCCAAGCTGTTTGCTTCCGAGCGTGCGATGAAGTCGCTTCGAAACTCAATCATTCTCGCATTCGCGCTCTGCATCACGGTGAACGTGGTCGGCATCTTTATCGTTCTCGTCACCCGCTACTTTGACATCAAGGGCTCCCGGATTCTATTTCTCGGATTCGCTACGCCGCTGCTTTACGGCGGTGTCGTTATGGTTGCGGCTTACAACCTGATTTACGGTTCGAACGGCTACCTGACTAACGCGGCGGCGAGGATCTTTCCCGAGATGGACACCAACTGGTTTAAAGGTGCACTCGCGGTCATTTTGGTCATGACCTTCTCTGGGACGGGAAGTCACCTGCTGTTTCTTTCTGACTCGATTTCGAAGATTGACTACCAGACCATTGAAGCGTCGAAACAGATGGGCGCCTCGACATGGCAAACATTCAGAGCGGTTGTTCTACCAGTCCTTCGACCCATGGTGTTCGCCATCACGATTCTTACATTCCTTGGAGGCCTTGGAGCTCTCACCGCCCCTTTGATCCTTGGCGGAGAGAACTTCCAGACGATATCGCCGATGATTCTGACCTTCTCTCGGACTGTCAGTTCTCGCGACCTTGCTGCGACGCTAGCTATGTTCCTGGGCATCATGACGATCATCATGCTGGCGATACTTAACCGTGCCGAAAAGGGCGGAACTTACTTTTCTGTGTCTAAAGTTCCGGTTGCGCTTCAGAAACAGAAGATTGACAACCCAGTGGTGAATGCCATTGTCCACTTCCTCGCGTGGCTCCTCTGGCTGATCTATGTCACACCGCCCGTACTAATCGTCATTTTCTCGTTCACTAATGCTTCGGCGATTAGCAGCGGTCAGATTCGCTTTGCAGATTTCACGCTGAGCAACTACGCACGCATCTTCACGGATCCCGCCGCCATCAAACCGTTCGCTATCTCGATCGCGTACTCCGCGGTTGCTTCAGTGGTGGTTGTTTTTGCGATGCTTTTTGTCGCACGCTTGATCCAGCGACACCGCAATACTGTGACAATCTGGCTCGAGTACCTCTTGCACATCCCTTGGTTGCTGCCGGGAACGATGATCGCATTGGGTCTCCTGCTTACCTTCAGCACACCGCAGCCACTGGTGTTCGGGCAGGTTCTTTCTGGCACGGTGATTCTGTTGGCAATCGGTTACGTAATCGAGAAAATTCCATTTACGCTCAGGATGCTGAAGGCCTCTTACACAGGTGTCCCCGACAATCTCGAGGAAGCTGGGTCACTGCTTGGAGCTAGCGAGTTCAATATTTTCAGGAAGATCCTTTTGCCAATCGTATTGCCTGTCGCTGCGGCAATCACTGCTCGAAACTTCAATGCGTTGTTGGACAACTACGACACCGCAATCTTCCTTGCGCACCCGTTCTACCAGCCGTTAGGCATTTTCATCTACAACGCAACTGAGTCGGACACCTTGAATGATACGACTGCGCTCACGTTTGTTTACACGGTGCTCCTGATGATCATTTCTAGCTTGGTGCTTTACTCGGTTTACGGTCGCAGCAGCAAGCCGTCTCACGCCCGTCGCCGATTCGGATTGGGATGGCTGAGGAACATCTTCCGCCGTAGGGCGCTCCCGACTAAAATGAACGAGGTTATGAATTAATGGCATTCGATGTAATTGGTGATCCCGCCTATCAAGACATAAACCACCGCTTCTTGTCTGCAATCAGAGCTAAGAAACCACTGGTGGCTGTTCACCGAGGGCAGAACTCGGGCAGTATCGTTGAGAACACAGCCAAGGCAGTTCGGGCTGCGGTAGTCTCCGGGGCCGACATTGTGGAGATTGATGTTATCGAATCGACCGACGGTGATTTCTTCACGTTTCACAACGGCTACGAAGGTCACTACTTTGGGTTGGACCAAGACATCTTAACCCTGTCAACAGGGGAGCTGGAGCGCCTGCAATATGAAACTTTTGTTTCAGCCGAGGCTGAGAAGTGCGGGGTCGAAAAACTCGCGACCATTCTCGAGTCATCCTCCGATACGATAATCAACATCGACCGGTCGTGGAATTACTGGCAGAGACTGTTGCCGTTCCTCGATAGTTTTCAATGCGCAGACCGGGTGCTGCTAAAAGCGCCAGTATCGATCCAGTGGTTAGAGGAGCTTGCCTCCCACCCGGTGAAGTATCCATTCATGCCGATTGTAAAAACGATCGAAGAAGTGGATCTCGTCCTTTCGCTTGGCGGGATCAACACTATGGCAATCGAGATTGTCGCGGAGAATGATGGCTCGGAGTTGGCATCTCCCGATCTTGCAAAGAATCTGCATGACGCGAAGCTTTTGGTGCAGCTCAATGCACTGAACCTTCCGAACCGTGTTCCGCTATTTCTCGGTTGGGACGACGAAGTTTCGGTTCTGGATGAACCTGAAAAGGGTTGGGGTCTCCTTGTAGATCACGGCGCCGACATCATCCAGACCGATTGGCCGATGCTGCTCAACCGCTTCCTCTCATCGCGCAAATAGGGGGGGGCTGAGCGGCATCGGTTGACGGCGGCAATTAGAATTGGCGCTTACCATTTCTCCGTCAACTGTCTCGAGGCCGGTCAATGCACAACACACGCAACTACACAACGCGCGTCACGATGGATGATGTGGCGCGCGTTGCGGGTGTTTCCCGCGCAACCGTGTCTCGAGTAATGACCAGGAATTCCTCGGTTAGCAAAGAAACGATCGCCCGAGTAAACGATGCAATCTCTTCGTTAGGCTATGTGCCTAATGCTGCAGCTCAAACCTTAGCGGGACGCAAGAATGAGATTCCGACGGTGGGATTACTGCTTCGAAATCCCGCGAGCACCTACTACGGCTTCTTCTACTCGCAGCTTCAGCGCCAATCAGAAGAAGCTGGTTTCCAGCTCGTTGCTTCGGTGCCCACAATCAGAGGCCGCACCGCCGACGAGCTTTCGGCGCTCGACCGGATGCTAAAACTCGGTGTCAACGGCATATTTCTTGCGACCGGCTCCATCCGCCCGTCAGACGTGGAACTTTTCCTTGATACTGTCCCGATGATTTCGATCGGGCGTCCGGAACTCCACGATGAGATTACAGCGATTTCTTACGACGAGGACGCGCATGGCGAGATAGTGGCGAACAATGTTATCTATCATGGTCATCAGACTGTTTGTGTCGTGAATGTTCCCGCTGAGGTGTCTTCATCCGAGTCGCACAGGTCGCTAGCGATGATCCGAACCCTTCGAGAAGCAGGGGCGGACGTTGCAGTCGTTGATGCTGGGGAAGACAGCAAACGGATGGCGACCATAAAACGGGTTCTGGAACTCGTCAGTTCCGGGCGCGCTACTTGCGTAATGTTTCCCGCAGACGACCGAGCTTTGCAGTTCATTGATTATTGCACTATGGCTGGCTTGAAAATTCCTGAAGCTGTCAGCGTTACTGGCGTGGATGGAGTGTTTCCGAGGTGGCAGGATCTCGGTCTAGCCACTATTCGGCTGCCTGTTGAAGGGGTAGTGGCACGGGCCTCTCAGGTAATGGTTTCAAGATTGGAAAACCCGCGGCAGCCCGTGGTTCATGAAACGCTAGTGGGCCATTTTGTGCCAGGGCGCACGCTGGCCACGGCTCATCAATTCTCAGGCGGCGGGCGCTAATCGGGAACGTGAACTGTTCCCCATTTGTTGGATGGAGAAATCAAGTGTCATCTAGTAGAGAGCGGTGAGTGCAGGGGTATTTTTTATGTCCTCACACCGGGTAGCGACCCGGTGCGGGATAAGTGGTGGCAAGTCAGTCACTAACAAGGAGGACCGAGCATGTTCACCCAACGAGAAGCACCCGATACAGTTCTAGAGCGCGAGCCTGGCGCGCTTGTCATGTGCGAGCACTGCTACACCGTCGACGGTATCGACAAAGGGCGATTTATTAAAGTATCTGAATGGGAAGGTGTTCCGACCGCTAAAGACGTGCATGAGTGGAATGGATATCCCATGACAGATAGGTGTAGTGGCGCGATAATATTCCGTTCCTATGGTGTGCCAGAAGGCTATTCAATTGAGCCGGTAAACGTTGAAGCATGGACTGCTGCATATGAGCAGATCGGCTACACACTATGGCCCGCCTTTTGTCGTTGGGCAGAAGATGGTGTTGTTGTTGAAGATATGGACAATGTACCTGATGTTGCCACTTTTGAAGAACAGTTCTGTGGATGGTGGCCGAGCTTTTATGAGTACGCGCTAAATCTCGCCGAAGACACTGGATTGATGGAAGATACCGACCCCGGCTCCCCGTTACGAATCTATTTTGATTGGGACTCTTGGGTAAGCGACCTATCCTACGACTATACCGTTACCACCACTGACGCCCGCGAGGGTGGAGTATTCATCTACCGAAACTTCTAACCATTAAGACCCCGTTGCTGCTTATGCAGTAGCGGGGTTTATTTTTTTACCATACAGCGACTAGATACTGACCAAGCGAGGTCAGTCCCTCAAAGCCACCTACGGGTGGTTTATTTTTTGACCCACCACGAGGTGACAAGAGTGCCACCGGGGTGGGACACCTACGTGATGATAGCCCCTTTAAACGGGGCAATTTTAAAATTGGTTGCAGCGAAAATCGCTCCAACCCGGCCAATTTTCATCGTGTGCCACGATAGTGCGCCAATTTGAAAAATTGGATACTTTAAAAATCCCCTGACCATGGGTTTTAAACCTGCGGTTTAATTTTAAAATACCCGAAGACGTGTTTAAATGGGTACTTTTGAAATGTACTTTATCACCCATTTATCCACGTCATCGTACATTTTTACCGCGCCAAGGACCGTCGTAGCCGGTCTAAGGGCGCAAGGAGCAAAAAGGGCATAAGAGAGAGTGGCTCATTTGGGGCAAACCCCCTGCATTCGGTCGGCATAGCCGACGCCTCTCTTATACCCACATTTAAAAAAGACCCCGCCCGAGGGGCGAGGCCTTCGATAGCCTAGTCGGCTTAAAATCTATGCAGCAACATCCAGTTGCTGCTCTTCAAGGATTGCATCAACATAAGGAGTATAAGTTAAAATACTATTTAAGTGTTTTAGCATTCTAATGACGAAATCAATATTGCGTTTATTATTATTGCTGCGACATGTCGGGCAGAAATAAACCGCCTTAGCCGTATCCTTAAGTCGCAATTCATGCCCTTCCGGGCACGTACCAGGGTTGACGGTATGCAACGATGTGCCGGACTCAAACACCCGGCCCTCATTGATTGCAGCGTGGCGGCGCTCATTCTGATATCGACGGCTCTGCTACGTGGTAGCACGGCGGAAATTGCTCAGGCGACAGTAGAATGGATGACCGCTGATATGGTCACACCTTGTGACTTGGGTAACAATCCATGGGAGTCTCTGCTACTAGTCGGTGGACATAGTAGCTATGGCCTTCAAGATTAATGCATGGATAAAGGGGCGTTGTGCCTTTGTAGTCATAGCGCAAGATACACCTACTCCTGACGCTACGGTTACGGACTAGAGTACTGATACGATATTGGCCATAAAGCTCTGGATATCCTTCCAGTCTTCGAACGTGAATTCCTGCAGCCTGAAGACAAGTTCGGTATAAGTATCCTGCCATGCCGCCTTCGTATTCTTCTTGCGCTTAAATGTCTTCGGTGTTGTGGTAACTACTCTGCAGAGGGTGTTGTGGTAACTACTCTGCAGAGTAGGCTAATCCCAGTGTTTTGGTGGTCGACTTCTAAATGAATATTTATGATTTAGAAAAGGGCGACGGTGGTGGAATCGCCCCTCGGTGGTTAGTGGCTACTTCTTGGGCTCTAGCTTGTGGCCGTAGAACTTGTGCAGTCGGTTACCCAGCTCGGCGATAATATTGTCCAGTTCAAGGGTGACCGCTCTTACGTCGGCACCACCACTCTGACCGTACGCGTTTAGTGTTATCGGATTAGATGTCCGTACCGCCTCGCTAAGCTGGTGTCCCACCTCGCGAACAACCGACGAGTAGGTCTTGCCGGCTGAGTGGTCTGTGCAATCCCATGTTTTGATAGTGACGGTAGCTGCGTGGTCGTAGGTGGATAACTCACCGGTTTCAGCATCTAGTTTGTTGCCCCAGTTCAAGTCTCGGGTGATGATGATAGATACCCTGTTATCTTCTACGGGGGCTATGACCACGTTTATGTTCGTCGTAGAGGGATGGAGGTACTCGATGCCGGTGGCTACGACAATTCCCAAATTTTCTACGCGGTGGGCAACATAACGGGCAGTCATTTTGCACCCCACAATGTGCGGGAAAATGTCCGGCGTGGTTTTGGCGAGGTCTTTTATGAGCTCGTTGTATTCTGGGTTACTAGATTCGGTCTCTACCTTGACACCATCAACTTCACAGTAGGTAACTTTCGCCTCTTTGGTCTTTTGGTTAAGGGTGAACATGATGTATGAATATCCTTTCGGTTAGTAGTTCTCACTTAGGGTAGTAGTCGCATCTCCTATGGCGAGTGCTTTATCTATCAGCTCGTCTAGGTCCTGCAACTCTAGATTTTGTGTTACGCGCCACATGATGAAGTCCATTCCGTCGCGCTCTTGCTCGTGCTTGTCACGATGGTCAAGTATCTTTTCCGCGTAGACAGCATGAATACGCGTCAGTATCTCCTGAGACATATCCTCGGCTGATTTATCGCAAAAGCCCTCTTCGTCTACTAGTTGAAGGGCGGCGGCGTTAACAAGAATCGACGTTGGGCGAAGAAGAGGAGGAGACCGGGTGTGGTCAACCGCTGCGGTCTTTGAAGACTTGGTCTTTGTCGAAGACTTAGACTTCTTCACGTCTTCAAGTTCCGCTAGGGTGTCGAGGACCTTGTACGTATCAACACCATTGGTGACATAGATAGAAGACAGAATCTCGTTATCCATTACGGACCTCCTTGGCATTGAGGGCCTCGGTGACACTGTCAAGTTGCTTAGCGCTAAAGCGCGGGGCGCGGCGTACAACTTCGTCTACATAAGCGCGTACATCATCATTAGCCTTCGCTAATGTTCTGCGCTCCCTCTCTTTCAATTGAGTGGTCATAAAAAATCCTTTAAGAATTACGTCCGGTACTGGACTCAAAAACAAAATGCATAATATAAATACAGGTCCGAGTTTATGCACTCGATTACGGGTACTTTATCTCTTTGCTGCACTTTCAATATAACCAGACTATGAGGGAGCGCGCAAGGGCTTATAGAGGCTGCGTGCGCTATGTTTTTATATGACATTTAGGTACCCTGTTACATTCTGGGTAATGACCTGAAACCATAAGATTTAGCCTAAAACCGTCGTAAATAGCATTTGTGCCGGTGACGCGATGTTTATGCAGGATAGGAATGCTATGCATTATTTAACAGTGTTGGACCCTGTTATAATCCATGATGTTCCCTAATGCACTTTCTTGGGTTGTCGCGGCGGATACATCTCTTTCAACCGCGTGCACGCGAGTCGCTCCACGTCTTGGTCCGTAGCGCACAATTCCGACCGCAGTGCCCACGCATCCCGCTTGGATTTCGTGCGCGAGACGTACTTTTCGATGATCTTCAACGTCGC
This sequence comes from Corynebacterium curieae, assembly GCF_027570035.1. Classification (GTDB taxonomy): domain Bacteria; phylum Actinomycetota; class Actinomycetes; order Mycobacteriales; family Mycobacteriaceae; genus Corynebacterium; species Corynebacterium curieae. The sequence goes on along the minus strand of NZ_JAKMUU010000001.1, from coordinate 716,687 downwards.
CAAGCAGTGTGTGGTTGCCCGGCACGAGCGCTGTCGGCGGGTGAAGGGGGTGGGGCCAAAGTAGACGTCGGCAAGCGCAAGCAGGCTACGGGCTTCCTGCCGGGGCAGGCCAAGCCGGCGCAGATCTACTTCGCGCGCGCCCGAGACCTCGCCGAGAAGTTTCATCGGCGAGGCGAGTTGGCGGGCGTAGTCTTGCAATCGGGTCATGCCGGCGAGCCTAAAACAACTCGCAAGGCCGCAGTAGCGCACCCGCACCAGCCTGTGGATAACTCGCCCCACCCATCACACCAGCCCCGAGCCCAGCCGGCGGCCTGTGGATAACCTGCTGTACCCTCGAATGCGAAAGCGAGAAAAGGAGCCCCCATGACTGACCCGACCAAGAGGATTCGCCCCACCAACCCCGGACGCCTGGCCGCTCCACGCCATGCCCAGCAGCTGCCGCCGCTGCCGGTTACGCGTGCACGCATTGGTGAACGGGTGGCCACCGAGGTTTTCCAAGAAATGGGTGACGGGATGCTTGAGGAGCTGCAGAACTTCCGCCGCGACCTGCACCGCAACCCGGAAATCGGCCTCGACCTGCCGCGCACGCAAAAGAAGGTCCTGGAGGCGTTGGAGGGCCTGCCGCTGGAAATCCACGTGGGCCAGGACTTGAGCTCGGTGGTGGCCGTGCTGCGCGGCGGCCAGCGCGGCGAGCGGCCGGTGTCGGTGCTTTTGCGTGCGGACATGGACGCCCTCGAGGTGCGCGAGCAGACCGGCAGCCCGTTTGCGTCGACGAATGGGTATATGCACGCCTGCGGCCATGACCTGCACACCGCTGGCCTGGTGGGTGCGGCGCGGATTCTGTGCGAGCACCGCGAGGAGCTGCACGGCGATGTCACCTTCATGTTCCAGCCTGGCGAGGAAGGCCCGGGCGGCGCGCTGCCGATGATTGAGGAAGGTGTGCTCGACGCCGCTGGCCGACGCCCCATTGCCGCCTACGGCCTCCACGTCGGCCCGCAGGATCGCGGCACCTTCCACTATGTGCCGGGTCCGATGATGGCCAGCTCTTCCAACCTGACCATTACGGTGTTGGGCAAAGGCGGGCACGGCTCTCGCCCGCACGATGCCATCGACCCGGTGGCGGCGCTGGCGGAGATCCAGATGTCCCTGCAGACCGCGCTGACCCGCCGCTTCGATGCGCTCGAGCCCATCGTTATTACCGTGACCAATCTGTGGGCGGGCGACGGAGCCTATAACGCCATCCCGGAGCGCGCGGCATTGGGCGCAACGGTGCGCGTGCTGCGCGACGAGAAGATCGACGCCGTGCGGCAGATGATTACGGAGGTCTCCAGCTCCGTCGCTGCTTCGCACCGCTGCACCGCGCAGGTGGAATTCGAGATTTTGTACCCCACCACCAAGACCAATCCGCGCGAGAATCAATTCGCCGCCACTTTGTGGGGCCAGATGTTCGGCGCGGAGAACGTCCAGCCCTTCGACGCCCCCATGATGGCCTCCGAGGATTTCGGCTACGTCCTCTCGCAGGTGCCGGGCACGTTTATGTGGATGGGTACGGCTAATCCGGAAAAACCCGAAAATCAGCGCGAGTGGAACCACTCGCCGATGATGCGTTTTGATGACTCCGTGCTGGGAATGCAGTCCGCGGCGCTGGCTGCCGTGGCGTTTGAGCGCCTGGCCACCGAAAATGAGCATCCGTCCGCGCAGACGAAGGCCATGCGCGATGCGGCCGGGGTGCAAAAATAATTCATCCTTAGGGACTATGGCCGCCGGCTTAAGCTTGAGGCCATGGTCAGAACGAAGTGGAGTACGGCGGGCATCGTGGCCGCCTGCGCGGTGGCGAATTGGCTCATCGGCATGGTGCTGATGAACCTCGACATTGAGGAGTATTCGCCGTCGTTTGCGGAGTATGGGCCCTATATCTGCACCGGGTTTGCGGTGGGCGTGCTGGGTATTATCGCCCTGCCCTTTGCGCTGGAGCACCAGCCGCGCGAGCTTTCCGACGTCGACTATGCCGGCTCCACCCGCAGCTTCATCGCTGGGTGCATCGTATTGCTGGGGTCAAGCTCTTATTTTGGCGTGGTGAGCGGAGTCGTGGCCTTCATTTCTATGGTTTCCCGCCGCTCGACCTCGCGCTCGGCGGCCGCGGTGGCCTGCTTTGTCGTGGCGTTTGCAATAGAAACTAGCTTTAACCCGTACTTAAGCTGGGACGAGATCGGGTGGGTTGGTGCCGTCTTCGTCGTGGTTGTGATGGTCGCGGGCTTGCTTGCAGGCCAAAAGCGCGGCAATCAGCGCGAAAAGCGGTGGCGCGTGGAGCAGCAAGCCCGGATGAACCGGGAAGAGATGCGCGCCAAGGTGGAGCATGCAAGGCGAGAGGAGCGCGAGAGCATCGCACGGGATATGCACGATTCGCTCTCGCATCGGTTGAGCCTTGTGGCCATTCATGCGGGTGCGCTGAGCTATCCGCGCGAGGACGTGCCGGAGGAGTTTACCGAAGCAGCGCGCACCATCCGCGCTGAGGCCCAGAATGCGGTAGAGGATTTGCGCACTGTCTTAAGCGCTTTGCGCGAAGACCTTTCCCAGGACCCGCGCACTGGTCTAGAGGAGATGGTCGCGAGCGCGCGGGAGGCCGGCACGGAGGTGACGGTGACCTACGCGGACAGTGCCGGCCCGGACGTTTTTGCCGAGTTGTCCACGATGGCGCAGCACGCCGTGCACCGCGCAGTACAAGAGGGCCTGACGAATGCACGCAAGCACGCGCCCGGCCAGCCGGTAAGCATCACGGTGCGCGAGACGGCCGGCGCGGTGGACATCGAGATGCGAAACCCAGTGTCGCGCGGGAAGGCAGGAACCGACACGGGCAATGGCGCGGACACCACAGGCGGTTACGGACTGGTGGGCCTGCGCGAGCGTGTGGAGCTTTCCGGCGGATGCATGAGCATCGCGGCTAACCAGGCAAGCCCAGAAGGAAAGGAAGGCGAGGAATTCGGATGGAGTATCCAGCTACCGCTAGCGCACAAGGAGGCCGCGCAATGAGCGAGATGAGCTGGCAACTGCGCCATCCAGAATACGGGCTCATGCGCATCGATCTAGAAGAAACCACGGCCCGTGAGGGATGGACGGGGAAGTACTTAGACTTTAAGCGCAGTCTTTTTACCTCCACTGTTGACGGAACTTCGCGCAAGCTCAGCTATACCGATACCGATGATGCGGCCTATAGCCTGGAATTCCTGCGCGGGCACAGCGACGATAACGCGCCCGAAGACGCAGACCGCATCGAGCTGGTGGAGCGTCGCGGTTATGTCGTGCCGGAGTTTCGCGGGCAAGGCGCGAGGGTGATGTTTGCGGCGGTGGGGAAGCCGGACGTCGATAAGCGGCTGCACCGGGTAAGCCTGTGGACGTTGCTCCTGCAGACTGCGCTGACATTCATTGCCGCCACGCTAGTCATCGACTTTTTCCCCAAAATCTTCGAAAAGCTAAACGATATTCTCGTGCCCTCGTTCCTCAACGGCGTAGTGGCCGGCCACGTGGGAATCGTGCCGATAGCGCTCGCGGCAGTGGTGGCGGTTACAGTGGCGTATACGCCCGTCGCCTCGCAACTGTGGCGCGCGCGGTGGAATCAACCAGTGGGAAAGGGAGCATGATGGCCGATGCCCTGCGCGTAGTGCTCGTTGATGACGAAGCTCTAGTCCGCAGCGGCTTGCGCCTGCTGCTATCCAACGCGCCCGATATTGAGGTCGTGGCCGAGGCGAGCAATGGGCGAGACGCGGTGGCTACCGTGCTCGACGCGCAGCCCGATGTGGTGCTGATGGATATTCGCATGCCGGTCATGGATGGCATCGCGGCCGTGGAGAAGATTCTGTCCGTCCACGCAGTGCCGATCATCATGCTCACGGCTTTTGATACCGATTCCTTCATCCTGCGGGCTCTGCGTGCCGGGGCGGCTGGGTTCCTGTTGAAGTCGACGCCGCCGGAATCGCTCATGGCGGCCGTGCGTGCGGCCGCGGCGGGGCAGCCGCTGTTGAGCCGGCAGGTCGTCGACAAGCTGGTAGGCATGCAGGGGCCCGCGCTTGACGACGCCCATTCGCACCACACCCGCACCGCCCGCAAGCGCCTAGGCGCGCTTAGCTCTCGCGAGCGCGAAATCGCCGAGCTGGTGGCGCAGGGCTTGAATAACCAGGAGATTGCCGACCGGCTCGTGGTGTCCATGGCCACGGTAAAGTCCCATATGCAGCACATTTTGAAAAAGATCGGCGGCACGAGCCGCGTGCATATCGCGATCATGGTTTTGGAAGCGCGCAGCTAGGGCCGAAGTATCCTCCCTGCGGGGGATACCGCGCGGGAGGCGCGCCAGCTTAAACTGGTGCGCGTTATGAAGTTATTCCGAAAATCCGACGCGATGCTCCAGCGCCCGCTGTGGCAAAAGCTTGTCATCGCCGCGGTGGCAGTGATAGGCGATTTTGTCGTCTTTACCGTCCGGTTCAGCGAGACCGATGGCTCCTCCGGACGGCTGTTTATTCTTTTCGCGGTGATGATCGGCACGTGGATCTTATTGCCCTTTGCTCTCCGGCATGCTGCGCGGGAGCGTGACCCGCGCAGCGCACAGCCCGGCCCGCGCAGCGCGTTGGTAGCCGCAACCATTATTTCGGCGACGGTTTCGATTGCCGAGGGTCGGCCTTCGGTGATGATGGCGGCGTTTTCTGCGGCCTCGCGCCGCAGCCGGTTGTGGATGGCGACGGTATGTGCGGCCATGGTGGCCTCGGAGTTGGTCACTCTCGATTTATCTCGAAGCGAAGGGCTTAGTGCTCCCGGGAAGCTGGGATTCTTCTTCGGCATCTTCGGCCCAGCAGTAGTGGTTTTAGTCGTCGGGTTGGTTCGCTCGAACCAGAAGGAGCGCACGATTGCGCTGCAAGCGCAGGCGGAGCTCACGCATGAGGAAATGGCCACGCGGGAGAACTTTGCGCGGCAGGAGGAGCGCGGCCGGATTGCGCGGGACATGCACGATACGCTCTCGCATCGGCTGAGCATGATCGCGGTATACGCGGGCGGGCTAGCCTACCGCGAGGATTTGGATCCGGAGGAGACGCGAAAATCCGCGCGCACGATTCGCGATGAAGCCGAAGCCGCTGTGGGTGATCTGCGCGAGGCGCTGCACTCGCTGCGCAGCGAGGGGCGGATTGATCCGCGCGAGGGCGTGGAATCGCTGGTGGAGCGCTCCCGCCGGGCGGGCATGGACGTGGAGGTGCGCTACCAGGAGGGCGCGGGGCCGCAGTCGCTGGCGGAGCTTAGCACCATGGCCGGCCACGCGCTCAATCGCGCGGTCCAAGAGGGCTTGACCAACGCCCGCAAGCACGCGCCGGGCGAGCCGGTGACCATCACCATCGCCGCGCTTGCCGACGCCCTGTCTATCACCATGTCCAACCCCACCTCCCAGGCTGGGGAAAAGGCGAGCGTGCACAGCGGCGGGTACGGGATCGTCGGCATGCGCGAGCGCGCTAGTGTGGTGGGCGGATCGCTGCAGGTAAAGGACGAGGAAGAAAGCTTCTCGTGGACACTGCGCCTGCCCAGGAAGGAAGTACAGTGAGTGAGATTCGTGTGGTGCTCGTCGATGATGAGCCGCTGCTGCGCCACGGCCTGCGCATGATTTTGGAAGGCGCGCCGGGCATTAGCGTCATCGGCGAGGCCGGCAACGGCAAGGAGGGCGTGGAGCTTGTCTTGGCCGAGGAGCCGGACGTGGTGTTGATGGATATTCGCATGCCGGTCATGGACGGCATCGAGGCGGCGGCGCAACTGCACTCGCTGGCCGGCGCGCGTGATATCCCGGTGGTGATGCTCACCGCCTTTGATACCGACGAATTCATCCTGCACGCCCTGCGCGCTGGGGCGGTGGGCTTTTTATTGAAGACGACGGCGCCGGAGGCGCTGGTGGCGTCGGTAAGAGCGGCGGCCCAAGGTCAACAGCAGCTTAGCCCGAAGGTGCTAGAAAACCTGGTGGGGCTGGCGGCCACGCCGCCGCAGCCGGAGCAGGAGATGATTCAGCCCAGCGGGCTAGCCGAGCTGAGCGAGCGCGAAAATGAAATCGCCCAGCTGGTGGCTCAGGGTTTGAGCAACGCCGAGATTGCCGAGCAGCTATTCATCTCGCTGACCACGGTCAAGACGCACATGAAGCACATCCTGGCCAAAATCGATGGCACCAACCGGGTGCACATCGCAATTGCGGTGCTCGGCGGTTAGGCGCAGCTGGGCTGGGCGCGGCTGGGTTGGGCCGCTAGGGCCGGCGGAAAATGGCGGAGGCTAGGCCCACAAGCGCAATAACGCCAACAATGATGGAGGCGGCCAGCCAGTATTGCGGGTAGTACTTGAGCGTGTAGCCAAATACTTGGCCGTCGTCGAAGTGCTGCCACAGCGCGATGGGCATCCACCAGAGCTTGGTTAGCGTGAGGATGGCACCCACCAGGCCGGCGGCGACTCGACTGCCTCCGCGGAGGAAGAAGCTGGCCACAACGAGCACAATGCCGGCGATGGTCAGTGCAAACAGCAGGGGAGTTTCGGTGCCGAGCGGAGAGCCGCGTAGCAAGAACTCGTGGTCAATTTCGTGTTGCTCGATGAGCGTATATCCATCAAGGACAACGTCGCCGGGGATTCCCATTATTTCTCCTTCTCACCCTCAAAGTCGGGGTGGTTCTTATCGTGTTTGGGGTCGTAGCCGTCGGACCAGACGCCGGTATCGAAGTCATAGTCGACGTTCTCGCCATCCTCATCGGTGCGCTGGTACCACTCGGTATAGCGCTCGGCAGAGGAGTCGAAGTCGTAGCCGGCGCCGCGGTCACCTTCTGCGTGTTGGACGGTGAATTCGAAGTCATCGCCATGCTCTTCGATGCCGCGCATGATCGCGTTATCCATCGCCGTGCGGGCGTAGGTGCGGCGGATAAACATCGGGTCCGAGCGCAGGTCACGGATGAAGGCCACCATCATGGCCAAGAGCACAAGGCAGAAGGGGAGGGCGGCGAGGATGGTGAGGTTTTGCAGGCCGGTCAATACGTCTTCGCCGCCGGTGAGCAGCATGACGATGGCGATGCCCATCATGCACAGTCCCCAAAAGACTACGACGAGCTTATTTGGGGTGGGATCGCCTTTGGAAGACATCGTTCCCATCACCACGGAAGCGGAATCCGCGGAAGTAACGAAGAAGACGGCGAGCACCACTAGCAGGATATACGGTGTGATGGTGCCCAAGGGTAGGTCTTGGAACATGGCGAAGAGCACCTGTTCGTTGGAGGATTCGCCGTCGAAGCCGGCGATGCCTTCGCGGTTAAAAGAAATCGCGGTGCCGCCAAAGATGGTAAAGGCAAGAATAAGAATGACTGTCGGCGCGAAGACGGTCACGGCCGTGAACTCCCGGATGGTGCGCCCGCGGGAAATGCGGGCGACGAAAAGGCCCACGAACGGAGTCCAGGCAATCCACCAAGCCCAGTAGAAGGCGGTCCAGTAGGACTGGAACTCGATGGTCTCATCGCCCCAGGACAAACCCTTGGCCATCATGGGTAGAAGCTGATCGATGTAAGTGACAATGCCGGCCGGAATGAGATTGAGCAGCAGCAGGGTGGGGCCAACGAGGAAGACGAAGAGCACCAGCCCTAAGGTCAGCGAGATATTGATATTGGAGAGGTAACGCACGCCGCGCGCCACGCCGGAGACCGCAGAGATGATAAACGCGCAGCCGAGAACCGCAATAATGACGATTAGCGCGGTATTCGTCATAGGGCCAGCACCGCGGATGATGCTGACGCCCTCACCGATCTGGATGGCAGAGAGGCCCAAGGTGGCGGCGGTGCCGAAGAGGGTGGCGATGAGCGCGAGGATGTCGATAAGCTTGCCCACTGGTCCATCCGTATCGCGGGAGCCGAAAAGCGGCTTGAAGATGGAAGAGACCAAAGGCACGCGCCCGCGGCGGTAGGAAGAGTAGGCAATCGCAGCGCCGACCAGCGCGTAGGCCGCCCACGGGGAAACTCCCCAGTGGTAGTGGGCCTGGGCCATGGCTTGGTGCAGGGCCTCGACGGTATTGCCGTCTACCGTATGCGGCGGCGGGGTGAGGTAGTGCGACAGCGGCTCGGAGGGGCCGTAGAAGAAGATGCCCACGCCGATGCCGGCGCCGAACATCATGGCCACCCAGCTGAAGTAGCTAAATTCGGGCTCTTCGTCATCGGTGCCAAGCTTGATGCGCCCCAACCGGGAGCAGCCGATATAGGCCATGGTGACAATGGCCAGCATCATGGTGATATTGAGCAGCCAGCCGGCGTTGGTAATGGCCCAGCCGAAGGCGGAGGATGATGCGCTGGCCACGCTATCTGGCGTGATGACGCCCCAGATAATGAAGGCGACGATGAGTAGGGCGGTGATGAAAAATAGCGGCTTATCTAGACCAAATTTATTGCGTTGGTCTTCGACGCTGATACCGGGAACCAGCCCCGGGTGCATGTTATGTGGGTAAATGCCCACGGCGCTGCCCTTGTCATTGGGTTCGAGGGAGCGCTTATATGCGCGGGCGGATCGAGAGGAGTTCACGAGTTCCTTACGCGGCAAGGGTATGTCCCTGCCTTACTAGACGGTTCTCTTATTGTCCTGCACCGCCTGCAAAACCGCAAATGAAGTGCATAAATACTGCATTATGGAACCAACTGGTGCACAAAATATAGACAATCCTGTCTTTATTGGCATAGGCTGAAGCCCCTGACTCAATACAAGGAGACACAGTGATCATTACGGGACTTCTCACCGGCATCGTCTTCGGTGCCGTGCTGCAGCGCGGTCGCTTCTGCGTGACCGGAATGCTGCGCGATATCTTTCTCAATAAGACTTGGCGCGGATTTACCGCCCTGCTCATTTTGATCTCGGTTCACGCCTTTGGCCTCACCCTGCTTACCGGTACGGGCGTGCTTTCACCGGAGATTAGCGATTTCAAGCCGGTGGCCGTCATTGTCGGCGGCTTCATCTTTGGCTTGGGCATCATCTTGTCCGGTGGTTGCGCTTCCGGCACGTGGTACCGCTCGGCTGAGGGCCTGGTCGGCTCGTGGATTGCTTTGCTGTTTTATGGTCTTTCCGCCGCCGCAATGAAATCGGGCCCGCTGGCCGGGGCGAATGATTGGTTCAAACAGTGGAGCTTGCCGGTAACCACCATCCACGACGCGCTGCACATCTCACCGTGGATCCTTGTAGGGGTTGTGTGGGTAGTGACTTTCCTGCTGTGGCGCCACTACCGCGCAAAGGATGCCGGCCGCCCGAAGGTGGACCTGGGCCAAGCGTGGTATGCCAAGCCGCTGAATATGAACGTCGCGGCCGTACTCGTTGGCCTCATTGGCACGGTGGGCTTTGTTCTTTCGGCTCATGCCGGCCGCAACGGCGGCCTCGGCATCACCACGCCGACCGCGGACATCGTGCGCTGGACAGCCACCGGTGATTCCGCCCGCATGAACTGGGGCACCCTCCTAGTCATCGGTCTTCTGGTAGGTGCTTTCCTTGCCGCGAAATCCGCCGGCGAGTTCCGCGTGCGTGTCCCGGATGCACAGACTGCAACCCGCGCCATTTGGGGCGGCATCATGATGGGCGTGGGTGCGTCGCTGGCCGGCGGTTGCACCGTGGGCAACGGCATGGTGGAGACCTCCTTGTTTAGCTTCCAAGGCTGGGTATCGCTGTTCTTTATGGCACTTGGCGTCGGTGCGGGCGCGCGCTTGTGGCTCAAGCCGAAGAAGGCGCAGGGTCGCGCACCGCAGGAGCCGCAGAACTACTCCACCGCGGAGTCCGTCGATAACGCTGTAGTCTCCGCCGAGGACAAGGTCCTGCCAAGCTTCGCCACGGCAACAGGGGCGGTTGCCCTCAAGACCAAGCCGCAGGCCAAGGAGAAGGCGCGCGCGTTGGGTGGCGGGCGCTATGCGCTCGATACTCTCGGCGCGGTGTGCCCGTTCCCGTTGATTGAGGCCAAGCAGGTCATGGCGGAGCTGGAGCCGGGCGAGGCGCTAGTCATTGACTTTGACTGCACCCAGGCCACCGAGTCCATCCCGCAGTGGGCGGCCGATGAGGGCCATGAGATTCGTGATTTCCATCGCTCGGGCGATGCGGGCTGGCAGGTCACGGTAGTCAAGGGCGGATAATTACATCATTGTCAGCTACTATGAAGAGGCAGAAGAATCGAGGGTGATTCTTGTGCCTCCTTTGTGGTTTGAAAGAAGTAATCGCATGCCTGAATTCGATGATAATTCCACCGCTGTTGCGGATATTTTGCATGCCTTCGCCGCCTTCGAGCGCGAAGAAGAACACGTTCTGGATGCGGGGCTGCGCTTGAACGTTTATGCTAGCTAAACCATGATTCGCGTCTTTTCTGCGTTGCTGCCCTCTGCCGCTGCGCGCGAGCATTTGGTGCATACGCTGCGGCCCATTCATGCGGCAACAACTAACGAGCTGCGCTGGACGGACCCGGATAATTGGCATGTAACCATGGCCTTTTATGGCGAGCAGCCCAATGATGCCGCAGCGGTGCGCGAGCACCTAGTGCAGGCGGTGGCCGGTCGCTCGGCGTTGGATGTGCACTTGAGCGGGGCGGGGAGCTTTGAGCAACGCACGCTGTGGGTCGGAGTCGGCGGGCAGGCGCGCGGCGTGCGGGAGTTGATGGCGGACTGTCAGCTTGCCGACGTTCCCTTTAACCACCATCGCCCCCACCTGACCGTCGCGCGGGCCGGCCGACGCACCCGCGAGCCGTGGGCGCTGGCGGATTTCGTGCGCGCGTTATCGGTGTATCGGGGCCCGGATTTTCGTGCGGACCGAGTTTGCCTCATGCAATCGCACCTGGGCGAGGGCCGCGGCGGCGGGCCGCGCTACGAGGTAATCGAGGAATACCCGTTGTTCTAGGCGGCGCGGGCGGCACGGATTTCCCGCACGAGGGCATCGAGCTCCTCGCGGGTGGCGGTGCGGTCCGGGTGGGTGGTGCAAAAGTCCAGCAGGAAGTATCCGGCGTGCTGCAGGGCGATGTGGCGAGCCCAGAATTGGCGCACGGCTTCGGGGCTATCGGCGGCGAGGGACTGGATGGCGCGGCGCTCGGAAAGCAGCTCGTATTGCAGGTCGCGGCGTGCGGACAACACGGAATCCGGGGTATTGACAAAAAGTAGGCCGAGCAGGGTGGCGGTCGATTCCATCGCGCGTACCTGCAGGCGGGCCTGGTTGCGCACGGGGGCGTGGCGCTGCCATAGCCACAGCACGGCGGTAGCGATGAGGATGGAAAGCACGATCTCGCCGCAGCGGGCCTGGATGGTTGGCCACAAGGGGCGGGTGGCGGAATTGCCCATGAGCAGGGCTAGGGGCGTGGAGAAGATAACGCAGATGGCGTAGTTTTTGGCCACAAAGATCTCGGCGCAGAATTGGCAGGCGGCCAGCGCTAGCAGCAACGTCCAGCCATTAATACCGAAGTAGTGGAGGATGGAAAATAGCAGCACGCCGACGACGGATCCGAGCATGCGGTGGATGCCGCGGACGGTGCCCGGTACGTGGTCGGGTCCCCATTGCAGCATGAGGAAGGCAGAGACCACGCCCCAGTCCGGCCGGTCGAAGCCGAGGGAGAGGCCCACGAGCACGGTAATGGCCGCCGAAAGGACCACTTTTTGGGTGGTGACCATGGCATGTGAATCCCGCACCGCGGCGCGGTAGAGGCGGTAGCGGCCGGTGGGGCGGGTGTGGGGAATGGCGGTGCGATTCGGATCGACGTCGGTGACATAGTCGGTGAGCTGGTCCGAATCAGCACCCAAATCAAGGGCGCGGTTATGCGCCACGATGGTGTGCTGGGCCGCAAGGGTGCGCTCTACTAAGTGCGCGCCTTGGGGGTCGATGACGCGGCCGCCGCGGATAATGTGGGCGTCGGAAAGCGCCTGCCAAGCAGTAAAAAGCGCGGTTTGCGCTTGGTGGTGGCGGGCGAGCGAATCATCCTGTCCGTCCTGAAAGGCAGACGCGGCCTTTTCCAGGCTGGCTACGGCGCGGCGCTCGGGGCCGTGGAGATCAATTAAAGCCGGGGCCATGCCGAGCACCAGGCTGGCCACCATGCCGGTCAGCGCCCAAAAAAGAAGCTGTCCTACGGTTACATCGGTGCGGGCGAGCATGACCGAGCCGCCGCCGACCATGACCAGGAAGAAGGTGCCAGGCGGCGGCAAGCGCAGGGCATTTTGGGCAAAGCCACACATGGCGGCCAATGCCGTGGAATAGAGGCCTGCCAGCAGGAGCCACCAATGGCCATGGCCGGGCACAAAAATGAGCTGGCCTACCAACACACCTACGGCGGCCACCGTAATGAGCGCGGTGCCGGCCGTGAGCATGACGCGTGGGCGGGTGCGATAGGGGTGTCCCTCGCCAAAGATGACGGTAAACGCGCCGGTGGAAATGAGCAGGATTGCGTAGTCGTGGCCGGTGAGCAGGGCGATGGCGCCAGGAATGAGAATCGCCAATCCCGCGCGCAGGGCACCAGGCCAGCGCACCGAGGCGCTATTAAACGCCGTGAGCAATTGGGTGGTGCTGGGGCGCTGCGGGATGGGATAGTCAAGCTGGGCGGCCACGGAGCAGCAGGATCCTTTCTAGGTGGAGTAATCTGACCCGACTACCTTACGCCCAAAGGCACCTTGCTCACATTTCGGCGGCAGCGATAAGCCGGCGCGTGTAGTCCGAACTGGGTGAAGACCAGACCTGCTCGGTGGGGCCGTGCTCCAAGAGCCGGCCACGGTCGAGGACGGCGACGCTATCGCACAGGTGGCGCACCACCGCAAGGTCGTGGGTGACAAAGAGCAAAGTGAGCCCACGCTTGTCGATGACCCCCGCTAGCAGCTCCAATACCTGCGCGCGCACGGACATATCGAGGGCCGAGACGGCTTCATCGGCTAATAGGATATCCGGCTCGCCGCACAATGCGCGGGCAATAGAAATCCGCTGGCGCTGGCCGCCGGAAAACTCGTGCGGGAAGCGATCGAGGCTATCGGCCGGCAGACCGACCTCCTCGAGCGCGGCGGCGGCACGGGAGCGCCTATCGGCCCTGCTGGGGTTTCCCGGCATGGCCTCCGCGATGGATTTCCACACTTTAAGCCGCGGATTGAGTGAGCCCTGTGGATCTTGGAATACCATCTGCACGCGGCCGCGGACGTCGACTTCGCCGCGGGTGGGGCGCTCGAGCCCGGCGATGAGTTTGAGCAGGCTGGTCTTGCCCGAGCCGGACCCGCCCACGATGCCGAGGCGCTCGCCTTGGCTCACGCGCAGGTCGATGCCGTCGAGCGCGGCGTGTTCGCCGTGCACCTTGCCGACCCCGCGGAGGGAGACGAGCGCTTCGCCTTCCGCGGCGGGGGCAAGGGCAAGCTCCGGCGGCCGGGAAGCGGCGATGAGCCTACGGGTATAGGCATGCTCCGGTTGTGCAAGCACCTGCTCGGTGGGGCCTGATTCCACCACTGCACCCTGGTGCATGACCAACACGGTGGGGCACATTCGGCGGATCACACCCAGATCATGGGTGATAAAGATCAGCGCTGTGCCATGTGCCTTTGTCACTCGTTCGATAACACGCAGCACGCCATCTTGCGTGGTGGCATCCAGCGCGGTGGTAGGTTCATCGCAGATGAGCAGGTCGGGACGCCCAGCCATGGCCATGGCGACGAGTACGCGCTGGCGCTGGCCGCCGGAGAGCTGATGCGGAAAGCGGGAGGCAATTTCGGCGTCAAGATCCACCTCTTTGAGCGCGGCAGCGCAATCGCGTACCCCGGCGTGAGCCAGCTGCTTGCCCACGCGCATCAGGGGATCCAGCGCGCTCATTGGTTCTTGGAAGACCATGGCCATGGTCTTCCCGCGCAGCGTGCGGATGTGGGCATCGCGCGCACCCACCACCTCGTGGCCGTCCACGGTGACCGAGCCACTCGCGCGCACCCCATCGGGCAAGAGCCCCATGATGGACAAGGCCGTAAGGGATTTGCCGGAGCCGGATTCACCAATGATGCCGAGTTTCTCGCCCGCGGCTAGCTTGAAGTTGATGGGCCCCAGCAAGGCAGTGGTCGGCGCGGCGGTGGTGACCGCCAAGTTATCTACGTTGAGCAGGCTCATCGCGTGGATCCTTTCAGGCGGGGATCGAGGAGGTCACGGAGGGCGTCGCCAAGCAGGTTAAAACCCAGCACCGTCGCGGCAATGGCGAGGCCAGGCCAGAACGCCTGCAGGGGAGCGGTGCCCAGAAGCGACTGGGAATCTTGCAGCATCCGGCCCCAAGAAGCGGCCGGTGGGGCGGTGCCTAGGCCAAGGTAGGATAGCCCAGCCTCGGCCAGGATGGCGAGGGCGAAATACACCGAGGCCTGCACGATGAGTAGGCCGGCGATATTGGGCACGATGTGGCGCAGCGCCACCTTCCACCCCGGTACGGCAGAAATGCGCGCGGAGGAAATAAAGTCCTGCGTGATAACCTGCAGCGTGCCCGAGCGCGCCACCCGGGCAAAGGACGGGATGCCTGCGATGCCGATGGCAATCATGGCCGTAAGTGTCGATGGGCCCCACACCGCGCCGGCGATAATCGCTAAGAGCAGCGCCGGGAAAGCCAGCAGGAGATCGGCGCCGCGCATTACTAGGGCATCGGCCAGCGTGCGAGGCCGCATCCCGGCGAGGATGCCCATCGGTACCCCTACCAGCGCGGCTATGCCCACTGCGATAAGGCCCACAAAGACCGTAATCTGGGCGCCTGCCATGATGCGGGAGGCGGTATCGCGCCCAAAGCGGTCCGTACCGAGGAGGTGCTCAGTGCTAGGTCCAGATAGCCGAATATCCGGGTGCGCCAGCGTCGGGTCATAGGGCGTCCACACCAGTGATATCAACGCCACCAGTACCGTGGCAGCGACGAGGAAGGCGCCTAGCCAGCCAGAAAAACGCAGCTTCATTACTTCTCACCTGCCGTGATGCGCGGATCAATAAACCGGTAGGCCACATCCGTTAAGGCATTAACCACCAAGGCGAAGGCGACGAGCAACATGACCAAGGTCTGCACCGTGGTGAGATCGCGCACCGCTACCGCATCCAACAGCATGGAACCTATACCAGGAATGACAAAGACGGATTCGATCACCACGGCACCCACGACCATCGTCGTCAGCTGCACACCGGCTACCGTTAGCACCGGTAGCGCCGCATTGCGCAGGCCATGGCGCTTGAGCGCCTCCCACGGCGATTGGCCGAGCGCACGTGCGGTGCGGATAAAATCCTGGTGCAGAACATCGAGCACCGCCGAGCGCACATAGCGCGTCAGCATCGCACCTTGCACCACGGCCAGCGCAATGACCGGCAAGATGAGGTGGCGGATAAACTCGCCCGCGCCCTGGTTCGGCGGTACCCACCCATTGGCCGGCAGCCAGCCCAAATGTACGGCAAAGATAGCCACCAAGATGATGCCGAGGAGGAAGCTCGGCACCGCAATGCCCAGCTGCGTGCCGGCCGAAACCACATCGGCGCCGCGGGTGCGGTTGCGCAGCGCCAGCCACATTCCCACCGGGATGGCCCCGGCCAGCGCAAGCAGCATGGCTAGGCCAATGAGGATGAGCGTGACTTGGGCGCGGTCAAGCACCAGCGGCGTAATATCCTGCTGCGAGGACAAGGACTGCCCAAAATCGCCGGTAAATAGGCCCCTTATCCACTCCCAATACTGCGTGAGCAATGGACGGTCTAGGCCTAGCTCGGAGCTCAGCTTTCCGACGGCCTCTTCGGTCGCATTGACCCCCAATGCTACCCGCGCCGGGTTTCCCGGCACCGCGCGCATGAGCGCGAAAATGATGACGGAAGCGGCAAAGAGCGTTAGCGCAAAGCGCAGCAGCGGGCGCACGATGGCCCGCCCCGTGGAACGAAGGGAACTCATCGGGCCTCCTCTTCGGTGTTTTTATTGGTGGCGTTTGAGTCGGCGTCGGCAGAGGCGAGGTCGCGCAAAATCAGCGCATCGGTGACCTGATCTGGGTGTAGCCCGCGCACGCCGGAACGGGTGAGCACGATATTGGGCATATTCATCAGCGTCAGCGCGCCGGCATCCGCCATGATCTGGTCCACGGCCTGCGCCATGAGCTTGGGGTAGTCCTGCTCCGGCGCGGAATCGGCTTGGGCCAAAAGCTCGCGGGTGCGCGGGGAATCGTAGTTGAGGTAGTAGTCCGGATCACCAAAAAGGGTTGGCACATCGCGCGGCTCCACGTGGGAGATGAGCGACATCTGATAGTCTTTCGCGCCCATGACCTGGCCCAACCACACGGCCGGGAATTCAGCAGATTCCAGGTTTACCTTAAAACCGACCTCAGAAAGCTGCGAGTACAGCAACTCGGCGACGGTCTGCGCATAGGGCAGCGTCGGCGTAGTCAGCGTAATTTCTGCGCCTTCCGCTCCTGCCTCCGTGAGCAGCTGGCGTGCCTTTTCAGGATCGTAGTCGTAGTAGCGCTTGCCTTGAAACCACGGATCCGTGGGCGGGATGGGTGCACCGCCGGTGTCCTTCGCCATCCCATTCCACAAAATGTCATTGGCCGCCTTGCGGTCCACGGCATAGGCCACGGCCTGGCGCACGCGCGGATCATCAAAGGGAGCGCGGGCATTATTCATCGACAACAGCACCTCCCCGTTGGTGGTGCCTACCTCGGTGGAAATGCCCTCCTTAATATCATCGAGCAGCTCCGGGTTCTGCACTCCCCAAACCACGTCCACGCCACCGGCCTGTAGCGCATTGACCGAAGAGATGGTGTCCGGGAAATAGCGCACGGTGACATCCTGTGCGGCGGGCTTTCCCCAGTATCCGTCCCGAACGTGCAGCGCTACGAACTCAGAAGGCGCGAATTTGGCGACCTCAAAGGGGCCAGTGCCCACCGGTTGGGCGGCCAGGTTATCCATGCCACTCGGCGTCATCATCGCGCCGGTGGCCGTTCCCATGGACCATAGCCAGCCATTCGATGGCTGCTTGAGGCGCACCTTTAAGGTGTGGTCATCGATTGCGGTGGCCTTTTCCACCGGATCCATGGCTGCGGAAATGCCGTTGGTCCACTTCTCGCGCACGTAGTCGATGGAAAAAGCAGCGGTCTCGGCGGTGAAGGCAGCGCCATTGGAAAAGGTGACGCCCTTGCGCAGGTGGAAGGTATAGGTGCGGGCGTCTGGGCTGATATCCCATGAGGTGGCTAGGCCTGGGGTGATAGAGCCGTCCTTATCAATGCGCACGAGAGTCTCGTAGACATTGTCCATGAGGACGGCGGGGATGGCAGCGCCGCCGGTAGTGGTGAAATCTAGCGAAGTGGCAGCCGAGGTGGACGCCACGGTAAGGGAAGAAGGGGCAGAATTACTATCTGCCTGGGAGGTATCAACCACCGCGGTATGACCCGCAGAGCACGCCGAGACGGCTCCTACCGCGGCCACCATGGCGAGGCTGCCAAGCGCCTTAGCGGCGCGAAATCTTCTCATAGAAAGCAGGGTAGCCGGTAGTTAAACCTGCCGTGAAAATTATGCAAGATTTCCCGGCGTGGGGATAACTTCTAGGGGTGAGACGCCCCCGCGCACGCTATTCATCGCTAGCTTCATGCGGTCCGCGCGGTACAGATAAACCGCCAACTCCACCGGTTCGCCGGAGTGATTGGAAATCTCCATCTGCAGGCGCCACAGCGGGGTGCCTGGGGCCACGCCGAGAGCCTCGGCATCCTCGGCGCTGGCTTCCTCCAGCGTGAGCTCGCGGCGCACATTATCAAAGTCCACGCCGCATTCACGCAGACGCGTATGGATGGAGCCCGCATCGGCATCGAAGTCCAAGATGTGCTTGCCCACCACCATGGGAAAATACATGCGCTCTACGGCGATAGGCTCGTCCTCGGTATAGCGCACTCGGTGGACAAAGACCACGTTTTGTTCTGGGTCTACGCGCAAAAAGCGGGTGATTTCCCGGGGCGCACGGCGGCGCGCCAGCCACAGGGTGTGCTGCTGCGGATCGACGTCATATTCGCTCAACCAACTGGTAATTGAGTAAATGGATTCAAAATGCTCCGCCTGTGTGGAGGCTAGAACAGTCGAGCGCCGCCCGCGGCCGGAGGAAACAAGCCCTTTGGCGCGAAGAGCCGCAACCGCTTGGCGCACCGGGCCGCGGGAGGAGGAGAATTTCTCGCATAAATCGGCCTCGCTGGGCAAGAAATCTCCTGGCTGCAGCACGCCGGAGCTGATCTGTTCCCGCAGGTGATCAGCGATTTTCTTATGCTGCTGTTTATCGCGTGGGCTCATTTAATCTTTATCCTTATTCTCCGATGCTTTTCGCGGCGGAGCGAAACACATTAATGCTATTCCATTTTTCCGGGCTGCGCTAATGCAAAACCGCTGCATTTTGCATGGCTTGACGGCACGGGAAGAGGAAATGTTCTCCTACACGCGCCGGCTTACCACCGCGGTGTCGCGGTGATGGCACGCTAGGCTAAGTTTCCGTGGACGATAGCAGCGAGATTATTGAACTACGCGAGGCCGGTGGAACCGCGCGCCTAGGCAAGGCGGTAGTGGTGGCCGCTATTATCGCCGTCGCGCTGCTTGTCATAGGCGGGGTGCTTATTTATTCGGCACTGCAGGAACCAGCCGGCAGCCGCCTGCATATCGTATTCCTCGTTGCCGCGCTCATGCCCCTCGGCGGGGCGCTGTGTGCAATGCTAGCGCTGGTGCTTTCAGCGCGGCGTCGAGCTCGCCCGACGCTGCGGATTAGCAGCGAGATTTACCTGCCCCGCCAGCGGATTAGGTTTCCTGCCGCTGAGCTAGAGCGTGTGCAGTTCTATTCGCTAGAACCGGACCAGGATTTCATCGCGCTGCTCCCGCGCGGGGCGCGCGTTTCTACCTTGGCCGAAGCCGAAAAATATTCGGCGCGGCTGCCTGAGCGGGCACATCTGAGCCCGCAGGAGCTGGAAGAGGCGCTGCGCGAAAGGTTTCCCGAGGTACCCATGGACCGCCTTGGACGAGTGCGTGCCGAGGATTAGCTCGGGGTACCAGCCACGCGTGCGGGATCGAGCTGCCAGCCTTGTGCCAGTAGCTGCATATTCTTGATTACTTCCTCATGCGAGTTGGATTGCAGTGAGACCATGAGCTCATCGGCTTGGGCATGCTTTTGGAAAGTATCGAGGTAATCTGCCACCTCATCGGCGGTGCCGACCGCAGAGTACTTCAACATATCGAGGATCTGCTGGCCTTGGTACGAACCGATGATTTGCTCGACTTGCTCATCGGTGAGGTGCTTGCCGCGGCCGGCAAAAGCCTTGACGCGGTTGAAGCACACCCGCTCGTATTCTTCCTGTGCCTCCTGGGTGGTTTCGGCGGCGGTGACGTTGACACCGGCGATGACATAGGGCTTGCTAAAGCGCTCAGAAGGCTGGAAGTGCTCGCGGTAGTACGTGGTAGCCTGCTCCAGATGCTGCGGCGCGAAGTGGGAAGCAAAGGCATACGGCAGACCGAGCTTTGCGGCTAGCGAAGCACCAAACATGGACGAGCCCAAGATATAGATTGGCACATTGGTATTGGCACCAGGAATGGCGCTAACCCCCGGAATATAAGACTTGCCTTCGAGGTAGGAGTTAAGTTCCTTGACGTCTTCAGGGAAGCGCTCAGCGGAGTGGGCATCGCGGCGCAGAGCGCGGCCCAGGGTATTCATATCCGTGCCGGGTGCGCGGCCCACGCCCAGATCGATGCGATCGAGGTACATCTCTTCCAAGGTGCCGAATTGTTCGGCGATGACATACGGGGAGTGATTTGGCAGCATCACGCCACCAGAGCCTAAACGGATGCGTTCCGTCTTCGCGCCGATATGGGCGATGAGCACGGCCGGGGATGAGGACATAATGGACTTCATATTGTGGTGCTCGGTGTACCACATGCGGGAATATCCCAGCTTTTCTGCCTCCTGGGCCAATTGCACGGAGCGGGCAATGGACTGGGCCGGGGTCTCGCCCTCATAGATGGTGCAGAAGTCCAAGACGGAAAGATGCGCGCGTTCGGTCACGGGGAGGGCCTTCCTTCGTTTGATGCTCTTTAAGTTCTTTCATTTCAACGCTACGCGTTTCCACGCTATTCCGAGCAGGGCGGAAAGGGCAGCGGCTCAAGAGAGGGGACGGCACAAAAATCCCCTCCGTCTCGGCGCCTTAGTGCAGCGGGGGAGAAGGAGGGGGGATGCGCAGGCGGAAAGTAGGCCTAGGCCTCGGTTAGGGCGTCGGCTTCGGCGGATTCTTCCGCAGGCGGGTTGGCAGCGGCGTGCTTCTCGCCGGCCTTGGTGGCGATATCGATGACTAGGCCGATGACCGCGGCGATGGCGGTAGGAACGATCCAGCCCAGGTCCACGGATTGGCCGGGCGCCAAGCTCAAGAGGGGATCGAGGGCCTCGGTACCCCAGCCTTGGGCGGCGATGACAGATAGCGCCGACCACAGCACAGAAATCCACAGTGCCAAGCGGTAGGTCCAGTAGAAGATCACGGATTTCTTAACCACCGGCTGGATCAGCGTGAGGGCGATCAGGGAGATGGCCGGCGGGTACAGGAAGGTAATGAACGGAACCGCAATGGAGAGCACTGTATCCAAGCCTTGGAATGCAAAGAGGATGGACAGTGCGGTAAATAGGCAGGCCCAGACGTGGTACTTCACCTTGGGCATCAGCATTTCGAAGAAGGCCGAGGTGGAGGTGATAAGTCCCACCGCGGTGGTCATGCACGCCAGGATGACGATGGCAGAAAAGACGGCCTGGCCGACGGTGCCCATGGTGAGATTTGCGGCGTCGGCAAGCAGGGGCGCTCCCGACTCATAGGACTGGCCATTAGGGATAGTTTGGCCTACCCAAGCCAGGCCCAGGTAGATGGCGGCTAGCAGGGCACCGGCAACGAGCGCGGCGGTGATGGTGCCGTTCACCAAGGACTTTTTGGTTTTAAAGCCCTTGGAACGCAAAGAGCCGACAATCACGATAGAAAAGGCCAGGCCCGCAATCGCGTCCATCGTGTTATAGCCCTCGAAGAGGCCGGTGACCATGGGGGAGGAAGCATAATCCTCGGTGGGGACCTGAGGATCGCGCCCATTGCTGATGGAGGCCAAGGCGATAAGGATAATCAGCAGGCCTACCAGCGCTGGGGTGAGGAATTTACCCAGGGTATCGATGATGGTGTTGGGGCGCCACGCCAAAAACAGCGCGATAAGGAAGAAGACGATATTAAAGATGCCGTTGGCCATGGTGCCTTCCCAGCCCAGCAGCGGGGTGATGGCGGTTTCCATGGAAACGGCGCCGGTGCGCGGCAGGGCGTAGAAAGCGCCAATGGCCAGGTAGGCCATCACGGAAAAGACCAAGCCGAAGTATGCGCCGCCGTTGGAACTTAGATCGCGCACGGAGCGGCCAGAAATGGCGACGGCAACAATGGCTAGGACCGGAAGGAGCACGCCGGCGGCGAGGAAGCCGAGGACGGCGGGCCAAAAATTGGTGCCGGCCGATACGCCCACCATGGGCGGGAAGATGAGGTTGCCGGCGCCGAAGAACATCGAAAATAGCATCAGCGACGCGATCACGATGG
The DNA here is from genome assembly GCF_027570035.1 of Corynebacterium curieae. Classification (GTDB taxonomy): domain Bacteria; phylum Actinomycetota; class Actinomycetes; order Mycobacteriales; family Mycobacteriaceae; genus Corynebacterium; species Corynebacterium curieae. The sequence goes on along the minus strand of NZ_JAKMUU010000001.1, from coordinate 695,127 downwards.
TGGCGCCGGGCTTAGAGGTGCTTGACGCAACTGGGGTAGCCATTGTGGCTCCTTAATTTTCCATGTACAGCTAGTATGCGATGGGGCTCCCATTCCGCCGAGGGATGGTGGCGGGGCGGGTGCATCCTCGCGGTCCGAGGTGGCGGGTCACGCCTGTTCGTGTAATGAGACATTACCGCCCACATGGTGAGAAATCAAAGCGTGGGGTGACGCAGGATACATGCCGTCCCCCTGCCGGTTTGGCTTAGTCGAGCGCGGCGAAGGCGCGCTCCATGCGGTCAAGCGCCTCTTCCAAGATCTCGCGCGAAGTGGAGAAGTTTAACCGCGCATGACCTGGGCCACCGGTGCCAAAGGTATCGCCCTCATTGAGCGCGACCTTCGCGTTTTCCCGCAGCCACTTTGCCGGTTGCGGGTTGCCGCCAATGGTGGTATCGGCAAAGTCCAACCACAACAGGTACGTGGCGTCCGGCTTGCTGGTCTTCAGCCCAGGAATGCGCTTTGGCAGTTCTTCCACCAACCAATCGCGGGTCTCGCGCAGGTAGGCCACCTCTTCATCGAGGAAGCTGCCACACTCGCGGTAGGCGGTCTCTGCAGCCAATACGCCCAAGGTGCCCGTGCCGTCCTTGGCCACGCCGGTCAGGCCATTCCACTTCTGGGCATCGGCCGAATTGGAAAAGATCATCTGCGCGCATTTCAGGCCGGCAGTATTAAACGCCTTAGAGGTAGCGGTGACCGTAATGGTGCGCTCCGCGGCCGCCGCGCTAAGCGACGCCACCGGAATATGCCGCCCCTCATAGACCAACGGGGCATGGATTTCATCGGCCAAGATGCGCGCGTCATACTTCTCCGCCAGTTCAACCAGGCCGGTGAGGAACTCCTCATCCAAGACGCGGCCGAGTGGGTTATAGGGGTTGGCTAGCAGGATGGAGCCAGCGCCTTCCTTGAAGGCGCGCTCAATATCGTCGAGCTCTAGGCTAGTTTCGATCTTCTCGCGCCCTGCGGTACGCGGCAGCTCCAGCAGCGGTGGGTAGGAAGGCACTGGCACGATGACGGGGGAGTCCTCGCGGGTGAAGTACTCCACTCCGAGCAGTAGGCCGCGCACTACATCGCCGATCCAGAAAATATGGTCCGAGTTGGGGCGCCAGCCGTAGCGCTTGTCATAAAAATCGGCCACTGCCTCCCGCAGCCCCGAGGCCTTGGGCGCTGGGGTATAGCCGAAGGTTTCCTTGTCCACCATATCCTCCAGCGCCTTCTTAATGGCGGGCGCAGTGGGGAAATCGGACTCCGCAATCCACAGTGGCAACACGTCTTCTTCGAAGACGGTCCACTTGCGGGTTCTGCGGGCTTGCAACTCTTCTAGGCTAGGAAACTCCATGGGCACAACCATAACGCGAAGCCCGCGGCCACCCCAGCGCTTTTATGCGCTTTTATTCATCTGGCTATTCTCCCTGGGCCGTTGCGGACGCGGAGCCGTCTGCCTCTTCTGCATCCTCGGCTTCGGAAGCAGGGCCGGAGACAAAGCCATATTTCTTCAAACGGCGGCGGTCCGCAGCCGAGGTGGATTGGGTGAGTTTGAGCAGCTCGGCATAAATACCGCCGGATTGGGCTAGCTCGGCCGGCGATCCCATTTCATCGATGCGCCCGCGATCCAAGGTGATGATGGTATCCACGTCCGCAATAGTGGACAGGCGGTGGGCAATAATCAGCGTGGTGCGGTCCTTCATCAGCTCATCTAGGCCGGCCTGCACGGCGCGTTCGGACTTGGTATCTAGCGCCGAGGTGGCCTCATCCAGCACCAAGATGGGGGCGTCTTTGAGCATGGCGCGCGCGACGGAGACGCGCTGCTTTTGCCCGCCGGAAAGCTTGAGGCCGCGTTCACCAATGACAGTGTCATAGCCCTCCGGGAAGGCCTGGATGAACTCATGGGCATTGGCGCGCTTGGCGACGTCCACGATTTCTTCCTCCGTGGCACCCGGCTTGCCATAAGCGATGTTCTCGCGAATGGTGCCGGAGAAGAGATAGGACTCTTGGAAGACCACGCCCACCGAGGCGCGCAGGCGCGAGGCGGTGAGATCGTCTACCCGGTGCCCCAGCACATCAAGGTGTCCAGCCGAGGGGTGGTACAGGCCCAACAGCAGGTTCACCAAGGTCGACTTGCCGCCGCCGGACTCGCCCACGAGCGCTACCTTGTGGCCCTCAGCGGCAGCGAAGGAAATATCCTCCACTACGGGCTTGCCTTCTTCGTAGGCAAAGGAGACGTGGTCAAAGGAGAATACCGGCGCGCCGGGCGTGGGCTCCAGCGGGCTCACCGGGGTGAGATCGAGCTGTGGGGTGTGGGACCCCGTGGTGGCAGCCACCAGCTCGCGCGGGGCGGTGGGCTCTACCGTTTCCTCCATCACCTTGAAGTAGTCCTTGGAACCGGCGATGGCGCGTTGGGCGGCATCGACAATCCAGCTCATCATGAATACCGGTTGCTTGGCCATGGCCACCATCTGCAGCAGCATGACCATATCGCCCAAAGAGAAGTGCCCCTCGAGCGTGCGCCAGAAAACCACGCCGTAGATGCCTAAGAAGATGATGGCCATGGCGAGGCCGCGGAAGGTATCCATCATGTGCCACCAGCGCGATTGCGGCTTGGTGGTATCCACTACGGTGCGGTAGCGCGTGGCAAAGTGGAAAAGCTCGCGGGTCTCGCTCACAAAGGACTTGGCCACCTTGACTTGGCCGATGACCTCCGCAAAGCGGCCATTGGCGATGTCGATATTCTCATTCTTGACGTCTTCAAACTTCTGCCAGCGTTTCGAGGTGAGCGCCGTGAGCCACATATATACGGGAAAGAGCAGCGCCAGCAAGATGGCCAGCGGCCAGTAATACCACGCGGTAATGGCCAGCACCGCGATGGTCTGGATGATCATTGTGAAGAAGTTATTGGCAAAGGACTGCACGAACTGCGTGATATTGGCAATCGAGCGATCCAGCCGGGCGATGATCGTGCCGGTGACCTGGTTATCGTAATAGCCTTGCGGAAGGGCGAGCAGTTTGGCAAAGTAGCGCGTGGACAAAATCTCGCGCAGGCGCGAGACCATTACGTCGCCCACGTAGCCGCCGATATTGCGGAAGAGGGCATTGGCGGCATCGGCCAAAAAGAGCGCCAAAGCCAATAACAACACGGTCCGCAGGGCATCGCCCACTGGGGCATCCGTCTGCAGGGCTTCCACGATGGTATCGGTAGCCTGGCGCGTCAAAAAGGGCGAGATCAGCGCAAGAACCGCGGTGACCGTGGCGGACAAGAGCACGCCTAGATAAAAGGGCCATAGGGCAGAGGCGCTGCGGGTGATGCGCAAAATGGAATTCATAAAAGACCACACTCAATTCAAAACGGCGGGTAGTGCGCGAATTTAGGAAATAGGAGAGATTTAAGCGACTGCCCAGTATGCCACATGCGGCGTTAACGAGCGTAAATGCCTAAGTTCCGGAAGGAGTAGGCTAAGGTACTTGTGCAGAAATACAACAATCTTCGCGTGCAAAGGATCCATCCACGGTGAAAATTTCTCACACACTCGGCGCGGGCGTGGTCAGCGTTCTCGCCGTGACCCTGACCGGATGTAGCGTTCTCCAGCCGGAAGAAACAGGGCTCGGGGACAATATCACCGTCTCCAGTTCCGAAGAGGCTCCGTACGAGGCCAAGGACACCGACGATAAAGAGGTCACCTCTAACCTGGCCGAACCCGTTGAGGATAAGGGCCTTGGCGTGAGCTGGGAGCTGCAAGGAGTGTATTCCGATAATAACTCCGGCGGCTCCGTAGTGACCATCCTGTTGAAGAATGAAAACGACGTTCCCTTGCCGGTCGACGCCTTTGAAGATCCCACCCTCGAGCGCGCCGACGGCAACGGCGGCTGGGCCAAGATCAACTCCTTGCCCTATGACAAGGAGTCTGCCCCAGACGTGGAGCCACCGGGGCTCGATCACCCGTTGGGTGCGGGCGCCTCGGTAAACCTGCAGTACCGCTTTGATGTCACGCCTGGCAACCTGTGGAATGCCCGCTTGCACATTGGCAACGTGACCTGGGTAGGAGACCTTAATCTATGACGGAACTTGTAGTCTTGGCCTCTGCCGCGGGTGAACCCATCGGCACCGCTCCCAAGGCCGAAGTTCATTCCACCGATACTCCGCTGCATTTTGCTTTCTCCGCCTGGCTAACCTGCGGCGGCAAGGTGCTGGTAACCCGCCGCGCGCTGAGCAAGCTCACCTGGCCCGGGGTGTGGACCAATGCCTTCTGCGGCCACCCCGCCCCCGGCGAGGAAACCGCCGATGCGGTGCTGCGCCGCGCCACCTTTGAACTGGGTATTGCGCCTGAAGACCTGTCTACCCCGCAGCTTATCCTGCCGGACTTTTCTTATCGCGCCGTGGATTCCTCGGGCACGGTAGAAAATGAAATCTGCCCCGTGTACAAGGTGGAGCTTTCTGCCGACGCCGCCTGGGAACCCAACCCAAACGAGGTGGATTCCTACCAATGGGTCGAGCCGGCGCAGCTTTTCGCCGCGGCTGATGCCATGCCCGGAGTCTTTAGCCCGTGGATGATTGACGAGCTAGCGGACGACAAATTGCGCGCCGCGCTGTAATTTCGGCGCGCCAGTCTTATAGGTCATCTTCGTCATAGAAGGCTGCGGCCACATAATCCAAGGTGGCATAGGCTAGGCGGCGCTCGCCCGTATCCAGGTCAAATTCCAGCACGTTATGGTCATCGCCGTAGCTGGGGAATCCGGGCTTGCCGGTGGTGGCAAAGTGACGCAGCCACTCATTGAGCTCACTGGCAGGGGTTTCCTCGCCGGCCTCGTTTCCGCTATCGCCAAAAAGAGGGCCCAATTCCGCACAATGCACCGCGGGGGAATCGGTGCGCGTAAACTCCATCATCCACGTCGGGCCTGGGGCATGCGCAGCCACCTGGGCGGCCCACCGGCGCACGGCGGCATCCCCGATGAGACGGCCCATGGGTCGCTGCGGATCCACGTAGTGCGCAAGCTGCCGCCACTGCTTGAAGCGCTCGTGCGATATGCCAAATTTGGGCGAAAGGTAGCTGGTAATAAAACCGGCCAGCGCCATCTTGTCTATGCGCTGCGCGGCGGGCATATCGTAGAACTCATCGCGGGTAGAGGTCACCACGATGGGAATATCCGCCAGCTCCTCGGCCTGCAATGGGGCAGGACCTAAAGCAACGTCGAAGCGGTATTTCTTGCGGAACTTGGCATACCCCTTGGCTGGCGACTCTAGCTCCAATTTCTCCAGAGCCTGGCGCGTTATCGGCACACCAAGGCACTTGCGCAGATCCGCCACGCGGTGCTCAAAGCGGTCGCGCGGGAACGCCGGCGAGAGGGCCAATACGCGGCGGAAACCGCCCCGGAAGTGATCGCGGCGCGCCAGCCACAGGCTCATCGCCGCACCGGCGGACTGGCCCACCAAAGTGATATTGGTCTTATCCCCGCCAAAGGCCTCGATATTGTCCTGCAACCACTCCAAAGCCAGCAGGCAGTCATCGATGCCGCGGTAGCGGTCCGCCTCATCGCCATCAAAGCGCGCGAAGCCAGCCAAACCCACGCGGTAGCCCACCTGCACTTGAATAACGCCGTGGCGCGCATTTGTCGTACCCGTCAGACGCGGGTCTTCGTGCGTTCCGTGCTCGTAGCGCCCGCCATGGATATAGACCACGACGGGGCATTCGGCGGCGTCGGCAGGCGCGGTAATAGACAGCGCAATGTCTTCTGGATGCGGCTCGCGGGCATCCTGGTCACAGGTGCCCTCTTGTGGCTTGGCGGGGGAGAAGGGGCTGGGTATGGTGCTATAGCGCACCGAGTGGAAATAGTGCAGGCCATCTCGGCGCACGCCGGTAATTCGGCCGGAGGCGGTGGCAACGGTAACGGGTATCTGGGCGCTCGACATGTCTGCCAGATTACCGCGAGCAAGTAGGATGAGGTGCCATGGAGTGGTTGACGAGCTTGGGCAGCACGCTCTCGCAGTTTTTGGTGCAGGCGCCCGTATGGATTCAAATGATCATCGTGGTGGCCATTGCCGTGCCGCTCATGGTGGTCATCGCCTGGTGCCTCATGTGGGCAGTCGACCGCGTGGCCAACCGCGCCGCAGGCGTGATTTCTCAGCAGCGCAACCGCCGCACTAAGGTAGACCACCATGGCTGAGGAAAACAACGAGCGCGCCCAGCAGGAACGCGCCGAGCTGCGCGCCAACCCGCGCGAGGGCCTTTGGGACCCCGAGTCCAAGCGCGTCGCCCAGTCTTCCGCCGCAACAGATACGCCGGGCGCGCAGCCGATAAAGCGCAAGCGTGCCCTGCCCAAGTCCCGCGTCTCGCTCACGCTGTGGACAATGATCGCCCTCATCATCATTGTCGCGCTCATCGGCCTGTGGACTTAAAAGACCCCGCCGATGGAGCCGCGCGGGAGATGGCCCAGCCCTAGCTCTTGCGGCTGGTGGATTCTAAGCGCTGGAAGAATTCCAGCCCAGGAAGATCCTCGATAAGTAGGGCATTACCGGCCGTATCGCACAGCGGCACGCACCAATTGGGATAAAGCTCGTGGGTAGTGCCCGGCTGATTTTGCGCACGTACATCACCCACCATGTCCACCAGGCTGGTGCATACGAGTGCCGAAGGCGTGCCAGCGATATACCGGTGCAGGGCTACGCTGAGATCCTCCTCCGCGCCGCGGGAGGAGCGCCCATCCGGATCCACGCGGTAATCGCGCTGCGGCAATAGTCCGCGGTCAGCTACCGCTCCCAGCACGCGGGCCTGCCACTCGATGTCATCGTGCTGCTCATCATCTACCGAGCGGTTCAGCACGCCCAATCGCGCGCGGAGTGAAATATGCTCGCCGCGCAGGTACGCCAAGGTCGGTGGCAGGTCGTGCGTATTGACCGAGGATAGCGCCAGCTTGCGGTACTTTTCCTGTGGCAGCGGGGAGTAGTTATCATCGTCGCGTTCAAACCATACGATCGATGTTCCCAATACCGCCTTGTGGGCGAGGACATCTTGTACCCATGGCTCCACGGTGCCGAGATCCTCACCAATGACCACCGCGCCGGCGCGCTCTGCTTCTAGCGCCAAGATGCCCACCATGGCTTCAAAGTCATAAGAGACATATGTGCCCGTCAGCGGGCTGGCCATGCGTGGGATCCAGTAGAGACGGAATAGGCCCAGGATGTGATCCACGCGCACGCCGCCGGCATGGCGCAACACGGTGGTGAGCATCTCGCGCCACGGGGCGTAGCCCGCCGCCGCCAGGCGCTGCGGGTGCCACGGCGGTTGCGACCAATCCTGACCTTGCTGGTTATAGTCATCCGGTGGCGCACCTACCGAACATTGCGGCGCCAGGTACTCGGTGAGGTTGACCGCATCGGCGCCACCCGGGTGCACGCCCACGGCTAGGTCGGTGACTAGGCCGAGGCGCATGCCGGCATCGAGCGCGCGCTGCTGGGCGGTGGCCAGCTGCTCATCGCACAGAAACTGCAGCCAAGAATAAAAGCGGGTGAGCTTATCCATATCCAGATCCTCGGCATGGCGCTGGCCCGATTGCGCCGCGGCATCCTGCTGCGCGCACCACGCCGCGAAGTCGCGGAGTCCACGGCCCTCCTCGCGGGCGTAGCGCACGAAGGCCTCTTCCCGCTCCGGGGTGGGCTGGTAATTAAAGAGCTCGCGCAGTACCTGAAGCTTGGCCTCAAAAATGGTGTCGCGCTCAATTTCCTCGGCGCTGCGGTTGCGCTGGCGAAACTCCTCCGCCAGTTCGCGTACATCATCCTGCAGGTCCTCTGGCAGTAGATTGAGCTCTGGGATGGATTCGATGTGCAGGTAGAGCGGGTTGATAAAGCGCCGCGTGGTAGGCAGGTAAGGCGAATTTTCCACCGGTGGCAGCGGCTCGGCCGCATGCAGCGGGTTGACCAGCAAGAAATCCGCGTGCGGGGCGAGCGATTCTGCCAGCTGGCCTAAGTCCTGGAAATCACCAATGCCCCACGAGGATTCCGAGCGCACCGAATAGAGCTGCGCCATCACGCCGCTAATCGGGCGCTCCACAAACTCATCGGCCGTAGAAAGGCGCGCCGGGGTAATGATGAGCGGGCAGGCATGCTTGCCGATGCCCCCGGACTCCAGCACCAATTCGTGGTAGCCCATGGGCAGGTCCCCGGGGATGTGGAAGCTTGCCTCGCCCCACAGCGTGCCATCGACGTTCGCGTCTGGGGCATCATTGGGATCCTGGTAGACCTCGCGGGTGCCGCCGCCTTCTAGCTCGACGTGTAGGTCGGCCGCAGCGCCGGCGTGGACGTGGACTGCAAACCCGCGCTCTTGGCCCTGCGGTGCGACGATGCAGTGGGGGAGGGGCTGGGAGGAGCGGTCCAAGTAGTCGTCGTAAAGCAGCTGCGTTAACGCCGCATCGTCTGGGTCGTCATCGATATTGACGCCCAAGGCGCGCAGGGTATAGACGATTGTGTCTTCAGCGACGTGGACGGGGAAACCAGACTGGGAGGTATAGCTGGTGGCCACACCGTGGCGCTGGGCGAGTTCTTCAAGCAAGGCGCGGGTAGTCACAGGCCACATTGTGCCACGGGTGCAACGCGCCTGCTGGGCAACGGGTTGGTACAGTGGGCGGAGACTAATAATTAGCTGTTCGAAAGGACACCGCGTGACCCTGCAAGAAGTCCACACCCCAGCCCAATTTACTATCGAGCCGGGCGAAACCTGCCTGACCGCCCTGATGGACACCGCGAAGAAGCGCCCACACGGCGTGATGTTTACTCGCCCTGCCAACTACGAATGGGTCAACGTCACCGGCAAAGAGTTCATCGATGAGGTCTTTGAGGTAGCTCAGGGGCTCATTGCCCTGGGCGTGGAGCAGGGAGACCGCGTCGCACTGATTTCCGCCACCCGCTATGAGTGGTCCCTGCTGGACTTTGCCATCTGGGCCGCCGGTGCGGCTTCCGTGCCGGTCTATCCTTCTTCTTCTGCCTCCCAGGTGCGCTGGATCATCGAGGATTCCGGCGCCGTGCTCGCCATCACGGAAACCCGCGAGCATTCCGAGTTGGTTGAAAACCTGGTCCTGCAAGAAGACGGCGAGCCGAACCTCAAGGGCTCTCCCTCCCAGCTGCGCCGCGTGCTGGAGATCAACTCTTCTGCCATCGATACCTTGAAGTTTGAGGGCCGCGGCGTGGCCGCCGACGAGGTATACGCCCGCATCAAGGCCACCTCCACCGATGACCTAGCTTCCTTGGTTTATACCTCCGGCACCACCGGCCGCCCTAAAGGCTGCATCCTTACCCACCGCAATTGGCTGGCACAAACCCGCGGCCTATGCACCAACCCCATTGGTATCTTCGCCGTGCCGGGCAGCCACACCTTGACCTTTTTGCCGCTGGCGCACGTCTTTGCCCGTGCGGTATCCATTGCGGTGGCCATGCGCGGGGCCTCCCAGAATCACTGGTCCGATTTTTCCACCATCTCCATGGAGTTTGCCCGCTCCCGCCCCAACGTGATCTTGGGCGTGCCGCGCGTATTTGAAAAGGTGCGCAACTCCGCGGCTTCCAAGACCGCCGAGTCCGGCATCAAAACGCTGCTATTCGAGCAGTCCGAAAAGATCGCCATTGAGTACTCCAAGGCCTTGGATAAGCCGGAGGGCCCGGATCGCTTCCTCAAGGCCAAGCACAAGGTCTTTGACAAGCTGGTGTACTCCGCCATCCGCAAGGGCGTGGGCGGCAACGTGAACTACTGCATTACCGGTGGCTCCGCTATGGGTCATGACCTGCTGCACTGGTTTCGCGGCATCGGAATTCCGGTTTATGAGGGCTATGGCCTGACCGAGGTTGCCGCCGCGGCTGCCGTAGACTTTGTGGACCAGTCCATCGGCACCGTCGGCCCACCGATGGGTGGCGTGACCATCCGCATCAATGATGAAGGCGAAATCTGCATCAAGGGCGATATCGTCTTCCACGGCTACTGGAATAATCCGGAAGCCACCGCGGAGGCCCTCGAGGATGGCTGGTACAACACCGGCGATTTGGGCGAGATTGATGAGGACGGCAAGCTCGTTATCACCGGCCGCAAGAAGGACCTCATTGTCACGGCCGGCGGCAAGAATGTCTCGCCTGGCCCGATGGAAGATATTCTGCGCGGGCACCCGCTTATCTCCCAGGCCATGGTGGTAGGCGATGGCAAGCCCTTCGTCGGCGTGCTGCTGACCCTGGATCCGGATATCCTGAAGCGCTGGAAACTGGACCACAATATTCCGGAAAATCGCCCCATGCGCGAGCTGGCTACCGATCCCACCCTGCGCGCGGAGCTGCAGGATGCCATCAACCAGGTCAACGCCACCGTTTCCCATGCGGAGGGCATTAAGAGGTTCTACATCCTCGAGTCCGATCTCACCGAGGAAGAAAATGAGCTGACCCCCACCATGAAGGTTAAGCGCAACGTGGTAGCGCAGCGCTATGCTGCGGCCATCGAGCACCTATATAAGCGCTAAAGCCGCACTGCGGGGACACCCGAGGATTTCCCTCGGGTGTTTCTTTTTGCCGCGCTTGCCGACGCCCCCTCGGTGCAGCTCACCCCACCACCCTCACCCTGGCAGGGGCGAACCTGCCATAAACCTGTGAATGGCTTCGGAGTGTCGCACGCCCGCGGCGGCTGATCTGGCATAGAGTCGTGAAGCGTTACAGCAAACCTCAACCTCTACTAGAGGTTAGAAATGAGACTGCGGAAGGAGTGGCTCGAAGCCAATGCACAAAATCGCCGCCGAGCTGCGCCACCGCGAGCTCACACAAGAGATTTATAATATCGGCGACGAAGTCGCAGAATATCTCGAGCACCTCATTGAAGCCATCGAGGATTGGGATGAAGAGCTGTGCATGGATTGCCTAGCTGAGCTAGGCGATATCGTTGAAGATGCCCGCGTGGATTCCGGTAGGTGCGTGGGCGAACTTATGGGCCTGCGCCAAGCATTGGTCTCCGGTGTGCGCTCCGGTACCATTTCCGCCGCTTCTTCCGGCGTCAATGACGTAGAGGAACCGGAACAACTCACTCCGCGCCTGCTGGATGAGCGATTCCCCATCTCCAAGCCCATCGTGGTGCACGAGCTGGCTGAATCCCTGCGTTGCCGCACCCAAGCGGTAGCGGATTATCTCCGCGAGGTAGTCGAGTACGTGCTCGCACAAACCGATGCCGTTGCGCGTAACCTCGATATGGTCTCCCTGCCGCACCTGTACAAGCGCACCGGCGAGTCTGCCCTCATTGCGGTCCAAGCGTGGAAGCACACCGTGCTCGACACGCACCCAGCCTATGTGCGCACGATGCGCGGTCATAACCCGCCACAGTTCCTAGAGGAACGCGCTCGCATCGCCGCGGTGGTAGAAAAAGTCCGAGCCAAGCGCGAGGCTGCCCGCCGGGCTACAACCGCATAATGCACTAAGACTTCCTTGTTTTATACAAGGGTATGCTCACGGCCACCGAGAATCCCTCTCTCGGTGGCCGTTGAAGTTTTCCCACCCGATTTAGACCCCTAGATACCTCAATGTGGGTAAACACTTAGGGAAATTTTAGGTTAACGGTCGTTCTGTATGGCTTCTATTATTCCTGTTCATCCACGTATGTGCCGTAACCAGAGGGATTTGTTGCCGGATCAACCTTAAAATATGAGTAGAAAATACTTTAATTGCGCTGTAGGGTATTTTTCGTCCGAGCAAGCACCGCAATTGAGCTCCATCCACAAGCGGTGCACGCACACGAATTCCTTAACCACACCACAAGGGAGTACATCCATGGGCGCACGCCGAACTTCTCGCCTCATTGCTAGCGCAGTGGCCGTAGCCACATTCTCTTCCATTACCGTCGTTCCCACCGCCTTCGCCGCTGAAGACACCACCTTCGTCGAGGAAAAGACCACCGACGATACCGTCAACCTTAACGGCGTCGAATTCGATGAAAACGGCAAGCTGCTCGAGGAAAACAACGCCGGCGATAAGGCGATGGAAGAGCTCGATGCGGAGGAAACCGCAAAGCCAACCTCCCTTGATGAACTCGCACAGACCGAGGCCTCCAACGATGACGTCAACGTCAAGGTGGTCAAGGATGAGAAAAAGGACAAGCTCGTTTGCGAGGTGACTGATGCCCCTGAAAAGGAAGGCAACATGCTCGACCTCAAGCTTGCCCTGGCCAAGGCTTTCTACGATGGCGGCGAGAAGATCATCAAGACCGTTTGGGAAATCATCCCGGTCGTCGGTGACCTAGTTCCGGCCGACTTCATTGACAAGATTTCCGGCAAAACCTGGGATGGAATTGCCAAGCTGGTCAAGGAAGGCGAGAAGGACAAGGCTGTAACCTGGGATCTTTCCCGCGCCCAGGGCATGGCCATCGGCCGCATCGACAACGCCGATGCCGAGGTTGACATGAACAACCCCGACGCTGCCAAGAAGACCGTTTCCGGCCTGCTTAAGTTCGCCGATGGCGTCTTTGGCAAGGGCACCAAGGTTATCCTCAAGCTCTTCAACGCAGCCGTTACCATTGCCGGCCTCGTTCCTGGCGCAAGCGTTGCCGGCGACCTGAAGTTGAGCAAGGACCAGCAAAAGAGCATTGAGGACTCCCTCAACAACATCTCTAAGGCTGCCTCCGACCTGGCCGCTGTCAACGCACCGGCCGGCCAGCTATGCTCCGATATGCTCAACGGCAAGAAGACCAAGGACCAGCCTGCCGACGCCGAGACCTCCGAGGAACCTTCCTCCGAAGAGACCACTTCCGAGGCTCCTGCTTCCGAGGAACCTACCACTGAGGAAACTTCCGCTGAAGAGGCCACCCCAACCGATTCTGCAGAGGAAACCTCCACCGACGAGACCTCCGCTGACGAGCCAACCTCTGAGAATTCCGAAGAGTCCGTGGAACCAACTGCTGAGGACTCCACCTCTGAGGAAACTACTGAGCCTTCCACTACCGAGGCAGCTGCTGTTCCAGGCAAGGACGGCCAGGATGGTCGTGACGGTCAGGACGGCCGTGATGGTCGCGACGGCCGTGATGGTCGCGACGGCCGCGACGGCAAAGATGGCGAAAACGGACGTGACGGCCGCGACGGACGTGACGGAGAGAAAGGCAAGGACGGCCAGGATGGTCGTGATGGTCGCGACGGCCGTGATGGTCGCGACGGCATCAACGGTAAGGATGGCAAGGACGCAGACCTTTCTTCCGTAGCAGGATTCTCGTTCTTGGCTGCACTTGTAGGTGGCGGCACGGTCCTGGGCATTCTGTCTTCCATTGACTACCTTTACACCCACGGCATGCTGCCGAAGAACAGCGTCCCATGGCGCATCAATCAGTAAGACCTCTCTTTTAAGGCCTTAGCTGGATTCAGTGGAACCTCCACGAGCATCTGCTCGTGGAGGCTTATTCGCATATGGGCACAATTTTGGCGCATCCCGCGTGAAGAATTCCTGCCTCCCTCCCTTAGCGCTCACCGACAGAGCAGATTTCGCGGAAGACGCTTCGCCAGTGAGCGCGAAGGGCGGGGTGGGGAGGATGGGCGTGCTGGTAGGCAGAAGACGCGGACCTAGGCAGAACGGGATGCGTTCTGCCTAGCGGAGATGGTGGCGATGATTTCAGAGATGAAGCGCTCGGGATGCTCCATAAGTTGGCGCGGCGCAAAACTCAGGACGGTATAGCCGGATTCTCCCAGGCGCCGGTGGCGTTCACGTTGGTAGAGCATGGCCTGTGCGGAGGTGCGTCGGGTAGAAGCGATGTCGATGGCGTAGGCGTTATTGATGCATAGGGCGGTCACGATACCGGGCAAAGCTTTGTGCTGCGCTTCGAAGAATATCGGCCAAGGAAAATCCGCCTGGATGATAAGAGCACGGGCAAGGGATTCATAGGGAGAGCGGGAAAGCTCCGAGGCGTGGTGGATAACCGCGCGGACCGTATGGCTATTGCGGACCCGGCCCATGCAGGCGAATTCTTGGGTGAGGTCCTCCTTGTTCACTCCGGCGCGCAGGGCGGAGTCGGCGGCGATGAGGCCATCGTTGAAGCCGTGGTAGCGGGCGACGTCGATAACCGCGCGGGCCTTGGACACGCAACGGGCACCATCCACGAGTACGGGATCGGGCAACGCGGCCTTGCGGTAGATGCGCTCCGGTCCGCGGCGATCCTTGCGGGGAAGAGTATTGGTGGGCAGCGCCAACTCAATTTTCTCCTCGGCGGTGGGAATGACCCACAGGTCATGCACGCGGGCGGCAGATTTGGAGATGAGAACTGCGGTATAGGCACTGCGAGCTGCCGCGATAGCGCGCAGGCGAAGCTGGGAAGGAAAGTCGAGGCTGTGATAATGGTCACGGCGGACCGCGATGCGGGGTGCGAGTTTAAAGAATGTGCCGTTTTTCAGGTCGGTCCAGAAGGTCGGGTGGTTGGTGCGGATGGAATCGATATTAGTCAGTGGTGCTGTCATGGCTCCTAGGAAAAGGCAGGATGTCGGCCGGCGCGAGTGAGCAGCGGCCGGGGCTGTGGATAATAAGGCGGCCGAGATAGGTAAGTGGCAGGTGGGGTTGTTGGGGTAAGCGGCGGCCGTGGTTGTCCACAAGAAGAGAAGCTTCACTTGCGCTCGAGCGAGAAAACAGAAAGGCCCGCGCCGGCCAAAAATGAGGCGGGGCGCGGGCGGGGAAGCGGCGGGGTTAGACGGCCGGGGGAGGGGTGACCTTGTCTAGCTGCTCGGTAATCTGCGGCCACAGCTGGCCCATGATGTCATCCCAGGTGAGGATCCACACGGCATTGTCCTTGTCGGCCTTGCCCACCATGACGAGCTGTTCATTGCGCGCACGCATATGGTCCAGTGTCTTTTGCACGGTGGTGGAAGAAGACACAGAAAGAGCGGGGCGGGAGAACTCGAGCACTGGGGTCTCCGGCTCGGCCAGCAAGGTATCGCGCACGTGGACCACGCGCGGGACGCGGGAGTCTTTGGGAAAGACCAGCACGCGCATGATGTTCTTGCGCACCACGAGGTCTTGGAGATCCTCCACGCTGGCGTCGGAAGGCAGGGGCACTACCTCCGAGCCGTGCTCGCGGGCCATGGCGCCAACGGTGGAATTCTCCAGCTCGATGACATCAGAAATCTGGTTGGCGGAGTCATCGTCCAAAGCACCGGTCTCGCGGGAATGCTCGACCAGGGTGCGCAGGGTTTCGGCATCATAGCCGGCTGCACCGGCGCGGTCGACGGGTTCCTCACCCGTCATGGCGACCAGCTTATTTGCCATGACGTTTATCCACTTCAGCAGTGGACGGAAGAGCCACACGAAGCCGCGCGCGGGAACCGCGATGACCTGCAGGGCGGTTTCCGGGTGGGCAATCGCCCATGACTTCGGAGCCATCTCACCCAGCACCAGGTGGAGGAAGGTGACGACGAAGAGGGCGAGGATAAAGCTGGCGACATCGGCAATGCCTAGTGGCAGCCCCAGCGCCTCGAGCGGGCCCATGAGCAGGTGGTGGATCCACGGCTTGGTTACAGCACCCAGCACGAAGGTAGCCGCGGTAATACCCAACTGGGCGCCGGCCAGCATGATGGTCAGCTCATTAAGTGAGCGCAGGCCGGCTCGGGCGGTGCGGGAGTTTTCCGCATCTTCTTCCAACCGGTTGCGGCGCGCACCCATCAAGGAAAACTCGATGATCACAAAGAAGCCGGAGGCGGCGATGATAAGCAGGGTGACAAGAAGGTTAAACCACCAAGATTCGGTCATTATGCATCCTCCTTCTTATCTGCCTCGTCGTGGGAGTGGTCCGGGTAATCCTCCACCAGCTCTACGGCTAGGACGGATGGCACGTGGCGGTCCACTTCTTCCACCCGCAGGCGAATGGAGCGGATGGGGGCTTCATCATGGTCCACCCAGTCCTCGGGCTCGGCCTCGAGCTGGATGGTGTGCTCCTCACCCACCTCAGGCAATGCGCCAGAGTGGGCAATGACGAGTCCGGCAACGGTCTCAAAGTCACCTTCGGGTAGGTCGTGGCCAATGGCGCGCTCTACCTCATCTAGCGGGGTATCGCCATCGATGACCCAGTGGGAATCATCCTGCTCGGTGATCTCCTCGGTTTCTTCGATATCGTGCTCATCGGTGACATCGCCCAAGATTTCCTCAGCCAGATCCTCCATGGTGACGATGCCCACGAAGCCACCGTATTCATCGATGACGCAGGCCATCTTCTGATCGCTATCGCGCAGCTCCTCCACTACATCAGGCAGCGGCATAAGCTCTGGGACCACTACGGCTTCTTGCATGATGCTGGTGGCCTTCGTGGCGTCCGGTAGTTTGCTTGCTAAGACATCAAAAAGATGCACCACGCCCACCGGGTTATGTTCGCCATCGATGATGGGGTAGCGGGTGTGATCGGCCGACATCATCTCGCGAACCTCACCGATGGTGGTATCCGGATCGATGATGTCCACGCGGGATCGCGGAATCATTGCGTGTTCCACGTCGTGCTCAGGGAAGTCCAACAGGCGGTCGAGCACCATGTAGGTATTTTCATCCAAATCGCCGGCCTCGTGGGAGGAATCCACGATGGATTCTAGGTCATCGGCGGTAGCAGAAGAGTCCACGTCTTCTACCGGTTCGATACCAAAGAGCTTGAGGATGGCATTGGAAGAGTACTCAAAGAAGTGGATGAGCCAGCCGAAAAGGCGCAGGTACAGCTGTGTGGAGGCAGCCAACCAGCGCGCCGTCTTCATCGGTGCGGCGATGGTGTAGTTCTTGGGAAAGAGCTCCGCAAAAAGCATCGTCGCGATGGTGGAGATGAAAAGCGCCGCGATGGTGCCTACGGTGACAGAAACCGCGGCCGGAACGCCCACACCACCTAGCAGCGTGCCCAGTCCTTGGCCGACGAGAGGCTCGGCCACATAGCCGATGAGCAGGCCGGTAATCGTAATGCCGAGCTGCGCGCCGGAGAGCATGAAGGAGGTTTGTTGGGTAATGGCCAGCGCACGTTGCGCTGTCTTATCCCCCTCAGCAGCCTGGGTCCGCAGCTGCGTGCGGTCCACGGACATATAGGAAAATTCTTGGGCCACGAAGTATGCGTTCGCGACGATGATGAGGCCGATGACTACGAAGCCAGCCAGGATCATCAAAATAGCCGATAACATGATTTACTCCCCACCGCCTAGAAGGTGGCAGGGACATCGACTGGGAGGTTCCACTGAGGGTGCCTTTCTACTAGGGAAGATGGAAACATACTACATGCTTAACCCCCATTTCAGCCATTTTGTTCCCCGCCTATTAGGGTTTTATCCATGACTGAACCCTTCGGGCTGTATATCCACGTTCCCTTCTGCGCCACTCGCTGTGGGTATTGCGATTTTAATACCTATACCCCAGGCGAGCTCGGCAGCCCGCGCGATCTCACCGGCCCCTACCTGGATGCCTTGGACCGCGAGCTGGAGATGGCGGCCGCGCGCGTGGAACGGCCGGCCGAGACCGTATTTATTGGCGGCGGCACGCCCTCGCTACTGGGCGGCAAGGGGCTTACCCGAATCCTGAACACAGTCCGCTCTACCTTTGGCCTAGCCCCAGGCGCAGAAGTCACCACCGAATCTAATCCGGAGTCCACCTCGCCGGAGTACTTTGCCCAGCTTGCCGACGCCGGCTATACCCGCATCAGCCTCGGCATGCAGTCCGCTTCCTCCGGCGTTCTTCAGGTGCTTGAGCGCGCGCACACTCCAGGCCGCGCGTTCGCGGCTGCCCGCGAGGCCCGTGCCGCAGGCTTCGAGCATGTCAACCTGGACATGATTTATGGCACTCCCACCGAAACGGATGACAATGTGCGCGAGACTTTGGAGCGCGTGCTGGAGACCGGCGTGGACCACGTCAGCGCCTACTCGCTCATCGTAGAAGATGGCACCCGCATGGCCCGCAAGGTCAAAAAGGGAATCCTGCCCGCCCCCGATGAGGACGTACTGGCCCGGCGCTACGAGATGATTTCTACCGCCCTCGAAGCAGAAGGATTCGAGTGGTACGAGGTCTCCAATTGGTCAAAACCGGGCGGCGAGTGCAAGCACAACCGCATCTATTGGGTGGATGGTAATTGGTGGGGCGCAGGCCCTGGCGCCCACTCGCATCTAGGAAACGAGCGCTTCTTTAACGTCAAGCACCCCTCGCGCTATATCGACGCCCTTGGCCGCGACGAGCTGCCCATTAAGGAATCCGAGACGCTTACCGACGCCGACCGCCACATGGAGAAAATCATGCTCGGCCTGCGCCTGCGCGAGGGCATCCCGGAGGCCTGGCTCGATGCCCACGCCGCCCCCGCCCTTGAACGTTTCATCGGCCGCGGCCTGCTCGAACGCGCCGGCGATCGCGTGCGCATCACCAAGCCCGGCCGCCTACTGGCCGATGGCATCATCACCGATCTCCTCGTCGCCGAGGAAACCTAATCCTCATCCCATCTAAACTAGAAAGCACGCGAAATAGCCAAGCGAATAGGAGCGCCATAGTGTCTACCTCAACCGATGCCCGCCGCAAGGAAGTCCTGCGCGCCATCGTGGCGGACTATATTGCCTCCCAGGAGCCCGTTGGCTCTAAGTCACTGTTGGAGCGCTACCAGCTGGGCGTTTCTTCGGCCACCATCCGCAATGACATGGCCGTGCTGGAATCCCAGGGCCTTATTTCCCAGCAGCACGCCAGCTCCGGCCGCGTGCCTACCCAGCAGGGCTACCGCCACTTCGTCGACTCGCTGCATGAGGTCAAGCCACTGTCGGCCCCGGAGCGCCGCGCCATGCTCAACTTCTTGGAAGGCGGCGTTGATTTGGAAGACGTGCTGCGCCGCTCGGTGCAGCTATTGGCGCAGGTGACGAAGCAGGCGGCCGTCGTCCAGCTGCCCAACCTCAAGGTCTCGCGCGTCAAGCACTGCGAGGTCGTGGCGCTGTCCCCGGTGCGCCTGCTGCTGGTGCTTATCACCGATAATGGCCGCGTGGACCAGCGCAATGTGGAGCTCGATGAAGTCATCGACCAGGACCAGACCTTCCGCCTGCGCGACATCGTCAATAGCGCCTTGGTGGGCAAGACGCTTACCGATGCCTCCGTGGAACTTGCCCACCTCGTCGACGACGCCCCCTCGGATATCCGCCACCACGTGCTCAAGGTGGCCACCACCCTCATCGAGACCCTAGTGGAACAGCCCTCCGACCGGCTGATTATGGCCGGTGCCTCCAACCTGACGCGCGTGGCCCGCGAGTTCCCAGAAGGTTTGCCCAAGATTATTGAGGCGTTGGAAGAGCAGGTCGTCGTCCTCAAGCTGCTTGCCCGCGTGCCGGACCTAGGCAATGTTTCTGTGGTCATCGGCGAGGAAAACGAGGAAGACCAGTTGCGCCAAGCCTCCGTGGTAGCCACGGGCTACGGCCTTGGCACCGGCGATGAGGTGGCCACACTCGGCGGCCTTGGCGTAGTGGGGCCGACCTTTATGGATTACTCGGGAACAATTTCTAAGGTCTCTGCCGTTGCACGGTATGTGAGCGAAATTTTGGCCGGCGAACAGTGCGAGTAAACTAGCTGGCCGCGAATAATTTTTTTAAAGCTAACCCCAACAAGACGAATTAGAAGGAATATCTCTTACAGTGGCTCGTGACTACTACGGCATCCTCGGTGTTGATAAGAACGCATCTGACCAGGAGATTAAGAAGGCCTACCGCAAAATGGCCCGCAAATATCACCCGGATTTGAACCCGGATGATGAAACCGCGGCGGAGAAGTTCCGCGATGCCGCGCTGGCCCAGGAGGTTCTGCTAGATCCGCAAAAGCGCCAGATCGTGGACATGGGCGGCGATCCAATGGAGCAGGGCGGCGGTGCCGGTGCTGGCGCCGGTGGCTTTAGCGGCTTCGGTGGCGGCGGCCTAGGCGATATCTTTGCCGAGTTCTTTGGCGGCGGCGCCGGCGGCTCCCGCGGCCCGAAGTCCCGCGTCCAGCCGGGCAATGATGCCCTGCTGCGCACCCGCATCACCTTGGAAGAGGCCTATACCGGCTTGAAGAAGAAGGTCACCGTGGATACTGCGGTGCTATGCGATAGCTGCGGTGGCACCGGCTCCGAGTCCAAGGCAAAGCCGGTTACCTGTGATAATTGCAATGGCATGGGTGAAATCCAGGAGATGCAGCGCAGCTTCTTGGGTAACGTCATGACCACCCGCCCGTGCCCGAAGTGCCAGGGCTTCGGCGAGGTCATCACCGATCCGTGCAACCACTGCGCCGGCGACGGCCGCGTGAAGAAGCGCCGCGATATCACCGTGAATATCCCGGCCGGCATTAATGACGGCATGCGCATCCGCATGGCCTCCCAGGGCGAGGTCGGCCACGGCGGCGGCCCAGCCGGTGACCTCTACGTCGAGGTTCATACGGAGGAGCACCCCGTCTTCCAGCGCAACGCCGATGACCTGAACCTCACCGTGCGCGTGCCGATGATTGACGCAGCCTTGGGCACCAACTTCACCATCGATCAGCTCAATGGTGAAGAGCTCACCATCGATATCGAGCCGGGCACCCAGCCGGGCGAGTCCATCAAGGTCGATGGCGCGGGCATGCCGCGCTTGCGCACCGATGGCTATGGCAACCTCTTTGCCCACGTGGACGTCGTTGTGCCCAAGGACTTGGACCGCAAGACCCGCGAATCCCTGGAGAAGATCCGCAATTCCCGCGACGAGGGCGCGCGCGTGCGCACCACCGGCGACGGCCAGGAGGAATCCTTCTTTAGCCGCATTCGCGATAAGTTCCGCCGCTAATGTCGCTGCCCGTCTTCATCCACCCGGATCTTTCCGCCGCGCGCACCGGCGAGGCCTTCAGCTTTTCCGGCCCGGAGGCCCGCCATGCCGTCACGGTCAAGCGCATGGGGGAGGGCGAGCGCCTCGAGCTTGTCGACGGCACCGGTATCCGCCTCACCCTCACCATCACCGCCACCTCGGGCAAGGACTCCCTGGAGGGCACGGTCGAGTCCATTGTGACCGCGCCCGAGCCCACGCCGCGCGTGACCGTGGTGCAGGCCATCCCAAAGTCCGAACGCGCCGAGCTCGCCGTGGATCTCGCTACCCAGGCCGGCGCCGATGAGATCATCGCCTGGCAGGCGGATCGCTGCGTGGCTAAATGGGATGGGAAGAAGGCTCCCAAGGCCGTGGCCAAGTGGCAGGCGGCCGCCGATTCCGCGGCCAAGCAATCCCGTCGCGCCCGCATCCCACAGGTGCGCGGCCCGCTGACCACCCCGCAGCTCGTCCAAGAACTCGGTGGCGGCCGCGGTGACGAGCCCTCGGCCGCACCCACCGTGCTCGTATTGCACGAGGAAGCTACCGCCTCCATCAAGGACGTGCCGCTTACAGGGGACGTCGTCCTGCTCGTGGGGCCAGAGGGTGGCATCGGCGACGCTGAGCTTGCTCGCCTCAAAGAAGCGGGTGCCACGCCCATTAAGCTCGGCCCAGAAGTATTGCGCACAGCGAGTGCGGCGATGGTGGCGCTGGCAGCAATCGGCATGCGCACCGAGCGTTGGTAACCGGCGCTGGTAGCCTAAAGCACGTGTCTATCATCACGAAGAAATGTGAGCTCGATTCCGCCTACGTCAGTAGCGTGCTGGGCAGCGCGGACGATAACCTGCGCGTGCTCAATAACCGCCTCGATGCGGACCTTTTTGCCCGCGGCAATGTCGTCACCGTCACGGGCCCCGATTATGAAGTGGCCCGCGCCGCCAAGATCCTCGACGAGCTCGAGGCCATCGCCCGCCGCGGCCACGCCGTATCCACCGATACGGTCAAGCACACCATGGACATGGTGGCCGTGGAGGCGCCGCAGTCGGTCTCGGCGGCGATGGCGGCGGACATCGTTAAGCGCCGCGGCAAGGCCATTCGCCCGAAGACGGTGGGTCAGTCTGAGTACGTGCAAGCCATCGACGATAATACGGTGGTCTTCGGCATCGGCCCGGCCGGTTCCGGCAAAACCTACCTTGCGGTAGCCAAGGCCGTGCAGGCGCTACAGACCAAGCAGGTCTCGCGCATCATCCTCACTCGCCCGGCCGTGGAGGCAGGGGAGAAGCTCGGCTTTTTGCCGGGCACGCTCAATGACAAGATTGACCCCTACCTGCGCCCGCTCTATGACGCCCTGCGGGACATGCTTGACCCAGAGATGATCCCCAAGCTCATGGAGGCCGGCATCATTGAGGTCGCCCCGTTGGCCTATATGCGCGGCCGCACGTTGAATGATGCTTTTGTCATTCTTGACGAGGCTCAAAACACCACGCCCGCGCAGATGAAGATGTTCCTTACTCGTCTGGGCTTTGGCTCCAAGATTGTGGTCACCGGCGATGTCTCCCAGGTGGACCTTCCACACGGCCAGGTCTCCGGCCTGCGCATCGTACGCCGCATCTTGCGCAACGTGGAAGATATTCACTTCGCGGATCTGGGCTCCAAGGACGTGGTGCGCCACCAGCTAGTCGGGCGCATCGTCAATGCATATGAGACCTTTGATAATAAGAAAGCCGCAGAATACGAGGGAATGGAATGAGTATCGAGTTTCTCAATGAATCCGGCTTCGAAGGCGTCAACGAGGAGATGCTAATTGACGTCGCCTCTTATGCCTTCGGTGCGATGGATATTAACCCCGATGCTGAGTGCACAATCACCTGTGTGGATTTGAAGACCATCGAGGATCTCCACGTGCGCTGGATGGACCTGGAAGGCCCCACCGATGTTATGAGCTTTCCCATGGATGAGCTCACCCCCGGCGCGATTGCAGGCGGCGGCCGCCCCGATGCCGCCGATCCGGGCCCGGCCATGCTGGGCGATATTGTGCTGTGCCCCGAGTTTGCCCTGCGCCAGGCAGAAGCCGCCGGCCACTCCTTAGGCCATGAGCTGGCCCTGCTTACGGTCCACGGCTGCCTGCACCTGTTGGGCTATGACCACTCCACTCCGGCCGAGGAAAAGGAAATGTTCGGCCGCCAAAACGAGCTGCTTGCGGATTGGTACGACGATCTAGCCGAGCGCGGTGTTGCCTATCAACCCAAGCCGTCCGGCCCCAAAGCTTTTCCCGACGCCGCCGAGCGCGCCAACCTGGACAAGCAGGTTCCCGGCGGCGGAATCCCTGCGGTGGGCGAGCCGCAGGGCGAGTAGTTATACCTACTGTGCAGCGACCGGGGTAGCGGCGGCGTCCTCAGAAGGGGTACCGTCATCCTTGCTCATGCTGGCGGGTGTGCGGCGCAGTGCGGAAAGAGCCCACAAGATGACGCCGACGCCACCAATGGTCAGCAGACCGATGGCCTCACCGGACCAGGTTTGGTGCAGGAAGAGGATATTGCGCACGCCATTGGCCAGGTTGTGAACCGGGTTCCACAGCCAGACAAAATCGGACCAGAAGCCCGGCAGGAATTCGCGCGGAAGCATACCCGTAGACATACCCAAGATGACGCAGGCCACCGGCAGGATGAGGCCGGAGCGGCCCAAGAGGTTAATGGCACCGATAGTCAGCATGCCCATGCAGAAGGAGCCGACGGCCAGGTAGAGCGCTAGGTGAGCGTTCCAATCAGTCAGCGGGGTGACCCAGGTGATCATGGCGGAAGCTGCGAGGCCCACAAAGATGGCAACGAGTGCGGCAAGCAGTGGCTGCAGCCACCGGCGGGTGCTGGAAGAAGCCAGGTTTCCGCCGACAATGGACGGCACCATCGTCATCATGATGAGGACGGTAGGAATCATATTCGCGGCAAAGCCCAGCTTCGGGTCAATCGAGTTATAGGTGTCCGGCTTGAGGACCACGCCGGAATCACCCATATCAATCTTGGTCACCATCCGTTGTAGCTGCATGGCGGCCATAGGGTTCTTTCCCTGGTTGACTTTGAAATCAACCGTGGCGTGGTGGGAAGACATCTGCTTGGTGAAGTCCTCCGGGATGGTGATGACGGCGAAGTAGTCATTGGCATTGAACTCGCCGTCTTCTACCTTCTCCATCTTGAGTGCGCCGGATTCGGAGAATTTTTCATCCATGGTGTCTAGCACCTTCTCGCCTGCGACCTGGTGACCCTTGGGGGTATCGACTCCCTGATCATTCATGACCGCTGCTACGGGCAAGTCGTGTGGCTTCATGTTCATCATGGGGCCGAACATCAGGGCAAACATGGAGATGAAGAGCGCGGCGATGATGAGCGGCATCAGCCAAGCGCGGTGTGCTTTCTTCATGGCAATCCAATCTTTTTAGATACGGTTCGTTTCTTCAACGGGATACATGTTAAACTTAATCTTCAAGAAACGCAACGTATCTAAAAGGGAGGGGCGTTATGGCACGTCGTAGCGCTGCTGAAGTTGAAGCGGCTATCCACAAAGCCATCCTGGAAGAGCTTGCGCACGGCGGATACCAAGGGGTGACCTTTGAGGGTGTGGCGGCCCGTGCGCACACCTCAAAGCCCGTGGTCTATCGCCGTTACGCCACGCGCGCGGAGCTCGTGGCTGGCGCCATCATGGACACCGCGAGCCTTACCCTAGGCGAGCCAGAAGGCCCCGACCTGCGCAGCGATCTCCAGCGCTTGGGCCGCCGCCTGCGGGGGCGATTTGAGGAATTCGGCTTCTCGGTAGTGGCCGGCATCTTGGCAGAAGCTACGCCTGCCCTCGCAGATATGGCGCAGCGCAACACCGGCCTGCCGGCCGTGAAGTATATCGACGCCGCGCTAAGCCGAGCCCGCGACAGGGGAGAGGCCGTCCGGAAAGACCCCACCGAGCGTCAAATTTCTGCCACGGCGGATATCTTCTTCCACTACTTAGTCTTTACCCGTTCCTTGCCGGACGAGGTCATTGAATCCGTGGTGGATGAGGTCTCGCTTCCGCTTCTTTTGGAAAATGGCGGCAAGGTGGAAAAATAATACCCGCCTCACCTTTGTCAGTAGGTGACGGGCGTAGCACAATAGATAGCTATGACTATCCTTTCCATCCAGTCCCATGTCACCTACGGCCACGTTGGTAACTCCGCGGCCGTCTTTCCTTTGCAGCGCGCCGGCCATGAGGTGTGGCCGGTCCACACGGTGAACTTTTCCAACCACACCGGCTACGGCGACTGGGGCGGGCCGATGATTCCGGCCAGCGACGTCACCTCCATCATCGATGGCATTGAAAAGCGCGGCGCCTTCCCGCAGATCGACGCCATCCTTTCCGGCTACCAAGGCGGCGCCGACATTGCCGACGCCATCGTGGAAACCGTCCGCCGCATCAAGGCCGCCAACCCCAAGGCCCTCTACGCCTGCGATCCTGTAATGGGCAATGCCAAGTCCGGCTGCTTCGTCTCTGATGAGATTCCGCCACTGCTGCGCGACCGCGTCGTGCCCGTCGCCGATATCATCACCCCGAACCAATTCGAGCTGGGCTACCTCACCGATTCCGAGGTCGGCACCCTTGAGCAAACCCTCGCCGCGGTAAAGAAGGCGCAGGAGATCGGCCCGAAGACCGTTCTGGTTACCTCCGTCAAGCGCCCCGAGACTGCCGACGACCAGGTTGAGATGCTTGCCGTCGACGGCGATCGTGCCTTCCTCGTGTCCACCCCGCTGTTGCCGTTCAAGCGCAACGGCTCCGGCGACGTCACCGCCGCCCTGTTTACCGGCCACTACACCGAGACCAGCGACGTCAAGGAGTCCCTGCGCCGCACCGCCTCTTCTGTGTACGACCTGCTGGAAAACACCTACGAGGCAGAGACTGCCGAGCTCCAACTCATCCAATCCCAGGACGTGTTCGCGCACCCACGCATGCAGTTCCACGCTGAGGAGCTTTAACCCACGCCCGAGCCCTATCTGCTAGCTCTATCGAGTTTCAGCCGAGCTGAGAACTTCCCTTCAGCTCGGCTCTTTTCTTCCATTAACGGCGGCTTCCGGTGAGTCTCTCATACGAGACTGCTTCTTTGGATGAATAGTGTGACGTACTACCACTATGTCAGTAGTATGGCTCTCATCACATCATCTACTTTATCTACTTTGCGATAGGAGCCCACCATGTCCAGCACCGGCAGCATCAGCGCATCCCCCGACGGCCTGTTGATGGCCCTTATGCAGTACCCCGTTCCAGTGGTCAATACCCCAGAAGACGTCCAAGCCAGCGTGGACGAAATCTGCCGCATGGTGGGTTCCACCAAGGCGGGCTACCCAGACCTCGACCTTATTGTCTTCCCGGAATATTCTTCCTCCGGTCTCAACACCAAGATTTGGTCCTATGATGAATTCCTCATCGGCCTCGATGACCCAAAGGTGGACCAGTTCAAGCAGGCCTGCAGGGACAATGATGTCTGGGGCGTCTTTTCCATCATGGAGCCAAACCATGAGGAAGGAAAGCCACCCTTTAATACCGCCATCATCATCAACTCCGACGGCGAAATCGCCCTGCACTACCGCAAGCTGCAGCCATGGACTCCCATCGAACCTTGGTACCCAGGCGATTTGGGCATGCCGGTTTGCGACGGCCCGAAGGGCTCCAAGCTCGCTGTAAACATTTGCCACGACGGCATGTTCCCTGAGCTCGCACGCGAGGCTGCATACAAGGGTGCCAATGTCTATATCCGCATTTCTGGCTACTCCACGCAGACCCAGGATCAGTGGATCATGACCAATAAGACCAATGCTTTCCAAAACCTGATGTACACCGCCTCCGTAAACCTGGCTGGCTACGACAACACCTTCTACTACTTCGGTGAAGGCAACGTCTGCAATTACGACGGCCACATGATTTCTGAGGGCCACCGCAATCCCGGCGAGATCGTCACCGCCGAAATCTTCCCAGAGCTGGCTGACAAGGCCCGCATCAATTGGGGCCTAGAAAACAACATCTTCAACCTGGGCAACCGCGGGTACGTGGGCTACCCCGGTGGCAAGACCGACAACTATCTCACCTGGGTCGAGGACTTGGCCAAGGGCGAGTACAAACTGCCTTGGGCTGACGACGTCCGCATCAAGGACGGCTGGAAGTACTACCCGGACGGCCCGCAGCTCGGCCCGCTGCCGGACGAGTTTAAGTAAGCTAATCCACCACCAAAGCCCTGCACCCATTTCTACGGGTGCAGGGCTTTGGTGCGTGCGAATACTGCCTTCTAGTACTCCGGAGATACAGATTCGGTAGCGCCTGAATAGTCGTCGGTTTCAGAGTAGTCGTAATCAGGCATTGACTCGTTCGGAGAATCTGGCCAGTCCGCCTCATCCGGCTGATACTCGGGTGGATCATAGTGGCAAAGCTCCGCATATTCCTCAGGGAATTCGTATCGACCGTTCGGATTACCGCACACGCCTTCAGCGCGTGCGGAACGGCGATGGGCGGGTGTGTCACACAGCTCTGTAGGTTTTTGGGTTCCATCCGAAAAAGTTCCGAGAATGGTGAGGTTCCCCGGATCGCAATACAGCAACTCCGGCTCCGCTGCCGCAGCCTGGGGTTGGGTTTCCGGCTCAGGAGCAACGCTTTCTGCAGGTTCTTCGGTCATGCTCTCTTCGCTGCTGGTGGTAGAAGAAGTGGTGGTTGAAGAACTGGAGGTGCTGGAAGAAGAGGTTGCGGAGGAACTCGTGCTCGTCTCTGGGGACGGTTCAGAATCGGGCGAGGAGCATGCAGAGAGGATGAGAGTAAGTGCAGCGCCCAAAATTAAGGCAGGGGACTTGCGGGGCATGAAGGGGCCTTTCGGAGAGTGAGCACGGTGTGTGCTGGGGAGAAGAGGTTTCTCCATAGATTAGTTCAAGGCTGTGGCACTGGTGGAAATTGGCCGTGAACTTATCGGAGATCTTGACTCTGTGGGCTATTATTGCGGGTAATGAGTTCTGATTTTGATGCACAGTTTGATGCGGCATTCGAGGGCCTGCCAGAAGACCCTGATGATGTCGTGCTGGAAGGCGCCGAGAATACGGCAGCCCCGCTTGATT
Source organism: Corynebacterium curieae (assembly GCF_027570035.1). Taxonomy (GTDB): domain Bacteria; phylum Actinomycetota; class Actinomycetes; order Mycobacteriales; family Mycobacteriaceae; genus Corynebacterium; species Corynebacterium curieae. The sequence goes on along the minus strand of NZ_JAKMUU010000001.1, from coordinate 667,237 downwards.
ATTCCCAGTACACCGATACCCCGGAGGGATTCCGTTCGGGCTTCGTATCCTTCGTGGGACGCCCGAATACCGGCAAATCCACGCTGACTAATGCCCTGGTGGGGCAGAAGATTGCGATTACCGCGGACCAGCCGGAGACCACCCGCCACACCATTCGCGGCTTGGTGCACCGCGATGATGCCCAGGTCATCGTCGTAGATACGCCGGGCCTGCACCGGCCGCGCACCCTGTTGGGCGAGCGCCTCAACGAGGTAGTCAAGGACACCTACGCCGATGTAGACGTTATTGGCCTGACCATCCCGGCCGATGAAAAGATCGGCCCGGGTGACCGCTGGATCTTGGAAAACGTGCGCTCCATTGCGCCAAAGACCCCGATCATCGGCATCGTTACCAAGCTGGATAAGGCCAGCAAGAACCAAGTAGGCGCGCAGCTTCTGGCCCTGCATGAGCTGCTTTCCCAGGATGACCCGAATGCGGTAGTCATCCCGGTCTCCTCCAAGGAGGGCATGCAATTGGATGAGCTCGTGCAGGTCATCGTGGATCACCTGCCAGAAGGCCCGAAGTTCTACCCGGATGATCACATCACCGATGAGGGCCAAGAAAAGCGCATCGAGGAACTCATTCGTGAGGCCGCCTTGTCCGGTTTGAAGGCGGAGCTGCCGCACTCGGTGGCGGTGCAGGTCGATGAGATGCTGCCGTCGCGCACTCGTGAGGGCGTGCTGGATATCCACGCCATTTTGTACTTGGAGCGCCCGGGGCAAAAGCGCATCATTGAGGGCAAGGATGGCCTGCGCTTCCGCCGCATTGTGGGCAATGCCCGCAAGGAGATTATTAAGCTGCTGGGCCAAAACGTGTACCTGGACCTGCGTATCAAGGTGTTAAAGAACTGGCAGTCGGATCCGAAGTCGCTGGGCAGGCTCGGTTTCTAAGCGGATATGCGCGAGAACTATCGTGACCGCGCAGTGGTCATCCGCACCTATGATTTTGGCGAGGCCGATCGCGTCATCGTCCTCCTCACTCGCGATCATGGCCTCGTGCGCGCGGTGGCTAAAGGCGTGCGCCGGGCAAAGTCGCGCTTTGGTTCGCGCCTGCAGCTCTTTGTCAACCTTGACGTCCAGCTATATGTGGGCAAGAACCTAGCTACCATTTCCCAGGCGGATACCGTCGACTATTTTGGCGCGCGCCTCATTGAGGATTATGAGCGCTATACGGCCGCGTGCGCGGTCCTGGAATCGGCTGAGCGCCTTGCTTTTGCTGACGCCGCCCATGACCCTTATCTCTACGAATCCGTCATCGCTACCTTTGCGCAGTTGCAGACGGCGGATCCAACGATGGCGTTGGATACCTTCTTATTACAGGCGATGGCGCATGCCGGCTGGGCGCCGAGCCTCTTTAACTGTGCACAGTGCAACAGGCCGGGCCCGCACCACGCCTTTCACCCGGCGGTTGGTGGGGCGGCGTGCCACGAATGCCGGCCGCCGGGCGCTGCCGAGGTAGACCCGGAAACCTTGCACCACCTGTGGCTTTTAGCGCACAACCATCCGACGAACCCCACGAATGCACAAAAGCAGGAGGGGCACCGCTTGGCGCGGGCGCACCTGCAATGGCATATGGAGCGCAATGTTTCCGCATTGCAGGTTATGGAGCAGTAGAATATAGCCCGTGATTACGCCAGACCCGAACCGCACTTTGACCCCGCCGAATATTCCGGACGAGTTCATGCCGCGCCACATTGCGCTGGTCATGGATGGCAACGGCCGTTGGGCCCAAGAAAAGGGCATGAAGCGCACCGAGGGGCATAGGCGCGGAGAAGCCGTGCTCCTTGACGTCGTCGATGCCTGCCTTGCCGCCGGCGTTCCCTACCTTTCCGCGTACGCGTTTTCCACGGAAAATTGGCGCCGCAGCCCGGAGGAGGTCCGCTTCCTTATGGGATTTAACCGCGACGTGTTGCGCCGCCAGCGTGAGTGGCTCAATGAACGCGGCGTGCGCGTGGTGTGGGCAGGCCGCCGCCCGCGTTTGTGGCGCTCGGTTATTAAGGAGCTCGAGGCCGCCCAAGAGCTGACCAAGGACAATACCAAGATGACCTTGGCCATGTGCGTGAACTATGGCGGTAGGGCAGAGTTGGTAGATGGCTTCCGAGACATCGCCAAGCAGGTTGCCGCAGGCGAGCTTAACCCGCGCGATATTAAGGAAGAGACCATCACGCAGCACCTTTATGACCCAGGCATGCCGGATGTGGACCTCTTCCTGCGCCCGTCCGGTGAGAAGCGCACCTCTAACTTCCTGCTGTGGCAGTCCGCGTACGCGGAGATGATTTACCAGGACAAGCTCTTCCCGGACTTCACTCCGGAGGATCTCTTCGCCGCCATTGAGGAATACGCGCGGCGCGACCGCCGCTTCGGCGGCGTTAAAAAGTAGCGCGCAGCGTGATTATTTCTCGGGGATGAAAATATCCTCGATGCGGCAGGAAAAATGGCGCGCGATCTGAAATGCGAGGGGGAGTGAAGGATCGTAGCGCCCTTTTTCAATACTGAGGACCGTTTGGCGCGAGACACCTAGCTCCGTAGCTAAGCCCTGCTGCGAGAGATCTTGGCTCTCGCGAATCTCTTTTAGCCGGTTGTCCATGATTTAGCTCGCCGCCCGCTTGTGGGCAAAGTAGCTAATGCCAAAGGTACAGCTGACAAATACTCCCAAGATGATGGTGAGCATGGTGCCGGAAACCTGGAATTCCCAGATGGAAGAGGCTATACCCAATGCGCCTGTGGCGATGAGAATGGCGTGCAGGGTGTTTTCGGAAGCCTGGGAATACCAGTGGGCTTCGATGGAATTTTCTGGGTCGGGTGTCGCTCCGCGGATGGTGGACCGATCCACCATGAAAAGCCAGCTAGCGGAGATAGCAACAGGCAGGAGGCACAGTGAGTACACGGCAAACGCTAGCCAGGGTGAATCATCGTGCACAAACGCGGCCATGAGGGCACCGGCGGCCGCTGCGATGTCCGCGCCTGCAGCCACGGACAAAGTAATGAGCTTGGTTTGCGTGCCGCCGAACTTAGGGCGGCCAAAGCGAGTGGTCTGCATAGGAACCTCCTGTAGTAAGCGCTTGTAAAGCGTGCTTGACACACACTATATGTCAAGGGACCTTTACTGTAAAGGAGGCTTTACTGTCACGGTGGTAAGCAAAGAAAAACCTCAGGCTCTGGAAGTTGGAGTCTGAGGTTAGTGGAGTGGCTTCGCGAGGAAGCGCGAGCGCGTTTAAGTGGAAGCGGCGCAGTCGCTGCAGATGCCAAAGACCTCGGCATCGTGGCCGGTGAGCTCGAAGCCGTAATCCTTCGCCACGGAGGTGGCCCACTTTTCAATGGGGCCGCCATCGATTTCCTCGGTGCGGCCGCACTTGGTGCATACCAAGTGGTGGTGATGGGCATCGGTCTCGCAGTGGCGGTAGAGGGTTTCGCCGTTGGGCATGTGGAGCGCGTCTACCGCATCGATATCGGTCAGGGATTGCAGGGTGCGGTACACGGTGGTCAGGCCCACCTTTTCCTGCCGCTCTTGGAGCTCGTGATAGATCTCCTTGGCGGAGGCAAATTTCTCCATGTCCCGCAGCACCTCAACAACCGCGGTGCGCTGCTTGGTATTGCGCGCGCCTAGTTTGGGAATACTGTCGTGTAAAGCCATGACCGCAATTTTATCAATTCTTTTTCAACAACCGCATAGCACGGCGGCTTTATATGCAGGGTGAGGGTCTAGGAGGCGATCTTGGCGGCGTCGGCAAGCAGGCCCAAAACCTGCGGGGCAATGAGAGAGTACGTAACCTCGCGCCCGCTGCGTTCGGAATCAACGATGCCGGCCTGCTTGAGCACGCGCAGGTGCTGGCTGATGAGTGGCTGGGACTTGCCAGTAGCCTTGACGAGCTCGTGCACAAAGTGATCGCGCTCGGCCAGGCGAGAGATGATTGCGATGCGTAGGGGCGAATCGAGGGCAGCGATCACGCCGGCGGCCGCGGAATTATTAAGGGCCGTGTCAGTGGTCGTCATAGGGAAAAGTCACCTTCAATTCAATACCTATTACCTGTCGGTCACTCTTATATTACCCGATGCGTTGAATAACTCGGATATATTTCAAATTAAATTCATGCCCCAATCCCACCACGGTTGGGCGCTTCGAGTTAGACTGAACGAGATTGTCAAGACTGTCCCCTACCAGAGGAGTCCGAAAACTAATGGCATCCGTCATCGATACCGTTGTAAACCTGTGTAAGCGCCGCGGCTTGGTCTACCAGGCAGGTGAAATTTACGGCGGTTCCCGCTCCGCGTGGGATTACGGCCCTCTTGGTGTAGAGCTCAAGGAAAACATCAAGCGCCAGTGGTGGCGCCACATGGTGCAGTCTCGCGCAGACGTCGTGGGCGTGGACACCTCCGTCATCCAGCCGCGCCAGGTCTGGGTGTCTTCCGGACACGTTGAGGTCTTTTCTGACCCGCTGGTGGAATCCCGCCATACCGGCAAGCGCTACCGTGCCGACCACCTCATTGAGGCCTACGAGGAAAAGCACGGCCACGAGCCGGAAAACGGCTTGGCAGATATCAATGACCCAGAAACCGGCCAGCCGGGCGATTGGACCGAGCCAAAGGCCTTCTCCGGCCTGCTCAAGACCTTCCTAGGCCCAGTGGACGATGAGCAGGGCCTGCACTACCTGCGTCCAGAGACCGCGCAGGGAATCTTCGTCAACTTCAAGAACGTGATGACCTCCTCGCGCATGAAGCCGCCGTTTGGCATTGCGAACATTGGTAAGTCCTTCCGCAACGAGGTTACCCCGGGCAACTTCATCTTCCGTACCCGCGAGTTCGAGCAGATGGAAATGGAGTTCTTTGTCAAGCCGGGCGAGGATGAAGAGTGGCACCAGTACTGGATTGATGACCGCTATAACTGGTACGTGGACCTAGGCATCAAGGAAGAAAACCTGCGCCTATACGAGCACCCGAAGGAAAAGCTCTCCCACTACTCCAAGCGCACCGTGGACGTGGAGTACGCCTTCGGCTTCAAGGGCTCCAAGTGGGGAGAGCTGGAAGGCGTGGCCAACCGCACGGACTATGACCTGTCCGTGCACGCCAAGGGCTCGGGCGAGGACCTGTCCTACTATGACCAGGCCAATGACGAGCGCTGGATCCCGTACGTCATTGAGCCAGCCGCCGGCCTGGGTCGCTCCATGATGGCCTTCCTCGTGGATGCCTACGATGAGGAAGAAGCTCCCAACGCCAAGGGCGGCACCGATAAGCGCGTGGTCCTTCGCCTAGACCGCCGCCTGGCACCGATCAAGGTGGCCGTGCTGCCGCTGTCGAAGAAGGAAGAGCTCTCCGAGCCGGCCCGCAAGCTGGCCGATAAGCTGCGCGCCTACTGGAACGTGGACTTTGACGTTTCTGGTGCTATCGGCCGCCGCTACCGCCGCCAGGATGAGATCGGCACCCCGTTCTGCGTCACCTTCGACTTCGACACCCTCGAGGACGATGCCGTAACCGTGCGCGAGCGCGACACCATGGAGCAAGAGCGCGTGAAGCTCGATGACCTCGAGGCTTACCTCGCCTCTCGCCTGATTGGGTGCTAGAAATGCATTACACCAGCTGGGATCGCTCCGACCGCGCAAAACCCGTGCTCTTGGCCGAGGAAGGCCCAGAGCAGCTGGGCGTATTCTCGGAGCATTCCGCGGAGGTGGACGGCCACTTCTGGCGCACCGAGGTCAGTGATCTCGGCGCCTCTGCCACGCTTGCCGACGGCGCCATTTACCGCCTCGCCGGCCGCCCCGGCCGCGATAAGCGCTTGGAAGCATCGCTCAACGGCCGCACGTTTACCTTCATCAACGAAAACAGCGGCGACTGGATCATCGATGACGTTGACAATGAAAAGGTAGGGCAGTTCTCCTCACGCAACTCCGGCGTGCGCAAGGCCATCCTGGAATTCGAGCACGATGCCGAGGGGCTTTCCACCGCCGAAATCGCCGGCCTAAGCTGGTTTACCCGCGTCATCCTGGATGCCACCACTCAAGGCAAAGCCTGGGCCTGGATCATCACCTTGGTCCTAGCGTCCATCGTTGCCCTCGCCGCGCTATTTATCTTCTAATGACTGCGCAGTGGACCTGGCGCGCGAGCGCGCTTACGGACGCCGACGGCAACGAGCTCGCCTCCGTGCGTGACGGCGTGCTTGCCACCGCGGCCGGCGAGCGCCTCTCTGTGGAATCCTCACTGGATTCCGCCTCCCCGCGGTTCTTTCTGCGCGCGCAGACCGTAGCGGGCGAAGAGTTCTCGGTCTCCCAGTCCGGAATCACCGTCACTCGCCTGCGTGCGACCTGCGCAGACCGCGAGTACCTGCTGGAGCGCCGCAACCCCTTCCGCCGCGAGCGCCGCATCGTGGCCCGCGGCACCGGCGCCGAGCTTGCCAGTACCGCGCCGGCCGGCGACGGACTGCGCGTGAGCGTGGGCGAGCTGCCTGAGCTTGACGCCATGTTTTTGAGCTACGCCTGCGCGCTTCTCGATGCCACCCCGCGCACCCTGCGCACCTAGGCCCAGGGCCGCCCGAGCCGGGCTAGGGCGGCAGATGGGTCGCTAGAAGGCGCCGCCGCGGAAGCCGCCTCCGCCGCCACCTCCGAAGTCTCCGCCGCCAAAGCTTCCTCCACCGAAGCCGCCGCCGAAGCCGCGGCCACCGCCGAGCATCTGGCCGAGGACAACGCCGGTGACGATGTTATTGGCGGCATTGCCCATCTGCTGGCGCTGCTGACGGCGGCGGTGCTCGTCGATGTCCTCCTTGGCGCGCTGCAGCGCCGCCTGGGCCGCGGCCACAGCCTCGCGGGAGGACTGCAGCGCGGCGCGGATATCGCTGCGTTCGGTGTGGAGGGCTTGGGCGTGGAGGCGTTTGGCGTCGGCAAGCGCGGTGCGCGCACCCGAGCCAATGATGCGCCCGCGGGAGGAAATGAGATCCTCTGCGGCCTGGATATTGGATTCCGCCACGGAAATCTGTTGGCGGAAGAGATCCAGCTGGCGCGCGTGCGTGGAGGTCTTCTCGCGCACGCGGTCGAGCGCCTCATCCAGCTGGGTATCGATAGAGGTCAGCGCGGTGTGCTGGCCCAGCGGATCCTGCTGGCCGTGGTCTTTGGCCTCGTTGACGGTGGTGCCGGCGCGGCCGAGGAGATCCTCGAGGGCGTCCCAATTCGCGGTGGTTCCCTGAGCCTTGCCTTGGCGCTCGAGCTCGCGGGCCTCGTCGATTTCCCCCTCGACCTCGGCGATGAGGGACTCGAGGTTGCCGCGGGCGGTGGCGATATTTTCCTCGGCGTTTTCCACGCCGGAAATGAGGCGATCGGTCATCTCGCAGGCGTGCTCGATATCGCGAATAAGTCCCACCAACGGGCCTTGCTGGCCGGCCGGCTGTTCTTGGACCTTCCGGGCCTTGTCTAAAAGCTTTTCGGCCTCATCGAGGGAAGCGGCGGCAAGCTCAGGGTTATCGGCAATGGAGGAGAGCACGTTCTCGTCATAATTGCCCTTCAATCCTGCCAGCGTGGACTCGGCCTCCGGAAGGCGGGCGCGCAGTCCCACGGTGCGCTGGGTGAGCTCATCCAGCTTCTCATCGGAATGGATGAGCAGATCGCGCATCTTGGCAAACTCTTCGGCCTGCGCATCCAAGGCGTCATCGGCCTGGCCGCAGGAGGAGACGATTTCTACCAGCATTTGGCGCCGCTCGGCCGGGGACTCTGGCACGGCATCATCCAGGCGCTGGCGCAGGTGGAAGGCCTTTTGCAGGGTAGAGGTGGAGTGGTTCATGGCCTTGGTAAACGGGCGCACGCGCTCTGGGCCGAACTCGGAGAGCGCGATATTAAGCTCCTCTTTGCCGCGGCGGATGGACTCATCGGTAGAGACCAGTTCTTCCTGGGCCAGTTGGTCCAGGGTTTCCAGCGGCAGGCGGCCCAGCTGATCGGTATCGCCTGGGGCGATCTCGCGGGCGGACTCCAGCGTCTGCGCATTATTCTTCTTGGTATTGCGGCGCGAGTAGTACATGATTCCGCCTCCGGCGGCGACGATGGCGGCCGCGCCACCGCCTAACCACGCCAGGCCGGAGGAGTCGGAGGAATTGGAGGTGGGGGAGTTGCCCAAGGCGGCGTCGGCAAGGGCGAGGGCCGAAGCACCGTACTCATCGCTGGCCAGCTTGTCATAGGCGGCGTCATACATCTGATCCAACCGGCCCTTGGGCCATGCATTGCCGGTCTGTACGCCCATCTTGCGGTCATTAATGGATAGCGCATAGACCGCGGAATTCGGTCCCTTGTCCTTGACCGCCGCTGCGGCAAAGGTTTCCGGATCCGTGCCCAACTCATCGGTGATGTAGACAAAAAGGGTTCGGTGCTCGTCTTTTTGCAGCTGGCCAATCTTCTCCCTGAGCTCGGCCTTTTCTTGGGTGCTTAATACTCCTGCGTCATCGGTAACCTTTTCCGTGAGGGTCGCCGTACCGGTGCCCTGCGCCACGGTGGTGGTCTCGGCGGCGAAGGCAGACCCCGCACCGATGGAGGTGCAGCCCAAAATGAAAGCGGCAATGGCCGCGCGGCCCAAACGTGCACTCAAATTCATGCCCACCACTTTACCGGCTCCACCTAGCCCGGTGCGGGTAGTGTAATGGGGCAGTGAGGTACGCAATTGTTTTAGGAACCGCCCAATACGACGGCCGCCCGTCTCGCATTTTGGCCGGCCGCCTGCGCCACGCCGGTGAGCTAGCCACGGCCGAGGGGCTGGACGTCATTACCGTGGGCGGCAAGCTGCCCGGGGACAGATTTACTGAGGCCGGCGTCGGGCGCACCTACCTGCGCGAGCACTTCCCCCACCTAACCGTGCATGCGGTGCAGGAGGGGATGGATACCCGCAGCTCCCTTAGCGCGGTCAAGGAAGCCTTCGCGCTTTCCGACGCCACCATCATCACCGATCCTCTCCACCGCCTGCGCACCGCACTCATCGCCCGCCAAGAGGGGATCAAGGCCACCGTGTCCGGCACGCCCTATTACCCGGCCGCGCGCTTTTCTAAGCCCTGGTGGCGCTACCTTGCCCACGAAACCGGTGGCGTGGCCTACGCGCTGATGGCCGGGCTGCTGCCCGCTCACGGTGCCGCGGCGCTGCGCAATGGTTTCTACCGCGTGGAGCAGGTGCTGCGCCCGAATCAGAAGCTGCGGCATCAGATGATCCAGCGGGAAGAAGAGAACTTTTGATCGCTTAATTAAGAAATTCCTCATGATACTCTGTACCCTGGCGATACCTTTCAAAATAAGAGAATTTTCTTATTTACTTACGGGGAGCCGAGGAATAACACCCAGCCATTATTTGGTGATCGTTGAAATGCTACGGAGCATCAGGAGGAGAGCGTGCTTAAGCTGCAGGACCTATCAGTGAAATTAAGTAGGAAAAGCAGACCGCTCTTCTCTATCGACTCCGTGCACGAGCCAGGTACACTTACTTGGATTCGTGGGGCCTCAGGTTCCGGCAAATCTACACTGCTCCGCGTAATCTCTGGGCTCCAGAAGCCGTCATCGGGGACCGTCGACCTATTCGGAAATGATTTGTGGAACTCTTCTGCTCAAAGCAGAGACAAGTTTCGAGCAAAGTCGATGGGAATCGTGTTTCAGGATTCCGGCGTAGTGCCGTGCTTGACCATCGACGAGAATCTTTCCTTTGCTCAAGGGTTGAGTGGGGACGATGTAACCTCGGACGATAATCTTTCTCTCCTAGCTCAACTGGGCATGAGCGAATATCGTGGCGCCCTCCCGCATGAGCTGTCAGGAGGGCAACGTCAACGTGCCGCCATCGCTACAGCACTGTCTAAAATGCCACAGCTTATATTGGCAGATGAACCGACGAGCGCGCTAGATGAGGAAAATGCATATTCCGTACTGCGCTACCTGCATAGCTATGTAAAGGAAAACCGTGCAATCGCTTTGGTTGTCTCCCACGATGATCGCTTAGCGCAATTTGCTGATCGGGTCTTGGAAATCGGAGGTTAACTGGTGAACTTTCGCACTGTGGAATCGAGGATCCGCAGAAGCACTTTCATAGAGAGTATACCGTTGCTCGCTACATCGTTTGTGCTCATTTTCTTTGTCAGCTTGTTGGTTTCGACTGTAGCTGCAGACGAGGTAGAGGAATCTATGTCAATGGGGCTGATGTATTCAGCTATCATCTCCACAGTCCCTTTTGCTGTCGCCCTCAAGTACTGTATTCGACATGTTGTGGAGGGTAGACGCCACCACTATGAGGCTCTTCGCTTATTTGGGCTACCACTAAAACGAATTCGCCGAGTGCTATTCCTTGAACTAACCGTTGTTTATGCCTTCTTTGCGGTCATTAGTGCAATACTGGTTCCAGCGTTGATGAAGCCAATCTTCTTGGTTTTGTATTCGGGGTTTGGAATTGAATTTCCCCAGGGCCTTCCTTCACCATTGCTCGTAGCACCATTTTCGTGGTGCATGATTAATCTTCTGAGCTTCATTCCCTTCCGGCAAGAAACGAAAGCTTTGGAAGACATAAGCCGAGGCCCAACGCGTAGAGAATCAATACCAAGTAACCCGCGAGCTGCAGAACTTCTCCGATATCCGTTGGGGATAACAGCATTTGTCGTGTTGCTAAGCGGATTCGTCGCAATGCCTCACGCGACGCCCGCTAGTAAATGGCCGCTAATTTTTGTCTACTGTGTTCCTCTACTGGTTAGCGCTGCTTCTGTATTCATATATGCAGTTACTCTTTACATCGTTGAGTATTTCGCGCTGAAGTTTAGAGGATGGAATCCTCCGATTCTGGGAGTCCGATACGCGCGGTCATTTATCGCCAATACCGTTTTGCGGGTCTCCTGCATTTTTGTCATGCTTCCCATCATTCTTTTCATCACGAATGATTCGGCACTTTTCTCCGCTAGACAAGCATTAGCTGACAACGTAAAAGACGTGTACGTAGGAGCGCCGAAGGCCGGACAAACGGGTAATACGGCGGATGCTGAGAGCATTTGTCAGACCTACGCAGAAGACTGTCTAGGCGTCCTTAGCTGGGTGCCCGCTGTCGAGGACTCTAAAGAGCTTCAGCCTTCCAGCATGGAAACGGGTGCTGTCTTTGCGTTGGTGGGTGATCGGGATGAAACAGTAAATGCTTTGGTCAACGACCAACCAGTAGCCGAGAAGCAACCCCGATCGCCCTTCGATCAGACTTGGATGCGTCCATGGGATAAAACTTTTAATTCTGAGTTAGATTCCGAATGGGGAGGAACCGAAAGAGAAGCCGGAACCTATGCGGTAGCTGTATTTTCGAAGGAAATAGAACTTAGCGATGCTCAAGAAATGGAAGTCGTAAGCGCTAAACAATGGGCCGAAAACCTACCTTCAACGTTGTTTTACGGACCAAACGGTACGGGTACGAGCGAGTTTATTCCGTTGTTTGCCTACGTAATTGTTGGGGGAGCAGTTCTCATCTTCGGACAGGCCTTGGCGCAGCAAGGTCGACTCATTCGCTTTGCTAAGGCCATTTGGGAACAAGGAGTCTCAGTTGGAGAAGCACATAGAAACAGGAAGCTAGCCAATTGTCTACCCTCGGCTTTTGCAGTGGCTTTGTCATTAGGGGCAGCCGGCCTTCTAAGCACGTATATGGACTCCCAGATCGCGCATAAGCTTGTCCTTCATTTCCCGAGTGTTCCTCCCGGCCTCATCCTATTCTTGGTAGTAGTCGTTGGAGCGGCTGCGATTGGCAGCAACTTTGTGAAAGGTCCGCAGGCCGTTAATGGCTAGGCGGCCACGTTGCTCACCCAAAAGACCAGTTCGCGGAATAAACTTTAGGCCGTGTCCTATTCTTATTCCGCCGCCGACTTTGCCCGCCTGGCCGATGAAAAGCCGAAGGGCTCAGCCTTCCACAATGTGGAGGAACACCGCGGGGTCTTTGCTCGCGATCGCGCCCGCGTGCTGCACTCGGCGGCGCTGCGCCGGCTAGCGGATAAAACGCAGGTCGTCGGCCCGCGTGACGGCGATACCCCGCGCACCCGGCTTACCCACTCGCTGGAGGTGGGCCAAATCGCGCGCAGCATTGGTGCTGGGCTCGGCCTCGATCCCGATCTGTGTGACATGGCCGGGCTTACCCATGACATCGGCCACCCGCCCTACGGGCACAACGGCGAGAACGCGCTCAACGAGGTCGCCCTCAACGGCTTCGAAGGCAACGCCCAGACCCTGCGCATCCTGACCCGCCTGGAGCCCAAAGTCATCGTGGACGATGCCCACGGCCAGCCACAGAGCTTTGGCCTCAACCTCACCCGCGCGGCCCTCGACGGCGCCTGCAAATACCCCTGGACCAAGACCAATCCCGATGGCACCACCAACCGCAAGTACGGCGCCTATGACGAGGACGCGGACCTTTTGGACTGGCTGCGCGAGGGCCATACCGATAACCGCAAGTGCATCGAAGCCCAGGTCATGGACTGGTCCGATGACATCGCCTACTCCGTGCACGATGTGGAAGATGGCATCATCTCCCAGCGCATCTCTTTGAACGTTCTGTGGGATTTGGTGGAGCTGGCCCAGCTGGCGGAAAAGGGCGCCAAGGCCTTCGGCGGCACCGCTGATGAGCTCTTGGAGGCGGCCGATAGTCTGCGCAACTTAAGCGTCATTAACGCCATCGGTGACTTTGACTATTCCTTGCGCGACTATGCCAACCTCAAAAAGATGACCTCGGAGCTCGTGGGCCGCTACGTCGGCGCGACTGTTGGCGCCACCAGCGAGGCCAATGCCGATCTCATCGCCTCCAATACCCTTGGCCGTATGCATGGCGATCTCGTCGTACCCAAGCAAGCCGAAGCCGAGGTCAAGCTGCTCAAAACCATCGCCGTCCTCTACGTCATGGACGAGCCCGCCCACCTCGCGCGCCAAGACCGTCAGCGCGAGCGCATCTACCGCGTCTATGACTACCTCGTAGCCGGCGCCCCCGGCTCCCTCGATGCCACCTTCCGGCTGTGGTGGGAGCAGGCCGATACCGACGCCGCCCGCGACCGCGCCATCATCGACCAGATCGCCTCCATGACCGAGTCCCGGCTCGAGCGCCTGGCCCGCCGGAGCGCGGAGCTGTCAGGGTTTTTGAGTTAGAACAAGCCTGGACTGGGCTAAGTCTGCGAGGAACTCAGTGTCCTATCGCGCTTGAATGACCGTACTGGAGAGCCACCGTTTCAGCTCGGGCATATCTCTATGCCTAAACAATGCGTAGCTATTTAGCCTGACTGCCCTGTTTCTTTCACCCTTTTCTCTGTATTTAGCCGCGATCTAACTTGAAAAGGAGAAGGGAAATAATTCCTAGCCAAAAACATTTGAATCGCGTTCATTTTGGCGTAACTATTCCGACAACTTTACGTAAATCAGCCGGCCTACTCTTAGTCCCATTCGCTTCCACTATGACTGGACGCGAACTCTCTCCCATTTACTAAGTATCAAGGAATTCTCGTGTCTCAACGACGTTTTTATAAGGCCGCTCTGATTACCTCCATCAGCCTGGCCGGTTCGAGCCTAGTGGCTCCCGCATTCGCTTCTGCTCAATCCCTGCCTCAAGCAGATATCTTCGATATGGCCCTCGACAATGGGACCATCACCAACTCCGCCTCCGAAACCGAGCCGCTAACCATCGGTGCGCCTTCAGTTGCACAGGACAGCGTGCTCGAGCGCCCTGTCGCTCAGTTCGACGGCCGCAAGGATGCTGTCGGCTTTGATATCGGAGATAAGTTTGACCAAGTCAAAGACGGATTCACCGTGGAGTGCGTCTTCCGCTATGACGGCGACTTTGACGGCAACGAAAAGAGCCTGTGCGCTAATAAGGAAGCCGGTGGCTGGGCTATGGTCATCTATGGTGACCAGCTGACCTTTACCGTTAATGCCAACGGCGGTTATAAGAAGGCCCAACAGAAGATGGAACCGGGCCAGTGGTATCACGCGGTCGGCGTATTCGATGGCCACAAGAATGAGCTTTACGTCAACGGTGAGAAGGTCGCCGAGAACACCGGCGCCACCGGTGATATCAAGAAGCCGAAGAGCAATTCCACCGCAGTGATGATTGGCGCTGATTCCGGCCCAAATAATAGCGCCCAGTTCTACTCGGACGTGGCGGTTAGTGAAGCACGCGTCTTCTCCGATCCGCTCAGTGCACAAGACGTGACGGCACTGTATGAGGACTCAAACCTGAGCACCGACAAGAAGGCAGAGATCACCAGCTCCACCCCGAGCGCCGGTGATCACCTAACCAGCCCGGTATCCTTCGATGTCGCGGTAAATGATGAAGCTCTCATTTCCCGTGAACTCACCTACACACTGGATGGTGAGGAGATTGAGCGTGGGCAGGAGATCGGCACTGGCCTGAAGGAAGGCAACCACGTCATCGAGGTTGAAGGCCACGATGTTTTTGGCAACCAAATCTCGCAGTCCATCGATTTCACTTCCGGCAACCTACCGGGTGCTGCCGGAACCGATTCCACTCCTACCAGCAACGGAGCAACCATCTCGGCCCGCGCGGAAAACCCGAGCGGTGGGGACGTGGAAACCACCTTCACCGAAGCCGATGTCAGCGTAGCGGAGAACGGCTTCCAAGGAACCTTTAATGAAATCCCGGAAGAGCTGGATTTTGAATATCAGGATGGCGAGGACTTTGAGAAGTCTTTGACCCCGTCCAACGAAGAGGCACAGAAGTCTGCTTCTACCGAGAACATGCCATTCCAGCGCTTTGATCTAACTATCAAGGACGCAGAAAAGGAGACCCACGACCTTGCCTGGTCCGGTGCAGTAGATCCCAAGCGTGCTGTTCGCCTCATGGCGTGGAATACCAAGACCTCTACGTGGGAAAAGCTTGCGGAGTCTCGCGGTGTATCCGACGATCAAGTCAGCCTGAGTGCGCAGGTTAACAATGACTTTGTCGATGGCGATACCATCCACACCATGGTGGTGGGCTATGACGTTTTTGCCGATGACCTCAATGAGCCCGTCAACGAGGAATTCGCAGACGCCAACGACTATGACTTTGCTATTGCGCACCATACCGATACCCAGTACCTCTCCGAAGGCGCGGTAGAGAAGGCCACGGCCGAGGAACGCAAGAAGTGGGAGGAAGGCTATACCGCAGTTACCAAGTGGATTGCAGATAACGCAGAAGAGCGCAAGATTGCTTACTCTGCACACACCGGCGACCTCATTGAGAACTGGCGCGTAGCAGGCGAGGACCGTGCCAACGCTAAAAAGGAATTCGAGGTGGCGTCCAAGGCACAGAAGAACTTGGAAGATGCAGGTGTGGTCAATGGCGTGCTTCCGGGCAACCACGACAACATCAGCGGTGAAGATGTTGGTGCGGGCAACCTGTACAACGAGTACTTCGGCCCAGAGCGCTACGAGGCACAGCAGGGCAAGGGCAATTGGGCCAAGGAAGATGCTTCGTACCACCCTTATGCTGAGGGCGATAACGACAACCACTATGACCTCTTTACCACCAACGGAATGGACTTCATCGCCCTGCACTTGGGCTATGATGTCACCGAAGAAGAGGCAGCCTGGGCCGATAAGGTGCTCAAGCAGTACCCGGAGCGCAATGCCATCGTGCTCACCCACGCTTACCTCAAGCCATCCAATAGCCCTGACGGCCGCAACTCCGACTTCTCCCACGATGGCGTGATGGTTTATGACAATGTGATCAAGAAGAACCCGAACGTTGCTTTGGTCCTGGCGGGGCACGAGCACGGCGTATCCATTGTCACCCGCAAGGATGTAGGCCATACCAATAACCACGTGACCGAGCTACTGGCGGACTACCAGTTCTACGAGGTGGGCTCCGATGAGCTGGGTCTGACTGAGACGGGCAAGTACGACGGCGATACCGGCCTTCGCTTCGGTTCCAGCTACCTGCGTCTGCTGCAGTTTGACCTGAAGAACAATGAGATGGTGGTGGATACTTACTCACCGTTGCTGGATGACCACAACGCCACCGAGTACGACGACCGCCAGCGCTATAACGGCCACGAGGATGAATTCCGCGTACCCATCCAGTTCAAGACGCGCAAGACCAATTTCGAGACCAATTCCATGGTTGCGTTGACCGATACCGGCAAGGAAATTGGTAAAGACACCGCCAAGTCCGGCTGGCCTACGAGCACGATCTACAAGGACCTTAAGGCTGGTGAGACCTACGGCTGGTATGCCACGACTGCCGACGCCTCTTCTAAGGACGCCAACAAGCGCGGCATCGTCCGCCAGTTCGGCGTCTTCACCGCGCAGGAAAACACTGCGGATAACGCGGCTCCTGAGCTTGTGGTCCCCAGTGAGAAGCTCACCATCTCCCAGGGCGCAGAGGCTGATCTCACCAAGGGTGTGAGCGCCAAGGACAAGGAGGATGGTGATCTCACCGATAAGGTGAAGGTTATCGGCAGCGTGGATACCTCCAAGCCAGGCACTTATTCGGTGACCTACGCCGTCACAGACTCCGCTGGAAACCAAGCTCTAGCTTCTCGAGTCGTGGAAGTTACCGCAACTGGCGGCAGCCACAACCCAGGCAGCAGCTCCAGTTCTGATTCCTCTTCGAGCAGTTCCAGCTCGAGCCAGGGAAGCTCCCACCGCGTGCTCCCTGCCATCTTTGGCGCCCTTATCGGTGCCGCGGGTGCTACCGGGATTATCGCGGGCTTGCTGAACTACTTCGCCCCGGAGACCATCCAGAAGCTAAAGCGCGCCCTCGGGCTCTAGTTCGCATGGCATCTTCGCTGGCGTTAGACAAATAGCGTATCTGTGATACGTGAGCGTGAAAAGGCCGAACTGAGGACCCCACGTCCTCGGTCCGGCCTTTAATCTACGCACCCACCACTATCGCTTGGTTTAAGAAAGCACTTAGCGCACCAACTTCACTCCCTGATCCTTCAAAACAGTGGCAACGCCCTGCAAATCTTCCTCGGCGAGTTCCATATGAGACGCGACGATGACGGTGGTGTGTTGCTCGCGCAGGAAATCTGCAAGGTCGTCGAGGTTGCGTGGGCCGCAGTCCTCGCAGCCGCGGGTGCGGCCAAGAGCGTTGAAGAAATCCGCGCGGGTGCGGATGTGTTCAGTAATGAGGATGCGTTGCATTATTACTCCTCCGCGTCCGGGATAGAACAGAAGCTTTCATAGTGGTCATCGGTGTAGTACCACACATCCGGGTCGGTCTCGCTGCCGCCGCCGGTGATAATGCGGCGAGCGCCGCGGTTCTTACTGCCGGGTGTTTCTACCGTGTATTCGCGGTAGTAATTCTTGTCCTGCTGCGGCAAGCGCCCTTCGTAGTTGCCAAAGCGGGCGTTGTCATTATCGGGATATTCGTAGGGGCCACCGGCCAAGATATCGTCGGCGGTGTCCTTGGCCTCGGCGGGGAGGGAAGACATCTCGCACGTATCGGCGTCGCCAAGCGCGGCCCCTCCATTGGACTCGGACGGAGAAGAAGCGGAAGAGGAATCACCATCGCCGCCGAGGTCGAAGCCGAAGTAGCCTGCCACGACGGCGAGCGCAAGACCGCCGAGGGCTACCGGGAGCGATTTCTTGGACGCGTGGGACTTGGGCATACCTTTATTGTTGCAGGTGCAGCGGTAAAAACGTAAATCAGCCCAAAGCGCTAGCAAGGCCAAAAATTCCCCCGTCACGGGGGTAGGCAAAGCCGTGCGGAATGCACCCCATTGGAGGGTAATTTCGGCCCAATCCGTGAACCCAAGGCCACGTCACCATCCTCACCCAGCTATTTGAACATTCCCACCGCGCGCGGGGTAGTCTGTACGCATGGCAAAAGGCAGAATTCCGGACAGCGACATCCAAGCTATCCGTGAACGCGCGCCTTTAGAAGAGATCGTGGGCGAGTACGTTCAGCTCAAACCCGCCGGACACGATTCGCTCAAGGGGCTTAGCCCCTTCAAGGATGAAAAGACCCCGTCCTTCCACGTGCGCCCGCAGCGCGGCTACTATCACTGCTTTTCCACCGGCAAGGGTGGCGATGTCTTTAGCTTCCTGATGGAAATGGAGCAGGTCTCCTTCCCAGAGGCGGTAGAAGCGGTAGCGCAAAAGATTGGCTACCACATTAATTACCAGGGCGGTTCCACGGGCGCGCGCAATGAGAAGCCCGGCACGCGCCAGCGCCTTATCGCCGCGAATAAGGCGGCGCACGAGTTCTACCGCCAGCAATTGGAGACCCCGCAGGCGGCCACGGCCCGCGATTTCCTGCTGGATCGCGGCTTTTCCAGGGAAGTCATTTATGACTTTGAGTGCGGCTATGCGCCGGAAGGCTGGGATACCGCCACCAAGCACCTGTTGCGCTTGGGCTTTTCCTTCGAGGAGCTGGATGCCGCCGGCATTTCCAGGATGGGCAAGCGCGGCCCCATTGACCGCTTCCACCGCCGCCTGCTGTGGCCTATCAAGGACTTATCCGGCAACGTCATTGGCTTTGGCGCACGCAAGCTTTTCGACGACGACAAGCTCGGCAAATACATGAACACCCCGGACACCATGCTCTATCACAAGTCCAAGGTGCTCTTTGGCCTCGATCTGGCCAAGCGCAATATCGCCGATAACCACCAGGCTGTGGTGGTGGAAGGCTATACGGACGTCATGGCCATGTATGCGGCCGGTGTGAAAACCGCAGTAGCATCGTGTGGCACCGCCTTTGGCGGCGAGCACCTGCAGGTGCTGCGCCGCCTCATGCTGGATGATTCCTACTTCAATGGCGAGCTCATCTATACCTTCGACGGCGATGAGGCAGGGCAGAAGGCCGCCATGCGGGCCTTCGACGGCGAGCAGAAATTCACCGGCCAGTCCTTCGTCTCCGTGGCGCCAGACGGCATGGACCCGTGCGATCTGCGCCTGCAGAAGGGCGACGCCGCCGTGCGCGAGCTCATTGCGGACCGCATCCCCATGTTCGAGTTCGTTATCCAATCCGTCATTGCGGAGTACCGCATCGACACCGCGGAGGGCCGCTTGCAGGCCCTGCGCCGCGCAGTGCCGGTGGTAGCGCAGATCCGCGATCAGCCCCTGCAGCGCGAGTACGCCCGCCGCCTTGCCGGCTGGGTGGGCTGGCCCAACCCGGAGGAGGTCCTCCAGCAGGTCCGCGCCGAGGCGCGCAAGCCCAAGAAGGCCGAAAAACCCACCATTCGTCGCTTCGACAACGCGAAGCAACAGCCGGCGCAGCAGGACGTGCCGATGATCCATCCGCCGAGCCCCAAGGAAACCCACCTGTGGCCACAGCGCGAGGCCCTCAAGCTGGCCTTGCAGATGCCGCAGGTAGCGGGCTCGTACTTCGATGGCATTACTGCCGACGCCTATACCAACGACGCCTACCGCCTCGTCCGCGAGGCCATTTCCGCCGTCGGCGGCGCCGCCCAGGGTGCGACGATGCCAGCCGTGGAATGGATCGCAGCAGTAGCCGGCGAAATGCAGGATCTCACCGGCCGCAACTTCGTCTCCGAACTTGCCGTAGAAGCAATTTTGCCTACCGACGTCGGCCCCGAAAAATACGCCGACTCCGTCCTTTCCCGCCTGCAAGAAACCGTGGTGGGCGATCAAATCGCCCAGATCAAGGCTCGTCTTGGTCGCATGCGCCCGTCCGATGATGAAGCCAGCTATAACTCGCTCTTCGCCGACCTCGTCGCCCTCGAACAGGCCCGCCGCGAACTCAATGACCGCGCCTTCCGTGGCACGCCTCCCCAAGCATAAAAATCTCCCCTCGGCGCGCAATAGAATCAGCTGCGCGCCGAGGGGAAGGGGGAGAGGCGAGACCTAAATCTACCTAGTCCTCATCGGGTTCATAAATGCGGTCCGCATTATCCACCTGCGATCCGCGCAACCGGCCTTTACCCTTGCGCTTGGCGGATAAATCACGAACCTCGCGCATGCGTGGTTCTGGGTCGAGGCGGTTAGCTACCGCCTTGCGCGCGGAGGTCACAGCGGACTTGGTCACGGGGGAGTTGACGGCCTTTTCGTATGCGCCCTTAATCTGGTGGTAGCGCTTGCGGCCAGCTTTAGTGCCAAAAACGTATCCTGCTGCGGCGCCGAAGACGAATTGGATCATTATCTAGCGTGTCCCCTTATTCCAGTGCGAGTAAAAGTTCCCCACCAGCCTACCGTGAAGGCCCGTTGCTCGCCGCTAGCCACTGTTAAGGGGTGGTCCTAGCCCCGCTTTGGACTAACTCTTTTCATGGCAGGAAATACGCGCTAGTTTAAGTGCGTGGAAATTAACAAGCGCAGGGATTCGGCGGCCTCAGCAGTGGCGCTGGCCGCGCTTTTTACTGCGAGCATCTCCGCGGAATCCGCTAGCCAGCACCCAGACGCCGCGGCTGCTCATCAAGCCCCAATATGGCCCGAAGGTTGCTAGCTATAACCCGTAAAGGTCTAATCGCCACCCCGGTAGTGTGCACGAGAGGTTAGCGTCGCGTTCACCTTCCCTTAACTTTAACTAGATAATATGCGTGGGAATTTAATGCTAGTTAAAGGTTTCTACGTTGAAATATCGGAATAATCTTCGCCCCGCAACCCGCGCGCTCGCCTTGTGCGCCGCCACCGGACTGACCGTAGCGCTGGCACCGGCTGCCAGCGCCGCCCTCCCCGTATCCGTACCCCAGCTGCGCGAGCCCGTTACCCAGCAGACTGCCGGCGCCCAACCGGTCCAGCACCCCGGTGCACCTGTTCCGGAGCCATTTAGCACGGACTATATCGCGGGCTTTGAATCCGATGTCTCCTCCTACCAATTTGGCAACTACTGGCAGGTGGTCCAGCTCTTTGATCACATTAAGGCCCAGCCAGAAATCCGCCAAGAAAATATGGACAAGGCCGTGGCCATCAATAACGCCGCAGCAGGAGACCAAGCCCTTATCCGGCGCGCGCAGTCCGATGCTAAGGCCAGTTCCACCAGTGTCCTCAACGCCGTGTCCGATTCCATGGGCAAGAACTTAGGAGATGCCTTCCGCGCCGCTTTGGCCGAGCACCGCCTGCCCAAAACCGAATACCTCCTGGGCAATGGCTACGCCGCCCGCGCGGGCGGGCTGGCCAACTCCACGATGTCGGAGAAGTACTACTTCAACTATCAGCGCCCGTACCAGCGCGCGCCGCAGGCAATTAAGCGCTTTGACGACGGCTCCAAGAATCTCTACCCCACCTCACCAGCCTTCCCCTCCGGACATACCAATCAGGCAACGTGGATTACCACGCTGATGTCCTTCATGCTGCCGGAGGTGGGCCCGCAGCTCATGCTGCGCGGCGCGGAGGCCGGCAACCACCGCGTGGTTTTAGGCGTGCATTACCCGCTGGACGTCATCGGTGGTCGCATGACTGGCCAAGCCGCCGCAGCCGATCGCTTGAACGATAAGCGCATGCGCAATGCCTTGTGGCAAGCCTCGATGGAAGTGCGCAAAGAGCTCAAATGGCGCACCGGCAAGACGGTGGAAGAATTGGTGGCCCAGGATAGGGAAGAGGGCACCGACTACCGCTCCACTCAGGATGCAGTAGCGGAATACTCGAAGTTCATGGACTATGATTTCGCGCCGCGCTACCGCACCGATGCTCCGATGGTCGTCCCACAGGCCGCCCCAGTCCTCCTTGCCGCATCCCATCCAGAACTCACCTGGGACCAGCGCGCCGAGGTGCTACGCCAGACCGCACGCCCGGCCGGCAACCCGCTGGACTGGCAGGCAGAAGGAGGCTCTTGGCAGCGCCTTGACCTGGCCCGCGCCATGGCGGCCAAGGTCACCATCGGTCAAGACGGCAGCGTGAGCGTTACTAGCTAGCGAACTCTTAGTCCTAAACGGGGGCATGGCTCCGCCGCCCATGATTCAATGAAAAAGTATTCAACTCAAGCATAGGAAGAGATTAATGACTAAGCCCAAGGTAATGACCATTTATGGCACCCGACCAGAGGCCATTAAGGTTGCCCCAGTTATTAAGGCGCTGGATGATGATGAGCGCTTTGAATCCATCCCGGTTTCTACCGGTCAGCACAAGGAGATGCTGGAGCAGGTCAACACCATGTTTGGCATTACCCCAAAGCATGACCTGGGTTTGATGAAACCAGGCCAGGGCCTCAATGAGATCGTCTCCCGCGCGATTGCGGGCTTGGATTCCATCATTGAAGAAGAACAGCCGGACGTCATTATCTCCCAGGGAGATACCTCTACCGCTATGGCAGCAGCGCTTGCAGGCTTCCACCGCGGAGTGAAGATTGTGCACCTTGAAGCGGGCCTGCGTACCGGCGATATCCACTCCCCGTTCCCGGAGGAAGCCAACCGCAAGCTCATCGGCCAAGTAGCCGAGTTGCACTTGGCGCCTACCGCGGGATCGATGGAAAACCTACGCCGCGAGAACGTGCGCTCCAAGGATATTGTGGTCACCGGCAATACCGTCATCGATGCCCTGCTGGAGGCAGCATCCTGGGACACCAAATTTGAGGACCCAGCTCTGCAGGAAGCCGCAGATTCGGACAAGCGCCTCGTTGTTGTTACCACCCACCGCCGCGAAAACCTCGAGGCTATGAAGGAAATCGGTGGCGCAGTTAAGGACTTGGCGGAAGCTTACCCAGAGATCAACTTTGCCCTGCCGTTGCACTTGAACCCGAAGGTGCGCCAGGCAGTCCTGCCGGAGGTTGAGCACCTGCCAAATATCATCATCACCGATCCACTGCCGTATGACCAGTTCACCCAGCTGCAAAACCGTGCGACCATCATTCTGACCGATTCCGGCGGAGTCCAGGAAGAGGCTCCCGCATTGGGTAAGCCAGTTCTGGTCATGCGCCAGAACACTGAGCGCCCCGAGGCCGTCGTTGCCGGCACCGTGAAGCTGGTGGGCACAAACCGGGAGCTCATTGTGGCAGAGGCTAAGCTCTTGCTTTCTGATGACGCCGCTTTCCAAGCCATGGCCAATGCCGTCAACCCTTATGGCGATGGTAAGGGCGCGCAGCGCGCCATCGCCGCCATTGCGGAGCTGACCGGAGTGGGCGAGCGCGTGGAAGATTTTCTGCCGGAAGTCGATACCTCTAAGGCGGCCCAGAACAAGGAATAGCCTGCGCGCATAGTGGATATAGCGGATATAATAACGAGCATGAAACCGCTGGATATCCGCTGTAATCACCAGGATCGAATGAAGGCCGCAGACATTCTGGGGGATGCGCTGTCGGCTGGGCAGATTGACTTCGATGAATTCGAAAATCGCTCGGCTGCGTGTGTAAACGCTACGACCCGGGGCGAGCTTCTCGAGCCCCTGGCTGACCTGGTAGAAGACCCAGAGGTACTTCTCTTTGGTGCTCAAAGCGGGTCCACCGCCATTTATTCTGGCAACCAAGAATCCAATGCCATTGCCAAAGTGCAACAGGCAATGAAACAGGTTCAGCCTTCGGCCGGCCAGTCGCGGTCCCTTGCCTTGGGAATTTTCGGTGGCTCCACGGTCAACGGTGGGGCAGTGGACCATGAGCTTACCGCCATGGGCATCTTCGGTGGCGTGGATATTGATCTAGCAGGCGTTGCCCTGCGCAACCGCACTACCACCATCAACGCCGTGGGTCTTTTCGGCGGCACCGATGTCTACATTCCGGAAGGCTTCCGCGTTCGCATGGGTGGTTTAGGGCTTTTTGGCGGTCACGACCTCAAAGTAGAGAATGGCGCCATCCACCCGAATGACCTGCCGGTGGACGCACCAGAAATCATCGTGAATTGTTTCAGCCTCTTCGGCGGCGTAGACGTGCATGTGACCAAGCGCTAGGCCGTTCCCGCACCGCTCTAGAATGGCAGCGGAATACCGAATTGCTTGGCCAGTGCCCGAATCTGCGGAAGGTGAGCGCTCATCGCGCCCGCGGCTAGGGTGATAGCACCGATAACCCCGGCGATGATGCCCCAGATTGAGGCGTTTGAGGACAAAGAACTGGAGTCTGAATCCTGCGAGTGCTTTGGCACCTCGATGCGTGCCTTGGAGTGATCCGAGGTCGCCCCCAGCGGCAGGCAGGCCTCCAGCTCGTCGATGGTATAGAATGTCGAGCCCTCAGCGATGGGCTCGCAACCGTCGTGGAAGGCGATCTCTTTCTCGTTATAGAGCATGCGCACTAGGGTGTCTCCGCGCTCGTTCTGGAAGGCATCCCACTGGATGTTCGCGCCCATGGGAGAGACCTTGTCTCCACGCCAGTCGGAGTTTTCCCAGGAATACAGCTCGTTAGCTGGCGTGCCATTCTCAGAGCCCGGAAGCTTGAGCAGTGCGGCGAGCGGGATGATGGTCTCCGCATGCCCGAAGCGGTACTCGGCCGCCACCTCGCCGCCTGCAGCACGGTCCTTGACGCCCTGGATCATGTGCTTCAACAGTGGCTCGTAGTTGTCGTATGCCACCGTTTGTCCCGCAATAGCCGGTCCCTTCTGGTAGTAGTCCTCTACGTCGAGCAGGTAGGCAAAGGTCGGTCCGCTGGCATCATCCATATACTGGTCAAATATCCAGCCCTCGGCCGGCGCCTTTGCTTCGTGTGCCAAGGCTGGAGCGATGATGTAGAGGTTGTAGAACTGCAGGGCAGCATCCACGATGCCCTCCACCGTTTTTTCGTCGTTCTCGCGCCCTACAAATTTGATTGAGCCATCCTCGAGGCCGGCGATGAAGTCTTCGGTGAAGATCTTGCTCAGTAGGCCGCGCGCCGCTTTCTGGGAGGCTGGCTTGGAATAGGCCTCATCCACCTTGGCCTCCAGAACATCTGAGTCCTTCCACTCGGAGTACTTCTCATAGGACGGCGCTTGCTTGTCCTTGTGGGCGTACATAAGGTCCGAGCGCGTCTCAATGTTGACGTGGCCGTCCTTCATGCCGTCCACAAGGTTGTCTGCAAGCGTTGGCTCTTTTTCCAGCCACGCCTGGCCAAAGTTCCACCCAGAGTCGTTGGCGCGGTCCTCGCCGGAGGAGATGTACTTAACCTTTAGGCCTTCCTTGTCGATGTTCTTCAGTAGCGTGGCGTTGCGCTGGGCATTGCGCTGGCCGATACCCTGCAGCTCCTCCCGTCCTACCACGGTCAAGTTGCCGTAGCCGGCCTCCTGACCGGTGCCTCCGGCTAGTTCCTTGTTCACGGTGATCATTGCCTCGACTTGGGGAATGAGCTTCTCACCCAATTCGGTGAGCTGATCATGCTTTTGGGCGTAAGTTAGCATCTGCTGCGCCAAGTCGTCGTACTTGAACCCGGACAGCCCGCGGGAGCCGTGACGGTCCACAGTGGATGTATAAATCTGGCGGAAGCCTTCCGGCGCTGAGGCGTAATCAGAGCCCTGCGGCTCATAATGCTGCTTGGTGGAGTAGTAGGTGGCGCCATCAGTCGCCAGCGCGGGCACTGGTTCTGTGGCAAGGGCAATGGCGGTAGCGACGGCGAGAGCACGAGTGCGCATGAAAAGTCCTTCGTGAGAGACGGTGATAAGTGACCTAACCACGGTAGAAGAAGGACTTTGCGCGGAGGTTGCGAAACCGTGAACATTAATAGGCTAATGGGGGCTTTTACGGATGCGGACGAAAGCTAGGAGCATTTCCCGCATCCCCGTCTTGTTACTTACCCCTGAATGGCCGTGCATTTCCACGACATACCGGTCTAGAAGGCCTAAACAACACATTCTGTCGTTTAGGCCTTGGATCGTGCATGAAACAACGGCTGGGTTATGTGCTACTGCAAAGGAATGGGCTGGTGCTTTAGGCTGCCTCGATAATGGCAGCTAGGCCTTGTCCACCACCGATGCACATCGTGACAAGCGCGCGCTTGCCGCCGGTGCGGTGCAGATGATGCGCGGCAGTGACCACGATTCGCGCGCCGGTGGCGCCTACGGGGTGGCCTAGCGAGATGCCGGAACCATGAGGGTTAACGCGCGGGTCCTCGGGTGAGATGTCCCATTCCTTGAGCACTGCTAGAGCTTGGGCGGCAAAGGCCTCGTTGAGCTCGATGAGGTCTAGGTCTGCAAAAGAGATATCCAACCGTTCCATAACTTTGCGAGTGGCGTCGACAGGGCCGATACCCATGCGCTCAGGGTCTACACCTGACAGCGCCCACCCCTTGAGAATAACCATCGGTTCAAGGCCGAGCTCCACTGCCTTTTCGCGGGTAGTCACCAATACGGCGGCCGCGCCGTCATTCTGCCCCGAGGCATTGCCCGCGGTGACGGTTGCATCCTCGTCTTGCTTGCCCATTACGGCGCGTAGCTTGGCCAGCTTTTCTTCGGAAGAATCGGGGCGGATGTGCTCGTCTTTATCCACAACGATGGGCTCTCCCTTGCGTTGGGGGACGGTGACGGGGACAATTTCGGCGTCGAAAAGCGCCTGCTCTTGAGCCGTAGCCGCGTTGCGGTGGGAGCGGACCGCGAGCGCATCTTGTTCGGCGCGGTCGATGGAATACTCGCGGCGTAGATTTTCTGCTGTTTCAATCATGCCGCCGGCAATGGGGTGGTTCTTTCCACCGGCAGTCTCACGGGCTTCTTGTAAGCGGTCGCGGAAAATCATATTGCCGCCCTTTGCACCCCAGCGAACATCGGCGTCAACGGTGTATTCGGTGCGGGACATAGATTCGGCACCACCGGCGATGATGACCTCGGCGGCACCGGTGGCGACATGAGCGGCGGCAGTAACGATGGCTTGCAGTCCGGAGCCACAGCGGCGGTCTAGCTGCATACCGGGGACGGTGACGGGCAAACCAGCATCCAGTGCGGCTACTCGGCCGAGAGCTGGAGCTGCGCCGTTGGGGGATCCTTGCCCCAAAATTACGTCATCGATGGCGGAAGGATCGATGCCGGATTCGTCCACGATGGTCTTGACTACCAAGCTCGCAAGTTCTTGGACGGGTACAGATTTTAACGCGCCGCCATAGCGGCCAACTGGGGTGCGCTTGGGGTGGCACAGGACTACGTCATGGGCATTCATGGTGATGTCT
Source organism: Corynebacterium curieae (assembly GCF_027570035.1). GTDB lineage: Bacteria > Actinomycetota > Actinomycetes > Mycobacteriales > Mycobacteriaceae > Corynebacterium > Corynebacterium curieae. The sequence continues at coordinate 640,319 of NZ_JAKMUU010000001.1, read as the reverse complement.
CCTTAAGCAAGGTTGGTGGTTGCAAGGTCATGAGAGATGGCCTCGCAGGTTTCAAGTAGTTGGGGTAAAAGCCGAGTGGTGATGTCCTCAGTGGAGTACACGGAAGTTTGGGTGGAAACGTTTATGGCGGCCACAGTGCGGCCATTGCCGTCACGGATGGGAGCGGCAATAGAACGCAGGCCCACCTCAAGTTCCTGGTCCACGATGACCCAACCCCGATTGCGGACTTCCGCTAATCGCGCGCGGAGTTCGTCCGGTGTAGTTAGCGTGTGTGAAGTGACTTGTTCGAGCTCGGTGTGAGCTAGAAACTCGTCGAGTTGAGCAGGTGGTAGGTTCGCCAACAGCACTTGGCCCATCGAAGTGGCGTGGGCTGGAAAGCGAGTACCGATGGTGATATTCGTAGCCATGATGCGGTGTGCAGCGGTACGGGCAACGTAGACCACAGTGTCGCGGTCCAGCACGCTTACGGAGCATGACTCATCGAGTTTTGTGGATAACTCCCTCAAATGGGGTTGGGCGATTTCCGGGAGTCCCAAGCTAGAAAGGTACGAATAGCCCAATTCCAAAACGCGTGGGGTAAGCCAGAATTCGGCGCCATCCGTGCGGGCGTAGCCTTCCGCTACCAAAGTGTGCAGAAATCGGCGGGCGGTGGCGCGCGCTAAGCCTGTGACCTCGGCAACTTGAGTCAAGGACTGGCGTGGGCGATCGCCATTGAATGAGTGCAATACGGCCAGTCCGCGGGCGAGTGATTGCACCGTGGGGGTATCGGTCAAGGTGTGGCCTCCAATGCAAAATCTAGAGTAAGTGTCCTAGGTCTCTGGAGTGTACCTCAAATTGTTCGCATTGTGAACCCTTGTGCAATGGGTGAACCAGACGTAGGCTGAGGCCATGTTAGAGAAAGTAATTTCATCAGTAGAGAAAGCCGTGGCGGATATCCCAGACGGTGCTTCCATTGCGGTGGGCGGATTCGGACTTGTGGGCATTCCGGCGCGTCTCATTGACGCCCTGCGTGAACTCGGTTCCGGGGACCTCACCATCATTTCCAATAACCTTGGTACGGATGACTTTGGCCTTGGGCTCTTGCTCAAAGATCACCGTATCTCTCGTTCGATCGGTTCTTACTTGGGCACTAATAAAGAATATGCCCGCCAATACCTCGAGGGTGAGCTCACAGTAGAGTTCACTCCGCAGGGCACCTTGGCGGAGCGCATGCGCGCAGGCGGCGCTGGTATCCCCGCGTTCTATACCAAAGCCGGCGTGGGCACCCCGCTAGCAGAAGGCGAAATTCCTACCCGCTATAACCGGGATGGCTCCATTGCGCAGACCTCCAAGCCTAAGGAAACTCGAGAGTTTCATGGTGAGCTCTATGTGCTGGAAGAAGCGCTGACCCCAGACTTTGCCTTCGTCCACGCGGCACGCGCTGACCGTTACGGCAACCTAGCCTTTGCCAAGACCGCGCAAAACTTCAATCCGGATGCTGCCCGTTGTGCCGCAATCACCATTGTCCAAGCTGAAGAAGTAGTAGACGCCATTCCACCGGCCGAAGTGGATGTTCCCGGCATTTACGTCGATCGCGTTGTGGAAGTGGGCAAGCAAGAAACCGGAATCGAATTTAGGACGGTGAGTAAATAATGACCTGGTCACGAGAAGAAATGGCCGCACGTGCCGCGCAAGAGCTTAATAACGGTGACTACGTCAACCTAGGCATCGGCATGCCCACTCGCATTCCCGGATTTTTGCCGGAAGGACTCGAGGTGGTATTGCACTCCGAGAACGGCATCTTAGGCGTGGGGCCGTACCCGGCCGATGATGAGGTGGATCCAGAGCTTATTAATGCCGGCAAAGAAACCATCACTGCAGCCGCAGGTGCCTCCTTTTTCTCTTCGTCCGAGTCCTTTGGCATGATTCGCTCTCGCGCTATCGATGTTGCGGTGCTGGGGGCGATGGAGGTCTCCCAATTCGGGGACCTTGCCAATTGGATGATTCCGGGCAAGATGGTCAAGGGCATGGGCGGCGCCATGGATTTGGTGCATGGAGCTAAGCGCATCGTGGTTATGATGCAGCATGTGTCCAAGCACGGTAAGTCAAAGATTCTTTCTGAATGTCAGCTACCGCTTACCGGCGCGCGCTGTGTGGACCTTATTATTACGGATCGCGCTGTATTCCGCGTAGACGAGTTAGAGGGCCTTTCTCTGGTCCAAGTCGCGGAAGGGGAGACCGAGGAATCTATCCGCGAGGTTACTGATGCCCCCTTCAAGGTAGCCCTACAGTAGTGCATACGTTTATACCCGCTTTCCGACGTCTCGGAGAGCGGGTTTCTTTATTGCTTAGTGCTGCCTGTATTCCTTTGGCTGAGTCCGTTTGAACGGCACAAAGGGCAGAAGAAGGGCTGGGTCGAAGAGGTAGGTCCTCGACCCAGCCAATGGCGGGGGATAGTCTATTTCACGTCGCGCAGGTCGACTCCCTTTGTCTCAGGCAGGATGTACATGCTGATAAGAGTGAGGACGCACAGGGCTACAACATAGAAGCCTGAGGCCCAAGCTAAATCGTGGGCGACAAACCATTGGTAAATATAGGGCGCCGTGCCGCCAAAGATGGCCACAGAGAGCGAATAGGCCAACCCGATGCTGTGGGTGCGTTGGGCTGTAGGGAAGACCTCGGACATGATCGAGGACAGCAGCGCGCCGCCGGCGGCGACGATAACCACACCTACCGTAGAGGCAATGAGCAGGGTCCACGGGCGGGAATCAATGAGCGCCATTAGTGGAATCTGGAGTATACCCATCCCAACGGCACAGATATAGATGACAGGTTTGCGTCCTATTCTGTCAGAAAGCCCACCCCAGAGCGGTAGGGCAATAAGGCCGGCGGTCTGTGCCACCACGGTGGTCCAGTAAGCGCCTTGAGTAGACATCCCTTCGTGGCTAATTGCGTAGGTCGATACGTAAGACGTCCAAGTGTAATGCGCCCCCGTCACTCCGGAGACCATACCTACCACCAAGAGGATATTGACCCATGCGGGTCGGCTGTTGGAAGAGGATGTAGGCGGCGTAGTGCGCGGCGGGCGCGCTAGGGACTCCACGGACGGCTCGGAGCTATCGATCTCTTTGAAATGATCGGACTCCTTCATGTGGCGGCGCAGATACAAAGCGACGCAGGCAGACAGTGCGCACAGGAAAAAGGGAATGCGCCAGCCCCAGGAGCCAATTTGGTCGTCGTTTAGCACAATGGAAATCAGCCCGCCTAACACGTAGGCGATGACGGAGCCGCCGAAGATGGAGACATATACCATCGAACCCCACTTGCCGCGGTGTGCGTTGGGGGCGATTTCTGGAATGTAGCTATTGGCCGCAGCGGATTCGCCACCGTGGGCAAAGCCTTGCAAGACGCGGATGATCAGCAGCCCTACGGAGGCCCAGATGCCGATTTGCTCATAGGTGGGCATGAATCCAATGAGAGCAGAGGCGACGGCCATCATGATGATGGTGATCATCAGGACGGTTTTGCGTCCGCGCTTATCGGCCACGCGTCCAAAGATGATGCCGCCGAGTGGGCGTACCAAAAAGCCGACGGCAAAAACACCGAAGGTGGCCAAAAGGGCAGAGGTGGAATCGCCTTTATTAAACATTGCAGTAGCAATGAAGGGAGCAAAGACGGCATAGGAGCTCCATTCGTACCACTCAAGGATCTGGCCAGTAAGGCTGGCGCCGAGTGACTTAACGTCGGTCTTAGATGCGGGTCCGGCGCCCGAAGCAGTTTCTGTGCTGGTTTTTGGTGGGGCAGTCGCAGTCATGGTTCCTCCTGGGGATAGGTTGGCTGGGATTGAAGAAAATATTACGCAGATCACACCAAAACGGTGAGTGGATTTAACTCACTACTCTCCGTGCGGTGGTGACTTTCGTTGCGGGATGGAAAGAAAGTCCATGTCGTCCGCCACTTTCAGGGGGTCAATTTCACCTGGATCGAACGTTCGCAGAGTGAACTTAGGTGCGCATAGTGGCCCCACATGGGGGTGTTTTGTAAAAGAATCCATGGTGGCGAGCTTGGGGAATGGCCGGAAAATGCTTTCCGAATGAAACTTCCAGCCCAAAGTTTGTACCCGCTGTTGTAGTGTGTGATGCATGACACGGACGTCCAGGGATGAGTCCTGAACCACCCGAGTCTTGCCGGAGCCACACCCTAAGGAGGGATTTATGACTGCTCTCAGTCCTGAAGAACTGAGCACAGAAGGCCTCGCAGAAATCATGGCCGCGGGCGGACGCCCAGCCGATAGCGAGCGCGAAATCAAAATCATCGATACCACCCTGCGTGATGCGCACCAGAGCATCTGGGCCACCCGCATGACCACGGACCACATCCTGTCCCTACTGGATGACATCACCAATGCGGGGTTCGAGCACGTTGACCTTGTCGCCCCCATCCAGTTCGACGTGGCCGTACGCTACCTCAAGGAAGATCCGTGGGAGCGTGTACGCCTCGTCCACGAGCACGCTGCGCCGGGTACCAAGTTCCGAGCCCTTATCCGTTCCAAGAACCTAGCCTCCTTCGATTTCCTCCCGGATGATGCCATCCTCAATTGGACCGAGCGACTCTATGCCAACGGCTTTCGCGTTATCGGTTCCTTCGACGGCCTCAATGACATCGACAACATTGACAAGGGCTTGAAGCTAGCCAAGGAGCTGGGTGCAGAAACCTTCGGTGCGCTGTCTTATTGCTTAAGCCCAGTGCACACCGATGACTTGTACAAGCAGAAGGCCGAAGAACTCCTTGAGCGCACTGACGTGGACCGCATCATGCTCAAAGATGCCGGTGGCCTGCTCACCCCGGATCGCATGAAGACCCTCATCCCCGCCATTCGCAGCTCTATCGGCGATGTCCCGCTGGAGGTTCACACACACTCCCTTACGGGCCTTTCCCCACTGACCTATCTATTCGGCGCAGAGTTAGGCGTTGACTCCATTCACACCTCCATCGCCCCACTGGCCAACGGCCCGGGACAGCCCGCCACCCAGGCGCTCGTGCGTGATCTGCGCGCGCTGGGCTATACCGTCAACGTGGATGATGAGCGCATTTCCAAGGCCAGCGATCGCATCCAAGAGATTGCAGATACCGAGGATAAGCCGGTAGGCGTCCCCCGCGCATTCGACGGCCTGCACTATATGCACCAGTTGCCGGGTGGCATGCTTACCAACTTCGAATCCCAGCTGGAAACCGCTGGCTTGGGAGATCGCTTCGAAGAGTTGCTCTATGAGGTCGCTCGCGTGCGCGAAGAGCTGGCTTATCCCATCATGATTACGCCTTTTGCCCAGTTTGTGGGCACTCAAGCCGTGATGAATGTGATGACCGGTGACCGTTACTCCGTCGTTCCGAATGAGATTAAAAAGTACGCACTCGGATATTACGGCGAGCCGCTCGCCCCACTGGATCCAGATGTGCTGGAGAAGATTCTGGCAAATGGTTCCTCCGAGATTACAGAGGAAATCCCCGAGCTCAAGCCGGTCCTGCCAGGACTTAAAGAAGCCCACCCAGATGAAGATATTGACACCTTGTTGCTGCGCGTCATGTTCGCCGGAAGCCAGGTCGATGAAATGAAGCGCTTTGTCGCTGAAGGTCGCGGCGGCGAGGGCGAGGGCGTTAAAGGCGGTGTCCTTACTTCCCTGGTCCAGCAGATCTATAACTCTTCCGATACCACCGACTTCCACCTCAAGACTTCCGATTTGGAAATCAACCTCACCAAAGGAGAAAAGTAACCATGACTGATACCACCAACCTGCAAGACCTGAAGTCCCTCCTGAAGTGGGCAAACCTGTCCGATGACATCCAAGAGCTGCAGATCAAGTACGGCGATATCGAACTCGCCATGTCCCGCACTCCAGGTGGCCTGAACCGTCCGGCCCCGGCTCCAGCTGCAGCTCAGTCTGCGGCTAGCCCAGAAGCAGCACCGGCAGCGCCAGCGCAGCAGGCGCCTGCTCAGGAAGAGACAGCGCCTGCTCCCGCTGCGAAGGAAGAAGCACCGAAGGACGAGCCTAGGGAATCGGGCGCTCCTGCCGCCGAGGGCGAGACCGTCACCGCACCGATGGTGGGTACTTTCTATGCCTCCCCGAAGCCGGGCGCGGATCCTTTCGTCAAGGTTGGCGACGAAGTCGAGGTCGGCCAGGTCCTGTGCATCGTTGAGGTCATGAAGTTGATGAACAATATCGAGTCCAAGGTCGCCGGCACCGTTAAGGAAATCCTTGTGGATAACGAAGAAGCCGTCGAACACGGCCAGCCGCTTATGGTCATCGACCCGAAGTAAACCTGTTCCCTTACACAACGATCTGGAGGAAAACATGTCAGATCTTTTAGATAGCGTCCTCATTGCCAACCGCGGTGAGATCGCCCTGCGCGTCATCCGCGCCTGTAAGGAGTTGGGGATCAAATCCATCCTAGTCTACTCCGAGGGCGATAAGGACTCTTTACCGGTCAAATTGGCGGATAAAGCAGTATGTATCGGACCTGCGAATGCGGCCAAGAGCTATAACAGCCCCGAGCTCATCGTCTCTGCCGCCATGGCCTTCAAGGCCGATGCCATCCACCCCGGTTATGGCTTCTTGTCCGAAAAGCCAGACTTTGTACGCATGGTGGAAGAAGAAAACATCGGCTTCGTTGGCCCCTCAGCCGAACACATCGGCTTGATGGGTGACAAGATTGAAGCCAAGCGCATCGCCCAAGCCGCCGGTGTGCCTACTGTCCCAGGATCCGATGGCGTGGTCACCGAAATCGATGAGGCCATGGAAGTCGCACGCAATACCGGCTTCCCACTTCTGATTAAAGCCGCCGCCGGCGGCGGCGGGCGCGGAATGCGCGTGGTGGAATCCGAGGATACGCTGGAAAAAGACCTCAATGAGATCATGAACGAGGCCGAATCCGCGTTCAATGACCCCTCGGTCTATATCGAGCGCTACCTCACCGATATCCGCCACATTGAGATCCAGGTACTTTCAGATGGCGAAAACGTCGTTGCCTTAGGCGAGCGCGACTGCACCTCCCAGCGCCGCAACCAAAAGCTCATCGAGGAAGGCCCCTCCCCAGTCCTTACAGAAGAGCTGCGCGCCGGCATGCAAGAAGCAGCCGTAAACCTGTGCAAGGAAGTGAAGTACAAAAACGCCGGCACTATCGAGTTCGTCTTCGATAATACGGAAAACAAGTATTACTTCATTGAGATGAATACCCGTATCCAGGTTGAGCACCCCGTTACCGAGATGATTACCGGCGTGGACCTCATCAAAGAGCAGCTGCGCATTGCCTCGGGGCAAAAGCTCTCCATTACGCAAGATGATATTGAGATCCGTGGTCACGCCATCGAGTGCCGCATCAACGCCGAGGATCCGAACCAGAACTTCGCCCCGCGTCCCGGCAAGATTGAGCACTACCGCGCACCGGGCGGCTTCGGCGTGCGCATGGATACCCATATTGAGACGGGCTACACTATCCCTCCGTTCTATGACTCCATGGTGGGCAAGCTCATCGTCTGGGCTGATGACCGCGATGAAGCCATCGACCGCATGTTGCGCGCCATCAATGAGCTGGAAGTAGAGGGCGTAGTCACTACCGCACCATTTCAGGCCATGCTCCTAGATAGCGACAAATTCCGCAGCGGTGAGTTCAATACCGGTTACGTAGCCAAGCTGTTGGAAGGCACCGATTCCATCCCAGCGGATGGATAGCTATCACGCCGGAAATTAGAACGCCGAGCCTGAAGTGCAGGACCCAATATCCGGGCCTGCACTTTTGGCGTTCGCGCATGGGGCAGGGGAGTGGCCTGCTTGCCGATGCCTCCTAGCCGCCTCCCCACTCCCACCCCACGCCTAGCCCCACACATGGGCTCCCATAGTGAAAGGACGAGCAATGTTGGTTATCGCCGCCATGCTGGTCGGCGCTATCGTGCCAATACAAACAGCCATTAATACTAGGTTCCGGGAAAGCATAGGCTCGCCTATTGTGGCTGGGTTCTATTCCTTTATTATCGGGCTTGCTGTCTCGGCGGTTATTGCCTTTATACTTACTGGTCATCTCATCCCGGATGTGGCCACTGCCGCGCAACAGCCATGGTGGGTGTGGCTCGGCGGTTTTATGGGAGTCTCCTTCATCGTGGGAAATATCTTACTTTTCCCGCGTATCGGCAGCGTGGAAACCGTCATATTGCCAATCCTCGGCCAAGTGACGATGGGCTTGCTATGCGATGTCACCGGGCTCTTCCATTCTCCACATGTCGCGGTGGGGCCCTTACGCATTCTTGGCGCGGCCGTGGTGTTGGCCGGTATCGCTTTGGTATTAGAAATAGGCCGCCGCAACTCCACCCATGCTACGGCCAGCGGCCTGCAACTATGGCTGTGGCGCCTTTTCGGCGTACTCATCGGTATGGGATCTGCTACTCAAACCGCAGTAAATGGTTACCTGGGCCGCGCGCTGGAAAGCCCCATGCCCGCCAGTGAGATTTCTTTAGCCGTCGGCGTACTCTTGCTCGCCGTGCTTTCTCTCATACTTCGCGCGCCGCGCCGTGCATTGCTCACCGGTATCGCGCCGGGCCCGTGGTGGATGTGGGGTGGTGGTGTCCTAGGTGCCCTCTTCGTCGTTGGCGGCGCGACGCTTTCACCCATCCTAGGCACCGGTACCACCGTGATTGGCTCGCTAGTGGGTTCCATTATCTGCGGCCAAGTAGTGGAATCACTGGGATGGGGAAACGCGCACCGCGGTCTTCCGCCGGTTCACCGCGTGGTAGGCCTTGCCCTGGTCATTATCGGCGTCGTGATGGTGCGCTCGTTGTAGGCGGCGCAGCACTGCCTTCCCGACTAACCTCGCCAACGCTCGAGCACGAGCTTGGGACTAAGTGCTCGTGAGACACAGGGCGCGAAGGCGCCCTCGTCATACATTTTGTCGTTATAGACCGAATCGCGATGGTCTGGTTCGCCTTCCACCACCTTCATAATGCAAGTGCTACAGGTTCCTTCTAGACAACGCGACATAACAGGAAGATCTGCCTCTTCTAGAACTTCAAGCACTGTCTTATCGGCTGGTATGTTGAGCTCCTCACCGCAGTATTCCACGCGGAAAGCACCATCTCCCGCGCCTGCATTCTTCTGGCCAGTCAGTGCTTCTTGGTCTGGGTGGAAATTCTCCCAGTGGAAATCTTCACGCGGCAAGTAGTCTCTCACGATGCTTTGTGCATTCGACATGAACCCTTGCGGCCCGCACACGTAAAATACGGTGCGCGCCGGAGCTTGGGCTAGAAGGTGGCGGTAAATCTCTTCTTGCCGTGTTCGTGGCTCACCAAAGATCTCAATGAGGCTATCGCCGCACGCTTCCCGCAACCTATCGCGTAAGACGGCGCGCTCTTGGCTGGTGGCAAAATAAAGCACCATAAACGGGGTGCGTTGCTGCTGGAGGTGCTGGGCCATAGAGAGCATGGGGGCGATTCCCACCCCAGCACCAACTAAAACGTAGTAGCCGGCGCCGGAAACCAGTTCAAAGTTATTATGTGCCTTTGAAACAAGGAGGTCATCGCCAGCGCGCAGCCGCAGCATCGCGGTAGAACCGCCGCGTGAGTTTTCTTCCTTCTTGACTGCGATGCCATATGTCCGTGCGGCTTGGCCTTCCGCATGGACGTCAGTGGGGGAGGAGAGATCGAAAATAGAATACTGTCGCACCAACTGCGTACCATTTGGGCCGGTGAGCGTGACGTCTACATGACACCCAGGGGAGTACTCCGGAAGCGCCGCGCCGCCCGGTAAGCGGAATTCCAGCACAGCTAAGTCTTCTGCTACTGCGGTGACAGCGCAGACCTTCGCGCGCAGTAGTCGCTTTTCTTTCTCAGTTGAATCTGCCGATCCAGATCCGTCACTTGCGTCATCACAGTGCGCAGGAAGTGTCCTGGCCGGACTGAAGGTTTCTGGAGTAGAAGCATGGCCTAACTTGTTCATAGCTGAGGTGTCCTTTCAACCATCAGGGAATCAAACGGTCGCTTCAGGCGAGCTCAAGAACGTTCATGGACTTTCACCGCGTGGCTCATAAAGCGCCTCCTGTATGTAATTACAGTCATATTAACAATTGTATGAGGTACAAATCACTAAAAATTCGCGATATCTGGTGCCCTACTCACCCTTAATGCACCCACATGGGTGGGGCATTATTCCAATTTGGACGCTTTCATCAATCGGGGTCGCGTGAATGTTTCCCGTGCTAGCTGCTCTGTTTTGTGTCTGGTGGGTGAACTTTAGTAACCCCCAGTGAAGGCTGCACCCTGAGCTGTCCTCAGTTTTCATTGCATGGGGATCTGGCCGTCTATAGGATGACTATTACCCAAGGAAGGGTGATCTACAACACACATTGTTGAACGATGTGTCATGAAACACTGTTGAGAGAAAGTGAATGAGCACTATGTCCGCTCCCACCAAGCCCCCGGAGACAGCGGCAGGCCAGCCAGAGGTCCTGCCGATGTCCGCAAACCCATATGAGGACTTCCGCTATTTTTACCGCGAGGGTATGCCGCTGCGGCCAGCGCCCAAGCGTCGTGTAGACAAGCCTGGCTGGTCCACACTCCGGCATAACCTCTTTGATAAGTGGCATACCGTCCACGATGATTGGTCCGGCTACGACACCCCGCAAACCCGTTTGCTGGATGACCATATGTGGCAAACCGATGAACAAGGCGCAGCGCTCGCGGAATCGTTTCGCCGCGATGGTGCAAAGGAATCGCGCGCCAACTTTGAGCAGGCACTAAACCATGGCATCGAGACCGTTAAGAGTCCTTCGCCAGAGCTCTTAGAGTTCTTTAAAGCGGTGGACACCATTCCTGATTGGATCGATTTGGAAGCAGCTGAGCGCGGTCGCGTTGCTTATTACAACGCCACCCCAAGTGCAGATTTTTTGACCTTCAACTTCGGTTACTGGGCTACCACCATGGAGGACCGTACTTCGGCGGCTACAGGCGAAACTGGGATGTTCGAGTTCAAGGCAATGCAGCGTGCGCTCGAGACTTCCAAATTCTTTGTGGATTTGGGTAAGCAAGACGTTTTTGACCGCTTTGGTGAGGGACGAAAGGCAGCCGTCCACGTCCGGCTGCTGCATGCACAAGCCAACCGTGGTTTGGAAAAGCTTTGGGGGCCCGAACACTATAACGAGTTTGGCCGGCCCATCGGCTCTAGTTTCTTAGTCTCTGGAGAAGGCTGGTTCGCCCTCATGCCACTAGCTATCGACGAGCTTTTTGGGCGTCCGCATTCTGGCCGCGATTGGGATGATGTGGCGCAGTATTGGGCTTACGTGCTGCATATGATGGGCGCTGAGCATCGCATCATTCCGAAAAATGGCGATGATATGCGCAAAATGACGGACTTTATTTACGCCAATGGTGGCCGCTCTTCGGCCTACCACCAACGTGTAGCCACCGCGTTGATGTCCATCGTGGAACAGATGGACCCTGACCTTCCACTGGAGATGCTCGGATCTCTAGCCACGCTAGTGGGCCCAGAAGATACCAAGTTCATGGTGGAAGGCACTCGCTGGGCAGACTTGGACTTCACTGAGGCTGCGAAGGAATTCGAAGAGAAGGCACGTGCGGAGGCGAAGGAAGCGCGTGAAGCTGATGAGCAGCCGGACGCTGAGGAATACAAAAAGCGAAAAGCTACCCAGGGGCGTCCGCCGTGGACCAACGCCTTGGAAGAGGTAGAGGAATACATCAAAAACAACGAACCAGACGTCACAGTGGCCTGGACGCTGCACGATGACTCTAAGGAAGCCAAACGCTAAGAGATTACCGATAACGGGAAACGCATAGATAAAAGGAGGAATGATGTCCGCTCCCACCAAGCCCCCGGAGACAGCAGCAGGCCAGCCAGAGATCCTGCCGATGTCCGCAAACCCATATGAGGATTTCCGCTATTTTTACCGCGAGGGTATGCCGCTGCGGCCGGCGCCCCATCGCCGTACCGCAAGCCCCAGCTGGTCCACCCTGCGCCATAACATGTTTGATGGCTGGCACACGGTGGAAGATTCTTGGGAGGGCTACGGTACGCTGCAGACCCGCCTTTTGGATGACCACATGTGGCAGACCGATGAGACTGGTGAGAAGCTCGCTCAAGCTTTCCGCCGCGATGGTGCAAAGGAATCGCGCGCCAAGTTTGAGCAGGCGCTCAACCATGGCATTGATACGGTGCAAGACCCTGCCCCAGAGCTAGTCGAGTTTTTCAAAGAAGTAGACCGCATTCCAGAGTGGTTGGACTTGGAAGCGGCAGAACGCGGGCGTGTGGCCTATTACAACGTCACGCGGACCGCGGAGGTCCTTGCCATTGCGTTTGCTTACTGGGCTACCACCCTGGAAGATCGTACTTCCGCAGCAACGGGTGAAACCGGCATGTTTGAGTTCCAAGCCATGCAACGCTTTATTGAAACAGCCCAATTCTTTGTGGACCTAGGAAAGAAGAACGTCTTCGAGCGTTTCGGGGAGGGCCGCAAGGCGGCCGTCTGCGTGCGACTGCTGCACGCGCAGGCTAACCGCGGTCTAGAAAAGATGTGGGGGCCAGAGCACTATAACGAGTTTGGTCGGCCGATTGGCTCGAGTTTCCTCGTTTCCGGTGAAGGCTGGTTCGGACTCATGCCTCTAGCCATCGACGAGTTCTTTGGTCGTCCCCACACCGGTCAGGAATGGGATGATGTGGCCCAATACTGGGGCTACATCCTCTACATGATGGGCGCGGAAGAACGCCTTATCCCCAAAACTGGCGATGAAATGCGCAAGATGACGGACTACGTTTATGGCAACGGTGGCTATTCCTCCTCCTATCACGAGCGTGTGGCTACGGCGTTGATGTCCATTTTGGAAACGCTCCACCCGCTCGTGCCGCACGTTGCTTTAGGCGCGCTGTCGACCATTTGCGGGGACAAAGATACCAAATTCATGGTGCAAGGCACGCGCTGGGAAAAGATCAACTTCAAGCCTTGGGGTATCGCATTCAAATCTGCAGCTAAGGCCGAAGCCCGAGTTGCCCGTTTGCGGGACAAACTTCCTGGTGCCCAAAAGGCCAAAATCAAACGCGCCAATAATGGCAAGCCGCCATGGTCCGCTGTTACGGAGGTCATCAAGGATTACATCGCCAAGAATGAGCCGGACACTAAGTCGGACTACACGCTGCACGATGACTCTAAAGAAGCCCGCAGCTAACCGCGCAAGCACCCCAATCACCACACAACCTACGAATAGGAGCAATCCCCATGAACGCACCAGCACCACTGACCACCGTTGAGGAATGGCCTGCCGGCCGCGGCAACCGCGAAGAATTCGTGGCCCAGTACGGCAAGGCCCGCGCCGATCGCTTCCAAGAAGCCTTCTGGGCAATGGACCCAGTAGCGGACGCATTGTTTACCAGCGGTCATACCGTCAAGGAGATCATGCCCAATCTGCGCGAGGCCCTTGCCCGCGGCACTGCGGATGAGAACACCTTTCCGGAAGTCGCTGCTCTTATTGAGGATATGACCAAGCCTCTTGATGGATTGGATGCCGAGCAGCTAGAGCGCGGCCGCCGCACCTATCTCTCCATCCCGCCGTTGAGCCATGGTCTGGCGCTAGGCCCAGGATCCCTGGTTCACACTTATGCCACTCCGGCAATTGCGGACCTGTTGGTCAACACAGGCGAGCTTACCGATGGCGCCGTAAAGCGCCTCGCCTACACCACCAACTGGACCTATTCGCTCTACCTGCCGGATGCGCTACAGCCGGGTGGTGAGGGTTTTATCCACACCGGCATGGTGCGTGCTATTCACGCTCACGTGCGCCGCGTGCATAACCGCAAGGGGCTGGACTATTCCCACTATGGCGCCCCGATTAGTGAGTTCGATATGCTGCGTACCTGGTTCGACTTCACCTACATTCCATACGCTGGCCTGCGGCGCATGGGCTGGCAGCTCACCGCCGAGGAGGAAAAGGACGCGTTCTACCTTTGGAAGATCGTCGGGCGCATGCTGGGCATTCGCACGGATCTTTTCCAAGGCGAGGATGGGGTAGAAGCGTCCCAGGAAACCATGGATGCTATTCACTCTGTCGATGGCGAGATTAATGACTCTGCCCGCAAGCTTGTCGATGCCCTCATGTCCGGCTTCGTCGTCAATGCTCAAGAACTTACCGGTCTTCCGGAAGACACTCTCGCAGATTGGACTGCAGCACACGTACGCATCATCCACGGCGATGAGGTTGCCGATGCGTGCGGCGTGGCGGATTCTGTGATGCGCCCAATTCTGGAAATGGAAGCTCCTCTCGTTCAGGAGCGTTTCGACCTGTTGCGCCACAACGAAGAAGCACTCGAAGCGGAGATTAAGAAAAACGAAGGGATGGTCCGTCAGATGCTCACCCGCGATGCCACCTACATGAAGCAAGACGATGGCGTGAAAATGAAGGACGGCTCCCTTGCTGTGGGCGCCTAATAAGCCTCCTTTCGCTAAAAATTTTTACTCATCATAAACGGTGACTCACATAACATAATTCGCGTACTGTTGTGGCAAGCACAATGTGTGCGTGAGTATCCCCACCGTTCAAATACCCCAGAAAGGATGTCCCAATGTCACAGGGCTATGCAGTAACCAACCCGGCCACCAACGAGGTAGTCGAATCTTTCGATACCTTTACCGACGAACAAATCCAAGAAGCTCTAGCCAAGTCCCACGAGGCCTTCCAAACCTGGCGCAAGACCCCGATTGAAGAACGCGCAAAAATAGTCTCTCGCGCTGCCGAGCTCTTTAAAGAGCGCAAGGCTGATCTGGCCAAGATTGAGGCTCAAGAGATGGGTAAGGCTACGCCGGAAGGCGAGTGGGAGATTAACTTCTCTGGTGACATCTTGCAGTTCTATGCGGATAATGCCCCAGAGCACAACAAGGACAAACCGGTCGATGTGCCTGGTGGAAAGGCCACCGTTCGCCGCCTGCCGGTTGGCTCGTTGTTGGGAATCATGCCGTGGAATTACCCCATCTACCAGGTTGCGCGCTTTGCTGGTCCTAACCTGATGAATGGTAACTGCATTCTGCTGAAGCACGCCGAGATTACCCCGAAGTCCGCCGCGGCCATCGAGGAAATCTTCCGCGAGGCCGGCTTGCCGGAGGGTGTGTACATCAATATCTACGCCGACCATGACCAGATTGCGGACATTATCGCCGACCCGCGTATTCAGGGTGTATCTCTTACAGGATCGGAGCGTGCCGGCGCCGCCATCGCGGAAATAGCCGGTCGCAACCTCAAGAAGGCAGTGCTCGAGCTCGGCGGCACCGACCCGTACATCATTCTTGATGCCGCCGATGTCACCAAGGCGGCTGAAGAAGCGTGGGTAAAGCGCATCGAGAACGTCGGCCAGGCTTGCACCTCCAATAAGCGAATCATCGTTATGGAGGACATCTACGATGAGTTTGTGGATGAGATGGTTCGCATTGCTGAGGGCATGGCTCAGGGTGACCCCTCCAATCCGGAGGACAATCAGTACTACCCAATGTCCTCGCGTAGCGCGGCCGAGAACATTGACAAGCAGGTCCAGCGCGCCGTGGACAATGGGGCAACCATCCGCACCGGCGGTGAGCTGCATGAGACCGCAGCCTATTACACGCCGACTGTGCTTACCGACGTCCCTGTGGGCTCCGACTCCTACTACGAAGAGTTCTTCGGTCCCGTAGCCGAGATTTACAAGGTCTCCTCTGAGAAGGAGGCAGTGGAACTGGCCAATAACTCCAACTATGGCCTAGGCGGCGCCGTGTTCTCTGATGACACTGAGCGCGCCACCAAGGTCGCCGATCAGATCGATACCGGCATGATCCACGTAAACCTAGGTCAGTACTTTTCCCCAGTACTGCCGTTCGGCGGCATCAAAAACTCCGGCTATGGCCGCGAGCTTTCCGTCTTCGCCCTCGATGAGTTTGTAAACAAGCAGTACTTGTACATCAACGATTAGGGCACAACAAAAATACCGCCTAGCAAGAAAGCTAGGCGGTATTTCCTATTGCTCCTCCAACTGGGCTCGAACCAGTGACCCTTCGATTAACAGTCGAATGCTCTGCCAACTGAGCTATGGAGGAATATGCACGTTGTACTTCGAACTTGCTGTTCTCTGTGCAACGAGAAATAACTATATAGGCAAGGAAGGGTTAGGTACAAATCGCCTGTAAGAAGCTGATAAACGGGGCTATAGGAAGAGTTGCAGTGCTCAGCTGAACTTCTGTGCCACTTCCCACTGAGCGAGGCTCAAACTCCGTGTAGGGTATGGATTTGAAAGTATTCGAGAAAGGTATTCATGCATTCTGAAAAGTCTACTCAGACATTTGAAAGAGTTTGTGTGGTTGGACTGGGCTATATCGGATTGCCCACCGCTGCGTTCATTGCTTCCAAGGGAGTTCATGTCACTGGCGTTGATGTGAACTCTAAATTCGTAGAGTCAATCAACCAAGGGGAAGTACCTTTCTTTGAGCCGGGTTTCGACGTTCTTCTAAAGCGGGTCGTTGAGGAGGGTTACCTGGTTGCCCAGACCGAACAGGTTGAAGCAGATGCATATATCGTCTGCGTTCCTACGCCTTTCAAGGAAGACCACAAGGTAGACACCAAGTTCATCAATTCCGCAGTTGAGGCTATGGCCCCGCATCTGCGTCCTGGCGCATTGGTCGTTCTAGAGTCCACTTCTCCTCCAGGAACCACCGAGGACATGGCGAATTACATCCTCGAACTTCGCCCGGACCTGTCCCTGGATGAAGACGACGAAAATGCAATTTTCGTAGCACATTGTCCGGAGCGAGTGCTTCCAGGGCAAATTATGGAAGAGATGGAAAACAACGACCGAGTGATCGGTGGTTTGACCCCACGGGGCACCCAGCTTGCTGTTGAGTTATACGGCACATTCTGTACAGCTGAACTGTTGCAGACGAATGCCACAACAGCTGAAATGGCTAAGCTTACCGAAAATTCCTTCAGGGACGTAAACATTGCTTTCGCTAATGAGTTGTCACTGATTAGTGACCGTTTGGGAATTGATGTGTGGGAACTCATTGAGCTTGCTAACCACCATCCTCGTGTAAACATTCTGCAGCCAGGCCCTGGCGTCGGCGGTCACTGCATTGCAGTCGATCCTTGGTTTATTGTCTCCTCCGTGCCTGAAGAGGCAAAAATTATCAAGATGGCCCGAGACGTAAACGATGGAAAACCAGCATGGGTAATTGAACAAGTCAAGGCTGCGCTCGAAGGTAAGGAGAGTCCCACTGTTGCAGCGTTGGGTATCGCTTTTAAGAACGACATCGATGACCTTCGAGAATCCCCTTCGCTAAATATCGTCAAGACTCTCGGCTCGGAGAATCCGGAGGTAGATATCCGAGTAGTTGAGCCGAATGTTTCGGATTTGCCAGAATCACTATCGGCGATACCAAATCTGAAAAAGCAGGAACTAGAAACTGCCGTACATGATGCAGATGTGGTTCTGCTTTTGGTTAACCACAAGGAATTTGTCCAGATGGACACTTCCTTGCTTGAAGGCAAGTCGGTTATCGATACCAAAGGCATCTGGCGTTCTTAGGAGCAGCGTATGAGGGGCAGCGATTATTTTGGTGCCCCTTACTCGCTTACATCATTGAAGAACTCCCCGATCCGCGGTTCTTTGAGGCCGTGGCTTATACTGTCCTAATAGGTGCAAACTGTTCTTTAGATAGACAATTTTGGTTAGGATGTAAGTTCCCTTTTGGTCTGAGCGAAGGTGGGAGCCTTTCTTGAAAATCCTGGTGATATCGCAGTATTGGTATCCGGAAAATGGCGTACCGCAACGGCGCTGGACATGGCTCTCAGATTTGCTCAGAAGCAAATATGCACTTGAAGTTATAGCTCCACCCCCGCACTATCGTCGCAATCTGAAGCTTTTAGATTGGGCAAAGCAGGTTGTTGGGCGTGGCCGGGGAGATTTAGAGTTTGGTCCCTCTGGTGAAAGAATTCATCGAACCTTTTTCATTCCTGGTGGTAATTCTTTAACGCAGAAGGCACTGAACCAACTTACGGTCGCCATGGGGATGATGTTGAAACTAACCGTTTTAAGTTTTAGCCATCCTTCTAGGAAACCAGATGTCATCATCGGTACTGTACCTGCATTGCCTACGGCCGTAGTCACTTATTTTGCGTCAAAGGTCCTACGTGCTCCATACATAATTGACTTACGTGACGCTTGGCCAGATCTTCTTTCTCAATCTGACCAGTGGAATAATAGTGTCGGATCACGCTCGTTTCGAGAATTTCTCCTTTCGCATGGACCATTACAAGGTGCTTCATGGTTGACGGACCGATCTGTTAATTGGGTTCTTGCGCACTCGAGCGGTGTAATGGTGACCTCGAGCCACTTGGAAGAAAATCTAAGGAGTAGATTCTCCAAGAACGGCCGTGAACTACCACTAGTGACCATACGGAATGTGTTTCCCTCGCGAACTGATTTTGTACGCCAGTATGTGAATGAAGATCTCAAGGGGACTTTGAATGTCCTTTATGCAGGAACCATCGGGAGAGCTCAAAACTTGGCGAACGCTGTTGAAGCAGCGAAGATTGCTGCTACTTCAGGTGTTGATGTTCATTTGAGATTCGTGGGTGCAGGGGCAGCGAAAGAAGCGTTGAGAGAAATGGCTGAGGCACTCGGCGTTCATGCCGAATTCTATTTTCGTCGGCCAGCTGATGCACTTGACGAGCATTACGAATGGGCTGACACTGCGTTGGTGCATCTAACCGATTGGGAACCTCTAGAGCGAGCCGTTCCCTCAAAGACTTATGAGCTAATGTCTTCGGGGCTGCACATTTCCGGTGTAGTGGCGGGAGAAGCCGCGGAGATCATTGAATACTGTAATGCGGGTGAAGTTGTTCCTCCTGAGCGGCCCAGGGAACTTGCCGCCTTGTGGGTACGGTTAGCAAACAATCTTAGTGAACTCCGCGTAGGAAACCTTGGCAGAGAATGGGTTGCAAAAGAAAGAACTGAAATCGCCCCAGAAAAGCTTTACGCCTTTATTCGTAACGTATTTGGAGATAAGTAGGATGTGGTTTCGTCCTTACTTGTCTCTTCCTTCAGTCGTCGTCAGTCTGTTGTGGGAGAATCCCATCGAATTCTGCCTGAAAGTACAACAGAGGTTTGGAATTCGCCTTCGGAAGGCCTCCAGAAACGAAACTTCTGCACGTGCTTGGGGTGCCAAGGAGCCACGTAACTATGAATTGCCGGGAAAAATTCAACAAAGCACGCAGGGCTCCATAGATGAGCGGACCGCAGTGCTGTATTTTGCCAATAATTCCATGCCCTACACACAATCGGGTTACACCGTACGAACTCAAGGACTGCTCAGGGCGCATAGCAAAATAAACTCAAGAAAAATAATTTGTGTTACCCGACTCGGCTACCCTGTGGTCGTGGGCCGTATCCCAAAGTCTCGAGAAGACAATCTCGACGGTGTAATTTACCGGCGGATCATACCGCGGATATTTTTTCCTAACAGCCGGCTTCGTGCTCAAGAAGAAATTCGAGAACTCACGAGAATTGCTAAATCAGAGCAGGTTGGAGTCATTCATACAACAACTGACTATAGAAATGCGTACGTCGCATCTCAGGTGGCTAAGCGGCTTTCGATTCCGTGGGTTTATGAAGTGAGGGGAGAGCGGGAAAATACCTGGTTGAGTCAGTTTGAAGCAGAGAAGAGAAATGAGGCTGCTGCGTCCGGATACTATACCTACGCTCACGAAAAAGAAATGGAAGCAGTGAGGAAAGCTGGCAGAACCATTTTTCTTAGTGAAGTAGCAAAAGCGGATGCTGTTTCAAAAGGAATTGACCCAGGTCTGGCTTGGGTAATTCCGAATAGCCTGCCTCGACGTAGTACAACCGCGGAAGGTCACGATTCGGCCCAAAAGCTTGTTTCGTCCTTAGTCGATAAAAGCAAGAAATATATTGGGACCGTGTCCAGCCTAGTACACTACGAGGGCTTATCCATCGTTATACGGGCATTACCTTTCCTCCCAGCGGATGTTAATGCTCTTTTTGTCGGAGATGGAATAGAGCGAAGCCGGCTAGAGGCACTAGCCAGATCATTGGGAGTAGCCGATAGGGTAGTCTTCGCTGGAAAGCAACCAACTGAGTCAATAGGTGAGTGGTATGGTGCGCTGGACGTTTTTGTTGTTCCACGAATTTCTAGCCTCGTCACTGCGAGGGTTACCCCAATCAAAACTCTCGAAGCAATGCGGATAGGAATCCCAGTCTTGGCATCAGATCTCCCAGCGCTTCATGAAGTTACTGGAGAACTTGCAGTCTATTTTGCGCCCGAGAACCTGGAAGATTTTGTAAGAAAGATAAAGGTGATTCTTGACGGCAACGTTGAGATAAACCAGGAACGAGTAAACCAGTGGCTGCGAACCAGAACTTGGGAACATAACGTGAAGAAACTAGAAGCGATGTACACCGAATTGACTGGAGAAAAGTAGATGAGCCTCGAATACTATTTGACCGCTGTTCGTGGTGGTCTTACGAAAGCGGTTCGAAATACTAAGGCGAACGGAATTCGCAATACTCGGCAGAAGGCATTAAGACTATTAAATAATAAGTTGGTTATAAGAACGGCTCATAACCCACTACACGTAAAGCCACTTCCTCCAAGTTTTAAAAAGAAGCGCTTTAGCTCAGTAAAAGTTGGAGTCATCATGGATGACTTTTCCCTCGAGGTATGGAGCGAAGAATTCAGTATTGTTCCCCTCGACTCAGATCAGTTCAAGGCGCAACTGGCTGATGGGAATGCACCGAAAATTGACCTTCTATTTGTGGAGTCTTCTTGGAATGGAAATGGGGGAAAATGGCAATATCAGCTTGCGGGCCAGAACGCTCCTTCTGAAAAGCTAAGAGAGCTCGTTGAAGAATGTAATCGATTGGGGATTCCGACGGCATTCTGGAATAAAGAGGATCCACCTCATTTCCACGACTTCTTGGGAACGGCAAAGCTTTTCGACGTAGTTTTTACTACCGCCGAGGAAAAAATACCTGAATACATCAAGGAATTGGGGCATGACAAGGTTTATTGCCTGCCTTTTGCAGCCCAGCCAAAGCTACATAACCCGATTCGGCTCAGCGGCGATGAAAAGCCTGGCGATATTGCTTTCGCCGGGATGTATTTTAAGCACAAGTTTCAAGAGCGCAGGGAGCAGATGGATTTACTCCTAGGCGCGGCTGCAGCTGTGGCTCCGCGGATGCGGGCAGGTTTGGCTATCTATTCGCGATATTCAGGTGGTGACGAGCGCTATCAATTCCCAGCGCCATTTGATAGGTACGTAGTCGGTGGCTTGCCGTATAAAAAGATGGTGTCGGCGTACCGTCAACACAAGGTATTTCTAAACGTTAACTCGGTTGTGAACAGTACTTCGATGTGTTCCAGGAGAGTCTTTGAAATTTTGGCTTCCGGAACTGTGGTTGTAAGTACCCCCAGCGCAGCGATACACCATTTCTTCGACACAGATGAACTGCCAACAGTGAGCGATGGAGTCGAGGCTCAACACCTGTTGCGGGCACTAGTGAATTCAAAAGAACTACGTGACCGAATTGTTCATAAAGCGCAGCGGAAAATATGGACTCAGCATACGTATGAAAAACGGGCAGAGTTCGTGCTTGAAATGACACTCGGCCTCACCAACGGACCGAGTGTAAAGCCGCGGATTTCGGTTATTAGTGCTACCAACCGGCCCGAGCAGATTCACCATCTGTTTGAACAGGTTGGGCGACAATGCGATGTGGAAGTTGAACTATGCTTGGCGCTTCACGGGTTCGATGAACAAACCGTGGATCTTCCTCAACTGCAAGCCCAGAGTAATGTTCAGAATCTTAAAGTAGTGGCGGTGTCCTCCGACGAAAGCTTGGGTAACTGTTTAAATCGACTGGTTGAACTTTCCACCGGAGACTACATTGCGAAAATGGATGATGACGATGAATATGGCCGACATTATCTTATTGACCAGTACTATTCTCTGAAATACTCTGGGGCTGATCTCGTTGGCAAGCAGGCTGTGTATGTGTCCTTGGAGCAAAGCTCAATTATTGCGTTAAAGAACTCGGTAAAGGAACATCGGTGGACTGACTTCGTAGCTGGCCCAACCTTGTTTGGCCCTCGTTCTACTTTTGAAGAGCATCCCTTTGAAGATAGAACAATCGGGGAAGATTCGGCCTTTCTATCTAGCCTTGTAAAAGCAGGAAAACGCATTTACTCTGCCGACCGATTCAATTTCCTACAGGTCCGAGGGAAAACAAATCACACTTGGGGTTCTAAAGACCTAGAATTTCTTGCCAATAGTGAGGTAGTACTTTTCAACACTTTCAGAGATCATTTCGATTTCTGAGCAGAGGCCTTATTCAAGGCCCTTTCCGCTTCGTCGTCGAAGATTATTTTCGGCTCCTCGAATTTGCTTCGCATCTTTTCGATGATGGCGTCTGCCTCTTCATGCTTACCAGTCGCAGCGCGGTTGCCCCAGACTCGGTAAGATTTAGCAACTTGTTGTGCAGGCCCATCAGCAATCATTTCTCCCTCGTGAAGCCAAATTGCTCGGGAGCAATGCTCTTGGATGGTAGTGGCACCATGGGAGACCAAGAACACGGTTCCGGCTGTGTCCAAGAAGTCGTTCATGCGCTCCTTTGCTTTTGCAGCAAATGTTGAGTCACCCGTTGACAGCGCCTCATCAATAAGGAGTATCTCCCGCTTAACTGACGTTGCTATTGCAAATTTCAGTCGGGCTGTCATACCCGAGGAGTAGGTTTTTAGCGGTCGATCAATGGCGTCTTCAAGATCTGCCCATTCAATCACGCTAGGAAGAAGCTCTTTAACTTCATCAGGCTGAAGACCCATAGCTAGAAGTCCTAGCTTCGTGTTATCTCGACCCGACATTTGCCTCTGGAGTGCAGCAGACACACCCAACATGGTCGGTTTGGCAGAGACATAGACCTCTCCACGAGTGGGGGATTCCGACCCAGCCATTAGACGAATCAGGGTTGATTTTCCCGAGCCATTCTTCCCTAGGATGCCTATGGATTCGCCCGAATGTGCAACAAATGATGCTGACTCCAATGCGCGAACTTCCCTCATCCGGCTGCGGAAAAGGCCCACGTTGGATCCGTTCTTAGAGACGAAATAAGACTTGCCAAGCTTCCTGGCAACAACTGTCGCCTTATTTGACACTCGCGTACCTTTCTTCAGCCTTCCAGAAGAATATAAACCCGATGATAAGGAGACCAAAACTCCAAGCAATCAAATGGATCCAAGAGGACAGATCGGGAACCGTATTGTAAATTGTGACGTCTCTACACGCCTGCAGGAAGATATAACCAGGGTTGTTCTCCATGATTTTTTGCGCTGTAGGGCTGCCGCTAAACCTATCGATGGAGAAGAATACGCCTGAAGTAAAAAACAGCGCGCGACTGAGAATGCCGACCAGCGCTTTCAGATCTGGGATGAAAGCGGTTAACCGAGCAATAATAAAGATTACGCCCAAAATCAGTAGATGGGCCAAAAGATAAAGAGGAATAATGAGAAATACCCTCCACGTGGGGCCTTGTGGCCACTGGAACACAAAAGACAGGGCAATTGAGATGATTGCGGGGGGAAGGTTGTCAATGAACTGTTTTGTAACGAGGGCAATCGGGAGAGCGGCTTTAGGGAAAGAAAAAGAGGATATAAGGCCGTAACTACTTTGAATGAGTTTCGTTCCGCTATTTAAACCAGTTGTGATGAAGCCAAAGAAGATTACACCAATTGTTAGGTATCCAAGAAAATTGTCAATTCCTCTAGAGGTTTTGAGGACGACACCGAAAATAAACGCATAGATCATGACGTCGATAAGCGGCTGAATGATGATCCATGCTCTACCAAGTAGTAAATCGCGGGATGACTTAAAAGCTTTGCTACGCGCGTCGAAGTATATGAAGTGACGTAGTTTCCATAATTGGGAGACGTAGTCTGAAAAGGGCGGCAGTGCGTTAATGGTCTCGAGGGGCTCGCGAGACACCAAGACTGTTGCCTCTTTACCCTTTTCCATTTCATTGCTCAGAACTAGGCTTTGTACATCAACAGAGCTGGAAGACTGGGCGTGTGTACTCCGAGAACGGCGTCTAATCATGCGGTAACGTGCTCCTGACAAAAACAACTTTCTTAACCATAGTACGAGCAAAGGCAAACAGTGCCTAGTAGAGCTATACGCCGAGACGCTATTGGCCTGATCCGGTGATATATGCTGGGCGGTATGCAAGATCCCGCAGAAACTGTTGATCTGTCTAAAGAGACGTGGAGAGTATTTGTATACGGCGGCTGCGTGAGCCGCGACACCGTGGCGTTCGCCGATCCACAGGCCTACAACCTTGTGAAGTATGTTGCGAGAAACTCTTTGTTATCGGTAGGGACAGATGCTCGCGCTAGTCTGCCAGAGTTGGTTCTTCCAAGCGCGTTTCAAAAGAAGATGGTGGACCTAGACGCTTCCGGTCATCTTTTGAAAGAACTCCGGCAAATGCGAGGAGTGGACGTGATTCTGTGGGACCTAAATATTGAGCGTTCTGGTGTCTGGCGATTCGATGATGGGTCAATCGCTACCAACAGTGCAGAACTTAAACGTGTCGAAGGAATATCGCCGGTCCTAGAAAATGCAAGATTCATTGCATTTGGCTCAGAAGAGCATTATTCACGGTGGTGTGCAGCAGCTACAATGTTCGTCGCAATTCTGAAGGAACTTGAACTCAAGGATCGACTCTTGGTGTTGGCTCCAGAGTGGGCCGTCAGGGATATTCACGGCGGGAAAAATAAGAAAGTTGCCGGAAAATCAATTGATTTCTATAACGACGTGTTTTCTACTTACCTTGCGCACCTTGAAAATCTTGGCGTAACGATTTTGCGCTTAGCAGATACGACTAGTGACCCTGATCATAAATGGGGTAGCGCCCCATTTCATTATGAAAAGACGGTATATCGGAAGCTCGACGAGGAAATTCGGATTTTCGCTCGAAAAAACAATCCTTTCGACCGCGGAGTAGGGGATTTTGAAGAGTCGCCAGCGCATGTCCTAAGTTGATGTCGACTGAAACTCGAAACCAGTTTGTAGATCAATTTGAATTTCCCGGTCGTCAGGTATATCCCACCTTGCCAAGCGTAGACGAAAACCTGTTACCGACGGAGGAAGTTCCAACTCTGAAACCGTGGTGACTTGGTCGGAGGTGAGGCTTTCCACGTAATGGAAAAAGGAGCCTAAGCTCGGCGACCAACCAAGCGAAATATCATTGGGTGCGAGTTTTTCGCGAGTTGAGTGGAACGCGAAAAGAAGTACAAGATCCTTGTGATTCAGAGCCGTGGTCGAGCGCAATTTTATGGTGCATGATTTCGGCTGGTTAGTGAAAGAAAAACTTTCATCTAAAAGGATTTCCAATTTTCTTCTAGGCAACCGAGCCCGCTCAAAGGATGGCTTCATTCTTGAGTCGGAAAGTTCGACTTGAAGTCGACTTTCCGAGGGCGAGCTTTGCTGGTCCTCGGAGACTATTTCTTCGACAATTCTTTCAAGTGAGTTGTTGGTGAGTAGCCTGTCTGAGGGCTGGGCCGCGAAGGATACTTGCTTCAGATCGATGCTCAACGGGACAGTTTCCAAAAATGGAGTCAGCATCACTTTCTCGTACTCAAAGTCAGTGCGGTTTGTAAACACCCACAAGCGCCGCGAGTAGCTTTCTGGAACTACTGTCGCGGCACAGTCCAAATCTGAGTCTTTAGGGCTGAGCGATTCTATATAGTCGTTCCAGCCTCGGAGGTGGTGACGCGTAAGACTGGGCTCTATGGCTATGATGCGAGCATTGTTGACCGCTCCGTATTTAATCGCGGCGAAACCACTGGAGAGCTCTCCAAAAGTGAGGAGCTCGCTTTCTTCTCCTATGCGGCTCAGAATTGAATTGATGTTTGATTCAAGGTTCGGGCAAAAATCTGTGGATTCAAACCAGGTATGGCTGAGGCCGGCATCTGCCAAAAGGGTAGGGTCCGATAAAAGCAGGATGTTGCACTGAAGATTCGGAAAAATGGAATCATCTTGCCAGCCAGGAAGCCTGAAATATCCAGCTGGTGCCGGCAAAAACCGAACCAGAGTTTGCGAGGAATTCCTAAAATCCCAATGAATTCGTAGTGGAATTCCTTCTTCCATTTCCACTTGGATATCCCCGGTGTCTTTGGCGAAGTTCCAATTAGACAAGAAGTCCGAGACGGACGGGAAGGTGCGGCTTGGCTCTGTAGAAAATATTCGTTGAAAAGTCTGGTTCATCGAGTTGTAAGGGGCGAATTAGTAAATCTGGCTGCGCCACACACAAGGTATGGATGGCGCAGCCAGATCGGTCTACTTACTGTTTCAGAGTGCGGGCTTTGTCCATGATTCGTCGGATTTCAGGGTTCGAGTCCTCTGATAACCCGTAGATCCCATTGATCTCCTCGATGAGCTCAATACATTCGTCAAGGTCATCGGGATCGACGTTCTCCAGCTTCTTTACGTACCAATGCTCAAGGAATTGGGTGAAGCGATCCTCCTGGTACGCACGAAGCAGACCAACCTCCTCTAGCCACTTTGCTCTATCTTCTTCTAGAGGGAGGTATTTCCGGTAATACTTTGGCGAAATTGCGTTCACCGTAGATGTAGAAATTTCGGCGTAGTAGATATGTGCTGCACGACTGGTGATTGAAACTTTTCTTGCGTAGTACAGCATTTGTTGGAAGAAGTAGGAGTCTTGCCCAACGGCGCCTACTGGCTGCTCAAGGTTGAGGGACTTCAGCCAAGCAGTATCAGCTACAAGGGCCTGGATACTCATTGGTTTAAAGCCGAGCTTCTCAAGGAGATCGGCATTTTGCCCATCTAACGCAGCACTCTTTGCCATTGCCTTTTTGAGCTCTTTGGAATTATTGATGCGGTTACGCTTTCCTTTAAAGCGAACCATGTTTCCAATAGCAAAGTCGGCACCGGTGTCTTTCACTCGGTCCAGCAACCTAATATAGGTGTCATTAACCTGTTCGTTGTCCGGATCGAGATATGTCACGTATGGCGTTTGAGTTAGCTCAAGCCCTTTGTTACGAGGACGCGAGGCGCTTCCTGAGCCTCCAAGAGGAAACCTGTATACCTCAACGTTTGGCTTTGTCTTTTCTAAAAGGTTCAAGGTGGCCTGTGTTTTAGGGTCCGTCGATCCGTCGTCGACAATAATTACCTTCGCTAGATTGTTAATACTGCTTCGGAAAATGGATTGGCAACATTTATGGATTAGGTGCTTGCCGTTATTGTAGGCAGGAACAATTACCGAAAGCTCAGCCTCCTGAGAGGACTGTTTCGTCTCATTGCTGCTGGTGAAACTTGATTTGATTGTCATTGACGTTTCTACATTGGCATCGTTCACTATTTCTCCAGCGTTGATCCAGTAAGCGGTAGCTGGTTTTGAGATGCCACTCCCGTGGGCCTTTGGCTCGTAAGCTTCAGCTCCTGAATCGAAAGCAGTGATGTAAAGTGCATCCGGTGCCGAGTAGCGATATGCAGCCACAGCATCATTAATGATGTCAGGACCGAAAGACTCGAGGCGATCGGCGAAGATAACTAGGTCGCCATACTCGGATCCCTTGATATTCGAGACTTCGCTTGAGGGGACGTAAGTGCAATCAAAATCAGAGGCTTGAGACTTTTGGAATTGCTCAAATTCGGCTTGACTGTTTGCAACAATGAGAATCCGGTGGTTGTCCTCAGGGGTGTTAATGCCAACGGAGTTCAAGATTTTGTCAACTCGGTCAAAGGCCGTGTCATGAAGGAAGACTTCACGAATTCCCTCGACCTGGCAGTACCTGAGGTAGTCATCGCTCAAGGTCTCGAGGAACTGTTGCGTGTCGAGCTCAGTATCCATGATTGCCACTGAGGGATACCTCGTATTAACGCCCGCACTGTAGTTTGAAATCAGCAGCGTTCCCATTGCGAGAAGTTCAACAACTCTGTTCGCGAACATCGTCTGGCTTCCCATAACAGAATTTAGATTGAATGCTAAGGGAAGAAGCTTTTGCAGACGGAGCAGCTGATCGTGGGGAAGCGGGCGGTGAAGATTAGCTACAAAGCGATCGGGGAACATGTATTTTTCCAAATTCTTAAAAGACTTTGGATCTAGATCCAAGTTCCTATCGACAACGTACAAAGGCAGTCCCGCGCGAAGTGCTCCGTCAAACATCTTCTCAGTACTTGCGGCACGAGAAGGATACTTGTGACTCATCCATGATCCGGCAAAAACCATCTCACGTCCCAAATGGCGCATGGAGCCTAGGGGGTTGTGGATTTTGTAATTTACTCCGAATCGCAAGGGTTCAACAGGAATACCGTCAGGAATATCTTTCCTGTATTTGGGAATAACCTCTTCGGCTGAAGTGAAAACGTGATCTGCAAGGCGGGCTAGGCTTACAAAGGACTCATAGTTTGGTGGATCCTCTTTTGAATAGAAGACCACAGGTATTGCCTGATCCTTCGCAAATGGGATGATTGTCTCTTCTAGAAGCTCTCGCTTACCGGAGGTCCTGCGCGGGAGATTTACCCATTCCTCATTCAGCCCGCGCCAAGCAGATACGACTAATAGGACATCAGTCTGTGGAATGGCTTCGCGAAAGTTCTCGGGCGTGATTGGAATGAAATCAGCAGCTACTTCAAGGGATTCATAAAGAAAGCGATCGGCGATGATTCCGATTTTTGCTTCGCGCTTCGTGTTCCACTTTTGCGCGGAAGCTTTAGGTAAACTTTCTGCCTCCGCTAGGAGCTTCTGCATAGCGGAGGCGTTAGCTTCTTCGAATTTTGAAAATTCGCGAAGGTAGTCTTTTCGTTTAACGATTGGTTTGACCAGCGGACCTGTACCGGTCAGGTAGTTGCGAAACATTGGGGTCTGGCTGGCCTTGCTAAAACTATCGGCACGAACCTGGCCTTCTTTTGCTTTCTTCTTTACCTTACGTAGGCGTTTGTGCTCAGACTGTATCTCTTCTTTACGCATACTTGCCTTTCCCAAAGGGGAGCCCCTTCCTAAGCTTCCAGTAACGGCGTTGCAACTTTAGTGCCTTAGTGCTCTCGAGTGTCTCAACGCGTTGTTTGAGGAAAGAGATTTCTTTCTGCTGTTTCTCGATACTGTCGAGGAGTCTGTCGCTGCGGTCGGCTTCAGTGGCCAAATTTTTGTAAGTATTTGACAACTCAGTCGAGAGCGAATTGATGACTTCGAGAGCTCGTTTCGCGACATCGTCGTTAGAGAATGGAGTTTGGTTCATAAACAGGTGCCTTTAGCCGTTGTAACGGTTGACCGAGGTGAAAGTTACAGATTCAACATACCAGAGTGACGGCTACGGAAGACTGAAGTAAACTATGTCTTTACTGCGGAGTCGGGCTCTTTTAGCTTCGCCCCCGCTTTGCTGTTAATCAGCCACTTCTTAAATGCTCACGGCCTCGTAACCTTGTGGAGGAAAGTTTGTCTGTACGGGAAACTCCAATAGTTGCTGTAACACGGTGCGGAATCGGTGTTTTTGATAAGAAATGGTGGGCAGCTCGTCTGCAGTTATTGAAAGCGATCACGGTGCCCAGCCTGTCTCGCTTTAAAGGGCAAAACTTCACTTGGTACATCGTTCTAGACAGCGCAATCCCTACGCAAGTTTATGAGGAATTGCATTCGATTGTTTCCGCTGGGGCTCAGGGCTTTGTTCGTTTCGTCTTCGTGGAAAGTAATTCTCAAACCAGAGATGCAATTATGAATGCTGCGAAAGCCGTAGTACCGCCGTCGAAGCGGGTTGCTGTACTTCGAATTGACGACGATGATGCTGTCGCTGCCGATTTCTTTGACAATGTTTTTGATGAGATTGCAAAGGAACCTGACCAGCCTGCCGTAGTTTCCATGGCCAAGGGATTTGCGCTGAACGCCCCAGATCAAGAAGTGGGCAATCTGAGCTATGCATCTCATCCGTGTAATACCGTTTTCTACGGCAGATTGACTGAACTTGATAGGGTCATGTTCCAGAATCATGTCAAGTGGCTCTCGGTTGCGAAGCGCCTTGGCTATAGAGCAGTTGCATCGGATGTCGGAAGCCCACAGTTTCTGTACACCTATCATAAGCAGGCCGATGGCTCTTATGAGAAGCGAGTGGGTGGCATTGATACGTGGAGAAAGATTTCTGCGGCAGATGTGGAACGATTCGGTATCGACCTCGAAGCACTGCGAGAGTGGGTGGATTTACAGGCTTCCATGCCAGCAACTATCGGCCTGACTTGGCGCCGAGCCCAAGGCGAGCTTTGGAAGATGGAACAGCTCAAGGCTTCAATGAAACAGCTAAAGCGGGAGATTGTAAAGACTAATTCCTCCATTTTTGATCCGACTGTTCCATTTCTTTATGTGTATCAGCCAATGCAAAAAGCCAAGGTGAAGGCGGGGCGTATCAAATTTACTGGTCTGACTAACAACGGGGCGACTGTTTCTCTTCACGTGACCGGAAAGACCGGAATCTACCGTGAAATGGCTAGCGTGAAACTTGACGCTGATTCTGGAGATTTTGCTTTAGCTGGAAACTTCAACGTTGGGGAATGGAATATTCGAATCATTTCGGAATTTGATTCCGAAAAGGGCAAACAACGAAAGCAACTTGATTATAAAATTCACGCGCGTTGATTAGTATTCAAGATTAGTGCCACCGTAGGAACTACCTCCCCACAAGCCTTCAAAGCCATCTAGCAAACTCGGACGCTTATTCCAAAGAGGCTTATTCCAAAAAGAAAATGTGGCCAAAATGCTGTAGGGGATACCCCGCGCAATCGTAACCCTAGTGTTTACCGTAAAGTAGCCTGTGAAGGAAAGGAAGTTGGTTATGAAGACCTTGGTGACCGGGGGCGCGGGTTTTATCGGCTCTCATCTCGTGGATTTGCTTGTGGAAAGTGGACATGAGGTCGTCGTTGTTGACAACTTTTCTCATGGTCGTATGGAAAACTTGGCGGATGCGCAGGCGGCCGGAAAAGTAGCAATCGTTGAGGACGATATTCGGACGGTTGACTTTTCAGCTTTGTTCGAAGACCACAAGCCTGAAGTGGTCTTTTCGCTTGCCGCACAAATTGATGTGAGGAAGTCGGTCGCAGATCCCCTCACGGACGCGGATTCTAATATTTCCGCCATAATTAGAATGGCTTCGGCCGCCAAGGGCTGCGGCGTGCGTCGAATTGTGCATACCTCATCGGGAGGGGCTATCTATGGTGAGCCCGATTCGTTCCCAGTTTCTGAAAAGACTCCAGTAGATCCGAAGTTTCCTTATGCGGTCTCCAAAGTAGCTGGCGAGCTGTATCTGAAGTCTTTTAGCTATCTCTATGGTCTTGAAACAACATTCATTGCACCCGCAAATGTGTATGGACCAAGGCAAGATCCACATGGAGAGGCCGGAGTCGTAGCTATCTTTTCCCAAAAGCTGTTGGAAGGTGCAGAAACCTTCGCTTTTGGTAAAGGAGATAACACTAGGGATTACGTCTATGTAAAGGACGTCGCGCGGGCCTTTATTCTTGCGGCACAACAAGGAGTTGACGGAACGCGGTACAACATTGGTACGGGGCGTGAAACGTCTGACTTGGCCTTGCATCGACTCATTGCTGCAGAAGCTGAGGCAGGAGTTGAACCTACGATGCTTCCGGCTCGCCTTGGTGACTTGCCTAGATCATCATTGGACTCGAGCCTGGCGGGCGAGGAACTAGGTTGGAAGCCAGACTTTGAACTTGAGCAGGGGCTCGCTGAAACCGTTTCGTATTTCCGGGCACGGCGTTGCTAGACCCACACTAGTGCCTTTCCTAGCAGCTTTCCCTCCGCTTCCTTAGCCAGCGACTTACTTTCTAAAAGGATATACTTTTCCCTATGCAAAATCGGCCAAATGTCATTTTCCCCAGCGAGTTTAAGGAGTTCTCGCTGGCTCTAGCAACACCTTTTGAGTATCAATACCGAGACTTCGTTGCTACTTTTGCTTTCTTCGATTCTGAAGGCAAGCAGTTGGAACCAGAAGAAGTCAGTGCATCTTGGTCTCCAAAGCTAGGGGGCAGTTTTCGCTACTTGAAGGCTGGCGAAACTGGTGCGCAGTCAGAAGTAATAAAGCCAATCACGTTAAATGCCCCAGCACGTTCGGTATTTGTAGAGGTGTCCCCTTGGAGGAAAAAGGATAAGGACCTGGCCCGGAGCATTCAGGAATCGCTGCTGATAGCCGTGAAGGACGATGAACTTGGGCTGACTTGGACCAGAAGGATTAAGAACTAATGAGCGTATCGGTAGTACTAAATTCTCTGCCCTCCGATAGGGAATTGTGGCGTCCCTTCATTGAGCATCTGCGTGGGATACAAGGGATAACAGAGTGTAAGCTTTCTCTACCTGCAGCCGGTTCGATAGATGATGAAGCAGAACTGGATGAGTTATTCGCGCTGCGGGATGAGTTTTTCACGGTTTGGCAACCAGTTGAGGAATACAACGTCGCCCAACGCCTTAACTTGATTGCCGCGGAGGCCGCAGAAGAAACGCTACTTTTCTTGGAAAAGCCATTTTGGCTGAGGGTACAAAGCGACTCTGAGGCTGCTTGGTATCAGCTTCGTGAGCAGCGGGGTATCAGACCTATTAGCCGCTATGTGGCGAATTGCAATTCCGAACTGGTTGGTCCAGATTCCTCTTCGGCCCTTCCATTTTCTAACGAGCGCTTAGGCCAGGCGTTTCTCATTCAAAAGAAGCATTTTATGGAAATGCGTGGCTATGACGAACACGAGCAGTTTTGCGCTGCCTTGGGCTTCGATTTCTTTCTTCGCCAAAAGCGCGGTGGCTTTGACTTTGAAAAGCCAGCTAATGACATTGCAGCGCTTGTGGTAAAGGATGAGCTTCCCAATGACTCAGCGGCAGAAACACAGGCCAAAAGCATAGCGTTGGCCAACCATACTCTTTACCGGAATCTCGAAGAGTGGACAGTGCCAAGGGAACTTAGAGAACCACTCATTACAGTGGCGATCGCAACCAAGGATCGACAGGAAATGTTGGTAGAAAGCATCAACTCGGTCCGGTACCAGAGCTTTCAAGAATTCGAGATCGTGGTTGTTGATGACGGCTCCGAGGATCAGGACAAAGTCAAGAACTTGGTAGAGGAACTGGGAGATCCTCGAATCAAATTTGTCGCTCATACAGAAAGCTTAGGAGTGGCAGCTGCCCGGAATACAGCAGCACAACACTCAGACAGCTTGTTAACGGCAGTTCATGATGATGACGATCTAATGCTCCCAGATAGGTTGTTAGATGGCATCACTCCGTTGAGTGACACAGTAGATGCTACGTACGGCAGTTGGATCAATTTCGACGACGCCACCGGTGAATTGCGTGGATTTCTTACCCGTACCGGGTTTAACGAGAAGATGATTGCCTTCAATGGTGCCGGCCCAGGCCACAGCACGTGGACGGTTCCAACGTGGCTGATTAAGCAATTCGGCTATGATGAGCGGCTGACCTCATCCGTAGACCATGAGCTTGCTTCTCGTTTGATGAACTCCGGCGTGCGCTGGCTTCACGTCCAGAAATTTATGTATTTGCGGCGTGTGCACGATCTGCAGATTACCGCGCAGGATACGGACAACCAGAAGGCCGGTCACACCCTTTCAAAGCTGGCAAACCGGTTCCTAACCTCTCGGTATGGATATGAACAGATGGCGGCTCAGGGTAAAGGAAATAGATACCCCTCAACCCCGGGTACGGGTAACTTGCATGCCAATTTCGGCGGTTACCTTCCTGATCACCTCATTAAACGAGATCTAGTTTTTACCGGCAATACGGTGACTAAGGCCCGTGCTGCTGATATGCCAGACCGAGTCACCACCATTCTTACCGGGCGGGATCTGCAAACCGGAAAAGCCCTTTTTGAAGAAGCAAGGCTTGAAAATGTCTCTCAGAAAGATTTGGTTCAACTGAGGGAAATGGGCATCAAGAACTTTGTTGTTAAGCCTTCAATGGTCCTGTCTGAAGGAGATGAAGCCGAAAGGCTAATTTCCCCAGAAGATTTCGAGACCATGGAACGAGAAGTAGCGGCTAGGGTTCGCAAGGCTGTGTTGGGGCGCCTTGTCCATTTAGCGGAGCAGTCCAAGAAGATGGACAGCAAGTTGCATTTTGTGGCTGTCTATCTCGATGAAGAAGCATGGATTCCTGAGGACGAGCTGCAAGGCGAAAATCAAAAACTGCTGCGGCGAGTTATCGGCACGGGTGAATTCGGCTTTAGCACGACCATGTATTTGGCCGGTTATGGAACATCCCGTGAAGCTATCCAGGCGCTCGGAGAATTGACTGAGCGCTTTACCCAAGCGGAAGTGCTTCTGTTGAATGAGGACCCAAAGGACTTCCTCCCGTTTTACCAAGCAGCACGGGAGCAGGAAGCAGTGGCCGCCTCCATTGACGATTCCGGATTGGCAGGTATGTAGCAGTGAAATTTGATTACGAAAATCAACTCAATGGAAAGTTCTGCCTTCGTCAAGAGACTGATGATGCAACTGATGTCTTGAGCTTTCCACGGGAGCTTCGTGCAGATATCACTTTGTTGAGCGTCCAGCCGTTGAATGCACTGTTGGCCGGGAGCCTCCTTTTCGGAGCGCTTGACAGCGGGCAATTTATCTCGTCGCCCGAGGCTTCTCTTGAGCTTGATCGCACTTTCCGACGCCTCTTTGGCGAGTATTCCCCGCACCTCAACGTGAATCCTCTGAAGCAGGCAGAACCAGAGAGCCATACACAGCTAATTCTTGCGGACTACCGTAGCGAGGCAACGCCGGTTCAACCAGAAGGCAAGGGTCGAAACGTACTCATTCAAACTCGAGATAGTACAAAATGGACTGGAAAGCTCTTTTCCCTAGATCGGGTCGAATTTGCAGTTAATAAATCGGTGTTCGCGGACAGCCGACACAGTAGCGAACTGAGGTTCAATGTTGCGCTTGGACTGTTACTAGCAGGCGATTGGAGGTCTTCTTTTCTCGTCGTGGAGGACCGCAAAGGCGAAGACGAACAGAGCAAGAAGGAACTAGCTGAGCTTTGCGCTGCAATCGGAATACAGCTCACTGTCGTAAGTAGCGAGATCTTGGAAGGAATGCTAAACGATGTCCAAGCGTAAGATTTTGATGCCGGTTCGAACTGTCGCCGAGTGGGGCGGGGTTCACGAGTGGACCGTTGATGCAGCTTCTGCGTTGGTGAAGCAAGGTCATGAGGTTACTTTCGTTGGCAGCGGCGTTGTATTCAAAGAGCGCGCGGAAGCAACAGGTGCATCATTTAAGGTTGTCAACTGGAAAAAGGGCTGGAAGAAGGTCGCGCAGCAAGTAGGGGAGGAAGGGAATTTTGATCTGATTTTCTCCCATGCCCCGGCGGCACGGCAGTTTGGGCTTGTCGCCAATGAGATTGCCCAAAAGGAGCACGTTGTTATGATTCATGGTGCATACCATGACTTCATGTACGAGTGGTCCGACCAAGTAGATGCTTTCCTTGCGGCAAGCCCTTCTTTGGTGCATTTTGTTCAAAGGTTTGGACGAGTGGCACCGTGGAAGGTGTCAAATCTTCCCAATGCAGCTCCAGACGAAGTATTTGATCTACCGCTTCTGAGTCACGATGAAAAGCTTAAGGATGGCGTAGGGCATATCGTGACTGCTTCTCGTCTTTCCAAGGACAAGACTCCGCAAATCGATTCGGTTGAGGAAGCTGTCCGTGCTCTAAGTGAGCTATACCCAGACATTAAATGGCAGATTGATGTTTGTGGCGATGGCCCTCTTCGGGACTATTTCGATCGACGCTATCGGATGCTCTCCCGTGAGCTGAAAAATGTCTCACACGTCATGCACGGTTGGGTACTTCCACAGGACGTCCCGCAGATGATGAATAAAGCATTTCTCACCGTCACTGCAGGAATGGCCGGCATGCGAGCGCTTGCCTCTGGTTCCCTCTGCCTTGGTACTGGTGCACGCGCAACCGTCGGAATTCAAAAGGGGAAGAACCTCAGGGCCGGTCTTTGGAGCAATTTCGGAGATCATGGTGTCTTTAGGTTTACCCCAAACTCAGTTTCAGCTGACCTAAAGGAGGTATCTTCCTCTTTCGCTTACGATGAAGCGGTTTCTGTAGCTCGAACTGTAGTCAAACACAGTAATAGTCAGAAGATCGTGAATGGAATGATGATATCTGCATTGCAGTGTGAATAGAGCGTACTGAGAGTAAGTCAAGTGAGAGCCCGATCGTTACCGGAAATGTAGAAGTGATGGCTATTACTTTCAGCAATCCGATTGTATTGGCAGGTTGCTCACCGTAGACAGAAAGTTCCTTTTTCAGCGGTTGTTTAGCCGCGACGAGGATATTCGGAAATACCTCTTTTTCATCGTATTCGGTAATGATCCAGAAATTTGCTGAGGCTGGATCATTTATTATCCATCAAGACGCTACTCTAGTTGCATGTCGAATTGTTCAAACTTGGGCCTCACCGTTGTCGTCCCTGCAGCTGGCATGGGAACGCGGTTCTTGCCCGCTACGAAAACTGTTCCTAAGGAACTTCTCCCGGTAGTTGATACTCCCGGCATAGAAATGATCGCGGAAGAGGCCGCAGCAGCGGGTGCCTCGAGGCTGGCGATTGTGACGTCGCCGAGCAAAGACGAGGTTATGCGTCACTTTGATGAGTTCCCGGAACTTGTTGAGATTTTGCGTGATCGGGGCAAGGATGAACAGGCGGCGAAGGTGCAGCGCGCCGCGGAGATTATTCATCCAGTTGTTGTGACTCAGAAGGAGCCTTTAGGGCTAGGACACGCTGTAGGTTTGGCTGAGTCTGTTTTGGATGAGGATGAAGACTGCTTTGCGGTCATGCTCCCTGATGATGTCATTGAGCCCACTGCCGCGATGAGTGAGATGATTCGGGTGCGCCAAGAACACGGCGGATCGGTTCTCTTGGCAGTGGAAGTGGACTCTGCGCACGTATCAAGTTATGGCGTGTTCGATGTTGAGCGCACCGAAGATGACCGGGTTAAGAAAGTCGTGGGTATGGTGGAAAAGCCTGCGGCTGAGGATGCGCCGTCGAATTTGGTCGCTACAGGACGCTATCTTTTGGATCGTGCCATTTTTGATGCATTGCGCCGGATCAAGCCGGGCAAGGGTGGAGAGCTGCAGCTTACCGACGCCATCGATCTGCTCATTTCCGAGGGACATCCCGTTCACGTCGTCGTCCATGATGGCATCCGCCATGACCTTGGCAATCCCGCTGGCTTCATTCCAGCTAGCGTCGAGTTTGGCCTTCGCCATCCTAAGTACGGCCCAGCATTGTTCGAGGATTTGGAAGCATTGCTGGAAAAATACCGACCAGAATTAGGATAAAATTTTGCTGATGCCAGGTGGATTTCTGTTTAGAATTTCGCGGGTAAAGCAAAGTTGGTCTCGAGATTTAATGGTGGAAAAGCGCTGAACAGCGCAGAAGGAATGACGTGCGTATGCCTCGCCGAGCGGTCAAAAACCTGAGCTTTAAAGAGTTCTCGTCGGTAGAAGAGTTTCGGCG
Organism: Corynebacterium curieae; assembly: GCF_027570035.1. Classification (GTDB taxonomy): domain Bacteria; phylum Actinomycetota; class Actinomycetes; order Mycobacteriales; family Mycobacteriaceae; genus Corynebacterium; species Corynebacterium curieae. Next base: position 602,744 of record NZ_JAKMUU010000001.1, on the reverse strand, counting down.
ACACTGGGATTCCAAGTCCAGCAGTGCAATATCGATTGAAGATAAGCTTCCTATTCACCTTCACTGGACCAACAGACAGGCTGAAAACACAGTAATTTGTTTTAGCGCTGCGTCCTCGAAGGTTCGAGAAGTTCCATTCTGGACCGGTCGCGGGGTGACCTCGGCCCTCGACGCAAACGTCCTTCTAGTATCGGATCCTTCCATGATTCTTGACCGAACGCTTAGTCTGGGATGGTATGCGGGAAGTCTGGAACAACCGGACTTGATTGAGACACTAACGGAAGTTTTCCGAGTCGTATCACAAGGTACTCGCCCTATATTCTTTGGCGCTTCTGCTGGCGGATGGGCTGCGCTTAAGTACGCTGCACGTCTTGACGGGGCAGTTGCTGTGGCGGTAAACCCTCAGGTGGATATAGCCCGGTACAAGTATTTCCCTTACTACCTGCGTAAAGCTTGGAAAACTGAAGATGGAAGCGAATGCCTTCCATTTGAAGGCAACGTGGCGCGCGATTATGCCGAGGGCAACGATACGTCGGTTGTCTATGTTCAGAACGAGGGAGATTCTCATCATTTCATCGAGCATTTTACGACCTTTAAATCTACGTGTGGGAATCCGGACAAACTAATTGAACTGCTGCCGGACTTGGGGCCAGGGCACGTTGCTCCGACTAAAGAATCGCTGATACAGATCCTGGAAACCACGATTGCATCGAGATCAGCTAGTGAATTGCGGACCAATCTGTCCTGTATAGAAATCAAATCGAGCGGCGTGAATAACGAGGTTAAAGTCAGTGGTTCGTCTTTTCGCTCCTCGGAAGCCCTGAACAGGCGATATCCAGTTCTTTTGGAGAAGAAATATAACCTTTCTCCGTCCATTCGTGTGTGTACCGTGGGGATAAAGTCGCCCGTACACTTACTAGCTAAAGCCTATGCAATTGAAGTTCACTTTGATGGGGTTGAAATAGAGAAAGCGATTGCGAGAAAGCTAGGACTGAGTTGGTCTGCGGGGCTGCATTGTGCATTCTTCTATTCACAAGAGGCACCGGGGCGTGCATGGACAACTTATGACTCTTTTCGAATACCAGAGGCGGCAACAGGAGTCCATATAGTCGTCCGGCAGTGGAGACAGGAGGGGCTTGGCGAGAACCGTAAAGACTCTGTGCATTTATACTGCAAGTTTGACTCTTTTCAGATCGAGGCCTAAATACGCTAGGAAAATAAGCCTTACCCATCTACGACGTTGGTACAGACTAGGGAAATAACTACTCCATGAATAGCTTTTGTCCTGTGCAGAGGCATTGTCGGGTGATGTGAAGCAAAGTGGCCCTTCCGGTTTTAGAGTGCGTTGATTTTGTCCTGTAGTTGTCCGGAGTGGATCAGGCACCGCAAGATGTAGTGGTTGAGGTTTTTGAATCCTAGGGCGATGCCACGTAGGTGTTCGAGTCTGCCGTTGATTGCCTCGACGGGGCCGTTTGAGGCACCGATATCAAAGTAGGCGAGCACATCTTTGCGTCGACGCCACAGGGTGCGTCCCAGTTGAGCGAGCTCTTCTAAGCCTTTTGGTAATCCTTTACGCAGGGTGTGGATGATGCGTTCCATGAGCTTTTTGCCTTCCGATTTCTTCGGATGCGCGTACGCTGCGATCATGTCTTGGTAGAGCAACCACGTTACTTCTAGGGCCACGTAGTCGTTATCGGTGGCCCACAACATTTCTAAGCGTTGCTTTTGCCGCTCGGTGAGATAGTTCGTCCTGGTCAACAGGGTGCACCGGTGCTTGTACAGCGGGTTATCTTTGCGTCCGCGGCGCCCAGTGGTCTCGCGTTGGAGTCTTTGTCCGCCTGTGGTAGTTGCTCCTCGACTGCGGTGGCATATCCGGTGAACCCATCCATTATCACCACCTGTATCTGCTCCAGGAAGCTGGGGTCGCGTTCCTTAAGCCACCCGCTGAGCACGTCTGCGGACCTGCCCGGTCGCATGTCTAACAAACGTGCAGGCCCACGCCCGTCCACCAGCGGGGTGAGGTCAACGAGTATGGTCACCAGGTTTGATGCCTGGCCTGGTTTTCTGGTGTGTTTCCATACATGTTCATCGACTCCGAGGACGCGAACCCCGTCTAGGTGGCAGGGGTCGCCGTAGACAAGCTGGCGGCAGGCATCCAGTGCGACTTTATTGACCAGGTCCCAGCCCACACCGAGTGCTTTGGCGGTAGCTGACACACTCAACCGGTCAATAGCAAGGCGTTGCAAGATCCAACGGGTGACCCGGTCAGTGAGCTTGGCGCCGTCATCCGCGCAGGTTAAAGATTCTTGGAAGATCTTTCTCTTACATGAGGTGGCTGTGCACCGGAATCTAGGGACTTTTACGTGCAGCCTAGTGGGGAATCCGACGACAGGAAGATCAACGAGTCGACGGGTGGTGTGGTCGCGCAGCTTTCCTGGCTGTCCGCAGTCCGGGCACACGCCGATAACGGCTACTGGCGTGGCCTCAATGATGGTCAGCGGTCCGGCATCAGCGGCACCGGTGATGGCAAGCCCGATTTCCGCGGTACGGCAGATAGTGTCGGCGACGAGGTTTCCAGTAGGCTTCACAGTACGGGTCCCTGGTGGGTTTAGATGGTTGTGTAGGAACTTTCATCTTCACATCAGGGACCCCTACATGTTGTGGTGACCCGCTGAACCCGTCGTGTTCTACTTCACCCCGCTACGCACCCCGAAACCGGAAGAGCCAGCAAAGTTTGTTTAGTCGGTCAAGCCTCCACGTGGGTAAGGAGGGCGTTGAATAGGGTGCTGTGGTGCACAAATCCTTTAGGACTTGGTACGAGGCTTTAACGGTCTAGCTATCGATGATTTGGAAAACGGAAACAATCTTCAGTGAGCTTTTGGGAACCAGCAGCTAGGAATTACCGAAAAGGGTGGTTGTGCAGAGCGGGCGAAGAAGGCTGCATTCGCAACATCGAGAATTCTACTTGTCTCTCGGGACAACGAGATGGGAACCTTCATTTCACAATGAGTAGCACTAGGTATGAATGGTTTTGCGGCAAGTAAGACAAAATACCGTATCAATACGGTAAACAATTTCACGGGGTTAGTGACGAAGACCGGCTGATGCTAGATAGGCAAAGTATCAGATTTTGGTCTGAGGTCGAATTAGAAAATCAGACTCACAGGGGGACATTTGGGTGTTTACTATCGGTTGAATGCGCTGAAGTAACTCATTCCACTCTGGTTCGAGCCAATCAAAAATGGTGTTGAAGGTTTGTATCTCCTTGTAGGCTCGCCTAATCGCGGAACGATTTGGGATCTCAGGGGTTGGTGCTTTGCTCCCTGTCCGCCATGGAATCCTAATCGCGTCGAAGTGACCGGCGAATAGTTTGGATTCGTCAGTAGGGGCGGTATTCTGGCCGAGTAACAAGTGTGGCGTTAATTGGTCTGAATCCTTTATCCGATGTGGGGCATAAATATACTTGGTGGAAAGCCAAGCCCCTTTGGCTTCCCCTAGTGAGTAATTAGAATGGACGCGTGTATTACTCTTCTGGGCTTCAGCTCTATTTGGGTACTGCAAAATAGGAATTCTGCCAAAGTGGAGAGATGCTTGTTCCGAATCAACGAGTACTTGAGTTAAAGCTAATCCATCTCCGTGAATTGGAAGTTCGTCCACGTCTATCATCAGGGCGGTGTCGGCCTTTTCGCCAAAAAGTCGTCGTGAGTGTTCCCAAGCAACGTGTTGTCCGTAGTCCGAATCCCAACAATTGCTTGGACCGCCCAATGGGCCAAATGGAGTATCCCAACGTACCACGACGTGATTCTTTATTCCAGGAATCATTGAAAGGATTTGATCGATTCTCTCTGGGGAATATAAAGAGCTATTGTTGTCGTAGATCACTACAGAATCGATGTGATGAACGCGTGCATTATAGAAAGCCCAATAAGCGATCCATTCTAATCGATTGTCTTGTTGTTGGGTCACTAACAGATTTGCCTCGGAGAATAGTTCATTCTGAACGAGCCCGACACTCAGTGTCCACTCTCCTAAGGGGCCTTCGATTTGAAGTACTCCCGGGGAATTCGGCACGTTCGCAGAAGCCCTAGACATTCGGTTGAAGTTCTCGAAAACAACGCTCTGTGAAATGTCGTCCCAGTTCCATCTGAAAGTCGAATCTTTTAACTCTGCCTCGAGATTTTCGAAATGAGGGCCTATCATCCATAAGCGTCCGTTTCGTACGAAAACGTCCGAGAAAACAGTATGAAAGTCAAACTTCTCTAAATAGTCTGGCTGACGGTCTTGGGGAGCGCGAGGGGGGTAGCGTTTTATGTGTGCACTTTCCGCAAGCGTGACGCCCCTTGGAGTATAAAGCATAAATCCTTCAAAGAAATAAAGAATGCCGTGGTATATAACTACAGTGACTCGGAACGATTTAACTGGTCCGCATTCTGGTATTCAGAACTCTACCTCTTTTGTAGAGAAGTGGGACCGCGAACCTCAACTGAGGATTGCGTAAATCTCCAGTTCATGAGCTGGTTTAATTGGCGTTTGCAATACGCTCGGTTGCGGCCGTCCATTGTTCACCTAAAAAGAGGTCGAATTGTTCACTGAGTCGAAAGTTGTTTCCATAGAAGGCGTCACCTGGTGACGGAGTAAGTTCACCTATAACGGGGCCGTCCGAGGAGACAAACATGTCGACACTCATAAATGGAGTTTCTAATTTTAGCGTTACATTTCTTGCGATTTGAAGTAGCTGCTGCCAATCGCTGGGACGAACTAGTGCGTCCAAGTCGCGGGTGTTCCAATCGCTTATAATGCTATTTTCGAGGTCAAGTGGATTAAACTTCCCATCAAAAAAATTCATCCTGATTGGAGAATGGTTGCGGTTGATCTGGTGCACGAGATAAGTTTGGCCGTAGAAGGAATAGACCTTGTAATCGAGTGGGATTGCTTGCTCTTTGTCTGGAGAATCTACTCGTTCTTCAACTATTAGCCTGTACGCACCTTTGTATTTACAGCGTTCGTAAGCACGCTGTTGCTCGGATAGGATCTGCTCGGTTGTCAATCGGCGTTCCCGTAGAGACTCCCAATAATTTCCATCTGGCAACTGCTCAAGAAGCATCACTCCCCAAGTTGAGAACATAACGGAAGGTTTTAGTACGAAACGTTTAGGTAAATCGGTGAGCTCCAATTCTTCTGGGGTAGCCCATGAGCGGAGGATTTTCGGCATAGGGAACTCATTGGACTTGGCCCACTTGTGTAATTTAACTTTATCGTTTACCCACCAAGGTGCACCGGGCTCCTCTCCGCTATTTCGAGCCTTAATAAAGTCGGTCCATCTAGTCATGTATTTTCTCCTTCCGTTTAAATTTATACTACCGTCTCAAAATGTTGATGACTTGTATTTTTGTTTGAATGGGCGAAAGCTTAGCTTGTCGTCGTAGGTGACCTGAGTAACACGATAGATTCAAATTCATTGAAGTCAATTTAACTATTGCTTTGTGGGACTCTCGTATCTTCGCATTTATTCGATTTTCAGCTATTGGCCTTGGCAAGAGTTCGTTTAACTGTGGAGATTAATAGGATGTGAAGTATGGAATCTAAAGTCTGATAGTACTTTGGCTCCCACCTTGCGGGCCCTTGCAAGTTTTGAGCCGATCCGCTCATTACATTAGGAACGGGTCGGAAGCGGTAGTTTCACGAAGCGATCGGCCTCTCATTCCCTTGGGGCGACGTCCGCTTCGTGGCGGATGAAGATCTCTGTCACGAGGAAGATAGGCCGACAGGTTCCATTCTCTGCAGGGGTCGATTGGTGTCGCAAAAAGTACCGAGTTTCCCATTTGAAGCCACAGGCATTAGTTCTCGAAAACTATCCAACCTAAAGGGGTAGATTCCTTTTGGCAGTGGTAATGGGCAAAACTCGAAACAGAATTGCCTGCTACTGGGGTGTTGTGAGAATTTCAATTGTGATATTCCACTCATGCAAAGAGCGAATATTGTATATGATGCGTCGAACATAATTGCAAATTTATGATCCGGCTCTACAACTAGTTAAATACAATTAGAGTGCAATAGGGTTTTGGGCAAAGGGCGTGTTTAGGTTCCCAAAATTGTAGCGTTGGCTTCGACCGAATCACTGTTGGAAAATGATGAAGACGACTTTGCCGGGATATTTGTTGGCTTCCTGATCTCAAAAAATAGATTGTTTGGGGGATCTCTGACGAATATTCAGGGATGCTGCCGCAGGATCGTAATAGCCCTCGGCGATTCTAAGGTTCCAGTTCTCTTCGCTCAGTCGTGTATATGGCTTATGGGACATGCAGCAACCGAAATGACCTTCAAGCTAAGCTTACGTGCATGACTCAGAAAAACGTTCCGTTTGCCAGTGGTTTCGTATTGTCCAGCAAGGACTTTGGTTCTATTGCGCATTTTGAAAAGCGAGCATTGCCAAATGGCCTTTGGTGGTGGAGCGATAGCTTTGTGGATGAAGATCAAGCCTCTGCTGAAAGCGGAGATTTTTTGGTCATTAGAGGGCACTGGGCTTCGGGCTCGGAGAACGGAAAAGATGACCCCTCGGCGCGTCGTTTCTTGCAACTGGCACAAGAGTCGATCGACTTATTCGAAGACGAGCTCGACTATATGTGCGGCCGTTATCTCATCGTTTTACACCTCCATGGGAATACCTGGATTTACAATGACGCAATCGGAAACAGGACGGTGTACTACTCAGCCGACCAACCGATTGCGGCTTCGCACTTGCAACTGTTGAATAGAGTTTTACCGCACGAGTTGATTGACAATTCGCTCGAGGATGCCCGTGTTGCCGAGTATCAGTGGGCAGCAGATCTGACGCCCTACAAGGCAGTGCGGCATTTACTCCCGAATCACAAACTGAACTGGGGCGAGAAAGAAACAGTTCGCTTTTATCCGCGAGAAGTTAATCCCTTCTATGAGTGGGATTCGGAATCCAAGTATGCAGAGATTGAGCGAGTTTGGCGCGCAGCACAAGCACAGTACTTTGACCGCTATTCGCGTATTGCATTTTCCATCAGCGGTGGAGTCGATAGCAGGGTTGTGCTTGCAATGGCTAAGCCGTACTGGGACCGTATCGTGGGCTACACATATGGCCTCGCAAAACGAGAGGAAGGCCTAGCACAGCGAGGGTCTTTCTTTGGCCGCACGATGGAAAATGACGAGTCGATTGTGCGCCAGATGATCTCTTCGTGCGAATTGAAGGATCATGTTTATTTTGACATGGAGGCACTCGAAAATGTGGATGACCAATTAGAGGAGCTCCTCCAGAGCAATACGATGGGTTTCCATGGAAACCGCCTAGTGGCTTCGTATCGAAAGGTTTTCGAAGGGCCGTGGCTCAACATTCGCGGAAATGCCATCGAGCTTTCACGAACGGGCAATTCTAACTTGTCCTTTGGCGCTTTAGTAGAGAAGTGCCAGGGCGATTTTCCGGCGGATGTTACTTCACGCCTGAAGGCATTGGGCTATGACTCGAATCTTTACGGGTATGGACGTGGCGCGCTTACCTATTGGGAATTCAGGCACGGTAAATGGCTCGGAGAGATTCATAATGAACTTGATGCAGCGTTTGATACGTGGGTCCCGGCGGGTATCCGCCGAGTAAGAGACCTGATGGCGGCATTTGACGAGCAGGAAGTCCGTAACAGTCTTGTCGTCCGCGACTTAATTGAAAGGAACGCCCCAGAGCTCAACCGCTATCCTGTTAATTCCCAGGAAACCCTTTACTCTGAGTGGCGCGACTTAAAGAGGGAACAACTCAACAACGGCTCCGGTCGTGCGGCTTTGTCCGCCGAGGTTGTAAGTCCTCAAGGCGATCATCTTTGCGACGTCGAAATCAAGAAGTCTTTCAGAATGCCGCCGAACACATTGCAAGCAGGAAACCGGATGCGCGTCTTTTTGCACGCCGTGAAGCTGGGCGGAACCCTTTGTTTCCGAGTCCATCAGCCGTACACAAACCCAGCCGCGAAGAACTACATGCAGCTAGCAGTCGTAGTTAACGGGAAACCGATGTTCGCGATAGACGGCGCGGAATACGGCGGACCAATCAACATCTCCATCGACAACCTACGTCCAGGTGACACCGTGTATCTTGAGGAGACCTTCCAAAAGAATTTGCCTGGATCGGAATCATGGTCGCGAGCTACGCGAATGGGGGTATCTGCGGTGAAGTTCTTCAAACAAAAATTGAATGGTGAGCGAACCTTGCGCCATGATCTTCCTGTGTAATAACAGACCACTAGCGATGTGGGCAGGGGACAAGCGAGTGCGAACTCTGCGGTGGAATGTTCTGGTTTCGTACTAGTTGCGGTCTGGATCTATTCCCTTGTGGTCAGTGACCAATGGGAAAAGCTGCGGCTGTGTAGGCGTGAAGGCTGGCGATTGTGACGTCGCCAAGCAAGCAAGTAGTGCTGCGGCACTTCGATGAGTATTCTTTGGCGGAGCTGTTGCGTGCTCGGGGGAAGGATGAGCAGGCGGCGAAGGTGCAGCGTGCTGCGGAGATTATTCATCCGGTTGCGGTGATTCAGGATGAGCCTTTGGGGTTGGAGCATGCTGTGGGGCTGGCTGAGGCCGCGTTGGATGCTGATGAGGACTATTTTGCCGTCATACTTCCTGATGACGTTATCGAGCCGACCGTCGCCATGAGTGAGATGATTCGGGTGCGCCAGGAGCATGGCGGTTCGGTGTTGTTGGCGGTGGAGATGGAGCCGTCGCAGGTGTCGAATTATGGCGTCTTTGATGTTGAGGCTACCGAGGCTGATCGGGTGAAGAAGGTTGTGGGCATGGTGGAAAAGACTGCGGTTGAGGATGCGCAGTCGAATTTGGTGGACACGGGACGCTGCCTTTTAGACCGCGCGACTTTTGGTGCCCCGCGCCGTATTACTGCTGGCAAGGGTGGGGAGCTGCAGCTTTCCGATGCCATCGCTCTCCTCATTTCCGAGACCCCCCGTCTACGTCGTGGTCCATGTTGGTATCCGCCATGCCCTCGGTAATCCCGCCGGCTTCATTCCCGCCAGTGTCGAGTTCGGCCTCCGCCACCCGAAGTACGGTCCGGCTCTGTTCGCTGACTTGGAGACCCTGCTGGAGAAGTATCGGGGTGAGGTGGGTGAGAGTCATAGGTCTTCCTAGAGCCGATAACTCAAATAACTCAAGTTTCTGAGATAAAGTTCCGCAATCCGTGAATTAGTATTATTTGCAGTTAGTTTCCTCTATTGGTGGAGTACCAAACATGTCAAAGAAGCTGCAAATTTCCGCTCCTGATGAGCAAGATTTGTATGCGACGGCCCTAAATACGATCAACTTGGCATCGAAAATTCCATTTGTCAGAGTGGATCGCAACGAATTTTTAAAGGAACAATTCCAAGAGTCTCCTTATCTGGAAGAGATTCTCAAGCTTGGTCCGCAGGCGGTATTTTCTCAGGCTACACTGCGCAAGCATGCCAAAAAGATCGTAGCGTCCAATACAACCAAGACGGCGGCAGTATCATTTGCGTCCGGTATTCCATCTAACATCCTCATGATGATTCCGGCTGGCGCTGCAGATGTTGTGCAGTATTTCGGTTTTGCAATGCGCATGGCACAACAGATTTCGTATCTGTACGGGGAAGATGAGCTTTTCGAGCCAAATGGAGCATCTGGCCTTTCTGATGAAGCAAAGATCCGAGTTATGGCTTATCTGGGAGGAATGTTCGGTGCGGCCGGCGCTGCTGCGCTTATAGCTAACACCTCACAAAAGGTTGGGGCCAAAATAGGAAAGAAGGTTGCTGCAAAGGCTTTGACCAAAACTTTTTGGTATCCGGTTCTCAAGAAAACCGGCACGATGCTCGGCGCCGAGGTGACTAAGAAAACCGTAGAGAAGACCATCACCAAGGCCGTTCCAGTACTAGGCGGAGCTGTTTCCGGTGGAATTGCGTGGGCCTCATTCAGGCCGATGGGAACGCGGCTTATCAACGTTTTCGAACGCCAATTGAACGGTGAGTTTGATGATATTGATGAACTGTCACCGGAGTTTGCTGACAAGCTTGAAGACGACCCTGCCGAGCCATCCGTCATTGATGGGGAAGTTATCGATGAGTAGAGAGGGAAGAGTTTGACGAATGGAGTGTGAAACCGAACCCCTCAAAGTGTTTCTATGTGGTGGGAGCATCCTGGGCATTTGCTGCCGTGAGAGAGGTCGATTGGCTCGTTCCGTGTCTCGGATACTGGTTTCTCATAAGCGTATAGTCAATTTGGAGGACCAATTCATGAAAGGGGCGGATGCGTGGAATTGAAAAATGGTCTGCGGGGACTTCTCGGGGAAGTCAAAAACAATGTTGCAATAGAGCTTGAAAGGACACCCGAAGTCGAACCAGCTGGTGATAGCTTGGTTTATGATGACTTAAAAATAGAGGCCCGACGATGGAAAGTAATTGATGACGCCGTCGTGGTAATGGCTGACCTGAAGAATTCCACAAAGCTTGGAATGAATAAATGGGTGCAGTCAACAGCAAATATATACGAGGCCTCTACCGGCAGTGTGGCAAAAATCTTCGATGACTTTGGCGCGGACTTTATATCTATTCAAGGTGACGGAGCCTACGCGATTTTCTGGGGTGAGCGTCGAATAGAAAGGGCATTGTGCGCAGGAGTAACCATAAAAACCTTTGGTGAGGATTTGCTGGAGCAACTAAAAACCAAATGGGATTCTTTACCAGACACTGGACTAAAAGTAGGTATTGCCTCTGGCAAGCTTTTGGCGAAGAAGGTCGGAGTTCGTCGAAAGCCAGGTTCCCAAGCGCCCATCTGGCCAGGAAAACCGGTGAATTACGCGTTTAAGGCCTCTGCCTCAGTTGACAAAAATCAGATGGCTGTCACTAAAAGTGTTTGGAACGCGATAAAGGCGAATGATTTTTTGACATGGTCCTGTACCTGCAACGGAGAGCCCTCTCTTCTGTGGCAAGATTTGACCATTAAGAAATTGCCTGAAGGTGCCCCAGAAAGGCAAGGGATGTTTCTTGCTTCTGCGTGGTGTCCAAATTGCGGGGAAGAGTTTTGCGAGTCGATTCTGCGAGGCGAAAAGAAGCGATCCGAGGTGGATAAACCCCGACTGCAGGTATCGCTGGAAAGAAAGCGCGCCAACGAGCTAAAAGCTACGAGGAATCTCAGAGGAGTGAAGTAGAGGTGCCTGGATCTGAGAATCCAAAAGAAGGCATGGAAACTTCTGAATATCGTGAGTACCTCTGGCATCTTCTGAATATGGTTTCGGAGTGGATTCGGCATGCTGAGGCGAAGCTCGGCGTCACCTTAGCTTTCGTAGGTGCAGGTGTACCAGGCCTAGTTCAGCTTGGAAGAGATTTTCCAGAGCCTAATTGGTTGATTAAGCTATTTGAGGCCTTGGTTTTACTGTCAGCTATGGCTTCTGCCGGCTGTTGTCTGCGGGGGCTGAACCCCCGAACAAAGAAGCATGCTAGAAATATCGGGGGAAGATTTTCTCCTATTTATTTCCATGACATTTACGAGGGCTTTACTTCCCCCGAGGAACTAGCTAATACTCTGTCTCAATCACTTAATGGAACTCAGGTTGCTTATTCTAGTTTGATCATCCAGCAGGTGTTTGAAAACTCGAGGGTCGCGGCGAAAAAATTCTATTGGGCTAAGCTGGCTCTGAGATTCTTGATGTCTGAAATTGTCTTTCTACTGGCTTTAGTTGTTGTTTTTATCGTTAAAGTATAGTTGGTGATTTCACGGTTTGGCAGGTTTGTAAATTCCAACCGTGTTACTCAGTTCGTGACCTTTGTAGACGCTGACAGTCTTCCAGTGCGGAGAAGGAGTGCCGATTCCATTGGTGGCTTGAGATGTGGGCGCGGCGTGGCCTTGGGAAGTCTTCTTTTCTTCAGACATGGGACGCTTCTTTCTGTAGCGGGCGAGCAGCGCCGACGAATGTGGGCTTGTATGCGGCTAGGTAGAGATGCGCCCCGCGCCGGGAATGAACTGGCGCGGGGCGCGGGAGGAGTGAGGAACCAGGGGTCTAGTCAAATTCGATGATTTGGCGCAGTGCTAGCCCATCGCTGAGGTTATCCATTGCCGCATTGATATCTTCGAGCTTGATATGGGAAGAAATCAGGCCCTCGGCGTTGAGCTTTCCTTCGCGCCACAGCTGCTCATATTTCGGAATATCGGTAGCTGGCACAGAAGAACCGAGGTAGCAACCGTGTAGGCGGCGAGCCTCACTGGTCATGACGAGCGGGTCAATTTCGCTAACGGAATGTGGAGCCGGCAGGCCAACAGTTACGGTCAGGCCACCAGGAGCGGTGATCTTATAGGCCGTCTCTAAAGCCTTGGGGTGGCCGGCTGCTTCAATCACGGCGCTGAATCGTTTCCCAGAGGCTTCTGCTTCCTCCGCGGACATGGCAGAGGTGGCACCCAGCTCGCGGGCTTTTTCTAGCTTATCCGGCTGCATATCGATGCCCACGATTTCCTTGACACCCAGTGCCGCAGCGGTAATCACGGCGGACATGCCTACGCCACCAAGGCCCACGACGGCAATGGTGTCCTCCGGACCAGGCTTAACCTCGTTGAGTACCGCTCCGCCGCCGGTGAGGATGGCACAACCAAAGATGGCAGCAATATCGGCCGGGACATCCTTGCCAATAGGAACTACGGAAAGCTCGGATACCACTGCGTGGGTGGCAAACCCGGAAACGCCCAGATGGTGTTGGACTACCTCGCCATTGCGGGTGAGGTGGCGGGTACCGCGGATGAGTGTGCCCTCACCATTGGATTTGGAGCCCACCTCGCAGGGCATCTTGCCATTGGTTTTGCACCCTGCACACTCGCCGCAGCGTGGCAGGAAAGTCATGACCACGTGGTCGCCTTCACTGACAGAGGTGACGTTGGGCCCAACTGCTTCAACCACGCCGGCGGATTCGTGACCTAGCAGCATGGGTAGTGGGCGCGGACGGTTGTTATTGACCACCGAAAGATCGGAATGGCACAAGCCGGCGGCGGTGATTTTTACGAGGATTTCGCCCTCGCCAGGGGCGGTGAGCTCGAGATCACTGATTGTCAGCGGCTGCGAGTCCGCGTAGGGGCGTGGGGCATCAGAGCGTTCGAGAACGGCGCCTTTAATCTGCAGGGATTCAGTCATGATGGATTACAGCTCCTTTTCTAGCTTTGGGGTTGTGGTTTCTTGGTGCGACTCGTGCGGGGGATGAGGCGGTGTGTGGTCATCGACGGTTGTTCGCCGCCTTTTCGGGCGGGGTTTGCCGGTAATGAGCGAGTGCAATTTACCGTCATGGATTTGTAGGTGCGGATCCTCGGCATCTACCTCGGTCATGATTTCCGTGATGAACTCGGACTCTGGGATCGATGAGTTTCGGGCGATGGAGACCAATTCGCGCATTTCTGCCTCCGATAGGGTTTCTTCGCCTTCGAAGCGCTTTTGCAGTAGCTCTCGGGCGCGGCGGCGCAGCTCGCTTTCGCTTTCTAGTTCCTTGCGATTTTTGACCCAGGCGTAGCCAATGATGCACATCATGGCGATGCCCATATAGCCCAAGATGGGATAGACCCAGCCGATGAGGTTGCCAAAGCCGATGAAGGACAGGACGAAGCCGATAAGCACCGAGATGCAATAGACCTTGTAGAAGTTCTGAGGTTTGCTGCGGGTCAAGCGCTTGGCAAAGGCATAGAACATGCCGATTGAGGTGTTGTAGATCATGCCGTAGATGGCTACGGCCATCGGAATACCCAGCCACGGGTGAATTTGCGTGATCATCTCTAGGGTAGGCATTTCGGCCTCGGTGACCGGACCGATGGAGATGTACAAGCCACCGACGAGTACGGCTAGGAGGAAGAGGAAGCATAGCCCGCCCATGATGCCGCCGTAGCCTACTTCTTTGGCATCGAGAAAATTGCCACCGATGACGATAGTCATGGATACCACCACAATGACGTTCAGGCCCATGTTATTTAGCGCCGAGACCCACCAGTTGGGCAAAGTGGTGGGAATCTGTTGTGCTTGCTCGTTGAGGTGGCTCCAATCCGGGGAGGCGGTAAAGACCGTGTACAAAGTGCCGATGGTCAATAAAGCGATAATCAGCGGGGTAATCGCGCCGATGGCAATGGTGACTTTATCAACGTCCAAAAGACCGGTGAGCAAGGTCAAAATCAGCATTATGATTGCCCCGATCCATACCGGCCAGCCCCATTGCTGGTTTAGATTGGTACCCGCACCAGCAAACATGGCAAAGCCAATGCAGAACAGGCAGGTAAGCGTGCCGAAATCTAGCAGTTTGGACACGATGGGCGTGGAGACCGCTTCAAAGACTGAAGTGTGTTCTTTAGCGCGGTGATAAGAACCCATCTGCAAGATGGTGATGCCGGAGACCATCATGGCAATCGCGGTACACACCGCGCCGACTATGCCCCAATTGCCAAAGGCCACGAAGTACTGCAGCGCCTCGCGGCCAGAGGCAAAGGAGGCACCGGCAAGCACGCCGATGAAGGCCATCGCGATGCCAAATGAACGTTTAAACATGTCAGTGGTTCCTTACTAGGAAAGTGATAGGGGCAAAGGAGAAGCGGCCTAGCTCGGGGATGAGCCGCGGGCGGTGCGGCGGAGGAAAGAAGCGACGTCGGCAAGCTCTTGCTCGCCGCGCTGGATAATGCCTGCGGAGGTAAAAAGCCCGTGGTGGTAGCCCACCAGGTGCTTATAAGTCACATCCACGCCAGCTCGGGCGAGCTTGAGCGCGTATTCCCCGCCTTCATCCGCCAATGGATCGTTATCTACCGTGATGACCAGCGCTGGGGGCAGGTTTTCTGGAAGCTCGTGCAGCAGCGGTGAAAGGTCTTTCGCGGTGCGCTGGGATTCCTCGGTGATAAAAGTATTGATAAACCACCGCATGGTATCGGCCACTAGAGGAAAGCCGGCTTCTAGGCGCTGGTAGGAGGCACCGTTTTCGGTGCGCTGTTGGGAACAATCCGTAATTGGGTAGAGCAACACTTGGCTGCTTAGCGGGGCAACGCCTTCCACGCCGCTAAACTCATTGGCCATCACCGCCGCCAATTGGCCACCTGCAGAATCGCCCACGACCGCAATCGAATCGACGGTGAGCCCATGTTCTGCTGAGGAATCCGATACCCAGCGGTACGCAGCGCGGCAATCATCGATGGCGGCGGGGTACGGGTGCTCGGGTGCGAGGCGATAATCCACCGCGATGATAGGGAAACCGGTAAGCACTGCTAATCTACGCGCCACTGAATCGTGCGTTTCCAGGTTGCCCATCAGCCACCCGCCGCCGTGCATAAAGAGGATGGCCGGGGTTGCATCCTGGCGCGCTGCAGCTTCTCGCGGTTCATAGACGCGTACTTGGAAATCGTGCACGGGATAGTCGGTGCTCTTCGGCGGGGTGCTTTCGTGCAGGGGATTGGCGCCGGTGGAGTTGATATAGCTTTCGCGGACTTCCGGGATAGGGAAGTTATGGAAAGACTGTGCTCCAGCATCACGGAAAGGAGCGAGTGCTTTCCACGCATCCTCGGCCACAGGGCGGCCGGAGTATTCATCGGATTGTGTGTACATAAAGCGTTCCTTTCTGGAAACGATTCGGCTCATAAAGGAGCGTGGGCCTTCGGGTAACTACGCCACGCGGTAGTCATCTACTTGCAGCTCGCGGGTGAGGTCTTGGTACTCGGCCACGTTGCCGGACCAGTTATTGATGACCTTGCCGTCTTCGTTCTTATACCAAGACGAACAATCTGCGGAGAAGGCGGAATCTTGCAGCTCAGCTTGGATGCGGTCATTGAACTCGCGCAATACCTGCGGGTCTACGTCCAGCACCTTGTTTGGGTTATCGCGCAGGAAATCTACCGCCTGGCTGATGTATTTATCCTGTTCTTCCAGCATCGCCACTACGGAGTGATGGTTCAGGTTGGTATTGGGGCCGTAGAGCATAAAGAAGTTGGGGAAGCCGTCGACAGACATACCCAGGTAGGCCTCCGGTGAGTTACCCCAGCGCTCGCGTAGGTCTAGACCGCCACGGCCGATGACTTTGAGATCGCCCTGGAATTCTTGGGAGTAGAAACCGGTGGCATAGATGATGACATCAAACTCGTGCTCCACGCCGTCGGCAGTGCGGATGCCGTTTTCAGTAATCTCCGCAATGCCTTCGGTGATTAGGGAGACATTCTCTCGGTTAAAGGTGGGGTAGAAGTCATCCGACCGCAGAATGCGCTTGCAGCCAAAGGCGAAGGTAGGCGTTAGCTTTTCTACCAGTGCGGGATCATTGACTTGGGAGCGCAGGTGCTCCATCGCCTGCTCGACGCCCTCTGCGGCAGAATCTGTGCCTTTGCGGGTGCGCTCGAATCCTGCCTCGCGGGTATCGTGAATTTCTTGGCGGATAGCGCGGTAGGAATCCGGGTTCTCTTGGAACTCCTGCAGTTCTTCCTCACTAAAGATGACCTGGTTGCGCGGCAGAATGTAATTGGCAGAGCGCTGGAATACGGCGAGGTGACCGGCCACCTTAGCTACCTCGGGCACGAGCTGGACGGCAGAAGCGGCGTTGCCGATGGTCGCTACCTTCTTATTGCTCAAATCAGTGGAATGATCCCATTCAGCGGAATGGAACTGTACTCCCTTGAAGCGCTCCCGGCCTGGAAAGTTAGGAATCTTTGGCTTGGAAAGCTGACCCCAAGCTCCCACAAAGACACGCCCGTAGAAGGTTTCACCGGTAGCGGTTTCCACCTCCCACGCCTTCATCTCTTCCAGCCACTCGGAGCGGGTGATGCGGTGGTTGAACCTGATGTGCTCGTAGAGATTGAACTCTTCTGCCATGGCCTTTAAGTACCCCAGCATTTCGACTTGGCCGGCAAACATGCGCGAGACGCCGAGGTTGAGGAAGTAGGAGTAGCAGTAGATAAGTGCTTGGGTATCGCAGGCGGCACCCGGGTAGGTATTATCGCGCCATACTCCGCCTACTTCATCGGCAGCTTCTAGGATGAGGTAGTTTTCCGTGCCATCCTTGGTCAGCTGGGCTCCCATACCAATGCCGCCGTAGCCGGTGCCGAGGATGATGCAATCGTAGATGTGTGGGTTAGACATGAGGTGTACTCCTTCTTTGGTGGGGACAGTGGCTGCTTTAGCCGGTATCTAGGGATTAGAGGTGAGTGGGGGATTGGCTCTTGCGGATTTCTGCGGCAAGGACCTGCAATCCATCACGCAGAGTTTCCTCGTTGATGACTAGGGGCGGAAGCAAACGGATGACGTTGCCGTCGAGACCGCAGGTAAGGATGAGCACCCCTTGGGCCTTGCAGGCGGCGGCTACCTGGGCGGTAAGCTCGGCATCCGGACGGCCCTTTTCGTCTGCGAATTCAATGGCAATCATTGCTCCACGCCCGCGAACCTCCGCCACGTTGGGCAGCTCCAGCAGCGGTTCTAGCTCCTCGCGGATGATGGCCTCAATCTCAAGCGCCCGGGCGCCGAGGCTCTTTTCTTCCATCTCTTCGATGGCAGCAAGGGAGGCCGCGCAAGCCACCGGATTGCCGGCATAGGTGCCACCCAAAGATCCTGGGCCGGGCGAGTCCATGATCTCTGCTCGTCCGGTTACAGCCGAAAGCGGCATGCCGCCGCCGACGCCCTTGGCGGTTGTAATCAGATCCGGTACAACCCCTTCTTTATCGCAGGCAAACCAGGAACCGGTGCGGCACATTCCAGCTTGAATTTCATCGGCAACAAAGACGACGCCGTTCTCGTTGCACCACTTCTGTAGCGCGGGAAGGAATCCTTCCGCGGGTTCGACAAAGCCGCCTTCGCCTTGAATGGGCTCGATGACTACTGCGGCGAGCTCCTCGGTGCCTACTGTTTGCTCGATGACGCGTATGGTGCGCTCGATTGCTTGTTGGCCATCTAGGCCATCGCGCAGGGGATACGAGCCGGGCACACGGTAAATATCTGCAGCGAGAGTGCCGAATCCTGCCTTGTAGGGTTTATTCTTCGCGGTCATGGTCATCGTCAGATTGGTACGGCCGTGGAAGGCGGAATCAAAGACGGCCACGCGGTTTTTACCGGTGTAGTTGCGGGCAATCTTTACCGCGTTTTCTATTGCTTCGGCACCCGTGGAAAAGAGTGCACTCTTTTTCTTATGCTCTCCAGGGGTGAGCTCATTGAGCTTGCGGGCGACGGCAACAAACCCTTCATAGGGCGCATTTAAAAAGCACGTATGAAGAAGGTGCGATGCGGCCTCGGAGACAGCGGTGGTTACTCGTTCATTGGAGGCGCCCACCGTTGTCACGGCGATACCGGAGGCGAAATCTACGAAGCTATTTCCATCGACGTCGACTAAAACGCCGCCATCGCCATCGACGATATAAGCCGGCAGGCCCGGTACTAGTCCGCGTGCGAGTGCAGCCTCGCGCTGCTGCTCCAATTCTTGGCTACGCGGTCCGGGGATAGCGGTGCGCACGTTCCGCTGCTGCGGAAGCCGGTGGTTGAAATCTTGCATGTCACTCCTTCGGTACTTATTGAGAATGTGATGTGCATCATTGTGTACCGAAAGATGTAATATGCGATATAGACAGTGTGGTGAATTGAGGCGAAAAACTTAGACAGTATGGATGTGGAGGGGCGGGCTATGGTTTCACTCAACGTAGTAGGCACCGATGCAGATGTTCGTGGTGCGGCTGATCTCACTAGGCCAGATATCGATCTGTCCTTGTCGTGGCTAGTGGCCCAAAAGGGGCTAAACCTAGAAAAGGTTCACGATTCTGGGCGGAAATTCTCTGCTATTCACCCTTGTGAGCTCGTGGACCCGCGCGAATTCATCGGCGCAGGTTCCGTGGTCTTACTTACAGGTATTGCCTTCGCGCACACGCCACAAGAGCTTCCTCTTTATGTGCGCAAGCTTGCCGAGGCCGGTGTAGCCGGCATTGGATTCGGCTTAGGCATTGCTTTTGATGAGGTTCCTTCAGCCATGATCGATGCTGCCAAGGAAGCAGAGATATCCTTATTCATTGTCCCGTTGGAGACGCCCTTTATCTCTTTGCAGGCAGCGCTACACCGTGAGGCGATACGTCAGCGCGACCTAGCCCATGCGGAGCTGTTGGAACGGCAACAGTTGCTCAGTGAGGCCGCCGCCCAGGGATTGCCAGAACTGGTATCGCGCACAGCGCAAGCTCTGCAGGCCCATATGTGCCTCGTCGATCTGGATGGGCGAATCGCTGCCCAAGCTGGGATACCAGGGGCTGAGGAACTGGATTTTCGCCCCATTGTGGAGGAAACGAGTAAAAGAAAATTTGGTATCGCCGCCCAGTATGGCTCATTCAATGTCATTGCCCAGCGGCTCCAGCCCCAAGGAGGCCGCGTCTATGGTCTGATTGCGGCTGCTCCACACCTTTTCAGCTCGCATGATCGCACAGCGCTCAAACATGCTGCTGGCTTGGCAGAGCTCATCATCACCCGCCCGCGGGAATTGCGCACGATGCAGCAAGAGCTCAATTCCCTAGCTATTGCTATCCAAATTGGGCTTTCGAAAGACCAAGACTCGATGCAGCGGATCTTTCACCACGTAGGCGATGCGGATGGGCGGGTGCGGCCAGTACTGGTGAAATCAAAATCGCCCCAGGGGCACCACCGGTTTATACGCAATCTAGATCAGCGACTTGCCAGCTACGGGCGCATGCTTTTTGCCCTGCCTATCGACGCCACCACATCCTTCCTCATCTTTCGGGGTACCCGCAGCGTGAAAAATATCCGAGAACTATTTCTAGGAATGCGCACCACTCAACGCATCGCCGTGGGAGTCCCACTCTTGTGGTCTGATCTGAATGAAACTGTGGTGGAAGAACTACAACGCGTAGTCTTCGGTCTTCAGGCGGGAACGCTGGTCGGCCCCGAAGCCAAATCTCTGAATTGGCTTGGCGATGTTCAAGTACGCAGTGCTATTGGCTACCGCGTAAAAGAGACGTGGGGAAGGCTGCAGGAAATTGATGCCGGCAACCGTACCGATTTCGCCTGTACTCTAGAGGCTTTCCTGCGCAATGGCGGCAATATTTCTCATACTGCCGAAGAACTGGAAACCCACCGGCATACTGTGCGGCGCCGCATGGAAGAAATCGCAGAGATTCTCGAGCTAGACCTCAAAGATCCGCTGGTGGCTGCCGAACTCTTGATTCTAGGAAACGCCTCTGCAGCCTCTAGAAGCCACTAGGCCCAGTGCTCAGGTGAGGCCGCGTGAACTGAGATCTCATTGATTTCGTAGGGGTCATAGCATCACGTTTGAACTGTTCAGAGCGCTTAGGCATGGTGGTAGATCACCTTTCGTCTCAACCCAATCGGGCTGGATATCAGTGTCTACCTAACGGGGGTCAGGTCCAGCAGACGCTGGTAGCGTTTTAGTACATACCGCGACCAGCAGCCACAGGAGGCCCTATTCTATGGACGGCGATACTACCGAGCTGCTTGTTTGCGTCGCGGCGGTGCTTGTCATGGTGTTCTACTGGGCCTACTACATCCGGTGTGTGCGGAGAGTTCCCAGATCGGAAGAGTGGTACGACTCATCCGATGTGATGGGCGCAGGAAGTGATGGTGTCCTCTTCATTTATCCTTACTGCACGCTAATTATGGGCGCTGCCGGTGCCGCAGGGTTGGTCGCGCTCGCGAACCCTCCTGAGTTTGTGGAAACGGTGCTGAAAGTTCCGCTCGTGGCAGCTTTTGTCATAGGAGGCATTGGATTTACGGGTGTGATCGGGGTTCCGCTTCCATGGCCTTTTGTTCCGCATTGGGTCGTGGACATCCGCAAAGCAAAACGCGCTCGAAGGCGCGAGCACAGGCAAGCCAGAAAAATGGAAAAGGAAGAATAGACTTGGCAGCTTACCCATTGTCCGAAGGTCGTTATTACCTCGGCCATAAAGCTGTGGTTCCTTGAGCCCTGTAGCAAGGCATCTGAAGATAGTTTGAGATGTCGTGGAACCCAGCGATGCCAAAGCATGAGGCTTGGACTAGTTAAAGCGGCGATAGTTAGTGCGGTCGTTGAGCTTAGTTTGTTCAAAGGGGAGTAGGTTGTCGAACTTCGAGAGTTTCTTCCACACTCGTCGTGATTCGCCGCGATCCGTGAGGATGTGAAGCTGTACGCAGCGGAGGAGCACTGCTTCGGTGGTGAAGACTGTCGCTGCTTGTCGTTTGTTTATGAGCTGCTTCGCTTCTTCGTCATCGATGATGATTGCAGTCCTTACACTGGGATTGTCCTCAAGAAGTGCAAGACAATGTGCGATAGTGGTGTACTCGCCAAGGTTTTCGCCATGCCGCCTTGGATCGTGTAACCGGGTCCAGAGAAATGATGGATGTGCTTCCAGAGGCGTTCGTAATCATCCTAGAGGACTTTCACGTGGCCATGTGTAACTAGGGAAGTCCAAGTCGTATAGCAGCTCTGAAACCTTGGAGTTTCTAGTTTTCTTTTCACCTCATTTTTTACGGCCTCCGGTACGTAAAGCTGTTCATCGCCCACGAACTTGAGAAGGAGATCCTGTTCGTCGGCGCAGATGAAATTGAGGAGCACGCTGGTATCAGCAAAGATGAATTTTCTAGTCATGCTGCGCCTATTCGTCAGCGAAGAAGTCTGCTAGGTCAGCTTCGATATCACTACTACCTGAGTGTTCGTTGTTGGAGGGGGCGCTGCGCGCTATCCGTTGAATCGATAACTTCCTCGATGCTGACCTGTTCAGCGAAGGCAACCGAAGGCAGAGCGATGAGTCCCTGGTTATAAGCCTTGTATGCATCGGCAACGAGCCTTTCAGAGGAGCGGGGCAACTCCGAAATCCTGGCAGCGTGATCGTAATTGGCTTTCCAGCCGAATTGAGAGGCTAGCCGCTTAGTAGAGTAGCTTCTGAGTTCTTCTTTAGTCTCCTCCGAAATGAGTCCGGCATCGCAGAGTTGGATTGCTGCCACAGTGGGGGAGACCTGGAAGCACTGGACGACGTATGATAGGAGCTCTTCCTGGGTCGAAGTCGGGGGAAGATCGTGTAGTGCCTCCACAGGGCACAGCACGCACCGTGCGAAAGTGTTCGCGCGCGTTTCGGAAGGATGAGTTGTATCGCAGAGCAGGGAAGCCCCGTCTTCAGTAATGTCACCGGCCATGATATGACCAATTTCGTGTGCCACGGTGAACCGTTGGCGATACGGATTGCTACTCGTTCCAATCCCCACTGTTAAAGCACCGGAGGCGGGATCGCGAAGAGTCAAGGCATCCAAGCCGCTCGGCAATTCGAGGACAATGAAGTCCGCTTCGACCAGCTTCATGAGACCATTGATGTCATCGATCGGCTCGGTACCTAGCAGGTGTTTTTCTCGAAAGCGGGTAGCTAGGTCAATGCCTTGCTGTGATGGGCTTTTCGATTTAGGCATTGAGACCGTCCAAGTTCACACGCAGTTGAAGAAATGGCAATAGCTGCTGCGTCGCAGTATCCACGCCAACGCCGTCTCCACGAGGAGCAACGCGTACGCGCTGGGAGAGCGGGGTGGCGTCCACAAACTCAGCGGCATCGATGCCCAAAGCCCACGTGAGGGCCATGATGTGGTGGAGAGTTGGTGTGGCTGTGCCTTTCTCCAGGCGGGCAAGAGTCGATTGGGACAGAATGCCATCGGTCATGGCGGCAAGCTCTCGTTGGTTAAGCTCGCGCAGTTGGCGTTGTGTGCGGACGCGCTCGCCAAAGTCAGTAGGTATGTTCATGGTTGCACTCCTTGTTAGCTCCATTAAACGCGTGAATCAAGTTTTAGTCAATGTGATTCAGGAGCTCGAGGTTGTGGGAGAGGAGCCTGCTCCGTGGGGTCAATTGAAGCTGAGTTTTTCCGTAAATCTCCACAATTGTCGCACTCGCGTGAGAATACGGAATCCACTCCTGCTCAATGCGTAACTGGCCCGCGGTGAAGAGTTGGCGACCGGCGCTCTGCTTTTCGGTGGGGAGGCGGGAAGCGTGGCGGAGCTGTCGCCAGAGCCAGGTCCTTATGGCGTATTTAATGTTGTGGCTACCGGCGATGACCGGGTGAAGACGGTTGTGGGCATGGTGGAAAAGCCTGCGGCTGGAGAGCCGCCGTTGAATTTGGTGGCCACGGGGCGCTACCTTTTTCGATCGCTCGATTTTGAAGCCCTTCGTCGCGTCGAGCTAGGCGAGGGCGGGGGCGCCGCCTGCCGGTGCCATCGCACTCCTCATCTCAGAAGGGCTCCCCAGTCCACTTTGTGGTCCTGGTGGCATCCGTCACGATTTTGTTAATCCCGCGGCCTTTATTTCCGCCAGTGTCGAGTTCGTCCGCCTCCGCTCGAGGTACGGCTGCGGCGCTGTTCGCGGACCGAAAGGTCCTAGCGGAGAAGTACCGGGGTGAATTGGAGTAGGAGACCACTATGCGCAGACCCAACGGAATTTCGGAGGATTAAGAATAGGCTTTCAGAAAGGCTAGGCTCTGGAGGAAAAGGAGGT
Organism: Corynebacterium curieae; assembly: GCF_027570035.1. Classification (GTDB taxonomy): domain Bacteria; phylum Actinomycetota; class Actinomycetes; order Mycobacteriales; family Mycobacteriaceae; genus Corynebacterium; species Corynebacterium curieae. Next base: position 579,290 of record NZ_JAKMUU010000001.1, on the reverse strand, counting down.
GAAGTCATTGTTTTTGTAGAAGTTGTGTTCTAATTTCAAGGTATGAGGAATAATGCTAATCGCGGCGTAGTCAAGCCCACTATTACCAATATACAAATCGGTGAAGCAAACATCTGTCTCAAAGCTGGTACCGTTACTGCTCTTGTTGGCCCCAACAATTCAGGGAAATCGCACTTTCTTGATCAGCTAGAAGCTCAGCTTGCGGGGGTGGATTCTGCATTTTCGAAACAGAATGAAGGTCTAATCGCCAGAGCAGAAATTCAGTGGCGGGGACGTGGACACTTGTCGGAAGAGATTTGTGCTTCGTGGGCTAACGAAAATCTGACATTGAGTCGATCGGGGCGGTACGAGGCGAACGTTCCAGAGCACTTTTCCTCGCACCTAACAGCTCTCAATAGATTTATAGGTCTCGAAGAGGTTCAAACCATCTTTTCCGGAGCCTCCAGCTTGGGATGTCTTGTAGGTTATTTCGTTCGACGAGACGGCCCGCTCAACCGCGTCCAAGAATCGCATCTAAAAGATTTAAAGGAAGATAGTCTTGCCAAGCGAGTATGGCACGACAAGGTAGCACTTAAGAAAGTTACCGAATATTTCCATGAAGTGTTTGGCGAGCCCCTGTCAGTATACGAGATCGGTGAGGGAACCATAGGCTATAAGATTGCTCCAACGAGCGAAAATATGCCGAGGATTGGCGAGAGTTATTCATCCTCTCAGCGGGCAGAAATGGACGGGCATCCCAAAGTGTGGCAACAAGGCCTTGGAATGCAGAGTGTACTCGGAATTTTGCTAGGTCTTTTTGCTGATGACAGGCCCATCGTGCTACTGGACGAGCCTGAAGCGTTTCTTCATCCTCCTCAGGCTCATCGGCTCGGTCAGATACTTCGTAAGGTGGCGGAGCAGGAAGGGCGACAAATATTTTGCGCTACTCACGACAAAAATCTACTTAGTGGATTGGCTGGTGGCCAAAAAGATACTCTGTCTATTATTCGGCTACAGAGAACTGTTGATGATAATGGTAAGTCGAAATACAGTTTTTCTTTGATCCCACCGACCTTTAACGAAGATATTAGAAATAAAAGTAGAATTCGGCATACTCATCTACTAGATGGGCTCTTCTCGGATGCAGTGATTATCGTTGAGAATGAAAAGGACGCATATTTCTTTAGCGAAGCTCTAGAGTCGCTTGCAGAAGAATTGCCTTCGGGCTTGCAGCCCTCCTCCATTTGCTTTGTCGGTGTTGGGGGTAAGAACAATGTTCCGTCAACATTCGAACTTTTGCGCTCATTGACGGCGCCGACGGTAATTGTCGCAGATACTGATTTCATTGTGTCGGAAAACCGTCATCATAGTGGAGGGCCGTTCAGCAAAGTGCTAAAAGAGACCAGTGCTCGTGACGAGAATGATCTAATTTCGTTCCGAAATGAGATTGAAGAAATCATTCTTTCGGAAGCGGATTCGGAATTAAAAGGCGTGCCAGAAGACAAGTATGAAGGCCGCAGGAAAAAGTTGTTGAACAAGAAACTGACCAAGTTGCATCTCAATCTTCCGCTTTTAGGCGAGGTTGAGCGGCTGAACGAAAAACTGATGGAAATCCCTCTTTGTCTCGTACCCGGAGGTCAGCTTGAAGACTTGGAACCGAAGATCTCGGGACATGGAACGGACTGGGTAACGAAAGCCATTGCTATACGCGCATTCGAAAATGAAGCTACTAAATCTTTCATGGACACAGTGCTCGGAAAAGTGCGCGATCAAATCGGTTCACAGTTTTGAGTATTTAAGAAGGTGTTCTTACTTCCTGGAAGTGTGTCTGGCTAGTTTTAAAAATGTTTGTCCTTCAAGTACACCACATAAACTCGGCGTTATCCTGAGTCTGTTTGCTGGCGCCCTCCTAGGAACTATGTCTTGGTTTAATACCAACTAACTGCTTTATTCGAAAGTCAGGAGTGGGTAGACCCATCCTGGTTTCTAAATAAGAACGTCATTCTGGTGATCAATGCTAGGCGCATCCTGGTGGCGGAGATGTGGCCATCGGTGCGGTGCAATTCGAGTGTTGCGGAGCCGCCGAAGTGTATGGAAACAACTGGCGCGAGAGAAATGACCATCGCGGCGGTGCCGGCGATGTAGAGGGAAATCTTGGCGATGAGTGAAAGGGTGAAGGTACTGGAAAACTTGCCGTCTGCGTTGTTGCTAATGAGTGTAGCCAGGCTGATAGGCGGACTGTCGAAGCGCATATCATTCATTAGGTTTTGCGGTCCGGCTGAAAAGAGAATGTGGCGTACAATGAGTGTTCTGAAAGTTAACAGAGCAATGAGCGCGATCCCGATGGCAGCAGCTAAATAGACTTTAAAGAGAGATAGGTATTTTTTTATAGGGCGCCCTCCTAATTGTTAAGAATCGCTGATTTTATAAAATAGGTGTTCCACCTGGCGGTCTAATTGAAGGAAACCCGCGTTTTTAAAATAGGGTTCTGACCTTACTGAGGTTCCGATTGGTCTTTCAGGCGCCGACAAAACAGGTTGCATAATGCATAAAAATACCCACGCAGCGCTGAAAGGGGCGCGGCGTGGGCTGGGGAGAAGGCTAGAAATTAGTCCTGTGCAACACCAACGTTGACTTCGATGTTGCCGCGGGTGGCCTTGGAGTAGGGGCACATCTGGTGGGCGGCGTCGGCAAGCTCTTGTGCCTTGTCATCCTCAACGCCTGGGATGGTGACCTCGAGGTCCACGCCGAGGTAGAAGCCCTCGTCGTTCTTGCCCAGAGAAACGCGGGCACCGACGGAGGAGTTCTCTGCGTCTACGCCCTTGTCCTTGGCCACTGCCTTCAATGCGGAGTGGTAGCAAGCGGCGTAACCGGCAGCGAAGAGCTGCTCTGGGTTAGCGCCTTCGCCGCTGCCGCCCATTTCCTTCGGAGCGGTCATGGTGAAATCCAGGTCGGAATCCTTAACTACGGCGCGGCCGTCGCGGCCTGCTCCGGTGGAGAGTGCTTCGGTGGTGTAAACGGCGTCCATGATTTACTCCTTTTCTATCGGGTCTTTGTACGTCCGCCGATTGTACGCAAGATAGCTAGTCTTCGACGACGCCGATGGTGCCCCTCGGTAGTGCTGCGGCTGGCGTTGCAGTAGGGGCAGACTTGGTGGGCGGCGAGCTGCTGGGCAGTGGCGCGCTCCTACCGCACCTGCGCCTAATGCATCCGCGTAGCTATCTGAGGTATATAAGGAGGTCGGCCTCGACTAGGTCGAGCTCAAGAAATCCCTGGACATCCTCGCCGGAATACCCGTGGACGTGGAGCTTCTGTGGCCCACCGAGGATGATTTTGTGGGGTAGAGTGTGGCCTTCATATAACAGGTGAGGAAGGCTATACTGGCTTAAGAATTTTGGCTCTATACACGTAAAAATTGCTACGCACTAGGAGAGGAGGGGCCATGGCAACAGCAGTAGACGTCGCGCAGGTTATTTACAACAAACTGGGGTGGGTCGATTCTTGGAAGCTCGAGAAGCTTACCTATTACTGCCAAGCATGGAGCCTGGGCTGGTACGGGCGACCCCTTGTCTCGAATGAATTTCAGGCGTGGACAGACGGTCCGGTTGAACCTAACCTCTATCGCGAGAATAAATATCAACGCTCCGAGAAAACCTCTACGGTGCTACCGGGAGCTGACGCAGAGGCTATAGGAGACGAAGCCGAAAAGATTATTGATGCCGTGATTGCCTTTTATGGTGATAAGACCTCCAACGAACTAATTGAACTTACGCACTCGGAACGCCCATGGATTGCCGCTCGTGGTCAGATGGGCCCCGAGGTGAAAACTAACGAACCTATTTCGCAGCTGGAAATGAAAAAATACTATGCATTGCAGGAAGCTCGTGGTGTTGAAGGGCCGACGCGGCCTGTACTTTCTGTGCAGAATCTTTCTGGTGCTGAGCTGAAGCAGCGCTTGCAAGCTTCAGCAGAACGCTGGAAGGGAGCCCTTGAGATTCTTGCAACCCGATGAATGAGTATTGCTTTCCGGTGGAGGACGTGGTTCAACTGAACCGTCAACTCATCGGTCGAGATAGCAACCTCCTCGATCGCTCTAAACTTGAGTCAGCGTTAGCCACCCCTTTACAAACCTTCGGCGGAGAGTAATTACACCCACCTGCACTGGATAGGGCTGCAGCGTTGTTGCACTATCTGGCAAAGGCGCATGCATTCGTCGACGGCTATAAGAGAATCGCCTGGGTATGGGCCTCCACCTATTTAGAAATCGAAGGCTTTGGGCTGGGACCAATCGCCGATGAAGAGATTGTGGAGCTCGTTGAAACCGTGGCCGCTGCGCGCGATAAGGAGGAAGGATTCATTGCAGAATGGTTTGCTGAACGGTTGATCTAGTTCGGTCTGGTTAGTTCCTGGACTAGCGGTTAATTGGTAGTGGCCACGCGCTTGGTCCACACGCTTCTGTCCGCGGTTTCGAATGAGGCTTGCACCGTTTCATCGCCGGGCTTTTCGCACGTTAGGTTTCTCTGATCGCTGCCCATGTGGCAGTCCAAGTTATAGGACTGTTTGGTTACTGGGCTGCTGGCGGTGATATCGGCGTGGTATGTCGGCGTTACCGTGGGGCTTTTTGACCGCATGGTGTAGCTTGCCTGCATCGCGGCGTCAAATACCGCGGCGGCGAATTCGCAGGAGGTGGCATCGCCGGCGTCAATGGAATCGCCTGATGAAGAAGTACCGCAGTATCCGCCGATCTGGCCGACATGGATGTTGTGGTTTCCGCCAGCCGGTGGTTCAGGCTGCGCCGGCTCTGCTTCTTCGGTGACAGTTTCGGTGCGGCGTTGTTTCGTTTCCTTCACCGAGTCGGTGTCCTTTTCGCCTTCATCCGCTGCGGAGTTATTGTCCTGGGCGGTGGAAAAGGCTGGCTCGTCTGCTGGGGCGGAATCAGAGCTGGAGTCTGAACCGGAGCCGCAGGCGCTTAGCGCAAGACCGGTAGCGAGGAGGACGGACGCGAGAGGGAATATGGAAGGGCGCTGCATAGGGTTACTGTAGCGCCCTTCGGGGCGTGGCGCGTGGTTAGTGGTCAATGCGGGCGGGTGGAACTGGCGCACCTTCGGGCGGCAGAACCTTCGGATACTTCTTGGTTGTGCCGGAGGATGTAGCCGTGCCGGTTGCACCGCTGATTGCGGCGGCATCGGCGTTGCTAGTGGGTGCAGGACGGTAGGGGGTGGGGTCCCAGTGGGCGTCGACAAGCTTGCGCTGGCACACCCAACCCAAGGCCAAAATGGCCAGCGCGATAAGCGCAATGAAGATAAGCCCGAGCGCACCGCCGGCATTGGTGGACCACCCCAGAAGCAGGCCGAGCCAGCCAAAGTCGGCATCGCCGAAAGTGGTGTTTGCAGAGCCGAAGGAGCCGAGAACGCCGAGCAGGAATGCCGGCAGGAAGGTAATGATAAGGCCATTGACAAAGGCACCTAGTGCCGCGCCGCGGCGGCCGCCGGTGGCGTTGCCGTAGACGCCGGCCGCGCCACCAGTGAAGAAGTGCGGCACCAACCCCGGCAGAATCAAGGCAATGCCAAAGGCGGGGTTCAACCACGCCGAAAGAATGGCAAGGCCGATAAGGCCACCGATGAAGGAAGAAATGAAGCCGATCAACACAGCGTTTTGGGCATAAGGGAAGACGATGGGCGCATCCAGCGCGGGGATCGCGCCGGGAACGACCTTGGCCGCGATGCCCTGGAACGCAGGCACGAGCTCGCCCAAAATGGTGCGCACGCCAAAGAGGATAACGGCCACTGCCACGCCGAACTGGAGGCCTTGGGTGACGGACTGCATCAAGAAATTGCCCACATCGGTGGCACCATCTGGGAAAGCCGTAAAGGCTTCTTCAGAACCGGCGCGAGCGATGAAAAGCACAGCAAGGACCACGTACATCAGCGCCATGGAAAGCGCGGTTGCCACCATAGAATCGCGCAAGAATCGCAGACCTTCCGGGAGCTTTAGGTCCTCGGTGGACGGGGACATCTTCTTGCCCTTGCCGCCAACCAGCTTGCCGACGCCGCCCGCGGCCAAATACCCCGCAGTGCCGAAGTGCCCAATGGCTACGGAATCATCTCCAGTAATGCGGCGGGTAAAAGGGTGCGCAATGGCTGGAAGCGAGACCATAAGGATGCCGAGTAGGGCAGCGCCGAAGGCGATGACAATCCAGGAGGAATACCCGGCCGGGGCAAGCACCATGGTGAGAAGCGTCGCCATGAAGAGAACATGGTGGCCGGTGAGGAATACGTAACTCATTGGCGTAAAGCGAGCCAGCAGCAGGGAAACCACAAAGCCTAAAATCATGATCCATGCGACTTGGCTACCGAACTGGTCTTGCGCAATGCCGACGATCGCTTCATTTGTCGGAACCACGCCTTGCGCACCGGTAGCGCCCGTAATCATGGCACCCAGCGGTTCCAGAGAATCGGTGACCAAGCCCGCACCGGCGCCAATGAGCAGGAAGCCAAGTGTGGCCTTAATGGCTCCACCAATGGTTTTACCTGTGCCGCGGCCCATCGCAGCGAGCCCTACAGCGGTGATGATGCCGATAAGGAATGCCGGCACGGAAAGGATTTCATTGACAATGAAGTTTGCTATCGCAAGAAGAAAATCCATGAGGTTGCTCCTTAGATGTCATAGAGCTCGCGCAGAGCCCCATCGATTTCAGACATTGAGGTGAAGTCTTGGATGACGTAGACGGGAACCCCGACATCGCCAAGCGTTGCAGCGATTTCGCCGGAAGTGAGCAGAAAATCCGCCTCGCTCGCGCGGCCCTTGGCGGAGATGGTGTCCGTGGCCTCTACGTTGAGGTACGGTCCCCAGCCCCACTCATCGAGCACCTGCTCGAGGGTATTTTTAAGAAACAAAGATGTGCCCAGGCCGTTTCCGCATACCGTGAGGATCTTGCCTTTGGAGGCGACGGAATCCGCGGCCTTTTCCTTCGCAGGGCGGGCTGCCGGTTCGGTCGGCGCTGCGTAAGACGTGCGCTTCTTACTCGGAGCCGCTGCTTTGAGAACTGTGCGGAGCTCCTCTTCAGAGTCCACGCGATTGAGTTCATCACGCTTGGTAGCAAGCAACTTTGCTAGTTGCTTCATTGCTTGCAGGTGTTCAGAATCGCTGCGTGCGGCAAACGCTACGACAAGGTCAACGGGATCATTGGAATCGTGTCCGAATTCAACCGGCTTATCCAGCCGTGCCCATGACAGCGAGGTTTCTTTTACCGCCTCCGAAGGGCGCGCGTGCGCGAAGGCAAAGCCTGGGGCCACCACGATATAGGGGCCCGTTTCTTCCGCAGAGTGCACCATTGCTTCTGTGTAGTCTGCGGTGATCGTGCCTGCATCTTCGAGCAACAATCCCGCAAGCCGGATAGCTTCTCGCCAGTCCTTGGCGGTGCCGTGCAGCTCCACCGCGCCGGGCGCCAAGAGGGACTCAAGGGTCGCCATGTGTATCTCCCATCACAGATTAAGTGGCATCGGGGTCAATGTCACTCATTATTCTATGCCGCGGAGAAATCGGAGGTAAAAGCAGGGTTAACGTTTGCATGGGGCGGTTGCCGGCGAACGTGGTAGCCGAGAATTTGCCCGTGCTGCGTCGTTAAAATTTGGCCCACGACTTATTGGGCATTGTAAGGAGCACAGCAGGTTGTGCGTCGATGATAGTTTGCAGAAGCTATCTGCAGACAGACTGCGCTGGGCAAATTGGTCTTTGGCCGCTCTTTGACTAATCTTTTGAGGGCAGAGAATCGCCCTAGTGGGCGTGCAATCTGTGTGGGGCTATAGCTCAGTCGGTTAGAGCTACGGACTCATAATCCGTTGGTCGCGGGTTCGAGCCCCGCTGGCCCCACGGTGATAGGGAGGCGTCGGCAAGCAGTGCCGGCGCCTTTAATCTTTGGTGTGGACGCGGTCTGCAAAACCCGGCTGGACGGTGATTTCGAGCCGAGCGCCAATCGCGGAATCGTCTGCAAGGCAGGAGAGATTTTTGTGGTTAGTGGAGATGATGAACTGCAGATCGTGCTTGTCGCCAGAAACTGGGCCCTTGGCGGTGATATCGCTTTGTCACGCTGGGTGACGGAAGGATCGGGGGCCTCTAGCTGGTAGGTCGCCTTCATCGCGCGCTTATAAATCTCCATGGCAAAGGCGCAGTTGGTGTCTTCCTGGGCGCTAATAAGCGCGTAGTCGCGGGCGCCGCAGTCGCCGCCGATTTGTTGGGCAAGGTCGGAGTCGGGGTTGTCTTCTGGGGCGTCGGCAAGCGAGGCCTGCTCATCCTCGCTGCTGTGCGCGGCAGGGTCGGCAAAGCTAGGCTCGTCTGCCTCGGGCTGGGAGGAACAAGCGCTAAGCACAGCAATGGAAAGTAAAGGGAGATACTTATTTCATTATGCGTAGAGATAGGGAGACAAACACATTTAGTATAGCCGCGCTGCGCATTTGGGTGTGCTAATTGCGCAGGGGCTGGCGGTGAAGTCTAATAACCATATGGTTGAAGTGGATCCGCTCATTGAATCTCTCTACCGCTGGTCCGATATCAGCGGCGTGTTGCTGATGGGAATCATCGGCGGCACCATGGCGCGCAAGCGCGGCTACGATATCATCGGCTTTTTCTTCATTGCGATGTTCTCCTCCTTGGGCGGCGGCATGGTGCGTGACGTGCTCATCAACCGCGGCACGGTGGCGGCCATGAGCCAGCCGGAGTATCTGTACCTGGCTTTTACCGGCGCGTTGATTGCCCGCTTTGTCTATTTCAAGGGCAAGACCTGGGATTACCTGCAAGCGCATGGCGACGCCGTCGTTTCCGGCCTCTGGGCCGCCACCGGTGCCGTGAAGGCCATTACCTATGGTCTGCCCCTGATTCCGTGCATCATGATGGGCGTATTTACGGCCACCGGCGGTTCCATGATTCGTGACATTGTGATGGGCCGCGAGCCGAGCGTATTTGGCGATAACCAGCCCACGGTCATCCCTGCCGTGGCCTGCGCGATCATCGTGCTGGTGGGCCACCACTTCGACATGATGGCCGTGGGCATGATCATCGGGCCGCTGGTCTCTATTTTCTTGGCGCTGCTGGGTATTTGGGCCGGCTGGCGCGTGCCTGCCTACCAAGATTGGGCGCCCATTAATGACACCGCGGCGCAGGTAAAGGTGCTAGCGAAGAAGGCCGAGAATAAAAGCCGCGCGGTGGGCCGCCGCTTGGAGCCGCACCGCCTGCGCGCGTGGCGCCACCGCCAGATGGAAGCCGCGCTGCAGCGTCGCATTGAAAAAGAAGTGCGCTCCGGCAAGCGCCGCAAGGAGGCCGCTGCGGAGGCCAGCGAGTTTTTGGAGTCCTTTGAATTGGACGTCGATCAGCTCAGCACCCCAGCGCCAGAGACCGAGGATACTGACTTTGGCGTGGATCTCACGGGTGACTCCTACGAGGCCGAGGAGAATGCCGCCCACGAGGAATCCCAGCGGCTGCTCGATACCATCTTGGAAGATGACAAGCTTACTGATGAGCTCATCGATCGGCTTATGAAGCGCTATAACTCCCGCGACTAGCCCACAGTACTTTAGTGCGGCGGCTTAGCGTGGAGGCTCAGCGCCCAACCGCACCGCAAAGCTGCGGGTCCGTGATATAGCCTTGCTCGCAACCATATTGGGTCTGGATTTCGCCTGAGCTCTTATTCCGGTTGCCATTGGCATCGTTGCCATAGCCGCACAGGTAGGCCGGACACTCCGCACTCGGCCCATTGGGCGCTTGTACTGGTGGCTGAGCGTTTGATTCCTTGCACAACGCAGCGAACTCCACGCAGGTACCGTCCGCGCACTGGTACTGCGCGGTGTTTGCCTGCTGCTGGTTTTCGGTAGCCGGTTGCACGGCTTCCTGATTTTCCGTTTGCGGTTCGGCGTGCTGCGCGGCCTCGGTAGTTGCTACTTCCGTGGTCATTTCTTCTGTGGAAGTTTCCTCGGTGCTGGATTCTGTAGAGCTCGTTTCAGAGGCCGTCTCCGTAACGGTTTCTTTCACCGTGGAAATGGTGGTGGCGGTCTCGTCGCTGCCGCCGCAGCCGGTGGCAAAAAGGACTAGGGAAAAGAAGGGAATAAGGAATGATTTCTTCATGCCCCACACAGTAGCCAAACAAGGCGGCAGATGCAGGGGTTTGTGCAGGGCATAGGGGGGTAGAGGCCGTGCGAGGGGGAATTTTTGCATGGTGGCTGGCAGTGAACTGGCATCCAGTTTTCAGCTCTGCGGCCTACGGTAGAGGCATGAACCTGAAGTATTACTTCTACGAGCTGTGGAGCCTCTTCGTTGACCACGGCTTGCCGCTTATTGCGCTGTTGCTGATCGGTATTTTGATACCGCGCGTTGGCAGGCTGGCAATCCGCATCATAGAGCGCCGCCTCGATGATAATGAAGAATCCACTAAGGCGCGCCTGGCGCTGACCGGCGCGCTGGTCTACATCGTGCAGGCTATCGCGTACTTCCTTATCATTTGGGCCGCGCTGACCAATATCGGCGTGCCTGCGGTAGGCGCGGCAGTGCCGGCGACGATAGTCTCGGCCGCCGTGGGCTTTGGCGCCCAGTCCATCATTGCGGATTTTCTTTCTGGCTTTTTCATCCTTTCGGAAAAGCAATTCGGCGTGGGCGACTACGTCAGCTTTGATGGCGTGACCGACGTCGAAGGCACCGTGGTGATGCTGACCCTGCGCACTACCAAGGTTCGCACGCCTACCGGTGAGCTGGTCACCGTGCCCAATAGCTCGGCCGGCGCGGTAACAAACTATTCCCAAGAATGGTCGCGCGCTGTGGTCAACTTCGACGTGCCCGTGCAAGAAGGCGAGACCTTACCGGAAATCACGCGCCGGGTGCGCACCATCTCCGAGCAAGCAATCCGGGAGCCGTCCATCGCCGTGGATGTCAACGGCGAGTTGGAGGTGCTGCCGGCCACCCAGTTGGTTGCCCCGCAGGCGGCCGGCCAATCGTGGCACGTGACCTACCGCGTGCTGGTTACCGTTAATCCCGCCCGGCAGTGGGCGGTGGAGCGTGCCATTCGCTCCGCGCTGCTCTCGGAGTTCTGGGACCACTACAACGTGGCCGATCTCGATGAACTCCAGCGCCCGCTTACCGCTCCGGAGGGAAACGTTGCGGCCCAAGAATCCGTCAAGGATGCTTCCACAGCGGGCAAGGAATCTCACCCGGAAACCAAGGTGGAGGCTCGCCCAGCCGCAAAACCGGAAGAGGAAGCCGGACCGGATAGCGATGGCCCCGGACGGCCAGCCCTGCCTGATGACGACCAAGAACCAGAACCCACCCAAGGAATCTGGCGTTCTTTAGAGACCAATACCAAGTTCCAAAAGATCGCTACTTTTGGCGGTCGAGTGCGCGGCTCCACCACGGGGCTTATCCTCGCCCTGCTTGTTGTCGGTGCCTTGACCTTGGCTTCGAGCAACCCGGATGAAGCCGACGCTGGCTGGCTCTCGCCCGAGCATTGGCGCAATAGCGGCAAGGAAACCTCCTCCTCGCAGCCTGCCGAAGCCCCCAGCTCCACCGCACCTACCGAAGAAACGACCGAAACCGGCACGCAGAGCGAGCCGAGTGAGGAGGACGCGGCTCCTTCTGAGGCCACCAACCCGCAGGGCACCGAAGGCGCTGGGGTGACGGATGCTCCTTCCGACAGCGCTAACTCGGGCGCAACCGAGGGCGGCTCGGGTAATACCGGCACCAATACCGGAAGCGGTGACGAGCAAGGTGGGCCAAGTAACTCCAATGGTTCGGGTGGCACAACGGGCGGCGTGGTCACTGACGGAGCTGGGGTCCAGGCTTCCGGAACTGCCGGCTCACGCGAGGCCTCTATCCCAGCAGAGCCGACCAATTAGTAGTGAGCCGATCCTTCCGGTGGGGCGCTCATTGAAGCGCTAATGCGATCTTCAAATACTCAGTACTTTTGCGCCATAATGCCATAAGCCTCAATCTCATTGACCATTCCGGAAGGCAAAGGAGCCAATGGTACGCAGGCGCCTGAAGAGCTTAACTGCCGGTAGCGGATCGGAGATAGGTAGTTAGTCCGAGGCTGGGGTTGGAACAATCTCTTTGACTGCGGTGTTGAAGAGGTCATGACTTCACTATTCGAACCACTGGAACTTGGCCGATACAAGCTAGATAACCGCGTGACCATGGCGGCGCTAACCCGCCAGCGCGCCGGTGAAAGCGGTGTGCCTACCGAGCTGCACCAGAAGTACTACTCGCAGCGCGCTACGGCTGGTTTGGTGGTTACGGAGGGAACGTTTCCGGCATGGACTAACCGCTCCTTCCCGGGGCAAGCCGGTATTGCTACAGAGGAGCAAGCAGAAGGCTGGCGTGCGGTGGCAGACCGCGTGCACGAGGCTGGCGGCACCCTATTCATGCAGATCATGCACGGTGGCCGCACCAGCCACCCAGACTTGATTGATGGCGCGAATCCAGAGGCTCCCAGTTCTTTTGATTGGGGCGGGACCGTGCGCGGCTTTTCCGGCAAGATGGACGCGCCACTGCCGCGCGAGCTGAAAAAGGAAGAGCTGCCTCGCATCGTGGATGAATTCCGCCAGGGTGCGCGCCGGGCTATCGATGCCGGCGTCGACGGCGTGGAAATCCATAACGCGAATGGCTACCTGCTGCACGAGTTTATGGCGGCCTCGTCCAATAAGCGCGACGATGAGTTTGGCGGCAGCCCGGAAAATCGCTGGCGCCTGCCGGAGATGGTCATTCGCGCTGTAGTAGAGGAAATCGGCGCCGACCGCGTGGGCGTGCGTTTCTCGCCGGCGCACAACGTCCAGGGCGTCATCGAGGATGATCAAGAAGACATGTTGGCCACCTACGGCGGCCTGCTCGATGCCTTGGCGTCGCTGAACCTGGCCTACGTGTCGCTGCTGCATGGCGAGCCGGAAAGCGAGCTTATCGCGCAGCTGGCCAAGAAGGCGCACGCTAACGGCGTGACCAAGGTGCTGATGAATGATGGCTTCCCCACGGTGACCTCCAAGGAGGATGCGCAGCGCGAAATCGAGCTGGATTACGTGGATGCCGCAGTGGTGGGCCGCCAGCTCATCGCGAACCCAGACCTTGTGCGCCGTTGGCGCGAGGGGTTGGAGCTCAATGAGCCGGACCAAGAAACGTTCTACCTGGGCGGTGAGCGCGGCTACATCGACTACGAGTATGCCGCGGACTAGGGAAGGATCCGCGGCACCACAGGGGCCGAGAGGCAGGAGAGTGATAGGTAGTGAAATTCCCCAGAGAGGGTCTTTCACTGTGCCTATCGATGGTGTACTACTCGTTCGTTAACGGCGAGTACCTGTCATGTGACAGAACTTACAATTATTTATTGTAGCCCTTGTCTGGTCGCCAGGTCAGGGTGACTGCCTCGCGCACCGGTGACTTAGCCGTGAGCAGGTTATCCACGCGCAGCCAGTGCATCTCCGCAGAATCCGGGCGCACGGTTACAAAGCTATAGCCGTGGTGGTCAAGGTCCACGTGGCGGGTGTGCGGGTTAGCCTCTAGCAGGTAGCGCTGGGCCAGCTTGGACAGCTCATTGCCCTCCGGCAGCTTGAGCTGCTCGTTAACATTCGGCGCAGAGACCGAGGCGCAGACCATCTCGGCGCCGAAAATGCGGCCGTCCTTGCTGATATTATGCGCCCACTCGGAGTGGATATCGCCGGTGACAAAGAGGGTATGGGAATCGTGCTTAGAGAGGGCGTCGATAAGCAAGCGGCGCTCTGCGGAATAGCCATCCCACTGGTCACCATTGACCGGAATGCCGGTGATATTGGAAGATAGCGAAGAAGAAACCGGCTTGGTCTTTTCATCTTTTTCCAGGGTAACCAGGTTCATGGGGGAGAACATGACGGAATTGCCCAGCATATTCCACTTGGCAGAAGAGGTCTCAATCTTATTGAGCAGCCACTTGTACTGCTCGGAACCGAGCATCGTGCGGCCCTCCGCGGCCATCTTGTGCGGGCCAAAGCGCACCTGCTCATCGCGGTAGGTGCGCAGGTCCATCATGGTCAGCTCTACTAGGTCGCCGAAGGTTAGGCTGCGGTAGAGGTGGCCCTGTTCGGACGGGTTGGTCGCGCGCACCGGCATCCACTCGAAGTAGGCCTGCATGGCGGCCTTGCGGCGGTCGAGGAAGGCGCCCTCCTTGCCTTCGGTGTGGTTCTCGGCGCCCTCGCGCCAGTTATCGTTGGCTACCTCGTGGTCATCCCACACCACGACCCATGGCAGCGCGGCGTGTGCAGCCTGCAGGTTTTCATCGGTGCGGTAGCGGCCGAGGCGGATGCGGTAATCCTCGAGCGAGATAATCTCGTGCGCTGGGTGGTGCAGGCGCACCGGGCCGTCGCCGGCGTACTCGCGCTGCGGGTACTCGTAGATATAGTCGCCCAAGAAAATCATGTAATCTAGCTGGTCTGCGCGGCCGCGCTGGGCAATATCGCCATAAGCATTGAAGAATCCGGACTCCCAATTGGCGCAGCTAGCCACGCCGAAGGTCAGCTCTTCCGGGGAAGCGCTCAGAGCCGGAGCGGTCTTGGTGCGGCCGATGGGCGAGTACTTATCCTGTGCCTTAAAGCGATAGAAGTATACGGTCTCCGGCTCCAGGCCGTGCGGATCTACGTGCACGGTGTGGTCCTGGTTGGCATCGGTGGTTACTTCGCCCTGCTTGACGACGTCCCCAAAGCCCTCATCCTTGGCGATTTCCCACTCCACCTTGGTGGCCTCGCCCAGCCCGGATCCCGGCATGGCATCGGCATCTGGGGTTACACGGGTCCACAAGATGACGGAGTCTGGAATCGGATCGCCCGAGGCCACACCGTGGAGGAAGGGGCGCTCGCCCAGCTTCGGCTCCACCATGTGCTGCTCTACGCGTGGGGATAGGCTGCTTTGCGCGTGGGCGGAGTTGGCGGCGGCGGTGGATAGGGCGATGGCGGCACCGGCGGTACCAGAGGTCTGTAGGAAGCGGCGGCGGTTGACGTGGCCGCGAGCGGACTCGGGCTGATTCTGAGAATTATTAGGCATGACTTAAAGCTTTGTCATGTTTAATGCCGGCGCAAGTGTTTCCGCCCAATTCCATAAAGAGTTCTTTTTGTCTTAACTGGCGGTTAACTTCGCCACTCGCACTCGGCTTCCCGGGCTCGGTGTTGCGCTACGGAGTCTTGGAGGAAAAGCCTCAGTAGGCTATAAGGCATGAGCGAATTTAGCCAAATTAGCCAGTGGCCCGCGGACACGGTGGCCGGAGCGTTGCTGCGCCGCGGCGAGATCATAGAAACGGTAGGAGATACCGCCTGGGAGTTTCCAGTGGCGTCAGTAACCAAGCTGGTCGCTGCCTACGCGGTGATGATGGCTGTGGAGGAAGGCGCGGTGGAGCTGGAGCAGCCGGCCGGCCCAGCAGGCTCGACGCTGGAGCACCTCCTGGCACACGCCTCCGGCATCTCCTTCGACTCGCGGGAGCCGCAAAAGCCGGTGGGGGAGCGCCGCATTTATTCTTCGGCCGGCTATGAATGGGCCGCGGATATCGTTGCGGAGGCCACGGGCATGGACTTTGCCGAGTACCTGCGCGAAGGCGTGTGCATGCCGCTGGGCATGGGCTCTACGCGGCTCGAAGGCTCGGCCGGCCACGGTTTGATTTCCACGGTGGAGGATCTGGCGGCCTTCGCCGCCGAGGTGCACAACCCTAAGCTGCTGCACCCGTCAACCGTGGCGAATATGCGCCGGGGCCATTTCGGCGGCCTGCGCGGCATCGTGCCAGGCTACGGCAGTTTTAAGGAGTGCACCTGGGGCCTGGGCTTTGAAATCCATGGCAACAAAGACCACTGGATGGGCGCCCTGCCTGCCGACGCCGCCGGTCACTTCGGTATGTCCGGCACCTACCTCTGGGTGGCGGGCGACTATGCCATGGTGGCGCTTTCGAACCGCGACTTTGGCGAGTGGTGCAAGCCGCTCTGGCACGATACAAATACCGCTATCTGGGACTCTTTGTAGTCTCCTTCGGGCGGCGTTAGCACGCCCTACCGAGCCGGGGTGGAGGCGCTAGTGCTCGCGGAAGAATTCCACCACGCGCTCGGTGGCATCCGGATTAAACGGGAACCAGGTGTGTTCGCCGTTGTTGACCCGGTCGATCTCGGTATGGGCCGCGCAGCCATCGAAGATAAATGGGTCATATCCAGCGCCGAAGCCCTGGCGCGGGTTATTGACGTCGATGCAGCCATTGCGCTCGCCTACGTTGCGGAAGGCGGCTTGGGCGGAAAGGTAGCGGCCGCCGTGCGCATTGGCACCGATGGCGGGGCCGCCATACGGCGCGGTGGCATCGCGCGTGCCGTGAATAAATAGCGTATCGACGGCACCGTGGCAGTTATTAAAAATCGGCTGGTAGTTGGCCGAGGCGACGACCGCGATGGCATCGAAAAGCGTGGGCTCTTGGCAAGCCACAGAAAGTGCCATGCCGCCGCCATTGGAAAGGCCGGTGCCGTATACGCTGTGGATGCGGTAGCTGTGCTTGAGCTCGTTGGCGATGGCTTTAACCATGGCCACGTCCTCCCCGCGGCGCGTCGAGGCGTAATTAGGGCCCTCCCACGCCAGCTGGCCGTTGCGGCCCATCGTGGGCTGCGGATACACGACAATGGCCGTACCATCCGTGTGCTCGGCCAGATTCATGTAGCTCTTGGTGAAAGGAACGTCATTTCCCATCCCGCCAAAGCCAAAAATCACATCGTAGGTGCGATTCGGATAGAAATTCTTCGGTACCTGTACTAGGTACTTGCGCTGGCCATAGCCGGCGACTGAAATGCTGCGCCATTCTTCGTCAACCGCCGCTTCTTCCGGTGGGGCTTGCTCGCCTTCCTTTGGTGCGGATTCGAGGGCCTTGCCAAGAGCGGAGGAAAGCTCCCCCATGGCCGGGGAAGAGGATAGGGAATCGAGCGAGGACTGGGCGCTCGCGGTGGGGGATAGCGCCCCGGCGGCCAAGGTGGCTGCCGCGAGCGAAATCAAGACCTTTTTCAATTGCATGAGCTGGGATTCTACTGCGGCGGGAGGCGGGTGGCTAGCCTGGAACCAAATCTTCCCAATATTCACATATTCAACATAGGTTTCACCTGCAACTTTAGTCCCAGTCTGTACCTAGGGTTGAGGTTTAGCAAATGGGGGTTGAAGTGAAAGTTGAGGGTTGTAGGGGGCGATGTGACGCAGGAAAATTGTGAGCAGACGCATCAGACAGTTCGTTGGGGAAGACGAAGCTCGTCTTGCATCGCGCCGGGCCGGCATGCTTGGCGCGGTGGTGATCTATGTCGAGGGAGAATCGGCTATGAATACGTGCGTTAACCCTGCGCCGGTTGAACAGCCGGCCTCCACCTCCGCGTGGCCCACCGTCAATGGTGGCGCCACCGTGGTCACCGGTGTGCTCAAAATCTCCGGGATGCCGCGTTCGCTGCGCTCGAAGATTGAACACGCCATGGATCGGTGCATTCGCACCGAATCGGAATTTATCATTCCGGGCGATGACCCGCTGACCGCTCAGTGGTGCACCCGTTGGTTCCGGGATGGGCTTTCCGTAGCAGCGCTCGCCCAAGGCGGCAGCGCCTGCGCCAGCGCCGGCAGCGGTATTGGCTGCCACCAGGTGCTTACCGGCACCCGTGAGGAGCTTGATGCGCTCGACTGCGTCGTGCGCTACCTTGCACAGCGCCACGGCTTTACCGCGGCCGTGCGCATGCCGTAGAAAGCGCAAAAGGGGGCTGGCCCGCTCAATGCTGGGCCAGCCCCCTTCTTAGTACCGCAAGTCAGTCGCGCGGCCTACTTATCTTCCGCGAACGGATCCAGGATCTTCTCCGGTAGCTCCGCCACAGATTTCAGCACGGCAGAAGGGCGGTAAGGGTAGCGGGAAATCTCCCGGTCATCAGAAATTCCGGAGCGCACCAAAACAGTACGCATGCCGGCCTCGAGGCCTGCCTTGACGTCCGTATCCATGCGGTCACCGATCATCACAGTCTGCTCCGAGTGGGCGCCGATATGATTAAGCGCCGAGCGCATCATGACCGGGTTGGGCTTGCCCACGTAATAAGGCTCGCGGTTCGTCGCGGCGGTAATCAGCGCGGCCACGGCGCCGGTCGCAGGAAGCACGCCTACCGGAGCCGGGCCGGTGACATCCGGGTTGGTGGCAATGAACCGCGCGCCATCACGGATGAGATTAATGGCGGTGGTAATTGCTTCAAAGGAGTAGGTGCGGGTCTCGCCAAGCACCACGAAGTCTGGGTCATCGTTAGTGAGGATCCAGCCGGCCTCGTGCATGGCGGTGGTCAGTCCGGATTCGCCCACCACATAGGCCTTGCTGGAGCTTACTTGGCTGGAAAGAAAATTCGCGGTAGCAGTGGCGGAGGTCCAGATGCGTTCTGCCGGAATATCCAGGCCGGTGTTGCGCAGGCGAGCAGAAAGATCCCGCGGGGTAGACATGGAGTTATTGGTCAGCACCATGTACTCGATGTCATTATCCTTGAGCGCTTGGATGAATTTATCCGCGCCAGGGATCATCTCGCCTTCTTTGATGAGAACGCCGTCCATATCGGATAGATAAGAAATCATTGGTGATCCTCCACATACTCGGCAATATCGCCGATGGTTTCGCAGTTGAGCATCGTTTCCTCAGAAAATCGCACTTGGAAGGTCTCTTCCGCGCGTACGGTTAGCTCCACCAGATCTAGCGATTCCACCCCGATATCCTTCAGGCGTGTATCCCGGCTCAGGTCTTCCTCGGTACCGGTGACCTTGCTGATAAGCGCGATGAGCTGGCCGAGCGTATCGCGCTCCGGCTCCTTTTCTGGCGCGCTCGCGTTGAATTTTGCCTGCAATTGGGCGCTGAGGTCGTTTGCCATGCCCACCAGTCTAGTATTGATCCCGTTATGGCATTGAGAAAACGTTCTTCCGTTGTCGCGCGTAGTTGGCTCAAACGATTGCGCCCCTCGCACCGCGCTGAACTAGAAAAACTCTACGGCGGATTGCACGACCCCTCTACGGAGCCTGGCCTTACCAAAATCAGCGCTTCTGGCACGGTGGACCACGATGGCCTCGATATTGCGTGGTACGAAGTCGGGCGCGAAGACGCCCCGGTGACGGTGGTCTTTATCCACGGCTACTGCCTATCCGCGGAATCCTATTATGATCAGGCTAATTACCTGCGCAATCGCAATGCCCGCGCGCTCCTAGTAGACCTTCGCGGCCACGGCCAATCCGCCACGGTCGGCCCTGAGGAGTGCACCATCGATGCGGCTGCCGACGACGTCCTTGCCGTCATCCGCGAGCGCGCTCCCCGTGGCAACCTGGTCATTGTGGGCCATTCTCTAGGCGGCATGGTTGCCTTAAACCTCATCCGCCGTGCTCCTGCCGAAATTTATGAGCGCATCAAGGGAGCGCTGCTGATTTCTACTTCTATGCGCCGCTTTGCGGCCAAGGGCGTGGCGCAGATTTTGCAGTCCAAGTCGCTGCACGCGCTCTACCGCCTGTGCCTGCGCTTGCCCGGGCGCGTCGATAACGCTCGCTTTGAGGCTGCCCGCTTCATTGCCCCGCTTTTTGCGGCGACCTTGGCGGGCTTTCCCCAGATGGAGAAGTTGCAATTTCACGTTGCCATGCTTCTCGATACCCCCTTGGCCTCCTACTCCGGCTTCTTCGACGACCTCTTGGAGCACGCCGAATACGGCGCCGCAGAAAGACTGGCCCAGCTGCAGGGTGAGGTGGTGGTGGGAACCGCCGATATCGTCACCCCGCGCTCGCAATCCGAGGTGTTATGCCAGCATTGGCCCGCCGCTGATCTACATACCGTGAAAGGATCTGGGCACATGGTGATCCTGGAAGATCCAGAAGCCATCTCCGAGGCGCTTGGCCGCGTCCTCGACGCCATCTAGGACTACCGCCAGTAAGGTTGTCCGGGGGATCGCGGCCCTTTCCCAGACGACGTTGTAGGCCACGCAAAAGGCGCCGCGGCGGTACGGCCAGCGGCGCCTTTTCAGTAGCGCGGGGCGCGGGTCTAGCCCGCGCGCAGGAGGAAGCTAGTCCTCAATGTGCGTGGTTGCGGTCGGATCATCCAGCTTAAGATCCTTGGCAGCCTTCTCAACGACGGAGCGCTCAATCTTGCCCTCGCGAGCAAGCCCATCGAGTACGGCGACGACGATGGACTCGGCATCGATGTTGAAGTAGCGACGTGCGCCCTCGCGAGTATCGGAGAAGCCGAAGCCATCCGCACCCAAGGTGATATAGGTGCCCGGGACGTAGGGGCGAATTTGCTCCTGCAGCTCGGTGGTGAAGTCAGAGACACCAACGAACGGACCCTCGTAGCCCTTGAGCTGAGAGGTAGCAAATGCCTCGGTCGGCTCCTCGCCCTTGCGCAGGGCCTCCTTATTGCGGCGGGCACCGTCGCGGGCCAGCTCGTTCCAGGAGGTAACGGAGAAGATGGAGGCCTTGACATCGAAGTCGTCGGCAAGCAGCTGCTGCGCGCGCAACGCCTCGTGTACGCCCACACCGGAAGCCAGAATATTGGCAGCAATGGAGCCGCCCTCTGCGGTGTTGTAGTGGTAGATGCCCTTGTGCAGGCCCTCCACGTCTAGGTCCTCCGGCTCGGCCGGCTGGTGCACCGGCTCGTTGTAGACGGTGAGGTAGTACATGATGGCCTCGTTGTCCTTGCCGTACATGCGCTCAATGCCGCGGGTGACCAAGTGGGCAACCTCGTAGCCAAAGGCCGGGTCATAGGAAACTACAGCCGGGTTGGTAGCGGCCAAGACCGGGGAGTGGCCGTCCATGTGCTGCAGGCCCTCGCCGGTCAAGGTGGTGCGGCCGGCAGTAGCGCCGATGATGAAGCCGCGGCCCATCTGGTCGCCAGCCGCCCAGAAAGCATCGCCGGTGCGCTGGAAGCCGAACATCGAGTAGAAGATGTACAGCGGAATCATGGCCTCGCCCTGGGTGGCGTAGGAGGTGGCTGCGGCGGTAAAGGAAGCAGCGGCGCCGGCCTCAGAAATGCCCTCGTGCATGATCTGGCCGTCGGTTGCCTCGCGGTAAGAAAGCATCAGATCGTGGTCAACCGGCACGTAGTTCTGGCCGCGCGGGTTCCAAATCTTCATGGTGGGGAACCAGGAGTCCATGCCGAAGGTGCGGGCCTCATCCGGAATGATCGGAACGACGCGCTTGCCCAGCTCCTTATTGCGCATGATTTCCTTGAAGGTGCGCACCAGAGCCATGGTGGTGGCTACTTCCTGCTTGCCGGAGCCCTTGCGCACGGAGCGCAGCTTATCCAGCGCAGGTGCCTCAAGCGGGGTGAACTCCTCGCGGCGCTCCGGCAGGAAGCCGCCCAATTCTTTGCGGCGCTCCAGCATGTACTTGATTTCCGGAGAGTCCTTACCTGGGTGGTAATACGGCGGCAGGTACGGATCCTTTTCCAGCTCCTCATCGGAGAAGGGGATTTCCTGCTTATCGCGGAAGCGCTTCAGGTCATCCAGGGTCAGCTTCTTCATCTGGTGGGTAGCGTTGCGGCCCTCGAAGTTGTGGCCCAAGCCGTAGCCTTTAATGGTGTGCGCCAAGATGACGGTTGGCTTGCCGGTGCCCTTGTTCTCCAGCGCGCGGGCGTAGGCGGCATATACCTTGCGGTAATCGTGGCCGCCGCGGCGCAGCGCCCAAATCTCATCATCGGACATGTCTTCTACCAGCTTGAGCGTGCGCTCATCGCGGCCGAAGAAGTGCTCGCGCACATAGGCGCCGTCGTTCGCTTTGAAGGTCTGGTAGTCACCGTCGGAGGTGGTGTTCATGACGTTGACTAGGGCGCCTTCGGTGTCCTTTTCCAACAGCTGATCCCAGCCGCGGCCCCAAATAACCTTGATGACCTCCCAGCCGGCGCCGCGGAAGAAGGACTCCAGCTCCTGGATGATCTGGGTATTGCCGCGCACCGGACCGTCCAAGCGCTGCAGGTTGCAGTTGACCACGAAGGTGAGGTTATCCAGCTCGTAGAGGGAAGCGATCTGCAGCAGGCCGCGGGATTCCGGCTCGTCCATCTCGCCATCGCCCAAGAAGGCCCAAACGTGCTGCTTGGAGGTGTCCTTAATGCCGCGGGTTTCCAGGTACTTATTAAAGCGCGCCTGGTAAATAGCGTTAATCGGACCCAAGCCCATGGACACGGTGGGGAATTCCCAGAACCACGGCATCAGGCGCGGGTGCGGGTAGGACGGCAGGCCTTCGCCCTCGCCACGGGAGACTTCTTGGCGGAAGCTATCCAGATCCTTTTCGCTCAGGCGGCCTTCCATATATGCGCGGGCGTACATGCCCGGGGAAGCATGGCCCTGGAAAAAGACTTGGTCGCCGCCCGAGGGATCGTCCTTGCCCTTGAAGAAGTGGTTTAGACCCACCTCATAGAGCGGGGCAGCGCCCGCGTAGGTGGAGATGTGGCCGCCAACGCCGATTCCTGGGCGCTGTGCGCGGTGGACCATAATCGCCGCATTCCAGCGGATCCAGCGGCGGTAGCGCTTTTCTAGTTCCTCGTCACCAGGAAACTCTGGTTCCATGGTAGTGGGAATGGTGTTGACGAAGTCGGTGGACGTCAACGAGGGCAGCTCAACGCGCTTGGCGGTGGCGCGCTCGAGTAGGCGCAGCATCAGGTAGCGTGCGCGCTCCGGATCGGAGTGGTCCAGCAGACCATCGAGGGAGTCCATCCACTCGCGGGTCTCTTCTGGATCATTATCGTGAAGATACGATGCAACACCGTCGCGGATGAGGGGGAAGTTGGAATCGCCCTTGGTGGCGTCCTTCTCGGCCATTTAAACCTCCTGTATAAGGGTCTGCACAGTTTGCCTACTAGGATACGCGCTCACAGATCCACAGTGGTTGTGAAGTCCGACTAAAAGGGACGTGCGGTACGTTACCTTTCTATAACCAGCATCTTTGCCCGGTCTGGTGGGGCGAAAGAGGGTAACTTGCTAACTCTGTGGAGCCGGGTATCGCCGCGGTAGGGCCTGCAAAATGGGGGAATTGCGCGCCTTAGGCAGGTAAAAGGTGCCGGTGGGCGTTAAAATGCTTCTATTAAGCCGCGATTTACCCGCCAAGCGCGGGTGATCCGTGGACCATACATTCACTGAACTAGGAAGGAAATGCATAGTGGCTGACGCTGCAGTCAAGCTCGGAATCAAGGAAGGGCAGATCGCCCTGGAGCTTGGTTGGGACGAGGATTGCGATACCGCAATCTCTGAATCGATCGAGGCCGTGCTCGGCGATGATTTCTTGGAAGAAGAAAACGACGAGCTGTGCGATGTAGTCCTTCTTTGGTGGCGCGAAGAAGACGGTGACCTAGTGGATGGATTGGTGGACGCAAGCCGCCCACTGGCCGATAACGGCGCAGTCTGGCTGCTTACCCCAGGTGCCGGCAAGCCCGGCACCGTAGAGCCGGGACTTATCTCTGAGTCCGCTCAGCTAGCCGGACTGGTGCAGACCAAGGCGGAGCGCCTAGGCGAGTGGCAAGGCTCTTGCTTGGTGCAGCGCGGCTACACCAAGAAGTAAGGCTTTACCTGCCGATTTGTGTTGCTTTAGCAACCTGCGCTACTGTTTCTAACAGCGCAAGAGCGCATGCGGCTTTAGCTCA
Source organism: Corynebacterium curieae (assembly GCF_027570035.1). Lineage (GTDB taxonomy): Bacteria > Actinomycetota > Actinomycetes > Mycobacteriales > Mycobacteriaceae > Corynebacterium > Corynebacterium curieae. The sequence continues at coordinate 555,697 of NZ_JAKMUU010000001.1, read as the reverse complement.
GCTGGAAGAGCAATTGGTTTACACCCAATAGGTCGGGGGTTCGATCCCCTCAGGCCGCACAAGACGGACCGCCTCTCAGATGGATTTCTGAGGGGCGGTCCTTTTCGCATGCGCGGGCACGGCTAGCCCGCGTGGGGCTCAAGGCTTAGGGCGCTTGTGGGCCAACTTTCGGCCGCGTTGTGCGTGGAAGTTGGGGAAGAAGCCTCAAGAGCGTGGCTGCTTCTTAGGCTTCGACCAAGTACCTAGGCCCTTCGACCAAGTAATTGGCCTTAGACCAAGGCTGCGCGATGCCGGCTTAGTAGCGCTCGCGGCGGCGCTTGTTTAGCTTGGCGTAGTGATCTGGCTTCGAATCGCCGTAGCGGGAGCGATTGCGGCGGCTGGCGGCGTGCGAGGAGGATGCAGCGGGAACGGCCGAGGAATCGTCGTTTGCGACTGCATGCTCGCTGGGGGCGGAGTCGGCGCCGGCCATTGGCTCTGCGGGCGCGTGGTCCGCAGCGGAGGCGTCAGCAGTGGTGGGATCGGACGGGGTAGAGGCATCGGCGTCGAGGGCAGCAAGTGCCTCTTCCTCCTCGCGCAGGCGGCGGCGCTCGCGGATTTCGGACCACACGAAGTAACCTAAGCCCAGCGGGGCCATGATGCCAAAGGCTATCCATTGGTAGCCGTAGGAGAGGTGGTTGCCGCGATCGAGCTGCGGGATGGGCATGGGGTTGAGCACGCCGGGCTGATCCGCGGAGAGTTGGATGTAGTCGTGGGCCAAAGGGGCATCGATAAGCGAGGCAATTTGTTCCGTATGGATGGAGTAGACCTGCTGATAGCCCTCCTGCTTAATGGGTGCGGTCTGGTGCTGGGCTTCATCGGCGCGGATCATGCCGGTCAAGGTGGTCTCACCAGTAGGCGCGCCAGGAATATCTGGCACGGCGTTGCCCTCACCGGCCTTCACCCAGCCGCGGTTGACCAAGATGGTCAGGCCGGAATCGGTACGGAAGGGCACCAAGGATTGGTAGGACGGTCCTGACTCGGCCGGGCGCAGGCGCAGCAGCACCTCATCCTGCGGCAGGTAGTGGCCGTGCAGTGTGGCGCGGGACCACTCATCGTTCTTGATAGCCCCATTGCCATCCACGAGGTCTTCTACCGGCTGGGGGTCAGCCTCATAGGCGTGGGTGATGAGCTCGTTGCGTTCCACAATGTCATCGTCCTTGCCCAGCTGCCACGGGGCGAGGACGGTAAAAGCAAGGTAGGAAAATGCTACGACGAAAAGCAGCAGTAGAACCCAACCCGGCTTAAGGAACGTCTTTAGCATGGGGCCTAGTTTAGTCGCGGTTAGCGCGAATCCAATCCAGCAGGCCAGGCACGGCGGCCTCGATATTCTTACGCGTGGTCTCAAAATCCGCTGCGGAACCGTAATACGGGTCTGCCACATCCGCGTCTTCCGGGGAATTGGGGTCGAAGCTGCGCATCAAGCGGATTTTGTCTGGGTCGACGCCGTGCTCAATGAGAGCCTCGCGGTGGCCTTTATCCATAGCGATGAAGAGATCGGCATCCATGTGTTTGGCGCCCAGCTTGGCCGCGCGGTGGGAACCGCCATCGTGGCCGCCGCGGCGCAGCTCGGCAATTGCGCGTTGGTCTGCGCCTTGGCCTACATGCCAGCCGCCGAGGCCGCACGAGTCCACGGTGGCAACGAGGTCAAGCATGTCCTTTTCCATCTCATCGCGCACGATGATCTCTGCCATGGGGGAGCGGCAGATATTTCCGGTGCAGACAAAGACGAGGTAAAGGCCGGAGCGGGCAGCGGATTCGGTCATGCGGAAAACCCCTTCGCGCGAATAGTACTGTGGTGCGGAAGATAGGATATAGCAGTAGTAACTATTCCATGAAACGAGCATAAAGGAGTACCTCCATGTCCGCTGTGAGCGTGGGCGATGTCCGCCGCGTACTCGATGAGGCCTACCCGCCACACCTGGCGGAAAAGTGGGATGCCGTGGGGCTTATCTGCGGCGATCCGGCCGCGGAGGTCAAGCGCGTGGCTTTTGCCTTGGACTGCACCCAGGCGGTGGCCGAGCGCGCGGTAGAACTCGGCGCCGACATGCTCGTGGTCCACCATCCACTGCTCTTGCGCGGGGTGGAGTCCGTGGCGGCCGATACGCCCAAGGGCAAGGTCGTACACACGCTGGTCAGCAATGGCGTCGCGCTTTTTGCGGCCCATACCAATGCCGATAAGGCGCGGCCGGGCGTAAACGATAAGCTCGCGGAGCTGGTAGGCATCAACCCCGGCCGACCCATCGTGCCGGAGCCGCAAGGCGTGGACAAGTGGGGCGTTCACGTGCCGGTCTCCGCGGCCGAGGAGGTAAAGCAGGCGCTTTTCGACGCCGGTGCGGGCCACATCGGCTCCTACTCCCACTGCTCCTTCGATATTGCGGGCACGGGCCAATTCCAGCCGGAGGAGGGAGCGGACCCTACCGAGGGAGAAATTGGCGCGCTGCATCGCGGTGAGGAAATCCGCGTCGAGTTCGTCGCACCGTCTGCTCTTCGCTCCTCTTTGTTGAAGGCCCTGCACGCCGCCCACCCTTATGAGGTTCCGGCCTATGACATTACGGAAACCGCCGGCCACCAAGACCTCGATACGGCGCTTGGCCTCGGACGCGTGGGAGAGCTGTCGCAGGAAATGACCCTGCGCGAGTTCACTCAACAGGTGGCCAACTCCCTGCCGGAGACCGTCTGGGGCATCCGGGCAGCAGGCGATCCGGATCGGAAGGTGCGCACCGTGGCCGTCTCTTCCGGCGCGGGTGATTCTTTTCTCTCTGCGGCCGCGAAGCTGGGCGTGGACGTGTACGTCACCTCGGATCTGCGCCATCACCCGGTGGATGAACACCTGCGCGCCGGCGGCCCAGCCGTTATCGATACTGCCCACTGGGCCAGCGAATTTCCGTGGACGGCCCAGGCGCGCGATATCGTAGAGGATGCTTTAGAACTGGATACGGAAATTATTAGCCTGCGCACTGACCCGTGGACTATCTCTGCGCACCCAAAGGAGTCATAAGTGAAACTATCGCAAGAACTACAGCCGGTACTGCTAGAGCTGGCCAACCTAGAGCGCTCGCAGGACCTCGGCGCCGAGAAGGAAATCCCGGAGCAAGCGGAGTATGAGAAGGCTCAGCAGGAGCACAAACGCCTGTTGGATGCCTCCGGTTCCGCGCAGATGGCCGTCGATGACATGGAGACTGAAATCCTTCGCATCCAGGCCGATGAGCGCAAGTTGCGCCAACGCGAACGCGATGACAAGCGCCAGCTCGGCGCCGCGCTAGACCCAGAAACTCGCAAGGATCTTGAGCACGACCTTTACGCCGCCAAGTCCCGTATCGCAGATCTCATGAGCGAGCTGCAAGAAGCCCATAACGAGGTCCATGCGCTGCGTTCCAATCTGGACGTGCACGGCGCGCGCGTTTCAGATTCCGAGCGCAAGCTGGAAAAGCTTCGCCGCGCAGCCGAGGCTGCCCAAGAAGCAGCAGCTAACCAGGAGGACCCGGCCGTGCGCATCGGGGAACTGCGCGAGCAGCTGCCCGCTGAAGTTCTAGGCGAGTATGACTCCCAGCGCGAAGAAAACGGCGTCGGTGCCGCCCAATTCAAGGCAAACCGTGCTTGCGGAGGGTGCTTTATTGTCCTGCCACCGGCCGAGCAAAACGCCGTGCGCAACGCCCCGGCCGATGAGCTGCCGCAGTGCAGCGATTGCGGCTCCTACCTGGTGCGTCTGGTCTAATGAAGGTCATCATTTATGCCGATGGCGGCTCCCGCGGCAACCCCGGCGTGGCCGGTTCCGGCACCGTAGTCTATGATGCCAGCGGTCAGCGTATCCTGCGCGAGATCGTCTACGTAGTAGGAACTAAGTCCACCAATAACGTCGCCGAATACAACGGCCTGTTGCGCGGGCTCGAGGCTGCAACCGAGATGGGCGCTACCGAGGTGGAGTTCCACATGGATTCCAAGCTGGTAGTGGAACAGATTAACGGCCGCTGGAAGATCAAGCACCCTGATATGCAGAAGCTGGCCCTGCGTGCCCGCGAGCACATCAACGGCTTTTCAACCTTCAGCCTGGACTGGGTGCCGCGCGCTAAAAACAAGGTGGCAGACGCCCTGTCCAATGACGCCATGGATGCCGCAGCGGCCGGCCACCCAGAAGGCATCGTTGCCGGTGAAGAAGACGCCGAGCCAGCACCGGCCGGGGAGCAGGACACCACCGCGCCGCACCCCACCGACTGGCTCGGGGACCGCGGACCGACCACCCGCTTTATCCTGCTTCGCCACGGACAGACGGAGATGTCGGCCGCCAAGCAGTACTCTGGTCGCGCCAACCCGGGGCTAACCGAGCTGGGCCAAAAGCAGGCGCTCGCCGCTGCGCAAGCGCTTGCCGGCACCGACTTTGATGCCATCGTCTGCTCGCCCCTGCGCCGCTGCCAGGAGACTGCGGCGGCCGTGGCCAATGGCCGCGATATCGAGGTAGAAACCGTCGACGGCCTCATCGAGGTGGACTTCGGTGCCTGGGAAGGAAAGACAGCGGCCGAGGCCTACCAGCGCGATCCGGAACTGCACGAGGAATGGCTGTACGATGCGAGCGTCGCTTGTCCGGGCGGCGAATCGCTGCAGGCGGTCAACCGCCGTGTGCGAACGACCCGCAAGGAACTCCAAGAGCGCTTTGCAGGCAAAACCGTGCTGGTGGTCAGCCACGTTAACCCGATTAAGTCCTTCATCCGCCAGGCGCTCGATGCGGGCCCGGCCACCTTTGGGCACCTCTTCCTGGGTTTGGCCGCCATTTCGCAGGTGGAATTCTGGGATGGCGGCTCTATGGTGCACGGATTTAACGATGTGGGTCACCTGGCGGGGCTGCGCTAGAATAAGGAACGCGAATGAGCCGGCCGGGTGATCGCGTCGCTTCATACGGGCAGCAAAGTGCTGCCGCGTGGGCGCCGAGGAAAGTCCGGACTCCACAGAGCACGGTGGTTGCTAACGGCAACCCGGGGTAACCCGCGGGCAAGTGCAACAGAAAGTAGACCGCCTCGTGCCTCCACTTGCGCTTCGGCCAAGTTGGGGACACAAGGTAAGGGTGAAACGGTGCGTTAAGAGCGCACCAGCACCGTCAGCGATGGCGGTGGCTGGGTAAACCCCACCGGGAGCAAGGCATCACGGCCCCGCCACGTTGCGGGGCCCGATCAGGCGGTTTAAGGCTGCTCGCTCGAGCCTGAAGGTAGCTGCTGGAACCAACTGGCAACGGTTGGTCTAGATGGATGTTCACCGCGCGGTGCTCCCTTGTGAGCGCCGCGGTTAGACAGAATCCGGCTTATAGGCCGGCTCATTCGCCCTAATACGTTTATGGTGGTGGGCATGAAGCTCTACGCCGCCCCGCTTGATTTCCGCGCCATTGCCGCAGAATTTTCGGTAGCCACCGATTTCCCAGCCGAGGTCACCGCCCAGGCCGCCCGCGCGCAGGACCGGTATGCCGCATCGCGCCGCGACGCCCGCGATATCCCCTTTGTCACCCTGGATCCTGCCGGTTCCATGGACTTGGATCAGGCGGTCTACATCGAGGAGCGCGAGGCCGGCTACCGTGTCTTTTATGCCATCGCGGATGTTGCCGCCTTCATTGAACCGGGCAGCGAGCTAGAGCGCGAATCCTTCCGCCGCGGCCAGACCATCTATCTTCCCGATGAGCCCGCGCGCCTGCATCCGCCAGAGCTTTCCGAGGACCGAGCCTCGCTGCTGCCTGGCACCGATAAGCCGGCGGTGTTGTGGACCTTTGACTTAGACGGCAAAGGAGAGGTGGAGTCCTTCCACGTTGAGCGCGCGCTCATCTACTCCCAGGCCCGGCTGGATTATGAAGGCACCCACGCGGACTTGGCGGCCGGCAAGCTTCACCCATCCATTGCTCTGCTGCCGGAAGTCGGCCGGCTGCGCCAAGAATCCTCCCTGCGCCGCGAGGCCATATCCTTGCGCCTTCCTTCCCAGCGCGTGGTGGAAAATGATGATGGCACCTTTGAGCTCATTATCGAGCCGCGCTATGAGGTCATGGACTATAACTCGGAGATTTCGCTGCTCGCCGGCATGTGCGCCGGACGCCTCATGCAGGAAGCCGGCGTGGGCTTCTTGCGCACCCTGCCTGCAGCCGAGGCAGAGCACGAGCGCCAATTCCGCGCCGAGGCGCAAGCGCTAGGCTTCGCGCTTGGCGACGCCCCCATTCCCCAATTCCTCCTTACCGTCGACGCCGATTCCCCGCGCGGCATGGCCGTCATGCGCGAGGCCCAGAGCCTGCTGAGGGGCGCCGACTATGCCTGGTTAGGTGAGCAGGAGGCGCAGGTTCACGCCGGCATCGGCGGCTACTATGCGCATGTGACCGCGCCGCTGCGGCGCCTTTGCGATAGGATAGGTTCGCCACCGAGGTCTGCCTAGCCCTGTGCGGCGGCTACGAGGTTCCCGAGTGGGTGCGCGCGAGCGCCACGGAGGTCATCGGTGTGATGCGCTCGACCTCGCAGCTCGCCTCCCAGGTGGATAAGGCCTGCTTGAACCTGACTGAGGCCACCGTGTTGCGTCCCTGGCTCGGGACTAATTTTCCGGCCACCGTGGTCCGCGGGGACCCGAAGCGGGACAAAGCGCGCATTTTTGTTCCGGAGCCACCCGTATTCGCCCACAGCGTGGGCTCTCCAGAAACTGGCAGCGAAACCACCGTTTCGCTGGTGACGGCGGATACCGATACACGCGAGGTGCTCTTTGCCTGGCCGGCCGACTAGCCAGTGTGGTTGCTAACTTTCGCCGCGCGCGGCCTCGCCAGGCTGCAGCTCAACTACGAGAAGGCCGTCTTCCGCCAAGTCGGCCGCGAAATTATGCGCGCTCTTTACTGGAGCATAGGCGATGACCGCGTTCGAGGTGCCCGCATGCGCCGAGCGCCCCGCCACGGCACCGCGCACGGTGACCAGCTCGGCGAGCTTCTCCGCCGAATCTAGGCCATAGATATTGGCGAGGGAGGATTGTGACTGCAACAAGATAGGGAAGAGCTCCGCGCCGCGGTGCGAGCGCAGGCAGCGCGCAAACCTTTCTACCCGTTGGGTTTCTTCCTCATAAAAGGCCATCCACTCAGTGGCGGCGCTGATACTCGGGCGGCCTTCTTCGCCATAGACCTTGTGGACGGCTTTGAGCCAATCGAGGACGCGCTGTTGGGCGTCGGGAAGCAAGCGCAGCGAATCGGTGCCAAAGGAATGGCAGGCATCATCAATAAAGCGCTGGCGCTGGCGAATATCGGCAATGGCCGCTTCCTCCTGCGCGGAGAAATCCTCCGGTACCGCCACCGCGAAGGCGGCGATCTCGCGGCCCACCACGTGCGGGGCGTGGGTGACAGAGCCATCGGCGTAGTCAATGATGCATACGCCTTCACCCGTGCTGCGCAGCGCAGCGCTGTGGCGCGCGCGTAAGGCCGGCCGCGCGGCAAAAATGTTGACGGCTTGAGTACACACATCCGCTACCCGGGCCCTAAGCGGTGCGTCCAAGTCCGCATCTGCTCCCATAAGCGCAAGCGCTACGGCAACGTCCGCAGCGGCATCCGCGCCCAATCCCGCGCCCTCTGGAATATCGGAGGCGATGGTGATATCCGCACCGGCCGTCTCGCGCGAGAGCAATTGGCGGTTAATCATCGTATGGACAATGCCGCCCACGCGGGCAGCCAACCCGCCCTCCGTCGCCGGCGGAATAACCGGTTGACCTTCGGCATCCGTGGAGGGCTGTTGCGCCGTTGCCAGATCCGCCAGCGCTTGCAGGCTGATCGAATCATGAGCGGGCTCGCCCTGCGCCGGATGGAAATGCACAGCCACCACGCCATCTGTTCGCGGGCTGACCGCGGCTGCTGCGCGCAGCTTGCCTACACACATCGCGACAATGCCACCGAAGTGATCAATGTGTTCACCAATAAGCGACCACGTGGCCGGCGCGCTTGCGGTATGTGTGGGCGTACTCCCCGTTACCTCGGTGTGCGCCTGGGCTGCGCGCTTGGCGGTAGGCTCTGCTGGGGTTGACCACAGTGGCATGGGTGCTAAAGCTCCTTTTCCAGGTTCTAGGACCAGTTGTTTCCGTAGCTTCATTCGCGCTCTCGGTGCGCATAAAGCAACGAATGCCCGCCACCATTGAGCGCAGGGGGCGGGGAATACGACTTGGATTCGTATAAAAGAAATGTGCTGACCCACATTCTAGCGGGCATTGCTAACGCAGCGTGGGTAGTGTGGGCACAAACCATACCAGCGGCAGCGTATGACCGGTGCCGCTGGAGCAATAACTGAGAGGATAGTTTTTATGAGCGATGCAGATCAGAAATGGTTTTTTGATCCAGCCACCAAGGAAGTCAGCCAAGGCAAGGCCTCTGGCTGGGAAAATCGAATGGGTCCGTATGACACCCGCGAAGAGGCAGAAAATGCCATCGAAATCGCACAGGCCCGCAACGATGCGGCAGATGCCGCAGATGAGGAAGATGACTGGAAGTAGTTAACTCCCAGCCATCAACCTGCTTAGCCGTGTTACCCCGAGCCTTTTCTGGGGAGCGCGGCTACTTTAGTTTCTTGCGCAGTGGCTTAAACGCAGCCTTGATGTCCTTAAAGGACTCGTTGTAATCATCCAAGGCCTTTAGGCCGATGGTGCGCTCGCGCTGATAGAGCAGGCCGTAGCCAAAGGTATTCTCACCGCGACGGCGGGCAGAATCTGCCAGCTCGAGCAGCTTATCGCGCGAGGTCACGGAATCCTGGAAATCACCGAGCACCGACTGCATCTGCTTGCAGGCCTTGTATAGGCGCTTGGTCTTGAGATTGGTGGCAGAACCTGCAGCTTCTGCCGCATAGCGCAACTTCTTAGCTGCCTTGCGCATATCGTGGAAATAGTCCTCGCGCTCGTGCAGGGACAGTTCTTGGTTATCCCAGTTCTGTACAGCTTTCTTATGGCGCTTGACCAGCTTGTTGTAGGCCTTTTCTAGGTGCTGGGCCATCACCGTGTCCATGTCTGCGGACTTTTCCTTGGCCTTCTTTTTCTCTGCCTTCTTTTCTGCCTTTTCCGCGGCAGGCTCTCTGTGCTCAGCGGCTTCGGAAGAAGGGGCAGCATCAGCGTCCGCAGAGGTCGATTCTTCTGGCTGCGCAGCAGATTCGGAAGCGGAGCTTATATCTTGTTCCTTTGCATCGCTGTCTACTGGGGTGGATTCCTGCTGCTTATCGGCTGTCGGCGGATCTGCGAGCAGGCGGTCAAGGGACTCCAGTAGCTCGAGGTAGCGCTCTGAATCTAGCGCCGCGATGACGCGGCGGTGCGCGCGGCGGTAGGCAGTACCCATGTCTTGAGCGATGTGTTCACGGGTGGATTCATCGAGGGTGTCAGAATCCTCGGAATCCAGCAGCTTTTGCCAGCGCTCTTCAACTACTTCTGCATCGCGCGCTACGCCTAGAATGCCGGCAAGTTCTTTGAGATCGGCTTCAATCTTTTCGATTTCTGGACCTACAACAATGCCGTGGAAGGTCTGCAGATGGCTGCGCAGCTCGCGGGTGGCTACGCGCATCTGGTGAACCGAGTCCCACTCATCACGGCGAACGCGTGGGTCATAGTCGATGAGCTTGTCGCGGTTGGCTTGGAGCGCGGTGATAACCGCGGCGGCAGGGGAATCTGTGTCGACGTCTGGCGTTACCAAGGCTGGCGGTAGCGGGGCATTGGCATAGGAATCACCCAGGGCGGATTTCAGCTTGGATGGGGAAGAGGAAACGCGCGCGCCGGCGCCGATCAGGAGGGAGGTAGCGCGGCGAATAAACTGCGTTCCTTCTTCGGTGCCGGGAAGATCGCCGGCTAGCTCGACTTCCCACTCGCGCCACGACTGCTGCTGGCCGCCGGGGAGGAAGGAAAAGGCAGTGACGTGATCATCGCAGAACTCAGCAACCGGCTTATTATCGGCATCCGCCAAGACCATCTCGGTGCGCTTATTATCCACCTGTGCAATGGGGCTGAGTTCGTTGTGGCGGATAATTGAGCGAACTTGGTGGAGAAGCTCTTCCGGTACCTCGTAGCGGCCATCGACGGGCTCGCCCAGCTCGGCGTGGATTTCGGTGCGGCCTGCCTCACTAGGAATTTTGATGTGCCAGCCATCATCGTTGCCGCCGGTGCGGCGGCGCAGAGTGACTTTGGCGTGGGTAAGGCGGAGATCCTCAGTGTCGTAATAGATGGCAGAAAGCGCGTGGTGGCGCGTGTCCGCAACGTGGTCAACTCCCTCGAGGCGAGTCAGTTCAGGGAGCTGAGTGGACTCGGCTACGGAGAATTTCGCTTCAACTTCGAGAAAAGACTGTGTAGACATTCACGTACCTTTTACTTTCTAGACCTAGTAAATCTCACCGGTGATCTTACCTGTTATAGCCTCGCCGCGGTGCCAGCTTTGGCCTCCGTTCGCTGATAGGGAACGGGAGGCGAGGATGGCCTTGAGCAGGGAAAAATTACTGCGTAATTTCTGGAATTGGTCCGATTCCTGTGGCGTCGCCGCCAAGGTGAGACCTATCGGCCGCGGCAATGCCATCGTTGATGCCATGGAGGCTGTTCATAGATAGCGACATCTCCGTCAGATTCGGGAAGAGACGGTTGCGAGTCTCGATGGCATGATCGGTGCGTGCCTGCAGTGCAGGAAGGGTCTGGGTAATTACAGCATCTGCATGGTGCGCGCAGTACTGAGACTCACGCAGGTTATCTTTGATTCCGTCCTCATTGGCTTGGGCTAGTAGTTCTCCAATGTGTGCGGCGTAAGAAAGGCGGAAGCTGCGCCGGTAGGCGGCGGTGGTATTGGTAGCGCGGGCAATTTCGGCACCGTCGCCATTGCGCATGAACCAATCGCATTGGCGGTTGAGGGAGTCGAAAAGGTCAGCGCAATGGGCGGCGTCAGCAGGAGCACCAATCACGCAAGCCAAGCCTTTGTCATGGATAAGGAGGGTTGTGCATCCATTGGCATCGGAAATAGTGCTGAGCAGGGAAGCTTGGTGCTTGATATAGGGCGAGTGGATGTGCACGCGATGAGAAATCAGGTCTGGGAGATTGGAGGTGAGCAGGTCCTCAATACGATATTTTTGCTGCAAGGACTGGGCCTTGGAAATCAGCACTTCGGCCTCATCTTCAAAACTGGTGGATTCTGCTTTGCGCAAGAGGCCTAAGACCTTTTCACGGATTTTGCGCTGCTTTTCGCTGAGCCCGTCTTCCCGCAGGGATTCACCGGACGCTAATAGCTCGGTATCGCGCAGCCTAGGTAGGTGGATAAGTTCTTTAATGATTGCGCGCAGCTTATCGCGCGGGATGAAATTCTCCTTTGGCGGGGGCATTTGCAGCCAGGCTTTGCGCAGCGCAGGTGAGGTAATCCGTGCCGGAACATGTGGGCTTGCACGATAGATGATGGGATAGGCGTGCGAGCCTAAGACGTGTTCTAAATCCGCCGGTGCCCAGCCATGTTGCGCGGCGGTGATGAGGCGTTCGATTACGTGAGCAGATAGATCATCGCAGTGAGTGGTCATAAACCTTCGTCCTTTAAGAGGTGTACGTGTGTTCGCTTGCCCACTTAGCAAAGCATGCTCATCAATCGGTTCCTGAGGTAAAAGCCCCCGCTAGCTACCCCCTCGATACTCTTGCGACCTGCACATTTCGCCCAAGAAAAACTGTCGTATGAACTGCACATCCCTCGGGGGAGAGCCGGTAAGGTTTAGGGCATGAATAGCCAACACGAATTTGTCTTGCGCACCGTTGAAGAACGCGATATCCGCTTTATCCGCTTGTGGTTTACGGATATTTTGGGTGCCCTCAAATCCGTGGTCATGAGCCCGTCCGAGCTGGAATCGGCCTTTGAAGAAGGTGTTGGCTTTGATGGTTCTTCCGTAGAAGGTTTCTCCCGCATCTCCGAGTCAGACACCATTGCGCTGCCGGATCCTTCTACCTTCCAGATCCTGCCGTTTGACTTGGATGAGCCGGACCTGCAATCGGCCCGCATGTTTTGCGATATTGCGCAGCCAGATGGCCAGCCATCCATGGTGGATCCACGTCATATCCTGCGCCGCCAGGTCACCGAGGCTGCCAATGATGGTTTTACGTGTATGGCTTCGCCAGAAATCGAGTTTTACCTATTTGAGCGCGGCCGCGAGCTTACGGACTTGGTGCCGACCGATAACGGTGGCTACTTCGACCAAGCAACGCATGATACTGCACCTCTCTTTCGCCGAAAAGCGATGCTAGCGCTGGAATCGCTAGGGATCGCCACGGAGTTTAGTCACCACGAAACCGCGCCGGGCCAGCAAGAAATTGATCTGCGCCATGCGGACGTGCTGACCATGGCCGATAACATCATGACCTTCCGGCACGTCATCAAACAGGTGGCCACCAATTCCAATGTGCGCGCAACCTTTATGCCGAAGCCTTTTGAGCATCTTCCTGGTTCTGGCATGCATACGCACTTGAGCCTCTTTGAAGGCCAATCAAATGCCTTCCATGATCCGGATGATGAATTCTCCTTGTCCCAGACTGGCCGGCAATTTATCGCGGGCATTCTGGAACACTCCACGGAGATGTCCGCCATAGTCAACCAATGGACCAACTCCTATAAGCGCCTCATGTTCGGCAACGAGGCCCCTGGGGCCGCTACGTGGGGCGTCTCTAATCGCTCCGCGCTGGTGCGTGTTCCTACGTACCGGCTCAGCAAGGAGGAATCACGCCGAGTGGAAATCCGCTCTATCGATGCTTCCATGAACCCGTACTTGGGCTATGCGGTTCTTTTGGCAGCTGGCTTGCGCGGAATCCGGGAAGGCTACGAGCTCGATGAACCGGCCGAAGATGATGTCCACCAGCTCACCCGCCGCGAGCGCCGAGCGATGGGATATAAAGACCTTCCCACTAGCCTGGATCAGGCCTTGCGCGAATTCGAAAAGTCCGAATTCATGGCGGAGGTTCTAGGCGAGCACGTCTTTGAGTTCTTCCTGCGCTCCAAATGGGACGAGTGGCATCACTACCAGAGCCAAATTACCACCTTTGAGCTGCGCAATAACCTGAACTTCTAGGAGAATAATGCGTCCTGCTGCTGTGCCTTCACCGGCCATGCTTGGCCTTACCCACTCGCATGCTGCCCAGGATATTGAGCAGCTAGGGTGGAAGAATCCGGAATCGGTGGATCTACTGTGGACCCTCGCTGCCGTGGGTGACCCAGATTTAGCCCTTAATAACCTGATCCGCATTTATGAACAAGCCCCAGAGCTAGACGATGCCGTGCGCTCCAATGAAACTTTGCGCGTGCGCCTCTTTGCCTTGCTGGGCGCGTCGACCGCCTTTGGAGATCACCTCGCGGCGAACCCTGAGTTGTGGCGGGAGTTAGAAAAGCCCCTCCCGCAGTCCGAAGAGATGCTGCAGAGCATGCTCAGCGCCGTGGACGCCCAGCCGGCGGACTTTGCTACTGACCTTGACCGGCCCGATCCAGCGCGCGAGGATTTGTCTGCGCCGGGCACCTATCGCGCCGGAGACGGTGAGCATAAGCAGGAGTTGCGCACGGCGTACCGCACATTAATGATGCGCATTGCCGCTTGCGATGTGGCTGGCACCTTCCACGCGCGAAAAGGCCAGAGCAGGCCGCAGCCGGAGGTAGGATTCCGCCAAGTGACGACACTGACCACCGCGCTTGCCGACGCCGCCTTAACCGCCTCCCTTGCCTGTGCCGTGCGCACCGTCTACGGCGATGAACCCCTAGACGCCCAGCTGGCAGTTATGGCGATGGGCAAGTGTGGCGCGGGAGAGCTGAACTATATCTCCGATGTGGACGTCATTTTCGTCGGCAGCGAGGCAACCCCACGGGCTACGCGGCTTGCAGCGGAGTTCAACCGGATTGGATCCGCCACTTTCTTTGAGGTGGACCCGAACCTGCGTCCCGAAGGGAAATCAGGCGCTTTAGTACGCACCTTGGAATCTCACGTAACTTACTACAAGCGGTGGGCAGAAACCTGGGAATTCCAAGCGCTGCTTAAAGCCCGTGCGATGACAGGATACCTGCCGTTGGGCCGAGACTATTTGGAGCAAATTCGGCCGATGGTGTGGACGGCCTCGCAGCGCGAATCCTTCGTTGAGGATGTCCAGGCCATGCGTCGCCGAGTGCTCGCAAACGTGCCTGATGAACTCAAGCATCGCGAGCTTAAGCTGGGCGTGGGCGGCCTGCGCGATATCGAGTTTGCAGTCCAGCTTCTGCAATTGGTCCATGGTCGTTCCGATGAATCGTTGCGCGCGCTGTCCACAGTGGAGGCGCTGGAGGCACTGATTTCGGCTGGGTATGTGGGCCGGGAAGATGGCACGCAGCTCATTGAGGCCTATGAATTCCTGCGGCTGCTCGAGCACCGTCTGCAGCTAGAACGGTTCCGGCGCACCCACACGCTTCCAGAGAAGGAAGATGAAGACGGGATGAAGTGGCTGGCGCGCATCGCCGGATTTTATCCACAAGGCACCAAATCGGCAGCCGAGCGTATGCTTTCGCACCTGCGCCGTATTCGCCTGCGCATCTCCGAGCTGCACTCGCGCCTGTTTTATCGGCCGCTGCTCAACTCTGTGGTCACCATGTCCGCCGATGAGCTTAAGCTTTCGCCGGAAGCCGCTAAGCTGCAGCTGGCTGCGCTGGGTTATAACTATCCGGATCGCGCATTTGAACACCTGACCTCGCTGGCGGCGGGGACCTCACGCAAGGCGCGCATTCAAGCGATTTTGCTGCCTACTTTGATGGAATGGCTAGCCGATACCGCAGACCCAGACATGGGCCTGTTGAACTATCGCAAGCTTTCGGAAGCCGCGAATGACAGGTCGTGGTTCTTGCGCATGCTGCGCGATGAAGGGATTGTGGGCCAGCGACTCATGCATATCCTGGGTACCTCCCCGTTTACCGCGGACTTGATTATTAGCGCGCCGGATTCGGTCAAGCAGCTTTCCGACGGTGCCACCGGCCCCAAACTATTAGAAACCAAGCCCGAACAGGTCTCCAAGGCGTTGGTAAATTCCAGCAAGCGCCACGCCGATCCAGATAAAGCGGTGGCAGTGGCCCGCTCGTTGCGCCGGGTGGAACTAGCCCGCATTGCCAGCGCGGATTTGCTGGAATTTATGCCAGTCAAACAGGTCTGCCACGAGCTTTCTACCATTTGGGACGCCGTGCTTGAGGCTGCACTTCGCGCCGAGGTACGCGCTTGGCGCCTAGCAAACGAAGACGCGGAGCCACCGGCGCGCATCGCCGTCATCGGCATGGGCCGGCTCGGCGGCATGGAGCTGGGCTTCGGCTCGGACGCGGATGTGCTCGTAGTAGCCGAACCCGCTGAAGAAGTCGATTCTAGCGCGGAAGGTGAAGCGGTGAAGTGGGCCATCGGGATCGTCGATAAGCTCCGGCGCCGGTTGTCCAAGCCCTCCGGCGATCCGCCACTGGATGTTGATCTAGGCTTGCGCCCGGAAGGACGCTCCGGTGCGGTGGCGCGCACCATTGCCTCCTATGAGCGCTACTACCGCGAGTGGGGCGAGTCCTGGGAGATGCAGGCCTTATTGCGCGCAGCCTTCGTAGCCGGCGATAAGGAAGTAGGAGATCGCTTCATGGCAATGATCGATGGCTTCCGGTATCCAAAAGGCGGTGGCAGCGCGTCTACCATCCGCGATATTCGTCGCATGAAGGCCCGCGTGGACAATGAGCGCCTGCCCCGCGGCGCGGACCGCAATACCCACACCAAACTCGGCCGCGGTGCGCTGACGGATATTGAATGGACGGTGCAGCTGCTAACGATGATGCATGCCCACGAGCATGCGGAACTGCACGACCCTTCTACGCTGCGCGTACTCGATGCCTTAGAAGAAACCGCCATTCTTTCCTCCGAGCAAGTCTCCGATCTGCGCGAAGCCTGGCTCACGGCCACCGATGCCCGTAATGCGCTGGTGCTGGTGCGCGGCAAGCGCGTGGACCAGCTGCCCGGTCCTGGACCGCAGCTAGCGCAAGTGGCCGGAGCTGCTGGCTGGCCGCCGGAGGATAACCAGGAGTTTCTAGAAAACTATTTGAAACTCACCCGGCACGCCCGCAAAGTAGTAGATGAGGTCTTTTGGGGCGAAGAGGAATCCTTCGAGCATTCTTAGAGTTGCCCTAGAGATTCGCTGTTTCACCATCGTGGCCTTACGTTTTGCACTTCCGGGCTCTAGAGTGGGATGGAAAAGAGAAAGGACTGGCTAGTTATGTCTTTTAAGCTGCAACTCGATGTGGAGAATGCGACCGTGGGAGAGTTGTCCGCGCTGCTTTCTGCTGCTCGCGCCGCAGGGGTGCGGGAAGGCGACTCGCTTGATCTAGATGGCACCACACTGACTATTGAGGTATCCACGCCGAGGGAAGAGAAGCCAGCGCCCCCGCGTCCAGAATCCTCGCCCCATGATTCCCGTCGGGCACCTCGCTCGTGGGGCCGTGCCGACCGCATCGGGGAGGCTACCATTCGTTCCATCATCGATGCGCTAAATGATCGCGGCGAGAACTCCCGCGGCAATGACTACGGTTTCTTTGGCGATGGCGCTGGCTACCATGGCTAAGCTCAACAGCGCTCACCGGAACAAGCTGGTTTACCTGTGGACCTTTGTGACCGTAGCCGTCATTTTGGCCATTGCAGTAGGAGCGTGGGCCACCAACCGCCATAAGCCGCCGAAAGGTACGTTGACTGTGGGCGAGGCCGTGGCCGGCGGCGTGGTACAAGAAGACATGCCCGCGCAGGTCAACGGCGCCATCAAAGAGGATGATTCCACCGACGCTAACCGCGTAACCTCCTTAGCCAAGGCACTGGGGATCCCGCTTAACTCCGTGCCGCGCGATATTACCCAGACCGAAAACGGCAAGTCTGATGTCCGCGCCTATCTAGAGCGCGAGCTCAACAGCGCCGTTGAAGCCGGTGATATTAGCGAATCCGATGAAAAGTCGATTCTTGTAGCTTTCGAGCGGGGACTTGTCATGCCGGCTAGCGATGGCATAGTAGCTAGAAGTTACCCGGCTAATTAACCTTTCGGCACTTCGCGGATTCGGGGCGAAGATTCAGGCAACAAGCAGCATAGCGGCATGGCCTTGGCAGCAATTCTTCCTAAGGTGAGACATCACAAATTGGTAACGAGCGCGATACTCGATACCGAAGCCCCTGGAGGAAACTATGACTTTCAAGACCACGTTGTCGACCGCGGTGGGAGTAATCGCCGCCATCGCTATTCCCATTACCGGCGGAGTGGGAGTGGCCTATGCCGTCAATACCGTGCCGGCCGATGCCATCGCTCAATCACTGCCCTCCGGTGATCTAGAGAATCACCTGAAGACCCTCGTTGCAGCCGCCTCGCATGCAGATGCGCTACACGGGCTTGCTGAGGTGAATTAACCTAGGGCCCATGCTGGTTGATGCCCTGAGCCTGAAATTTAAGCCCGATGACTATCGTGCTGAATTGCCCGTCTTTGACTACCTGGATGATGTGGGCAGCTTTATATTGCGCAGTCCGGTGACCGTGTTTGTGGGCGAGAACGGCATCGGAGAATCTAGCCTGCTAGCCGGCCTTGCTAGCGATTTGGGCTGCTCGCCAGAGGGCGGAAGGATGGACGATCCGGATGAGATCGTCCCTCGCAGTCCCATACGCTGCAACACGGAGGAAGTTATCCAACGCGCATACTTTCTGCGTGCCGAAAAGCATGAGTACCTCATCGAACGCGGGGATTCCGCGGCCGAGCGAGGAGGGCGCTCCACATTGTCACAGAACGTGGATTTAGCGCGCCGTTCACACGGTCAATCCGTCTTTGACCTGCTTTATGAGCACATCAACGGGGAAGGGGTGTATATCCTTGACGAGCCAGAATCCGGCCTTTCCGTAATCCGGCAGCTAGCCCTCGTAGGGGAGATCGCTCAGGCGGTAGATCGTGGGGCACAGGTCATCATCGCCACGCATTCGCCCATTCTCTTGGCCTGTCCCGGCGCGGACATCGTGGAATTAAACGATACTGGCTTTGAACGCATCGCTTTTGATGAGGCTGAAGCTGTCGCGGCCACCCGAGAGCTTCTGGCGGATCCAGAAGGAACGATTCGCTTCATTCTCAATCCGGAGGACTAGAGCAGGGTTCAGGAAACTTCCACGAAAGTTACGGAAGGGCCATCTTCACCGGCGCGGCGGCGCAGGAACTGTGTGATAACCACACCAACCATGCCTACTACCCACACGGCTAGAACCGCAGTGGAGGCTGCAGTGAAATCCGGCATGGAGTAATTGGGGGCGTCGGAAGAATGGTCCAGCACCATGCCGAACAGCTGCGCGCCCAGCATGCCGGAGGTAAAACCGCCCATATTGCCCAGACCTGTAGCCGTGGCTACTACAGAGCGGTCCATGCGTTCGCGCACAATATCGAAGCCGTAATTGGCCGTTGGCGTACACAGTGCGGTAATAAAGGACACCACCAAGATTGCCGGCAGCCCGCTGTCGGTTCCAAAGACAAAGAAAACGAGCCAAGTTAACACGTGAACAGCCACAAATCCGAGGCTCAACCACGGCCGGACATGCTGCGCGCGAGATGAAATCTTGCCGTGCAGTGGGCCGACGAAAACCAAGAATACGGCCAGCAGAGTAAGTACGAGGCTGGATTTGGCCTTAGAGAGCTCCATGCCTTGGGTCATCATCGGCATGCCCCAGAGCATGACAAAGACGACGAGTGGCAGCATTCCGATGTAGTGGATGAAGTAGGCCTGCCAGGCCACTGGGGAGCGGAAGACCTTTTTCAAGCGGGCTGGGATGCTGGTCGCCTGCGAATTGGGCGGCTCCTTTTCTGTAGGCATAATGCCCAATTTTTCTGGCGAATCCGCCACCGCCGCAATCGCGGCGATGGCCACGAGAATTCCCACCGCACCTAGGGTGACGAAGGCGGCGGTCCATCCAGCCGCGCCCAATAGCCACAAGAAAGGAACGGCAGAGATGAACTGGCCCATTTGTCCCAGCGATGAGGTCACCTGGGTAAACATCGGCGTGCGGTGCAGCGGGAACCAGTAGGGCAGGATGCGCATAACAGAGAGGAACGCTGTTGCGTCACCGGCGCCGATGAGAACGCGGGCGGCGATGGCCACGCCATAGCTGGTGGTAAATCCCAGCACCACCTGGCCCACGCCCATAATGACGGCGCCGATTACTAGAAGTAAGCGCGGGCCGAACTTATCGATCAAGATGCCGGTGGGGATTTGGGCTAGGGCATATACACCTAGCTGCACGGAGGTAAAAACCGCGATGCGGCCGGCATCGACATCGAAGCGTTCAATTGCATCTAGACCGGCGACGCCGAAGGAAGTGCGCCCTGTAATCGCTACGAGGTAGACCGCCATGGCGGCCACCCAAATGCTTAAAGCCTGAGTGGTAATGACTTCTCTAGGATTCGGCTGCGACATGGCTGATACCTTACGCCTTAACTACTAAGATTCTTTTGTGTGAAGTATATTTCGACCCGCGATACCGCCCGTCAGCCCGCATCTTTTACGGATATTCTCCTTGGCGGGCTTGCCCCCGATGGCGGTTTGTACCTGCCAGAGAGCTACCCACAGCTGGATCCCGCCATTTTAAATTCATGGCGCACGTTGCTTGCGGATAAGGGCTACGCGGCACTCGCGGCCGAGGTACTTAAGCTTTTCATTGACGATATTCCGGCGCAAGACATCGAGGACATCGCCGCGCGCGCCTACACTAGCCCCAAGTTCGCCGATCCTGAGATTGTGCCCGTAACGGAGCTAGGGGAGGGCCTTTTCATCGGGCACCTCTCTGAAGGGCCCACCGCCGCATTTAAAGATATGGCCATGCAGCTTTTGGGCGAGCTTTTTGAATATGAGCTTGCTCGCCGCGGCGAAACCCTCAATATTTTGGGCGCTACCTCCGGCGATACCGGTTCCTCAGCAGAGTACGCGATGCGTGGACGCCACGGCATCCGTGTTTTCATGCTCACCCCGGCCGGCCGCATGACGGCCTTCCAGCAAGCACAGATGTTTGGTCTAGATGACCCGAATATCTTCAACATCGCCCTAGACGGTGTCTTTGATGATTGCCAGGACGTGGTCAAGGCGGTATCTGGCGATGCCGACTTCAAGGCCACCTACCGCATTGGGGCGGTCAATTCCATCAACTGGGCACGCCTGATGGCCCAGGTGGTCTACTACATCTCTTGCTGGTTCAAAGTCACCGAGAACGCCGAGCAGAAAGTATCCTTTAGCGTTCCTACCGGTAACTTTGGTGATATCTGCGCCGGGCACATCGCCCGCCAAATGGGCCTTCCTATCGATCGTCTCATTGTGGCTACCAATGAGAATGACGTGCTCGATGAGTTCTTCCGCACCGGAAACTATCGTCCGCGCCCTGCCGCAGAAACGATGGCTACGTCATCGCCGTCGATGGATATCTCGCGCGCCTCGAATTTCGAGCGCTTTGCGTTCGACTTACTCGGCCGAGATGCAGTCGAAACCGCAGAGCTTTTCGGCACCAAGGTCAAAGAAGGCGGCTTCAGCCTGGATCAAGAGAAGCTCACCACCGCCCGCGAGGAATATGGCTTCCTTTCCGGTTCCTCCACCCACGCGGACCGCCTAGCCACCATTAAAGATGTGCACGAGCGCTTTGATTACCTGGCGGATCCGCACACGGCCGATGGAATTAAGGTGGCGCGCGGCGCACAGCGCGAGGGCGTGGAGACGCCGATTGTGTGCTTGGAGACCGCCCTGCCGGTAAAGTTCGCGGAAACCATCACGGAGGCTATTGGTTCCGCCCCCGAACCACCCGCGCGTTTTGCCAGCATCCTCGAGGCCGAACGGCACGTCAAGGATTTGCCCAACGATGCCGCAGCGGTGAAGGATTACATCACCACGTCGATTCAGGATACGGAGGTTTAGACCATGGCCCTGGAAAATTTTGCAGGCCCGGAACACTACACCGAGTTTGACCCAGAAAAGTTCATCCGCGATCTCAAAGCCCAGGCGGAGATGGATGCAGAAGAGGATAATAAGGACAACGCCGGGGATGCGGACGCGGATAGTAACTAGCGTCTTCGCAGTCTGCACGGCTGCAGCCCTTGCGGCATGCAGCCCGGTTCACAGCGGGGAAGAACCGAATTTCTCTGCCCTGTCCTATAAAAACCTCATCCCTAATGAGTCCTATTCCCCGTCTGCGGCACCCCTAGCGCCAGGCACCGCGCTTGATTTATCCGGCGATGATCCGCGGCCGGGTGCCTATTTCAATTACCAATCCTGTACGGCGGCATGGTCATTTACGCTTGCCGACGCCCGCACGATCGCCGTCACCGCCTCCCATTGCGGCAAACCCGGCGATAAGGTGTGGGCTGGAACTGCCGACGGTGACTTTACCTACCCCGCCGAGCCCATCGGTGAAGTTATTTACTCGGATTTTTACTCCGACCAGAGCCATGACCTCGACGTCGCCTTTATCGAAATCACCGGCAGCGCCGAGTATTTTGTTCCCGGAAGAGTGGAGAATAACGTCGCTACCTCCTTGGCCCATCTGCCGCATGAGGTGTGCAAGCTTGGCCGCGTTACGGAGGAAACCTGCGGATCGCTTTCGCACGACGCCGAGATTGCGCAGCTTAACTCGCAGGACCTCCAACGAGATTCGCTTGCCGCCCGAGCCCATGTGTGCAGTACCAATGGTGATTCCGGTGGGCCAGTGTACGGCGAGGTAGAAGGAAGACAGACCATCGTCGGCGTAGTCTCCGGAACGACGCAACACCTTGAAGAAGGCCACACCTGCCAAAGCACACAAACAGATATGGAGCTTTCTTTCACCCTGGCTACTGATATCCAGCTGCTTGCCAAAGAGGTCTTGGGGCCCATGGCCTAAAACTGCCGCGCTGGTCTACGCTTGGTGGCATGCCGACTCCAGATTTTATTGTTCAACTGCGCGAAAAGATTGGCCACGATCAGATCTTTGTACCTTCCTGTAGCGCCATTATTATCCGCGATGTATCAGCAGACGCCGCACTGTGGGAAGTTCCATCCGTGCTCCTAGTACAGCGTTCCGATAACGGCACCTGGACACCGGTGGAAGGAATCTGCGAGCCGGGCGAGGAAATTACGACCACCGCACTGCGAGAAGTGAAAGAGGAAGTCGGGCTCGACGCCAAGGTGGAAGCGCTCTTGGGCGTGGGGCAGTCGGGCCCAGTGACCTATCCCAACGGGGATGAGTGCACCTTCATGGGCACGGCACTGCGCTTATCGGTAGCGGATGGTGCGAAGCCAGTCATCAGTGATGAGGAAAATACCGAGGCAGGGTGGTTCTCCGTGGCCAAGCTTCCCGATAGCGTCTCACGCCGCCACCGCCTCATGATCGCTGATGCTGTAGCCCAGATGAAGCATCCTCGTGGCTTTGCCCCGCGCATGGGGTGGATGAAGCGCAGCGAGCAACCGGGACTTTAGGATTTAATCTTCTGCGGCGTCGGCAAGCAGCTCGCACAGTTGCTGCGCATTCTGGACGGCGATGAGCTCCTGGGCAATGCAGTCGCGCGCAGCGTCGATATCAGCCTCGTTGCCACATGCAATCACGGTATCGCTGATAGTAAGTAGGAGCTCTCCGCGCCGGGCTAAGTCACAAAAGAGCGGGGAATCATCTGCGCTCCAGCGCCACGCAGTGGCGTAGAAGTCCCGAGCGCCCTGGCCGAGCCACGATGTCTCCAGCAGCAGACGGCCGCGGCATAAATAAATGCCGTCTCGTTGCAGGCCAGTAAGTACTTCTCTTACTGCCGGCAGGTTGGCGCTATCCCAGGCGATAAAAGTGATCGGGGAGGAGCCTTGCATTAGAGACACCTCCTTTTAAGTTCTTTATGCCCCCGTTTTGATGAGCGGTTCTTCGGGGCCGGTTTCCTTCTTGCCCTCCCACACCCAGCTGAGGAAGCGGATGGAGCACAACATCCAGTGTGCCGTGAGGAGGACGGGGATGGTGAGCGCAATGGCGTCGATAAGCTCGGAGCCATTGACCAATGCCAGCTGGTGGCCACCCATGCTTACGGTCCCCGGCGGGAAGGTACAAGACCACCAGGCGGGGGAGTAAGGCACCCACCGAGCCACATTGGGATAGAAAGTAAACATGGCATAGATGGACAGCGGAACGGCGATGATAAGAGCAGTGATGCCGTAATAAATGGATACGGGACCTGGGAAAAGTATCTGCATCGCGGTAGTGGATTGGCCCACTACGCCCAAAGGAACCCAAGCGGTCGCAGACTTTGCGCCAGTAAAATCTACCTTGCCGTGCCACGCGGCCCAGTAGACGCGGGCAAAAGTTGGAACAGCTGTCACCAGGGACATCACGAAAAATCCGGTACCCATCACGTGGTACATCGGGCCGTAATCGTGAGCCAACCAGCCGGAAACGGAGGCCGAAATCATCGGGCCAACGAGTGGTAGGCCCCAGGTGAATCGGGGCTCGCCATCAAAGCGCGTGAGCTGGATCGCCCAAGTAATGACCGTGATTGGCCCACCGATCCAAAAGCCGACGAGGCGGTAGGTAGGGACATCTGTTAGGCCGGAAAGTGCTGCGCCGAGCGCCAAGATGCCAATAAAAAACATTGACCATTCCGCCATGGTGGTGCGCTCAAAACTGGGATACCGATAGCGCAAGAAACCGACGGTGAGAACGACAAAGATGACACAGGCGATCGCGGCAAAAATGCCAGCCAGAATCATCATCCCCTCTTCCACGAGCAAGCGCGAAACGATGGAGGTGCCCATGAGGCTACCTCCCCATGCGGGGCCCGGGGCGGGGAGTTGGCGGAATCTATCAGTCACACCCATATGTTAATTTCTTCTGGTCTGGAAATCAGAATTTTACTGTCGTATTTGCTGGTGAGAACTCTCGCTAAGCGGGTATATAGGGGCGGGGGTCAATCCCACGTGAATGTGTGTCTGGGGTCGCACATTAGACGTGGTTCAGCGCTGAGCCGAGAAGACTAGAAATCGGCTCTATGTCCTTAAATCAGGCCACCCGTTTTCGCCAATCCAGCTGACTCAATCAATCGAGTGTTGGATAATGGGGTAATGGCTGAAGACGCACTATTCCCTCGAAACCAGCGAAACCTCGAATCCCGATTTGCTGCGGATATGAAAATTGCTCGAGAGGTGGCGCCGCTCATTGAGAATTTAATAGGCGACGGTAGCTCCGTGATCGATCCCACCGTCAATATTTGGAAAATTTCAGCGGCACGCGAGATCCGTAACCGAGTTGAAAAAGACCCGATTGACGGGACGAGCATGACGCAGTGGGAAAAATTGGATATTCAGCTAGACGGAGCGAGCGACGAAGTCGTGCTCCTTGCTGCTGAATTGGTATTTCTCCGAGAACAGCCGCTTCTAAATGCGCGGCCACAAACACGCCTGAATCATGTCAAAAGCGTACTTAAACACTTGCATCGAGACGTTGAGATTCCAGAAGGCATGCGTTCGGCCATGAATAGAAAGTCAGGCGTGGCCGGGCTAAAGCAAGGCCGAGCTTTCAACGGGGACATGTGGCGGCATATTTCGTGGATGGCAGCCTTCGTGGAGGAATTCCGCGCGGAGGAGGAAGAACAGCGGCGGGTTATCGCGAGTGATGCTGCCAGACTTCAACAGTTCATGTTGGGACTACCGACAGTGGATCGCTCGGATATCCGCAATATTATGCAATTCTTGATGGCGCCAGAATCCTTTGAGCCGATTTCATCCCAAGGACTCAAAGAAAAAATTGTCATTGGCTTTAGCGACCTCATAGGGAGCCGTTCGGGAAATGACCCGCAAGACATTGACAGTGATCTTTATGCCATTCGCACGGCATTAGCTCAACATTATGAAGGCGAGTTTGGTTTCTGGTCTGACAAAATCTTCGCTCAGTGGTCAGATGAACCACCGGCTGAACCCCAGCGTCGCAATTATTGGATTTTTGCTCCCGGCGAAAACGCTCAAAAGTGGGAAGAATTTCAAGTGGAAAGCATCATGGCATTGGGGTGGGATCAGCTCGGGGATTTTGGTTCGTACACCGAGCGCGATGCGATTCAGGCCAAGTTGCAAGAAGAGGACGCAACAAAAAGCTTTCGCAACGACACTCTTGCAGTGTGGGAATTTCAACACAAGATGTCGGTAGGCGACATCGTCTACGCTCGGCGAGGAATGTCTGAAATTGTCGGGCGAGGAATCGTAGAATCGGGGCCGCGCTATGACCCTCAACGAGGCGAGTACCGCAATGTGCGTTCAGTGAATTGGGAATTCAGCGGTGAGTGGGAGACCCCGTTTAGAATGGCGCAGAAGACGCTAACCAACATCACCACAAAGCGCAGCAAAATCGACGAACTTGACGCTGTACTTGCTGTTGAACAGGACGACCAGTACAGCCACACTACTTCGGTAGCTGCCTATGCGGAAGAGGATTTCTTGCGAGAAGTTTTCTTTACGCCGCATCAATTCAATCGGCTGCAGTCCGTTTTGAAACGAAAAAAGAATGTCATTTTGACGGGCCCACCGGGGGTGGGAAAGACATTTGTAGCTCGTCGAGCGGCTTTTGGCCTCATGGGTGAAAAGGATCCCTCTCGGATTGAGCAGGTGCAATTTCACCAGAGCTATTCTTACGAAGACTTCATGATGGGATTTCGCCCGAATGCCCAAGGTGGGTTCGAGCTGATTAATGGTCCCTTCTATAACTTTTGTGAGAAGGCACGTGAGGATCCTGATCGGGAATATTTCTTCATAATCGATGAGATCAATCGCGGAAACGTCTCTAAGATTTTTGGTGAATTACTCATGCTTATCGAAGCCGATAAGCGCGACAACGAGCTTCGCCTTATCTATAGTGATGAATTCTTTAGCGTTCCGGACAACGTTTATCTCATTGGAACGATGAATACTGCAGACCGCAGTCTGGCAGTCATGGACTACGCACTGAGGCGACGCTTTGGGTTTTTCAACATTTCTCCCGCATTTGATAGCGATGGGTTTTTAAACT
Source organism: Corynebacterium curieae (assembly GCF_027570035.1). Lineage (GTDB taxonomy): Bacteria > Actinomycetota > Actinomycetes > Mycobacteriales > Mycobacteriaceae > Corynebacterium > Corynebacterium curieae. The sequence goes on along the minus strand of NZ_JAKMUU010000001.1, from coordinate 529,681 downwards.
GGAAGTCCGAGCAAGACAGCCAAGCTCTAAATGAACTAGTCGATGCATTGCGAGCTTTAAATGCTGAAATTTCGGAGGATCCCCGCTTAGGGCCAGGATTTATGGTTGGACATAGCTACGTGCTTAACGGATCTTCAGCTGAGGATACAGAAGAGGACTGGCTGTATTCAGTGGTTGAGGACGATCTCATTCCGTTGGTGGAGGAGTATTGGTTTGATAGCCCTAGTCGTGTCGATGAGTGGGCAACGGTTCTTCGTAACGCGGTGAAATGATGGAGGCCGTATTTTCCCACGACCCTGTGGATCAAGGGCCACCTAGGCAGAAAAGCTCCCGCGTACTGCGCAATATCTACATCATGCTGGCTTATGCTTTTGATTCAATCGAAGAGGCTGAGGCTGCGTCCTTTGCTACCGAGGAATTTGAACATCTGCACGATTTGTGTGCTGAGATTATGCTTCAAGGGGTTCAAGCACAGCAGCAACGTGGACTGCATCATGATTATGTGTCCCAGGCAGAAGAGTTAAGCACCATTCGCGGGCGCATTGATTTCGCGAGCACACTATCTTGGGGAGCGCGCAGCCGTGGGGCAGTGGTATGTGAATATGCCGACTACGTAGCCGATACCCCGCACAACCAAGTCCTAAAATGCGTTTTGTCGCTCTTGCTCACGGAAGGGGAGGTGCAAACAGACCGCAGGTGGAGATTGCGGGATGCTCTTGGGTACTTTTCAGAGGTTTCAAGCATATCTCCATATTCAATTGGCTGGCGCGATATTCACTACACTAGGATGACCAGCAAATATCGTCTGATGCACGGCGTTTGCCGCCTCGTAATCGAGGGGCTGCTGCAACGAGAAGCTGAAAAGGGCAGGGTACTGTCATCTTGGCTTGATGAGAAGGTGGAAAGCGCATTGTACGAACGATTCCTTCTGCGCTATTTTCAGCAGCACTATCCTCAACTATCGGTAGGCGCCCCCAAAGTTCCCTGGGATATTGAAGAGACCATCAGCGGCGCTGAGCAGCTGCCCAGTATGTTCACGGATGTAACCATGAGTGATGGATTTTCTTCGTTGATTATCGATGCAAAATACTATGCAACTTCTATGCAGTATGGCCGCTCTGGAGTACCGAAAGTACAATCACCGCATCTCTACCAGTTGCTAAGTTACGTCGATAATCTAGCTGCGACAGGAGCGAGAAATGTGGCTGGGATCTTGCTTTATACCAAAACAGATGAAGCAATATGCCCTAATCTCGATACGACGATTCGCGGGCATCAGATTGCGGCGAAAGCATTAGACTTAACGGCCCCATGGCAGGATGTTCGAGCTCAGCTCAACTCGGTGGTAGATTGGTCGCCGTTGAATCCAAAGCGCTAAGAACAGAACAGACCCCAAGACTTCGTTGCTGAAGTCTTGGGGTCTAGGTCCTAGGCCGTTAGGTCCGACGGTCTCTAAGGAGCGTCGGCAAGCGCAGCTCTAGCAGTCGAAGTACATCTCAAACTCCTGCGGGGTAGGACGCAGGCGAACCGGGTTGATCTCGTTCTCGTACTTGTAGTTGATGTAGGTCTCGATGAGGTCTTCGGTGAATACATCGCCCTCGGTGAGGAAGTCCATGTCCTCCTGCAGGGCCTTGAGGGAAGCCTCAAGGGAGGTCGGTGCCTGTGGGATAGACTCAGCCTCTGCCGGTGGCAGCTCGTAGAGATCCTTATCCACCGGAGCATGCGGCTCGATGCGGTTCTTCACGCCGTCGACGCCGGCCATCATCATGGCGGCAAAGCCCAGGTAGGGGTTGCCGGATGGGTCCGGAGCGCGGAATTCGATGCGCTTGGCCTTTGGGTTGGAACCGGTAATTGGGATGCGGATAGCGGCCGAGCGGTTGCGCTGGGAGTACACCAGGTTAATCGGTGCCTCAAAGCCCGGAACTAGGCGGTGGTAGGAGTTCAGGGTTGGGTTGGTGAATGCAAGCACAGCACCTGCGTGGTGCAGGATGCCGCCAATGTAGTAGCGGGCGATATCGGACAGGCCCGCGTAGCCAGCCTCATCATGGAAAAGCGGCTTGCCGTCCTTCCACAGGGACATGTGTGCGTGCATGCCGGAACCATTATCGCCAGCCAGTGGCTTAGGCATAAAAGTAGCGGTCTTGCCCCACTGAGCCGCGGTCTGCTTGATCACGTACTTGAAGGTCTGAATGTCATCGCCGGCGTGCAGCATGGAGTTGAAACGGTAGTTAATCTCGTTCTGGCCGGCGCCCACCTCATGGTGGAAGCGCTCGATCTGGAAACCTACCTTCTGCAGGTTTTCCACCATGGCATCGCGAACCTCACCGTGTTTGTCATACGGCGCGGTGGGGAAGTAGCCGCCCTTCATGCGGGTCTTATAACCGGTATTCGGGGTGCCATCGAAGTTGGTTTCCTTATCACGGTTCCACCAACCCTCATCGGAGTCCACCTCATAGAAACCGTGATGGGTATCGGTGGCGTAGCGCACGGAGTCAAAGAGGTAGAACTCGGCCTCGGCACCAAAGTTACAGGTATCAGCAATGCCGGTGGACTGGAGGTACTCTTCTGCCTTGCGCGCGATGTTGCGCGGATCGCGGGAGAAGGGTTCAAAAGTAAACGGGTCATGGACAAAGAACTTAATGTTCAGCGTCTTTGCGGTGCGGAATGGATCGATATGCGCGGTGGCCGGATCCGGCACCAGGGTCATATCGGATTCATCGATGGTGGTGAATCCGCGGATTGAGGAGCCGTCGAAGGCAAGGCCATTTTCGGCATCTTCTACGGTGAACTCGTCTGCTGGGATGGAAAAGTGGTGCTCGGTGCCTGGGACGTCCGTAAAGCGGATATCGACGAACTTTACATCCTCGTCCTCAATGAATTGGACGATGTCCTGCACTGTCTCGAAAGACACGATTGTCTCCTCGTTGTTGACCGGTGAATTGTCTCCCTATAGCCTACTAGTTTCGCAACTCGGGCATCGCGATTCCCCTCGTTTCACATCTCACTTTGCGCCCGCTAGATTGGTGAGCATGGCAGATAAGCGTACGTGGCTCGATGGGCCGAATATTCCGGGCGAATACGATGACATGGAAGGACCCGGCCGCTGGCCGGGAGAAAAGCTCGGTCTTCCCGAGTCTGGAGCTGGATCTTTGGCTTCGGTAGGCCGCCGCGCTGGCGCTGTAGCCATTGACTGGATCGTGTGTATGCTTATTGCCAACCTCATCCACATGTTCACTACGGAATTCGGTGGGGTGGCCTTTTTGGGCTACGCCCTGTGGGTAGTCATGGGCATTGTGTGCGGCTGGCTTTTTGCCCGCACCCCGGGCATGTTGCTGTTAGGGATGGGCGTGGCGCGTCTCGACGTTCCCGGTGCCCGCGTAGGTCTGTGGCGCGCCGTTCTGCGTACGCTGCTGACCGGCGTGCTCTTTCCAGCAGCCATGGTTGATGCGGACGGTCGCGGCATGCATGACCGCGCCACCGGCACCATCGTTATCCGCTCCTAATTCGTCGGCGTAGTTAGAGCAAAAGAAAATCCCTGCCGCACATCGTCCGAAGTGCGGCAGGGATTAGCTCTAGGCGCCTATTTATTCTTCTTGCGCTGCTGGGCGCGGCGCATGCGGCGGTTCATGCCGGCCATGTTCTGCGCCTGGTGGGGAACCGGGCCCTTGGGCATACCTGGGGTAGTACCCGGCATGGAATCCATGGCCTCGATGCGGCGGATGTTTTCATAGGTTTCATTTTTATTGTAGTTGCGCGGAAGCTTCATGACCTTATTGCGCAGCTTGGAAACAGGAACCTCGTCCTCACCGTTGCCTACGAAAATCTCGTAGACAGGAACGCCACCGGCGATCTTGTCCACGCGCTTTTTGAGCTGGTTGAGGGTGGGACGTAGGCGGTTCTTATTGCCCTCACAAACGAAGATGACGCCGGCGTTGCCGATGACGCGGTGGATAAGATCCTGCTGGCGAGTGGCGGCCACACCGGTCTTTACGGACCACACGATGCCCACGGTATTGCGCAGCTGCTGCTCCAGCGCCCAGCCGGCAGCACCCGGCTGGTCTTCCACCCGCTTGTACATATCGCGCTCAAGGCGGCGGGTAAATAGGAACATGGCGAGCAGCGCGCCAATGCCCAAGCCGAGGATGAGCATGAACCATTCGCCGCCAAAAAGCAGGCCAATGAGGAAGAAGAGCAAGCCCATTCCCAGGAAGGCACCCAGCATGATCGGGATAAGCGCTTTATCCTGCTTGCGCTGTATGTTGAATGCTTGCCACATTTGGGACCAAGTTTGCTTACGCTGCTGGCGCTTGGCCGCGCGTTCTTGCTTCTTTGCAGCCTTTAGTGCTGCCTTGTCATCTTTCGCCATGGCTCCTACTTTAAAGGTCAACGGGCATAAATGTTAAAACGGCCCACGCGCAAAGCGCAGGCCGTTATGAAAACGTTCGGTTTAGCGGATGGTGGCCGCCGCCGAATTGGAATTTGCCGGGGCCTTGGCCATGCGGGTGGTCACGGGGGTCTCCTTCGATGGGCCGTACTTCTCCAGCAGAGTAGAGGCCTCTTGGGCGGTGGCGCCCTGGGAGGTCTCGGCTAGGTGCTTGAGGTTTTCCGGCAGCTCAAAGCCGCGCTTTTCCATGGCCTGCACGTAGAGCCGGCCGGCGCGGTAAGACGAGCGCACCAGCGGACCAGACATGACACCGCCGAAACCGAGCTCCTTAGCCAGCTTGGAGTGGGCCACGAATTCCTCTGGGCGTACCCAGCGTTCGATCGGGTGGAAGCGCGGGCCGGGGCGCAGGTACTGGGTGATGGTGATGATATCGCAGCCAGCAGAACGCAGGTCACGCAGTGCTTCTTCGACCTCGTCCTCGGTCTCGCCCATGCCCAAGATCAGGTTGGACTTGGTGATAAGACCATAGTCATGAGCCTGGCGAATAACGTCCAAGGAGCGCTCATAGCGGAAGGCGGGGCGGATGCGCTTGAAGATGCGCGGCACGGTCTCCAGGTTGTGGGCGAAGACCTCCGGCTTAGCCTCGAAGACCTCCTCGAGCAGGTCCGGCTTGCCGGAGAAATCCGGGGTGAGGTTTTCTACGCCGGTATGCGGGTTAAGCTCGTGAATCTTGCGCACGACCTCGGCGTAGAGCCATGCGCCCTCATCCGGGAGGTCATCGCGGGTAACGCCGGTAATGGTGGTGTAGTTAAGGTCCATTTCCCGGATGTTTTCGGCCACGCGGCGCGGTTCGTCGCGGTCTAGTTCCTCCGGCTTGCCGGTGGCAATATCGCAGAAGTCGCAGCGGCGGGTGCACTTATCGCCACCGATGAGGAACGTTGCCTCGCGGGATTCCCAGCACTCGTGGATATTCGGGCAGCCTGCCTCTTGGCACACGGTGTGGAGGGAAGCGCCGGCCACGCGGGACTTCATATCTTCGTAGCCGGGGCCGGTGCGGACCTGGTTGCGGATCCAGCGTGGCTTTTGTTCGATGGGTGACTCCGCATTTTTCTTTTCAATGCGGAGCATCTTGCGTCCTTCGGGCTTAACAGTCACAAAAACTCACTTTATCGGTTGATGGTGGTGATGGCTAATAGCTCTGCTTGGTATAAGTCACCGCGGTCACATCCTATTCCGCGCCAGCCCCGAACTAGGGCTTTTGCCGCGCTTGCCGACGCCTCTCCCGTGCCCTTTCATTCGCCAGCTTCGTGGGATCCGGGGCTGAGCCGAAGGTGTGGTCGGCGACGATGAGGCGGCCCGAGAGGGCGTCGTCCAGCGCCTGCAAGAGCGGTTGGGTGGCGTCTTCGAGGGTGACCTTGCGGCCGAGTTCTAGGGACAGCGTGGTGACGTCGGCGTCATCGATGCCGCACGCCACGATGTGGTCGTAGTATTCCAGCGTATTGCAGCAATTGAGCGCCAACCCATGCATGGTGACCCCGCGAGTGATGCGGATGCCTAGCGCGGCGATCTTGCGGTCGCGCTTCGGGGCAGCCGGATCCTTGGCTTCGGTGGTGGAAGGGACCCAAACGCCCGAGCGGCCATCGATGCGCCCGGCAGTGGTCACCCCCATCTGTCGCACGGTCTGGATGGTGGCCTCTTCGAGGCGGCGGACATAGTCAACGACGTCGACAGGCTCAGCCAGCTTGATGATGGGATAGATGACCAGCTGGCCCTCGCCGTGCCAGGTGATGCGCCCACCGCGGTCCACGGTGACAACGGGCAGGCCGTTATCGGGCATATCCTCCGGCTGGGTGCGCTTGCCGGCGGTATAAATATTCGGGTGCTCTACTACCAGCACGACATCGCCCTGCTCGCCCTTGGCACGCGCGGCCGCGACCTCGGCCTGGTAATCCCACGCCTCCTGATAGTCCATCCGGCCCAGGAACCGGACCTCTAGTGGCTTATCGGAAGCGCGAATGGAGCGCTCGGCGGGAAAGAAAGGATCGCGTGGTGCAGTCATAGCCAAAAGTTTCCTCTGGTGCGGTGGGCAAAGCAAAGCGGGAGGATGCGCATGGCACACCCTCCCGCGTGGGTCGAATTAGTCTAGGCCGTTGGCGGATGCGTAGGCGGCGGCATCCATGAGCTCGCCGGCCTCATCCACCTCGACCTCGAAGAGCCAGCCCTCACCGAATGGATCGTTGTTGATGACGGCGTAGTCATCGTGCACGGCCTCGTTCACGGTCTTTACGGTGCCGGTAACAGGGGAGTAGAGGTCAGAGACGGACTTGGTGGATTCGACCTCGCCGCAGGACTCGCCGGCGGTGACGGTATCGCCTACCTCCGGCAGTTCGGCGAAGACGACCTCACCGAGGCGGTCTGCCGCCACGGAGGTAATGCCGATGCGCACGGTAGCGCCCGCAACGGCGTCAGCGGCAGCGTTGACCCACTCGTGGTCTTCGGAGTAGGAGAAATCTTGTGGAAGGGTGGCCATGGTGATGTAGTCCTTTCGGGCTGTTTGAGAAGATGCTTATTTATCGCGCTTGTAGAACGGCAACGCGGTTACCTCAAAAGGATAGCGCTTGCCGCGAATGTCTACCTCGACTTCGGTTCCGGGCTCCAGCTCGGCGCTGGTATCCAGCATGGTGATGGCTACTGGGTGGCCCAAGGTGGGGGAGGGCTGGCCGGAGGTAACGGTGCCTACCTTCTTGTCTCCGGCGAAAACTTCGGCTCCGGCGCGCGCGGCGCGGCGCTGCGCGGAGATCAGGCCGGTGATCGCCACCTGCGGGCCGTCTGCGGCGCGCTGGCGGATGACCTCGGAGCCAACAAAATCAGCTTCCTTCTTGGCAAAGGCACGGGCCATGCCCGCCTCTACTGGGGTGATATCGCGAGAGAGCTCGTTGCCATACAGCGGCATGCCGGCCTCAAGGCGCAAGGAATCGCGGGCGGCCAGGCCACACGGCTTGATGTCATATTCCTCACCGGCCTTGAGCAATTCCTCCCACAGCTGTGGGGCATCGGAGTTATACACGATGAGCTCGAAGCCATCCTCGCCGGTGTAGCCGGTGCGCGCGATGATGGCAAAGGTGCGCGCTACCTTGCCCATGGTGGCGGCGTAGTAGCCGAGGTGAAATACCTCATCTTGCTTATTATCCTCTACCAGCGGCACGAGGATTTCTGCGGCCTTAGGACCCTGGACAGCGATCATTGCGACGTCGCGGGATTCGTTCTTCAGGGAAACATCGAAGCCCTCAGCGCGCTTATTGAGCTCGTCCCACACGGTATCGGCATTGCCAGCATTCGGCACGACGAGGAACTTATCCTCCTCAAAGCGGTAGGTAATCAGGTCATCGATGATGCCGCCGTCTTCTGCGGCAATCATGGAGTATTTGGCCTTGCCCACCTTGAGTGGCTCAAAGTTGGAGATGAAGGCATAGGACAAGAACTTGCCGGCGTCGGCGCCGTTGACCCAGATTTCGCCCATGTGGGAAAGGTCAAATAAGCCGGCGGTATTGCGTACCGCGCGGTGCTCGTCCAACTCGTTGTGGTACTTCAGCGGCATATTCCACGGGCCGAAGGCCGTGAAGGTCGCGCCGAGTTTCTCATGTTCGGCATGAAGCGGGGAGGTAAGAAGCTCAGACATGGTTACTCCTTAGGATTCTTCGATATCGAATGCTTCTGGCGGCGGGCAGCTACAGACTAAGTTGCGATCGCCGTAGGCCTCGTCGATGCGGCGCACCGGCGGGAAGTACTTATAGTTGTGGCGCAGGGATTTCACCGGCCAAGCGGCCTTTTCACGGCTGAAGGAAAAGTCCCACGTATCGGCACCGACGGACTCCGCGGTAAATGGAGCATGGTGGATAACGGAGCCCTCATAGGAGACCTCGCCATCGATGATCTCTTGGATCTCGGCGCGGATGGTGCGCATAGCCTCGATGAAGCGATCTAGCTCGCCTAGGTCTTCGGATTCGGTGGGCTCCACCATGAGGGTGCCGGCCACAGGGAAGGCCAGGGTCGGGGCGTGGAAGCCAAAGTCTACGAGGCGCTTGGCTACGTCCGCGGCGGTGACCCCGGAGGCGTCGGTAAGCGCGCGCAGATCCAGGATGCATTCGTGCGCGACCAAGCCAGCGTTGCCGGTGTAGAGCACAGGGAAAGAATCCTGCAGGGACTTAGCTAGGTAGTTCGCACCCAAAATGGCATGGGCGGAGGCTTGAGCCAGGCCCTGTGTCCCGGTCATGGCCAAGTAAGCCCAGGAAATAGGCAGCACGCCGGCCGAACCGTATTCGGTATTGGTAATCGGCACGCCCTGACCTACCGGGGTAGCGGTGGTGGCATCCAGCCGCGGATCCGCGGCGTTGGTGGGCAGGAAGGGGATGAGGTGCTCGGCCACTGCGACTGGGCCAACGCCTGGGCCGCCACCGCCGTGTGGAATGGTAAAGGTCTTGTGCAGGTTAAGGTGGGAGACATCGCCGCCGAACTGGCCCGGGCGGGCCCAGCCGGTCAGCGCGTTCATATTCGCGCCGTCGATATAGACCTGGCCTCCTACCGCGTGGACCTTATCGCACACATCGCGGACCTCCGGGTCAAAGACGCCGTGGGTGGACGGGTAGGTCACCATAATGCCGGCGATGTGGTTGCCGTGCTTGGCAATCTTCTCATCCAAATCCGCTAGGTCGATAGAGCCATCCTCGGCGGTCTTCACCACGACAACGCGCAGATTAGCCAGCGTAGCCGAGGCCGCATTTGTACCGTGTGCGGAGGCCGGAATGAGCACCACATCGCGCTCGTTATCACCATTGGCTACGTGGTAGCGGCGGATGGCCAACAGGCCGGCCAGCTCGCCCTGGGAACCGGCATTGGGCTGGATGGAGACCTTAGCGTAGCCGGTAACCTCGGCCAGCCAGCCTTCAATCTCTTCAACCAATGCGCGCCAGCCGGCGGTAGTCTCCTCTGGTGCGTAGGGGTGGATGCCTGCAAACTCCGGCCAGGAAATGGGCTCCATGGCTGCGGTGGGATTAAGCTTCATCGTGCAAGAGCCCAGCGGGATCATGGTGCGGTCGAGCGCTAAGTCCTTATCGGCCAGCTTGCGCAGGTAGCGCAGCATCTGGGTCTCAGAGTGGATGCGGTTGAAGATCTCGTGCTGAAGCGGCTCCTCGCTGCGCAGCAGGTTCTCCGGCAGGGCGAAATCAGCCTCAGCCGCTTCGGCGCCGAAGGCCTGGGCAAGCTTGGTGACGTCCCCCTTGGTCGCCGATTCGCCAAAGGATACCGATACCTTGTCTTCGCCGATGGTGCGCACGAGGTAGCCCTCCTTCTGGAGGTCGGCCTTGATGGTGGCGGCGTCGACGCCGGAGACGGTAACGGTGTCGAAGAAGTCCTCGGACACTAGTTGCTTTCCGGCATCCTTGACGGACTGCGCAAAGGAGGAAGCGAGCGCGTGAACGCGCTGGGCAATGGCCTTGAGGCCTTGCGGGCCGTGGTAGACAGCGTACATGGAGGCGACGTTGGCCAGTAGTGCTTGCGCGGTACAGATATTGGAGGTGGCGCGTTCGCGGCGAATGTGCTGCTCGCGGGTCTGCAGTGCCAGGCGGTAAGCGGGGCGACCATCCGCGTCCTTGGACACGCCTACGATGCGGCCCGGCATCTTGCGCTTGAGCTTGTCCGTGACCGCCATGTAGGCAGCGTGCGGTCCGCCGAAGAAGAGCGGGACTCCGAAGCGCTGGGAGGAACCGAGCACGATATCGGCGCCCAGCGAGCCAGGTGCCTCCAGCAGGAGCAGCGAAAGCGGGTCGGTGGCCACGGTAGCCAGTGCGCCACGGGTGTGTAGCTCCTCGATGATGGTGGAGGGATCAAAGATATCGCCCTCGGTACCGGTATAGGCAATGACCGCACCAATAAGATCCTCGCCAACGAGGCCTTCGCGCAGGTCGACGATTTCCACCTCGAGGTCAATGGCGCGGGCGCGCTCCGCCGCAACGGTAAGCACCTGCGGGTGCAGGCGAGAATCCAGCACCACGCGGCGGCCCTTTTTTACCGCGCGGGACATAAGCCCCACGGCTTCGGCGGTGGCCGAGGCCTCGTCCAGCAAGGACGCGTTGGCGATGGGCAGTCCAGTCAGGGATTCAACCATGGTCTGGAAATTCAACAGCGCTTCTAGACGCCCCTGGGAAATCTCTGGCTGATACGGGGTATAGGCGGTATACCATCCCGCGTCCTCCAGCAGCCCGCGGCGGATGACAGCCGGAGTAAGGGTGTCAGAAAAGCCTTGCCCATAAAAGGACTTCAGAACCGTGTTCTGGTTGGCGTACTCCCGCAATTTAGCCTGTGCTTCATCCTCCGAAAGGGCTACTGGCAGCTGAGGGGGTTCAGCGGCGCGGATCTGGGGAGGAAGCGCGGCATCGACCAGCGCGTCCACGCTGTTGTAGCCTACCGTCGCAAGCATGGTGGCCTGCTCCGCAGAATCCGGCCCTAGGTGGCGGGAGATGAATTCCATGTCAGTGAGACTCCTTAGTGGGGGACAATGGCTGTAACCGCCCCAATTATATGTTTAACAATGGGTGAACCGATGCCCCTTTAGAGACTTTTATGCGCCGTATCACTGCTTAACATTGCGCCTACTGCGCTCACCACGGGGTTAGAGTGAGGGTCCGTGCAAGGCCCCCAATAAAACGGGATGAATGGTTCGGGCGATGATGCATTTATCACCCCCACTTGGCACCCCAGACATGGCAAAAGCCTCCGAGCCCCGCGGTGGGGCTCGGAGGCTTTAAGCGGCGATAGAACCTTTAGACTTCGAGGTCTGCCTGGAAGTCAGCGGTCTGCAGGCGGTCCTTGATGGTGGTGATGAAGCGACCTGCGTCCGCACCGTCAACCACCTGGTGGTCGTAGGTGAATGGCAGGTAGCACATCTGGCGGATAGCGATGGCGTCCTGGCCGTTCTCGTTGACAACGACTGGGCGCTTCTCAATAGCCGCGGTGCCCAGGATGCCGGCCTGTGGCGGAACCAAGATCGGGGTATCGAGCATGGCGCCCTCGGAGCCGATGTTGGTCACGGTGAAAGTAGCACCGGTGAGATCGTTCGGCTTCAGCTTGTTATTGCGGGCCTTATCAGCAAGCTCTGCAATCTGCTGAGCAATCTGCGGCAGGGTCATGTCCTGTGCCTTGTGGATGACCGGGGTGAGCAGGCCCTTCGGAGTGTCAACGGCGATAGCGATGTTGACATCCGAGTGGTAGGTCATCTCCTTGGTCTCTGGGTTATAGGAAGCATTCACGTTCGGGTGGGAGACCAAAGCCTCAGCGGTAGCCTTCACGATGAATGGCAGGAAGGACAGGTTGGCACCGTGCTTGTCGATGAAAGCCTGCTTATTCTTCTTGCGCATATCCCAGATGGCGGTCATGTCGACTTCCTGCACGTGGGTAAGCTGTGCGGAAATCTGCAGCGCCTCTACCATCTTGGCGGCGGTGATTTCGCGGATGCGGTTGACCTTCTGAGTGGTGCCGATGAGCTCCTGCTTGGCCGGATCCACGGACTTGGTGGACCAACGAGCACGCGGGGAGTTATCGGACTGTGCGCCAGACTTGGCAGGTGCCTCGCCCTCGCCAGCAGCCGCGAGCACGTCCTGCTTGCGGATGCGGCCGCCTACGCCGGTGCCCTCAACGTTATTGAGGTCCACGCCGTGCTTATCTGCCAGCTTGCGTACCAGCGGGGTGACATAAGGAACGTTATCGCCATTATTGACCTTGGCGGAGGTGTTCAAGGAGGAATCCTGCTTGGTTTCCTTCTTTTCCTCGGCCTTTGGCTCAGGCTTCTTCTCTTCCTTTTCTTCGGTCTTTGGTTCTTCCTTCTTTTCTTCCTTGTCTTCGTTTTCGGACTTGGAGTTGGAGGAGGATGCGGTGGCGTTTTCGTCGCCGATGCGGGCGATGACTTCGCCGACCTCGATGGTGTCGTCCTCGTCTGCGAGGATTTCTACCAGGGTGCCTGCTACCGGGGAAGGAATTTCGGTGTCGACCTTGTCGGTGGAGACCTCGAGGAGTGGCTCGTCTACTTCGACGGTATCGCCGACGGACTTCAGCCACTGGGTGATGGTGCCTTCGGTGACGGACTCGCCGAGTTCAGGCATTTCTACATCGGCTGCCTCGCCGGAACCACCGTTGGAAGAGTCATCCTTCTTCTCTTCCTTTTCTTCGGTCTTTGGTTCTTCCTTCTTTTCTTCCTTGTCTTCGTTTTCGGACTTGGAGTTGGAGGAGGATGCGGTGGCGTTTTCGTCGCCGATGCGGGCGATGACTTCGCCGACCTCGATGGTGTCGTCCTCGTCGGCGAGGATTTCTACCAGGGTGCCTGCTACCGGGGAAGGAATTTCGGTGTCGACCTTGTCGGTGGAGACCTCGAGGAGTGGCTCGTCTACTTCGACGGTATCGCCGACGGACTTGAGCCACTGGGTGATGGTGCCTTCGGTGACGGACTCGCCGAGTTCAGGCATTTCTACATCGGCTGCCTCGCCGGAACCACCGTTAGAAGAGTCACCCTTCGGCTCTTCCTTTGTGTCTGCTTCTTCCTCTTCGCCCTTTTCAGCGGAGGAGTCGTTGGATGCGGAGCCAGCCTCGTCCTCGTCACCGATGATGGCGATGACTTCGCCGACCTCGATGGTGTCATCCTCATCAGCCTTAATTTCAATAATGGTGCCAGCTACGGGGGAGGGGATTTCGGTGTCGACCTTGTCGGTGGAGACCTCGAGCAAAGGCTCGTCTACCTCGACGGTATCGCCGACGGACTTGAGCCACTGCGTGATGGTGCCTTCGGTTACGGATTCGCCCAGCTCGGGCATCTCAACGGAGTTCGCCATGAGTTATAAGACTCCTCGAAAGTTGGAAGTGTTCTATCGCTACCCGACAATCTTACAGCGTGATGCTCACCCTCGTGCAGATGTGGGGTTAGTAACTACCCTCCTTCCGGGTAAGCTAGGCAATTATGTTCAACCCGTTCCGTCGCAATAAGTCCAGATCGTCGCTGCGACCACCCCGCGGACCGGGGGAGACCGTCCGCCCGGAAGACGCGCAGGATCTGCAACAGTGGGCCGCCGGAAAGGCTTTTGTAGAAGCCTTTGTGGAGCCGGAAACGGTAGTCAATGAGATGTCCGTTGTTGTTGTGGATGAAAACGGCGAGTTCATTCGCCGTCGTATCGGCGGGCCAAAGGGCATCGATGCGGTGGCCAAACTTTTGAGCTGCGATATTTATGACGTGGAAGAAACCGGCTATCCGCAGCGCATGCGCGAGCGCATGGAAAGGCAGCGCATCTTGCGCAAAAGGGAAGAGCAAAGGCAACGCCGCGCCCGATTTGAGCGCGGCGAAAATCCCGATACAGGGCGAGAGCTAAGCTAGGTCAGCATCCTCGCGTAAATAAATTTGAGACCCGTTGCGGCGGAATTCGGCGGATTTTTCCTGCATACCTTTCTCTGGTGCTGAGCCGTGGACTGCCGCGCGGACCTGCTCGCCCAGCGTCGGCATGCCCAGCTCGGCCATTTGCCCGCCGAACATCTCGCGGATGTCTTGGCTAATGCGCATGGAGCAGAACTTCGGCCCACACATGGAACAAAAGTGTGCGGTCTTTGCTGGCTCAGCAGGCAACGTTTCATCGTGATAAGCCTGTGCGGTCTCCGGATCGAGGGAGAGCGCAAATTGGTCATTCCAGCGAAATTCAAAGCGGGCCTTGCTCATGGCATCGTCCCAAGCACGGGCGCCTGGATGTCCCTTGGCAACGTCCGCTGAGTGCGCCGCAATCTTATAAGTAATGACACCAGTTTTTACATCATCGCGGTTGGGCAGTCCCAAGTGCTCCTTCGGCGTGACATAGCACAACATGGCCGTACCACCCATTGCGATATGGGCGGCACCGATGGCGGAAGTGATGTGATCATAGCCAGGGGCGATATCGGTAACTAGCGGGCCGAGGGTATAGAAGGGGGCATCTGAGGCCCAATCCTGCTCGAGCTCGTTGTTTTCTTGAATCATGTTGAGCGGCACGTGTCCGGGGCCTTCCACCATGACTTGGACGTCATACTCCCAGGCGCGGCGGGTAAGCTCGCCGATGGTCTTGAGCTCGGCAAATTGGGCGGCGTCGTTGGCATCGGCAAGGCTGCCGGGGCGCAGGCCGTCGCCAAGCGAAAATGCAACATCGTACTGAGCGAAGATCTCGCACAGCTCATCAAAGTGTTCGTAGAGGAAAGATTCCTTGTGGTGAGCAAGGCACCATCCTGCCATGATGGAACCGCCGCGGCTGACGATGCCGGTCACGCGATTGCTTGCCAGCGGTACATAGGCCAAGAGCACACCGGCGTGAATGGTCATATAGTCCACGCCCTGTTCGCACTGCTCGATGACGGTATCGCGGAAGATTTCCCAGGTCAGATCCTCTGCCACACCATTGACCTTTTCCAAAGCTTGGTAGATGGGCACGGTGCCAATGGGAACCGGGGAATTGCGCAGGATCCACTCGCGGGTGGTGTGGATATCGTCACCGGTGGAAAGGTCCATTACGGTGTCTGCGCCCCACTGGGTGGCCCAGCGCAGTTTGGACACTTCTTCCTCGATCGAGGAGGTGACCGCAGAATTGCCAATATTGGCGTTGATTTTGGTGAGGAATTTACGCCCAATGATCATGGGCTCAGACTCGGGGTGGTTGACGTTATTAGGGATAATGGCGCGGCCGCGAGCGACCTCAGCGCGAACGAATTCCGGATCGCAGTGCTCACGCATTGCTACGAATTCCATTTCGCGGGTGATGATCCCTTGGCGGGCGTAGTGCATTTGGGTTACGCGGCGCCCAGGCTGAGCCTTAAGCGGCGGGCGCTTAGAGCCCTTCCACTCTTGGGAAGACGCCCCGCGGCGCTGAGCGGCACGTCCATCGTCCGCCAGCTCGCGGCCGCGGCCGGTGTATTCTTCGATATCTCCGCGCTCGCTAATCCACTCGCTGCGTAGGGCCGGTAGTCCCTCTTCTGGTGCGCATTCTGGCCCACGCGTGCGATAGGCGCGGAAGGGTTCATTGGGGCCTTGTGGGGAATCATCCAGTTGGATTTCGGTCTCTGGGACCTCTAAGCCGTTGTGGTGAATGGGGGAATAGGAGTGTTTAGGGTGGTTTTCTGGGGCAGCCGTCATGGCAAGCGCTCCTCTCTTCCTTCGTAGGTATTAACCAAACAGGTTCGAACGGTCTATGCGCAGCTTTAGCGCACTCTCAGCCCGTGCTCGGGCACCCGTGGGGACGCAAATCACCCTATAACAAACGTCTAGCGCAGCGCAGGGCTTTTGCAATATCAGCCGGCAGGCATTCGGCCGAGGGGGAGGCGGCAGGAGCGTTGGCGGCAGATTTCAACAGGAAACTTTCAGGTACTTGACACCGGTGTCCAATATCGATGGCCCATACTTAAGTCATGCGTTTGAGAGAGCGCATGCGAGAGAGATAGAGAGAACCCCTCACGTTTCCAGAGGGCGGCTTTGGCCGATACATGGAAACACCTTGTAGAGAGACGCCAACGGCCCTCGGACCATATTCGGTTCGAGGGCCGCTGGCGTTGTCGGCATTCCTACGGCAGGGGCTAGCAGACGGTGACTCCCGCCGCGGCGAGTTCTTCCAAGGCGGCCTCGCCGCGGGATTCGTCTACCGGTGAGCAATAGTCACGCAGAACGCGGACGGTGAACCCTTCCTGCAAGGCGTCGGCAGCCGTGGCGCGAACGCAGTGATCCGTGGCGATGCCCACGATATCCACGGACTCGACGCCTTGCTCGCGCAGCCAGTCCGCGAGCAAGGTGCCGTTTGCGGCCCCTTCAAAACCGGAATAGGCAGCGGTGTATTCGCCCTTGCGGAAGTAGGCATGAGCGGGACCGATGGACTCATGCATGGCTGCCCCGTGGGACTCTGCTACACAGTGAACGGGCCAGGAATCGACAAAATCCGGGTCCTTAGAAAAATGCGAACCCGGATCGATGTGCCAATCCTGTGTGGCTACCACGGTCTCGTAGCGCCGTTGTAGGGTGGCGATTTTCTCAGCGACTTCATTGCCCCGCTCGGTGCCCAAGGCGCCACCGGGGCAGAAGTCATTTTGCACGTCAACGATGATTAAAGCAGGCTTCATGCCTTTAGGATTCTAAACCCATAAAGCCTGCTGCGGGGTTACTTTAATTCAGCAATCTCGCGCAATGCGGCAACTACCGTACGGGTGGGCACGCCGGTGCCCATCTTTGGGGTGTAGCCATAAGCGCCAGTGGTGTTAAAGGAAGGCCCTGCTACATCGATATGGGCCCACTCAATACCTTCGCCCACAAAGTGCTGCAGGTACGTGCCGGCATATTCCATGCCGCCCTCGCGCTTGGCGTTGATATTGCGGATATCGGCGCTGGCGGACTTCACGGATTCTTCGTGCTCCTCCAGCAGCGGCATGGCCCATGCCTTTTCTCCCACCTCGCGGCCGATTTCGGCCATGCGGTCGCGGAATTCTTCCGAACCCATGACGCCCGCGGTGCGCTCTCCCAGGGCGACCATCTGGGCGCCGGTCAAGGTAGCGGTCTCAATAAGGAAGTCGGGGTTGTCCTCGCTGGCGCGCGCAATGGCGTCGGCAAGCACTAGGCGTCCCTCGGCATCAGTGTTGAGCACCTCCGAGGTGATGCCGCCGTAATGAGTGATGACGTCCCCCGGGCGGGTGGCATTGCTGCCAGGCATGTTTTCAGCCAACGGCAAGGTAGCGGTGATGGCGACCTTGAGGTTCAGCTTTGCCGCGGCGATGATAGCGGCGGCCATAGCGGCAGAACCGCCCATATCCGAAATCATGTCCCACATCTTGGCCCCCGGCTTCAGGGAAATACCGCCGGTATCAAAGGTAATGCCCTTGCCCACCAAAGCGACGTGGCGCTTGGCCTTCTTCGGCTTCCAGCTCAAGCGGACCAGGCGCGGCGGGCGTGCGGATCCGCGACCGACAGCCATAATTCCGCCGAACCCCTGCTTTTCCAGCGCCTTTTCATCCAAAACCTCTACCTCAAGGCCGGCCTCTGCCGCTTGGGCAGACAGGAATGCGGCATAGGTTTCCGGGTAGAGCAGGTTGGAGGGAGTATTGACTAGGTCGCGGGCGATGAGGACGGACTCGGCGGTAATCTTCGCATTGTCGAACTCTTCTTGGGCGGACTTTCCGGCTACCACGGTGTACGTGGTAGCCGCCGCGGCCGACTCGGAGCGCAGGCCGGAATACTTATAACCGCCGAGGATCAAACCTTCCACCACTGGAGCCACGCCGAAATCGCCCAAAGAGGTGGCTACCGCATCAACCTTGGTGATGGAGCGGGCCGCCTGGCCGGCGGCGCGGCGCAGTGTCTCATCGTTTACTTCCTCGGCATCGCCCAATCCAACGGCAATAATGGAGGCCACGCCTGCCTTTGCCGGAGCTGGAACGCGCGTGACTTCGCCCGTCTTACCGGTAGCCCCTACGGCAACAAGCGCTTCGTAGGTAGAGCGCAATGCGGCTCCCTCCAGCAGGGTGGTGCCAGGCAGCTCCAAGCCATCATCGCCCTCGAACGCTGCGATAAGCAGTGCTTCTGCCTTCTTAGGTACCTTCTTTCCCAACTTCACCTTGGGGAAGTGACCGCGTGCGGTCAGATCGGATTTTGCCATAGTGTCCTCCTTTATAGAAAGGCTTTTTATCTTCCCTCCACTGTACCGTGCGGGCGTGAACATATTCCTGCCTCGCTATAGATAAAAGAGTAGATTGTGGGCATGCTTGATTACACGATTACTCGTACCGATAACCCCACGTCCGCGGAAAAGTTGAGCGAGATCCTTGCCAACCCCGGCTTTGGCAAGCACTTTACGGACCATATGGTCACCATTGACTGGACCGAAGGCAAGGGATGGCACGATGCCCAGGTGCGCCCCTATGGACCGATGACCATGGATCCGGCCAGCAATGTATTCCACTATGGGCAGGCCATTTTTGAAGGCATCAAGGCCTATCGCCAGCCCGATGATTCCATCGCCACCTTCCGCCCCGATCACAACGCCCAGCGCTTTATCAACTCTGCTCAGCGCTTGGCCATGCCGGAGCTTCCCCAAGAAGAATTTATCGAATCTCTGCGCCAACTTGTGGAGGTGGATAAGGCTTGGGTACCGGAAGCCGGTGGGGAAGAGGCCCTGTACCTGCGCCCCTTTATGATTTCCACCGAGGTCTCCTTGGGCGTCCACCCAGCCAATTCTTACCGCTACGTGCTTATTGCTTCGCCGGCAGGCTCCTATTTCAGTGGTGGCATCAAGCCGGTTTCGGTCTGGCTGTCTACCGACTACGTCCGTGCCGCTCCCGGTGGTACCGGCGCGGCCAAGTTTGCTGGTAACTATGCCGGCTCGCTGTTGGCTCAGGCCCAAGCGGATGAAAAGGGCTGCGACCAAGTGGTTTGGCTGGATGCCATTGAACGCCGCTACATCGAAGAGATGGGAGGCATGAACCTTATGTTTGTCTACGGCAGCGGCGAGAGCGCGGAAATCGTTACCCCGGAGCTGTCCGGCTCACTGCTGCCTGGCATCACGCGCGAATCCCTGCTGCAAGTAGCTCGCGATCTGGGGTACAAGGTCACTGAACGCCGCATTACCACGGAAGAATGGCAGCGTGATGCCGAATCTGGGGCGATGTCGGAGGCCTTCGCCTGCGGTACCGCCGCGGTCATTACCCCGGTCGGGCGCGTGCTGGGAGATTCGGCCGATTTCCAGGTCAATGGCAATAAAGCCGGTGACATCACAATGGCGTTGCGCGAGCGCCTTACCGGAATCCAGCGCGGCGCTGTGGAAGATACCCACGGCTGGCTGCACACCTTGGCGTAACTGGGGTTTTAGGCGTCTGCAGCGATCTCTACGCCTGTTAGTAGCATTGGCAGCGCCGCTAGGGCTCCCAGCGCAGGTTGCGGCTCCATTCCCAGCTCATGCAGGGGGTGGAGCCCCAGCTTTTCCAACGCCAGTTCGTGCGCTGGGGTGGGCGCGAGGGTGGTGGCGTAGAGCCATTCCTTAACGCCAGGATTGTCACGTTCTGCTAGGAGTGCGGCGGTGGCTGTAACCGGGGTATCGATAAGCATTGGCGTGCGCCGCTGCGCCGCGCGGGTGATAAACCCTACCAAGGCGGCAAGGACGCAGGAGTGACAGGATTCCACCAGCTCCATTCCCTCCAAATTGCGGGCGCGGAACATGGAATCCCGGATAGCGGAAACCTCGCGTTTCCAGTCTTCTACGCTGCTTTGCTTGCCGACGATCGCTACCGGCTCCGTTAGCGTCATAGTCCCCATCACCACCGCCGCCACGCGGGCGTGTTCCGCACCGGCGGGAATGAGTAGGTCAGCCCCGGCATCAATTTCCGCATCCGCCGTGGCCTTCCCGAGGCGATATGCCTGGGGATAATCCGTCACGGTGACTACTTCCAGCCCTACCTCGGCGCGTCGCGCCGCCGTTTCGGTGGCCGGCAGTGGGGCCGCTTGTTCACCAAAAACCACCGCGCGTATGCGCTGCGGCGTACGGGCAGGTGCCTCGCCTTGGCATGCTGCTAGCCACTGGGCGGCATCGGTCAGGCGCCCAAAGGCTGCGAGTTGTGCGTCGTATGTGGCGCGCGCCTGGTTATTGGGCTGCGGAATAGCCATGAATAGTCTCCCTAAACGTCGGCGCCGAGCTCCACGCGTGGGCGCGGGATGCGCCACTTGCGGGGCTGGCTGGCGCGAGAATAAGCATAAAAGCCCAGGCTAAAGCCTGCCTCGGTGGTGCCAGGGAACTTAGCGCGCACGGCTTTATTGCAGCGGCGGGCTAAAAGAATGCCCTCAATGGCAAAAATAATGATGATAACCATGGCCACCGCGTTGATTAAGGTTGCGATGCTCGGTACTGCGTAGGTCAAAAACATGACCACGATCAGCACCAGAGCCATCGGCATCACCCAGTTGCTCAGGCTGCGGCGGGCATCCACCCAATCGCGCACATAAGCGCGCTCGGCACCCTGATCTCTAGCGGGAAGGAAGCGAGGGTCACCGTCCGCCATGCGGGCCTGCTGCTCGCGGTTGGCTTGGTGGCGCTCCTGGCGCTCCTTCTTCTTAAATTCCTTCCACTCTTCCTTGCTCATGGACTTTTTCATGTCCTTGCGGTGCTGGTAGCGCTGCGCCTCGGACATTCCATGGGGATCGCGCTTTACGCCGCGCGCAATCTCTTGTTCTGATCGCTTCGGTGTCGGACGACCCTTGGGCGGGGTATAGCCCTTGCGCTGGGGCTTTTCCTGAACTTCCTCCTGCATGGGGGCTGGCTCAGGGGAGGTCTTGTCATCTTTTTGCCACGGAAATTTCACGCCCCTCACACTACAAGGTTTAGGCACGAATAGGGGAATAGGCCCAGCCTCAGTGGCGTTATGGCTAAGGGCTACCTTTTCCCACCTGAATTAACCGGGTAGGGTAGTGGCAACGAAACCAAGACTTATTGAGGAGAAGTGATGACCGCTCCAGCTTCCGCAACCGGCGTCATTCTGACCGAAGCAGCAGCCGCAAAGGCAAAGGCCCTGCTCGACCAAGAAGGCCGCGACGATCTCTCCCTGCGCATTGCCGTGCAACCTGGCGGCTGCGCTGGCCTGCGCTACCAGCTTTACTTTGATGACCGCACCTTGGACGGTGACAAGGTTGACCAGGTAGGCGGCGTAAACCTCGTGGTGGACAAGATGTCCGTTCCTTACCTGACTGGTGCCAAGATCGATTTCGCTGACACCATCGAG
Organism: Corynebacterium curieae; assembly: GCF_027570035.1. Taxonomy (GTDB): domain Bacteria; phylum Actinomycetota; class Actinomycetes; order Mycobacteriales; family Mycobacteriaceae; genus Corynebacterium; species Corynebacterium curieae. Next base: position 508,503 of record NZ_JAKMUU010000001.1, on the reverse strand, counting down.
TCCCAGGGCTTTACCATCGATAACCCGAACGCCACCGGCTCCTGCGCCTGCGGCGACTCCTTCAACTAAATATAGGTAAATAAAAGAGGGTGGGTGCCACTGGCACCCACCCTCTTTTTCTCTGCGTGAAAAGCTACCTAAGCCTCTAAAGCTTGACCGGATAATCGCGCTGCTCGATCTTCGGGTCGATGCGCTTTTCGACGAAGATGCCGTGCCAAATCATAAAGGACAGCACTGTCCACAGGCGGCGGGAATGATCGGATACGCCGTCACGGTGCTCCTTGAGCATCTCGAGGATTTCCTTCTTATTGAAGATGTCCTCGGTCTGGGACTCGTTAATGGTGTCTTGAGCCCAGCCGTAGAGCTCATCGCCGGCCAGCCAGTGGCGCATCGGTACTGGGAAGCCCAGCTTCTTGCGGTGCAATACGTGCGCCGGGACGATCTGCTCCATGGCTTTGCGCAGGGCGTACTTGGTGGTGCCGTGCGAGATCTTCAGGTCATAAGGGATGGACTCGGCAACCTTAAAGACCTCCTTGTCTAGGAACGGCACGCGCAGCTCCAGCGAGTTAGCCATATTAATCTTATCGGCCTTGACCAGGATGTCGCCGCGCATCCAGGTAAATAGGTCTAGGTGCTGCATGCGCGCAACGGGGTCAAAGTCCTCGGACTGGGCGTAGATGGGGGCGGTCACCTCGCGGTGATCCCATTCGCGCTTCGCCCACGGGATAACGCGCTGCATCTGCTCAAAGTTGAAGGAACGTGCGTTTCCGTAGTAGCGCTCTTCCATCGTCATGGAGCCACGATTGAGAAGGGACTTGCCCTTCATTCCCTCGGGCAGAACTTGGGAAAGTTTGCCCAGACCACGGCGCAGTGGGGAAGGGATCTTTTCAAATGGGGCAAGAGACAGCGGCTCCTTATAGATGGTGTAACCACCAAAGAGCTCGTCAGCGCCTTCGCCGGAAAGTACTACCTTGACGTGCTTGCGGGCTTCCTGTGCCACGAAGAAGAGGGGAACTAGCGATGGGTCAGCCACCGGATTGTCCAGGTACCACATGATCTTCGGAATGGACTCGGCATACTCCTCGGGGGAGACGATTTTGACGATATGCTCCACGCCAATGGCCTCGGCGGATTCAGCCGCGACATCGACTTCGGAATACCCCTCGCGCTCAAAGCCGGTGGTGAACGTCAAAAGGTCTGGGTTGTGGCGCTTTGCCAGGGTGGCAATGGCGGTGGAGTCAATACCGCCAGATAGGAAGGAGCCTACGGTGACGTCGGCGCGCATATGCTTGGCGACGGAATCCTCTAGCGCCTCCGCGATGCGGTTAAAGAGCTGTTGCTCTTCTCCCTGCTTGACCTGCTGGACGGGGAAACGAGGCTTGAAGTAACGCTCGGCGACGGCATCTTCGCCTGGGCGGAGAGTTACCGTGCAGCCGGACTCCACACGGCGAATATGTGCGTGCAGCGACTCTGGCTCTGGAACGTACTGCAGGTCTACGTAGTGTTCAATGGCTCGACGGTCAAGGTTGAGTTCTAGACCGATTTCATCGGCCATCTCCAAAATGCACTTCAGTTCTGAAGCAAAGACCGTCCCCGCCTCCGTGGTGGCGTAATAAAGCGGTTTAATGCCGAATTGGTCGCGGGCGGCGAACATGGTTTTGGTGTGGGTGTCCCAGATGACGATGCCGAACATGCCGCGCAAGTGATTGACCACGTCTTTGCCCCAGTGGTGGTAGCCCACCACAATGGGTTCACCATCACCCTCAGTGTGGAAGGTGTAGCCCAAGTCCTTGAGCTCCTCACGCAGTTCTACATAGTTGTAGATTTCACCATTAAAGGTCAGGGCATAGCGATCGGGCTGATCTTCAGGGCCCCAGCGCAGGGGCTGATGAGAGTGTTCAAGGTCGATGATGGATAGGCGATTAAAACCAAAGGCCGCATCACCGTCGTGCCACGTGCCGGCCGCATCGGGGCCGCGGTGGCGCATGCAGGGCAGGGAACGTTCCAGCGCGTCGACGTACTTATCTACGTCACCGGTGGCGGCGAGCATGCCAAGAAGTCCGCACATGTAAAGATTGCTCCTTATATATAAGCGTCTATTGCTAGTCACCCACTTTACGGCCAGTGGGGCCGAAACCAGAACACGCCACGGCTTAAGGAAACCTGCCTGAGGGCTTGGAAATAGCTTCCCCGATAGGGTGCGAACTTTCGGATGATGGTTCCATAAAGCGCTTGTGAATTGGCGCACATGGCGAAAGTTCCTACTGGGGGTGCGGTTGGAACATTGTGCAGGTGGGGCGGTAACCTACAAAGACGTGGATATGAATTGAGTGCACTAGGTGCCCTTTTAAGGCTTTAAACAGGCTGGGAATCTGGCGATTATCCTCTATTCTGATTGGGTAAGAGTGCTCTGTGAGTATTCGAGAAGTTTTGTGTGGACAGAAAGGCAGAACACACGTGGGACAGCGTAATAAGCGCACCTTTGCCCGCAAGGCGGGCGTAGCTGGCGCACTTGCCCTGGGTGGACTCGCTCTGGCAGGTTGTGACGTACAGGCGCCAACTGCTGTAGAGAACCTCCTGGGATTCGGTTGGCCGAAGGGTATTACCCCTGAGGCAGAAGCCATGTACAACTTCTGGATTTGGGTCTGGGTTGCCGCATGGATCGTTGGTTTTATTATGTGGGGCCTGTTCCTCACCGCTATCTTCCGCTGGAGTGCGAAGAAGGCGAAGAAGGATGGCAAGGGTGAATTCCCTCGCCAGATTCAGTACAACGTTCCGCTTGAGATGGTCTTGACCATCGTCCCGATCCTCATCATTATGGGTCTGTTCTTCTTTACCGTTCAGACTCAGCAGAAGGTCACCGCTTTGGACAAGGATCCAAAGGTCGTTGTCGACGTCACCGCATTCCAGTGGAACTGGAAGTTCGGCTACGCCGAAAACCATGTCAATGGTGAGAACTACGACGGTGCTGATAAGGCTCGCCAGGCAGAAGCGGAAAAGACCGCTCATGACCCAGAGGGCGTAGATAACCCGAACCCGATTCACGGCAAGTCCGCGGGCGACCTTTCTTACCTGAACTACAACAAGATCGAAACCGTCGGCACCACCGAAGAGGTTCCGGTTCTGGTTCTTCCTTCCGATACTCCAATTGAGTTCCGTCTCGCTTCCGGCGACGTATCCCACGCTTTCTGGGTACCCGAGTTCCTATTCAAGCGCGATGTTTACGCACACCCAGAGGCAAACGCTCAGGAGCGCAGCTTCCAGGTAGAAAAGATTGAGAAGCAGGGCGCATTCGTTGGCCGCTGTGCTGAGATGTGCGGTACTTACCACTCGATGATGAACTTCGAAATCCGCGTTGTCTCTCCAGAGGACTTCAACAAGTACCTGAAGTTCCGTGAGGATAACCCGGATGCCACCAATGCCGAGGCGCTGAAGGAAATCGGTCAAGACCCTTACGCGGTTACCACCCACCCGTTCTCCGGCGAGCGTGATACCGCAAATGGTGACAACTTCGTCAATACCGCGGCCTAAGAGATAAGGACACAACACAATGCGTGCAACATCGAAAGTCTTTTACTCAATCGCGACGTACCTTCTTGTCTCGCTGATTGTCTACATCTTCGGCGTCACCTTTGTTAAGGATGACGGTTACCTTTACGGCGCCGAGTGGGTTGGCATCGTAGGCATGTTCCTTGCCTTCCTTCTGTGCATGATGCTGGGTGCCTACCTCCATTTCACTGATGACCGCAGTGATGTTCTTCCAGAAGATTGGGAAGAAGCAGAAACCGAAGATTCCGCCGGCATCTTGGGCTTCTTCTCTCCAAGCTCCATTTGGCCGCTGGCCATGGCCGGTGCAATCGGCATCCTTGGCTTGGGTGTCATCTTCCTCTACTTCTGGCTAATTGCCCTTGGCGCTGTTTGCCTGATCGCAGCCTGCACCGGTTTGTCTTTGCAGTACGGCCTGCCGAAGGAAAAGCACTAATTCCTTTAGTAGACGGACTTCCCGCCTAAAACTTCTCGGCCCTCCTAGTCGCTACGGCTAGGAGGGCTTTGGCGATCCGGGGTCGTCTATAGCAGTCAAAAAGTTCCCGAAAAGGGAGAAATTTTTTAAGAGCGGGGGAATGTTGACTTGCTGTGCGCGCGGCTTGGGGAAGTGGTGCTTGGCCATTCGGGCACGTAAACGGCAATTTTTGCGGGGGTCGTCCGAAAGTTGTAAACCAGCGATTTTGGGGTGGAATCTTGGTGTGATTTATCTCTCCAGAATTCCCCTGCGGACATGGTGCTTGTGTCCGTTCTTAGTTGCGGAAATTGCTAATGCGAGCTGGCTAAAATTATGAACCAGAAGGCGTTGGGCGGTGTTACCTGCACCGATGGGGCGTCGGAAAGCAAGCTAAAAAGTTCCCAACCGGAAAAAACTTATTTGGCGGACAGGATAGCTGGATGGATGCTGTCCGAATGGTGAAAAGAGATTAGAAGCTACGGGGGGAATTGAGGTGACTTCGGCGCTTAGAACAGCCATAATAGCCACTGTGACGAGCGTAGTTTCTAACCAAGGTATGACAGCACCACGTGCTGCCTCACTGAACCGACCCAATATGGTCAGTGTGGGCACCATCGTGTTCCTGTCTCAGGAATTGATGTTCTTTGCCGGACTGTTCGCGATGTGGTTCACCTCGCGAGCAAACGGTCAGGAAGGCGACTGGGCGGAGCACACCGCCCATATCAATCTGCCCATGGGTTTCCTCATTACGGCGGTACTGATTACTTCTTCCGTGACCTCCCAGTTCGGCGTGTTTGCCGCAGAAAGGGGTGACGTTTACAAGCTTCGACTCTGGTACTCCGTAACGCTGGTATTGGGTGTTGTGTTCCTAGGCATCATGGCGTTCGAGTGGACTGAGTTGATTCACGCAGGTGTGACTGTCCAGGCCAGCGTCTTTGGTTCGGTGTTCTACATCATCACCGGCTTCCACGCTGCACACGTGACAGCGGGTCTGATTTCTTTCGCAATCATCCTCGCGCGCGTTGCTAAGTCCAAGTTCACGCCGGCGCAGGCGACTGCAGCGATGGCAGTGTCTTATTACTGGCACTTCGTCGACGTTGTATGGATCGGCGTCTTCACCGTTATTTACTTGGTCCAGTAGTACTGGCCAATATTCCCCAAACAGTCCTCCCGTGTTCGAGTTATCTAAAGGAAAATGATGGATAACAATTCGCAGTCCGTTGCAGTGGAGCAGACCACTGCGGCGGCTAAGAAGACCCGCCGTCGCCGCAAGGCGAAGCGCACCCTAGCCGGTGGCTTCGCTTTGGCGATTGGCCTGTCCGGTGCGGGCGTCTTGGCTTCTGCCTTGACCCCAGACGCTCAGGTCGCCACGGCGGAAAAAGATGACCAAGCCCTCGTACAAGAGGGTAAGGACATTTATGACACCGCTTGTATCACCTGCCACGGTGCCAATCTGCAGGGCATCGAAGGCCGGGGTCCGTCCCTCGTAGGCATTGGTGCCGGTTCCGTGTACTTCCAGGTGCACTCCGGCCGTATGCCTATGATGTCGAATGACGCTCAGGCAGAGCGTAAGGCACCTCGCTATACCGAGCAGCAGACCTTAGCATTGGCTGCTTATGTCGCAGCCAATGGTGGCGGCGCCGACATTGTTTACAACGATGACGGAAGCGTTGCCCAGGAATCGCTGCGCGGTGCCAACTACAACGGCGAAATCCAGGCTGAAGATGTTGCGAAGGGCTCTGAGCTCTTCCGCATGAACTGCGCATCTTGCCACAACTTCACCGGCCAGGGCGGCGCGCTGTCTTCCGGTAAGTTCGCTCCAGAGCTGGCTCCGGCAAGCGAGCAGGAAATCTACCAGGCGATGCTGACCGGTCCGCAGAATATGCCTAAGTTCTCCGACCGTCAGCTGACTGCAGATGAGAAGAAGGACATCATTGCCTACCTCAAGTCTGCAAAGGAAACTCCGTCTCCTGCCGGTTGGGACCTTGGCGGTCTCGGCCCAGTAGCGGAAGGCCTGGCAATGTGGATTATCGGCATTAGCGCCCTGTGCGCCGCCGCTATGTGGATTGGATCGCGCTCATGAGCAATGTGAAGAAGAATTACACTAATGCTGAGCTCGACAAGATGAGCAACGATGAACTCGCTGCTCTGGGTACCGAGCTCGATGATGTCACCGTTGCGTTCCGCAAGGAGCGTTTCCCCGTTGATGGTGACCCTGCTGAAAAGCGTGCTGGCCGTAATGTGGCCATCTGGCTCTTCTTGTCCGTCATTGGCGGTCTAGGCTTCCTTGGCGTTTACCTATTCTGGCCATGGCAGTACAAGCAGCTAGGGGAGGAGGGCCACATTTGGCATACTCTCTACACCCCGTTGCTTGGTATTACCGCCGCACTGGCTATTTGCGGATTGGGCATCGCCATTGTTCAGTACGTTAAGAAGATTCTCCCAGAGGAGATCTCCGTACAGCGCCGCCACGACGGTCCTTCCGAAGAGGTTGACCGCCGTACTCTGACCGCTCTTCTGAATGATTCTTGGAAGACCTCCACTCTGGGTCGCCGTAAGACCGTCCAGGGTCTGCTTGGCGGCGCCGGCGTGCTGTTTGGCCTGACGGTAATTGCTCCACTCGGTGGTGCAATCAAGAACCCATGGAAGGTTCGCCATAGCATGAACTACGCAGGCGATGGCACCCTGTGGACTTCCGGTTGGACCATGCATGATGAGGGCGTCAAGCTTTACTTGGCGCGCGATACCGGTACTATCGCCGAGAAGCATTCGGGTGAATCGGGCGAGCACTACAGCACCAAGGGTGTTACCCGCTTGGTTCGCGTCCGTCCTGAGGATCTTGCGGCCGGCGGTATGGAGACCGTATTCCCGCTGGCGGAAGAAGATGTCAACGATGGCGATCAGTACGATGCTGAGCGCGATGTCTACGAGAACCACATGCACTCGATTCACGGCAACCGCAACGCGGTTATGCTGATTCGCCTGCGTCACAACGACGCACAAAAGGCAATCGAGCGCGAAGGTCAAGAAGACTTCCACCACGGCGATTACTACGCCTACTCCAAGATCTGTACCCACATCGGTTGCCCAACCTCTCTGTATGAGGCACAGACCAACCGAATCCTGTGCCCGTGCCACCAGTCGCAGTTTGACGCTTTGCACTACGGCAAGCCGGTCTTCGGCCCGGCTGCCCGCGCACTGCCACAGCTGCCAATCACGGTGGACGACGAGGGCTACCTCGTAGCACAGGGCAACTTCATTGAGCCTGTCGGCCCGGCATTCTGGGAGCGTAAGTCATAATGAGCAATAAACTCGCCCAAATGGGCAACAACATGGATGAGCGTTATAGCGCCGCCGGCGTGTTGAGGACTCAGCTAAACAAGGTCTTCCCGACTCACTGGTCCTTCATGCTCGGTGAGATGGCGCTTTACAGCTTCATCATTCTTGTACTAACCGGTATTTACCTGGCGCTGTTCTTTGACCCTTCCATCACGAAGGTCATTTACGACGGCACCTACGCACCGCTTAATGGTGTGGAAATGTCCCGCGCCTACGCCACCGCGTTGGATATTTCTTTCGAGGTTCGTGGCGGTCTGTTTGTTCGTCAGATGCACCACTGGGCAGCACTGCTGTTCATGATGTCCATGGTTGCGCACATGCTGCGCATCTTCTTCACCGGTGCTTTCCGACGTCCCCGTGAAGCCAACTGGATTATCGGTTGCGCGCTTATCCTGCTGGGCATGATCGAGGGCTTCCTCGGTTACTCCCTGCCGGACGATCTTCTCTCCGGTGTCGGTCTGCGTATTATGTCCGCCATCATCCTCGGCCTGCCGATTATCGGCACCTGGCTGCACTGGGCAATCTTCAGTGGTGACTTCCCGTCTGACCTGATGCTGGATCGCTTCTACATCCTGCACGTCTTGGTTATTCCGGGCATCATCCTTGGTCTGATTGCAGCTCACCTCATCATGGTTTGGTTCCAGAAGCACACTCAGTTCCCTGGACCTGGTCGCGCAGAGAATAACGTCGTCGGCGTGCGCATTATGCCTGTCTTCGCCACCAAGGCAATCGGCATGGGCATGATGGTTGCTGGCGTGCTGGCGTTGATGTCTGGCCTGCTGACAATCAACGCCATCTGGACTCTTGGGCCGTATAACCCATCTCAGGTCTCTGCTGGTTCCCAGCCAGATATTTACATGCTGTGGACTGATGGTGTTGCCCGTGTCATGCCAGCGTGGGAGCTCTACATCGGCAACTACACCATTCCTTCCGCCTTCTGGGTTGCCCTGCTGTGTGGTCTTATGGTTGTCCTGTTGATGTCCTACCCGTTCCTGGAGAAGAAGTTCACCGGCGACGACGCACACCACAACTTGCTGCAGCGTCCTCGCGATGTACCTACCCGCTCCGCTATTGGTGCGGCTGCCATCGTATTCTTCCTGCTGGTCACCCTGTCAGGTGGTAACGACCACGTGGCCCACTTCTTCCAGATTTCGCTGAACGCGATGACTTGGGTTGGTCGTATCGGCCTAATCGTCCTCCCGCCGATTGCCTACTTCATCACCTACCGTATTTGCGTTGGTTTGCAGCGCTCTGACCGCGAGGTACTGGAGCACGGTATCGAGACGGGCGTTATCAAGCAGATGCCGAATGGCGCCTTTATTGAGGTCCACCAGCCGCTTGGACCGGTTGATGCGGAAGGCCATCCGGTTCCGCTTGAGTACGCAGGTGCTCAGGTTCCGAAGCAGCTCAACCAGCTTGGTCTTGCCGATTCTGAGACCCAAGGTTCTTTCAGCCCCGATGATCCGGCAATCATGCACCGAGTTCACGAAATCCACGCGGATAACCACGATGAGGAGGCGGAGATGTTCCGCCGCCTGAACGAGGCTAACCGTCGTGAGGATGAAGAAAACGGCCGTATTTAAGCCCTTTTCCTGAGGCTTAACTCGAAACACGCTCAGAGACCCGCTCTGGTTCCCTTTAGGGGCACCAGAGCGGGTCTTGCGTTTATTGAAAGCCTTTAGAGCATTTATGCATCGCTCGATCGGTCTCGTATCTGTGGAAATTGAGCTGTATGGCGAAATCCGATAGGGAACTGAGTGCTGGCGGCGCTGGCGTCGATCTAAAAGGGCAGAGGCAACGTAGAACGGCCACTTTCAAGGCTGTGGAAGTCCGGAGTTGGCACCCCATAGCTACTGTGCGGTGGTTTTCTCGGTAGGGCGCTCATTTTGTCTTTGTGGGAAAGGAAAGTGGGTAGTCCATCTTGGTCTTTAGCCTTCTACTTTGCGCTAGTTCGTAACCTATTGATACGGCTGGCTGGATGCCTGCCTCAGCGTTTCGCATCACAGGCAGCCCTACCTCCATCGGGTATTGCAACGTAGCGAACGGTTCAGATTGCCGGTGAAAGAAGTTAATTAGTGGGGGAGTAGAGTCGAACCAGATGGCTAGGTGGTTAAAGTCACAATTTAGTTTTTTCTAAATTGTTAAGCTCCTTTTTTTAGTTGGCGGGTTCATCGGCGTTCATTCTGGTGCGGGGTGACGTTTGGGCTGGTCGCAACTGTAAACGTCCCTCGATGTCTAAACTAATGTTCATTTTGCAAGCCTTTAGTATCGGTTAGGTCAAGGGAAGGTAACGAAGCGATAACAAGGGTTGATCTGGTGTTGCGAATGGACATTACTTGTGATGATTTCGTAACCTATTCGAGACATTGAGTTACCGCCCGAAAAGGTGCTCAATCAGAACAGAAGAATTACAGCGCCGCATCTGGCCCTTCCTACTGAGGGGCCGAGTGGAGGAAATCCTAAAGGAACGGTTTTCCAACGAACGCTAGTCCCCCAGGGTCAGAGCTTCTTCTTTTAGGAGGAGGTAGGCGCGCAGGAAGATTTGGAGTTTTACTCGTGGCACAGCACCGTCGTCAGGGCACTGTTAATACCCGTCGTATTGCATCTACTGCAGCACTCGCTGCAACCGCAGCCGTCGTCGCACCAGGCGTCGCACAGGCAGCTGAGGTTGTCGTACCTAATACCGACTACCGCTTTGAGGTAGCAGGTCTGGAAAATGTTCCGAACATTGACCAGGTTCCAAACATTGACCGCTACGTACCGTCCTTAGGCAAGGTTTCCAACCAGCAGCACACCAACTACGCAGCAGCCGGTCACAAGCCGGCCGCTCCAGCACAGCAGACCGTCGGCCAGAAGGCACTTGCAGCGGCTCGCTCCGTTATCGGCTCCCCGTATGTGTATGGCGCTGCTGGCCCGAACGCCTTCGACTGCTCCGGTCTGACGAGCTGGGCTTACGCTCAGGCCGGCAAGCAGATCCCGCGTACCTCTCAGGCGCAGGCTTCCGCTGGTACCCCAGTACCGCTGGACCAGCTGCAGCCAGGTGACATCGTTGCCTACTACGGTGGCGCTTCCCACGTCGGTATCTACACCGGCCACGGCACCATTATTGATGCCCTTAATTCTGGCACCCCGGTTCAGGAGCGTGACCTGAACTACATGCCGATCCACTCGGCCGTTCGCTTCTAAGAAGCGATGGATATTGCCCTCCCTTTCGCGGGGAGGGCTTTGTCGTGCATTTGGGGGTAAAACCCGCTATAGTAAGTACGATTTTCAAATTTCTTAATCCAAAGGTCCATACGTGTCTAAACGAGTACTTCCTGCAGCTGCGCTGGTAGCAGCTCTTGCTGTTACGTCTGTGTCCGGAATTTCGCAGGTAGTTGCCCAAGAGGCCGCCCCGCGCCAAGAGTCCACCACTGAGGATGTGGATACATTAGTCGAGCGCGTAGGTGAGGTCGCGCGCAAAGTTTCTGCCAAGAATGAGGAAGTAAAAGAGCTAGAAATAAAGCTCGAAGACAAGCAGGCTGAGGTTTCGGACTCTGAGCGCGCAGCGGCCGACGCGCAATCTCGAGCGGACGACGCTAAGGGCGATGTTTCCGCGCAGCAAGAGAAGGTCAATGGCATCGCGCAGTCTCGCTATCGTGGTGATTCCCGCTCCGCCGTGTCGGGAGCGCTGGCGGCAGAGGATCCCTCGGATGCTGTAGAGCGCATGGGCTACCTCGGTGCCTTGTCGCGTAAGGCCCAACGCACTCTTGATGCTAAAGCGAACGCCGCGATCATGGCAGAAGACGAAAAGCACGAGGCTGCGGCTGCCGCGGACAAGGTACGCGAAGAAAAGAAGGCCCTAGAAGAGCAGCGCGAGGTCCTCCTGAGGGAAAAGGAGGAGCTAGAAAAGCAGCAAAAGGACATCGAGAAGCAGGTCGATGCCCTTGATGAGCAGCAGCGCAAGGCATGGGAGAGCCAGTTCGGCGGCACGGACAAGCCAAAAGTGGACTTAGGTGAGGTTGCTGACGGAGCGGCTTCGGCCGCGCTGTCCAAACTCGGTGCGCCCTATGGCTGGGGCGCAGCAGGCCCGGATCAATTTGACTGTTCTGGTTTGATGTTCTGGGCTTATCAGCAGATTGGAAAGTCTATTCCGCGCACTTCGCAGGCACAGATTGCCGGCGGTACTTCGGTACCGCTGGAAGATCTGCAGCCGGGAGATATCGTGGGATACTACCCAGGCGTTACTCACGTGGGCATGTACATTGGTAATGGTCAAGTCGTGCACGCCTCTACCTATGGCGTACCTGTCCAGGTAGTACCGCTTAAGTCCATGCCGATTACCGGAACGGCGCGTTACTAAGTGGCTCGTATTCTGCTGGTAACCAATGACTTTCCACCCAAAATCGGCGGAATCCAATCTTACCTGCGCGATTTTGTAGCAACCTTGGACCCGCGCGATGTCGTGGTCTTTGCTTCTACGCAGGAGCCCCCAGCGGAATTTGATGCTGCGGCGGATTATAAGGTGATCCGTTGGCCCCGCCGCGTAATGTTGCCAACGCCAGCAACGGTGCGCCGTATGCAGGAGATCATTCGCGCCGAAAATATTGATATCGTCTGGTTCGGCGCAGCCGCGCCCCTTGCTCTGATGGGCAAGGCGGCCAAGGAGGCAGGAGCCACCCGTGTGGTGGCAACGACGCACGGACACGAAGTGGGATGGTCGATGGTGCCCGTTGCCAGACAATGTCTGCGACGCATCGGTGACTACGCTGACGTTATTACCTATATCTCCGACTACACCTTGCGCCGCCTGCGAGGGCCCTTCGGACCTTATCCTCGCTGGGAGCATCTACCCTCTGGGGTAAGTGTGGAGAACTTTTCTCCGGCCACTCCAGAGCAACGCGCCGCCGCAAAGGCGGAATTCGGGGTCAATGGGCCGACCATCGTGTGCATTTCGCGCTTTGTACCGCGCAAGGGACAGGATCAGCTTTTGCGCGCCATGCCCCTAGTGCGTGAGGAGTTTCCGGATGCGCAGCTGCTTCTCATCGGGAGGGGCCGCTACCGGGCTGCATTAGTGGAGTTAGCGGATATGTATTGTCCGGATGCAGTGATCCAAGAGGCCGAAAGTATCGACACAGCGCTGCACGCAGCCGACGTTTTTGCCATGCCTGCCCGTACTCGCGGCGGTGGACTAGACGTGGAAGGGCTCGGCATTGTCTATTTGGAGGCGCAAGCCTGCGGTGTGCCAGTCATCGCTGGCGATTCTGGCGGCGCGCCTGAGACGGTGACGGGGGAGACCGGGGTCGTCGTCAAGGGCTCTTCTGTGGAAGAACTGGCTCAAGGGTTGAAGGCCTTGCTAGGTGATCCGCACCGTAGACAGCAGATGGGGCAAGCGGGTCGCCGCCATGTGGAGGAGAATTGGACATGGCAGATTATGGGGCAGCGTTTGCGTCGTCTGATGTCTTGATGTGACCCTAGCCCGGTTGTCGGTATATTCTGTTATGCATGCTTGAGAACAACTCCGCCGATTTGACTATCGGCTTCGACGTCGGTGGCACCAACGTGCGCGGTGGAGTGATCACTCGGGAGGGGAAAATCCTCGCCAGTCGCACAATCCCCACGTCGATGGACGCCGAGCAGCTGGAAGCCGACATTGTGGGCATCGTCGATGAGCTACGCGCTGATTATGAGGTCGACGCTGTTGGCTTAGCTTTAGCAGGCTTTCTCGATCCTAGCTGTGAAGTGGTGCGCTTTGCCCCGCATTTACCGTGGCGGCATGCCAACGTGAGGGAATCACTATCGCAAAAGCTTGGTATGCATGTGCGCTTAGAGCATGATGCCAATTCAGCAGCATGGGGAGAGTGGTGCTTTGGTGCTGGCCGGGGCGCCGAGGATTGGGTTTTCTTTGCAGTGGGTACCGGAATTGGTGCCACGCTGATGACGCACGACACCATTTACCGCGGAGCATTCGGCACAGCCCCAGAGTTTGGGCATATCGTCGTGGTGCCCAATGGGCGGCAGTGCTCGTGTGGTAAGCGGGGCTGTTTGGAGCGCTATGCTTCCGGTACGGCATTGCCGGATACCTGTGCGGATTTGCGTGCTAGCTATGAGACTGCGTTGCCGACTGATCCAACGGGTAAGGAAATTACCCAAGCGGCGCGCCGTGGCGATCCCCTGGCGGTAGCGGTGATGGAAGACTTCAGCCGGTGGTTAGGACAGGGCCTGTCCATCGTTGCCGATGTACTCGATCCCGAGCTTATCGTGCTGGGCGGCGGTGTATCGCAAGATGCAGACTTGTACCTTAAGGGCGCTGTCCAAGCGATGGGGCAGGATATCGTCGGGGCAGGGCACCGCCCCCTCGCACGTGTTGCCACCGCAGAATTGGGTTCCGCAGCGGGTATGATTGGCGTAGCCGATTTGGCCCGCAGCGGCCGTTAGAACAAACAAAGGACGACCTGGCGATGAAAAACAAGTGGTACTGGGCTTTTAAGCACATCTTTTTCGGACCCGCCCTGCGCGTATGGAATCGCCCTTGGACTGAGGGAATTGAAAAAATCCCTTCTGAAGGGCCCGCGATTTTGGTGTCGAACCACCAGGCCGTTATGGATTCCTTCTTCTTTCCGCTGGTGTGCCCCCGCCAAATTACCTTTCCGGCTAAGTCGGAGTACTTTACTACCCCCGGGCTAGTCGGTGGTTTACAGAAATGGTTTTTTACTTCGGTGGGCCAAGTACCCATTGAGCGCGATAGCGAAGACGCCGGCGACGCCATTGTGGAGACCGCAGAGGGCATTTTGTCTCGTGGCGATCTTTTTGGCATTTATCCGGAAGGCACCCGCTCGCCAGACGGACGCATTTACAAAGGCCGTACCGGCATGGCACGGATTGCAATGGAGACCAACCAGCCGGTATTTCCCATTGCGATGATCAATTCCCGCAAGGCTAATCCCATTGGCTCGTGGATCCCACGCCCCTTTAAGGTCGGCGTGCGGGTAGGTGATCCTATCTGGCCGCATGACTGGGCAAAGGAGCGCGGCATGAATCCGGCGGAGCATGACACTATCCGTGCCTTCACGGATTTTGTGATGCGCAATTTGGCCGAGTTGAGCGATAAGCCTTATGTTGATGTGTACGCCTCCGATGTGAAGGCTTCACTCAAAGCCGGTCATGGTTACCCCGCCGGCGCTGAATACAAGGGGAGGTAATCACTATTCCCAAGGCCCGCTTAGCTTGGCCAGATACTGCTAAAGGCGTATCCATCATCGGCGTAGTGCTCTTGCACGTGACGCTGGTGGTTCCGGAAGGTGAGCTAACGTGGTTGGCTGACCTGAACATGTGGCTGGATCCTCTCCGCCTGCCCTTGTTCTTCCTCGTATCCGGCTATTTCTCTACCAAAATTTTTCGCTATTCCTTTAGCGAGTTATTTACTCGCCGCCTGTGGTTTTTCCTCGTTCCTTATACGGTGTGGATGACTGTTGAGCTGTGGACCAAGCGCATTGAATACCACTGGGTGTTTGGGGATCCCTACCTACAGCTCACGGATCTCATTTATAACCTACTTTTGGGCCACACCATGGCGTGGTTTATCCACGCGCTTATCATCTTCAATATCTTTTTGTGGAGTGTGCGCAAGCTGCCCGCATGGGCGGGCATGACCTTGAGCTTTACACCACTGTTGTTCATTGCGTGGCAGGACCATTACTTCTTTATAGGCAAGGCGATTATGTTTTTGCCTATTTTCGTCGGCGCCGCCTATCTGCGTGGGCCTATTACGCGCTTTGCCGACGCCGCCGAAGCCCCCTTCAAAGGCACCTTCCGCATGGGTTCTCTGTGGGCTTACAGTGCGGCGATCGCGAGCTACTTCGCGGGAGTGTTCATCCGGAAAACGTGGAATGCCCTCGAAGGAGAAGTGACGGTGCATTGGCCGTTGCCCGGGGGCGATATCCTAGGCAGGGGGGATCTAGATCTGTTGATCCGCTTTGCGGAACAGACGCTGGAAACCCCAGCTGGCATCGTAGGGGCAGTCCTCATCAGCCATATTCCGGCGGTTTCTGCGTTTGTGAAGTTTGTGGGGCGCCATACCTTGCCTATTTATTTGGCCCACCCAATCGGCATGACGGTGGGGTACGGCTTCTTCATGGCCCACCGCGATTATGTCGTTAGCTTGGCAGGACAGTGGCCGATGGAAAATACGTGGTTCTGGATTGCGATGTGCTTTTTCTATTCGGCGGCTGCTTCGGTGGCACTGTGGGCGCTGGGGAAGGTCCCTATCCTCGGTTGGACACTGGTTCCGCCGCGGATTGATAAGCGCCGGCCCGCCGTAGAGCCAATGGTAGCGAGCAAAGAACCAGCAGAGCGGTAACGATGACGAAGTCGTTGCCCACGATGTGTTGCCACCAAGCCCAATCCAGCTCTTGGTCATTGGTGTGGGGAACGAGCCAATGTCCGCGAGCCAAAAGGGCCAGCCACGTTAGTGCGGCGAGCTTCCACCGGCGTTGGGCTGCAAGAAGGACGCCAGCCAGTACCAGCCAAGTGAAATGGTGCGACCAGGACACCGGCGAGCAAAGTAGTGATACTGATGCAGCCAGCAGCATGAGAACGGACTGGTTTCCATGGGAGAGGCGCTCCATGACAAACCACACGATAGCAATGACGACGAGAACGGCAATGAGCCATAGCTTTTCTGCGTGCTCGGGGGCAAGGCGGCTAAAGAAGCCACGCAGTGACTGATTGGAGCTATAAGCCAATCCACCAATGCGGTTGGAATCGCGCAAAGTCTCGCTCCAGTACTGAATCGAGCTGTGCGGATTGCAGGCAAAGGCGATTAGTCCGGCTGCGAAGAAAGCGCCGAGTGCGCTGAAAAACGCGAGCCACTCGCGGCGGACAAAGAACACAGCAAGAAATACTGCGGGGGTGAGCTTGATAGCCATGGCGATACCGGTAAGCACGCCTCGTCCGCGGCCTGGGCGGAGCCAGAGGATGTCTACCACCACGAGGGCCGTGAGCAGGATATTTACCTGGCCGAAGCTAAAGGTCTCCGTAATAGGTTCGGTGAGCATGGCAGCCAGTAGTGCCCAAGCCGCCCATCCGGAGCACTTGATGGAGCGAAGGATGAGCGCTACGCAGGCCCAGAGTGCGGCAAAGGAGGCGACGGATACAAGGACGCTTGCGACGGTAAGCGGGAGCCAGCTCAGTGGGGTAAAAAGCAACGCCGCGAATGGCGGGTATGTGAAGGGGAGGGAGACGTCGCGATTGCTGCCTACGAGATAGTCCTTGGAGTAGAGGTCGCTGCCGAAACCAGCGCCTCCTTCGCGGTAAACGTCAAGGTCAATATGGTAGTAGGGGGAAAAGTGTCCTGAGAAAAGCTCCGGGATATCAATGAGCCACCAAAGGGCCACGAGAGCGGAAAGACACAAGGGCAGAGCAGTAAACCACAGAGACTTCTTCACGCCAGAAGTGTACAACCGTCGCTTTAAGGGGCCAATTTATTGCCGTGTACTAGGCGGCGCTAGGCTTGGGAGACGTGCGCTACTTCTATGACACCGAATTTATTGAGGATGGACAGACCATTGAATTGGTCTCCATCGGCATCGTCGGTGAGAATGGCAGCGAATATTACGCTGTGTCCACGGATTTTGATCCCGCCAAGGCTAATTCTTGGGTGAAGGATAATGTATTGGATAAGCTGCCGAGCCCGCGCGATCCAGTGTGGAAGCCTTTGGATACAATCCGCTCGGAGGTCCTAGAATTCCTGACTCAAAGCTCGACTCCAGTAGAGCTGTGGGCTTGGGTCGGTGCCTATGACCACGTGGTGTTGGCACAATTGTGGGGAGATATGGCAGGTTTGCCAAAGCGCCTGCCGCGCTACACCCGCGAGCTTAAGCAGTATTGGGAGTTTGCAGGCCGCCCGAGCCTGCCCGCCGTGCCCAAGGGGAATCACGATGCGCTTGTCGACGCCCGCCATAACCTCGCCAAGTTCCGTGCCTGCGCCCAAGTGCTTCCGCTCACTAAAGGCAATAGAATTAATATCTAGAATTTAACTAACGCGCGATAGGCTATTAATGGTTAAATAGCAGTGTGAGTTGGACAGTAGATATTCCGCAAGGCGTTCTCCCGGACCTCCCTCCTTTGCCAGAGGGCATCGAGGAAGTCTTCCAGGACGTCATCAAGCGTGACGCAAAACAGCAGCCCAGCTGGGATACCGCCCAGGCCAATAACGTGCGCAAGATTCTCGAATCCGTACCGCCCATCGTGGTCGCACCAGAGATCGAAGCGCTCAAAAAGAAGCTGGCAGACGTTGCCCTAGGCAATGCCTTTTTGCTGCAGGGCGGCGATTGTGCGGAAACTTTTGAGTCCAATACCGAGCCCCATATCCGCGGCAATGTAAAAACGTTGCTGCAGATGGCCGTGGTTTTGACTTATGGTGCCTCTGTCCCCGTGGTTAAGCTGGGACGAATCGCCGGCCAGTATGCTAAGCCGCGATCTTCCGATACGGATTCCAATGGCCTGCTGAATTACCGAGGTGACATCGTCAACGGCGTGGAGCCAACCGAGGAAGCACGCCGCCACGATCCGGCCCGCATGATCCGGGCGTACGCCAATTCTTCGGCAGCGATGAACCTGGTTCGCTCCTTGACCTCCTCTGGAACTGCGGATCTCTACCGCCTACACGAGTGGAACCGCGAGTTCGTAAGGAAATCCCGCGCCGGTGCCCGCTACCAGGACTTGGCCCGTGAGATCGAAAATGGGCTGAACTTCATGAATGCCTGTGGCGTGCATGATGACACCCTGCGCTCGGCCGATATTTACTGCTCGCACGAGGCCTTGCTGAAGGATTACGAACGGTCCATGCTGCGCCTAGGCCAGGACAATAACGGCGATACTAAGCTCTACGACCTCTCCGCACACCAGGTATGGATTGGTGAGCGCACCCGCGGTATCGAAGACTTCCATGTTAATTTTGCGGCGATGATTGGCAATCCTGTGGGAATCAAGCTGGGGCCGGGGGTTACTCCAGAGCAGGCTGTGGAATACGCGGAAAGGCTTGACCCGCATCGCGAGCCAGGGCGCCTGACCATGATCTCCCGTATGGGCCACGATAAGGTGCGCACCGTCTTACCGGCCATTGTGAAGGCGGTAGAAGACTCCGGACACAAGGTGGTATGGCAGTCCGATCCGATGCACGGCAATACCTTTACCGCATCGAACGGTTACAAGACTCGACACTTTGACAAGATCGTGGATGAGGTGCAGGGCTTTTTCGAAGTTCACCGTGAGCTGGGCACCCATCCGGGCGGTGTACATCTCGAGTTCACCGGTGAGGATGTTACCGAGTGCCTTGGCGGCGCCGAGGACATCACCGATGTGGATCTTCCGGGTCGCTATGAGTCGGCCGTGGATCCGCGCCTGAATACGCAGCAGTCGCTGGAACTGTCCTTCCTCATTGCGGAAATGCTGCGTAACTAAATCCACAGGTTCGGTGTCGTGCCGTAGAGCGAGGACCCGAACCACCACCCGCCGATAGCTACCGCTCCAACGGCAATCGCGACCACTAATAGGAAAAGCACTAGCGAAAGCGGATTGCGGTTGGTCAGCGGACGCTCGGCGGGTTCTTCATGTGCGCTTTGCACCGGCTGTTCGGGGACGGAAGCCGGCACCGGTGTGGGCGCAGATGCGGCTGCCGGTGCAAATGGTTCGAGTGGGGGCTCGGCCGCCGAATACGGTTGTGCTTGGGGGCGAGAAAAGGATTGCGGCTCTGGCTCTGGAGCAGCCTCGGCCTGCGGCAAATCTAACTTCGTCTCGAAGCTCAGACGTTGCGGTGGGATCACTTCTGTCGGCCCGCCATCGAGCTGTTCTGTTTCGCCTTGCGGGATGGTGCGGGTGGGCTCGAAGATTTCGGTGGCACCGGTGCCAGAAAAGTCCGTGGGTGCCTGTGCAGTGCGCGCTGCGGCAGCATTCCTAGGGGCGGGAATGGTGACGTCCGGAAGATCAAGCTCTCGGCAGACATCATCGAGTGCTTCAAGAAATTCGCCGGCGTCGGCGAAGCGCTCGCGGGGATCGCGGGCGGTGGCGGTGGCCACGAGGGCGTCGACAAGCTTGGGCACCCCAGAGATCCGCGATGACGGTGCGGGGACGTCAGAATCCAACCGAGCCGTAGCATGCGCTAGGGGAGTATCGCCGGAGAAGGGAACGGTTCCGGTAAGTAGCTCGAAAAGGACGATGCCTGCCGAATAAACGTCCGAGGCAGGCGTAATCTCCTCACCCGTGACCTGCTCCGGTGCTAGATAGGACACGGTGCCCACAATCGTGTCTGAGGTGGCCTCAGCATTGGTGGCGCGCACTAACCCAAAATCGCCTACTTTTACCCGGTGGTGGGAGGTGATAAGCACATTATCGGGCTTAATATCGCGGTGGATGAGGCCAGTGGAATGCACCTCCTCCAAGCCGCGCAAAACGTTGCGCAGGGTAGAGGTGGCCGCCTGAACCGGAAAGGGGCCTCCCTCGGCTAATAGCTCACGAAGCGTACCACCATCGATGAGCTCCATGATGAGGTAGATGGGTTCGCCATCGGCTGAAAAATCGTGGATAGCCACTAGGTTGGGGTGCTGCAGGCGAGCCATTGCACGGGCCTCGCGGGAAAAGCGCTTGATAAAGATCGGGTCATCGGAATAGCGCTCGTCCATGACCTTGGCCGCGACTGCCCGCCCGAGCCGCAAATCCACGCAGCGATACACGGTAGACATGCCACCGCGGGCAATGGGGCGATCGATGCGGTAACGATTCTCCAGAATGTCACCAATTTCCAACCTAGTCATGCTTTCCAGTATGGCCGATCCCACTACCCGCGTTAAAGTAGGTGGCGTGACTAACGTAGAAAAATCCCTCGATTCCTTGCTCGCAAATGAAGAACTGCTCAGCATGCAGCAGGTAGCGGAAAAGCTAGACCTGCCCATTACTCGTGCTTATGAACTGCTGCAGGACCGAAAGTTCATTGCCTGGGATTCTCCAGAAGGAAAGCGCGTTCCGCTGGCTTTCTTTAATGATAAGGGCGTCATTGCCAAGCATGTGACTGCGGCGATAACCGTGCTGACCGATGGCGGCTACAAGGACGCGGAAATCTTTAAATACCTTTTTACTGAGGACGACTCACTCCCAGGCCGCCCGATAGATGCCCTGCACGGTCATCTCGCTCGCGAGGTTATTCGCCGCGCGCAGGCTGCTGCTTTTTAGGCACTCCTTCAAAGAGCCATTGGGTAGCAAACCATGCCACCACGATCATCCCGATGACCCAGAACCAGTTATAGAGCTGGTGATTGCCATCCCCGGAAAAGGAGACGCCGATAAATAAGGCAACGCCGGTGGTGAACTTCAGAAGCCACAGTGGCGGCCGGAAGGTACCCATCAGGGTAAAGATGGAGGCGTAGTACCACGGCAAGGTCACGGCGTTGAATACGAACGCAACTTGATACGCGGCCGCGGTGCCCATGATGGCATCGCGGTTGTTTTTGCGGCACATCCACCACACCGCCACTAGGCCAATGAACATGCATGCAGTGGCTATGCTGCGCAAGACAGCCAAAATGGCGTTATAGGAGGCATCCGGCGTGAAAATCTGGACGGCAGGGAAGATAACGTCGGTAGCTAAGGTCGGGCCTGCGAGCGGGTTGATGACCTTGGAGTTGCCGCTAATCTGCGATAACCAACCCCAAGATGTGCCCGAAACCCAGGTGATCAGTGCTACTGCGGCGATGATTTCCACCACCGCGGCGATGCCGGATACAGCGAAGACGAAGACCGACCGCCATGCGCTTGAGCCCTTGGGCGCGTAATAGTGAAGCATCATCCACACGATAAAGGGCGCCGCGATGAGCGCTGTGGCCTTCATCGCTACGGCTGCGCCCACGAGTAAAAGTGCTGCGTGGAAGCGCCTATTCAGAGCCGCAAGTAGGCCGATGGACACAAGCCCCACCATCAGGGACTCATTATGCATACCGCCAAGTAGGTGCAAGATGATAACCGGATTAGCTACGCCGAGCCAGAGTGCTACCGTCGGATCCGCACCGAGCTTGCGGGCGATCTGGGGAATTGACCAAGCGATAGCAATGAAACCGAGCAGAGAAAGAGCCTTATAGACCACGATGCCCGCGGTGACGTTATCGCCCACCAAGCTGGTGACCAATTCGCCTATCCAAAGGTGAAGGGGACCATACGGGGTGGTGGTATTGCGCCAATCCTGCGATACCTCGAGGAGGAAGGGGCCGGGGTTAACGGCGGCGCCTTCGGTATATGGATCAAAGCCATCGCGGACCATAGCCCCCTGCATGAGATAGGAATATACATCGCGTGAGGCCAAAGGGCCGGCCAACAATAGCGGAGCGACCCAGGCAATGAGGATGCGCTGGATATCGCGCAAGCCGCCCTCGGGGAGCGGGTTTTTAAGCTGTGGGCGAATGATGGTGCGCCCGGCAAGCACCCACGCTGCGGCGAGAAGGAAAATTCCCACCCAGTACAGTGCGAGACCAAGATTGCGCCCGTGTCCATAAGATAAGAAACCGATATTGAGCGCTTCTAGTAGCCCCCCGCGGTTACGGGTAGCGCCGCCCGAAAAAGACGCCAGCAGCAAAATGCAAGAGGCCGATAGGCCCAGCGGCAGCGCGCGCGGAATGGGAAAGGAATACGTCTTTGCCACGGCTAGACCTACTTGTGACGAGCGGTGGCTTTAATAGCCAGTCGCTCTAGGGTCTCGGTTACCGCAGGATCCACCTGTGCGGCACGCAGGTGTTCTAGGCCAGATTGAGTCAGCGATTCGATTCGGCGTTCAATTTCTTGTGGCGCACCCGAATCAGCAATGATTTGTGCCATGCGGGCCAATTCCTGGGGATCCGAGGTTTGTCCGATGAATTTGCGCAGGGTAGCGGCAGCTTGTGGGTCAGACTCATCCGCGCGCTGGAGCGCTAGCGCCAAAAGCTCGGTGCGTTTTCCCTCGCGCAGATCATCGCCAGCTGGCTTGCCGGTTATTTCCGGATCGCCGAAGACTCCCAGTTGATCGTCGCGTAGCTGGTAGGCAATGCCGATATCGTGACCATAACCGCGGAAGGCAGCGATAAGGTCCTCGCTAGCGCCGGCGATGGACGCACCTAGGTGTAGTGGGCGTTCAATAGTATAAGCCGCCGTCTTGTAGCGATTGACGGAGTTGGCTAGTTCTACAGACTCGGAGCCTGCTGCTTCCAAGGAAATATCTAATAGCTGGCCGCCGATGACCTCGGTACGCATTCCGCGCCACGGACTGCGGGCGCGGTGCAATGCAGCTGCGCTCAAACCGGAATCTTGGAACATGTCTTCCGCGTATACCAACGCTAGGTCGCCTACCAGGATTGCCACGGAGGTGCCGAAAAATTCGGCATCGCCCAAATAATCCGACTCGCGGTGGAGCTTTTCGACGCCCCGGTGCACCGTAGGATTCCCGCGCCGGGTATTAGAGGCATCGATGATGTCATCGTGGATCAATGCGCAGGCCTGGATGAATTCTAGAGACGCGGCCGCGCGAAGCATGGCTGCAGGGTCCTCTTCTCCACACCCTGCGGCAAGGTAGCCGGCCCAAGCGTACGTGGGGCGTACACGCTTGCCGCCATTGAGCACGAAGGATTCCAAAAAGCTTACGGCCTTGGTTACAGGGCTGCCAATTTCTGCCACTTGTCCTCGGCGTTGGTCAAGGAAGGCTGCGAGTTCTTCGCGCACTGCACCGGGGATCTCCGCAGGCTCAGGAATATTCTGCATAGTCACACTCCACACGATACCGGCTGGGGTGCGCAAGGAATAACAGAGGTTTACAGCGGCAGGGTGGCCCCCAAAATGGCAAATGGGCGAGCGTCCGCGGGGTAGCGGTGATTGCGGATAATGTCGAAGAACCCGGCGGATCTATACAGCCGAAAAGCCCCATTGTCCTCATTTGGCACTTCCGGCGTTGACAGTAGGGCGTAGCGGGCCGGGGCATTCCACAACAAGCCCTCCAGTAGTTGTTTACCCAGTCCATGGCCTTGATACTGCGGTAAGACGTGGATCTCTGCTAACTCAAAATAGTTGCGCACAATATCCCACTGTTTTTCGGTGGGCCCGCCTTGTAGGCGCAGCCCGCGGCGAAGTTCGGCGTCCCACCAGTTATCCGGGGAGCCTAGAAATCCATAGGCTACTCCTACAGTGCCATTGTCGTGAGTGGCAATCAGAGCACTGAACCCGGGCCGGATCAGGTCATTTCGCCAGCTTGCTATGCGGTTGTGCAGAATATCGGGGCGATAATTCATCGCCTCGATATAGATCTCAACCAATTGCGGGGCCAGCACAGAGAATTCTGGCGGAGTTAGGCGGCGGATTTCAAAGCTCACGGTTCTATGACACCAGAAGTATGCGCCAAGTGGAGCAACGGGGCGGGTGTTGGGCCACCGAGAACAGAATGGGAGTTTCGAACAGAATGTGGAAACTAGGCATTTGACGTGGTCGCTCCTATTGCCTATCTCGAACATGTGAGCTATTCTGAACTGTGAGATGTCCGGTGGTCTTCTTAATGTCAGGGGCACTTCAACGGCGTTAGTTACTTAGTTAAGGACAAAGGCAATGGCACAGATTATTTCGGCAACACGCACTCGTTCTTTTGACCGAGAGGGAGGTAAGCGGGCTCGATTCCTCTTTCAGGCGCGTGAGCTATTGGACTCGGCGCGCGGATATGCAGAAGATGGGCGATTCGACCAAGCTTTAGAGGTGGCATACCAGGCGGCGCTGCGGACCGCCGGTGCGCGAGTAGCGGCATCCGCAGTGGCGCGGCGTCGCCGTCTTCCTTCTAGTGCTTGGGAGCGCCTAGCGCTAGTAGGTGTGGAAGATAAGCGGTGGGCGGAAACTTTTAAGGCCTATTCTCGGACCCGCGCTCGAGTGGTATCGGGCCTGGATGAAGTGCCGGATGAAAAGTTCGTTTATGGCCTTATGCAGCGCGCCGCACAATTCTTGGATGAAAGTGAGGCAGAGACAACGTTCGGTTCTTTTGCTGCGTAGTCACTGCGTGGGGGCGGTCACTACCTTTTGGGGAACATACTGATTATTCTGGGCGTTAGGATAGATAGAACTATTACCGCCTGAAGCCCAATCCCTAGTTGGAGGAACAGTGTCTCTTTCTGAGCAGGAGCAGCGCACGCTCCGTGAAATTGAGGAATCGTTGCTTGCTGACGATCCTAAATTTGGCGCTTCCGTTTCTGAGCCTACGTCGTTCGGCGGTTCTGGCGGTGCAGTAACCCTGCGGGGCGTGGCGCTCGTTGTTGTTGGCCTTTGCATGCTGATTGGTGGTGTTGCCCTAGCGCAGCAAAGCTTGTGGTTCATTGCCCTTTCCATTGCGGGATTTTTGGTCATGTTTGCCGCCGGTGTATGGATGCTGCGCGGTGATGGCTCTGGTCGCTCATCGCGGGCTCGCTATTCTGGTGGACGTGCAAAGAAGTCTGCTTCGCGCAACGGGGGCGTTAGCGGGAAGCTCGAAGAAAACTTCCGTCGCCGTTTTGAGGAGCGTTAGCGCCTTTTAGCCTTTGTTACCCCAGTCGATTCAGTAGGGATTGGCTGGGGTATTTTCATGCCTATCCAAAATCTCCCACTTTGCCCCACTGGTGGGCTTCGTGGTGGGGCACTGTGAGGTAAGTGGCTCTCGGAAAGCTCAAAACGCTTGGTTAGCACAGTATGTGGGGTTTAAGTGAGGGGAGTGGCACCTTATCTTGGTGTTACAGGTGGGGTAATAGGGGTGAATATAGAGGGTTGTCAATACCCTTTATGGGATTTCTTCCCACCGGAAAAACAGTCATCTAGCTGCAGATAACAGTATCTAATCTCGAAGACACGCCGCTTTAAGTGGGTTAGGTGGGGGAAAGTGGGGTAGAGTGGGGCGCAGCGGAGGAAAGAGGGGCTCAAGGGTCTCGATTCTGAAGTGAGAGAATCCGGAGTTTTCGAGTAAGGAAGGTGGACGCCGGGATGTTTCTCGGAACCTACACTCCGAAGCTCGATGACAAAGGACGTCTTACGCTTCCGGCAAAATTTCGCGATGAACTCGCGGGTGGTCTCATGGTCACCAAGGGGCAGGACCATTCATTGGCCGTGTACCCACGGGAGGAATTTGCGGCACGTGCGCGGAAGGCTGCGGCGGTTTCTCGAACCAATCCAGAAGCACGTGCTTTCATCCGTAACTTGGCAGCAAGTGCGGACGAACAGCGGCCGGACGGACATGGGCGCATTACGTTGTCCGCGGGGCATCGGGAATACGCAAATTTGTCCAAGGAGTGCGTTGTGGTTGGCTCTGTGGACTTTCTCGAAATTTGGGACGCAGCCGCATGGGCTGAGTACCAGTCGCAAACTGAAGATGCTTACTCGGCAGCTGATGCCGATGACGTACTAGCGGGCTTGCTCTAAGCCTGCACAAGAGTGCGTGTAAGGACTCTGCCCGAGGCGGATGATTCTGGTGTACTTCCCCGATATCAGAAACCTGCCTCGGACAGGGCCCTATACGCACTCGCATGCTTTCCACCACTGAAAGTCCTGGAAATTGAGAAAGGGGGTTGCGGGGAGACATGGCTACAGAAGGCTTGAACTATGATGTGGCTGCCAATCACGGTCACGTTCCAGTCATGCGCGAGCGCATGGCAGAGCTACTGCGCCCCCAGGTCGAGAAAGCGGGGGACAATGCCGTACTTGTTGACGCCACCTTGGGCGCCGGCGGCCACACCCGCTACTTTCTAGATTCCTTTCCAAAGGCTCGGGTTATCGGCGTGGACCGTGATAAGCAGGCATTGCGCAATGCAACCGAGCGCCTAGCTCCCTATGGCGATCGTTTCGTGGGCGTCAATGCACGCTTTGATGAGCTGGGCAGCGCCATCGCGGAAGGCGAGGGTGGCATCTTTGATTCGGCCCGCACCGCAGGCATCGCCGGCGCGCTTTTTGACCTTGGTGTTTCCTCGATGCAGCTAGACCAGGCGGACCGCGGATTCGCCTATAAGACGGATGCGCCGTTGGATATGCGCATGGATCCCTCGCAGGGAATTACTGCGGCGGACGTGCTCAATACCTATTCGCACGGTGACTTGGCGCGAATCCTCAAGACCTACGGCGATGAGCGCTTCGCGGGCAAAATTGCCTCGGCCGTGCTGAAGGAGCGCGAAAAAGAGCCCTTCACCAACTCCGGCCGCTTGGTCGAGCTGCTTTATGATGCCATTCCGGCTGCTACCCGTCGCACCGGCGGCCACCCTGCCAAACGCACCTTTCAGGCGCTGCGGGTTGAGGTCAACCGCGAGTTGGAGGCCATCGAGAATGTACTGCCTGTTATCACTGGAGCATTGGCTGTAGGTGGCCGCGCGGTTTTTATGAGCTATCAATCCCTAGAAGACCGCATCGTTAAAGCGGCTTTTAAAGAACTGACCACCTCCAAGACACCGGCAGGACTGCCGATGGATCTTCCAGGTACCGCACCGCAGTACAAAATCGTCACCCGTGGTGCGGAAAAGGCTTCCGAAGGGGAGATTGCAGAAAATTCCCGCGCCGCGTCGGTGCGGGTTCGTGCCATTGAGAGGCTCGAAGGAAAGCCGGAATTTTTACCCCCGGGAGGCCGGAAATGAGCACCATCCCACGCCGAAACCACGTAAAGACTGACAGCCGCGACAGAGAGGCCACTCGCACCATGGGCGCCAGCCGAGACTTCACCACCGGAATCGATACCGGAGCCCCGACGGCGCTGCGGGAGCGCCCAAGCCCCAAGCGCGCTCCGAGCCGCACCCGAATCCCGCACCGCAGTACCAAGCGTCTGGGATCGAAGCAGGTGGTCAGCTTCCGTGGCCGCCAGTTGCAGCCGCAGACCAAGAAGAGTGGCCTGTTCACTCGTCTGTCCGTTATCGCGATCACGCTGCTTATCGCCGGTGTTGTCATGGCAATGTGGCTTTCTGGTCTGTCTACCAAGCAAACCTTTGCCATCCAGCAGCTCACCGTGCAGGACTCGCAATTGGATAACCAAATTGAGACCCTGAATCGCGATGCGGAAAATCTTAGCTCTTCTGCGGATATTGCTCGCCGTGCGGATGAGATGGGCATGGCCGTTCCTAAGCAGCCGGGGATTGCGGAAGTCGGCGGTGATGGAAAGATCGTCGAAAAGCGCGAAGGCACCCCGGATACTGAAAAGCTCATTGACGTAAACGGTGAACCTATTCGTCCTGGCCAGGCCTCCAGTGACCCGAAGGATACGGAGGGCATGTCGGATTCCCTTAACGCCGTGCCGCAGGGCCAGCAGCGCACCGCTCGTGGCGGCAGCAGCGATACTGAGGACCGCAATAAGGACCGTGACGCAGGCAATACTGGCGCGGAATCGGGCAATGCGCGTCCCAACCTTCCCGCGCGTGCGCCTTACGCGAGCCGCGCCGAATAGCTAGGGAAGAATATCCGGTGAAAAAGCTGATGCTCGCGCGTGGTGGCGCGGGCATTCTCACTTTTGTAGGGCACAATCAATACACGCAAGAAATTGTGGCGGAAATAGGGAAGGTGACATTGGACCGTGACTGTGCCAAGTAAGGCTAGGCGCCGCTCGCGCCGCTCCACCAGCTCTGCGGTGCCGCAAAAGAGGATGATGCGCAAACGCCTGCGCATCATCGTCTCCGTTGTGTTGGTGGCGATGGTTGTCCTTGCCGGCCGCTTGGCTTGGGTGCAGCTAGTTTGGGGGCCGGATCTATCCGCCAAGGCCGTGACCCAGCGCGAGCGTGTCTATATTGAACCCGCCCGCAGGGGAGAGATTCTGGACCGCGATGGCCAGCGCTTGGCCTATACGATGAAGTCTCGTTCCCTGACTGTCTCGCCCACGCGCCTGCGCGATGAGCTAAAGGACAAAGCCAAAATCGAGGGTCAGAATGATGGCTCGATTGAAGGTATGGATGAAAAGAAGCTCGATAGCTTCCTCAATCAAAAGATGGAGCAGACGCTCAAGGACATGTCCGAGGGAATCCCGAAGATGATTGAGGATTCCGGTGCCTCCGCTTCTAAGGTAGACAAGGACGATATCCTTAATAAACTCAAGGCTGATACTCAGTACGAGGTACTGGTGCGCAACGTCGACCCCGATGTAGCCGTAGAGATTGCAAATAAGTACCACGGTGTGGCTGCGGACCGCCAAGACATCCGCCAGTACCCCAATGGTGCAATCGGGGAAAACGTAGTGGGCAAGGTGTCGATGGATGGCCATGGTCAGTTTGGCTTCGAGGCCGCGCGCGATACTGAATTGACGGGTATCGATGGCCAGTCCACCGAGGATGTATCCGCAGATGGCCAGGTTATTCCGGGTACCTTGCGCGATGTCGTCGATACCGTAGACGGCCGCGATGTCACCCTTACATTGGACCTCGATCTGCAGACTTACGTGCAGCAGAAACTGGAGAAGGCCAAGGCTAATTCCAAGGCCTCTGGCGCGGAGGCCGTGGTTCTCGATGCCGCTACTGGCCAGGTTCTCGCCATGGCTAATACCGATACCGTGGATCCCAATAAGAATATTGAAGATCAGCTGGATGAGGGCAAAGACTTCGAAAATCGCAGCGTTTCCCACCCGTATGAGCCAGGCTCTGTGGCCAAGGTAGTAACCGCGGCTGCTGCATTGCAGGAGGGCGTGACCACCCCGGATGAGGTACACCAGGTTCCCGGCTCCATCGATATGGCTGGGGTAACGGTCAACGATGCCTGGCAGCATGGCACCGAGCCATTTACCACCACCGGTATTTTTGGTAAGTCCTCTAACGTTGGCACCTTGATGATTGCCGATAAGTTGGGCCAAGAGAAATATGCCGACTACCTGCAGAAGTTTGGTTTGGGTAATACCACTGGCATAGAGCTGCCGAATGAATCTGCCGGTAGCGTTCCGGACTTAGAGCAATGGTCCGGTGGTACCTTCGCCAACCTTCCTATTGGTCAGGGACAAGCATGGACCACTTTGCAGATGGCGAGTGTGTATCAGGCCTTGGCTAATGGTGGCGAGCGCATTGAACCGCGCATTATTGACTCGGTAAAGGGGCCCGATGGCAAGGACGAAAAGCTCGACGAGCCGAAAAAGACCCAGGTGGTAAGCCCTGAAACGGCCAAGACTACCGTGGATATGTTCCGCGCCGTCTTCCAAGATGATGAGGCGGGCGTGCAAAACGGCACGGCCGGCAATGCACAACTCAAGGGCTATCAGCTATCCGGCAAGACCGGTACGGCGCAGAAAGTGGATCCTAATACCGGGGCTTATTCCAATTCCGCGTATTGGATTACCTTCGCCGGTATCGCCCCCGCTAATGACCCGCGCTTCGTCGTTGCGGTGATGCTAGATGAGCCAAAGTCCGGTGTGGAGGACAATGGTGGTGGCGGCCAATCGGCAGCACCGATCTTCCGCGATATCGCCTCTTGGCTGCTCAACCGTGACAATATTCCGACTTCGAAACCAGCACCGCGGCTGACCCTGCGGGCACAATAGGAGCTTAGTATGACCGTTTCTTTGGATACTCTGGCCCAGCTTTCCGGCGGGCGTGTTATTGGTGATGCCTCGGTGCAGGTCTCCGCGTGTGGGCTGGACTCTTCCCGCTTGCCCGAGGGGGCCCTCTTTGCGGCCTTGCCGGGAACGCGCGTGCACGGCGCGCAGTTTGCCCGCGATACTAAGGCTGGGGCAGTGCTTACCGACGCCGCCGGGCTCGACCTTCTCACCGCCGCGCAGGAAACCCGCCCCGTTTTGGTGGTTGAGGATATTCGTGCCGTTCTTGGCCCAATTTCCGCTGAAATTTACGGCCACCCCACCCGTGACCTGACCGTTATTGGTGTGACCGGCACCTCGGGTAAGACCACGACGAGTTACTTGCTTGAGGCCGGCCTGCTACACGCAGGACACTCCGTGGGCCTGATCGGAACCACTGGCACCCGCATCAATCGCAACCCAGTGCCCACCACGCTGACCACTCCTGAGGCGCCGACCTTGCAAGAGCTATTTGCCCGTATGAAAAACGAGGGAGTTACTCACGTGGTGATGGAGGTATCCTCGCATGCGCTCGAGCTGGGACGCGTGCGCGGTACCCGGTTTGCCGTCGGTGGGTTTACCAACTTGAGCCAGGACCATCTGGATTTCCACCCCACCATGGAGGATTACTTCCAGGCTAAGGCAAAGCTCTTTGCCGGCGAACAGGCCGCCGAGCGAGCCGTAATCTGTATCGATGATGAGTGGGGCGAGCGTATGCGGGACGTCGCCAAGGAAGCGGGCGTCCCAGTGACTACGGTTGCTACCCAAGGCGCTCAAGCCACCATTTCTGCGCGCCAAACCGCTGCCGAAGCCACCGGAGCACAAGAAGTGGCCTTGGACTATGACGGCGCTGAGTTCTCGTTCCGGCTGCCGTTGCCCGGCGAGTTCAATATCGCCAATGCCTGCCTGGCGCTCGGCATGGCCGCAGCTGTAGGGGAGGAACCCGCCGAATTTTTGGTGGGCGTGGAAAAAGTCGCAGTCCCCGGACGCATGGAGCGCATCGACCGTGGGCAGGACTTCGTGGCAGTGGTGGACTACGCCCATAAGCCGGCTGCAATCGCTGCGGTGCTTGATACGTTGCGCGGCCAGTTGGAAGGAACCAAGGGGCGCGTCGGCATCGTCGTCGGCGCCGGCGGAGATCGCGATAGCTCCAAGCGCTCCATCATGGGCGCGGCCGCCGCCAGCCGAGCCGACCTCACCGTGATTACCG
Organism: Corynebacterium curieae; assembly: GCF_027570035.1. Lineage (GTDB taxonomy): Bacteria > Actinomycetota > Actinomycetes > Mycobacteriales > Mycobacteriaceae > Corynebacterium > Corynebacterium curieae. The sequence goes on along the minus strand of NZ_JAKMUU010000001.1, from coordinate 477,444 downwards.
ATGACAACCCGCGCTCCGAGGACCCAGCCACAATCCGCGCTGCGGTGATGGAGGGCGCGCGCGAGGCCGCCCCGCAGGGCGATATCCGGGAGGTAGGCTCCCGCGCCCGTGCCATCGATGAGGTTGTTGATTGGGCCGAGCCTGGTGATGCTGTCATCGTCGTGGGCAAGGGCCACGAAGTAGGCCAGCTCGTCAACGGAAAGACCTTGCACTTTGATGACCGCGAGGAAATGGCCCGCGCCATCGAGGAAAAGCTGGCTGGAAGGCCGCACCGCGATACCCTTAGGGATGCGAAGGAGTAGACATGATTCCACTATCTATTGCCGATATTGCCGAAATCACTGGTGGCAGCCTCGATTGCGTCGCAGACCCGAACCAGCGCGTCACCGGCTTTATCGAATTCGATTCCCGCAAAGTAACTAAGGGTGGGCTCTTCCTCGCCCTGCCCGGTGCCCGCGTGGATGGCCATGACTATGCAGAAAAGGCTATTGAACAAGGAGCCGTGGCGGTGCTTGCGGCGCGGCCGGTGGGGGTTCCCGCGGTCGTCGTCAAGCCCCAGGGCAAGGTTACTGGTGATGCAGCCAACGCCGATATCTATGCCCACGACGCGGATGGTTCCGCCGCAGCGGTAGTGCAGGCGCTTTCTGATATCGCGCGGGAGGTAACCCGCCGCCTGACCGCCGAGCAAGGCCTAGAAATCGTCGGCGTGACCGGTTCAGCGGGAAAGACCTCCACCAAGGATCTGCTGGCCACCATCTTCCGTGCAGACGGCGAAACCGTTGCGCCTCCAGGCTCTTTCAATAATGAAGTTGGCCTGCCGTATACCGCGCTGCGCTGCGATGAGCACACCCGTTTCCTGGTCGCAGAAATGTCCGCCCGTGGCATCGGTCATATTCGCCACCTAACCACCATTACTGCACCCACCGTCGGCGTGGTCCTGAACGTGGGCACCGCCCACTTGGGTGAATTTGGCTCGCGCGAAAACATTGCCCAAGCCAAAGGTGAGCTCGTTGAAGCTTTGCCCGCGGCCGCTGAGGGCGGCGTCGCCGTGCTTAATGCCGATGATCCCTTCGTCGCTGGCATGGCACCGCGTACTTCAGCCAAGGTCGTCTACTACTCGGCCAATAAGCCGCCGGCTTCTGACGCCCAGTATTACGCCAGCGATATCCAGCTCGATGACGTCGCCCGCCCCTCGTTTGTGCTGCATGTGCCGGGAACGGACCCGCTTCCGGTAAAGCTGCAGGTTTTTGGCAAACACCAGGTCTCTAACGCTTTGGCAGCGGCCGCGGCGGCCATTGAATCCGGCGTGGAACCGCAGGTAGTAGCCAACGCGCTATCTGGGCACCAGAATGCCTCAGAACACCGCATGGATGTGCGCACCCGCCGCGATGGAGTAACCACCATCGACGATTCCTATAACGCCAACCCCGATTCCATGCACGCGGCGATTGCGGCGCTGGCCTATACTTCTGCAGCCCGCCCAGATGCGCGTGCCATCGCCGTGCTCGGTGAGATGGGTGAGTTGGGTGGCGAGGCCATCGAAGCCCACCGCGCGCTGGGAGAGGTTTTGTCGAAGTACCACGTTGACCACTTGGTGGCCGTGGGCGACAACGAGAATATGAGGGCCATGGTCGAGTCCGCTCAGGCGCGGGGTATAAATACTACTATCAGCCCAGATGTTGACGCCGCTGCGGCGGCGGTCGAAGACATCATCAGGGTAGCGCCCGCCGGCATCGAAGATTGGGCGGGGCGCGAGGCCAAAGATGTAGTCCTCATCAAGTCATCAAATGCCCAGCGCCTGTGGCGCGTGGCAGAACAGCTCAATCGCCGTTAGTACTAAGTACAAGGAGAAAGACCTCTAGCAATGACTCAGATCATTATCGCGGGCATCCTCAGCTTCCTCGTTGCGATATTTACCACTCCGATGTTGGTCCGGTATTTTTCCGGCGTAGGAAAGGGGCAGGAAATCCGCGAGGACGGGCCGCAGCTGCACCTGCGCAAGCGCGGGACCCCCACCATGGGCGGACTGGCGATTTTGCTAGCAATTACGGTGGCTTACCTTGTGGTGGGTATTTATGCCCGCGTGACCGGAAACGGTGGATTTAGCCCCTCTGGCCTCTTGGTCTATTTCCTCACCATGGGCCTTGGCGGGTTGGGCTTTGCCGATGACTTCATCAAGCTTTTTAAGAAGCGCAACCTAGGCCTGAATAAGACCGCCAAGCTGGTAGGGCAGTTGGCCGTCGCGCTTATCTTCGGCATCTTGGCTTTGCAGTTCCCGGATTCGCACGGCTTGACCCCGGCATCGACAAACCTTTCCTTTGTTCGGGATTTTGACACCTTCGATATTGCCGTAGGCGGCGCCGTCATCGGTACCATCATCTTCTTGGTCTTTCTTTACCTGCTCATTGCGGCATGGTCGAATGCGGTCAACCTGACCGATGGTCTCGATGGCCTAGCTGCCGGCACCACCGCGATGGTGATGGGCGCCTACGCATTGATTTCCTTCTGGCAGTTCCGCAATTCCTGCGCCGTGTCCCCGTCTGCTGGATGCTATGAGGTTCGCGACCCGCTCGACCTTGCAGTGCTTGCCGCAGCCGGCCTGGGCGGTTGCTTGGGCTTTTTGTGGTGGAACGCTGCACCGGCGAAGATCTTCATGGGCGATACCGGCTCGCTAGCACTCGGTGGTCTCGTCGCCGGCCTATCCGTGACCACTCGCACCGAGCTGCTCATGATCATCATTGGCGCCATCTTTGTTATCGAGACGGTCTCCGTGGTTATCCAGATCATTGTCTTCCGCAGCACCGGTAAGCGCTTCTTCCGCATGGCACCGATTCACCACCACTTTGAAAACGGGGGCTGGGCCGAGACCGCGGTTGTCACCCGCTTCTGGTTGCTCAGCGCCATGGCCTCTATCGCCGGCGTATGCATCTTCTACGGCGACTGGCTTTCCGCCGTTGGATTCGGCGGCTAAGACCAACGCCTTCTAGCTTTATCGAGGAAAGAGGATAAAAGATGACTGAGTTGCCATCCTCGTTGCGTGGACGAGTGCTTGTGGCCGGGGCGGGAGTATCCGGGCGTGGATGCGTAGCCATGCTCGCGCGCCTCGGCGTTGATACCACCGTGGCGGACTCCAATGAGTTGGCGTTGCAAGCGCTGGCGGATGACTATGGGGTTGCCACGGTATCCGCCGAGTCCGCCGCACAGGGGGATTTCGATCTTGTAGTTACCTCGCCCGGTTGGCGGCCAGATTCGCCTTTGCTGGTTGCCTTCCAAGAGGCCGGGGTAGAAGTAATCGGAGATGTGGAGCTGGCGTATCGCTTGGACCGCGCCGGCGTCTTCGGTGCGCCCCGCACCTGGCTGGTGGTCACTGGTACCAATGGCAAGACTACGACCACGGGAATGCTGGCGCAGATCATGCTTGCCGACGCCGCCCGAACCGGCAAGCGCGCACTCGCGGTGGGCAATATCGGCGTTTCGCTTTTCGATGCCCTGACGGCCACCCCGCGCGTCGATGTCCTATGCGCCGAGCTTTCCTCATTTCAGCTGCATTGGTCGAGCCAACTTCGCCCAGATGTCGGCGTACTGCTCAACCTAGCGGAAGACCACCTCGACTGGCACGGCTCCTTCGATGCCTATGCCCGCGCCAAGGCCAAGGTGCTATCTGGTGAAGCCGCGGTGGTGGGCAAGGATGACGCCGCAGCGGTGAGCTACGCCGCGGGTACCGCACACGTTTATGGTTTCACCGCCGCCGAACCCGAACAGGGCGAAGTCGGGGTGAGCGCAGGGCGCCTCGTATCCCGCCTTGCCGCAGGGCGCGAGGATTTAGCTTCCGCCGAGGGCATCGAGCCGGCGGGGCTGGCAGGAGTATTGGATGCAGCGGCGGCGGCCAGCGTCGCGCGGCTGGCGGGTGCAGCCCCGCAATCCATTGAGGAGGGGCTTTCTGCTTATACGGTCGCTGGGCACCGCGGTGCGGTGGTCCACCAGGCCTCTGGCATTTCCTTTATTGATAACTCCAAGGCCACGAACCCGCACGCGGCGGACGCTGCGCTGAAAGGGCTCAACTCCGTCGTATGGATTGCCGGCGGGCAGTTGAAGGGAGCGGAGGTAGACGGGCTCGTCGCCAAGCACGCCGCCCAGATCAAGGCTGCGGTAGTCATGGGCGTGGATAGGCAAGAGATTGCCCACGCGCTCGCAGCACACGCACCGCATGCAGCGGTGGACATTATCGAGAGCCAGGACCCAGCAGCTGCCATGAATGCGGCGGTAGAAGCGGCGCTGCAACACGCCGAGGCGGGGGATACCGTGCTTTTGGCGCCGGCTGCGGCATCGTTGGATATGTATACCGGCATGGCTCAAAGAGGCGATTTCTTCGCGGCCGCCGCGCGAGAGCTTACCCGCAGCTAGAGCCATAGATTAAGGATCAGGAGAACACATGACGGCCACCTCCCAGCAGCGCCCGCGCTCGAAGAGCTTGGGCGACCGCGTCCGCGAGCTGCGCGAGCAAGCCCGCCAGCAGGCCGGCCTTGATTATCAACTGCTGCGCATCATCATTTTCTCGCTCATCGGCATTGGTGTGCTCATGGTCTTTTCCTCTTCCATGGCCACCTCTTTAACCGAGGACGGCGGCGTGTGGAATCAAGCGCTACGGCAGTGTGCGATGGTCTTTCTTGGTCTCGTTGCCTTCTGGCTTGGCCTGAAAGTATCGCCGCATACATTGCGCAAATGCGTGCCGTGGATCGTGGGATTATCGATCATTTTGCTCATCGCGGTGCTCATCCCCGGGGTCGGTACCGGCCGTGAGGAGGTAGGTTCGCAGTCGTGGATCTACTTGGGCCCGTTCTCCCTGCAGCCCTCGGAGCTCGCACGCATTGCAGTCGGCATGTTTGGCGCGACCGTATTGGCGGATAAAGAGCACAAATCCTTGAAGCTTACTGATCCCTTCATGATGTACTCCCTAATCGCAGGCGTGATGTTTTTGCTCATTGCCTTGCAGGGAGATATGGGCATGGCCTTGTCCTTTGCTCTCGTGGTTGTCTTTACCCTCATTTTCGCTGGTGTTGACTGGCGAGTTCCCGCGACGATCGGTGTTGCCGGGGTCCTAGGGTTGATATTTATCTTCCTTAAGGGTGGGTTCCGCTCGAATCGTTTCCACACCTATTTTGATGCCTTGGTGGGCAATATTTCCGATACTCAAGGCACAGGTTTCCAGTCTTATCAGGGCTTTCTCTCGCTTGCCGACGGCGGCTTTTGGGGCGTTGGCATTGGCCAATCCCGTGCCAAGTGGTTCTACCTCCCCGAGGCAAAAAATGACTTCATTTACGCCATCGTGGGCGAGGAACTCGGCTGGTGGGGCGGCGCGCTAGTAATCGTTCTCTTTGCTGCCCTAGGCTATGTGGGGCTGCGCACCGCGATGCGCGCGCAAAATCAGTTCCAGTCACTGCTTGCCGCTACGCTAACCATCGGCGTGGTTACCCAGGCATTCGTGAATATCGGCTACGTCATCGGTTTGCTGCCGGTGACCGGTATTCAGCTGCCCATGATTTCTGCCGGTGGTACTGCGGCGATCATAACCATCGGTTCGATGGGTATCTTGTGCAACGTGGCGCGCCACGAGCCAATGCAGATTTCCGCAATGCAGAATTTCGGCCGCCCGCTGTTCGACCGCCTCTTTTTCATTGGCGAGCCGCAACCGGTGCCTAAGCCGAAAAAGAAGCAGCAGGGCCGCCACGCCCGCCCTCAGGAGCCCCGTTCCCGCGTGCGCGAGGAACGCTTTGGCCGTCCCGTTACCGGAGCCGGCCGCCGCTATCCGCGCGCCGAGCGCCGCTATCGCTAGGTGGCGCTGGTAGCCTTTAGGCTATGAATTCCACGCCTATTTCCGCCGTCATCGCAGGTGGCGGCACCGCCGGACATATTGAACCCGCCCTTGCCGTGGGCGAAGCTTTGCGCGAGCGCCACGGCGCACGCATTACCGCGCTCGGCACCGAAAAGGGCCTCGAGCGCGATATTATTCCCGCTCGCGGCGTGGATCTTCGCTTGATTACTCCAGTGCCGATCCCCCGCAAAATCAACGCGCAGCTTTTCAAATTGCCGTTCAACCTTTCCCGCGCGGTGAGGGAGGCCAAGCAGGTGCTCAAGGACGTCGAGGCGGATGTCGTCTTTGGCACCGGCGGCTACGTTGCAGGGCCAGCCTATATTGCTGCGCGCTCCCTCGGCATTCCGTTTTATGTTCTCGAGACCAATGCATTGGCCGGAATAGCCAATAAGCTTGGTGTGAAGATGGGCGGAATCGGCCTCAACGCCCACCCTGACTCCGGCATGCCGGGTGAAGTCGTAGGCATCCCTGTGCGTCCGAGCCTAGCGGAGGACCCGAATGGAAACCTCGCCGCAGACGCGCGCACCAAGTGGAACTTGGCTGAGCTCCCCATCATCCTTATTACCGGCGGCTCTCAGGGTGCGGCCAGCATCAACCGCGCCGTGGCTGGGGCGGTGGAAGATCTGGCAAAGGACTTCCAGCTTCTGCACGCTTATGGCAAGAAGAACGATCCGCCGGCAGAGCACCCGAACTACGCGGCACTGCCGTATATCGAAGACATGGGCTCCGCTCTCGCAGTGGCCGATCTCGTCGTGTGCCGCTCCGGCGCCATGACCGTAGCCGAAGTCTCCGCCGCAGGCCTGCCCGCCATTTATATTCCGCTGCCGCACGGCAATGGTGAACAAGCGCTTAACTCCCGCGAGGTGGTCGAGGCCGGCGCCGCAATTCAAATCCCAGATGCGGAGCTGACCTCGGAGCGCCTCATTTCTGAGGTACGCGGGATCTTAGGGGACCAGAAGCGCCTCGAGTCAATGACGCACGCCGCAGCCCACGCCAGTGCCGGGGATGTAGCCAATACCATCGCAGACCGCATTGCCGCCCGCGTTTTTGAGGCCGAAGGCGCCGCCGGAAGGAAGGATAAATAAATGACCGACCCCGCACACTACGATCTCCGCCGTGTCCACTTCATCGGAATCGGCGGTTCCGGCATGTCGGGCTTGGCGCGCATCCTTGCCGCCCGCGACGCGGTGGTTACCGGTTCCGATGTGAAAGACTCCACCCCAGTAGAGGTATTGCGCACCATGGGCGCCAAGGTCGCGATTGGGCACGCCTCGGAAAACCTGCGTCTTTCCGGCGAACTGCCCACTGTCGTGGTTACCTCTTTCGCCGCCATTCCGCAGGATAATCCGGAGCTATTGGCCGCGAAGGAGAACGATATCCCGGTCATCCGGCGCTCCGACCTGCTCGCCGCATTAATGGAGGGCCACAAGCAAGTGCTGCTGGCTGGCACCCACGGCAAGACTTCCACCACATCCATGACAGTGAGCGCCATGCAACATGCGGGCCTCGATCCTTCCTTCGCCATTGGCGGCCAGCTCAATCGCGCAGGTACCAATGCCCACGGAGGCACTGGTGAGGCCTTCGTTGCAGAGGCGGATGAATCCGATGCCTCCCTGCTGCGCTATAGCCCCGACGTCGCGGTGCTCACGACCATCGAGCCCGATCACCTCGACTTCTTCCACAGCGAGGAAGCCTATTTCCAGGTCTTTGATGACTTCGCTAACCTCGTCACCCCGGAAACCGGCTACCTCGTTGTCTGCGTGGAAGATGAGCACGCTGCCCGAGCAGGTGAGCGTGCACTTCGGCGCGGCATCAACGTTGTGGGCTATGGTTATCCGGACAAGGCTCTGACCTCCACCGTTCCGCTGGCCGCAGAGCTTGTGCACGAAGAGACCACCGCCGAGGGCATGGATACCGCCGTCAAGCTCACCCTGCCTGGGGTAGCGGAGACCGTACGCTACGAGCTGCAGATCCCAGGCCACCACATGGTGCTGAACTCACTGGGTGCCTTGATCGCTGGCGTGCTCTCCGGCGGCACGCCGGCCTCAATCGCCGAGGGCTTGGCTGGTTTTAGTGGTGTGCGCAGGCGCTTTGAGTACCGCGGGAGCGTCGACAAGCAGGGCAAACCCGTGCGCGTCTTCGATGACTATGCCCACCATCCCACCGAGGTCGCTGCAGTGCTGCGGGCCGCCCGCGCAAAGGTTGAGGCTGAGGGCCACGGCGGGCGCGTCATCGCGTGCTTCCAGCCGCACCTGTACTCGCGCACCATGGAATTCGACTCCGAGTTTGCCCAAGCGCTTTCGCTTGCCGACGCCGCCGTTGTCCTCGACATCTATGGCGCACGGGAACAGCCCGTGGAGGGAATTACTTCCCGCATCATTACCGATAAGATGCCCGCCGAGATGCAGGTTATTTTCGAGCCGGACTTTTCCGCCGCCGCTCGTGACGTCGTCTCCATCGTAGAGCCTGGAGACGTGGTACTGACCATCGGCGCTGGCTCGGTAACTATGGTGGCCGCAGAAATCCTCGACGAATTGCGGGCAAACTAGTGCGCGTATCCTCAAAGCTCATCGCCGGGATAGTCGCTGCTGTTGTTGCGGTTGCCCTCATCGCCGGAGTCGTGTTGTGGACGGTGCCCATCCTTAAGGTGCGAAATTTCCAGGTGGAAGGCCTCCACCAGCTGGATCCGGCGCAGGTAGAAGAGGCCGCCGGTGTCCCCGAGGGCGAAAACTTGCTGCGCGTCAATGCGCGCGAGGCAGCTTCCGGTGTGGCCGGATTGGATTGGGTCGATTCGGCGACCGTCTCCCGCGATTTTCCCTCGACCTTGACCATTAACGTGGCCGAGCACAAGGCCGTGGCTTTTGTAAAGCGCGATAATAAGCCCATCTTGATCGATGATAAAGGCGAGGAATTTACTTCCGCGGAGCCCCCCGCCGGCGCGGTTGAGGTAACTGGTTCCGTCGATAGCGGTTCTTCCCAAACCCAGGACGCGGTGCGCGCCATTGCAGCGCTCTCAGACGAGGTGCGCAACCAGGTCGCAACACTCGAGGTGGCCAATCAATATTCTCTCACCTTCACCACCAAGGACGGCCGCCGCGTCTTCTGGGGCGCGAGCGACTCCAATGATGAGGACAAGGCGCATGCTTTTGCCACGGTGTTGAAGATGGAGGGCCGCGAGTGGAATATCTCCAACCCTGAGTTGGTCACCACCCGCGGATAGGGGCTGGGTGCCCCCGCGCGCACTTGTCATCTCTTTTCGGCCCGGTGCGGTGCCGCTTAGGCGCGTGCGCTGCACGGGCCTTTTCTCTGCCCGCAACATGGGGCGGATGATGCGGGTGTGACTAACAAAACCGCAGGTGAGAAACTCTAAAGTGGAACTTGAGGGTCTCGACACGCGGAAAATGTGCGTGAAAATTACACGGCTGTCGTTAAAGATGGAGAGGAACGCGATTCGCCTTTGGCGGAACGCATTACATTCCTCGTTTAATGCACGTGCAGACTTACAGTAGCGAAAGGTGAGACCTACTCACATGATCTCTTCCAATAACAATCTCGCGGATATCAAGGTCGTCGGCGTCGGCGGTGGCGGCGTCAACGCCGTCAACCGCATGATCGAAGAAGGCCTCAAAGGCGTCCAATTCGTCGCCATCAATACCGACTCTCAGGCCCTCATCTTCTCCGATGCCGACACCAAGCTCGACATCGGCCGCGAGGCCACCCGCGGACTTGGCGCCGGCGCTAACCCTGAGGTAGGCAAGACCTCTGCAGAAGACCACAAGTCCGAAATTGAAGACGCCCTGCAGGGCTCCGATATGGTCTTCGTGACTGCCGGCGAAGGCGGCGGAACCGGCACCGGTGCCGCTCCGGTAGTGGCGTCCATCGCGAAAAAGATGGGTGCCCTGACCGTCGGCGTGGTTACTCGCCCATTCAAGTTCGAGGGTGCCCGCCGTACCCGCCAGGCCATGTCTGGCATCGAGGAGCTGCGTGAGGTCTGCGATACCCTCATCGTCATCCCGAATGACCGCCTGATGCAGCTCGGTGGGGAAGAGCTGTCCATCGTCGAAGCTTTCCGCGCTGCCGATGAGGTGCTGCACAATGGTGTGCAGGGTATTACCAACCTGATCACCATTCCGGGCATGATCAACGTCGACTTTGCTGACGTCCGCTCCGTCATGTCCGATGCCGGCTCTGCGCTTATGGGTATCGGTTCCGCCCGCGGCGATGACCGCGCTATGACCGCTGCCGAACAGGCCATTAACTCCCCGCTACTAGAATCCACGATGGAAGGCGCCAAGGGCGTGCTGCTCTCTATCGCCGGTGGTTCCGACCTCGGCCTGCACGAGGTCAATGCCGCGGCTTCCATGGTGGAAGAGCGTGCCGACGAAGACGTCAATCTTATCTTCGGTACCATCATCGACGACACCTTGGGCGATGAAATCCGCATCACGATCATCGCCACCGGCTTCGACGCCGAGGCCAATATGGCCCAAGCCGCGGCACAGCACCAGCCGCAGCAGGAGCAGCGCAAGCCGGGTTCCCTTTTTGATAACCGTCAGCGCGAAGCGGCAGAGCCCGTCACCCCAGCTCCGGCACAGCCTGCTGCCGCTCAGCCGGTACAGGACGATTACTCCCCGCGCCACTCCTACGAGCCGCGCGCCGGCCAAGACCGTGAGCGCTATACTCCAGAACGCCCGGCCGAGGAGCGTCGCCCCGAGTCCAGCGGTCTGTTCACCAACTCTGACCGTTTCTCCCGCGAGGAGCGCCGCGATGATTACCGTTTGTCCCGCCCATCCCAGCGCCGCGATGATGACGGCGACGACGACCTCGACGTGCCTTCCTTCATGCGCTAAGCGCAAAGCGCTACGCTGGTGTGCATGCCAGTAAACGAGGAACATCGCACCAAACGCCCCGTCCGCATGGTTTTTACCAGCCGTGCCGGCGGGGCGTCTGCTATTCCATATGACTCTTTCAACTTGGGGCACCATGTCGGCGATGACCCCGCCGCGGTAGCTGCTAACCGCGATCGCCTTAAGCGTGTGACCGGCGTGGACGATATCGTGTGGATGGAGCAGCTGCACACTAATACCGTCACCGTTATTGATGGTCCGCAGGATGAGCCCGTGCCAGCCACCGACGCTATTGTTACTACCCAGCGCCGCCTGGGCTTGGGCGTCCTTGTTGCAGATTGCACGCCGCTTCTGCTTGTCGACGTCGCCGCTGGCGTCATCGCCGCCGCTCACGCCGGCCGCTTGGGTGCCCGCAATGGCATTGTGGTCAATACCGTGCGCGAAATGCAGAAACTCGGGGCTCAACCTGAGTGCATCCAAGTAGTCATGGGCCCAGCCGCTTCGGGAAAGAATTACGAGGTCCCGGAACAGATGGCCGATGATGTGGAGCGCCGGCTGCCTGGCTCCAAGACTAGGACGTCGAAAGGCACGTGGGGCATCGATGTGCGCGCAGGGCTGATTCGCCAGCTCATGGGGCTAGGTATCACCGCGATTGAATCCGACCCTCGCTGCACCATTGAAGACGAAGATTTCTTTTCCTATCGCCGCGAAGGCATCACCGGCCGCCAAGCCGGACTGATTTGGTTGGAGGATAAGTGATGGCGGACCGTAAAACACAGTTACAAGAAAATCTTGAGGCTACTCGCGCCGAAATTCACCGGCTATCGGAGCGGGCGGATCGCAAGACGCCGGAGTTGCTACCGGTGACGAAGTTTCATCCGGCTGCAGATATTGCCCTTTTAGCCGAACTAGGGGTTACTGATGTCGCCGAAAATCGGGAGCAAGAAGCCCGTGCTAAGGCCTCTGAACTGCCGCAGCTGCGATTCCATATGATCGGCCAGATTCAGACTAAGAAAGCCAACCATGTGGCCCGTTGGGCGGCAAGCGTCCATTCGCTCGATTCCCTGAAGCTCGCCCGCGCGTTGGAGCGAGGTGTTTCCTTGGCAAAGGAACGGGGCGAGCGCGAAGGCAACCTGCCGGTCTTCATTCAAGTCTCCGCCGACGGCGATGGCTCTCGCGGCGGCGTTATCCCCAGCGCGCTCAGTGAGCTTGTGGATGCAGTAGAAGGAGCGGAACATCTCGACCTCGCGGGTCTCATGGTTGTTCCGCCGCTCGACGCCGATGCGGGTGAGGTATTTCGCGGAGTGCGCCAGGGAGTCGATCGGCTATCTGCCGAGCTGAACCGCCCGCTGAAAATGTCTGCTGGAATGAGCGCGGACATGGCCGAAGCAATCGCCGCGGGCAGCGATATCGTGCGTGTCGGAACCAGTATCATGGGACCGCGGCCAGTAGGTTAAAAATATCGCAAAAGCGCATTTCACAGCGTAAATCACATGCGTCACACCAGACACATTTTGCGCGTTTGAACTTGTACAAATTTAGGTCAGAGGGAGACCCAAAAATGTCATTCATTGATAAGACGAAGGATTTCTTCGGTCTTGGTCCGATGGACATCGAAGAGGACGATGCCTACTACAACGAGGAGCCGCGTTACTCCGGTAATAGCTCCTCCGCCTACGCCCCACGCCGGACCCCGCAGTCTTATGAGTCTGCTCCGGTAGAGGAGGATTTTGTACCGACCATCGTGGCTATTTCGCTGACGTCTTTCAATGATGCCGCCAAGGTGGGCGAGCCTTTCCGTGATGGTGACGCAGTGGTCTTTGAGCTTACCGACGCCGAAAAGGCTACCGCTAAGCGCTTCATCGACTTTGCCGCCGGCCTCTGCTTTGGCCTCGAGGGTCGAATGCTCAACCTTACCAAGGGAATGGACACGGAGCGTAAGGTCTTTTCCATCGTGCCGAAGTCTGCGGACATCGCCAAGCACGAGCTCGAGCGCGCAGCCGGCCTCCGCTAAAGCAATTATTTTTACCCGACCCCCGTGGGTGCCGATTGGGCACCTGCGGGGGTTTATTCGATAGGCTCAGTGATTGTGACACAACTCGGAATTATCCTTATCCTGCTCGTGCGGATCTATACGTGGGTACTCATTGCCCGCATCATCATCGAGATGATCCAGTCCTTTTCACGGCAGTTCAACCCGCCACGCTGGTTTATGGTCATGGCGGAGCCCCTCTTTGTTATTACAGATCCGCCGGTCAAGGCATTGCGACGCCTGATTCCGCCGTTACAAATGGGCGGCGTAGCTCTCGACGTATCGGTGCTCGTGCTCTTTATTTTGCTTTCGATTCTCACGCTTATTCTGCGAATCGTTTTCTTGGGCTAGCACCCCCGTCGCCTCGAAACCTGTGGTAAACGTTGAGACTCGACGGGGCGTCGATTATTGTGGGCGTTTGGTTACGATAAATCGCGATAACCCGTATTATGAACCACATGTACCTTTGTGGGGAAGGTTTAGCTAAGCCCGAACCGCAGCTCCTAAGGCCCTGGAACCTCCGGGGTTGTACCAACCTGAAGGGGAAGAGAAGACATGCCACTGTCACCAGCTGATGTTCACAACGTCGCGTTCAGCAAGCCGCCTATTGGCAAGCGCGGCTACAACGAAGATGAGGTGGATCAGTTCCTCGACCTCGTAGAAGACGCCCTTGCCCAGCTGCAGGATGAAAACGAAGACCTGCAGGCACAGGTCAGTGACCTGAACTCCCAGGCCAAGGCGGGTGCTGGTGCCGGTGCTGCTGGTACCGCGACCGCAGCTTCTGCTCGTACCGATGAGGCCGCCTTGCGCAAGGAGATTGAGGCCAAGCTGCGCGCCGAGTACGAAACCAAGCTGGCGGATTCCAAGTCTGAGCTCTCCCGCGCTAAGGAAGAGACTAAGAAGGCGCAGGAGCAGGTTAAGTCGGCCCAGGCTGAAGCTTCCAAGGCACAGGAGTCCGGCTCCGCTGCTGCTTCCTCCTCCGCAGACCTGAAGGCAGCCCGCGAGGAGGCTGCTCAGGCGAAGAAGGATGCAGAGGCAGCCCGCGCTGAGGCAGCACAGGCTAAGAAGGAACTCGAGGCCTCCAAGAAGGAAAACGACGAGCTGAAGAAGTCCGCTTCTGCAGCTGGTTCTTCCAAGGCTGGTGCCGCAGCTGCAGGTATTGCAGGTGCCGGCGCAGCTCAGACCGCCGACGGTCTGGCTACCCCAGAAACCCACATGCAGGCCGCCCGCGTTCTGGGTCTGGCACAAGAGATGGCAGACCGCCTCACCTCCGAGGCTCGCGCGGAGTCCGAGTCCATGCTGTCTGAGGCACGCACTGCTGCTGAGAAGCAGCTAACCGACGCCGATTCCCGCTCCAAGGCTCAGCTGGCAGAGGCTCAAAAGAAGTACGATGCTCAGCTGCAGGACGCAGATTCCCGCTCCAAGAAGCTGGTTTCTGACGCCGAGGCTAAGGCAAAGCAGACCGAGTCCGATGCTTCCTCCCGCGCAGAGGCTCAAATCCGTCAGGCAGAGGAGAAGGCTGCTTCCCTGCAGGCCGATGCCGAGCGCAAGCACACCGAGGTTATGAACACGGTCAAGCAGCAGCAGACCGCACTGGAAGCTCGCATCTCCGAGCTGCGCACCTTCGAGCGTGAGTACCGCACCCGCCTGAAGACCCTGCTCGAGTCCCAGCTGGAAGAGCTGGAAACACGCGGCACCGCCGCACCGAACGGCGAGGCTGGCAATAACTAAGCCCTCCCGTACTTCCTAGCGCCCCCGCCACCGCGGCGGGGGCGCTATTGTTGTTTTAGACAGTCGTGCCTCATCCCGTCCCAGCCGAAAGGAACCATCGTGCTCGTTGCCGCTCTAGTTCTAGCCCTCGTGGCATTCGTGGCCTTGGTGAACTTTGTCATTTCGGGAACCGATTGGTCGCTCTATCTTGTCTTCGCCGCTGCTGGTCTGGGACTCGTGTGCTTCATCCTGGACTGGGCGCATAAACATCGCACCGACAAGGCTCGGGCAGCAGAAAATCCTGAGCAGGAGTCTTTGCGTGCTGCCCTCCGCGAGGACTAAGCAGCAAGCTCCGCACCTTGTTTTGAGGCACGCCAATAAGGCGCACAAGGCGCCTTATCTCGCGGGCGAGTCCTAACGGTCAGGCGGTTGCCACCGAATCTGTCCGTTTTCTCGGGCAAGCCGCCCGCGCAATGGTGGGGCATTGGGATCGTCATCATTGGCGCCATTGTGGTAGGCGCAGGCTGTGGATAAGTTCGCGATGTTGGTCAATCCACCGTGCAACCACGGCTCCAAATGGTGAATTTGGCATTCGTCGGCAGGCTTAGCGCATCGCGGCCAGGGGCAGACGGGATTTTCTGCGCCCGCCATTAGCCGTTGTTTGGCGTTGGCAAAACGCTGCGTGCGATACAGATTCACTGCGCCTTCATAGGGGCTTACTAGGGTGATAAACCCATGCTCTTTAAGCGTGCGGCGCAGGTACTGCGCACCCGTAAGCGTCGCCCCGTTGGTCATCTGCAGGGTGATTTCCTCACCGTCACCGTTGACGATGCGTACGTAGTCTTCCATCCGCACGAGAACGTTCGTTACCACGGTGCTTCGTTGCGCCGTATCGCTGTCGAAGAAGGTATCTTCCACCACGTCCAGAGGCTTTTTGTCTTGATTCTCCACTGCCGCGTGGAGATTTGCGATAAACGATGACGAGCCGTCGATCGCAAGCGTCCACGGTGCATCCTTTCGGCGGATGATCCGCACGCCCGGCTTTACTTTGCGCTTTTTCTTCGGGACCTTGGACTGGGCCAGCTTTTCTAGCGCCCCTGCTGTAGCTTTGGTGGTGCACAGTTGTTCGCGGAGAACCCAGGCGTCGAAAAGCGTAGGCATCTTCCGCGCATATTTTTCGATGATGGATAAAGCAACAATGGAATGTCCATTGTGCTGAGCGCCTTCGATTGCGCGTCGCCGCTTCCTAGTGAACTTGGTCGTGCCGCAGTACGCCTCCTTCAACAATGCCAACTCGCGGGCCGTCTTTTCGGCGGCGCCCCGCGCGCAGAGGTCGTCCTCAGACATGCCTGCGCACCCGAGGACGATGTCCATCCCGGGTGCCATGGCTGCGAGGTACGTATCAAGCGCGTTCACGACTCATAATTTATTGTCCTGCGCAAGCCCCCACAAGAGAAAATTTTTAGCCTGTGGATAACTTATTGTGCGCGAAGATTATCGGGCGCTATACTATGACCTACATGCGATGATCCGGCCATCACCGGGGAGTAATTCAGAAGAACAGCCCTCGGGCCCAGTAGAACTGAACGGGTGGGACCGTCAACTCCTTCACCGAAACGAAGCGGAGCCTTCGGGCTCAAGCAGGGTGGTACCGCGAGCCTTAAAGGCGCGTCCCTGCACCGAGTTAAGAGTGAAGGATAATGATGGCGAAAAAGATTTACCCCAAGGTTGACATGACCGGCGGCTCACACCGCTTTCCAGATATGGAAGAGGAAGTCCAGAAGTACTGGAAGCAGGACGATACCTTCCATGCTTCGCTAGAAAAGACCAAGGACTGCCCCGAGTACATCTTCTATGATGGCCCTCCATTTGCTAACGGCTTGCCTCACTATGGTCACCTGCTGACCGGCTATGTGAAAGATATTGTCCCGCGCTATCGCACCATGGCTGGCAATTACGTTCCTCGCGTCTTCGGTTGGGATACCCACGGCCTGCCCGCCGAGCTGGAAGCGGAAAAGCAGCTGGGCATTACCGATAAGGCACAGATCGAAGATATGGGCTTGGAAAAGTTCAACGAGTACTGCGCCAAGTCCGTGTTGGAGTACACCGACGAGTGGGAAGACTACGTTAACCGCCAGGCCCGCTGGGTGGACTTTGAAAACGGCTACAAGACCATGGACATCAATTACATGGAATCGGTCATGTGGGCGTTCAAGGAACTTTATGACAAGGGGCTTATCTACAAGGGCTTCCGCGTCCTGCCGTACTCCTGGGCCGAGCATACTTCCCTGTCTAACCAGGAGACCCGTTTGGATGATTCCTATAAGATGCGCCAGGATCCGACGTTGACGGTTACCTTCCCAGTGAAGGGGGCGCGTGAGGGAAGCGCGGCGGAAAAGACACTGGCAGAGCACCCCGCGCTTGCCGACGCCGCCTTCCTCGCCTGGACCACCACCCCCTGGACCTTGCCTTCTAATGAGGCATTGGCAGTCCACCCGGAGGTCACATACGTGCTGTTTAAGGCCACTGAGGGTGATTTCGCAGACCGTACCTTCATCATGGCGGAAAACCTGCTGTCCACCTTGGAGAAAGAACTGGGTGAGGCCGAGGTACAGGAGACGTTTACCGGTGCGCAGCTCGAGGGATTTACCTATGAGCCCATCTTTGGTTTCTTCCCGGATCTGCGCAATGCCTACCAGGTATTGATTGCTGATTACGTCACCACCGAAGACGGCACCGGCGTGGTTCACCAGGCTCCTGCGTTTGGTGAAGACGATATGAATACTACGAACCAGTACGATATCGAGCTGGTTATCCCGGTAAATGAAGACGGCAAGTTTACTGCGCAGGTACCGCCGTATGAAGGCCAGCTGGTCTTTGATGCGAATAAGGACATCATCAAAGACTTGAAGGCTGCTGGGCGAGTGGTGCGCCACGTGACCATTGAACACTCCTACCCGCACTCGTGGCGCTCGGGCGAGCCGCTTATCTACATGGCGCTGCCGGCCTGGTTTGTGAAGGTGACCGAGTTCCGCGATCGCATGGTGGAGCTCAACCACAATGACATCGAGTGGCTGCCGGAGCACATCCGGGATGGCCAGTTTGGCAAGTGGCTCGAGGGCGCGCGCGATTGGAATATCTCTCGCACCCGCTACTGGGGTGCGCCTATCCCGGTGTGGATGTCCGATGATGACAATTACCCGCGCATGGATGTCTACGGCTCCTTGGATGAGCTGGAGCGCGATTTCGGCGTACGCCCAGAGTCGCTGCACCGCCCGCACATCGATGAGTTGGTGCGTCCGAACCCGGATGATCCCACCGGTAAGTCGATGATGCGCCGCGTGCCGGACGTGCTGGACTGCTGGTTCGAGTCTGGTTCGATGCCTTTTGCGCAAAAGCACTATCCATTTGAGAATAAAGAGTGGTTCGAAACTCACTCGCCGTCTGACTTCATCGTGGAGTACTCCGGTCAGACGCGTGGTTGGTTCTATGTGATGCATGCACTGTCCACTGCGCTTTTTGATCGTCCGGCGTATAAGAAGGTCGTGGCCCATGGCATCGTGCTGGGCAACGATGGTCTCAAGATGTCGAAGTCCAAGGGCAATTATCCGAACGTCAACGAGGTCTTTGACCGTGATGGTTCGGATGCCATGCGCTGGTTCCTGATGTCTTCGCCTATCCTGCGCGGTGGCAACCTTATCGTGACCGAGCAGGGGATTCGTGAGGGCGTGCGCCAGGCCATCCTGCCAATCTGGAATGCCTATACCTTCCTGCAGCTCTACGCAGAGAAGGAGGCAAAGTTCGACACCAGTTCCACGCATGTTCTCGACCGCTATATCTTGGCCAAGACCCACGATGTCGTAGCCAATGTGGACGCGGCGCTTGCCGATACCGATATTGCCACGGCTACTGAAGAAGTGCGCCTGTTCGCCGACGTCCTGACCAACTGGTACGTGCGCCGCTCCCGCGAGCGTTTCTGGGAGGGCGAGGATGCTCATCCAGAGGCCTTCAACACCTTGTATACAGTGCTGGAGACAGTGACTCGCGTGGTGGCGCCGCTGCTGCCCCACGTGGCAGAGGTTATCTACCGGGGACTGACCGGCGAGCGTTCGGTGCACCTAGCGGACTACCCGCAGGCCACAGACTACCCGTCCGATGCAGATCTTGTATCCGCGATGGATGCGACCCGCGCAGTCGCTTCGGCGGCGTCTTCGGTACGCAAGTCCAATAAGCTGCGCAATCGCTTGCCGCTGCCCAAGCTGACGGTAGCCCTGGAGGGGGCACAGCGCTTGGCGGACTTCGCCGATATCATCCGCGACGAGGTCAATGTCAAGGAGGTCGAGCTTACTGACGACGTCGATTCGGTGGGCACCTTCCAGGTAGTCTGCAATGCCAAGGTCGCAGGTCCGCGCCTGGGCAAGGACGTGCAGCGCGCCATCAAGAATCTCAAGGCGGGCAACTACGAGCGCCGCGGCGAGGAAGTCGTGGTCGATGGCGATATAGTGCTTGGCCCAGATGAGTACACCGAGCGCTTGCAGGCGGCGAATCCGAAGTCGACCGCGCGTATCGAGGGCCTCGACGGTCTTGTGGTGCTCGATACTGAAGTGACCGAAGAGCTTGAGGCTGAGGGCTGGGCCGCAGACGTCATTCGTGGTTTGCAGGACGCCCGTAAGGCTTCCGGGTTCGAGGTCTCTGACCGCATCGCTGCCGTACTTTCTGTCCCAGAGGATAAGAAGGCCTGGGCAGAGCGACACGCCGATCATATCGCCGGTGAGGTACTCGCCACCGATTTCCAGGTGACCACCGAGGCGCTGGATAGCGCAGAGGTACACGAGGTAGTGAAGGGGGTTAGTGCGACCGTCGTTAAGCAGTAGCACGCTCGCCACCACCTAAAAGAAATTGCCCAGCCGGAATGGCTGGGCAATTTTTATGAGTGATAGGACTTAACGGACCGGGCCGGGCAGGTGGGCGCGCCAGCCGAGGACCACGTTAACCAGGCAGCACAGTGCGAGCACAGCGCCAATGAGGAAAAGGGTGGTAAAGCCGAGCAGCGGGGCGAGTGCGCTGAAGGCCATGGGGATAAAGAAGCCGGTATAGGACACCGAGTAGTAGACGGCGGTAAGGCCAGCGAGTTCTTCTGCGCGGGCGATGCGCTGGACCTCGGAAAGTCCGGCGACCAGTGCAAGGCCGTAGCCTGCACCCATTACTGCTGCGCCGGCGATGCCGAGCGGCAGCGAGCGGGTGTGCGAGGCCACCGCGCCGAGGACCGTGCCGACGGTGATAACCCCCATGGCAACGGCCGACGCGCGGGCGGACCGGCTGGTATCAATAATCTTGCCAAGCATCTGGATACCGACGCCGCAGCCCAAGGTGATAACGGTCATGAGTCCGGAAAAGGCGATGGGGGCATCGCCGGCGGATTTGGAAAGAAGCTGGGGAAGGAGGGCATAGGCAGCACCAGCACAACCAAAGACCCACGGGGCTACCGGAAGAACAATTCGCACGAAGCGGCGGTGGGCAGCAGAGGGAATATGCAGCATACGCAGCATATCGCGGATGCTCAGGTCGAGGAAGGTATCTTTCACCGTTGCGCCACGAGGCGGGCGGGTCTCCGGCGTTTTCATCAGCCAAACGGCAGTAGCGACGGTAAGGAGGATGTGCAGGATATAGGCCAAGTGAGTTGGCCACGGGCCCCATTGCGCCAGCACCGAAGCGAGGCCCGCGCCGATCAGGAAGCCTAAGGTCAAGCACATGGAGGCGTGGCGTGGGCCGGCTGCGGGATCACCGCCGGCGCGGGTAATAAGCTCTGCTACCCACGTGGAGCCGACTGCCATAACGATGCCCAACGCTAAGCCACACAGGATGCGGCCCACGGCAATGACTAAAGGCTCATTCGGTGCGATGGATAGCAGGAATGAGCCCAGGAGCGATAGGGGAGCAGCGGGCAACATCGTGGGGCGGCGCCCGATGTAGTCTGAAAGCGGGCCAGAGATGAGCAGCGCCGGCACGATACCGAGGACGTAGGCGGCTAAGAGGCCATTGACGGTGACCTGCGAGAAGTGAGATTGCTCGCGGTACATGACCAAGAGTGGAGTGAACTCATTGCCGCCCCACGCCACAGCGACCATGCTGCCGGCGACGGGGAACCATGCGTTCTTAGAAAAGGTTTCAGTCATAGTTGATTCTTTGAGTTGGTTAGGTGGGTGTCCAATGCGGAGAAGTAGGCCTCGAGATCGCCGGCGCGGAGGGCATCGGCAAGCGTGCGGTGCTGATCCACGAAGGTGCGGGCACGGGCGACGTTGCGGCCAATGGCCGTGGCAGTAAACCGCTGCTGGCGCTCGCGCAGCTGGTGGCCTAGACCGGCTAGCAGGCTATTGCCGCCGCCGTCCATGATGATCTGATGGAAACGGGCATCGAGATGCGTATATGCGTGCAGATCCTCGCCATCAAGCGCGGTATCTTGCTCCGCGATTGTCGCATCGAGGTCATCGGCAATGTCCGCGCGTTCGGCATCAGGCAAAGCACAGATTCTTTCTGCGCAATGCCGGTCCACCAGCAGGCGCGCCTCATAGACCTCGCGTATTTCCTGCGGGCTAATCGGCACGATGAGGGCGCCCCGCCTGGGGTAGAGCTGTAAAAACCCTTCGACTTCGAGACGCAGGAAGGCCTCGTGCATCGGAGTGCGGCTAATGCCCATCTCCGTAGCAAGGGATGCCTCCGAGAGCATCTGCGAAGGCTCGAAGGCACCGTCAATGATCTTGTCTTTAACGAAGATATAGGCGCGCTCCGCAGCGGGTTGCATTCGTTCATTGGACATGCATTCATCTTGCATGCAAGCTTGCATGCAAGCAAACGTGAAGTGGTGCTTTGTGGGGAAAGAATCTAGTTATGCAGTCGTGTGACGTGGCGCGTATTCGGGTTGAAGAGTAAGCCGTGGCCCATGCCGACCCAGCCGATGAAGGGGGCGTCGGCAAGCACGTGCGGGGTGTGGACGTGCCCAAGGATCCAGGCATCGGCGCCGCACGCCTGTAGCTGAGCCACGGAAAGCGGCAGGCAGGTGCCTTTGGAAAACTCGCCGGTGACAGAAGAATGTAAGAGGCCGAGGAAGGGGCCGTCGCTAGGGCGCGGCGGAAGCTGGAGACAGCGCGGGTCCGGATCGGTTGCCACCGCTGCGGTAAGAACCGTGGTTGTGCCTATCTGGAAGGTATGCACCTGCGAGCCATGGACCGTGACCTCGGGCGGGAAGTCCAGGGTGTGGTGGGTATCGTGATTGCCGGAAATGAAATGGACCTCGTCGAATAGTTTGGCGGCATGCGCCATAACTGTGCGGGCTTGGGGCACAAACTCGGCTGCGTCGGCGTTGCGGTCGATGATATCGCCTAGGCAGACGCAGGTTGTGGCACCCAGACTTGCGGCGGTCTCTAGTTCTTGCAGGGCCCAATCCAACCCTGGGGTGCCGGGGCGGCCCAAGTGGAGATCTGAAAAGACGAAGATGCTACCGAGCATGGTTTGCCTTTCGGCTGGATTGCTGCCCTCCAGTGTTTGCTGGCCGCGACTGTGATTTTTAAGCTGTCGAACTCACAAGGTTGATCCCTCCATTGGGTGAATCCAGTAGTGCAATGCAAGACAGCGGTGTCGATTCGGCCGCGTTAGGGAGCGCGGAGCGGTGTGGAACGGTCCTTGAAAAGATAAATTCATGACCTTGCGTGTGAGTGACGATGAGATGGAGAGAAGTAAAAGCTTCAATTAACGGCACGCAAACACTAAGGAGTGCATGTGGCTGTGCGCCTATTAGACTGGGCCGCATGCAACGCTGGGTTTTACACATCGACATGGACGCATTTTTTGCATCTGTCGAACAGCTGACTCGGCCTACGCTGGAGGGGCGCCCGGTATTGGTGGGCGGGACTAGCGGACGCGGCGTCGTAGCCGGAGCCTCCTATGAGGCGCGCGTGTACGGCGCGCACTCAGCGATGCCGATGTATCGTGCGCAGCAGCTCGTCGGATTGCGCGCGGTGGTGGTGCAGCCGCGCCGGGTAGTCTATTCGGCGGCTTCGCGTCGTGTTTTTGAAATCATTGCGCAACACGTGGAGGTCATCGAGCAACTTTCCATCGACGAGGCATTCATGGAACCCGCCGCCCTCGAAGGAGCGAGCGCGGATGAGGTCAAGCGTTGGGCGGATGAGCTGCGCGCGCGCATTCGAGAGGAGACGGGGCTGCCATGTTCCATCGGTGCGGGCTCGGGCAAGCAATTTGCCAAGATTGGATCGGGCGAGGCGAAACCAGATGGCACCTTCGTCATCCCTGCAGAGCGTCAGCTAGATATGCTGCACCCGCTGGCGGTGGGCAAGCTGTGGGGCGTCGGCCCAGTGACCGGAGCGAAGCTGAAGTCCATCGGGGTGGAGACAATTGGGCAGCTTGCAGCAATGACGCGCAAGGAAGTAGAAATTTCCATCGGCAGCGTGGTGGGGCTGCAGCTGTGGCAGCTGGCCCGCGGCATCGATGACCGCGAGGTAGCGCCGCGCGCTATTTCAAAACAGATCTCCACCGAGCACACCTACCCGAAGGATCTGCAGACCGCCCCGGAGGTCGATGCAGCTATAGCCCGCGCAGCGGAAGGCGCGCATCGTCGCCTGCTCAAGGACGGGCGCGGCGCTCGCACGGTAACGGTGAAGCTGCGCATGGCGGATTTCCACATCGAGTCGCGGTCGACCACCTTGCCGTACGCGACTGACGACGCCGCCGTGCTCACCGCCGCCGCTTTCAAGCTTGCCCGCTACCCAGATGAGCTGGGGCCTATCCGCCTAGTGGGGGTGAGCTATTCCGGCCTAGAAAACGCACGCCAAGACGTGCTTTTCCCAGAGCTAGATCGCGAGATCGTGCGTCCTGCGCCGGCAGATACGGACTATGAAAACGGAATCAGTGATGACACGGCGCCCGGCCCCGCTGCGCCTCTAGCCACGCTGACTGTGGAAGAAGAAACCGATAACCACTGGCACGCAACGCAAGACGTTTACCATCCCGACTACGGGCACGGTTGGATCCAAGGAGCTGGCCACGGGGTGGTCAGCGTGCGTTTTGAAACCCGTGTGACGGGGCCCGGACGCACCAAATCCTTTGCGGCCGATGATCCTGCGCTCGTTCCTGCGGATCCGCTCGACTCGCTCGATTGGCAAGACTGGCTCAACAGCGAATCCTAACCGTCAGGTGCAGTTAATCCTGCACAAAGAGCTCCGCGGGATCGGTGCCGGTGGCCAGCGCCGCCGCGAGCAAAATTCGCGCCTGGCTGGGGCGGAAATAGCCGGCGCTGATGGCGCCAAGTCTCCCGAGACTAGCGCCACCGCCATCGCCACCGTAGGCCAGCGCCGTCGGGCCGTAGGGCGTGCGGGTAGATATGACGACGGGGAGGCCGGCGTGGAGGGCGTCGGCAAGCGCGCGGCCCATCTCTTCGCCCATATTTCCAGAACCCATGGCCTCAATAATGAGTCCGGCGGCGGGGGAGTTTACGGTGGCATCAACCAGCAGGCGGCCAGCCCCCGGATAGGCGGAGATAATCTCTACCGGGTGCGGCGCTAGAGGGGCGGGGGCCATGTGCGGGGTGGTGCCGGGAACGTGCATAGATTCGAACCCGCGCAGGTCACTGGTGTGCCGCTTGCGTGCACCGCGCGCCGGAATGGTCTCACCGCCAAAGCAGAGGAAGACCTCAGGCTGCCCGCTCGCGGCAAGATCGCGTGCGTCGCGCAGATTGTTGGGTCCGTCGGCCTCGGGGTGATCGTAGGAACGCTGCGCGCCAGTGAGCACGATGGGTTTTGTGCCGCCGCAGAAGATCTCCAGCGCCAATGCGGTCTCTTCCATCGAGTCGGTGCCATGAGTGATGATGACGCCGCCAATATCCTCCCGCGCCGTTTGCGAATTGACCACCGCAATGAGCTCATCGAGGTCCGCCAAGGTGATAGAAGAGGAGTCGAGCTGGCGAAACTCCACCACCTCGGCGTCGGTATCGGCGGCGAGATCCGCGCCAGAGATGGTGGGAACCAAAGAACCATCGGCCACGGTGGTGCACGCGATTGTGCCACCGGTGGCAATCAGAGCAAGTCGGGACATGCACCCCAGGTTAAAGAAATCTCGGTCCACGCGGCGGCGCAGCCCAGAAAAAGCTGGTGCAGCTGTAAACTGATGGGAGTTTAGAACCCAGACGTGAGGAGTTAGAAGTGAAATTCCGCAAGTTTAGCGCCGCGTGCCTCGCACTGACCGCGGTCACCGCCCTGGCCGCCTGCTCTTCCGACGACGAGCAAGACGATACCGCCGCAACCAACACCGAGACGCAGGAATCCGCCTCCTCCGACGGCGATTCCGCAGCCCCGGCGCTGCCGTCCCCGGCGGACCTCAACGCGATCTTGGCCAAGGCCACCGACCCGAACGCCTCTGAGCAGGAAAAGACCGCCACCGTGCAGGGCGGCGAGACCGCGCCGGAAATCTTCGACACCATGGCAAAGTCCAAGGAGGAATCCGGCGCTGAGTTTGAGGTCGTCGATCCCGTACTGCCTGGCTATGACCCACAGTCCGTGCTTACCACCGTGAACTTCACTACCGCCGACGGCCAGCAGCAGACCGCGGACCAGGTGGAATTCGTCTACGAAGATGGTACCTGGAAGCTTTCGAAGGCATGGGCTTGCACTCTCATCCAAAACACCGTGCCGCCAGAGCAGGTTCCGGAGATGTGCGCGGATACCGGTGCGGGTGCCTCCGCCCCGGCTCCGGCTCCGGCCGAGGGGGATGCGGCCCCTGCCGAAGGCGATGCCCCCGCCGCCGGCGCCGAGCAGGCCCCAGCCGAGGCCCCTGTAGAAGCCCCGGCTGAGTAACTAGGAAAAGTTCAGCTCCGTCAGGCTCGACTGCACCACGCGCAGATCCGAGCCGGCGGTGCCATAAATGACCTTCGTGTCAAAGGACACATCACCGCCCACGGGCAGCGGTTTGGTCAGATCCACCGTGATGCTGCCCTTGGATTGGGTACTGGAGTCCACTACGTTGAGCTCTTTGTCCTCCAGCTCCGTGCCTTGGGCTTGTCCCTCAAAGGACAGTGCGCCTAGCGACGGCCGCTGTTGTACCTCCACGTTGAGCTTCACGCGGTCCCCATCGATGGAATCAACCGTATAGCGAGTCGTTTGCAGCAAAGTGGACTCGCCGGTTACGCGCGAATCCACCGTCCAGCTCGCGCCCTTGCCTACCTCATCGGTGGGGAAAACCACGGGCAGGGCTGTTAGCTTCATAATTGCCTGCTCGACGGAGCCGCGGGCTTCATCCGTGGCGTCTTGGGGCGCGGCCAAGCGCAGCGAATTCATCTGGCCGGTATCCTGGCCGCGCCAGCCAAATTGGAATCCCTCAGCTGAGGAGACGTCGGTGTCCCCAGAAGTTTCCGGGGCACCGGCCGTGACAAAGGCATTGCGGGTGGCCGGCAGCTGATCCTCAACGTCCTCGCTCGCCTTATCTACCTTGGCCGATAGCGGCAGGGTAGTGGTGGTGGAATCGACGTCAGAGGCCTGAAACTTCTCGGCCGCGGATTTTTTCAGCAGATCTTGGGAAAATCCCTCGGTAACGCGGTAGTTCACGTCCTGCGTGGAGTCGATATCGCGGTACTCTAGGCGCTTTTTCTCCCCAGTGCCGGGATTGTCCACGGTGACTCGCGGGGCGTCGATAGTAAGGCCCACGGGCTGTTCCACCGCGGGGCCCGGCTTCTCATAAGAACACGCCGTAAGCGCAACGGCGGCTGTGGTCAGGGCTGCAAAAACTTTGACTCGAAACACGCTTACCAAAATACCGGACGCTCCGGTTTAGAATAGACCGGGTGAGCCAAAAACGAAGGAGTAAGACAGGACTTATCGCTGCGGTAGTCATCGCCGTGGCGTTAATAGACCAAGCCGTGAAACAAGTGATGCTCTCCATCCTCACGGAGGGCGAGCCCCTGCCGGTGATAGGGGACTGGTTCCGGTTTACCTTGCTTTTTAACCCAGGTGCCGCCTTTTCCATGGGCGGGGAGGGTTCTACGTGGCTTTTTACCACCATCCAGCTGGTATTCGTAGTGGGCGTGGCTATCGCCGCCCCGCGCATTACTCATACCGGCCAGGCCGTGGGGCTTGCGCTTATTTCCGGCGGCGCGCTGGGGAATTTCGCCGACCGCATCTTCCGCGCGCCCGGATTCTGGTTTGGGCACGTGGTGGACTATATTTCGGTCGGTTCCTTTGCCGTATTTAATATTGCGGATGCGGCCATTACATGCGGTGTGGTGCTCTTTATCATCGCCATGCTGCTGGAGGAAAGGAAGGCCGAGCATGAATAGGCAAATGCGGAGCTTTCCAATCCCCGAAGGCCTTGAGGGCATGCGTGCCGACGCCGCCCTAGCCAAACTCCTCGGCCTCTCCCGCAGCGCCACCGCGCAGCTGTGCGCCGAAGGCAGCGTGACCGTAGACTCCCAGGAACTGGGAAAGTCAGAGCGCCTGGTTGCCGGCAACGTGGTGTCTGTGCTTTTGCCGGAACCAGAAAAGCCGCTGCTGCCGCGCGAAGAGCTGGTCGAGGGCATGGATGTGCTCTACAGCGATGCCGACATTATTTGCGTGCATAAGCCGGTGGGCGTCGCCGCGCATCCGAGCGTGGGGTGGGACGGGCCGACGGTTATCGGCGGGCTGCGCGCGGCCGGCTATACCGTGGCTTCGTCCGGGCCGACCGAGCGCCAAGGCATCGTGCACCGCCTCGACGTGGGCACATCCGGTGTGATGGTCGTAGCTTCTTCGGAGCGCGCCTATTCCGCGCTCAAGCACGCCTTTAAATACCGCAGCGTGAAAAAGACCTACCACGCCGTCGTGCAAGGCCTGCCTGACCCTATTGAGGGCACCATCGATGCGCCCATCGGCCGCCACCCCAAGTCGGGCTGGAAATTCGCCGTGCTTGACGACGGCAAAGCGGCCGTCACCCACTACCGCCTCATCGAGGCCTTCCGCGAGGCCAGCCTCAACGAGGTGCACCTAGAGACCGGCCGCACCCACCAGATCCGCGTGCACATGTCTGCAACCGGGCACCCGTGCGTGGGCGATCCTATGTACGGCTCGGATCCGAACCTGGCCAAGCGTCTTGGGCTCGAGCGCCAATGGCTGCACGCGGTAAAACTCGGCTTTACCCACCCCGGTACCGGTAAGTGGTTCGAGATTAAAGCACCGTACCCGGCCGATCTCGAGCACGCTTTGGAGGTTTTGCGGGGATGAGGAAGGTCTACCGGCGGCGTCGGCTAGCGGCCCTGGCAATGCTCGCGGTACTTTTTATCGCGGCGCTGGCCCTCTTCGGTGCCTTGGGGACTCAAGCTTCTTCGCAGGTGCAAGGAGACCAGCTCGGCCCGGATGGGGAATCGCGCGAGGAGTATATAGCGCGCGTGTCCGGCAGCGATATTCCAGACGCGCCTGCCTACGCCCTTGTCACCTTCGACGAAGAATTGCCGCCCGTGGCCGCCGCGGCCGCCGTTGCCGCGGCCCCGCGCATGGACGCCATCCTCATTGACTCCACCGCCCCCATCGACGTCCCAGAGCCCACCGCCGGCGAGGACCGCGCCGCCGTCATCCAGCGCGCCTTCGACCGCATCGATGCCTCCTACGGGCAGCGCCCCAGCGCGGTGAGCGCCGCCGTGGTGTGGGGTACGGGCGCCCAGCTTGCCGACGTCGCCTCCACTCCCTCCGTCGCCGCCGTCGAACCCGCGCCCGCCGACGCCGCCTGGGGCAGCTTCGCCATCCGCCCTCCCAGCTAATATTGCCCTCCTGGGGCCTGCGGCGCGCATTGCCTACGCAGCGCTTTTAGCATCAGGGGCATGGAACACATTCGGGCTTATATCGCGGCGCTCAACTCGGCGATGGACATCCTCGCCGAGGCTGCCGACGCGTCCTCTGTGGACCTTACAGCCGCAGGCATGCCCGATGCCTCAGCGGAATCTATTGCACAGCTCGCGCAGGTCTACTTTGGTCCCACCAGCTTTCGGCGCCGCCAACGCCGCGCGGTGGATGGGGCGCGCCGCAACCGCCATTCGCTGCCGACGCTGGAGGTCATCGAAAAGCATGCCCGGCGCGCACCCACCCAAGCCCGCGCCTGGGCCCTGCGCGCTGAGCTTGCCCACATCGCCTGCGATACGCGGGAGATGGACAGGCGTGCCCGCAAGAAGCTGCGCGAGATGCGCGCGCCACGCGATCCAAAGCCTGGCGTGAGCCTGCGGCGCCGCGCCGCAGGAAAGCCATGGACGCTTTCTATCACCGGCCCTTCCGCGCTTATCGCAGAACTTCACCAGCAGGCCGGCTCGCTTGCCGACGTCGCCTCTTTCTTCCGCACCGGCACCAGTACCGCCACCTCTATTGTGCGCACCAATGTTGTGGTGCCGCTGGATAAGTTGGTCGGCGTGGCCCATGGCAGCGACGATGTGGTGCTGACCATGACCAATGGCGCTCAAATTACCGGTGCAGAATTAGCCCAGCGCGCGCTAGCCGAGGAGGGGTTTATCACCTGCTACATCCCGTGGAGGGCCCGGTGAACCTGTACCGCATGCGCCGCGGGGCAACCTGGAAGCAGTTCATGATGGCGGCGGCGGAAAATCCCACCTGCCCAGTCAAGGGCTGCCATAAGCCCGCCGATGAGTGCCAGGTCCACCACATCTTCAGCTGGGCCGGTGGCGGGTGGACGAATGCGAAGAACCTTACCACCGCCTGCGCCTATCACAACGGTCGCAACGACGACCACCGCATCGGCCCGCCGCGCAACGGCCGCTTCGAGCGCACGGCCCGCGGCGTGCGCTGGGTCAACCCCTGGGATCCGCCTCCGCCCGACCTCGTAGAAACCGGGCCCACCACGTGATTTTCGCGGTGTCACTGCGGCGTCGCGCGCTGTGGCGATCGTAAGCTAGGCCCATGTCCTCAAAGCAGCCCTTTTCGCAGTGGATGCCCAACTACAAGTTTGCTTATATCGCCGCCTGGGCCGCGGTGGTGGTCTGCGGCATTGCACTTCTTTTCGGCCTTATTACCGGCGGCACACCGATGACGCTGGTGTTTTCCGGGATCGTGTGTGCCTATGGCATCTTTCTCGTCGCAGTGATGCCGCGCTGGGCGCTGCGGGCGGAAGAAGAACGTGCGGTGCGCCGCCGTGCCCGCGCCGCCCGCGAGAAACTTAAGCGCTCCTAGCCATGCGCACCAAATCGGCTACGTAAATCGCAACGGCCACGCCGATGATGCCGAAGCCGATCCAGCGGTGCGCCGAAAAGTGCTCCTGGGTAACAAAGAGAGCCCACAGCATCTGCATGATGGGGGGTGAGGTATTGGAGCATGCCGATCGTCGATAAGCGCAGCGTCCGTGCTCCCTCCGCAAAGCATAGAAGCGGCAGCGCGGTGATCAAGCCAGCGCTGACCAAAAGCAGCGCGTGGCCGATGCCCTCGCTAGCGAAGGTGCCCTGGCCGCTACTTTCCAGCCACAGGATGTAGCCTACCGCCAGCGGTGACATCACGAGCGCCTCTGCTGCGACTGAAACGGCCGAGGACACCCGTACCTGCTTTTTGAGCAGCCCGTAAAAGCCGAAGCTGAAGGCCAACAGCAGCGAAATATACGGCGCTTGGCCGGTAAAGAACGTCAAATACAGCACCGCGATGGCCGCAACCCCTACAGCGCCGGCCTGCCACGGGCGGAGCCGCTCTTTCAAAAACACCATGCCGAGGGCGACCGAAACCAGGGGATTGATGAAATAGCCCAGCGCCGCATCGGCCACGTGGTTGCTATTAATCGCCACCACGTAGGTACCCCAATTGGCCGTGATGAATACACCCGCGGCCGCGAGCCAGGCCCACGTACGCTTGTCCATGCGTACCATTTCTCGCCACCGGCCGCCGAGGAGCAAAAATCCGGTGACTAACACCGCGGTCCACAGCACGCGGTGCGCCAAGATTTCCAGCGGCGATGCCGGCAGCAACAGAGGGAAGAACGCGGGGAAAAATCCCCACATGATGTAGGCGGCGAGCGTGTAGAGCATCACAAAATAATAGCCCATTTTGACCGCCCCGCTATGATGAGCCGCATGGCCAAAAACTCCTCCTTCGTCCACCTGCACAACCACACCGAGTTTTCCATGCTGGACGGCATGGCCAAGGTCGATATGCTGGCCGACGAGGTGGTTCGCCAAGAAATGCCGGCCGTAGGGATGACCGACCACGGCAATATGTATGGCTCCGATGCCTTCTACCGCCGCATGACCGGCGCCGGAATCAAACCCATCATCGGCATCGAGGCGTATATGGCGCCCGAATCCCGCTTCAATAAAAAGCGCGTGCTGTGGGGCACGCCGGATCAAAAGCGCGATGACGTCTCCGCGTCCGGCGCCTACCTCCACCAAACGATGATTGCGGAGAATGCGACCGGCCTGCGCAACCTTTTTACCTTGTCTTCTCTAGCTTCCTACGAGGGCCAGTTGGGCAAGTGGCCGCGCATGGATGCCGAGCTTATCGCCGAGCATGCCGACGGCATCATCGCCACCACCGGTTGCCCCTCTGGCGACGTCCAGACCCGCCTGCGCCTCGGCCAGTTCAACGAGGCGCTGGAAGCCGCGGCCATGTGGCAGGACATCTACGGCAAGGACAACTTCTTTTTGGAGTTGATGGACCATGGGCTGGACATCGAAAAGCGCACGCGCGATGGCCTACTAGAGATCGGCCGCAAGCTGGACCTGCCGCCGCTGGTGACCAATGACTGCCACTACGTGCTGGAGTCCCAAGCGCCAGCGCACGAGGCAATGCTGTGCGTGCAGACCGGCAAGACCTTTATGGACCCGGATCGTTTCAAGTTTGGTGGCACCGGCTATTACATTAAATCGGCCGCGCAGATGCGCGAGACCTGGGACGATATGATTCCAGATGGCTGCGATAACACCCTGTGGATTGCCGAACGCGTACAAGACTACGGCGAGATCTGGGAAGAGCACACCCACGACCGCATGCCTATTGCCGACGTCCCCGAGGGCCACACCCCAACCTCCTGGCTCACCCATGAGGTGATGGAGGGCCTGCAAGCGCGCTTCCCCGGCCGGGATGTTCCGGAGGAATATATCGAGCGCGCCAAGTATGAGATCTCCGTCATCGAGATGAAGGGCTACCCGTCCTACTTTCTCATCGTGGCCGAGCTCATCAAGCACGCGCGCTCCGTGGGCATCCGTGTGGGGCCGGGCCGTGGCTCGGCGGCCGGCGCGCTCGTCGCCTACGCGCTGACCATTACCAATATCGACCCGCTGCAACACGATCTCCTCTTCGAGCGATTCTTGAACCCAGAGCGCCCGTCCGCGCCCGATATCGATATCGACTTCGATGACCGCCGCCGTGGTGAAATGATCACCTATGCGGCTGAGCGTTGGGGGGAAGACAAGGTGGCGCAGGTGATTACCTTCGGCACGGTGAAGACGAAGCAGGCCATTAAGGACTCGGCCAAGGTGCACTTTGGCCAGCCCGGTTTCCAGATGGCCGACCGCATCAACGGCGCGCTGCCGCCGGCCATCATGGCCAAGGACATTCCGCTTAAAGGCATCACGGACCCAGACCACGAGCGCTACTCCGAGGCCGCCGAGGTCCGCCAAATGGTGGAATCCGACCCAGACGTGAAAAAGATTTATGACACGGCGCGGGGCTTGGAGGGCGTCGTTAGGCAGGCGGGCGTGCACGCCTGTGCGGTGATTATGGCTTCGGTCCGGCTCATGGACCACATTCCTATGTGGAAGCGCCCGGCCGACGGCGCCTATATCACCGGCTGGGATTACCCGGCGTGCGAGGCCATCGGCCTGCTGAAGATGGACTTTTTGGGCCTGCGCAACCTCACCGTTATCGGCGATGCGATTGAAAACATCAAGCGCAACCGCGGCGAAGAAATCCACCTCGAGCAGCTGCATGCCGATGACCCCAAGGTCTCCAAGGTTTACGACCTGCTCTCGCGCGGCGATACGCTTGGCGTCTTCCAGCTCGACTCCGGCGGCATGCAGGAGCTGCTCAAACGCATGAAGCCAACCGGCTTTAAGGATATCGTGGCCTCCCTTGCGCTCTACCGCCCTGGCCCAATGGGCGTGAACGCTCACTGGGACTACGCGGACCGCAAGAACGGCCGTAAGGAAATCACCCCGATTCACCCAGAGCTGGAAGAGCCGCTAAAGGAAATCCTGGATGAGACCTACGGCCTCATCGTCTACCAGGAGCAGATCATGCGTATCTCGCAGAAGGTCGCCAACTACACGGCCGGCGAGGCAGATGGCTTCCGTAAGGCGATGGGTAAGAAGAAACCGGAGGTGCTGGCGCAGCAGTACGACAAGTTCTGGGGCGGTATGCAAGAAAACGGCTACTCCAAGTCCGCCATGGATGCGCTTTGGGGCACCATCGAGCCCTTCGCGTCTTACGCGTTTAACAAGTCCCACGCCGCGGGCTATGGCTTGGTGTCCTTCTGGACGGCCTACCTCAAGGCTTACTACGCACCGGAATACATGGCTGCGCTGTTGACCTCGGTGGGCGATAAAAAAGATAAGTCCGCCATCTACCTCTCGGACTGCCGCCACCTAGGCATCAAGGTGCTGCCGCCTTCTGTCAACGAGTCCGAAGAAGACTTCCAGGCGGTGGGAGAGGATATCCGCTTCGGCATGGGCGCTATCCGCAACGTTGGCTCGGACGTGGTGGAGTCCATCATTAAGTCTCGCCACGACAAGGGCGCGTTTACCTCGTTTAGTGATTACCTGGACAAGATCGAGCTCGCCGCCTGCACCAAGCGCGTGACAGAAGCGCTCATTAAGGCCGGCGCCTTCGATGACTTGAATCATCCGCGCAAGGGCCTGATGCTCATACACGAGGACGCCGTTGACGCGGTGCAGACCACCAAAAAGGCCGCAGACAAGGGCCAGTTCGATCTCTTCGCCGGAATCGGCGGGGGAGAGGATGACGAGGCCTCCAATGCCTTTGCCTTGGACATTCCAGAAGATAATTGGGAGCGCAAGCACGAGCTCGCCCTTGAGCGCGAGATGCTCGGCCTGTACGTTTCCGGCCACCCGCTCGATGGCTTCGAGGAGGCGCTGGCCGCGCAGACGGATACCCCGCTGACCAAGATTCTCAACGATGAGGTGCACAACGGCCAAGAGCTCATCATCGGCGGCATTATCTCGGGCGTCGACCGTCGCTTCTCCAAGCGCGATGGCTCGCCATGGGCCATCGTTACGGTGGAAGACCACAACGGCGCGCAGGTGGAAATCTTGGTATTCAACAAGGTTTACTCGCTCGTCGCCCCGCAGATTGTGGAGGACAATATCATCTTGGCGCGTGTGAACGTGAAGGTCCGCGATGAGCGTCGCTCCCTGTTCTGCTCCGATATCCGCGTGCCGGACCTCGGTCCTGGCGGTGGCGCGGGCCTGCCGCTGCGCCTGACTATGCGCACGGACCAGTGCACTATGGAAAACATCGCCCGGCTCAAGCAGGTCTTGCTTAAAAACCAGGGCGAGTCGGACGTGTACCTCGAGCTTGTCGACGGCGCCGAGTCCACCACCATGATCCTCGGCGATCACCTCCGCGTGGAGCGCTCCGGCAACCTCATGGGCGATCTTAAAGCCACCATGGGCGCGGGCATATTAGGCTGAATTTAAACTCGGCGGCGGCAGGCCCCCTCCACTAATCTAGACAGCACAGTCTATATCGATGGAGGAGACCTGATGGTAAACAAGATTCGCACCACCCATGTCGGCTCGCTGCCGCGCACCCGGGAGCTTTTGGAAGCTAACCTGAAGCGCGAGGAGCTGCCAGCCGCGGAGTTCCAGGGGATTTTGGAGGCTGCGGTAGCGGACGTCGTCAAGCGGCAGCTCGATCTTGGCCTCGACATCATTAACGAGGGCGAGTATGGCCATATCACCTCCGGCGCGGTGGATTATGGCGCGTGGTGGAATTATTCGTTTAGTCGCCTGGGCGGGCTGACGATGACGGATACCGACCGCTGGGAATCGGCCGAGGTGGTGCGCTCCAAGCCGGGTGAGCCGCGGCTGACGTCGTTTATTGATCGCCGCGACCGCGCGCTGTTCTCGGAGGCCTATAATGACCCGGATTCTGGCATCTTCACCGGCCGCGCCAAGGTGGCGAACCCAGAGTTCACCGGACCGGTAACCTACATCGGCCAGGACGAGGTCGCCGCCGATGTTCGCCTGCTTGCCGACGCCCTCCCAGCCGGCACCCCCGGGTTCATCGCCGCCCTTTCGCCTGGCTCGGCCGCACGACTGACCAACCGCTACTATGACGATGAGCATGAGCTGCTTGCCGACGTCGGCCGAGCCATGCGCACCGAATACCAGGCCATCACCGATGCTGGGCTTACTGTGCAATTCGACGCCCCCGACTTGGCCGAGGCCTGGGACCAAATCAACCCGGAACCGTCGGTCGAGGACTTCCGTGGTTTTATCCGCGAGCGTATCGACGTCCTGAATGATTCCATCGCCGGCCTGCCCAAGGAACAAACGCGCCTGCATATCTGCTGGGGATCCTGGCACGGCCCACACGTTACCGACGTGCCATTTGCGGAAATCATCGAAGAAATCCTGCGCGCCGAGGTCGGCGGTTTCTCCTTCGAGGCCGCTTCGCCGCGCCACGGACACGAGTGGCGCGTCTGGCAAGACCACGCGTTGCCGGAAGGCACCGTGATTTATCCGGGCGTGGTCTCGCACTCCACCAACGCGGTAGAGCATCCGCGCCTCGTGGCCGATCGCATCATCCAGTTTGCGGAGGTAGTCGGCCTAGAAAACGTCATTGCGTCGACCGACTGTGGCCTGGGCGGCCGCCTGCACCCCCAGATTGCTTGGGCGAAGCTGCAGTCCTTGGTCGAGGGCGCGGAGATTGCTACCCGCGAACTCTTCTAAAACGCACAAAGCCGCTCCGGAGCTCCGGAGCGGCTAAATTATTCAGTGCTTAGAAGCGCACGCCCAGCTGCTTGAGGGCATTCTTCATCGGCTCCAGCACAGCGGGGTTCACCTTGGCAACCAAAATGAGGGCCTGCAGCAGCGCGGCAACGAGGCTGGCGGCCACGGTAACCCAGTTCATGACCTCGAGGAACTCCTCCGGGGAGGAAGAACCCCAGATGGGAAGCTTCTTGAGTGCCTCGATCTGCTGCGCCTCTGCCTCCTCGGCTACGCAGTCCGGCTCCTTCGGCATTCCCGAAGAACCGTAGCCGTTGGTCAGACCCTGCATAAGCTCCTGCGGGGTGCGGGCGGAAGAGCCGAGCTCGCCGTTCTCGATTTTCTTGAGGTGTTCTTCTTTCGCCTTATCGACCTCGGCCTGGCATTCAGCCGAGATCTGCTTCGGCTGCTCTTCAGCGGCAGAAGCGGTTGCTGGTGCTACAAGGCCCGCTGCCACTGCGGTTGCGGCGACGAGCGAAATGCTGAGACGGTTGCGCATGGTTCTCCTTCGAGTGAGAGTTATTAGCCTCAAATAATTTAGCAGGTAAATCCCGGAAGGTCTATGGCAAAAGCTTGCGCACCTGCGCCGGCAATAGCGCGTAGAACTCGTCGACGGTCTTCGGCAGGAAGCCCAGCGCCCCGCCGATCAGGGCGCCGAGACCTATCAAACCGGCCACGATTCCGATACCGGCGGCGACACTGCTGCCGCTGCTGCTGTTGCTGGAACCGTTGGAGTTGCCGGATGCGGCAGGGGAGTCGGCGTCGTCGGCAAGCAGGTCCTTGACGGAGAACACGGTGGTGGTGCCGGATACCTCGTTGCCGACGATAAGGAGGGCATCGTCGGTGGGGGAGTCTGCGGCGGGGACAAAGGCTAGGCCCTCGGGACCGAGATCGCCGGCCAGGGTCGTGGCTGCGACATCATTTTCGTCGTAGTCAACGGAAAAATCGCGATTATTGACGTAGGTGACAAACTTTGCCTCGGCGGGGGTGGTTACATCGTAGACGAAGATGCCGCCCACGCGTTCTGCGCCGATAAAGGCGTAGGTGCGATCGCCAACCTCGCCAATGGTCAGGGCTTCCGGCTCGGGCCCCTTGTTATCGGAGCGATCATCGAAATCCGGATCCTCGTTATCGGCGTTGAAGTTTAGGCCGGGCATATCCTTGGTGATGTATTCAAAGTCCGCACCGGAATCGAAGACCACGTTTCCCTCGGCGTCGTAGATGCTAAAAGAGCGCGAGCCATAGGAATATAGGCCGTCGAAGCACCCCTTCTCTTCATTCCAGCCAGAAGCGTTGGTGAGCTTGAGGTTGCCGGCAAACTTCTTATCCTCGATGCCCTCGGGAAGCTCGAGGTCATCGCAGACCTTGCCGTCCTTTACCAGGTCCTTGAGCTCTACTTCGTCGGTATAACCGCCCCACTCGCGGGCATCGCCCTCGTTGGCGGTGGCGAAATAAGTCTGGCCTCCTGCCTCGAAAGCGCCGATGGAGTCCGGCATGGACAGGCCCTTGACCGGAATAGTGCGCAGCTCCGCGGCATCATCCTTATTGGACGGATCCAGCGGCACCTGGGAGTGGTCTGTAATATGGGCGGGGACTACCTTTTCTACGGTGGCGGACTCGATATCAATGACCGCGATGGCGTTATTTTCCTGCAGCGTGGCATAGGCCTTGCCGCCCGCGGAGGAGATGTATTCCGGCTCGAAGTCCCGCGAAGGCAGGTTGTGGTGCGCGGAAGGGCCGAAGACACGGATTGAAGGGTCAAGGTCGGCGGTATCAAAGGCGGTG
Source organism: Corynebacterium curieae (assembly GCF_027570035.1). Classification (GTDB taxonomy): domain Bacteria; phylum Actinomycetota; class Actinomycetes; order Mycobacteriales; family Mycobacteriaceae; genus Corynebacterium; species Corynebacterium curieae. The sequence goes on along the minus strand of NZ_JAKMUU010000001.1, from coordinate 440,239 downwards.
AAGTCGGCCGTGTGGACGTCGCCAAGCGCCGGCGCTGCGACGTCGGTGGGCAGGCTGATGACGGAAATGGAGCCCTCCGGGTCCTTGAGGTAGGCGGTTCCCTCGGCGTTGAGGGCATCGGAAGGCTCGCCTTCGTTGGCAATCAGTGCATGGCGGCCGTCGGCAGTGAGGTGCACGTTATCGGGCAAGGCTCCCACGCCCACGCGTCCGAGCTCCTGGCCGGTTGCGGCGTTGAAGAACAGCGCCTCGCCGTTGTCGGTCTTATCCGCCTGCTGTACCGCGGCGACGGCCAAGCCATCGGGACGCACGGCCACGGAGTTGATTTCCTTGTCCCCGCCGGCGGAGATGGCGCCGATCTTTTGCGGCTGGGTGGGATCGGAGCCGTCGAGGATATCGATCTCGCCGGAGCGTGCGTTGACGGTGAGGATGCGCTGGGACGCAGCGTGGTAGGCGACGATTTCGGCGGAGGATTTACCCAGCACACCGGATTCATGGGAACCGATGGGGGCCAGCTGCAGTGCGGCATTGGGCGCGGAGTGCTCCAGCACGTTATCTACAATGTGGGCGTGCGCAGCCGGGGCGCAGGCGAGGGCGAGCGAGGAGGTAACGCAGAGAGAGATGCGCTTAAGCATAGATATTCCTTTCTTGTGGTTATGTCCACTATTGCTGATGTAGGTAACGGTGCAACTAAAGGACAGTGAATTTCCAGTGAATGGGTAGACTGTCAAGACATGACTGATTCGACCATCCATGCATCCGATATCCAACAGGCGCAGGCGCGGATTAGCTCGGAAATCGCCCCGACTCCGCTGCAATATTGCGCCCGGCTGTCGGCCGAGACCGGCTGCGAGGTCTACCTCAAGCGGGAGGACCTGCAGGACGTGCGCTCCTATAAGATTCGCGGCGCGTTAAACGGCATGTCGAATTTGCCGCAAGAGCAGCGGGACCGAGGAATTGTCACGGCGTCGGCCGGCAATCATGCGCAGGGCGTGGCCTATGCCTGCCGCACGATGGGCATCGCCGGCAAGATATTCGTGCCGGAACCCACCCCGATGCAAAAGCGCGACCGCATCTTGGTCCACGGCGGCGACCAAGTGGAATTGGTGGTGGTGGGCGCCAACTTCGATGAGGCAGCTGCCGCCGCGCATGCCGACGCCGCCGAGCGCGACGCCACCTTCATCGAGCCCTTCGACGCCCGCGACACCATCACCGGACAGGGCACCGTCGCGGCGGAGGTCTTGGCGCAGCTTTCGGCCAAGGGCAAGTCGCTCGATACCATCGTCGTTCCCGTGGGAGGAGGCGGCCTGATTTCCGGAATTGCCTCCTACATGGCGGACATGGCGCCGCAGACCCGAGTGGTGGGCATGGAGCCGGAGGGAACGGCGTCGCTAAGATCGGCGTTTGATCATGGCGGGCCGGTAACGCTAGAAGACGTCGACCCCTTTGTGGATGGTGCCGCCGTGAAGCGCTTGGGCACGCTGCCGTATGAGATTTTGGAAGCCAATCGCGAGCGGTTGAGCTTTGACACTGTGTCCGAGGGCGCGGTGTGTACGGACCTGCTCAATCTGTATCAAAATGAGGGAATCATTGCGGAGCCGGCCGGTGCGTTGTCGGTAGCGGGGCTGCACCAACTGGACCTGAAGCCCGGTTCGACGGTGGTGTGCGTGATTTCTGGCGGCAATAATGACGTGCTGCGTTACGCCGAGATCATGGAGCGCTCTTTGGTTCACCGCGGCTTGAAGCATTATTTCCTAGTGAATTTCCCACAGGAGCCGGGCCAGCTGCGCCACTTCTTGCAAGAGATTTTGGGCCCGACCGATGACATCACGCTCTTTGAGTACCTAAAGCGCAATAACCGGGAAACTGGCGCTGCGCTGGTGGGCCTGCAGCTTAGCCGCGCCGAGGACCTCGACGGGCTGTTAGGTCGCATGGGCGAATCCAAGATCTCCGTGCAGTACCTTAAGCCCGGCACCCCCGAGTATGAGTTCCTCGTGGCGTGATGCAGGAGTCTTATCTTCGCCCGGTGGGGCAGGTCGAACACGAAATTGAGATTAAACGTTCCCGGTTCATAACCCTCATAGGCCGCGTAACTAACGAGGAAGAGGCCCGCGCGTTTATCGACGCCGCCCGCAGCCGCTTTCCCGACGCCCGCCACCACTGCTCCGCCTACGTTTACCACGTCGACGGCGCAAACCCGGTGGAGCGCTCTTCCGATGATGGTGAGCCCTCCGGTACGGCCGGCAAGCCGATGCTGGATGTGGTGAAGGGTTCCGGCATGCTCGATATATGCGCGGTGGTCGTGCGCTACTTCGGCGGCATCAAGCTGGGCGCCGGCGGGCTGGTGCATGCCTATGGCGGCGCGGTGAGTGAGGCCATGGAGAAGGTGCGCGCGGTAACCAGGGCGCGCCGGGAGCTTTATGCGGTGGAGTGCCCACACGCGACGGCTGGGCGCGTGGAAGCGGACCTGCGCGGGCGCGGCTATGAGATAACCGATACCGCGTATGCGGCCGCGGTGACCTTTACCGTGGCCGTGCGCCCGGGCGAGCTGGAAGAGCTGGAAGCAACGCTAGCAGCGATCTCGCAGGGCCAGCTCGAGGCGGCAGAAGCTGGCAGCGCGTGGGTTGAGGTAGGATCCTGACCATGAGTATGCAGCAGCGACCAAATAACCCCATTGCGCAGCGCAAGCAGCAGGTGCGAAAGCACTCCCGCAACGCCGTCGTATGCGTGGCCGGCGGCCTCGGCGTGGGCGCAGTGCTGGGTGCGCTATCGGCTAGTTTCTGGGCCTGGATGTTGGTGGGTGCCATCGTCGCCGTGGTTGGTGGCGGCTATAACTGGCTGAAGATCCAGAAGATCGTCAACGAGAACCACAACCAGTACTAAATGCCGGCACCGCAACCTAGCGGCCGCCCCGTCCGGATTGATGCCTGGGTGTGGGCCGTCCGCATGTTTAAAACCCGATCCGCGGCCGCGACGGCCGTGCGCGCCGGGCACGTAAAGATCAACGGCGAGGCCGTCAAGCCCTCCCAGCAGGTGGTGCCGGGCGACCGCGTGCGCGTATGGCGTAACCACCACGAGCACGATCTCGAGGTTTTGGCGACCGTGGCCAAGCGCGTGGGTGCGCCCGTGGCGCGCACCTGCTATACGGATCACGCGCCACCGCCGCCGCCTAAGGAGTTTATGCCGTCGGTTCCCGTGCGCCCGCGCGGTGCCGGCCGGCCGACGAAGAAAGAGCGCCGCGATATGGAGAAATTCCGCGGCGGTTTCCGGTAAGGTACCGAAACATACTGTGCGGCTAGTGGGCGGCGCGCAGCGCTTTCAGGCGCGCAATAAGCCGCCGCTTGCGGCCCGGGCGGTCGCCGGATTCGGCAGTGGCCTCGATATGCTGCTTACCAAACTTATTGAGCAGGAGGTCGTCGATAAGCCGTACCTGGCCGGGACGGAAGCGGTAGCGCATGGCGTCGTGGACATGGGCAATGGCGGCGTCGTCAAGCAGCTGCTCTAGCTGGCTCAAGTGGCGAACGCCGTTTTGCTCCAATAGCTCCGCAAGGAATCGGTAGTGCTCCGAGCGCGAGAGCGGGAAGCGGTTGCCCAAGATGATGGCGAGTACGCCCGGCAAGGTTTCGGCGGTAAGCTCGACGTCCTGGTCGGTTTCTGTATCCGGGGCCTTGAGCGCGGCGATCTCGTCGAATTGCTGGTCTGCAAGCTCGATAAGCCCCGCGGCCAGGGTAAACAGGCGGTCAACTTCCGGCGAGGGCGGGTTCGGTCCCTGCTTATAGCGGATATCGTGCTCAAACTCCGCCCATGCGTGCTGCAGGACGGTGCGAATTTGCACCTCAAAGGTCCAGCCCACGTAGGCGGCGAGCTCTTCCATCGCGGCCGCGCTATCTTCGGTCACGGTAAGCACCAGGTGGTGGGAGCCGTAACCAAAGCCGCCGGAAATGCGGGTCTCGGCCGCTTTGTCAACGGAGCGTTCAACCTTAAAGGATTCACCAAAAACGTCTAGCGCTTCTGGAATTGCGGTGGAGTGATACAGGGTGACGCGCACTCCCATGACGTCGTGAATCTCGTCCCACGGCTGTGGATAGACAAAATCGCCGTTCTCGCGGCGCTTTTTGGCCTTCGCCTTCAGCGAGGGCCAAGTCTTAACACGGGTGGAGACCCGATCGAAGATGATGCCGGCGTCATTGAGTAGGTCCTCGATGGCGGTGCGGAAATCCACCGCGGCGGTGGGGTGGCTGCGCGCCCAGTCATGGTACTGATTGCTCAGCCGCGACATCCTACTTTCCGGCATAGTGCTCCTTTCATAACTCCCGCGGGAATCCGTTAGACCATACTAGCGGGCGTGGGTGGAGCACAGTGCGATGGCGCGGCACGCGCGCGACGGCGTCGGCAGCCAGCCGGCGGGCATAGGGATCCGGCAGGTGCGCAAAGGCAAAGAGCGTGGCGGAGTCCGGCACCAGGTAGGTCAGCGAGTGGGAACGCAGCAGGCGACGCATGTGCTTGTCCAGCACGGTGAAGGTTTCTGGGTGGGCAATCCAAGAGGAAATTGGCGCGCCGTGGGAGCGGACCTGCAGGCCGCCGAAACGGGCGGCGGAGGGAAGCTCGCAGGCCGCAGGACGGGTCCAAAAGCGCAGTCCTTGCGAATCGAGGGCGGCGCGCTGCAGGTTATGCGAGGCGTGGTTCCACGCACGGCGCGCGGAGACATCCATGTCGGCGAGGCCGCGGTGACTGAGCCGGCGAAAGGTTTGCTTGCCGGGAAAGACGAGCGCCATGGACAGGCTGGGGGAGAGCTGGATGGTGGCGAGGGAGTCGCAAAAGCCGTCGTCAGAAAGCCGCTGTTCTTTCAGCCACGAGCGGGCGAAGAGGGCCGGCAGCAGGTTTGCAGTGGTGGGGCGAGGCGGGCGCAGGGCGACGGTCACGGCGGGTTCTCCAGAAGCGGTAGGAAGTGGTCGCCTATATTGGACTGGAGAAACTGCCGTTTGGTTCCCGGGAAAGCCTAAAAGGGCGGCTCGGTATCGAGCTGGAGCTCGGCAAAGAGTTTATCGGCGGGCCAAATATCGATCTCTTGGCCCTTGGCCTGCAGTTCTTCCGCGCGCTTTTCCTTGGAGGTCTTCTTTGCCCATTCGCCCACGATGAGCAGTGTGGTCTTTTTGGTGACGTTCTTGGCTACCTGGGCGCCGCGCTCGGCGATGCCCTGCCAGAGTACACCCTTATCATAGGGCTCAAAATCACCGGTGAGGGTGACATGCTGTCCGTAGAGCGCGCCTTCTGGGTCGGCGTCTGGGTTGGGCTCCGGGATAGTGTCCGGCGTGGCGACGGCCTGCCAGGGGGCAGGGCCGCTGGGCTTCTTTTTCTTGGCACCGGCTGCGCGGGTCTGGTCACGGAAATCGGTACCCGTGCCGAGGTCCGCGCCGGAGGTGGGGGCAGTGTGGGCGCGCAGGACGGGCAGGATGGCCGCGGCGTCGAGACGGCCCAAGGTGAATTCGCGGGCGGTGAAAAGGTCGCGGATGCTGCCGGTGTGTCCAAAGCGCTCGGCCAAGCGGGCGATGATTTCGCCGGCCGCGCGGGCGTCCTCGGTGGCGTCGTGGTGGTTGAAGTCTGGCGCGGATAGGTGGGCCGCTACGGTGGGCAGTTTGTGGTTTCGCACCGAAATTACCTTTGTCTTGGACGCATCGCGGGCCAGAGCAAGCGAGCACGCCAGCGGGACGGTGGGCACATCGGCGCCGGCGGTGAGCAGGCCGGAACGCAGTGCGGTGGAGTCGAACTGGACATTGTGCGCGACAAGGACGTCGCCGCCGAGGAAATCGAAGAGCTCCTTGGCGGCGTCGGCAAAAGCCGGCGCCCCTTCCACATCGCTCGCGGTAATGCCGTGGATGGAGACGTTGATATCCGCAAAGTGCTCGAGGCCTGGTGGAGGAGCGCACAGCCAAGAGCGGGAGTCGGTCTCTTGGCCGTCGCGGAAGCGCACCGCGCCGATTTGGCAGATAGAGCCCCAGTTATCGTTGGCCGTTTCCACGTCCACGGCGGTGAAATCGAGGCCGGGAATGGTGGTGGCGGAAGAGGGGGCTTCGCCGCGCTGGGCGGCGGCGATGGCGCGGGCGACGGCCTGCGGGTCTTGGTGCGGGGCGAAGGCGATGGAGCCGGCGGCGCCAAGATCGAGGGTGCCAAAGCCAGTGGCGGTCGGTTCATTCACGCACACGGTGCCGATGGAATCAAGCGGAATGTCCTGCGTGGCGGGGGCGCCGAGGCTGGTTGCCAGCAGGGTGCGGTGGAGCACGAGTTTATCCGCTGTGACATCGATGAGTGCGCCGTGCGCGGGAAATGACACGAGGGGCCTTTCTCTAGGAATCGAAAACGGGCGGTTCAACCTGACGCAAGATCAGCGTTGAACGCGGATGCACCGTGATCGTACCCTCTGCCTCAATGAGGGTTTCCTCCGCGGGGTAGCCACCGGAATCGGCGGTATCGACCATCAGCCGCCACGTGGCGCCGAGATCCTTGGTGGGCAGGGTGAACTCTATTTCGCCGTCGTGGGAGTTGAAGATCATGATGAAGGAATCATCGGTGATGCGTTCGCCGCGGGAGGTGGTTTCCGTGATGGCATTGCCATTGAGGTAGACCATGAGTGCCCGGCCAAAATCGTGATCCCAATCGTCCTGGGTCATGAGGCGACCCGAAGGAACCAGCCAGGCGATATCGCGTTCCTTGACATCCGCGCCGAGCGGGCCGCCGGCGAGGAAGCGCTTGCGGCGGAATACGGGGTGGTGGTTGCGAATGGCCAGGACGCGCTTGGTAAAGCCCAGCATTGCGGCGGATTTCTCTTCCTCCAGCATGGACCAGTCCATCCATGACAGCTCGTTGTCTTGGCAGTAGACATTGTTATTGCCGTTTTGGGTACGGCCGAATTCATCGCCGTGCGAAAGCATCGGAGTGCCTTGGGAGAGTAGGAGAGTGGTCAGGAAGTTGCGCACTTGGCGGCGGCGCAGCTTGCGGATTTCATCATTATCGGTGGGGCCTTCTTCACCGCAGTTCCAGGAGCGGTTGAAGGACTCGCCGTCGCGGTTGTCCTCGCCATTAGCCTCGTTGTGCTTGTCGTTATAGGAAACGAGGTCGCGCAGTGTAAAACCATCGTGGGCAGTGATGAAGTTGATGGAGGCGGTGGGGCGGCGGTCATTATCGGCATAGAGATCCGAAGAGCCGGTCAGACGGGAGGCGAATTCACCTAGGGTAGCGGGCTCGCCGCGCCAGAAATCGCGCACGGTATCGCGGTACTTGCCGTTCCATTCGCTCCAAATGGGCGGGAAGTTACCCACCTGGTAGCCATCATGGCCAATGTCCCAGGGCTCGGCGATGAGCTTAACCTGGCTAACAATGGGGTCTTGCTGTACTAGGTCGAAGAAGGTGGCGAGCTTGTCGACGTCGTCAAGCTCCCGCGCCAAGGTCGCTGCCAAGTCGAAGCGGAAGCCATCGACGCGCATCTCCGTGACCCAGTAGCGCAGCGAATCCATAATGAGTTGCAGCGAGTGCGGGTGGCGGACATTGAGGGAATTGCCGGTGCCGGTGTAGTCCATGTAGTGGGCCTCATCGCCCTCGACGAGGCGGTAATAGGCGCCATTATCGATGCCGCGGAAGGCAATGGTCGGGCCCATGTGGTTGCCCTCGGCGGTGTGGTTATAGACCACGTCGAGGATGACCTCGATGCCGGCCTCGTGGAAGGCGCGGACCATGGTCTTAAACTCAGAGACCACCTCGCCCGGTTTCTTGGCAAAGGCGTAGTCATGGTGCGGGGCGAAAAAGCCGAAGGTGTTATAGCCCCAGTAGTTGCGCAGGCCCAGGTTGCGCAGACGATCGTCTTGCAGGAATTGGTGGACGGGCATGAGCTCGACGGTGGTAACGCCAAGCTCCTTGAAGTAGTCAATCACGGCAGGGTGTGCCATGCCCGCGTAGGTGCCGCGCAGCTCTTCCGGCACATCTGGGTGGGTCATGGTCATGCCCTTAACGTGGGTTTCGTAGATGACCTTTTCGTTATCGGGAATATGGGGGCGGTGGTCGCTGCGCCAGTCAAAGAAGGGGTTAATGACCACGGAGAGCATGGTGTGGCCGAGCGAATCCTCCTCATTGCGGCCAGTGCCGGGTTCCTCGGCGTGGATGTCATAGGAGTACAGGGAGGCATCGCCGTCGAATTCGCCGTCGAAGGCGCGGGCATAGGGATCGACAAGGAGCTTGGAGGGATCGCAGCGCAGGCCGTTTTCTGGTTCATAGGGGCCATAGACGCGGTAGCCGTAGCGCTGCCCAGGGGTGACATTGGGGAGGTAGATGTGCCACACATGGGCAGTTACCTCAGACATTTCGATGCGGTCTTCGTTGCCTTCCTTATCGATGAGACAGAGCTCGACTTTGTCTGCTACTTCCGAAAAAAGGGCGAAGTTGGTGCCGGATCCATCAAAGGTGGATCCCAGTGGGGTGGGTTTGCCAGGCCAGATTTGGCGGCCGTAGCGCTCGGTGGGCGTGGGGATTGCGTCCATGGCGGAAGTGTTCATGCCCACGAGCATAACCACTTTTTAGGCAGAGGTGCCGTGCTGAAGTCCTGCGTTAATAATGCGTACGCCGCGAATCAAGTCTCCGCGGTAGTCCACCGAAGAAGCTTCGCCGGTGGTATCCGCCAGCTGGCGTTGGGATTGTTCCATTAACGTGGCTCCGAGTACGAGATGAATGGCGGATAGGGCCGCAGCGCGCTGCGTGCTACCAGCGGACTGCGTGTTTCGGGCAGCAGCGGAGGTAAAGGCCTCTACGAGGCGGTCCCAGGCAGGCGCCTGGGGCAGGGATAGGCCAGCAATGACGACCTCGGCGCCGTCGCGGCGGGCGAGCAGTAAATCGCGCAGATTGAGGCTGAGCTCTTCGAGTGACTCCCCAGACACGGGGGAAATAATATCTTCTGCTAGAGCAGCGATGAGGGCTTGTTTATTGGCAATGTGCCAGTAGAGCGCACCGGGGGCAACGCCGAGGGAGGAGGCAACGCGGCGCATGGTGACATCGCCAAGCCCATAGGCATCAAGCAGGGCAGTAGCGGCGTCGATAATACTCTCGCGATTTAATTGCACTCTGGCGATTGTACGGGCTCGGTTGGCCTCGATGGTAGTTCACAGGTTCTTTTAATGGAGTCTCAATGTCATTTCCATCGTCTGGTTGTTAGTATTGCGAAGACAAATAGGAAGCTGCCCTTGGGGTGGCTTCACATTCGCAAGATTGATTCAGGAGCTTTCCCTTGTCCTTTTTGACCCCTGCAAAGAAGTCCCTCCTCGCAGTTGCGCTGGTTGCCCCCTTGGCGCTGGCTGCGTGCGGTTCGGATGATAACGACGATTCTAAGAAGGCTGCCGCCACCACGGCCTCTAAGTCTTCCGAGGATAAGTCTGCAGACAAGTCCCAGGACAAAGACGCCGATAAGGACAAGAACAAAGATAAGGAAAAGAAGAAGGACGGCGAGAAGAAGGACGCCGCAGCGAATGACGAGGGGCAAGAAGGCGAAGACGGTGCTGGCGAAGGGCCTGACCAGATGGCCAACCCGCTGAATAATGGCGAGGATCCTTTCGCGGGCGCAGAAGATATCAAGCCGATTGAAGGCGGCCAGAACGCTAATGATGCCGATAAGCAGGCCATCGAGCAGCTGGTCCGCGGTCAGCATGAGATTGACAATGTGAAGGAATACTTCAACTACATGCCGCAGCATGCCTGCCAGGCGGTGCGTGATGAGCAGTCCAAGGAGTTCAGCCAGTACCAGCAGTACGTCGATAGCCTGCCAAACCAGTCCTTTGGTGAATACGCCAACACCATGCGCCAGCAGGGTGGCGGCAACGGCGAGATTGAAAAGTTTGCAAGCCAGTTGGAGTCCATCCCGCAGTCGACCAAGCTGCAATCGGTCAATGACGTGGTAGTCAATGGCGATGATGCTTCCGCTACCGTGAGCGTGTCCAACTCCGAGGGTACCGAGACTTCCACCGTCCGTTTCCGTCGCGAGAATGGCAACTGGACCTTCTGTAACTAAGTTGTCTCTTTCCCGCCGTCGGTTACCCCGCACCCTTGGTTTTGGTGCGGGGTTACTCGCGTGCGCGCTCGCGGTCTACGGCATAGCAGGTGCGGTGTGGGGGCTTTTCCGGCCGACGCTTATAGGCCGCGAGGTAGACGATGGCGGCTACGCCATTGATGCGATGGGCAATGCCCAGTTCATCGCCTTTATAACCTTTGCGCTCATCACGGGGGTGTTGGGGCTGCTTCTTGGTTTGATTGCATATCTGCGCAGGCAAGGGCGTGGCTTGTCGATGCTCTTGTGGGTCGGCGTGTGTGCCTTGGCAGGTGCCGCCTCGTTTTATGTATTTGGCGGAGTAACGGCCACGCATCCACCGGAAACCCCGGGGGAAGTTGTGGAGTTTGCGCCGAATTTCTCCCCGGCGATTGCTTGGGCGGTGGCACCTTTCATGGCGATGTTCGCCTATTGGTCGACGGCTTTTGTCAGCGCCGACGAGGATTGGTAACCAGCCCGACTAAGGCCATTCCACGGGGGAGGCGCCGGTAACTTCGCGCGCGATGTCATCGATGCCGTGCAGGATGTGTTTGAGCCCGCGGCCTACGGCGCTAAACAGCTGTGGCCGGGTAAGACCCGCAGCAGTGATGGTGGCGGCATCCATTCGCACTTGCAGGCCTTCGGAGGTGTGATGGCAGAATGCGACTGCGCCGTGGTGGGCGCGATTCCAATCGTTGCAAATGAGGAAGAGTCGGGTAAATTCCGCTTCTTCTAAGCTAGGATCCCAATGGCCTTTGATGATGAGGCTGGGCCCATTATCGAGCGCGAAGGCAAAAAGGACGTCATTGACCCACGCATAAATGGCGGTGGTGCCGTCGCTTTGAAAGCGCTGAATGCCAATGAGCGGCAGCATTTCGGCCAGGCTATCGAGGGTGAAGGGTTCTAAGGGGGCGTTGGCAAGCGGGGCAAGCTCTGGTGCCGCCTCGCGGACGAGTGCGGGGTGGGACTGGGCGAGCAGATCGATGAGAACCTCCGCATTGCGCAGTGCCGGCAAGAGGAATGCTGCGAGCTGCTCGTGGCTGGGAGAAATATCGGCCGGCAGGTAACTGTGGCCGGATATACTCACGCATTCGGGCTGGGCATAGTCCACTACCACGGCCGGTGAGAGGCAGTCATGATTCCACTCATTAGCCAGGTGTGTCAGAACAGCAATCTCGCTGAAATCGACGCCGCCGCGGGGGCTGGTGTGCAAGTGGAGTACCGGTTCTTCCAGCTGGTCTACAAATATGAAGGTGGAGCCGCCGGCCGCATGCGGAACCAGTAGTTCGCCGGAAGGTAGCGCCCAGCAGGAAATGCCATTCTCACAGGCGATGGCATGGGTATGTGCGAGCAGAAGGGAGGGTTCATTCTCGCTCATCACTGCCACCACCTTAAAGCTGCGTTGGGTCCGAGTCTATCGTCCAAACCGGCCCCCTCGCTGGGATTTGGGCATTAGGATATTGGTTTAATAACAGGAATCCGCTATGGAGAAGGGAGCCGGGAATGCTTCGAACCATCGATCTGCGCGGCCAAGATTTGCGCCCCGCGCATCTACGGCGAGTACTGCCCCGCGGTGGCACCGATGTCGCTGCCGTGGTGGATAAGGTAGCACCGATGGTTCATCGGGTGCGAGACGAAGGTGCGAGGGCCGCGCTGGAATACGGAGAGCTTTTCGACGACGTGCGCCCGGCTCACCTGCGAGTACCCCAGGAAGAATTGGACCAGGCCGCGGCCAGCCTGGATCCGCAAACGCGCCAAGCCATCGAAGCGGCGATCAAGCGGGTGCGCAAGGTACACGCCGAACAAAAGCCGGCCGCACACACTACTGAGCTCGCGCCAGGTGCCACGGTGACGGAGGAATTCCGTCCCATCGAGCGCGTCGGGTTATACGTGCCAGGTGGAAAGGCGGTCTATCCTTCTTCTGTGATCATGAACGCGGTGCCGGCACAAGAGGCCGGCGCCGAAAGCTTGGTGGTGGCCTCGCCGCCGCAGAAGGAATTCGGTGGTCTTCCGCACCCGACGGTGCTGGCTGTGTGCCAGATGCTCGGTGTGGATGAGGTCTGGGCCGTGGGCGGTGGCCAAGCCATAGCGCTGATGGCTTATGGCGATGATGACGCCGAGCTCGCACCGGTGGACATGATTACGGGGCCGGGAAATATTTTCGTAACCGCCGCCAAGCGCTTGGTGCGTGGGGTGGTGGGCACAGATGCAGAGGCCGGCCCGACCGAAATCGCTATCCTCGCCGATGACACCGCTAACCCGGTGTATGTGGCTTATGACCTCATCTCGCAGGCCGAGCACGATCCTATGGCGGCGAGCGTGCTCATTACGGCATCGGAGAACCTAGCCCTGCGCGTCAAGGCGGAAGTGGAAGCTCGTTATAGTGCTACCGCCAATGCGGAGCGGGCGGCCGAGGCACTGGGCGGCCAGCAATCCGGCGTCGTGCTGGTAGATTCCCTTGATGTGGCCATCGCGGTGGCCAATGCTTATGCCGTCGAGCACCTTGAAATCCACACCGCTGAGCCCGAGGCAGTGGCTGGGCGCATTAAGCACGCGGGTGCCATCTTTGTAGGGGATTTCGCGCCGGTGCCGTTGGGCGATTATGCGGCCGGTTCCAATCACGTGCTGCCTACTTCTGGTACGGCGCGATTTTCTGGTGGCCTTTCCACCCACACCTTCTTAAGACCAGTCAACCTCATCGCGTACGACCGCGCCGCATTGGGGGAGATTGCCCCGCATGTTATCGCTTTTGCCGAAGCCGAGCGTCTTCCGGCCCACGGCGAAGCCATCCGCGCCCGATTGGAGGAGAGCTAGATGACGGAATTGAAGGATCTACCCCTGCGCGAGGAATTGCGCGGGAAGTCTGCCTACGGTGCTCCGCAGCTTAAGGTGGCCTACCAACTCAATACCAACGAAAATCCCTATCCTCCCTCGGAGGCGCTGGTTGATGACCTAGTAGCGGAAACCCGCCGCCTTGCCACCACGCTCAATCGCTATCCGGAGCGCGATGCGCTAAAGCTGCGTGAGGCCCTAGCCAGCTATGTTTCTGGGCAGACCGGTGTGCCCGTGAGTTATCAGCAAGTGTGGGCGGCGAATGGTTCCAATGAGATCTTGCAGCAGTTATTGCAGGCCTTTGGCGGTCCGGGACGCAGCGTGCTGGGCTTCACCCCGTCCTATTCCATGCACCCCATTTTGGCGGACGGGACCCATACCCAGTTCCTGGAGTGCCCGCGCGATGAGGACTTTCGCATTGATATGGACCGGGCGTTGGCGGCCGTGGCGCAGCACCAGCCGGATATTATCTTTGTAACTACGCCGAATAATCCCACCGGCGGCGTGACTGGCTTGGATGATATTGCCGCGCTTGCCGACGCCGCCCCTGGCATCCTCATCGTTGATGAGGCCTACGGCGAATTTTCCTCCGCGCCCTCCGCGGTGACGCTGCTAAACAAGTACCCCATGAAGCTGGTGGTTTCGCGCACCATGTCCAAGGCCTTCGACTTCGCGGGTGGCCGCCTCGGCTATTTCGTGGCGGACCCAGCTTTTGTGGAGGCCGTCATGCTGGTGCGGCTACCGTATCACCTTTCCGTGCTATCCCAAGCGGCGGCTACGGTAGCGCTACGCCATAGTGCAGATACCCTCGCCACCGTGGAAAAGATTGCCGCCGAGCGCGAGCGGGTGGCCACTCGCTTGCGCGAACTGGGCTATACCGTCTTACCCAGCGAATCCAATTTCCTCTTCTTCGGCCGTTTTGCAGACCAGCACCGAGTATGGGAGCAGTTCTTGGACAGGGAAGTTCTCATCCGCGATGTGGGTATTGCGGGACATTTGCGCATGACCGTGGGCCTGCCGGAAGAAAATTCGGCCTTTCTGGCCGTGGCCGAGGCTCTAGCGGATACAGTAGTGGCGGATTAGCCGGCGGGAGGAAAGGAGTAAACGATGAGCCACCGCGTAGGACGAGCCCAACGGTCCACGTCGGAATCGCAGATTTCCGTGGTCATCGATCTGGATGGCACAGGAAACAGCGATATTTCAACGGGCCTGCCATTTTTTGATCACATGCTCACGGCCTTTGCCACCCACGGCAGCTTTGATCTGGCGGTGCAGGCAGAAGGCGACGTCGAGGTTGATGCGCACCACACCGTGGAAGATACCGCCATCGTGCTGGGCAGCGCCTTGCGTGAGGCGGTTGGGGATAAGGCGGGCATTCGTCGATTCGGCTCCCAACTTTTGCCCATGGATGAAACCTTGGTGGAAGCGGTAGTGGATTTTTCCGGCCGCGCCTATTTCGTGATGAACGGCGAACCAGAACACCTGCAGTGGCAAACCATTGGCGGCCACTATGCCACGGTTATCAACCGCCACTTTTTTGAAACGCTAGCTACCCACGCTGCGGTAACTCTCCACCTCACTGTGCGCTATGGCCGCGATCCGCACCATATTACGGAGGCGGAGTATAAAGCGGTAGCGCGTGCGCTGCGCGGCGCAGTGGAATTCGATCCGCGCCAGACTGGCATTCCTTCGACGAAGGGAGCACTCTAAAACGCATGCATTTTATGATCTTGGTCCTCTTCCTCGTCGCCGGCATGTTGGTGGGCGGTGCATGGTCTGCCTACCAACAGGGATCGAAGGCAATGACAGTAGTAGCCTCTTTATTGGCCGCAATCACCGTGGTGGCAGCAATCTCGTGGATGGTAGGAGCGTTCGGTAAATGAGCAATACCCAAGAAACTAATATCTGGAAGGTACCTGGATATACCGCGACCATGCTGGCCATTGCCGCAGCATTCGGTGCTTGGTCCATCCTTCTTCCGGTGGTGCCCCTAGCAGTCATTGACTCCGGTGGCTCGGCCACCTTGGCAGGCTCGTCTACGGGCATCTTCATGGCCTTTACCGTCCTCACCCAGATCATCTCACCGTGGCTGCTGCGCCGCTGGGGCTACCGCCGCGTGATGGCGCTATCTGCCTTCACCTTGGGTGTACCGGCGTTCGGCCATCTGTTGGGCACCGATGCTTGGGTAGTCCTGCTCTTTTCTGCCATGCGTGGCGTGGGATTTGGCGCGCTTACCGTCTCCGAGTCTGCGCTCATTGCAGAGCTGGCGCCGGTCCGCCTATTAGGCAAGGCAACCGGCATGATTGGCGTCTTTACCGGACTCGGCCAGATGGTCTTTTTGCCCTTGGGGCTGATCATGGCGGAAAAGCTGGGATATGCCTCGACGTATATTACCGCCGGCATCATTGGCTTCCTAGGCTTTGGCCTGTGCCTGCGCATCCCCAAGATTAAGGTCACGCTTGCCTCTGATACCGAGGATGAGCCGAACCTGATTCGTGTTCCCACGTGGAAGCTGGTGTTAGTCCCCGCACTGGCGTTGACTACCTTCTCTATGAGCTACGGCGCCGTGTCGTCCTTCCTGCCGCCCGCAGTGCAAGAACTTGATGCAGAGCGCGGCGCCAGCCTGGCAGGCATCATGCTATCCATCGTTGGCGGCGCCGCCATGATTTTCCGCTACCTCGCGGGCATGGTGGCAGACCGCGTAGGCACCCCAGGCCGTCTGTATATCCCCGGCCAGATCATGGCCATTGTGGGCGTGCTCGCTATCGCAGTGCCTCTCTACCTCGACGGCTCCGTGTGGTGGCTCGTGTTTGGTGCTTTCCTGTTCGGTGGCGCCTTCGGTATTGCCCAAAATGAGGCGCTGCTGTCCATGTTTGATCGTCTGCCGCGCGAGCGAGTTTCGGAGGCTTCAGCCATCTGGAATATTTTCTATGACGGCGGCACCGGTTTGGGCTCGACCCTTTTGGGCGCTTTGGTCGCCGGCTATGGCTATGCGGGGGCGTTTGGGGCCGGCGTGGCCATCCTCGTGGTTGGTTTGCTTATGACGGTGGCAGACTTTGCACTCGGGCGCACCCGGGTGAGTGAAACCAACGATATCCGGACGCGTCTGCGCCGTATGCGTAAGGTGTAGCCCATGGCAAAGACGGTCGCATTATTGGATTATGGCGCGGGCAACGTGCGCTCGGCACAGCGCGCTTTGGAGCGAGCGGGCGCTGAAGTTACCGTAACCGCAGACCCTAAGGTAGCGGTGGAAGCGGATGGGCTCCTAGTTCCTGGCGTGGGAGCTTTTGATGCGTGCATGCGCGGGTTGCACGCGGTGCAAGGCCCGAGGGTCATCGGCCAGCGCTTGGCAGGGGAGCGTCCGGTGTTGGGCATTTGCGTAGGCATGCAGGTGCTTTTCGACGTCGGAGTAGAACACAACATAAACTCCGCTGGTTGCGGTGAGTGGCCCGGTACCGTCGAAAAGCTGCACTCTACGGTGCTGCCGCATATGGGGTGGAACACCGTGGAAGTACCCGTTGGCAGTGACATGTTTGCCGGACTAGCCGAAGACGAGCGTTTCTACTTCGTGCATTCCTATGGTGTTCGCCACTGGGAGTTGGAAACGGAGATTACTCGGCCGCCCTTGGTCAGTTGGGCTGAGCACGCGGGCGATAGGTTTGTTGCGGCGGTAGAAAACGGTGCCCTGTGGTCTACCCAATTCCACCCGGAGAAATCCGGGGATGCCGGTGCGCAGCTTTTGGAAAACTGGATGCGTACGCTCTAGGTAGGATGAAGAATATGACTTTTACGCTTTTGCCCGCAGTCGATGTATCCCAAGGCCAAGCCGTGCGCTTGGATCAAGGCGAAGCAGGCACCGAAACCTCCTACGGTGCACCGCGCGATGCCGCGCTAAGGTGGCAAACCCAGGGCGCGCAATGGCTGCATTTTGTGGACTTAGATGCGGCCTTTGGTCGCGGTTCTAACCACGAAGAAATGGCAAAAATTACCCGAGAGCTAGGCATAAACGTCGAGCTTACCGGCGGCATCCGAGACGATGTAGCGGTAGAGCGTGCGCTGGCGACCGGTGCGCAGCGTATTAATATTGGCACCGCAGCTCTAGAGCAGCCTGACTGGATTGAACAAATACTGGCACGCTATGGCGAAAAGGTTGCGGTGGATCTAGCGGTGCGCGAAGACGGCGGCGAGTGGCGTGTCACGGGCAATGGCTGGGTCTCTGATGGCGGCGACTTGTGGGAAGTACTCGAGCGCCTAGACGCTGCTGGCTGTCAACGCTTTGTGGTAACGGATGTTTCTAAAGATGGCACGCTAACCGGGCCGAATATTGAGTTGCTGCGCGAGGTAGCCATGGCAACCGATGCCAAGATTACCGCCTCTGGTGGAATCTCTAGTGTCGAAGACCTGCGCGAGCTGGCACTGTATGAAAATGAGGGCATTGATTCCGCCATTATTGGCAAGGCCCTTTATGAAGGAAACTTCACCCTAGAGGAAGCTCTCGCTGCGGTGGCAGAAGTAGAGCCGCTGCCGGCGGAGGAAACCATTGACCCATACGACCCTGAGGACGACTAAACCATGATGGAACCCCGCGAGTTGGTGGCCTTCGCGGAGGCAGCTGTAGACCAAGTAGAACCCATCTTTCGCTCCGGACTCGGTGCGGCGCCCGCCCGCTTTAAGGGGCAGGGCGATTTTGCCACCGAAGTGGACCTCGTCATTGAGAAGCAGCTGCGCGAAATCCTGACCCAGATGACCGGTATCCCAGTCTACGGGGAAGAATCAGGCGGCAGTGTACTCGATACCGTTTGGGTAGTAGACCCAATTGATGGCACCGCAAATTACTCTGCCGGCAATCCCCTGGCAGGAATCCTAGTGGCGCTTATCCATGGAGGCGCACCGATCGCTGCGGTGTCTGACTTTCCACTTTTGGAGCGCCGTTTGGTCACCTGCGATGGCTCGCCACTGCGTTCAGTCGGCGGCCCTGCTGCCGGATTCGGCGGTGGCCAAGACGCGATGGGATTTGATGAAGCGCGCGGCCATGTGGGCTGTTCTTCCCACCTGCCCACCGATATTTTCCATGAACTGCGCGAGACTGGCCTGCGACCCCGCATGACTGGCTCTGTAGGGCTCGATAATGCCTTCGTAGCGCAGGGTGTGTTTGATGGGGCGATTAATTTCTCTCCACGCCCGTGGGACAACGCCGCTGGGGCATTACAGGTTCAAGCAGCCGGCGGAGTTGTCACTGATCCTGAGGGCAATCCGTGGACCGCGCAGTCACGCGGCATGGTGGCAGGAACCCCGCAAGTGCATGCCACTATTTTGGAAATCTTGTCGCGGCACAGAGATTCCTTTTCTCACTAAGAATTACAATTCCTAAGGAGGCGGCCGCAATGGCTGTAGCCGTACGCGTGATCCCCTGCCTAGATGTGGACCAAGGCCGGGTAGTCAAGGGCGTAAATTTTGAAAACCTGCGTGATGCAGGGGACCCAGTAGAGCTAGCTGCGCGTTACGACGCCCTCGGAGCCGACGAGCTTACGTTCTTGGACGTTTCCGCATCCACGCAAGGGCGATCGACCATGCTCGAGGTCGTGCGCCGAACCGCAGACCAAGTATTCATCCCACTGACCGTGGGCGGTGGGGTTCGCAGCGTGGAAGATGTCCGAGAGCTCTTGCGCGCCGGTGCGGATAAGGTTTCTATCAATACCGCCGCCATTCGGAACCCAGAGTTATTGAGCGAAATGGCCGGGATTTTTGGTGCACAATGCATTGTCCTGTCGGTAGATGCCCGCAGGTGTCAAGAGGAGTATGCGCCTTCCGGCTTTGAAGTCACTACGCATGGCGGCACCACATCGGCCGGTATCGACGCCGTTGAATGGGCTCGCCGTGGCGAAGAACTCGGGGTGGGCGAAATCTTGCTTAATTCGATGGATGGCGATGGCACCAAGGAAGGCTTTGATGTCGACATGCTAAGCGCGGTACGCGCGGCGGTGACTATTCCGGTAATCGCCTCCGGTGGTGCGGGCAGGACCGCAGATTTCCCACCGGCTATTGCGGCCGGAGCCGATGCCGTATTAGCCGCTAGCATTTTTCACTTCGGCGAGGTAGAAATCGGCGACGTAAAAGATGCCCTAGCCACAGCGGGCTACGAGGTGCGCCGATGACTAACCCAGCCGAGTATGAACTAGACAGGGGCATCGCCAAGCGGCTCAAGCGCAACGACCAAGGACTAGTTCCTGCCATTGTGCAAGCTGACTCCGGCGAGGTGCTGATGATGGCGTGGATGGATGATCACGCCTTGGCCCATACCCTTGCCACGCGCAAGGGGACGTATTTTTCGCGTTCTCGCAATGACTATTGGGTAAAGGGAGAAACTTCCGGAAATACGCAAGAGGTGCTGGGCGTTCGCCTTGACTGCGATGGAGATACTATCCTGCTGACCGTGCGGCAGCGCGGCGGCGCGTGCCATACCGGTGACCGCACGTGCTTTGACGCCACGGATCTCCTAGGAGGGCAATTGTGAAGGCTCGACGCCTTGGACCACTACTTATCGCTGTAGGAGCCATCGTTTTGTGGCTTGCCTCGCGCGCGACATGGGTCGTGGCCGTCAGCGAAGACGATAAAGCCGGCTCTGCGACCAATGACATTGTAGGTTCGGCGTGGTCGCTGGAAATCATGGCCTTGACGCTTGTCCTAGTGGCAGGCGCCGTTGCGGGCATGGCGTTGCGTCGCGTTGGTAGGCGAGTGGTGGGCATTGTCTGTGCCCTAGCGGCAGCGGCCAGCGCGTGGACCCCAATTAACCTACTGACAGCAGGAGCGGAGGCCGAGCGTGCGCAAAAGATTTTGCAGGGTGCCTCGGCCAATGAAAACGCGGTGGATTCCGCCCAGATTTCCGATTGGGCCACGGTTGTTTCCACCGAAGTACACTCCCTCGGCCCAGCTGTGGCGATACTGGGCGCTGCAGCAGCCCTCTTTGGCGCCGTTATGTTGGCTCGTAATCCTGGCGAAGATAAGGCAAAAGTCTCGAGCAAATATGAGACGCCGGCGGCTCGTCAAGCAAAGTTGGGGGAGGATTTGGAAACCTCCGCAGACTCCGGCCGCGTGATGTGGGATGCACTTGATAGCGATATCGATCCCACCGATGTGGATAAAAAATAGCCCCACAGCTTATGCAATTTCCGGAACAGCACCTGAGCGGGTTAACCTAAGTGTGATCTCAATCGCCCGTGGAGGGAGGTGCTGATGCCTACGCCCATTGCCGTTGACCACCTTGTAGCAGGAGTCTTGGAGGACGTCGCTGCGCGGGAAGCCCGCGTGTCTTTCAAAGAGGTGAAGGCGCGCTCGCGCGATATGGAATCTCCCCGCGATGCGCGAGCGGCTCTGCTGCGTACCGGCTGCTCGGTTATCACCGAGCTCAAACGCGCCGTTCCCTATGGCGGCGAAATCGCACACGTAGGCTCTGCGGAGCAGATGGCGGAATGGGCCCGCACCTTTGAGGGATGCGGTGTGCATCTTATGGCCTGCCAAACCGATTTCCGCCGATTCCACGGTTCTTTGGAGGACATGGCAGCCGCCCGCGCAGCGATTGATATACCCATGATGTCGCGCGATCTCATCGTGGACCCCTACCAAATCCACGAAGCCCGCTGTTATGGCGCCGATGCAATTCCCCTGCAGGTAGAGCTCTTGGAGCAAGCTCGCCTTGAGGCCCTATTAGACCGCGTGGAATCGCTCGGGATGACCGCCATCGTCGAGGTTCGCAACTGCGCCGAGGTTGACCGGGCGATCAAGGCGGGAAGCAGCGTAATTGCCATTAATGCCTGGTCGCTGGCTTCGGATGCCATTAACCGTGAGGCGTTCAATGACATCGCACCAGGTTTGCCAGAGTCCATCCTGCGCATTGCGGTAGGCGGGGTTAATAATGCCCGCAATCTTTTTCACTATGCCTCTCGCGGTGCAGATGCTGTGCTCGTTGGCGAATCTGTCATGGCCGCTCAAGACCCTACTGCTTTGGCCCGTTCGCTGGTGGCTGCTGGCCAGCACCCAGCGTGCCCCGCGCGCAAGTTGGAGTGATACCCCAACTGGCTGGTGGGGCGGGGAATAAGGCACACTAGCTACGTGCACACTCAAATTCTTGCAAATATTCCGTCCCCACCACAGGGTGTCTGGCAGTTAGGGCCAATTCCCATTCGCGCCTACGCGCTGTGCATTATCGTGGGCATTATTGTCGGCCTGCGTATGACCTTGCGCCGCTATACGGCTCGCGGTGGAAATCCAGATACGGTCTGGGATGCGGCGATCGTCGTTATCCCTGCGGGCATCGTAGGCGGACGCCTCTACCACGTTATTACCGATAACCAGAAGTATTTCTGTGATAACTGCAACCCCGTGGACGCGCTAAAGATTACCAACGGCGGGTTAGGTATATGGGGAGCCGTAGCCCTCGGTGCGCTGGCGCTATGGGTGCTTTTTAAGGTCAAGAAGGTCCCACTTGGGCCTTTTGCCGATGCGGTGGCCCCCGGACTTGTGCTTGCACAGGCGATCGGGCGACTAGGCAACTGGTTTAATCAAGAACTTTATGGGCGCCCAACCGACGTTCCGTGGGCATTGGATATCTATTACCGTGTCAATGAAAAAGGCGCTTATGCGCCGGTATCCGGGCACTCCACGGGTGAGGTTATGACTTCGGTGCATCCGACTTTTCTCTACGAGATGGTGTGGAATGTCTTAGTGTGCCTATTCCTCTTATGGGCGCACAAGGCGTGGAAGTTGGGCCACGGGCGAGTCTTTGCCCTCTACGTTATGGGATATACCTTGGGCCGGTTCTTTATTGAAGGAATGCGTTCCGATGAAGCTACTCATATTTTTGGGGTGCGGGTGAATATCATCGTCTCCCTTGTGATTTTTATCATTGCCGCGATTGTCTTTTTCTTGCTCGATAGACACCGCCAAGGTTCAGAATCCCCCGAAGAGGTGGACCCTAAATACTGGGCGGAGAACCGTGATAGCCGCCAACGCGGCGATGAGCACACGGTATCTGAGGGACAGCAGCGAGACTCGTCGACGACATAGATCTCGCCCAAGTGTTTCCGTTTGGGTTTGTTTTTGTGGGAATCAGGGCATTTTTGGGTGCCCGTTCGGAAAATGAAATCGGAAATTTGTGGCCGCAATTCGTCCGAAGGAGTAGGTTGGGGAGTGTTCAGTTTCCCCCGACGGAATAGGCCAATAATGCTGGATAGAAGAACGAAGATTGTCTGTACTCTCGGCCCTGCCGTAGCTAGCGAGGATGGAATTTTGCGCCTCGTTCAAGACGGCATGGACGTTGCCCGCCTGAATATGTCTCACGGAGAGCATGCGGACCACGAGGCGAATTACAACTGGGTGCGCCAGGCTACTGATAAGACCGGCCGCGCCGTTGGTATTTTGGCGGACCTACAGGGTCCCAAGATTCGCCTTGGCCGCTTCATTAACGGCGAGGAGCAGTGGAATGACGGCGAGATTGTCCGCATCACCGTGGACGATATCGAAGGCACCCACGACCGCGTTTCCACCACCTACAAGGGTTTGGCTAAGGATGCCAAGCCTGGTGACCGCCTGTTGATTGATGACGGCAAGGTTGCTGTTGTATGTAAGGAAGTCGACGGCAACGACGTCGTTTGTGAGGTCACCGAAGGTGGCCCAGTTTCCAATAACAAGGGTGTATCCCTGCCGGGCATGGATATTTCCGTGCCGGCTTTGTCGGAGAAGGACATCGCTGACCTGCGCTTCGCATTGAAGCTTGGCGTTGACCTCATTGCTTTGTCCTTCGTTCGCTCCCCAGCCGACGTGGATAAGGTCCACGAGATTATGGACGAAGAGGGCCGCCGCGTTCCGGTTATTGCCAAGCTGGAAAAGCCGGAGGCAGTCGATGCCCTCGAATCCATCGTGTTGGCATTCGATGCCATCATGATTGCTCGCGGTGACCTTGGCGTGGAGGTACCGCTGGAGCGCGTACCGCTATTCCAGAAGCGCGCTATCCAGATTGCTCGCGAGAACGCTAAGCCAGTCATCGTGGCTACACAGATGCTGGATTCCATGATTTCCAATCTGCGCCCGACCCGTGCAGAGGCCTCCGATGTGGCCAATGCTGTGCTCGATGGTGCCGATGCCGTCATGCTCTCCGGTGAAACGTCTGTGGGTATTGACCCACAAAACGTTGTGCGTACCATGTCCAAGATTGTGGCCAATGCGGAGGACGGCGGCAAGGTTCCGCCGCTCACCCACGTTCCGCGCACCAAGCGCGGCGTCGTTTCTTACTCCGCCCGCGATATTGCAGAGCGCCTGAATGCGAAAGCTATCGTGGCCTTCACCACCTCCGGTGATACTGCCAAGCGCGTAGCGCGCCTGCACTCTCACCTGCCGTTGCTGGCGTTTACCCCGAACCCGGCGGTGCGCTCCCAGCTGGCATTGACTTGGGGTGCTGAGACCTTCTTGAGCCCGCACGTTAAGTCCACCGATGACATGATGGAAGCCATCGATGATGCATTGCTGGAGATGGACAAGTACGAGGAAGGTGACATGATTGTCGTCATTGCTGGTACTCCTCCAGGAATTGCTGGCAACACCAACATGATTCAGTGCCACTTGTTGGGTGAAACCAAGAAGTAGATTTTTGGCACGAGCGCCGCGACCCACCATTTAACACGTTCCACGGGTCGTGGCGCTTTTCTATATAAATTTATACAAATGTAGATTTATATTTACCTCGCGTACACGCAGCGGTTGCTTTCCTGACATGCGGCTGCAGTATTTTTTGGTTGTTCTTGTTTCAGCTTCTCTACACATTCAAAGGACAACTGCACAATGACTCTTTCTCGCTACGCTACCGCTGCCTTGGCAGTGGCAACCTCTGTCTCAATCACCAGCCTAGGGGTAAGCCCGGCACTGGCAGCCGATGACGTGCACAAGGGGCCTAAAAACATCATCTACATGATTGGTGATGGCATGGGCTATGGTCATATTGCCTTGACCAACCTCTATGAAACCGGCCAGTCTAAGTACCTAATCGACGGCGAATTTGGTGCGGAGGACCTCAAAGAATCCGACGGTCAGTCAGTGCAGTCTTTTGAGGACTTCAACCGATTATCTATGGCTACTTTCCCTATGGGTGGCTCCTACGATCCTGAGCAGGCATGGCAAAATCATGAGTACATAAAAGAAGGCAAGATTACTGACTCCGCAGCAGCCGGTACTGCCATGGCCACTGGCGTGAAGACCAATAATGGCATCTTGGGCATGTCGCACTACGGCATGAAGGAAGAAAACATGTCCGAGCGCGCCAAGAAGCAAGGTAAGTCCGCCGGTGTGGTTTCTTCCGTTGCCTATTCCGAAGCCACGCCAGCTGCATGGGCCGCGCACAACAAGGACCGCGATAAGCTGCAGGACATTAGCCGTGAGATGCTCGGCAGTGGCCTCGACCTAGTCATGGCTGCTGGCCACCCATTCTACGATAACGACCACCAGAAGCTCGACACTCCGGATTACAGCTTCATGTACGAGGATGACTACGCCAAACTTTCCGGAGGCGAGACCGACTGGAATTACTTCGAGTCCAACGATGACTTCAAGAAGATAGCGCAAGGTGACGTCAAGCCGGAGCAGAAGTATTGGGGTATCGCGCAGGTAGGTTCCACATTGCAGAACTCCCGCTCGGGCGAGGCAAAGGCTCCATACTCGGACAAGCTTAACGACGTCGTCGATCTCCCCACCATGACTACTGGCGCCCTCAATGCGCTGGGACAGGACGAGGATGGCTTTTCCGTCATGATTGAGGGCGGTGCCATCGACTGGGCCGGCCACGGAAATAACCCAGTGCGCGATATCGAGGAGACTCAGGATTTTAATAAATCGGTTGATGCGGCCATCAAGTGGGTAGAGGAGAACTCCTCGTGGGAGGACACTTTGCTCGTCGTGACTGCGGACCACGAAACCGGTTACCTATCCGGTGCGAATGAGGCACCGACGGACGACAACCCCGATGCGGAGGACCGCTTTAACGCCATGGAAGGCGAAAAGGGCAAGGTTGCTCGCCACGGTTGGTACTCCGGGCAACACACCAACCAATTGGTGCCATTCTTCTTCAAGGGTGCGGGCTCTGAGGACATTATGGCTAATACCTCCGGTACGGATTCGGTGCGCGGTGATTTCATCGATAACACCTTGGTGGCCAACTTGGTCTTTGATGAGTGGTGGAATGATGACGCCGGCTCTGCCGACGAGCCAGAGCAGCCGGGAGGTACTACTAATCCGGCGGATGATGCAGGAAAGAAGGGCAGCAGCAAGGGCTTTGCCGCAGGTCTAGCTACAGGCTTAGGAATCTTAGGCGCTGTCGTTGGCGGACTCGGTTTCCTAGCTACGCAGATGGGCGTGCTCAATATTGACCTAAAGCCCATCTATGAGCAGCTAAAGCGCGTCGGCCTGCGCTAAACAAACGGAATTAGGCATAGCGCTACCCTAAAGTCCTGCCCCTCTGCTGCAGAAGCGGAGGGGCAGGACTTTTCTTAGATCTGGGAAATCGGAGTTGGTTGGATCTTCCATACCTCGTTGGCATAGTCTGCGATGGTCCGGTCGGAAGAAAAGCGGCCGGAGTAGCAAATATTGAGCCACGCCTTCTTGGCCCAGGCAAGTTGGTCTGCTTCGTATTCGGCAGCCATGCGGTCACGGGTTTCGCGGTAGTCGGCAAAGTCACCTAGGACGTAGTACTGGTCTTGTGCGTGTTCGCCGTAGCCGTCGAGAAGCGAAGCACGCAGATCGCCGAAGAGGCCGGCATTTTCGGAGCCCAAGGTGCCGTCGACAAGCGCATCCAGCACGCGGGCCAATCCAGGAACGCTGTGGTAAAGCTCGCCTGGGTTGTAGTCCGCGCGCAGCTGTGGCAGCTCCTCATTGCGGGCACCAAAGATATAGGCATTGTCTTCACCAACCGCCTCGACGATTTCCACGTTCGCGCCATCCATGGTGCCCAAGGTCAGCGCGCCATTCATCATGAACTTCATATTGGATGTGCCGGAAGCTTCCTTGCCCGCTACGGAAATCTGTTCAGAGATATCAGCGGCCGGGATAATGTGCTCGGCGGGGGAGACGTTGTAATTTTCTACAAAGACAACGCGGATAATGTCTTTGGTGGCTGAATCGTTATTCACCAAGTCCGCGATGGTGTTAATGAGCTTAATAATCGCCTTGGCGCGGTCGTAGCCCGGCGCGGCCTTGGCACCAAAAATGAAGGTGCGTTTAGGCACAGTTTCGCCCCTTTCCTTGATGCGGAAATAGAGGTCAAGGACATAAAGGGCGTTCATCAGCTGGCGCTTGTACTCGTGCAGGCGCTTAATCTGCACGTCAAAGATGGAAGCAGGGTCAACTTCCGCGCCTTGGTGTGCGTTTACCCAGTGTGCAAAGTCACGTTTATTAGCCCGCTTGATGGCGATGAGCTCGTGCAGCACGTCCTCGTCATCGGCCTTATCGGCGAGCTGGGCAAGCTGGGTGAGGTCAGTGACCCACGCATCGGAGCCCGCCTGCTGGGTAAGTAGTTCTGCCAAGCGTGGATTGCACATCTTGAGCCAGCGGCGCGGGGTGACGCCATTGGTCTTATTGTTGAATTTCTCTGGCCAAAGCTCGTGCCATTCGGAAAGCGTATCGGCCTTGATGATTTCGGTATGCAACGCAGCGACTCCGTTGATGGAGTAGGCGGCGTAACAGGCGATCCAGGCCATGTGCACGTGCCCGTTGGATACGGGCGCCATGTAGTCGATGCGGCCCTGGTCCAAGCCGCGGTGGGCCATTTCCTCGCGGAAGCGGCGGTCGATTTCCTCCACCAACTGCCAAATGCGCCAGAAGAGCTTTTGGAAAATGGACACTTCCCAGCTCTCCAGCGCCTCGGCTAGCACGGTGTGGTTGGTATAAGCGAAGGTTTCGGTGACCACCTTCCACGCCTCATCCCAGCTCATATCGTGTTCATCGAGCAGGATGCGCAACAGCTCTGGGATGGCTAGCACGGGGTGGGTGTCATTGAGCTGGATGGAGTTGTACTGGGCAAAACCCGTGAGGTCCTCGCCATGTTGAGCAATGTAGTTATCCACCATGGTTTGCAGGGATGCGGAAACAAAGAAGTATTGCTGGCGCACACGCAGCACCTTGCCCTCGTAAGTAGTGTCATTGGGGTAGAGCACGCGGCAGATATCCATGACGCGCTCGCGCTCGACAATCGCCTCGGTAAAGCGTTGGGAGTTGAACGCATCGTAATCGAATTCATCGATCGGCTCAGACTTCCACAGGCGCAGGGTGCCTACGTTATCGGTGCCGTAGCCAGTAATAGGCATGTCATAGGGGATGGCGCGCACGTCCATGTCATCAAAATGAACGCGGCGCTGTTCTGAGGCGCGACGAATGACAAAATCATAGCCATTCTCCATCCAGGCGTCCGGCTGTTCCTTTTGGAAGCCATTGTCAAAGGTCTGGCGGAATAGGCCGTAGCGGTAGAGCAAGCCATATCCAGTCACCGGATAGTCTTGGGTGACGGCGGAATCAAGGAAGCAGGCAGCGAGGCGGCCGAGGCCGCCGTTGCCGAGTGCAGCATCGTGTTCGGCTTCGAGAACATCACTCAATTCGTGGTCGGCCGCATTGGCTGCTGCTTTGGCTTCGTCGACCAAGCCCAGATTGGTGAGATTATTGAGCAGCGCGCGGCCTTGGAGGAACTCCGCGGAGAAGTAGTGCTGCTGGCGGGTAGCGGCGTAGGCGGCGCGGGTACGCTCCCAGTTATCAGCAATCTGCTCCATAACGGCGCCGGAAAGGCCTGCCCAGAATTTGCGGTAAGAGGCGCTGTGTGGGCTAACGCCAGAGGCCGCGCGAACGTGAGAGGGGACGGTGGATTCGAAAACAGAATGCCGTGGCTGGCTCATTTGTAACCTTAAAGTTAGTAGTTAGTCACGAAACGCTTGCCAGCTTAATAGCATCGGCTCTACCCTGCAGTGGGAGCGGCGCCGTTGCGCCGGGGCTCTAGGAGGCCGCTAGGTAGGCTAATGCCGCAGCATATGCTGCGCGGGTGGAGGCATACACGGTCGGGGCATAGTCCGGCAGGAAGGTTGCTTGGTGGTTTACCGGTGGGTCCTGCAGCTCATCTTCTGGAGTGCAGCCAATGTGCCAAAAGACATAAGGTACGCCCCACGCCTGGGGTAGGTAGCAAAAATCCTCGGATGCGGTGGAAGGGGCGGCAGTAACTGAATCGGCGCCAAAGGCGGCGTCGAAGACCTCTCCAACTGGGGCGTGGGCGGTGGCGTCATTATCGGTGACCTCGCCGTGGGCGAAGTACTCAAAAACGGGTGCCTGCTCGCTGCCGGAGGCGACACACTCGGCTTTGACCATGCGCTCTAGGGAGGCATACACCTTTTCCGCGAGTGCGGGATCGTAGTAGCGGGTATTGAGTACAAGTTCGGCGGAGTCCGGGATGATGTTGTTTTTATCGCCGGAGTGCAGCTCGCCTACGGAGATGACGAAGAACTCGTGTGGGGCGACCTCGCGGCCGACAATGGCCTGTAGGCGGGTGACGATCATGGCCGCGATATAGGTGGGGTCGATGGAGTTATGGGGCATGGAGGCGTGGGCGGACTTGCCAAAGACGCGGATGCGCAGGGAATCGCAGCCGGCCATGATGGGGCCTGCGGTATGGCGTACGGTGCCGGCACGGCCGGGCATGATGTGTTGGCCCAAGCAGATATCGGGACGTGGGACGCGATCGATGAGGTTATCGTCCAACATGAATTTAGCCCCCATGGAGGATTCCTCGGCCGGCTGGAAAAGAGCGAGGAAGGTGCCGGACCAGGAATTACGGGAGGCGTCGAGAAGCGCGCAGGCACCTAAAAGCGCCGTGGTATGCATGTCGTGCCCGCACGCGTGCATCTTTCCATTGGCCGCGGCATAGGAAACGCCGGTGGCTTCCTCGACAGGCAACCCATCGAAGTCTGCGCGCAGCAGGGCGGTAGGCCCATCGCCATTGCGGAAGATGGCGACCATACCGTACCCGCCGATATTTTCCACTACCTCGCAATCAAAATCGGCGAGTTTAGCGCGGATGCGGCCGGCGGTGCGCTCTTCTTCATGGGAGAGTTCGGGGTGGCGATGCAGGTCTTCATAGAAGTTCTTTTGCCACTCCAGATCGGCCTCCTGGGAAGTGACGAGCTGAGCGATGCGGGCAGTTTCAGACATGGTTTCACACCTTAGGAATTGGGTAGGGTTAGCGCTATGCCGGTTATTCAATTCGATGTTTTGGTTCCCAACGCGCACGCAGAGCGCGTCGCGGAAATTTTCACCACTGCCACCAACAAGCTGGTGGAAAATGGTTCGCTTTCCTCCGCTGAGGTTACTCGCCCGGGTGATCCGCAGTTTCCGGAGGGGCTAGAAGAACAACTGCGGCAAAATTACCGCGACGAGCATGAGGACCGCGACCTAGAGGACGCGAGTGTCCACCGCTACGACATTGCAGTGGAGGGAGTAAGTGGCTCGATAAACCAGCTGGGCATGGTGCTCTCGCGCCTGCTTACCCCGCATGCAGTGCTGCCGAAGGACCACGTTTTGCTCGAAGACGAGCTGGCGCATGAGCGTCCAGCCATCTTCCCCTGGTCGCTTTCGATCCGGCCTTAGAGCTGCTGGACGATGTCCTTGGCGGCCGCCGCCAGCTGCTGGGGCATCGAGCCTTCTTGGCTAAGAGGAGCACAGTAGGCAGTAGTGTCGTGCTCGAAGGAGCCGGCGATAATGCCTAATGGTGTGCCTGCTTCTCGAGCGAGTTCGGCGATGGTTCCGACGGCTTTGCCAGTTAAGGACTGCTCATCGAATCGACCCTCGCCAGTGATGACGAGGTCGGCGGAGGCAATCTTTTCTGGAAGCCCGAGTGCTCCGGCCACATGAGTGCCGCCAGCGAGTACGCGGATGTGCTCATCTGAGCCCCAAAGTGTGCGTGAGAGCCAAGACAATCCGATGGGAAGGCCGCCGGCAGCGCCGAAGAATTCGGAGTCAGCTTCTGCGCCGGTTACTTTGCATGCCTGGAGCATGGCGCCGGCTAGTAGCGCTACCTGTTCGCCCTGCGCGCCCTTTTGCGGGCCGTACATGGTAGCTGCTTGCACCGGTGTGGCGCGGGTATCGGCCAATAAGGTGAAGTCGAGCATGCCGGCTTTGATATTGAGCTGCGCAGTATCGATGTGATCGAGCTGAACTAGGGGAGCGCCGCCCTTAGGCAAGGCATAGCCGCGGGCATCGTGAGCGGCCGCCCCGAGCGCGGTCAAGATCCCCATTCCTGCATCGATGCTGGCGGTGCCACCCAATCCGAGCACGATCGAGGTGGCTCCGCGCGTTTCTGCGTCCGCGATCAAGACACCGGTGCCGTAGGAATCGGCGTGTAGCGGATCGAGGCAGTCCTGTACAGCAGGCAAGCCGGTGGCCGTGGCGACGTCTATAAAGGCGGTGGTGCCGGCGAGGAAGTAGCTTGCTTGGGTTAAGCGGCCAATGGCATCGGTGGTAGGCAGGGTAATGGTTTCTGCAGCCTGGCCTCCGGCTGCGGCCGCTTGGGCAAGCACGGCGGCGGTGCCTTCGCCACCATCGGCCATGGGGAGGGTAGTAACTGTGGCGTCGGGAAGCGCTTGGCGCACCCCCGTGGCGATGCTAGCGGCGGCTTCGGGAGCGGAGGCTGTGCCTTTGAAAGAGTCTGGCGCGACGACAATATGCATGTCCGTGATTATAAAGCCCGCTTGAACCGGCGCACTGCGAGGAGTGAAATCCGAGCGTTCTACAGAAAATAAATAGCTTTATCGTCGCTGGTAAAGAACTGTGTAAAGCACAACAAATCTTGGATCCTGTTTGCA
This sequence comes from Corynebacterium curieae, assembly GCF_027570035.1. Lineage (GTDB taxonomy): Bacteria > Actinomycetota > Actinomycetes > Mycobacteriales > Mycobacteriaceae > Corynebacterium > Corynebacterium curieae. The sequence continues at coordinate 409,477 of NZ_JAKMUU010000001.1, read as the reverse complement.
TTATCGGTTGTTTGATAGGAAACTGGTTTCTGTTCACACAAGTCCACAGAATGGAATGCACACCATGTCAGTAGATAGCCAAATCTCTGCGTACTATGACAAATTGCTCAAGCGTAATGCGGGCGAGCCGGAATTCCACCAAGCGGTTTCTGAGGTCCTAGATTCGCTGAAGATCGTTTTGGAAAAGGACCCGCAATACGCTGACTACGGCTTGGTGGAGCGCCTCTGTGAGCCTGAGCGCCAGCTCATCTTCCGCGTGCCATGGATTGACGATAACGGAGAAATTCAGGTCAACCGCGGGTTTCGCGTCCAATTCAATTCCGCACTCGGCCCGTATAAGGGCGGTCTGCGTTTCCACCCCTCGGTCAACTTGGGCATTATCAAGTTCCTTGGTTTCGAGCAGATCTTTAAAAACTCCCTGACCGGCCTGCCTATCGGCGGCGGCAAAGGCGGCTCTGACTTTGACCCCAAGGGAAAGTCCGAGGTGGAGATCATGCGTTTTTGCCAGTCCTTCATGACAGAGCTGCACCGCCACATCGGCGAATACCGCGATGTGCCGGCCGGAGACATCGGCGTGGGTGGTCGCGAAATCGGCTTCCTCTTTGGCCAGTACCGCCGCCTGACCACCCAGCACGAGTCCGGCGTTCTTACTGGTAAGAGTTTGACGTGGGGCGGCTCCCTAGTGCGTACTGAAGCCACCGGCTTTGGCACGGTCTACCTCACCAATGAGATGATGAAGGCCCACGGCGAGTCCTTCGACGGCGCCAAGGTCATTGTTTCGGGCTCGGGCAATGTGGCAATTTATGCTGCAGCCAAGGCCCAAGAGCTAGGTGCCACCGTGGTTGCTATGTCCGATTCCTCTGGCTACATCACCACCCCAGATGGTGTGGATATTGAACTGCTCAAGGACGTCAAAGAAAACCGTCGCGAGCGTATTTCCACTTATGCCGCAGAAGCCGGAGAAGGCGTGGAATACCACGAAGAGGGAAATATTTGGCAGGTACAGGCGGACGTTGCCTTGCCGTGTGCCACTCAAAATGAGCTGGACGGCGATTCTGCCAAGAAGCTCGTGGAAGGCGGCGTGCGCTATGTAGCCGAAGGCGCCAATATGCCGTCGACTCCGGAAGCTGTGCATATCTTCCAGGACTCCAAGATCAACTTCGCGCCGGGCAAGGCGGCCAACGCGGGTGGTGTAGCCACCTCAGCACTGGAGATGCAGCAAAATGCTTCCCGTGATTCTTGGTCCTTTGACTACACCGATAATCGCCTTCACGCGATCATGTCGAATATCTTTAAAAACATCGACAACACGGCCAAGGAATACGACCGTGAAGGCGACTACGTTGCCGGTGCCAATATCGCTGGGTTTAAGAAGGTAGCCGATGCCATGTTGGCGCAGGGCGTGATCTAAGGCTGCTCCTTTCTTCCGGCTTCGGCTCTCCTCTTAACTTCTATCTGGGTGAAGAGGAGAGCTTGAGTTTTGTCTGGGGCAAAATTCCGTGCATAGGCAGGTGCGAGCCACGAATCAAAGTACGGGTGAAAACCTGCAGCACACGCGGTGCGTGGCCTCCACGCCTTGCGCGGGTGGGCATGTAAAATTCGCAGCATGTACCGTGTCTTTGAGTCCTTAGATGAACTAGTCCAGCACTTGGAGGAAGCCCATAGCTTCCCCATGACCTCTAATTGCGTGGTGCCCCGCCACGAGATGCTTGCGCTTCTCGACGACCTGCGCAACGCCCTGCCCGTAGAAATAGATGACGCGCAGGATGTCTTGGATAAGCAAGATGAAATCTTGCACGGCGCCGAAGAGCGTGCGGATCAGACAATTAATGATGCCAATGCGCAGGCCGACGACATTGTTGGCCACGCCCGCGAAGAAGCAGATGCCACTGTTTCCCACGCGGAACAGCATGCTGCCAAGCTGGTGGCTGATGCTGAGGCTCGTGCCCAGTCCATGGTGGAACAGGCACGTGCGGAGGCAGACCGAACCATCGCCCAAGCTAATGACGAGTACGAGCGCTCCGTCGCTGAAGGCCGTGCCGAGCAGGAACGGTTGATTTCTGAATCGGAGGTTGTTCGCCGTGCCGATGAAGAAGCACACCGCATCGTGGAATCTGCGCATACCGAATCCAATCGTCTGCGCAGCGAATGCGATGAGTTTGTCGACGGTAAATTAGGTGAATTTGAAACCACTCTTAGTGGTCTTTTGCGCACCGTAAGTTCTGACCGCTCTGCCCTGCGCGGGGGTGCTGGAGTACGCTCCCGCGGCAGTGACTACCAAGCCTCAGGCCGTGCAGCCGGTGCGGCGGGTGGCACCCGCTACGCCGAGGGCGAGAACTACGAGCGCCGCTATAGCGAGCGCTAAAGCTTTTCAATCCTCATCCACTTTTGGAACTTACCGCTCGTTTGAGCCGAGTGGTGCTCCCAGTGGGTGGGAAGTAAAGCATCTTCCGAACTAGGCACGGCGAAAGGCCCTGTTCGGTGGGAAGGCGGTTTGTCGTACACCGTCTACCCACCCGACAGGGCCTTATGCTGTTTTATTCAAGCGGTGCAAAGTCAAGCTGCAGTGCGGGCGCGTGAACGTTTCGTAGGGATAGCCTTTCCTCCGGCATATGGAGAAGGTGTTACCTGCACTTGTAGGGGAGAGGCGAATCTATCTGCCCGAGAAGTGAGATGTTCAGGGGCGGCGGATTGAACCGCCATGCACGCGGCAATGATTGAAGTAACCAAGCCTGGAAAAAGAAAGCCAACCAGTGCGGTGACGAAATATGAGGTTAGAGACGTCAGCGGGCTGCCGTTGAAATTCTGGGGAAAGCAAAGGGCACACACGCTAAGCAGTGCGCCAGTGGAAAATAGCATCGTGCCCACCGAAATAACGGCGCTGGGAATGGTTTCTCGGGAGAACCAAGTAATTGCGCCTGCGCTAAGAGAAAAGATTAGTGCGCCGGTGAGAACAGAGAGGTCCATGCCAGCGGGGATTACCAAGACCGCGCCCGCTACTAAACCGGCAGCGGTGCTGCAGATGATGGCGGTCGTTAGGCGGATGCCGCTGGCACCATAGATCCCAGAACGGTCTGGTTTTGGGGTGGCGTGTATGAGCACGCCGGCAATAGTCAAAACCGCGGCTGGCAGGCAGCTAAATGTGGCAAATCCGAGGGCTATGCTGCGCAGATCCGTGGAGGCTAAAGCCAAGTGATATGTCATGCCTCTAGGCTAAAGCCGGATTTCACCGGAGAAAAGGCCCTTTCGTGAAGCCATATGCCCTTTTACCTTAAACCCCAGACTCTTGACAGAAACTCCGCCCGCGCGGGACGCTAGGCGGAGTTTGCGGGGCAAGGTAGACTACCTAGTGTTATGACATCACCATTGAAGTTCGATGTGGGCGAATTGTTAAATGCCCAAGGCGCTGACGCACTGCCGGAACAACGCACTCAGACCGGCCCCTCACCCGAGAGGATTGGCGTCGAGATGATCGCAATTCCGCAGGGCGAAGAGCTCACTGTGGAGGCTACTTTGACCCCGCTTGGTGCAGGTGTCTTGGTAGATGCCAACGTATCTGGACAGCTGACAGGGGAATGCTCCCGTTGCTTGAAGGAATTGCACCCTGATCTCAACCTGCACGTCACCCAGGTTTTCGCCGCTGATGAATCCTTTGTCTCCGGTGATGGCCCAGAAGACGGGGACGAAGGCTCGGGAGATGAAATCCCAGAGATCGAAGATGATGAGCTGGATTTGTTGCAAGCCGTGATCGATGAGGCTGGCCTTAGCCTTCCCTTTGCTCCGGTGTGTGAGGATGGCTGCGAAATAGATACACCTGAGGGCGTGACTACCGGTATTTCCGGCGAAAAAGAGGAAGACAAGGTCGACCCTCGTTGGGCTGGTTTGGAGAAGTTCCTATGAGCCGCAAGAAAAAACTAACTGGCGAAGAGGCGCTCGCCGCCGAATTTGGCGCGGTAGACCATACCCCACTGCTGGAATCGCTCGGTGTGAATTTGCAGCCAGAACACCTGCGCCTAGCTTTGACCCACCGTTCATTTGCCAATGAGAATGGCCACCTGCCCAATAATGAGCGCTTGGAATTTTTGGGCGATGCGGTACTAGGCCTTTCTGTTGCTTCGCAGCTCTATATCACCTATCCTTCTCGGCCCGAGTCGGATATTTCTAAAATGCGCGCATCGATCGTGTCGCGCTACGGCTTGTCCGATATAGCACGAGAGATTAACCTCGGCCCGCACATCTTGCTGGGCAAGGGTGAGCAATCCACCGGCGGGCGCGATAAAGATTCCATCCTTGCAGATACCACTGAGGCAATATTCGGTGCCATTTATCGCGAGCATGGTTTCGAAACTGCGCGTGACGTCATCTTGCGCCTGTTTGCAGAGAAGATTGAAAATGCCACCGTAAGCGGCCGCCACCTAGACTGGAAGACCACTTTGCAAGAGCTATGCGCGGAGCTTAAGGCACCGATGCCCGTCTACTCGGCTACCTCCACTGGCCCAGAACATGATCAGACGTTCAACGCAGTAGCTACCGTGGCTGGACTGACCGTGGGCAACGGAGTGGGTCACAATAAGAAATTGGCTGAGCAACAAGCAGCTCAAGAGGCTTGCCAAACCTTGCGGGAGACCCCACTTTTGGTGCAAGGCACTGCGCATAAAGAAGGCTAGCTATGCCGGAACTACCGGAAGTTGAATCCGTCCGGCGAGGCCTTGCTCCCCACGTGGTGGGGCGAGGTTTTGAGTCTGTAGACGTGCTGCACCCGCGTGCCAATCGTGGCCAAGATGAGCCGCTTTCCGGACTCCTAGTGGGCAAAGAGATTGCCGCGGTAGCTAGGCGCGGGAAATTCATGTGGTTGGAATTTGTCGGTGAAGACACAATGGATCCTCACCGCGACGTCCTTTTTATTCACTTAGGGATGTCAGGTCAGGTGCGGATAGGTGAAAGCGATTCGCCGCACCGCCGCATTACCGCCCGGTTAAGCGGTGGGGTGGAGCTTAACTTCGTCGATCAACGCACTTTTGGATATTGGCTCTTCGCACCGTGGTCAAAGATTTCTCATATTGGCATAGATCCACTCGAGCCAGATTTTGACATCGTAGCCACCGCACGGCGCTTGCGCGCAAAGAAAACCGCGGTTAAGACCGCGCTCTTGGATCAAACTTTGACCTCGGGAATTGGTAATATCTATGCCGATGAATCCCTGTGGGCAGCGCGGATACCACCCCGTAAAAGAGCATCGACCTTGCGGCAAAAAGATGCTGTGGCATTGTTGGAAGCGGCGCAAGAGGTCATGGCTGCTGCCCTAAAAGTGGGTGGAACGAGCTTTGACTCGCTGTATGTAAACGTCAACGGCGAATCGGGGTACTTTTCGCGGTCCTTGGCTGCCTATGGACGCGCTGGCCAGCCCTGCCGCAGGTGCGGGATGCTGCTAGAGCGCTACGTAATATCGGGACGCTCCACCCATTTCTGCCCCCAGTGCCAATAAGTTATGGCGCATGGGGTTCACGTTGTGAACCTTAAGGCAGTAAATTATTCTGCATGGATTTTCTTGAAAATGTCGTGACGACATTTAATGACGGCGTCTGGTCGTGGGTCTTGCCTTGGCTGCTAATCGCAGCGGGCCTTTTCTTCGGCATCCGTACTGCGTTGGTGCAGGTGCGCATGGTGCCGGATATGTTCCGCGCCGTCGTCGAGCGGCCCAAGGGGGAGGGCCGCGATGAGGATGAGGACTATGGCGGCATCTCTGCCTTTAAGGCGTTCACCATTTCCGCTGCCTCCCGCGTAGGTACCGGTAACGTTGCCGGCGTAGCCGTCGCAATTTCCGTGGGCGGCCCAGGCGCCGTCTTTTGGATGTGGCTGATTGCCATACTCGGCGGCGCTACTGCTTTCATCGAGTCCACCTTGGCGCAGCTATGGAAAGTCCGGGATGGTGATGGCTATCGAGGCGGTCCCGCCTATTACATGAAGCGAGGACTGGGATGGGGCCCATTGGGCGCACTATTCTCCATTGCCATTGCTTTTACCTTTGGATTGGTTTATAACGCCTTTCAAACCAACGCGATTGCAGATGCCGTATCCTTCTCCTTCGACCGAGATGACACCATGTTCCGGTCCATTATCGGTGTAGTCATCGCCGTAGTTGCTGGTCTTATCATCTTCGGCGGGGTAAACCGTATTGCCAATATCACCCAGATCATCGTGCCGTTTATGGCGGTGGCGTACCTGCTCATCGGCGGGTTTGTAGTCATCGCCAATTTTGACAAGGTGCCGGGAATGATCGGCGATATCGTCGCCCATGCCCTAGGAATTAAAGAGATCGCCGGTGCAGGGTTGGGCATGGCAATGATGAAGGGCATTCAGCGAGGCCTGTTCTCTAACGAGGCCGGCGAAGGTTCTGCCCCGAACGCGGCGGCTACCGCAGCGGTATCTCACCCCGTCAAGCAGGGCCTAGTCCAGACTCTCGGCGTGTACTTTGACACCTTGGTGGTCTGTACCATCACGGCCTTCATCATCTTGCTCGGACCAGAGATTGCCTATGGTGCTGAAGCAGAGGGTGTTTCCTTGACCCAGGCGGCCCTGTCCTCTGAGGTGGGCAATTGGGGCATCCACTTTGTCAGCTTTATCCTTTTCTTCTTGGCTTTTTCTTCCATCTTGGGCAACTACTATTTGGCGGAATCCAACCTCGAGTACCTCACCCAGAGCAAGATTGCACTGGTGGTATTCCGGCTCGTGGTGCTCTTTTTTGTCTGGTTCGGCGCGGTAGGTTCGTTGCCGTTGGTCTTCGCTCTGGCAGATACTGGTGCAGCGACAATGGTCATCCTTAATATCATTGCCATCGTCCCGCTTTCAGGTGTGGCGATTAAGCTACTTAAGAATTACAACGAGCAGCGCAGCCACGGCATCGATCCGGTATTCCACCGCGATATGATGCCGGAATTAAAAGGCGTGGAATGTTGGGACGGCTCGGATCCAGTCACTCGCCGCAGCGAAGAGGATCGCCGCGTTTTGCGCGAAAAGGGCCATCACGATAAGTACTAGGAGCTAGGGAGGCTGCAGGGCTATGGAAAGAATGACAGCATTTGTCCACGGACACGTCCAAGGCGTGGGGTTTCGCTGGTGGACACGCTCGCGAGCGCTAGAGTTCGGCCTGAGTGGTCATGCCACCAACCTTGCCGATGGCCGAGTCCAAGTTGTGGCTGAAGGACCCCAAGAAAAGTGCGAGGAATTATTGGCCCTTTTGAAAGAACAGCCTAGTACCACCCGCCGCCCTGGAGCCGTTGATTTAGTAGTTGAGCAGTGGGCTGCCCCCAAAGGTGAGACAGGCTTTGTTGAGCGTTAGCACCTAGCCCGTGCCCGCCGAAGCTTCCCATTAGACTCGGCTGGGCAGCTGCGCTCAAGGCTTGCTAAAATAACCCAAATGCACCTGAAATCGCTGACGCTGAAAGGCTTCAAATCATTCGCGTCGGCGACGTCTCTCAAATTCGAGCCGGGTATTTGCGCCGTCGTTGGTCCGAATGGCTCGGGTAAGTCCAATGTAGTGGACGCACTGGCCTGGGTCATGGGTGAGGGCAGCGCGAAGACCCTGCGTGGCGGCAAGATGCAAGATGTTATTTTTGCCGGCGCGGGCGACCGCAAAGCCTTGGGTCGAGCTGAGGTCACCCTGACCATTGATAATGCGGATGGTGCGCTGCCGATTGAATATTCGGAAGTGTCGGTCACCCGCCGGATGTTCCGCGATGGTGCCAGCGAATACGAAATTAACGGCTCCAAGGCGCGCCTGATGGATATCCAGGAGCTGCTCTCTGATTCGGGCATTGGCCGTGAGATGCACATTATCGTTGGCCAGGGCAAACTATCTGAAATCCTAGAATCCAGGCCCGAGGATCGGCGTTCCTATATTGAAGAGGCTGCCGGTGTGCTCAAGCACCGACGCCGTAAGGAAAAGGCTCAGCGCAAGCTCACCGGCATGCAGGCCAATCTGGATCGCCTGCAGGACCTCACTGATGAGCTGGGAAAACAGCTCAAGCCGCTGGCGCGCCAGGCCGAGGCCGCACAACGTGCCGCCACCGTGCAGGCTGACCTGCGCGATGCCCGCCTGCGGTTGGCCGGCGATAGGGTAATGCGCCTGCGGCAGAAGTTTCAAGAGGCGGAGCGCGCGGCCGAGGTTCTCGCCGAGCAAGTCGAAGAAGTAACCGCGCAGCTGGAGGAAGCCACGGGGTCCCAATTAGAGGTTGAGACCCAGCTCGAGGAGGTCAGCCCCAAGGCGGATGCCGCCCAAAAGCTCTGGTTCGATCTATCTACGCTCTCGGAGCGCATTTCGGCCACGCAGCGCATTGCCGAAGAGCGCGCGGCCAATGCCGGGGCACAGGTTGCCTACTCTGGCCAAGATCCGGAGGACCTCGAAGCACGGGCCGCCCGCGCAGACGAAGAACATGCGGAGCTTCTCACCGCGGCGGAGGAAGCTGCGGAACGACTCGAGGCGATCCGGGAAGAGGTAGCAGAGCGTCGCGAGGCTTTCGAGGCAGCCGAGCGCGAGCACATGGCGCAGTTGCGCGCAATTGCAGATCGGCGCGAAGGCGTGGTCCGCCTGATTGCCGCGGAAGAGAAGGCAGCTGGCCAGGTTACTTCGGCAGAGGAAGAGCTGGCTCGCCAGGAAGAAACCTTGGTTTCTACAAAGAAACGCACTCAATCCGCCCAGGCGGAAGCCGATGAGGCAGCAAATAAGCTGCACTCTTTGGCCAGCGAGCGCGAGCCGCTCGAAGAGGCCCATGTGCGCGCGGCCAGCGAGTCAGGCGCTGCCGATAAGCGCTTGGAGCAGCTGCGCGATGAGCAACGTGAGCGTGAGCGCGCCGTGTACACCTTGCGCTCCCGCATCGATACCTTGGCCCAGACAGTGCCGGAAAAGATCGATGTGGGCGAGCAATTCCAGCCGCTGGCTGAATTTATTACCACCAAGTACGACACCGCGGTTGCAGCCGCGTTGGGCACTTTTGCGGAAGCCCAGGCCGGTGAGATCTCGACGCAACTTATTGCGGACTTGGAAAAAGGTACGCGCTCAGCGCTTATCGACGTCTCGGCGGCCGCCCCCGCCACATCGTGGCGCGTGGATGCGACCCTGCCGTCTGGCGCTTCGTGGTTGCTCGACCATATTGCCGTAGTTCCGGAGGTTTCCGCCGCGCTGCACCGCCTACTTGCGGACGTAGTGCTTGTCTCAGATTTCGCGGCAGCAAAAAAGTTAGTAGCAGAAGACCCCCGCCTGCGCGCGGTCACCGAATCCGGTGTAGTGCTGGGTGAAGGATGGGTAGAAGTGGGTACCGGTTCCTCATCTACCGTTGAGGTCACCGCCCGCATCGCCGAGGCGGAAGAGCAACTGGAATCTGCCACGCAGGAGCTCGAAGAACTATCGGGCACGCTGGAGGGAGCAAAAATTGCTGCCGAAGATGCCCGCGTGGCCGCCGCTTCGGCGAAGGCCGCCCTGCGGGAGCACGATACCGAGGTGGATGCGTGGAAGCGTGATCATCAACGCCTGCTCAAGCAGTACGAGGCTAATAAGAACGAGCATGAAAAGGCCGCGGCGCGGGCAACCGAGATTGAAGTTAAGCTTACCGAGGCGCGCAAGCAGCTTGCCGACGCCCGCGATAGGCTTGCCCGCGTCGATGCGGACGAGCAGCCAGATGAGCCGTCTTCGGCGGAACGCGACGAAGCCTCGGCAGCACTAGAGCAGGTCAAATCGATGGAAATGGAGGCGCAGGTTGCCGCCCGCTCTGCCCAAGATCACGTGGGTCAGGTAGCAGGGAAAGGCGAGGCGTTGCGTCGACAAGCGCAGCATGAACGCCAAGCCAAGACCCGCCATGAGCAGGCTATGGCGCGGCGCAAAGCCCAGGGAGAATTGGCCGGCGCGGTGGCCAAGCATTCGCGTGATTTAGCCGCACGCGCCACGCAGTTGCTAGAGCGCGCGACCGCTGAGCGTGATGACTACTTTGCGCAACGCACCTCCTTGAACACGCACCTGCAGCAAGCAAAGCAACAGGTCTCGGCAGCACGGCAGCAGTTGGACCGGCTGACCAACCGCGCCCATGATTCTGAAATCGCTCGCTCCCAGGCACAGGTGCGTGTGGATGAAGCAGAAGCCAAGATCGTAGAGCAGCTGGGCATTGCCATCTCGGACTTGTTGCAGGACTACACCCCAGGTGAGGACTTCGACCGAGGCGCCGAGACTGCGCGCCTAAAGCAAGCGGAAAAGGATCTGAATTCTCTAGGCAAGGTCAATCCTCTGGCGTTGGAAGAATATAAGGCTTTAGAAGAGCGCTATTCCTTCCTGTCCACCCAGCTGGAGGACGTCATTCAAGCCCGTAAGGACCTTACCGGCGTTATTGAAGACGTCGATGCACAGATTCTGCAGCTTTTTACCGATGCCTGGCACGACGTCGAAGCGGAGTTCCCCAAGGTCTTTCAAACTCTTTTCCCCGGTGGCGAAGGTCGGCTCGTTCTCACCGAACCGGAAGACATGCTCACTACCGGTATCGAAGTAGAAGCCCGCCCACCCGGCAAGAAGGTCAAGCGCCTGTCCTTGCTTTCTGGCGGAGAAAAGTCCCTAACTGCGCTCGCGATGTTGGTTGCTATCTTCCGCGCTCGCCCCAGCCCGTTCTATGTCATGGATGAGGTTGAGGCTGCGCTTGATGATGTCAACCTGCGCCGTCTCATCGCCCTCTTTGAGGAGTTGCGAAAGGATTCGCAGCTTATTGTCATCACGCACCAAAAGCCGACCATGGATGTGGCCAATGTCCTCTATGGCGTGACCATGCGCGGAGATGGCGTAACCCGTGTGATTTCGCAGCGCATGAATCCTGCCGGCAGCGCTCCTGGAACGGAGCAAGCCAGCGAGGATGCTACTCGCCTGGGTGTGGATGCTCCCCGCAGCGACGATTCGGGGGAGCAGTAGAGGTCGTCGCCTGCCGGCACAACCTCTTCCGCGTTAGGAGGGGGTTGGCGTGCCGCGAGCCAGCAAGACTGGCACTATAGAGGCATGAATTCTTTATGGTTATGGATCGGCATTGCAATTGTCGTCATTGTGCTGATTATTCTTCTCGTAGTAATTGGCAAGAAGCGTGGCGACGCCAAGAAGGTGTCCTTTGATAAGCCCGCTGAGGAAGAACCGAAGCAGCTGACCCAGGAGCAAAAGTCCGGCAACTATCAGGCTAAGTCCGGCTTTAACTTCGCTCCTGCTGGTGGTGCTAAGGAAGCGCAGAAAACCCCGGTTCAGGCGGACAAGCCCGCTACACACAAGCCAGCTGCGGAAGAGCCAGGTCAGGCCCAGCAGGCAGCTAAGACAGAACCGAATGCAACCGACATTGCCAACGAGCAGCTCAACGGCAAGACCCCACAGTCAAAGGCTAAGCCGCAGGCGCAGGCGGACCAACCTGCGGTAGAGCAACTAGAGGATAAGTCGGCATCACAGCAGGCGAAGCCAGCAGAGACCGGCAAGCCGGCAGAGACCAGTAAGCAGGCTGAAACAAAGAAGCCAGCGGAGGTAAACAGGCAGCCGGCAGAATCTACTCCGGATAAATCCGAAAAGACCCCGTCTACCGGTACTGGAGCTGCCGCAGCGGCAACGGCTGCTGGCGCGGCAGGGGTAGCGGGTACGGCAGCTGCGGCGTCGGAAAGTAAAGAAGCACCCGCGGACCGTGCCGCAGAATCGGCTGAACAGCCAGAGGCTGCGCCCGAGGTAGAAGAGCCGGAAGCACAACAGGTCGATAAAGCTGCGAAGGATTCTCCGGAAGCTGCTGAAAAGGTAGAGGATCCAGAAGGCGTTGTTTCTGTGGAAAATGCCGAAGTAGAAGATAAGTCCCCAGTCTTCGACGAGGTTGTTGAAGACAAGGATGCGGAAGAAATCGAAGAGCGCGTCGACGACCGCGAGGAGGCCGAGGAAGCCGCAGCTGCAGCCGAGGCACAAACCGGTGCGGCTGAAGCAGCCAAGGAACAAACCGAGGTTCCACAGGAGGAACCTGCCCCAGCACCAGAGCCACAGGATGATATTGCCCCCGCCGGTGGGCGCCTTGGCCGTTTGCGTGGGCGCCTTTCGCGCTCGCAAAATGCCATCGGCCAAGGGCTTATGGGAATTCTGTCCGCAGGCGATCTGGATGAAGATGCCTGGGAGGAAGTCGAAGATACGCTCATCATGGCGGATCTGGGCACCAAGTCCACCATGAAGGTGACTGATTCTCTGCGTGAAAAGATTGCTGAGCGCGGCGTTTCCAGCGAGGATGAGGCTCGTGCGATGCTGCGCGAATGCCTCATCGAGGCAGGCCACCCAGAGATGGACCGTTCCATCAAGGCCATGCCGAATGAGGGCAAGCCAGCCATCGTTATGGTCGTCGGAGTAAACGGTACCGGCAAAACCACAACCACCGGTAAGCTTGCTCGCGTGCTTGTAGCCATGGGCCACAAGGTGCTTTTGGGTGCGGCCGATACTTTCCGTGCTGCGGCCGCCGACCAGCTTGAGACCTGGGGCCGTCGCGTTGGCGCCGATACCGTGCGCGGCAAGGAAGGCGCCGACCCAGCATCGGTAGCCTTCGATGCGGTAGCAACCGGTGTAGAACAACAAGTAGATGTGGTCTTGGTCGATACTGCAGGCCGCCTACACACCTCCACGGACTTGATGGATCAGCTGGGCAAGGTCAAGCGCGTGGTGGAAAAGAAGACCGATGTGGACGAGGTTCTGCTGGTACTGGATGCCACGGTGGGCCAAAACGGCCTCACCCAGGCACGAATCTTCCGCGAAGTAGTAGATATCACCGGTGTGGTACTGACTAAACTGGATGGTACTGCAAAGGGCGGAATCGTATTCCAGGTACAAGAGGAATTGGGCGTTCCGGTCAAGCTCGTGGGCTTGGGCGAGGGCGCCGATGATCTCGCACCATTTGAGGTGGAAGGCTTCGTCGACGCTCTCTTGGGCGAGAAGTAACCGCCATCTTCAAAACTCCCTCCTGCATATCGGGTGGCACGGGCGTGCGCCACGGTGTGCTGGGGGAGTTCTTTGCTTTCATAGCCGAGTTGAAGCATGCAGCAGTCTCGCGAATTCTTTTCGCCTTCTTCGCTTTGCGGCTTCGCAAACTATGCGAAAGCGGCGAGGTAGTTGAGGCGGGAGAAAGTCCTGCTGAGCGCCTGTGGATTTTCTGACTGTAAGCGTAATTGTGGCGGTTGTGCTCGCTTTTTATGAAACGGAAGGAATTGCTGCAATGTGGTTCGGCCTTGGCGGGAGTGGTAGCCTGAAAGGGCTGTATTTAATGCGAAATTCGCATTAAACCTAGACCAAGGTTCGTGAGGCAAGTATTCCGTGACGCTACTTTATGCAGTCCTCCTCGCGGCGCTGGCAGTGATCTTGGCACCAGTAACCGTGAAGGTTATTGACCGAAAGGCAGGCTATCCACTAGCTGGCCTTTTTCTTATTGCGGCGGTCCTTATTGCCAAGGAATTTCCTGCCATTGCAGCCGGGGAAGAATTAAGTTTCCACGCCACTTGGGTGCGCGATTTCATCGCACCGGGCGTCGACGTAAGTTTTGCTCTCCGCGGGGACGCGTTGAGTATCTTTTTCGCCATGCTGGCGCTGGTCATCGGTGCCGTCGTCTTTACATATTCGGCAGCCTACCTGCCCAAGAATGACGGTAACACCAGCTTCTATACCCTGATGACAGCCTTTACGCTGTCCATTTTGTTGCTGGTTCTGGCCAATGACGTTGTGGTTTTGTTCCTTGCCTGGGAGCTTGTCTCCTTGGCCTCCTTTATGCTGATCGCGCGATCCGGTTCGGGAGGCGAAGCGGGCTCGCAGCGTACGTTGATTCTGACCTTCATCGGCGGATTGACTCTGCTGACTGCTTTGGGCATAGCTGCGACGGTGACCGGCTCGACTAACGTATCTGCTATCTTGGCCTCCCCAGTATGGACGGAACGCCCAGGGGTAACGGCGGCCGTAGCCGTTTTGATCGCCGCGTCTGCCTTTACTAAGTCGGCGCAGTTCCCATTCCACTTCTGGCTACCTGAGGCTATGGCCGCCGCGACCCCGGTCTCGGCTTTTCTTCACGCAGCGGCAGTGGTCAAGGCAGGTGTGTACCTGCTGATTCGTTTCTCCGCCATTTTCCACGATGTGGCGGTGTGGAATTGGTTGCTCATCGTCGTAGGCATGGGTACCGCGGTTATGTCCGCGGTATTTGCAGTACAAAAGACGGACCTGAAGAAGCTAACGGCATATTCCACCGTCTCCCATCTGGGTTGGATTGTTGCCACAATTGGTGTGGGTACGCCGTTCGCTATCGCCGCGGCTCTGGTCCACACTTTGGCGCACGCACTATTTAAGTCCTCGTTGTTTATGCTTATTGGCGTCATCGACCACGAAGCCGGTTCGCGTGATATTCGCCGCCTTGGACCACTGTGGAATAAGATGCCGTGGACATTTGGCTCAGTAATAATCGGTGCCGCCTCGATGGCTGCGGTGCCGCCGCTTTTGGGCTTTGTATCCAAGGAAGGGATGCTCACTGCGTTTGAAGACGCCCCGATAGGCGGCGCTGGTCAGGTCATTCTGCTTATTGTGGCAGGCATTGGTGCCTTCTTTACCTTTACCTACTCTGCAAAGATTGTGTTCGGTGCGTTCTTTGACGGCCCTCGCGATATGGGACATGTTCATGAAGCCCCGGTTTCCCTGTGGTTACCGGCCGCGCTTCCAGGATTTATGTCCTTGCCATTGGTATTCGTACTTGGGCTCTTTGACGAGCCGGTCGACCGTGCAGTGGCGGCTGTCGGCATGGATCACCACTCGCACCTTGCGCTGTGGCATGGTTTCACAATTCCTTTTGCTATCTCGTTGGTGGTCCTCATCGCCGGTATCGCCGGCGTTTTTGCCCGCAAGAAGATGTGGGCAAGCTTTGAGGACACCAAATTCATGCCGCGAAGCGGCAATGAGCTACTGCACTCCCTCCAAGTAGGCTGTACCCAACTGGGACGAGTTTTGGGCAAGATGTCCGACTCGCATAATCCGTCCCGTCACATGCTGCCAATCGTCATCTTGATCATCGTGCTGGCCGCGACCACCCTCATCCGCGATGGCGTGGATGGGGTGGCGTTGCAGCCGCGTGTGGATGGCTTGGATAACCCGTGGGACCTGTTGCCACTGGGCATTATCGGGCTGGCGATGTTTGGTTTAGTACGTACCCAAAATCGCCTGACCGGAGCCATCATGATCGGCATTGCCGGTTCCGGCGTAACCCTGCAGATGTTCCTGCTAGGTGCGCCGGACGTGGCGCTGACCCAGTTTATGGTGGAAGCCCTATCCGTCATCGTCATGATGATGGTGCTGCGCTACTTGCCGGAAACCTTCCAGCCAGTAAAGAATAAGTCCCGCAAGACGGGCTCTATTGTCATTGCAGTCTTGGCCGGTGTGGCGGCTTTCTTGGGTGTGTGGGGTCTCATGGGCCGTCACGAACGTTCTGACTTGGCCATGTGGTACCTCGACAACGCTCCGGACATCACGGGTGGCGATAACGTCGTCGCTACCATCATCGTGGAATTCCGTGCTCTCGATACCCTGGGTGAGCTTTCCGTGCTGGGCATGGCAGCGGTGGTTATTGCGGCCATTACCACGACGCTGCCGCGCTTCCCGTTCAAGTCGGGCACTCGCCCCGCGCCGTTCGGCCAGTCGCAGTTGAACTCCGTGCCTCTGCGCAAGGGCGTGCACGTCGTTATTCCACTGCTGGTAATTATGTCCGTCATTGTTTTCTTCCGCGGGCACAATGCCTCCGGCGGTGGCTTCCCTGCAGCGTTGATCATGGGTGCCGCTATCGGTCTGATCTACTTGTCTCGCGGATCCGATGAAATCGTCTTCGGCCGCATGACCCCGATTCATCTCACGGGTATTGGCATCATCACCGCCTTGATTGCAGGTTTCGTGGGCTACTTGCACTACGGCATTGGAAATGGTGGCTTCTTGGCTGCTATCCATGCTGAGGCCTTTGGCCAGCACTGGACTACTTCGCTCATCTTCGACTTGGGCATTTACCTTGCGGTGCTGGGCATGCTTACCATGGCGATTAATGCTTTGGGTGGTTACCTGCGCCCGGGTACGGAACGCGACTTCCTGCCGTGGGTCCACGATGATGATTCGGCGTTGCCAACAACACCGCGCATTTCGCTCGAGGATGTCGATGATCCATATCCGGACCCAATTAACCCCTCGACTGATCCGTTGGCCTTGTTGACTCCTTCGGAGGCGAAGACGAAGAGGAAGAGCAAGCGGTCCGCAGCTAATCGGGGAGGAGAGAAGTAATGATCCTTGCATTGACTATTGCAATACTCATAGGCAGTGCTGTCTACCTCATCCAACAGCGCGGATTGGTACGCATTGTTTTGGGAATGATGGCTTTTGGCCACGGTGCCAATCTGATGCTGTTGGCTACGGGCGTGTATTCCTACCGCGGCGAGTCCTTCCCCTCCCAGGTTCCGCACGACCAGATGGCAGACCCGCTGCCACAGGCCTTCGTGCTGACCGCGGTGGTTATTTCCATGGCTACTTCGACCATCTTGTTAACGATGGCAGCAATGGGCAAAAACGATGACACCGATGTGGTGGAGCCAGTTGATGACAACACCATCGACCACGCTTTTTCGACATTGGGCCGAGATGCTCAAAATCGCCAGATTTTGGAGGATTCTAATAATCAGCTTGACCGTATCGGCCAAGTCGACCATGACACTCCCGTCGCAGAGCGCGGGGCTATTAATAAGAAGGAGGATGACAAATAATGGCTGATACTGTAGCTCAACTCCTTCCGCTTTTCCCAGCTGTCCCGCTGATCGCAGCAGCGTTTGCGTTGTTGGCCCCGTGGCGTGTGGTACGCGATTCCATCATGCTGGTAATTCCGGGAATTGGAATTTTTGCGGGCCTAGGTCTGCTGGTCTACACCATGAATAATGGGGTAGTAGCTCATACCGTGGGCCTCTACCAAGGTAACGTGGGTATTCCATTCGCGGCGGACGCTTTCTCCGCACTGATGATCATTACGACGATGATCGTCGCATTTGGTGCCAATTGGTTCGCCATCGCGGGCGGTGAAACGAAATCCCGCTATTACCCGTCCCTCACCTTAATTTTGATTACCGGTGTGTGCGGTGCATTGCTAACTGCGGACCTCTTTAACTTCTTCGTATTTATTGAGGTCATGTTGCTGCCTTCCTATGGCCTCATTACCATGTCCGGTACTTGGTCTCGCTTGGCGGCCGGCCGTGCCTTTGTCTTGGTGAATCTTTTCGCCTCCACCCTGCTGGTAGTAGGCGTGGGCTATATCTACTCGGTCACGGGTGCAGTTAATCTTGCTGCGTTGAAGGGCGCTGCGGCCGGCAATGGGCCGGTGACCGTAGCTGCCGGTTTGATTCTTATCGCGATTACCGCCAAGGCCGGTGTATTCCCCGTGCAGTCTTGGCTACCGCGAACTTACCCGGGTACTTCCGCAGCGGTAATGGGCTTGTTCTCCGGCTTGCACACCAAAGTGGCCGTTTACATGCTCTATCGCCTTTATGTGCAGCTTTTCGATATGGACCAACGCTGGAATGTGTTGATCATCGTCATCATGGTTATTTCCATGATGATCGGCGCCTTCGGTGGTCTGGCGGAAAACTCCATTCGCCGTGTTCTGGGTTATCAAATGCTCAACGGTATGCCATTCATCCTGGTCATGCTGGCATTTACTTCTGATGACCCGCGCCGCGCACTGGCGGCGGGCATCATGTACACCATTCACCATATGCTGACCGTCGGTTCGCTAATTCTGGCCTCTGGCGCCATCGAGGAAACCTACGGTACCGGGGTGCTCAGCAAGCTCTCGGGCCTCGCCCGCCGCGATCCCATCATCGCGTGGATTTTCGCAGCTGGTGCATTCTCGGTCGTCGGCTTCCCTCCGTTCTCCGGTATGTGGGGCAAGCTAATGATCGTCTTTGAGGTTGCCCGCGTGGGCGGCGCTTGGGCGTGGATTGCCATTGCGGCCATTATTATCGCTTCCTTCGCTGCTTTCTTGGCCATGTTGCGCGTATGGCGCGAGGTCTTTTGGGGCAAGGATCTACCGAGAGAAAAGGTTCCCGATGAACTGGTTATTCGCAAGAAACTCATGGCTCCGTCCGCGGCGCTTATCCTTGGATCGTTGTGCATGTTCATCTTCTCTGGACTCGTTCTCGATGTGGTGGATAGCGCCTCTGAGCAGCTCTTGGATACCAGCGCTTATACTGAAGCCGTCTTGGGGGATGAGCCGATTGCCGTTCCCAATATTGATGAAATTCAGGAGGGCCGTTAAATGAACGCAGTCATGTATGCATTGTGGCTCATCAAGGAGATCTTCGTTGCCGGAATTAGCTTGGCGCTGGCGGCCTTCAAACCAGATAACGACTACCATCCTGTGATTATTCGCTATCCACTGCGGGTGACCAGCGCGTGGGAAATCTTCTGGTTTACCTCTTCCATTACTGCGACGCCAGGTACCTTATCGCTGGGGTTGCGCGAGCCGCCCCGGAAGGGGCTGCCACGCATCGTGCTGGTTCAGGCGGTGCAGGGGTCCGATCCGGCAGGCATTGTGGCGGACTTGGCAGATATGGAACAACGCCTCGCCCCGCGGGTTAAGGACATCGATTATGGCGTCCCTGGCCAAGGGGAGACCGAGGAGTTGGATGAGGCTTTCTACGAGTATCCGCTCGAATCCTTAGGACGTTATATGCGCTCGCCGGATTTGGCGCGGGCTGAGGATACGCCGCTTTCGGAGAACGAGGCGGACGTCGAAAAGCCTAAGCGCCTTGCCCGCAACGTACAACGCAGAAAGGAGACCGAGCGATGATTGATTTTGCAACGCTATCCCCGTTCGGTTGGGTCGTATTTATATGCGTATTCATCATGGGCATCGCCACTTGGTGTGGTGTGCTGCTGGCCCTGCGCACGCGCGACGAGCTCACTCGTGCTATCACTTCGGATATCGTTTTCTACGGAATGATAAGCATGTACTTGGCGTGGTCCATGACCAATAATGCACCGATGGCTTATTATATTGCTCTCCTCGGTGCCATTGCGGCGGGTGTGCTGCCCACGCTATCTATGGCCCGCATTATTTCGAAGGGCAGGCGATAAGCCATGAGCATTGCTGAAATTATCGCTTCGGTCTTACTCATTTTCGCCACCATTTTGGTCGTTGCCACGGTGGTTTCGCTTTGGCGGGCCCCTGATGCACTGACCCGTGCTAATCTGCTGGGACCTACAGTGGGACTTGCGGTGCCGCTCATCATCGTGGCCAAACTTGTCGTGGATTTTGGTCGCGATGGGTTTTCCCTGTGGCAGCTTATTCAGGCATTGATTGCATGCTTCGGTGTGTGGATTATAGCCTCGGTAGGCTCTTACTATTTGGGTCGTTCCATTTACGGCGTAACCGTGACCGACGTCAAGCATGCTAAGCGTACTCATCAGGCAGCGCAGACGGTGCAAGCCGAAAAGGATGATATTTAGCCGTAACGGTAGCTTTCAGGCGGCGTTCTCGTGCCCTTGTACTTAGTAGTGGGAGGGCAGGTGAGCTCGCCGCTTTTAGCTTCGAGATGCATCCCCACCAAGGCAAAGGCAACGTAGGGCCATAATTGGGAGATAGTTGCACAGATACGCCTGTGTTCGGGCTAAAATGGGTGCACATTATTCGGTGCCGTTAGCCCCGCCCCGAAGAGAGAGCAAGGAGTAGCAATGAAACTCATCACGGCCATCGTCAAGCCCTTCACTTTGCCGGAAATCCGGCAAGCGCTGGAGCAGCAGGAGGTACGCGGCCTGACTGTTACCGAGAGCCAGGGCTTTGGGCAGCAGCGGGGACACAGCGAGGTATACCGTGGTGCAGAGTATGCCACCGACTTTGTGCCAAAGGTCAAGCTGGAAGTAGTCGCGGCTGACGATCATGTAGAAGACATCATCACTGCCATTGTGGATGCTGCGTATACCGGCAAGATAGGTGATGGCAAGCTGTGGGTTACGCCCGTGGAAGATGCTATTCGCGTGCGCACAGGCGAGCGTGGCGAGGCGGTGCTTTAAGCGCATGCTCACCGCCGCACAGATTCGCGCCGAGGCGTATGCCTCGGCGCTTCGTGTATTGCAAGGACTCGAGCTGCCACCAAAAACTGCACTCGCTGCAACGGGATCTTTTGCCCGAAACGAGATGACCCCGCAATCAGATATTGACGTCATTCTGATCTATCCGGAAGGCGAAGAACCCGAACCGGCCTCGGTGGAAAAATTATGGTATCCGGTATGGGATGCCAAGTATCGCTTAGATTTTGCTCTGCGCACCCCACAGGAGTGTGCCGCCATTGCCGCCGAGGATGCATCCGCTGGCTTTGCACAGCTGGATTTGGGATATGTTGCAGGGCGAAAGGTATTGGTGGACGAGGCTCGAGCGCAGTTACTTGCAGCGTGGCGCCGCCAGCTCCAGCGCGGATTCGATGATTTTCTAGAAACTGCTATTGCTCGGTGGCAGCGATCGGGCGCGGTGGCAGCGATGACCAATCCCGACCTGAAAAATGGGCGCGGTGGCCTGCGGGATATTCAGCTTTTACGCGCTTTGGCTTTAGGAAATTTGTGTGACTTTCCAAATTTGGAACGCGAGCATCGGCTGCTTCTCGACGTCCGTACGCACTTGCACGTTAAAGCCCGTCGCTACCGCGATATTTTGGATCCCGAGTTCGCAGCTGATGTGGCGGAAGATTTGGGGTTTGAAAGCCGCTATGCCTTGACCGCGGCTTTGGTAAGTGCAGCCGCCGCAGTCAACAAGGCCGTTGAGCGCGGCCTAGCTACTGCTCGTGGGGTGCTGGGCCGTAATGCATCGGCGTCGGGGCGCGGCCGGCGCCGCCCGCTTGATGTAGACGTGGTGGCCGAAGACGGCGTTATTTTCCTTTCGCGCAAACCGAACGTAGCGGATCCCTGGTTGCTCACCCGCGTGGCGGCCGCAGCGGCGCGGACGGGATATACCATCGCCGAGACTACGTGGCGGCAGCTCCAAGAATTGCCTGATTTGCCGCCGCTCTGGTCGCGGGCGGCAGTTGATGATTTCTTTGCTATCTTATCGTCCCCCAGATCCACCCCTCGGGTTATACAGGACTTGGATCGTTATGGGCTATGGGAGCGCTTGGTGCCGGAGTGGGGGCATGTGCGTGGTCTTTTGCCACGTGAGCGTAGCCACGTCAATGCGGTGGACCACCATCTTATCGCCACGGTTACTCGCTGCGCGGAGGCGCGAACATCAGTGGCTCGTCCTGATTTATTGCTACTGGCTGCGCTGTACCATGACATTGGCAAGGGCTATGATCGACCTCACGCCCAAGTGGGAGCGGAGATGATTACCCGTCAGGCTGCCCGCATGCGATTGAGCGTAGTCGATAGGTCGCGCGCCCAAACTTTGGTAGCGGAGCACACGACTTTAGCGCGGCTGGCGGCAACGATGGATCCTTCCTCCGATGAAGCGCGAGACGCCTTGTTGAGCGCTGCTCATTACGATCAACTAACGCTTTCCCTCATGGCGGCGCTGGCGAAGGCCGATGCGCAATCGACGGGTCCTGGGGTGTGGTCTGCGCGCGTGGAGCAGGCACAGAAATTGATCGTTTCTCGTGCCCTCGAGGCAGTGAAGCCGCGTGTGCTCAACCGCCCAGCTGTTCACGTTCCGCTTAATGTCGAAGGCGTTGCGCTATCGGTGGATTGGGAGGACCAAGAGGTCAGCGTGTCCTGGTGCGGTACTAGTCAAAGAGAACTGAAGCGGATCTTTGCCCTGCTTTCTGCCTTGGGCTGGACCATTGTTCGCGCCAATATCGTGCGCGAAGAAGAAGGACACTATAAGGCAGAATTTTTCATCCGGACTGTACAGCAGACCTTGGAAGAGGCGGCACAGGAGATACGGTTTATCCAGTCTTATAACTCCCGCACTTATACGGAGCTGCCGGCCATTGCGGGGGAGGTGACCACCGCAGCTTTTGATGTGGGCGGCATCTTGGTTATTCGTACCGTCGAGCGCATTGGGGCACTGGGTCACTTGGTAGAGGCGCTGCCGGATTTTGCGTGGCTGCGGCACGAGATTTTGGGCGCGACGATGATCGTTAATGTTTATCTTGGCGGACAGGTTTCCCGCGCTACGGTGGTGGGGAATGTGACCAGGGCCCTGGCTAGGGACTAAGATTGAATAGTTGAACTTTAGATCGATCTAAATTAAGGGAGCGCATCCGTAGTGTTTGACTCACTATCAGACCGCCTACAGTCAGCCCTGGCGGGCCTGCGCGGTAAGGGCAAACTGACCGAGGCTGATATCAACGCCACCGCCCGCGAGATCCGCCTCGCGCTGTTGGAAGCTGACGTGTCTTTGACCGTCGTCCGTGGCTTTATCAAGCGCATTAAGGAACGCGCCCGCGGCGCGGAAGTCTCCGAGGCGCTCAACCCAGCCCAGCAGGTAGTCAAGATCGTCAATGAGGAGCTCATTGAGATCCTCGGTGGTGAAACCCGCCGCTTGAACCTGGCGAAGAACCCGCCGACGGTGATTATGCTCGCCGGCCTGCAGGGCGCGGGTAAGACCACGTTGGCCGGTAAATTGGCCAAGCACCTGGCCAAGCAGGGTCATACCCCGATGCTGGTGGCCTGTGACTTGCAGCGCCCGGGTGCGGTGCAGCAGTTGCAGATCGTCGGTGAGCGCGCTGAGGTTCCGACCTTCGCGCCGGACCCGGGAACCTCCCTGGATTCCAACGAGCATGAAATGGGTACCTCGCACGGGGACCCGGTGGACGTCGCCAAGCGGGGCATAGCTGAGGCCAAGCAAAAGCAACACGATGTGGTCATCATCGATACCGCCGGCCGCCTAGGTATCGATGAGACGCTGATGACGCAGGCGCGCAATATCCGCGATGCCGTCAATCCGGATGAAGTCCTCTTCGTCATCGACTCCATGATTGGTCAAGACGCCGTACAAACGGCCGAGGCGTTCCGCGATGGTGTGGACTTTACTGGCGTTGTTCTTACCAAGCTGGACGGCGATGCCCGCGGTGGTGCAGCACTGTCTATCCGTGAGGTCACCGGCAAACCCATCATGTTTGCTTCTACCGGTGAGAAGCTCGACGATTTCGATGTATTCCACCCAGAGCGCATGTCTAGCCGCATCCTGGGCATGGGTGATTTGCTCTCCCTAATTGAGCAGGCTGAGGCCACCCTTGACCACCAGAAGGCCGAGGAAGCAGCTTCCAAGCTTGGATCGGGCGAGCTGACCCTTAATGACTTCCTTGAGCAGATGTTGATGATCCGCAAGATGGGTCCTATTGGCAACCTGCTGAAGATGATGCCGGGCGGCAAGCAGATGAACGAGATGGCCGCCATGGTGGATGAAAAGCAGCTGGACCGCATCCAAGCCATCATTCGCGGTATGACTCCGCAAGAGCGCGAGAATCCGAAGATCCTCAATGCTTCGCGCCGCAAGCGCATTGCCAATGGTTCTGGTGTGAGCGTCTCTGAAGTTAATCAGCTCATTGAGCGCTTTAATCAGGCAAAGAAGATGATGTCCAAGATGGCCGGCCAATTCGGCATGGGCGGCATGGGTGGCCGCTCGGCTACCAAGAAGAAGCCTAAGGGCCGCAAGGGCAAGAACGGCAAGCGCAAGAAGGGCAAGGGTGGCGGTGGAAACCGCGGCCCGAAGATGCCAGGCGGAATACCAGGCATGGGCGGAATGCCTGGCATGCCCGGTGGCGGTGGAATGCCGTCAATGGAAGAGCTACAAAAGCTGCAGCAGCAAATGGGCGGCGGTGGAGGCATGCCTGGCATGCCCAAGATGCCGAAGGGCATGGAAAATATCGACCTCAATAACCTTGACTTTGGCAAAGGCAAAAAGTAGCTTTTCTAGCCTGTAGCCAGAGCAAAGGGGGCTTCCGCATTCGCGCGGAAGTCCCCTTTTTTGAGCTTGCGTTTGTCGACGCCCCCTTTAAGACAGCTTCGCGAAAGCGGAGCCGGTCTTGGAGCTTAGGGGCTAGACTGCCTCATCTTGGCCAGCGTTGGGGTAGGGGACCGGATTGGCGCGTTGTTTGCCGGCGTCGGTAGGCGCAGCAGGAGCCTTCTCGACGGCTCCAGCAGCTTGTTCCGGTGGGATATCAGGAGCTTCCTGTTGAACTGTTTCGCCGTTGAGGAAAGGCTTTAGGGCCTCGCGAATCATCGGCATAGCCGATTCTGCGAAAGCATTGGTGATGTGGTGCATGTCGCGGTAGACCATCGTATTGCCGATGATGACTGGGCAGTCACCGTTGGCATCGCAGAACCACGGAGCGGTGTCTACTGAGAGCATGTTTTGGTATTTCGATAGCACGACCGCACCGGGATCGTAGGGCTGGTAGACCTGCTCGAAGCGCATGCCACACCCATAGGCGTCTTCGGTAGCGACGTAGCACTCATCAAACTCGCGTGGGCGTCCTTCCTCATCGAAGCCCCAGGGGTTATCGCGGAAGCCCAAGAAGGGGATATCCCGCTTGGCCAGTTCATCCCAGAATGCCTGGTAGCCGGCCGGCACAGCATCAGGGCCGGCTCCATTCTCATTTTGAGGACGCGTGGTATTGGAAATTACCAAGGCCGGGTGTGCTTCTTCGATGCGGTCCATGACCAGTTTGCCCCATTCGGCGCATTCCGGCGCCACAGTGACGTCATCGCCTAGCTCAATAGGGCAGCCCTGGCGTAGCAGCGGAACCAACTTAAAGCCCATCTCCTTGCCCAAGCGGTCAAGGGCGGAAGAGTATTGCTCCGCGTGGGAGCCGCCGACCAAATATACCTCTTTGTCCGAGTTCATATCACCGAATATGCACGGGGTCTTCCCGTCCTTTCGGGTCTCAAAGAAGAAGTCAGCAGGCTGGCTATCCGGAACGAAGCACCAGTTCGTTGCTACTGGTGGCTGGATGCCGCCAGCCAGAATCGGATCGGGTTTAATCTCCACGTTATCCGGCGGGGTGATGTCATTGATGAATGTGGTAGCGCCGGGGTAGAGGGCGGGATCCAAAAGCTCGGCGTCCGCATCGTCGAGGGTACGCATCCACAGCGGCTGGATTGCTAGCAAGCCGACGACGGACGCGGCGACCAGTACGCCGCCGACACCGCGAGCGGCACCGGCCGGCTTCTTTAGAGTGGAAAGTCCCTTGCGTACCGGCAAGTCCTCGGCGGTAGGGCGCTTGCGATGTTGGCGCAACGGCCGTTCCAAGAAGCGATGGGTAAGGTCCGCCAGCAAAAGCGAGATGGCGATGATGATAACGCCCAGCCACCACGAAGGGGTTTCTTGGCCCAAGTAAGAGGTGGACAGGATGAGCAGCGGCCAGTGCCATAGGTAAAGTGGGTAGGCTACATCGCCCAACCAGCGAGCTTGCTTGGACGCCATTGCCTTGGAAATCTTGCCACCGCCGCCCAAGATAATGAGTACAGCGCCTCCCAGTGGCAACAGGGACAGTGGACCAGGATATGCGGTGGTATCTGCGATAATGGCACCGGTGAAAACCAGCATCAGCAGGCCAAGACCGGTAAAGAGGTCATAGAGCCGAGGCGGGATCTTCCACGAGGAACCGTAAATAGCTAGTACCGCTCCGAGGGTCAGCTCCCAAGCACGCGACCACGTGGAGTAATAGTTCTCTGGGGTGCCGTAAAGACCGTGGCGCGAAGCGTAGGCAAAAGAGACGATGGTGACCACGATAAGGATGGGACCAGCAATCTGATTCACTGTGGGGAAGCTGCGCTTGCCAAGTCGCTTCTGCTTTGGCCGGAGTTTCATGATGGCAGCCAAAGTGAGGGCGAAGGCGATGCCCATAATGTAGAACTGGCCCTGCACGGCCATGGACCACATGTGCTGTAGCGGGGAAGTATCGGCAGCAGCGGCGGTGTAGTCTGCGTTTTGTTTTGCCAGCTCCCAGTTCTGGTAATACAGCATGGTCGCTGTGATCTGCTGGGTTAGCTCCGTGCGCATGAGCTGTGGTGTAAAAATGCGCACCAAGAGGTAGGTTACGCCGATGACCAAAACCAAGCTCGGAACCAAGCGGCGCAATGTACGCCAGATAGGCCACCACGGATTGAGCGAGGCGTTGGGCTTGCTGGCATAACGCAATTGTGAGCCCAAAAAGAAGTAGCCGGACAACAGCAGGAAGACATCCACGCCGCCGGATACACGTCCGACGAATACGTGGTAGATAACTACTAGCCCGATGGCAATACCGCGGAGCCCGTCAAGGTCATAGCGGTACCGGAAATTTCGCGGTGAT
Source organism: Corynebacterium curieae (assembly GCF_027570035.1). Lineage (GTDB taxonomy): Bacteria > Actinomycetota > Actinomycetes > Mycobacteriales > Mycobacteriaceae > Corynebacterium > Corynebacterium curieae. The sequence continues at coordinate 383,176 of NZ_JAKMUU010000001.1, read as the reverse complement.
TCTTTAGTCATAAACTGTCTTTTCGTGCGCCGCTTCTAATGGGTGGGGCAGAAGGCGCGCCATATATATGAAACCAAGTGTCTATATTCGGCCCTTAAGGGTACTCTGCTTCTTTATCGTTGGCATAACGAACCAGCGTGCGTGGCGTAGCAGTTTTTGAATTCGCCGTTCTTCGCGCTAAAATACTTCAAGTTATCTTCTCGGTTGTGCTGAGCTAGATGACCTACATAACGTAATATTCTGCGTAGCACCGTTCCCGTCTACGGTCGGCCGGTATGTCACGCGCAGATAAAATCCAAGGGTTGAACCGGCGCACTATGTAGTGCGCGTCCGAACTGCCCAGTGACTAGAAAAGGAGCCATCATGGCTGTCAAGATCAAGCTGCAGCGCGTGGGTAAGATCCGTGCTGCTGAGTACCGCGTCGTTATTGCGGATGCCCGTACCCGTCGTAACGGCAAGGTCATCGAGAACATCGGTATCTACCACCCGAAGGAAGAGCCTTCCCTCATCCAGATCGACTCCGAGCGTGCACAGCACTGGCTCTCCGTCGGCGCACAGCCAACCGAGCCGGTTCTCGCTCTGCTGAAGGTTACCGGTGACTGGCAGAAGCACAAGGGCCTGCCGGGTGCAGAGGGTACCTTGAAGGTTGCCGAGGAGAAGAAGTCCAAGCTGGATATCTTCAACGAGGCATTGGCTGAGGCTAACAATGGCCCGACCATTGAGGCCATCACTGAAAAGAAGAAGAAGGCTAAGGAAGAGGCTGAGAAGAAGGCCGCTGAAGAAGCCGCTGCAGCAGAGGCTGCTGCCGCAGCTGCCGGTGAAGCTGATGCTAAGGCCGAAGAAAAGGCTGAGGAAGCTTCCGAGGAGTCTGCAGAATAATCTGCCTTCCGCGCTATGCGCACAGTACTCCTAGCTTTGGGCCCCGCTTGCACGACTACTCGAGCCGTGTAGCCGGGGCTCTTGTAATGTGTAGGTTGAAAATTCGGTGCAGAAATGACGACCGCCCACGCATGTCCTTGGCGGGGCTGTGTGGGCAGTCGTCGTGTCGTGAGTTGCCCTAGAAGACGCGAAGACTTTCACGCCTGGGTGGCTTGGGGCGACTTTAGCTCTGCGGCTTGTAGTCGGCGTAGCGGCTGTAGACGTTAGACGGATCCTTAAAGTCCATGCCACGTAGGGCGCCGGCGACTACCGGAGCAAAGAGCTCTCGGATTTGCTCGCGAGGTAGCTGGGACATGGGGCCGTTAATGGCAAGGACGGTAAATCCATGAACGGCGGACCATGCCAGTAAGGCATTTTGCAGGAAGTAGGTGTGATCCGTGGTGTTATCCAGTGCTTCAGCGTGTCGGGTCAGCAGAGCAAAGAAGTCGCGGATTTGCTGGAGGTGATCCATCTTGGGGTCATCTTTTGTATTGAGATCCACACCGAGCATGAAGCGCAGTGCTTTCCACTCCAACATGCAGCGGAAGAAATTCGTCTCGTCCAAGGCGAACTCGAGGTAGGCGTAACCGATCTGCATCAGGTGTTTTGGAAAATCCAGATGATCGGTGGCTTCAGTCGTTTCGTGCAGGCGGCGTACCAGTTCGTCGGTGGCAAGCTCGGCCACCTTATCGTGTAATTCTTCTTGGTCCTTGAAATGGCGGTAGGCGGAGGTAGGGGAGACGCCGGCTTCGCGGGTAACGGCACGGACCGTGATGGCGTCGGGTCCGTTCCTCTTGCCTAGCTGAACGGCGATACGGAGCAGCTCATCATGGAGATTTCCATGATGGTAGGGCTTATTTTGCGGTTCCATAAAGGTCATTTTATCACCAAAACATATGTGCGTATAAATTAATTAGTCAGCATGGTAAGTAGTAAAACCGCAGGGGTGGAATCGCTAGTATCGTCGACCGCTGCCTCGACGTTGTGTACCTCATATGCGGGAAGATGCACGATTTTCCCAGGGGATAGGGTGATGGAGTCTTCGCCGCAGCCGAAGCGGAGTTCCCCACGCAGCACCTGCACGGTAATGGGGTGGGCGGCCTTGTGAGCCGGAAGGCATTGGCCTGGTGCAAAGCTGAAGAGGATGAGGTTAGCACCTGCTGCGCTCAAGACGCGTTGTACGCCGGGGCGGGAGCGCTGTGGATCGGTATCTGGTGCTAGGTCGAGTAGGTTTAGCGCCGTTAAGGCGGTAGCCCCAGAATGAGAAGCCGTACCAAAGGTGTCAGGGGAATGGGTGGGTAGATCGCTCATGTGTCTACTGTAACGACAATGAAGATTGCTAGTGGCCTCTATTTTCCTTGCAGATGCTGAAGACTATGGCTGGCAGAGGCAAAGAATCTGTGCGGTAGACTTTCCGCTATGGAATTGATGATTGGTCGCGTGATTAAATCGCACGGCGTGAAGGGTGAAGTCGTAGTAGAGCCCACCACTGATGAGCCCGAGGTGCGCTTTGCAGTAGGGGAAGTACTGCACGGCACGCAGGGGAAAAAAGAACACGCATTGACTGTTAAGGCAGTGCGCAGCCACAAGGGGAGGCTGTTGATTTTGTTCGAAGAGGTTAAGGATCGCACTGCGGCAGATAGCCTGCGTGGCACTAAGTTCCAGGCAGCACCGCTCGAAACCGACGACGGTGGATTTTATGATCACGAGCTGGAGGGGCTCCGTGTAGTTCTGGGTGGAAAAGGCATCGGTGATGTTACGGGGGTTATCCACGGTGGGAGTCAGGATTTGTTGGAAGTAAAACTAGACAATGGCAGGGAGGTGCTCGTGCCTTTCGTACACGCTATTATTCCCGAGGTGGATCTTGCAGCGGGCACCTGCACCATCGATCCACCGGAGGGGCTGTTGGATCTATGAGGCTTGACGTTGTCACGATTTTTCCGGAATACCTAGATCCCTTGCGCCACGCTCTTTTAGGAAAGGCCATTGAACAAGGGCGCCTTGAAGTAGGAGTCCATGACCTACGGCAGTGGGCGACGGATGCACATAAGTCCGTCGATGACTCGCCGTTCGGTGGTGGTCCCGGAATGGTTATGAAACCGGAGGTGTGGGGGCCGGCGCTCGATAGCGTTGCCACGCAGGAGAGCGCGCCCAATTTGGAATCGGCACTACCTCACCTAAACCGTCCTCGCCATGATGAGATTGAGGGCGTGGAGGCCCAAGCCTATGAGGTGGATGCTGCGGCCGATGAGGATAGTGATCTTCCGTTGCTTATCGTGCCTACCCCTACGGGAAAGCCGTTTAGCCAGGCTGATGCGCGGGCCTGGTCCAATGAGGAACACATCGTCTTCGCTTGCGGGCGCTATGAGGGTATAGACCAACGTGTGGTGGAAGATGCTGCCCAGCGCTATCGCGTGCGTGAGGTGTCAATCGGTGACTATGTGCTGATCGGCGGGGAAGTGGCAGTGTTGGTCATTGCTGAAGCTGTAGTTCGGCTGATTCCCGGCGTGTTGGGAAATAAGCGTTCCCATGAAGAAGACTCTTTCTCTGATGGTCTCCTAGAAGGCCCTAGCTATACCAAGCCGCGTGAGTGGCGGGGGCTTGCCGTACCGGAGGTCCTGACCTCGGGAAACCATGGTCTGGTGGATAAGTGGCGGCGAGAACAGGCATTGCTGCGCACCTGGAAACGCCGCCCCGAGCTTTTGGAAACGGCCGAACTCGACAAGAACGATAGAACCTTTATCGCTCAGCTGGAGCGGGACGAACCTGCTAAGGGCGAGGGATGATGCAGGTCAGCGCAGATCTCTCCGTGCTTCTAGAATCCCAAGCGTGGCAAGACATTCTTGCGACGCTCCCGCAGGAGCTAAGCGCCCGCGGCTTCCACCCAGTGAGCATCTTCGCGATACAGGTTGCGGAGTCGTGCCCAAACGATGCCCCCTTGGCACAGGAATATCTCTTCCAATTCGGGACTATTCCCCAGGAAATTCCGCTATGGCGGATCATCGTCAATGGTGAGACCACACAACCGCTGGCCGCCGCAGCATCCACAGTGGCGGACTGTCTACCTGCAGGCGCGCCGTGGTTGGGCAGCGCGGAAATCGGATTTACAGAAATGGGTCTTGGCATCCCAGCGGTATGGCGCGCGGAGGCAACCAAATAAATAGTTGCTTTTCCTGCCGCAACTGCTGTGTGCGGGCCCTTTAGGGCTATAGTAAAGGAGACATCTCCCTTCAACTTCCTATTCCCAAGGTGGTTCCTTTCTAATGACGGCTCCTAATGGCAATAATCCTAGTGGCAATAATTTCGGTGGATACAGCCAGCAGCCACCCCAGTACAACCAGCAGTATTATTCCCAGCCGCAGCAGGGCGGTGGGGTAAGCGGCGCTACGATAGCCGCAATTATCGCAGGTATCGTCGCGCTTATTGCGGTAGCTGCCATGGTCATTATGTTCGTGACCAATAACAAGAGCGATGCTACGACCAGCGCTGCCGCAGATAGCCAATTCCAGCAGGCGGATTCGAATAGCGATTCCGGCTCTGGCAAGCACTCTGGCTCTACTTCTTCCAAGGACGACTCTAAGGAGGAAGATTCGGGCCCAGTTACGGTGACTAAGACTAAGGATGCGCCAGCGCCGGCGCCTGCCCAGGCGGCTTCTTCCGGTAGCAGCAACGGTCATTCCTGGGGCGACTACACCAGCTACTATGCGGCTACAAAAAAGACTTCTAATAGCTTTGCCGGCAACGTTTATACCGCGTTTATGAATAACTGGGTCGCCGGAGGTGGAACCGGCGCAACCTTGAGCGTTTATTCGCCAGTTACTGGTGGCACCTACACCATGTACTGCTCTGGCAGCTCTTCGAGCGTTACTTGCTCCGGTGGAGATAACGCCCGCGTGGTCATTTACTAAGCACCCGCAAAATCTCCTTTCCTTTTCGGGAAAGGAGATTTTGTGTTTGAAGGGGGGCGTCGGCAAGCGAAAGCGGTGTGCACCCCGTGCGGTAGATTAGGTGGGTCTAATCCCAAACCTCGAGAAAGAGTGAGGAGACCACGTGAATATTGCGGCCACCATCGCCGCCGAGCTCAACGTCAAGGAATCGCAGGTTTCTACCGCGTTGCAGCTGCTTGCGGAGGGCAATACCGTTCCGTTTATCGCTCGCTACCGCAAGGAAGCCACCGGCGGGCTGGATGATTCCCAGCTGCGTACCCTTGAAGAGCGCGCAAACTACCTGAAGGAATTGCACGAGCGCAAAGAGACCATCCTTGCTGCGATTGAGGAGCAGGGCAAGCTTTCCGACGCCCTCAAGGAACAAATCCTTGCCTGCGAGACCAAGGCGCGTTTGGAGGACTTGTACCTGCCGTATAAGAAGCGCCGCAAGACCAAGGCCGATATTGCCCGCGAGGCCGGCCTTGAGGAGCTGACCGATAAGCTCATCGCGGATCCCAAAGCAACCCCAGAAGAGCTGGCGCAGGCCTTTGTCACTGAAGGCTTTGAGGACGTCAAGAAGGCCCTCGACGGCGCGCGCGCCATTCTGGTGGATCGCTTCGCCCTCGACCCTGATCTCGTAGGTGAGGTGCGTGAGCGAATGTTCGCCGAGGGCACCATGGGCTCGCACGTCGTCGAAGGAAAAGAGGCCGAGGGAGCAAAATTCAAGGACTACTTTGACTTCAACGAGCCTTTCCACAAGTTGCCTTCGCACCGTATCCTGGCGCTCTTGCGCGGCGAGAATGAGGGTGTGCTGCAGCTGCAGCTTGATGCCGGAGATGACGCCGACTATGAAGACGTTATCGCCTCCCGGTTTGAGCTGGATCACTCCTCCAAATGGCTTGCCGATGCCGTCCATTGGGGCTGGCGCACCAAACTCTATATTTCCTCTAGCCTGGATGTGCGCATGCGCTTGAAAGAGATTGCGGAGGAGGGTGCGCTCAAGATCTTCGCCACCAACCTGCGCGATGTACTACTCGCTGCTCCGGCCGGCCAGCGGGCTACTATCGGCTTGGATCCGGGCTACCGTAATGGCGTCAAGTGCGCGGTGATCGATAAGACAGGCAAGGTGCTTAATACCGCTATCGTCTACCCGCACCAGCCACAGAATCAGTGGAGCCAGGCAGTGCAGGAACTATCTACCCTGTGCGCTCAGCATTCCGTGGACCTGATGGCCGTCGGAAATGGTACCGCATCCCGCGAGACTGAAAAGCTCGCCCAAGAAATTGCTGACCTTATCAAGCAAGCCGGCGGTCAACGTCCTACGCCGGTAGTGGTATCTGAATCCGGCGCCTCGGTGTATTCTGCCTCGCAACTGGCCGCAGAGGAATTCCCCGAAATGGATGTCTCTTTGCGCGGGGCGGTTTCTATTGCCCGTCGCCTACAGGACCCCCTAGCTGAGCTGGTGAAGATTGATCCCAAAGCCATCGGCGTGGGGCAGTACCAGCACGATGTCAACCAGACTGCGCTCGCCCGCACACTCGACGGTGTCGTAGAAAGCGCGGTCAATGGCGTGGGCGTTGATCTCAATACTGCGTCGGTTCCGCTGCTGGAGCGCGTGGCCGGCGTTAATTCCACCATCGCCGCCAATATTGTGGCTTATCGTAACGACAATGGCTCCTTTGCTTCCCGCAAGGAATTGAAGAAGGTGCCGCGTCTCGGACCTAAGGCATTTGAACAGTCCGCCGGTTTCCTGCGCATTAATGGCGGTACCGATCCGCTAGATGCCTCCGCCGTGCACCCCGAGGCCTATCCCGTTGTCGCTCGCATTGCGGAAAAGACTGGGCTGGGAATTTCTGAGCTTATAGGTAATACTCGCGTGCTTAGCAAGCTTTCGCCAGCAGACTTTGCGGATGAGACCTTTGGTATCCCGACGGTAAGCGATATCATCGCCGAGCTGGATAAGCCCGGCCGGGACCCGCGTCCAGAATTTAAGACCGCTACCTTTAAAGAAGGTGTGCATAAGGTATCTGACCTCACCCCAGGCATGATTCTTGAGGGCACGGTTACTAACGTGGCGGCCTTCGGCGCGTTTGTGGACGTTGGAGTACATCAGGATGGTCTCGTCCACGTTTCTGCGATGAGCCATAAATTTGTCTCTGATCCCCATGAGATTGTGCGCTCTGGCCAGGTGGTCAAGGTAAAGGTGATGGAGGTTGACGTCGAGCGCCAGCGCATTGGTCTGTCTCTGCGTCTAGACGATGAACCGGGGCAGCCGGCTCCGAAGCGCCGCGGCGATGGGCCACGCGGTTCCGCGAAGCCCGGAGGCAGGGGAGAAAGAAAGCGCTCCGGACACAAGTCCAGTGGCGGATCCCGAGGTGGCTCGCGCGGACGCACGGGTGGACCAGGAGGCGCCATGGCCGATGCCTTGAAGAAGGCAGGATTCTAACCTCCTGCAACTACCGTGGGCTAGCCGTGCCGCTGCCATTTTGTAACTCACATCGTCTAGGGCAGTGGGAGCTTGGACCTGCTCGGGCGGGAATCTAGAACGAATCGGAATTTGGTTCCCGCCGGCACCTATGGAAAAATGGTGCATCGTTCTATGTAACGGGCACGAACCGGTTAGGCATCACGCCGCTAGGGTCCTCTGTCCCAAACTGAAAAGGAATATTGGCATGTCCAACATCATTGACAAGGTCGATGCAGCACAGCTGCGCGACGATATCCCGTCCTTCCGCCCAGGCGATACCCTCGAAGTAAACGTAAAGGTTATCGAGGGCAACAACGAGCGTGCACAGCTCTTCAAGGGTATCTGCATCCGTCGTCAGGGCTCCGGCATCCGCGAGACCTTCACCGTCCGCAAGGTCTCCTTCGGCATCGGCGTTGAGCGTACCTTCCCGGTTCACTCCCCGAACCTAGAGTCCATCAAGGTCTCCCGCCGTGGCCGCGTCCGCCGCGCGAAGCTTTACTACCTGCGCGACCTGCGCGGCAAGAAGGCTCGCATCAAGGAGCGTCGCTAGTCTTAGCGCGCTGCGCGCCGTCATCCCCTTGCTCCCTGCTGGGTGCAAGGGGATTTTTATGCCAAATTCCGGTCTTCCTATCTCGAAGCGGCAGATTGTAACCGGATAGTTGTCTGTGAATCCTTTAAGCCTGAGGGGGATAAGAGCCGAAATAAGAGATGGGGTTGCTAGGATCTACTGCGTGAATAAAGACAGCATCTCGCAGGAACAGTCGCCAGAGGGCGAGGGGGCCCACCCCGCACAGGGCGTCGCCACCCAGCAAGGCGAAGAGGCAACCAAGAAGAAGGAAATGCCGTGGCTGCTAGAGACTCTGCTAGTCGTGGTGACGGTCCTTGTGATCGTAGGACTCTTCCAGAACTTTGTTGGCCGGCAGTATGTAATCCCATCGGGATCGATGGAGCCGACGCTGCACGGATGCGAGGGTTGTACGAATGACCGAATCTTCACGGAAAAGGTTTCCTACTACGGCGATGGTGAACCCGAACCCGGCGATGTAGTGGTCTTTAAAGGCACCGAGGACTGGAATTCCAACTATGTCTCCCCGCGTTCATCGAATCCGCTTATCCACGGTGTGCAAGATGCACTGAGCTTCGTATCTTTGGCCCCGCCAGATGAAAACACTTTGGTCAAGCGTGTAATCGCTACCGGTGGGCAAACAGTGTCCTGTCAAGAAGGCGATCCCGCTGTAATGGTAGATGGCAAGCCCATCGAGCAAGATTATGTGCAAGACCCACCAACCTATCCGGTAGATGAGTCGACCGGCTCGGAAGCATGCGGCGGCCCGTACTTTGGCCCCGTGGAAGTACCAGAGGGCAATATCTGGGTTATGGGTGACAACCGCACTGCCTCCGCGGATTCGCGCTACCACATGACGGATAAATTCCACGGCACGGTTCCAGTGGAAAACGTACGCGGCAAAGTAAAGTTCGTGTTCTGGCCGTTTACCCGCATTGGTGGGGTCGATGACCCGCATATCCAAGAATAGGCCTTCCGCCCAACGCCTGCGCACCCGAGATTTTCTCTTTCCCGTGGTGGCAGGCTTTGTCCTGCTGGTGCTCTTGCAGGCTTTAGTGGGGAGGATGTATGTCATTCCTTCAGCTTCGATGGAGCCGACCTTGCACGGCTGTGCTGGCTGCGACAATGATCGCATTGCGGTGCAGAAGGTTAGCTATTATTTCTCGGATCCGCGGCCGGGCGAGGTTGTGGTTTTTGAGGGGCCGGATTCTTGGAATACCGAGTTTCAGATCAAGCGTTCGCACAACATCATCGTGCGTGGTGCGCAGAACGCCCTAGCGGCCGTAGGGCTTTTGCCTAACGGGGAAAATATCCTCGTCAAACGGGTGATTGCTACCGGCGGGCAAACGGTAAGCTGCGAGGCAGGTGATCCTTCAGTCATGGTTGATGGCAAGCCCGTGAACCAAGATTTCGTCCTCGACCCGCCGCAGATTCCTGTGGATCCTAAGTCGGGCTCCCAGGCGTGTGGCGGTGAGTATTTTGGTCCGATTACCGTTCCGGAGGGAAATCTGTGGGTAATGGGGGATAATCGCACCAATTCCCTTGATTCGCGTGCACACTTGGGCGACCACCTGCAAGGCACGGTGCCGGTGGATAATGTACGTGGCCGAGTCGAGGGCGTCATCTTGCCGCTTTCCCGCTGGGGTGGAGTGGACCACCCAGAAATTTCAGATGCGTCGGCTTAAGCAGCGGCGCACCTACGAGGTGGCGTTGAGCAAGGCTGGGCTAGGACCGGTAGCTGGCGTGGATGAGGCCGGGCGCGGTGCGTGTTGTGGGCCGATCACCATTGCGGCCTGCGTGATGCCAGATAGGCCGATTAAAGAATTGGCGGGACTTACCGATTCCAAGAAACTTACCCCCAAGCAGCGGGAGCGGCTCTTTCCCATTATCAAGGACAAGGCTGTGGACTGGTCGGTGGTGCATATTGGTGCGGGGGACATCGATAAGCGCGGCATCCAGCGCGCCAATATTTCGGGCATGCGCAGGGCGGTAGCGCGCCTGGCAGTTCATCCGGGCTACGTGCTTTCCGACGCCCTCTTTATCCCCGGCCTGAGCCAGCCCCACCTGCCCATTATTGGCGGCGATGCGGCCGCGCGGTGCATTGCCGCGGCCAGCGTGCTGGCGAAGGTCAGCCGTGACCATCTCATGAAAGAGCTCGATGCGCGCTACCCCGGCTACGGGCTGGCTAATCATAAGGGCTACGGCACCAAAGCACACGAAGCTGCCATTTCCCAGTTAGGTGCGTGCCCGGAACACCGCATGAGCTACGAGAATGTCCGCCGCGCCCAGGCGGAGTTTGCCGCGCGTGCCTAGCCAAAATTTTTCCTCCCGCGCGCTAAGCTAAAGCGAGCTAACCCACAACCTGGAGGTCCACCGTGAGTGCAGAGGAACTCGATAACTACGAGGCTGAGGTAGAGCTTTCCCTCTACCGCGAGTACCGAGATGTTGTCAGCCAGTTTTCCTATGTCGTTGAAACTGAGCGGCGCTTTTACCTGGCAAACGCGGTAGAGCTGATCCCACATACCTCTGGACCTGATGTGTATTACGAGGTGCGCATGTCCGATGCTTGGGTATGGGACATGTACCGCTCCGCGCGCTTTGTACGCTACGTTCGCGTTATTACCTATAAGGACGTCAACATCGAGGAGCTGGATAAGCCGGAATTCATAATGCCGGAATAGTTTTGTCAAGCCGGTGCTGACAAAGTGCGCCTCGGCTGTGGACAACAGGGATACAAAGCCAAGTTATCCACAGCTGGGGCGCTTTTTGCATGTGCGGCTCTTGTAAGAACCTTGCCGGCTGCGGTCTTCTGTGCGGGCAGATGAATTTCTCGACGCACAAGGATAGACCGCTATGCATTTTCACTCAGATCACCAGTTGGCTACGAAGAGGCCGAGGCATAAACAAGCATTAGGAAAAAGAGGCGAAGCTTACGCCGCGCGCTATCTACGCGAGCGCGGTGCCACTATTATCGCTGCAAACGTCTCATATCGGGTAGGGGAAATAGACCTTATCGCTCGCGAGGCGGACGGAACCATAGTCTTTGTCGAAGTGAAAACTCGCGCTAATGCCAACTTCGGGGTGGCCGAGGCCGTTACCCCACAAAAATTAGCGCGTCTGCGCAAAGCAGCGGCGCAATGGCTCGATGGAAAGCCACTGTCCACCGTTCGATTCGACGTCATTGCCTTACTCGCACACGGTCCGGGGTTTGTGGTGGAACACTTCAAGGGGGTCGAAGATGGCTCTAGGTAATTGCTTGACCATGTCCCTTAACGGAGTCTTAGCCCAGTTGGTCGATGTCGAGGCAAATGTAGGCCACGGCCTGCCAGGGATCCACGTGGTGGGACAAACTGATACCGCAATTTCCGAATCGCGCGATAGGATCAAGACTGCGGCCTTTAACTCCCATCTACCATGGCCAAAGACCAAGGTAGTTGTCTCGATGTCTCCGGCTTCACTACCAAAGTCCGGTTCACACTTTGATTTGCCCATCGCGCTAGCAATATTGGCCGCGCAGGCAGAAGCCAACTTTCCCACCAAGGGCTCCACCCCTTCACCGGCTCGGCGTCTGCAGCGAACTTTGGTTTTGGGCGAACTCGGCCTTGACGGTAGCGTTCGCCCCGTTGCAGGCATTATTCCAGCGCTTTTAGCAGCTCGCGAAAAAGGAATAGCAACGCTCATCGTTCCACCTGGAAATGCGGCCGAAGCCACGCTGGTGCCGGATATGGATGTGCTGGTCGCCTCCTCATTGAAGGAGGCGTTCGGCTGGGCGTGTGGAAACCGCGATCTGCCGCGGGCCGCCAGCTTTTCCGGTTCACTTACCCCAGTTCATCCGGAAAAGGTGGGGCCGGATTTTTGCGACATTGCAGGTCAAACCAACGCAAAATGGGCTGCCGAAGTTGCCGCAGCCGGTGGACACCATCTGATGATGATTGGGCCACCGGGCTCTGGAAAATCCATGATTGCCTCGCGATTGCCTACAATCTTGCCCAGCCTTACTCCGGATCAGCAGGTGGAAACTACTGCAATTCACTCTTTAACCGGAATCCCTGGTGAGGTTATTGAGCGAGCGCCATTTATAGCCCCGCACTCTTCTGTCACCCGTGCCGCGCTGCTTGGCGGCGGGGCCGGTCATCCGCGCCCTGGGGCAGTGAGCCTAGCGCATAATGGAGTTCTTTTCCTCGACGAGGCCAGCGAAGTAGCAGCTCCGGTTCTCGATGGTCTGCGAGCCCCGCTGGAAGAAGGACAGGTACGCCTAGCGCGCTCGCGCCGTGAGGTGACCTATCCCGCCCGCTTCCAATTGGTCATGGCCGCTAACCCCTGTAGGTGCGCGGCGGAAGAGCCCTCCAAGTGCAGGTGCAATCCGCATGAACGGATGAATTATCTTTCCAATCTCTCCGGCCCGTTGCGTGACCGTTTGGATATGGTGGTCACCTTAAGCGGGCAGGCGGCAACGATTAACGCGGAAGGGGAGGAGAGCTCAACTGTCATTGCCGAGCGCGTTGCTATTGCCCGTGAACGAGCCGCCGCTCGCTGGTGGGCAGACGGTATCGCGGCGCGGACCAATGGCGATGTTCCCTCGTCCTATCTGCGCCGACAACGTCCCGCCACGGATGCTGCGATGGTGATGTTGTCGGCCTACCTAGCCGATGGTGAAATCTCCCAGCGTGGGGTGGACCGAGTTTTGAGGCTCTCGTGGACCTTGGCCGATTTAGAAGGGAAGAAACAACCGGACCTTGATGAGGTTGGACGTGCACTTGATCTGCGCGGTTCAATTAACGTGGGAAGGCTTGCGGCATGAGCTCACTCGATCTCTCCACCCCTTATGCCACCTGGGTATATCTCAACCGGGTGGTGGAAGGCCCTTCTGCCACAATGCAGGCCTTACTTACGCAGTATCCGGCCGAAGAAATTGCGCACGGCATCTATAACCGCGCTGAGTGGATAGGCCCACTTCTAGCACCAACAGCCTCGCGTTATGACTGGTTGCGTCAGGCCGAAGACATGGCGGCTGCCGAGCGGGTGGGAGCCCGGCTTATTACGGCAGAAAGCCCAGAGTGGCCCACAGAAGAATTCTCTTCTGCATTCGGCTTTTATCAGCATGGCGCGGATGCCCCAGCAACATTTGATGATCAAGCATTGCCGCCACACAGCCTGTGGGTGCGCGGCGCACCATTGCAGGCGGAGGTAGCTCAGGCCGTAGCGATCGTCGGCACTCGCGCAATATCCCGTTACGGCTGGCAGGCCACTCAAAATGTGGTTTCCGGATTAGTTCAGCACCAATGGACTCCGATATCCGGTGGCGCGCTCGGTGTGGATACCGTCGCCCACGAGACTGCGCTCTACAACAACGGTCGCACAGTGGCGGTGGCTGCGTGCGGAATTGATAGGGACTATCCCGCCCGCAATGCAAACCTCTTTGCCAGGATTGCGGATAACGGGTGCGTTGTTTCTGAATTTGCTCCAGAAACCGCCCCAAAGCGTCACCGGTTCTTGACCCGCAACCGGCTAGTCGCAGCACTGAGCCAGGGCACCGTGGTTATGGAAGCGGCGTTTCGATCTGGGGCGCTCAATACGCTCAACTGGGCGGAGGCGCTAGGTCGCGTGGCCATGGCGGTGCCCGGGCCCATTACGACCAGCGGTTCGCTAGGCTGCCATCAACGTATCCAAGAGGGACGGGCACAACTTGTCACCAGCGCCGATGAAATTCGTGCCCTGATTGGTCGCGCCGGGGAAGTAGACCCGGGAGCACAGTATGAAATCAATTTTGCGGCTACGATGACCCAACGGCTCTCCCGCAATGAATTGCGAGTCTATGACGCTACTCCGCCGCCTGGCCAAGATCAGGCAACGGCGGAGGATATCGCCCGCGAAGCGGGATTCCGCTTACCGCTTACCATTCACTTACTACTGGCACTAGAGAAGATGTGCGTTGTAGTTCGGCATGGCAATACCTGGGCGCGCCGAGAAACAGAGTAAGGGACACCATTGAAAGGCGAGTAGACTGCTGTGGCATGAGTGAACATGGATTTTCTGCGAAGAGCCCAAACGTAGAGGGGCAGATGGTGGAAGCTATCGAGGACTTCGCGGATTTCCAGCTACATGTAAAAGGTCGCGCGGCAGCAACAGTGCGAGGGTATCGCTCCGATCTGCGCGACCTTGCCTGCAGCGTACCCACCTTTGCGGATTTTACCCTAAATAAACTGCGTCAATGGTTGGCAGAGGCCGTAGCAGAAGGAAAAGCGCGCTCTACATTGGCACGGCGTACTGCGGCGGTGAAGGGGTTTTCTACCTGGGCAGTGCGCGAGGGGCACCTAGAACGGGACATCGCTGCTCGGCTCGTAACTCCCAAAGTAGGCCGACACTTGCCCACAGTGTTGGCCCCAGATCAGGCCGGTGAGCTTATGGGTAATGCGGTTGCTGCCGATGAAGTCCATTTCCTTCGCGATAGTGCCATCTTGGAGCTGCTCTATGCCACCGGAATGCGCGTTGCGGAGCTGGTGCGGCTTGACCTAGGCGATATCGACTTCCAACGTGGTACTTTGCAGGTTACCGGTAAGGGCAATAAGCAGCGTGTGGTGCCCTTCGGTCACGCCGCAGAAGACGCCTTAAAACAGTGGATTGATCACGGGCGCGGAAAACTTGCGGCGGCAGACACGGAAGCGATCTTTGTAGGAAGTAGGGGAGGGCGCATAGACCAGCGCCAAGTACGCCGCATAGTAGACAAGGCTGCCCGTGTTACTGGAGCTCAAGGGCTTACCCCGCACGGAGTTCGTCACTCGGCCGCAACTCATCTTCTTGAAGGTGGTGCAGACCTACGTGTGGTGCAGGAACTACTGGGGCACTCCTCGTTGAACACCACACAGATTTACACCCACGTGTCTGCACAGCGCCTGCAACGCGTATATGAACAAGCCCATCCGCGTGCCTAAAGCGGTTTGAGGCGGATGACCGGCATATCCAGCAACGTCAACGGATCGATATAGGTATCCTTCGCGATAAGCGCACCCCAGTGCAAGCCCGGATATCCATCGACGGGATTGCCCAGCCGGCCGATGACTTGGCCTTCGCGTACATCTTGGCCTTGTTTTACGGTGCCATGCACGGGCTGATATGTGGTTCTTACCCCGTCCGCATGAGATATCGAGACGACGGGTTTGCCGGCCACCGTGCCCACAAACGCGACTGTGCCATCTTCAGCGGCTACCACTGGAGAGCCTACGGCTAAGTCCATGTCCACGCCGCGATGGCCTGGGCTCCATTTCTTCTCGGGGGCTTCAAACCCGCGGAGAACCCGCGCCGGGCTAGGGCGACCTGAGGCTGGATCCACATAGGCTGCCGCAGGTGGGCAGGAGAAAAATAAAAGACAAACGACGGTGATAAGGATGGCGGGTAGGAGAACGGGACGTCGACAAGCGAGGCTCTTGGGCGGTGGGAGAAAATCGATCATGGCCACAGTGTCTAGTAGACAGGTTTAGCAGGAAACCTATCGTCACGCGGCCTGTGGATATCGTGTGGTGAATGATGCGATTGAGGCAGGGGTGAAGTTAAGCGATAGCCCTGGCGGAAAATGTTGTGGATAGCTTGTATTCGGTTTGGAAAAACCAGCGCAGCAGATTATTCTTTGGGGCAGCAGTGTGTCCACCTCGTGGAGGCATTGACTACGCGCGGCGAAGTTGTCGCTTTCTGCTGGAAGGAAGAGACAGCCTGACGGCTGACGTGGTCCTTGGAAACAAGGTGTCAGCGGGGCCTTCGTTGCTAGGGTGCGGAATAAAACACCGCACAATTGGAAAACCGAAAGACAAGATAAAAGAAAGCGAGCGAATCATGGCAGTTGTAACCATGCGCGAGCTCCTCGACGCTGGTGTGCACTTTGGCCACCAGACCCGTCGCTGGAATCCGAAGATGCGTCGTTTCATCTTCACCGACCGTAACGGCATCTACATCATCGACCTGCAGCAGACGCTGACCTACATTGACGAAGCTTATGAGTTCGTCAAGGAAACCGTTGCACACGGTGGCACCATCCTGTTCGTTGGTACCAAGAAGCAGGCGCAGGAAGCAGTTGCTGAAGAGGCAACCCGCGTCGGTATGCCTTACGTCAACCACCGCTGGTTGGGCGGCATGCTCACCAACTTCCAGACCGTTTCCAAGCGTCTGAAGCGTATGAAGGAGCTTCAGGCAATGGATGAGCGTGAGGACGGCTACAAGGGCCGCACCAAGAAGGAAGTTCTCATGCTCAACCGTGAGCGCGCCAAGCTCGAGCGCGTTCTTGGTGGCATCTCCGATATGGCAAAGACCCCGTCCGCGCTGTGGATTGTTGATACCAACAAGGAGCACATTGCGGTTAAGGAAGCTCGCAAGCTGAATATTCCGGTTGTCGCCATCTTGGACACCAACTGTGATCCGGATGAAGTTGACTTCCCGATCCCAGGCAATGACGACGCCATCCGCTCCACCAAGCTGCTTTCCGGCATCGTTGCTTCCGCTGTAGAGGAAGGCAAGAAGGCTCGCGAGGAGCGCCAGCTGGCTGCAGCCAAGGAAGCTGCCGGCGATTCCGCTGAGAAGGAAAAGCGCGATGCTGAGGCAGCTGCCGCAGCATCCGACCCAGCTTCTGCGGAAAAGTCTGAGGAAGCATCCGCAGACAAGGCTGAGAAGTAGTCATACTTTCTCGCATGGAGACTTCCTAACCTGCGATTAATTGAATACCCCACGCACTTTTGGTGTGGGGCAGCAAGGGAGTAATCCTGCCCAAGGCTGTTTACCAACCCCCGCCACCGTGCTGTAACGGCGGCGGGGGTTGGTTTTATCTATGCTGGGTGCTGCTGAATCCAGCTCCCCCCTTATATAAAGGTGGGAAAAGGGGTGGTTTCCACCACCCTAAAGCGGCGCGATTTCATCGTGTCGACTACGCTGTTTGAACGAACACTGTTTGATTTTCAAGGAGGATCGCCCCAACTATGGCGAACTACACTGCTGCAGACGTCAAGGCACTGCGCGAAGCTACCGGTTCTGGCATGCTCGACTGCAAGAAGGCTCTGGAAGAGTCCGGCGGCGACTACGACAAGGCCGTCGAGTACCTGCGTATCAAGGGCGCTAAGAACGTATCCAAGCGTGCTGACCGCGAGGCAACCGAAGGTCTCATCGCCGTTTCCGGCAACACCATGGTCGAGATCAACTGTGAGACCGACTTCGTTGCCAAGAATGAGGCATTCAAGACCTTTGCTGCCAAGATTGCTGACGCTGCTGCTGAGGCCAAGGCAAACTCCGCTGACGAGCTCAACAACCTTGAGATCGACGGCAAGAAAGTCTCCGAGATTGTGGACGAGGAATCCGCAAAGACCGGCGAGAAGCTGCAGGCACGCCGTGCAGTTACCGTAGAAAGCGACAAGGTTGCCGTTTACCTGCACCAGCGTTCTGCTGACCTGCCACCGGCAGTGGGCGTCCTGGTTTCCTACGAGGGCAATGAGGAAGGCGCTCACGCTGCAGCCCTGCAGATTGCCGCTATGAACGCTGAGTACCTCACCCGCGAGGACGTTCCTGCAGAGGTCGTTGAAAAGGAGCGCGAAATCGCCGAGGCAACCACTCGTGAGGAGGGCAAGCCGGAGGCTGCTCTGCCGAAGATCGTGGAAGGCCGTCTGAATGGTTTCTTCAAGTCCATCGTGCTGTTGGAACAGGCTTCCCTTTCCGATAACAAGAAGACCGTGAAGCAGGTTGCTGAAGAGGCTGGCACCACCATCACCGGCTTCGTCCGTTACGAGGTTGGCGCTTAAGCCCACCACTTTTAGACGCTAGGCCCACGAAGGATTTTCCTTCGTGGGCTTTGTGCTGCAGTAATAGTCTGATTGGCCCATGACATTCTGATGATGGGCCGTGTTATAGCTCGCCCTAGCCTCGCAGCGGCAGAGCCGTGACCTTCCGTGGCAGGCGGTGTGAGGATGTGGGAGGTATATGGGTAAGATGGGGCGGAGATTGAAACTGCCCCGCGTTAAGGAGACGAAGTAGGCGTGACTGCTGCAGATATTAAGCGAACCGGATACAAGCGAGTAATGCTGAAGCTGGGTGGTGAGATGTTTGGCGGCGGCAGGGTCGGCATCGACCCAGATGTGGTCGAAAATGTGGCCCGCCAGATTGCCGAGGTTTCTCGCCAAGGAATCGAAATCGCAGTGGTTATCGGCGGCGGTAACTTCTTCCGGGGTGCGGAGCTGTCCCAGCGCGGTATGGATCGCGCTCGCTCGGACTACATGGGCATGCTCGGTACGGTTATGAACTCCTTGGCATTGCAAGACTTCCTCAAACAGCAGGGCGTTGACTGCCGCGTGCAGACTTCCATCAACATGGCACAAATCGCTGAGCCGTATCTGCCTTTGCGCGCCGATCGCCACCTAGAGAAGGGTCGCGTGGTGATTTTTGGTGCCGGCATGGGAATGCCGTACTTCTCTACGGATACCACTGCCGCCCAGCGTGCCCTCGAAATCGGCGCTGAAGTCCTCTTCCTTGCCAAGGCAGTCGACGGCGTTTACTCCGATGATCCGCGAACCAACCCGGATGCCGAGCTGTACTCAGAGATCACCCCGCGTGAGGTTATTGAAAAGGGGCTCAAGGTGGCGGATGCGACGGCCTTTAGCCTGTGCATGGACAATAACATGCCGATTTTGGTCTTTAACCTGCTGGAGGAAGGAAATATTGCCCGCGCTGCTGGCGGTGAAGTTATCGGCACGCTGGTGCAGTCCTAATACTGTAGCTGGTGTGAACCTGCTACCTTTTTATACAGCTACCCCTATTCGTTTAAGGATGATTTAGCCTCATGATCGATGAGATTCAGCTCGAAGCAGAAGAGCACATGACCGCCTCCGTCGAGCACACCCGCGAGCAGCTGGTGACTATTCGTACAGGCCGCGCGAACCCTACCATGTTCAACGGTCTTGTAGCCGAGTACTACGGCGTTCCTACCCCGATTACGCAGATGGCTACCGTCTCCGTGCCAGAGCCGCGCATGCTGCTCATCAAACCTTATGAGCAGTCCATGATCCATGAGATTGAAAACTCCATCCGTAACTCGGATTTGGGAGTAAACCCGACTAATGACGGCCAGGTTCTACGCGTGACCGTTCCGCAGCTGACGGAGGAGCGCCGTAAGGAAATGGTTAAGCTGGCTAAGAGCAAGGGCGAGGACGGCAAGATCGCTATCCGTAACATCCGCCGTAAGGCCATGGAGCAGTTGAAGAAACTGCAAAAGGACGGCGATGCCGGCGAGGATGAAGTCGTCGCTGCTGAAAAGGAAATGGAAAAGATTACCTCCGGCTACATTGATCAAGTGGACAAGCTGGTTGAAAACAAGGAAAACGAGCTAATGGAGGTCTAAGGCCTCCCATTGTTGCCGCCGTGCCCGTCCTCGGCCGGCGGCGCTTTTTCTGTCCAAGACCCATGGCTCAGTACAAGGGTCGGTGCGGACTGGAAGAAGTTTGTGGGGACGCGAAAGAGACAGTGAAAGGAGCCGGTTACGGTGAGTGACGCCATAAACCGCCGATTGCCACAGCCAAAGAACGGTGCTGGCCGGGATTTGCCGGCCGCAATCGGCGTTGGCGTAGGCCTTGGCGCACTTGTGGCGCTCGCCGTGTGGGCCGGTCCGCTCGCGTGGTATGCAGTCGTGGCTATTGCCGTGGGCGTAGCGATGTGGGAGGTGCTCACTCGCCTGCGAGAGCATTCCTACACCATTCCGCGCACGCTGCTGATTATCCTGGGCCAGGCCATGGTGTGGGTATCCTGGCCACTTGGCGCGCCCGGGCTGGTGGCTGTCTATGTCACCGCGGTACTTGCCCTCATGTTCGGCCGCCTTTTCCACAATGGCCGCCATCGCCCGCCCATTAATTACCTGCGCGATATGTCCGTTGGCATTTTTGTGTTGACTTGGATTCCACTCTTCGCCACCTTCGCGGCGATGTTATCGCTGGTGTCAACGCCTTTTGCTAGTGGTGCGGCCTCCATTGTCGTGTTCATGCTGTGTGTGGTCGCTTCAGACACCGGTGGCTATGCGGCCGGCGTAATGTTTGGCTCGCATCCAATGGCACCTGCGGTAAGCCCCAAGAAATCCTGGGAGGGGTTTTGCGGTTCTATCGTTTTCGGTGTGGTAACCGGTGCACTTACCGTGAAGTTCCTACTCCATCACGATGCGTGGGTAGGCAGCCTTATGGGCCTGGGACTGGTCGTTTGCGCCACGTTGGGTGATTTGGTGGAATCTCAATTCAAACGTGAACTAGGAATCAAGGACATGTCGGCATTGCTGCCTGGCCACGGTGGGTTGATGGACCGATTGGATGGCATGTTGCCCTCTGCCATGGTCACATGGGTTGCCATTAGCTTCCTCGCTACGTTCACACCGTAGACGTAGCGGGCATGCAAAAGCCGCCTCCTCCAAATCCCAGTCCTGAAGAATTGCAGGGATTTGGAGAGGCGGCTTTGTGACGTTTTAGAACTGCTTTGCTTGCTTGCGTAGCTGGCGGCGCAGCTCGAACATGCGCCAACCGCCGACGAGCGCCATGATAAGGGCACCACCAATGGCAAAGATGAGGAAAGCGATTCCTGCAGGGAACTCACCAGACCAGCCCAGGAAGTTCATAGGAACCTCATGTTGGTTTTGCATGATGAAGACAATAAGAACAATGAGCAGCAGGAATCCTACAATGAGTGCGATCCAGGTACTAGCTGCGAAAGAGCCTTGTGCTTTGCCAGAAGGCTGGGTGGAGCGAGAGTCAGAGTCCGAGGTCGTCGTTTCCGGCTCAGAACCAGTCTCCGGCGCAGAGGTGTCCATCTCCGCCGAGGAGAGGTCTGCATCGGAAGAAGAAAAATCATCTGCAGGGTAATTTGGATTTGTCATGAAACCATTATTTCTTTAAACCTGTCGATTGTGCCACTTGGCACGGCTTTCAATTGGAAAAACCCACGCAGGCCGTGGAAAGATGGGCAACATTATGGCTCAACCAGTGAAACTCAACTTCTCCGCCCCGCGCCGCGGACTTCCCCCTAAGCACTTTGCAGACTTGTCCGAGAGCGAGCGCGTGGACAAGCTTGCAGAAATTGGTCTGCCTAAATTCCGCGCAAAGCAGCTCGCTAAGCATTATTACGAGCATTTCACCGACAATGTCGAGGATATGACGGACATCCCTGCCGGCAAGCGCGAGGCCGTTAGGGAGGCCTTCTTTCCAGAGTTGATGAAGCCCATCCGCACTACCTCTACGGATGATGGGGAGACAACCAAGTCCCTGTGGCGTCTACACGATGGCACGTTGTTGGAGTCGGTGTTGATGCGCTACCCAGGGCGCGCCACGTTGTGCATTTCTTCCCAGGCCGGTTGCGGTATGGCCTGTCCATTCTGTGCGACCGGCCAGGGCGGTTTGGATCGCAACCTGTCGACGGGTGAGATCGTTGAGCAATTCCGTCACGCGGCGGCCGCCATGGCAGCGGAAGGTGGACGCCTGTCCAACGTGGTCTTTATGGGCATGGGGGAGCCGTTGGCCAACTATAAGCGCGTGGTGCAGGCAGTGCGCCAAATTACCGGCCAGGACGGTGCCGGTTTTGGTCTTTCCCAGCGCAACGTGACGATTTCCACGGTGGGCTTGGCCCCGGCTATCCGCAAGCTAGCGGACGAGGACTTGGCTTGTACGCTGGCCGTTTCCCTGCACACACCAGATGATGAGCTGCGTGACGGCCTTGTTCCGGTCAATAATCGCTGGTCCGTCGACGAGGTTTTGGATGCAGCGCGCTACTACGCGGATACCTCCGCGCGTCGAGTTTCTATCGAGTACGCCCTGATTCGCGATAAGAATGATCAGGATTTCCGCGCGGATATGCTGGGCCGCAAGTTGCACCAGAAGCTGGGCTCCAAGGTGCATGTCAATGTCATTCCATTGAATCCTACGCCGGGCTCAGAGTGGGATGCGGCACCAAAAGACCGCCAAGACGAGTTCGTCCGGCGAGTCCAAGCCCAAGGCGTGCCATGTACTGTGCGCGATACCAAGGGTGATGAGATTGCGGCGGCCTGTGGCCAGCTCGCCGCGGATGAGCGGGAGGATAAGTCTGCCTAACTGATAAGATTAGCGGATATGATTGTTCCGAATTATCCGCCGCTTGCAGATGACCCCACCACGCAGGCCTTTGCCGTGCGTGGTCTTAATAAATCTTTTGCTGGACGCCCCGCGGTGTCGAATTTGAGTCTCGACATCCCGCGGGGCTCTATTTATGGCATCGTCGGACCGAATGGTGCTGGCAAGACGACAATGCTCACCATGGCGTGCGGCTTACTGCGTCCAGATAGTGGTCAGGCATTCATCGCCGGGCACAATACCTGGCAGGACCCGATCGCAGCGAAGGCGGCAATGGGCCTTCTCATCGATGGTGCTCCAGTTTTCGACCGATTGTCAGGACCGGAGTTCCTTTTCTACCTCGGAGCATTGCGCCGCATGAACCAAGCGGAGGTGGAACACCGCAGCGCGCAACTCCTGGATGCCTTGCAGCTTGCCGACGCCGCCGATAAGCCCATCGCAGACTACTCCGCTGGCATGACCAAAAAGATCCTCCTGGCAGGTGCACTATTGCACAACCCAGAAGTTGTGATTCTTGATGAGCCTTTGGAAGCCGTGGATCCCGTATCTGGCAAACTCATTCAGGAACTACTGCGCGCCTACGTTGACCGCGGTGGCACGGTGATCCTGTCTTCCCATGTCATGCAATTGGTGGAGGGACTGTGTGACCACGTAGCCATTATCGCCGGTGGCCAAGTGCTATCTGCTGGGCACGTAGAGGAGGTCCGCCAAGAAGGCAGCCTCACGGATGCCTTTATCCACTTTGCCGGCGGCGGTGAATTTGATGCGGGCTCCTTTGAATGGCTGCGGCGCGATAGCGGCGAGCCGCAAGGTAGGGAAGGGGAGTTTTAGTCCTTATGACCTCTACGCTTCTAAAACTGCATCGCACATTGTGGGTGCGGAACCTAAAGTCCAATGCCTCGGCGGTCTTGATTCCGATCTGTCTTTTGCTCTACGGACTCATCGGCATGGCCTCGCTCGCTGTATTGGCGGCGGCAGATATCTCCAGTGATTCTGGAACCGGAAACTTCCATGCACTTACTGCCGCCCCTGCAATAGGCACCCTCGCTTTTCTGGTCATCACGCTCATCATGCCCAGCGGGGAGAACCAGCTATCTGCGCGCGAGCTTTCCGCGTTGCCGTTGCGCCTGAAAGACATTACCCCAGCACTTGCCATAGCTTCGGTGCTCAACTTGCGCGCACCGGTGCCCGTTTTGTTGACCATTGCGTACACAGTTATTGGATCTGTGACTTTAGCCGCCAACGCGCAAGCTCTGCTTATCTTGCCCTTTGTCCTCGGAATGATCTTTGCGTTAGTGCTGACGTTGGTTCTCGCGGACCTTGCGGTTTATGTGGGCGCCACCGCCGCGGAGCTAAGCTCTACTACGCTGAA
Source organism: Corynebacterium curieae (assembly GCF_027570035.1). Classification (GTDB taxonomy): domain Bacteria; phylum Actinomycetota; class Actinomycetes; order Mycobacteriales; family Mycobacteriaceae; genus Corynebacterium; species Corynebacterium curieae. Next base: position 359,826 of record NZ_JAKMUU010000001.1, on the reverse strand, counting down.
AGTGCTAGGTTCAGTGGCTGTAGTCTTGCTCATTTTTGGCTCGAACCGCCTTTCTTCCCTTATGGATTCTGATTTCCCGCTGGGGACAGTGGGAGAGGCTCTTGCGTGGACCCCTCTGGGCGCGCCAGTGGGATGGGCGCTATCTCTTTGTCAAGGCGAGCTGGTGGCAGCCATTGCGCAGTTTCTTATAGCCGTGGTCTCGCTATGCGTGGCTGCATGGGCGTGGCAGCGCTTGCTGCGCTTGCAGTACGAACGCCGCACCCTTGCGGCTGCCCAGCATACGCGCAGCGGGAAGGCCAAGGGTATTAGCCGCTTTTCATTGGGATCATTTTCCTACCGCAGTCCGGCGGCGATGGAATTTACGCGCTCTTTTCGTTATATCTTCCGCGATTCACGCCTTATCGGCAGCATCATCATGCAGCCGATCTTGGCGCTTATTTTCATCTTCCAGGGGATCAACTCGGATTCCGATCTGCCCACAATAGGCATTCTATTTTTGGGTCTCTTCGGTGGATTGCTGGCTACCAATGATTTCGGCTATGACGGGCCTAGTCTCTGGGTGAAGCTGGCTGCTCCGGTTCGCCCCCGTACGCTGCTCTACGCGCGCCACTGGGCTCACTTGGTGCTTTCGGCAATAGTATTCGTGATATTGGCTATAGTCTTCTATATATTAAGCCCAGACAAGCTGCAGTCTGTGTGCTTTATCGCTGCGGCTACGGGCATATTCATTTCTTCTGCAGGGCTATCCCTTCTTCTCACTACTTTTAATCCCTTTGCTACCGCGCGGCCCGGCGGGAATATGTGGGCGGATAAATCCGGTTACTCGGCCAGCGCGTTCGTAAGCGCCATTTTGAGCTTGTTCATAGGCTGGACCCCGATTATTCCCGGTGTTATCCCAATGGCCCTCGGGTACGGTTCGAATTCCGTATTGCTCACGTTGGGCCTTGTCTTAGTAATCGCGGTCCCCGTCGTTTGCTATATCGTTGCCTTGCGGGTTAGCGGTAAACGTGTGGATGAAACGCTGCCTGAAATCTATTCCAAGGTCGGGCACTGGGTATCTTAACCCGCGAGTGTAGTTCTAATGTTTTCCTTGGCTTTGTTGCTTGGCCAAGCAGTCCAGTCGCGCGCATAGTAGCAACCTCACCATAGTTGCTGGAGTGCGTGTCGGCTGTGGAGTACGAGGGATTGCTTGCGCCGCGGGGCGTCGCCAAGCGCAAGTGCCTGGCTAGGCAATAAAGAAACCGCCGGTCTTCACAGGGAAGGGCGGCGGTTAAAGCGCTATTAAGCTTAGAGTGCGTGCTTGCCGGAAGAAACCGGGGTGGCGTTGTTGGTGCCTGGTTCAACGCGCAGGTGAGCAACGCGGGAAGGCTCAATGTTGAGGGCACGCAGCTGGGAATCAGTCAGCTCCGCGTAAACACCGGTATTGGTCTTCTGGTCATATACCCAATCCGGCTCCTGGTGGCCCACTGGCTGGTTGCGGGCGGTTACCGTGCGCACCTGGTGCAGCTTGGGCTGGAAAGCGAAGATGAGCAGGCCGAGCACCAGCAGGACGGTCAGGGCGATGAGCCAAACGGTCTCAACATGGCCCTTGTGATTGCCAAAGTTGAAGGCAATCAGGAAGAGAACGGAAATCCAACCGGCGATCTGCACGCCAGAGCGGCTGATGCGCGACCAACCGAATCCTGCGGATGGAACGTCCTCTGTGGAAACACCGTCAAATACCTGCGGTACCGGCTTGTGGGAAGACACTTGCTCTCCTTCGCTTCTGCGTGTGCTCCACTGTGCCATGGGCGAGTGGGCACACCAATGCCATTTGTCTGCTACATATTCTAAAACATCGCACCTTGGAAGGCGATTAAACACCCCCGTTGCAGTGCGCCTTACCTGCTGCGCCAATCCAGCGGCGGTGGGCGCTAGGGTGGAGGCGTGACTACTCAGCGAATACTCCTTCTTGGTTCCACCGGTTCAATCGGCACGCAGGCTCTAGAAGTTATTGCGGATAATCCCGACAAATTCGACGTGGTGGGCATCGCTGCGGGCGGCTCCAACCCGCAGCTAATCATCGAACAAGCCCGCAGACTCAACCTTTCGTTTGACCACGTTGCCGTGGCTAATGAAAGCGCCGCCGCCGAGGTCTCCGCCGCACTTGGAGGGTCGGTCTTAGCGGGTGCAGACGCTGCAGAGCAGTTGGTGCGCTCCATCCGCGCCGATACTGTGCTCAACGCCCTCGTCGGTTCGCTTGGCTTGAAGGCCACTCTGGCGACGCTAGAAATGGGTGAGTTCCTAGCGCTGGCCAATAAAGAATCCCTTGTCGCCGGCGGTACGCTGGTAACTCAGGCGGCGCGACCGGGCCAGATCATCCCCGTTGATTCGGAACATTCTGCAATGGCGCAGTGCTTGCGTGCAGGGGAAGAAGGTGAGTTAGATAAGCTCGTGCTCACGGCCTCGGGTGGCCCCTTCCGGGGCTGGTCGCGTGAGGAGATGTGGGAGGTGACCCCGCAGCAGGCGGCGCAGCACCCCACCTGGTCGATGGGGCAGATGAATACGCTTAACTCGGCCACCCTTATCAACAAAGGCCTTGAGCTCATTGAAGCCACGCTACTTTTCGATATTGAGCCAGAGAGAATTGATGTCACCGTACACCCGCAGTCCATCATTCACTCCATGGCTACCTTTAAGGATGGTTGCACCATCGGACAGGTCTCGCCGCCATCGATGAAGTTGCCCATCTCCTTGGCACTAAACTGGCCGCACCGCGTACCGGATGCGCAGCAATCCTTGGACTTTGCCCAAGCCCATGACTGGCGGTTTGAGCCGCTTGACGATGCCGCGTTTCCCGCCGTCAACCTTGCCCGCCGGGCGGCTTCAGAAGGAACGGGTGTTGTCTATAACGCTGCGAACGAGGAAGCTGCAGCCGCTTTTTTGGCTGGGCGCATCCACTTCCCAGAGATTGTGGACGTGGTGGGGGAGATCCTTGATTCCGCTTCCCAGTTTGCTGGTGTAGTCTCTAGCCTCGATGAAATCCTCGCGGTAGAAGGCGAGGCGCGCAGGCGCGCGAATGCGCTAATTGATTCGCTGGCTGAATAGAAAGCTTTCACACCATGGCAAACTTGCTGGGCATTGTGTTTTTCGCCCTCGGCATTGGGCTAACCGTAGCGCTGCATGAGGCGGGCCATATGCTCACCGCCCGCGCCTTTGGCATGCGGGTGCGCCGCTATTTCATTGGGTTTGGGCCGCGCGTATTCTCTTTCCGGAAGGGCCATACCGAATATGGACTTGCGGCATTCCCGGTGGGCGGCTTTTGCGATATTGCCGGCATGACCGCCCAGGATGAATTCCTCACCGAGGAAGAAGAACCCCACGCCATGTATAAAAAGCCGTGGTGGCAGCGCGTAATAGTCATGGCAGGCGGAATCGCCATCAACCTGATCTTGGGCTTTGTCATTTTGTACTTCGTGGCGATGACGGCCGGGCTCCCCAACCCGGATGCGGACGTTCGCCCGCGTGTGGGTGAAGTAACCTGCTCAGCTAATCAAAAGCCAAACCAGGAACTGGAAAAGTGCACGGGCTCCGGCCCAGCAGGAAAGGCCGGAGTTCAGGAGGGCGATATTATCTTGGCCCTCGACGGCGAGAAGCTGGACTCTTTTACTCAGCTGCGCGATGAGGTCATGCAGCGTCCTGGAGACACCGTCACGCTGACGGTTGAGCGCGATGGGGTAGAAAAGGATCTCCCGGTACACCTCGATACAGTTAAGCGGCTGAACCAAGACGGAGAACTCGTTGACGCTGGGTCTATCGGGCTGAGCAATCAGCTTATCGACGTCGTCGAAAAGCACGGCGCCGTCGACGCGCTACCGGCAACCTGGCGTTTTAGTACCTACTCGCTGGGCGCAACGGTCGATGGTCTCAAGCAATTCCCAGGCAAGATTCCAGGAGTGGTGGCCTCTATCTTTGGCCAAGAGCGCGAAGCTGATGGCCCAATGTCTGTCGTTGGTGCTTCCCGCGTGGGCGGGGAATTGGCGCAACGCTCGCTGTGGTCAATGTTTTTTATGATGCTGGCCACGCTGAATTTCTTTCTCGCGCTTTTCAACCTCATTCCTTTGCCACCTTTCGATGGCGGACACATTGCAGTCATTGGCTATGAGAAGGTGCGCGATGGTATCCGCAAGCTTGCGGGCAAGCCCGCTTTGGGCGCTGCTGACTACACCAAGTTGATGCCGGTGACTTACGCGATGGCTGCGCTGCTCATGGGAGTGGGAGCTATCGTTATCGTTGCCGATGTGGTCAACCCCATTCGGCTATTCGGCTAGTGGCCGCAACCCTGTCGTGCGCACTTCAGGCATAAAGCGAGCAGTGCTAGAGTGGGGGCGTTAATCACTCACCGTATTTAATTACTGTGCTTCAACAAGGAGAGTTCATGTCGACCCCTATCGGTCTAGGAATCCCAGACGGCCCACCACCAGTCCTGCACCCCCGCCGCAAGACGCGGCAGCTGCAGGTGGGCCCGGTCGGTGTCGGCTCTGACTCACCGATCTCGGTGCAGTCTATGACCAATACCAAGACGCACGATGTTAACGGTACGCTGCAGCAGATTGCGCAGCTGACCGCCTCCGGCTGCGATATCGTGCGCGTTGCTTGCCCCAAGCCCATCGATGCCGAGGCGCTTCCGGCTATTGCCAAGAAGTCTCCCATCCCGGTGATTGCGGATATCCACTTCCAGCCTAAGTACATTTTCCAGGCTATCGACGCCGGCTGTGCCGCAATTCGTGTCAATCCAGGCAATATTCGCGAATTCGATGGTCGCGTGAAGGAAGTTGCCAAGGCTGCCGGTGATGCCGGAATTCCTATTCGCATTGGCGTCAACGGTGGTTCTTTGGATAAGCGCCTGCTGGAAAAATACGGTAAGGCTACCCCAGAAGCCTTAGTAGAGTCCGCCATTTGGGAGGCCGGCCTTTTTGAGGAGCATGGTTACGGCGATATTGCCATTTCCGTGAAACACTCCGATCCGGTCCTCATGGTGGAGGCGTACCGTCAGCTGGCGGAAAAGACTGATTATCCGTTGCACCTAGGTGTAACGGAGGCCGGTCCGAAGTTCATGGGCACTATCAAGTCCTCGGTTGCTTTCGGCGCACTGCTCGCAGAAGGAATCGGCGATACCATTCGCGTTTCCTTGTCCGCGCCTCCGGTAGAGGAGATCAAGGTAGGCGACCAGATCCTGCAGTCGCTTAACTTGCGCCCGCGCAAGCTAGAAATCGTCTCCTGCCCGTCTTGTGGCCGCGCTCAGGTGGACGTCTACAAGCTGGCGGAGGAAGTTACCGCCGGATTGGACGGCATGGAGTTCCCGCTGCGCGTTGCCGTGATGGGCTGCGTTGTCAATGGCCCGGGTGAGGCCCGCGATGCGGACCTCGGCGTCGCATCCGGCAACGGCAAGGGCCAGATCTTTGTTAAGGGCGAGGTCGTACGCACCGTGCCGGAAGATAAGATCGTGGAAACGCTCATCGAAGAAGCCATGCGCATTGCTGATGAGCAGGGCATGGAGGCCGTGGAAGGTGCCAAGGCTGAGGTTCGCGTAACGCAGTAGCCCACCCACTTTGACCAGACTGCTCTGCACTTCGGTGTGGGGCAGTCTTTTTTGGTGCTTGCGCTGCTAGAGTGCCAAGACATGAAGAAGTTGGTCGCGCTGGTTGCTACTATCACGCTCGCCTCCACCAGCGTGGTTGCTTGTACACCAAAGCCGGTTTCCGCGGAACCGGTGGCGGAGGAATTCCTCGAGGGGATGGAAACTCGCAATAATGACGGTTTGGCCGCGCTTACCGATGCCCCCTCGGACGCCACCGCCGCCCTCGATGCGACCTACGCTGGTCTGCAAGCAGAAGGGCTTGATATTGAGCTGGAGGGCGTCGACCAAAATGACAACCTAGCTACGGCGAACTACAAGGTCACCTGGGATCTACCCAAAGAGCGCAGCTTAAGCTATGACTCGCAGATGACGTTGACCAAGACCGAAGATGAATGGACGGTCCGCTGGAAGCCAAGCCTTATACATCCTGATTTGGGCGCGCATCAGCACCTAGAATTGCGTGCGTTGGAAGCCCAGCGTGCCAGTGTGGTCTCTTCTAATGGCGTGGAGCTCATGAGCCCAGGGCTGAACTACCGACTTGTGGTAGATACCAGCTCGTTGGATGATGTGCGCCCGACCGCCTCCAAAATCAGCGGTGCACTGGCTGCCGCCCACCGCCAAGACGATTCCATTGCGGAGATGGATGCCAAAGATTTAGCCAAGAAATTGGAAGATGCAGAAGGCTCCTTTTCCGTAACCATGTTTACGGAGGAGCAGGCTAAAGCTATCCGCCCCAAGATAGAGGGCATGAATGGCGTGCGCCTGAACGAAGAACCGGCATTAGTTACCCGCGACCGAGGCCTCGCTCCCGATCTCATGTCGCGTGTGCGCTCCGCTGTCCAAGATGAGGTTGATGGCCAAACTGGCTGGTCCATCTCTGTGGTCAATGAGAATGGTGCGGCGCTATCGGATGTGGAAAAACATGCACCTAATGCTGCACCGTCGATCAAGGTCGGCCTCGATTACGATGTTCAGCGCGCCGCGCAAGAAGCGGTAAACGAGCGCTCGGATTCGCAAGCCATGCTGGTAGCGATCCGCCCATCCAATGGTGATATCTTGGCTGTTGCCCAAACCGAGAAGGCCGATGAAGACGGCGACGTAGCCTTACAAGGTCAGTACCCGCCCGGTTCGGTTTTCAAGATTCTCACCGCCGCGGCAGGAGTGGAAAAGCAGGGGCTCAACACCGATACCATCGTCCCGTGCCCAGGCACCATGGATATCTTTGGCCGCGTGGTAACCAACTACAATGCCTTCGCCCTAGGCAGTGTGCCGCTCAGCCAAGCCTTTGCGCAATCGTGCAACACCACCTTCGCGGATATTTCCACCAAGCTCAAGCCTGGTGAGTTGAAAGACATGGGAAAGAAATTTGGCTTCGGCGTGGAATACGATATTCCAGGCCTTACTACCATTACCGGTTCCATTCCGGAGGGCAAAGAACCACTGGAGCGCACTGAAGCTGGCTATGGACAGGGCTACGACTTGGCTAGCCCCTTCGGCATGGCGCTTGTCTCCGCAACGGTTGCCAATGGCAAGACGCCTACGCCCACGCTTATCGAAGGCCACGAAACCAAAGCCTCCGATAAGCCGCAGCAGATTTCGAAGCCTGTGCTAGATAACGTCCGCGGCATGATGCGCCAAGTGGTTACTAGCGGTACCGCACGCAGCATGGCTGCAGGCGGCACCATCTACGGTAAGACCGGTGAGGCCGAGATTAATGAGGGTTCGCACGCTTGGTTTACCGGCTACCGCGAAGAAGACGATATTGCCTTCGCCACCCTCGTGGTCTTGGGCGGCGGCTCAGATGTATCGGTAAATATCACAAGCAGCTTCTTGCAAAAGGTGGACGATTACCGTTCTGGCCCACACGAAGGGGCAGCGCCCCCAGCCGAAGGCTAGAACCCCGCCTGCCCTCGTGACCCCGGCTGCTGCAATAAAGGCGTGGAGGACTACCATGGGAAACCATGAGTAATCGAGGAAAGCTAAAGCCAGGCAAGCCCACCCCCATCCTCACCGTGCCAGAGAGCATTGAGCGCCCAGAGTACGCGTGGAAGGACGAAGTGCAGGAGGGCATTGGCGAGCCCTACGTCCAGTCTCCTGAGGTCATTGAGAAGATGCGTGAGGCCTGCAAGATTGCGGCCAACGCACTTAAGGAGGCCGGCAAGGCTGTACAGCCTGGTGTGACTACTGATTATGTTGACCGCGTGGCGCACGAGTACATGTGCGACCACGGCGCTTACCCGTCCACGCTGGGCTACCGCGGCTTCCCGAAGTCCAGCTGTGTATCCCTTAACGAGATTGTCTGCCACGGCATCCCGGATACCACCGTGATTGAAGATGGGGACATCGTCAATATCGATATCACCGCCTATAAGAACGGCGTGCACGGCGATAATAACGCCACCTTCCTCGCCGGTAACGTCTCCGAGGAGCACCGCCTGTTGGTTGAGCGCACCAAGGAGGCCACCATGCGCGGCATCAAGGCAGCAAAGCCTGGCCGCGAGATCAATGTCATCGGCCGCGTTATTGAGTCCTATGCAAAACGTTTTGGCTACAACGTGGTGCGCGACTTCACTGGCCACGGCGTCGGCCCGACCTTCCACAACGGCCTTGTTGTCCTGCACCATGACTCGACCGTCTACCGCGACATCCTTGAGCCTGGCATGACCCTGACTGTTGAGCCGATGATTAATCTTGGCTCCCTGGATTACGAGATCTGGGATGATGATTGGACCGTCCAAAACACCGACGGCAAGTTCACCGCCCAGTTTGAGCACACCCTCGTCATTACCGAAGACGGCAATGAAATCCTTACCATTCCAGATGAGGACTAGTACTTAGTCTCAGAACAAACTGAAGGCCGCCTCCATTTCCAGAGAAGGGGAGTGGAGGCGGCCTTTGTTTACTTGCCGATGCCTCGCAGAGGAGTCGGCATTATTGGAGCGACTGTACATAGCAAAAAGGGGCCTCATTCTACTAAGAACGAGGCCCCGAGCAAGCCCTAGCTATATAGAGCCAATCTGCGGCTAGTGATTAGCGGCGGAAGATTGGGTCCAAGATGTGCTGCGGAACGATGCCGTTGTAAACAGCGTAGTTGTAAGCGCCGATGATTGCGCCGATAACGGAGGTGATGCCCAGTGCGGTAGCACCCTTCTTCCAGTTGGAAGCCCACTCTGGGATGCTGTCGGAGGTTTCCTTGCCGAACATGTCCTCGCCGGTAACCTGGTTCTCAGGCTTAACGACTGGCTTGCCGTCCTCGCCCTCGGACCATGCGCCCCAGTCCTTGCCCAGCTGAGTCAGGGAGCTGGAGGAGAAGGAAGAGCCGGTGTTCTCGTTGGCGGTGGAGGACTCTGCAGAAGCAACGGCGGTGCCGCCGAAGGCTACGGTGACAGCGGTAGCAGCAGCAACGGCTGCGGTGCGGAAGTTACGCATTGTGAAAATTACCTTTCGGAAGTTTTGATTGAGCCGTGTGGCTGTTGCTTAGAAGGAAGGGCCGTGTACGAAGAAGTTGTATACAGGACCGATGATGCCGCCGAGCAGGGCGCCGATGCCTGCTACAACGGTTGCACCGTAGAAGACCTTTGCCCACGCTGGCTGGCCGGAGAAATCCTTGGAAGAACCGAAGATGCCAACGCCATTAGCTGCCTGGTCGCCCTCGAGCTTGTGGCCAAGCTTGGAGGACAGGGAAGGGGTGTAGTCCTCTGGAGTCTGGTCCTCGGCCTGACCTTTACCAGTCTTGGAAGGGTTAGCCTGCTCTACGGTGACGTTGTTGCCGTTCTGGTTGACGGTCTCGTCAGCGGAGGCAACGGTGGTGCCGCCGAAAGCAACGGCGAGAGCGGTTGCGCCAGCGATTGCTGCATTGCGGATACGCATATCAAAATTCCTTAAAAGTCGTACTTGCAAGGCTTCCGCACTGGGAAACCAAAGTGTTATTGAATACACAGGAGGTATTCATAAACACGCGGTAGCCGTGTTCGTATCGGCTCGAGCCGGTGTCCCAAGTGAATTTAGTAAAACTCCCGTCCTTTTGCACGTCAAAGACCGGAATTTCAGTGATTAAATTAATTTGGACCCCTTTATGGTGGTGAATTCCCTGAAATTGTGAATGGGGCTTCCTTGGTGTGAAGTGGGAAAACAACCTAAAGCCTGGGAAGAAACTGGAAGATCGTGAGAAGGATCACGTAACAGTTCACTTATTCCACTCCAGTCCCAAAAGGGCATTTTCCACTACTTCTGGCAGCGCGGGATGGATCCAATATTGGTTGCGGGTGAAATCCCGCATGTCCAACTTGTGGGCCATCGCGGTAATCAATTGCTGGATGAGGGTAGAAGCTTGCGGGCCCATAAGGTGAGCGCCCAGCAGCTGGCCGGTGTCGCGGTCCGCGATGAGCTTACAGATACCGGTGCTATCTTCCATAGCCCAGCCGTAGGCTACATCGCCGAAGTTTTGTACCTTGACGGTGACGTCGAAACCTTTCTCACGCGCTTGCTTTTCTGTCAGGCCTACCGTGGCGATTTGCGGGTGGGTAAAGATGGCCGCTGGGACATTGTCGTGGGGCAGTGGGCGGAGGTCTTCCGGGTGCAGCAAGTTGTGCTGCACGGCGCGGGTCTCGGCATTGGCAACGTGCTTGAGCATGTACGGCGAGGAGACGTCACCAAGTGCCCACACGCCTTCAGCAGCGGTGCGGCCAAATTCATCGGTGGCAATTCGGCCGTCGGCAAGCAGCTCAATGCCAGCCTTGTCCACATCCATCAGGTCGCCATTGGGGGTGCGCCCAGTGGCAACCAGGATAGCCTCGGCCTCTACGGACTCTCCATTGTCGAGTTCCAAGCGCACTCCGTTGTCAGCCTCTTCGAGCTTGGTGCCAGTGGCAATGCAGACATCGAAACGGTCGCGGGCAATCTGGTTGAAGCGACTGGAAATGTCATCATCGAGGTGGCGCAACAAAGTCTCTGAGCGATTGACCACGGTGACTGTGGTGCCGAGGCCGTCGAAGACGTGGGCAAACTCCATGGCGATATAGCCCCCGCCGACCACGATCAAGCTTTCCGGCTGGTGGTCCATGCGCATAATGTCTTCGTTGGTGTAGTACTTGACGCCGGACTCGGCATAGACCTCCGGAATGACCGGCCGGGAACCGGCGGCAATGACGATCTGATCGCCGCTGATGACATGGTTGCCAGTTTGTATGGTCTTGGGGCCAACAAAGCGAGCGTGTTCGTCGTAGACGGTGATATTAGGGGTTTCCTCACCGCGGCGGTATTGTTCGCCGCCTTGGGCAATCTGATCAATGCGGTTGGTAAAGACCCGGTCCACGATGGAATCCCAATCCACGCTATTGACCTGTGCGTCGAGGCCTAGCCGGCCGGCCTCGCGTGCAGCCAAGGCAAAATCGGCGGCGTAGACGTACATCTTGGTGGGAATGCAGCCTACGTTGAGGCAGGTGCCGCCAAACGTGCCCTTCTCAATAATAGCGATCTTGTGGTTATCAAATTCCGGGCTGGGGATGGAATTGCCGGAGCCAGTGCCGATGATGATGAGGTCGAAATGTTCCTCGGCAACTGGTGCGTGGGATTGGTGTGAAGAAGTCATGTCTATTCCTTATATATAGAGGCTAAATTACTGACTAGATTTTGGGGCTTCTAGGACGGTAGGCAGCCACCGGTCGCAAGCGGAAAATGCTTCCTGGAGTGGGTGTGGAAGCGACAGAAAGACATCGTGCCGCGCGCCTTTGATGGGATGCAAGGTGTAGTGGATGCTAAGTTCCTTTGCCCACCGGCGCGTTTGAGTAACGTCAATGATGACATCCGCGTGATTTACGCTATCGGAGTAGGGCTGGCCCAGCTGTGTGCGGGTGGACTGCAGCGTCAAGATAGGTACGCCGGCATCAACACGGCCACTGTGAATAGCGTCGAAACCATGAAACACTGCGGCTATCCAGCCGACGTACTTCCTGTGGCCTGCTAGCGGTTTAAAGCGTAGGTCGAAATCCCACTCGCCGTAGAAGTCCCGATGAACTGATTCTCCATAAGCAGTGAGGTTGCCACCTGGAAGTGGGGTCTTGGGTGCAATGCGTCCCAGCGCGTATAGCAATGGCTTTAGCGGGGTGAGAACAAACTCAGGAACACCCATCATATCCAGCCACGGACTATTGAGAATTAAGCCTTTAATCCGCTTGTAGCGTTCCTGATCGGTCTGGCGTAGCTGGTCCATCCATAGTGGAGCGATAAGCCCGCCGGTCGAATGGGCGATAAAGACTACTTCCTTATTAGGGATGGCATCGAGGGCAGCGTTGAGATCAACATAATAAAACGCCAAGTCTGATACATAGTGCCAAGATTGTCCGGAGCGACGCGAACGGCCGCACTTGCGTAGGTCAACGGCATAGAAATCGTACCCTTGGGCGGCAAAGTGCTCGGCTACGTGCGTTTGGAAGAAGTAGTCAGTCATTCCGTGTAGCCACACCAGGGCTGGGCGTGAAGCCGACGCAGTCTCTCGGGATTCCTGGTCGGTGGGGTGGGGTGCGTAGTGGACGAGCGTGGTGACCACTTCGCCCTCGCCGTCGGGATCCAAGCCCAAGTCAATCGTGGTAGCTTCGTAGTCAGGGCCCAGCTTGTCCGGGCCCCATACCGGGGTGTGTGTAACCATGCCTCGATTCTAGGTGGATTACAGATTTTGTGGTGCGCTCAGCTGGGGTGTGGAAAGCGGGGGCGGAAATTCCCACATTTTTGCCACTGGTCTGGGGGAGAAATCCCAAATCTAATTAGAAAAGCGTAGAGTAAGGCCTTAATGCGTGACGCACTGTCAGGTTGTCTTAGTGCAACGATGGCAGCGCGGGGCGCTAAGCGCTATAAATCAAGGCGTAGACCGCGCCGATGGATATCTATTTTCAATTCGAAGAGGTAATAACACAGTGTCCTCCGCTAAGAAGACAGCACAGGTTGTAGACGAGGTCGATGTAGCACTCATTGGTGCCGGCATCATGAGCGCCACCCTGGGTGCTATGCTCCGCGAGTTGGAGCCCAGCTGGACTCAGATGATCTTTGAGCGCCTAGATGGCCCCGCATTGGAGTCTTCCTCCCCGTGGAATAATGCTGGTACTGGACACTCTGCACTGTGCGAGCTGAACTACACCCCGGAGAAGAATGGTCGCATCGATATCTCCAAGGCTCTGGGCATTAATGAAAAGTTCCAGAAGTCTCGCCAGTTCTGGTCCCACCAGCTCAACAACGGTATTCTTACCGAACCGAGCGAATTCATTAACCCAGTTCCTCACGTATCCTTTGCTCAAGGTGAAATCCAGGTGGACTACCTTAAGCGCCGCTATGACGTGTTGAGCGAGAAGCACATGTTCCCAGGCATGGAGTACTCCGCAGATGACTCCGTCTTTGCTGAGAAGCTGCCGCTGATGGCTAAGGGGCGCGATTTCTCCAATAAGGTTGCTATTTCTTGGACCGATGCCGGCACCGACGTTAACTTTGGTGCGCTGACGAAGCAGTTCCTGACCGCGGCCAAGGCGTCCGGTACTGAGATTCGCTATGGCCACGAGGTCATCGATATCAAGCGCGATGGCTCCGCGTGGAAGGTGTACTCCAAGAACAAGCACACCGATGACATCACAGTGGTCAAGGCCAAGTTCGTTTTCGTTGGTGCCGGCGGCTACGCCCTTGATCTACTGCGCAAGGCCAAGGTGAAGGAAGTAGCCGGTTACGCTGGCTTCCCGGTTTCCGGTCTGTGGCTGCGCTCCAAGAACCCAGAGCTTGTCGAACAGCACCAGGCCAAGGTTTATGGCAAGGCTGCTGTGGGTGCCCCGCCAATGTCCGTGCCACACCTGGATACCCGTGTTATCGATGGCGAAAAGGGCCTCCTCTTCGGACCATACGGTGGCTGGAGCCCGAAGTTCCTGAAGAAGGGAAGCTACCTGGACCTGTTCAAGTCCATCCGCCCAGATAACATCACCTCTTACCTTGGAGTGGCGGTTCAGGAGTTCGGCCTGACCAAGTATCTAGTGGATGAAGTACGCAAGGACTTCTCCGACCGCGTGGACGCCCTGCGCGAGTACGTACCGGAAGCAAAGGAAAGCGACTGGGAGACGGTCGTTGCTGGCCAGCGTGTTCAGGTGATCAAGCCTGCAGGCGCTCCGCAGTTCGGTTCTCTTGAGTTTGGTACCACCCTGGTTAATAACCAAGAGGGCAATATCGCCGGTCTGCTCGGCGCTTCCCCGGGCGCCTCCATCACCCCAGCCGTCATGTTGGAGTTGCTGGAGCGTTGCTTTGGCGAGCACATGATCGATTGGGCAGATAAGATCCGCGAGATGGTTCCGTCTTATGGCATTAAACTGCGCAATGACAAGAAGCTGTATGACGAGATGTGGGAGTACACCCAGAAGACCCTGAAGCTGGACCGCTAAAGCCAGCTTCTGCCTCGTTAACCCCTGCACCGCCGCCGTTGTGGTGCAGGGGTTTCGTGCGCTTTGAGCAAGGAGGGGAGGGATTACGTACCGCAGTAGGTGAGATAGCCTTTGAGCCCATGCGGATCCGGCGCTTCGAATGAAGGGTGTGGCTCCCAAGGATGGGTGACTGCATCGAGGAGCTCTCGGAAGGGGCCCATCTCGCCACGCTCGGCAGAGCTCAATGCGGCTTCTACCGCAAGGTTGCGGGGGATCACTCGAGGCATGGCCCTATCGACGCAACAAGGATCGGGAGAGGATGTTAGGTACTCATCCACGAAGTCGCCCTCGGGAAGAAGCTCGCGGGCGGGGGTGGGGTGGCCCGCGGCGGCGTCGGCAAGAGCGCGATGGGCCAGCGTGATATCTGGACCATTGAGCCACATAGCAGCGGAATAGGAAGAAGCGATCTCCAGGGAGGTGTCCAAAGCCTTCGCTAAATCTCTATTGCGGTGGTGCTCAAAGCGATCTGTATAGCCGTTGATGGTTTCTTGGGCGAAGTCCATGGCCTTATTCATGTCCATGTCAAAGAGCGGCAGGAGGGATTCAGCCAAGCGAGCCAGATTCCATCCCAGGATGGAGGGTTGATTGCCAAAGGCATAACGGCCTTGCCTATCGATGCTGGAAAACACCGTGTCAGGGGAGTATGCCTCCATAAAGGCACAAGGACCGTAGTCAATGGTTTCGCCGGAGATGGTGGTGTTATCCGTATTCATCACGCCGTGGATAAAGCCCAAGCGCATCCATTGGGACACGGTGCGGATCTGTGTATCCATCACTTGGGTGAAAAATTCCTGGTAGTCCGCGCCAGGGTAGTGGCGAGCTATGGCATAATCGGCCAGCTGGCGGGTGTAATCCGTCTGGGCGGCTAGATGAAAGGTGCCCACGCGAATATGGCTAGCGGCAACGCGCACCACGATGCCGGCCGGTTGCACATGCCCGCGTTGGATGGGCCGGCCGGTGGAGATGACCGCCAGCGCCCGGGTGGTGGGCACACCTAAGGCGTGCATGGCCTCAGAGACGAGGTACTCGCGCAGCATAGAAGACAGCGTTCCGCGGCCATCGGACCCGAGGCGGGAATAAGGAGTTAGTCCGGTTCCCTTGGCGTGCAAGTCCCAGAGCCGGCCGTCCTTTTCTACCTCCCCTAAGAGCATGGCGCGGCCGTCTCCCATCTGCGGATTAAACGCACCGAATTGGAAGCCAGAATACGCCATGGCGTGGCCGCCCGCGCGGCCGGTGAGGAACTCGATGCCTTCGGATGAGCGCAGCCAGGTAGGATCGAGTCCCAAATCCATGGCGAGTTCCTCGTTGAGGATGACCATCTCTGGGTGTGGCTGCTCCTCGCCCTCAGTGGGGCGGACTAGGTGGGGAAGCTTCTGGGCAAAATCGTGGTGGAGCTGCATCTAAACCTCCAGTGTTCCGCGCACGCGAATCTGGGCGCGACCGCCCACCCAGATATCCGTGCCGTCATCGTTGATAAATACTTCGCCCGCTCGGCCTACCTGGCTGCCTTGCGCTGCGATAAAACGCGCCGGCACCAAGTTGCGAGAGCGCATAAACTGGGCAGCACCGCCGTTGAAGGAACCCGTAACTGGATCCTCGAATTGGGTGGTAAATGCCCGAACTTCATAAGCAGGTTCTCCTTCCGCGGCTGCGGCATTGAGCCCTACAATGCCGACCTTGGGGCGCTTGGCCCGCGGCTTAACTGCGCGCACCGCGGCGGTATCGCGCAATTGGAGCAAGCGCCAGCCTGGGCCATTGTCCACCCAGCCATGGTCCACAATGTCGGCGCTTTCTAGCCTCAACCCCTCGCAGGCCTCCTCTAGCTCCGCTGGGGTCAGCGGTTCTTCGCGGCGCAGCGGCGGGGTAGCGAAGGAAAAGACTTCCTGGTCTTCGCGTACGGTAACTAGGCCCACGCCGCATTCTTGGACGATCTTTCCCTCTGACTGCGGGTGATTGCCCAGCGCCCGCCATGCAGCGGCGCTGCCCAAAGTGGGATGGCCAGCGAAGTCAAACTCCTCGTACGGCGTGAAAATGCGGACGCGGTAGTCCGCGCGGGCGTCGTGAGGCTCGAGCAGGAAGGTGGTCTCAGAAAAGTTGGTCCAGTTCGCGATTGCTTGCATCTGCTGGGCGCTAAGCCCATCGGCGCCGGCTATCACCGCAAGGGCGTTGCCGTTAAAGGCGCCGGTGGCAAAAACATCAACCTCAAAGAACTCGTGCTGCATGCCCGCCAGTCTAGTCAGCCCCAGGGATGAGGACTATGGCACAGCGGCTGCGCTAGCCTATAAGGTCATGAAGAAGCTATGGCCGGATGCGGTTCGTGCCTGGGTAGGCCCGCCGTGGAGAATTATCATTCCGTTGTTTTTCTGGGTTTCTTCCATGCCGGCGGCAGAAGGTGCCATTGATAGAACATCGCTTTTTCAAGAGCTGGTCTTCTTACTTTATGCCGTCGGAGTTCCACTAGCACTGTGGCTGCATCCTAAGCTCAAGGAATACGCCATTGGGTTCATTGCCATCACGCTAACGGTGTGCATCCTTACCCCGCTGGCTGCACTGGGTAACGCTCACTTCTTCCCAGTGGCATACTGCGTATTTCTTATAGGTGCACATTCGCCCAAGCGGTTACAACGGATCTGGATAGGGTGGATTGCCTTAGGTACCTTGGCGGCCACTGCAGCGTCGCTCTACGGGCGGAGGGTTTTCGGCGGCATCGACTTTGGCCTTGAGGGTTCTAGCATCGGCCCGCTGCCTGCTTTTGGGTCCGTCATCGTCATGGCGTGGCCGGTTATGGGCTTTTTCTACTTGCTTGGCACCAATGATCGTAAAAAGCGCGAGGACCAGCAGCTGCTGATTGAACGTGCGGAAATGGCTGGCGCGGTAGAGCGCAACCGCATTGCCCGCGAGATGCATGACATTGTGGCGCATAATTTAGCGGGGGTTATTGCCCTCGCCGATGGCGCCCGGTTCGCCGCCGCCAAAAATCCCGCAGCGGCCACAGAAGCTCTGGAGACCATCGCCTCTACCTCCCGCGATTCCCTCAAACAGATGCGCGGTTTGCTCTCCGTGCTGCGTGATGGCGATTCCCGCGCCGATACCAAGGCGCCCGGCGCGAGCGATATTGCCGGTCTCATCTCGGAAGCGCGCCGGACCGGTTTCGATATCACCGTGCACGGGCTGGAGGACCTGCCGACCGAAAGCGACGAGCTATACCAATTCACCGTCTACCGCGTGGTGCAAGAACTTTTGACCAATATGATCAAGCATTCGCGTGATAAAAGGGGAGTACTGCGCTTTCGCTCTACCGGAAATGGCTTAGTACTTAACGCCGATAACCCGGCCGCTCGTACGCCGAATAATCACAATCCCGGCTACGGCCTCATCGGAATGAGCGAGCGCGTCAAGGCCTATGGTGGCAGCGTTGAGACCCGCACTGAGGATGGACATTTCTTTATTACCGTGGAGGTACCCAATGACTAACCCTGAGCAGCCAGCAAGCTCGCATGCTGGCCCCATCCGCATCGGACTGGTAGATGATCAGCCCCTCGTGCGCGCCGGGTTCGCTATGCTTCTCGGCTCCCAAGAGGATTTAGAAGTTGCCTGGCAGGCATCCGATGGCGATGAAGTGCTTGATCTAGCCCGCACGCAGCCCGCCGATATTGTGCTCATGGATGTTCAGATGGCCCGCGTCAACGGTATCGCCGCCACCGAAAGGCTCCTGCCAGAGTTTCCGGAAACCCAGGTCATTATGCTTACCACCTTTGATGATCAGAACTTTGTCCACGGCGCTATTTCCGCCGGGGCTTCCGGATTCCTGCTGAAAGATGTAGAACCTGAAGAACTCCTCACCGCCATCCGTACCGTGCATTCCGGCGAGGCGGTGCTTTCGCCGCGCATTACCGCCCAGGTGCTGCAGCAACTACGCAGCGAACAGGCTGCTTCTAAGTCGCCCGCCAACCAGGTGGAGCCTGCGGCGGCACCGCCCGTTCCTCCGCCAGCAGACCTCACCCCGCGCGAGCTTGACGTCCTTAAGCTGATGGCACTGGGGTATTCGAATACCGAAATCGCGGAGTGCGAGTTCGTGTCCATGGCCACGGTCAAGACCCACGTGCGCCATATTCTTACTAAGACCAGCTCGCGCGATCGTGTGCATGCCGTGCTATATGCCCTAACGCATGGCGTGGTCTCAGTGGAGGAGCTACTGTCTCATCCCTAGGTATGACCTGCTAAATCACTCCCAAGGATGGTTACTTCGTGCTGGTCAGGCGGCACGATGGAAACCATGCTCAAAGTTTCACACCTTTCCAAGAATTTCCGTTCCTTTAAAGCAGTAGATGACCTTTCCTTTGAGGTCCCAGACGGCCAAGTCACCGGCTTTCTCGGACCGAATGGTTCTGGCAAGTCCACCACCATGCGCATGTGCGTGGGCCTAGAGAATCCGACTTCCGGCACCGCAACCTTTGATGGCACGCCTTTCCTTGAACTATCCAATCCTGCCACCACGGTGGGCACGTTGCTGGATGCCAACTGGTTCCACCCGGGCCGCAGCGCCCGTGCGCACCTGGGATATATGGCTGCGTTGCAGGGCGTGTCCATGGACCACGTGGATGATACCTTGGACCGCGTCGGCCTTACCCAGGTAGCCACCAAGCGCGTGGGTGGATACTCGCTGGGTATGAAGCAGCGCCTGGGTCTTGCCTGTGCGCTCATCGGCGAGCCGAAGCACTTGCTTCTCGACGAACCCGTCAACGGCCTCGATCCCGAAGGCGTGCACTGGATGCGTGCCCGCATCCGTGAATTCGCCGAGGCCGGCTGCTCCGTGCTTGTCTCTTCCCACCTTCTTTCTGAAATGCAGCTAACCGCAGACCGCCTTGTGGTCATTGGCAAGGGCAAGTTGCTGGGTGAGGGCACCATGGATGAATTTGTTAACGGAACTGGAGGCGCAAGCCTTGAAGTCATCGTTGACCAGCCCGATGAGCTCCTGCGCCTGTTGCACGGCACCGATGCGGAGACCTCCTTTGACGGGGAGGTCCTGCGTGTGCGCGGCTTAGAAGGTTCTGACATCGGCCGCATCTGTCTGGAAAACCGCATTCTCATCTCCAGCTTGGAACGCAAGCAGCCCTCCTTGGAAGAGGCCTACCTCGGCGCGACCGCCGACCACGTGGCCTACCGCTCTGCATAGTTTTTCACCTGCACAATACGCTCCATTTGCAAAGGATAGATTCACATGAACGCTCTGATTTCTGAATCCCGGAAACTATTTTCGCTCCGCTCTACTTGGATATACCTCGCCGTAGTTTCAGTTGGCATGGCTGCCGGCGCTGTCTTGTTGGCTTGGGCGAATGACTTCAATGGTACGGTCGACGGCAAGTTCGAGGCTGTCGATGTGTCCATTTCCGGTTCACTCGCCATTGTCGTTATGGTGTTTGCTGCCGCCATGATGGTAGGCGGCGACCAAAGTAATGGAACAGTTTCATGGTCATACCTCTCATCAAATCGCCGCGTAGGTATAGTGCTGAGCCAATTTTTCATCATCACTTTTTCGCTACTGCTCGCGGCCACACTGGGCATGGTGGTAGCCACGCTGTTGATTACTGCTTTCGGAGGTGATTTCAATTTTGACAGCTTCATGCATTGGCCGGATAACAATGGGTTCATCCTTGCCTACGTTGAGTGGACTGTCTTTATCCTGTTAGCTACCAGCTTGGCCTACCTTCTGCGCAGTGGTGCATTCGCAGCGATGATTCTCGTGGCAGAGTATTTCGTCATTGAAACCGCCCTCGATGCCGTTAGCGCTCCTTGGGCTAAGGCTATCCTCCGCGTGCTGCCTGATGCCAACGCTTGGGGGCTAGTAATGGGTGCCAACCGCAGTGGTGATGAGCAATCTCGAGCCGTCGCCGCTGTCGTTCTAATCGTGATGATCTTGCTCACCGTTGGCGGGTCCTGTGCGGTGGCACGTCGTCGCTCTGTTGCGAAATAGCTACTAGGCGTTATTACCCTAGTGGGCATGAGTGATGCACTTTTTGCCCGCATAGAACCCATCCAAACCATGCGGGACGGCACGGTCAAGCAGGTCAACCCGTTCTCCGGGACGGAGGTATGGACCGTGCCAGGCCGCGGCAACCGCCCCCTGTCCACACCGGTGGCTAACCCGCAGCCCCTGCACGAAGAAGACTTCACCCACCGCTGCGCTTTTTGCTCTGAGCGCATGACTGATACCCCGCCGGAAAAGGCTCGCATTCTGCCTTCCGGCGGGATTGTGCGTGGATTGCCCTTGAGCGAATACGGCCACACCGTGCCGGCCTTTCGCCGCATCCCCAATTTGTTTGAAATCGTCTCCTATGACTACTGGCGCGCTAACTATGGCTTCGAAATGGATGCAGAGACCCGCCAGCGCATGGAAAACTACCTTGCCGATCCTGCCGGCCGGGAGCACGTGCTCAAGATCGTGCGCACGAAGCGGAAGGCGGCGCACCTGCCTGAGGCCAGTGAAGGAAATCTCGAAGAGCAGGCGGCAGGCTTCTTCGCGGGTGGTCACGACGTCATCGTGGCCGGCCGCCATTTTGAGCGCGGTGCGCAGGATGATTCGCAAGTGGTATCTTCAGGCACCTTGAGTGCCGAAGAGCACTTGCTATTTATGCAGCTGACTATCGATGCCATGCGGGACCTCTACGATCGCAACCGCTACGCCCCGTACGTGGTGGCGTTCCAAAACTGGCTGCAGCCAGCCGGTGCCTCCTTTGAGCACCTGCACAAGCAGCTCGTTGCCATCGATGATCGCGGCATGGCCTCCCACCGAGAGGTACAGATGCTGCGCAGCAATATGAACATGTACAACGAGTGGGCGGTGGACTATGCCGCTAGCCGCAACCTTGTCATTGCGGAAAACGATCATGCTGTCCTCTTCGCCGGTTTTGGCCACCGCTATCCCACAGTGGAGATCTACTCCAAGTCCGCGACCTGCGAGCCGTGGCGGCAGGCGGAAGAAGAAATTCGCGCCATGAGCGACCTCGTCCACGCCGCCCACGCTGCAGTGGGCCGCGAGGTGCCCTGTAATGAGGAGTGGCACCACAAGCCTGCCGATGTCGACGTTGCCCAACCATGGCGCATCCTCATTAAGCTCCGCATTTCTACCCTTGCCGGGTTCGAAGGAGGCACCAAAATTTACCTCAACACCATCTCGCCATGGGAGCTGCGCGATAGGGTAGTAGGCCAGCTTTATCCCTTGCGCGAGTCCGGGCACGTGGCCAGCTCAATCCGCGTAGCGACAGAGTGCTCATTGCAGCGCAATAGCCTTCTTTATAACCCGCAGCTGCGCTAAGCAGACCGTGCTGAGCAGACCGCGCGACGGGCTTAGCGCTTGACGACGAGCGTGAGCTCACTCGACCCAGGATCCGGTTCTTCAATGGTCATACCCGCGGCGCGCGCGATGGCGGCAACGTCGGCGGCGCTATAGGCGTCGGCAGGCGAGAGCGCCAACTCGCGGGCTAAAAGGCCCTTGTAGTGCTTATTGAAGTGGCTGACAACCTTGCGCGAGCCATCTTCTTGCACGCTTTCTACCCGTACCGTCACCGCATCCTTTACCCGGCCCAATTGCTGGTACGTACCCGAGCGCAGATCGACAATAAGATCGTCTACCTTCTCCAAGGCTTGTGTAATCTGTTTTCCCCAGCGCGACGTCAGGGTGCGTCCGCCCAGCTTTGTGCCACCCGAGAGCCGGTAATGGGGGATAGGGTCGCTGGCGCGGAGGACGCCAAAGAGGGCGTCGCCAATAGCAAGGCGATCCCACGCGGGAAGGGTAGGAGCATCTAAGGCATCAAAAAGCACTCCGGTATAGCGCAACACGGCTGGCATGGTGGGGGTGGTAAAGAGCCCCTGATTAGACTCAGCCTCACCGCGCAGCTTTTCCGAAAGCTTTAGCACCTCCATTGCCTCATCTACCGGAAGAGACTGCAGTTCAGCTGCAATTTCGCGCCGGGCATCGTTCAATTCCGGAAAGGAAAGCTGTGCAAAATCAAGCGGTTGTCCCGTGCCGCCGTAGTCCTTAGTTTCTGAAGGAGGGAGGATAATGAGCATATATACAGGGTAGCGGGGTATATTTTTGTCCATGATTACCCGCCTTTCTGAACTATTTCTCCGTACCCTTCGTGAGGACCCAGCTGATGCCGAGGTCCCTAGCCACAAGCTGCTGGTGCGCGCCGGATATGTACGCCGTGTCGCGCCGGGCGTTTATACCTGGCTGCCGTTGGGCCTGCGCACCCTGCGCAAGATTGAAGACGTAGTCCGTCAGGAAATGGATGCCATTGGCGGCCAAGAAATGCTGTTTCCCGCCTTGCTGCCGCGCGAGCCTTATGAGAAAACCAACCGTTGGGTTGAATACGGCGATAACCTCTTCCGCCTGAAGGACCGCAAGAACGCAGATATGCTGCTTGGTCCTACCCACGAGGAAATGTTCGCCAACGCGGTCAAGGATATGTACTCCTCTTATAAGGATTTCCCGGTTACCCTGTACCAGATTCAGACCAAGTACCGCGACGAGGAGCGCCCCCGCGCAGGTGTGCTACGCGGCCGTGAGTTCACCATGAAGGATTCCTATTCCTTCGACATGACCGATGAGGGCTTGGACGAGTCCTATAGCCGCCATCGCAAGGCGTATCAAAATATCTTCAACCGCCTAGAGATCGATTACGCCATCTGTAAGGCCACCTCTGGCGCGATGGGTGGTTCTGCCTCCGAGGAGTTCCTCGCCGTATCTGAGGTGGGCGAGGATACTTTTGTACGCTCTACCGAGGGCGACTATGCGGCCAATGTCGAGGCCGTGGTTACCCCAGCGCCGGCGGAGAAGGACATCGAGGGCCAGCCGGAGGCACAGGAACGCGATACTCCGAATGCAGAGACCATTGAGGCCTTGGTCGAATGGGCTCAGGGTGCGGGCATTACTGTCGACGGCCGCGAGGTCACCGCCGCAGACACCCTCAAATGCATGATGATAAAACTCTTCCGCCCGGCCGCTGAGAGTGAGGAGCGCGAGACCGAGTTGGCCGCCGTGCTCATCCCTGGTGATCGCGAACTGGATGAAAAGCGCCTTGAGGCAGCACTCGAGCCGGTGGAATTTGAACTGGCAGGGGACAAGGACTTTGCGGACAATGATTTCTTGGTCAAGGGCTATGTCGGCCCGCGTGCGCTAAATGACAATGACATCAAGGTCATGGCCGATCCGCGCGTGGTCAAGGGTACGGCGTGGATCACCGGCGCTGACGCGAGCGAGCGACACGTGGTTAGCTGCGTGGCCGGCCGCGATTTCACCGTGGATGAGTTCATTGAGGCCGCAGAGGTCAAGGAAGGTGACCTTGCCCCAGATAACCAGGGCACTTTGACCCTGGAGCGCGGCATCGAGCTTGGCCACATCTTCCAGCTGGGGCGCAAGTACACCGAGGCTTTCGACGTGCAAATCTTGGATGAAAACGGCAAGCGAGCGGTTCCTACCATGGGCTCTTATGGCATTGGCATTACTCGCATGCTGGCCGTCCTAGCGGAGCAGCGCCACGATGACAAGGGCCTAAACTGGCCGGTAGCCGTTGCGCCGTACCAGGTACACGTAGCCGTGGCCAATAAGGATGCGGCAGCCATGGAGGCCGGCGACAAACTGGTAGAAGAGCTTTCTGCTAAGGGCCTTGAGGTGCTATTTGATGACCGCCCAAAGGTCTCGCCAGGCGTGAAGTTCAAGGATGCAGAGCTGCTCGGCATGCCGTTCGTGGCAATTCTGGGCCGTGCCTTCAAGGAAGGAAAAATTGAGCTGCGCATCCGTGGCGGCGAGACCCTTGAGGTCCCAGCCGAGGAGATTGTGGATAAGATCCTAGAGCTCGTGCGCGGCTAGAGGGGCACGCAAGGCTGCGCGGCGGGGTACCGTGGAAGGCATGAATCTTCAGAAAAATGGGCTTTCCGCGGTTCTTTCCACTATGGGCGTGCTGCACTTTGTGAAGGCGAAGACATTCGAATCCATCGTCCCGCCGCAACTTCCTGGTCCCGCGCGGTTTTATAACTTTGCTTCTGGTCTTTGGGAGATAGCGACGGGTACATTGCTGCGCCGCCGCGCCACCCGAGGGTTTGGCGGTGCTTCTGCGCTCGTCCTCTTTGCCGCGGTGTGGCCAGCCAATATGTACCACGCGTGGATCGAGCGCAAGTCTGGGTGGCCGAAGAAGCTCTATCACATTATTCGCCAGCCGCTGCAGGTGCTACTGATGATGTACGCCTGGAATATCGCTAAGCACGAGGCTTAGGGGCATTCAGATTCCTGCATCTTAGCTAGCCAAGTGTAGCACAAAAGCCGGCCTCTTCCTGGTCCCGCGGCAATCCCGCGGAGTGAGGGAAGAGGCCGGCTTTATGTAGCGCGCCGGAGCTAGAGACTAGCCGGCGACTGGGCCGCCGCAGTTAGGCCATGCGCCAGCGCCCTGAGTAGCCAAGACGCTTTCGGCCACGGCAATCTGCTGCTCGCGGCTTGCCTGGTCAGCGGTTGGGGCGTACTGGGTACCGCCGTTGGCAGCCCAAGTCTGTGCGTTGAATTGCAGGCCACCCTGGTAACCGTTTCCGGTATTGATGTGCCAGTCACCGCCGGACTCGCAGGCGGCTACCTGGTCCCAAGCGCTCGCCGGTGCAGCGGTAGCGGCGGGTGCGGCGAGGCCAGCAAGGCCCAGCGCTGCGGCGGATACGGTCAAAATGGTCTTCTTAGAACGCATTGAGAGGAAACTCCTTCTCTTTGTGTCTGTTTAGCTTGCGGTATCTCCTGCAAGCTCATGGTGCACCAACCTACGCACGTTTGCGGAGCGAAAGCAATGCATAGTGCCGTAAAGGTCGCTGCAATTTCGCTGACTAGTGTTCAGGGGATTTACAGGCGGTCAGCCTGTCTTATCGCATTCCGTGAGACTCGGCCGCGATGCCGATGAGCCACGTAACCCATTCTTGATCCGGTGTTTCTTCTTGCGCCGCCTGCGAAGCGGCAGCGGACCACTTACGGCTGTCCTGCTCGGCAAGGCCGCCTATAAAGCCCAGCGCAGACGCGGAATCATGGGGGAGATCCTGGTCACCGGAGGAGTAAGCCGGCTCGGGTTGCGGCACGTTTCCATACCGGCTCAATGCCTCCTGGAGGGCATCGATGCGGCGGTGGTGGACCTCTAAACGATGGTCCACATTATCTTCGTGTTCGGGGCCTACGTAGGCTCGTGCGAAATCCAGACCGAAGGCCTGCTCATACTCCCAGCTGAGCAGATCGGCTGCGCTTTTTTGCTCCGGTTGGGAAAGCTCTGGGATATCTGGGGCATCGCCGGGAAGCCAAGCATTGAGCGCGATGGCTTGTTCAGTTACCAGCGCGCGCGACTCCACGGTGACCTCATCGGCTGCTGCGGTAGTCGCGGAGGCGGCATTTTCCATGATTTCGCCAGAGTCCGCAGCGCGGTTGGCTTTAGTTGGGCGCTCCACCTCGCAGGATCGCGGGGCATTACCGGCGTCATTGGTGCCGCACAGGCGCGTAATTTCGGCATAAAGCGCGTCGGCTTGTGCGTTGCGCAGGTCGGCGGCATGGTCGTCGACGCCGCTTAAAGCAAGGGCGTCGGTTGCGGCGGCGTCGGCAAGCATAAGCAGCCTATTTTCCGGCCGTGGGCCGAAATAGTCGACGACGGAATCGACCGCTTGGCACCCCGCTAAAGCGGGCAGGGTGGCGGTTGAGGCTACGAGGGTCAAAGCAATGCGTCGGCGGTTCACCCAAAAGACTGTACCTCGTAGCACGTAGGCTAGTGGGCATGGCTTTCCCAGATGCACAACAATTGACCGATCTCCTGCAACCAAAGCTAGCTGAAAGAGGGTTGGATGTAGAAGACATTAAGACCACCAAAGCGGGCAAGAAGTCCCAGGTGATCATTCGCATTGATGGGGACACACGTCCTAGTTCCGATGTACTGGAGGAAGTATCCAACGAGATTTCCGCCTTCTTTGATGACAAGGAAGCGCAAGGGGAGCTCAACTTTGGTGCCGGATACACCTTGGAGGTTTCCACCCCTGGTGCGGATCTGCCGCTGACCGCACCGCGCCACTGGCGCCGCAACCGCGGGCGCAAGGTTTCCTTCGATCTTGGCGATGGCAAAACCCAGACAGCGCGCATTGGCGCGCTTAACGACGCCGCCGATGCCGTAATCCTTATCACGGCAAGCAAAAAGGACGTGCAGGCGCGGGCCGAACGATTGGAAAACATTGCCCGCGCAGTGGTAGAAATTGAATTTGCACAGCCGTCCGAACAGGAGCTGGAGGCAGTGCAAAAGACGTTTGAAGAAGCCGTAAACTAACCGGCAACCGAGAGGAATGACAAGTGAATATTGATCTTGAGGCACTTCGTACCATCGAATCCGAGCGCAATGTCCCAGTGAAGGACCTGCTGGAAGCGATTGCGGGTGCCTTGTTGTATTCCTACCTTGATTACCGCGAGTCTAATGCTGGCGGCAAGGTAGAAGGCGCCAAGTCCCGCGTCGATATCGATGCCACTACCGGTGCAGTCAGCGTCATTGTCTCGGAGCGTGACCCAGAAACTGGGGAAGTAACTACCGAATACGATGACACCCCGGAAAACTTTGGACGTGTAGGTGCACAGGCTGTGCGCGAGGCTATCCTTCGCAAGCTGCGCGAGGCCGAGGCGGAGCGCACCTACGATTCCTACTCGGAGCTTTCCGGCCGCGTGGTCAGCGGCATCGTCCAGCGCGATGCGCGTGCTAATGCCCGCGGCATCGTCGTGGTCCAGCTGGGCTCTGAGTTGGAATCCCAGGACGGCATTTTGCTGCCGGCCGAGCAGATTCCGGGGGAAAAGCTCGAGCACGGTGACCGCATTAAGGCCTATGTCGTAGGCGTAAACCGCAACGGCGCTCAGGTGCAGATTAACCTTTCGCGTACCCACCCAGAATTGGTTCGTGGTCTCTTCGAGCTCGAAGTTCCAGAGGTGGCCGATGGCACCGTAGAAATGATCGCCATCGCCCGTGAGGCGGGACACCGCTCCAAGGTGGCCGTCATCGGGCATGCCAAGGGATTGAACGCTAAGGGTGCTTGCATCGGCCCGCGCGGTCAGCGCGTCAATAACATCATGCGCCAGCTCGGTGGAGAAAAGATCGACATCATTGACTACAGCGAGGATCCTACGGTTTACGTGGGCAATGCCTTGGCCCCCTCGAAGGTGGTCAAGGTCACCGTGGTGGACAATGAGGCGCAAGTTGCTCGCGTGGTAGTACCGGACTATCAGCTGTCCCTAGCCATTGGTAAAGAGGGACAAAATGCTCGCTTAGCTGCCCGTTTGACCGGCTGGAAGATCGATATTCATTCGGACGCTGATGCTAATTAAGGATCTGCGCTTTTGTAGCGTAGGCTAGTAAACGGCCCAGTTGCAGAATGGGGGCTTAGTGGCGACGCGAAAAGTAAGGAGTTGGATGTCTGAGAGGCAAAGACTCCGGACCTGTATCGCTACTCGCCGCCGCCTGCCAGACACGGACTTGCTTCGGGTGGTCATCGACCGCACTGATCCGCAGGGGCGTCGTCTGGTAGCGGATCCGCACCGCCGGCTTCCCGGCCGTGGGGCGTGGATCATCCCCACTCTTTCTGCACTCGAGCTGGCGGAGCGCAAACACGCCTTCAAGCGCGCGCTTCGCACGTCCGCACCCGTGGACACAGGTCAGGTACGTCGGTACTTGGATGCGCACAGCGAACAGGTACCGAATGCGGGAGATTCCGCGTTAGAGTCGTACGAACCAGAGTTACAAAGGAAGACCGAACACTGATGAGCGCACAACGATGAAGCATCAGCGATGAAAGTCCAACAAACCTAACTAGGGGTCAGGCCAGTTTCCGCGGCCTTGGCTCCTAGTCGATACCAAGAGGAGACAAGTGCCCGGAAAGCTACGTGTTCACGAGCTGGCAAAACAGCTCGGAGTAACCAGCAAGGAACTGCTCGCCACCCTGAAGGAACAGGGTGAGTTTGTAAAGACTGCTTCTTCCACCATCGAACCACCGGTGGTCAAGAAGATGCGAGCTCATTATGAAGCACAGTCCGGTGGCGATGATGCTGCCGAGAAGAAGCAGGACAATAAAGCTGCCAAGGGTGCTGCTAAGAGCACCGTAAAGGCTAGCGCACCTAAACCAGGTGCTAAGTCCGCTGCGCCCAAACCAGGCGCTAAGGCAGCCACCCCGAAACCGGGTGCGACCACTTCTGGTGCAGGAAAGACTGCTGCGCCTAAGCCTGGCCAAGGTGCACCAAAGCCAGGTCAAGCCGCAGCTAAGCCCGGTGCAAAGCCGGCGGCGCCAAAGCCCGGTGCTCCAGCACCGAAGCCTGGCGCTAAGTCTGCTGCGCCCAAGCCCGGTCAAGGCGCACCAAAGCCAGGCCAGGCTGCTGGCAAGAAGTCGGGCGAGCGCCCGACCCCAGGCAACTCCATGCCTCGCCCGATGCCAAAGCCAGGCGGCTCCCGCCGCGTAGCTAATAACCCGTTCTCCACGGGTGGTGGCGATAACCGTCCAGGCCCACGCCCGGGTGGCTCCAAGGGCCAGCGTGGCGGCAATAAGCCAGGCGATAACCGCGGCAAGCGTGGCGGCCAGCACGAGGGTGGAAATAGCCGACAGGGTGGCAATAACCAGGGTGGCGGCGGTCGCCGTCCATCCCCGGCCATGATGCCTTCCCACCCGAACCCCGCATCGATGCCGTCCAAGGCACCGAGCGGTGGTGGACGTGGCGGCCGCGGTCGCGGCGGCCACGGCGGACCGGGTCACGGTGGCCCAGGCGGCGGACGTCCGGGCGGTTTCCGCGGAGGCGGACGCGGCGGACGTCGCGGTGGCACCGCCGGTGCTTTCGGCCGTCCAGGTGGCGCTCCACGCAAGGGCAAGAAGTCCAAGCGTCAGAAGCGCCATGAGTACGAGGAGCAGCAGAAGCACGTCGTAGGCGGCGTGCGCTTGCCTGACGGCAAGGGCCAAACCGTCCGCCTGCGTCGCGGTGCTTCGCTGTCTGACTTCGCCGAGAAGATCGGTGCGGATCCAGCATCATTGGTGCAGGCACTGTTCAACCTCGGTGAAATGGTGACCGCAACCGCATCGGTATCGGAAGATACGCTGCAGCTGCTCGGCTCTGAGATCAATTACAACGTCGAGGTTGTCTCCCCTGAGGATGAGGACCGCGAGCTGCTTGAGTCCTTCGATCTCAAGTTCGGCGAGGATGAAGGAGGCGAGGACGCACTGGAGAATCGTCCTCCAGTCGTCTCCGTCATGGGTCACGTTGACCACGGTAAGACCCGCCTGTTGGACGCCATCCGTAAGACCAACGAAGGTGCCCACGAGGAAGGCGGCATTACCCAGGGCATTGGTGCATACCAGACCACGGTAGACGTGGACGGCGAACGCACCATTACCTTCCTGGATACCCCAGGTCACGAGGCCTTTACGGCCATGCGTGCCCGTGGTGCTAAGTCCACCGACTTGGCCATCCTCGTGGTTGCCGCCGATGACGGTGTCATGCCACAGACTGTGGAGGCCATCAACCACGCCAAGGCTGCCGATATTCCGGTTGTCGTGGCTGTGAACAAGGTGGATAAGCCGGAGGCTCAGCCGGATAAGATCCGTGGCCAGCTCACCGAGTACGGCCTGGTTCCGGAGGAGTATGGTGGCGACACCATGTTCGTGGACATTTCCGCGAAGCAGGGCAAGAACATTGACCAGCTGCTCGAGTCTGTCATCCTGACCGCGGACGCTGCTCTGGAGTTGACCGCTAACCCAGACATGGACGCACAGGGCGTGGCTATTGAGGCGCACTTGGACCGCGGCCGTGGTCCGGTTGCGACGGTCATCGTCCAGCGCGGCACCTTGCACGTGGGTGACTCCATCGTTGTCGGCGATGCGCACGGTCGCGTCCGCCGCATGCTCGATGAGTTCGGCGGCGACGTCGAAGAGGCCGGTCCATCCCGTCCGGTGCAGGTCCAGGGTCTATCTGGTGTGCCGGGCGCTGGCGATAACCTGCTGGTTGTAGAAGATGACCGCGTTGCCCGCCAGATTGCTAACCAGCGTGATGCTCGCAAGCGCTCTGCCCTACAGGCAAAGCAGCGCAAGCGCGTCTCCTTGGAGGATCTGGACAAGGTATTGCAGGAGACTTCTACCCTCAACCTCATCCTCAAGGGCGACAACGCCGGTTCCGTCGAGGCACTGGAAGACGCCCTGCTGGATATCAAGACCGAGGACGAAGTCGAGCTCAACATCATCGACCGTGGTGTGGGCGCTGTGACCGAGACCAACGTTTCCCTCGCAGCGGCTTCCGACGCCGTCATTATTGCCTTCAACACTCGCGCGGAAGGCAAGGCAACGGAGATGGCCACCCAAGAGGGCGTGGATATTCGTTACTATACGATCATCTACAAGGCCATCGAAGAGGTCGAGGCTGCTCTCAAGGGCATGCTCAAGCCGATTTACGAGGAACGCGACACCGGTGCGGCCGAAATCCGCGCACTGTTCAAGTCCTCCGCGGTGGGTACCATCGCCGGCTGCATGGTTACCGAGGGCAAGGTTGTCCGCAACGGCAAGGTTCGCCTGCTGCGCGATAACAACGTCATCACTGCCGACGCCAAGATCGAATCCCTGCGCCACGAAAAGGATGACGCAACCGAAATCAAGGCCGGCTATGAGTGCGGCATGGTGCTCTCTTACCCGGATATCCAGGTAGGCGACATCATTCAGGCCTACGAAGAGGTCGAGGTTCCGCGCGACTAATCGCCGCCGCCTCAAGGCCCGCTTCTACTCTCAGAGCCCTTCCACTGAGCCTCTTGCGAGCTCGCAGTGGATACGGGCGGGGAGAGGGAAGCGGGCCTTTTGCTGTTTGCTCGTTTCTTTCGTAGCCCCCGACATGGTTAGTTTATAGTTGCAGCGTCTGTACGGGTTTTCATTGGTCGGTACTCGGCACTAAACTGGTGGTTTCTTGTACCGGTTGGCGGTAATTTTAGAGATAGATTCTTATTGAGCTGGGAGGTTCACATGGTTGATCACGCACGCGCAGCGCGAATGGCCAAGCGCATTCAGGAGATCGTGGCAAGTGCCATCGAACGCCAGATTAAGGATCGCCGCCTTGAGCTGGTGACCATTACGGATACTCGGGTCACGGGCGACCTGCATGACGCTACTGTCTTCTATACTGTGCGCGGAAAAGACATCGACTCCGAGCCGGATTTTGCACAAGCAGAAGAAGCACTCAGGCGCGCCAAAGGTCAGCTGCGCAAAATTGTGGGTGATCAGCTCTCGGTGCGTTTTACCCCAACGCTTACCTTTGAAGTCGATACCGTCCCCGAGGCTTCGGCTCATATGGAAGAGCTTTTGGCACGCGCCCGTGCGCGCGACGAGGAACTGGCAAAGTTGAAGGAAAACGCACAGCCTGCAGGAGATGCGAACCCGTATAAGACCTCTGATGAAGACGAGGACTAAGTGACTAAAACGCAATACCAGCCCGCAGTTGCTGCGCTGCAGGATGCCCACAGCATTTGCATTGTTACGCACCTGCGGCCGGATGCCGATGCCATCGGCTCTGCTGCAGCTTTGCTGCTCGCCTTGCGGCAACGAGGCAAGGACGTGTGCGCGATTGTGGGACAGGATCGGGAGATTTCTCATAACTTGTATACCATTCCCGCTGCTGAGGAGGTAAAGACCAGCCGAGTTCTGCCAGAAGGCTATGACCTCTACGTCACCGTTGACTGTGGTTCTTTGGACCGAACGGGATTTTTTGCTGACAAAATTGAGCAGTTAGCGCAGCAGGGCCGTGTGTTGTGCATCGATCACCATTCCTCCAATCCTGGCTTCGGCGCCATAAATGTGGTGGACACTGAGTGCGAATCCACCACCGTGGTACTGCTCAGTATTTTGGATTCTTTAGAAATCCAGATCGACCGCAATATTGCCCACTGCCTATATGCCGGCCTGATGACCGATACCGGAAGCTTCCGCTGGGGGAGGCCTGCGATGCACGACATTGCCACTCGGCTAATGCATTACGATCTCGATACCAAGCAGATTGCTGCAGACCTACTAGATTCCACCACGGCCGACGATCTGCAGATGATAGGTCGAGTGCTGGCTGGTCTGCGCATTGAGGAAGCTGGGCAGCACCGACTGGGTATTCTCGTTGCACGGAGGGGAGATATCCACGGCCATTCAGACTCGGCAGTGGAATCCCTAGTGGAATTTGTTCGTGCGCTAGAAGGCACCACTATCGGTGTGGTTTTTAAAGAGCAAGCTCCTGAGGTGTGGGCAGTTTCATTGCGTTCTTCTCGCATCGATTGCTCTTCCGTGGCGCTAACCTTCGGCGGCGGTGGGCATATTCCAGCTGCGGGATATACCGCGCATGGTTCTCCAGAAAAAATCATTAAGGAATTGGTGGCCGCTGTTCAATGAGTAGAGGGCAGACGGATGGAACGCGTACCCAAGAACACTCCACCGCCGGCACAGTAACCGCACGCGAGGTCTTTGGCCTCGCGTTTCCCGCGCTGGGCGTGCTTGCGGCAATGCCGCTTTATCTCCTCCTGGATACCGCTGTGGTCGGCCGTCTTGGAGCCCAAGAGCTCGCCTCGTTGGCAGCGGCAACCACGATTCACTCTGTGGTGACTACGCAGCTGACCTTCTTGTCTTATGGCACGACGGCTCGTTCCGCGCGCCTTTTCGGCTCTGGCAAACGAGAAGCCGCTGTAGCAGAAGGCGTGCAAGCCACCTACGTAGCTTTGGGGGTAGGCGGAGTCCTTGCGGTTATCATGTGGATTTTCGGTGGCGTATTTGCAAGCGCTTTAACCGGTGATCCCGCCACCGCTGCCGGAACGGCATTGTGGCTGCGCATTGCGGCATTGGCCATACCTGTCACCCTGGTGGAGATGGCCGGAAATGGGTGGATGCGCGGAGTACAAGATACCAAAAAGCCGCTGTATTTTACCTTGTCTGGCATGATTCCCGGCGCTATTGCGGTACCTATCTTCGTCCATTTCTGGGGGTTGGCCGGCTCAGCCATCGCCACTGTATTGGGAATGAGCATTATTGCTGCGCTTTTCGTGCGAGAACTGCACAATGAGCACACCGGTTCTTGGCAGTTCCGGTGGCACGTGGTACGCGAGCAGCTTATTTTGGGCCGTGATCTTATTTTGCGCTCGGCTAGCTTTCAGGTGGCCTTTCTTACTGCTACGGCGGTGGTTTCTCGAGTAGGCACTGCCTCACTGGCCGGTCACCAAATCATGATGCAGCTGTGGAACTTCATGTCCCTCATCTTGGACTCCCTGGCTATTGCCGCGCAGTCCTTAACAGGTGCAGCACTAGGAGCAGGATCTGCGCAACACGCTCGGGGCGTAGGCCGCAAGGTTACTGTGTATTCCACGGTTTTCTCTGGGCTGCTAGCGGTCGTATTTGCCGCGGGAGCGGGCATTATCCCACGTATCTTTACCTCCGCGCCTGAGGTCCTTGATGCTATCTCTCAGCCTTGGTGGATTTTGGTGGCGATGGTCATTGGCGGCGGCGTGGTCTTCGCACTCGATGGCGTGCTGCTAGGGGCAGGCGACGCTGCCTTCTTGCGTACGCTGACCATTTCCTCGGTTCTTTTGGGATTTTTACCAGGTGTAGTGCTAGCTCACTTTATGGGTACGGGTTTAACCGGCGTCTGGTGTGGCCTTGCCGCATTCATTGCCTTCCGGATGGTGGGAGTGGTGCTCCGGTTCCGCTCCATGAAATGGGCCGTAGTGCAGGAGGCTTAGCTGCGCTAGAGTAGGCGTGTTGATATTCCTGCGTGAAGCACGCCTGCGTGCCGTGCGCAGATTTGAGGAAGGCGGGTGAGAATCTATGCCAACAGTGTGGGCGGTTTCTGACCTGCATGGCGCGGTCAGCGCCAATAGTGAACGAATTAATCAGCTCGCGCCCTCGGATCCGGGGGATTGGCTCATCGTAGCCGGAGACGTAGCCGAGCGTACAGATCTTATAATTCGCATCTTGCGTCAGCTCAATGATCACTATGCCAAGGTCATCTGGGTGCCTGGCAATCACGAGCTATTCTCCCGCTCGCAGGACCGCTACCAAGGACGCGAAAAGTATGACTACCTAGTAGCTAGGTGCCGAGAAATCGGGGTTATTACTCCTGAAGACCCATATCCGGTATTCCATGGAACCACGATCGTTCCGCTTTTTACCCTGTATGACTATAGCTTCCGGGCACATGATCTCACTGTGGATCAAGCCATTGAAGCCGCGCGTGCCAAGCAGCTAATGATGACGGATGAATTCGCTATTGCACCCTTTGTAGATGTTCGGGCGTGGTGTTGGGATAGGTTGGCTTACTCCATCAAACGCCTCTCCCGAGTGCACGGCCCCACGGTGTTGGTCAACCATTGGCCATTAGTACAAGAGCCGACGATGCTGCTGCGCTTTCCAGAGATTGCACTGTGGTGCGGGACGCGGCATACGCGCTCGTGGCCGCGGCGATATAACGCACAGGCAGTCATTTATGGGCATTTACACATGCCGTCACGGATGAATGTGGATGGCGTTGACCATATTGAAGCCTCTTTGGGATATCCGCGAGAGTGGCAAGGCCGCGACAGCGTGCAGGTGTGGCCGTATCCGGTACTGCATTCCTATGAAGAGGAGGCGAGATGATTTTTTCGGAGTTATTCCCGGAATCCGCTCGGTATTGCTATGTGCGCACGGACCCGAGCTATGCGGATCTTGCGAACTTTGAAGACCTCGCGGCCGAGGAAAAGTCTCTCGTTTCCCAAGCAGTCGATGTGCGCAAAGCGGAGTTTGGTGATGCCAGGTGGTGCGCGCACCGCGCCTTGCAGGAACTAGGAGCCGACCCGGCCACGCCGATTTTGCGCGGAGAGCGCGGAATGCCGCTGTGGCCAGAGGGGTTCGTAGGATCGATGACGCATACCGATGGCATGCGCGCCGCTGTGGTCGCGCCTACTGATGCCATGAAATCGGTGGGCTTAGACGCGGAACCCGCCGAGCCACTGCCGGATCATGTGCTCACCATGATTGCCCGGGCAGGGGAGATGCCCCAGCTGATGCGCCTGCGTGAGGCGGGGATTAACTGTCCGGACCGGTTGCTTTTCTGCGCTAAAGAAGCAACGTACAAGGCGTGGTTTCCCATGACCTTTCGCTGGCTCGATTTTGACCAAGCAGAAATTGACCTGCGCGAAGACGGCACCCTTATTTCCTATATTTTGGCTCGGCCCACACCAGTGCCGTTTATTACCGGGCGCTGGCTAATCCGGGATGGTTATGTCATCGTCTCCACGACGGTTCCGGCCCTAGACTTCAGCCGCTAAAGGGTAGAAGGTCGTGCTACAAAGACGGTGGCCAGGCGCTTGCCTTTTTCCTTAATGAGCGCCACCGCTTGGCCATTCGGCGCCACGGCGGCGTGTACTCCCTTTAAACCGCGAGGCTCAAGCCACTTGCCCATGGACAAGGCGCTCGCCTCTTCCTCTGTTACAGCTAGAACCGGAAAACAACGAGCCAAAGCTTCGTCCAAACTGAGGGAAAGTCGCGGGGAATCGGCTAGGGCCTCGAGCGAGAGGGCGTCGGCAAGTGCAAATGGGCCCACCTCGGTGCGCCGCAAGGCGGTAAGGTGCCCGCCTACTTGCAGGGCTTCGCCCAAATCGCGGGCCAAGGAGCGGATATAGGTGCCAGAAGAACAATCGACCGTAACGTCTACGTCGATGTAGTCGCCCACCCGGCGCTCTTCTACAATCGCGAACCTATCTACCGTGACTGGGCGGGCAGGGATATCGACCTCCTGGCCCTCGCGCACGAGTTCGTGGGCACGGCGTCCATTAATCTTGATGGCCGAAACGGCCGCGGGCTTTTGCATAATATCGCCAGTGAGCTTGCCAATCTCTGCCTCGATGGCGGAGCTGTCGATGGACGCAGCACTAGCGCCCCAGCTGTGATCGCCTTCGGCGTCATCGGTGGTCGTGGCAGCCCCGAGCCGGATAGTGGCGTCGTAAGACTTAGTGGAGGCAACCATATGGGCCAAGAATTTGGTGCCACGCTCTAGGCCAAGGACGAGCACGCCAGTTGCCATGGGATCCAGGGTGCCAGCGTGGCCAACCTTCTTGGTGTGAAAGTACCTGCGTAGGCGGCCGACAACGTCGTGGGAGGTCATGCCGGCGGGTTTGTCTACGATGACGAGTCCGGAGTTTGCGAGCGCATCAGTCATAGCCCCTAAGTCTATGCTCTACGATAGTCTGCGTGGATATTTGGTACGGAATCGATGACATCCCCGCGGAAGTGGGCCCAACGTCAATAACCATAGGCGTCTTCGATGGCCTGCACCGCGGCCATCAGCAGCTCATTTCGGCTTGTGTGAAGCACGCACACGCCAATGACCAGCGCCCAGTAATGGTGACCTTTGACCCGCACCCGGTGTCAGTATTCCTACCGGAGCGAGCCCCACAGGCGGTTCTGAGCTTTGAGCGCCGGCTGGAATTGGCCGAAGAGATGGGCATTGAAGCCGTACTCGTTATTGACTTCACCCGGGACCTTGCCGGTGTAGAGCCGCGTCCTTATGTAGAAGATTTACTGCTGGGAAAGCTCAATGCCCAACACATCGTGGTAGGGGAGAACTTTACTTTTGGTGCCGGTGCGGCTGGTACCGCCCAGGCGATGCGAGACTACGGTGCTGAATTCGGTTTTAGTGTCGAGATTGTCCCGCTGCTCAATGACAAAGGGGTACGCATTTGTTCTACCCATATCCGTGAGTGCCTAGCCCAGGGCGAGATTGAAGCAGCCAATTGGGCGCTGGGCCGCCATTTCACCGTGACTGGGCCCGTAGTGCGGGGTGCAGGACGTGGGGGAAAGGAGCTTGGATTCCCCACCGCCAACCAATATTTCCCGGATACGGTGGCAATCCCCGCTGATGGTGTTTACGCAGGCTGGTTCGTTGTTCATTCAGACTCGTCCATCGACGGCGATATGCGCCCCGGCGTGGCCTACGCGGCTGCTATTTCCGTGGGCACCAACCCCACCTTCGGCGACGAGGAACGCTCCATCGAATCCTTCGTACTTGACCGCGATGCTGACCTTTATGGCTACGAGGCTACGGTGTATTTTGTGGGCCACCTTCGCGATATGGTGAAGTTCAATTCCGTAGATGAGCTGCTGGAAGCGATGGCCAATGACGTAGCCAAGGCCCGCCAAGTGCTTGCCGCCGATGCCAAGGCGCAGGGCTGGACTGCAAAAGACTACTTCCTGCGGGAGAAATAAATGAAGGCGATCCTCGATCTTGATACCGGCATTGATGATGCCTTAGCGCTGGCGTATGCCATAGCCCATCCGAACCTGGAATTAATCGGTGTGACTTGTACCTACGGCAACGTGACCGTGCCGTTGGCCGTGCGCAATACGCTGGCCCTTCTAGAGCTGCTGGGCAAAAACAATATTCCGGTCCTTGCCGGCCCTAGCCCGGATGGTTTCCGGCCGAGCGATATTTCCTCCTTTATCCATGGCCACAACGGCGTGGGAGAAGTCCTTTTGCCGCCGGCAACCACGCAGGCGCAGTCGCAACCCGCGGCCGAGTTCCTCATCCAAGCCGTGCATGAGCACGGCGATGACTTGGTTATCATTCCGACCGGCCCTTCCACGACGATTGCTGCCGCCATGCAGCAAAACCCCTCTTTTGCCGCGAACTCGCACCTAGTGATGATGGGCGGAGCCCTCACGGTGCCCGGCAACGTCACGCCGTGGTCCGAGGCCAATATCTCCCAAGATCCGGAAGCTACCGATTACCTCTTCCGGCACACCCATGACACCACCATGGTGGGCTTGGACGTCACCTTACGCACGCTGCTGACCACGGCGGAATCCGCCCGTTGGCGCGCTACAGGTACCCACGCCGGCCGCATCTTCGCGGACATGGTGGATTACTATATCCGCGCCTACGCCACCACCTCGCCGCACTTGGGCGGTTGCGGTCTGCACGACCCATTAGCCGTTGCGGTAGCAGCAGATGCCTCGCTTGTCGACGTCCTTTCGATAAACCTCAAAACCGACACCACCGGCCCCACCCGCGGCCGGACGATCGCGGATGAAACGCGCCTGGATGCCCCACCAACTGCACGGGTGGCCGTCGAAGTGGATAGTGAGCGCTTTGTGCGTGAGTTTGTGGAAAGCCTCGAGAAGCTATTCGGAGACCTTTATAAGCCCGTCTTGCGGCCCAAGCGGTTTTGATTTTCTCTGTCCAAGCGCTGTAAGGTGTTTCTTTGGCTTAGCGACTGCGGTTCACAGCAGTTGCGGCACGCACAAGCAAAGTGCATCGCGCTGGCTTATGCGTCACGATAATGTGGACTGAAATAAAGGAGAAATACTCATGGCATTGACCACTGAGAAGAAGGCCGAAATCCTCAAGGAGTACGGCCTGCACGAAACCGATACCGGTTCCCCTGAGGCACAGGTTGCCCTGCTGACCTCCCGCATCAATACTTTGACCGAGCACCTGAAGTTCCATAAGCACGATCACCACTCCCGCCGTGGTCTGCTGCTGATGGTTGGTCGCCGTCGTGGCCTGCTGAAGTACCTGGCTGAGAACAACGTCGATCGCTACCGTGATCTGATTTCTCGCCTGGGTCTGCGCCGCTAATTTCGGCCCAGCTTCGGCCACCTTGCCCCGCCTTTTGGCGGGGCTTTTGTGGTTTTTCTGTTAGAATTTGACACCGTTGTCATAGACAAAATCGATCAGGCGGCACCGACGATCGCCTAAACCACTCAAGGAGACATTTTTTAATGAGCGTTCAGAACTCCGTCGAGTTCAATATTGACGAGGATTTTGGTATTACCGAGGCCATTGCCACCTTGGATAATGGTGACTTTGGTACCCGCACCCTGCGCTTTGAAACCGGCCAGCTGGCACGCCAGGCAGATGGTTCCGTGACCACGTACTTGGATGATGACACCATGCTGCTGGCCACGACCACCGCGTCCAATCAGCCGCGCGAGGGATTCGACTTCTTCCCTCTGACCGTGGATGTGGAAGAGCGTATGTATGCCGCTGGCAAGATCCCGGGCTCCTTTTTCCGCCGCGAGGGCCGTCCTTCCTCCGAGGCTATTTTGGCGTGCCGCCTTATCGATCGCCCGCTGCGCCCGACCTTTGTCAAGGGTTTGCGCAACGAGGTCCAGGTCGTAGTCACCGTGATGTCCCAGGATCCGGAAGAGTACTACGACGTCGTTGCTATCAACGGTGCCTCAGCCGCCACCCAGCTATCTGGTTTGCCGGTCTCCGGCGCAGTTGGCGGTGTCCGCATGGCGCTCATCGCAGACGATAAGCACCCAGAAGGCCAGTGGGTGGCTTTTCCGAACCACGAGCAGCACGAGCGTGCACTCTTTGAGATGGTTGTCGCCGGCCGCATCGTTAAGAAGGGCCGCAAGGACGATGTAGCCATCATGATGGTGGAGGCCGGCGC
The DNA here is from genome assembly GCF_027570035.1 of Corynebacterium curieae. GTDB lineage: Bacteria > Actinomycetota > Actinomycetes > Mycobacteriales > Mycobacteriaceae > Corynebacterium > Corynebacterium curieae. Next base: position 320,296 of record NZ_JAKMUU010000001.1, on the reverse strand, counting down.
TGGAACTAACGTCGCTGAGCGCATTGCTGACGGCGCTCCCGCACCGCAGGAGGCTGCTGTGGCCGAGGGCTTGGAAGCAGCCAAGCCATTCATCAAAACCCTGTGCGAGGCCCAGAACGGCCTAGCTGAGCGCGCTGCCAAGGAAACTCAGGAGTTCCCACTCTTCCCTACATATGGCGATGACGTCTTTGAGGCAGTGGAAAAGGCAGCTACCAAGAAGCTAGAAAAGCTGTTGACCATTCCAGGCAAGCAAGAGCGCGACGACGCCACCAATGACTACATGGAGCAGGTTGAAGATAAGCTCTTGGACCAGTTCGAGGATCTCGATGAGGCCGATGCCTCCAAGCAGATCCGTAGCGCATATAACGCGTTAATGAAACAGATCGTGCGCCAGAAGATTCTTTCTGAAGGCTTCCGCATTGATGGCCGCGGCGTTACCGATATCCGTGATCTTTCCGTTGAGGTGGACCTAGTACCGCGTGCGCATGGTTCGTCCTTGTTTGAGCGAGGCGAGACCCAGATTCTGGGCGTGACCACCTTGGACATGCTCAAGATGGAGCAGCAGATCGATTCTTTGACCCCAGTGGAATCCAAGCGCTACATGCACCACTACAACTTCCCGCCGTTCTCCACCGGTGAGACCGGCCGCGTGGGCTCCCCGAAGCGCCGCGAAATCGGCCACGGTGCCTTGGCCGAGCGTGCGCTGCTTCCGGTCATCCCATCCCGTGAAGATTTCCCATACGCCATCCGCCAGGTCTCTGAGGCACTGGGCTCCAACGGCTCGACCTCCATGGGCTCCGTGTGCGCTTCCACCTTGTCCTTGTACAACGCCGGTGTTCCGCTCAAAGCACCGGTAGCCGGCATTGCCATGGGCTTGGTTTCCGGCGAGGTAAACGGCAAGGAAAAGTTCGTTGCCCTCACCGATATCCTCGGCGCCGAGGACGCCTTTGGCGATATGGACTTCAAGGTTGCAGGCACCTCTGAGTACATCACCGCTTTGCAGCTGGACACCAAGCTGGACGGCATCCCGTCTAAGGTTTTGGCCCAGGCCCTGGAGCAGGCTCGCGATGCTCGCTCTACCATCCTGGAGACCATGGCTGAGGTCATCGATACCCCGGATGAGATGTCCGGCCTGGCCCCGAAGATTACTTCAGTGAAGATCCCGGTTAATAAGATCGGTGAGCTCATCGGGCCAAAGGGCAAGACCATCAACCAAATCACCGAGGAAACCGGGGCAGAAGTCTCCATTGAAGACGACGGTACCGTCTATGTTTCCGCCGCTACTGGTGAAGCCGCCGATGCTGCCATCGATAAGGTCAACTCCATTGCTAACCCACAGCTGCCGAAGGTAGGGGAGCGCTTCTTGGGCACCGTGGTAAAGACCGTCCCATTCGGCGCGTTTGTGTCCCTTACCCCAGGCCGCGATGGCCTGATCCACATCTCCAACTTGGGTGGGGATGAGCGCATCGAAAAGGTGGAAGATGTCATCAACGTGGGCGATAAGGTCCAAGTAGAAATCGCGGATATTGATAACCGCGGCAAGATCTCCCTGGTTCCGGTCGAAGACTAAATCTTAGGCGCCCCCAAGAAAAGGGCCTTGCTCGCCAGCTCCTCTGCTGGCGAGCAAGGCCCTTTTTAGCGCTGACGCTGTTTATGGAGAGTTTCTGAGAGGTTTAGTTTTGGAAATCGATTACTAAGCGTGAGGGGTCTTGGAGGTAGGTCACAGAGTAGAGAGTCTTTTTCTCTAATCCGATGATGAGCTGCGTTTGTGCCTCAAAAGTTGTGGTGTAGTTGACTTCGCTAACTACCCCGGCGCCAGGCGTGGCCCCTGGCTCCATGAACTTTTCCTTTAGTTCAGGGGTAGAAGGCCACGGGGTCCCCTCGATACCCAGGTTGAGGAAGGCATTTCCTTGAACCTCGACTGCCTTGCCGGAAGCCTGCTGTACAGGCCTATCGGTAAAGGAGGTAAACCACCCCGGTGCGCCCTCTCCATCCAAGTCGATAACGACTCGGGTAAACCCATCATGAGCGCCTACCCGCACACCGGTTGGGACGAGGTTTCCTCCTCCTTGCGGCATGTGCTGCTGATCCTCCAGTGAGGCGGTGCCCATGCCGGCAAAGGCGGCTGGGGCTGGGCTATGTGGAAGTTTCTGCTGCTTTTCGTGGGCAGCTGAAGTGCTCTGCGGGCCGGAAGAGGAAGTCGTGGGTGCAGCAGAGCTTGTCAGAGCAGCCGAGTGCTCGGTAGTGGACTGCGCTTCATCAAATGCAGGCGCGTCTTCCCGTTCACTACCCTCATTGGCACAAGCTGCGAGTGCTAGTGCGCATCCTGCGCTGGAGACCACGGCAATTATGCGAGAGATGTTAGAGCGAGGAATATTCATCACTTCCTTGGTTGCTACCGCGTTGTAACCCCATTCTACTGGGGTGGATGGGACGCGGATTAAGAAGTGATGCAATTGTTAACTGATGGGGTGCAGTATCTCTCGCAGTGAGGGTGCAGCTACTTCTTCAGTTGGACAAGTTGAATGAGGTTTCCCACGGTGTCGTCGAAGACCGCAATGATAGAGGGGCCAACATCGGTAGGCTCCATAGTAAAGCGCACGCCTTTGTCGATAAGCTCCTTATACTCTTTTTCTACGTCGGTAGAAAGGAATTGGGTGGCCGGAATTCCATTGGCTTTTAGAGCTGCGGCATAGTCTTTTGCGGCGGGATGGCCCTTAGGTTCCAAGAGGAGTTCGGTATTTCCTTCGCCTTCGGCATTAGTGACGGTGAGCCAGCAGAAATCACCATTGGTCACGTCGTCCTTGACGCGAAATCCGAGGGTGTTGACGTAAAAATCGTGGGCGCGTGCAACATCATCGACGGGAACGGAAGCAATATATATCTGCATGCTCACCATCCTAGTGAGAACGCAGCGCACCGTCGAAGGCCGCAGGTACTTTCCGGCAGGCTAGGAATTGCGTGGTTCCTATGCGCGTTAGGATGGGGAAAGCACTACCGATTTTGCGGAAGAAGGAGAATCCACCATGGCTATTAAGGTTGGCGTATTAGGAGCACATGGACGCGTAGGCCAGGCAATTGTTGAAGGCGTTAACGCAGAAGATGATCTCGAGCTGGTAGCAGAAATTGATCGAGGTGATGATCTGCAGCAGCTTGTCGACGCCCACGCGGAGGTCATTGTGGACTTTACTCAGCCGGATTCCGTGATGGGCAACCTTGAGTTCTGCATTGCCAATGGCATCCACTGCGTCGTGGGTACTACCGGCTTTGATAAGGAACGCCTAGCGCAGGTGGAGGAGTGGACCAAGCAAGACGGAGCCGGCAACGTGCTTATTGCTCCGAACTTCGCCATCTCTGCCGTACTCACGATGGTGCTGGCCAAGCAGGCCGCTAAGTTCTTCGAAACCGCAGAGGTAATCGAATTCCACCACCCGACTAAGTTGGATGCCCCGTCCGGCACGGCTATCCATACCGCAGAAGGTATTGCCGCTGCGCGCAAGGAGGCTGGCCTAGGTGAAATGCCTGATGCCACGGAAAAGCAGCTTGACGGTGCGCGCGGTGCCACTGTCGACGGCATTCCGGTACACGCGGTACGTACCCGTGGCATGGTGGCGCACGAAGAAGTCATCTTTGGTGCCCAAGGCCAGTCACTGACCATCCGCCAGGATTCCTATGACCGTGCGTCTTTCACCCCCGGCGTACTCGTGGGCGTGCGCCAGATCGCGGATCACCCGGGTCTGGTCGTAGGCCTAGACAAGTACCTGGGGCTCTAAGCTATGGCTAAAGCAAGTGAGCTAGATATTCAGCTCATTGCCGCAACACAGTTTCATGCTCCCAAGGGAGTGGACTGGCGCGCGGATGACTCGGCTTCCGATGGGGAAGCGCTCGTCGAGTTTGCGGGAAGGGCGTGCTACGAGTCTTTTGATAAACCGAACCCACGCACAGCAACGAATGAAGCCTACCTGCATCACATCATGGAGGTAGGCCACACCGCGCTGCTAGAACATGCCACAGCCACGATGTACATTAAAGGCCTGTCACGCTCGGCTAGCCATGAGCTCGTGCGGCACCGGCATTTTTCTTTCTCGCAGCTCTCACAGCGTTTTGTCCACCCAGACGAAACTGAAGTGGTTCTTCCCAAACTGGTTACGGAGGACGAACAGCTCAGCCGATTGGTAATGCAGGCCGTCGATGAGACGCGTTTTGTCTACGATGAGCTGCTCGATGCGCTTGAGGAGAAACTAGATGAGCCGAACGCGCTCCTGCGTAAAAAGCAGGCCCGTCAGGCGGCTCGTGCGGTGCTTCCCAATGCAACAGAGACCCGCATCATTGTCACTGGCAACTATCGCGCGTGGCGGCACTTTATCGGTGCCCGTGCGGCTGAGCAGGCCGACGAAGAGCTGCGCCACGTAGCGGTGGAGTGCCTAAAATTGCTGCAAGGTACCGCCCCCGTTCTCTTTGATGACTTTAATATCACCACGCTTGCCGACGGCACGCAGATGGCAGCAAGCCCCTACGCCTAACACGCGCGGTACCCCGATGCGGCTAAAAGGTAGCCAAAAGGGTAATCTTGACGGCTATGAGCACAGGTATGACAGCAAAGACTGGCGTCGACACCTTTGGGCGCATCGGTGTCGCCATGGTCACCCCTTTTGATCGTGACGGTGCACTGGACGTTGCCGCAGGTCGTCGCCTAGCAGCTCATCTCGTTGACAATGGCGTTGATTCGCTCATCCTTGGTGGAACCACGGGCGAGTCACCGACAACGTCGGTAGAAGAGAAGCTGGAGCTGCTCAAAGCCGTAAAGGAAGAAGTAGGAGACCGCGCAAAGCTTTGTGCCGGTGCCGGAACGAATGACACCGCTGCCTCCATTAAATTGGCTAAGGCTACCGCTGAGGCGGGCGCCGATAGTCTTTTGGTGGTTACTCCTTACTACTCAAAGCCTTCTCAACAGGGCGTTTACGAGCACTTTGCAGCGATTGCTCAGGCCACGGATCTACCGATCTGTGTCTATGACATCCCTGGCCGCTCGGGCATCCCAGTAGCGCCGGATACTCTCCGCCGCCTTGCGGATTTGCCGAACATCCAAGCCGTGAAGGACGCTAAGGGCGACCTTCCTGCGGCAGCAGAACTCATCCAAGAAACCGGTTTGGCCTGGTATTCCGGTGACGACCCAATTAACCTGCCGTGGCTTTCCCTCGGCGCCTCTGGTTTCATTTCCGTCATCGGCCATGTTGCACCGCGTGCCTTGGCAGAACTTTATGAAGCATTCGACGCGGGTGATATGGCTCGCGCCCGAGAAATCAACGTCACTACGCTTCTTCCGCTTACCCATGCACAGGCACGGTTGGGCGGAGCGACATTTGCAAAGGAAGCCCTGCGCCTGCAGGGCATCGAAGTTGGCGATACCCGTCTTCCCGTAACCGCCGCGAGCGAAGAGGAACGCGAGGTACTTCGCCGTGATCTGGAACAATCTGGAGTCCTCTAAGAATGAATGAACCCCGTAACCGTTCCCGCAAGGTGACCCGCAAGGCGGGCCCACCGGCGGAAAACGAAACCGCCTCCAACGAGGCGGCTTCGCCAGTTTTCCAAGCACCAGCGAGCGATGCTGGCAATTCGACCTCTGATAATTCCGCACAGGGCGAAAAGGACAACTCTGGCAAGAAGAACTCTTCCGATAACCACTACGATGGTGGCGGCAACAACCGCCGCTCCCGTTCCCGTGGCAGCCGCGGCCGTGGCCGTGGTGGAAATGGCAACGGCAATGGCAACAACCACGGTGGGAACAATCACCACGGTGGAAATAATAAGAATGGCAACGGTAAGAACGGAAATGGCAAGGGCCGCGGCCGTAATAATCGTGGCCGCCGCAATGTGCCCAAATCCATGCAGGGCGCGGATCTGACCAAGCGCCTGCCAGAACCGCCAAAGCAGCCGAAGGATGCCTTGCGCATCTATGCTTTGGGCGGTATCTCGGAGATCGGCCGAAATATGACGGTCTTTGAGTACGGTGATGACCTCATCATCATCGACTGTGGCGTGCTTTTCCCGTCCTCCGGGGAGCCAGGCGTGGACCTCATCCTGCCGGACTTCGGCCCGATCGAAAAAAAGATCCACAAGGTCAAGGCTCTCGTTGTTACTCACGCTCACGAGGATCACATTGGTGCTATCCCATGGCTGCTCAAGCTGCGCCCGGATATCCCGATCGTTGCCTCTCGTTTCACTATCGCGTTGATTGCTGCGAAGTGTAAGGAGCACCGCCAAAAGCCGAAGTTCGTCGAGGTTAATGAAAAATCCGACGTAACATACGGACCATTCCGCGTCCGCTTCTGGGCAGTAAACCACTCGGTGCCGGATGCTTTGGGCATCATGTTGGGCACGCCTGCCGGCAATATCATTCATACCGGTGATATCAAGCTGGATCAGACCCCGCTGGATAACCGCCCGACAGATTTGCCGGCATTGTCCCGTTATGGTGACGAGGGCGTTGACCTCATGCTGTGCGATTCCACGAATGCCACTGTGCCTGGTGTATCTGCCTCCGAAGGTGACATTCCGGCCAACTTCAAGCGCCTTGTAGCTGGCGCTAAGCAGCGCGTAATCTTGGCTTCTTTCGCCTCCAACGTCTACCGCGTTCAGGCCGCCATCGACGCTGCTGTGGCAAACGGCCGCAAGGTGGCTTTTAATGGCCGCTCGATGATGCGCAACATGGAAATCGCGGAAAAGATGGGCTTCTTGAAGGTCCCACGCGGCACGATCATCCCCATCGATGAGGCTGCCAAGATGGCTCCGCACAAGACCATGCTGATTACCACCGGAACACAGGGTGAGCCGATGGCCGCCTTGTCCCGCATGGCGCGCCGTGAGCATCGTCAGATCACCGTGCGCGATGGAGATACCATTATCTTCTCCTCCTCGCTCATTCCGGGCAACGAGGAAGCCGTCTACGGCGTCATCAATATGCTGTCCCAGATCGGTGCCAACGTCATTACTAACCAGGACGTAAAGGTGCACGCTTCCGGCCACGGTTATGCCGGCGAGCTGCTCTTCCTGTACAACGCCGCACGTCCGCTCAACGCCATGCCTGTCCACGGCGAATGGCGTCACCTACGCGCCAATAAGGAATTGGCCATCTCCACCGGTGTGGACCGCGACCGTACGGTGCTGGCACAAAATGGCGTTGTCGTAGACCTGCGCAAGGGTCGCGCCCAGGTTGTTGGTCAGATGCAGGTGGGCAACCTGTACGTTGATGGCGTTTCTATGGGCGATGTGGATGCGGATACCTTGGCTGACCGTACCAACCTGGGAACCGGCGGCGTAGTATCTATCACCTGTGTGATTGATAACCGCACCTCGCGCCTGCTAGAGCATCCAACGGTATCTACCACGGGATTCTCCGATGATGACCGCGGCATCGTGCCGGAGGTTGCGGAGATGGTGGAAAACACCATGAACGATCTGGCCGCAGAGGGCGAGAATGATACCTACCGCATGGTGCAGAAGCTGCGCCGCAAGGTCGCCAAGCTCATGGATTCGAAGTACAAGCGCGAACCAGTCATCTTGCCGACCATTGTGCCGACCAACTCCGGACCTTTGGTCACCGATGATGAGGACGTTGATGCCTCTCGTGAGTCCCTGTAACTAGCGAGGTAGCCTCACACTAAGTGAGACGAAGCCCCAGCATGCCAGCTAAATCGGTATGCTGGGGCTTATGTCTTTTTCTTCGGCTGAGCGTGCCAAGATGGTAGCGCTATTTCATAAGCTTGGCCCCGACGCCCCAACCTTGTGTGAGGGTTGGACTACTCGTGACCTTGCCGTACATCTGTGGGTGCGGGAGAATCGCCCGGATGCGGCCGCCGGAATCTTCTTGAACGCATTTTCCGGCCACCTCGAGAAGCAATCACGAAAGGTCGCGGCGCGAGACTTCGATGAGCTTGTAGATGACTGGGGGAGGGGACCGGCCTCTTATAGCCCGGTTCGGTTCGTAGATGCACAGCAGAACCTTGTGGAGCACTTTGTCCACCATGAAGACATTCGCCGAGCTAATGGCAAGGGGCCGCGTGACTTTTCGGCACGGATTCAACAGCAGATGCATGGCTACCTAAAACTCTTGGCTAAAGCGACGTTGCGCAAGTCTGATCGTCCAGTGATTCTGCAGCCGGAAGGCCTGCCGCGAATTGTGGCAGCGGATAAACACGAGGTAGCAGAAAAGGGCGATGCTGTGGTCCGCGTTACCGGAGAGATTGGGGAACTTCTCCTCTGGTGCTTCGGGCGCGATGCTGCTGAAGTTTCCCTCGAGGGAGATGTAGCAGCAATAACAAAGTCAACCCTTTAGGGTTGATTTATGCGTTGGCTGCCGATTATCGGCCCCACCGGGAAGGATTGCCGTTGGAAAGCATCTCCAGACGCATCGCGCAACGCGTGTGGTTAATGTGAATTGTGAGGTTGCCGGGTTAAAGTAGAGGCATGTCTGTCAAAAATGCCTCTTCGCGCGGTACGCGCCGAAAGTCGAACCGTTCACGGCCATCCGGCCGTAGCCAGTCTGGTGCTGGCATGCCGGAAACCTTGGCTATGACGTCCTCGCATCGGCGCGCTGCGGCGACCTCGCAGGAGCGTACGGGCAGTGCGTTCCGGGCCGTCGGCAAGGGCTTGGGGGCCGCATTTGGTGCCACGGCCCGCGGCATGGGCAACATGGCTCGCGACGTAAGCCATGGTGTTGCTGGCCTCAAGCCGAGCGAAGATGCAAATGACACTGAGCAGTACGAGATGACGAGGGAGCCGGAAGAAATTTCTGCACGCGGGGAGAAGAAGAAAAAGAACAAGGTTACTCGCGCTCGCGATGTAGCTGCGGAAGGGGACGTTGCTGACATGGCAGTCGGCGAGTCAGAATCGCGTGGAATCCAGGTGAAAAACCCTGACGCGGTTGCTCTCGTACTTATTGGCATTTCCATTGTGCTTGCAGCAACTGTATGGTTTGGCGTTGCCGGTCAGGTAGGCGCTTGGGTGGGCAATCTTGTTCGCTACGTCATTGGTGCCGGCGCCTGGGTGCTCCCCGTGGCGCTGGTAGCTCTAGCGATCGCCCTGATGATGGATATTTCTGGGCCAGCGGGGCACTTTAAACCACGCATCGTAGGTGGAACCAGCATCATTGTCCTAGCAATGCTCAGCCTGATTCACATTTTTGCCGGAACTCCGGAGTTGGGCTTTACTCCGGATAGTGCCGGTGGTGCAGGTGGCGTCATCGGCTACGCCATCGGCGGTCTTTTGGAAACGGCTTTTACTTCCTTCGTTGCGGTACCGCTGCTTTTCCTAGTCATCATCTATGGCGCTTTGCTAGTTACGGGTATTACTATCCGCGAGGCCTATGAGCTAGTAGCTGGGGCCATCAGTGCTGCCTTCTCCCGGTTTGGTGGTTCTGATGAGGATTATTATGAGGACGGAGACGATGACCTCTACGGCCACGTCACCGGCGATATTGATGATATTGCGGAAGGACGCGAGCGTAGCGAGCGCCCGGCTCGTCCTGCTACCAAGCGTCGCTCTTCCGGCCGGGATGGGGGTGGGAGCCGCAGCGCTTTCCGACGCCGCAATGAAGATCCCGTTCCTCGCGGTTCCTCCTATCCAGTGGAGTCCCCAGCCGGGGACGAACAAGAGAATGCAACTCGAGCATTTAACGCACCCACCCGTGGTGGGTATCAGGCTGTTTCCTCTGTCGCCGAGGACTCCAGCGCTCGCGACATCGGCGATACCGATGAGATTCCCGTGGTAAATGACGCCGCTTCTGCTCCGGCTCAACCATCTGCTGCGGAACCAGAGCCGACCCGAGTTTTGGGCACTACCCGCCGCTCTAGCGCTGGCGCTGCTCACTCGAATACTGCAGCAGACACCGCCAGCGGCTCCATAATGGGCTCGGCCGCTGGTGCTGCAGCCGGCGCTGCTGGTGTTGCGGGTGCAGCAAGTGGCGCAGCGAAATCTGCCTCCGTAGGAGCCGCAGGTGCGGCAGGTGCAGCGGCAGCCGGTGCTGCAGGTTCCGCAGTAGAAAGTGGTGTTGATGCGGTCTCGTCTGCCCACGAAAAGGCGCGCCAACTCTTCCGTGAGCGCTCTGGGCGTGACGCCACGACCGGCGCACAGGTGGATGCTGCCGAGTCAGCGGGCGATTCAGCCGCGGCTTCGGAGTCGTCCGCGGCTCCCGCTCCTGCTGCCCAGTTCGGTAATGAGAACTACGCGGTTCCCACAACTGACCTGCTTACCCCGGGTACTCCTGCCAAGGAGCGCACCGAGATTAATGACCGCATTATCGAGGCCATTACTGATGTCTTTGAAGAGTTCAAGGTAGATGCCCAGGTAACCGGCTTTAGCCGCGGTCCCACGGTCACCCGTTACGAAATCGAGTTGGGGCCTGGCGTTAAGGTATCCAAGATTACGAACCTGCAGTCGAACCTTGCCTATGCTGTCGCAACGGATAACCTCCGCTTGTTGACGCCGATTCCAGGCAAGTCCGCAGTAGGTATTGAGGTACCCAACCCAGACCGCGAGATGGTTCACCTGCGTGAGGTGCTTGACGCACCGAGCATGACCAGTTCCCCGGATCCCATGCTTATTGGCTTGGGCAAGGACATTGAGGGCGAATACACCTCTTTTTCGGTACAGAAGATGCCGCACTTGCTGGTTGCAGGTGCCACCGGTTCCGGTAAGTCCGCTTTTGTGAACTCCATGTTGGTCTCGCTGCTCACCCGAGCCACCCCAGAGCAAGTACGTCTTATCCTGGTGGACCCGAAGATGGTGGAGCTTACCCCGTACGAGGGCATTCCACATCTGATTACGCCTATCATCACCCAGCCCAAGAAGGCGGCAGCAGCCCTGCAGTGGCTGGTGGAGGAGATGGAGCAGCGCTACATGGATATGAAGGCTGCTCGCGTACGCAAGATTGAGGACTATAACCGCAAGGTCGTCTCTGGCGAATACCAGGCGCCGGCAGGCTCCGAGCGTGAGGTTCGCCCGTACCCGTACATCGTGTGCGTCGTCGACGAGCTGGCGGACCTGATGATGACCGCACCGAAGGAAATTGAGGACTCCATCGTCCGCATTACCCAAAAGGCGCGTGCGGCTGGTATTCACCTCGTTCTGGCGACCCAGCGTCCGTCGGTCGACGTTGTGACCGGTTTGATCAAGACCAACGTTCCATCCCGCCTTGCCTTCGCTACGTCCTCGTTGACCGACTCGCGCGTTATCTTGGACCAAGGTGGCGCTGAAAAGCTCATCGGTATGGGTGATGGTCTCTTTATTCCGCAGGGCAAGCGTCCAGTGCGAATGCAAGGCGCCTTTGTCTCCGATGACGAGGTTATGGCTGTCGTCGATGCCGCCAAGTTGCAGGCTGCACCAAACTATACCGAGGGCGTGACCGAGGAAAAGCAGACTGAGGCCAAGAAGGAAATTGACGAGGAAATCGGCAAGGATATGGACGATCTCCTCGAGGCGGTTGAGCTAGTTGTCACCGCTCAGCTGGGCTCGACTTCTATGCTCCAGCGCAAGCTCCGTATTGGCTTTGCCAAGGCCGGTCGCCTCATGGACCTCATGGAATCCCGCGGTGTCGTCGGCCCATCAGAAGGCTCCAAGGCCCGTGAGGTACTGGTAAAGCCAGAAGAGCTGGATACGATCATTTGGATGATCAAGGGCGCTGATCCTGCCGAGGCGCCAAAGGAAATTCAGGAGGAGATGCAACAGCAGGAGCAGGATGAAGCCGCCGCTACTTCCGACGCCGACTCTTCTGCAAGTTCCGATTCTTCCCCGCAGGGCGGTGCCGGCGACACGCGAACCGTCCAGGCAACGTATAACCCTTCGGCAGGTGCCTTTTAAGATCGTGTAGAGTTGGACGCGTCTTGGAGGGGAGTACCCCATCCTTCGGCATTGATCGTCAGCACGGAAGCGTTACGCTCCCGGTCGTGTCGGCCCGGCTACATTCCAGCAGCTGAGCGGGGGAGACCTCCGGTCACTTTGTTGTATCTTCGACCGGAGGGATGTACCAATGCATGTGCCATTGTGGATCTGGGCGATTTCCATCGTCGCCATTCTTGGATTTTTTGTTTTTGATTTCTTCTCCCACGTGCGCACCCCGCACGAACCCACGCTAAAAGAATCAGGGTTCTGGACGCTGTTCTACGTCGGCATCGCTCTACTTTTTGGTGCCGGCGTGTGGGCCATTTGGGACCACGAACACGGCATCCAATACCTCACGGGTTACGTAACAGAAAAAGCGCTATCCGTAGATAACCTCTTTGTCTTTGCGCTCATCATGGGCGCCTTCAAAATCCCGCGCAAGTACCAACAAAAGGTATTGCTCATCGGCATCGTCATCGCTCTAGCATGCCGCCTAGTGTTCATCCTTTTGGGTGCTGCGGTCATCGCGGCGTGGTCCGATATCTTCTACCTTTTCGCGATATTCCTCATCTACACGGCTATCAAGCTCGTCGTTGATGAGATTCGGGACGCCCCCGAAACCGATCCCAATGACATGGGCATCATCAAGCTAATCCGCAAGGTAGTCCACGTCACCCCGCGCTACCACGGCGATAGGCTTACTCACCGCGTGGAAGATTCCTCGGGCAAGCGTAAATTCGCGTTCACCCCGCTGTTTATCGCCTTGGTGTCTATTGGTCTCATCGACGTGATGTTTGCCTTCGACTCCATTCCAGCCATCTACGGCATTACGTCAGAAGCGTTCTTGGTCTTTACCACCAATGCCTTCTCTCTGATGGGATTGCGCCAGATGTACTTCCTGCTTGATGGTCTGCTGGATCGCTTGGTGTACCTGCCCTATGGCTTGGGCATTATCTTGGGCTTTATTGGCCTAAAGCTAATGTTCCACGCGCTGCATGAGAATAACCTGCCATTTGTTAACGGCGGCGAGAACGTGGAGTCCATCCCAGAATTTTCCACCATCACCTCACTCATTGTGATTGTGGGCGTACTGGTTATTACGGTTATCGCCTCGGTTATCAAAAACAAGCGCGATGAAAACCAAGGCGGAGTACCGGTATCGCACAATCACTTCGATTGGGACGAAGAAGGAAATAAGATCGTCCGCAATAAGAAAGGCGACTACTTGGGCAAGGCCGAAGACCTACCCAAGGAAGAGCTGCCGCACTAAAAGTGGGCGTTGACCGGATTCCATTCGCGGAAGCTACGGCCGGTGATGCAGCCGGCCTGGTAGAAGGGGTCATTGTCCATGAGGGCAATGGCATCGGCGACCACGGCGTCGTCGCCAAGCCCCACGATGATAAGCGCTCCTCCCTTGGAATCCGTCAATGGGCCAGTGGCAATGATGGTGCCCTCCTCAAAGAGCTGCGCGGTAAATTCGCGGTGCGCTGGGCGGGCCTTGGCAATCTCTGGGCTTTTGGGGTTGTAGTCATAGCTAACTGCAAAATACTTCATGATTCGCATTTTAAATTGCCGAGGCATCCAAGCGCAGGCCCTTAGCGCTAACAGGTAGTATGTATAACGTGAATCAACCCGGAACACAGTCAGCGCAATCCTCGGATGTGAATCCGCAGGTGTCCAATTGGAACCTGCCAAATATTCTCACCAGCCTGCGCATTCTTTTCATTCCGGTATTTGCATGGCTGGTCATTGCAGACCACGAATGGTGGGCCTTTGGCTTATTTGCGGCCTTAATGCTGACGGATAAGCTCGACGGTGACATTGCTCGCGCTCGCGGCCTTATCACTAACTTCGGCAAAATCGCCGATCCTATTGCGGATAAAGCGCTTATGACCACCGCACTGGTATGCCTCAATATCATTGGGGTGCTGCCGGTGTGGATTACCGTAGTGATTCTCATCCGCGAATTTGGCATTACAATCTGGCGCATGGTTTTGCTGCGCCGCGGAAAGGTAGTGCCTGCTTCTAAGGGCGGCAAGTTGAAGACCGTTTTGCAATCTGTGGCTGTAGGGCTGTACCTGTGGCCGCTGCCAGACTGGATGAATATCCCCACTTTCTTAGTCATGCTCCTGGCAGCAGTGGTCACGGTGGTTACCGGTGTGCAGTACCTCATCGATGGCAAAAAGCAGAATAGCTAGCTAGACCATGAGTACTACAGCAACCAGCCTTGTATCCGAGCTCACCCAGCGCGGGGAGACATTGTCATTCTGTGAGTCACTCACTGCTGGGTTGGCCAGCGCCACTGTGGCATCTGTCCCTGGAGCATCGGCTGTGTTGCGCGGTGGTCTCATAACGTATGCCACCGAGGTGAAGTCGCACTTTTTGCGCCAACCTGTGGCCGATATCGAAGCTGCCGGTGTTGTTTCTGGGGAGACCGCCCTTGCAATGGCGCGTGCCGCAGTGGCAGAAACTGATGCGGACTGGGGGATAGGCCTTACAGGAGTAGCAGGGCCAGACCGGCAAGAAGGCAAGCCGGCGGGCACCGTTTATATCGGAATCTATTCCCCCAACGGGGTTGCTTTTTCGCAGTTGCTATCCGGGTTGGGCAAAGAGCGAAACGAAATCAGGGAAGCTACGGTCGTAGCCGCCTTGCGGCTACTGGGCTCAACTTTGGAAGAAAATCCGGTACTGCGGGAACAATAACAAGACGAGGCGCGTTGACCATAGTGATGAACACTTCTACTGCAGTCCTCGAACACTCGGTAACCGGCGCCGCCGCGGCAGCAGCGACGCCCACCACTGCTCGTACCCCCGAGCCGCTTTTGCGTGAAGCTCTTGGGTTGACGCTGCGCGCCTTCCGCGCGGACAAAGGAGTGACCCTGCGCGAATTGGCCGGAGTGGCCCGCGTTTCGCCGGGCTACCTTTCGGAGCTCGAACGCGGCCGCAAGGAAGTCTCGTCTGAGCTTCTTGCGTCTGTGTGCCACGCGCTGGATTGCTCGGTGTCTGACGTGCTGATTGAAGCCGCCGGCTACATGGCTCTGCCATCCATGGATGAGGAGCTTGCCCATACGGCTCCTGCCGCATCAGAGCTTTAAGTTACAGCGGCCTATGTCGACAGCCGGCCTTTTCTCTTGCGAGAAAGGTCGGCTGTGTACGTTATGGGGACGTCGGCAAGCGTCCGCGACTGCGGGGAGTGCAAGCGGTGGAAACAGCGCTTCGCTAGTATAAACAGCAGAACAATACGCACATATTTTTAACCTAGGAAGGTTGAAGCACACCATGGCGAACCCATTTGTTAAGGGCTGGAAGTACCTGATGGCGCTCTTCGATAACAAAATCGAGGAAAACGCCGATCCAAAGGTGCAGATCGAGCAGGCTATTGAGGACGCTCAGCGCCAGCACCAGGAGCTGTCGCAGCAGGCGGCCGCCGTGATTGGTAACCAGCGTCAGCTGGAAATGCAGCTCAACCGCCGCCTGGCAGAGGTAGAAAAGCTGCAAGGCAATGCTCGCCAGGCCCTGGAATTGGCTGACCAGGCCCGTGCCAAGGGTGATGAAAATAAGGCCGTCGAGTATGAAAACGCGGCCGAGGCTTTTGCGGCCCAGCTGGTTACCGCAGAAGAATCCGTGGAAGATACCAAGAAGCTGCACGACCAAGCACTGCAGCAGGCAGAGAAAGCCAAGAATGCGGTTCAGCGCAATAATGCCGCGCTGCGTGAAAAGGTCAATGAGCGCTCTAAGCTGCTTTCCCAGCTGGAGCAGGCAAAGATGCAGGAAAAGGTTTCCGAGTCTTTGAACTCCATGAACGAGCTGACCGCTAATGGCAATACGCCGTCCCTGGATGCCGTACGCGATAAGATTGAGCGTCGTTACTCCAAGGCGCTGGGCCAGGCTGAGCTTGCCGAGAACTCCGTGGAAAACCGCATGGTTGAGGTACAACAAGCCGGTATTCAGATGGCCGGCCACTCCCGCTTAGAGCAGATTCGCAGCGAAATGAATTCCTCCAAGTCCGTGGAAGGCAATAAGGCTCAGGCTATTGAGGGCAATAAGGCATCAGGCTCTGCTGCCGACAACGCTGCCCAGCCCGGCACTGCCAACGACGATGCCGTGCAGGCCCGCTTGCGGGAGCTACGGGGCGAGTAAGATTCCGACTGCCTTTTAAGTACTTATCGCCTCCCTTGACCATCATCTGGTGGTTCAAGGGAGGCGATAATTTTTGCCGTTAGTCGCCAACGCCGCGGGCATGCAGAGCCTCACCCATCGCGCGGGCACGCCGGATGGAGCGAATGATCACCGGGGCGCCAAAAGCCAGTGGGGACATGCCAGCCCCGCGCGCTTTGCGGGCATCAAGCACCTCATAAACGGTTTCAAACATCAGCGGGATGAGCCGAATAGTCAGTGACATAGCCAAGCTGATGTTGTCAACAGGCACGCCCAGACGCGCCAGCGGCTGCAGCGACTCTTCCAAAGACTCCATGATTTCATCTACCGTGGAGGTCAGCGTGAGCAGGAACGCGGCCATCATGGCAGCGAAGACATTGAGGAACATCACCGCCGCATAGTCGAAATCTTTAGCCCACCATTGGAAGCCGGCCAGGGGGACTAGGAAGAGGAGTGGCGGCCAGATCTGGCTCCAGGCAATGTGCGGTGGGATCCGGGCACAGGCATAGAGGATGACAACGAAGATGACACCGCCTGCTGCCCACGGAATGGACTTGAAAAAGATGCTGGTGACCAGGATAAAGATTAATAGGAATGCGATCTTCCAACTGGGCTTGATTCGGTGAACAAAGCTAGTGCCGTCTACATAGACGGAGAGCGGGAGATTCGTGCGTCGTTGCAAAGCTATTCTCCCTACAGCGGCCGCCGGGCCATGAGGTCTTGATAGAACTCTATGACCTCCGCCGGCCGGCCATCCGCGGCGATGCGATGGTCATCGATGCAAATGACCCGCTCAAAATCGCGCAGAAAGTCTAGATCGTGCGTGACCACAATCAGTTGCTGTTCCAGTCGTGCGAATTCTCTTTTGATCCGATCGCGGTTACGCAGGTCCAATAGGGTAGTGGGCTCATCAGCGATGATGAGAATCGGGTCGATGACCATGACGGCTGCCAGGGCAAGGAGCTGCTTTTGTCCGCCGGACAGCGTGTGTGGCGAGCGTTCACCAAACTCGGCGAGCCCAAATCGTTCGAGGGTGGCATCTACTCGGGCGGTGCGCTCGTGCTTAGGTAGCTTAAAGCGGCGTAGCGAAAAGGCCACATCATCGCGCACATTTGGCATGACAATTTGGTTTTCGGCATCAGAAAACACAAAACCTACCTTTTCGCGCACCTTTTTGCCCTGCTTGGCGACGTCCATCTGGTCCATCGTCACCGTGCCCTCACTGGGCTCACCCAATCCATTAATGAGCCTAGTCAAGGTGGACTTGCCACCACCGTTTTGGCCGATAATGCCAATGCGCTGTTCAGTGAGGGTGAGGTTGATGTCCTCGAGGACCACGGTGCCATCAAAAGCCACGGTGACCGAGGAAAAATCAATGGTCGGCACTAGGAGGCCTTCCGTCCCATCAGATCAGGGAAGGCCGCATGCACGCCGAGGGCGATAATGACGGCTACCACAAGCTTGCCGGCATCGACGGGAATGAAAGGAAGTTGCGCCGCGAAGGCCGGTCCAATATCCAAGCCGGAGCGGATCATCAGGCCAAAGGCGCCGCAGATGTACTGGACGGCAAGGCCCACGATTGCAGCGATGGCAAGTACGACGGCCATGCCGCCTTTGTTCTTAGGGGAGCGGTAGGCGATTGCACCGGCTACGGCTGGTGAAAGAACGTAGCCAATGATGTATCCGGCGGTAGGACCTGCCAGTGCGCGCAACGTGGTGCCGCCACCGGCCAGCACAGGTAGCGCAAGACCAAGGAACAAGAAAAGCAGTCCTACGTATCCGCCGCGCTTGCTACCCAAAATCAAACCTGCGAGGATGAGCGCGGCGTTTTGTAGCACGATCGGAACGCCAGCAGAACCCACTGGTATGGATACAAAGGCGAGCACGATGACGAGGGCGGTAAAGACGGCAACGTAGGCGATGGTGGTTGCCAGAGAGTTCTTTTTCATGTTCAAGAGGTTAGCACTGCGAGAAAAATGCAGGAAATCCCGGTTTTTGAACGGCGTTCATGCACGCTCCAGGAAGCTCGGTTGTACAGCTATGCAAGGTTGGTTCGCCGTCATCTGTTGGCGTGCTGGCACCTCAACCCAAACGCTGAGTAGGATGGCGCGCATGCGATTGACCGAGTATCACCAGCTGATTGTGGATGAATTTGGCGAGTCTAAAGGCAAGTGGATAAGCCACTCGCATGTCTTGCCTGACCTCGGGGCAACGCCGGATGAACTTATCGAACGCGGCGTCGATCCCCGTCGCGTTTGGCTGAGCCTGTGTGATGACTTTGATATCCCTCAAGAGCGCAGGTTGGGTGTAGATTACCCAAGTTTGTAGGGGAGGGAGTGCCGAAAAGCTGGCGTGTCTACTTTCGAAATTCGAACAGATGTATGTAGTATGACGGAAGTGTCGATGCAGTCGTCTACAGTGGGATGGCGTTGACGGAGGGAACCGATTGGGTTCCGCGACAGTCTAATTATGCGTTAGTACATCGTCGTTTAAGATAAGGATGAATATTAATGGCAACCAAAAAGAAGTCTTCTTCTGCCGTGTCTAAGGGAGATGACCGCCAAAAGGCGCTTGATGCCGCCATGGCCATGATTGAGAAGGATTATGGCAAGGGCGCTGTCATGCGCTTGGGCGATGATAATCGGCCGCCGATTAAGGCCATTTCTTCTGGTAATACCGCAATCGATGTCGCCCTGGGTATCGGCGGCTTCCCGCGCGGTCGCATCGTAGAGATTTATGGACCGGAGTCTTCTGGTAAGACCACCGTCGCGCTGCATGCTATCGCATCTGCACAAAAGGACGGCGGCATCGCCGCGTTTATTGACGCCGAGCATGCGCTCGATCCTCAGTATGCTCGCCTGCTCGGCGTAGATACCGATAACCTACTGGTATCCCAGCCAGATACGGGTGAGCAAGCCTTGGAGATCGCCGATATGCTGGTGCGCTCGGGTGCCATTGACATTATCGTGGTGGACTCCGTGGCGGCCCTTACCCCGAAGGCGGAAATCGAAGGCGAGATGGGCGATAGTCACGTTGGTCTCCAGGCTCGCCTTATGTCGCAGGCGCTGCGTAAAATGACCGGCGCTCTGTATAACTCCGGCACGACCGCAATCTTCATTAACCAGCTACGCGAGAAGATCGGCGTGATGTTCGGCTCTCCAGAGACCACCACTGGTGGTAAGGCGCTGAAGTTCTATTCTTCCGTACGCTGCGATATCCGCCGTATCCAAACCCTGAAGGATGGCCAGGATGCCATCGGTAATCGCACTAAGCTCAAGGTGGTAAAGAACAAGGTCTCCCCACCATTTAAGATTGCCGAGTTCGACATTATGTACGGCGAAGGCATCTCCCGCGAGTCCTCCATTATTGACCTCGGCGTGGAAAACGGCTTCATCCGTAAGTCCGGCTCCTGGTTTACCTATGAAGGTGATCAACTGGGTCAAGGTAAGGAGAAGGCACGAAACTTCTTGAAGGATAACCCGGATCTGGCCAATGAAATCGAGCAGAAGATTTTCCAGAAGCTCGGTATCGGCGAGGCAGCCGCCGAAGGCGAAGAAGCCGCAGCAATGGACGTTCCCGGCTCTGATGATCCCTTGACCGATGAGTCCGTAGACCTTGTTCCAAACGTCGACTTCGATGATGACTAAATTCGTTTAGCGCCATACCGACACTGCCCACATTCCAATTAAGACTGCCTCATGAATCAGCCCGCCCCCGAAAAGCTCGCCCGACTCCGTCAAGCCCTCGAGGCCTATGAGAGTGGCGCGGCTGGGGGCGGGCTTTTTGACCGAGAAGCAGAAGAAGCCAAGGCCAAAGTCCGCTCCCGAGCGTTGGGACTTTTAGACCAACGGTCAAGGTCCCGGCAAGAGCTGTATGATCGCCTGCTCAAAGCAGAATTCGAACCGGATGTCATTGAAGATGTACTGGATGATTTAACCAACGCTGGGCTAGTGAATGACGCCGCTTTTGCTCATGAATGGGTACGCCAGCGCCATAAGCGCCGAGGAAAGTCTGCTTCGGCGCTTAATAGAGAACTGCGCGAAAAGGGCGTAGGCGAGGCCGATCGCGCGGAGGCCCTCGAGCAGATCGACCCTGCCGATGAAGAAGCCATGGCACAGACTCTTGCGGAAAAGAAAGCCCGCTCCATTAAGGCCGTTCCTTCGGACCGCAAGGAGCGCGATAAGGCCCTTCGGCGAATCGTGGGTGTGCTTGCCCGCCGTGGCTTCAATGAAGGGATGTCATTGCAGATAGCGATCTCAGCGCTCGATGCTCGGTGCGCAGAATTGCGTGCGGAGGAATAGCGCTGCCGCGCGCGATTGCGCCGTTGTGGCGACGCTGCGGCGGTTATGAGATGCCTAGCTTCATGGCTAAACTATGCCGACGTGGAGCAGACAATCGCAGATAACCGTACCTATGAAGTCCGAACCTTCGGCTGCCAGATGAACGTGCACGATTCCGAGCGTATCTCTGGCCTCTTGGAGGAAGCCGGATACTCGGCCGCCGGCGAGGGCGTAGAGCCCGATCTCATCGTCTTTAATACCTGCGCCGTGCGCGAAAACGCCGATAAGCGGCTCTACGGGACCTTAGGCGCCCTCAAGAAAACCAAAGAAAACCACCCAGGTATGCAGATCGCCGTGGGCGGCTGCTTGGCGCAGAAGGATAAGGACACCGTCCTTGACAATGCGCCGTGGGTTGATGCCGTCTTTGGCACCCACAACATGGCGGCCCTTCCGACCTTGCTGGAGCGCGCCCGCCACAATGATGAAGCCCAGGTGGAGATCGTTGATTCGCTCGAGGCGTTTCCATCCGTATTGCCGGCCAAGCGTGAGTCTGCCTATGCCGGCTGGGTTTCAGTTTCTGTGGGCTGCAATAACACTTGCACTTTCTGCATTGTGCCGTCCTTGCGCGGCAAGGAAGAAGACCGTCGGCCCGGTGACATTTTGGCCGAAGTCAAGGCCTTGGTGGACCAAGGCGTATCCGAAGTCACCTTGCTCGGCCAAAACGTAAATGCTTATGGCGTCAATTTCGCCGATCCAGATCTGCCACGAGATCGCTTCGCCTTTTCCAAGCTACTGCGTGAGGTAGGCAAGATCGAGGGTCTTGAGCGTCTGCGGTTTACCTCTCCGCACCCGGCGGAATTTACTTCCGACGTCATCGATGCCATGGCGGAAACCCCGTCCGTGTGCCCGCAGTTGCACATGCCGCTGCAATCTGGCTCGGACAAGGTCCTCAAGGATATGCGCCGTTCTTATCGCACCAAGAAGTTCCTGCGGATTTTAGACGAGGTTCGTGAGAAGATTCCGCACGCCGCGATCACCACCGATATCATCGTGGGTTTCCCAGGCGAGACCGAGGAAGACTTCCAAGACACTATGGAATTGGTGCGCCGCGCTCGCTTTGCCTCGGCGTTTACCTTCCAGTATTCGCCGCGCCCGGGAACCCCAGCTGCGGAGATGGAGGACCAGATCCCCAAGGAGGTTGTCCAGGACCGCTTCGAGCGCCTCGTTGCCCTGCAAGACAGCATCCAGGCCGAGGAAAATCAAAAGCTTATCGGCACGGATGTGGAGCTTTTGGTGCAGGCCGGGGGCGGGCGCAAGAACGATGAGACCCACCGCATGACCGGCCGTGCGCGCGATGGCCGCCTGGTGCACTTCACCCCGGTTGACTCTGAAGGCTCGGATATTTCTGCCGAGATTCGCCCGGGCGATGTGGTCCATGCTCAGGTCACCGGTGCGGGCTCCTTCTTCTTGCTTGCCGACGCCGCCGTTACCTCCCACACGCGCACCAAGGCCGGCGACATGTCCGCTGCAGGGGAGACCCCTACCACCGCGCCCATCGGTGTGGGCTTGGGACTACCGTCCATTGGTAAGCCCGCTGCCGCGGAATCTGGCGATTCTTGCGGTTGCTAGTGGGGGAGTAGGCTAGGGAGCCATGACTGAGGCAAAATCCACCACCGCAGCACAGAACGCAGCTAAAGCCGAGCGCCGCGCGGCCCAGACGATGGACCTTGGCGGGCACAGGGTCACGTTGTGGATTGCGGTGGTGGCCTATATCCTCTACCTGGTTTTGCCTTACGCTGGCGCATCCCACGGCTGGGATGCGTTGACCTTCGGCACCACGTCTAGTGGTGTGAAAATTTCGATTATGGAAACTGTGTCCGCCTGGCTTGCACTCATTGGTCTGGGCATTCTTACTCCGGCGACGCTGTTCACCCGCCGAGCTACTCCGGGACTTATTGCTTGGATGCTCGTAACGGTGTCTTTCTTTGCCAACCTGTGGGGCTTTTGGTTCCGCGGCTCGACTGCTGATGGGGCGTCTATAGGCATGTGGATAGGAGCGTTGGCCACATTGCTGGCGTTTCTGGCCTATTGCATGGTGGCGCTGCGCCGCAGCCCCGAGCAAAAGGCGGCCGAGGCGCAGGTACGCGCCACTGCTGGTCAACTGGATGAGGTGGGCGAATTACAATCCAGTATCGACACCGCACCTCAGCAGGCGGCTTTTGCGGACAATCGCCGCAAACAGGCCGCTGAGCGCCATCGCGCCCAGCACGGCGAGTAGGTGCCCCATCCATTAAAATTCGGCGCGCTTTAAACGACTAGTTTCTAAGGAATAACTCCCACGCGGAAGAACGGGAGAGTTCTCGGGCACCCAGGCTGCGGTAGATGGCGTTCATCGCCTCATCCTTAGCAGCCACGGAACAGTAGCAGCGTCGCGCCTGAGGCCAATAGCGGGCAACTTCATGCAGCGCTGTGAGCTTGGCCAATTGCGCGAGTCCGCGGCGGCGATGTGGGCGATCGGTGACAGTGAGAGTCCACTCGCATACCGCAGGATTTGCGTCTTCGTGCCGAGCCAATTCTGTCAGTGTGAGGATATTCCCCTCATCGGCTGTGAGCGCGACGAGGAGCGTGTGGCCGCGGCGCGCACGCAGGCGGCTGTGGGCTTCGCGGAGCCGGGTTCGTGTCCACACGATGGGCTCCACCGTAAGGTCCCCGGTCTCAGCGTCCTTGGACGCTAGGCTAAGCAGCCGCATGACCTCGTCGATGTATTGTTCCGGGATATCATAATCGGGCCACACTCGAGCGGTAATTCCCGCTGGGAGCAGTGCTGCCACGGGGCTTTCCGGTATGTCCATCACCAACTGGTGCTCCGCATGCTTTTGCGTGAAGCCGAGCTCGCGGTAGATGCTTCCCATGGCGTCATAGTCTGGGTTCGTGCCTGGAGGATGCAAAAGACCCACGTGGGCTACAGTACGGCCGAGCTGCCGAGCGAGCTCCAGTGCCTTTGTCGCCATCCACTCGGCTATTTTCCGCCCCTTTTCATCGAGCTGTTCTCCGGGGAGAGGCAAATCGCACAGCACGCATTCAATTTCTGCGGCGTCGCGTTCTTCCAAGAGAGGCAAGCTGATGTGGATGAATCCCAGGTAATCCAGTTCCGGGCTCGGCTCTACTGCCGGAATGAGTGGCAGCCCAAGCTCGGAAACTTCCCCAAGGGTGGAGTTTCCCTCCACTACGGCAAAGAGATAGGTCTGGGATTCGCTAGAACCTTGCAGGCGCTGCACCACACGGCCCGGCGAGGTTGACGCTGCAGCATCGCCGCTGGCTTCTTGGGCAGCAAGGTTGGCCCAGAATACGAAGCTGCGGATGCAATCTGCGGGTTCTGTCGGCCGAGCGTCAACGGTAGCTGAGTGCGGCGGCCGCGGAGGCCGCGCAATGTGGACGAGGTGCACTACTTGTCATTGACGGCGTTAGCGGCGGCGTCGGCAAAAGCCTGCCACTGCTCGGCCTGCGCGCGCAGATCCGCGGCCTTTTTGGCATTGCCTTTAGCCTCAGCGGCCTCAGCTTGGGATTTAAACTCATCCACCTTGGCCTGGAACTGCGCTACGCGTGCCTGTGCTTCTGGGTCAGTGCGGCGCCATTCGGACTCTTCCGCCTCACTAACGCGCTGCTCTAGCGCCTCAATCTTGGATTCGTATTCGCGCACTTGCTTACGTGGAACGAAGCCAATCTCCTCCCACTTTTCCTGCAACTCGCGCAGCTTGGCCTTAGCTCCCTCGATGCCCTTGGAGGGATCAATCTGGTTGTCATATTCGGCGATAAGCGCGTCCTTGGCCTTCGCATTCTCCGCAAACTCGCGGTCACGCTCATCATTAACGGCGTTGCGTGCATCAAAGAACCTGTCTTGAGCGGCGCGGAAGCGGGCCCAGAGTTTATCGTCAACCTCGCGCGGGGCACGGCCGGCGGCCTTCCACTCGGTCATCAGATCGCGGTAGGCACGGGCGGTAGGGCCCCAATCGGTAGAATCTTGGATGGCCTCGGCGCGCTCGACCAGTTCTTCCTTCTTCTTGCGAGCGGCCGCACGGGCGCGGTCTAGCTCGGCAAAGTGGGAACCGCGGCGGCGGTTGAAGGAATCGCGGGCGCGGGAGTAGCGCTTCCACAGGGCATCATCGGTCTTGCGGTCAATGCCCTTGATCTGCTTCCACTCTTCTAAGATGGCGCGGATACGGTCACCGGCGGCTTTCCATTCGGTAGAGTTTTCGGCAATCTCTTCTGCCTCAGCAGCCAGCTTTTCCTTGGCGGCGATGGCTTCCGCGCGGCGGCGCTCCTTATCGGCTTGGGCTTGCTCGCCGGCTTCTACCGAGTGATCGATGACGGCGCTAAGGCGTTGGTCCAAGGCTGCGATATCGCCGATTACGGCAGCGGTGGGCAGGGTCTCGCGCAACTGCGCCGCGGTCTTTTTAATGCCGGCGGCCTCGCTAGGGTTGGCGCGCAGGCGAGCCTCGAGCAGTTCAATTTCGGTGGAGAGATCATCGTAGCGCGCGCCGTAGTGCTGGAGGCCCTCCTCGGGGGTGCCGGCCTGCCACTCACCGATCTTGCGTTCGCCCTCCGGAGCAGAAACGAAGACGGAACCATCCGCGTCGACTCGTCCCCACTTGGCCGGGTCATTCTTGCGTGGGGCCTGAACTGGAACAGGCTTTGCGGTGGGGCGAGGGCCCTTCTTGGGCATGGAACCTGGGGTAGGGATGGGAGACATGACAAGCCCTCCTATGCATAGATCGCCGCGCGTCACGGCTGCCGGATAAAATCACTGGATACATTACCGCGAATATCCCGTGCGCGCCCAGATTCTATTTAATTACCTCCACTTGGGTAGATAGTATGGAGGAATAATGTTCAATCTCATGGTAATGCCAGCCTCACCGGCGCTGGCCGTGGAGCTATCTGCTCATGACGCTGCCTCCCGCGCGCTGCTTGCCGCTGCCCGCACCCTCGCGGTGGAGGCTGCGGCGGCAGGCATAACGGCCGTCGATATTGTCGGCAGCCAAGATAATCGCTGGTACACCGCGCACACCGGCAGCTTAAAGGCGTGGGGTGCGGCTACAGATCTTGGCGGCGGTAATTTTCTGCCCGAGATAATGGCCCGGTACGTACTACACAGCGTGCCGCAGTTGCGCACACGGGCTAGCCGGGAGCGCATCGGCCAACCTGACCCAGAAGCGCTAACCGTCGTCGTGGCAGATGGCAGCGCGGGCCTGACCGAGCGCGCCCCCTTGGCGCTCGTTCCGGAAGCCCAGGAGGCGCACGAGTGGTGCGAAGAGGTGCTCATGGGGGCGTCGGCAAGCAAGGCAGGCGAGTGGCTCTCCCAGCGCGGCGTGATAGAGCCCGCGCTGTGGGAGGAATTGGCGAGCCTAGATCCTAAGAAGAAGCAGTTGTTCGCCACCGACGCTACCTTGGGCGTCGGCCGCTACGTTGCAGGCTGGGAGGTCTAATGCGCCCAATTGCAGTCTTTGGCCCTACCGCTTCCGGCAAATCCGCACTGGGGCTCGCACTTGCGCATGAACTAGACGGCGAGGTGGTCAACGTCGATTCCATGCAGCTCTACCGCGGCATGGATATTGGCACCGCCAAGCTGACCCCGGCCGAGCGCAAGGGAATCCCGCACCACCAGCTCGATGTTTGGGATGTGACCGACACCGCCTCCGTGGCGCGCTACCAACGCGATGCCATCGGGGACGTCGAGAAGATTATGGCCCGCGGCAAGACACCTATTTTGGTCGGTGGCTCCATGCTCTATGCCCAAGCGCTTGTCGACGACTGGCAGTTCCCGCCCACCGACCCCACAGTGCGCGCCAAGTATGAGGCTCGGCGCGTAGAAATCGGCACTGATGCCCTGCACGAGGAGCTGGCGCAGGTGGACCCGGCCGCGGCCGCCATCATTGAGGATAAGGATCCGCGCCGCACGGTCCGCGCACTTGAGGTCATTGAATTAACCGGCAAGCCCTATAAGGCCAGCCAGCCGCCGAAAGATGCTCCGCCGCGGTGGGGCACCCGTCTGCTCGGCCTTCGCACCACTGCAGACTGGCTTAATCCGCGCATTGAGCTGCGCACGCGCGAGATGTTTGAGCGCGGGCTCATCGAGGAAGTCGAGCGCCTCCAATCCCAAGGCTTGGTGGCCGATTCCACCGCCGGCCGCGCCATCGGCTATGCACAGGTATTCCAGGCCCAACGCGGCGAACTAAGCTGGGACGAGGCCGTCGAGCGCACCATCACGGGCACCCGGCGCTACGTGCGCCGCCAACGCTCCTGGTTTAGACGCGATAAGCGCATTAAGTGGTTGGATGCTGCGGGCGATACGACCGCCCAGGCGATGCGCGCGCTAGGGTAGGGGGCATGAAATTTGCCAAGGGCCACGGAACTGAGAACGATTTCGTCATCGTCGAGGACCACGCGGCAGCCACGCCGCTTGCACCCGAGCGCGTAGCGGCGCTGTGCGATCGCCGCGCCGGTATCGGCGGCGATGGGTTGCTGCGCGTCGTGCGCGCAGACGCCTTGCTGGCGGCCGGGGAGATCGAGGCCCTGGCCGAGGGCATCGCGCCCGATGACTGGTTCATGGATTATCGCAATGCCGATGGCTCCGTGGCGGAGATGTGCGGCAATGGCACTCGCGTCTTCGCCCATTGGCTGCGCTCACACGGCCTTGTAGAGGAGGACGAGTTCACCATCGGCACCCGCGCTGGCGCCAAGCAAGTTACGGTGCATTCGTGTGATGAGCATGCGGCCGAGGTCACCGTGGAGATGGGTCCGGCCGAAGTAACTGGCGTATCCACTGCGTCTATGGCCGGTGAGAGTTACGCCGGCCTAGGCGTCGACATGGGCAACCCGCACCTTGCGGTCGTGGTGCCCGGGCTGGACGCAGACAGCCTTGCGGCCAAGACCTTGGAGCAGCCGGTCATCGATGCGGATTTCTTCCCAGCTGGCGTGAACGTTGAGCTGGTAACCCCACTGCGCGATGGTCACGTACACATGCGCGTCTTCGAACGCGGGGTGGGAGAGACGCGCTCTTGCGGCACCGGCACCGTGGCGGCCGCAACCGCCGCGCTTGCCGACGCCGCCGTTGACCACACCACTACCCCCCACGGCACCGTGCACGTGCAGGTGCCCGGCGGTGAAGTCACCGTGGAAATCTATGAGGGCGGCTCGCGTTTGACCGGCCCGTCCGCCATCGTCGCCACCGGCGAGACCGCGCTCTAGACCGCAGCCTGCGTGGTTAGTGCTTAGGCGCTGCGTCCTTCGCCTTCCTCGAATGCTTGCTCTTCGAGGGCTTGGC
The DNA here is from genome assembly GCF_027570035.1 of Corynebacterium curieae. Lineage (GTDB taxonomy): Bacteria > Actinomycetota > Actinomycetes > Mycobacteriales > Mycobacteriaceae > Corynebacterium > Corynebacterium curieae. The sequence goes on along the minus strand of NZ_JAKMUU010000001.1, from coordinate 292,657 downwards.
GGCGCAGCGCACGATTTTTCACTTCATTCTTTTCGTACTTCGGCCCAAGCGTGAAGGCAGCACGGCGGGCGGACAACCACGTTTCTTTGAGCTCGCGAGCGCGCTCATCGGTAACCTTGAGCAGCGATTCCAGCTCATTGGTGCTGATTTCTTCCGCGTTAACGCGCAGGTTGAGTCGGCGAAGGAAGCGCCGTGCGCCGGAAATCTCGTAATGGAAGGCCTCGATTGTGGGATCGGAACAATCCAAATCTAATAGCGCCGGCCGGTAGAGCGTGCGGTCCGCAATTTTTTCCGCCGCCTCGGAGGATTGGAACTCCTCGTAGTCCGCCATGACGTCTTCGATGTCTTCGGCCGAGAGCCGAATAGAGCTGCGCAGTGCCGCCTGCTCCGAGGCGTCCGGCCGAGTATGGAGCATGAGTAGCGCTGCGGCAATAAGCAGTGCCGCGATGAAAACCCCGGGGATTTTTAGGGTCGTCACAACCGCCACTGATCCCAATAGGATCAGCACGAGAACCAGCACGCGGCGGTTTCTCGCATTTTCAGGGAAGGGCATCCACACAGCTATTCCACTCGTCCTTCGGGTTGTCCTTAGTGCCCGCCGCAGCCACAGCCACCGGAGCCGCAACCACAGCCTGCGCCATCGCCGCACCCACCGGAGGGCAGTTCAATGGAGGCCGTAAGCATGGCGGTGCCGGCCACAACAGAGTCCTTCGCGGGCAGCTCGCCGCCCCCCGCTGGCAGGCATAGGTCGAAGGGGAAGAGGCCATCCATGACGAGGTGGGCGAATTTCTCGCCGGTGAGCTCATTGGTACGCCACTCAGATTCCATGACGCGCGCCGCAAAGGTTGCAGCCGGGGTGGGCACTTCCGCACCGGAGCCGGAGGAAATCACCTTTGCCCCCGCGGACTCGAAGAGCGCTGGGAACTCGCCCTCGGCCGCCTCATAGGCATCGGCAGACTCGTAGGTGCGCACATCAAGACCCATGGCGGTCAGGGAAATCTGTTGCCATTGCTGCAAGGGTTCGTCGGCAAGCAAAGGCCCCTGCGCCAAGTTTGCAGTGGCCTGGGCAATGGTGGTGCCAAAGGGATCGATAATTTCCAGCAGTGCGAGGACATCGTTGACCATTTCCACGTGGGCAAACCCCTGGGTAACGGCATTGAACCCAATGAAGGTGGCAAAAGGCTCCACAGCAAGGATATTGAGCTGCGCGCCCGATGGATCGGTGAACTGAATCAGCTGGCCGCCGCGTACCTCACCGGTTACGGCCAAGCGGTCGCTGGCGATAGCGGCCTCGACGGCATCCTGCCAGCGCTCGAAATTGAGGCCAATAGCCTGCATCTCGGTATTCTGCTTCACCCCAGTGTCCTTAACGTTCATGCCCGCCATTGTATCGCCTTGTAGGCCCAGCCCAGAATCCGCAATTCCCGCTTTCGGCCGCAACGTGCCAAAATGAAGGGTAGTATGACCGAATTTTCCCAGCATAATAACGACGATCTCCTCGCCCGCGCCTTCCGCGATAACGACGCCCCAACCGCACCAGAGGCGACGCCCACAACCGGTGACCTTGACCTAGCCGAACGCAATGCTTTCCGCCGCGTCACCCGTGAGACCACCATCCGGGCCGAGGACACCACCGACGGCTATGAGGTGGAGTACCGCAAGCTGCGCCTTGAGCGCGTCATTTTGGTTGGCGTGTGGACTGAGGGCACCGTGGCCGAGGTGGAAGCCACCATGGACGAGCTGGCGGCGCTGACCGAAACCGCCGGTGCCGAAGTCGTAGAGATGATCTACCAAAAGCGCGATAAACCTGACTCCGGTACCTTTATTGGTTCCGGCAAGGTTCAGGAACTGCGCGACATCGTTGAGGCCACCGGCGCCGATACCGTGGTTTGCGATGGCGAGCTCAACCCCGGTCAGCTCACCGCACTCGAGCGTGCTCTCAATACCAAGGTCATTGACCGCACGATGCTCATCCTTGACATCTTCGCTCAGCACGCCAAGTCCAAAGAAGGCAAGGCCCAAGTGTCCTTGGCGCAGCTGGAATACCTCTATACCCATACCCGCGGTTGGGGCGGCAACCTTTCGCGTCAGGCTGGCGGCCGTGCCGGCTCCAACGGCGGCGTGGGCCTGCGTGGTCCTGGTGAGACCAAGATTGAGACCGACCGGCGTCGCATCCGTACGGAGATGGCCCGCCTGCGCAAAGAACTGCGCGCAATGAAGACCGCGCGCGAGGTCAAACGCTCCAAGCGGCAGCGCTCGACCATCGCCCAGATTGCGATTGCCGGTTATACCAACGCCGGAAAGTCCTCGCTCATTAATGCCATGACCGGCGCCGGCGTGCTGGTAGAGGACGCGCTTTTTGCCACCTTGGATCCCACCACCCGTCGTGCCACGCTTGCCGACGGCCGCCAAGTCGTCTTTACCGATACTGTCGGCTTTGTCCGCCACCTGCCCACACAGCTCGTCGAGGCCTTCAAATCCACCCTCGAGGAGGTGTTGGCCGCCGATATTATGTTGCACGTGGTCGACGGCTCTGACCCATTCCCGCTCAAGCAGATCGAGGCGGTAAACCAGGTAATATATGACATCGTCTCAGCAACCGGCGAGCAAGCACCGCCCGAAATTATTGTGATCAATAAGATCGACCAAGCCGATCCGCTGGTACTTGCTGAGTTGCGCCACGTTCTCGACCACGAGGATGTTGTCTACGTATCCGCGCGCACGGGTGAGGGAATCGATGAGCTGACCGCGCGCGTAGAGCTTTTCCTCAACTCCCGCGATAGCCACGTAAAACTGCAGGTTCCCTTCACACGCGGCGATATTGTGGCACGCGTACATGCCGAGGGCACGGTGCGCCACGAGGAATATACGGCCGATGGCACGCTTGTCGACGTCCGCCTTCCCGGACCCACCGCCCGCGAGCTCGCCGAATTCATCGTGGAGGAAGTTTCTTAAAACCGGCTCGGGTGATCCATAATTAAGGCTCGTGAGCTTAAAAGGTTGGACTGTCCACGGAGACGGTAAAAGGATTGCACCGGGCGCGGTCGTAGCGCCGGAAGAACGACTTAGTTGGGGTCGTACCATCGGCATCGGCATGCAGCACGTGGTAGCCATGTTCGGTGCCACGCTGTTGGTTCCTACCCTGACCGGATTCCCCGTCAATACGACGCTGCTCTTTTCCGGCCTCGGAACCATTTTGTTCCTGCTTATCACCCGCAACCGGTTGCCGTCTTACCTCGGCTCTTCCTTTGCGTTTATCGCGCCGCTCTCGGCTTCGCAGCAGTACGGTATCGCCGCGCAGGCAGGCTCCATTCTGGTTACTGGCCTCGTCTTGGCCGCGGTGGGTGTGGCCGTAAAGATCGCCGGCCGTCGCGTGCTTGATGCCGTCATGCCGCCGGCCGTGACTGGGGCGATTGTAGCGCTCATCGGCCTGAACCTGGCACCGAATGCGGCCGAAAACTTTGCCTCCCAGCCGCTCGTGGCGGCGGTGACACTGCTCGTCATCCTGCTTGCTACCGTCGCCGGGCGCGGCATGGTCTCGCGCCTATCTATCCTGCTCGGTGTGGTCGCTGGCTGGGTCTTTGCTGCGCTTACCGGCAACCTAGGCGATGACGCCGTCGCGGCCATCGATGCCGCTCCGTGGGTAGGCTTGCCGGAATTCCACGCGCCTTCCTTCAACATTTCCGCCATCGCCGTGGCGCTTCCTGTGCTGGTGGTGCTCATCGCGGAAAACGTCGGTCACGTCAAGGCCGTTTCTGAAATGACCAAGCGCGACTTGGATGACTTGGCCGGTGACGCGCTGATTGCCGATGGTCTCGCGTCCACCCTTGCCGGTGGTTTCGGTGGCTCTGGTACTACGACCTACGCCGAAAACATTGGCGTGATGGCTGCCACCCGCGTTTATTCCACGGCCGCGTACTGGGTAGCAGCCTTTACCGCCATCCTTTTGGCTTTCGTGCCGAAGTTTGGAGCACTGATTTTTACTATCCCGACCGGCGTTCTCGGTGGCGCCTGCATCGTGCTTTACGGACTCATCGGCATGCTGGGCGTGCGCATCTGGATGGACAATAAGGTCAATTTCAATAATCCGGTCAACCTGACTGCGGCCGCAGTGGCACTCATTGCCGGCATTGGCAACCTGACCTTAACTGTTGGCGGGGTCTCCCTCGAGGGCATTGCTTGGGGTTCGGTGGGCATCATCGTGGCTTATCCGAGTATGAAGAAGCTGTACGATTCCGTCGGCGAGGGCCATAGCGCCAAGTACTAACTTCCTAGCTGTGGATAACTGCCCGTCGCGCGGCCGCGGTGGGCATTGTTGTTGACGAGCCAACGCGGGTTATCCACACCGCGCCGGTGCGTGGCTCGCGCAGGCTTGCGGGCGCTGTTTAACTCAGCGGCATGACCGCATTGGACGCATACTTAAACGCTGTGAGCGCCGGCATGGACATCGTCGCCGCCGCTCAAGGCCTTAGTGATCGCCAGCTCATCGCGCGTGGAGCCTCCGATATAGCCGCGCGCGACCTGCTGCGTTTGTGCGATACCTACTTTGGCCGGTGCGGCTTTTCTGCCAAACAACGGGCGGCGCGGCAAACAACGCATTCCCTCGACGTGCTGCTGCTCATTGAAAAATATGCCCTGCGCTTGCCGACGCAGCGCGACGCCTGGACCCTGCGCTCCGAACTGTGTGCCTTTCGCGGTAGCGCCACGGCACTGGAAAAGCGAGCTCGGGCGTTGGTACGCGAACTGCGCCCGCGCCGCGCACCAGAAAAGGGCGTGCGCATTACCCGTCGTTCCGGCGGCCCGTGGTCGTTGACCATTACCGGGGACTCGGCCGATGTGGCGGATATGCATGCCGCATTAGATGCCAATAAACCGTTGGAATCTGCCAAAGACCTCTTTTTCGGCAAGGCGGATGCGTCGCGCACAACGGTGACGACACAGGTGGTTCTCACCCTTGACGAGCTCGACTGCATAGTCGACGGTGGCGGCGAGGAAATCACCCTCCAGCTCACCAACGGCGCTCGAATGACAGGCGCGGAGCTGGTGGCACGCACACTAAGCGACCACGGCTATGTCACCCTCGTACACCCGCACGAGGGGCCGGTAAACCTTTACCGAACCTCGCGGCTGGCCAATGACAAACAGCGGCTGATGGCGGCTGCGGTCAATCCTGTCTGCCCCTGGGATGGCTGCAACTTTCCCGCCGATAAATGCCAAATTCACCATCTAAGAGCCTGGAAGCACGGCGGCGAAACTAACGCTGCGAACCTCATGACGTGCTGTCCTTACCACAACGGCGTTAACGACGATGACCCTAATGCTCCGCCTAGCCGAGGCCGACTTGCCCGGGTGCGCGGGCAGGTGACATGGGTGCCACCGTGGGGATAGGTGGCGTCGGAAAGCGAAAAGCTCCCCACCGCACGGGTGGGGAGCCTAAAGTCTAACCGTTTTAGAGCTTAGGAAGCATCCAAGTCCTTCTCGATGAGAGCAGCAATCTTTTCCACTGCTTCTTCGTTATCAGAGGTAACGGTCACCTCATCGCCCTGTTCTGCACCAAGAGCCATGATCATCAGGGAAGAGGCAGCGTCGGTCTCATCCTCATCATCGTCACCGACGAGGTTAAGGAAGATATCCTCATCGAACTCGCCAGCAGCGTCCGCGATAATGGATGCGGGACGTGCGTGCAGGCCTACGGAGGAGCCAACCTTTACAGTCTTGGAAGCCATGGAATTATCCTTTCTTACGGGGATTTTTACAATCCAGTGTACGAGTGTTTGGGTTATGCCGCCACGTTCTGGGCGGCTTCTTCGACGGCCTTATTGGGCCAGAACTGCTTCATCGCCAGGACCGCTGCGGTCGAGACCACCACGCCGGCCGCAATGGCAACGAGGTAGCCCCAGAACGGGTCGATGGCGAAGAAGACGAACACGCCACCGTGCGGAGCACGGGAACCGACCGACAGGGCCATCGAAATCGCGCCAGTTACCGCGCCGCCGGCCATCATCGAAGGGATGACGCGGAACGGGTCGGCCGCTGCGAACGGGATAGCACCCTCGGAAACGAAGGACAAGCCCAGCAGCCAAGCAGACTTGCCGTTTTCCTGCTCGGCAGGGGTAAACAGCGACTTGCGGATGAACGTGGCTAGCGACAGTGCAATCGGTGCAACCATGCCGGAAGCCATGACGGCGGCCATGATCTGCATGGAGGATTCGTCACCGGTGGAAAGCCCGGCCGTTGCGAAGAGGTAGGCGGCCTTATTGACTGGGCCGCCCAGGTCGAAGCACATCATCAAGCCGAGGATGATGCCAAGGAGCACGGCCGAGGAGCCGGACATAGACGATAGCCAATTTTGCAGGCCGTCCATGATGGCTGCCAACGGTGCACCCAGCAGCAGGTACATTGCAAGGCCGACGATTAGCGAGGTAAGCAGCGGGATGATGACGACCGGCATGAGCGAGCCCAGCCAGCGTGGCACCTTCCAATTGCCAATCCACATGGCGATAAAGCCCGCCAGAAGACCGGTTACCAGGCCACCGATGAACCCAGCGCCCAAAGTGACTGCGATCGCGCCGCCCGCGAAGCCTGGGGCGATGCCCGGACGGCCGGCGAGAGCGTAGGCGATATAGCCCGACAGCGCGGCGACAATAAAGCCCATAGCCGCTTGGCCGACGGCGAAGAGAACAGCGCCGAGATAGAGCAAGAACCCGGAGCGCTCGAAGTGCATGAGTTCGCCGTCAACGGTCACGTCATGGCCGGGGAGGTTGCCGAGCGAAAAGTCCGTCGATAGTGCCTGCCACCCATTTGCCATATCGGCACCACCGAAAAGGAAGCCGAGGGCGAGTAGCAGACCACCGGCCGCAACGAACGGGACCATATAAGACACGCCGGTCATAATGGCTTGCTGGATGCGCTTGCCCCAACCAAGAGACTTGCCTTCTTCTTCCGCATTGGCGCGGGTAGCAGTGCCGGAGACCTTGTGCGCGTGGGGGTTGTGCGCGGCTGCGATCGCCTCGTCGAGCATCGTGCCGGGTTCATTGATGGCGCGTTTGACGCCAGACTCGATAACCGGCTTGCCAGCGAAGCGCTCGCGATCGCGCACGCCGACGTCCGTGGCGAAAATAACTGCATCGGCCGCGTCGATGGTGGCTTGAGAGACAGACTCATTATTTGACGAGCCTTGGGTCTCTACGGTCAGCGCGACGTCGTCACGCTCGGCCGCGGTTTGGGTCAGTGCGTCGGCGGCCATATAGGTGTGTGCGATGCCGGTGGGGCAGGCAGTAATGGCCACGATGCGGGTGACATCGGCCGAAGATTCGGTGCTAGCTGGAGCTGCGGCCGAGGAAGCGCCGTTGGCTGCTGCAGCGCCGGCCCCAGCCCCGGCGGCGCCAGCGGCGGTTCCTGTCGATTCAGAGACCGGCTTCTTCTTTGGCTTTTCTGCGTTGACTACGTCCAGTACGAGACGGACGATTTCTTCCTTGGTGGGTGCGTTGCGAAGTGCCTCGAGGAAGTCCTTGCGCACAAGGGCGCGGGCCAACTTGGACAAAATTTTCAGGTGGGCCTTGCCGCCACCGGCCGGAGCGGCGATGAGGAAGACCAACTGGGCGTCGCCGTCAGGGCCGGAGAAATCTACACCGCGGCTTAAGCGGGCGAACGCGAGGGTGGGTTCTGTCACGGCTTCGGAGCGGCAGTGCGGGATGGCAACGCCGCCGGGCACGCCGGTGCCGGCTTTAGCCTCGCGGTCGATAGCGGGCTGGGCTAATCCGGCGATGTCGGTGGCTCGGCCGGTGTCATGCACTAGCGTGGCTAGGTTGGTAATGACGGAGTCGACGCTGTCGCCAAAGTCGGCGTCAAGCGCGACAAGATCGGTAGTGATGAGTTCGGAAGCCATGTTAGGGCGCTCCTGAGGCTAGCGAGTGAGCGGATGTATTAGCGATATCGATTTCTTCTGGGTGGGGAAATTGTGTGCCCTGCTTAGAGGCAGCCGCGGTTCCATAGGCTACGGATCGCGCAAGACTATCGGCCGGTGAATTACCAGCGGTGCGACCAAGAAGGTATCCGGCGAGTGCGGCGTCTCCGGCACCTACGGTGGATTTCACCGTGGCTGGAGGGGGAGTGGCGGCCCAAGCACCATCAGCGGTAACCAGCACAGCGCCGGCGCCGCCGAGAGTGACAAGCACTTCTGCGATGCCTTGCTTGACGACGTCCCGTGCCGCGCGAACCACCCCCGAATAATCGCCGCGCGCGGCCTGCTCTTCCAGTTCGCGGCCGTCGGTACCGGTGAGCTGGCCGAGTTCTAGACCGTTGGGCTTAATCAGATCAGGTGCCGCAGACTCGAGGTTTTCACCGATGGCCTGCATTGGTGCATCGGAGGTGTCTACAGCGATGCGGGCCTGTGGTGCGGCCGCGCGGACGGCGGAAATGAGGTCACAGTACCAATCAGTATCCACGCCGCGTGGCAGGGAACCTGCCAGCACAACCCAGTCGGCCGCGAGTGCGCGGGCGGTAAGCGTGGAGGTGATGGCTTGGGCGTCGGCGTCGGAAAGCACGGGGCCTGGGCCATTGACCTTGGTAGTGGTGCCATCGGGCTCTGTGATGGTGGTATTGACGCGTATGGAACCATCCATGGTAATGGCAGAGGAGGGCAGTCCCGCCGAGTGGATAAGATTCAGGAAGGAATCGGAGTCGTGGGCTGGAAAAAGCGCTAAGGATTGCTCGCCGGCCAGGTGCACGGCATGGGTGACGTTTACGCCCTTTCCACCAGCAACCTGTGTGACTTCGCTAGCGCGGTGGACATCACCGGAGGTCAAAGGCTCGCTGAGAACAAGGGTGGCGTCGATACTGGGATTGGGGGTCAGCGTGAGAATCAAGTCGTCCCTTTCGCAGGTTGTATATTGGGGGCCGAACGCCGTTGGAGAGAACCTTAGGGCATGGCCCGCCCTTAATGTTGATTCTTGTCCGATTGTGTCCGAAAGTCAACAGAATTCCTGTGGTATACATTGCTTTTCTATCCGATTTGTGGTGTTCTGGAAGTTAATAAACCGCTATCTTCGAAGGAAGTACGCTCATGGAAAACGCGTCTGAGTCCACAATTAAAGGCACCGGAGTCGTTGCTGGAGTCGCCTACGCTGAAGCCGTGTGGGTCCGCCCTCGCCCGGCCCTGCCAACCGAGGGAAGCATCGACCCAGAGCAAGCGAGTGAATCAGAATATGACCGCTTTCTTGCGGCCATAGATACGGTAGCTGGCCGCTTAGAGCAGCGTGCAGCCGCCGCAGAAGGTCAGGCGGCGGAAGTTCTCACCGCAACGGCCGGCATGGTCAAGGACCGTGGCTGGCACAAGGCTGTGCGCAAGAATATCCGCACCGGTAGGAATGCGGAGTTCGCTACTGTCGGTGCCACCGATAAGTTTGTCACCATGTTCGAGGCTGCCGGCGGCGTGATGGCCGAGCGCACCACCGACCTGAAGGATGTGCGCGACCGCGTCATTGCAGAGCTGCGCGGCGAGGATGAGCCAGGGCTGCCGTTGGTAGACGGCGAGGCCGTGCTCTTCGCTGACGACTTGGCCCCGGCCGATACCGCGACGCTGGATACCAAACACATCAAGGCACTTGTTACCGAGCTGGGCGGTCCCACGAGCCACACGGCTATCATCGCCCGCCAGCTGGATATCCCGTGCATCGTGGCGGTCGGCTCTGCGTTGACCGATATTGAAAGCGGCACGCTGGTATTCGTAGATGGCGCGGTTGGCACCGTGACCTGTGGCGCCGACGAAGAGGCTTCTACCAAGGCAGTGGCCGAGTACCGCGAACGCGCAGCACGCGTTGCCCAGTGGCGTGGACCTGCTGAAACCAAGGATGGCCACCGCGTGCAGTTGCTTGCCAACGTTGCCGATGGCAACGCCGCCCGCATCGCTTCCGAGTCTCAAGCAGAGGGCATCGGCCTATACCGCACGGAGTTGTCCTTCCTATCTGCTAGCGAGGAGCCAAGCGTAGAAGACCAAGCCAAGATTTATGGCAAGGTATTCAACGCTTTCCCCGAATCCAAGGTTGTCGTGCGTACTTTGGATGCTGGCTCCGATAAGCCAATCTCTTATGCCACGCTGACCTCTGAGGAGAACCCAGCCTTGGGCGTGCGCGGATTGCGCATCGCGCGCGATAACGAGGCTTTGCTAACCCGCCAGCTTGACGCGATTGCGCAGGCGGCTGAAGCCCGCGACGAAAACGCCTCTACTTGGGTTATGGCTCCAATGGTGGCGACCTCCACCGAAGCGCAGTGGTTTGCCAACCTGTGCCGAGAGCGCGGACTGACCGCCGGTGCCATGATTGAGGTGCCGGCCGCGGCGCTCATGGCGGATAAAATTATGCCGCACCTTGACTTCGTGTCCATTGGTACCAATGACCTTACCCAGTACACGATGGCGGCGGACCGCCTTTCTCCGCAGCTTGCTTACCTCACCGACCCATGGCAGCCGGCGGTGCTTCGCCTTATCCAGCACACTTGCATCGTGGGCCAGGCCAATAACGTCGCGGTGGGTGTATGCGGCGAAGCGGCGGCGGACCCGATGCTAGCGTGCGTCCTTACCGGTCTGGGCGTAAATTCGCTATCTGCTGCTTCGACTGCAGTGGCAGGCGTTGGTGCTCAGTTGGCAGAAGTTTCCCTGGAACAGTGCCAGCAGCTTGCTGAGGTAGCGCTGGACGCCGAGAGCCCAGATGCTGCCCGCACCGCAGTGGTGGAGCGCATGGAGTCCTTCGCCTAACTGGGCGGTAGGGTGTTATTCGCTGGCGAGCACGACTTCGATTTCGCGCTCGCGCAGCGCCTCTACAAAGGAATCGGGGGCGGCAGCGTCAGTAATGACGACGTCGATGTCTGCGATTGCGGCGAAGCTGACCAAATAATCATTGCCCAGCTTGCTGGAATCGCACATCACCACGACCTTGTGGGCGTTGGTGACGAAAGCGGACTTGATGGCGGCCTCTTGTGAGTCGGCCGTCGACAAGCCGTGATCCAGGGTAAGGGCATTAGTGCCGATAAAAGCGACGTCGGCGCGCATAAGTGCCATCGTGCGCAGTGCCGTATCGCCGACGACGGCCTGGGTAATAGCGCGGACGGTGCCGCCAAGCAGCTGGACGTCCGGTACACCGTTGCCTGCCAAAGATAAAGCGATGGGCAAGCTATTGGAGACAATATTAAATTGAGCTTGAGGGTACTGCTGCCCAATGAGCTCGGCAAACGCATTGATGGTGGTGCCTGCATCAAGGAATATGCTTCCGCCGCCGCGGGGCAGAAAGTCAAGGGCCGCTCGGGCAATGGCGGCCTTGGCCCCAGAGGCAGAACGTTGGCGGGTATCTAGGGTAAGCTCCGCAGTTTGGAATGACTGGGAGGCTACCGCGCCGCCGTGCACGCGATGGACGACGCCCTCGCGGTCCAGCACAGCAAGGTCTCGTCGAATGGTCTCGGCCGTGACTTCAAAGCGTTCTGATAGCTCGGTGACGTTGACACGGCCTTCAACCGCGGTGAGAGAAGCGATTTGGCGACGCCGCTCTTCTGCGTACATGATTCCTCCTTGGACCTAAAACATCGTTGCGTGGCGCGGGGGTGAATCGCCACCGCGTTTAGCGGAAATGAAAATCTGGCGATGTTGTTTTGCTTAAACCATTGTCTCAAAAATCGGTAATAAACGGACTAAAGCAAAAATTTGCACAGCTATGTTATAGATTGTTGACACCAAAACACCTGTTCAAAAGCAAAAGTGGGAAATTGGGATTTGCGTCTCTTTTGGTGTCCGAGTCCAATTAGGTGCCAAAATGGGGGTGAACAAATGAAGGTCGCTTTCGCGTTGAGGCTTGACAAAAATGGGCCCCGCAGACGTCATTAAAGACGGCCTGCGGGGTATAAAAATAATGGACTTGATATTCCCTCAGAGCTTGCGGAAGACGGAGACGACCTTTCCCATAATTTCGGCGTCATCGCCGTTGATTGGCGCGTATGCATCATTGTGTGGAAGTAGCCATACACCGGAAGAGTCGCGGTGGAACTCCTTAACGGTGGCTTCAGAGCCATCCAGCAGGGCCGCGACGAATTCGCCTTCCTCGGCTACTGACTGGGAGCGAATGATAACCCAGTCGCCATCGAGAATGCCGGCGTCCTGCATGGAATCGCCAACCACCTGCAACATATAAAGGTCGCCCCCGCCGACTACCTCGTCCGGCATAGGAAAGTAGGCGTCAACGTTTTCCTCGGCAGTAATGGGGGCACCGGCCGCAATGCGTCCGACGACAGGAATATAGGAAACGGCGCTTGCGTCTTCTGGTATTGGCTGCTCTGCCTTGGCAGGCTTGCGTCCGGGCTTCTTCGCACCATCGTCGGTATTGAGGTGGCGGACATCAACAGCACGCGGTTTATTCGGATCGCGACGTAGGAATCCCTTCTCTTCCAGTTGCTTTAGCTGATAGGCAACCGAGGACGTGGACTGTAGCCCTGCTGCATCACCAATTTCGCGAATGCTTGGTGGGTAGCCACGCAGCATCACGGCATCACTAATGACATTGAGGATTCGTCGTTGGCGATCGGATAGGGAAGCGTAATCGGTCTTCTCGGTGGTCTTCTTTGGCTTGCGGCCCATTACTGGCTCCTAGGAAGGGTTCGGATGGCTTTATCGGCGGTCTGTTAGCTGGCGGCGTTGAAAATCGCCACATGTCATTTGTAGCACGAAAAGTACAGATGTTCGAGATTTACGCACAGGGATGGACAAACGTTCGAAGCGGTGCTATAAATCGAACGTGCCAACTAAATCGAACATTATGACGACTGTTTAACGGTGTGTGTCGTGTTGGACTCTTACGGTAGGCATAGTCGTCGAAAGGAAAATTATGTCTCTGCTTATCAATTCTCGTAATGACCTGGTAAATCGTAACTCTGTAGGATCTGTGGTGGTTCCCTCTGCGTCTGTCTGGGATGTGGCTCATTACGACGGTCGGAGTGCGAATGGCGGTGCCAATTCGCGACATATTCGAACTCTCCGGGTGGAAAGTCGAACGACATATCGTTCGAATCGTACGGCTGCTGAGGGCTCCAAGAATATATCGAAAAGGGGACGAAGCAGCGCGGTTAGGTCGAACACAGGTAACTATATATTAGGTGCGGTGTTTGGTGTCGCGGTCTTTGTGGGCACGTTGGTAGGTGGATTAGTTGGAGCGGAAGGCAGCAATGCGCCGCATCCGCCCGCTTCTGACGTGCAGCATGTTGAAGCTGCAGTATCGCGTTAAGAGGAGCAGTGGGGGCGAAGCCCAGTGGCCGCATAGACATGGAAGTGAGTAAACTACTGGCGTAACGACGTCAGCGAAAGGATCACTGTGTATTGCCCCTTTTGCCATAATGAGCAGTCCCGCGTCATCGACTCGCGTGTGGTCGATGCTGGAGCCTCGATTCGCCGCCGCCGCGAGTGTGCTTCGTGCAAGGGGCGTTTTACCACGGTTGAAAAGGCCGTACTACTCGTGGTGAAGCGAAACGGTCTGGCAGAGCCTTTCAGCAGGGATAAGTTGATTCGCGGCGTGAGGCGCGCCTGCCAGGGGCGAGACGTTAGTGACGATGCTCTGAAGAAACTGGCTCAAGAAGTGGAGGAGACCGTCCGCGGTCATGGCTCCTCGCAGGTTAACGCGAATGAAATTGGCTTGGCCATCTTGGAGCCACTGCGTGACCTGGATGAGGTGGCCTATTTACGCTTCGCCTCCGTGTATAAGTCGTTTGAAAGCGCTGATGACTTTGAATCCGAGATTCGGCTCATGCGGAGGCGCGACCGCGAGGATTTCTAGCGCAGTTTGTCCACCGCCTTCTGGATGCGGCGGAGCGAAACCGAATGAGCTGTGCCGAGGCGTTGGGCGAAAAGGGAAACCCGAAGTTCCTCTATCATCCAGCGCACGTCCTTGACCTCCCGCGTCTTTTCGCGGCCGGCCGGTAGGCTGCGCAGGCGGTTGGACAAGTAGGCCTTGGCATTGTCGATTTCGGCCTGGCGGTCTGCATCGCGGTCTGGGTCAAGGTTCATATCCTCGAGGCGTATTCGCATAGCTTGGATATAGCGAGGCAGGTGGCGTAGATGCGACATGCCATGGACTGTGATGGCGTTACGCGGTAGGAGGAAGTCTAATTGCTCACGCATGTCATCGATTGCAGGACCATCCCAGTGGGCGAGTTCCGCTCGCAGATTGGAATATTCGGCGAGTCCAGGCGCTATTGCTACTACGGCTTGACGCACACGTCCGGAAACCTGTGGTTTGACGGTGTGTTTGAGTTTCTGGAATGCAGAGGGAGTACGGACCGGTCCGCCGGCTTCTAGCATAAGATCGCGGATGGCAGCGACGCGGGCGTCGTTGACCAAGCCATCGGCACCGCCGTGCGGATAGGAGTCAACGGCTACACGTTGTTGTAGCGGTAGACCCTTGACCATTTGCGGAGGGTTGACCGAAATTTCGCGCATGAGCAAGGTTAGTGTGGTAGTAACCATCGCGGCGTCTGCGGCGGCTTTGGTGGGATGAACCTTGAGCTCGACGCCATCTTTGGTGGCGACTAGGGCGGGGTAGGCCGTAACTTCGTGGCCGTCGACGGTGGTAGTGACCGTGTCATCTATTGCGCCTAGAGTATCGTCGGTCCATTCGCTAACAGCGGTGGACTCGGAGGTGCGAGAGACACGGGACACGGAGGATTTGATGTGCCCGGCCTGGCGGCGAATGAGTGCCGCTAGGTCTCGGTCAGAGTCGACGATTTTGCCACGTTTGTCTATCGCCCCGTAGTTCATCCGCAGGTGGGCAGGCAGCTTGCCGGGCTGGAAGTCGGTGGCGTTGATGCCTTGGCCGCCGAGCTCGCGGAGGACGTCGGCAAGCTGCTGGGTGATAGCCCCTTCATAAGGAATGAGGCGGTCCATGGCGCGCTCGGCGAATTCGGGCGCGGGAACCACCGTTCGGCGCAGTGCCTTGGGCAGGCTGCGGATAAGCTCGGTAACGAGTTCGAGACGCAAGCCGGGAACGAGCCAGTCGAACCCTTCGGTATCCAAGCCTGCGAGCATAGGAATTGGCACCATCACGGTGACGCCATCAAGAGGATCGCCGGGTTCGAACCTGTAGGTCAACTCGTAGTCGACGGAACCCTTGCGCCAGTGGTCGGGGAAGGACTCTTCAGTGACGTCGTGGGAGTCATCGATGAGCTTAGCTGGATCGAAATCCAGCAGTTCAGGTGTGCGGCGGCGCTCTTTTTTCCACCAAGAGTCAAAGTGGCGGCCAGTGGTTACCTTTGCGGGGATGCGCTGGTCATAGAAATCGAAGAGTGTGTCTTCGTCCACGATGAGGCCGCGGCGGCGGGCCTTTTCTTCGTATGTGGCGGCGTCATCAAGCGCTTGAGCATTGGCCTTGAAGAAGGCGTGGTGGGTATTCCAGTCACCGGCGATGAGGGCGTTGCGGATAAACATATCGCGGGCGGCGGCGGGATCAACTCGGTGGTAAGGCACGGTGCGGTCGGCCACGATGGGCACGCCGTAGAGTGTCGATTTCTGGTGAGCGATGGCAGCTGCGCGTTTGCGGGACCAGGTGGGCTCGGAGTAGTTGTGCTTGAGCAGGTTGGCACCGAGCTTTTCTACCCAGGAAGGATCGATGGCGGCAACATCGCGTGCCCAGAGCCGGGAGGTTTCCACCAGCTCCGCGGCCATGAGGAACTCTGGCGGCTTTTTTGCCAAGGCCGAGCCGGGAAATACCAGAAAACGGGTGTTGCGCGCGCCCTGGAATTCCTTGGAATTGCAGTCGCGGGCGCCGATATTGGACAAAAGCCCCGACAGCAGCGACATGTGGATATCATCGGAGCGCCGCTCGGTGCCTTCCTGGTAGGTCCAGCCCAGCTGCTTGGCGACGTCCTTGAGCTGTCGCACCAAGTCAAACCACTCGCGGATGCGCATGTAGTGGAGGAATTCCTGCTTCATGCGCTTGCGGAATTTATTGCCGGATTGTTCGTTGCGGGTTTGCTTAATGTAATCCCAAAGCTTGAGCATGGACAAGAAATCCGAGGTCTTGTCCTTGAAACGGGCGTGGGCTTGGTCGGCCTGGGCCTGGAAATCAAGGGGGCGTTCGCGGACGTCCTGGATGGTCATGGCGGCGACGATGACCATGACATCATCGAGGCATCCGTTGGTATTGGCCTCAATGAGCATGCGGGCCATGCGGGGATCTAGGGGGATGCGGGCGAGATCGCGGCCGATGGTGGTCAGCGTCGGCTTATCTTTCTTGTCTTGGAGGGCACCGAGCTCGTGGAGGAGGGTGAGGCCATCGCGAATGGCCTTGTGCTCGGGTGGCTGGATGAAGGGGAATTTTTCGATATCGCCGAGCTTGAGCGAAACCATTTGCAGGATGACGCTGGCAAGGTTGGTGCGCAGAATTTCCGGGTCGGTGAACTCGGGTCGGCTTTCAAAGTCCTGTTCGCTGTAAAGGCGGATGGCGATGCCTTCGGCTACGCGGCCGCAGCGGCCGGAGCGCTGGTTGGCGGAGGCCTGCGAGATCGGTTCGATGGGCAGGCGCTGGACTTTCGTGCGCGTGGAATAGCGCGAAATGCGGGCGGTGCCGGTATCGACGACATAGCGGATGCCGGGTACGGTAAGCGAGGTTTCGGCGATATTGGTGGCCAAAACGATGCGGCGGCCGCGGTGCTCGCTAAACACGCGGTGCTGTTCCTGGTTTGACAAGCGGCCGAAGAGGGGAGTGACCTCGACGTTTTTCCACTTCTTGCCTTCGATGGCCTCCATGGCATCGCGGATATCTCGCTCGCCGGGGAAGAAGCACAGGATATCGCCTTCGCCTTCGCGCATGAGCTCCTCGATGGCCTCGGTCAAACCGTCGAGCGGATCTTGGTCCACAACTTTTCCGCCGGCCTCAAACTCGAGGGGCCGGTAGCGGATTTCTACAGGGTAGGTGCGGCCGGAGACCTCGATAATGGGGGCGGGGTTGCCGTCGGCGTCAGCAAAATGGGCGGCGAAGCTTTCTGGGTCAATGGTGGCAGAGGTGATGATGACCTTGAGGTCGGGGCGCTTGGGTAAAAGACGCTTGAGATAGCCCAATAAAAAGTCGATATTGAGGGAGCGCTCGTGGGCCTCATCGATGATGATGGTGTCGTATTTATTGAGGAAGCGATCGCGCTGCATCTCGGCGAGCAGGATACCGTCGGTCATGAGCTTGACGGCGGTAGTCTCAGAGACGCGGTCATCGAAACGAATGGCGTAGCCGACGGACTCTCCGATTTTCTGGTCCAATTCTGAGGCGATGCGCTCTGCCACGGTGCGCGCTGCAATGCGGCGCGGCTGGGTATGACCGATGAACCCGCGGCGGCCGCGACCCAGTTCAAGGCAGATCTTTGGGATCTGAGTGGTCTTACCAGAACCGGTCTCACCGGCGATGATGACTACCTGGTTATCCCGAATGGCCTCGGCGATATCGTCCTTGCGGGCCGTGACGGGGAGAGCGTCGGGGTAGGTGATGGTGGGAACGGCGGCGTCGTTAAGTGCGACGCGCTCAGCGGCGGCATGGATATCAGCGCCGATTTCTTGCAATGCCTTTGGGGCACGCGCTTTTTTCAAGCGGCGTCGGAAGGAGCGGGCTTCAGAGAGGGTGACATTGTCGAGTGCAGCGAAAAGTTCATCGCGGGAAGGGGGTTCATTCATAGTCATGACTAGGCACAGAGTTTACCTGCCCGCCAGAAATGAGGAAAAAGTTGTTAAAGTGAAAATACTTATCCATGCACTGATTCGCATTCCTTAAGGAGGAACCCCGGTTATGACGAACCCGTATTCGGGTGGAAATGATGATTTTCCGCGCTACGAACCGACCGATCACCCCGAGGACCGACCAAACTACGGTCAGCTTCCGTCTTATGGCGGCAGCCATGAAGAAAACACCCAAGGCTATGTAGGCTACCAAGCAGGCCAGCGGCCGTTTACCGGTAAGGTCTCCGCAGTAGATGCTGTTTCTTGGGCTTTTAGGACTGTCTTTGGCAATTGGAAGCTGTGGATCCTAGGAGCCTTAGCGCTTTTTGTTCTAAGCATCGTTTTTGTAGCCATTGCTGGCGGCATTAATGCCGCGAACTACTCCGGTTCGGAGGAGCCAACCGCGGGTTCTTCGGTTTCTCAGCTCATTTCCACTGTCCTAAGTCTTGTATTGACGGTGGTAATTATGCGCCTAGCGCTTTTCCAGATTGATGACACTCGTACTGGTTGGGGCTACCTGTTTAAGAACGTGCGTTGGTGGCAGCCGCTGGTCATCATGCTCGTCATCGGGGCCGTGGCGAGCCTCATTGGATTCGCTGCAGTAGGTGGAACTGTCTATGGGTTGCTGAACGACGCCGAGAATATGACGGAGGACGAAGCAGCTGCGGCAGTATTAAGCGTCATGGGCATCATGGGCGTGCTTTTGCTCATTAGCTTCTTTATCCAACCATTCTTCTCGCTGATGCAATGGTTCGCGGCCGATGGCGATAGCGTTGGTGACGCCGTGAAGAAGGGCTTTCAAGCAGGTAAGAATAACTACGGTCAAATGTTGCTACTGGCAGTTTTGAACTTTTTCATCATCATCGCCGGTTGCTTGATTTTGGGTATCGGCCTCATCGTGGCTTATCCGGTCACAGTATTGGCGCAAGCGCACATGTTCCGCCAGTGCGCGGGTCGCAACACCCTCCCGCAGGTATAGCACCAGATAGGTAAAGGCCACCGTTTCCCGCTCGGGACGGTGGCCTTTGGCGTGCTTGGCGACGCCCAGTGGCAACTAGCGGCAGTGTGCACTGCCGATTGCGGCTACTGCTGGGAGCGCTCTATCGCCTTGTTGTAGGCGGAGGTAATGAGTGTGCCGAATTCGCGGAATTCTTCGCTGCGGGCAGCGGAGGAGCGGAAGACGAGGCCGACCTCGCGCTCGGCTGTGACGTCGGGGGCGAAGTGGGCTACGGCTACATCCTTGCCGTGGCATTCGGTTGCCAGGGCGGATTCTGGGACGAGGGTGCAGCCCAGCCCGCCCATGACCAGCTGCATGATGGTGGTCAGGGAGGAAGCACGGGTGACGGAATTGGTGGCCTCGGCAGGGTTGATATTGGCGTGGCGGCAGAGATCTACGACCTGATCGCGCAAGCAGTGGCCGTCGTCAAGCAGCAGCAAATCTAGGTCCTTAAGCTCCGCAAGCTCGACATCCTCGCGGCCGGCGATGGGGTGATTGGGCGGGCAAACAATAGAGAACTTCTCCGTGTAGAGCGGGCTATCGATCATGCCGGTGGCCTCGGAAGGAAGGGCCATGATGGCAAGGTCCAAGTTACCGTTGCGCAGGCGGGTAATGAGGTGCTGGGTTTGCTCCTCGACGAAGCGTGGCTCGAGATCCGGGTAAGCCTCCGCAAGCATGGAGAGCAAATCGGGAAGGATGTAGGGGGCGATGGTGGGGATAACGCCGATGGTCAGTGGGCCGGCAAGGGTGCCGTTGGCGCCGCGAGCGTGGGCGAGGAAGGTATCGGCTGCTTCAAGTGTTGCCTTGGCGTAGGGGAGGAGGGTCTCACCGGCCGAGGTGACGATGACCTTGCGGGTGGAGCGCTCGATAAGCTGCAAGCCCAATCCCTGTTCGAGGGCAACGAGGCCCTGGGAGAGGGAGGGCTGGGAAATGTCGAGTTTGGCGGCCGCGGTACCAAAGTGCTTGTTTTCCGCAACGGTGACGAAGGTACGCAGCTGAGCAAGTGTAGGGCGATACTCTTTATTATGCATGCCTATTACTCTAACACTTACCTATAGGATTTGCTATTGACGCGAGCGGAAAAGATGGTATAACTGATCGTGTTGGGCCGGATGCGGTCCGGCCCCGCTGCTTGTACGGCAAGCGGCAGGAAACTTAGAGGAAAAGCCTTTGATAAAGGAGTTGAAGACTATGCCTATTTTGACCGTCGGCGAGAAGTTCCCAGAGTTCAACCTCACCGCCCTGACCGGTGGTGACCTGCACGACGTCAACGCTAACCAGCCGGAGGACTACTTCGAGCAGGTGTCCCTAGACAAGTACGAGGGCAAGTGGAAGGTCGTCTTCTTCTACCCGAAGGACTTCACCTTCGTCTGCCCGACCGAGATCGCTGCCTTTGGCAAGCTGGACGAGGAATTCCAGGACCGCGATACCCAGATTCTCGGCGGCTCCACCGATAACGAGTTCGCTCACTTCAACTGGCGCGCAACCCACCCGGATCTGAAGGAAGTTCCTTTCCCAATGTTCTCCGACGTGCGCCACGACCTCATCCGCGCACTGGGTGTAGAAAACGCTGATGGCGTTGCTGACCGCGCTACCTTCATCATTGACCCAGATGGCGTTATCCAGTTCGTCTCCGTTACCCCGGATGCTGTTGGCCGTAACGTAGACGAGGTGCTGCGCGTGCTCGACGCCCTGCAGTCCGAAGAGGTCTGCGCTTGTAACTGGGAGAAGAACGACCCCACCAAGAACATCAACAAGCTGGACGTCGTTCAGTCCGCACTCTAAATCTCACTGAGATGCAGGTTTGCCCCGCTTTCGTGGCGGGGTTTCCTTTTAAATCCAGTGCAGAAAATTCCTATCAAAACCGCAAAGGAGAAAAGTTATGTCTATTGATAATCTGAAGTCCTCCCTGCCGGAGTACGCCAAGGACCAGAAGCTCAACCTGGGCGCTCTGACCCGCTCCAAGGACCTCAATGAGGAGCAGCTCTGGGGCTGCCTGCTGGCATCGGCTGCCGCAACCCGCAATGACACCGTGCTGTCTGAAATCGCTGAAGAAGCAAAGGAGCACCTCTCCGAGGAGGCCATCGAGGCAGCCTACGGCGCAGCTACCGTTATGGCTATGAACAACGTTGCCTACCGCGCAAAGGGTTGGTTGGGCGATGACTACGCACAGGTTAAGTTCGGCCTGCGCATGAACATCATCTCCAAGCCAGGCGTAGAAAAGGCCAACTTTGAGCTGTGGAATACCGCAGTTTCCGCCATCAATGGCTGCGAGCACTGCCTGGGTGCCCACGCCCACGAGCTCAACGAGGCCGGCCTGAGCAAGGAGCAGGTCTGGGAGGCCGTCAAGGTTGCGGCCGTTGTCCAGGCTGTGGCACAGGCCGTCCAGATTGAGGCCGCCCGCTAAAAACCGGCCTATAGCCGCCCTTGCGCTTGCCGACGTCCCCTTCCTCGGGGCGTGGCAGCCAGGGCGGCTTTGTCGTTTTGGCTGGCTAGTACTCCACGCGCAGGTCTGCTAGACGGACTTCGCCGGCATCATCGGAGGCATCGAGGTCTATCGTAGCGACGAACTGGTAAGCATGGTCGCCGGCGGGGTCCTTGATGATCTGGCGTACGGACCACGCACGCGAGTCAGTATCGCCCAAGCGGAAGAACTCCGGTCCGCGGGCCTCGGGGCCGGAATCGATGTCATCATATTCATCGAAGTAGTCATCGAGGATAGCGCCGAAGTCCGGCACCTCGTCAAGGTAATCGAGCAACTCCGCCAAACGGTCTTCCTTTTCCAATGCGAAGAGTTGCACCAAGCGGAACATGTAATTTCGCACCATGATGGTAAAGGCGCGGCGATTGGCCGTGAGCGCGGTGGGGTCCTCCACGCCAAAGGCCAGCTCGCGGTCCACCGTATCTTGGTCGATGGGGGAGTCTTCGCCGGCCATCTGCGCCCATTCGTCGACAAGCGAGGAGTCCACCTGGCGGATAAGCTCTCCTAGCCAAATTACGATGTCCTCTAGCTCCGGAGTGTTGTACTCATCGGGAATGGATTGCTTAAGGGTGCGCCAGGCGTCGGTCAGGTAGCGCAAAATCACGCCCTCGGAGCGGGCCAAGCCGTACGTTGCGACCAAATCCGAGAAGGTCATGGCGTTCTCAAGCATGTCGCGCACCACGGACTTGGGACGCAGCTCGAATTCCTTGACCCACGCATTGGTTTCAGCGAAGGTATCGTAGGCTTGGTCCAAAAGCTCCTCGAGTGGCTTTGGCCAGGTGATGTCCTCCACGATATTCATGCGGTCGGTGTAGTCCACTCCGTCCGCCTTCAGCGCGGCAATCTCTTCGCCGCGGCGCTGCTTCTGCTGGGCGATGAGCACTTGGCGCGGGTCATCCAGGATAGCCTCGAACACGGAAATGACGTCCAGATTATAGGTCTCCGCTTCCGGATCCAGCAGCGAGAGCGCGGCTAGGGCGAAAGGACCCAGTGGCTGGTTGAGTGCAAAGTCACGCGGCAACTCCCGCACCAAATGGTAGGGACGGCCGTAAATATCCACACCCTTGGTGGATTTTTGTACCACGCCGGAATCCACTAGCCCGCGGAAGAGATCGATAGCGGTGAGAATGTCCTTATTCTGTTTGCTGCGATTATCGTGATTGTCTCGCAGTAGGTGGCGCATGTGCTCGTAGCCATTGCCATGGCGCGCCAAAACGTTAAGAAGCATGGAGTTAGATACGCGGAACTGAGAGGTCAGTTGTTCTGGTTCCGCCTCAGTAAGTCGCGCGAAGGTCTTTTCGGACCACGAAACCTCACCCTCACGAGCGGACTTTTTCTTCAGCTTTTTCAAGCGTTTGGGGTCGTCGCCGATGCGGCGGCGTTCCTTGGCGTTTTCGATTTCGTGCTCGGGGGCCTCGACCACCACAGTGCCTTCGGTGTCATAACCGGCGCGGCCGGCACGCCCAGCAATCTGGTGGAATTCGCGCGATTTAAGAATGCGCTGGCGTTGGCCATCGAACTTGGCAAGCCCAGTCATCAGCACAGTGCGGATGGGCACGTTAATGCCCACACCCAGGGTATCGGTGCCGCAAATGATCTTAAGCAGGCCCTTTTGTGCCAGGCGCTCTACTAGACGGCGGTATTTGGGCAGCATGCCCGCGTGGTGGATGCCGATGCCCTTGCGCAGCAGCTTGGATAGATCCTTGCCAAAGGCGGTGGTAAAGCGGAAACCACCGATTTCCTGGGCAATGGCTTCCTTTTCGTCCTTAGTGATGATCCCCGAAAGGGAGGTGAGCGCTTGGGCGCGCTCGGCTGCTTCACGCTGCGAGAAATGCACCACGTAAATGGGGGCCTTTTTATCGGTCAGGAGTTCCTCGATGGTCTCGTGCACCGCGCTAAAGACATAGGAAAAGTCCAGCGGTACGGGCCGCGTGGTGCCGGCGACGAGGTCAGTGGCACGACCGGTGCGACGGGTGAGGTCTTCCTCCAGCCAAGTCGTATCACCCAAGGTGGCGGACATGAGCAGGAACTGCGCCTTGGGCAACTCCAGCAGCGGCACCTGCCAGGCCCAGCCGCGGTCCGGCTCGGAGTAGTAGTGGAACTCGTCCATCACTACCTGGTCGATATTGGCCTCGGCGCCATCGCGAAGCGCAATATTGGCCACAATCTCGGCGGTGGCGGCGATGATGGGGGCATTGCCGTTAACGGTGGCGTCGCCAGTCATCATGCCCACATTTTCTGCACCGAAAATATCGCAGAGGGCAAAGAATTTCTCGCTCACCAATGCCTTAATTGGTGCGGTATAAAAGCTGCGTTGGCCGCGAGCCAAGGCAATGAAGTGTGCAGCATTAGCCACCATGGACTTACCGGAGCCAGTAGGAGTAGCGAGGATGACGTTATCGCCGGACAAAATGCCGAGCGAAGCTTCCTCCTGAGCCGGGTACAAATTAATACCCTGGCTGGTGGTCCACGAGGTAAAGGTATCCCAGATCGCCTCGTCTACGAGGGACTTGGGTACTTCCGTCAAATCTGGCAGCAGCTGAGATAATTTCACCCCCACCACCTTAGCGGCGATGGGGGCGGGTTAGTTAGATATCATCACCTAAGTCACCGTCATCCTGCGCGGGGCCAGGGCCATCCTCGCCGCCATCGGCCTGTGAGCCCTCATCTTCGATGCCATCCTCCCGGTCATCAATTTCGGTGTGGATAATCTGCTGGCTTTCTTCTTCATCCAAAGATGCCAAGAAAGCTTGGAATTCCTCACTGATTTCCTCACCTGTGGGCACGGGCTCCTCACCGGGCATGATGGCCTGTGGATGCTCTTTACGGTAGCGCTCCATGTAGGCGTCATACTGCTGCTCGAGTTGCTGTACTACACCTTCGATTTCTTCCGAACCACCAACTTGTTCTTCTAGCTGGTTTTCTACTCGGGAGATATCCGCTTCAATGCTGCCCAAAGGAATATTGAGGCGTGCTGCCCTTGCTACTGAGTCGAGCAATTGGAACGTAGCCTGCGGATAGGGTGAAGCTGCCAAGTAGTGTGGCACATGAACGGTATATCCAGCCACGGTCCGGTGCTTATCCGCCAAGGCCTTTTCTAGATACAGCGCGGCAGAACCAGGAACCATCATGGTCGAATCCATCGATAGCATGTGCTCGGTTAGGCGGGAGGACGTGCCGTGCGCCGTTACCACCGTGGGCCGGGTGTGCGGAACCGGCATAGGTGCGGCATAGAGCATGATGGTGTCTTCGATATTGAACTTTTCCACCAGCTTGACTACGGCTGTGGTAAATGCGTCCCAACGCATATCCGGCTCCGGGCCAGACAACAGCAGGAAGGTCTTGCCGGAATTATCGCGCAATACCTTTATTCCTAGATCCATGGACTCGATTTCGAGTGCGCGATCCTTATCAATCGTGACAGCCGGGCGGCGTGAGCGGTAATCAATCAGCTCATCAGAGTTAAAAGACGCCAGCTGACGGCCCTCCAACGCGGCCTTCAAATGGTCCGCGCTGGCCTCGATGGCTTGGCCGGCGTCTGCATAACCGTGCATGGCAACAATCATGGTGGGGCCTTTTCCATCACCGGAATCATCCCGAATCACCGGAGCTGGATACTCCAACTCATACATGCGGCGATCTTCTTCGTGCATGTTGTGTTACCTCCTTGCTTTCTTACCTTCTCCAACGCCGCGCGCATGCCTACTATTCCCACGCACTGCGAGGTTAAATATACAATTGTGCCTCAAACCGCCGGGCAATGCCAGCGCAAACCCAGGCGGGGTGTGGACAATTTGCTTGGCGACGTCCCCTTCACCCCACCTATCCACAGATTGCCACGGGTTAGAGAGAACTGGCCTATACAAGCTTGCACTCGTAGCCGAAGGTGGGGCCATGAACATCACAACACCAACTCAGCCCATCCGTACGCCTGGCGATATCCTTGCCAATATCCCTGGAATCCTTGGATTCTTTCCCGCCGAATCAGCAATCCTTATCTCCATCCAACCCAGCCCACGTGGATACAGCATTGGGCCTGTAGCTCGCCTCAACTTGGGCGATGTGCCTGGCGCCCTGCAGGAGGTGATGGATGCATTTCACTGCGGCGATCCTGAAATCATTTTCTGTTTCGTACTTTCTCAACGCCGCGAAGCGGAACTCTGGGAAATTCTGTACTCGCTCTACCGATTTGAAGACCGTTCTGGCTTAGGCATCGATGCCTGCTGGCTTGCCGAAGAACTATCCACAGATACCGCTTATGACCTTATCTTTGGTCATGCCACAGAATCCGGTGAGGGTCCGCTACAAGACTGGATGGAAGGAACCATCCCTGCGATTTCTACCAGTCACTCTATGCGAGCATGCGTGGACAATGGCCTTCTTCCAGAACTTACCCGCAGTGACTTAGTCCAGCGCTTCAAGGCCCCGAATCCGTATTTTGCCGAGGAAGAAATCAGTGCCATGGAGCGTTGTGCCGAAGAACTGGCCCAGCAGATGCGCGCCGGGGAGGGCTACGGGACTACAGACCCAGTGGAAGTGGTCGAGCACCTTATCAATGACGTCCACTATGTGCTCAGCGAGGTCGACTCGTTAGAGGAGGCGCTTGAAAATGAAGAGTTGCTTTGCGTAGCAGCTATGTGGATGTCTACAACGTGGACTCGTGACCTCGTCATCAAAGACCTCCTGGCGGTGCCGCAAGAAGCCGGTGCGCTCTTGCTAGCGGTGGCGCGTACATTCCACGGGACAATCCGTTACAACGCTTTGGCCTTGTATGCGGCTACTCAGGTATCCCAAGAATTTGGAATTTATGCCGGACCAGCTCTGTCCGTGGTAGTAGAAGAGGCGCCCCGCCATAATTTGGGGCGCCTCATCGCACAGGGATATCGCAGCGGTATGGGAAAGCGGTTGATTACCAGGCTGTGCCACGGGTGCGAGCTAGCGCGCGAAGCAGCGGGGATCGGAGTTGATAGCCCCGCCTAGCCATGATCGCCTAGGAGCGCTTGGCAGAGTGAGCTTTATCGCCTAACTGACGGGTGAAATTCCACGCATCGCTGACAATGGTTTCCAAATCCGTACGGGTAGGATTCCACCCCAGCTCCCGCTTAATCTTTTCCGAGGAAGCAATGAGCGTGGCTGGATCACCGGCGCGGCGGGGGGCCACCTCTGCAGGAATGTCGTGTCCGGTCACCTTGCGGCACATATCGATTACCTGCTTGACCGAGTACCCATCGCCGGAACCTAAGTTATAAATGCGGTGGTTTCCTGATTCATTGGATTTAAGGGCAAGCACGTGGGCGTCGGCAAGGTCGCGAACATGGATATAGTCACGCACCGGGGTTCCATCTTCGGTATCCCAGTCATCACCGAACATGAAAATCTTATCTCGGTGGCCTAGCGCTACCTGTAACACGATGGGAATCAGGTGGGTTTCTACCTCGCGATTCTCGCCGATATTCCCGTAGGCGCCGGCCACGTTGAAGTAGCGCAGCGAGGTAGCGCCCAAGCCGTAGGCGTGAGCAAAGGAGGTAATCATGTAGTCAATAGCCAGCTTTGTCGCTCCATAAGGATTTGTCGGCTGGGTAGGCATATCCTCCGTAATCGGGACCTGGTCCGGCTCACCATAGGTAGCAGCGGTGGAGGAAAAGACGAGGTTTTTGACCCCGCTTTCACGCATAGCATTGAGGAGCTTCAAGGTAGTGACTACATTGTGCTGCCAGTATTCATCTGGCTTGTCTACGGATTCTCCTACCAAGGAGCGTGCCGCGAAATGAATGACGCCTTCGAAGCCGCCTTCCCCTAAAATCTCGGCCGCCTTGTCTGCTACGTCGCCTTCGATGATGCGCGCTTCCCCTGGTACGGCATCGCGATTGCCAGTAGAGAAATTATCAATGATGGTAACGTCATGGCCTTGCTCGACTAGGACGGCGGCGCAGACGCTGCCTACATAGCCGGCACCACCGGTAACGAGAAGTTTCATGGTTATACCTCCACGCGCACTGCGTGCGCCAAGTCGTCGGAAAGCACCACGCTGCCGCCATCTGGCGTTGACAGGGTAATTGTGCCGCTGTTATTGACTACCGATACCTTGGCGCCTACCCGGATGCCGGCATTGGTTAGCTCTTGGAAGGTCTCATCATCAACCTGCAAGATTTCGTTGACTTGAATGACGGTGGCAGACACTTCCTGCCCATTGGGAAGGTCCACTGCGCGGGTACCTTGGTCAGGCTGCGGAATATCGAAACCTAATGCGGAAAGAGCAGGAATAGGATTACCGAATGGCGAGCGGGTCGGATCGTCGAGTACAGCGACCATGCGTTTTTCGACTTCCTCGCTCATCACATGCTCCCACCGGCAGGCTTCGTCGTGGACCTTGGCGATGTCGAGCCCAAGGACGTCGGTAAGCAAGCGCTCCGCCAAGCGGTGCTTGCGCATGACTGCTGTAGCTAAGTCGCGGCCTTTTTCCGTTAGATCCAAACTGCGGTCAGTGCGCACGTGCAGGAGGCCATCGCGCTCCATGCGCGCCACAGTTTGAGAAACTGTGGGCCCGGATTGCTCAAGGCGCTCGGCAATGCGAGCGCGCAGGGGAGTGATACCTTCTTCCTCTAGCTCATAGATGGTCCGAAGGTACATCTCAGTTGTATCAACTAGGTCCCTCACGTGGGCATACCTTTCTGTGTGAATACACTTATGCGGCGTTTCTTTCCCGGCTAGGGCGGGGAAAGCGCTTTCTAGACTCTGTCGTCCAGACTAGCGTAATTAAGGCCAGGCTTGCCGCTTAGAGTCAGGCCGAAGGCGTATCAACGCCGAAACCCGAGCTCGTCATGGCTATAAATACCAGAGAGCTCGGGGAAGGCTGTAACCACCGATAGTGGTTAGCGTGGTTTAAAGAGCATACTCGCGCAGGCGGTCAGCGCGGTTGCCATCGCGGAGCTTGGCCATAACTTCGCGCTCGATTTGGCGTACCCGCTCGCGCGAGAGGCCAAAGCGGCGGCCGATCTGATCCAAGGTGCGCGGCACACCATCATCGAGGCCGTAGCGCAGGCGGATGACGTCCTGTTCGCGCTTCTCCAAGGTGTCAATCACACCCCGGATATCGGAATGGCGCATGGATGCAACAACTGCAGTCTCGGCGTCGGTAGCCTCTGCATCTTCAATGAAGTCACCCAGTGGAGCTTCTTCATCGGTGCCTACCGGCATATCGAGCGAGACAGGGTCACGGGATTGACGTAGAAGCATCTCAATCTTGTTTTCATCGATGCCGGATTCTTCCGAAAGCTCTTCATTTGTAGCTTCGCGTCCCAGAGATTGGTACATCTCCCGCTTAATGCGGGAAAGCTTATTGACCTGCTCCACCAAGTGGACGGGGAGGCGAATAGTACGAGACTGGTCAGCCATGCCGCGGGTGATGGCCTGGCGAATCCACCAAGTGGCGTAAGTGGAGAACTTAAAGCCCTTAGCGTAATCAAATTTTTCCATCGCGCGAATGAGTCCGAGGTTGCCTTCTTGGATGAGATCTAGCAGCGGCATACCGCGGCCGGTGTAGCGCTTTGCCAGCGATACTACGAGGCGCAGGTTGGCTTCCAGCAGATGCGAACGAGCCTTTTTGCCTTCGCGCGCAAGGATCTTGAGATCGCGCTTTTCTGCACGAGTGAGCTTTTCCGCATTATTGAGCTTGTATTCTGCGTACAGGCCAACCTCGATGGCCTGAGCGAGTTCTACCTCATCCTCAGCACTTAATAGAGCGGTTTTGCCGATGCCATTGAGATAAACGCGAACAAGGTCGGCGGAGGGGTTGTCATTAGTTTGGTTGCGGCGAGATCCGCGATCTACTTCCTGTTCTTCATCAGTAGTGGCAGTTGAATTGCCCTTGGCGGTGTTGGCAGATGTCTTCGTCATGGTGAAGCCTCCTGAATTTGTCGCCGGTTTCACAAAGTACAACGGAAGCTTTGAAGCTTTAGTTCCCAATCCGGAAAGAATCGCTAAAACGAGGCGTTCCCCATGTCACAAGCCCACCTTTTCGGGGGAGATGCGTCACGGGGAACAAATTTGGACCGTAGTTGACCAGTCCGCGGAACTATTAGCCGCGCACTTTTACGAGATAGCGGTAGATGGTGGGTTCTGAGACGCCGAGGCGCTCCGCTGCTGCCGCAATTCCGCCTTTGAGGAGGAAAAAGCCCGTGTTCTCGAGCTCTGAAACGACTTCGAGGCGTTCATCGCGCTGCATACGATTAACCGGTGTGCTCTGCTTAGAAATAGCTGAATCCAGCATGGAGTCCACAAGGTTTTCGACGTTGGAGCGCAGTGACTCACTCACTTCCTCTTTTGGTGCCTCTTCTACTGCCGCTGCATCGTCTGGAGACGGGTCTGGCACGGCGACAGGCCCTTGGGGCTGCTCGTCTGCTCCTGGGTAGCCGCCGAAGGCCTTTGATTTATCAAAGGCAGGATCGTCGGCGTTGCCAATGAGCGCAGCGGCTGCATCGCGGATGTGAACTAATTCGGAGACATCAACATTGATGCACAGCATGCCGCGCATATGCCCAGAATCGTCACGAATGAAGTAACTGGAAGAGCGGCAAATTTTGCCCTCTGCATTGACGGCGCGGTAGCCGGTCATCATAGGAATTGCTGCTGCATCGCCCTGTTTCATGAACCACAGTGCGAAATCAGTCACGGGTCCGCCGAGCTGACGGCCGGAGATATGGCTATTGGCAATGGCCATGATGGATTTATCGGGGACGTCGAGATCGTGGAGCACGATTTCTGTGTTTGGGCCCATTGCCTTACCGAGGAATTCGACGAGGGGAATATACTGCTCGAGGAAATTTTCATCGGAGGCATGACCGCTAGGGAAATTCATTAGCTGAAGCATGTCCTTTAATTCCTGTCAGGTTATAGAGAATTTACCACACGGAAGCGATTCGGTGGAAGGAGGGAATAGTGGCAAGTAAGCCGGGTGAACACAAGCGGCTTAGCGCTGTGCTCACCCGGCTCATCGCTTCCTTACAGGGTGGACTCTATCCACACACCGGTACTGGTGGGTGAACGGCGATGGCCAAGCCACCTTGTGAAGTCTCCCTGTACTTGGCGTTCATGTCCTTACCAGTTTTGTACATCGTCCAGATGACCTCATCGAGAGAGACGCACGGCTTGCTCTCACGTTCGAGTGCCATGCGGGCGCTGGTAATGGAGTCAACAGCGGCAACGGCGTTGCGCTCAATGCAAGGTACCTGAACCTGTCCCAAGACCGGGTCACAGGTTAGCCCAAGTTTGTGCTCCATGCCGATTTCCGCGGCGATGCATACCTGCTCTGGGGTAGCGCCCATGAGCTGGGCGAGGCCGCCGGCAGCCATGGAGCACGCTACACCAACTTCACCTTGGCAGCCGACCTCAGCGCCAGAGATGGAAGCATTCATTTTGTACAGGGATGCAATCTGATTACAGGCGAAAATGTAGTCCGCAAACATCTCGGTGGTAACCGGCTCAACAAACTTGTCATAGTAAGCCAGTACTGCAGGGACAACGCCGCAGGCACCGTTGGTGGGAGCGGTAACAACGCGGCCGCAGGCAGCATTTTCTTCAGAGATTGCCAAGGCAAACATATTGACCCAGCTGAGAATGTTCAGACCATCGTGTGGCTCAGACTGCTCTAGGCGGCGCTTCAGTGCTGCGGCGCGGCGGGGGACGAGCAGGGAACCAGGAAGAGGGCCGTCGGTGGAGGAGCCGCGCTCGATGCCGGTGTACATGACATCGCGGACCTTGCGCAGATGCTCAGTGACTTCCTCTTCCGAGCGGAGGGCCAACTCGTTGGCCAAGCCCAGCTCCGGAAGGGTCATATTGTTCTTTTCGCACAACTCGAGCATTTCTGCGGCGCTGGCGTATGGGAAGGGGATATCAACCTTGACGTCCTTGCGCTTGGCAAAGTCTTCCTGCTTGACGATGAAACCGCCGCCGACTGAGTAGTAGGTCTTGTGCAGGATGTCTTCTTCGCCGGCGAAGGCGATAAGGCACATACCGTTTTCGTGCATTGGGAGGTACTCGTCGTGGAAGAAGAAGCCACCGTCTTTGGGGAAGTCCACCTCATGGGTGCCGCCCAGCATGAGCTTTTCGCTGCTGCGGACGTTCTTCATGAATTCGGAGATGCCGTCGATGTCCACAGTCTCTGGCTCTTCACCGGCCAAACCGAGGAGGATGGCCTTGTCGGTGGAGTGGCCGATACCCGTTAGAGAGAGGGAGCCGTAGACGTTTGCCTGAACTCGGGTGACCTTGTCAAAGAGATCCTTTTTCTTGAGCTCGTCTACGAATGCCTTGCCGGCTTTCATTGGCCCAAGGGTGTGTGAGCTTGAGGGGCCGATGCCAATCTTGAACATATCGAAGATGCTGATGAACATTGTTCTTTCCTTGAATCCTCTGCGAATTTCTCGTTTGCGGCGGTGCTTAGAAGGCCTGGATGATGGAGTAGATGATGGTTGCTAGAGCGACGAGGCCCATGAAGAATACGAAGTAGTTGGAGGCCTTGCCCTTGTAGCGCTGGAGAGCAGGAACCTTGTGGATAGCGACCATCGGGATGATGAAGAGCATGATGGCAATCGTTGGGCCACACAGGGTTTCAATCATGCCCAGGATGGATGGGTCAGCCCAAGCAACGAGCCAAGCGGTAACCAGCATGAAGATGAGGGTGATGGTGTCGAGCTTGTGAGCCGACTGAGCGTCATCCTTGCTTGCGTTCTTGCTGCCCTTGATGATGAGGCCCTCGAAGCCTTCGGCGGCACCGAGGTAGTGGCCAAGGAAGGACTTGGCAACCGCAATCATGGCGATGATGGGGGCAATCCACTGGATGAGTGGGGTGTCGAAGTGGTTAGCCAGGTAGGACAAGATGGTGATGTTTTGTTCCTTGGCATCAGCCATGTCAGCCGGGGAGAGGCTTAGGGCACAGGAGAAGACGAAGAACATGACCACGACGACCATGAGGATTTCGGCGCGGAGCAGGGTCTTGCGCGACTTGGCTTCTGCGAACTTGCCGTAGGTCTGGCGGCGGTCAACGGCGAAGGAGGAAATCATTGGCGAGTGGTTGAAGGAGAAGACCATGACCGGGACCAAGAGCATTAGGGTAACGCCCATGCTGTGGCCGGAGGCTTCGCGAGCAACGCTCAGGTCGAAGGAATCAAAGAGCGCGGTATTCCACTTTGGAATGAGGTAAAGGGAGAGCAGTACCAAGATGCCGATGAACGGGTACACCAGGTAGGACATGACGTGAACCACGACGTCCTTGCCCATGCGGACAATCAAGATGAGGCCACCAACGAGCAGGAGAGAGGTTAGCCAACGATGCGGCGGGGTAACGCCGAGCTGATGCTCCAAGAAGGAATTGACCGTGTTGGTGATGGTGACCGAGTAGACCAGCAGGATGGGGTAGACCGACAGGAAGTACAGGATGTTCATGAGCACACCGGCCTTCTTGCCAAAGTGCTCTTCCACGACGTCCGTGAGGTCACCGTCTGGCTTGGAGCTGGACAGTACCAAGCGGGTCATTCCGCGGTGAGCCCAGTAGGTCATAGGTAGTGCTACGACGGTCATGATGATAAGCGGGATGATGCCGCCGATGCCGGCGTTAATGGGAAGGAAGAGGACACCGGCGCCGATTGCGGTGCCGAACAAGGAGAGCATCCATACGGTGTCTTCCTTATTCCACTTCGGGGCGCCCTTTTGACCATCGAATGGCGTGTCAATGCCGGGTGCGGGTGAAGATTCTTTTGCAGCAGGTGATGCTTTGGAGGTCTTGAGGTTTTCGGGCATCTCGGCCCCGTTTTCTGGGTGCTGGGCCTCGTTGCGCCGCTTGAGTGAGTGGGACATTTTCTTTCCTACATCTAGTTGGTCGGCCGAAGCGGTGGGGCTTCTGCAACCGTGAGTGAGAAACAAATTCTCATTCAACTGAGCGTTAGTAGGAATTTGAGAAAATTTCTCGCATCCTGCATATCCAGCCCTTTTGCTTCGCTGTGACTTCAGTATAGGACAAGAATTTGCAACGTGATAATAATTTATCGTCTTGCGGCTAGGGCATTTATCACGCTCTTGAAATTTGCAATCTGTAGTAATTTATGGTTTATCCTACATGAAGTCTTTTATAGTGCTATAGGTCACGAAAACGATTGTAAAACGGCCTGCTGAACGCGTTTCCTCACCAGTGGGGCTCGATAAAAGGCGGCGCTTACTAGGTCTCGACTAAGACGGTAAAGGGCCCCTCGTTCACAGAAGAAACGCGCATATTAGCCCCGAATTGGCCTGTTTCTACTGACACGCCTCGCTCCTGAAGGCTCGCGATAATCGCTGCAATGACTGGCTCGGCTTCCGATCCAGGTGCCGCATCCGCCCACGATGGGCGTCGTCCTTTTGCAGTGCGACCGTACAAAGTAAATTGGCTCACCACTAAAACCGGCGCAGCGGCATCCGCGACGGAAACTTCACCTTCAAGAATGCGTAGCTCCGCAATTTTGCGCGCCATTTTCTCAGCCCGCGGCTGCCAATTATCCATATCCTCGCGCGAGACTCCCACTAGGGCGAGCAATCCCCCGGTGTTGGGGCAATCAATGGCCCCTACGGTTTCGCCATCAACGGTTACCTTGGCCTCGGAAACTCGGGTCAGTACTGCGCGCATGCCTGCTTTCTCCTCATTCGTGTTAGGTGAGCTGAAAATCTGGTCTAGGTGAGGTCCGCAGAATCGGCGTCCAGAAGAAGGTCTGCTGGGATAAGTAGCCCGTGGCGAACCATATCAATGACAGCGGGAAGGGCGGCAGCGGTAATTTCTTCTTCGTCGAACCCTTGCGCCGCCGCATAGAGGCCAATCGTTTCTTCCAAGTTGAGGCCTTGCGGATTGAGACCAGCGACGATGGCAGCGATGTGCTCGTCAACCTCATGACTCCAGCGTGGTCCGTCTGTGCGGGTAAGGCGAAGGGCGGCACGAGTAAAGCCTTGCTGAGTTTCTTCGTCCGGGGTACTGATGTCTTCTCGAGCTAGGCCGGGCCGTACCTGGAAGTGCTTTCCTTGTAGCTCGCCTGGCACAAGGTCGCGCAGCCAGGCTACGCGGGCGAAGTATTCCTCTACTTCAGGGCCGAGCGGATCGCTAAAGGATTGTGGCATTTCTTCAGCCAAAATATCAGCGGGTTCATCGTCGCTGATGCGTTGAACGGCAACGAAACCGAAACCAATGCCATTGACCTCGTGATCGTGGAAGTGCTCCAGCCAGGCGCGGGAGCTCTCCTGTCCTTCCGCGGTGCGCACATCTAGAGATTCATCTTTGAGCCAGGTGGAAACATAGAGTGCGGGATCCGCCACATCGCGTTGAATAATCCAAGCAGCTACTCCCTTGTCAGGAAGCCAAGAGGCAACGCGCTGTTGCCAGGTTTGGCCGCTGGTGTGAATCCAGGCTGCTAGAAGGTGAGCAGTGCCGCCTGGTGTCAGGTGATCGGTGGCTTGGGAAACGACCAACTCGCTTGCACCATCGAGGTTTAAACCAGAATCGCGATATACGTGACCGACTTCGGGCAAGCCCACAACAAAAGGTGGGTTAGCCACGAGGCGGTCGAACCGGCGGCCGGCAACGGGATCGAACCAAGATCCTTGGAGGAGTTCCACCTTCTTGCTTTCTCCGGCAGCGGCAATCGTTGCCTGGGCTAAATCCAACGCACGGCCGTGTACATCGGTGGCGGTCACCTTGTCCGCGCACTCCAACTGCCCCAATAATTGGACACCGGAGCCGGTACCCAAATCGAGAACGCTGCTTACCGGACTCACTGGCGTAGATTGCAACAGGGACAAGCTTGCTGCGCCTACCCCGAGCACGTGGTCAGGCCCGGGCACGTGGGCGACCAAGGAAGCATCAACGTCGGAGAAGATGAGCCGGTTGGCGCCGACGATGGTGTGGGGGCGGATGTCGAGCGCAATGTAGGCCTTGCCGTGGGCGTCGGCAAGCGCAACTTTGGCATCCAGAAGCTGGGTGGCCAAGCGCGCTCCTACTGCCTCGGCCAAAAGCGTGGCCGGCAGATGCTCATGTAGGAGGAAAAACCGGATTAAGAGATCCATCTGTGATTCTCCGTGGGCGGCCAGCGCTACGGGCGCTGGTTCGCCGCGGAAAAGAGCTTCAGTTACTTCTGGGCCTAAATATCCGGCCAACCCGTCGGTACTAAAGCCAGCGGCGGTAAAGACATCCGCTAGTTCTGGGGCCAATTTGGCAAGTTCCGCGGCATCGAAGTCGGGTCCAAAGGCGGTCGTCATAGTGGGCGGGAATCCTTACTCTTCTTCGTGGTCAATAATGTCGTGCGAAGCCTCTATAGGGCGGGCCGTGCCACCG
Organism: Corynebacterium curieae; assembly: GCF_027570035.1. GTDB lineage: Bacteria > Actinomycetota > Actinomycetes > Mycobacteriales > Mycobacteriaceae > Corynebacterium > Corynebacterium curieae. The sequence continues at coordinate 257,106 of NZ_JAKMUU010000001.1, read as the reverse complement.
GAGAGCCGTGGGGCATCGGTCTGGGTATAAAGCTGCCGGTTCATGGCCGGTTTGTACACGTTTTTCTCCCGCTTATCCTTCTTTTCCCCGCGGCCGTTGCCAATAACGACAGCAATCCATGGCAGCGGAAACGTCACACCCACAATGATGGCGGCCACGAGCCACCAGTGAAGGTAGAGGCATAGTCCTGCAATAAGTAGCGAGGGAACACGCAAGAACTGAAAGATGCCGTATTGGATTTCGCGCCGTTTGCGGTCCTGGCCAGGCGAGAGCTTGGCGTCCGTGATGAGGTAGCGCTCTTTTTTGCCAAACAACCTAGACTCGGCTCCCCTCGTGCGCGTCGGCGTTCCCTCGATAAGGGGAGAGCGGCGCAGTGGCTGGCGTGCGTGACGTGTACATGTTCTCCAAGGGTAGACGTATGACTCGCAAAGTTCGATGCCGATGCGGCAAAATGGACGGCGTGACTACGACTACGAAGACAATTGAACGGCCAGATATTCGTGAAGATACTTCGACGACGGATAATGACACGCCGAAGTTCTTCCACTACGTCAAAAAGGATCACATCCTCGATTCCGCTGTGAACGGCAATTACGTCGTTGCTCTATGCGGCGAGACTTTCCCGGTGACCAAGCAGGCAAAGCCGGGTTCTCCGGTGTGCCCCGATTGTGAGCGTGTGTATAAGGGTCTGCGCCGCAAGTGAGGACCTTTAAAAAGACAAACCTTCGTGCCTGGCAGCAATCCGCCCTCGATAAATTCCTTGCCACCAAACCGCAAGACTTTATGGCGGTAGCGACCCCAGGCGCCGGCAAAACTACCTTCGCGCTGCGAATCGCGACGGAACTTATGGAGGACCGTACGGTCGAGCGCGTCATCGTCGTCGTGCCGACCGAACACCTAAAGACCCAGTGGTCTGCGGCCGCTGCGCGCGTGGGGTTAGCGTTGGATCCGGCGTTTAGCAATTCCTCCGCCGTCAATCCTTCTATGGACGGCATTGTGGTGACCTATGCACAGGTGGGCATGCATCCCTTTAAACACCGCGCGGTCGCCTCTGCTCGGCGCACGTTGGTGATTTTGGATGAGATCCACCATGCCGGCGACGCTAAGAGCTGGGGCGATGGCGTCAAGGAAGCTTATGACGATGTGAACCACCGCCTAGCGCTTACCGGCACGCCCTTCCGCTCCGATGACTCGCCCATTCCCTTTGTCCAATACGTAGACGATGGGGAGGGGCACAAGGTCTCTCGCTCGGACCATACCTATGGCTATGACGATGCGCTTGCCGACGGCGTTGTCCGACCCGTTGTCTTCCTTTCTTACTCCGGCGAAGCCCGGTGGCGAGATTCGGCTGGCGAGGAACATGCGGCCCGCCTAGGGGACATCATGAATGCGGAGCAAACCGCCCGTGCGTGGCGCACCGCCTTAGACCCTAAGGGAGAATGGATCCCTGCGGTCTTGCAGGCAGCGCATACCCGACTGATGCAGATGCGGCGCAATATGCCGGATGCTGGCGGCCTCGTGCTGGCAACCGACACGACGACGGCGCGTGCCTACGCCAAGATCCTCAAGCAGATCTCCAACACCCCGGTCTCCGTCATCCTGTCCGATGACCCAGGTTCGTCCGCGCGCATTGCCGAGTTCTCTGAATCCACCGACGAGTGGATGGTGGCCGTGCGCATGGTGTCTGAGGGCGTCGACGTCCCCCGCCTCGCCGTGGGTGTCTACGCCACCTCGGCATCCACCCCGCTCTTCTTCGCGCAGGCCATCGGTCGCTTCGTCCGCTCCCGCATGCCGGGAGAGACCGCCTCAGTATTCCTGCCCTCCGTACCGGTTTTGCTGGGCCTGGCGGAGAATATGGAAAAGCAGCGCGATCACGTCCTCGGCGGGGGAAAGAACCCCGACAAGGAGGGCTGGGACGACGAGCTGCTTGAGGATGCCAATAAGAAGAAGTCCGAGCCCGACATGCTCGAGCCTTCTTATGAGTCCCTCGGCGCGGAGGCAGAGTTCTCCGGCCTGCTGTACAACGGCTCCCAGTTCAACACCGGAGCAATCACTGACGAGGACGAGGACTTCCTGGGCATTCCGGGGCTTCTCGACGCCGACCAGGTCAAGGACCTGTTGCGCAAGAAGCAGTCGGAAGAGATGGACCGCCGCGAGGCCGAGGAGAAGGCGCGCCGGGCTGCAGAGGCAGCCGAGGAACAGCGTCGCAAGCTCTACGGCACCCCGCACGCGCCGAAGCGTGGGGGACAGGCGGGTGCCGCGGGGGCGGCACCAAGCTCTGCCGGCTCCGATGCCGGAACGGTGGATGAAATCTCGGCGCTGCGCAAGGAACTCAACACCGTCGTGTCTATCACCGCGCAGCGCACCGGACGCCCGCACGGCGCCATTCACACCGAAGCACGCAAGGCCTGCGGCGGGCCGCCCACCGCGCTGTGCGACGCCGAGCAGCTTCGCGAGCGCATCGACTACCTGCGTAAGTGGTAAACGCTTCGAGAAGCGTCCGCTGAGTCTCAGCGGAGGTGCGCCGAACGTGCGTCTGAAAATGTGAACGGTGTAAATGTTTTTAGGAAGAGTAAGCTCGATATCATCCTGCCCGTAGGCCTTTGGCTTAAGAAGATCCAAGGAGATGGATGATGAAGAAGCTCATCAACTCGCCGGAAAACGTTGTTGCTGAATCTGTTGAAGGATTCGCGCAGGCACACAAAGACATCGTCACGCGTGCAACTGACCCTCTATTCGTAAGCCGCAAAGAGAAAAAGGAGAGCGGCAAGGTCGCCGTCGTTTCTGGCGGCGGTTCGGGACACGAGCCGCTCCACGCGGGATTCGTTGGCCATGGCATGCTCGACGCTGCTGTTCCCGGTGCGATGTTTACCTCACCGACGCCGGATGCGATTCAAGCAGCAACCAACGCCGTCAATGCCGGCGCGGGCGTGCTTTACATTGTTAAGAACTACACGGGGGACGTCCTCAACTTCGATACGGCGGCTGAACTCGCCGAGTTTGATGACATTGAGGTCAGCCAGGTCATCGTAGATGACGATGTCGCCGTTGAGGACTCAACGTATACCGCTGGCCGCCGCGGCGTGGCTGGAACCCTTCTCGTGGAGAAGCTGGCGGGCGCGGCCGCCGAGCGAGGCGATGACCTTGCTGCCGTTACTGCTGTCGCAAAGAAAGTAGTGGAGAACACTGCCACTATGGGGGCAGCATTGTCTGCGTGCACCGTGCCCCATGTGGGAAAGCCCTCCTTTGATTTGGGGGAGGACGAGGTCGAGTTGGGCGTCGGTATTCACGGTGAACCCGGCCGAAAAGAAATCCCGATTGTTTCTGCTGACGACGTAACGGATCACCTGCTGGATCCCATCCTGGCGGACCTTAAACTGAGTGAAGGCGAGCGCACCATCGTTGTGGTGAACGGCATGGGAGCTACGCCTGCTTCGGAACTCTATGTGGTCTACCGCCGTGTGGCTCAACGTCTCAAGGACGCGGGCGTGACCATCGAGAGATCACTCGTGGGTGACTTCGTTACTAGCTTGGATATGGCGGGTTGTTCTGTCACCGTGATGCGCGCTGATGATCAAGATATTGCGCTGTTCGACGCCCCCTGCCACACCGCCGCTCTACGCAAAGGAATGTAATCATGACTAACCTTTCAACTGTTTGGGCACAGGACTGGATGAAGAACTGTGCTGCAGCCGCCCATGACCATCGTGATGAGCTCATCGAGCTAGACCGTGTGATTGGTGACAGCGACCATGGTGAAAACGTCGACCGCGGTTTCCGTGCCGTGGTGGACAAGGTTGCTGCCGAAACCACTGAAGACGGCTCGACCGTTGTGGACGTGCTCAAGCTCACCGCCAAAACTCTGATGTCCACTGTTGGTGGTGCCTCCGGGCCTCTGTTGGGCACCGCGTTCTTACGTGCTGCTAAGGCAGCCGGCTCTGGTGATCTCGATGCCTCTACAGCGGCTGCAGTTATCGAAGCCGCCGCTGAAGGAATCACCTCGCGAGGCAAGGCCACGGAGGGGGAGAAGACGATGGTTGATGCTTGGGCTCCTGCTGCCCGTGCTGCCCGTGAAGCAGCAAATGCCGGACGCAGCCCAGCTGAGGTTCTGCGCGCGGCTGCCGAAGCCGCAGCCGAAGGCGCCGAGGCTACCATCTCAATGGTGGCGACGAAGGGACGTGCCTCCTATCTGGGAGAGCGATCCGTAGGGCACAAGGACCCAGGTGCGGCGTCCACCGCGCTCTTTCTAGCAGCGGCTGCCGACGCAGCCTCGAGCGCAGTGACTGAAGACAGCGGCAACAACAAAGCAGAGGAGGCTTAGACGATGCCACAACCACACGTTGGCCTCGTACTCGTTTCTCATTCGGCCAAACTTGTCGAAGGTCTCGCGGAACTCGCAGCCCAGATGGCCTCGGACGTCACCATCCGCACAGCTGGTGGACTCGAAGACGGGGGAATTGGAACCTCGTATGACCTCATCGAATCTGCCATCAACGACCTCCTAAGTCAGGAGCTCGGTGTGGTTGTTCTCACTGACTTAGGCTCAGCCACGATGACAGTGGAGTCTGTACTGGAGTTCCTAGAAGATGATCCGGTGACTTTCGTTGATGCACCGTTGGTGGAGGCCGCCATTGCCGCGGCTACGTCTGCGCAACAAGGAGATGACCTTGCCGCCGTAGCCACGGCAGCAGCACAGGCCATTGATATCTTTGTCGCATCGAATTCTTCCCGCTCGGCGACAACTGACGAAAGCACTGCGAGTGCAACATCAGAAACGGGAGAGTCATATAAGCGAACCGTCACTGTTGCGGACGCAGCGGGCCTGCATGCCCGGCCCGCTTCAAAAGTCGCTGAAATGGCGGCGACGGCAGACGGTGACATCGTCATTACTTACGATGGTGAGGACGCTGAAGCAGATTCAGCAATGATGCTGATGTCTCTCGGCGCGCCTCATGGCGCGTCAGTCACCGTCAGCGGAGAAGCTGGTGACTCTGCCCTTGTCGACCAGATTGCTGACGGTATCGCTCAGGGACTCGACGAGTAAGTCAAGAGTACTTCCACGGGTGCCATGATATGAGGGGTAAATGGCCCGCCCGTGGTGGTTTCGTGCCCTGACTGGTTGGATAGCGGTTGAGGTGGAACGCAGCTAAGTTCCCGTGAAAGCGCAAAACCCTGAACCAACCAAATCCAGCGAATCGGTATGGCAACACCGGCAAGTTCCTACTACGCGCCTCATGCGGATGCTTATGGAGCCGGCCCAAGGCCGGCTCTTACTTCACGAATTCCGCGTCGGCGTAGACGGGGAAGATCTCACGAGAGAAGTTGTGTTCGCCTTCGATGCTCGCCGTAGAGGGAATCCCGCAGGTTCCTATAAGCGCGGTAACAGTTGTCGTGCTTTCGGCGGCTCTTCTACAGTCCATCCTGTAGGAGCTTAGATCAAAAGCGGCGAGGGATACGTAATCTCCTCGCCGCTCTCCCTTTTCGCAAGGGCTACATGCAACTAGTCCAAGTAGTCACGCAGGACCTGCGAGCGCGACGGGTGGCGCAGCTTCGACATCGTCTTGGACTCGATTTGGCGGATACGCTCGCGGGTAACGCCGTAGACCTGACCAATCTCGTCTAAAGTGCGCGGCATGCCGTCCGTGAGGCCGAAGCGCAGGCGAACCACGCCGGCTTCGCGCTCCGACAGGGTGGTGAGCACGTCCTGGAGCTGGTCCTGCAGCAGGGTGAAGGACACGGCGTCGACAGCAATGACTGCCTCGGAGTCCTCAATGAAGTCACCCAGCTGGCTATCGCCCTCATCACCAATGGTCTGGTCCAGGGAAATGGGCTCACGGGCGTACTGCTGGATCTCCAGCACCTTCTCCTCGGTGATGTCCATCTCCTTGGCCAGCTCCTGCGGGGTGGGCTCGCGGCCCAAGTCCTGCAGCAGCTCGCGCTGGATGCGTCCGAGCTTGTTGATGACTTCCACCATGTGTACCGGGATACGAATGGTGCGGGCCTGGTCCGCCATGGCGCGGGTAATCGCCTGGCGGATCCACCACGTGGCGTAGGTGGAGAACTTGTAGCCCTTGGTGTAGTCGAACTTCTCCACGGCGCGGATAAGGCCCAAGTTGCCTTCCTGAATGAGGTCCAAGAAAGCCATGCCACGGCCGGTGTAGCGCTTGGCTAAGGAAACCACCAGACGCAGGTTGGCCTCCAGTAGGTGGTTCTTGGCCTTGCGGCCATCGCGGGCGATGCTGCGCAGGTCGCGCTTTTCCATGGGGGAGAGCTTGGCGGCCTTATCGCCTTCGGCGCGGGCCTTTTCCATCTCATCCATGCGGTGCTGTGCGTACAGGCCAGCCTCGATGCGCTTGGCCAGGGAAACCTCTTGCTCGGCGTTGAGCAGGGCGACCTTACCAATCTGCTTGAGGTAGGCGCGGACGGAGTCAGCAGAGGCGGTTAACTGCGCATCCTTGCGTGCTTGGCGCAGCGCAGCGGACTCTTCCTCGTCCCAGACGGAAGAGGTGTCTTCCTCTGCTTCCTCATCGTCGTCGTCCAAGTCCTCTTCGAGGTCATCGTCTTCGAGGTCTTCGCCGGCGTCGAAGTCATCATCGTCTTCGATGTCCGCATTGGTGGGATCGAAGTCGACGTCTTCGTCGTGCTCGTCCTCCTCGAGCTCCTCTTCTGCTTCCGGCTGTGCCTGCTTTTCGGACTCGGCTGGGGATTCCTGCTTTTTTGCCGCGGATTTGCGGACCGTCTTCTTAGTGGCCTTTTTCGCAGACTTCTTAGTGGTCTTCTTGGCCGACTTTTTGGCGGTCTTCTTGGCCGACTTTTTGGCGGTCTTCTTGGCCGACTTTTTGGCGGTCTTCTTCGCAGTCTTCTTGGCTGTTTTCTTAGCGGTCTTTTTGGCTGTCTTCTTAGCCGTCTTCTTCGCGGTTTTCTTTGCCGTCTTCTTGGCGGTCTTCTTTGCAGGAGTAGATGCCTCAGCGGCGTTTTCGCCCTCGCCGAGTGCCTGGTCTGAAGATTCAGTGGCTGCCACGTACGCCCTTTCGACTAACTTCTTGATTGAAACAGCTCAGTGCGCCCTGGTGGGGCGCTCGTGCATCAGTGTGATGTTAACGCGTTGTGGCCTTATGCAGGCCAGACACGCCCTAGAGCTATTTAACTTAGGATCGACCGCCCAGTATAGAGGATCTTTCCGATCTGCCGGTGGATAGGGTCACCTGCAGTGCGTAAACATTACGGTTTCAAACCGTCTACCGCCGCCATCGCAGCTCCGACAATTCCCGCGCGATTGCGCAGTTGTGCAGGCATGACGGGGGTTTCAATGTCAAGGTGTGGGCCCCACTTTTCAAACTTGCGGGAAATCCCACCCCCAATGAGGAAGGCCTGCGGGTTAAAGAGCTTTTCATATTCCGCGAGGACCTTGTTGAGTCGTTTAGTCCACTGCTTGTACTTGAGTCCCTCGCGGTCCTTTACGGCCGAGGACGCAATTTTCTCAGCCTCGTCATCGCCCACCGTGAGGTGCCCCAGTTCGGTATTAGGATACAACTGGCCGTCTAGCAAGAAGGCCGAACCGATACCGGTGCCCAAGGTTAGGAAGATTACGGAGCCCTGCTTGGCGATGTCCTCTCCGTAGGCAACCTCGGCTAGTCCCGCCGCGTCGGCGTCGTTAAGCACGGCAAAATCCGCATCCAGGTAGTCCGCAAAGAGTTCTGTGGCGTTGACCCCAATCCAGTCCTTGGAAATATTTGCCGCAGTCTCGACTTCCTGGTTGCGAACCACGGAAGGCAGGGTGATGCCAACGGGGCCGTCCCACTGCTTTTCCTGCACGATGTGGGCTACTACCTTGGCAACATCATACGGCGTAGACGGCTGTGGGGTGGCGATCTTCATACGCTCGCCCACGAATTCGCCGGTGGCAAGGTCCACCTCAGCGCCTTTAATGCCGGAGCCGCCGATATCGATGCCAAAGGAATGGCCAGAAAGAGTAGTCATGCCCGACAGTCTAGAAGAAGGCACAATAGTTGGCATGACTGAGCAGATCGATTTTCTCCAATTGCGGGATTTTGCCGTTTCCACCGCCACGCGCGCTGCGGAATTAATTACTGCGCGGCGCGCAGAACTAGTTGCAGGTGACGGCATCGCGGCACATACCCACACTAAGTCCAGCGACGTAGATCCCGTAACGGAGGTCGATACCGCGACAGAGGAGTTCATTGCCACCACCATCCGCACCCAACGCCCCGGGGATGGAATTTTTGGCGAAGAAGGCGCCAATGTGGAATCAACCAGTGGCGTTACCTGGATTGTGGATCCGATTGACGGCACCGTGAATTTCCTCTACGGGGTGCCGGATTACGCCGTATCCATTGGTGCAGAGTACCAAGGACATCTCGTAGCTGGCGCGGTGCTCAACGTGGCGCGCGGGCGCACCTATGCTGCCGCAGCCGGCCAAGGCGCCACGGTCACCGGCCCAGACGGAATTGAGCACGCACTGCGGTGTGGACAGACGCAAGACCCTGCGTTGGCCTTGGTGGCTACCGGCTTTGGTTACAAAGCTGACCGGCGAGCAGCCCAAGCCGAGCTTCTCACCAAGCTCCTGCCTAATGTGCGTGATATTCGCCGCATCGGCGCTGCCGCGCTCGACCTATGCAGGGTGGCAGAGGGAACCGTTGATGCCTACTTTGAACACGGCATCAATGCGTGGGACTTCGCCGCAGGGGCAATCATTGCTCGCGAAGCAGGTGCGGTGGTGCGCCATCCAGGCTTTGATAAAGGCTCCGCTGACGGTGAACTTACCTGGGCCGCGGGGGCAGATTTGGCCCCCGCCTTTGAGGAGCTTTTAGCAGCGCACGGCGCTACGGGCGCGCTACGGGGGTAATTGTGGTAGGTGCCAAGGGGCGGTGAGGTGACATCTTGCCGTTTGTGCTTTACTATGCGCGATCGATAAATACCCATTCCTTAAAGCAACTTGACCATTAGGGGCGTGCATTATGGCCACCGATTACGACGCACCGCGCCGGCGCGCGGAAGATGAACTCGAAACTGACTCCTTAGAAGGACTCAAAGCCGCGGAGAGCGATAACAACGGCATGGATGATGACGGAGAAATCGTTGAAGCCTTCCAGCCGCCTTCGGTAGACCTTACCGGTGAGGAACTCAATGTTGAGGTCGTTCCGCGTCAAGAAAACGAGTTTACCTGTGCCTCCTGCTTCCTAGTGCAATCCAATAAGCGCTACTCCCACGATGAGGATGGCCAGCCTATCTGCAAGGACTGCGCTTAAAAGCGCCTGTAGTAGACACTAATCTCCGCGCACTGCCGCTTTCTTAGCGAGGCAGTGCGCGGAGATTACCGTTGTAGGAGCAGCAAAGGAGGCGGGCCCAGTGGGCCGAAAGATGTTAATGCTGCGCCGGAACGAAGGCGTGGAGCAAGGCTTCGGGATTCTTCGAGGCGATTAGCCAATAGGGGGTATCGTCCTCAGGATCATTGAGCACCATCATGGCGTGTTCATCTACCCAGGCGTGGGAGACTAAAAATGCTGCGGGATCGAGTTGCGGGCCCAGTGCATTGCGGCGCGCCGACTTGGGCACGGTGATTGACCTTGAAACCACGTCGTTGGGCAGTTGGGCGTCTTTCACCGTCAGCCACCGCGTTCCGTCTGGGTCCAGCTCTACCTTGATGACTGTATTCGACCAAGTCACAAGAACCCATACGGCAATGGCGCTAAGCAGCACCGCAGGAATGATGGTCCACCACGCGGAGCGATTGAGCCCCGCTGTGGCGGAGGTAAGCGCTACGATTGCGACAGCAAAAAGCCAGAAGTACCAAGGTACCCATTGGCGTTCGCGGTAGAGCACTTGGGCAGCCGTCGTGCCCTGTGCGGAAGCTGCGCTCGACGGTGCCGGAGTTGCGGAAGAAGCAGATGTATCAGACACGTCTTGCCAGTCTAGTCCACACGCGCCGCAGAATGAACCTTCCAAGGCAGGTAGGATTGGCGAGGTGACTGACTCGTTTCCACATCCTCAAGCAGAAAGCCCCATGGGGGACATTAAAGTCAAGCGCCTAGATAAGGAGCTACCGCTGCCGCACCGTGCTCACCGCGGCGATGCCGGTGCAGACCTATACGCAGCAGAATCGCTGACTCTTCAACCTGGTGAACGTGCCCTCGTCGGCACGGGCATCGCCATTGCGCTACCAGTGGGGACGGTCGGTTTGATACACCCGCGTTCCGGGTTAGCCGCCAAACAAGGGCTTTCTGTGGTTAATACCCCGGGGACTGTGGATGCGGACTACCGCGGTGAGATCAAGGTGTGCCTTATTAACCATGACCGGCACAACCCTATTGAGATCGAACGCGGTATGCGCATTGCCCAGCTCGTAGTCCAGCGCGTAGAGCTAGTGGGGTTTGCTGAGGTAGATGAATTGGATGACACCGATCGCGGAGCCGGCGGCTACGGCTCTACCGGTGTGTAGTCGAAGCGGAACGAAATCGATACGCAGAGAAAGGAAGTAGCAAACATGGGAATCTGGCCCTTTGGAAAAAAGAACAAGGAAGAGAAAGAGGCCGAGGCGAAGCCAGCTGGTAAGAGTGAAACTTCGTCAGCACCGCAAGCTAGCGATAACGGAGTGCGGGAATCCTTTTCTTCCGTAGAGGATACTGCCGCAGATGCGGCGGCGGCTTCTGCCAATACCCCGCAAGAGTTTGCCCATGACGCAGTCAATGGTCAGACTGGTCCTTTCGATGGTGATTCTGTAGACATCGAAACTTTCGACTTTAGTGACTTTTCTATCGGCGTACTGGACTTGGGCTCTCTGCGTATTCCGCTTCCCAAGGAATCCCAGGTACAGGTGGAAATGGGTGAGCAAGGGCCCAGGATGCTCCACATTGTGACTAAAGTTGGCCGAATTACGCCCGTAGCTTTTGCCGCACCGCGCAAGCCTGGACAATGGGCGGAGTCAGTCGAGGAAATTAAAGAAGGCATGAGCCGCGATGGCCTCGTAGTTACCACTGAAACGGGCCCATGGGGAGCCGAAGTAATCGGCAAAAATGACAACGGCCAGATTCGGGTAATCGGTATTGATGGCCCGCGTTGGATGCTGCGCCTGACCCTAGCAGCACCGTCCGGCATGGAGGCTGACCTTGCGGAAATGGCCCGGGAGGTGGCCGCCCGTACTTTCGTCTATCGCGGTGAAGACCCTGTCTTGGCAGGAAACGCCTTGCCGGTAATCATGCCAGAGCAACTCATAGCACAGGTAAAGCAAGCTATGGAACAACGCCAGCAAGAACAGCAGGCGGCGGCTAATGCTCAAAACCACCCAGAAAACGGTGTAGGTGGACCTGATCCAGCCGCTGAAGCAGAGGCCGAACAGCACTTGCGCGATTTGGGGAATGCCTCACAGGCGCGGGAAGATGAATCGTCCCCGCAGAATCCCGATGCGGACTCTGCGCCTGATTCCAAGAACTAAGCAAAGCAGTAAATCACGTGACACACTTTTCCCAGGAACAATCCCCCTCGGACCCCACTACTCCCAGAACCGAAGGGGCACCAGCTGAGCCGACCTTGCTGGAGCAGATGGGTGGCCTGTCTGGGCTCGTTTCGGCTACTTTGCCGGTTATTGTGCTGATTCCGGTTAATAATTTCTTTGGGCTAGGGCCAGCCTTAGCGGCCGCGTTGGGCGTGGCTGTAGTGATTGCTGTCTGGCGTATCGTGCGCAAAGAAACCCTCCAGCCGGCTATCTCAGGTCTCCTAGGAGTAGCGCTTTGCGCTGCCATTGCCTGGTTTACCGGTGATGCCAAGGGGTATTTCTTGTACGGCATCTGGATGTCGCTAGCACTTTTTATTGCCGCTGCGCTTTCCATTCTGTTCCGTTGGCCGGCAGTAGGCGTTATCTGGAAGGGGATTAACGGTGAAGAAATGCAGTGGCGGAAGGTCTCCCAAGCTCGCCGAGCCTATGCCATCGCTACAGGTGGGTGGGCGGTAATCTTCTTAGCCCGCTTTATAGTCCAGCGCGCCATTTATGATGCCGATGCCACAACTACCTTAGGTGTAGCCAGGATCTTAATGGGATGGCCATTGACTCTCTTGGTGACGGCGCTCACCGTGTGGATGGTTCGCCGCGCGGACGCGGCGGTTGAGGCGTCTGCGGCAAAAGGCGAGCTCATCAACGCAGAATCAACGCAAGAGTCTGAGGAAGAAAATGACTGAATCAACGATTAGCCGTGGCGATAGCCTTGAGATAACGATCGATCGCATGGCGCATGGTGGCGAAGGAATTGGACAAGCTCCCGATGGACGAGTCGTGTTTGTCCCGCGCGCCTTTCCTGGAGATGTCGTTGCAGCGACGGCGGGTCGAGTTAAGAAGTCATTTATTAAGGCGGAACTGGCGCACGTTATCGCTCCTGGCCCCTTGCGGGTGCCATCGACGTGCCCGGCTGCGAAGCAGGGAGCTGGCTGCTGCGATTTTGCCGAGCTAGATCCAGCAGCTGAAACCGGAATCAAGACAGAAATCCTGTCCGAACAGCTACGTCGTACGGGCATTGCGGAGCGTGAGCGTTTAGAAATCGAGCAACACACGTTGGAACCGGTAAGGGGGTGGCGAACTCGGGTGCGGTGGGGCGTCGACAAGCACGCCCGCGCAGGAACCCGTGAGTGGCACTCCAATGAGCTCATTACTGGGGCTGCCTGTACGCAATTAGCCCCTGGATTGGCGGACGGACTCGTAGGCGAAGGTGCGCGTCGATTTACTCCTGGTGCGGAGGTCATCGCAGTGCTCGACGGTGCGGGGCACCGCCACGTAGTAGAAACCCGCAAAGCCCCTCGCGGACGGCGAGTAGAGACCATCCGTGAGGTGGTTGAAGGAAGCGGCAAGGTGCAAGAGCAAGTAGGCGGGCGCGCTTTTAGATTTCCTGCAACTGCCTTTTGGCAAGCTCATAGCCGGGCACCGGAGTTTTATACCCAACTCGTTTCTGACTGGCTCGGTGGCCGAGAGTATCGGGAACAGACTGCTTGGGATCTCTACGGCGGCGTAGGCCTTTTCGTCCCGGCGCTTGCCCGAGCGGTGCGAGGCAAGGTTTTCTCCGTGGACTACTCGCCGGCAGCCACGGCGGGGGAGCAGCCAGGCCTGCAAGACTTTGATGTGCAAGTAAAGTCCGCCAAGGTGGAACAGGTTGCCGCGCAGCTTCCCAAACCCGGCGCTGTGGTCCTAGATCCCCCGCGCACCGGTGCCGGAGAGGACGTGATTCGCTCTACAGCGGCCGCAGCACCGCAGGCGGTTATTCACGTGGGGTGTGACCCAGCTACCTTCGCGCGCGACCTCGCCTACTGGAACCAGTACGGCTACCGTGCCGAAAAGTTAGCGCTTATTAACGCTTTTCCCGGTACACATCATTTCGAAACGATTGCGCTTATTGTCCCTGCCTAGGGTGGTACTGGGCGCTCGGGGCGGGCCTAGCGCCCAGCCTCGTTCTGCCCCGGCAATTGACCGATATAATATTCACCACCCGCCGCGGGTACGGTAGAAAAGAAGAACTAAGCACAGAAGGAGTTGAAGGCCGCTCCATGACAATCTTGGATACCATTAGCTCGCCGCAGGACCTCAAGGCACTGTCTGCAGACAAGCTTGAGAAGCTTGCGGCGGAGGTCCGGCAGCGCCTCATAGATAAGGTTTCCGTTACCGGCGGACATTTGGGGCCCAATTTGGGCGTAGTGGAACTAACCATCGCGTTACACCGGGTTTTTGATTCCCCACGCGAGCCCATTATTTTTGATACTTCGCACCAGTCCTACGTGCACAAGATGCTTACTGGGCGCACGGCCCAATTCGATACCCTCCGCCAAAAGGACGGCCTTTCGGGCTATACGGACCGGGCCGAATCGGAGCATGATTGGACTGAATCCTCCCATGCGTCGGCTTCGCTGTCCACCGTGGATGGTTTGTCCAAGGCCTTCAAAATACGTGGGGATGGCCACCGCAATGTCATTGGGGTTGTCGGTGATGGCGCCCTTACTGGCGGCATGTGCTGGGAGGCGCTGAACAATATATCCGAGGACAAGGACCGCAATGCTGTCATCGTGGTCAACGACAATGGCCGGAGTTATTCGCCTACTATCGGCGGCATTTCTGAAAACCTTGGACGTATCCGTTCCCAGCACGGCTATGACGAACTCATGGAGCAAGGAAAGCGCCGCCTGAAGCAAATGGGCTGGGTAGGCGAGCGGGCCTTTGATGCCTTGCATGCCATGAAGGAGGGCGTTAAGTCCACAGTTTTGCCTACGGAGATGTTCCCAGAACTAGGCATGAAATATATCGGCCCCATCAATGGCCACGATATTGATGCCTTGGTGCACGCGCTGACGTATGCGCGCGATTATGACGGCCCCATTATCGTGCACGTGGTCACTGAAAAAGGCCATGGCTTTGCTCCGGCCGTAAATGAGCCGAAGGACCAGATGCATTCCACCGGTGCCATTGACCCAGTCACCGGAGTGGCAAAGGGGACCAAACAGCCTGGCTGGACCGCAGCCTTCTCGGAAGAGCTTCTGGCCGCTGCTGAAAAGCGAGATGACATCGTGGCCATTACCGCTGCCATGGCTGGGCCAACCGGCCTCACACCATTCCAGGAACGGTTCCCAGATCGCTTCTTTGATGTTGGTATTGCGGAGCAACACGCAATGACCTCTGCTTCTGGCCTCGCGCTCGGCGGCATGCACCCTGTGGTGGCGGTATACTCCACCTTCTTGAATCGCGCAGTGGACCAAGTAATTATGGATATTGCGCTGCTCAAGCTCCCGGTGACCATAGTGCTGGATCGGTCCGGGGTCACCGGTTCCGATGGTGCGTCCCACAATGGTGTGTGGGATATGGCCCTTATGAGCATCGTGCCAGGCATGCATATCGCCGCGCCCCGCGATGGCGCACGCCTGCGCGAGCTTTTCCGAGAGTCGCTAGAAATTGAGTCCGGCCCCTCCATTGTCCGGTTCCCCAAGGGAAACCTGCTGCCAGATATGGAAGCGGTGGAGACTTTGGGCGATGGCGTGGATATTTTGCACTATGGAGAAACCGATGCGGGCGAGGATACTCCAGAGGTGCTTATTGTTTCGATCGGTGCCATGTCTGCGCGCAGCCTCGAAGCGGCAAAGCTACTAGGGGAGCAGGGCATTAATGTCACCGTCATCGATCCGCGCTGGGTAGCACCGGTGGCCGGCTCCGTTGTAGCGCTCGCTGCCGATCATGATCTGGTGGTTACGGCGGAGGACGGCCTTATTCGTGGGGGCATCGGATCCATGATCGCAGAAGCCCTAAGCGCAGCCGAGGTGGATACCCCCGTGCGCCGGTTAGGCGCACCAGGTTATTTCCCCAAGCATGGATCGCGGGGAGAGGTTCTCGAGGAATTTGGTCTCACTCCGCAACTCATTGCGTCATCGATTGGTGAATGGGTAGAAAACCTCACCGCAGACGCCACTGCGCTGGAGGATAAAGACTAATTTAGGTAGGGAAACTCCTAGAAAAGGCCGTCCACGATAATCGGGGCGGTCATTTCTATTTGCCATTCCCGCGCGCCTTCCGCGCGGAGGAATGCGGCGACGTCATCTGGCTGGCGGATAGTGCCAGCCACGGAATTAGGCCCGCGGTGCCGCTTGCCGGCGCACACGCCCACCTTCGCCCATACGGCCGCGCGTAGCGTAGCAGGGCGTATGAGAAGCTCAGGGGCCATGCCAAGGTGTTTTGCAAGCTGTGCTATTTCGCTGCGAATTTCTTGAAAAACCTCCCAGAGTTCTGGATAGTCTTTGGCCCAGATGGTTTTGGAAGGAACCGGCTTGGGGGCGCTTTGCACGCGCGGTTGCTTCTGCGGTGGAGTGGCACGCGCTTGGTTAAGCACGGCCATCCAGCGGGCGGCAGCCCCTTTGCGGCGGCGAGGAAAGCCCTTGATGCGGGCAAGTTCGCTGTGTGAAGTAGGAAGGCAGCGAGCGATTTCCACCAGCGTCTTATTAGATAGAATCCGCCCTGGTGCAGTATCCGTGTGCTGGGCGATGGCATCGCGCTGGTGCCATACTGCCCGCGCGGCGGTGAGCTGGCTGCCGTTGCGCAGGGTGGATAGTCCCTTGAGATCGCGCCACGTAGGTGATTGCGGAGCAGTGTCAAAGGCATGCTCACGAACGATGGCGGCAAACTCCTCTAGTGCCCAGTCCATCTTGTCTTGTTCAGCTAAGATATCGCGCAGCGTCTCCGCTAGTTCCAGTAGCAGTTCTACATCGAGCGCCGCATAAGCCCTGAGCTCTTCGCTAAGTTCTGGGGTGGACCAGTCGGCGTCGCCGTAGCCCTTTTCTAATTCGACGTCGAAAAGCTCTGCCACCATAGTGCCCAAATTGGACCTTTCGAAGCCGGCGAGCCGTGCTGCCAGCTCGGTGTCAAAGATTGATCCAGGAAAAAGACCCAGCCACCCCAGGCAAGGCAAATCCGAATGGGCGGCGTGGATTATCCACTCCGCACCATTGAGTACAGGAGCAAGGGCGCTGGTGAGCTCCTCGCGGCAGCCTTCAGGGGCGAAGAGCATAGTGCCTGCGCCCTTGCGGCGTATTTGTACGAGGAAGGCGCGATCATCATAGCGATAACCAGAGGCACGTTCGGTATCGATAGCAAAAGGTCCAGTCCCCGCAGCTAGCTGTGCGGCGGCGCGTGTGAATTCATCCGGGGTTGCAAGCACTGGTGGAATGCCTGCGACCGGCCGGCTGCGCAATTCGGGCATATTATCGGCCGAGTTCGGTAACGCCCTCGGGGGGTAGGCCGGCTACATTGGCCAGTACTTGCGCGAAGGCTTGCACGTGGGGTGCCAAATCGAGTCCTTCGGCTGTCCATGAAGCGCGCATCTCGATCTGATAGGCACGCGGAGGGCCGCCGATTTCGCCGAAACGCACGGACGCGGTTGAGGTCACGGTGCCTCCCAGGTTGGTATGGCCGGCACCTTCATTTTCTAGGCCCTCATTGAGCCATTGCCAGGCCACATCAGGCAAGAGTGGATCGCCCGCTACAGCATCGTCCATATCAGCCTGGATATAGGCAACCAAGCGCATGGTACCTTCCCAAGCTTCCTCTGCGCCCGGATCGTGGAGCAGGATGAGGCGACCAAATGCATCGCCTTCTGTATCCGTGGGCACTATATCTGGCGTTTCTTCGCTTCCCACTTCGAGGCCTATCGCATGGCTAAACGGAGCGAGGCGCTGCGGTGGGCGAATGGACCCCAAGGTAATCTCAGGGCGCAGTTCCGCCGCATGCATGGACTCTACCGCTTGGCTGAAGGCCGCGGGGGTGGCTGGCTCGTGGCTTTCCGCCTGCCCGTGCAAAGGGGTAGGGGCGGTAGCCTCGGCGCTGCGTGGGGTGGTCGATTCGGAATTGCTCACGACGTTCAAGCTATAGTTTCGCGGCCTCTAGCTGGGGGAGGCGCGCCGATCCGCAAGTGTGTCGCCATCTGTGTGGGAGGGGAAGTGACAAGGTTCCATATCCAACTTATGATGGATATGTTCCTAAACCGAGAGGCTTCTGCAAAGGAGAACGCAATGGCGAAGCTTGATTACAAAGAACTCAACGCGGTTCAACAATATTCCCAGCACGCGGTTTTTAAGGTGATTCCGGGCGCGCTCGGCACCGAGCGAGCGGAGATCATCGCCCAAGCACGGGAATTCTTTGCCGGAGTGGAGAAGGCTGGCAAGGTGACGGTTCGCGGCATTTATGACCTTACGGCGATGCGCGATTCCGCTGACTTCATGATCTGGTGGCACGCTGAGGAATTCTCTGACCTGCAGAAGGTCTTTGGGGACTTCCGCCGCGAGACCACCCTGGGCCAGGTCAGCGAAGTGACCTGGGTGGGCAACGCCTTGCATCGGCCGGCCGAATTCAATAAATCGCATCTGCCGTCCTTCATCATGGGCGAGGAGCCTAAGGAATGGATTTCGGTGTACCCCTTTGTGCGCTCCTATGATTGGTACACCATGGACGATGAGAAGCGCCGCCGTATTCTTGTAGAACACGGCATGCAAGCGCGTGACTATCCCGATGTGCGCGCAAATACCGTCCCCGCCTTCGCATTGGGTGACTATGAGTGGATTTTGGCTTTTGAGGCGGATGAGCTGCACCGTATCGTCGATCTGATGTATTTGATGCGCTATACCGAAGCCCGCCACCACGTGCGTGAGGAGATTCCTTTCCACACCGGCCGCCGCGTGAAGGACGTAACAGAACTTATTGAAGTCCTGCCATAAAAACGCCGCCTAGCAGAAGCCCTGCTTGGCGACGCCCACTGTCGCGCCCCCGCCTTCCTAGTTACGTAGCTAGGAAGGCGGGGGCGCATTTTCTTTTGCGGTTCCTTAAGATTCGTCGCCTTCCACCGGCTTTTCTTCCAAGTTGAGGCAGATGGAGTTGATGCAATAGCGCAAATCGGTCGGCGTATCGTAGCCCTCGCCCTCAAAAACGTGGCCTAAATGTGATTCGCAGTTGGCGCACAAGACCTCCACGCGGCGCATGCCTAGAGAGTTATCTTCCCGCTCGATGATTTTGTCTCCTGCTAGCGGGGAGAAGAAGGATGGCCAACCGCAGTGCGACTCGAACTTTTCGGTGGAGCGAAAGAGCTCGGTGCCACATGCACGGCAAGAATAGACTCCCTCGGTGGTGGTGTTGGTGTATTCGCCCACATGGGGAGGCTCCGTACCGGCCTCGCGCAGGACATAGTATTCCTCGGGGCTTAGGCGCTGGCGCCATTCGGTATCGGCAATGAGCTTGAAATCGGTCATGGGGCCGAGTCTAAACCGTGCTGCGCGCAGACCGCCACCAGCCGGCAACCGTCGCGAAAATAGTGACGATGAGCAGCGACCATCCTGCTGTGGCAGTGAAAAAATTCATCCAGCGCCCAGCATCCGGATGAGCCGTGGAGGCCCACGAGACCGGAGCCAAGAAGAGAAAGGCCGCCAACCACGCACCCGCGGAATGGAATACCGAACGCTTAAGCACAAAGGTAAACATCAGCGGGAACAGCCACATGGAATAGTACTGCTGGCCTAGGGAGGACAAGAAGAAGATTCCCACCATGATTGCCCCGCTCGTCGTCAGTGCCCACAGGGTCGGGTCGCAGTTGCGCCAGCGCAAAAGCCCGAGTATCGCTGCAGCCGTAAGCGCGGCAAAAATCAACCACACGGCCCAATACAATCCAGCGCCAAAGTCAACGTAGGCGTGGAAACCTGCCCAGGAAGAATTGGCATAGTCACGGGTGGAAGAAAGATAGGGCATCAGCTTGTTCAAGTAGCCGTTAGCGCCCGGTACGAATGGCCACGCAAGTGCATTGATAACCACAGGCACGCCAATGCCGGCGGCAAGGCTGCGCCACTGCAGTTTCACCAAAGGCAAGAAGAGTAACGGCGCAAACTGCGGCTTAATCAGAATGGCAAGACCAATGACTACACCTGCTACCCACCCCAACTGCGGGGTGTGCTCTGCGCGGAGTAAAGCCCACAAAAATACCGCCATGCACAGCAAAAGAATGCCGTTGATATTGGTAAAAGCAAGGGTGTTAGTGACCGATTCTGTGACAAAAGCCAAAGCAATAGATACCGGCCATAGAGGCGAGGTGAGCTTGCGGTCCACGGTAATGGTGAGCACTGCCAATGCCGCTACGATCGCGGCCGCGTTGGCCACAATGAAAAGTCCACGCGCGAGCGAAAAGTTGAGGTGCCCCAGCGGGGCGAGAAGTAGCGTGGCTCCCGGGGTATACAAGTACAG
Source organism: Corynebacterium curieae (assembly GCF_027570035.1). GTDB lineage: Bacteria > Actinomycetota > Actinomycetes > Mycobacteriales > Mycobacteriaceae > Corynebacterium > Corynebacterium curieae. Next base: position 237,353 of record NZ_JAKMUU010000001.1, on the reverse strand, counting down.
CGGGTCAACATGGTTATAGGCCTGCTCATAAACTGGCTGACCGTTGCCCATGCGCGTTACGGCGTTATACACGGTGGTGAAGTCATCAGTCGGCGTGCCATTGCGCGCGATAACGAATACGCGATGGAGTACGAGCAGGATGGCCACGGGCCAAGCGGCGGCATTGATTCGGGAATTCACGGCCATTTAGTCTACGGCCTAGCGGGCGCGGGTATATCGCAGAAACACCGTGCCATCGTCATCAGCGGCGACATTTTCTAACCGCATCCGACGATGCGAATGCTTGCCCTTAAACGTAGACATTGGGGTTTCTACCCCAGTGGACAAATGCGGGTCCAAGGTCAAATACATCTGGTCGATAGCATCAGCATCTACCAACTGGCCAATCATTCCCGGCCCACCCTCACACAATACGCGCCTAAACCCGCGGTCTTTCAGGACGGATAGGTAGTCCTGTACGCTTCCCGCACCGGCGTCGCAGATTTCTGCGCCTGTGGTTTCGATGGTCTCGATGCGTTTGCAAATCTCTTCATCGTTCCAGCTGCTATGTGGAAGTAGAAAAATCGGTGGAGTCGTGAAATCAGTAAGAAAACTTGAGTCTGTATGGAAGTCAAGGCTGCGTGTAGGGACTGCAATAGGAGCCGGACGTGAACCAGCCGCAGCGGGTTTTACTCCCGAGTAATCTTCCGCTCGGACCGTTTGCGCCCCCACCAAAACAACGTCTGCCCAGTCGCGCAGGGCTCCAAAAAGCTTTCCGTCAGTGTCGTTTCCCATTTCCTCTGAGACCTGATTCATGGTCGCAGAACCAGTCAACGTACTGACCATATTTGTGCGGACGACAAAATTATCGCCGGAATCGGGACCTAAAAGCGAAGAGATATCCATACCGGCCCAGTGTAGCTAAGGCGAAAATTGGCCCACGTGGCAGTGAATCAACCAAAACCGCAGGAGGGTGCTATACCAAGCGGATAAGAACTACGCCGATCAGAATCACCGCAATGCCCACTACTTGCCGCAATTGAACGCGGGCCCCGCGCATGTGATCAATGAGCAATGACCCCAACATTGAGCCGAGCAACGTTGCCACCACGGTAAGGCCAGTGCCAATTTGAGGGACCAAGGCGGCATTTCCGAGAACAAACAAGGCGCCCAACACGCCGCCAACCCACATCCACCACGGGTTAGCTTCTCCGTCAGGACGCTCAATCCGGGGGTGCCAGCGTAAAATAATGTTCAAAACTATGAGGGCAGAAACGCCGATGGTAAAGGACATCAAAGCCGCGCTTACTGGCGAGCCAGTGATTTGCCCCAGGTGGCCATTGATGGCGGACTGGCTGGCGGTAAAGCAGCCAAAGATGAATCCTGCTAGGCGCCACAACCACAACGCCATGGTGCTGTCGTCACGCTTCGTGGGCGCGCCGGGCCCGGCGACGATGGCGATAACTCCTCCTAGGGTGACCAGCGCTCCTACTGCACGCACGATGGTCAATGAGGAAGCAGGGGAGTCGAAGAAGCCGAAGTGATCGATAACTACTCCCATCATGATCTGGCCTGCGATGGGAAGAACCACAGTTTGAACCGCGCCTAGGTGAGGGAATAAGAGAATATTGCCGGTAAGCGCCACTACGCCAAGCAAGCCGCCAAACCAAATCCACAGCGGCTCACCAAGCGCCTGGGAGATGCCGAACTTACCGCCGGTAACTGCGGTGGCGATGACCAGCAGGGTTACTGTTCCTACGGCGAAGGAAATAAGCGAGGAAGAAAACGGCGTGCCAGTTGCAGCCCGTAAACGGGTATTTACCAGCGTCTGTACGGGCAAAACGAGTCCAGCGATTATGCCAAAAAGTATCCATAACACGTTGGGACACTCTACCGATATGCAAGAAACCCGCCCAAGGTGCCTTTGTAGGGCGGTGGACGGGTAGTGGTGGTCCTAACTGGGATTGAACCAGTGACCTTTCCGGTGTGAACGGAACGCTCTCCCACTGAGCTATAGGACCTCGCGGAGGACAAATTTACACCGCAGTAATTTCAAATACCTAATTGGCCGGTGAAGGTCGCACATTTGAGGGGGAGAAGATGGACCAACGTTTTCTGAGAAATCACACTCTTGTGGTTTAGGCAGTGAAACTGGTGAAATGTTCGCGCGCAAAAGAGTGCCGCTGGGCTGGGGATTTGGAAACTGGCGCGGAGCACGATAATGTTTCTTTTCGCACCGCAACGGTACACACTTTGCGGAGCAATGCGGATGTAGCGCAGTTGGTAGCGCATCACCTTGCCAAGGTGAGGGTCGCGAGTTCGAGTCTCGTCATCCGCTCCACGCTTTTCTTGGGTGCCTTCCCGCGAAGAGTGATTCTAAATGAATAACGCGCGATTAGCTCAGTGGGAGAGCGCTTCCCTGACACGGAAGAGGTCACTGGTTCAATCCCAGTATCGCGCACAAGGACTTTGTCCTAGAAACCGGGCCTGGTTTCGCATGCGGATGTAGCGCAGTTGGTAGCGCATCACCTTGCCAAGGTGAGGGTCGCGAGTTCGAGTCTCGTCATCCGCTCCAGCACTGTATTGTGTGAGGCGGTATCGTCACGGTGGAATGGCCGAGTGGTGAGGCAACGGTCTGCAAAACCGTGCACACGGGTTCGATTCCCGTTTCCACCTCAACTTCTTAATGCCTTCGGGCATTAAGCGCGATTAGCTCAGTGGGAGAGCGCTTCCCTGACACGGAAGAGGTCACTGGTTCAATCCCAGTATCGCGCACCAGAGTCCTTTGAGGGCTCGTTGGCAGACTTAGGTTTGTCATGCGGATGTAGCGCAGTTGGTAGCGCATCACCTTGCCAAGGTGAGGGTCGCGAGTTCGAGTCTCGTCATCCGCTCAGGTGAGCCGCCCTAGAAATAGGGCGGCTTTTCGCATGTCTAGCTAAGATCGCAGGGAGACCAGCTGTTGACTGCAGTCGTCACTGTGAATGGGGGTAGCGATGTCACGCAATGTTTTAGTTCCGCTACTGGTGGGTGCCTCAGGCTGTCTGTCGCTCTTGGTAGGAAGCGCATTATTTGCTGTGGAGCTATCGGAGGCGGATATCGGTGGCAATTCCGGTAACGCGATCTGGCCCTGTGTCCTCATCGTTGCAGGCACGGTTTCGATAGTCACTGCCTTGATGCTGACTGGTCCTGCATTTGAAAGCAGGCGCGTTGGGGGATGCTGAGGGAGCCAGCTCCAATCATTGAGTTGACATTCCTTAAATAGTGATAAATGCCTCTTTTTATTAAAGGCGGGGAACTTGTGCGCACTACAGCCCGACTTATGTCTCGACGCGCTGCTTTTCGCGATTGCCGTTCTGGCAAGCGACGGGGCTAGTATGTCTGACAATTCAACATGTGCATTTCCGATTTAAAAGGAGCTATTTATGGGCTACCGCGTACCTTGGCTGCGCCGCACGGCTGCAGCACTGGGCACTGCAGCACTGGTTCTGGGCGGGCCGATGCCAGCCGCATTCGCGCACGATTCCGTTATTGGGGGAACGGTAAAAGACGGTGATCAACTCGATGACTTTCCCAAGGAAATCACGCTCGAGTTCTCAGGAATTCCAAAAAAGGACTTTAATACCTTCGCCGTGACCAATTCGGACACCGGTGAGAAGCTCTTTAGCCAAGAGCCACAGCTGCATGAGCGGGACCTGACGATTGAAACACCAGACGATGTCCACCCAGGGCCAGGAAACTATCAAGTCGGCTTCCAAATCACGTCGTCCGACGGCCACGCTACCCGCGGTGGAGTGGAATTCACTGTTAAGGGTGACGCGGCCAAAAATTCCGAAGAGAGTGATGCCGAAAACGCAGACAAGGAAGACGGCGAGGGGCTGCCGATGTCCCTAAAAATCATCCTGGGCGTTGGCGGAGTATTGGCTATTGCCGCAGTTGCAGCTCTATTTATTGCTAAGTCCCGTCGGATTGACTCGGAAGGTAAAAACTAATGTCCAAACTTTTTAACTACTCCGTTGCAGGACTGGCAGCAGTAAGCCTTGTCTTGGCCGGCTGTTCCCCGCAGAACCAAAATGATTCCACCGAGTCGAAGGCGGATACTACTACCAACGCTGCGGAGCAGTCCGCTGCCGCGGAATCCAAGGACCTGACCTTCGAAGACGCCGTAGTGCGCGCCAACGAGGAAAAGGACATGACCGCCATCTTTGGCAACCTAGTCAACCATTCCGATAAAGACATCACCATCACTGGATTTTCCACGAGCCTCAACGCCAAGGTGAACCAGATGCATGAGACCGTCGATGGCAAGATGCAGGAAATGTCGAGTCCGCTGGTGGTTAAGGCTGGCGAGTCCCACGAACTTGCGCCAGGTGGCGACCACTTCATGCTCATGGAAATGGGCAACCAAATCGCCCCTGGCGAGTCCCTCGATCTCAAAGTGGAACTAGAGGGCGGCGAAGAGCTCGACCTAGGAGAAATTCAGACGCGCAGCATGCCCGCCGGCGATGAAGATTACGGCGATATGAAAGACCACCAGATGGAGGGGCACGAACACTAGTTATGACTGGATTCAGCAGGAGGGGATTTCTCACCGGCGCTGCGGTATCGACCAGCGCCTTCGCGTTGGCTAGCTGCAATTCACAAGGGGTGAGCCCTGATGCTGAAGCCAAAGACCAACTGCCCCTAGCGGATGTCCTAGTGGCCTTTGACAGCGAGCATCAAGCGGGCATTGCTACCGCAGAGCAGGCCCACCTGAATTTGGTGGGGTTTGAGCTTAAAAGGGGCGTCGACAAGCGGGGGTTTGCAAGCCTCATGAAGCTGTGGACCGAGGACGCTCGTGCGCTGTGTACGGGGGAGGCACCGCTGGGCACATTGGAGCCGGAAATGGTGCAACAGCCCGCCAACCTGACTATCACCTGCGGCCTAGGTGAGAAGGTTTTTAATCTGCTTGGGGTGGACAAGCCTCGGTGGTTGGGTGATGTACGTTCTTTTGAGCGCGATGAGCTGGAAAATAAGTGGGGACAAAGTGATATCGTATTGCAGATTTGCTGCGATGACCCCCTGATGAACACCTACGCCCTTCGACACATGGTGCGAGCCGGCGAGCACTACGCCAGCGTGAAATGGCTGCAACAGGGGTTTATTAACGCCTATGGCAGCCACGAAAAGGGCGCAACTGCGCGCAATATGTTCGGGCAAAAGGACGGTACCGTTAATCCGCGCAGCGAGGAAGACTTCGCAGCCCAAGTCTGGATCGATGAGGGCCCGCAGTGGGCACACGGGGGAACGGCGATGGTGGTGCGCCGCATCCGGATGAACGTGGATACCTGGGAGAAACTAGATCGCTCTTCTCGCGAGAATGCGGTGGGGCGCAGGCTCGACAATGGTGCCCCGCTTACCGGTAAGGAAGAATTTGACGCCGCGGACTTTGACGCGGTTGACGACTACGGTCTGCCCGTGATCGATAAGAACTCGCACATGGCCGTTGCCACCCCGCCGGCCGATCATCCAGAGCAGCGCATCCTACGCCGCCCGTATAACTATGAGCTGGCTCCCGATGGTAAGGATGGGCAGCTATCCAATATTGGTCAGGTATTTATCTGCTATCAGCAAGATCCCACCAAGCAATTCGAGCCTATTCAGGCGCGATTGGATAAATCGGACCTGATGAACGAGTGGTTGACTCATATTGGTTCGGCTATGTATTTCTGCCCGCCAGGCACGCGCGATGCCGACGGGCGCGAGTCTTGGTGGGCAAAATCGCTCTGCGAGCATGCAGGGTTGTAGAATAGCTATCCGTAAATTTAAATAGCGGACGCGGCCAGGTATGCCGCCGACGCACGAGCGCAAAAAGGAGCGCGATTATGGCGGAACTCATCCCCGCAGTACCGGTCAATTACGATTCCTTCACCGTGCCCGCCGGCCAGGCCGTGGGTGCAGCAATGCGAGAGCTCAACCTTCCCAATAAGGGCCCGGAGGCTGTCGTAGTCGTTCGCGGTGAGGACGGCACTCTCTTTGATTTGTCGCACACGCCAGACACGGAATCCACCTTCACCCCGGTAGCCGCCTGCGAGGAAGATGGTCGCGCCGTAATCCGCCACTCCTGTGGCCACGTTATGGCCCAAGCAGTGCAGGCCGAGTTCCCCGGCACCAAGCTGGGCATCGGCCCTGCCATTGAAAATGGCTTCTACTTCGATTTTCAGACCGCGGAGCCTTTCACCCCTGAAGATCTTAAGGCGATTGAAAAGCGCATGAAGAAGATCATCAAGGGCGGTCAGCGCTTCGAGCGCCACGTCTACGAGTCCGCTGCGGAAGCGGAGCAGGCGCTCGCCGAAGAACCCTTTAAGCTCGAGTTGGTCCAAGACAAGGGCAACGTTGACCCCGACTCTGATGAGGCCGCTGAAGTAGGTGCTGGGGATTTGACCCACTACGATAACGTCAATCCGCGCACCGGGGAAGTAGAGTGGTTTGATCTTTGCCGCGGACCACACGTCCCAACCACCAAGTACATTCCAGCTTATACCCTGACTCGTTCTTCCGCAGCCTATTGGCGCGGCGATCAGTCTAAGGCGGGGCTGCAGCGCATCTACGGCACCGCCTTTGAGTCCAAGGAGGCGCTGGAGGCCTACCAGACTATGGTGGAAGAAGCTGAAAAGCGCGACCATCGCCGCCTGGGCCAGGAACTGGACCTTTTCTCTTTCCCGGATGAGATTGGCTCCGGCTTCCCGGTATTCCACCCGAATGGTGCAACCGTGCGCATGGAGATGGAAAACCACTCTCGCAATCGCCACGTCCAAGCCGGGTACTCCTTTGTAAATACCCCACATATCACCAAGGGCGACCTATTCAAAAAGTCTGGCCACCTGGACTTCTATGCCGATGGCATGTTCCCGCCGATGCAGCTCGATGGCGAGTATGACGATGAGGGCAATACCGTCAAGGAACCGCAGGACTACTACGCCAAGCCGATGAACTGCCCGATGCACAACCTGATTTTTGCATCCCGTGGCCGTTCCTACCGCGAGCTGCCGCTGCGCCTGTTTGAGTTCGGCACCGTCTACCGTTATGAAAAGTCCGGCGTGGTCCACGGCTTGACCCGCGCACGTGGCTTTACCCAGGATGATGCCCACATCTACTGCACTGAGGAGCAACTGGAAGAAGAGCTGACCAAGGTCCTTGACTTCATCATCTCCTTGCTGAAGGACTACGGCCTGTCTGACTTCTACCTGGAGCTTTCTACCAAGGACCCGAATAAGTTCGTCGGTTCCGATGAGATTTGGGAGCGTTCGACCGCAATCTTGCAGTCGGTCGCTGAAAAGTCTGGCCTTGAATTGGTACCGGATCCAGCTGGAGCTGCCTTTTACGGCCCGAAGATTTCGGTCCAGGCCCGCGACGCCATCGGCCGCACCTGGCAGATGTCTACCGTTCAGTTGGACTTTAACCTCCCTGAGCGCTTCGAGCTAGAATACACCGCGTCCGATGGCACGAAGAAGCGCCCAATCATGATTCACCGCGCGCTCTTCGGCTCCATCGAGCGTTTCTTCGGCGTGCTGCTGGAGCACTACGCCGGCGCTTTCCCGGCGTGGCTGGCACCGCACCAGGTGGTGGGCATTCCGGTGGCCGATGAATTCTCCCCGCACCTTGAGGAAGTTGCAGCGCAGCTGCGTAAGAAGGGTATCCGCGCTGATGTAGATACTTCTGATGACCGCATGCAGAAGAAGATTCGCAACCACACCACCGGCAAGGTGCCGTTCATGCTGGTGGCCGGTGCACGCGACGTCGAGGCAGACGCCGTGTCCTTCCGCTTCCTGGATGGCACCCAGGTCAATGGTGTGCCGGTGAATGAGGCCGTGGAGCTCATCTCCGCATGGGTAGCAGAGCGTAATAACGAGCAGCCGACTGAAGAGCTCATCAGTGCCCGACGCTAAAGACACGCACGATACCGACAATGCCGCCGTCAATAACCATGACTCGGCGGCTAAGACCTTTGTAGATTCGGGCGCCGGTGAGCCAGATCGTTTGGAACGACTGTGGGCGCCTTATCGCATGGCCTATATTGCCAAGCGCTCAAAGGACCCCTTTGTCGAAGCGCCACAGGGCAGCGATGAGGACGGGCTTATCATTGCTCGCGGCAAGACCGTTTATGCATTGCTGAATCTTTTTCCGTATAACGCCGGGCATTTGATGGTGGTCCCGTACCGTAAGGAATCCCAGCTCGAAAACCTTACGGAAGAGGAATCGCACGAGTTGATGGCGTTTGCGCAAAAGGCAGTCCGGGTACTCAAGAGAGTTTCGCACCCAGAAGCCATTAACGTAGGTCTGAACTTGGGTCGCGCTTCGGGAGGCTCGGTAGGAGACCACCTGCACCTGCATGTGGTGCCAAGGTGGCCCGGGGATAGTAACTTTATGACTGTCCTCGATGGGACTAAGGTATTACCGCAGCTTCTGCAGGAAACGCGCCGCGTGTTGGCAGAAGGTTGGCGCGAGATGGAAGAGGAGGATTCGCGTGCTTAGCGTGCATGGGCGAAAGCCTGCCGCCGTGGTGGTGGAACCTATAGCCAAAGCCTTTTTGAAGTTTGGCCTGACCCCCAACGTGGTCACGGTTGTGGGCACCATTGTCACCATTGCCATTTCGGTGGTCCTCATTCCTACCGGTCACCTCTTTTCCGCCGCCGTCTTGTCCGGCCTTTTCGCCGCTTTCGATATGCTCGACGGCACAATGGCCCGCCTGACCGGCAAAGCCACCGCCTTCGGCGCGACCCTAGATGCCTCCTGCGATCGCATTACCGATGGCGCACTATTTAGCGCCATTGCATGGTGGTTGATTTATTCTGCGGATTCCTCCCGAATTACGGTTATCGCCTGCTTCGTCACCTTGGTATGCTCCCAGGTCATTTCCTATATCAAGGCTAGGGGAGAGGCATCTGGATTTAAGATGGTTGGCGGCCTTATCGAGCGTCCCGAGCGGCTCATCTTGGGCCTAGGCGGCATTGGTCTCGAGGGACTGGGCGTTCCGCACGCCATTGAGGTAGCGCTGTGGATCCTCGCCGTCGGATCCATCTTCACTGTGTGCCAGCGAATGGTTATCGCCGCTCGCCAGGACCAGTCTTAGCTCGCACCACACCACCTAAAACCAGGAGGTTTAGTAACTATGTGGGATAGAGAAGACCTCGCCGCTGCGGGATACCTTGCGGGCTGGAAGGTGGTGCGTCGGCTGCCTGAACCGGTAGCGCGCATGCTTTTTCGCTGGGGTGCGGATTGGGCCAGTAACAATGGTCGCGGAATGGATAGCCTTCGGCAAAACCTTGCCCGGGTGGTAGGGCCGGAAAACGTTACTCGCGCCTTGGTGCGCGATTCCGTGCGGTCCTATATGCGCTATTGGATGGAGGCGTTCCGCCTGCCGGCGATTCATAGCGATGCAAGATTGCATGAGCGCCTGCTCAGCGGCCTAGAGGGCTTGGAACACTTTGATGCCTCTGCTGAATCCGGGCGTGGGGCTATTTTGGCTCTGCCGCATTCGGGTAATTGGGATATGGCCGGTGTCTTCCTCGTTGGCCATTACGGCCAGTTCACAACCGTTGCGGAGAGGCTTAAGCCTGCCGTGCTTTTCGACGCCTTTGTGGACTACCGCGAAACCCTCGGCTTCGAGGTTCTTCCGCTTACCGGCGGCGACGCCTCGCCCTTTAAGCGCCTCAAAGAGGTACTAGAAGCCGGCGGCGTGGTTTGCCTGTTGGCCGAGCGTGACCTTACTCGAAGCGGTGTCAGCGTCGACTTCATGGGCGAGGAGGCTAATATGGCCGCAGGTCCCGCACAGCTGGCCTTGGAGACGGGCGCTGCCCTCCACGTGGTGCACTCTTGGTTCGAGGGTGAGGGTTGGGGGCTATCGGTATCTCCCGAGATCGAGGTAACGAACCTGCAAGAAACCACCCAGCGCATGGCCTATGGTTTCGCGGATAATATCCGCCGCCATCCAGAAGACTGGCACATGTTGCAGCCGCAGTGGAACGTCGATATTGAGAGGCGTCGCCAAGCGCGTGCTGCCCAGAAGGCCGGTGAGCCCCACCAAGCCGGGCCATCGCAGGAAGGGGATAACTAGTGCGCATCGGAATTGTGTGTCCCTACTCCTTCGACGAGCCTGGCGGAGTTCAAGCCCATATCCTTGATCTAGCCACGATGCTTATAGAGCAAGGGCACCATGTACAAGTCATTGGTCCGGCCTCGGAGGCCACACAGCTGCCGGATTTCGTGGTTAAAGGCGGACCAGCGTTTCCCATCGCCTATAACGGCTCTGTGGCGCGCTTGTCCGTCGGTCCACATGTGACACGCAAGGTTAAACGCTTTATCAAAAACGGCAACTTTGATGTCCTGCATATCCACGAGCCAAATTCCCCGAGTTTTTCCATGACTGCGCTGGCCGTGGCCCAAGGTCCTTTGGTAGCGACGTATCATGCTTCCGCATCGAGCTCGCTGGTATTGACCTTGGCTAAGCCTTTATTAGAGCCTTTTTTGGAAAAGATTCGGGGAGGAATCGCGGTATCCGATATGGCTCGGCGCTGGCAGGTAGAACAATTGGGAGGGGACCCAGTCCTGATTCCCAATGGTGTGGATACTTCCGTGTATGCGCAGGCTCGGCGTCGCAGCCCTGCAAAGGCTCCCAATGAACCACTAGAGGTAGTTTTCCTTGGGCGGTTGGATGAACCGCGCAAAGGCCTCGATATACTGCTGGCCGCGCTGCGCCAAGTACGCCAAGATATACGCGTGACCATTATGGGTGGTGGCCGTACCCGTGAGGTGGAAGGCGTTGATTTTGTTGGCCGGGTCAGCGATGCCGAAAAAGCTGAAATCCTCGGCCGCGCCGATGTGTATGTCGCCCCCAATACCGGCGGTGAGAGCTTCGGCATTGTCTTGGTGGAAGCCATGGCGGCAGGTGCAGCCGTTGTTGCTTCGGACTTGGAGGCCTTCCGCGCAGTGTGCAACGCCGATTCCGATGATGTTGCCGGTGCGCTATTTCGCAATGAGGATAGCAATGACCTTGCTCGTGTACTCAACGAGGTGCTCGAGGACGCCGATTATCGTGCCCGCTTAGTGCACAATGGAGTACAGCGAGCCAGCACCTATGACTGGGATCATGTAGCCGCCGCGGTAATGCAGGTTTATGAAACTGTTCAAGACGGCACCAAGGTGAGGGTGAAGCGCTAATGGCCATTGAGATTGCCCTTATCGTATTCATCTTGATCATCGTGGGTTCCTGGGCGCTTTTTACCGCCCAAAGGCTAAATTCTTTGCACATTCGCACGGATGCTTCACTGGCGCAGTTGCAGGCGGCGCTTGATCGCAGGGCAGCTGTCACTGCGGCGGTGGCCCCGGATTTGGCGGCGCTAGCCCAGCGCGCCGAGTCCACCGAGCTGTACCAGGGTCACTTCGAACCGCGGACGATGGCCGAGCGCGAACTATCCGCCGCCATTGTGCGGGAATTTCCTGCAGATCGGCGCCCAGCAGCGCTTGCCGACGCCGAAGGACGCATCCAGCTTGCGCATCGTTTCTACAATGAGGCTGTCAGTGATACCCGTGCGCTGCGCCTGCGTCCAGCTGTGCGTCTATTTCACCTGGGCGGTACCGCGAAGCTGCCGGAATACTTCGATTATATGCTGGCAGAGTAGCCTACCGGCCTCAGACGCCTAAGACGTGGTGCGCGTCGGATTTAGTCCGCCTAGCTCTTGGGCCACCGGCTGTGCGTGCGCCGGCGCGGCCGTATCGGTGGGCAGGGCGGACGGCGAGTCAGCCCGCTCGCCCTCTGCGCGTGCAAGCCTTTTGCTAAAGGCCACCTCGAGCCCCAGCCAGATGAGGCCAATGAGAACCATGACGAGTATGAGAATATTGCGGGCAGCCAAAACGTAAACGGGAAACATTTTCTCCCCTACGTAATGCCAGATGTAGTCATAGTTGAACGGGTAGACCAAGGTGCCGAGCCCGGCCGCAACGATGGTGCACACCGCTATTAGTCCTTGGAGCACCTTCAGCGAGGCAAAACCTCGGGGCAAGCGCTGGCGGATGACTACGGCCAGCAACGGGCCTAACCAGACGATGTATTGCGGAGAAAAGACCTTATTGGTGGCGATGAGCAGCAGGACCATGACGGTAAAGAACGCCATAGTGGTGCGGGTGGTCCACCCGCCGGCAAAAAGGCGGTAAAGCGCCCAAGCAATGGCGAATACGAGCATTGCGGTCATGGCTACAGTGCTCCATAGCATTGCGGTATCCACGCCGGGGCCGGAAATTTCAAAACTCTTGGAAGGGGCATAGCCTAGGTGCCAGCGGCCGGGATGATGGTGAGCCTGGAGGAGTAGGAATGTAGCTGGGATGGACTCTAGCTGCAGCCCTCGCACACCTTGGTAGGCAAGCGGGGAAAGTAATCGATCGATGCCTGAGGTGGCGATTGTGACCCCGCAAAGGGCGAAGATGGTGCAGAAGAAGGCAAGCAATCGCTGCCAGGTTTTAGTTTGATTGAATCGGCCCACCAAGCCTGCGGCGAGAACTCCGGGCCATAGTTTCATGGTGGTGGCAAAACCCAATAGCGCCGATGCAAAGAGCGGACGGGTAGCCAGCAAAGCAGCTGCTCCGGCCACGGCTACGGCGGGGAAAATATCGAGGCGCCAAACAAAGGTGTGCCCAGCAGCCGTGCCGAAAAAGACCCAAAACCATGCTGCTTGGAAAGCACGCGGTTGGGTGGGGTGATGGCGCAGTAGGAGGGCTAAAAAGGCGGCGTCAACAAGCAAGGTCATGACGGTGAAGCCGATATAGAAGGTTGTGATATCTTCACCGGTTAACCAGCCCAAAAGCACCGTGGGCCATGTTCCTGCATGGGGATACTCGGTCATCTGCGTAGGGTCAGTGCCGTAGAGACCGGCAAAATAATAGGCGACATCGCCTCTGGGGCTATGGTCAATTTTGAGTAGGTAGATCAGAACCAAGCGGGCGACTACCCAACCGAGCCATACTGCAGGAACAGAAGCGATGCGTTTCACTCGAAAGACTTTATTCAATGGAAGCGTGCATTGGGGGCAGACATAGTTTCTTCCAGAAAATTCTTAAACCAAACTGCCCAGAAGTGGGGTACGCCCTACTGCGGGAGAGATTGACTCCGCTTCATTTAGTAATGTAGCTAACAATATGCGATTGGTATGAGAAACAACCCAAGGAGGGACGAGGTGGCGACCATGCGCGAAGTATTGGCCTTAGAGGACACAGATGGGGTAGATGAATTTCTCGGACCCGCAGTTGAATCTCGGATTGACCGCGCCTTTGGCGGTCATATCGCCTCTCAGGCAGTGGCTGCGGCTCAGCGCACAGTTGATGGTAAAGGTGTGCATTCCTTGCACGGATACTTTGTAGGGCCTGGCGACGCCAAGCGCCCGATGGAGTTGCGGGTGGAGCGAATCCGCGACGGTCGTTCTTTTGCTCATCGTCAAGTGAAGGTCTGCCAAGAGGGTGCATTGATCTTCATTCTCATGGCAAGCTTTCATCGCGAAGGGGATAGAGGCCCGCAGCACCAAGACGCTCCGCCCGCGGTGCCGGGGCCGGCTGAAGTAGCACGATTGGGCGGCGGTGCGCCTTATTCCACTCGGATTATCCTCAAGGAATGGGAGGATTGGGATATCCGCCTCGTGCCGGAGGAAGGGCGCGAGGCCGCCGCCGCAGAGAAAACCGGAGCGGGCTTTCGGCATATCTGGTTCCGCAATACTGGTGACGTTCCGGATGATGCCTGTTTTCACCGTGCGGCACTTACGTATATGTCTGATATGACGCTGATTCGTTCTGCACTTATCCCGCATCAGGGAGATAGGGTGCAATTGGCGAGCTTAGACCACGCGCTGTGGTTCGTGCGGCCTTTCCGCGTGGATGAATGGCTGCTTTATGAGCAGGTTTCGCCCTCGGCGTCCGGTGGAAGGGCCATCGCCCGTGGCAAGCTATTTAACGAACAGGGCGAGTTGGTGGCCCTAGTTAATCAAGAGGGCCTCACTCGCTTTTTGGATGAAAATTTGGGTAGTGGTTCCGCCCACGGCAACTGGCAAAAAGTATAAATTCTTCCCGCTTATATGGGGGCTGCTTTCACGCGTTCATGCAGCACACGTATAATTGCCACCAGTTTCAGCACCCGATTAGAAAGGGACTCCATGTCAGGCCACTCGAAATGGGCAACTACCAAGCATAAGAAGGCTGCCAACGATGCCAAGCGCGGCAAGGAATTTGCCAAGCTGATCAAGAACATCGAAGTAGCGGCCCGCACTGGCGGTGGTGACCCAGCGGCTAACCCAACCCTTGATGACATGATCAAGAAGGCCAAAAAGGCCTCCGTCCCCAATGACAACATCGAGCGCGCGCGCAAACGTGGCTCCGGTGAGGAAGCTGGCGGCGCTGACTGGGAAACCATCATGTATGAGGGATACGGCCCCAATGGTGTGGCCATGCTTATTGAGTGCCTTACCGATAATCGAAACCGTGCGGCGACGGACGTGCGTACCGCGATGTCTAAGAACGGCGGAAACCTCGGTGAATCTGGCTCCGTGGCGTATATGTTCACCCGCACCGGCTACGTCCTAGTAGAAAAGGGCGAGCTTAGCGAGGACGACGTGTTGATGGCCGTGCTCGAGGCTGGCGCTGAAGAGGTCAAGGACCACGGGGAAAAGTTCGAGATCATCTGTGCACCTACCGATGTCCAGGCGGTCAAGGACGCCCTCAAGGAAGCTGATATTGAAGTCGATGATTCCGATAATGACTTCCGCGCTTCCGTAGATGTGCCACTTGAGGCTAATGATGCGAAGAAGATCTTCCGCCTTATCGATGCCTTGGAAGATTCCGACGATGTACAAAACGTCTATACCAATATGAACCTGTCCGATGAAGTTCTAGCAGAGCTAGATGAGGACTAAACGGTTTTAGCTTCAATAGCGGCTAATTTTTGGCGCCGGCAGCGCTCCACGGGCATAGCTCGTGGGAGGCGTTGCCGGCGCTTCGCTATGGAGGTGAGACTGTTGCGCTTGTAGAACACGTGTGTGTAGTCCATAATGGTGCTAGTGGCAATAGGTGCGGTATAGAAATGAAAGCGGGGGAGAGATGAACCTAGAGGGAATGCGCGTGATGGGCATCGATCCCGGCTTGACGCGCTGCGGACTTTCTGTGGTTCAGGCTGGTCGCGGGCGAGCAATCCTTCCCGTTTCCGTGGGTGTGGTGCGCACGCCTAGCGATAAAGAGCTAACTGAGAGGCTTCTGCGGCTGTCTATTGCAGCTAAGGAATGGATGGATGACTATTCGCCGGATGTCGTAGCGATCGAGCGCGTCTTCGAACGTGGGCAGGTCTCCACGGTCATGCAGACTGCCCACGTGGTAGGGGTGCTGGTGCTGGCTGCGGCTGAACGCGATATTCCGGTATACATGTACACCCCGTCTGAAGTGAAAAAGGCTATCTCTGGCAATGGGCGTGCCGATAAAAAGCAGATGACCACTATGATTACCCGTATCCTGGGGCTATCGGAACCGCCCAAGCCTGCCGACGCCGCCGATGCACTAGCCCTGGCCGTGTGTCACTGCTGGCGCGCCCCTGCCATTGTGCGCATGGACAATACCGGCCTTGGCCTAGGCGCCAAGACGAGCGGAGTGCGCGGACAAGGCAAGAAGCGCTAGGGAAGCAAAGAACATAGAAGGATAGGAAAGCAATGATCGCTGCACTGCGTGGAGAAGTAATCCATATTGGTCTCGACCATGGGGTTATAGATTGTGCCGGCGTGGGATATAAATTTTTGGCTACGCCCTCAACTTTGGGCAGGCTGCGCCGCGGCGAGGAGGCTACGGTACTTACCGATTTGGTAGTCAAGGAAGATTCCCTCACACTGTACGGATTTAGTGCGGATGAGGATCGTGAAATGTTCCAGGTGCTACAGTCCGTGTCTGGCTTGGGGCCAAAACTTGCCTTGGCAGCACTTTCGGTCATGGGGGCTGGGGAGCTTGCAGCAGCGATAGCTGCGGAAGATGTAAAGGCGTTGCAGTCTATTCCGGGCGTCGGCAAGCGCATGGCCCAGCGCGTGGCTTTGGAGCTAAAAGATAAGGTGGGGGCCTTTGCACCAGGTGAGGACGCAGGATCGGCTGATTCTGTTACCGCTGCGGCTCCGGCTGGCGGTGCCGTAGTAGAAAGCGTAACCGAGGCTCTTATCGGCCTAGGCTTTACGGAGAAGGCAGCGCGCCCTGTAGTGGAGTCGGCCTACGGTGAAAACAGTGAGGCTGACACTTCAGCGCTCTTGCGCGCGGCGCTTGCGCAACTGGGTAAGAAGAAGTAGCGGCGGGTAGGAAGGCTGGATTTATGTCCGATATTGAGCGCACCGAGTTTAATCTCCCAGAAGGAGTCGATGCGGCGCATTCCACCCAGCGCAATAGCGATGTAGAGGCGACTGCGCATTCGGAGGAACATGATATTGAGCGCTCTCTGCGCCCGAAGTCGCTCGATGAATTCATCGGCCAACCCAAGGTGCGAGAGCAGCTTTCTCTCGTTCTCAAGGGTGCAAAGAATCGTGGCGTAACGCCAGACCACGTGCTGCTATCTGGGCCTCCTGGTTTGGGCAAGACCACAATGGCCATGATTATCTCGCAGGAGTTGGGGACCTCGCTGCGCATGACCTCCGGACCGGCCTTGGAACGTGCGGGGGATCTGGCAGCCATGCTCTCTAACCTGATGGAAGGTGACGTCCTTTTTATTGATGAGATTCACCGCATCGCACGCCCAGCAGAAGAGATGCTGTATATGGCGATGGAGGACTTCCGCATTGACGTCATTGTGGGGAAGGGACCAGGCGCGACCTCTATTCCACTTGAAATTCCGCCCTTTACTTTGGTGGGGGCTACAACCCGCGCCGGTATGCTTACCGGCCCATTGCGTGACCGCTTCGGCTTTACCGCGCAGATGGAGTACTACGGTACGGAAGACCTGACCCAAGTCATCAAGCGTGCCGCGCGCATTCTCGATGTCGATATTGACCACGATGCTGCGGTAGAAATTGGTTCGCGTTCTCGCGGTACTCCGCGCATTGCTAACCGGCTGCTGCGCCGCGTTCGTGATTATGCCGAGGTCAACGGCACCGGTCATATTGATCTGGGCGCAGCCCAGGGAGCGCTGGAAGTCTTTGACGTGGACGAAATGGGCTTGGACCGCTTGGACCGCGCGGTGCTCAATGCGCTCATTAAAGGCCATGGGGGCGGGCCTGTTGGCGTCAGCACCCTTGCCATTGCGGTAGGAGAGGAGCCCTCCACAGTTGAGGAAGTGTGTGAACCCTATTTGGTGCGGGCTGGGATGGTCTCGCGCACAGGTCGTGGCCGCGTAGCCACGGCGGCTGCATGGCGCCACTTGGGGCTTACCCCACCGGAAGGTGCAGCCGGCCTGTTTTGATTTAGGTGGCTGGGTGCTTGGCGACGCACCCTGGGGTTTCTATGGCAAGGAGTGTCTGGCACACTAGAAAGCTATGGAAATCATCATTCTCATCATCATTGGCATCTTGTTCGTTATTCCATCCTTTATGGCCATGCGGAAGCAACGCCAGCGCCAAAATGAGATGCAATCCTTGCAAAACTCCTTGCAGCCGGGTGATTCCATCGTCACTGCCGGTGGCGTACACGGCGTCGTGCGCGGTACCGCTGAAAAGAGCGTGGATCTCGAAATCGCCCAAGGTGTCGTGGTGACCTTTGACAAGATGGCAGTGATCCGAACCGAACAAGAAGCCAATGGCCTAGAGCGTCCTGCGTCTAGGGGTGAGACGAAGCCTAACGAAGCGGACAGCCCGCGGGACGAGGAATACCCACCATTTGATGACGAGGGAAAGCATTAGCGCGAGCCCTAGCTGAGAGTATCCTTAATAATTGCTCGGTAAATAGGGTCTTCGTAGAGCGTAGACCCCATCACACTTTGGAACTTTTCCGGCCCCCGTTAAGGAAAACTCTGCCTCATGACGTACGATTGTGCGTTGTTAACGTGCCTGCGCCATTCGGCGGGGCCGTATTTAATGTTTAAACACCCTGTAATACGCAGCACAGGAGATTATCGTTGTCCGCATCATCCCGTGGCGCTATGAAAAGTAGCAAACGCCAATGGCCAAAGCGCGCGCTTGCGCTCTTTGCCCTCATTGTGGTTGTTATCTATGCGCTCATCTTTTTTACTGGTAGCCGCCAAGGCACCCCAAAGCTCGGTATCGACCTGCAGGGCGGTACCCGCGTAACGCTGGCGCCGCAAGGCGAGGAGCCCACACAAGATCAGCTAAAGCAGGCGCGCACAATTTTGGAACAGCGCGTGAATGGTATGGGCGTTTCCGGCTCCGAGGTTGTTATCAATGGCAATACCTTGGTCATCACTGTCCCGGGTGAGGACGCCTCCCAGGCGCAGGCCGTGGGGCAGACCTCTCAGCTCTACTTCCGCCCCGTGGCGAAGCCCTCCATGCCGGATATGGCAAAGCTGAACAAGGAATTGGAAGACATGGCTAATCGCTGGGTCAAGTACGATGTCCTTAGCGCAGACGATGCCAATAGGCAGATGGAGCAGGTTACCAAGGCCGTCGCCGACCAAGAAGCGCAAATGACCGGAAAAAAGCCAAAGGAGCAGAAAGCTCCAAAGGTTAGCGCTAAGCCCATGGAAGAGCCTGGCAACTCCATTGAACAGGCCGAGCGCCGCGACGAGGTAACGGAGATGCTTCTCAAGGACCGGCAGTCCGAGGATCCGACCACCCAGGCGGCGGCCTCTGCGCTGATGACTTGCCAGGGCAGTACCGATCCTTTGGCCGGCGCGGATGATCCTTCCAAGCCGTTCGTTACCTGTGATTACTCCAATGGTAATCCGTACGTGCTGGAACCGGCTCCGCTTCTCAATGGCATCAAGGACGAAAACGGTACCCGCCTGACCGGTAACGAGATTGATACCAACTCGCCCATCGAGGGTGGACTCAATGGCCAGTCCGGCCAGATGGAGATTAACTTCTCCTTCAAGACTGGAAATGGCCCGAATGGTTCGCAGACCTGGGCGGACCTTACGAAGGAACACCTCAAGGATCAGGTTGCCATTACTCTTGACTCCGCGGTTATCTCGGCACCGGTAATCCAGGGCGCTACTCCGGTTGGCTCCGCTACCTCCATTACTGGTGACTTCAGCCAGGAAGAGGCAAAGAGCTTGGCAAATAATCTTAAATACGGCGCATTGCCGCTATCCTTTGCCGGTGAAAACGGCGAACCCGGCGGCACCGTTGAGTCCATCCCGCCTACACTGGGTAAAGCCGCACTGCAGGCAGGTCTCATTGCAGGTCTGGTTGGCCTCATCCTTGTGATGGCGTACTCCCTGTATTACTTCCGCGCCCTTGCGGGAGTCTCCCTAATCTTCCTTATCGCCTCTGGCCTCCTTACCTATGGAGCGCTGGTTCTGCTTGGTCGCTGGATCGGCTACTCGTTGGACCTTTCCGGTATCGCCGGTTTGGTAATTGGCGTGGGCGCAACGGCTGACTCCTTCGTGGTTTACTATGAGCGCATTAAGGATGAGTTGCTCGAGGGACGCACCTTCCGTTCCGCTACGCAAAAGGCGTGGGAGCGTGCTCGTGCCACCATTGTGACCGGTAACGCGGTGACCCTGATCGGCTCCGTGGTTGTCTACTTCCTTGCGATCGGTGAGGTTAAGGGCTTTGCCTTCACCATGGGGCTGACCACGGTCTTCGACCTAGTCGTCTCCTTCCTGGTGATGGCACCACTGATGCAGATGGTTGGCCGCCGTCCGGCTGCAGCCAAGCCTTCCATGAACGGTCTCGGTGGTATCTACGCCTTGGTAGAAGAGCGCCGTGAACGCGGATATTACGGTTCTAGCCGCCGCCGAGCAGGCTCCGCCGAGCGTTCTACTGACGGGGAGGCATCCACTGAGGAACCGGCAGGAAGCTCTGCTGCAGGAACCGCCCGCCCTTCAGATGCTGCGGAAGATGAGGAGAAATAAGCATGGCTGTTTCGACTAAACACAGAATTTCCCGAATGGATCGCCTCTATGAGGACGAGCGCGGTTATGACTTCATTGGTCGCACCAAGCTGTGGTACGGCATAACGGCTGCGTTGGTTGTGGCTGCCGTTGCTGCGATCCTCATCCGTGGATTCTCCCTCTCGATAGACTTCGAGGGCGGCACTACTTTGTCCATGCCAGCCGGAGACCTGAAGGAAGACGAGGTAAGCCAAGTCTTCGAAGACTCCACCGGTGTAGAACCGGAGCAGGTGCACATCGTCGGCGCTGGTGACTCCGAGACGTTGGAGATTGTCTCCGAGCGCCTCAGCCAAGAGGACGTGGATGCTGCCCGTACGGCAATCTACGAAAATTTTGAGCCAAAGGATGAAAACGGCAAGGCAACGCCTGATGCCATCGGTTCCTCCACGGTGTCTGAATCTTGGGGCTCTTCTATTACCCAGCGCATGCTCATCGCCATGCTGGTCTTTTTGGTGGCTGCCACCGTCTATGTGGCCATCCGCCTGCAAAAGACCATGGCGTTTGCCGCCATCATCGCGCTCATCGCGGATGGCGTAATCATCGCCGGTATTTATGCGCTCTTTGGTTTTGAAGTTTCCCCAGCCGTAATCATTGGTTTGCTTACGGTGCTGACTTTCTCCATGTATGACTCGGTCATTGTTTTTGACAAGATCAACGAGAATACGGAAGGCCTTGAAGGTCAACGGAAGAAGACCTTTGCTGAGCTGACTAACTTGGCGATCAACCAGACGGTAATGCGTTCGATCTCCACCTCGGTGATTTCCGCACTGCCTATCATCGCGCTCTTTGTGGTGGCCGTCTGGCTCATGGGCATTGGTACCTTGCGCGATTTGGCACTCATTCAGCTTATTGGCGTGGTGGAAGGAATCTTCTCTTCCATTTTCTTTGCCACCCCATTGGTTGTCACCTTTGCCAACCTATCTAAGAAGATTAAGCGCCATAATAAGCGCGTTGCGGACTACCGGGCCGGAAAGAGCGACGAGGGCGAGCCTGATACTGCCCCAGCATCCGGCCGTACCGTGGTATCTCCAGCAAGTGCTAAGCCTAGCTCGGTAGAGGGCGACGCCGAATCATCCGAGCCCACCGGCCACCCAGGCGCTACCTGGCGCCCAGGGCGCTAGGCTGCGGTAATAGGGCACTGGCGGATTAGTAGCTGAAGTGAGGACACATAGCAGTGTTTAAGGGAGAAGGCATGTCCGGTGGACAGCACTGGGGAAAGAAGGCTGCCGCTGCGTGCGCGTCGCTTCTTGTACTAGGCGCGGCAGCCTGTAGCGGTCAAGGCGGTGAGCAGGGTTCATCCGATACTCCTCAAGAGCCGGAGTCCTATGGATACTTCGGCTACCAAGTTAATTCACGGCTGGCCACCACCAATGCCGGTACCTCCTTTGGCGATGCCACATCCGCGGGATTGTTGTCCACGCGTTTATACCCGGGGCTTTTCGTGCCAGGCCCGTCTGGCGAATTGATTCCCAACGCGGACCTCGTAGAGACTGAGGAGCTACCGCCCGTTGCAGGCAGCGACCAGCGCAGTGTGCAATTAACACTGGAAGACGATGCCGTGTTTACTGACGGCACCCCAGTTACTTGCGATGACTATTATTTGGCATATTCCGCTGGTACCCACCCAGTTGAATTCGCCTCCCATATGCCGCTGATGAATGACATCGCGGATTTTAGCTGTGAACCGCAAAGCAAAACTTTCACCCTTACTTTTAACAAGGATCAGGGTCAACGCTGGCGCCACATGTTTGGCGCCGGCACAGTTATGCCCGCCCATGCTTTGGCTGATAAAGCCGGCTTGAGTATGGAACAACTCCATTCGGCGCTGGCGGCTGAGGACATGCAAGCGCTCGCCCCAGTCGCGGATGCGTGGCGGTACGGCTTCTCAGTAGCGAAGGATCAATTTGATTCGAATTTGCAGGTGTCTTTCGGCCCCTACGTCATCGACAAAATAGGCGACGAGGGTGAGGTAATTCTCAAGGCAAATGGGAAGTACTTTGGGGATGCCCCAGCTGAGGACCACATTGTTGTGTGGCCAGCAAATGCAGACGCCCAAAAACTTGCAGACAAGGGAACACTGCGCGTGGTGGATTCCGGCAGCGAAGACCCAGATTGGCTTGCTAGCACCAAGAATGAGGCAGGAGAGACCCCGTATGAGGTGACTCCGATGGTAGGTGAACTAACTGATACGTTGACGTTGTCTGAGTCCGGAGTATTTGCCGAGCCTTGGGCGCGGGACAGCTTTGCCGCGTGCGTCGATCAGCAGGCGGTTGCCCAGGCAAGCTCCGAGGCTTCAGGGGTCGAGGTTCCGCCCGCTTATTTGCGCACTGTTTCTGCTACCGACCCAGTAGCTGGCGGTCTGGATAAGGTGGGCAAAGACCACCAAGGCACGGATATGGCTCAAGCGGGACAGCTTAACGGCACGACCATCAAGGTTGGCTACTTAGGCCCAGATAATCGGTATAAGGCGATGGTGGAGCAGCTGCGCGCGTCCTGCGAGCCGGCCGGCATTACCATCGAGGACGCCTCCGCGGAATTTATGTCCCAACACTATTTGGAAATGGATCCGGAAACCTGGGCGCCTACCGTCGATGCATTCCTCGGCCCGGTGAATCCCCACACGGAATACTCCGCAGTTGAGTCAACCATGAAAAACTCCGCTGACTTAAAAAAGACGGAAGATGCCTTATGGAAGGATGTTCCCTCCATTCCACTCGCCGCACAGCCGCGCGCATTCCTTGTCCGCCGCGACGTGGAAGGTGTCCTGCCGTACACTGGCGTCTCGGGCATCGGCTGGAATATGGACCGCTGGCACAGCACCGCCCCAGCTGAAAAGAACTAGGCCGCACACAGCGGCCGTTAACGACCTCTCGCAAAAATTTCTCAAGGAAGATTATGAGCTCGCATTACGAATCAGCAGCACAGGCACTCAAGGATAAGGTTCGCCTCGTTCAAGACTTTCCAGAGGAAGGCATCCTTTTTGAGGACCTCACCCCAGTCTTGGCGGATCCAGAGGCATTTCGCACTGTAGTGGACGGTTTGGCTGCCGCCTGCGAGGAATTGGGCGCGGACATGATTGGAGGCTTGGACGCCCGTGGATTCCTCCTCGGCTCGGCCGTAGCTTACAAGATGGGCTTGGGTATTCTTGCCATCCGCAAGAAGGGCAAGCTTCCGCCTCCGGTATTTACAGAAGAATACGAGCTAGAGTACGGCTCCGCGGCGCTGGAGATTCCGGCCAGCGGCGTTGATATCAAGGGCAAGCGCGTAGTGCTTGTCGACGACGTCCTAGCCACCGGTGGCACCCTCCACGGCGCTAAGCTACTGCTCGAGTCCGCAGGCGCGGAAGTTGCGGGCAATGTTGTGGTACTTGAGGTCAAGGGCCTCAATGGACGTGAGCGCTTATCCGGCCCACCGCTCATTGTGCTAAATGCCACAGACTAAGATGAGGTGTCTAAGCTAGATCCCACGATCTAGAGGGACATGAGGCCACATGGAAAAGGTGGCACTTCGAAGGGCGGTAGATATGGCCATGGACAAACCAGTTAAGCGCCAAACAGGCGGGGGAATGCGCAGTATGTCAGCCCGCCTAGCCCGTTCGCTCACCGGCGGCCGAGTCAAGGTGAACCCGGTGCTGGACCCGTTGATGTCCATTCACCGCAAGTTTCATCCCAAGGCCGATGCGGATCTACTCAATCGCGCCTATGACACTGCGGAGCGCCTGCATGACGGGGTTTTCCGGAAGTCCGGGGAGCCGTATATTACCCACCCGCTTGCCGTGGCCACTATCGCTGCCGAAATCGGCATGGATACCACCACCATCGTGGCCGCGCTCCTGCATGACACCGTGGAGGATACGGACTATTCCCTAGAGGATCTCACCCGAGACTTCGGCCCCGAGGTAGCCCGCTTGGTTGATGGCGTAACCAAACTGGATAAAGTGGCGCTTGGTTCGGCAGCAGAGGCGGAAACAATCCGCAAGATGATTGTCGCGATGGCCACCGATCCGCGAGTGCTGGTGATCAAGGTAAGCGATCGCCTCCATAATATGCGCACGATGCGGTTCCTCCCGCCCGAAAAGCAAGCCAAGAAAGCGCGCCAAACCCTCGAGGTTATTGCTCCGCTGGCCCACCGCTTGGGTATGGCTAGCGTTAAGTGGGAGCTCGAAGATCTCGCTTTTGCCATCCTGTATCCCAAGAAGTATGACGAAATCGTACGCATGGTGGCAGACCGCGCCCCCTCGCGTGATCGCGCGCTAAAAGAGATCATTAGCCAAGTCAGCGCAGCGCTGAAGCAAAACGGCATAGAGGCCGAGGTGATGGGCCGCCCGAAGCACTATTGGTCCATTTATCAGAAGATGATCGTGCGCGGCCGCGACTTCGCGGAGATCTTTGACTTAGTGGGTATCCGCATCTTGGTAGAGGACGTGAACAGCTGTTACGCCGCCATCGGCGTGGTACATTCCATCTACCAAGCTTTGCCTGGGCGTTTTAAGGACTATATATCCTCGCCGCGATTCGGTGTCTATCAATCGCTGCACACCACCGTTTTGGCACAAGGCGGCGCCACCTTGGAGGTTCAGGTCCGCACTCATGAGATGCACTACAACGCCGAGTTTGGCGTTGCCGCCCACTGGCGCTACAAGGAAACCAAGGGTAGGAATTCGGGCCACCAAGAAGAAGTGGACCAGATGGCCTGGATGCGCCAGCTCCTTGACTGGCAAAAGGAAGCCGCAGATCCCAATGAGTTCCTAGACTCGTTGCGCTATGACTTAACCGCCAGGCAGATTTTTGCCTTTACCCCGAAGGGCGATGTGGTGAACCTACCTGCGGGCTCGACTCCGGTAGATTTTGCCTACGCAGTACACACTGAGGTCGGGCACAGGTGCATCGGTGCCAAGGTCAACGGCAAGCTCGTGGCGTTGGAATCGAAGCTGAAATCCGGCGATAAGGTAGAAATCTTTACCTCCAAAGATCCTAATGCTGGTCCTTCGCGTGATTGGCAGGACTTCTTGGTGTCGGCTCGCGCCAAGACCAAGGTACGGCAATGGTTTGCCAAAGAGCGCCGCGAAGAACATCTAGAAGCGGGACGCGATGCCCTTGCCACTGAGGTACAGCGTGGCGGCCTGCCTATGCACCGCCTGTTTACGGCAAGTTCGATGAAACAGGTAGCTGAACAACTGCACTATTCTGACGTCGATTCGCTTTATACCGCGATTGGTGCTGGCCACGTGTCTGCACAGCATGTGGCCAATCAGCTGGTTGCTATGTTCGGCGATCACGATGACGCAGTTGACACTCTCGCTTCGCGTACGCCGCTATCTGAGATTGAGAATTCTAGGGCTCAGCACACGGAAGATTCTGCTTCAGGTACCGGTATCTTGGTGGAAGGCAGCCCAGATGTCATGGCTAAATTGGCTAAGTGCTGCCAACCTGTGCCAGGAGATACCATTTTTGGTTTCGTTACTCGTGGCGGCGGCGTGTCGGTTCACCGTGCGGACTGCACTAATGCGGAAAAGCTCAAGGCGGAGCCGGAGCGAATGATGCAGGTGGAGTGGTCATCTCGCACTTCTGCGACCGGTGCATTTTCTGCTACTTTGCAGCTCGAAGCACTTGACCGTCAAGGGTTGCTCTCGGAGCTTACTCGTGTCATGAGCGACCAAAGCATCAACGTGCTGACCATGAATTCCAATCGCGGCGATGACCATATTGCGACTGTGCGGTTCACCTTTTCCGTTTCTGACACCAAGCAACTGGGTACGCTGATGACTACGCTGCGCAATACCGAAGGTGTCTTTGACGTCTACCGAGTGACCGCGTAGCTTCCTTCGTCTTTACCCTCAAGGAGGGGAGGGCAAGCAACGCTTGGGCATCGGTGAGGTTACTGGTTTGTGAATTCTTGGCTGCTGGGAGGTAAATCGCCAGCAGCCTAGCTTAATGGCTCCTGCCAAATAGTTAGCAAAGCGATATAAATTATCCTGTCGCTTTCTACTATCTAGGAGTACTTCAATGCAGTTCCGTCGCATAGGCCAACTCGTGGCCGCCACTACCGTCTCTGCCGTAGCTCTCTCCGGTGCGCAGGCGGTAGCACAGGAGAACAAGACCACCATCTCCGTCACTAATATCACCGACATTCACGGCCACTTGGAAGATAAGGTTGGTGACCCAGCTAAAGCTGGCGATGAGATCGGCGTAGCTCGCCTGCAGTCCCTTATCAAGCAGGTAAATGAGGGCCAAGAGTTCAACCTAACCTCATCGGGCGATAATGTGGGCGGTTCTGCCTTCGTTTCTGCTATTTCCGATGATAAGTACACGCTCGAGGCTCTCAATCAGATGGGTATGAAGGCATCTGCAGTAGGTAACCACGAGTTCGATAAGGGCACTGAGGACTTAACGGACCGCATTCAGCCTAACTCTAAGTTTCCAATCTTGGGCGCCAACGTGGTCAAGGACGGCAAGTCTTTGCTAAAGCCTTCTCACGTTGAAGACGTCGACGGCGTCAAGGTGGGCTATGTCGGCACCGTAACGGAAAACACCAAGTACAAGGTATCCGCAGCCAAGATCCCCGGCGTTACCTTCACGGATCCAGTAAAGGCCACCAACGATGAGGCCACCCGCCTGAAGGAGACCGGTGAGGCAGACGTTGTTGTCGCGCTATTCCATGAGGACGCCCAAGAGTATGCCCAGGGATTCAACAAGGACGTAGACGTACTCTTCGGCGGTGATACTCACCAGCGCACCAAGGGCGAAATCCCCCGCGAAGGTGCACTGCCATTGCAGTGGGCGCAGGGTCATGAGTATGGCAAGCTGCTTAACGATGTTGACATTACCTTTGACAAGTCCGCCAAGAAGGTAGTCGATATCAAGCTCAGCCAGTACGATGCTACGGACGCCGCTGCTGTTGAGCCGGACGCTGACATTGCCGCCGTCGTCGAGAAGGCGCAGAAGGAGGCCGAGGTAGAAGGCTCTAAGACTGCAGGCAACGTCAAGCAGGATCTCTTCCGCGGCTCGGACGAAGGTGCAGAGGCAGGCTCCAACCGCGGTGTAGAATCCACCCTTAACAACTTCATCGCGGATGGCCAACGCTATGCCATGAGCAAGCAGGTAGGCGAGGATATCGAAATCGGTGTTATGAACGCCGGTGGTGTACGTGCCGATTTGAAGGGCGGAGACGTTACCTACAAGGACATCTTTGAGGTACAGCCTTTTGGCAACTCCGTGATTACAGCCAAGATTTCCGGTGAGGAGTTCATCAAGGCCTTGGAAAACCAGTGGCAGGAGGGAAGCCGTCCACGCCTTGCCATGGGGCTTTCCAATAATGTCCAGGTGGTCTACGACCAGAAGGCTGGCAAGGGTGAGCGCGTAAAGTCCGTGACTATCAATGGCGAGCCAATTGATCCGAAGAAGGATTACTCCATTGCGCTGTCTTCGTTCCTTGCTTCCAGCGACGAAGAGGCAGGCGGTGACGGTTACTTTAACGCTGGTTCCATCAAGAGCAAGAACGATGTGGGATACATGGATACTCAGGCCATGATCGATTACATCAAGTCAGGTGAATCTGAGGTCCGTACGGGACAAGGGCAGATCGGTGCCCACATTGAAGGTGAAGTGAAGCCGGGTAAGGAAATCACCGTCGAGCTGTCGAGCCTCAATTACTCCACCGATGGTGAGCCAATGGCTAAGAAGGCCACTGTGAAGCTGGGTGACGCTAAGCAGACCGTCGACATCGACAACTCCGCTCAAGAGGGCGATGCGCAATATGGTGAGCGCGGTCGCGCGACGGTGAAGCTTACCGTTCCAGAGAATCTGAGCGGAAACCAAAAACTGGAGATCACCACTGACGCTGGTACTAAGGCTTCTCTGCCCCTCGAGGTAGCCGGTGACGGCTCCCAGGTGCCGAGCACCAATCCTGAGCCTAAGGGTTCCTCTTTGTCCTCCCATGGCTCTTCCGTGGGTGGTGCAGTATTTGCCATCGTAGCGGCGCTCGTTGCTGGTATTGCAGTCGTGGGGATGAATCCGCAGATTCTTCCTGCCCCTGCTCGCAAGATGATTGAGGACCTGCGCAAGCAGTTCCATATTTAAACCGCAATCTAAGCGAAACCGCGCCCTTTACGGTGTTAGGCGGAGCATTTCTTCCCAACAAGGGAGAGGTGCTCCGCCTCTTTCCTTATGCCTAGCCGGGGCCAGGTAACCTAACAATCGTGGATACTCTAGAACTATTTCTGCGTGAGGCAACCTACCAACTGGGAATTGAATGGCATCGTATCCCAGTTGTGGTCGTGGCTACTTTGGGTATCTATTTAGCCTTCATGGTCCTAGTAAAAGTATTCGGTTCCCGTGTGCTGACCTCCATGACGGCTTCTGATGCCATCATCATTATTATGTTCGGCGCAGTTGCCGGCCGCGTTATCGTGGGTAATCCACCAACTCTAGCTGCTGGTGTTATTGGTTTGACTACTCTAATGGCGTTAGAGGCCGCGTTTGGAACCATCCGCAAGGTGGTGAAGTGGACGCGCTTTCTCGACCGGCGGCCAGTTCTCCTAGTCTTTCGCGGAGAGATGATCGAAGAATATTTGAGTCTGGCACATATTACTAAGTCAGATATCTATTCTGCTGCCCGCAAGGCGGGCATTAGCCGCATGGAGGATGTGCAGATCATGATCCTTGAGCCGACGGGCCATATTTCCGTTATCAAGGTCGGGCAAACCATCGATCCTGAGCTATTTAGAGACTTAGCTGGTGCCGAATACATTGAGGACGCAAAGGATTTCTAGAACTGGCCCTGACCGCCTGCATCCAATGTTGGGAGGCGAGAACAATGCGAATTGCTTGCTGGGCAGGAATCTTCTTGGTCCCAGCTTACCCGGTTGTGAGCTGCACCAACTAGCCGGCAAAGACGCGAAAAAGCCGCTACAACCCGCAGTGGGAAGTAACGGCTTAAGAATCGCTATGAAGCGGTGACCTTACTTGCCGAAAGGCAGGTCAAGGTACTTGTCGGCGAAAGCGAAGGCGGTGCCCAAGGCGCTGATTACAGCGGTGAATACACCAATCCAAGCCTTGATCTCATCCGGATCCAAGTCTTTGATGGAAGAGCCTTCCTTCGGCTCCTTAGACGGTTCGGTGGTTTTAGCTGTAGCCGTAGTGTTAGCTCCTGCGGTCTTGGACGGCTTAGCCTCAACGGACTTGGTGGCAGTGGTTGTCTCAGCAGCGGTAGCTACAGTGGTGCCAGCGAAGGTCATGGACAGAGCGGTTGCACCAGCAACAAGTGCCTTGCGGGAGAAAAGCTTCATGTTTGATTCCTAACAAGCTTGGTGATGTTCAAAGACGACTCAAATATTAGACAGGCTGACAGGCTTCTGCAACAGTATCGGCAGGTTTTTGTTCATTCGCTGGACTAACTGAAAGTCTACTATGTGCTGCATGTTTACTTGTGGGACTGGTGTGATCTGGGGGAATTTTAGTGACCTAGTGTTTCTGCAGCTAAACCCTCATATTCAGGCTTAAGTTAAATTAAGGAAAACGAAAGCCCCGGCGCATTCGTCCGCGGTGAAAGTGGCGAATGCTCGGGGCTTTAGCCCTTCCCCCGTTAGGGGGTGTGAGCCGGGGAAGGGTTAAGGGGAGGCGTCGTCAAGCAGGGCTTTTACGTTCTTAAGCTTTTACGGTTGCCTTCATAATCTTGACTTCCTTGGCTGGCTTGCCATCTGGTTGGCCGCCTTCCACACCGGCCTTGGCAATCTTATCCATCGTCTTCATTCCTTCATCGCTAATGGTGGCGAAGTAGGTATAGCTCGGAGCAAGTTCAGAATCGTCGTAGTTTAGGAAGAACTGAGAACCGTTGGTATCTGGGCCACTGTTCGCCATTGCCACGGAACCACGCGGGTAGATTACTGGGTTCTGTGCATCCTTCTCATCTACCTCGTCGGTGGGGTACTCATCAGCGAAGCTGAAGCCTGGGCCGCCGGAGCCGGAACCAGTCGGGTCGCCGCACTGCAAAACATTCAGGGCTCCGGAGGTCATGCGGTGGCACACGGTGTCGTCATAGTAGCCGGACTTGGCCAGTTCAGAAATCGCATTGGTGGTACATGGTGCCTTAGCGCGATCCATCTCCATCTCGATGGGGCCTTGAGAGGTCTCAAAGGAGACGGTGACGGTGCCCTTGGTGGAAATATCCTTCCCGTTCGGCCTCTTGGCGCCGTTAGAATCCTGGCCATTGTCTTCGTACTTACATGTCACCGTGTCTGGCAATGCCTTAGTGCGCTTGTCTGCGATAGGTTGTGCCTGCGGGGTTTCCTGCGAGGTCTCTGCCGCAGAGGAGTCCTCTGCTTGCACGTTTTCATCATCGCCCTCGCGGGTGGAGAGGAAATAGATACCGCCCACAAGAGCGAGGATTACTACAAGGGAGGCGGCGACGACGCCCAGCGGGCGTGCCTTTTGCTTGCGTTCGCGGGACTTTAGCTCGCGTTCGAGTTTGCTCAGCGCCTCTTCGCCGCGCTTTTGATTATTTGGCACCGGAAGTCAACCTTTCTAGCGATTATCGGTGGCATGGTTCAACCCGACTGAGTCTAGCGGTTTAATACTGCTAAGAAGGAGTCGGCACGGAAATAGCGCAAGTTCGTGGTTTAAACCAACCCAGAAGTTCCCAAAGCACCTATGGAGAATCCAATTTTCACCCGCTCCTTCTGCGTTTTGTGCAAACTGGGGAAAGGATACAGATTTAGGCCTTTGTGAAGAGTTTCCTCGGCCGGTGTATATCAGGGGGATTTCGGCTGAAAAGATGGTCCTCCGATCATTGCTTCCTAGGCCGAACTACGTCAAGATGCAGGGCATTTTCTACCGAGCCAAAGACTTGTTTCTGAGAGCTGCTATTCCAGAAATAGGCGAGCGCGCCTGATTGCTCTCGAGGTAGCTAGGGTAGTGGGTATGGAAATCTTCGGTTTTACTGCTGGGCCGTTTCAGACCAATACCTACGTGATTGCGGAAGGACGCCGCGCCTTCGTTGTGGATCCGGGTATGGATGCGATGGAACAGGTCCTTGAGCATGATTTGGACTATGAGGCAATCGTGCTCACCCATGGCCATATTGACCACACACGGGATGCGGGAACCCTTGCAGAAAGGCTCGACACACCTGTGTATATCCACCCAGCTGATCAATTCATGTTGGAAAGTGGGGAAGGCGTTTCGCCGCAGGCGCAAGAGCTTTTCGATGCCGCCCATATGACCCCCATCGCCGATGTGCGCGAGCTGCATGACGGGGAATCCCTAGAATTGCTCGGCCATACCTTTTCGCTTAAGCATGCCCCTGGGCATTCCCCGGGGTGCACCATGATTGTCTCCGAAGAATTTGCCTTAACCGGCGATGTCCTATTCGCCGGCGCTATTGGGCGCACGGATCTGCCGCACTCAGACGCCCAAGCCATGCAAAAGTCCCTTGCTGGTCCAGTGTGGAGTTTGGCAGATAATCTAACCCTCCTACCTGGCCACGGCCCGACCACCACGATGCGCAAGGAGAGGGCGACCAATCCCTTCTTCGCTACTTTGAGGGAGGTACTGTAATACCCGTGAGTAATAAGAAGCAGTTCCAAGCCCTGTCCGCTCCCAAAGGCGTCCCGGACTACTTTCCACCGCAGTCAGCCGCGTTCTATAAGGTGCGCCAGACCATGGTGGAACAGGCGCATCTGTCCGGTTTCCAGCACATTGAGCTGCCGATTTTTGAAGACACCGCGCTGTTTGCCCGGGGAGTAGGCGAGTCCACCGACGTGGTCTCGAAAGAGATGTACACTTTTGCAGACCGCGGAGATCGCTCAGTTACCTTGCGTCCAGAGGGAACCGCCGGCGTGATGCGCTCTGTCATCGAACACAACTTGGACCGTGGCCAGCTACCCGTCAAGCTCAACTATTTTGGCCCGTTTTTCCGCTACGAGCGCCCACAGGCCGGTCGCTACCGCCAGCTGCAGCAAGTAGGCGTGGAAGCTATTGGCGTGGATGATCCCGCGCTGGATGCTGAAGTAATCGCCTTGGCAGATCGTTCCTTCCGTGCACTGGGACTTACTGGTTTCCGTCTGGAGCTCACCAGCTTGGGCGATCGCAACTGCCGTCCTGCCTACCGGGAAAAGCTGCAGGAATTCCTCTTTAAACTTGACCTGGATGAGGAGACCCGTCACCGGGCGGAGATTAACCCGTTGCGCGTACTGGATGATAAGCGCCCCGAGGTGCAGGAACAGCTTGCCGACGCCCCATTGATGCTCGATCACCTCAATGACGAATGCCGCGAGCACTTCGAAACCGTCACCGGCATGCTGGATGACATGGGCGTAGCCTACGAGATCAACCCGCGTATGGTCCGCGGCTTGGACTATTACACCAAGACCTGCTTCGAATTCGTTCACGATGGACTTGGTGCGCAGTCCGGCATCGGCGGCGGTGGCCGCTACGACGGTCTTATGGCCCAGCTTGGAGGCCAGGATCTATCCGGTATCGGCTACGGCTTGGGCGTCGACCGTGCCTTGCTGGCGCTGGAAGCAGAAGGCATTACCTTAGATGGCGTTGATTCTCGCGTAGATGTCTTTGGCGTAGCACTTGGTGCCGCTGCAAAGCGCACGATGACTTCTCTTATCAATGACATCCGTAAGGCCGGCATCTCGGCGGATATGTCCTTCGGAGATCGCGGACTTAAGGGTGCGATGAAGGGCGCTGACCGGGCAGGTGCACGATTCGCGCTGGTCTTGGGAGATCAGGAGCTAGAAAACGGCACCGTCGCGCTGAAAGACCTGGCGGCGCACGAGCAGCATGATGTCAACCTGAAGGATCTGGTATCCGTCCTTGCCCGAGAAATGCACGGCGAGGCGTAGGCTTCCTCCAGTTTCAGGGCATCGCGCTTAGGCGCGGTGCCCTCTTTTTATGCCCGCAAGGTAGAGATCAATGATCTTTTCTTGAATATCTGGCTGGTAGGACTCAATATCTACTTCACGCGGGCGTGCCAAACTCAAAAGGCCCACGATGAATTCAAGGTGGGTGACACCAGGTCCGATTTCACCTTGTTGCTGCCCTAACTCAATAAAGCGCCGGCCGTTGCGCTCCAAGAGATCTCGCTGGGCGGTAAGTTCGGGGCTGAGAGAATCCAGATCCTCTGGCGCGAAGGCAGGAATGAGCGTATTTAAGCCTATGGTAAGAATATGGGTGGCGTAGGCTCTTATGTAATCTTCGCCTGAGGCAGGAGAATGCTCAAAATCTGCGATGAGGCGCTGTTGAAATTGTGCGAAAGCATTGCCCATATATCCTGCGCAGGCACGGATAAGGCTCGCGCGGTTAGGGAAGTTCCGATAAACGGTGGCTACGCTTACCCCGGCCTGATCAGCAACCTTATCTAGGGCAACATCATCGCCGTGAGCACGAAAGAGCTGACACGCCGCAGCAATGATCGCCGTGCGGCGGTGGAGGGCATCTGCTCGCATGCGAAACCTTTAGCACTCCACCTGGGAAACGCTAAAGCCCATGGTCTTAGCTAACCCGCCTAGCGAGGTCTCTTTGTATTTGGACAGCATATCGCGACCAGTTTCTGCCATGGTCTGAACCGCATTGTCCAAGGTGACGTGATGAGTACCTTCACCCATTTTGGCCATGCGTGCCGCATTAATGGACTTCACCGCACCGATAGCATTGCGCTCGATGCATGGAATCTGCACTAATCCTCCAACCGGATCACAGGTCAGGCCAAGGTTGTGCTCCAATGCGATCTCTGCGGCGTTTTCTACCTGGGCAGGCGCGGCGCCGAGTAGCTCTGCCATACCAGCGGCAGCCATAGCAGAGGCAGAACCGACCTCACCTTGACAACCAACCTCAGCTCCAGAAATAGACGCGTTTTCCTTAATGATCATGCCGATGGCACCAGCGGTCAATAGATAGCGGCGCGCCGTCGAGCGGGTAAAGTCGGCACGGAAATCACGAGCATAATGCAAAACCGCGGGAATGATGCCGCAAGCACCGTTAGTAGGCGCGGTAATTACGCGACCACCAGCGGCGTTTTGTTCATTGACGGCTAGTGCATACAGGTTTACCCATTCCATAGCGGAGAATCCACAGCTGGTGTCATCCTGGTCTCGCAACAATTGGGCATACATCTTTGGAGCGCGGCGTGGCACGCGCAGGCCCCCTGGTAGAAGGCCTTTGGTAGAAATGCCCTCGGTAACGCACTCACGCATAATGTCCCAAACCAAATCGAGGTGCTGCACGACGAATTCCGCACCGCCTTCCTCTCGGTGCAAGACTTCCTCGTTGGCTAAAACGATTTCCCAAATCGCCTTATCGTGGGCTTCGCAAAGGTTGAGTAGCTCTTCACCCGTGGTGAACTTATAAGGAACGGAGTCATCTACTTGCGCTGCTGCCACGCCGGCGGGTATCTCTTTACTTTCGGCGACTTCCGCGTCCAGTTCTGCTCGGGAGAGGATGAACCCGCCTCCGACGGAGAAGTATTCCTCCTTATCAGCAATAACATTTCCGTCTTCATCCCACGCGCTAAAGATCATTCCATTCGGATGTTGGGGAAGCGGCTCGTTGTCAAAGACGATTTCATAATCCACTGTGCCGCGTGGCCCAGTAATAGTTCCCTCGCTGGGGATAAAACCACCGGCGTGCGGTTCAGCATCGATCGGCACGCTTAGTGGATCCCATCCGGCGAGCCCGAGGATGACCGCTCTGTCAGATGCGTGCCCGCGACCGGTGGCAGAGAGGGAACCGCGCAACTCGGTATACACCTTGGCCGGATGCGTCTCGAGCGAATCGAGGAAGTGCTTAGCAGCACGCATTGGCCCCACGGTGTGAGAAGAGGAGGGGCCAATACCAATGGAGAAGATGTCCGTGACGCTAATTGTCATAGTTAAGCTATGCCGAACCTTTCTGGGAGGATGAGTAACAGATTCTTGTACTGATCGAGCAAGGAAATCAAGATAGAACCGGAGAGCAAAAGGGGGATTTTATGTGACCAGCGTAGCGAAAGCCACACTTGCTATCAATCACAGCAAATGCATGGACGGACCGCAGTTTTGTCCTATTTCTCGTAACCGTTCAGCAACTTCTCCAAGGGGATGAAGCTATCCTTCGACAGTGCGGTGGCAGGGCGGCCGCCCTGATTACTGAAGTCCTCCGCGATCCCGGTGACCCGATCTCTCGGAGCTACTATTTGGTCCGCCAGCTGATTTGCCGAGCGTTCGATACGAGCCGCAATGCGATCGCCCTCTGGAGTGCCAAAGTCTTCCGCTGCCTGAAATACCCCTGTCGGCACCACGCTCGCGTGTAGATAGTTAAATAGCGGCCGAAGTGCATAGTCCAAAATCAGGGAGTGACGCGAGGACCCAGCAGTGGCGGCGATGATGGTGGGAAGCCCGTCTAGTGCGGCTGGCTCCAAGGTGTCAAAGAACATTTTGAATAGGCCCGAATAACTGCCTTGGAATACAGGGGTGACGGCAATTAATCCATCAGCGTGGGTAACTAAGTGCTTTGCCTTAGCTAATAGGGGTGTCTGAGCCGACCAGTCGGTCATTGCTGTGGCCAGTTCGCCAGCCAGATCGCGAATTTCGATTACGTCTACCCGAGTCCCTTCACCTCGTGCGCAAATCTTGGCACGGGTAGCTTCCGCTAGCCTGTCTGCCAGCTTGCGTGAGGAAGATGGTTGGGAAAGGCCAGCTGAGATAACTAGGAGAGAGCGCATAATCTACTTAAATCTCCTTTCCTGGACTGACCTTAAAGTGTGGTGAGCTCGGTTCAGAAAGCAAGCTGACGTGCGTCGGAGGATCAGAAGGAATGTGGCTCGGTCGGCGCTGCTCGAAGCGACGACGCAATTCTGGGACTACTTGCTTTCCGAGGATTTCAATCTGTTCTAAAACTACCTCTTGCGGCAGCCCGGCATGATCAATCAGGAATAGCTGTCGTTGATAGTCGCCCGCCCATTCAGCGAAGCTAAGAGTCTTTTCTATTACTTGTTCTACGGTGCCTACTGTCAGCGGGGTCTGCGCCGTGAAGTCTTCGAGGCTCGGGCCGTGGCCATAGACTGGGGCGTTGTCGAAGTACGGGCGGAAGAAATCTTTCGCTTCCTGCTCGGTATCGCCGATAAAGACTTGTCCGCCAAGTCCCACGATTGCTTGGTCTGCTTGACCATGGCCGTAGCTTGCAAAGCGGTGCCGATAAAGATTCACTAACTGAGCGGTGTGCTCCCTATTCCAAAAGATATTGTTATGGAAAAATCCATCGCCGTAGTAGGCGGCTTGCTCGGCAATCTGTGGCGAGCGAATTGAACCATGCCAGATAAACGGCGGAACCCCATCTAATGGGACCGGAGTCGCGGTAAACCCTTCCAATCCAGCACGGAACTTTCCTTGCCAGTTAACAACCGGCTCGCGCCAGAGCTTACGCAGAAGGTGATAGTTCTCAATGGCCAAAGGGATTCCCTGCTGGATGTCCTTGCCGAACCACGGATAGACTGGGCTGGTATTTCCACGGCCTAGCATGAGATCTACGCGACCGTCAGCAAGGTGCTGCAGGAAGGCGTAGTCCTCTGCGATCTTTACTGGGTCATTGGTAGTGATGAGGGTGGTTGCAGTAGACAGCTGCAAGCGCTCCGTTTGGGCGGCGATATACGCCAAATGCGTAGTAGGCGAGGACGGCACGAAAGGCGGGTTGTGGTGCTCGCCGGTGGCAAAGACGTCCAAGCCGACTTCTTCAGCCTTGAGCGCAATCTCCGTTAAGTTTCGGATGCGCTCAGATTCAGTGGGGGTCTTTCCCGAGACAGGATCAGTAGTTAGATCCCCAATACTGAATATGCCGAATTGCATGGTTGCCTTTCTATGCGGTGCACAGGAGTAAAATAAACGCAGCGCCTACGTCTGGCGAATTACTCCCATTCTAGGGCATCAAAAAGTGCCGGTAGATCGGCTGGGGTGACCAAGCGCAGGGGAGTCTCATTCACTTTGCCGTGTTCCGTGATGACGGCTGCACAAGGGCGGTGTCCTTGGCTATCGGTTTCGGATAAAGAATCCATCGTCTCCTGCACGCTTGCTGTTCGGGCAAGGAAGATGGCGCGATCGCTGGGTTCTTTGTATTTCACAATGTCTGCTATGTCTGCAGCATCGAGCACGTGATTATCGCTGAGATCTGCGGCGACCCACCGCGCAATGGTGTTGGTGGTCAGCAAAGCGGTGAAGGTGCCCTCATCGTAGATGGGAATCTGGGAAAAATCCTTATCCTTAATAACTCTAAAGGCCTCCATGATGGAGGTGGAGGAGGTCAAGGTAAACACTTTTCGCGGGTGCAAAACGTGGAGGGTATCGGGAGGGGAAACTACTACCTCTCGGAGAGCGGAGATCTGTTTGACCACTGCCTCGTGTGGTTCTGCGATGGGCTCTGATTTGTAGTAGCGTCCGTGAGAAATCGCATTGCGTAGATTAGAAAAGTCTTTGAGCGCTTCGGCTTGCTTTGTAGAAAGAATGTGCTTGTCGCGTGCCTTGTCTACGATCCACCAGAAGGAATCCGAGTTTTCCGCTTTAAGGGTGGAGCGCAAGTGCTGTTCAATGTCATTAAATGCGGCTAAGAATGCAGTGGCTCGGTGCGCGGTCATATGGGCCAGTGTAGAGAAGGGGGCGTCGCCAAGCAGAGCGCTTGCTTAGGCTACCGAAGGAAAATCCGCTAGCCCCGGCAAAACTGCCGGTGAGGCTAGCGGATGCGGTGAGCCCGCCGAGGATACGCGGCGAGAGAACGTCCTAGAAGACTACGCGCAACACGGACACGGTAATTGCAGCGATGACTGCTGCGGCGGGAAGAGTGATGACCCATGCCAAAGCGATAGGCTTCATCAGGTTCCAGTTAGCTGCCTTATTGACAATTCCAACGCCTAGCACGGCGCCGATGAGAATGTGGGTGGAAGACACAGGGAGACCCAAAATGGAGGAACCCATCACCACACCGGCCGCGGCAAGCTCAGCAGCGAAGCCAGAGGAAGGGTGCATTTGCGTCAAGCCGGAGCCCACAGTCTGAATCACAAAGCGGCCAATGAACCACAGGCCAGAAATGAGAGCGACACCCATGGCAATCATGACGGCAACGGGGACGGCAGCTTCATCGCTTACTTGGCCGGTCTTGAGGACGTCAATAACCGCAGCGAAGGGGCCAATGGCGTTCGCAATATCGTTGGAACCGTGGGAAAAGGCGAAAGCAGAGGCGGTAAATACCTGCATCCAGGAAAAGAGCAGGAAGGTGGACTTAGCCAGGGACTTCTTATTTAGAGAGCGGGCGAAGATGAATACAGCCATCCATACCACTGCGCCAACCATGCCCATGACCAATAGGTTTTGCAGAACGCTGAAGTCGATTCCGGTGTGCTTGAGGCCCTTGAACATGACCATGGCGGAAATGATGATGGCACCAATGGCGGCTAGCACCGGTACCCAGCTCTCCAAGGCGTGGTGGGCCTTGACGTCATCCATGTCCTTATTCAGGTTATACAGATCGCGGTAGTACTCAGATTCCAGCTGATCCGGATCGAAGTCTTCTTCTGCCACCAAAGCTGCGTCCCGGGCCATAGCGTTGGTGTAGCTGATCTGCTGGATCTCATTGAGGCGAGCAAAGCGAGTCTTATGCTCTTGGCGCAACTCCGCGCGGCGGGTCTTGATTTCGCGCAGTTTCTGGTCCGCTTCCTCGTTGTAGACCAAGATCGAGGTCTTAATCCATTTGAACAGGATGAAAGCGGCGATACCGCCGAAGACAGGGGAGAGGACCCCACGAGATAGCAATGGTGCCAATTTCGCCCCACTGCACCATGCCCCAGCCGCCCTTGCCGGTAATGAAGCCGACGGTGAGCGCGGCGCCGACGATGGAGTGGGTGGTGGAGACAGGCCAGCCCATACGAGTGGCAACGAGTAGCCAAATCGCCGCACCCAGCAGGGATGCCATCATGATGTAGACGAATTCCATGGGGTCTAGCCCATCGATGGCGTCAAGGTCCACCATTCCGGATCGGACGGTATCGGTGACTTCACCGCCGGCGAGGATGGCGCCGGAGACCTCGAAGATAGCGGCAACAACGAAGGCCTGCTTCATAGACAACGTTCCAGCACCTACGGAGGTACCGAAGGAATTGGCAACGTCATTGCCGCCAATATTAAAGGCCATGAACAGGGCGAAGAGAATGGCGGCGCCTAGGAGAATGGGCTTAGAGCCATCGACGTAGTCGTGGCCCCAGATCATAAAGCCGATGAGGGTAACGGCGGTAAGGCCGCCGAAGATGGCGTGCCAAATCCAGTCGTTGCCCTTGCCATTGACGGCTTCGATATCCGTCATTTGAGCGGTAGGGGTAGACACAGGAGGAACCTTTCAGGAAAGCGTGCACAAGAGGTATCACCGCGCGTCACAGCGTGGTGAGAGGGGATTCTTAAGGGGAATTACTTATCTAGAGAATGCACGCTCAGACTAAGGTTCCTAGGTGTCCGGAAAGTGAACTTAAGGTGTGGAACCCGTAAGGTAATGTGGCTATTGGCGAACATAATGACCGCCGCTGTAGGCGGCGGCCGCATTTAGGGCTTTAGCCGCGGTAAGCGCCGCGCCCCAAGGTGTCGCACTGGGACATCTTTCCGGAGTTATATCCAGCAAGGAACGCTTTTTCTCGCTGCTCTGATGAGCCATGCGTCCACGAGTCGGGTTGAACCTGGCCGCCGGATCGACGCTGAATGTTGTCATCGCCCACCGCTTGAGCAGCGGCGACAGCGTCTGAGACCTGTTCTTTGGTGATCGGCTCTAGCAAGGGGTTGTCCCCTTTGTCGGCGTAGGAAGCCCACAGGCCCGCGTAGCAGTCAGCCTGCAACTCGATTTTTACGGCGTTGGAATCGGCGCCCGGGTCGTTGTAGTCAGATAGCCCAAGGGTGCCCTCCAAGTTTTGAATGTGGTGGCCGAATTCGTGGGCGACGATATACATGCGGGCCAAGGGCGCATTATCGGCGCCGAAATTCCGCAGCGAGTCAAAGAATCCGGTATCAAAATATGCGGACTCATCGCGCGGGCAGTAAAAGGGGCCGGTAGAAGAAGAGGCTGCACCACAACCGGTATTGACACCACCGTGGAAAACCACGCGTTCCGGTTCCGTGTATTGGATATCTGCTTGCTCCGGCAGGACTTTTGTCCAGATATTATCTACACTTCGGCCGGTAAACTCCACTAAGCACTCGTCCTTAGTGTTTCCGTCTTCGGCAGTTTGGCAGTCGGGGCTTCCTCCCTGAGCGGCATCGCCAGACTGATTTTGGTCACTTCCCAAAATCGAGCCTAAGTCCGAGGGATTGCCTCCTAGCAAGAGGAAGAGGCCCACCAATACAATCGAGCCAACGCCACCGCCGATGGCGATGCCACCGCCGCCACCGCCAGAACGAGCTTCCTTGCCACCGAAATCGGCACCTGATCTAAAGGTCATGTCTAAATAGTGCCACATGGCCCCGATTAGCACAGGATAAAGATGCCGGTGGAAAGTACCCGGGGGCTAAGGGCGCAGGCATCGAGATATTTAGGCTTGCCTAGTGGTTACCTAACTGCGCTCCGTGTACCGGTAGGGATGTAGAATTGTGCGCGTTCCTAGTCTTGTGTTTGGTTTGGCGCGCGCTGTTTACGCGTGGCGGGACCCGCAAGTGACACCATTTTTAGAAGGGATTGAACAACAGTGCTGCGTACCCACTTAGCTGGTGAGCTCCGCAAAGAACTCGCAGGAGAGACCGTCACCCTAACCGGTTGGGTTTCCCGCCGCCGCGATCACGGTGGTGTGATCTTTATTGACCTGCGCGATCGCTCCGGTATCGCACAGGTCGTCTTCCGCGAATCCGATGTGGCGGAGCGCGCCCACGATCTGCGTTCGGAATACTGCGTTAAGGTCACCGGTACCGTAGAGCCTCGCCCTGAGGGCTCGGAAAACCCCAACTTGCCCTCCGGTGAAATCGAGGTCAACGTCGCGGATCTTGAGGTTCTCAATAAGTCCGCAGCGCTGCCGTTTCAGATTGATGATCCTTCCACCTCGGGTGAGGTGGGCGAGGAGACTCGCCTGAAGTACCGCTACTTGGACCTGCGCCGTGAGCGCCAGGCAAAGGCGCTGCGCCTGCGCTCCGCGGCTAACCGCGCAGCCCGCAAGGTACTGGATTCTCATGATTTTGCCGAGATCGAGACCCCAACCCTGACCCGTTCCACCCCGGAGGGCGCACGTGACTTCCTGGTTCCAGCGCGCTTGAAACCAGGCACGTGGTACGCGTTGCCGCAGTCCCCACAGCTTTTCAAGCAGCTGCTCATGGTTGCTGGCATGGAGCGCTACTACCAGATTGCTCGTTGCTACCGTGACGAAGACTTCCGCGCTGACCGCCAGCCGGAGTTTACTCAGCTGGACGTTGAGATGTCCTTCGTAGATCAAGATGATGTCATTGCCTTGGCTGAGGAGATTGTCACCGAGCTATGGAAGCTCATTGGCTATGAGATCAAGACTCCGATCCCTCGCATGACTTACGCTGATGCGATGAAGTATTACGGCTCTGATAAGCCGGACCTGCGCTTCGATATCAAGATTGTGGAGTGTACCGAATTCTTCAAGGACACGACCTTCCGCGTATTCCAGAACGATTACGTAGGCGCCGT
Source organism: Corynebacterium curieae (assembly GCF_027570035.1). Lineage (GTDB taxonomy): Bacteria > Actinomycetota > Actinomycetes > Mycobacteriales > Mycobacteriaceae > Corynebacterium > Corynebacterium curieae. The sequence continues at coordinate 195,695 of NZ_JAKMUU010000001.1, read as the reverse complement.
TGTGATGGAGGGCGGAGCCTCCCAGCCACGCCGTCAGTTCGATGCTTGGCAGGACTGGGCTAAGCAGCGCGGTGCAAAGGGCTTGGCCTACATCACTGTGGGCGAGGACGGCACTTTGGGCGGTCCGGTAGCCAAGAACATCACGGATGCTGAGCGCGAGGGCATTGCGGAGCACGTCGGCGCTAAGCCGGGCGACGCCATCTTCTTTGCCGCTGGTGACACCAAGTCTTCCCGTGCGCTTCTGGGCGCCGCTCGTGGCGAGATTGCCAAGAAGCTGGACCTTATCAAGGAAGGCGACTGGGCCTTTACCTGGGTCGTTGATGCCCCGCTCTTCGAGCCTTCTGCGGATGCAACCGCTTCGGGCGACGTCGCTTTGGGCCATTCCAAGTGGACTGCGGTTCACCACGCCTTTACCTCTCCGAAGCCGGAGTGGCTCGATTCCTTCGATCAGAATCCGGGCGAGGCTACTGCTTACGCTTATGACATCGTCTGCAACGGCAACGAAATCGGTGGCGGCTCCATTCGTATCCACCAAGAGGACGTCCAAAAGCGCGTTTTCGATGTCATGGGTATCGGTGATGAGGAAGCGCAGGAGAAGTTCGGCTTCCTGCTCGATGCCTTCTCCTACGGTGCTCCGCCACACGGCGGCATCGCCTTCGGCTGGGACCGCATTGTCTCCCTGTTGGGTGGCTTCGACTCCATCCGCGACGTCATTGCCTTCCCGAAGTCCGGCGGTGGCGTAGACCCGCTTACCGACGCCCCAGCGGCAATTCCGGCCGCACAGCGTAAGGAGACTGGCGTAGACTACAAGCCGGAAAAGAAGAAGGAACAGGATAAGGCAGGTTCCACGGCGGGAGAGAACGCTGAGGAAAAATAGGTAATTAGCCTATTAACACTGCCTTTAAGGCACACCTGGCGGGGCACAGGGTAGGCCGCAGCGATTTACGCTGCGGGCGAACTTGTGACCCCGCTTTGGTGTGAGGGGGCATACTGGATAGAACTATGGTTGAAAACGAGACAGTGCTGTCACCCGAGGAAGTCATCAAGGCCGCCTCGGAGATGTTGTCGCGCCGCTTTGGCGGCACCCCGGAGATGTCGAGCGTGGAGCGCTTGGACGGCTCCGGCAATGCAATGGTCCTGCGAGCCAGGATTGCCCCCAGCGCCTTTTTGCCCCATCGTTCTGTGGTGGTTAAGTACAACCCAGTAACTGGGTATGGCGTTGATGATGCGGCTATGTTGCGTGAAGTTGTGGCCTATCAATTCACTACGGCCCTCTCTGAAGACGTCCGCCCAGGGCCAGTGCTCTTGGCTCATGATCTTGAGCAACGCATTATTGTTTTGACGGACTTGGGCGAGGGGGAGACGCTTGCCGACGTCCTTGTTCAATCCTCTGATGAAGACCGAGTCCGCGTGCTGCGATCGCTGGGTAGCGCGTTGGGACATATGCATGCCGGGACTGCTGGGCATGAGCAGGATTACGAAACCTTGCTTAATCGCATGCTGCGCAAGAACCCCGAATTGGCGCCGCATCAATCCGTGCGCGATGAGGCATTGCAGCGCTCCATTGGTATCGGCCTAGATCTATTGGACAAGGCAGGCCTCGATGCGCCAGCAAGTTTCCGGGATCTGGCTGAACAAGCGGCTAGGTCTTTGGCCTCGGGCAAGGATAGGGCCTTTACCCCCTTTGACTTATCTCCGGATAACATTATCGTTTCCCAGCGGTTGCATTTCTTGGACTACGAGTGGGCGGGTTTCCGGAACGTCGGCTTTGACGTGGCTTGCGTTATAGCTGGATTCCCGCAGTTTCTGTTCTCCAAGCCGATAACGGACGAGGAAGCCGATATTTTCATCTCTGCGTGGTCCCGTGCGGTATCTGAGGTCTGGCCGCTTTTTGCTGATACCGATGAGATCCATGGCCTCATCGTGGCTTCACTTATCGGTTGGGCTCTGTCGAGCGTGACTACCATGCATGCCGGCGGCATAGAAGGCTTGGTCGCACTGGCCAGGGGAGAGGCCGAGGTCTTTCATGATCCACAAAGGTCTATCTTGCGACCGGCTGATCACGGGCCGTTCACGGAAGATGAATTGCTCGTGCGCCGCGACCTTTATGAAACATTTGAAGCCCTTTCGCGCTACACCGCGCGCTGTGATGGTCCCGCCTGCGCACCAATCGCAGAGTTTGGTAGTGCCATCGCCCGCCGCGTAGATGATGAGTAAGTAGAGATAAGCGCCCGCGCAGTCCAAGGAGGAAGATTCTAAGTGTCTCAAGACTTGTTGTTTGGCGGGCCCGCTCCGGAGCAGGGGACATCCGCGTTGCCTGGCAAAAATCTTTTCGCCACCCACGCGGGATCTCCACTCGCGGCACGGATGCGCCCACAGAGTTTGGATGAAGTGGTTGGACAAGAGCACCTCTTGGCCCCGGGGAAGCCGCTTCGCCGCTTGGTAGAAGGCTCCGGCGAGGCCTCGGTCATTTTATACGGGCCTCCCGGCACGGGTAAGACCACCATCGCCTCGCTCATTGCTAGCCAAATGGGGCAGAATTTCGTGGGCCTATCCGCGCTCGATTCGGGCGTCAAGCAGGTCCGCGAGGTCATCACCCACGCACGTCAAGAGCTTATTCATGGCCGGCGGACGGTGCTGTTTATCGATGAGGTGCATCGCTTTTCCAAAACCCAACAGGATGCGCTCCTGGCGGCCGTGGAAAACCGCACGGTGCTGCTGGTAGCGGCGACGACAGAAAATCCTTCGTTCTCCGTCGTGGCTCCGCTATTGTCACGGTCGCTACTTTTGCAGCTGCATTCGCTAAGCGATGACGACCTGAGGGGCGTCGCCAAGCGCGCGCTAGAGAGCGACCGTGGTCTGGGCGAACGCAAGATTCGGATTACTGATGAGGCCTTGGATCAGTTAGTTCTTTTGGCTGGCGGCGATGCGCGGCGCACGCTGACCTATTTGGAAGCGGCCGCAGAGGCAGTGGACGATGGCGGGGAAATTACCCCACAGACGGTCACGGAAAACGTCAATAAGGCAGTGGTGCGCTATGACCGTGATGGCGATCAACACTATGACGTGGTCTCAGCTTTTATTAAATCCATTCGCGGCTCCGATGTTGATGCTGCTTTGCACTATCTGGCTCGCATGGTGGAAGCGGGCGAGGACCCGCGATTTATCGCTCGCAGGCTCATAGTTCATGCCTCTGAGGACATTGGCATGGCCGATCCCACCGCACTCCAAGTTGCTGTGGCGGCAGCGGAAGCAGCGCAGCTTATCGGCATGCCGGAGGCTAGAATCCCGCTGGCTCAGGCCACCATTCATCTGGCTACCGCGCCCAAATCTCCCTCGGTTATATCGGCCATCACGCAGGCGCAGGCAGATGTGGCCGCCGGGAAGGTGGGCCACGTACCAGCGCACCTTAGGGATGGCCACTATGAAGGGGCAAAGAAATTGGGAAATGCTGTGGGCTATGTCTATCCCCACGATGATCCCCGAGGCGTTGTAGAGCAGCAATACCTGCCCGACGAGCTAGAGGGCTCCGTGTACTATGAACCCACCGATCACGGCGCCGAGAAGCGTGTTTATGACTACATTGGCCGGTTGCGCAGCATTATTCGTGGTAAGCGCGCCCCTGGCAAGAATGCCCGCCGTCCGCAATGATCCCCACCAATGGGAAACGACGGTGCGGTGAGGGGTAAAGTTGGGCGGGTTAGAAACTTCTAGATAGAAGATGAAAGCTCACACAGTTAGGATTGTTGCTCGTGAAGACTCATGAGATCCGGGAACGGTTTACCCAGCACTTCGTCAATTCTGGTCACGAGGCAGTGCCAAGCGCCTCGCTGATCCTGGATGACCCTAACCTGCTTTTCGTAAACGCGGGCATGGTTCCGTTCAAGCCCTATTTCTTGGGCCAGCAGAACCCGCCCTTTGCAAAGGGCCTCGCTACCTCCATCCAAAAGTGCGTGCGCACCTTGGATATTGACGAGGTAGGCATTACTACCCGTCACAACACCTTCTTCCAGATGGCCGGAAACTTCTCCTTTGGCCAGTACTTCAAGGAAGGCGCCATTACCAATGCGTGGACCTTGCTTACCGGCTCCGTCGACGAGGGCGGATTTGGCCTTGACCCAGAGCGCCTGTGGGTCACGGTTTACCTAGATGATGATGAGGCGGCCGATATTTGGCGCGACAAGATTGGTGTTCCAGAAGAACGCATTCAGCGCCTAGGCATGGAGGACAACTACTGGTCCATGGGCATCCCCGGACCATGCGGCCCGTGTTCCGAGATTTATTTTGACCGCGGTCCTGAATACGGCAAGGACGGCGGCCCGATTGCCGACGATAACCGCTACATGGAGATCTGGAACTTGGTCTTCATGCAAAACGAGCGCGGTGAGGGAATTGGCAAGGGCAACTTTGAGATCGTCGGCGAGCTGCCCAAGAAGAACATCGATACCGGCCTCGGCATCGAGCGCGTGGCCTGCATCCTGCAGGGTGTAGATAACGTCTACGAGACGGACCTGCTGCGTCCAGTTATTGACGTCGCCGAGGAGCTCACCGGAGCCACCTATGGTGACAAGGCCTCCCACGAGGACAATATCCGCTTCCGCGTGGTAGCTGACCACTCCCGTACCGGCATGATGCTCATCTTGGACGGCGTAACCCCTGGCAATGAGGGCCGCGGATACATCCTGCGCCGCCTGCTGCGCCGCATTATTCGCTCCGCCAAGCTGCTGGGCGCTAAGGGCGCGACTATGGAGCACTTCATGAACACGGTCATGGATACCATGACTCCGTCCTACCCGGAGATTGCGGACAACCGCGAGCGCATCCTGCGCGTTGCCGTCAATGAAGAAAAGGCCTTCCTGAAGACCCTCGAGTCCGGCACCCGCCTCTTCGATGATGCCGTACAGGAGCTCAAGTCCACCTCCCGTGCCAAGACCGCGAAGGTGCTGCCGGGTGAGAAGGCCTTTGAGCTGCACGATACCTATGGTTTCCCCATCGATCTGACGCTCGAGATGGCGCAGGAGGCCGGCCTTGAGGTCGACATGGATGGCTTTAACGACGCCATGGGGGAGCAGCGGCGCCGCGCCAAGGCCGATAACCAAGCCAAAAAGCACGGCCATACCGACCTTTCGCTCTACCGCGACTGGGTAGACAATAACCCCACCGTCTTTACGGGCTACGAGGAGCTTACTTCCGACGCCCGCGTGATCGGCCTTGTCCGCGGCGGCGAGAAGGTCGAACAAGTAGATGAGGGTGACCAGGTTGAGGTCATCCTAGACCACACCCCGCTGTACGCCGAGGCTGGCGGCCAGATGGCCGACCGCGGCCGCATCGTGGCGGGCGAGTCCTTGCTGGAGGTCAATGACGTCCAAAAGATTGGCAAGAAGCTGTGGGTGCACAAGGCTACGGTCACCGCCGGCGGTCTTGATCTGGGCATGTCGGTTCAGGCGGCCGTCGACGAGCAATGGCGCCACGGTGCTACCCAGGCGCACTCTGCAACGCACCTGATTCACGCCGCGCTGCGCCGGGTGCTTGGCCCCACCGCTGTCCAGGCAGGCTCTATGAACCGTCCGGGTTACCTGCGCTTTGACTTCAACTACACCGAGCAGCTCAGCCAGGCGCAGCTGGAAGAGATTGCTCTGATCACCAACCAGGCGATCGACTCCAACTTTGCCGTCAATACCATTGAGACCTCCCTGGAGGAGGCAAAGGCTATGGGCGCTATGGCACTCTTCGGTGAAAACTACGGCAAGGAAGTCCGCGTCGTAGAAATCGGCGGTCCGTTCTCCATCGAGCTCTGTGGCGGTACCCACGTTGGTTCCTCCTCCGAAATCGGACCCGTGTCCGTGCTGGGTGAATCTTCCGTCGGCTCTGGTGCTCGCCGCATCGAGGCTTACTCCGGTTTGGATGCCTTCCGTTACTATTCCAAGGAAACCGCTCTGGTAGAAGGCGTCTCCCGCGAGCTCAAGGTGCAGACCGAGGATTTGCCAGACCGCATTGCTCAGCTCTCTGAGAAGCTCAAGGCAGCGGAGAAGGAAATTGAAACCCTGCGCAAGCAGCAACTGGCTGCGCGTGCCTCCGAGTTCGTCGGCGCCGCTAAGGACATTAATGGCTTCAAGGTCATTGCGCTGACCTTGCCGGAAGGCACCACAGGTGGGGACCTGCGCACCGTTGCTACGGACCTGCGCAACCGCCTGCGCGAGGAAGAGGCCGTTATCGTCTTGGGCGCCGAGGACAAGGGCAAGTTCCCGTTCATTGCGGCAGCCACGGATAAGGCCGTCGGCCGCGGGGTGAAGTCCGGGGACATTGTCAAGCAGTTTGGCCAGTTCGTCGATGGCCGTGGCGGCGGTAAGCCGGATATGGCCCAAGGATCTGGATCTACCGCAGCGGGTGCCGAGCGCGGCTTTGAAGCCGTCAAGGACATGCTCGAGTCCCTGTAGGAAGGTCGGCTGTGGCGAAGGTAGAACCAGATACCCCCGGTGTGAATGATCCGGGGCAGGGCCGCCGGCTCGCACTCGACGTCGGAACAGTGCGCATTGGGGTCGCGGTGTCTAATAGGGAAGCAACGCTTGCCACCCCAGTGGAAACTGTTCACCGCGAAACTGGCTTCAAGGACCGAGACAAGGGCGATATCGACCGCATCCTGGAATTAATTAATTCTTACGAGGCGGTGGAGATCATCGTTGGTTTGCCCAGAGATTTGCAGGGAAATGGTTCAAAGAGCGTAAAACATGCTAAGGAAATTGCGTTTCGGATCCGCCGCCGGTTGAATCGAAATGCAAATATAGATAAAGTTCCACCGCCAGTACGCTTGGCTGATGAGCGTTTGACTACCGTAGCGGCAACGACCGCGCTGCGCGCGTCTGGCGTGTCCGAAAAGAAGGGCCGCAAAGTCATCGACCAAGCCGCAGCGGTGGAGATTTTGCAGTCCTGGTTGGACGGGCGCGCGAACGCCCTTCGCTCGGATGATGCAATTGACCAGCCTTCAGACTCAGGAGACTAAAACACGTGAGCCGTAACCAAGAACGCCTCGGCCGATCGATGGACCCGAAATACGTCAAACGCCGCCAGCGCGGTATTGCCGTCATCGTCGCATCTATCATCGTTATCCTTGGTGCCCTTATCTACATCGGATTCCGTCTCGGAAATACTTCGGCCGACTATGAAGGAACCGGCAACGGTACTACCCAACTCGTGGAGGTGCCTGAGGGCTCGTCTATGTCAGAGCTGGGGCCCGCCTTGGTGGAAAAGAATGTGGTGAAGACTCAAGACGCCTTTGACTCTGCCGCGTCCATGAATCACAGCGCAAGCCAGATTCAGCCTGGGTTCTACCGTCTACAAGAAGAGATGAGCGCGGAATCTGCGGTAGAGGCTTTGCTGGATAAGAATAACCGCGTAGACATGCTTGAGGTTCAAGGCGGCGCTACCTTGGAAGATGTCAAGGTTGTCGGCGGAGATGTCCGCTACGGCATTTACTCCCTCATCTCTAAGGTAAGCTGCAACGATGGCAACTGCCTGAAGAAGGAAGACTTGGAGAAGGTCGCGGCGGAAACCGACCCGGCTGAACTGGGTGCACCACAGTGGGCTCTGGATGCTATCAACAAGCGCGGCAATGACCCTAAGCGCATCGAGGGCCTCATTGCCCCTGGCCAGTACGTCTTGGATCCCAATATGGAGGCCAAGGACATCCTTAAGGATCTCATTACTCGCTCGACCAAGCGTTACAATGAGACCAATATTGAAGAGCGCGCAAAGGCCATTGGGCTGAGCCCATATGAGCTGCTTACCTCCGCTTCCTTGGTAGAGCGTGAGGCCCCAGCTGGTGAGTTCGATAAGGTAGCCCGCGTCATCCTCAATCGTTTGGATGAGCCGATGCGTCTCGAGTTTGACTCCACCGTGAACTACGGCCTGGAAGACGTTGAGCTTGCCACCACCGATGAGGCCCGTGAGGAAAAGACCCCATGGAATACCTACGCGAAGGAAGGCCTGCCGGACACTCCGATTGCATCTCCATCCGATGAAGCTATCCAAGCTATGGAGCAACCGGCCGAGGGTAATTGGAAGTTCTTCGTCACCGTGGACGAAGAAGGCACCACCGTATTCTCGGATACGTACGATGAGCACTTGGGCCGTGTGGATGATGCCATCCGATCCGGCGTTCTCGATTCGAAGCGCGAGGGCGAAGGCGCTGGTTCCGGCAACGGCGACGCTGCTGCCGATCAACCGGCTCCCTAGAGTCCCGCCAGCCATTAAGGGGTAGATCATCATGCCACGCGCGGCAGTCTTGGGCAGTCCCATAGAGCATTCCTTGTCTCCGGTGCTCCACAATGCTGGCTACGAGGCAGCCGGGCTGGCAGGGTGGGACTACACCCGCTTCGAAACGACAGCAGAAGGTTTGCCGGACTTAGTAGAGACAAGCGATCCAGACTTCGTTGGTTTCTCCGTCACCATGCCGGGCAAATTCGCCGCCCTCCGTCTCGCAGATTCCGTGAGCGACCGCGCACAGCTGATTGGCTCGGCTAATACCTTGGTGCGTAGGGCAGATGGTTGGTTTGCAGACAATACCGACACCGAGGGCGTGCGCGGTGCCCTCGCAGAACTATTAGGGGATGAGCCAGTAGGCCACGCGCTGCTCATCGGTGCAGGGGGCACCGCCCGTCCCGCGTTGTGGGCGCTTGCCGAGCGCGGGGTGACTAACGTTATGGTGCTTAACCGTTCGGACCGTAGCGCCGAGTTGTTACCTCTTGCCTATGAATTGGGGCTGGAGCTTTCCTTTGCCGGCTTCGACAAGGACTTGTCAGCGCTGTCTCGTGCAGCCGACGTCATTGTGTCTACCGTTCCAGCCGCTGCGTTGGAAGACTATGTTTTTGACATCGCCCACGCACCGGTGCTGGATGTCATCTATGATCCCTGGCCCACACCGCTAACCACGTGTGCGGCGGCCAATGGGCACAAAACTATCGGCGGTCATGTCATGCTCGCACACCAAGCGTTTAGCCAATTCGAGCAATTTACAGGGGTGGCCGCTCCGCGGGAAGAAATGTTGGAAGCATTGAACGAGGAATTGCGGCGACGCTCGCAAACGTCTTACTAGGAGAGGCGTCGGCAAGCGCGGGCCGCAACCGCGTGGGGTAACACGCAGCAGATTTCGCCGTGCATGAGCAAGCGGTCAGCGCTTCCTCAAAGCGTGGCCTACTCTGAGCCCCGTGCTTATTTTCGGGGGAATTATCTATTGTTCCTGGGCAGCAGTGCTGTCTTGGTGGGACGTTCGACAGCGCCGTTTGCCAGATTGGCTAACGCTGCCGGCAGCAGCGCTGTCACTTACCGTTGCCAATTGGAATGGACTGTGGTGGCCGGGGATATACCTCGTGCTGGGGCTGGCCCACGCAGGCGTGGGCGGAGGAGATATAAAACTCGCCCTGCCCTTGGGGATGCTGGTGGGGCATGTGGCGGGGTTTATGGGGGTGGTGGCGGCGAGTGGCTGCGCGTCTATTCTGACGCTTTTTGGTCTGCGTGGACTGGGCATAAGAAAAGCCCGCATGGCCCCGCGATGTTGCTTGCCGCGGCCGTTGTCGTGGTGTGTGTACACCCTCTTTGAGGGGGTGGAAGAATATATTGCAGGGCCAAGTTCGTACTGGATTGGCCATGCCGTGCGATAATACCCGCATGCTTCGTTGGACTACTGCAGGTGAATCCCACGGCCAGGCTCTTATTTCTTTGCTGGAGCACATGCCCGCCGGGGTTCCTATCACCCGCGCCGATATTTCCCATCAGCTTTCCCGGCGCCGCCTAGGCTATGGCCGTGGCGCCCGTATGAAATTTGAGGCTGATGAGGTCACTGTTCTGGGAGGAGTCCGCCACGGGCTCACCTTGGGTAGCCCCATCGCCATCATGATTGGCAATACGGAGTGGCCGAAGTGGACCACTATCATGTCGCCCGATCCGTTGGATATGGACGATGAAGACAATATTAAGGCGATGAACTCGGGGCGTGGTGCCGCCTTGACTAGGCCGCGTCCAGGACACGCGGACTTTGCCGGAATGGTGAAATACCGCCACAGCGAAGCGCGGCCGGTTCTGGAGCGCTCTTCCGCCCGCGAGACTGCGGCGCGTGTGGCTGCCGCTACCGTTGCGCGCAATTTCCTGCGCGAAACCCTCGGCGTCGAGGTTTTCTCCCACGTTATTTCTATTGGCGCTTCCGAGCCTTATGAGAGGCCCGCGCCAGCATTCGCGGATATCGAAGCGATCGATGATTCGCCAGTTCGCGCCTGTGATAAGGAGGCAGAGGCTTCCATGATCGCGGAAATCGAGGCCGCAAAGAAGCAGGGCGATACCTTGGGCGGCATCGTGGAGGTCGTGGTGGATGGCCTCCCTATTGGGCTAGGATCGCACATTTCCGGCGATGACCGCCTGGACGCACAATTGGCCAGCGCTTTGATGGGGATTCAAGCTATCAAGGGCGTGGAAATTGGTGATGGTTTTGCAGAGGCTCGTCGTCGCGGCTCCGCTGCCCACGATGAAATGGTGCGAACTGCAGACGGCGTATCCCGCCTCACCAACCGTGCAGGTGGACTGGAAGGCGGCATGACTAATGGGCAACAATTGCGTGTGCGTGCGGCGATGAAGCCGATTTCCACCGTTCCGCGCGCGCTGCGCACGATTGATATGGAATCCGGCGCCGATGCTACAGCGATCCACCAGCGTTCGGACGTTTGCGCCGTTCCAGCGGCCGGTGTGGTGGCGGAAGCCATGGTTGCCCTCGTTCTTGCGCGTTCTGTGCTTGAGAAGTTCGGCGGGGATAGCCTCGAAGAAACTTCCCAGGCCATTGCTGCGTATGATAAATACGTTTCGGACCGTCTTGCTTTTAACCAGGAGTAGGTTATGACCACCCCAGCCGCTGTCACGGGGCAACCCCGTCCACGCGTTGTTTTGGTTGGCCCGCCGGGCGCGGGCAAATCCACCATTGGCCGCCGCCTTTCTCATGCCTTGAGCTGTGAATTGGTGGATTCGGATCACCTCATCGAACAGGCAAAGGAAAAGCCTTGTGGGGAAGTCTTTAGCGAGCTCGGCGAGCCAGGCTTCCGCGCGCTTGAGGCCGAGCACGTAGCTGCTGCCTTGCGCACATCTGGGGTTGTCAGCTTGGGCGGCGGGGCGGTGCTCACGGATTCTACCCGTGAACTACTGGAGCGCCATACCGTAATCTTCTTGGATATTTCCCCTGAAGAGGGTGCACGACGCACCTCCGGTGATAGTAACCGGCCGGTTCTTGCGGCTGACGATCCCCTTGAGCACTATCGCAGCCTCGTGGAGACGCGGCGCCCGTATTACCTGGAAGTTGCCGATTATCGGGTGCGTACCGATGCCCGGACCCCGCAGCAGGTAGTGGGCGATATTCTCGGCTTCCTCGATACCCTTTAAAAGCTCCTGCGCTAGCACTTGTTCCTCGCCACACCGGCTTGGCGGCGAACGGAAAGGATCATCATGCCCACGATTGCCGTTAACGGACCGCAGCCCTATGAAGCTCGCATTGGCGCCGGTCTAAACCAAGACATCGCACGGCGCTGCGTGGAGATTGGTGCCAACCAGGCGGGCATTGTCTTCCAGCCGCCGCTGCGTGCCGCGGCTGAGCACCTAGCCGAACTCGTTGCTGCGGAGGGAGTTTCGCCTACGCTTATCGACGTCCCCGATGCCGAGGCCGCTAAGCAGCTCAGCGTTATCGGCGGCGTGTGGGACCAGCTGGGGGAGAAGGGCTTTAACCGCCGTGACGTCATCATTGGCTTGGGCGGTGGTGCCACCACCGATTTGGCTGGGTTCGCCGCAGCCGGGTGGATGCGCGGCATCAAGGTCATCCAGGTTCCTACCACGCTTTTGGCCATGGTTGACGCAGCCGTCGGCGGCAAGACCGGCATCAATACGGCAGCCGGGAAAAATCTGGTCGGTGCCTTCCACGAGCCGGATTCTGTATTTGTGGATCTGGAACGCCTCGAAACCCTGCCGTCGGCGGAACTCGTGGCTGGGTCAGCGGAGATCATCAAGACTGGGTTCATCCATGACCCGATAATCCTTGAGCGCTATGAGAGCGACCCTGCCGCTTGTTTGGATCCGCAGGGCTTCCTTCCAGAGTTGATTGCGCGCTCCATCGCGGTTAAGGCCGCAGTGGTAGGAGAGGACCTCAAAGAATCGGGACTGCGTGAAACGCTGAACTACGGCCATACCTTTGGCCATGCTGTGGAGCGCCATGAACATTACGAATGGCGCCATGGCAACGCGGTAGCGGTCGGCATGATGTTTATTGCCCACCTGTCGCATGCGCGCGGCCTCATTGACACTGAACTTGTGGAAAAGCACCGGCGTATCCTGCACAGCATTGGGCTGCCGACGTCATATAGAGCAGGCCAGTTTGCAGACCTGCATGAGGCAATGACCCACGATAAGAAGAACCGCGACGGCAAGATTCGCTTCGTCGCCTTGACTGGGGTGGGCGAGACCACGCGCTTAGAAGGCCCCAGCACGGAAGAGTTAGAGGCGGCCTACGCCGCGATTTCGGAGTAGAAATGAAGATTATTGTACTCAATGGCCCGAACTTGAACCGCTTGGGAAAGCGGCAGCCGGATGTTTACGGTTCCACCACCCTGGAGGATGTAGAGAAAATGGTCTCCTCTCACGCCGCCGAGCACGGTGCAGAAGTAGAGTGCTTCCAGTCCAACCATGAGGGGGAGCTGATTGAAAAAGTACATGCCGCTGCGGATGCGGGACACCCCGTAATAATTAACCCCGGCGGATTTACCCATACCTCAGTGGCCCTGCGAGACGCCCTGGCAGAGGTCGCGGAAGGCGCCGGATTCGTTGAGGTACATATCTCTAATGTGCACGCGCGCGAGCCCTTCCGCCATCACTCTTATCTCAGCCCTATTGCCCGCGGCGTCATTGCCGGGTTGGGAGTCTTTGGCTACGTGGCGGCAGTGGATTACCTGTGCCAATAAGCCCCCACGAACGGGCTGGATAGAAGCCGTGGAGAGATAATTCGGCCCAACTGTGGTGGCGGGGTCGATATACTGGGTGGATACTTTCTATACCGTTGTCGACCCAGAAGGATGAAATCATGGCTTTGGCAGATACCCGCTTTAGCGACCGGCGCCGCAAGCTTGCCGCGGAACTGGCCGGCCAGCGCATAGATGCCGTGCTGGTAACCCACCTCACGCACGTGCGCTACCTTTCGGGGTTCTCCGGTTCGAATGGCGGGCTGCTTTTGCGCAAGGATCTTACCGCGCAGGTTGCTACCGACGGCCGGTATACCACGCAGATTGCCCGCGAGGTTCCTGATCTGGAGGCTATCCAAGGCCGCGCAGTAGGAAAGGTGCTTCTCCAGCAGTTTGCCGATGTTGAGGGGCCGGTCCGCGTGGGTTTCGAAGCCGACTATCTCACGGTCTCTGAGCTCAAGGACCTTGAAGAGTCGGCTCCGGAGTCGGTCACCTTGGTCCCTGTTGCTGGGGTGATTGAAAATATCCGCTTGGTCAAGGACCAACTTGAGCTAGAAAAGCTGGAAGAAATTGCCGCGCTGGCCAACCAGGCACTGGAAGACTTGCTTGCTGCAGGCGAGCTGCGTGCCGGCCGCACCGAGCGCCAGGTGGCCGCCGATTTGGAATACCGGATGCGTATGCTGGGCTCGGAGCGGGTGAGCTTCGATACCATCGTCGCTTCTGGCCCGAATTCGGCGATGCCGCACCATGGCGCTGATGACCGGATCATCGAGGACGGCGACCTAGTGACCATCGATTTCGGTGCGCACCTGCGCGGGTTTAACTCCGATTGCACCCGCACCTACGTCGTGGGCTCGGCGAATGACTTTGCTAAGGAAATTTATGACGTGGTGCTTCGTGCTCAAAAGGCGGGCGTGGCAGCGTCGGTGCCGGGCGCTACGCTTGCCGACGTCGACGCCGCCTGCCGCGACGTCATCTCTGCCGCCGGCTATGGCGATTACTTTGTGCATTCGACGGGACACGGTGTGGGTCTTGACGTCCACGAGGCCCCGTTCGCGGCTCAGACCGGCAAGGGTGAACTCGCTGCCGGTATGACCTTGACCATCGAGCCCGGCATCTACGTGCCGGGCAAGGGTGGCGTGCGCATCGAAGATACCCTCATCATCACCGATGGTGCGCCGAAGATCATCACTGCCGCGACGAAGGAGTTCACCGAAGTGCCGGGTTAGTGGGCCAGCACCTTGGAGTTGAGCAGCTGGGCGACATTCTGGTTGCCCAGGTGCGTGAGGTGGTTAAAGAGGTTGTGCGGTACGGAGTACTCCCACTTGCCAGAAATCCAGCGGGTGCTATCCGGCGCGCACATGCCGTGATCAATGGAATCGGCGCGTAGGTCGTAGTACTGCACGCCGTTTGCGCTCGCTGCCTTGTACATCGCGCTATTGACGTGGTCCTCACCGGTGCGCACCAGGCCCGCGTAATCCATATTGAAACCGGTAGCGGTGGAGCCCGGCATGGAGGTACGCAGAGGACAGACTGCGCCGTTGCGGGCGGAGACGGCGGGGTAACCTACAACGGTGATGCGGGCATTCGGAGCGGCCTGGCGAACCCGCTGGATCGAATGCTTCATACCGTCAAAGTAGGGGTTGGATGAAGAAAGCGAGGGGCGCATGATCTCTTGGAAATCGTTGGCGCCGAACTGGATGAGAACATTCTTCGTTGCGCCATTGAGATCATTATTGGCGATTGCGCCGTTGATCTGCTCATCAAAGTCCTTGCGGTGCGAATGGCCGGCGGCCTTCGCCGCGGAACAGGCGTAGTTGGCAACGTGCTGGCCAGAAACGCGTGCAAGTTCGCGGCCAACATTGCTCTGGCCCTGCGGGCAGCCCTGTGGGGAAGGTGCACCCGGGGTGTCTTCAATGCCATGGGTTGCGGAAGACAGCGTGGTGCCCGCCGAAGGAGACAGGCTCGAGGTCGTGCCGACCTGGCCATATGTAGGGTTGGCGAAGACAGAATCACCAAACATTACGGTCTGGGCATCCGCCGCCATCGCCTGTGGAGCGGTAAGCGCTGCTACGGCCGCGCCGGTAGTGGTAGCAATGGCATAAAGCTTCTTGAGAGACATCGCAAAGATCCTTGGTAGATATGAGAAAAATCAATAATGCAAAACCATATCGTACAGCGAGTTATTGCTGGATAAAAACGATTGATTATCGGGGAACTCGGTTGCTTTGGGCAGGCGAAAATCCTCGAAGGTCACTTCTCGTGTCAATGTAGGTCAGAAATGGGGGACCGGTAATACCCCAAGGGGCAGTTGTCCGGTAGGCTTAAACATTGCTTTCAACCTTTAGTCCACAATTTTCGGGAGTTTAACCGCAATGGCTGATACTACTGATTTCAAGAACGGCCTCGTTCTGAAGATCGACAACAAACTCATGCAGATCGTTGAGTTCCAGCACGTGAAGCCGGGCAAGGGCCCCGCCTTCGTGCGCACCAAGCTCAAGGATGTTGTCTCCGGGAAGACCGTGGACAAGACCTGGAATGCAGGCGTGAAGGTAGAGACCGCTACTGTGGATCGCCGCGATATGACCTACCTGTACAACGATGGCACCAGCTACGTTGTCATGGATGAAAAGACCTTCGAGCAGTTTGAGCTCCCACCGGAGAAGTTCGGCGATGCCGCTCGCTTCCTGCTGGAGAACATGCGCGTTCAGGTTTCCTTCTACGAGGATGAGGCACTTTTTGCAGAACTGCCTATTTCCGTAGACCTTAAGGTCGAGCACACCGAACCTGGCCTGCAGGGTGACCGTTCTTCTGGTGGCACCAAGCCTGCTACCTTGGAGACCGGCGCTGAGATCCAGGTTCCGCTGTTCATTGAGATCGGCAACGTCCTCAAGATCGATACCCGTACCGGCGAGTACCTCTCCCGCGTTAACAACTAGGGCATCTGACTGTGTCTGATAACACCCCTAAGCGCGATATCAACTACAAGCGGCACACCGCGCGCTACCGCGCACGTCGCCGTGCCGCCGATATCCTCTACGAAGCAGAAAACAGGGACGTCGATCCCGTCGCCATCGTGGAGGATCGCATCGCCTTGGCACGTGAGGATCGCAACGCGGTAGCGCCGATTGCCGAGTACACCAAGGTCATTATCAAGGGCGCAGCCGAAGAGCTTGATGTCATCGATGAGACTATCGCTCGCTACCTTTCTGAGGACTGGGAGCTGCACCGTATTCCCGCAGTAGACCGCGCTATCCTGCGCGTTTCG
Organism: Corynebacterium curieae; assembly: GCF_027570035.1. GTDB lineage: Bacteria > Actinomycetota > Actinomycetes > Mycobacteriales > Mycobacteriaceae > Corynebacterium > Corynebacterium curieae. The sequence goes on along the minus strand of NZ_JAKMUU010000001.1, from coordinate 179,450 downwards.
GTCTGGGAGCTACTCTTCAATCCCGATATTCCTACCGCCACCGCTGTAGTAGAAGGCGTAGAAATCGCCTCTCAGTACTCCAATGAGCAGGCAGCACCGTATATCCACGCGGTATTGGACGATGTGGCGCAGTCCCGCTCCGCCGAAAGCCCGATGTCTGCAGAGAACCAGGGCCTAGAGGAAGAGGAACACGATGCTGCTGCGGCTAAGGACACCACGGATGCCGTTCCACCAGCAGAATCGGCAGAGACTGCGAGCAACGCTACCGCGACTGATGAGGATTCTGAATCTGCGGAAGACTCGGCCGAGTAGCACCGTCGAGTAATACTCGCGCCCTTTTATCGTGAGCCAATTTTCCGCCTGTGGTCGGCTTGGTAGAAACACCAGGCTGGCGGCGGGCGGTATTCTTGTACCATGGCAGGCATGGGCAAATTCAAGATTCATGATGCGCTGGGCCTGAGAGCAGGGAAGAACTTCCGCCTCGCTGATGTAGACCCTGCCGTTACGCCAGGTTTTAGTGGCTCTAAGGCCGACCTTGCTGCTCGCTTTGCACGTTACGACGAAGAGCTTTATGAGCTCCAAGAGCGTCTTTTTGCTAATGGTCGCGCGCATGAAGATGGCGCGCCGTCTTTACTGGTGGTTTTGCAAGGGATGGATACCTCCGGCAAGGGCGGCGCCATACGTAATGTCTTTTCGGTCTTTGACCCGCAAGGCACCAAAACTGTGGGCTTTGGCAAACCGACGGACGAGGAATTGGCGCACGACTTTTTGTGGCGCATTCGCAAACATGACCCCCGGCCGGGCCAGATTGTGGCGTTCGACCGCTCCCATTATGAAGATGTGCTCATCCAGCGGGTACATAAATGGGTAGACGAAGACGAAGTGGACCGCCGTTTTGCAGCCATACGGGACTATGAGCAGGAACTTGCCGGCCGCAGCGTTAAGATTTTAAAGATATTTCTGCATATCTCTCCGCAGTTCCAAAAAGAAAACCTCCTGGAGCGCACCGAACGCGAGGACAAATATTGGAAATACGATCCATCCGATATTGAGGAGCGCGGATATTGGGACGAGTACATGGCTGCTTATGAAGATGCCATTCGCCGAACAGATGAAATCTGGGCACCGTGGTATGTCCTCCCCACGGACAATAAGAAATACGCCCGCATGGCGTTGAAATTCCTCATGGTGGACGCGTTGCGCCACCTAGAGCTTTCTTGGCCTGCACCGGATTTTGATCCTGAGCAAGAACGCCAGCGCATCCTCGACGCCGAGTGAATGTCCACAAGAAAAGCTCCCTTTTTGCCGCCCAATCCCGCATGAGGAATGGAAGGCTAAGGGAGCTTGCATCTTAGGCGGCGTTAGTTAACTCGTGGCATCTCCAGCACCGGAGTTATTGCCTTCCGCGCCGGCGTTGCCAGCAGTTTCGGAGCCAAGCTTGGCCATTTCTTCCGCAGCAGAGACCATGGCGTCCTGTCCACGGATTACGCCGTCTACTGCAGATTTCAAGGCTGCCTGCAGCTGCTCATCGGTCATGCCGGCAGCGGCAGGGATATCGCGCTCGGTGCGCACCACGAGCATGTCATCGTGCTCCGAGATAACTGCGCGCGCGCCGAAGGCTACGGAGTTGATCTGGTTAGCCGCGAGGAAGAGGCCGGCATCGGCCTTGGAATAGGCGGCGTCGGTAGGCACATCGCAACGGACGATAACCACGGAATCAAGGACCGCGAACATGGTAGGCAGGCCATTGAGGTTGGCTGTAGCTGCCTCAATATCGCTGTCCATCTTGGTCAATTCGATGTCGAAGGTGCGCATGGCCTCGACAACGCGGTCAAGGGTGATCTCCGGCAGGTTGTTTTCGGTAGAGGCATTAGTCATGGTTGTGCTCCTCCCAAGTCACGAGCTGTGGGTAGTGTTCTTCCACGAAGGCGAAGGACTGCAGCATAGAATCCAGCGTGGACATCACGAAGGCGCCGATCTGGTTGCGGGACAAACCGTGGGCAATGTTGATCTCGCGCACGCCGGAGACGGCGAGGTTATTCTCGGCTGACTCAAAGAAGCGCAGGGTCGGCGCGAAGTGCTGCTGGTTCCACTGGTTGAGCACCGTCAACAGGCTTGGGCCCTCAGAAGAAGGCACGTTGCCGCGCCAGACGGAATCTGCCACGAGCACATCATCGCGCACCTGCATGGCGATGGCGACGTTGGAGAAACCCGTGCGCAGGATCTGCACGGTCTCTTCCTCGCTCACTGGCTGCTCTTCGAGGCGGTATTCCAGGTTCTCAGATGCAAAGATCTCGCCGATGCGCTCGAGAATTACGGGCTCTACCGGCGTATCGGGATACAGGGTTGGTTCTTCAGACACTTAAGTAGTCTCAATCCATGTACTAATCGGGGATAAAGGTCAACCTTTGCTAGTTTACCTAAGTTCGGAATCCGCTACTGGGACTGCCATAGGCGCTCGCCGCCGAGTTCGTGGGCGAGGGCAGTATCAATTGTGGGGTAGCGGAACGTATGTCCACTGTTCTGCAGAACCGTGGGGCTTACGCGTTGTTGCGCTAGGGCCAACTCTTGGGCACCTTCCTTGCCCAGCAAGATTGCGGGTCCGAAGGGCGGAACAGGCAGCACGGCCGGGCGGTGCAACTCGGCGCCGAGGGCTTTTACGAAGTCTTTGTTGAGCACCGGGTTAGGCGAGGCCGCATTGACCGGGCCTTCTAGCGAATCGTCTACGATGGCGCGGAAATAGGCATCCGTCAGATCATCGAGGGCGATCCAGCTGAACCAGAACTCACCGTCGCCGAAAGGGCCGCCAAGGCCGGTAGAGAAGAGGGCGCGCAGCAGCGGCAGGAGGCCGGAACCGCCTGACATGGCGATGCCGGTGCGGATATTGACCACGCGGGTGCCCGCGGTGCGGGCGGGCTCGCAGGCGCGTTCCCAGTCGACCACAACGTCTGCGAGGAAGCCCTCGCCAGGTGCGGATTCCTCGGTGAGGACTTCATCGCCGCGGTCGGCTCCGTAGTAGCCCACTGCAGAAGCGCAGACCATGGTGTGGACGGAATCCGTAGTTCCCGCTAGACGGGCAAGGGGCTCGGTGGGGCCAACGCGGGAATCGCGGATGGCGGCCTTGTGCTCGTCATTGAAGCGGCCGAAGATGGGCTCGCCGGCTAGGTGAACAAGAACGTCGACCCCGTGCAAGAGGTCGGGATCGGGATGTTCTGGTCGCCAGGTACGCTGCCCCTTAGTCGCCGTGCCGCGCACGAGCTGGATTACCGTGTGCCCGGTGGTGCGCAGTTGTGCGCTGAGCGCTGTGCCTACGCTGCCGCGCGAGCCGGTCATGGCGATGGTTAGTGGTTGGGTGTTTAAGGAGGCGTCGGCAAGCCGCTGGAGAAAGGAAAAATCCTCAATGAGCTGGTGCTGACGGTAGGCAAAAACCGATTTCAGCGCCGCGGAAGGGATGCGGGTCGAGACTTCATCGCGAACAAGCGTGCCGCTTGGGTGATCCGCAAAGGTGTGATGGTGCTGCCATTTAGCGAATCTGCGGATAGGGGAGTTTACGCAGACGTCGGTGAATTCATAGCCCTCGCGGTATTGGGAAAGCACGTGCTGAGCGGTCCAGCGCAGGCCGCCCGGAAGGCCCAAAATGGAGGTACCATCGCCCAGATTCTCTGCCTGCTGGATGGGCTTCATGAAGGTAAAGGGCGCGTTTAGGCGGGCTAAAGCGCCTTGGCGGGTATGCCACCGCCAGACTTGCTCGCGCGGGGCGGGAACTACGTGTTCAGCGGTGAAACTCACTGGGTGATGCGCCTCCTTCTATATGCCCACACCCAAATGGTGGGGAAGGTGCTAGAGTCTTTTGTGTCTAACAGCATAGACATTTTTGAGACCATCAACCGGCATCCTTTAAAGACCGCACCGTGAGGCGGGGAAGGAGGTCACGATGAGTGGAACTGACGCCACCGCGAACAAGCTAGAGCTTTTAAGCTCCGATGACGTTTCGCGTACCGTTGCACGCATCGCGCACCAGATCATTGAAAAAACGGCGCTCGATTCCGCGGACGCACCGTGGGTCATTCTGCTTGGCATTCCCTCTGGTGGCGTGCCACTTGCACAGCGCCTAGCGCACAAGATTGAAGAATTTTCCGGGGTTGCAGTCCCATGGGGCTCCCTCGATATCACCCTTTACCGCGATGACCTTTTGAATAAGCCGCATCGCGCACTCCAACCGACGACGATTCCCACCGGCGGCATCGATAATGCCACCGTCATTTTGGTTGACGATGTGCTGTATTCCGGCCGCACTATCCGCGCTGCCTTGGATGCGTTGAGCGACGTGGGCCGCCCGGACATTATTCAGCTGGCCGTCCTTGTAGATCGCGGCCACCGCGAGGTTCCTATCCGCGCCGACTATGTGGGTAAGAATCTGCCCACCGCGCGAGAAGAAGATGTCACCGTATACAACAGCGAGATTGACGGCCGCGACGCGGTCGTATTGACCCGAGCCGCCGCAACTACCGATAGAGCCGGCTCCGAAGCGGGGGAGGCATAACCATGAAGCACCTCATCGATATGGCCGAACTGGACAGAAGCGAAATTATCGGTCTGATGGATGAAGCGGATCGCTTCCGCGAGGCCCTCGAAGGCCGCGAGGTAAAGAAGTTGCCGACCCTGCGCGGACGGACTATCTATACCCTCTTTTATGAAAACTCCACCCGCACCCGGTCTTCCTTTGAAACGGCCGGAAAGTGGATGTCTGCGGACGTTATTAATCTGTCTGCCTCCACCTCCTCGGTAAAGAAGGGCGAGTCCCTGAAGGATACGGGCCTTACCTTGGCCGCCATCGGCGCCGATGCTATCATCATGCGCCACCCTTCCTCCGGTGCGCCGCAGCAACTAGCCCAGTGGGTTGCCCCAAATGGTCAGGGCCCTTCAGTGATCAACGCGGGCGATGGCGCGCACCAGCACCCAACGCAGGCGCTGCTCGACGCCGTGACGATGCGCCAGCGCTTGGGCCTGCACAGCGACGAAGGCTTTGCCGGACTGAAGGTAAAGATTGTGGGCGATTGCCTGCACTCGCGCGTCGTGCGCTCCAACGTAGATTTACGCACCACCCTCGGTGCAGAGGTAACCCTCGTTGGCCCCGCCACCCTCATGCCCTTTGGGGTAGAAAATTGGCCGGTGCGCGTGTCCTATGACTTTGATGCAGAAATCGCAGACGCCGACGTCGTCATGATGCTGCGCGTGCAGCAAGAGCGCATGAACGGCGGATTCTTCCCCTCCCACCGCGAGTACGCCAACCTCTTTGGCCTATCCAAGGATCGCGCGGCGGCCATGCACAAAGACGCCATCGTCATGCACCCAGGCCCCATGCTGCGCGGCATGGAGATTAACTATGGCGTCGCTGATTTGGACAAAACTGCGGTCCTGCAGCAGGTGCACAACGGTGTGCACGCCCGCATGGCGGTGCTGTTTACCCTGCTGACCAATGGCGAAAACGCCGGCATCTAAAACCGCGACCCACATTCAACTTTAGGGAGAGACAATGACTACTTACCCGGAAACCGGTCGCCTTTCCGCGCCGGCGGAAGCCCCGCTCGTGATTCGCAATGTGCGCCTGTACGGCGAAGGCGAGCCCACCGATGTCTTGGTCAAGGACGGCATTATTGCTGCCATCGGCGCCACGGCAGAAGCCGAGGACGCACAGGTCATCGACGGCCAGGGCGACGTACTTCTGCCGGGCTTGGTGGATATGCACGTGCACCTGCGCGAGCCCGGCCGTGAGGACACTGAGACCATCGAGACCGGCTCCAAGGCTGCCGCCAAGGGCGGTTTTACCGCCGTGTTCACCATGGCTAATACCAACCCGGTAACCGACCAGCCGATCATCGCTGAGTCCGTATGGGCAAAGTCCCAAGCTTTGGCGCTGTGCGACGTCCACCCGGTGGGCTCCATAACCAAGGGCCTGGAAGGCAAGACCCTTACTGAGTTCGGCATGATGGCCCGCTCGGATGCCAAGGTCCGCATGTTCTCCGATGACGGCAAGTGCGTCCAGGATCCGCAGCTGATGCGTCGCGCCTTGGAATATGCCAAGGGCATGGACGTGCTGCTGGCTCAGCACGCCGAGGATGACCGCATGACCGGCGGTGCTTCTGCCCATGAGGGCGAGACCGCGGCCAAGCTAGGCCTGCGCGGTTGGCCGCGCGTGGCGGAAGAATCCATCGTGGCTCGTGACGCCCTGTTGGCGCGCGACTATGGCAACCGCGTGCACATCTGCCACGCTTCGACCCAGGGCACCGTGGAGCTGCTGAAGTGGGCAAAGGAGCAGGATATTCCGCTCACCGCCGAGGTAACCCCGCACCACCTGTTGATGACCGATGACAAGCTGCGCACCTACGATGGCCTCTTCCGCGTCAACCCGCCGCTGCGCGAAGAGCGCGATACCGCGGCACTGCGCGAGGCGCTGCTCAACGGCACCATCGATTGCGTTGCCACCGACCACGCCCCGCACGGCTCCGAAGACAAGTGCGTGGAATTTGAAAATGCCCGCCCAGGCATGTTGGGCCTGGAATCTTCTTTGGCTGTCATCGCCAAAATCTTCGTCGAGTCCGGGCTGGCCGATTGGCGCTTTGTCGCCCGCGTCATGTCCGAGCGCCCTGCAGAAATTACCCGCCTGCCAGGCCATGGCCGTCCTATCGCAGAAGGCGAGCCAGCTAACTTGACCATTGTGGACCCAGACCACCACTGGGTTTCTGATTCCTCCAAGCTAGCCTCCAAGTCCGAAAACAACCCGTACGCTGGCGAAGAATTTGGTGCCCGCGTTACCTACACCATTTTGCGAGGCGCCGTCACTTTTGACTTGGCAGCCTCCGAAGAAGACTAACCTTGCACACTGAAACCACCTATATGGCAGAGAAAGGCCACGACGTGACTGATAGAACCCCAGCAATCCTCGTTCTCGCGGACGGGCGAACCTTCCGCGGTTATGGCTTTGGCGCCACCGGCACCACCTTGGGCGAGGCCGTATTCACCACGGCGATGACCGGCTACCAGGAAACCATGACGGACCCGTCCTACCACCGCCAGATCGTGGTATCCGCCGCGCCGCACATTGGCAATACCGGTTGGAATGATGAGGACAACGAGTCCCACGGCAACCGTATCTGGGTTGCTGGCCTCGTTATCCGCGACCTTGCACAGCGCGTATCCAACTGGCGCGCAGAGCGCAGCTTGAGCGAAGAGATGGAAAAGCAGGGGGTCATTGGAATCCGCGGCATCGATACCCGCACCTTGGTACGCCACCTGCGCAACTACGGCTCCATCGCCGCCGGCCTGTTCTCCGGTGAAGATGCTCAGCGCCCAGTAGAGGAGCTACTGAAAGAAGTTAAGTCCCAAGACTCCATGGAAGGCGCCGATCTTGCCGCAGAGGTATCGACTGACGAGCCCTACACGATTGAGGCTGTAGGGGAGAAGAAGTACACCGTCGTTGCCTTTGACATGGGCGTTAAGACCGCGACCCCGCGCCACTTTGCTCAGCGCGGAATTGAATCCATCGTCGTGCCAGCTAATACCTCCTTTGACAAGGTGCAGTCTTATAACCCGGATGGCGTCTTCGTCTCCAACGGCCCGGGTGACCCGGCTACTGCTGATGAAATGGTGGGCATTATCAAGCAGGTGCTCGAGGCAAAGATTCCGTTCTTTGGCATCTGCTTTGGCAACCAGCTCTTGGGCCGTGCGCTGGGCTTAGATACCTACAAGATGAAGTTCGGCCACCGCGGCATCAACGTGCCGGTGCGCAATGGTGTAACCGGCAAGATCGACATCACCTCCCAGAATCACGGCTTCGCGCTCAAGGCGCCGGAAAGCTATGACCTAGAGGATAAGGACGCCGAGTTTGCCACCGACTTCGGCCCCGCACAGGTCACCCACATCTGCCTTAATGATGACACCGTTGAGGGCGTGGCACTGCGCAACGGCATGGCCTACTCCGTGCAGTACCACCCGGAATCCGCTGCGGGCCCGCACGATGCCAACCCGCTATTTGATCAGTTTGAAGAACTGATGGCTAACCACACCCCAAATAAGTAGACAACCAGGAAAAGGAAGAATAACTATGCCAAAGCGCAACGACATCAACCACGTCCTGGTCATCGGTTCTGGCCCAATCGTCATCGGCCAGGCCTGCGAGTTCGACTACTCCGGCACCCAGGCTTGCCGCGTGCTCAAGGAAGAGGGCCTGCGCGTAACGCTGGTCAATTCCAATCCGGCCACCATCATGACCGACCCCGAGTTTGCGGATCATACCTACGTCGAGCCTATCGAGCCGGAATACATCGAAAAGATTCTGGTTAAAGAGCGCGAAGAGGGCAATCCCATCGACGCGGTGTTGGCTACCTTGGGCGGTCAGACTGCACTGAACGCCGCAGTTCAGTTAGACCGCCAAGGAATCTTGGACAAGTACGGCATTGAGCTTATCGGTGCCGATATTGACGCCATCGAGCGTGGCGAGGATCGCCAAAAGTTCAAGGATATCGTCGCCTCCATTGGTGGCGAATCCGCCCGCTCCGCCGTGTGCCACAACATGGATGAGGTACACGAGACCGTCGACAAGCTCGGCCTGCCCGTTGTCGTCCGCCCCTCCTTCACCATGGGTGGCTTGGGCTCCGGTCTGGCCTTCAATAATGAGGATCTGGACCGCATCGCCGGCGGCGGCTTGGCCGCATCCCCTGAGGCCAACGTGCTCATTGAGGAATCCATCCTGGGCTGGAAGGAATACGAGCTCGAGCTCATGCGCGATGGCGACGATAACGTCGTAGTTGTTGCCTCCATCGAAAACGTCGACGCCCTAGGCGTGCACACCGGCGATTCCGTCACCGTCGCCCCAGCACTGACCCTGACTGACCGTGAGTACCAGAAGATGCGCGATTTGGGTATCGCGATTATCCGCGGGGTTCGCGTCGATACCGGCGGCTGCAATATCCAGTTCGCGGTAAACCCGGATGACGGCCGCATCATCGTCATCGAGATGAACCCGCGTGTTTCCCGTTCCTCCGCGCTGGCTTCCAAGGCCACGGGTTTCCCGATTGCCAAGTTGGCTGCCAAGCTCGCTATCGGCTACACCTTGGACGAGGTGCAAAACGACATCACCGGCGAGACCAAGGCCGCATTCGAGCCGACCTTGGACTACGTCATTGTCAAGGCCCCACGCTTTGCCTTTGAGAAATTCCCGGGCGCCGATGACACCTTGACCACCACCATGAAATCCGTGGGCGAGGCCATGGGCATCGGCCGCAATTACATCGCCGGCCTCAATAAGGTCATGCGTTCTTTGGAAAACAAGCCGAACGGCTTTTGGACCAAGCCGGATGAGTACTTCGCCGGAGAGCGGGCTACCGATCTGCAGGCGGTGCTCAAGGATCTGGAGCGCCCAACCGAGGGCCGCATGTACGACATCGAGCTGGCGCTTCGCCTCGGCGCTTCTGTAGACGAGGTACACGAGGCCTCCGGCGTTGACCCCTGGTTCATCGCTGAGCTGGCTACATTGGTTGCCTTCCGCCAGGAGCTTATCGACGCCCCAGTGCTCACCGAGGAACTTTTGCGCGAGGCTAAGGTCTTTGGGCTTTCCGACGCCCAGATTGCCGCCCTCCGCCCCGAATTCAACGGCGAAGATGGCGTTCGCAGCCTGCGGTGGCGCATGGGTATCCGCCCCGTGTACAAGACCGTAGATACCTGTGCCGGTGAATTCGAGGCCCAGACCCCGTACCACTACAGCTCCTATGAGCTCGATCCGGATGCCGAGACCGAGGTTCGCCCCGCGCCGGAAGGCTCCAAGGGCAAGGTCATCATTCTGGGCTCCGGCCCTAACCGCATTGGTCAAGGCATCGAGTTTGACTACTCTTGCGTTCACGCGGCCCTTGAGCTCTCGGAGCAGGGCTACGAGACCGTTATGGTCAACTGCAACCCGGAGACCGTCTCCACCGACTACGACACCGCCGACCGTCTCTACTTTGAGCCACTGACCTTCGAGGACGTCATGGAGGTCTACCACGCTGAGGCCGCTTCCGGCGATGTCGCCGGCGTGATTGTCCAGCTGGGTGGCCAGACTCCGCTGGGCCTTGCTGTCCGCTTGGAAGAGGCAGGTGTTCCGGTCGTGGGCACCAGCCCGGCAGCTATCGATTCCGCTGAGGACCGCGGCGAATTCGGCAAGGTCCTCGACGAGGCAGAATTGGCAGCACCGGACTACGGCACCGCCACCTCCTTCGCAGAGGCCCGCGAGGTTGCTTCCTCCATCGGCTACCCGGTACTGGTTCGTCCGTCCTACGTTCTGGGCGGCCGCGGCATGGAGATCGTCTACGACGAAACGGCGTTGGAGGACTACATCGAGCGCGCCACCGAGCTTTCCCCAGACCACCCGGTTCTGGTGGACCGCTTCCTAGACTCCGCCATCGAGATCGACGTGGATGCGCTGTGCGACGGCAACGAGGTCTACCTAGGTGGCGTCATGGAGCACATCGAGGAAGCCGGCATTCACTCTGGCGACTCTTCGTGTGCGCTGCCACCGATGACGCTGGGACCAGAGGATATTGAAAAAGTCCGCGAATCCACCCGCCTGCTGGCGGAGGGCATTGGTGTCAAAGGCCTGATGAATGTGCAGTTCGCCCTGAAGGATGACATCCTCTACGTCATCGAGGCCAACCCACGTGCTTCCCGCACCGTGCCGTTCGTCTCCAAGGCAACCGGTGTGCCGCTTGCCAAGGCGGCCTCCCGCGTCATGATGGGCTCTTCCATTGCGGAGCTTCGCGCTGAGGGGATGATCCCAACTGAGTATGACGGCGGTTCTTTGCCGCTGGAGCACCCGATTGCCGTCAAGGAAGCGGTCTTGCCGTTCAATCGCTTCCGTCGCCCTGATGGCAGCTTGCTTGATACGCTGCTGTCGCCAGAGATGAAGTCCACCGGTGAGGTCATGGGCCTAGCTACTAACTTTGGTGCGGCCTACGCCAAGGGCGAAATCGCGGCCTTTGCCGTGCCGCCTACGGAGGGCACCATTTTCGTATCCGTGGCCAACCGCGACAAGCGCACGCTGATCTTCCCAATTCAACGCTTAGCCCACATGGGCTACAACATCGTCGCTACCGCCGGCACCGCACAGATGCTGCGCCGCAACGGTATCGAGTGCGAGGTTGCTGCCAAGGTTTCCGAGGCCAAGGATGGCGAAGAGTCCATCGTGGATAAGATTTTCAATGGTGAGATCGACTGGATTCTCAACACGCCTGCCGGCTCTGCCGGTGCCCGTCACGATGGCTACGATATCCGCGCCGCGGCCGTGCACATGGAAATCCCACTGGTGACCACCGTGCAAGGTGTAACCGCAGCCGTCCAGGGCATTGAAGCGATGCGCATTGGCAACCTGCAGGTACGTGCGCTCCAGGAGCTTGAGCATGGCCCACAGCACTAAAGGATTTGGCCAGCGCCTCGAAGCGGCGGGACAAGCACGCGGCCGACTTTGCGTGGGCATTGATCCGCACCCATACCTCTTGGAGAAGTGGGGCTTGGAGCCTACAGCGGATGGGCTGCGCAGCTTTAGCATGCGCTGCGTTGAAGCCTTTAGCGATACTGCCGCCCTGGTTAAACCACAGGTTGCCTTCTTCGAGAGATTCGGATCTCGCGGGTTTGCGGTCCTCGAGGACGTGTTGGCTGCCTTGCGCGATGCGGAATGCCTAACCCTCGCAGATGCCAAGCGTGGCGATATCGGATCGACCATGGCCGGATACGCGGATGCATGGCTGGATGAGCAGTCCCCGTTGCGTGCGGATTCGGTGACCGTGTCACCTTATCTGGGCGTCGGCGCACTCGGCCCGGTATTTACTAAGGCAGAAGAAACCGGCCGCGGAATCTTTGTCTTGGCGGCGACCTCCAACCCGGAGGCTCGCGCCATTCAATCGGTCCCGGTAGGCGAGCAGGGCACTATCGCGCAGGCAGTCGTCGATGAATGTGCGGCGTATAACGTATCAGCGCACAAGGCTGGTGTGCCGGGCAACGTGGGAGTAGTGGTTGGCGCTACCTTAGATAATCCGCCCTGCCTAGACGCGCTTAATGGTCCGGTACTCTTGCCCGGCGTAGGCGCCCAGGGGGCCGGCCCAGAACAGGTGCACAACATTGTCTCAGAGTGTCCGTCGCTGGGCTTTGCCAATGTGTCCAGGGCCGTGCTTGAGCAGGGGCCTAGCGTAGCTGACCTGCGTAAAGCCGTCGTGCGAACGGCTGAGGAATTTCAAGGCTAAATGCAGTGGCGTGGCTGATTATAGGCCGCGCCGCTTACCTGGTACTTTGTTTAAGGTATGTGCGGTGACGTGCTAAAATAGGCGTGCTTTTGAACCTTCTAATCGCCACCGTTCAATGAGCAGTGCTAGGATTGCCAGAAGTCGGTTCGCTCGAAGGTTATTGATAACTTTCCGCAGTGTATAAACTGCGTTAGGGAGCCGAAATCTGGTACCAAGTACTAGACGTAACAGAATCAATCTAATGAATCGGAGGAAACCCGTGGCCCTTCCAAAGTTGACTGATGAGCAGCGCAAGGAAGCTCTAGCTAAGGCCGCTGAGGCCCGCAAGGCTCGCGCTGAGCTCAAGGCCGCGCTCAAGCGCGGTGAGACCGACCTGAAGGACGTGCTCGAAAAGGCTGAGACCGATGAGATCATCGGCAAGACCAAGGTTTCTGCACTCCTCGAGGCTCTGCCAAAGGTCGGCAAGGTCAAGGCTAAGGAAATTATGGAGGACCTGGAGATCGCTCAGACCCGTCGCCTGCGCGGCTTGGGTGAGCGTCAGCGTCGTGCGCTTCTTGAGCGCTTCGGCTACGGCGAATAGTCACAACTATGGCCGACGCAACTGCACGCGGGCGCCTCGTCGTATTGGCGGGGCCTTCCGCAGTGGGAAAATCCACCGTAGTTTCGCGTCTGCGCAGTGACGTCGAGGGGCTATATTTCAGCGTGTCTATGACGACGCGCCAGCCCCGCCCAGGGGAGAAGGATGGCGTTGACTATTTCTTCGTTACCCCAGAAGCCTTCCAAGAGCACATAGACGCTGGGGAGATGCTCGAATGGGCTGATATCCACGGTGGCTTACAGCGATCTGGAACACCCGCTCAGCCGGTAGAGGAAGCTTTGGCCGCAGGCCGTCCGGTGCTCGTGGAAGTTGATCTGGCGGGTGCTCGGAGCGTAAAGAAGGCGCTGCCGGAAGCGGACCTGGTCTTTTTGGCGCCCCCGTCTTGGGAAGTACTTGTAGAGCGGCTAACCGGTCGCGGTACTGAGCCGCAAGACGTCATTGACCGTAGGTTGCAAACTGCGCACGAGGAACTAGCCGCACAGGACGAATTCGATCACATTGTTGTGAACGATAATCTGGATGAAGCAGTTACTGCCATTAGTGATATCCTGCGAGCATAGGCCTCCTTTTCTGACCATCTTCAATCAATGTAAAGGTGCATGTGACTAACGTGACCACCCCTTCTAACACTGAAGCCGCAAAGGCGGAGCCAGTATTTGATGATCCGATTGGCATTACCGATCCGCCGATCGATGAGCTTTTGGACAAGGTTTCTTCTAAGTATGCTTTGGTCATCTTTGCCGCAAAGCGTGCACGCCAGATCAATAGCTACTACCAAGAGCAGGATGAAGGTGTCTTCGAGTTCGTAGGCCCACTGGTTACCCCAGAGCCTGGCGAGAAGCCTTTGTCCATCGCGTTGCGCGAGATCGATGCTGGTCTACTTGACCACGAGGAAGGCAAGTAGCAAGCAGCTCGGCTCGCTGAAGCTTTTTAGGCTCCACATGCCGCTAGAGGCATGACTCTCATTATGAGAAAACGTTTAATGGCGGTGTGCGGAGCCTTTCTTTGTATGGGCAGGTACCATCGTGCGATGTGACTGAATTAGATACCTCTCGCAATATTGTAGTGGGCGTTGCTGGCGGCATCGCTGCGTATAAGGCTTGCCACCTCGTGCGCAACTTTAAGGAAGCTGGCGATGACGTGCGGGTGGTGCCCACGGAGAATGCGTTGAACTTTGTTGGCGCAGCTACATTTGAGGCGCTATCTGGCCACCCAGTATCCACGACTGTTTTTGATGCAGTGGATGAGGTCCAACACGTAAATGTGGGGCAGCACGCGGATGCTGTGGTCATAGCTCCCGCTACCGCTGACCTGATTGCAAGGTTGGCTACAGGGCGGGCGGATGACCTGCTCACCGCCACAGTTCTAGTGGCCACCTGCCCAGTGATTATAGCGCCAGCTATGCATACGGAAATGTGGCTCAACCCCGCTACGCAAGATAATGTGGCCACTTTACGGCGCCGCGGGATGACCGTCATAGAGCCCGCACATGGTCGTTTGACGGGCGCGGACTCTGGTCCAGGGCGTCTGCCAGAGCCGGACCAGATTGCAGAGATCGTGCGCACGGAATTGGCGGGATACCGGGTAGAGCATCGGTGGAAGGGCAAAAAGGTGGTCATTTCTGCCGGTGGTACTCGCGAAGAGTTGGATCCCGTGCGCTATTTGGGCAATCGGTCCTCTGGGAGGCAAGGTTTTGCGCTCGCGGAATGGGCTTGTCAGATGGGGGCTGACGTAACCATAGTGGCGGGCAATACAGCCCCGCTCCCGGTGCCCAGCGGTGCGAAGGTGCGCAGTATCATCTCCACACGTGAGCTAGAGCGGGCTATGCGCGAGGAGGCGCGCGATGCGGACGTTGTTATCATGGCCGCAGCCGTCTCTGATTTTCGCCCTGCCGAGGTTGCAGAGTCCAAGATGAAAAAGGGTCTAGCGGATGATGCGCTTTCAACGCTTCACCTCGTGGAGAATCCGGATGTACTAAAAGGGCTCGTCGCTGCACGCGCTCGCGCAGAACTTCCCGCTGAGTGCGTGATCGTAGGATTCGCTGCCGAAACGGGTGATGCCGATAAATCCGCATTAGAGTACGCGCAAGAGAAGTTTGCTCGAAAGGGCTGCGATGTACTCATGGCTAATGAAGTAGGTCGTGATAAGACTTTCGGACAGAAATCCAATGAAGGCTGGATTCTGGGTTCTGGGGTAGAACCGCAACGGGTAGAGCATGGCTCGAAACAGGTGGTGGCCGCTCAAATCTTGGCGGCGGTGAATCAAATGTTGCGGGAGTAGACAACTAAAATTGCATTTATAGACCGCTTGGTCTAGGCTTACGTGGTATTAGGCTTGGGCGTAGAAAACCCACAGCATCGAACCAATAGTGCGAACAAAGGAAGTTTTTGTGACTGATAACGCTGTAGTGGCAACTCGTCTTTTTACCAGCGAGTCCGTTACGGAAGGCCATCCCGACAAGATTTGTGACGCCATTTCTGACGCCATCCTTGATGCCTTGCTGGAAAAGGATCCTCAATCCCGTGTCGCCGTGGAAACCCTGGTGACTACGGGACAGGTTCACGTGGTGGGCGAGGTACGCACCGAAGCATATGTAGAAATCCCAGCCCTCGTGCGCAATACCCTGAAGTCCATCGGCTTTACTTCTTCAGAGGTTGGCTTCGACGGTAATACCTGTGGCGTCAACATTGCCATTGGCGAGCAATCCCAGGAGATCGGCGCCGGCGTAGATCACTCCACCGAGGCTCGCGCCCAAGGCGAAGATTATGATGAGGAAAACGATACCGCTGGTGCCGGCGACCAAGGGCTGATGTTCGGCTACGCTTCAAATGAAACCGCCGAATACATGCCGCTGCCTATTGCTTTGGCACACCGGTTGTCTCGTCGCCTGACACAAGTACGCAAGGAAGGCATTGTCGATCACCTGCGTCCGGACGGAAAAACCCAGGTTACCTTTGCCTACACCGATGATAATGAGCCTTCCCACCTAGATACTGTGGTTATCTCCACGCAGCACGATACCGAGGTCGATAGCGCTTGGCTCGAAGGACCTCTGCGCAGCGAGGTTCTGGAATGGGTTATCAAAGATGCGGGCTTGGAAAAGTACTACACCAAGGACACAAACCTGCTGGTGAACCCTTCCGGTTCCTTCATTCTCGGTGGCCCGATGGGAGATGCTGGGTTAACCGGACGCAAGATTATCGTTGATACCTATGGTGGCATGGCCCGTCACGGCGGCGGTGCTTTCTCCGGCAAGGATCCCAGCAAGGTGGATCGCTCCGCAGCATACGCCATGCGGTGGGTGGCAAAGAATATCGTCGCCGCTGGGCTAGCTGACCGCGCCGAGGTACAGGTTGCATACGCAATTGGTCGTGCAAAGCCGGTTGGTTTGTACGTCGAGACCTTCGGTACCGCTAAGGAAGGGTTGAGCGATGCGAATATTCAAGCTGCGGTAAATGAGGTTTTTGACCTGCGACCTGCAGCTATCATTCGCGAGCTGGATCTGCTTCGCCCCATTTATGCCCAAACTGCGGCCTATGGCCACTTTGGCCGTACCGATGTTGAACTGCCGTGGGAGCAGTTGAACCGAGTAGAAGCGTTGCGCGCTGCCGCCGGCCTGTAGAATCGAGGCCTATGCCAAAGAAAACACCCGCCACCCGGAAACCGGTTGCGCGGGTGTTGCCGCTTTTGGGGGTCGCGCACCTTGACCGGGGCTTTGATTACCTCGTAGAAGAGGCGGATTCGGAGGAAGTACAACCGGGGATTAAGGTGCGCATCCGTTTCAATGGACGCTTGGTTGATGCCGTGGTCCTAGAACGGCTGCATGACTCTGAATTTGGCGGCAACCTGCGTTTTATCGAGCGCATCATCTCACCCTTCCAGGTTTATCCGCCGCAGCTGGTTCGGCTTGTTGACGCCCTTGCTGACCGTTACGGCGGGGTTCGCTCGGACATTATCCGCTCAGCTATCCCACCCCGGCATGCGAAGGCAGAAGAATCCGATCTGCAGACCCCCTGGGAAGAGCTCGGCACCACGAGTGAGCCTGACCTTTCCGGATGGTCGGCCTACCAGCATGGTGAGGCATTCGTAGACTCGATCTTGGCCGGAAAGCTCGCCCGAGCCGCATGGCAGATTGCCCCGGGGGATGACTGGGCACATGCCTTGGCGGCCCTGGCAGCAAAGGTGGCGCTAGGAGGAGGCGGCGTCCTCCTAGTGGCTCCGGATCAGAAAACCATCGACGCCCTAGAAGCAGCCCTGCGCCAGATTCTAGGGGCAAAGCAGATTACCGTACTGAGCAATAGTATGGGCCCGCAGGCGCGCTACCGGCGTTACCTCTCCGCGCTGGTGGGCCAGGCGCGCGTGGTCATTGGGACACGGTCCGCGGCTTTCGCACCAGTCAAAGACCTGCAGCTGGCGGTGATTCTAGATGACGGCAACGATAATCTGGTGGATAACCTCAAACCATATGTTCACGCCAGAGAAGTGCTGACCACCCGCTCGGCTTTTGAAGGCTGCAGTATGATCTTGGCCAATCATTCCCGCACTGCGGAAACCCAACTTCTTGTGGAATCGGGGTGGGCCCACGATGTGGTGGCTAGCGCGAATACGATCGCTGCTCGGTGCCCGGCCATCGAGGCCGTCGGATCGTTTGGGCTATCGATTGCCCGCGATTTACACGGCGGGACCACCTCGGTGCAAGCCCAAGCCTTCCAAGCCGCGCATCAAGCGCTGGATCGTGGGGAACCAGTATTGGTTCAAGTGCCGCGTAAGGGCTACGCGCCCATTTTGGCGTGCGGTCAGTGTAGGGCCCCGGCGCGTTGCCGCCACTGCAATGGGCCATTGGGGCTGCCGCCGAAAGGGACGTCGGCAAGCGAAGGCGGTGCGGAAGAAGCCGGAATGCCTACCTGCCGGTGGTGTGGGCGCATCGAGGCGCGGCATCGGTGTGCTGAATGCGGTTCCCCACGCTTGCGGGCCATCGTCTTAGGCTCCGAGCGCACCGCTGAGGAGTTAGGGCGTGCCTTTCCCAATACCCGCGTGGTGGTCTCGGGCGGGAACAAGGTGCTTGATGCGGTAGAGAATTCCCCGGCTCTAGTCATTGCCACCCCGGGCGCTGAACCGAGGGTAAAGGCCGGCGCGTATGGCGCAGCACTGCTTTTGGACGCAGGGGCGTTGCTAAACCGGCAGGACCTCCGCGCCACGGAGGACACTCTTGCAAAATGGGCACAGGCGGCGACGCTGGTGCAGCCGCGTTTCAAGGGCGGTCGAATTATTGTGGCCGCGGATGAATCCCTCAGCGTGGTTCAGCACTTTCTCCGGTGGGATATGGTGGGCGCGGCCGCAACTGAGCTTGCCGCCCGACGCGAAGTGCGCTTTCCGCCGGCGGTGCACTTCGCGGCTATCGACGGCGCAGATGCCTCGCTTGATGGCTTCGCAAGTTTAGTGGATTTACCAGAGCATGCGGAAGTACTAGGCCCAGTTCCGCTTCCACAAGGCCAGACCCTGCCCGGTGAGTACGATAGCCAGCGCTTTGGCCCACCACAGCGATTGGTCATCCGCACACCGCTGGGGCCTCGTTCGCAATTGGGGCGTGCATTGCGCAGCGCGAACGCGGCGCGAAGTGCGCGCAAAGATGACTTGCCGCTGCGGATTATGGTTGACCCCATCCATGTTGGATAGCCGCATCGGACGGGAGAATAGAATGCGCTAGTCTCAGCGGGGAAGAAGCTTGTACCTATGGGCTTGAACTCGGTGCCATCAGAAAGGTTTGATTGCCATGTCTCCTCGAGAAATCCGTATCTACGGCGACCCCGTATTGGGCACGCGCGCCGAAGAAGTCACCACTTTTGATGCCAGCCTGCGTACTTTGGCGGGCGACATGCTCGAAACCATGGACAATGCAGGGGGAGTAGGGCTTGCGGCAAACCAAGTGGGCATTGTGAAACGCATTTTTGTCTATGACTGCTCGCATACTCAATCAGGCCTTCGCGGCGCGATTGTCAACCCAGTATGGACACCCGTAGGTACGCAGGAACAAACGGGGCCGGAGGGATGCCTATCCATTCCGGGAATTAGCGCGGAAACCACTCGATACAATCAGGTTTTTGTCTCTGGCCAGGATATTGAGGGGCGCCCTATGTCAATGGTGGATTCCGGCCTCATGGCTCGATGCATTCAGCATGAGACAGACCACCTCGATGGCGTGCTCTTCCTACAACGCCTTGAGGCTGCGGTACGCAAAGACGCCCTGCGGGCCATCCGTGAATCCGCATGGTTTAACGCCTCCTAGCCCACACGCTATAGCTAAGGCGTCGTGGCGTTGTAGCCTAGTACTTTGAACAACACTTAGAGGAGAGTTTTCCGCATGCGGATCATTTTTGCCGGTACCCCGGAGCCAGCAGTTGTGGCCTTAGAAAAGCTACTTGCTTCGTCGCACGAGGTGGTGGCGGTAATCACCCGCCCAGATGCCAAGAGGGGCCGTGGCCGCACCCTTCACCCAAGCCCGGTGAAGGCGGTGGCTCAAGAACATGGAATCGAGGTACTAACCCCAGCTACCTTGCGGCCTGACTCAGAGGACGGGCAAGCGTTGCGCACCCGTCTGCGGGAGCTGGAACCGGAAGCAATTCCGGTGGTCGCATACGGCAATCTGGTAACTAGGGACCTGCTGGATCTCCCACAGCATGGCTGGGTAAACCTGCACTTTTCCCTGCTTCCTGCATGGCGCGGTGCGGCACCGGTGCAGGCTGCCATTGCCGCCGGGGATGAGGTTACTGGCGCATCCACTTTCCGGATCGAAGAAGGCCTCGATACGGGCCCAGTGCTGGGCACCGTGACGGAAGAAATCAAACCGACCGATACTGCCGACGACCTTCTGACCCGGCTTGCCTATTCCGGCGGTGACTTGCTTGTTGCCACTATGGACGGCCTGGCAAATGGCGAACTGGAAGCTCGGCGGCAACAGGGGGAGGCCACTTATGCCCCGAAGATCGCGTCCGCTCAGGCGCGGGTGGAATGGTCGCAGCCTGCCTTTGCCATTGACCGGCATATTCGCGCCCATACCCCAGGCCCCGGCGCGTGGACCATGTGGGGAAACTCCCGAGTGAAGATTGGGCCAGTTAGCCAACTAGAAGATGCGGCCGCTGCGCCGGAGCAATTAGAGCCTGGGCAGCTGCATATTGCGAAAAACGCCGTTTATGTTGGTACCGGCATGCAGCCGGTGCGTCTGGGTAAAATCCAGCCTCCGGGGAAGAAGATGATGAATGCGGCTGATTGGGCGCGCGGTCTAGGCAAGGATGCTGAGGTGACGTTTCAGTGAGTGGTGGTTTCCGTTCCCGTAGTAAATCCGGTGATAAGACCCCGGAGGGAAAGCCCCGGGCTTCCCGGACCACGGGTGGTGCGAAGAATCGGGGTGGGCGCCCGCAGCGGCCGCAACGCGGTGCCCGTAGCGGGCACCCGCGGGGCCGACAGGCAAACGCAAATACTCAGCGATCTGGGAAGCGTCAGGAAGCTGGCTTGATTCAAGCCGCGTTGGCTGCCGGGGTAGATGCGCCGCGTGCGGTGGCCTTTGACGTGGTGCGCAAGGTAAGCGATGACGATGCTTTTGCCAACCTGATCTTGCCCAAGGCATTGCGAAAGCAGAAGCTTAAGGGACGCGACGCCGCGTTTGCCACCGAAATCACCTATGGGACGCTACGCACCCTTGGCGTGGTGGATGCGGTCATCGCCGAATGCTCTTCACGCGCCTTAGAGGCCATCTCCCCAGCCGTAGTTGATGCTCTGCGTTTGGGGGCATACCAAGTTCTCTATACCCGAGTGGAGGCGCATGCGGCCGTTGATACCACCGTCCGCTTGGTGGAAGCTGCCGGTGAGGTTAAAGCCAAAGGCTTTGCAAATGGCATTATGCGCACCATTACGCGGACGCCGGCTAAGAGCTGGCTGGAAAAACTGGCGCCGCAGGGCGAAATCGCGGCTATCGCTTTCAAGCATGCCCACCCCACGTGGATCGCGGAATCGTTTAGTCGCGTGCTGGGGCTAGGAGAGCTGGAGGCTGCCCTAGCCGCGGACTCGGACCGCCCCACAGTGCATCTAGTAGCCCGTCCCGGGGAAATCTCAGCCGAGGAATTAGCGCTGATGACCGGCAATGAGGAAGGGCGCTACTCTCCCTATGCCGTGTACATGGAGTCTGGGGACCCAGGCCAATTGGAGCCTGTTCGCCAAGGATTGGCTGCCGTGCAGGATGAAGGCTCGCAGCTCATCGCCCGCGCGGTTTGCGAGGCACCCGTTGAGGGCGAGGACACTGGCCGGTGGCTGGATCTTTGCGCCGGTCCCGGTGGTAAGGCTGCTTTGATGGGGGCGCTCGCTCGCATAGATTCCGCGCACGTGGATGCGGTGGAAGTCTCGCCGCATCGTGCACGGCTGATTGAAAAGACCGTAAGTGATCTGCCCGTTGATGTCCACGTGGCCGATGGTCGCGATCCCGGTGTGGGAGAGGGCTTTGACCGCGTGCTTGTCGATGCCCCTTGTTCCGGCCTCGGCGCTCTTCGTCGCCGGCCTGAGGCACGGTGGCGCAAATCCGAGTCCGATATAGCTGAGCTTAATCGGCTGCAATTTGAGCTCCTATCCTCCGCATTAAATCTCGTGCGCCCAGGTGGTGTGGTCATATATTCCACGTGCTCGCCAGATTTGCGCGAGACCCGCGCCATCGTAGACCGTGCGTTAAGCGAGCTCGGTACTACAGAACTGGACGCTCACGCCCTTATTCCCGATATGGGCGATGTTGGGCGCGAGAAATCCGTACAGATGTGGCCGCACCGGCATGGAACCGATGCGATGTTCTTTGCTGCTTTACGGCGGGGCAAGGACTAATCGCGATAGACTGGTGTGCATGTCTGCACCGATTATTTCCCCCTCTATTCTGGCAGCCGATTTTTCTCGCTTGGGAGAACAACTAGCGGCGATTGAATCGGCCGATTGGGTCCACGTGGACATTATGGACGGGCATTTCGTGCCTAACCTGTCTTTTGGCCCAGATATTACGTCTACGGTGCATCGAGTCACCGACAAGCCGCTAGACGTGCATTTGATGATCGAGGAACCAGAAAAATGGATCGAGACTTATGCCAAGGCGGGCGCGCACACCATAATTTTCCATGTTGAGGCCGTTGCCGATGAACAGGCCGCGGTGGAGCTTGCCCAGCGCATTCGCGATTTGGGCGTGCGTGCGGCCTTTTCCATAAAGCCTGGTACTGCCATCGAGCCATGGCTGGATAAGCTGCATCATTTCGATGAGGTGCTGGTTATGTCCGTGGAGCCTGGGTTCGGCGGACAGAAGTTCATGCCGGAGATGCTAGAGAAGGTGCGGGTTCTTCGCCGCAGCATCGATGAGCAAAAGCTTGATACGGTCATCGAAATCGATGGCGGTATCTCGCTTGAAACTATTGCTGTAGCAGCAGAAGCTGGCTGTGATGCATTTGTGGCAGGTTCTGCCGTGTTTAAGGCAGAAGATCCAGCAACCGCCGTGGACGAGTTGCGCACAGAGGCGGCGGGTGCCTAGTGGGCGCTGCGCTAGAAGACGACACGATTTCCGCCGCGCTTGACCGCGCTATGGCCGCAGGTGCAGAGGTACGCGGCACCACGAGTCCGAATCCACCGGTAGGCGCGGTCATCGTGTCCGCGGCCGGAGAGGTTGCGGGAGTCGGAGCTACCCAACCGGTGGGCGGTGCGCATGCTGAGGTCATGGCGCTGCGCGCTGCGGGTGAGAAGTCTCGCGGTGGCACGGCCGTTGTTACCTTGGAACCCTGTGCGCATACCGGCCGAACGGGCCCATGTACGCAGGCGCTTATCGATGCCGGTGTGGCTCGCGTGTATTACCTACATTCGGACCCTACCTCGCAGGCCGCTGGTGGGGCACGCGCCCTAGCGGAGGCCGGGGTGGACGTCATCAAGCTGGAAAAGCCCCCACAAGTTGAAGACGCGTTGGTGCCATGGCTGTGGGCCATGCGCACCCGCAGGCCGCATATAACGCTTAAATTTGCCCAGAGCCTCGACGGTTTTACGGCCGCCGCCGATGGAACTAGCCAATGGATTACCGGCGAAGCCGCGCGCGACTGGGTGCATGCCGATAGAGAACGGCGCGATGCCATCGTCGTGGGCACCGGTACGGCGCTAGCCGATAATCCCTCGCTTACTGCGCGCTTTAGAAATGGCAGCCTGCGCGAGCACCAGCCGCGCCGTGTGGTTATAGGCAAGCGCGATTTGAAATCCGCAGGTGATGCAGCAAGTAACCTGCGTGAGTTGGGCTACGAGCAGTACGAGAGCATCGATGAAGCATTGTATGAGCTCTATGCGAGTGGTGCCCGTGACGTCCTCGTGGAAGGTGGTGCCGGTCTTGCCAGCAGTTTCCTCAAGGCCGATTTGGTCGATGCCATCTCTGCTTATATTGCGCCCGTATTGCTTGGCGAGGGCCGCGGAGTACTAGCTCATCCGGTGACGCAAACGCTTAAAGAGGCCACCCGGTTCCAGCGTGTGGGAATGAAGCCGTTGGGTGACGATGTTCTTATTGAATATGTGCGCTAGGCACTTGGATTAGTAAATACTTAAATATCGGATTTCTGAGCAGAAAGGATGCATGTGTTTACTGGGCTGGTACAAGAATTGGGCACCGTCGCGGCAATGGAACCCCACGCCGATGCACTGCGGTTGAGCATCCGCGCCCCGCGCACCGTTGCGGCAGCCGAATTGGGTGACTCTATTGCTATCAACGGAGTCTGCCTTACGGTGACTGACCTTTCGGGGGAGGTATTTTGCGCGGATGTGATGCAAGAATCCCTCGACCGTACGGCGCTGGGACGTCTCTCCACGGGCACTGCAGTCAACGTGGAACCGGCGTTACTGCCCACAACCCGATTGGGCGGCCACATCATGCAGGGCCATGTGGATGGTACCGCCACGCTCCTGACCCGTACCTCGTCAGAGAATTGGGATGTGCTGCGTTTTAGCTTGCCTGCCGATCTTGCCCGCTACGTTGTAGAAAAGGGCTCCATTGCCGTAAGTGGTACCTCGTTAACCGTGAGCGCCGTGGGCTCAGATTGGTTCGAGGTGTCCCTGATTCCCACAACTTTGCGGGAAACCATCCATGGCACATTGCCAGAGGGAGGAGAAGTAAACCTAGAGGTGGATGTGTTGGCTAAGTACGTGGAAAAGATGCTTCACCCCGAAGCTTTACCCCCTGAAGCTAAGGACTAGACTGCTACCTTATGAGCGCGAGTGATAATTGCATCCGTCTGGATTCCATCGACCAAGCCATTGCGGATATCGCCGCTGGTAAGCCGGTAGTTGTTATCGATGACGAGGATCGCGAGAATGAAGGCGATCTGATTTTCGCCGCTGAGCTAGCCACCCCGGAACTCGTTGCCTTTATGGTGCGCTATTCCTCCGGATACATCTGTGCACCCTTGTTGCCAGAGGATTGCAATCGCCTGAACCTACCGCCGATGCTGGCCGTCAATCAGGATATACGCGGCACCGCATATACGGTTACTGTTGATGCAGCCACGGGCAGTACCGGCATTTCTGCTACCTCGCGGGCGGAGACCATACGCCGCCTAGCCGATCCCAGCACGACTCCCAGTGAATTCACCCGCCCCGGTCACGTAGTGCCCCTATGCGCCCGTCCTGGTGGGGTGTTGGAACGTGATGGGCATACAGAAGCCTCTATCGATCTTGCGCGGTTGGCGGGCTTGCGCCCAGCCGGCGTGCTGTGCGAGATAGTCTCTGAGGAGGATCCAACCGATATGGCGCGTTCCCCGGAGCTGCGCCGCTTTGCCGATAAACATGGCCTTTCCATGATTTCTATTGCGCAGCTCATCGAATGGCGCCGCCGGCACGAGACTCAAATAACTCGCCAGGTCAGTACGCACCTGCCTACCGAATATGGCGATTTCACAGCGATTGGCTACCGCCACGACATAGATGGGCAGGAGCACGTTGCGCTTGTTGCAGGTGATCCTTCCCAGTTGCGTGGCGCCCGTGACGTATTAGTGCGCGTGCATTCCGAATGCCTGACCGGGGATGCTTTTGGTTCTCGCCGCTGCGATTGCGGCCCACAGCTGCACGAGTCCATGCGCCGTATTAGCCAAGCAGGCAGTGGCATCATTATTTACTTGCGCGGCCAGGAAGGCCGGGGGATCGGACTGCTGCATAAGCTGGAGGCCTACCGGCTGCAGGACGCTGGAATGGATACGGTCGATGCCAATTTAGAGCAAGGGCTTCCTGAAGATGCCCGAGAGTACTCCGTGGCCGGCCAAATTCTCCGGGACCTCGGGGTTGAATCAGCAAACCTGCTTACCAATAATCCGCACAAGGGCGAGGGGCTGAGCGGCTTTGGTGTAGATGCTAGCCAGCATACCGCTCTAGCAACCCCGGCAAACGCGGACAATATTGAATACCTGCGGACAAAGCGCGATCGTATGGGCCATACGCTGCCGCAGGTAGCGCAGTGGGATGCGGAGCATTAATACAACAACGACACCCGAGCGAAAGGAACCCGATGAGTAAAGAAGGCTTGCCCGATATTGCCCAGGTAGATGGCAGTGGGCTGCGCGTTGCCGTGGTGACTGCCACGTGGAACGCGGAAATTTGCGATCAGCTCCATGCCCAGGCGGTGCAGACCGCCAAAGACAATGGTGCCGAGGTTGACGAGTACCGGGTCGTGGGGGCGCTGGAACTAGGCGTCGTCGTTCAGGCAGCCGCTCGCGCTTACGATGCTGTGGTGGCGTTGGGCTGTGTCATTCGTGGCGGTACGCCGCACTTTGACTATGTGTGCGATTCGGTCACCCAGGCACTGACTCGCATCGCACTTGATGAATCCACCCCTGTTGCAAATGGTGTCCTGACCGTCAATGACCAACAGCAGGCGGTTGATCGGGCCGGCTTTGCAGATGCGGTAGAAAACAAGGGCGCAGAGGCTATGATTGCGGCTTTAGATACCGCCCTCCAGTTGCGTAGACTAAACGCAGTAGAAAAGTAACCTTCAGCGATGCGTCAGCGCCCTGTGACCCAATAACGGTTGGCACGCAGGGAGCGCCCCAGAGGAGTATGTAAATGAACGAGGCGCAGGCCCCAAAGAATCCGCAGCAGCGCCGCCAGCTTAGCGACGCCGAAGTATTGGCCTATACCAGTGCCGATCCCTTCGCCCAGACCAGCTCCAAGCCATGGGAGTACACGGCGACCTCTTCCTTTTTGCGCAAGGTTGCTATCGGCTGGGTCATCCTCGTGATGGCCATCCATATTTTTATGGGTGTGACCTTGGGGGTGTCCTTTACCGGAGCGCACGTAACCACAATCGATAAATTCGCTTTCCCCGGCGTCGGAGTTTTGATTTCCGTCTTGTCATGGATTGCCCTTAACCGCCCACGCCTGCGCGCCAATGAGGATGGGGTAGAAGTCCGCAATATTGTGGGCACTCGCTTCTATCCGTGGCAGGTAGTCTATGGACTTTCCTTTCCCGTAGGCCAGCGCATGGCCCGCCTGGAACTGCCTGAATTCGAGTTCGTGCCCGTCTGGGCGCTGCAATCCGGTGATAAGGACTCGGTCATCGATAAGGTTCGCCGCTTCCGCGACGTGGAAGCCAAGTACATGCCACAGGACTAAAAATTGGCCGATCCCACTACCTACCGTCCGGCTCCAGGGACCATCCCAACGGATCCGGGTGTATATAAATTCCGCGATGAAAACCGCCGCGTTATTTACGTAGGCAAAGCCAAGAACCTTCGCGCTCGGCTGTCCAACTATTTTCAGGACATCACCCAGCTGCACCCGCGCACGCGCCAGATGGTGCTTACCGCCAACTCCGTGGAATGGACGGTCGTGGCAAGCGAGGTGGAAGCCTTGCAGTTGGAGTACACGTGGATCAAGCGCTTTGATCCGCACTTCAACGTCATGTACCGCGATGATAAAACCTATCCTATGCTCGCGGTTTCGGTTGGGGAGACAGTGCCGCGCGCCTTCTTCTACCGTGGTCCCCGCCGGAAAGGTGTGCGCTACTTCGGCCCTTATTCTCATGCTTGGGCGGTCCGCGAGACTTTGGATCTACTCACCCGAGTCTTTCCCATGCGCACCTGCTCCAAGGGCGTTTATAACCGGCACGAGCGGCTCGGACGCCCGTGCCTGCTGGGATATATCGGCAAATGCGACGCCCCATGCATAGGCAGGGTAAGCAAGGACGAGCACCGCGAAATCGTCAATGACCTCGTTTCCTTTATGAACGGAAATACCGGTTCAGTGCGCCGCAAACTCACCCAGGACATGGAACAGGCTGCTGAAGGGCTAGAGTTCGAACGCGCAGCACGTCTGCGCGATGATTTAGGTGCTATCGACAAGATCATGGAACAGCAGGCCGTGGTCTTTACCGACGGTACCGATGCCGATCTCATAGCCTTTAACTCTGATGAACTTGAAGCAGCAGTACAGATTTTCCACGTTCGCGATGGCCGGATCCGCGGCCAGCGCGGGTGGGTGGTCGAGCGCGCCGGAGACCAAGCCAGCTCAGAACCGCTGGAAGACGGACAGCCCGATCCAGCGCTGCCCGCATTGGTACAGAATTTCCTCATCCAGTTCTATTCGGATGCTGTGGAGCGCGAGCAGCAAGAAGCACGCGAGGATGCGGCGTTAGCGGCAGACGTTAAACGGCGCGGGGTCGATCAAGAATCGCACATGAAGTCGCGGCGAGTACAGGTAATTCCGCCGCAGATTCTGGTCCAAGCCATGCCGGATGAACCAGAGCAGGTTGTTGCCCTTTTGGAAGAATTACGCGGGGCCAAGGTGGATCTGCGCGTGCCCCAGCGTGGCGATAAGAAGCAGTTAATGGCCACGGTGGAAAAGAATGCCAAGGAGCAGTTGCGGCAACATAAGCTAAAGCGGGTGGGAGATCTCACCGCTCGCTCTGCGGCGTTGCAAGATATTCAAGAAGCTCTTGGCATGGAGCAAGCTCCATTGCGCATTGAGTGTACCGATATTTCCCATATCCAAGGCACGGATGTGGTTGCCTCCTTGGTGGTTTTTGAAGACGGATTGCCTAAGAAGTCGGACTATAGGCGTTACCGAATTAAAGAGGCGGCTGGAGATGGCCGTTCAGATGACGTCGGCTCTATTGCAGAGATAACCCGCCGCCGGTTCAAACGTCATAATCAAGATAAGCTGGCCCACCCGGATGAGGAGGTAGAAGAGTCTTCCTTTGCGGAGGAGAAGGTGGCAGAAGAATCGGCCGAAGCTGGTCGCCGCTTTGCGTATCCACCGCAGCTTTTCATCGTTGACGGTGGTGCGCCCCAGGTGGCTGCGGCCCAAGAGGTCTTTGACGAGCTGGGCATTGTGGATGTGACTTTGGTCGGCTTGGCCAAGCGCCTTGAAGAAATCTGGGTGCCAGGCGATGATGAGCCGGTGATTTTGCCGCGAAATTCGCAAGCGCTCTTCCTCTTGCAGCAAATCCGTGATGAAGCGCACCGCTTTGCCATTACTTATCACCGGCAGCAGCGCTCTAAGCGGATGCGTGCCTCGGTGCTTGATTCCGTGCCGGGATTGGGCCCGCAACGCCGCACGGATTTGGTCAAGCACTTTGGCTCGGTGAAAAAGCTCAAGGCAGCCAGCGTTGAGGAGATCTGTGAGGTCAATGGATTTGGCCCGAAGCTGGCCCAGACCGTGTACGAGAGCTTGCACGATCCTGTGGGTAAGTAAGAGACGCACTCCTAGAATAGGAAAATCTGAAAGCGCTAGACTAAAGGGCATGACGCATTTCGAAACTCCACCCATTTTGATAACCGGCATGTCCGGCGGCGGGTTGAGTTCCGCTGCCAAGGTAATTGAGGATAAGGGCTACTATGTGGCGCATAATATTCCACCGCGCGCGATTGTGGATCTGCTTAAGCTGTGTAACCAGGAGGACACTCCGGTAGGCAAGGTAGCTGCCGTGACGGACGTGCGCTCGCGCATGTTCCCTGGCTCTCTTTTAGAAATCATGGATGAGCTCACGGAGCTGAACATGAAGCCCACCGTGCTCTTTTTAGATGCTCGGGACGATGTGCTTATTCGCCGATTCGATTCGGTACGGCGCACCCACCCGCTGCAGGAAGGGGATACCCTTAAGGTAGGAATCCAAAGGGAGCGCCAAGCAGTAGCGGATGTACGCGCCCATGCGGATATCATCATCGATACCACCAACTTATCCATTCATGATTTGCGCCGGGCAATTGAGGCGGCTTTTGGTGAAATGCAGAATGAAAAGCAGCACGTGACAGTCGAATCCTTTGGTTTCAAGAATGGCTCTCCGCGCGATGCGGATCTTGTGGTAGATGTGCGTTTTCTTCCTAATCCATACTGGGTGCCGGAGCTTCGAGGTTATCGCGGAACGGATGAACCAGTGGCGCAATATGTTTTGTCCCAACCGGCGGCGGAAAAATTTGTGGATAGTTTCTTAGGCATGTTTTCTACCATGCTGGATGGTTATCGGCACGAAGGCAAGAATTTCATCACGGTTGGTGTGGGCTGTACGGGAGGACATCACCGCTCCGTTGCCGTTGCAGAGGCCATCGCGGCGCGTTTGCGTGACAACGATGCATTGGACGTCAGCACCTTGCACAGGGATATTGCTCGGGACTAGAGCACAGGAGTACTAGCACTTTTATGACCAATCCTTCTCACATGGTCTGCCTTGGTGGAGGCCATGGACTTTATCAAACCCTTCTATCCGCACGCCTTAGCCAGGCGGCCGATATTTCCGCCATTGTCACTGTCGCTGACGATGGCGGTTCTTCTGGTCGCTTGCGTCGCGAGCTGGAGATCATTCCGCCCGGAGATCTGCGCATGGCACTCGCCGCACTGGCCAATAGCGATCCAGTAGGAGATCTGTGGGCAAAGACGTTGCAGCACCGTTTCGGCGGCAACGGTGCCATGGCAGGCCATGCGGTAGGAAACCTTATGATCGCAGGGTTGACCGACGTTCTAGGGGACTACCAAGCAGCATTGGACACCATCGCGGAGCTGACTAACTCCCAGGGACGGGTGTTTCCAGTGGTCAACCAGGCCTTAGAAATTGAGGCGGATGTTGCCGGGCTTGACGACGACCCTCGAGTGATGCGCCAAGTCCGCGGCCAAGTCGCGGTTGCGTCTACCCCGGGGCAGGTGCGGCGCGTGCGTATCCTTCCCGAGCATCCCAGCGCAAATCCGGACGCCCTCGACGCCATTCAGCGCGCGGACCTCATCACCATTGGCCCAGGCTCTTGGTTTAGTTCAGTGCTACCGCACACTCTCGTACCCCAAGTAGTGGAAGCGATCTCTGCTTCCAACGCCCTGCGAGTGGTTGTGCTTAATCTTTCAGCTGAGCCGGGCGAAACCCCTGGTTTTTCTGCAGAACGCCATTTGCACGTTCTGTCCCAGCACGCCCCAGATTTGCGTATCGACCGCATTCTGGTGGACGAGGCTGCTTTACCCTCAGATAGCGAGCGCGTTTACATCCAGCGTGCGGCGCAATCCTTTGGCGCCCGCGCAACGTTTGCCGATGTTAGCCACGTCGATGCCGACGGCCGGAGTGTCAATAAACATGATCCAGAAAAGCTTTCAGCGACGCTCTTGGAGTTGTATTCGACCTTCCGCAACTAGGGCGCTTTGCACGGCGTTGATGGTCAAGGTCTGCGAGTCGATGCCGGCGATTGGCCGAGTGCGCGGGGCTCGGGTGCTCGCGGTATGATGACAGAAAACCTTTCACCGCGATTACCCTTGAGCAAGGGCTCTTGGAGTGCATAAATTCCTTGTGATTGTGAGTATAGAAATGGGGCGAACTAGGTGACCACACCATTGACCGAGCAGGTCAAAGAAGAACTAACGGCTGTCGTCGTGCCGCGCCAGTCCGCTCGTGCTGCAGAATTAGCGGCGATTTTGCGTTTTGCCGGCGAGCTGGATATTTCCGGTGACAACATGTCTTATGAACTGGAGCTGCAAAGCCACGCCATTGCTCGCCGCGTGATCACTGCACTAGATGATCTCTATGGAATTGCCGCCGATAGTCACGTTGCTGGCCCTGCAGGAACCACGAAAAAAAGTCGTGTTACCGTCCGAATTTCCACTGGGGCGAAAGAGCTGACACGCCGCCTAGGACTCATCACCCGTTCCGGCCACGCAGTCGTAGGGCTGCCGCCACAGGTAATTTCCGGCACTGTTGCTGATAGTGAAGCAGCGTGGCGGGGTGCCTTTTTGGCGCACGGCAGCCTTACTGAGCCTGGGCGTTCCTCCGCACTAGAGGTAACGTGCCCGTGCCAAGAAGCCGCGTTGGCGCTCGTGGGATGTGCTCGTCGTTTAGGCATTTCTGCCAAAACCAAGGAGACGCGCGGCGAGGACCGCGTAGTCGTACGAGATGGCGATGCGATCGGGGCACTACTGACCCGAATGGGTGCGCAAGAAACCCGATTGAGCTGGGAGAAGAAGCGTGTAAAGCGGGAGGCTCATGATACGTCCCGGCGCTTGGATAATTTTGATGATGCCAACCTCCGTCGTTCGGCTCGTGCAGCAGTAACGGCTGCGGCGCGTGTCGATCGGGCTATGGAGATTCTCGGCGATGACGTTCCTGAGCACCTTGCAGATGCGGGGCGACTCCGAGTACAGCATCGGGAGGCCTCGCTAGAGGAACTCGGCCGCTTGGCTGAGCCACCTATGACCAAGGATGCGGTGGCTGGCCGCATTCGTCGTCTGTTGTCTATGGCTGATAAGCGCGCAGAGGAACTTGATATCCCCGATACCAACCAGGCTATTACGGAGGATCTTTTCAACGAGTCTTAAGTTCTCGCAAAAGCGCGCAGATGCACAACTCCCCGCAGCACGAATACCGAAGAGGTAGCTGTGCGGCGGGGAGTTGTGGCTTCGCTGGGGGCGGAGAGGCCTAGGGAACCAAGAAGCCTAGGACGTTGGTCATCAGGAATACGATGACGCACACGGCGGCCAAGAAGGCGACCGAGTAACCCACAACGTTTTTCAGGATGACGGATTCCTTGCCCTCCATATTGACGGCGGTTGCCGCGATCGCGAGAGACTGCGGGGAAATCATCTTGCCCACGACGCCGCCAGCGGTGTTAGCAGCAAGCATGAGATCTGGGTTCACACTGATGCGTTCTGCTGCCGCCACCTGCAGGTTGGCAAAGAGGGCATTGGCGGAGGTGTCCGAACCGGTCACGGCGGTACCGATCCACCCCAGGACTGGAGCGAAGAGAGCGAAGATACCGCCAGCAGAAGAGACGAATTCGCCGATCGCAATGGTTTGGCCCGAATAGTTCATGGTGTATGCCAAGGCCAAGACCAAGATAATAGTCAGCGCGGAGAATTTCATGCGGCTAACGACGTCGCCAAAAGCGCTTACCGGCTGTCCAAAGCTCAGGCTATAGCGGCCATTTTCATTGAAGAAGTGGTAGACAACCGCGACGATGATTCCGGAAAGCAGAAGAAGCGTACCTGGGTTGCCAAAGACATTGAAGCTAAAGCTGGTATCCATGAGTTTGCCATCGGCGTCGACAATGGCGTCATCAAGCAACGGCCAAGCAAAGTGGAGCTTGAGGAAACCGAAGATAGCGGGCGCGGCAGTGGCGACAGCGAAGACGACAGTTACTACTGCATAGGGCAGCAGCGCCATCCAAATGCGGCGGCCGTTTAGGTCAGTTGTAGATTCAGCTGCTGGCAGCTCAAGTCGCTCGCGCAATTCCTTGACGCCCTTGGGCTTCCACACGTGTAGGAAGGCAAAGGCACAGCCCAACGAGACGATGCAGGCGATGACGTTGGTGAGCTGGTAGGCAAAGAAGGTTGCGGCCAGCCACTGAGCAAGGGCGAAAGAGACGCCGATGACAGCTGCTGCCGGCGCAGTCTCCTTGACGCCACGGATGCCATCCAGGATGAAGGCAATAAGGAAAGGAACAATGGCGGCGATAAGCAGCACCTGCAAAGAAATCAACGCGGCAATATCATGCGTTTGATCAGCACTGCGACCGGCAACCTCGCCGGCGGTAGTGACCGGAATGCCAACAGCGCCAAAGGCAACTGGGGCGGTATTTGCGATCAACACCACAGTCGCAGCACGTAGCGGTTTTACCCCTAGTGCCATAATCATGGTTGCGGTAATGGCAACGGGTGCGCCGAAGCCAGCGAGAGCCTCGAGCAAGCCACCGAAGCAAAAGGCAATAAGGATAGCCTGGATACGAATATCGCCATCGCCCAAAAGGTCAAAAGTTTTGCGCAAGTCCTCGAAGCGCCCAGAAGCAACGGTGATCTCATAGAACCAAATAGCGGTGATGATCACCCAGACGATGGGCAGTAGACCAAAGAGCCCGCCGCGCACAGCGGAGGACAATGCCATATCTACCGGCATAGAAAAGCCGAGGATTGCGATAAGGATGGATACCGCAAGGGCTACGGCACCAGAAGTATGGGCGCGCGCTTTGACTCCGAGCAGCATGATAAAGAATGCGATGAGGGGGAGAATCGCCACGAGGGCGGTAAGCCCGAGGCTGTCGCCCACAGCAGAGGTATTGATTTGGAACAAGATACGTCCTTGGGTCCTACGGTGGTCCTGCCCGCAACTGCGTCCGGGCACTGAAGCCTCACGGTGACCAACGCGCGCGCTAGGGCAGGCGGGGTGGCCTGAAAAGCGGCTGTGAGCCAGTGAGTAAGAAAAGCATATCGCGAGACAAACGTGGCCGGACCAATATGGTCAAGCGATTTATTTTCTAGACTTAATGCGCAAATGTCTGATCGGGCAGAGGCGGGCACAAACCCTAAAGCTGTGGCATGATATATCTCACGTTTACGCTGTAAACCCAACATAATCCCACTTATTCGGGCTTTTCCAGCGGGTTTGGCTTAGGTAAATAAAAAGGATCGGAAAGAGTGTACGCGCTTTTGGATAATCTGTCATCCAATAGATCTCAAGGCTAGTAGGGGACTGCGCCGAAGGAAATGCCTCGGTATTATCGGCCATGTAGGGAAAACGCTCGGGCGCTTCTCACACATAGAAAATCATCGAAGGACCCGCGCTCAAACCCATACACACATTTACTCGACTCTTTGAGGAGAAATACAGTGACTATTCGCGTAGGTATCAATGGCTTTGGCCGCATCGGCCGCAACTTTTTCCGTGCAGTCGCTCAGGGTGACAACAACCTCGAAGTTGTTGCAGTAAACGACCTGACCGACAATGGCACTCTGGCTAACCTGCTGAAGTACGATTCCGTACTGGGCCGCTTCGATGGCGAAATTACCCACGACGATGAGTCCATCACCGTTAACGGTCACCGCATCGTGGTAACCGCAGAGAAGGACCCGAAGCAGCTGAAGTGGGGCGAGTACAACGTAGACCTCGTCATCGAGTCCACGGGCCGCTTCACCAACGGCAATGATGCAAAGGCTCACCTCGAGGCTGGCGCCAAGAAGGTCATCATCTCCGCACCGGGCAAGGAAGTAGACGCAACCTTCGTCTACGGCGTCAACTCCGACACCTATGATCCGGCAAACCACAACGTCATCTCCGCAGCATCCTGCACCACCAACTGCCTCGCACCGATGGCTAAGGTCCTCAATGACAAGTTCGGCATTGAAAAGGGCCTGATGACCACCGTTCACGCCTACACCGGTGACCAGCGCATTCAGGATGCTCCGCACAAGGATCTGCGCCGCGCTCGTGCCGCTGCAGTCAACATCGTTCCCACCTCCACCGGTGCTGCTAAGGCAGTCTCCTTGGTTCTGCCGGAACTGGAGGGCAAGCTGGACGGCTACGCAATGCGCGTTCCGGTTATCACCGGCTCCGCTACGGACCTGACCTTCACCGCTTCTCGCGACGTAACCGCCGAGGAAATCAACGCCGCTTTGAAGGAAGCTGCTGAGGGCGAGCTTAAGGACACCCTCGCATACACCGAGGATCCGCTGGTTTCCACCGATATCGTTACCTCCCCGCACGGCTGCATCTTCGACGCCGGCATGACCAAGGTTTCCAACGGCAACCTGGTCAAGGTTCTGGGCTGGTACGACAACGAGTGGGGCTACACTTCCCAGCTCGTTCGCATGACCAACCTGGTGGCAGACAAGCTCTAAACTGGAGCTCCAGCAATGAGAATCCGGCCCCGATGCAAGCCCAAACGGCGCTGCGTCGCGGTCGGTATTCTTATATCTATAGCCTTTAACCCATCCGAAATAGTTAAGGAGTAAATAATGACTTTCCAGACTCTTGACGATCTCCTCAAGGAAGGCGTCGAATCCCGCCATGTCCTCGTTCGCTCTGACTTCAATGTTCCCCTCGATGAAGAGGGAAATATTACCGATCCGGGACGCATCAACGCTTCTCTTCCGACCATCAAGGCGCTGGTAGAAGGCGGCGCAAAGGTCATTCTTTCCGCACACCTGGGGCGCCCAAAGGGTGAGGTAAACGCTAAGTATTCCTTGGCCCCAGTAGCAGAGGCGCTTTCTGAGGCACTTGGCCAATATGTCGCCTTGGCCGGCGATGTCACCGGGGAAGACGCTCATGAGCGTGCGAACGGCCTCAACGATGGCGACGTGATGTTGGTAGAAAACGTCCGCTTCGATCCTCGTGAAACCTCTAAGGACGAAGCGGAGCGCGGCCAGTTCGCTGACGAGCTCGTTGCTCTAGCTGCCGATAATGGCGCTTTTGTCTCCGATGGCTTTGGTGTTGTTCACCGTGCGCAGGCATCTGTGTATGACGTTGCTAAGCGCCTGCCGGCATACGCAGGCAAGTTGGTAGAAAAGGAGCTTTCGGTTCTTTCCACCGTGGCCAAGGAGCCGGAGCACCAGTACGTCGTAGTACTTGGCGGTGCGAAGGTCTCGGATAAGCTGGGCGTGATTGAGGCGCTGGCAGGCAAGGCAGACAAGGTCATCATTGGTGGCGGCATGTGCTATACCCTGCTGGCTGCTAAGGGCTATAACGTCCAAGAATCCTTGCTGCAGGAAGACCAGATCGATAACTGCAAGGACCTCCTCGAGCGCTTCGGTGACAAGCTGGTCCTCCCGGTTGATCTCACTGCTGCAAGCAAGTTCGCAGCAGATGCAGAGACCCAGGTGGTCGAACTTGATAGCATCCCGGAGGGCTGGATGTCCCTAGATATTGGACCTAAGTCCGTGGAGAAGTTCGCAGAGGTTCTCGCCTCTTCCAAGACCGTGTTCTGGAACGGCCCAATGGGTGTCTTCGAAATGGAGGCCTTCTCCAAGGGCACCGCTGGTGTAGCGCAGGCCATTATCGACGCCACTGCAAAGAACGGTTCCTTCTCCGTCGTTGGCGGCGGCGACTCCGCTGCCTCGGTGCGCATGCTCGGACTAGACGAGGATGGCTTTAGCCACATCTCCACCGGAGGTGGTGCCTCCCTCGAGTACCTAGAGGGCAAGGAACTACCGGGCGTTTCTGTTTTGGAAGCCTAAAACAGCCTTCTTAACTTGCCAGAAAGAGAGGATAAATTCATGGCACGTACCCCACTTATTGCAGGTAACTGGAAGATGAACCTCGACCACGTTGAGGCCATCGGCTCTGTTCAGAAGTTCGCCTTTTCTCTGCCAAAGGATTACTACGAGAAGGTTGACGTGGCCTACATGGTCCCGTTTACCGATATTCGCACCATTCAGACGCTGGTAGAGGGCGATAAGCTGCAGATTACCTACGGAGCGCAAGACATCTCCAAGCACGAGTCAGGTGCTTTCACCGGTGAGGTATCCGGTCAGATGCTGGCTAAGCTTGGCTGCAGCTGGGCTGTAGTAGGCCACTCGGAGCGCCGCCAGTATCACGGCGAGACCGATAAACTCGTTGCGGAAAAGGCCGCCGCAGCTTTGGACAATGACATAAGCCCCATTGTGTGCGTGGGCGAGCCACTGACCGTACGTGAGGCCGGTACCCATGTGGACTACGTGGTCAACCAGACCCGCAACTCCTTGGCTGGTCTCAGCTCGGAGCAGCTTGCCAAGACCGTCATCGCTTATGAGCCGGTCTGGGCCATTGGCACCGGCAAGGTAGCCTCCGCAGACGACGCGCAAGAGGTTTGCGCCGCTATTCGTGAGCTCGTCAAGGAGCTGGCCGGCGATGAAGTTGCGGAAGGCATCCGCATTCTTTACGGCGGTTCCGTCAAGGTTGATTCTGTAGCGGAGATCGTCAGCAAGCCAGACGTTGATGGCGGCCTTATCGGCGGCGCCTCCTTGGTCGGCGAAGAGTTTGCCAAGCTGGCTGCTAATGCAGCAAACGCACTGAACTAACAGCAGTTACCACCTGTCACAGGTTGGCGCCTTGGCGCGGGTTGGAATGGTTCCAGCCCGCGCCGTGGTGTACAGTGGGCCGGTGTGATTGCTTTGCAAGACGCAAAGCGCAAAAGTACGTTACCGCGCCAGCGGGTATCATAAGGCAACCGCAGAGCGCACGTTAGAAATAAGGATTATCCTCATGGTCTTGGCACTGGAAATC
Organism: Corynebacterium curieae; assembly: GCF_027570035.1. Taxonomy (GTDB): domain Bacteria; phylum Actinomycetota; class Actinomycetes; order Mycobacteriales; family Mycobacteriaceae; genus Corynebacterium; species Corynebacterium curieae. Next base: position 142,111 of record NZ_JAKMUU010000001.1, on the reverse strand, counting down.
ATCTTGGTCATCGCTGCTATTTTGATGTCCATCTTCGTGCTATTGCACAAGGGCAAGGGTGGTGGCTTGTCCAGCCTCTTTGGTGGCGGTGTACAGTCGAACCTTTCCGGCTCGACCGTCGTGGAAAAGAACCTCGACCGCTACACCGTGGTTATGGTTATTATCTGGCTTGCATGCATCGTGGGCCTCAACCTGATCCAAGCGTACGCTTAGACCCTACGGTTCGACGCAGAAGGCGCCGACACAAGCTTCCAATCTCTCGCTTTCCTTCAGCGGAATGACGAGGGGGAGCGGTGTCGGCGCTCTTTTATGTTTATAGGTGAGGTTGTGCCGGTCTTAGGCGAAATTTTGCTTATAACTCGGACGCAGCGTCATCCGCTAGGAAAAGGATGGTTTCTGCTCGTCCGTGGGCACCAGCAGCCGGCCATTCTTCTGGATCCGCGCCCTCTACGACGTGCTTGGCTGCTTCCGCCTTGGCCTCGCCGGCCACAAGGAGCCAGATGCGTTCGGATTGGTTAACCGCGGGAAGGGTAAGCGTGATTCGTTCGCTTGGGGGCTTGGGGGAATCATGTACCGGAACAGCTAATTCCTCCTGCTCCCGGATGGCGGAAGAGTGAGGGAACAAAGAATTGATATGGCCCTCTTCTCCCATGCCTAACAAGTGCAGATCGAATCCATTGGGAGCAAACTCTTTCAGCTCCGGTTCATAAGCACTTGCCGCAGCTTCCATGGAAACCGCGCCTAGATCAAAGCCGTGAATGTTTTGATCCGGAATATCCACGTGGTTAAGCAGGGCGGCACGGGCTTGTCCCTCATTAGAATCGGCATCTGTCACAGGCACATTGCGCTCATCACCAAAGAATACGTGTACGCGCGCCCAATCGATTCGCTGCGCGGGGAAGTTTTCACCCTGTTGCTGTGCAGCGAAATCCAACCGAGCAAGCTCATGGAGAACCCCGATTCCCGCACCGCCACCAGTGAGGACAACACGCGCAATGCCATCGTTGTGGAGGCCGCCACCTGCTGCTTGGATGCGGGCTACGGTATCGATGAATTTGAGTGCGGCCTGGGAGATAAGGTCATCCACATCGCTTACGCGGTGAAGAGCTACCATTATGTATCGAAATCCTTTGCAAAGAATCGGGGTTAAGCCGTTTTACTGATTACTGTAGTCTACTTGGGCGAGGGCGCGGAGCGCTTGGGCGTAGGTTTTATCGGCATCCAGATGACGCAGTTCTTCAGAGAGGACTTCAGCTTGAGAACGATTGCTTAGGCTAACTAAGGAATCCGGGGAGCCTGGAACGCAGACACGCACCGTCCGCTCATCAACGACGTCAACATCGACGTGGCTAGTTTCCCGAGTAAAACGCAGGTGAGCCACGGGGAAGTGGTGTTCTTCCGATTCTGTAACTGTGCGGTGGACCGGAACTGCCAAGCGGTCGAGCAACCAGCCCGCTGCGAAGTCGGGCGCTGGATGGCCGGCGGGGCCTGCAACCTCGACCGAGGTTACGGGTTCGTGTGGATGGCGGTCCAAAGCCGAGGCGACGACACCACGCCACAAAGTGATGGCAGCCCACGACATATCGGAATCACCTGGGGTATAACCGGCTGACAAGGTCCGGAGATCTTCACCTGTAACACGGCCATCAAAAGCCACGTTTGTGATGCGACGTTGAGCCAGCTTTCCTACTGAGCTGGTGGCCGGATCGGGTGGGCATAAGGTGGGCCACCAAGCAACCAGTGGGGTATCGGGTAGGAGTAGCGGTGTGACAACGGCTTCGTCTTGGTCTACCAAGGCACCGTGAAGCTTCATGATAACCATCTCAGAAGCGCCCGCTTCACCGCCAACGCGCAGCTGGGCATCGAGATGGGTTTCTGCTTGCCGGTCGCCTGTTACGACGACTAATACGCGCGACGGATGCTCGTGGGAAGCATCGCGCACGGAGGCAAGGATATTTTCGAGGTCATCGTCCTCGCGTGCCGCAACAATGAGGGTGAGGACTCGGCCGGTAGTTAGGGTGTAGTGCTCTTGCGCCTCCACCAGCTTCTTGGAGATTTCACGCGTAGTGGTATTGGGCAATGGAATAATCATTGTCTGCGTCCCTCCTATGGGCGGCGCCAGGAGTGACCCCGGCGGCGCAACATTCTATCGGCGGATTCAGGCCCCCAGCTGCCGGCACGGTATTTTTCCGGCTGTCCAGCCTCGGCCCAATAATCGATGATGGGGTCCAAAATCGACCAGGAAAGCTCTACTTCTTCGTTGGTAGGAAAGAGCGAGGATTCGTCCAAGAGGGCGTCTAGAATCAATCGTTCATAAGCCTCTGGCGATTCCTCTGTGAAGGCCTCAGCGTAGGCGAAGTCCATGTTGACATCACGGACTTCCATGGTGGAGCCAGGGACCTTGGAGCCAAATCGCATAGTTACGCCCTCGTCCGGCTGCACACGAATGACCACGGCGTTTCTTCCCAGTGCGTCAGTCTGTCCATCAACGAATGGCTGGTTTGGCGCAGCTTTAAATACCAGCGCGATTTCGGTAACTCGACGGCCCAAGCGCTTGCCAGTGCGCAGATAAAAGGGGACCCCGCCCCAACGCCGGGAGTTTACTTCCAAGGTGCAGGCAGCGTAGGTCTCCGTTGTAGATTCAGGATCAAAGCCCTCCTCTTCGCGCAATCCTTTCACAAACTCGGAGCCTTGCCAGCCGGCGGAGTACTGGCCGCGAGCAGTGGTCTTGTTGAGGGGATGAACGGCGTGGGTAGCGCGTAGCACCTTTACCTTTTCTGCTTGCAAGGCCTCAGGTTCGAAGGAAGATGGCTCTTCCATCGCAACCAGGGCCAAAAGCTGTAGCAGGTGGTTTTGGATGACGTCTCGAGCCGCTCCGATGCCGTCATAGTAGCCAGCGCGTCCTCCCAAGCCGATGTCTTCGGCCATCGTAATCTGGACGTGATCAATGTAGTGAGCATTCCACATTGGTTCAAAGATTTGATTGGCAAATCGCAAAGCCATGATATTTTGCACGGTTTCTTTGCCCAAATAGTGGTCAATGCGGAAGACTGCTGACTCAGGGAAGACGGCATTGACAATCTCATTGAGCTTGCGGGCCGATTCTTGGTCATGGCCAAAAGGCTTTTCGATGATTACTCGGCGCCACGAGTCTTCAACGGAGTTGGCCATACCAACGCGCTCTAACTGATGGCAGATATTTGAGAAGAACTCTGGTGGGACAGAAAGGTAGTACGCCCAGTTGCTGCCCGTGCCGCGCTCGCGGTCTAGCTCTCCCAAGCGGGAAGAGAGACGATCAAAGCCGGCATCATCGAAGGAGCCTTGTACGAATTCAATGCCTTGGGACAAATGTTGCCAGACATCCTCATTGAACTCGGTGCGGGACCCAGCCACGACGGCCGAGCGAACATAGTCACAGAATGCGGGCTTGTCCCAATCACGGCGACCATAACCAACGAGGGTAAAGCCAGCGGGCAGGAGACCTCGGCTTGCTAGGTCGTAAATTGCGGGCAAAAGCTTTTTATATGCAAGGTCTCCGGTAACGCCGAAGATGACCATGCCCGCTGGTCCTGCGATGCGCGGCAATCGCTTATCGCTGGCACTGCGCAAGGGGTTGACCCAAGCGGCTGAGTCGGTCACGAAGATTCCTTCCTGAGTTTATGGGCTAATAGCTCGCTAATAGTCTAGCGGCAGAATGCCCCGCCGAATTTTCGGCGGGGCATAGGTGACAAAGCTAGTTTACGCGAGTCGTTCCTTAATGGAAGCAAGCAGTTCGTTCCACGCGGCAACGAACTTGTCTACGCCTTCACGTTCCAGCACTTCAAAGACATCGTCGAAGTCGATGCCAACCTCTTCTAGCTGGGCAAAGATGCTTTCTGCTGTGTCACGGCTATCGGATAGCACATCGCCGTGAAGATCGCCCTGCGATAGCACCGCATCAATGGTCTTTTCCGGCATGGTATTGACCGTGTGCGGACCAGCCAGCTCGGAGACGTACAAGGTGGCAGGGTAATCCGGATTCTTGACTCCGGTCGAAGCCCAAAGCGGTCGCTGGAGGTGGGAGCCTTCCGGAAGGTCGGCGTCGTTAAGCAATGCGTCCTGGAAGAGGGCATAGGCGCGCTGTGCATTTGCGACGCCTGCCTTACCCCGCAGTGCCAGTGCTTCCTCGCTGCCAATGGCTTCCAGGCGTTTGTCCACTTCGGTATCCAAACGGGAAACGAAGAAGGAAGCCACGGAGTGGATAGTTGAGACGTCCTTGCCATTCTCGGCGGCACGCTTGAGGCCGGTACGGAAGGCCTCAATAACAGCGCGGTAGCGATCCACAGAGAAAATCAGGGTGACATTGACGCTGATTCCTTCCGCCAAGGCATCTTCAATCGCTGGTAAGGAGCCGGTGGTAGCCGGAATCTTGATCATGACGTTAGGTCGATCAACTTTCGCCCACAATTCACGGGCCTGCTCCAGGGTGGCTGCAGCGTCATCAGAAATACGCGGATCAACCTCGATCGATACCCGGCCATCCGCGCCATCAGTAGCGGAGTAAATGTCTGCAAAGAGATCACAGGCATTTTTGACGTCTTCGATAGCCAATGCATACACCGCTTCATCGGCAGTGGCTTTAGCCTCCTTCAACGTAGAAAGCTCGGCGTCGTAAGCGGTGCCATTGGTCATTGCAGCGGCGAAGATCGCTGGGTTAGTGGTAACACCCACAATGGATTTGGAGGAGATGATCTCCTTGAGGTTTCCGGAAAGCAGGCGCTCGCGGGAGAGATCATCGAGCCAGGTAGAAGTTCCCAACTGGCTGAGTTCGGAGATGTAGTTCATGCTAATTCCTTATCCAGTCTCTAGGTCTTATTTTGCAGCAGCAGCGAGGGATTCCTGTGCCGCCTCAACTACTGCTGCAGTGGTGAATCCCAACTTCTCAAAGAGCTCTGCCGCAGGCGCGGAAGCACCATAGAGCTCAATGGAAATGTTGCGGCCGAATGAACCGGTGTACTTATGCCACGGCATGGCAATGCCTGCCTCAACGGAAACGCGGGCTCGTACGCTGCTTGGGAGCACGGACTCTCGGTAGGCCTCGTCCTGCTCGTCAAACCATTCCAGGCAGGGAGCGGACACGACTCGGGTGGCAGTTCCGGCATCCTCTAGCTCCTTAGCAGCGGCGACGGCTATCTGCACCTCGGAGCCGGTGGCGAGGAGGATTACGTCCGGGGTCTCCTTAGAGGCTTCTACCAAGACGTAGGCGCCACGGCGAACGCCGTCATGAGCCTTTTCCTTTGTGCCTTCCAAAACCGGCAATCCTTGGCGGCTGAGAGCCAAGCCCTTCGGTGAGGGCTTATACTCGATTGCCGCAGCCCAAGCCTGGGCAGTCTCATTGGCATCTGCTGGGCGGATGACAGATAGGTTTGGAATAGAACGCAACGCAGACAGGGTCTCTACTGGTTGGTGTGTAGGACCATCTTCACCCAAGCCGATGGAGTCATGGGTCCACACATAGTAGGTATCGGTCGACATCAGCGAACCTAGGCGGACAGCGGGGTACTGGTATTCGGAGAAGATCAGGAAGGTTCCGCCGTAAACGCGGGTATTGCCGTGCAAAGCAATGCCGTTCATAATTGCGGACATCGCATGCTCGCGAATACCGAAGTGAAGATTGCGGCCATAAGGCTGCGCGGACCACATATCGGTGGTGATGGTCTCAGGACCAAAGGAGTCCGCGCCCTTAATAACGGTGTTATTAGAACCAGCCAGATCGGCAGATCCGCCCCACAGCTCAGGCAGGGAGGCAGCCAGCGCCTGGATAACAGCTTCAGAGGCCTTGCGGGTAGCCAGGGATTCGCCGGGCTCCCATACCGGCAAGTTGGCACCAAAATCTTGCGGCAGTTCGCGGGCGCTCATGCGGTCAAAGAGAGCCTTATTCTCTGGATTAGCCGCAGCCCAAGCGTCAAACTTCTCTTGCCATAGCGAATGTTTTCTAGCACCGCGCTCTTGCAGTTTGCGGGTATGAGCAATGACGTCTTCATCAATATGGAAGCTCAGTTTGGGATCGAAGCCCAAGACCTCCTTGGTGGCGGCTACTTCGTCCTCGCCCAGTGCGGCACCATGGACTCCACCGGTGTTCATCTTATTCGGGGCAGGGTAGCCAATTACGGTCTTTACACGGATGAAAGAAGGGCGCTCGGTTTCTGCTTGGGCGGCCTTGACTGCTTCTTCTATGGCCACAACGTCTTCGCCGGATTCAACGGTTTGGACGTGCCAACCATAAGCCTCATACCGAGCTACAACGTCCTCGTTGAAGGCAATATTTGTATCGTCTTCAATGGAAATGCGGTTATCGTCCCAAAAAACGATCAGGTTGCCCAGCTTTTGTGTTCCCGCAAGTGAGGAAGCTTCTGCGGTAACTCCCTCTTGAAGGTCGCCATCGGAGGCGATGGTATAGACGTAGTGATCGAACGGAGACTCGCCAGCGGGGGTATTCGGATCGAAAAGACCACGTTCTTTGCGGGCTGCCATTGCCATACCAACAGAGGATGCTAAGCCTTGGCCAAGCGGGCCAGTGGTGATTTCCACTCCATCGGTGTGGTGGACCTCTGGGTGGCCCGGCGTACGCGATCCCCAAGTGCGCAGCCGTTTGAGGTCCTCCATTTCTAGTCCAAAACCGCCCAGGTAAAGCTGGATATATTGGGTAAGGGAGGAGTGGCCAACGGAGAGTACAAACCGGTCACGCCCGGCCCAGTGCACATCGTTAGGATCATGGTTGATAACTCGCTGGTAGAGAGTGTAGGCGAGGGGCGCCAAGGACATTGCTGTACCGGGATGTCCGGAACCGCACTTCTGCACTGCATCGGCGGCTAGTACGCGCACGGTATCAACGGCGCGGGTGTCAAACTCAGTCCAATCCTCCGGATAACGGCGCTCGACCATAGATTGGAGTTCTGGGGACAACTTATCTTTCGACACGTGAAAGCCTCGCTTACGTCTAGGCAAAAAGTACTTGACTTCCTTCAGTCTAGTAATTTTCTATCCGGCGGTGCGCAATTATAGAAACTAGGGGTTAAACGGTAAGCTGGCATGGCTAAGCGGCGCATGTCTGGGTGCTACAACGTGCATAGTTCTAGCACCATTTGCTCGCAGAGTTTCACCCCTCGGCCCAAATTGTGAGTGAGAGAATTGGAACTTTTTCACGGGTACGTGCGACCGCTAGGGGTGACCGCACGCAGGGTGTGTGCGAAGCACAGTTCACCAACGTTCAGATAGTGGAGGAATTCCTTGGAGACCATCAAGGCCTATTTTGCGCTTACGAAACCGAGGATCATTGAGCTCCTCCTCGTGGCTGCAATTCCGGCGATGCTCCAAGCGCAGCGTGGCGTAGAAGCCGTATCGGATAATATCTGGCTAATTGTGTCCACTATTTTTGGCGGCTGGATGGGTGCTGCCGCCGCCCACACGTTTAACAATGTCGTGGACTACGAATTGGACCAGAAGATGCAGCGCACTAGAGCGCGTCCGCTGGTTAGAGCTACGATTTCGAAGCGAAACGCCGCGATATTTGCATGGGTTATGCTTGTCATTTCCGTGCTGTGGCTAGGTTTTCTTGCTCACTCCTGGCTGGCAGCGTTCTTTGTGGTTTTGACGAACTTCTTCTACGTCTTCGTCTACACCAAGTTTTTGAAGATGCGCAATGCCCAAAATATCGTCTGGGGCGGCTTGGCAGGTTGCATGCCGGCTATGGTCGGATGGGCTGTCATCCGTGATAACGCACCAGCAGGAGAGCCGGACCGTTGGTGGCAGGCAGTAGTGCTATTCCTCATCATCTTTTTCTGGACGCCGCCACACACCTGGGCGCTGGCCATGAAGTACAAGGAAGACTACCGCAAGGCTGGCGTTCCGATGTTGCCCGTTGTGGCTGGCGAAAAGGAAGTCACCCGCCAGATTGTGTGGTACACCGTCGGCACTGTCATCGTTACTTTGCTCATCGTTCCCGCTGCATCGTGGATCTACTTGGTGGCAGCGCTAGGTTCCGGTGCTGTCTTCTTGGGGACGGCTATTCGCCTGCATGAAGGTGTGAAGAACGGCGCCAAAGTCAAGCCCATGCGCTTGTTCATTTATTCCAATAACTACCTGTCGGTTCTCTTTATCGGCCTGTCTATTGACGCAATCTTGGGTTGGGAACCACTTGGGCGGATGCTCGGCTGGTCTGCGACGCTGTTCTAGCCGCGTCACACTGAAAAGCCCCGAGGAAAACCAGAGCGCGGGAGATGGATCAGTTCCTTCTCCCGCGCTTTTAAAATGCTGGGGTTAGTTGTATGCGCCATCCTGTACGCGCAAGACAATGGAACCTGTGGTCTTGCGCTCTTGGAGATCTTGATGCGCCGTGGCGGCGTCGGCTAGCGGGTAGGAGGCCGTAACGTTGAAACTAAGCTCGCCGTCTACAACCGCCTGTACGACCGCTTGGGCCCGCATCTGGAACTCGCCTTCTTGCGCGGTCCAAGCGCCAATGGATGGTCGAGTCAGAAAGATGGACCCATGCTTATTAAGAAGCTGGGGGTCGATAGGTTCCACCGGCCCCGAAGCAGCGCCAAAGAGTGCGACGGTGCCACGGGGGCGGACCGCCTCGAGCGACTCTTGGAAGGTGGCCTTGCCGACGCCGTCATACACCACGTCGACTCCCTTGTCACCGTTGTAGCGGCGGACCTGCTCGGCGAGTCCATCGCCGTAGCGAAATACCTTATCCGCCCCGGCAGCGTAGGAAAGTTCTTCCTTTTCATCCGTAGAGACAACCGTGTACACGGTAGCGCCAAGAGAGGAGGCCATCTGGGTCAAAATTTGTCCCACGCCTCCAGCGCCCGCGGTGATTAGGCACGAAGCGCCTTCGCCCAATTGATAGACACCGTGTGCCAGATAGTGTGCGGTAATACCCTGCAGCAGCATGGAAGCGGCAACTTCAGGGCGAAAATCATCTGGTACCGCCACGAGCCCTTCACGAGGGACGCAGACCTGCTCCGCGTACGAGCCGAAGGCTTGGTTCCACGCAACCATCGTCCCTTCGGCGATTTCTCCCTTTGGATCGTAAGCCACGCGCCCGGTGCCTTCGAATCCGGGAATAAACGGGGTGGCCGCGTTATAAATCCCCTCACGGTAATAAGTATCGATGTAGTTGACGCCCGCCATAATGACGTCCACCAATACCTCATCGTCTTTAGGGGTGGGGGCGGGCACTTCGGTATAACGAAGTACTTCTGGCCCGCCGGTTTCTGTGACCTGAATTGCGTGCATATAGCCAGGCTAGCGCAAAAAGCCGGCCGAGCGCAGTCGCTCGGCCGGCAAATAGCTTTGTGGGTTATACCGCCGCGTGTTCAGCCTTTAACGCTGCTTGCCGTGCTGCGTATTTCTCATCGCCGCTAGGCGAGCCAGTGATGAGATCTGCAGTGCCTTCCGCGCGACGTACACCGTGCGCCCAGAGCAGGGCTGTATAAGCCGTAACGAAGGAGGAGAGGCCGATATGGAACGGCACCGTCCACCGCGGAATGCTCATGTAGAACTGATAGACGCCGACTGCCCACTGAATGAGGATGCACACGATAAGGGCCCAACCCGCCTTCTTGGCATCCTGTGGCGCACGCTTCTTATACAGCAAGAAGATGGTAATGACGCTAAGCGTCAGGTAGACGTACATGCACATGGCGTGGGTGACGGCCATGGCCTCGGTATCTACTTGTAGTCGGCCTTCCATTCCCACGCCGGAATCACCGGAATGGACACCCGATCCGGTGACCATCGTGCCCGTGATGAGGACAACGCTCAATGCGACCGTAGCGATAGCCGCGAGTAGGCGAATGCCCTGTGGGAAGCGTGCTCGGGGAGTACCGTCATCTGGCTCTAGAATGCGCGAGTAAAGCATGGCGGCTAACCAAACTAGAAGCATGGAAGGCAAGAAATGCAGGGCCACGGACCACCAGCGCAGATCTAGGTGGACAGAAATTCCACCGATAACTGCCTGAAGGACGATGCCAGCCACGTTGAGCCAAGCATAGACCTTAAGCTCAGTGCGGCGGTGTGCCATGCGCATGGCGATGACCGCGGCAATCGCTGCCGCAGTTACCACGAAAGTTAGCAGGCGGTTACCAAACTCGATGGCTTGGTGTAGCGCAGGGGCGGCGCCCTCCATCGGGACAAGGGAACCTGGCTGGCACTCTGGCCACGTGGGGCAGCCCAGTCCCGAGCCGGTCACGCGGACAATGGAACCAGACACGGTAATGCCACCCTGACACAGGAGGAGGATGAGCGCGATAAGGCGCTGTTGCTGCAGTGTGGGGGCGGCTTCTTTAAAGAAGCGCTTTGTTTTTGTCCAGTATTTCACGCATAGCATCCTACTAGTCGGGAGATTTCGGGCATAAAAATTGCTCTCGTTTCGGCACGAACCGGACAAAAGTCACATTTAGCCATCGAAGCGGAACCAACGGACCGCGGCAAACGACGCCACGGCTAGCCATGCCACCAAGGAAATGAGTTCGAGGCTAGGGAAGATGGAATTAGAGGCGTCGGTAAGCGCGCCCGCAAGAGCGACGGTTGGTACCACATTGAGAATGCCATTATCGCCAAGGCCCTGAGAATAGAGCGTCCATCCCACCACGCCAAGGAGAATGAACCAGATGAGGTTGGCCAGCGCGAGCACGACTTCTGAGCTGAGGGTGCCGCCGAGCAACAGACCCATTGCGGTAAAGGCCGCTACGCCAAAAAATAGCGAGACGATCATTAGCAACACCCCGCTCGGGCTAATGCGTAGGCCCAAAATATAGGCTGCGATGCCCAAAACAAGGATTTGGAAAACCACCATCGTGAGCACGCCTAGGATCTTGCCTCCGATAATGGCCCAGGCAGGTACCCCGGATGCACCAGTGCGTTTAAGGGCCCCATAGCGTCGGTCAAAGGCGAGCGAGATGGCTTGGCCTGTAAACCCCGCGGAGGTGGCCGCTACTGCAAGGACCATGGGAAATACTTCGTGCAAGCCGTGCCCTGTGGTGGGCTCTAGGCGGGCGGCCCCAATGAGGATGGCCAGCGGAATGATGACGCTGAGAAGCTGCTGCTCGCCGTGGCGCAACATGAGCTTTGCTTCCATTTTGCCTTGCGCGAGCAAGATGGCGCCGGCGCTGGCTCGCTGAGGAGCGGGAGTAAAGGTCCCTGGGGTATAGGCAGTGCTCATGAAATGGATTCTTCCTTCAACACGATCGAATTAATGCGGTTCTAGTGCGGGGCAGTTAGCTGCGCAGGTGGCGTCCGGTGAGATCAAGGAATACTTCTTCCAAGTTGCGGTGGGCTGCATCCAAATACCGCAGAAGGACGCCTTGGTGGGCAAGTTCGGTAGCCAGTGCGGCGATGGTCTCAGGGGTGCCGGCTTCGGTCAGGCGGTAGTGCAACGGGCGAGACTTTGTGGCAGAAATTCCGGCTGCAGCCAACGCCTCGAGATTAACGTCGATGTCGGTGCTAAAACTGAGCCCTGCCGATTCCGTCTGGGCCGTAAGTTCCGCCGGTGTACCGTGGGCTACTAGCTGACCATGATCCATGATGGCCACCCGGTCTGCTAGCGACTCCGCTTCATCCATGAGGTGAGTGGTCAAGACGATGGTGACGCCATCGCTTCGCAATGCTCGAATAAGATCCCACACAGCTAAGCGGGATTGTGCATCCATGCCGGCGGTTGGCTCATCGAGAAACACCAACTCCGGTCGGCCGATGATAGCTAGGGCAAGCGATAGGCGCTGTTGCTGTCCGCCAGAAAGCCGGCGGTAGGAGGTGCGAGCTACGCCTTCGAGTCCTAAAGTCTCCAGCAGCCATTGTGGGGAGAGGGGGTGAGCACTATAGCGGGCGGATAATTCCAGCATCTCTAAAACATGGATGCCGGAATAGGAACCGCCGCCTTGCAACATAATTCCTACTTTTTCCCGCACCTTATCTGGCTCGGTACCCGGATTATGCCCAAGGACATCGATGGAGCCGCTGGTGGGGTGGATGAAGCCTTCAGACATTTCAATGGTGGTAGATTTTCCCGCACCATTGGGGCCGAGGAGGCAAAAGACCTCGCCGCTGGCAACGCTTAGGCTCAGCCCATTAACGGCAGTAGTGGAGCCAAATCTCTTCACCACATTGTCCAAGGTGAGGGCTGGACGGTCGGCTGAAATCGAATTCACGTGGGATTAGTCTAGGACACGGATTCCGCTGCGGTGCACTGCAACCCACCAGAGAGCGGCGATGACAGCGTATGCACAGGCAGCTGACACGTAAATGGCGATGATGGTGCTCGGCGGTAGGCCAAGTCCCCGCGGTAGGACAAAGAAGCTCATCGCTGCAGAATAGGCTACAACGCTGAAACGGAAGATGAGCCGATTGGCCCATGCAGCCAATGGCAGTACCGCCCACAGGATGTACCAAGGGTGGACGACAGGAAAGAAAATAACGAGGACGAGGGAGGCGGTGCCAAGTCCTCCCACGGGGTGAATGCGGCCACGCAAGGTGGCAAAGAGCATGCGGGCCATAAACGCCACGGCCACGAGCACACCAAAAGTACGGGTGACGGTGAGGATGGCTTCGGTGTGATCTCCTAGGCCGAGTAGCATCCCGAAAACCCCCGTTCCCACGCCCACAGCGGTGGAGGTGGAAAGCCATGAGCGAATAGAGGCTGCACCGCCTTGCCCGGTTACCCAGCCCAAGCCGATACCGGTGCACGCGCTAATGAGGGCTACGGTTGCTACCAATACAACGAGCTGTAGGGCAATTGCGCAGGCTAAGGCTTTCCAGCGAGGGGTCCCATTTTTTTCAATGAGATAACGGGCATAAGCCATTCCGACAAACCCCAATCCAATAAAGCCGGTAACTTTGACCATTCCGGCGCACGAGAGGCAAAAGCCGGAGGCAGCAAGTGCTAGGTAGGCACTGCGACGCGATCGCCCCAGCTTGTCGACGCCCCGGAGACCCATCTCCATTCCCACCAACAACAATCCCAGCATGATGGATTCATTATGGATTCCACCCACTAAGTGCAAAATAGTCAACGGGTTGAGAATGCCGAGCCAGAGGGCAGACTCTGGAGATACTCGGCAGCGTCGTGCGAGGCAGCTAATGGCCCAGCCGGCTACGATAATCCCAGCGATAGACAATAGGCGGTGCGCGATAACGCCCAATAAGATGGAGTTAGCAGTAGACAGGCTTACTACTGCGGCTAAACCGAGTGCCACCGGGCCATAAGGGGAAGGGGAATTTGCCCAGATAAATGGCACAGACCGGGCCAGTTTATCGCCAGCGCCCAGTAACTGAACCGGCCCCGCGGAATAGGGATCCATTCCTTGGACCACGATGGAGCCATTAGCCAAATAGGAATAGATATCTTGGGTAAATAGCGGCGCGGTGAAGATCAGTGGAATAACCCAACCGGCCCAAGTGCGCCATAGCTGCTGGGTGGTCACGAGCCTGCGGGCCCGAGTAGGCACAGTGGAGCCCTTCTGTGGCTGGCGAAGGGGCGTGCCCACAAATGGGGCGAGGAAAACCCACGCTGTGACCAAGAGCCCGACTCCGACCATCACTACCGCGGACGATGTTTGCAGCATGCGAGACATAAGCGAACCAAAAGGAACGTTGTCATAAGGGTTGCCCACCACTGGCAAGGCGCCGGCTCCTAAAGCGCCAAAGGCTATGAGTAAGGAGCCAACCGTTCCTACCCAGCGCAGAATGAAAAACGTCCGCCACTGGGCGGTGGTGGTGCGCTTGAGCCCATCAGCGTTGGCGGGCACGAAATCAAAACGGGAATCTGGTTCCGCGGCGCCGGTATCTTCGGCGTGCAGCCGTGCAGTGCGCGACCCTGCGGAACCTAGCTGCGGCAGCTCGGCTTTAATGCCGGTAAGAAAGCCGCGGATTTTCCCTGTCATGGCATAAGACCTTACGCGAGGATTGCGTCCCAACCCCAGCTGGCCCGCCCGCGTGGGCCGCGCAGAGTGGCGAGAAGTGGCGGTGAGGGTAATAGTCACCCCCGTTGCCACGCCGAGGAATGCCCCATGGTGGCATTCCGGAATGAATTAAGGAACACTAGTGTTGTCTAATAAAGAAGGCGCAGTTGGTTTGGCGCGTACTGCCGGTAGAAGGTAAGGCGCGGCAGAGCAGCTGTAAGTGAGTGGAGCACGAAGGGAGGTCCCCGGCATGAGCACACCTCAACGCGCGGAAAAGTCGCCGAAGATGGCGAAAGAAACGCGCACCACGGATGGCGATACTCGCCGCCAAGTCATGTTGCTGCTGCTGAAGGACGGGCCTGTTACTGCTTCCCACCTGGGTGAACGCCTTGGCCTTTCCGCTGCCGGAATCCGTCGGCACTTAGACATCTTGGTGGAAGAGGAACTAACGGAGGTAGTGCGCCGCCGGCCTGCCGCCCGCACTCCAGCGGGTAGCGGTTCCGGTCGCGGACGACCAGCTAAGCACTTTCGCCTCACCGATCGTGGCCGAGCGAAATTTGGTCACGCCTATGATGACTTGGCTTCAGAGGCTTTGACGGCTTTGCGTGCTGTTGGCGGATCTGAAGCCGTAAAGCACTTTGCTAAGGCCCGGTTTGAGCGGCTCGTCGCGGATGTGCGCCCCCTAGTAGAAGAGGGGGAATCCGTGGAAGACGTGGCGCGAAAGCTAGCTGAAGTCTTAGATGAGCACGGTTATGCCGCCACGGTGGACCGCGCCGGCCAGGGAGTGCAAATATGTCAACACCATTGCCCGGTGTCCCACGTGGCCGCTGAGCATCCGGAACTGTGTGAGGCGGAACAGGAAGTCTTTTCCGCTCTATTAGGCAAACATGTACAGCCCTTGGCCTCCATTGCCGGTGGCCACGGAATCTGTACCACGAATATCCCCTTGACACCCGTTAATACCAATACTGAAAGGAGCGAGTCATGACCCAGGCACAATCGGCACCTGAAAACAAGATGACCGATGATGAAATCATCGATTCCATTGGTGCATATGAGTACGGCTGGCACGACTCGGACGCGGCTGGCGCTTCTGCTCGCCGTGGCTTGAACGAAGACGTAGTACGCGATATTTCCGCCAAGAAGGGCGAGCCGGAATGGATGCTCAACCAGCGCCTGAAGGCCCTCAACATCTTTGATAAAAAGCCCGTTCCTACGTGGGGTGCGGATTTGTCTGGCATCGACTTCGACCAGATCAAGTACTACGTAAAGTCCACCGAGGAACAGGCCCAAACCTGGGAAGATCTGCCAGACGATATCAAGGCCACCTACGATAAGCTTGGCATTCCAGAGGCCGAAAAGCAGCGTCTCGTTGCCGGTGTGGCTGCGCAGTACGAGTCCGAGGTGGTCTACCACCAGATCCGTGAGGACCTGGAAAGCCAGGGCGTCATCTTCGTCGATACTGATACGGCACTGCGTGACTACCCTGAGCTTTTCAAGGAGTACTTCGGCACCGTTATCCCGGCCGGAGACAATAAGTTTTCCGCGCTGAACTCCGCTGTGTGGTCCGGTGGCTCCTTTATCTACGTGCCCAAGGGCGTGCACGTAGATATTCCATTGCAGGCTTACTTCCGCATTAACACGGAGAACATGGGCCAGTTTGAGCGCACCCTCATTATCGTTGATGAGGACGCTTATGTGCACTACGTCGAGGGCTGTACCGCTCCTATCTACAAGTCTGACTCCCTTCACTCCGCGGTAGTGGAGATCATCGTGAAGAAGGGCGGCCGCTGCCGCTATACCACCATTCAGAACTGGTCTAGCAACGTCTACAACTTGGTGACCAAGCGCACCAAGGTAGAAGAAGGCGGCACCATGGAATGGGTTGACGGCAATATTGGTTCTAAGGTCACTATGAAGTACCCGGCCGTATGGATGACCGGTCCTTACGCCAAGGGCGAGGTTCTTTCCGTTGCCTTTGCTGGTGAGAACCAGTTCCAGGATACGGGCGCCAAGATGACGCACATGGCTCCGCACACCTCTTCCAATATCGTGTCTAAGTCGGTAGCTCGTGCCGGTGGCCGCGCCGCGTACCGCGGCTTGGTGCAGGTTAATCAAAACGCGCACCATTCCACCTCTAACGTAGAGTGCGATGCGCTGCTGGTGGACAACATTTCGCGCTCGGACACATACCCGTATAACGACATCCGCAATGATCACGTCACCCTAGGCCACGAGGCAACTGTTTCCCAGGTTTCTGAGGAGCAGCTGTTCTACCTGATGTCTCGCGGCATTGCGGAAGAAGAAGCAATGGCAATGATCGTGCGCGGCTTCGTCGAGCCTATTGCCAAGGAGCTGCCGATGGAGTACGCCCTCGAGCTCAACCGCCTCATCGAACTGCAAATGGAAGGATCGGTCGGCTAAAGAAAATGGTCGCTTCGAACGAATTCAACCCGGATAAGATCACCAAGGGTGACGTCTTTACCTCCACCAACGTGGAGGATTTCCCGGTGCCGCACGGCCGTGATGAGGTGTGGCGCTTTGTTTCGCTGCGCAGACTGCGTGGCTTGCACAATGGGGAATTCGCTGAGGCAGTGGCACAGGATGTCACCGTCAGCGAGCACCCTGGCGTAAGCTCCGAGACCGTCACTCGTGATGATAAGCGCTTGGGCCGTGTGGGTACTCCCTCTGACCGCGTTGCTGCACAGGCATGGACCTCCATGCCTGAAGGTCAGGTTGTCACCATTGATGCAGAGGCTCAGGTAGAAGAGCCCATCGTTATTACCTACACCGGCAAGGGCGAGGGTGTGACTTCCTTTGGCGCCACCTCCATTGAGGTAGGCCACCACGCGGAAGCTACCGTCATTTTGAAGTATGTCGGCTCCGGCACCCACGCGGATAACGTCGAATTCATTGTAGGAGATGGCGCCCACTTAACCGTTGTCGTTGACGTTGATTGGGAAGACGATGCGGTTCACCTGTCCAACCACGTGGCCCAGCTCGGTCGCGACTCCGTGCTGCGCCATAACTCCGCCATCTTCGGCGGCGAAGTAGTACGCATTGTGCCGCGCGTGAACTTCACCGAGCAGGGCGGCGACGCAGAGCTGCTGGGCGTGTACTTCGCTGACGAAGGCCAGTACTTTGAGAACCGCATGCTGGTGGATCACTCCGTTCCTAATTGCCGCTCCCACGTGCTGTATAAGGGCGCGCTGCAGGGCACTAAGGAAAATGAAGCCCGCACCTGCTGGGTAGGTGATGTTCTCATCCGCTCCAATGCACAGGGCACCGATACTTACGAGACCAATAACAACCTGATCCTGACCGAGGGCGCTCGCGCGGACGCAATCCCTAACTTGGAGATTGAAACCGGTGAAATCACCGGCGCTGGCCACGCAGCCACCGTTGGTCGCTTCGATGACATCGAATTGTTCTACTTGATGTCTCGCGGCATTCCAGAGGCTGAAGCCCGCCGCCTCATTATTCGTGGCTTCTTCAATGAGGTCATCCACCGCATCCCGGTGCAGTCCCTGTCTGAGGAATTGGAAAACCGCATTTCCGAAGAACTGGAAAAGATCTCCGCCTAAAGCTTTCATAGAAGGAAACCCACACATTATGTCTACTCTGGAAATTAAGAACCTCCACGCCCAGGTGCTGCCGACGGAAGAAGGCGGCGAGCCGAAGGAAATCCTCAAGGGCGTCAACCTGACCATTAACTCCGGTGAAATTCACGCCATCATGGGCCCGAACGGCTCAGGCAAGTCCACCTTGTCCTACACCATTGCTGGCCACCCAAAGTACGAGGTCACTGAGGGTGAGGTGCTTCTCGATGGCGAAAACCTGTTGGACATGCCCGTCGACGAGCGCGCCCGCGCCGGTCTCTTCCTAGCGATGCAGTACCCAACTGAGGTACCGGGCGTCAAGGTCTCCCAGTTCATGCGTTCCGCCGTCACCTCGATCCGCGGTGAAGCACCGAAGCTGCGTGAATGGAACAAGGAACTTACTCAGGCTCGCGAGAACCTGAAGATTGATAAGTCCTTCATCTCCCGCTCCGTCAACGAAGGCTTCTCCGGTGGCGAGAAAAAGCGCCACGAGGTTATGCAGCTCGATATCCTCAAGCCGAAGTTCGCAGTTATGGACGAGACCGACTCCGGCCTAGACGTTGATGCATTGCGCATCGTTTCTGAGGGAATCAACAGCTACCAGAAGGAAACCAATGGTGGCATCTTGATGATTACCCACTACAAGCGCATCCTGAACTACGTTAAGCCGGACTTTGTGCACGTCTTTGCAGACGGTCAAGTCATCAAGACCGGTGGCGCTGAATTGGCAGATCAGCTCGAGTCTGACGGCTACGACCAGTTCCTGAAGTAAGGACCGACCACGGGCCGGTCAACCGCGACTATCTAAAGAAGATTCATGACTGGATTTGATGTAAACGCAATTAGGGAGCAGTTCCCGATCCTCCAGCGCACTGTGCGTGGCGATAAGCCACTGGCGTATCTGGATTCGGGCGCTACTTCCCAGCGCCCGCTGCCGGTATGGAAGGCGGAGGAGGAGTTTGTGCTGCACACGAACGCCCCTGTCCACCGCGGTTCCTACCAGCTGGCGGAAGAGGCCGATGACGCCTACGAGTCCGCGCGACAAGCTATCGCCGCATTCATAGGTGCGGACCGCGACGAGATCGCCTTTACGAAAAACGCCACTGAGGCCCTAAATGAAGTTGCCTATGTGCTTAGCGACGAGCGTGCGGGTGACCTTTACGTGGGCGAGGGCGATACCGTTGTGATAACTGAGTTGGAACACCACGCCAACTTGGTGCCATGGCAGGAGCTATGTGCTCGCACCGGCGCTACGTTGAAATGGTATTCCATGACCGAAGATGGCCGTATCGATCTTGATTCGCTCGAGCTCGATGATTCGGTCAAGGTCGTTGCGTTTACCCACCAGTCCAATGTCACTGGCGCGGTGGCGGACGTTGATGAGCTGGTGCGCCGTGCTCGTGCGGTAGGCGCCATGGTTGTCTTGGATGCCTGCCAGTCGGTGCCTCATATGGCGGTAGATTTCCACGCCTTGGATGTGGACTTCGCGGCCTTTTCCGGCCATAAGATGTGCGGTCCTAACGGCGTTGGCGTGCTGTACGGCAAGGAGGAATTGTTCAAGAAGCTCCCGCCTTTCCTGACCGGTGGCTCCATGATTGAGATCGTCAAGATGGAAGAGACCTCCTTTGCCAAGCCGCCGACACGCTTTGAGGCGGGCACGCAGATGACCAGCCAAGTGGTTGGTCTTGGCGCCGCGGTAAAATTCTTGGACGAGGTGGGCATGGATAATATCCACGCGCACGAAAAGAAGCTAACCGAGCGCGCCTTGCGCCAGCTCAAGGAAATCCCCGGTCTGCGCATTATTGGTCCAGTGGACACTGAAAATCGTGGTGGTGCTATTTCCTTTACCGTGGAAGGTGTTCACCCGCACGACTTGGGCCAGGTTCTTGATGACCATGGTGTGTCCATTCGCGTTGGACACCATTGTGCGTGGCCATTGCACCGTGCCTGTGGGGCACAGTCCACCGCTCGCGCTAGCTTCTACCTCTATAACACCGAGGAAGAGGTAGATAAGCTAGTGGAAGCAATCAAGGTCGCCCGCGAATTCTTTGGAGTTGCCTCATGAACCTAGATTCCATGTACCAGGACGTCATCCTGGATCACTATAAGAACCCCCAGCATGCTGGCCTGAGGGAGCCGTATCAAGCAGAGGTTCATCACGTGAATCCTTCTTGCGGCGATGAGCTGACCTTGCGCGTTCGTCTATCTGAGGATGGCAAGACCGTAGAGGACGTCTCCTATGATGCGGAAGGCTGCTCCATTTCGCAGGCTTCTACCTCGGTTATGGCGGAGGAAATCGTTGGGCTGTCCCTTGCGGAAGCCAATGAGAAGCTGGCAGAGTTTGAAAGGATGATCACCTCTCGCGGCAAGGAAGAAGGCGATGAAGACCTTATTGGTGATGGCGTTGCCTTCGCCGGAGTATCCCAGTACCCAGCGCGCGTAAAGTGCGCGCTCCTCGGATGGAAGGCCTTCCAGGCCGCTTCCGCCGATGCACTAACTGAAGTGGAGAATTAGATGACCGATCCCGTAGATCCTTATCAGAATGAGAACTCTTCATTCTCCGGCAGCGGCGAGCGGCCGGAGCAGACCGAAGAGCAGATTTCTAAAGCCTTTGATGTCACCGAATTCATGCGTGACGTTATTGACCCCGAGCTCGGCATTAACGTTGTTGACTTGGGCCTTGTCTATGACCTCTGGTTTGAAGTAGACAACGGCAAGGAAATTGTCATGATTAACATGACTTTGACCTCGCCGGCCTGCCCACTGACCGATGTTATTGCGGAACAAGTGGAAGACATCGTCAAGGCCAATAAGCTGGCCGACGCCGTCCGCATTAACTGGGTATGGATGCCGCCATGGGGCCCGCAGATGATTACTGAGGAGGGCCGCGAGCAGCTTCAGGCCCTCGGCTTCGCGGTCTAAGATCGCGCACTATGCACTCGCCCCCAACAGCGCTTTTCCCGGTCTAGGGAAACAGCTGTTGGGGGTGTTAGCGTGTCTTAGCGTCAGCGCAGTCAATTGCTAGACTATTTCTTCGTGATTGTAACCAATGATTTCGAAGTCAGGGTAGGAGCTCGCACGCTTCTCGACGCCCCCGGGCAGCACCTGCGCGTGCAGCCCGGCGACCGCATTGGCCTCATCGGCCGCAATGGTGCTGGCAAGACGACGACTATGCGCATTTTGGCAGGGGAGACGGAGCCCTATGGCGGCTCTGTAACTCGCTCGGGCCCCATTGGTTATCTCCCCCAAGATTCCCGCGAAGGAAATATCGAGCAGACAGCGCGCGAGCGCGTTCTCTCCGCACGCGGTTTGGATGATCTAAAGCGCCGAATGGCCAAGCAACAAGAGCTCATGGAATCGGCCACGGACGATAAATTCCGGGACAAGGCCATTCGGAAGTACTCCCGCTTGGAGGAACAGTTTGAGTCCCTAGGCGGCTATGAGGCCGATTCCGAGTGTGCGCAGATCTGCGATAACTTGGGCCTGCCGCAGCGCGTGCTGGATCAACAACTCAAGACCCTCTCGGGCGGCCAACGCCGCCGTGTGGAACTGGCGCAGATCCTATTTGCCGCGACCGAAGGCTCCGGCAAATCCCAGACCACGCTGCTTCTAGATGAGCCAACTAACCACCTCGATGCGGATTCGATTGTGTGGCTGCGCCAATTCCTCTCCAAGCACGAGGGCGGGCTTATTATGATTTCCCACGATGTCGAGTTGCTGGAGGCTGTGTGCAATAAGGTGTGGTTCCTTGACGCGGTCCGTGGCGAGGCTGACGTGTACAACATGGGCTATAAGAAATACCTCGATGCCCGAGCCACGGATGAAGCGCGGCGTCGCCGAGAACGGGCGAATGCCGAAAAGAAGGCTTCTGCACTGCAAAAGCAGGCTGCTAAGCTGGGCGCCAAGGCAACCAAGGCCGCTGCGGCCAAGCAAATGCTCCACCGTGCTGAACGCATGATGAATGAGCTTGATGAGGTCCGCGTGGCCGATAAGGTCGCCAATATTAAATTCCCCGAGCCAGCCCCGTGTGGCAAAACCCCCATGAATGCCAAGGGGCTGACCAAAATGTATGGCTCGCTTGAGGTCTTTGTGGGCGTAGACCTCGCTATCGACAAGGGCTCTAGAGTGGTCGTCCTCGGCTACAACGGTGCAGGTAAGACCACCCTGTTGAAGTTGCTGGCCGGTGTGGAAAGAACCGACGGTGAGGGCGGAATCGTCAGCGGCCACGGCCTGCGCATCGGCTATTTCGCACAGGAACATGACACCATCGATCCGGATAAGTCCGTCTGGCAGAACACCATTGATGCTTGCCCGGATGCGGATCAGCAGGAATTGCGCAGCCTGCTTGGTGCCTTCATGTTCTCCGGCGATAAGCTCGAACAACCCGCTGGAACTCTATCCGGTGGTGAGAAAACCCGCTTGTCTTTGGCCGCGCTAGTCTCTAGCCGCGCGAATGTACTGCTATTAGACGAGCCAACTAATAACTTGGACCCCATCTCGCGCGAGCAGGTGCTCGACGCCCTTAAAACGTACACAGGAGCTGTGGTGCTGGTGACCCACGATCCGGGTGCGGTGAAGGCTTTGGACCCAGAACGCGTGATTATCATGCCCGATGGTGATGAAGACTTGTGGTCCGATGACTACATGGAGATCGTGGAGCTAGCTTAGGAACCCATGAAGACGCTGCTGGAGAGGATGCCCGCTTGGCGGGAGAAGTTTTGGCTGATCCCGGCCGTAGCGGTGGCTATCGCGGCCGCAGGCGCTGAGTTACTCATCGCAATAGACAGCAGTTTTGACGTGGGCGCGACGCCCTTTTATGACGGAAGCGCAGATAGCGCGCAAGGGATCTTGAGCGCGGTAGCAACCTCCTCGCTTTCTCTGGCCGGCACCGTCTTTTTCATCACCTTGACCGCGCTGTCTGGCGTCGTCACGGTAATGGGTCCGCGCCTTTTGCACGAGTTCTTAAAAGACCGCTCCATCCAATCTACTTTGGCGATCTACCTTGCCACCTTTATCTTTGCCCTGTTGTCCCTACGCGCGGTGCGCACTGGGAGCGATGGGGAAGGAGAGCACGTTCCTTCCTTGAATGTGGCCGTGACAGTTCTGTTGGCCCTGGCCTGTGTAGTTTTTCTTATCTACTTCATCGTGCATATTGCGCAATCGATTAGCATGTCTCACGTCGTCCACGTGGTTGCCCAGGACGTGGAGAACCATATGCGCCGGCTGATCCAGCGGGGTGAGGAGGAAAAGATAGCCGACGCACCGGGGCCGGAATTCTACGAGGGAGCAGAACAGGGTCGCAGCAGCCAGACCGGTTACCTGAAATTCGTTGATTATGACGCCATTGCGCAGGCAGCAGCGCAAGAGGATTGTGCGGTGCACCTTGGCGTGGCTCCGGGTGATCTAGTGCTTGAAGGGGAGGTCATAGCGCATGGAGCGCCGCACTTGCCAGAGGATATTGAACGCCATATTGTGCTCACACAGCACCGCGAAAATGCCTCGGCTCATGATCCACGGTTTACCGCCCGGCACCTAGCGGAAATCGCCGCGCGAGCATTGAGTACGGGTGTTAATGACCCATTTACGGTAATCGATATCATCGACCGCTTTACCCAAATCCTTACCGTCATAGGGGATAACCGGCTACCGCAGGGCATCGTGCATGTTGATGGCGCGTTCCGGCTCGACTATCAAACTTTCAGCTACGAGGAAATTGTGGAGGCAATGTTTGCGCAGATTCGGCGCGATGCAGCCGATAATGCAGAGATTTACCTCAGCATGCTGGATAATTTGGCTAAGGTTGTGGCCCTCTTGCGCACTGCAGAGCGCCGGAGCGTGCTTGCCGATGCCGCCCGAGCCATCCACTCCGATGCCTGCCGCCAAGTTGGCGGCGAAGTAGAGCTCGCGCAGTTAAAGTCCTCCTACGAGCACTTCCAAGCCAACCTAGCCGCGTGGGCGGAATCCGAAAATCCAGGCGAAGAGCACGCCGCCAGCTAGGCCGCGGCGCGCTTGCCGCTGGCCCTAATTGCGGAATCCATGCACCGGGGCAGGAATGAAGCCGCCGCGGTTAATGAACTGCGCATTGCCCACCTGGTTGACAGGGATGACGGGTGCGTAGCCCAGCAGGCCGCCGAAGCTGACTTCGTCGCCTACCTGCGCACCAGGCACTGGGATGACGCGCACTGCGGTGGTCTTATGGTTCATCACGCCGATGGCGGCCTCATCAGCAATCATGCCCGAGATCGTCGCGGCCGAGGTATCGCCCGGCAGAGCAATCATGTCAAAGCCCACCGAACAAATGGCGGTCATGGCCTCCAACTTATTCATAGAGATAGAGCCGGACTTGACCGCATCAATCATGCCCTTGTCCTCGGAGACGGGGATGAAAGATCCGGACAGTCCGCCAACCCGGGAACACGCCATCATACCGCCCTTCTTAACGGCGTCGTTAAGCAATGCCAAGGCCGCGGTGGTGCCGTGGGTGCCCACTTGGTCAAGGCCCATATGCTCAAGGATGTGGGCAACTGAATCGCCCAACTCGGCCGTGGGGGCAAGCGAAAGGTCGATGATGCCGAAGGGCACTCCAAGGCGCTCAGAGGCCATGGTGCCTACCAGCTGCCCGGCGCGAGTGATCTTGAAGGCAGCCTTCTTCACCTCTTCCGCAACTTGGTCCAAGCTGGCTCCCTCGAGCGAACCCAAAGCGCGGTCGACGACGCCCGGGCCAGATACACCGACGGAGACCACGCAATCGGGCTCTTCAATGCCGTGGAAGGCGCCGGCCATGAAGGGGTTATCTCCCACGGAGTTGGCAAAGACCACGAGCTTGGCGCACGCGATGGCGGAATCGTCTTTGGTCAGCTCGGCAGCTTCCTTGATGACCTCGCCCATTTTCTTCGCCGCATCCATGTTGATGCCGGCGCGGGAGCTAGCGATATTTACAGAGGAACAGACGACGTCGGTAGTTGCTAGCGCCTCGGGAATGGAGCTGATGAGTTTCTGCTCCGCGGTCGTGGCGCCCTTTTCTACCAAAGCGGAGTAGCCGCCCACGAAATTGACGCCTACCACCTTGGCAGCCTTGTCCAAGGCTTTCGCGGCGTCGACGGGGTTTCCTTCTACGCCGGCTACCACCAAGGAAATGGGGGTTACGGAAATGCGCTTATTCACGATGGGGATGCCCAGCTCGCCCTCGATGCCTTCACACACCTCAACTAAGCGCCCTGCCTGTTGAGTGACTCGGTCGTAGATTGCTTGGCACGTGGCTTCCATGGTGGTCCGGGTGCATCCGAGGAGCGAGATGCCCATGGTTACGGTGCGGATATCGAGACGATAATTCTCAATCATCTCGATGGTGTCCAAGATATTGGTGGTATTAAATCGCGTACTCATATTAAATTTCGTTCATCGCGGTGAAAAGGTCTTCGGACTGGATGCGGATGGACTGATGCTTTTCCTCCGCAACGGGGCGCATACGCTCTTTGATGGTTTGGATGGAGACCTTGTCTGCATCGAATTCGACGCGGAGGATCATGGTGAAATAGCCGCCCATGAGCGTCTGGGAGACGTCGATGACGTTGATATCGAGTTCTGCAAGGGTAGTGGTCACGGCGGCGATGATGCCGGTGCTATCGGCGCCGGTAACGGTCATAATGGCATACATGCACGCAATTCTATCTGCTTGTACTAGTCACCGTGGCCATTTATGGGAGCTGCTCGGATAGAGGCGTCTGCAGGTTTGAGGAGTCGTTGTTACGGTGGGAAAGTATGACTGATAAAAAGAAGATTCTGTACATCGGAGGACACGGAAAGGTCGGACTTCTGACCGCCCCAAAGTTGGTGGAAGCCGGCCACGAGGTCCATTCACTTATTCGTAACCCTGAGCAGAAGGCAGATATTGAAAAGCTCGGGGCGACGCCCGTTGTGGCAGATATTACAGAGCAGTCAGCTGAACAATGGGCGGAGCTTTTCGCCGATTATGATGCTGTTGTCTGGGGTGCTGGCAATGGCGGCCGCGGTGGAGCAGACCTCACCTGGGCCGTGGACCGAGATGGTGCCTTGGCTACCCTCGACGCGATGGAAAAGCTGGAGCAAGAGGGGAAGAAGTTGCCCTCCTACCTGATGATTTCTTATGTCGGCTCCCAGGAAGCGACCACGGATCCCGCCGATGAAAAGTGGTATGCCTACGTTGAGTCGAAGAAGGAAGTAGACAACCGTTTGGTTAAGGCCGATTACCCCCATCTCATCCTCAAGCCTGCGATGCTGACCGAAGAACGGGCACAGGGACTGGAGCTGATCGAGGACAAGATGCTGCAAGAGTCCATGACTTCTTCGCGCGAGCTGGTTGCGGACGTTATCGTCGAAGCCCTCGGCCGCGACAGCCTGCCGGAGTCGCCTATCGCCTTTGTCGATGGCAAAGACCCGGTAAGCTCCATCAAGTAAGGCGCTAGACTGGCTGGCATTATGACTGCCTCGCGACCAGTTGTACTTATTGATTGTGATCCCGGCATCGATGATTGCCTCGCCCTGATGTACTTAGCGGGCCTGCATCATGCCGGTGAGATCGAGCTGGTGGGCGTTACCACCACGGCCGGCAATGTCGAAGCGGACCAAACTGCGGCCAATGCCCGCTGGATCCTGGATCTGTGCTCGCTTTCCCAAGTCCCCGTAGCCCCCGGCCTGCCTCAGCCCCTCAAGGTGGAACTTACTACAACCCCAGAGACCCACGGCCCGACAGGACTGGGCTACGCGACCGCCCCCGCTCCCGCTACCGAGCCGCTCCACCGTGATTGGCGCCAGGTATGGGAAGAAGCCTTAGCCGCCCATGACGATCTGCAACTTATCGTCACCGGGCCGGTCACCAACCTAGCCGCGTTCGAAGAAACCCATAGCAAGGCTGCCGCACGGTTCGGCGCCATCACGATCATGGGTGGGGCAGTGAACTATCGCGGAAACACCACGCCAACTGCCGAGTGGAACTTTTGGGTTGATCCACACGCCGCTGCTCAACACTTTCGTTCTACCGCCCCACAAGTTCCCACCACGCTGTGTTCCCTTGAAGTAACGGAACAGTTTCTCCTCACCCCGCAGCGCCTAGGAGAGGTTATGGAATTGTTGGGGCAGCACCCCGCAGCAGAATTTTTGCCGGACGTGCTGCGATTCTATTTTGAATTCCATCAGGAGCAAGGAGAGGGCTATCAAGCACAGATTCACGATCTTTTGACCTGCATGATTGCTCTGGGGCGCATCAACTATAAAGCGGCCGAGACCACCGTTGCCGTTGAAGCGGACTCGCCGCTGTTGCGGGGGACAAGCGTTGCGGATTTGCGCAACCATTGGGGCCGTGCCCATAACGCGCGACTGGTAACTGCTGCTGACATTGAGGCTGCACACCAAGAATTCGCGCGGGGATTTACGCTTTTGGCTTCGCATTAGTGGCATTTAACAAGCAGAACCTCTACTATTATCCGCGGCGCACGTGCCGTGCGAGGCCGCTTTCCGAGGTGACATAGGAAAGTAGCACCACCCGCGGTTGGCGTTTACTCTGCCCTTTTTCGGTATTTGGATTTGGACTATTATTGTGTCACAGCTTTCTCTCACCCCTGCGCGCAAGGCCATGCTCATCGCGGGTGCACTTGTTGTCACCGCAACGTGGATCTACCTCGTACTTTTGCGGCCAACGGACTGGGAATCCGTAGCAGGTTCGACCGAAGCACTCATTACCCTCGCCGGCTACCTCATTGGCGCTGCGCTCCTTCTAGCTGGCACCGTCCCGGCGCTACCGGCGCGAACCATCGCCATTATCCCTGTGGCACTAGTACTCAATATTGTCGTCGGTGAAATCATCGGTTCTATCGGCATTCCCCTCTATATCGATTCCGTGGGAACTGTCCTGGTAGCCGCGCTCGCCGGCCCCATCGCTGGCTTAGCTACCGGCACGTTGTCCTCCGTCGTATGGGGACTACTCAACCCTGCCGCCTTGCCCTTCGCTGCAGCGTCCGCCGCCACGGGGTTCCTTTCCGGATTGATCATCAAGAAGGGCGCATTCACCAAGGTATGGTGGGTTGTCCTCGGCGGTGCTATTATCGGCATCATCTCCGGCATGCTCGCCGCCCCAGTGGCCGCGTTTGTCTATGGTGGCACCGCGGGTCTAGGTACGGGCGCGGTCGTCTCGCTCTTCCGAGAGCTAGGCAATTCCCTCATCGCCTCGGTCACGCTACAGTCCTTTATCTCGGATCCCCTGGATAAGGCACTGGTTTTCCTCATCGTCTGGGCGTCGGTAAAGGCATTGCCGCAACGCACCCGGGAATCGCTCCAGCCACGCTAATGCAAAGCCTCCATCCCGCCACCGTAGTCACCATGGCGGCCTGCGGCTGGTTCCTTACTTTGGCGCTGAATACCCCGGTGGCGTCGGCAAGCGTGGCACTCATCGCTCTTGCGTGCGGTACTGCCTCTACCCGCAATGCCTCCGTGATTTTGACAACGGTGGCGCTGAGCACGCCAGCGGCCCTTTCGATGCTGGTTATCCATGCCCCCTATGGTGATCACCAGGTGCTCCCGCTGATTACTGCTGACGGCCTGGCGCTTGCCGGCAACCTCACCTTAAGATTTTGTGCCCTTATGTCCTGCTTCATCGCAGCCATGGCAGCGCTTCGCATTGCTGATATCGCCAAATGGCTGCAAGTTTCCCGCGCTGGCCATAAGGTGGCGTATATCGTTGGAGCCTCCCTCCAAACCCTGCCCCAAGGCGCGCACGCGTGGTGCTGCGTCCGGGAAGCTAATCAACTAGCCGGCATCTCCGTGACCTGGCGCAATACCATCTCGCGTGTCATTGTTCCCGTAATCGCCCGCCTCCTTACCCAAGGAACCCAACGCGGTCAGGCCTTGGCCGCCGTCGGGTTCGACCAGGAAGGGCAACGTAGTCTGCTGCGACCCGTTGCCGATACCATGGTCTCCCGTGTCTTACGCCTTGTCATTCCGTTAATTAGCCTTGTGGTGGTGATTGCTAAATGGACCTAGCCCGCATTCAACCCACTCCTGGGTCGATCTATCAGGTACTTGTTGAGCCATCCAAAGCTGTAGAAGACGTTGCCGCACAGCTAGCGGAAGACCTATCAACCGAGGCCATCATCGGCACGGATGCCTCAGCACAGATTAGCTTTCTTCGTGAAACCTGCATGGAAGAAGTAGTCCTAGGTCTCGAAAACGCCGGCGTGCCTGCTGCTGAGATGCAACTCCGTGGGGAGCGAATGCTTTGCGCAGTGGGGCTTTCTGACTATTGCGAACACAACCCAACGCAGCTTTCTGGTGGCCAAACTCGCAGGTTAGCAGCAGCCACTGTGGCCATCCGCGAACCGGAAATCGTGATTGTATGTGAACCTGCAGCCGGGCTTGACTCTGAGTCGCGCGCGCAAATGGTTCGCCTTTTGCAGGCAATGCCGCATTCCTGCATCATTTCTGTGTCGAGTACTTCCTGGCCAGAATTGGGCGGAAAAATCATTGGAAGAGAACCTTTCGTAAGGCCCGTCGAGCTGCCGCGGATTTCTCCGACTGGCCGGACGGGGAGCATAGGTCCGTTGACGGCCCGCCGGGGTGCAGCGAAAAAGAAGTGGTGGCAATTTAGCCAACCCACTGGAATTGCCTTTAGCGTCGGCCCAGTAGAAATCCCCATCGCGGAATCAGGGGTGACCTGGCTGCGCGGTGATAATGGCAGCGGCAAGACTACGCTCCTGCGCGCCGCCGCCGGGCTCGATGGAGCAGGAGTCGTACGGAATACACCAGCTCTTGCCCTGCAATCGCCGTTTGACCAGGCGGTATTTTCCACGGTGGAGCAATTCGTCCCCGATGCAACCTTGTGCGACCTGCTGGGATTAAATCCTGCAGATCACCCTCTCGATTTATCATCGTCTCGCCTGCGCCTTGCGCAAGTTGCTCACGTCATAGGGCAGCACCGCCAGAAGGTACTGCTCGACGAGCCAGATACCTTGCTTTCTGCTGCGGACCGGGGGTTAATGCACCAACTAATCCACTACGCGCTGCAGTCCGGTAGTGCCTTGGTGGTTGCCTGCCACGACCCAAAGTTTATGGCGGAAATATCAACTTATGCCCAAGTCGAAGAGAAGGTATTGCCGGCGCCACAGTGCTGAGCGAATGCAAAAATGCTCTCGGCCATTGCGTCCCTGAGGTAAGACGCAGCCGAGAGCTGGATGGGCTATGCGCGGGATTAATGCCGGCTCGCCTGAGTACCGCGGATGGATTGTTCCACTAAATCAAGAACACTTTCCAACTCTGCGGTATCACCCAAGGCGAGCCGGTTGATGAACCCATCCATGAACACCTCTAGATAAATGGCCAGGGTGTCGATTTCTACATCATCACGTAGTCGGCCCTTATCCGCATTGGAAGCCAATCGTGCCCGCACGGCCTCATCACGAACCGACTGATTTTCCTTCCACCGAGCGGCGAATGAGGGATCAGTGCGTAGGAGGGAGGTGATTTCCAGGCGAGTGGCAAGCCAATCGTGGCGCTCAGGATGCTGAAGCATTTCGCGCATGACTTCTACCAAGCCATTTTGGGCAACGACTTCAGCTTGGCGAGCCGCATCCTCTTGCGCCAAGGCAAGAAAGAGTGACTCTTTATCGCCGAAGTGGTGAAAGATCGCGCCGCGTGACTTGCCCGTTGCCTGTTCTAGCAGCCGAACTGTAGCCCCCTCGTAGCCGTGTTCTGCAAAGCAGCGGCGAGAACCTACGAGAATGTCGTGCCGACGGCGGCTAAGTTCAGATTCGCTCACGATGGGCATAGCAGGGAACTCTCCTTTATGGGAAACGTCTAAATTTAAAGTGCTTAGTAATATTAAATAATTAATAATGTCTACGTGACGAAACGCGGGGTCGCCTTGCCCTCCACAGGAGAGGGCAGTGCAACCCCGCGCTTTCGACCGAACTTACTCTCTTAGCCCAATTCCTGAGCTAAGAGGAGGCGTAGTGAAGTTCTTAGTTCTTGACCATCTGACGCAGGACGTACTGCAGGATGCCGCCGTGGCGGAAGTAGTCAGCCTCACCCGGGGTGTCGATGCGGACGTCGGCATCAAACTCGACGGTCTCGCCAGACTCCTTGGTAGCGGTGACGTGGACGGTCTTGGGGATAGAGCCATCATTGAAGGCGGAAATACCCTCAATATCGAAGGTCTCGGTACCGTCCAAACCGAGCGACTCATGGGACTCACCCTGCGGGAACTGCAGCGGGATAACGCCCATGCCGATCAAGTTGGAACGGTGAATACGCTCGAAGGATTCGGTAATAACAGCCTTCACACCAAGCAGGTTGGTGCCCTTGGCAGCCCAGTCACGGGAGGAGCCGGTGCCATACTCCTTACCAGCAATGACAACGAGCGGAATGCCGGCTTCCTTGTAGTTCTGGCAAGCATCAAAGATGAAGGCCTGCGGTCCGCCTTCCTGGGTGAAGTCACGGGTGTAGCCACCGGTGACGTCAACCAGCTGGTTTGCCAGGCGAATATTGGCGAAGGTACCGCGCATCATGACCTCGTGGTTACCGCGGCGGGAGCCCAATGAGTTGTAGTCCTGGCGGGCAACGCCGTTTTCATCGAGGTACTGCGCAGCCGGGGTGCCCGGCTTAATAGCGGACGCAGGGGAGATGTGGTCAGTGGTGACGGAGTCTCCAAGCTTCGCCAGTACGCGAGCACCCTTGATGTCTTCAACCGGGTTCGGCTCGGTTGGCATGCCATTGAAATAAGGAGCCTTACGGATATAGGTGGAATCCTCATCCCACTTGAAGGTCTCGCCCTCTGGTACGTCAAGGTTGCGCCATGCATCATCGCCTTTGAAGACGTCGGCATAGTCAGCCTCGTACATTTCGCGGGAGATCGCGGACTGAATGGTGTCCTCAATCTCCTGCGGGGATGGCCAGATGTCCTTCAGGAAGACATCGTTGCCTTCCTTATCTTGGCCCAAAGGCTGCTCGTCGAAGTCAAAGTCCATGGTACCGGCAATAGCATAAGCGATAACCATGATTGGGGAAGCCAAGTAGTTCATCTTGACGTCCGGAGAAATGCGGCCCTCGAAGTTGCGGTTACCAGAAAGGACTGCGGTGGCCGCAAGATCATTTTCGTTAATAGCAGCGGAGACTTCATCCGGCAGCGGGCCGGAGTTACCAATACAGGTGGTGCAGCCGAAACCGGAGAGGTAGAAGCCCATAGCCTCAAGGTCCTTCCAGAGGTCTGCGCGCTGGAAGTAACCATCAACAACCTGGGAACCAGGTGCACAAATGGTCTTAACCCACGGCTTGGACTGGAGACCCTTTTCTGCAGCCTTGCGGGCAATAAGACCCGCGCCCACCATGACGGATGGGTTGGAGGTGTTGGTACAAGAAGTAATGGAAGCAATGGCAACCATGCCGTGGTCCAAGGTGAATTCGCCACCATTTTGGGACTCAACGGTAATCGGATTCGAGTGACGGCCCTTC
The DNA here is from genome assembly GCF_027570035.1 of Corynebacterium curieae. GTDB lineage: Bacteria > Actinomycetota > Actinomycetes > Mycobacteriales > Mycobacteriaceae > Corynebacterium > Corynebacterium curieae. The sequence goes on along the minus strand of NZ_JAKMUU010000001.1, from coordinate 110,100 downwards.
GCACCGGTAGCAGAGGATTCTCCGTGGCCCTCACGAGCCTTGTTCAAACCGCCAGTGACGTCTTCCATAGCCGGAGCGCCACCTTCTGCAGACATGCGCTTTGCCTCAACGGAGGATTCATCAACGCAGACCTCATCGGTGGTGTAATTATCCAAGTCCTTACGGAACTGTTCCTTGGCCTCGGTCAACAAGATGCGATCCTGCGGGCGCTTCGGGCCGGCGATGGAAGGAACGACGGTGGAGAGGTCCAGCTCGAGGTATTCGGAGTACTTTGCCTCCGGAGCATCCTCTTCCAACCACATGCCCTGCGCCTTGGCGTACGCCTCGACGCGGTCAATCTGCTCCTGCGGGCGGCCGGTGAGCTCAAGGTACTTGGTGGTCTCTTCGTCGATCGGGAAGATCGCTGCGGTGGAACCGAACTCAGGAGACATATTGCCGATGGTGGCGCGGTTAGCCAGCGGCACGGACTTCACGCCGTTGCCGTAGAACTCAACGAACTTCTGGACGACGCCGTGCTCACGCAGCATCTCAGTGATGGTCAGGACAACGTCGGTTGCGGTAACACCAGTAGGAATTTCGCCGGTCAGCTTAAAGCCTACGACCTTCGGGATAAGCATGGAGACCGGCTGGCCCAGCATGGCAGCCTCTGCTTCAATGCCACCGACGCCCCAGCCCAAAATGCCAAGGCCATTTTCCATGGTGGTATGGGAGTCAGTACCGATACAGGTATCCGGGTAAGCAAGTCCCTCATTATCAAAGACAACGCGGGACAGGTACTCGATGTTTACCTGGTGGACAATGCCGGTTCCCGGAGGAACAACGCGGAAGTTAGAGAAGTTCTCTGCACCCCAGCGGAGGAATTGGTAGCGCTCTTCGTTGCGCTGGTACTCAATCTCGACGTTCTTTTCGAGCGCGTCGGTGGAACCGAAAGCCTCAACGATAACGGAGTGGTCAATAACCATCTCAGCCGGGTTAAGCGGGTTAACCTGATCCGGGGTACCACCCAAGGCGGAGACAGCCTCACGCATGGTGGCGAGGTCGACAACGCAAGGAACGCCGGTGAAGTCCTGCATGAGGACACGTGCTGGAGTGAACTGGATTTCGGTATCTGGCTCTGCTTCCGGATCCCAGTTAGCCAGGGCGTTGATGTGGTCCTTGGTTACATTCTTGCCATCCTCATTGCGCAGCAGGTTTTCTGCTAGCACCTTTAGGGAGTACGGCAACTTCTTCAAGCCAGAAACGGCGTTGATGTCAAAGTAGTCGTAGGACTTGCCATTGACATCAAGAGTCTTCTTGGCCTCGAAGGAGTTCAAGCTTTCAGTCACAGGGAGCTCCATTCCTTGTTGATAAACAGTGTGTTCTGTTTGTTAATCGCCGCCCTGCAGCACTTCGGGGGAGTGCGCTGCGCTTCAGACTGTCAATGTGATCTGACGCGGCCATGGGGCCCGCTGTGCTGAAGGCGACAAAGAACGCGATGGTTCACCTAGATATTGTAGAGGCTAAAACCTTCGGTCGCTGCCATTGTAACAGTACAAGCGTTCTGTTTTCACCTTTTCTCAAAAACCGGCGAGTTGAGGGGCTGAACGTCGAGTGACGGCTCGTATCTTGAGGGAGACAAGGTTCACTAGCCCTATATTTAAGGAAGGGACACACGTGATTCCCGCAGGGGTAGATATTACGGACTTGGCAGAGCAGCTCCACGAAGACGGTGTGGCATACACGAACCCAATCCACGGTCAAGATGTTGATCTTAATGCTGATGTGGCAAAGGGATTAAAGGAGGGAGATGGGATCGCGGTGGTTGATGTAGCTGCAAACCGAGCTCCTGATGTTCGGGACATAGCTCAGGAACTTCAGGATGCAACAGGGCTAGATACGGTTGTCGTACAAACCCCGCAATACGTCTCTTCTGTGAGCGACACGTATAGTCGTGCCGACATTGAGGCTGTCCAGTCCCACCTAGCGCCCGGACTGGCGCAAAATGAGCTTTTGAATCAGTACTACGCGGGGCTAGACCAAATCAGGTTCCCGGTAAGCGCGGTAGTCGGATCGGTCGCTTTAATTGCCGCAATTATCTTTGTCAGTTCTTATTGGGCCGCCGCGCGCCGATAATTTCGGGCACCTACAAGCGGGATGCGGGAGGCGCGAAAGATAGCGGCCCGGCTTTAGGGCGGGGCGAAGCGTCCCCGGTTCTTAATTAGTTGAAGATGAAACATTGCTGGAACGTTACTTTTGTTCGAAAAAGTGATTCCGAATAGGCTAGAAACTCGTCGCCATGTCGCTGGCATACGGTCCTAGGTTGGCTCTACTTGAATGGTGCGCGGACTTCTCTAAACAACCAATCGCGCTCCAGTCTCGGTCGGTTAAAGGTGCGGGAGCCTGCCTTAGGGACTGGGCGCTTTACGTTCGAGCATTTGACGTCGAGCCTGTGTGATGCTGGGTCAAACAGGGGAGGGGAGGGGAGGGGAAAGTAAAGACTTAGTGGTTGACTCTCGGTGGGGGAGTGGTTCGCTCTGCCCCGTTCCGTCCCTGTGGGTGTAAACGTGAGCGGGGGTTTGACCCGTGTGCAGGTGACCAACATCACAATAACGGGACGATAACAAAATCATTGCAGGTTAGATGCGCATGTTGTGTCATGTGAATTAACTTGACTCGCGGGAATTGGGGGAAAATTGTGCGGAGTGGGCGTGTCGTGACGTATGGTTCGGTTGTCGCCTCAGGAGACATTTCTTGCTTTCTGAGTTCATGGGCTTAGCCTTGACAGTCACGAGAACACTCGCACGGGTATGTGGGGAAGCACGCCTCGAGCGAAAGATGGATAATCGAGTGGCGGTTCTTGGGAGTCAATGAACCTGGTCCTCCTCGAAAGTTAGTAGGGGAGCGCAAGTAAATAACTTGAGCGATTGCAATGTTCGAAAAAATTACACATAAACCCACCTTCCGTTTATGAGGTGAGACGGGTTCATTAGAACCTCGCCGTGTGGAAATTTCGGTGTGCATCTTTCAGGGCCGAGCTTGCTGCTCGCCACCATGTGCAAGGTGCGCGCGAAGATGTCCATAGGACCGGGTTCAAAGAACGCCTAATCACTCCGCAAAGGCCAGCTTCGTGTGGCCTGTTCATGGTTTGTGGCAACTTGCCCTCGGCGGCATGGTATTGCTGTATGGCTAGACCATTTGGCAAATCTCTGTCGGCGCCGCGGCGAGATCCGCCAGAACCCATAGGGCAGTTCTCACGGCGCTCAGTGCAACGAAAACGTATTTGGGGTTTACGGAATTGGGGTTGCTCATAAATCCTGGTTTGTATGCCTCGAAGATCGTTAATGAATTGGTGGGCTTCGCAGTCATGGGAAATTGTGGTTCGAGCCGAGAGTGTCTGTAGACCATTAACGGGCTACTATGCCGAGGCCGGCAAGTAGAGACAGAGACCTTTAATCGTCCTAGCCGAGCATGTGTGCATCCGGGTATTGCTGTTGTAGAGAAACAGTCGCGGTTGCAGAATGCTAGCTGAGCTCCGGGCTCAGCGTAGGCACTTTAAGCGGGCCATAACAGAACCATCGGGTGCGCAATAGCCCACCGACAGAGCACGCCTGGAGTGAGGTCTCAGTCAGCTGTGGCATTACGTATCCATTTACCGCTTTAGCGCTCGCAGTCGCTAGAGGTTAGTTTCGCGTACCTTGATCTATCTTTGTGAAACTCATTTCTAGCTTGCACTGCAAGACATGCGATGACGCCTGTGTTTGTGCGAAATCTGCAGGCGGGCCTCTCGGGCATTCCTATGCCTAGATGCCGGTACGGATAGCTCCTCAGTGGAAATGCGTGGGTTCAATCTAGGAGTATTTCAGTGGCCACCATTCGCCTTCCGCGCATTCGACATGTTCGCGCCTTTATCGCTGCAGTAGCAGGTACCGCAGCCATCTCAACGCTTTCTACTGTTGCCCCAGCCGGGGCTGATGAAGCGCCAGTACAAACCCCAGACAACGTCAAAACCCAGGAATCAGACCACGCCACGATTGAGCGTGCGATAGCCAACGCCGATTCATTGCAGGGTGTTGTTGAAACAGCCCGTGCCGAGTTGGATCGCGCTGAGCCAGATGCCGCTGCGGCCGAAGAACGCATTGCTCAGATCAACGCCGAGTTGGCACAGGTGAGCGAGGGACACGATACAAGCAATGAGCGTGTCGTCGCCCTGGAGACCGAGCTGCAGCAAGCACACGAAGAAAAGCAGGCTGCTGAGAGCCGAGTTGCGAAAGAGCGCCGAAATCTGGCTCAAAATGAAGCACGCTTACACGCTACGCAGCGTTTTGCAGAAGCTACCTTTGCTCGTCAGCAGGAGAGCGCGTCCCAAAACGCTAGTGGGAACAATGTGGAATTGAGTGAGCAGGACACTCTTGACACGGACCTGAATCAAGCTCAGAGACTAGATAACGAAAGCCCTGAAAACAATTTCCGCGTCAACCCTGAAACCTTGACTAAGAACGACAAGCCTGAAGGCTTTACCGATGAGGTTATTGGGGAGGGCTCCCAGCCGGCGCCGTCAATGCCAAATGGTGCAGAGGATCCAGTTACCTCAGAAGCACCCGAACAAGACCAGACTGCCCCAGAAGCGGACTTTGGAAACGCTCTCAACAAGGGGGTTACTCCGACTTTCCAAACCGTTGATTTTGGAACCGGCTCCTCTGTAGACGATGCGCTCGGAATTGCGAATGATATAGCAGCGGCAGTGGACGAAGATGATGTGCGCACCCTTATGCAGGGATCGTCCGATTTGCTTGGGCTTGGCAGCCCGAGTACCGCACCGGCGGCTAGCGCTGATGCTCCTGAGACGGATGAGTTAAGCGAGTCTGATGAGTCCACCACGGGAGCAGACGCTGGCCGTGATGCTCAGATTGAGGCAGTAATTTCGCGTGCTGAGTCCCAGGTAGGCGTTCCTTATGTCTGGGGCGGCGGCGATAATAACGGACCCACCGGCGGCCTGCGCGATGGTGGGGTGGCCGACTCTTTCGGTGACTTTAGTCAGTCGGGCTTTGATTGCTCCGGCCTGGTTAAGTATGCCTATGCAGCCGCTGGTTTGGATCTGCCTCACTACACTGGTGCGCAGTATCAGCAGGGTAAGAAGGTATCCCGGGATAATGCGCAGCGCGGTGACCTAATCTTCTATGGGCCTGGTGGCAACCAGCACGTAGCTATCTATCTTGGCGACGGTCAGATGATTGAAGCGCCGCAGTCTGGTCAGACTGTTTCGGTAGTTCCAGTTCGGTGGGGCGGCGCTACTCCGGATGTCGTGCGCCTTCTCTAATCTCCAACTTTTGGTTGGTATTGTTTAGGGCATGACTGACGCACAACAGAATGCCCAAAACTTTGACGCCCTCCTCGTTCTTTCTTTCGGTGGCCCAGAAGGAAACGAGGAGGTCGTTCCTTTTTTGGAGAACGTCACCCGCGGTAGGGGTATTCCGCGTGAACGCCTTGAGGTAGTTGGGGAGCATTATTATCACTTTGGGGGCGTAAGTCCGCTCAATGCACTCAATCGGGAGATTATCGATCATGTCAGTGGCGAGTTGGAAAAACGCGGACATAATCTACCGATCTACTTTGGAAATCGGAATTGGCACCCCTTTACCAGCGAAACCGCAGAGCAAATGGCCAAGGACGGCGTGCGGCGCGTAGCTGTTTTTGCTACCTCGGCGTGGGGCGGATACTCTGCCTGCCGGCAATATGATGAAGACATTGAGAAGATGCGCGAGCATCTAGAGAGTCAAGGTCTTCCTGAAATCGAGTTCACAAAGATTCGCCAATTCTTTGACCACCCCAAGTTCGTAGGCGAAATGGCCACGGCGGTAAATGAGATCTGGGACCAGGTACCTGCGAATAAGTTGGACACCACCCGCCTTCTTTTTACCGCCCACTCGGTGCCCGTTGCCCACGACAATGCGGGAGGGGTGAATGGCGATAAGAATCTATATTCCCGCCAAGTGGCAGAAGCCGCGCGTTTGGTAGCGGAGCAGACAGGAATTTCACACTACGATCTGGTGTGGCAGTCGCGCTCTGGCAACCCACGAACCCCGTGGCTGGAGCCGGACATCGTTGACCACACTACGGCGCTCAACCGCAATGAAGGCGTCGATACCGTCGTCGTCTGTCCGATTGGCTTCATTTCTGATCATATGGAAGTCATCTGGGATCTAGATTCCGAGCTGCAGAAGGCCGCTGAAGAATTGGGGGTAAAGGTCCTACGCACCCGAACCGCAGGTCCGACGCCACGTTTTGCGGAGATGGTAGTTGACCTAGTGGAAGAATTGGAGCAGGGCCGCGAATGGGAAACTAGCGGCAATGTCACCGTCCAAGGGTGCACTGTCAACGGCACTCCATGCGCGGCGGAGTGCTGCGATATTTGGAGTCGCTAGCGCGCGAATTCTCCTAGGGCATAGGCCACACCCGTCATGCGAGCCTGCCGGATGTGGCGCCAGAGGCGGAGCAGTTGCGGATCTAGACTGTGGTCGTTGATTCGATCCGTGACGGTTTCGATAATTGCTGCCACTCGGTCTGCGCGGGCAAAGAGCTTTGCTGCTCGGGCAGGCGTGGACCGGGGGAGACCGGGTGTGTCATAGAAGTCGCTGAGAGTCCCCACCGTAAGCCTGGGGTTCGGTAGCGCTTCTGTGCTATATCCGGTTGCGGCAATAGTGTCTGCAGACTCATTCGTGGCTTGCGCTAAGAGTGCGTCAGCCTCCCCAGGGCTGAGCCATGCGGGGGCTGGAAGCTGCTGCTTTTCGACGACCACCTGCCATGCTGTATGGCTGTGGCGAATGTGGGGGATGAGGACTAGGTGAAGCAAGGGATTATTGGTGCGCACTATGATTGCCCCAGTAGAACCTTGTGCGGCCGCGCGATAGGAATTCGAGCCTGCGGGTAAGGCTGGTGGCTCGCCGGGTCCGGAAAGCGCTAGGCGCAGGATGGGTTCTGCTCGTACCCCGCGCTCGGCGGTAAGCTCGTCGGTCTCGGTGCGTAGCAGCGAGAGCAAGTCTACGAAGGGGGCTTCGTCCAAGCACTCCGGGCGTCCACCTAGTTCAGTCAGCGCATCTAGCAAGTCATCGGTGGTCTCGTGTCCCCACAGCCACGATCCGAGCCAGACGGCGGTGTTTTGCAAAGGTGACCATACTTCGGCGCGCATATCCATGGCGAGCCAGTCTAGTAGATAGACTATCGGGCCATGAGTTTCGATCCTTATGGCGGAGATATTTTTGCCGGCCACGCGCGGTCTAAACCGCGGCAATACCCAGAGGTGCCAGCTGAGCCCGGAATGGTGGTGGAAGTACGTGGCGATGACTTTGTGGGTGCTGTCATGGGGGTGGACAAAACCGTATTCGGTGAGGTCGTACGCCTAGAGGATCGCCATGGAGTAGAACGCGTCTTCAATTTGGTCAAGGGCGGGTTCTTAGTGGAAGGCAAGCCGGTAACGCTGACGAGATACGTCGAAAAGCAAGCTCCCCGCAAGTCCAACTCCGGTTCCCGTCGCGTGGAAAACGTGGAGGCAAAGGTCGCCGCGCCTTCCCGCATTTGGGTCGAAGGCGTGCACGATGCTGCCATCGTAGAAAAGGTGTGGGGCCACGATCTGCGCGTGGAGGGGGTGGTGGTGGAATACCTTGAAGGTCTGGACAATTTGGAAGAGCGTTTGGCGGAGTTTCAGCCTGGGCCGGGCCGCAGGGTCGGGGTGCTAGCTGACCACCTAGTTCAAGGATCCAAGGAAACCAGAATGACTGAATCGGTTGGAGAGCACGTTTTGGTAACCGGCCACCCGTTTATTGATATCTGGGCGGCGGTAAAACCTCAGCGGGTGGGCCTGCGCGCATGGCCAGAAGTACCTTATGGCGAGGACTGGAAGAGCGGCATTTGCAGGCATGTTGGCTGGAGTGATCCCAAAGACGGGTGGCGGCATGTATATAACGCCGTTCATTCCTTTCGCGATCTGGATTCTAGCCTTATTGGCGCCGTGGAGCGGCTCGTGGATTTCGTCACGACCCCCGAGTTGAGCGAGTCCGACCTGCTCTAGGGATGGGCAAGGTTGGCGCGCTCGATAAGATTCACCGCCAGCTGCCATCCTGCCATTTCGGCACTCCAGCCGGCCGCCTGGAGGCGCTGCGACATGGCTTGCTTAGAAATTCCTAGTTCTTCGGCTGCCTCATTTTGGTTGAGCCCTGCACGCACTAGTGAGGTAGCTTGGCGGCCCTCGATGGTGCGCTTGTGCAATACGTATCCAAGCAGTGCGAAGGTAGCGGCGATATCGCTCGCTTCCGACGCACGGCCTCGCTTATTGAGCTTGGCGTAAACCTGCCCCATGCGGGCGGACTTTTTGAGGGCAGCGGTAGCCACTTGGCGAGCGCCTTCCTCATCTTCTTGGTTGCCGGGGCTAATGCCGATGCCGATGGCCCAGTCGCCGTCGGCAAGCAAGGCCATGACCACGTCGCACACGGCCGTTGCCGAATCCACTACGGCGCAAATATCTTCCACGCCGAGCACGTGAAATTCGCCAACCCCATTGAGGGTCGACAGAGCCGATGCGGAACGCTGGACTAACTCCGCGCGACGCACGGAGCGGCCGCGGTAGCGGGCGTGAACAGCAAGCACGTTAATCCTCCTTTAAGGGCCTAATGAGAAATAGTCTACCGCTCGTACTTGACTTATGGGCGAGTGGGCAGGCGCGAATCCATATAGAGCCCGCCCACACCAATGGCGGCAAAAGCCAGGAAGGCGAGGACGATGCCGGGGGAAGTGCGACCGGTGAGGGCATCGCCGAAGAACACGCCCACGGCTGTAGTAGGGATGGAACCGAGAAGGGTGGCCAAGGTGAACTGGCTGAGCTTCACGGGAGTCAGGGCCGCAACATAGTTGAGGAGGCTAAAGGGGACGCCGGCCACCATCCGGAGAGAGGCGATGGCAAGCCAGCCGCGCCGCTCCAAGTGGGCATTTATCTTGAAGACTGCGGGGTGGGTAAGGTGCGGACGGATCCAGCCGCCGAGAAGTTTCCTCACTATGAGGAGGGATAAGGCTGCAGAGATAGTTAATGTGCCCAAGGAGAGGATAAGGCCTTTCCAGGGGCCAAATAGGATTCCCGCGGATACTGTCCAGATGGTGCGGGGGATGGGGAACTGGGTGAATATGACATAACCTAGGGTGAAAACTAGGGGAAACCAAGCGCCGTATCGGGAGGCAGCCTCACGCAACTGTGCTATGTCCGGTATATCGAGACAGCAAAATAGGACCCCAAGCCCAACGCCAGCAATGATGATGGTTATCCAGCGCCGCGGCGTCCACTGGAGAATTGACCGCCAAGCAGAGTGGGCGAGCGAAGCTAGGAAGTGGCCGAAGCTGCGCGCCCAATTCATTGGTGTGGTCATGTGGGGTAATCGTAGTCCTTGGGAGGAGGCGAGAAAAGAAAAATCCGGCGATTACCTCAGTGGTAACCGCCGGTTCATGAGTGCCCGAGGGGGGACTTGAACCCCCACGTCCGTTAATAGGACACTAGCACCTCAAGCTAGCGCGTCTGCCATTCCGCCACCCGGGCAGGGTGTCTATTAGCCTCTCGGCTAGGCACCCCGATACTATATCCTGCTAGGTGCTTGCATTACAAATCGCCAGCTTAACTAGGAAAAATGCGGTTAGTAGAACGGGAAGAAAGTACACGAATGTAACTCCGATGGGGCTTCTTGCATTGTTAGTGGAAGTCTCAGCGGCAATGAAAGAACGCGACACATCGACAGCGGCGTGTGATGTGCGGTACAAATGGATCTATGATTTCTTATGCAGATGACTCCCGTTTTCCTGGACCGGATCCCTACGCGCCTTTGCGCGATGTTCCCTCCTTCGTTCTTTCTTCCACCGATTTAGTCGAGGGCGATGAACTGCAGGAAAAGCTCCGCGCCCCTGAGAGTGTGTCTCCTCAGCTTGCGTGGTCCAGCTTGCCGGAAGGTACCAAGTCCCTAGTCGTAACTTGTTTCGATCCAGATGCACCAACCGCTTCTGGTTTCTGGCACTGGGCGGCCTTCAACATCCCCGTCGAGGTGAGCGAGTTGCCCACCAACGCCGGGGCTGCCGAGGATCTAGGCATTGACGGTGTCATCAGCTTGCGCAATGACTCCGGCGATCGCACCTATTTTGGCGCAAACCCGCCTGCTGGACACGCGCCACACCGCTACCTTTATGCCGTACATGCAGTTGACGTAGAAAAGCTCGATATCGATCCGGAAGCGACGCCAACTGTGCTTGGCTTCAACCTGCACTTCCATGCCCTAGGCCGTGCCATTTTATGGGGTTGGTACGAGGAAAAGTAATGGCGAGTAGCTCAACGGCGCCGCAATCTAGCCCGCCGACGGCACTGCGAGTGGGCGGTGCCTTCATGGTTGTCGCATTTGTGTTAGTGCTCTTTGCGCTAATTTCCGTCTTTACGGATGGTTGGGGCGCCGATTTTGCGTGGACGTATTCCAAAATGGCGATTGTCGTCGCCGCGCTTATCGTCGGCGCATTTAGCACCATGAGCAAAAGCCAAGCTGGAAGCCGCGCGCAAGTTGCAGCGCTGGCGGTCTCTACTGTGATCATTGCGGCAAGCCGCTTTGTACCTGGCGATATCTTATTCACTCAACCGCAGATTTGGATCGTGTTTTACGCCGGTTTTGCGATGTTGTGCGCACTCGTTCTTAGGCGTAGTGCGATGGCGTAAGTCTAGTCGGCACCGCAAGGATAAAAGGTCCGCCTAGATAATCTGCTAGCGGCAGGAAAAGTAGGCGGACCTTCTTAAAAGAGAGGCTCTGAACTGACCTAATCCAAGTGCTTCCATGGCAACTCGGAGCCAACGGCTTGGGAAATATTCCTTAATCCGTGTGCACGGATTTGGGAGGCAATGCCGCGATGGATATCGCGGATCCAATCTGGGCCGCCGTAGATCAGGCCGGTGTAGCCCTGCAGCAGCGAAGCGCCGGCAGTAATGCGTTCCCATGCTTGTTCAGGCGTGGAGATGCCGCCAACAGAAATGAGCGTGAGCTGGTCGCCGACCCGGTTGTTGAGGCGACGTAGAACCTCCAGGGAGCGTTCGGCTACTGGGGGGCCAGAAACGCCGCCGGCTCCCATCTCTGCCACCTCGGCACGTGGAGTCTTAAGTCCTTCGCGGGAGATGGTGGTATTAGTTGCCACAATACCGTCGAGGCCGAGCTCGAGGGCTAGGTCTGCCACGGCGTCAATGTCTGCATCGGAAAGATCGGGTGCAATCTTTACCAAGACTGGGACCGCGGTGCATTCCTGCACAGCAGCAAGAATCGGGCGCAAGGATTCGACTGCCTGTAGATCACGCAGGCCCGGTGTATTCGGAGAAGATACGTTTACTACTAGGAAATCCGCCAGATCCCCAAGTACGGACGCGGAGCGGCGGTAGTCTTCTACAGCGCGCTCGGTAGGGGTCACCTTGGTTTTGCCAATATTGATGCCAATGACATCGCTGTAGCGGCGCTTGCGCAGGTTTTCTGCCGCTGCCGCTGCGCCTTTATTGTTAAACCCCATGCGGTTCAAGATGGCTTTGTCGGCCTTAAGGCGGAAAAGGCGCGGAGCGGGATTGCCGGGCTGTGCTTGGGCGGTGACAGTGCCCAACTCCGCATAGCCAAAGCCGATGGGAGTCCAGGTATTAGCAGCCGCGGCGTTCTTATCAAACCCGGCGGCTAGTCCCAGCGGGCGCGGAAACTCTACCCCAAAGACCTCTTGGCGCAGGACGGGATCATTGACCGGCAGGACCTTTGCCAAGGCGCGGTTGACGGGGCCGGCAGCTTGGAGTCCGCTCAAGGCCGTATTGATGATCTCGTGTATCCGCTCCGGACTGAGCTTGAACATGCCGCGCAATGCAAGCTGGTAGGCCTCGGCGCGTAGGCGGTCAATAGTGCTGGTCATCTTCTTAAGACTCCTTCTTCAGGTGCGGGGTGCCTACGAACTGCAGGCCGTGACCGGTGGCGGAGGCGGCGACAAAGGTGCCGTCGCCAAGCACGGCGATATTTTGCGCATCCCGCACGGTGGAGATATCGCCGCGCAACTCGGGAACGCCTTTGTTTATCTCGTAGGCATGGGCCTTGTTGGTATCGGTTGCGCTAACCCAGGCCAAGTTACGCTCTTTATCCCAGGCTACGCCCCAAGGAGAACCGTCGACATTGCCGTATTGGTGCAGGCGGATGACATCATCGGAGGTATAGACCGCCAAGCGCTCGCCTTCAGTATCGGAGGCTAGGACTACGCCGTTGTCGCCCACCGCGATGCTTCCTACTCCCTGGCCAACGCGCAGCCGGCCGCCCGCGCGATCATTAGTCCAATCTACGTTTTGGATGGTCGAATCCTCGCGGTGGATACGTACCACCGCGTCATCGCCCTTGGGATTGGGCACGGCGAGTAGCTGATCGGAGCCTGCTTCGACTTCAATATCGTTCTCGCGCTTGCCGTCCTTGTATATCCCCACTGTGGAGGAATCAGCTGAAGTGGCAAAAATGTCACCGTTAGATAGCTGGGTCGCAGCAGTGACAGGGGACTCTTCCTCCATGGCGACTTCATCGGGAGATTCTGGGGAGGAAGGATCGATAAGAAGCACCTTGTCCGGACAAGCCAAAACGAAACCGGAAGCAGAAGAACTGAGATCGCCGCACTCTTCAGAAATATCGAGCTTGGCGGCCTTCTTCCCCTCAAAATCCTTCTGGCTGCCAATGAGAAGTTGGTTCTTGGTGCGCACCGCTAGCGAGTCATTAATGGCAGCAAAGTCCGTGATGTCTTCTTTGAAGTCGACTACCGTGCCTTCCGGATCCGCGTTGGCTGGGGAGGCTGCCGGGGTGGCACTGCCTTTGACCGCAGTCTCTGGATCGGCGCCCACGCCCACTTCGGGCTGGCAGGCGGCCAACGCGGTGGCGCTGAGCGCCAGCAAACTGGAAAGGATAAGTGCGGAGCCAGATTGAGATTTCACGGCTACTAATCCTAACAGCGCGCGTTGTAAAAACCCGAAGCCCAGAGCGGCTGTAGTGTGAAGCGGGTGATTTCTAATACCGCAACTGACGCAGTTTCTTGGGCGCAGGTCATCGTTTTGTCCATCGTGCAGGGCCTTACCGAGTTTCTTCCGGTAAGTTCCTCTGGCCACCTGCGCATTGTTTCCGAGCTTTTTTGGGGCAAAGACGCCGGCGCTTCCTTCACCGCCGTTATCCAGCTAGGTACGGAGCTGGCCGTACTGGTCTACTTCGCCCCTATGATCTGGCAGATTCTGTCCGGTTGGTTCCGCGGCTGGACCAATAAGGCCTCACGTGGCCAGGACTGGCGCATGGGATGGATGGTTATCGTCGGTTCCATTCCCATCGGCATCATCGGCTACGCCTTTGAAGATGCAATCCGCGGCGCCCTGCGCAACCTCTGGATCACCGGCGCCATGCTGATTCTTTTCTCCTTTGTATTCATTGCTGCAGAAAAGGTGGGCAAGAAGGAGCGGGGCTTTGAGGAGCTATCCATGAAAGACGCCATTGTCATGGGTTTGTGCCAGTGCCTGGCGCTCATTCCGGGCGTTTCCCGCTCCGGCGGCACCATCTCTGGCGGCCTGTTTCTGGGGCTGGACCGCGAGGTGGCTACGCGTTTTAGCTTCTTGCTCGCCATTCCGGCTGTGTTGGCTTCGGGGCTTTTCTCGCTTCCCGACGCCTTTTCTCCCGAAGCCGGCCAGTCCGCCTCCGGTCTCCAGCTCTTGGTCGGTACGGGCATTGCCTTTGCCTTGGGTTATGCCTCGATTGCGTGGCTGCTGAAGTTCGTGGGCAACCACTCCTTCTCCTGGTTCGCCGCCTACCGCATTCCAGTTGGCATCCTCCTAATGATCCTCCTGGCACTGGGAGTCCTGCAGCCGCTCTAAGACGCACCGCGTTAGGATGGTGGCTATGCATTCTTGGCCAATACCTTCCTTCCGCCCTGTGCCGGGTGATGCGGCACAGCTGCGCTTGTACGATTCCGCGAATCAAACCATCGCCCCCGTAGAGGTCGCAGGAGATACCGCCACCATGTACGTGTGCGGCATCACGCCCTATGACTCCACGCATCTGGGCCATGCCGCCACGTACCTGACCTTTGACCTTATCTACCGCGCGTTCTTGGACGCCGGAAAGAAGGTCCACTACGTCCAAAACATCACCGACGTCGATGATCCCCTATTCGAGCGTGCCGAACGTGACGGCGTGGATTGGCGTGAGCTCGGTACTTCTCAAATTGACCTTTTCCGCTCCGATATGGAGCTGCTCTCCGTTTTCCCGCCGCAGGACTACATCGGCGCCATGGAGGCCGTCGATGAAATCGTGGAAATGGTGCAGAAGCTTCTCGACGTTGGCGCGGCCTACGTCGTAGACGACCCCAAACACCCGGATGTCTACGCCTCCATCGAAGCCACCGAGCACTTTGGTTACGAGTCCAATTACTCGGCTGAAGAGATGCGCACGTTCTTTGCTGAGCGCGGTGGCGATCCAGACCGCCCAGGTAAGAAGAACCCGCTTGACGCACTCATTTGGCGCGCTCACCGCGAGGGTGAGCCGGCATGGGATTCGCCCTTTGGGCCTGGCCGCCCAGGCTGGCATATTGAATGTTCCGCTATTGCCACTAACCGCTTGGGATCAACCTTTGATATCCAGGGTGGCGGCAGTGACCTGAAGTTCCCGCACCACGAGTTTTCCGCTGCCCACGCAGAGGCTGCCCTACGAGTAGACCGCATGGCGCAGTTCTACGTGCATACCGGCATGATTGGGCTCGAGGGCGTCAAGATGTCTAAGTCCTTGGGCAATCTCGTCTTCGTCCACAAGTTGGTAGAAGCGGGCGAGGATCCATCCGCTATCCGCTTGGGCGTTTTCGCTGGACACTACCGCGATGAGCGCGACTGGTCGGATGAAGTGCTCGAAGAGGCTAAGCGACGTCTGGCTGCGTGGCGGGAAGCATTGGCTAAGCCGGGTAGCTTAGCAGGGGCTCAAGAGGTCGTCGCCAAGCTGCGCGCAGCGATCGCCAACGATCTTGATACCCCATCCGCGCTGGCTGCCGTGGACGACTGGGCGGAAGGCGACCGGGGCGCGGAGGAAGAAGGGGCGGCCGATTTGGTCCGCACTGCACTAAATTCGCTCCTCGGCGTGCAGGCCTAGCCAAGATAGGGCAGTATCTACATCATGAGCATTCGCGCCGATTTCCAGCCCACCGTAGATGAGTTCATCAATGACCTGAAATCCTTCGCTACCGGCGATTACCTCAAAGAGGAGGAAAAGGAGTTTTGGGAGGCCCCCTTTGATGCCAGCGTGCTTCCGGAGCTGCGCGGCTACCTAGAGCAGATGTTGGATGGGCTGGATGCGCTTCCAGATGATCCGGACGGGCCGCAACTGCTAAGCGTTTTGTCCAAGACTGTACGCAAGTTAGCCGATTTCAACCGCGCCCAGCATGATGCTGTGCTTGAACCGGAGGAAAAGGAAGAGCTTTCCGAGCTCATCTATAATGCCTGCGCGGCAACTGGGGCAGACGATGAAGCACTGTCCCAGATTCCGGAGCTGGACTTTTAGTCACCGCCCTTAAACCCTGGACGAAATCTGCATCTAGGTAGCGCAAACTCGCTGCCCAGTTCTTAAAGTCGTGCACGTGATGCGTACTCGTTACCATTGCCTATTCAATTGAGAAAGTTAGTTCAATCCTCTTGTCATACCCCGATAGCGCTTCCAAACAAACAAAGCCGGCCGCCATTTTCTGGGACATGGATGGCACGCTAACTAACTCGGAACCGCTGTGGGCAGAGGCTACCTTTTACCTTTCGGAGCTTCTAGGGAAACGGCTAACGCCTACTCAGCGCCTCGCTACAGTAGGCGCGACCTTTGACACCACCTTGAGCATCTGTGCTGATAATGCAGGCGTAACTCTTCAATCCGGTGATAGTCAGCGGTATCGTAAGTTGATGTTTGACTATGTCAAACGGCTTTTCGCCAGCAAACTGGAAGTCTTCCCCGGCATTGCCTCGCTGTTGGAAGAGCTTGAGGCAGATGACATACCCATGATGGTCACCACCAATACCGAACGTAACGTGGCAGATGCAGCTATCCAGGCGCTTGGGCGCGAGCATTTTGTCGATACCATCTGCGGAGATGAGGTGCCGGCCGGAAAGCCTGCACCAGATATGTACCGCGAAGCCGCCCGCCGCGTCGGAGCTGACCCTGCGAATTGTTTGGTTTTTGAAGATTCCGCGACTGGTATGCGTGCGGCAGTTGATGCGGGCTGTATCGTTATCGGCTTGCCAGAGGATAACGGGGTAGAGGTCCCAGCAGGAGTAACGGAGGTTTCCCTCCTCCGCGATTCCCGTCACCTTGAAGGTGCAACGGCTTTGGATGTATACGACTGGTTTAGGAAGATTTCAGCGCAGCAGTAAAACCGGCGTTCCCTTACATTCCATATCTACCTATGGAACAATAGGTAGGCGTGAAGAACTTTGAGACCCTTTTTGCTGAACTAGCCCGCAAAGCCACCCAGCGTCCAGCCGGGTCGGGCACCGTCGCCGCCCTAGACGAAGGCGAACATCACATTGGCAAGAAGATTATCGAAGAGGCAGGGGAAGTTTGGATCGCCGCGGAGTACCAATCCGATGCCGAACTGGCGGAAGAAATGTCTCAACTTATCTATTGGACGCAAGTCATGATGCTCAAGCGCGGGTTAAGTCCTGAGGACATCTACAAATATCTCTAATAGCCCGGCAGGGGCGCGATGGAAGGAACATCATGATTAAGATAGCTGTACCCAACAAAGGTTCTCTATCAGAAGCCGCCGTGGAGATTCTTACGGAGGCCGGCTACAAAGGCCGTGGCCACTCCAAGGCGCTCAACGTTGTTGATGCAGAAAACGATGTAGAGTTCTTCTTCCTGCGGCCGAAGGATATTGCCATCTATGTCGCTCGTGGAGTTTTGGATCTGGGCATTACCGGCCGCGACCTAGCGCTTGATTCCAAGGCACAATTTGAAGAAGTCCTACCGTTAGGCTTTGGCGCGTCAACTTTTCGGTATGCCGCCCCGCAAGGAGAAGAGTGGGAAATCTCTCAACTGGCCGGGCGCCGCGTAGCAACGTCCTACCCAAATCTTGTCCGCACCAACCTTGCGAAACAAGGCATTGAGGCCGATGTAATTCGGCTCGACGGTGCCGTGGAGATTTCCATTCGGCTCGGCGTCGCCGATGTCATTGCTGATGTCGTGTCAACTGGTACTACGTTGCGCCAACAAGGTTTGGCTCCATTTGGCGAGCCCATTATCGAGTCTGAAGCTGTAGTTATTAAGCGCACCGGCGTAGAAATCACTGAAGAAGAGCAGGTGGTTCTGGGCCGCATTCAGGGAATCCTGCATGCTCGCACCTATTTGATGATTGACTACAACATTGCCAAATCTAACTTGGACGCAGCGGCTGGTATTACGCCGGGATTAACTGGTCCTACGGTTTCTCCTGTGGCCCGCGAAGATTGGGTGGCGGTGCGCGCGATGGTTCCGCAGAAGCAAGCTAACCAAGTGATGGACCGGCTTTCCCAATTAGGGGCGGAAGCTATTTTGGCTTCTGATTTGCGCATCGCCCGCTTTTAGGGGGAGTAAATATTCTGGGTCGGCCCAAATAGATTCAGTCGTGGCTAACATTAGCGCTTGAGGTTACTCATTCGAATATAAGTCTCGACAGGTAAAGGAGCCGAGCCATCATGGCAAAGTCCTCTAAGAAAGAAGAAAAGGACACCAAGTCTGCAGCAAAGGACGTGAAGAAGAAAGACGATACTTCCACTCACGCCGCACAGCAGAAGGTGGCCGAGCAAAAGACACCTAAGAACTCCAGCAAGAAGACTCGTACCGAGACCGATCTTCTTGGCTCCTTGGAAGTTCCCGCTGACGCTTACTACGGTGTCCACACCGTCCGCGCTATGGACAACTTCCAGATTTCTTATGTGACCATTAACACCATCCCGCATTTCATTCGCGGCATGGTTCAGGTCAAGAAGGCGGCCGCGATGGCAAACCGCCGCTTGCACGTGCTGCCGAAGAAGAAGGCTGAGGCCATCATCTGGGCATGTGACCAGATTTTGGAAGAAGGCCGCTGCATGGACCAGTTCCCGCTGGATGTATTCCAGGGCGGCGCTGGTACCTCGCTGAATATGAACACCAATGAGGTCGTTGCCAACCTTGCGCTGGAGTACCTCGGTGAAGAAAAGGGTTCCTACGACATCATCAACCCAAACGATGATGTGAACATGTCCCAGTCCACCAACGATGCATACCCGACCGGCTTCCGTTTGGGACTGCACGCAGCCGTCGACCACCTCATTGAGCGCATGGACGGCCTGCGCGCCGCATTCCAGGATAAGGGCAATGAGTTCCAGGACATCCTAAAGATGGGACGTACCCAGCTACAGGACGCGGTACCGATGACCTTGGGCGATGAGTTCAAGGGATTTGCCAATAATCTCAACGAGGAGCAGGCTTTGCTGCGCGATGCACAGCGTCGCCTCCTCGAGATCAACTTGGGCGCAACCGCAATTGGTACCGGCGTGAATACCCCAGCTGGATATCGCCACCAAGTCACCGCTGCCTTGTCTGAGGTTACCGGCCTTGAGATGAAGACCGCACGCGATCTCATTGAGGCTACCTCTGACTGTGGTGCTTATGTCCTGCTGCATTCCACCATCAAGCGCGCAGCAATGAAGCTCGCCAAGATCTGCAATGACCTGCGTTTGCTGTCTTCTGGTCCGCGCGCCGGTTTGGCTGAAATCAATCTGCCTGCTCGCCAGGCCGGTTCCTCCATCATGCCGGGCAAGGTCAACCCCGTTATCCCGGAGGTTGTTAACCAGACGTGCTTTAAGATTTTCGGCAATGACCACGTGGTCACCATGGCTGCTGAGGCTGGCCAGCTCCAGCTCAATGTGATGGAGCCGGTGATTGGTGAGGCACTGTTCCAGTCCATTCGCATCATGGGTAACGCCGTTGATGCACTGCACGAGAAGTGCGTCACCGGCATTACTGCTAATGCAGACGTGTGCCGTGCATACGTGGAAAATTCCATTGGTATCGTCACCTACCTGAACCCATTCATCGGCCACCACAATGGTGATTTGATTGCCAAGGAATCCCTAGAGACCGGCAAGGGCGTCAAGGAGCTGGTTCTGGAGAAGGGACTGCTTGATGAGGCAACCTTGAACAAGGTGCTTTCGGTAGAAAACCTCATGCATCCAGAGTTCCGCGGTCAGCTCTTCATCGACGAAGATTAAAGCCGGATCGCCGCATAAACTGCAGGGCTGAGTCCCTGGTCCCAAACACCTCCGTAGGACTTGTCGCTTCCAGTGCGCATGCGTTGGAAAAACGGCAACTTCAGCGGAGGTGTTTTCTATGGGGCGGCCCCATTGTTCCCACTGTTGTTCCGAGCCTCTAAGCTGGGCAAATGAATAGCCAAATACCGAGCGTTTTATAGCGAGAACCTAAACACATGTGGGAATAAACACAAACGGGCATTTTGAATGAATAAATCACCCTAGTGGGTGCAAAATAGAAATTGTCTAGGCGGCATGCACTCTGCAGAGAGATGCATGCTCATCGTTTGCGTACAGAGCGTATGGAGTAAGTCCATGGTTATTGTTCATATTCTCATCGTTCTCGCAGCTATCTTCTTGGGCGCGA
Source organism: Corynebacterium curieae (assembly GCF_027570035.1). Classification (GTDB taxonomy): domain Bacteria; phylum Actinomycetota; class Actinomycetes; order Mycobacteriales; family Mycobacteriaceae; genus Corynebacterium; species Corynebacterium curieae. The sequence continues at coordinate 90,415 of NZ_JAKMUU010000001.1, read as the reverse complement.
GAATTGGATCAATCGGCATTGGCATGGCCGGCGGCCTCGGTGTGCTGATACTCGGTCTCACCGGCGTTCCCATCACAAGGGAAGACATCCCGTTTGATGTCATCGGCATCATTATGACTGTTATTGCCGCGATTGCGGCTATGCAGCGCGCCGGTGGCATGGACTACCTCGTGCATATTGCCGAAAAGTTTTTGCGCAAGAATCCTAAGCGCATTACCTTCTACGCACCGGTGGTTACTTGGCTGATGACAGTACTTGCCGGTACTGGTCACACCGCGTTTTCCACGCTGCCGGTCATCGTGGAGGTAGCAAAAGAGGGCAAAGTTCGTCCCTCCCGTCCGCTTTCTATTGCGGTTGTAGCCTCCCAGATGGCTATCTGTGCTTCACCAATTTCCGCAGCCGTTGTTTTGCTGGCTAGTTTGTTGGAGCCGATGAATGTGGGCTATCTACAGGTATTGGCAGTGGTCATTCCGGCAACGTTCCTCTCCATTTTCCCGGCTGCTTGGATTGCCAATAAGTTTGGAAAAGAACTAGATGATGATCCGGTCTATCAGGAACGCAAGGCTCAAGGCCTCGTAAAGGAACCGCTCGGCGCAGGCAATTTCGCACCGCAGAAGGGCGCCAAAGCTTCTGTGATCGTATTTTTGGTCGCCATCGTTATTGTGATGGCATGGGCAACGCTGACCTCCGAGCAGGTTGGTCTTATCGCAGAGCCAACCTTGCCGCGCAATGAGGCCATCATGACGGTGATGTTGACCGCGGCCACCATCATCGTGATGATGACCAAGGTTCCTGCCGCAGACGTTTTAAACACCCCAGTATTCAAGTCCGGTATGTCTGCATGTATTTGTGTGTTGGGCGTTGCTTGGTTGGGCACCAGCCTTATCAACCACTACATGGACGATATCCAGTCCATGGCCGGCAGCGTCATCGAGTCTTCGCCGTGGTTGCTCGCCGTAGTTCTGTTCTTCGCAGCGGCATTGCTGTACTCGCAGGCTGCCACCACCAAGGCTCTCATGCCGGCAGCACTGGCATTGGGGGTCAGCCCAATTACCGCAGTCGCAGCTTTCCCGGCCGTGTCGGCACTGTTTATTTTGCCGACCTACCCAACGCTGCTTGCAGCGGTGGAGATGGACGATACGGGCTCTACCCGAATTGGCAAGGCCGTATTCAATCACCCGTTCCTTATTCCGGGAACGGTCAGCATCGTGCTTTCTGTCCTTTTGGGCTACGCATTCGGTCTCGTCATCCTGTAATAGGACGATCTCCAGTTCATGCATGAGGCGCCCTCTTGGGGGCGCCTTTTCGGTTGGTCGACTTTTTATGCCATGAGTCAATTCACTTTTATTGGCAAATGCGCTTTATTCCATCTGACTGCTCGGTAGGCTGAGGCCATGACTACGCAGCCATCCGATGTTGAAATCGCTCAAGCCCATAACTTGCTACCAATTGCGGAGATTGCCGCTAAGGCAGGCATTCCTTCTGACGCCGTAATTCCTTATGGCACTACTAAGGCCAAGGTGGATATCACCAAGGTCGACTACGCTAAAGAAAATCAAGGAAAGCTGGTGCTTGTTACCGGTGTGTCGCCCACACCTGCCGGGGAAGGCAAGTCCACAGTCCTTATCGGCCTTACGGACGCCTTAGATAAATTGGGAAAGAAGGCCATCGTTGCCCTCCGCGAGCCCTCCCAAGGCCCAGTCATGGGCATCAAAGGCGGTGCAGCCGGCGGCGGCTACGCACAAATTGTCCCTATGGAGGACATTAACCTGCACTTTACCGGCGATTTCCACGCGATTACCTCCGCTACTAATACCTTGGCCGCCATCATCGACAATCACATCCACCAAGGAAATTCCCTCGGCATCGACCCGCGTCGCGTGACCTGGCAAAGGTGCATGGACGTCAACGACCGCGCTTTCCGCAACGTAGTCACGGGTTTGGGCGGGCCAGCTCACGGGGTACCTGCCGAGACCGGTTTCACCATTACCGCTGCTTCTGAAATCATGGCCATCTTGTGCTTGGCCACGAGCCTCGAAGACCTAAAGAAACGCCTTGGCGACATCACTATTGGATTCACCTATGATCAGCGCCCTGTCACCGCCCGCGAGCTTAATGCCGATGGTGCACTCACGGCGCTCATGCGCGATGCTTTGAATCCGAACTTAGTGCAAACCCTAGGCGGCGTTCCGGCGCTGGTTCACGGTGGGCCTTTTGCCAATATTGCGCATGGATGTAACTCCCTGTTGGCGACCCAAACCGCATTGCAATTTGGCGATATCGTCTTAAGCGAGGCAGGCTTCGGCTCTGATTTGGGTGGCGAAAAATTCCTGGATATCAAGGCACGTTTCGGTGATCTAGATGTCGCCGGCGCTGTCGTTGTCGCCACCATCCGCTCACAGAAGTACAACGGCGGTGTGGCCAAGGATAAGCTCACCGAGGAGAACCTAGACGCCCTGAAGGCGGGCATTGTCAACCTAGAGCGCCACGTAGAAAACCTGCGCAAGTTCGGGATCAAACCGGTAGTAGCGCTCAACCTCTTTTGGTCTGATACTGAGGCGGAGCGAGAATTCATGCGGCAGTGGGCCAAGGACTTTGGTGTGGCAATAGAGGAAGCCAACGTGTGGTCTGAGGGTGGCGCGGGAGCTACCAAGCTGGCAGAGACCTTGCTGGAGAACCTGCAGGGCGGTGCTAAGCAGCTCTACGATCCGCAGGAGGGAATCGAGGCCTCCATCGAGACCATCGCTCGCGAGATCTATCGCGCATACCGTGTGGAGTACGGGGCAAAGGCGCTCAAGGATCTGAAGTACATCCAGGACAATGGCTGGGATAAGCTGCCCGTGGTTATTTCGAAGACGCAATACTCCTTCAGCGATGATGCCTCCGCATTGGGAGCGCCGGAAGGACATACCCTGCATGTGCGCGAATTGCTGCCGCGTACCGGTTCGGGATTTATCGTCGTGCTTACGGGCAACGTTATGACGATGCCGGGGCTGCCTAAGAAGCCGGCGGCGAATAATATCGACGTCGATAAGCAGGGCACCATTTCGGGCCTCTTCTAGGCAGGTGGGGTGCTAATCCTTTGTATCTGCCGCTGAGCCCGGCCAACCCGGGTACTGCGGCGGAGTGCCGCCAAACTCGGGGCAGAGATCCTGGTGGGCGCACCAACCGCACAGCTTAGACGGCTTCGGGCGGAAGTCCCCGGCGCGCCCATCGGCCTCAATCTTGGCCCACAATTCGCCGAGATCGCGCTCGAAGTATTCGAGTTCCTCACGGTTTGGGCTAAGAAACATCGAGTCCAAGACCTTGAGGTACATCAAGCGGAGTTGATGAGGGATAGTGCCTAGGATGCGCCAGTAAACCAGCGCATAAAAGCGCATTTGAAATTGCGCGTCCTGAGAATAGCGGGGCAGGGGTTTCTTGCCTGTTTTATAGTCCACGACCCGCACCTGGCCGGTTGGTGCGCGGTCCACGCGGTCGATGAAGCCACGGACGGGGACGCCGTTGGGCAGAACCGTGTTGACGTACATCTCGGTTTCTTGGCAATCAAAGCCCTGCGGATTTTCCATCTGGAAATAACCTTTGAGCAGATCTCTGGCAGCGACGAAGAAGTCGTAGGTGTCTTCTTCTGGCACGAGCTCTAAAAGCTCCTCGTCTTTAGCGGTCATCTCTGCCCAAGAGGGCTTAATCATCTTCACTGCGGCAGGATAGGTGCGTTCTGCACGCGGTAGCTTGTGCATTTCTTCCAGCACGGCGTGCACTAGGGTTCCTTTGACCTGCGCAATGGTCTTGGGCTCGGGCAACTTGTCAATGGCTCGGAAGCGGTAAAGCAGCGGGCACTGCTTATAGTCGGAGGCGCGCGAGGGCGACAGGGCGAGCGGTCGGGGTGTAGATGAAGTAGCCATGGTGTATCTAGCCTATCGCCGCGCGTTTCGTGGCAAGCTAGGAGGTATGAGTTATACCGCAGATTTCCTAGATTTCATTGCTGCTTCTCCTTCTTCGTACCACGCTGCCGATGAGGTATCCCGCCAGCTGCGCGAGGCGGGATTTGAGGTACAGGATGAGGGAACGCAGTGGTCCGCTGCGCCTGGCGGCCACGTCATGGTGCGCGGCGGCGCGGTAGCGGCGTGGTACGTGCCAGAGGGAGCGGATAAGAATTCTGGTTTCCGCATCGTAGGGTCCCATACAGATTCGCCGGGCTTGGTTCTTAAGCCCACGCCGGACTTTTCCGCGGCCGGCTGGCAGCAGGTGGCAGTAGAGATCTATGGAGGGGCGCTACTGCATACTTGGTTTGACCGGGAGCTGACCGTGGCTGGGCAGATTGTCACCAAGGATGGCACGCGGCATCTGGTCAATACTGGCCCGGTACTGCGCCTTCCGTCCCTGGCAATCCACCTCTACCGCAAAGATGAGTTTAAGCCGGATCGCCAGCACAACATGCAGCCAGTTTTGAGCGTCGGTGACCCGGAGGCGTCCATCTTGCAGGTAGTGGGGGAGAAGGTGGGTGTCGCCAAGCAGGATATTGCTTCCTTCAACCTGATTACGGCCGATGCCGCTCGCGGCGAAGTCTTTGGCACCGGCGAGCAGTTCATCGCGGCCGGACGCATGGATAACCTTTCTTCCGTTCATGCCTCGTTGGAGGCGATGAAGAAGGCCGCCGAGGGAAATCAGGGCAAGGATATCTTGGTCATGATGGCCTTTGACCACGAAGAGGTGGGCTCCAGCTCGCGCTACGGTGCGGGCGGCCCCATCCTGGCGGATGTACTTACTCGTACGGCGCGCGCGCTGGGAGCTAACGAGGAGGAGCGTTTCCAGATGTTTTCACGCTCGAGCTGTGTTTCGGCCGATGCAGCGCACTCGGTGCACCCCAACTACGTGAGCAAGCACGATCCCACGCACCATCCGATCATCGGCAAAGGCCCAGTAACCAAGATCAACGGCAATCAGCGCTATGCTTCCGATGCCACTACGGTAGCGCTGTGGGAAACAGCGTGCGGCAGGGCCGGTGTACCGGTGCAGCGTTTTGTGGGCAATAATGATGTGCCCTGCGGCTCGACCATCGGTCCCATTACTGCGACGCGTTTGGGCATCGACACTGTCGATGTGGGCGTGCCCATGCTGTCCATGCACTCGGCGCGAGAAATGGTGGGCGAGCGGGACCAAGTATGGCTCGCGCAGGCGCTTGAGGCATACTTGGTGGGATAGTAACCGCAACCTCGAGGAGTCTTGAGACATGGCTTATTCCGGCCCCTTTGCCTATGGCGACCGCGTGCAGCTTACCGACGCCAAGCGGCGCCACTACACGGTCATTCTGGAAGAAGGAGGCCAGTTCCACTCCCACAAGGGCATCATTAATCATGACGACATCGTGGGTATGGACGAGGGCTCGGTTATTGAATCCACCCTTGGCTCCTCTTTCCTCCTTTTCCGTCACCTGATGGTGGATCACGTGCTGTCGATGCCGCGTGGTGCTGCGGTGATCTACCCCAAGGATGCGGCGCAGATTTTGGTAGAGGGCGATATCTTCATGGGTGCGCGCGTGCTCGAGGCCGGTGCCGGTTCGGGTGCGCTGTCCATGTCCCTGCTACGCGCCGTGGGGCCGGAAGGTCATGTGTATTCCTATGAGGTGCGCGATGACCACCTCGAGTATGCGGTAGATAACGTCAAGGAATACTTTGGCGAGCAGCCCGAGTGGTGGTCGCCGCGCCTCGGCGATTTAGGAGATGTCACCGCCGAGGACGTGGGCGGGCCGGTAGACCGCGTGATCCTCGATATGCTCGAGCCCTGGGAGCACCTGGAGACAGTGCGCGATCTTCTGATCCCTGGCGGAGTGTTCATGACCTACGTGGCAACGGTGCCGCAGTTGATGAAGGTCATGGAAGGAATTCGCGAGCTTAAGTGCTTTACCGAGCCTAAGGCCTGGGAATCACTGGTGCGCGAATGGAAGGTCGAAGGCCTGGCTACCCGCCCGGAGCACCGCATGAATGCGCATACCGCCTTCCTTATCTGGACCCGCCGCTTGGCTGATGGCGTCACTCCGCCGCGCCCGCAGCGCCGCGCCCGCAAGTAAAGCTGGAAATAGGCTCGTCTCAGCGCCCAGAATTTAAAGCGCAACTGCCCTCTTTCGCCGACTGGGCCGCGTTAGAGTAGTGGGCATGGATGAAGCCACGGACTATAAGCGGCAGATCAGCCAGCTTGCTGCCCGCAATCAGAAGTTGGCGGGCTTATTAAAGGAATCGCGTGGGAAGCTCGAACAGCTTTTTGCGGAGCTTAACGCGCTGGCTGAGCCGGCATCGACCTACGGCGTTTTCTTAGGCTATTCGCCTACCCACAGCGAGGTGGGAACCACCGCAGAGGTCTACACCAACGGCCGCGTGATGCAGCTAAAGGTTTCGCCCAATGTGGAACCAGGCAGCCTAGTGGCCGGCCAGCAGGTTCGCTTGAGCGATGGCTTCGTAGTGGTAGAAGGGTGCGCGCCCGAGCGCACGGGTGAGCTCGCCACCGTGGTCGAGCGCTTAGGAGATCACCGCCTCATCGTGGCAAATTCCTCCGGCGAGGAAAAGGTGGTGCTGCTATCGCAGGCACTGCGCGAGGAAACCCGCGTGCCAGCAGGTGAAATCGTGCTCGTTGATCCCAAAGCTGCCATCGCGCTGGAAAAGGTGGAAAAGACGGAGGTCTCCCAGCTCTCCCTTGAGGAGGTCCCCGATGTGCGCTACGAGGACATCGGCGGACTAGACGAGCAGATTTCCCAGATCCGCGATTCCGTGGAACTGCCGTTTATCCATCCGGACCTCTATCACCACTACGAGCTACAGCCGCCTAAGGGCGTCCTCCTTTATGGCCCGCCCGGGTGCGGTAAGACGCTCATCGCCAAGGCCGTGGCCCATTCCTTGGCGCAGCAACTGGGCAGTGATGGGCCGAGTTACTTCCTCAATGTCAAGGGACCAGAGTTGCTCAATAAGTATGTAGGCGAGACGGAACGCCGCATCCGCCTTATCTTTGAGCGCGCCCGGGAACTAGCCCAGCTGAGTTCTGACCGGCCGGTGGTCATCTTTTTTGATGAGATGGAATCCATCTTCCGCACCCGCGGCTCAGGCGTGTCCTCGGATATGGAAACCACGGTGGTGCCGCAGCTGCTTACGGAGCTCGACGGAGTAGAAAGCCTATCCAATGTGATCGTTATTGGCGCTACCAACCGCGAGGAGCTCATCGATCCCGCCATCATGCGCCCCGGCCGGCTGGATATCAAGATCCGGGTCAACCGGCCAAATAAACAGGGCGCCCGCGAAATCTTTGCCCGCCATTTTGCAGAATCCGTGCCGCACCAGGGCAGGCTAGAGGAGCTCATCGGCGCCGCGGTGGACGAGCTTTATGCCGATCGCCCCTTTGTGCAGCTGCACTTTTCCAGCGGGGAGCGCGAAATTTTACACTACCGGGACTTTGTCTCCGGCGCGATGATTGCCAATATCCTCTCCCGCGCCAAGAAGCTAGCTATTAAGGACGAACTGCAGCAGCGTGCGAACAGTGAGCAGGGGATAGGCGGGCGCCACGGGGGCATCGCCAAGCAGCATTTGCTCCAGGCCATCGCGGCCGAGCGCGCCGAATCCGAGTACGTGCCCACCTCTACCAACCCGGAGGAGTGGACCAAGATCATCTCCCAAGACCATGCAGGTGCCCGCGTTGAGCGGGTGGAGCTGCTGACTGCTAGGAGGAGCGCATGAGACGCGTTGTAGGTACCGAGACCGAGTACGGAATCGCCACCCCGGAGCTGCCGGAGTATTCGCCCATCATTTCTTCCACGCACGCGGTGGTAGCGTATGCCGCGCTGCACACTGGGGCGCGCTCGCGCTGGGACTTTGCCGAAGAACACCCGCTGCGTGATTCCCGCGGCTTTGATCTCAAGCGCTATCACACCGTGCCCGTGGTTGACCCCAACGCCATCGGGGTGGCCAATGTGGTCACGGCTAATGGCGCGCGCTTCTATGTGGACCACGCCCACCCAGAATATTCCGCACCGGAATGCACCAATGCCTGGGAAGCTACGCTTTACGACGCCGCAGGTGACGCCACGCTCCTGCAATCTGCCGCGGCCGTAGCTGGGCTTACTGAGCAAGGACAGTCGGTCCTTGCTAACCACGATCCGTGCCCTGCATTGCGCTTCTATAAAAACAACGTGGACGGCAAAGGCGCGTCTTATGGCTCGCACGAGAACTATCAGTATTCCCGTGCCACGGATTTTGACACTATGGCGCAGGCCCTCATCCCCTTCTTCGTAGCCCGCCAGGTAGTTATCGGTGCCGGACGCATGGGGCTCGGGGAATTCGGCGAGGAGCCAGGCTTCCAGATCTCCCAACGTGCGGACTATATAGAGCAAGAAATCTCGCTGGAAACCACCCTCAACAGAGGAATCATCAATACCCGCGACGAGCCGCATGCGGTGCACGCGGACTTTGGCCGCCTCCACGTCATCATCGGAGATGCGAATATGTCGCAGACCTCCACGCTGCTCAAACTGGGCATGACCTCGTTGGTTCTCGATGCGATTGAGGAGGGCGTGGACTTTAGCGATCTCCACTTGAAGGATGCAGTGGCGGAAGTCCCACGCGTGAGCCGCGACCTGAGCCTTCAGCATCGGCTCCAGCTTGCCAACGCCCGCCAGCTCACCGCCCTAGAGCTTCTCGCCGAATACCGCGCCCGCGTAACCCCACGCACAGAAGCCGATCACAAGGTGCTCGCGGCCTGGGACGAGGTAGTTGCACTCTTGGCGGAAGATCCGATGCAGGCCGCGCACCTTTTGGATTGGGTGGCGAGGTATCGCCTGATTAAGGGCTACCTCGACCGCGGTATCGACCCGGCCGACCCAAAGCTGCGCCTGATTGACCTGCAATACGCAGAGATTGATCCTGCCAAATCCCTTCACCACGCACTGGTGCGCAAAGGGCAGATGCGCCAGCTCTTTAGCACCGCAGATATAGAACGCGCTGCCAGCACTCCTCCGGAGGATACCCGCGCGTATTTCCGCGGACGAGTAACGCAGAAATTCGGCGAGGACATTATTGCCGCGAGCTGGCAAAGCCTCACCGTTCGGGTAGGTGAGGGATCTGCAGCGCCCTGGGCCACCGTTCCGATGGATGAGACCACCGGTCTTACCCGGGCCGAATGTGGGGAGATCATCGAAGCCGCACGCACCGTGGAGGATCTCCTGCAGGGACTAACTGACAGCGGTATCCACCCCGAGTACCGTAATTAATAACCAACTATTAAGGCAGAAGCGAAGGAAAGGACACACACCCTATGTCTACTGACCAGTCCCAGGTCACCGGCGGACACGGCGGCGATGACTCCGCCGGAGAGGAAGAGTTTACCACCACGCAGCTTAGCATCAATACCACCAGCACCGATGAATTGCTCGATGAGATCGATGGGCTGCTAGAAAACAACGCCGAGGAATTCGTGCGCTCTTATGTCCAAAAAGGCGGGCAGTAAGGGTGAGTGACCAGCATCCTGTCTTCGCCCGTCGCATCATGGGCATCGAGACGGAATATGGCTTAACCACCAGCGCGGGCCCAGGAGAACGCGCCCTGAGCCCCGATGAAGTGGCGCGCGTGCTTTTCCGGCCCATCGTCCAAGAGCATTCCTCGTCCAATATTTTTTCTACCAACGCGAGCCGCCTGTACCTCGACGTCGGCTCCCACCCTGAGGTAGCCACCGCCGAGTGCGATAGCTTGAGCCAGCTTCTGGCCTATGAATGCGCCGGCGATGCGATAGTCAACCGGCTGGGCGAACAAGCTGAACAGGCCTTTGCCGCCGAGGGGCACCCGCGCACGGTGTACCTGTTTAAAAACAACGTGGATTCAGCCGGAAATTCCTTTGGCTGCCACGAAAACTACCTCATCAGCCGCCACATGGTGCTCAAGGATGTGGGGCTGGCGCTCCTTCCGTTCCTTATTACCCGCCAGCTCATTTGCGGCACCGGCATGATCCAGCCCGCTAAGGGCGATAAGCCCGCCCAATTCCTGCTCTCGCAGCGGGCAGACCAGGTCTGGGAAGGCGTGTCTTCTGCCACCACCCGCTCGCGTCCCATCATCAATACCCGCGATGAACCGCACGGCGATTCCAAACGCTTCCGCCGCATGCACGTCATCGTGGGTGACTCCACTATGGCCGAGCCCACCATGGCGCTCAAAGTGGGCTCCACTCTGCTCATCTTGGAAATGCTGGAGGCAGGATTTGAGTTGCCGGAGTTCGACATCGAAAAACCCATTCACCATATTCGCGCCATCGCGCGCGATATGACGGGTTTGACCGAACTACCACTCGCAGGAGGGGGATCCGTCACCGCGCTCGAGGTCCAACAGCAACTGTGCCAGCGCGCAACCCAATGGTTGGAAGAACGCGAAGACGCCGGAACTCCCACGGCAGAAATGCGGCGCGTGGTGGATCTCTGGCAGCGCACGCTGCACGCCATTGAGACTCAAGACTTCTCCGGCGTGGACCGAGAAATCGACTGGGTCATTAAATTGGGACTGCTCGAGCGCTACCGCGAACGGCTGGGTGGTCACTGGGGACACCCCAAGCTCGCCCAGATTGATATGACCTATCACGATATCCGGCCGAGCCGCGGGCTCTACCATGTCTTGCTACGCAAGGGCCTTATCGAACGTTGGATCACGGACTCCGAGATCGAACGAGCTATGGACACAGCGCCTGCCACCACCCGTGCTGCGCTGCGCGGCCAGTTTCTTGCCGCTGCCCGTAGCCTCGGGGCCAACGTCACCGTTGACTGGACGCGCCTCAAGGTCAACCGCCCAGAGCCGCGCACCGAAGAGCTCCTAGACCCCTTCGTGGCCGACGATGATCGGGTCGAGGCGTTGCTAGACTATATGCGTCTACACCACAGCTAGAAGCACACGAGCCGCACCAGGGAGACAACACAACACGTGGCAGCACACAACCCCGCGCCGAAACGGCATGATGAGGCGGTAGAAAGACTCACCAACCTCTCTTTCGCGCTACAGGGCGCCGCCAACTCCGGCGGTAGCCCGGACCGCACTGCCTCCTGGATTCGCCGTCATGTAGCAGGATACGGCGATAAGTCAGATGAAGCCTTTGCCAAATCGCTTGCACGAGACATCGCAACCCTCCAGCGCGCCGGGGTGCCCATTGTGCATTCCGGTAGCGAAGACGGTGCGCGTTATCGCCTTGACTCGAGCAGCTACCAGCTTCCTCCGGTGGAGTTTTCCCCTGAGGAGGCCATGGTTCTAGGGATTGCAGGAGGCGTGGGTACCACCGGCGGCTTAAGCGATTTTTCCCTGTCGGGATGGACGAAGATTGCTGCCAGCGGCGCCTCACGCAACCTCGCAGGCGCACCGGTATACACGGCGGTCAATGACATCACTCGACTTGCCCCAGAAATCATCACCGCGGTGCTCGCTGCGGTGCGCAATCAGCTCCGCATTACGTTTTCCTACCGTGCTAATCCGGCTACTGAGCCGGTACGCCGTGTCATGGACCCTTGGGGAGTGGTCAACCGGGACAGTCGCATCTACCTCGTGGGATTCGATGTGGACCGCAACGAACCGCGCGTCTTTCGCGCCCTCCGCGTCTCTGACATCAAGCGCTCGCACGATCCCGCGGAGCACCCCGCTCCAACTGAAGACCTGCAGGTGTTAGTAGAGCGTGCACTGCAGCGAGGGGAAAAAGTCGATGCGCGCCTCGTTATCCCTGACGGGCAGGCACGAGAGCTTTTAGATGCCGGCGAGCAACAACCCGATGGCACTGTGTTGCTGCACAAGGTGGATAAGGATTGGCTCGTGCGGACCGCGGCCGGCTATGCACCAGCGGTACAGGTGCTCGAACCAGCCGGGGTCCGCCAAGAGGTCATCTCCCTTTTACGCAAGGCGTCATAATCGCAGGAGGAAGGCTAGTCATGGCTGACGGATCACTAAAGCTCCAGGCGCTAGTGCGCTCTTTAAACCTGATTCCATACTTCAAAAATCACCCCGACAAGACGCCCATGGAAGCGGCCAAAGATTTGGGTATGGATCCTGGCGAATTGAAAGAAGCCCTCGATCGGCTCTTTTGTTCCGGTACTGGGCGCAATACCGAGGATCTCATTGATCTCACCTTCAGTTATCGCGATGGGGTAACCATTCACAATGATCAAGGCTTGAGCCAGGCTCTGCGCCTTACCCCGACGGAAGCCGGTGCTTTGCTCCTTACCCTGGAGTCCTTGCAGGCGATGCCAGGGCTAATCGACGCCCGCGCGGTCGAATCCGCCGCCACTAAGCTGCGCGGCATCATGGATGAAAAGACAGCCGCCATCTATGAGTCGCTGTCTACTCCCGCCCCTCAAGAGACGGATATCCAGGCGCTTTTGACCCAAGCAGTCAACGAAAGAAAGCGGGTAAGGCTGCGTTACTGGAGCGCATCCTCAAATGCTGAATCCGAGAGGGTGGTGGACCCAGCCCGCATTTTCATCGTCGATTCCGAGCCCTACGTGGCCGCTTGGGAGGAAGCAAAGCAAGCGCATCGCACCTTCCGCATCGACCGCATTAGTAAGGCTCGTATCGTGGAGGAAAAATCCCAGCCGCACCTGAAAGACCTCGACTTTGATGCCTCTTCACCCTTTAATTTGGGCGATGGGGACACCGTGCAACTAGCAATTAACCAAGAATTCACGTGGCTGGCTGAGTATTACGATATGCGCCTGGGTGAAGACTTAGGAAATGGGGAAGTAGCTGCAACGATGCCAATGGGATCAGTGGATTGGCTTATTCGCTTTGCCCTTGGTCAAGCTGATAGGTTGCGGGTAGTGGCTCCTCAATCCGTGGTAAACCTCATTGCGGAGCGAGGAAACACCGCCTTGAGCGGCTATACTCAGTAGCCAGTTACTTGCCCGTTTACTGCGCCCGCCCGCCGGCAGATAAGTTGGCGGTGATGCTTTCCGGCATGCTGGTGCACTAGTTGAAAGAGGTTTCTCCATGAGTATAGGACCTATGGAAATTGGCCTAATCGTTCTTGTCATCGTCTTGTTATTCGGTGCAAAGAAGTTGCCGGAATTGGCACGCTCTATTGGCCGTTCCGCGCGCATCTTCAAGTCTGAGGTCAATGAGATGCATTCCGAGGAAGCCCAGCGTTCTCAGTCTCAGGCGCAGCTGAACCAGAAGCAGCAGTCCGATGAGGAATTCTGGAACCGCCCAGACATGCAGCCGGGCCAGCAGAACAACACCAATACTCAGCAGTAAACGCCCCTAACCTGTCGTCGCGCGAACACCTCTGCAGCGCGCGGATATGCACCCGCAATCCGTGCAGTAGGGAAGTGTTCGCTTCTTTGCGTTGAAAGAGCCACACTGATGTCGTCACAGTCACAGCCTCTATCTCCCCAGAAGGCAAGCAAGAGCGTGAAGGGAAAGCTGCGCTTTTCGCGCAAGCAGAAGAACCCTACCGGGGAGATGACCTTGGTGGAGCACCTGCAGGAGCTGCGCCGTCGCATCATTATTTCCGTGTTAGCGGTTGTTGTCGGGGCCATCATTGGGTTCATTTGGTACCAACGAGCACCATTCGGGCTGTCTCCGTTAGGTGAAATTCTACGAGAGCCGTATTGTGCGCTGCCCCCAGATAAGCGCGCCTCCTTTAGCGCGGACGGCGAGTGCCGTCTATTGGCCACCAGCCCGTTTGAAATGCTCCTATTGCGCCTGAAAGTAGGAGCTTTGGCCGGCACCGTATTGTCCTCGCCGGTGTGGCTGTACCAGGTCTGGGCCTTCGTTGTGCCTGGTCTCCATAAGAACGAGCGCCGCTACACGTTGAGCTTTGTCAGCGCCGCGGTGGGCCTATTCGTTGCCGGTGCCGTGCTGGCCTATTTCATCTTGTCCGTGGGTTTGGAATTCCTCATGGGCATCGGCGCCGAGTATCAAACAGCGGCCCTGACCGGTGAGCGCTACTTCTACTTCCTCTTGGCCCTGCTGCTTATCTTTGGCATCAGCTTTGAAATCCCACTGCTTATCGTGTCCCTGAACCTTATTGGCGTGCTCGAATATGAACACGTCAAAGACAAGCGTCGTATCATCATTGTCGTCGTGATGATTTTTGCCGCCTTTGTCACCCCAGGCCAGGATCCTTTCTCGATGGTGGTACTGGCTGGTTCACTCATCTTGCTCATCGAGATCGCATTCCAGTTCTGCCGCCTCCACGATAAGCGCATGCAGCGCGAACGCCCCGAGTGGATGGATCTCGATGATGAGACTGCTTCGCCGCTTGGCGCTGGACCAGGAGCCATAGGCGGGCCAACCCCTGTCGAGGCGCCGAGCAGAGTAAACCCTTCACCGGGGCCCTCTCAACCCGTTTCACAGCCAGTACAACAGGCACAGCAGCAGCCGCAGCAGACATGGAGCACCGGTGCCAGTGGGACTTCGTCGACCAGCGGCGGCTTTTTCGACGATGTCCTCTAGGCACGGGTAGCCTGGGGAGTCATGACTGAAACTCATCTGGATTCCTTTACCGCAGCCCTGCCATACCCTTTGGATGAGTTCCAGGTAAAGGGCTGCCAAGCCGTGGAGGACGGTCATGGCGTACTGGTTTGCGCGCCGACCGGCGCCGGCAAAACGATCGTGGGCGAATTTGCTGTCTCTTTGGCGCTGAGCCGGGGAACCAAGTGCTTTTATACGACGCCGATTAAAGCCTTGAGTAACCAGAAGTACCACGACTTGGTGGAAGAGCATGGCGAAGAAGCCGTAGGCCTGCTCACCGGTGACGTATCGATCAACCCTGATGCAGAGATCGTCGTCATGACCACAGAGGTGCTGCGCAATATGATTTACGCAGAATCCGCGGCCCTCGATCGCTTGACCCACGTAGTCATGGATGAGATCCACTTTTTGGCTGATGCCTCCCGCGGCGCAGTGTGGGAAGAGGTCATCCTCAACCTCGCGGATCATGTCTCCATCATCGGCCTATCTGCCACAGTGTCCAATTCGGAAGAATTCGGCGATTGGCTTTCTACCGTGCGCGGCGATACCACCGTCATCGTCTCCGAACACCGCCCAGTTCCCCTCGACCAGTGGATGATGCTGGGGCGCAAGATTTATCCGCTCTTCGAGCCAGAATCTGGCGGCCAGGTCAACGCCGAGCTAGAGCGTAGGATCCAGCGCCTTGAGGCCGGCGATACCGACGATGGTCGCGCGGACTATAAGTCTGGCAAGGGCTTTCGCGCGCGTGCGCGTCACAAGGGTGGCGGACGCAGCGAATTCCACGGTAAAGGAAGGGGACGCTCCGGCGCCGCCCGGCAGCAGGATCGCTATCGCCCCTTGGGCCGCCCAGAGGTATTGAAGGTATTGCAATCGCAGGACATGCTTCCGGCGATCACCTTCATCTTCTCCCGTGCAGGCTGCGATGGCGCTCTCTATCAGTGCCTGCGCAGCCGCATGGTGCTTACCTCCCAAGAGGAGGCGCGCCAGATCAAGGACATCGTCGATGCGGGTGTGGAAGGTATCCCTGAAGAAGATCTGCAAGTTCTAGATTTTAAGCGCTGGCGCGAAGCCCTGTCCCGTGGCTTTGCCGCACACCATGCGGGCATGCTGCCCGCCTTCCGGCATATCGTGGAAGACCTATTCGTACGCGGGCTCGTCCGCGCCGTTTTTGCTACTGAAACGCTCGCACTCGGCATCAACATGCCGGCGCGCACCGTGGTGCTAGAAAAGCTCATCAAATTCAATGGTGAGGCGCACGTCGATCTCACCCCAGGCCAGTACACGCAGCTGACGGGCCGCGCAGGACGCCGTGGCATCGATACCTTGGGCAATGCAGTCGTGCAGTGGGCCCCCGCCATGGATCCGCGTCAAGTAGCTGGCCTTGCTTCTACCCGTACGTATCCTCTCATTTCCACTTTTGCACCGGGCTACAATATGGCGATCAATTTGCTGGGCATGCTTGGTTTCGAGGAATCTCTCCGCCTTTTGGAAAAGTCCTTCGCACAGTTCCAAGCCGATGGCTCCGTCGTGGAGGAAACTCGCGAGATTGAACGCGCCGAGCATCGCGTGCGAGAACTGCGCAATCAGCTCGATGATGCCGTGGCGTCGCTTGCTCCGCCTGCTAAGGACGGAGAAGATCCCGCCGAGGTTCTCATGGACTATGTCCGCCTGCGCCGCGAGCTCACAGCGGAAGAAAAGCAATCAAAAATCGATAGTGCCAACCAGCGCAACCAAGAGGTGATTGCGGTACTGGGACGCCTGCAGCTGGGCGATGTTATTGCCATGCCCGGCAAGAAGCGTCCAATTCTCGCCGCGGTTGTTACTCCCGCTAACCAAACCGCGGATCCTCGCCCGTGGATTACCACTGAGTCCGGGTGGTCGGGACGTATCGATGCAGCCGGAATCAATAACCCACCGATCCAAGTCGGTAGCATCAAGATCCCCAAGCCGGTGCGCAAGAACCCGCGCCGCAATACTCGATATGTGCAGGATGTTTTGCACCGCGAACACTTCGACCGGCCCAAGCGCATGAAGTCGCACACCCGCGCTCGGCCAAATAAGCGGGTAGGTCAGTTGCGCGACGCACTGCGTGCTCATCCAGCTCACGATTGGCCGGCTACTGACCGCGAACAGCTGGCGGGCCTGGCACAAAAGCTTGCACGGCGCGAGCGTGATCGGGACAAGCTGCAGTCCAAGGTCAATAAAGCTACGGATACATTGGGCCGCACCTTCGAGCGCATCGTGGACCTCCTCGCAGAAATGGACTACGTAGAATTCACCGGGGTCGGTGCCGATCGCACGCCGGTTATTACCGAAGAAGGCGAGCGCCTTGCCAAAATTCACAGCGAATCCGATCTGCTCGTCGCACAATGCCTCAAGCGCGGAATTTGGGATGAACTCGATCCCGCAGAGCTTGCCGGCGTTGCCTCCCTGTGCTGTTTCGAAAACCGCAATGCCACCAGTGGGCAACCGGAAGCAGCCACCGAGCGCATGGCTGACGCTATGAATGCCACGTGGCGCGTGTACACCGAACTTACCGCTGACGAGCAGCGCCACCGGCTGCCACCTACCCGAGAGCCGGAAGCCGGGTTCACCTTGGCGGTACACCAATGGGCGGCCGGCGCACCCTTGGGCTACTGCATGGCTGCGGCCAATGAAGCCGGCGCCGAGCTCACCCCGGGTGATTTTGTCCGTTGGTGCCGCCAAGTTATCAACTTGCTGCAACAAGTGGCTAAAACGGGGCACGACGGCGAGATTCAACGCAATGCCCGCCGGGCCATCGACGCAATTCAGCGCGGTGTCGTAGCCATTGGTGCCTAATATCCGCGGCGCGGACGAGTAGACTCTGGGGCATGACTGATACTCAGACTTTTTCCGCTGATGTCTACGCCCAGCGTCTGCACGCCGCACAAAAGGCAGCTGCAGACAAGGGCATCGATCTGCTCCTCATTGGCACGGGACCAGACTTTGCCTACCTCACCGGCTCCTGGGTCTCTTCCCACGAACGCCTGACGGTCTTGGTCGTGCCTCAGCAGGGCAATGCATGGATCGTCGCGCCTAATACCGATATCACCGATATCAAGGCTGCACCGGTAGGTGAGCTGGATGTAGAGTTGCGTGGCTGGAATGACGGAGAAAATCCTTATGAGCTTGCACTGCGTGGCGCAGGCGACGGACTAGGCAAGGTAGCGCTGGGACAGTCGCTGACTGCAGATCACGTGCTGCGTTTCCAAGATCTGCTCCCACACGCCAGCTATGAACTGGCCACTTACGCACTGGCCGAACTCTTTACCCGCAAAGACGAGGCTGAGATTGCTGAGCTGCGCAAGGCCGGGCAGGCTATCGACGCGGTCCACGCGCAGGTTCCACAGCTTTTGCAGGCCGGCCGCACCGAAGCCGAGGTGGCCCACGAACTGGAAAAGCTCATCCTGCAGGAGCACTCTGTTATCGATTTCGTCATCGTCGGATCGGGCCCGAATGGCGCCAACCCGCACCATAGCTTTTCGGATCGCGAGTTGGCTGAGGGCGAGCCAGTCGTCGTCGATATCGGAGGCACTTTGCCTTCCAGCTACCACTCCGATTGCACCCGCACCTACGTAGTGGGCGGGGATATTTCCACGGCCCCGCAGGATTTTCAGGATGCCTACGCCGTGCTTGCCGACGCCCAAGCTGCCGCTCGCGCAGCATCCCACCCCGGCAGCACCGCCGCAGACATCGATGCCATTGCCCGCCAGGCGATCTCGGCAGCCGGATGGGGCGACTACTTTGTCCACCGCACCGGACATGGCATCGGCCTGTCCACGCACGAGGAGCCCTTCATTATGGAAGGCAACGATCTCGCCTTGGAAGAGGGCATGGCCTTTTCCATTGAGCCGGGTATCTACTTGGAAGGCAAGTGGGGCATGCGTTTGGAAGACATCGTGGTCCTTACCAACGATGGCTACGAGTCCCTGAACCAAGCTCCGCGTGACGTCCGTTAATGGCTGGCGTACTAATTCTGGGAGGCCGCAGCGATATCGGCGGAGAAATCGCTAGGAGAGTAGCCCCAGGCCAAGATATTGTGCTCGCCGCTCGTGGCACCCACGGAATGGAGGGCATGGAAGGCCAGCTCAGGGCGGCAGGTGCGCGCAGCGTGCATCTGCTCGATTTCGACGCCGCAGATTTTCCGTCCCACGCCGGTGTGGTCGATCGCGCCATAGAGTTAGCAGGCCCCCTTGAGCTTGCTGTCGTCGCCTTTGGCATCCTGGGCGATCAGCAGCGGGCGGAACGCGATGCTTTCCACGCGGTCGACATCGCCACAATCGATTATGCCGCGCAGATTTCACTGCTTACGCTGGTTTCCCAGCGAATGGACCGCGGCCATATCGTCGCCTTTTCCTCGATTGCAGGCTGGAGGGCTCGCCGGGCAAACTACGTGTACGGATCTACCAAGGCCGGTCTTGATGCCTTTTGTCAGGGGCTGGCGGACAAGCTGCACGGCAGCCAGGTAGGCCTTATTACCGCGCGCCCTGGCTTTGTCATCGGCAGCATAACGGAAGGAATGAAGCCGGCGCCGCTTTCTGTGCGTCCGGCAGATGTGGCCGAGGCCGTTGTCGGTTGTATTTCCCGCGATGCACAGCGCGGTAAGCCGCGTTCGCACACCATATGGATTCCTCGGGCTCTGCAGGGCCTCGCGTGGGTCATGCGGCTTGTACCGCGCCCAATATGGCGGCACATGCCGCGCTAGATCCTGCGTTCTTTTTACTCTGCGCGCAGCAGGGGAGAGTTGATATCGAAGATGAATCCGCGTGGGGCGAGTACTCGCAGTACCACTTCGGCGTCGCCCTCGGCAATATTGTGAAAGACTAATCCGCCCCATGGGGTGACGGTGATGTCTACCTCTAACTGGCCGATGAGCTGCGCAAACTCGGCAGGGATGGCGCCGCGGTGCACGCCGGCACCCAGATCAACGATGCCGGCAGGCAAATGCTGATCTAGCCAGCCAATAGGGCCTGGTTCTGCCAGGTCGGAGGCATTATGCTCTAGGGATTCGGCGCCTTGGAGCGCCTCCTCATAGTGGTGGGCAGCAGCCTGTGGAGTCAGTGTGGCAGAGGGGGCGTCGCCAAGCGGGGAACGCTCAAGGCGCAGGGCTCCGTCCCCGTCGATGCTAAGGCTGACTGCAGCCGCGCCGGTCGGTACGTCATCGTGGGCAATGACGGCAATCCCGGGACCGCCTTCCGCCGCTTCCAGCTCAGCCGCGATGTTCTGGGCCGTTTGCTTGGCCTCCGCCGACAAAGGCGAAGCCAGCACCGGCATCGCCGTTGCGCGCAATTGCAATTCCTGGAGCTGCTGATTGAGTGCCTCCGCATCCTTAATGCCGCGCAACTCGATTGCGGAGAACCGGTCGATGTAGACATACCCATCCGCAACAGCACTGGCGCACTGCGCCAAAGTGACCCAATCCTGGGCGTGGGTGCTGCCGCCGGCAACGTGGATGCGGATGCACGTGCCGTACTGGGGGTCTTCAAAAAGCGCAGGAGTAAACATGCGCACTAGTCTAACCTGCCGCGGTTGCACCTTCGCGCATGAGTGTTGCCAGCACTTTATCAGTCTGCCTCGTTAGACTGAGGCCATGCCGTTTATGTATTTTGCTCTCTACATGGTCGCAGAGACCCTGACTTTTTGGGCCGTCTCAAAATGGATCGGCGTTGGCTGGGCGCTTATCGCACTCTTTGTCACCATGTTCTTCGGAATGTCCATCGCTGGCATTGAAGTGCGCCGCTTGATGGGAAAGCAGGTCGAACGCACAGGGGACGGTACATACGTCGTACGCGGCGGCAATGTGGGCAAGACCGCCAGCAATGTGGGCCTTACCTTGGTGGGCGGCATGTTGCTTTCTTTGCCGGGCTTCTTGACGACGATCCTCGGGGCCCTCTTGATCTTCTCGCCGACCCGCGCTGTCTTCCGCACGATGATGGCGGCCTCCTTGTACCGCAAGATCGAAAACATGGGCGTTAAGATCTACGAGGCCACCCCAATGGCGCAGCAGCACGATTCTTATGGCGACTTTGGCTCCTTTGGTCGTGGACAAGCAACACAAAGTGGGCACCCCAGCACGCAGGATGCTGGCCCGCATGAAGTGTTGGATGAGGAAGAGATCCGCCGTTGGAGCGAGAACCTGGATCCAGATGACTTCAGACCCTCCGGTGGCGACTCCAAAGGCGGAAAGAGCTAGTGATGGTGACTCTTGCCCGCCTCGCTGTGGCGGGCCTTTCTGGTCTGCTCACGTATGCCGCCATAGAGCCCCGTAGCTGGTGGTGGGCTGCCATTGTGGGCGTGGGCTTGCTGTACGCGAGCATGCTGCCGTGGGGAACTAGGCACGTTTCCGCCCGTGTGGGCGCGCTTCTTGCAGTAACACATTCGCTCGTGCTGTATCTGCTCACACTGCCCTGGATCGGCGAGCTGGTGGGCAGCGGTCCATACATCGCTTTGGCTATATGGCTTTCGGTATACGCCATTGTGCTGGGCCTTGGCGGCGCGGCAGTAGCGCGGTGGAAATACGGTTTTATTGCCTTCCCGTTCTTCTACCTCGCGGTGGAGGTGCTGCGTTCTTCGGTACCTTTCGGCGGTTTCTCTTGGGTGAAATTGGCTTGGGGACAAATCGACGGACCGCTAGCCAACCTGGCTCCGTGGGGTGGAACCTCGCTCATTACCGCAGCCACGGTCCTGTGCGGCTGCGGTCTCGCTGCGCTGCTGATTCAACGCGGATGGAAGGCCAAGAGCGCCGCACTCTTAGCAGCTATCCTTCCCCTTGCAAGCGCAACGGTGGCAGGTCTGGGAATCAACCGAGACGATTCCACTGTCGGGAAAGCAAAGGTTGCCGCCATCCAAGGCAACGTACCTCGCATGGGCCTAGACTTTGCCGGGCAACGCCAGGCGGTCCTCAACAACCACGTGGCCGAAACAAAGAAGCTGGCCGCACGCGAAAAGGACATTGACCTAGTCATCTGGCCCGAAAACTCCTCTGATATCAACCCATTCCGTGACGGCACGGCAGCCGCGGCGATCAGCGGCGCCGTCGATGCGATAGACGCACCTGTTTTGGTTGGCACCGCCACGCGGGATGAGGTGGGCGCCCGCAACACCATGCAGGTCTTTGCCCCTGGCCACACAGTAGGAGACCACCACTATAAAAAGTACCTGCAACCATTCGGTGAGACCATGCCCATGCGGGATTTCTTTGCCAAATTTTCCGACTATGTGAACCTAGCTGGCAACTTCAAACCCGGTGATGGTCCAGGCGTGGTATCCATGGCGGGCGTGCCGGTGGGCGTGGCTACTTGCTACGAAGTTTCCTTCGATAATGCCTTTAGGGACTCGGTGAAAAATGGGGCGCAACTGCTGACGACGCCTACCAACAACGCGACTTTTGGCCACTCCGATATGACCTATCAGCAATTGGCGATGAGCCGGCTGCGTGCGATGGAGACCGACCGCGCCGTAGTAGTGGCGGCAACCTCTGGAGTATCCGCCATCGTTCACCCTGATGGCCACGTTAGCCAGTCTTCGGAAATTTTCACTCCGGCCGCACTAGTAGAGCAGCTACCATTGCGCAACGGCGAGACCTTTTCGGTCAGGTTTGGTTCGCCCCTGCAATGGCTGATGGTTATTATTGGTACAGTCTGCGCACTGGTAGCTTTGCGCACAAACCGCCTGCGACGCACCCCGCGCCGCTCCGGCACAGAGACATACGTAGGAGCATAAACACTGTGAGCACGCTTGAATCCTCGACCTTGGTCATCATCCCGACCTATAACGAGATAGAGAATCTTCCCCTCATTACCGGACGCGTTAGGGAGGCCGTCCCAGAGGTCCAAATCCTCATCGTGGACGATAACTCTCCCGACGGCACCGGTGACAAGGCCGATGAATTTGCAGCGCAAGACGACCACATCCACGTTCTTCACCGCGAGGGCAAGGGCGGCCTGTTGGGCGCCTATATCGCCGGCTTTGAGTGGGGATTGGAGCGCGACTACCAGGTGCTGTGTGAAATGGATGCAGATGGCTCCCACGCACCGGAACAGCTGCACCTGCTGCTGGAAGAGGTAGACAAGGGTGCGGACCTGGTTATCGGCTCCCGTTACATCCCTGGCGGCGAGACCGTCAACTGGCCGGCCTCCCGCGAGTACCTTTCCCGCTTGGGCAATATCTACATCTCCGTAGCGCTGGGCGCTGGGCTATCCGATATGACCGCCGGTTACCGTGCCTTCCGCCGCGAGCTTTTGGAATCCATCGATTTCGATGAGTTGTCCAAGGCGGGCTACATCTTCCAGGTGGACTTGGCTTTCCGCGCGGTTAAGGCTGGCTTCGACGTCCGCGAGGTTCCCATTACCTTTACCGAGCGCGAATACGGCGAGTCCAAGCTCGATGGCTCCTTCGTCAAAGATTCTCTGCTCGAGGTGACTAAGTGGGGCGTAGCCCACCGAGCTGAGCAGCTGCAGGACTTCGGCGGCGCTGTATCGAAGTTGGTCAACCGCGAGGTCAAGGATGGCTCCATTCACGATCTGGGCGTGCAAGTCCGCAAAGGTGCCAGCTGGATTTCGGACTTCGCCGAAGAGATCGGTCATTTGGCTAAGCACCAGATTGCGCAGCTGAAAAAGTAGCCCGCGCAGTAACGAAAAGCCCGTACTCCTTAACTAAAAAGCTAAGGGGTACGGGCTTAATTCATGCCGCGGAAAACTCTAGGAGTTCTTCTGCTGCTGTTCCTGTTGCTCCTTCAAAAGGCGTGCTGCGGAACGGCGGCGGGAGCGCAGGTGGTTAATGCGCTCTTCTAGAAGCTCGTCTAACTCCTCGATGGAGCGGCGCTCACGCAGCATGTCCCAGTGGGTGCGCGGGGGCTTGGCTGGCTTAGACTCAACGCCCTCGCCCTCTACCAGGTGGCCCAGCTTGCCGTTCTTGCACATCCATTCTTCAGGGATTTCAGCATCATCCGCAAAAGGTACCTCATAAATCTCGCCGTCATCGGTGCGGTACTTCACCATCTGGCGCGGTGCGAGGTCGTGGTCGCGGTCGGTTTCGTAGCTGACTGCGCCCATACGGCTGCCACGGAGTACGCGATCTGCCATGCAACATCATCCTTTTCAAAGAGATCCCTGATTGATTGCGAAGCAAAACTTCGCCTAAGAGCTACTAATTATAACGAACACCCACGGGCCTTTGTTCCCAGCCCGCCCAAAATGAACTAAAGTATATCGGGTGATCCGTACAGCTAGTCGTGAACGCAACGTCGGTTCCTGCCAATGGTGTGGGAAGGACATTGACCAAGGCGGTAGGGGACGGCCACGCAAATTCTGCAGCGCCTCCTGTAAGCAGCGCGCTTATGAACAGAGGAATAACGTCAGCGGCACGGGAATTCCTGCCAATGCCGTAATCCTTACTCCAGAAAAGGCAGAGAGTTTGCGTGACGGACTTTTTGAACTACGTTGTTCCGCAGAGGACATTAATACCGCCGCGGAGGAAGGTGCCAGCGCACAAGAGCTTAGCGGTTTGTGCGAAGAGCTCGTAACGCTAGCCCGACGCCTAGAAGGACTTCGATAGTAGATGAAAAAGCTTTTTTATAACCGAAAGCTCGTCATCACCATCTTTGTGGTGCTGATCGTATTGCTCACCGCCGTGGCTATTGGCCCTATGGTGTATTCGCTCCTGAAAGGCACAGGCGTGAAGACTGAAGCAGTCTCCGCAGATGGTGCCAAGTCCGCCTCAACGGAGCTGGACGGGTCATGGCAGGTAGCCAAGGGGCGTGCCGATAACCATACTTCGGTAGGCTTTACCTTTAATGAGGTCCTACCTGCGGAAAAGACCACCACATCGGGTTCAACCACCGAGGTTACCGGCCAGGCAGATATTTCTGATTACACACTCAAAAATGCCATGGTCACTGTCGATATGGATGAGCTGACTACGGATAAGAAGGTCCGCGATAAGAATATGAAGTCCAAGCTCTTTGAGACCCAGCTTTTCCCGGAGTCTTCCTTTGAGCTTACAAAGCCAGCTTCGCTTGCCGACGTCCCCGATGACGGCACCATTGGCAAGGTTGAGCTCACCGGCGATCTGACGATCAAGGATAAGACGCACGAGATCACTCAGGATTTTGACGTCCTTCGCGATGGAGACCAGATCGTCATCGGCGGCACCGTGCCAGTTGATCGCCTTGATTACGGCGTAGAGACCCCAGAGATGCTTGCCGCCAAGGTAGAAGAAAAAGGCGAGGTTAATCTCCGCATTTCCTTTGAGAAGAACTAGCGAGGACTAGGCTGTGAATACCCGTCAGATTATCCCGTTCATGTGGCTGCGTCTCGTCGTAGTCATCGGCTTCACGATTTTCGTAGCCGCTCAACACATGTGGGTCATCGCAGCGATTTCGGTTATCTTGGCGCTGTTGACTATCTGGCAGCTGTGGAGCGCGTACCGTAATCGCTAAATGTGGTATTCATGGCGTGGGAGAATTTCCCGAATAACGTCAGTGTGACGTTAAAAGGTGGTGCAGTTACCCCCACCGGTAGGGCATATTTTTGACCCATATCGACCCATTCGGTCACCAAGCAGAGCGAAGCTACAGTCGGTAGGCCGCGGGATAGCGAAACCCTTAAAGTCTGGCGACACTCGGCATTCCAAATATGACCCCGGACAGCTGAGCCGGTAATCCGCGCCTAGGCCCAAAGCTGGCGGACCGTCGGATAGCGCGGCAGAGACCGCGAGGCGTCGCGAAGCAACGCACAACGTCATTTAGAAACTGGTGGGAATTGGGCCGTGGTTCAGAAACAATATCTGCAAAGCCTGACTCTAAGCGGAAGTCTGTAATGGTGGGAAGGCAATAAACCCAGATATGAGTATTTGTCCGATAATGTACATTATGTCATATTAAGTAGGGGTGGCATTCTCCCCTTTTAGTTCCTGCCTCCATACATTGATACCTGCACCTCGCATCTTCCGGTCGCTCCTGAAAACACGCGCCCGAATGACGCTTTCCAGATGTGCCATTCCTTCACGAAAATTGAGCTCGCATCATTTCTCATACGACGGATGACTTCTTTCTCGGCTTGACCTCTCGTAGTACACGCGGCCTTAAGCTCTGGATCGAATTCAGCGCTCGACGGGTCCGATCCCTGCGCGTGTCCACCGCTAAATACGAGGTAAACCACTTCCGGATGGTGTACTTCATCCAGTGGACCTTTCCACCCACGCAGGCGTGCTTCTTCAGTCCAACAGGTTACCCCCGAGCGGTCTACGCATTGCCCCATCGCTTTTTCTTGGGCACGCGTCAGCGCAACTCCTGCAAATGACTCATCATATGAATCGTCTTTCCTCGCAAACAATACAAAGATCCGCGCGGTGCTTTTTCTTCTGCTTTTCCGTATCCATGTCCGCATCTTCTCACCCGGCTATCGGTTAGTTTTCAACCAAAATGCACACTAGCTCATATAGAGGCCAAGATGGTCTCTATCAGGGGCGATTCCAAGCCGGCGAACGGGCCTGATTACCGCAGGGTGGGTAAAATCGATGTTATGACGATTCAGCATGTAATAGATAAGCCCTCCCGCGCAGCGCTTTTCCTAGTCCTAGAGATCAAGGACGGCGGCGAGCAAGCCACCCGTGACATGCTCACGGGGTTCGCCGGGCTTTTCAAGTCCGTGAACTTCCGCTATAACGAAGGTGAGCTTTATACCGTAGTTGGCATCGGAGCCTCCATGTGGCCGCGTTTGACCAGCGCGCCCCTTCCTGATCGGCTGAAGGAATTCGAGGCAATTGACGCAGCACATAATGCTCCCGCAACTCCAGGTGATATCCTGTTCCACTTCCGGGCTAATAGCTACGATCTCTGCCACGAAATGGCCCGCCAGGTTCTAGACCAACTGGGTGATGCCGCAACCGTTATCGACGAGACCCACGGCTTTAAGTACCTTGACCAGCGCGACTTACTAGGCTTTGTGGATGGTATTGCCAATCCCTTGGCAGAAGAAGCCTTGGATACCGTCTTGCTTGACGATGACGCCGACTACCCCCGCGGCTCCTATGTCACCGTTCAAAAATATATCCATGACCTCGCCAAGTGGAATGAGTTGAGCACTGAAGAACAAGAGAAGGTCATCGGACGCACCAAAGCCGACGATATCGAATTGGACGATGACACTAAGCCATCAAATTCCCACGTCGCACTCAATGACTTAGAGGAAGATATCTACCGCGAGAACATGGTCTTTGGTTCTTTCTCTGCTGGTGAAATGGGCACCTACTTCATTGGCTATGCCAAGGATCCTGAAAACGTAATGGAGCGCCTGCGCAATATGTTCATTGGCAAGCCAGAAGGAAACTACGATCGTATTCTCGACTTTTCCACGGCCCTTACAGGCACCAATTTCTTTGTGCCAAGCGCGGAGCTGATGAAGAACTTCGACGAGCTGCCACCCGCCTAACGCCGTCCCCCACGGTTGCGGTGAGCCAACCCGAACTGGACCGCATCAATCATGCCAAGCGTCATAAGCGCCTCACGGAGAGCAAATTGGAAGGTCCACAAGCGGCGGAATACTGGGTCGAAACCAGCCGCCGCAGCCTCGCGGAGGTGCCCATCAAAAAAGGATCTCTGCTGGCGCAATGATTCTAGGTAATGGGTGCCTACGTGAGTCTCGGACACGATGCGCAGGTTGGAGTTCTTATCCACCAGTTGGTGCAAATCGGTGGTAAGTGGATAGTCCAAGCCCGGCCAAACATATGCTCGCAGAGCCTGCAGTGAGGCCCTACCGGCTTCGGTCATGGAGTCAGTTGCCACGATGGACTGTATTGCTGCCCGTCCGTTCGGGGTCAAAAACCGATCAACAGCACGGATGTATCCTTTGCGCTCAGTTGGCCCTAGTTGCTCTACTTTCTCCACGGTGACAATTGCGTCATAGTGCCCGTGCCATTGCTTAGGATCTGGGACCACTCCGGGAATGCGTTCGACGTGAATGGAGTCATCTGCTCCCTCGAGTACGAGTGCCTCCCGCATTTGACTTATCTGGTCTACGTCGCTGGTTAAAACGTCCACAGTCGCGCGCCGCTTAGTTGCGCGCATGGCAGGCTGCATGCCGGCAGCCGGATAGACCAACAGGTGGGTTCCGGCACCAGTTCGGGTGGCATCAAGTAACCAATCGGCCGCGCGCCGTTGCGCATCGCCCAAGTCGTCCCTATCTACGCTGGTGGGCTCGCTTAACGTAGTGACATCTACAAAATGGCTTTTGGGCTCTTTACGGCCAGCTTTTGGGCTGTAGCTTTCTACCGTTTCTCTAATGGTAGTAGGTACACCACTGGAAAAGATTCCTCCGGCGTGGCTCAAACCATCACCAGAATATAGACGCACCAAATCAAGCGGCAGCTCCCCTGGCTCCGAGTCGCTAACCCCAAGCATCTTTGCCTTGGGGAGGTAGCTTGCTCCTAAAAGTCGCCCCAGAACCTTAACTAACTGCGTCGAAGAGCTGACGGTCCACTCTCCCGCCATGAAGCTTTCCGCAAATCCCAGCCAACCGCTAGCGGCGATCCGCTCGAACAGGGCATCATGGCCCACCTTGAGATCGGGCCCGCCTTCCGCATCTAGATCCAGTTCTAGGCCTGCATCGTCGCAGGCCTTAGCAAACTCAGCCTCTGCCCTGCGAGCCTTCATACCAGGCCAACGAGACGCAGGGACCGTTGCCACGTTCGGCCAGGAATCAGCATCAATGGAGCTCAAATGCTCGGGGCGGGTAAAAGTCATAATGCCAGGTGCACTCCTTGGTGAGCGGAAGAAGTCACTATCCGGAATAACTTTAGTCAGCTATGCGAGCCTAGAGGTTTAGGCACTCCGCTAACGCAGACTTGTTCCGTCCTCATCAGCCAAGTGCGTCTAACGCAAGTTAATCACTATTAAGTATGCGCGTTCTGTTTGAAGTGTTTAGACTGTATGGGTACTAAACATTAGCTTTCTTAAGGAAGGTCGCATTAATTCCATGACTGATACCCCTTATCGCCCCAACGGTGGCCGCCACCACGTCGTCGTGGTTGGTGCCGGCTTCGGTGGTCTTAACACTGTTCAGAGGCTGAAGAACGCCGATGTGGAAATCACCCTCATCGATAAGAAGAACCACCACCTGTTCCAGCCGATGCTCTACCAGGTAGCAACCGGCATGATTTCCACCGGTGAGGTTGCCCCTTCTACCCGCCAGTTGTTGCGCGATCAGGACAACGTCCACTTCGTTAACGCCGAGGTTACTGACATCAACCTAGCGGATCAGACGGTTACCGCTGAGCAGGACGAGTTCTCCCGTACCTATGCTTATGACTCCCTGGTTGTAGCCGCGGGTTCCGGTCAGTCTTACTTCGGCAACGACCACTTCGCCGAGTTCGCCCCTGGCATGAAGACCTTGGACGATGCCTTGGAGCTGCGTTCTCGCATCATCTCGGCGTTTGAAAAGGCTGAGCTTACCGACGACCCCGCGGAACGCGAGCGCCTGCTCACCTTCATCATCGTTGGTGCTGGCCCAACTGGTGTTGAGCTCACCGGCCAGATCGCCGAGCTGGCAAACCGTACCCTCAACGATGTTTACTCCAACTACGGCACCACCTCCGCCAAGATCTACCTGCTCGATGGCGCCCCACAGGTACTGCCGCCATTCGGCAAGCGTTTGGGCCGCAAGGCTCAGCGCACCTTGGAAAAGGAAGGCGTACAGGTTCACCTCAACGCCATGGTGACCGACGTAACCGCGGATACCGTCACCTACAAGGACATGAAGACTGAGGAAGAGACCACCCTAACCGGCGCTACCAAGATCTGGTCCGCCGGTGTGGCCGCTTCCCCACTGGGCAAGCTGGTTGCCGATCAGGCTGGCGTCGAGGCAGACCGCGCGGGTCGCGTCTCCGTGAACGAGGATCTTACCGTGGGCGAGCACAATAACGTCTACATGGTCGGCGATATGATTTCGCTCAACCGTCTGCCGGGTCTGGCACAGGTTGCAATCCAGGGCGGCGCGCACGTCGCTAAGCTCATCGAGGCCAAGGTGGATGAGGAGTCCACCGCAAACGAGAAGGAAGCCTTCGACTACTTTGACAAGGGCTCCATGGCCATCGTCAAGCGCTTCAACGCCGTCGTCAAGCTGGGCAAGACAGAATTCGGTGGTTTCGCAGGCTGGATGGCTTGGCTGGGCCTGCACCTGACCTACGTTATTGGTCTGCGCAGCCGTTTGGCAGTCCTGGTTAACTGGGCAACCAATATTCTCTCCCGCGATCGCGGCAACTTGGAGATCACCACCCAGCAGCGCATCGCACGCAATATCATCAACAAGCACGAGAAGTAGTACCTCCTCGCTCGCATCGCCGCCCACCTGCCCCAAGGCAAGGCACGGGCGGCGATTTTTATTTGCCTGGCGCTACCACCAAGATTTTCGCACATAGTTTCCGTGACCTTTGTTAGGCTGAGACACACAACATGGGGTGCCGCACACGGTGCGGCTGAGAAACACCCATCGAACCTGCACTCAGTTAGAACTAGCGAAGGGATAGTTGTGGATTATTCTTTTCTGCGCGCACATGATTCCGTGCGCGAGTCCACGCCGCTTATTCAATGCTTGACCAATAAGGTCGTCAGCAACGTCACTGCCAATACCCTCTTGGCCGTCGGCGCCAGCCCCGCAATGGTCGATACCCCGGAAGAATCCCGGGAATTCGCGCAGATAGCCAGTGGGGTTCTGATCAATTGTGGCACCCCCACCTCCGAACAATATGACGGCATGCGCGAAGCCATCGCGGGAGCGAATGCCGCCCAGACTCCCTGGGTGCTAGACCCTGTGGGCGCTGGTGGATTGTCTAAGCGCACCGAATTCATGCGGGAAGTGCTGCCACAGGGGCCGGCAGCTATCCGGGGCAATGCATCGGAAATTATCGCCCTAGCAGGCACTGGACAAGGAGGCCGCGGGGTGGAATCAACCGATGGCGTTGACGCCGCAATTGAGTCTGCCTTGGCCCTATCTCGGGATACCGGTGCCGTGGTGGCCATTTCAGGACCGCGCGACCTCATCGTCCACGTCGGTGATACAACGCGTGCGGTCTACCTAGAATCGGGCCATCCAATGCTCCAAAACGTCATTGGCACCGGCTGTTCACTTGGTGCGATTTGCGCAGCTTATTTGGCATCGTGGAAAGATCCCTTCGAGGCAATCATCGCGGCCCACGCACACGTGGGCGCGGCCGGCACTATCGCTGCTGAAAAGCAGCATGCACCTGGTTCCTTTGCTGTCGCCTGGCTCGATGCGCTTTACGATGTCCCGACTGCAGATATCGAAGGCCTCATCACCGTTACCCCAGCCGAGGGGATCTAAATGGCTATTGATTGGACGCTCTACCTCGTTACCGATCCGCACCTTGCAGGCGGGCGCGACAACGTCGTTGGGATTGTTAAAGAAGCTATTCGCGGCGGCGTTACCGTTGTCCAGCTGCGAGACAAAGAAGCAAGCGATGAGCAGATTGAAAGTACTGCGCGCGAATTGCTTGCCGTACTGGGCGATATTCCGTTGTTTATCAACGACCGCGTTGAGGTGGCAGCCAAGCTCGGCTGCCACCTGCACATAGGCCAGGATGACATGGCATTTCGCGTCGCCCGCGACAAGCTGGGCGACGATCAGCTGATCGGCTTATCCGTTGGGAGCCAAGAGGAGTTGGAAGCCATTGCGGATGATGCTCGCCCAGATGTGATCGGCATTGGTCCCGTGCATTCGACCGCTACGAAGAAAGATGCCCCAGCCGGCATGGGGCCGGATGCGGCCAAGGCTCTCGCCCACGCCGCCCGACAGCGCGGTATTGCTTCTGTCGCCATCGGCGGGATTAAGACCCATAATGCGCACGAGCTAGCGGGCGACGATTTTTCCGGTATCTGTGTAGTAAGCGACATAATGGCGGCCCAAGATCCTGCAGCGGCTGCCGCTCAACTCAAGGAGGCTTTTCGTGGCTAGAGGAATCTATCCCCGAGTTCTATCCATCGCCGGTACCGACCCCACAGGCGGCGCAGGTATTCAGGCTGACCTGAAGGCTATCTCCGCCGCGGGCGGTTACGGCATGACCGTGGTTACTGCCTTGGTGGCCCAAAATACCCAAGGTGTGCGCAGCGTCCATGTTCCCCCACTGAGCTTCCTGCAAGAACAGTTGGATTCGGTCATTGAGGACGTAGAGATCGATGCAGTAAAAATCGGCATGCTTGCTGACGCCGCCATTACCGCCAAGGTCGCAGACTTCCTCCGGTGCCTTCCGGAGACCGTTCCCGTAGTACTCGATCCTGTCATGGTAGCCACCAGCGGTGACCGGCTCTTGGAAGAAGAAGCAGAGCAGGCCGTGCGCGATCTGAGTTATCAGGTCGATCTCATCACTCCGAATTTGAAAGAATTGGCAGTTTTGACACAGACGGAAGAGGCAAAGGACCTCGAGCAGGCCATCGCCACTGCCAAAGATTGGGCCAAGGTTGCAGATACCGCGGTCGTCGTCAAGGGCGGGCACCTCGATTCCGATATCGCAGACAATGCGGTTGTCACCCCAGATGGGTCCGTCCATCGCGTTCCTTCAAGCCGCGTGGATACGAAGAACACCCACGGGACGGGTTGCTCCCTTTCCTCTGCCTTGGCCACACGTTTAGGTGCCGGCGATAGCGCTGCCGCAGCTCTTACGTGGTCTACCCAGTGGTTGCACGAGGCAATTGCGAATGCGGATGCGCTGCATGTGGGTAATGGACATGGCCCCGTAGATCACCAGCACCGCGCGCAGCGCCTGATGCAGGCTGCCTCTACCCTGCCCCAGCCTTATCTATCCGGCAGCCTGAAGGAACCGGATGACGTCAATCAGCCACGCGTTCCTGCGGCCGGACCACACACGCAGCGGCTGTGGAACTTGGCCGGAGATCACTGGGAGGCCATCAAGGCGCTACCCTTTATTCAAGCGTTGGGCACCGGAGCTTTGGATCGAGATGCGTTCAGCTTCTACCTCGACCAGGATGCTCAATACCTCAACGCCTATTCCAAGGCACTGTCTCGCCTCGCCAGCCAAGCACCAGTACCGGCACAACAACTGCACTGGGCCGAGGGGGCGCACGATTGCCTAGCGGTAGAGGCAGAGCTACACCGCGGTTGGCTGGCGAGCGAAATGACTACCGCAGCCTCTGGGGTTACCAGTGCCTATACGGATTTTCTTATCCGCTCGACGCATACCGATGATTACGTCGTGGGCGCAGCAGCTGTACTTCCCTGCTACTGGCTGTACGCAGAAGTAGGCCTCCACCTTGCAGAATTTGATTCCCCAGAGCACCCATACCACTCCTGGCTATCCATGTACGGCGGCGAGGACTTCCTCAACGGAGTACGCGCAAGCCTTGACATAGTCGAGGACGCGCTCAGCAGAGCAGATGAGCGAACCCGCATGCGGGCCGAGCGCGCTTATATCACCGCAAGTCACCACGAGGTCGATTTCTTCGACCAAGCCGATAGGCGCTTTTAGGCCAGAAGGTCTGATCCCGGACGCGAGAGGACAGCGACGAGGAAGGTGGAGTGCTCCGAGAAGAGCTTCATGTCCCACGAAGAGAAAGTGAAGTCCACTCGGTAGCCCACCTTTTGCGCCATGTCGAGGAAATCGGAGAACTCCCAGCCGCGGCCCTCGCCAAAGCCGGTAACGAGGCGCCCACCCGGCTTGAGGGAATTAAAAATATTGCGCAGTGCAGGCTCGCGTCCTTCCTTTGCTAAAAAGCCCATGACATTGCCGGCAGATACGGCAATATCAAAGGGCCCTTCTGGCACCTCTTCTTCGCACAGGTCACCAACGAACCATTGCCCCTCTGGGAAATCGTGCTCGGCGTGCTCGATGAGGATGGGATCTACGTCGACTCCCACGACGCTGTGGCCGCGGCGAAGTAGCTCGCCGCCTACGCGGCCGGTGCCACAGCCGGCGTCGAGGATGGTGGAGTTGCGTTCCACCATGGCGTCGATAAGCCGAGCTTCACCATTGATGTCCTTGCCCTGTGCGGCAAGCAGCTTCCATTTGCGTGCAAAATTATGGGAGTGCTCGGGATTAGCTTGGGTTACTTCTTTCCACGTAGGCATAGATTCGATTATATTACCCGTCCTCGGTGTAAGATTTACCCGCTGCTAAAAATCGCAATCCAAATTCTGCGAACTTGTCCGCTCTACCGCGCAAAGGAGGCTGAAACGATGCCATCCGTACCTTCACCCTTTAGGGGCCGCAAGAAACCCGGACCTCCCAGTAAGCCATCTTCCCTGCCGGTGCCGCCGGAGCGTGCTATCGAACACTGCCGCGTTTTTGTCGATGGTGAGGCGCTTCCCGGTGAGTACTCCACCAGCTCTGCCTTGGAAGCTATCGAGGAATATGGACGCGGCTTCATTTGGGTAGGCCTGCACGAGCCCTATGAGTCTCAGATGACCAAAGTGGCCTCCCAGTTTGGCATCCACGAACTTATCGTGGAAGACGCCGTTATGGCCCACCAGCGTCCCAAGCTCGAGCGCTACGACGATCAGCTCTTCGTCGTCGCCCGCTCCGTTAACTACCGCGACCATGATGAGGTGACGGATAAGCGCCAGATCATTTCCACTGGTGAGATCCAGATGATCATGGGCTCTAACTTCATCATTACTGTGCGCCACGGCGCAAAACTGCCCAACCTTGCGTACACGGTGGAAGATGAGCAGGATTTGGTGGAGCTCGGTCCTGTGGCCATGGCTTGGAAGATCCTGGATATGATGGTGGACCGTTACTCGGAGATTTCCCGCCTCATTAGCATCGAGGTTGATGAGCTAGAAGAGGAAATCTTTACACCTAATCTCAAATTTGATGTGGACCGCATCTACATGTTTAAGCGTGAGGTGCTGGAGATGAAGCATGCCATCGATCCTTTATCGGTGGCGCTTAAATCCATGGTTTCAGATCACAAGGATTTAATTTCTAAGCAGTTGCGCTCCTACCTGCGGGACGTCAACGACCATGAGCTCGTGGTCAAAGACCAAGTATCCAGCTTCGATGAGCGCCTCACCTCGCTTATCGACGCCTCGGTAGCCAAGGTCACCATGCAGCAAAACTCCGATATGCGCACCATTTCCGCAGTCGTTGGCATGTGGGCCGCGCCTACCTTGGTGGCCGGTATCTACGGTATGAACTTCGATATTATGCCAGAGCTGCACTGGTCTCTGGGCTACCCGATGGCGATTATCATCATGATCTTGGTCGTCGTAGGGCTCTGGGCTTGGTTCCGTAAGAACCACTGGCTTTAATGCCTCTGGTCACTGGACTCGGTGAGCCGTAACTTAAACGGCTTTCCACTCACGGAATGAACTTTAAAACCGCACGGGTGGATTAGCCCAAGATCATGGTGCGCAGAGTGGTGCGGGCAATGAGCTTGCCCCCCTGGAGCATCTCAACACTCCACAAGTGTGTGCGGCTACCTAGCTGCACCGGGGTGGCCACCGCCTCCAGCTCTCCTTCTCCAGTGGAACGGATAAAGTCGCTGGAATTATTCACGCCGACCGCGGGGGCGTCGGCAGCCGCCACGCTGGCAATGGAGGCCACAGTTTCTGCAATGGAGCAATACAGCCCTCCGTTGGCCACGCCCCAGGGTTGGTGGTGCTCTGGGAGGACCTGCAGTTTCGCGCGAGCCTCTCGGGGGCCAACGTGGGTAAACTGCAGACCAAGTAGTTCTGCCAGGCCGCCGTTTAAAGCATTGAGTGACTCTAATTCTTCCGCATTGAGCACGCGTGTATGTGCAAGATGGAGCAAGTCATTGAGTTTCTGCGTATCCGACATAGTCCACCAGCCTAGCCATTGATGCCAGCGCCGCATCGCAGTGACGTAGGATGGGCACCATGACTGATAAGAATGAACTTGCTCAGATTGGCGTCGTGGGATTGGCGGTAATGGGTTCTAACTTGGCCCGTAACTTTGCCCGCAACGGCAATACCGTCGCGGTATATAATCGCAGCCCTGAAAAGACCCACGCGCTCATTGAGGCCCACGGTGAAGAAGGCAACTTCGTGCCTTCCGAGACCATCGAGGATTTCGTGGCTTCCTTGGAGCGGCCGCGCAAAGCCATCATCATGGTCAAGGCGGGCAAGGCTACTGATGCAGTCATCGATCAGCTTGCTGAGGCCATGGATGAGGGCGATATCATCATCGACGGCGGCAATGCCTTGTTCACTGACACCATCCGCCGCGAAAAGGAAGTAGCCGCCCGCGGCAAGCACTTCGTCGGTGCCGGTATTTCCGGCGGCGAGGAAGGCGCACTCAATGGACCCGCCATCATGCCCGGCGGCCCTAAGGAATCCTGGGAGACCCTCGGCCCGATTCTAGAATCCATCGCTGCCAACGTAGATGGAACTCCATGTGTGACCCACATTGGCCCAGATGGCGCCGGCCATTTTGTCAAGATGGTCCACAACGGTATCGAATACGCCGATATGCAGGTCATCGGTGAGGCTTATCAGCTGCTGCGCTACGGCGCAGGCATGGAGCCAGCCGAAATCGCAGAGGTATTCCGCGAATGGAATTCTGGCGACCTCGATTCCTACCTCATTGAAATCACCGCCGAGGTTCTGGCGCAAAAGGACCCAGAGACCGGAGCTCCGCTTGTCGACGTCATTGTGGACGCCGCCGGCCAGAAGGGCACCGGCCGCTGGACCGCCATCAACGGCCTAGAGCTTGGAGTTCCGATTACCGGAATCGCCGAATCCGTCTTCGCCCGTGCGCTTTCCTCTTCCACCGCTCAGCGCAGCGCCGCCCAGGAAGGCCATCTGCCCTCCGGCACCATCACGGAGCTGGACGTAGACAAGGCCGAGTTCATCGAAGACGTACGCCGAGCCCTCTATGCTGCCAAGCTCATCGCCTACTCCCAGGGTTTTGATGAGATCAAGGCTGGCTCTGAGGAATTCGGGTGGGATGTTGACCCGCGCGATCTTGCCACTATCTGGCGTGGCGGCTGCATCATCCGCGCCAAGTTCCTAGATCGCATCCGCGCAGCCTACGACAATAATGCAGACCTGCCCGCCCTCATTCTCGACCCCTATTTCAAGGGCGAGCTGGAAGACCTCATCGACCCATGGCGCCGAGTGGTCGTCGCTGCTACCCAGCTGGGCCTGCCGGCCCCAGTCTTTGCATCTTCCCTCTCCTACTACGACAGCCTGCGCGCAGAGCGCCTGCCCGCCGCCCTCATCCAAGGCCAGCGCGACTTCTTCGGTGCACACACCTTCCAGCGCACCGATAAGTCGGGAACCTTCCATATTGAATGGTCCGGCGACCGCGGATTGACCCAGACCGACTAGGCTTGCGTCGTCTAAAGAGGGGCCCTTCAGGGCCCCTCTTTCTTTTCTAGCTGGCCTTTCCACTCCAATGCGGCGATCAGTCTTCTTGCCGATAGGATGGAAAGACGATGACTACCTTTGCCGATCTCGGCTTACCCCAGCGCCTGGTGCACGTACTGCAAAACCAAGGCATCACCGAACCGTTTCCAATTCAACGCGCAGCGATTCCCGACGCCCTCGCGGGCAAAGATGTGCTCGGCCGCGGCCCTACAGGTTCTGGTAAAACCTATACCTTTGGTCTGCCCATGCTAGCGCGTCTCGCCGGAGCAGGCGCCTCCACACCCGCGCATCCCCGGGGGCTAATTCTCGCCCCGACCCGCGAGTTGGCCACCCAGATTTACCAACGCCTTGAAGAACCTGCAGCAACGCTTGGTCTACGAGTGCTGGCCGTAGTAGGCGGTGTAAATATCAATCACCATATCCGCTCACTCGCGCGCCCCGTCGATGTTCTCGTTGCCACCCCTGGACGTGCCCAAGACCTCGTTAATCAACACAAGCTACACCTGGATGCGGTGCAGATTACCGCGCTTGACGAGGCCGACCAAATGGCCGATATGGGCTTTTTGCCCCAGGTACGCAAACTTTTGCGCCTGACTCCGGCTAGTGGGCAGCGCTTGCTGTTCTCCGCAACACTCGACGGGGATGTCAACAAGCTGGTGGAACAATTCCTTCACGACCCAGTTGTCCACTCCACCGCCCCGGTTCGGGCCGCCGTGGATTCCATGTCCCATCATCTCTTCTTCGTCGGCGACCGCCCCGCCCGAAACGAAGTAGTATTGCGCATTGCTGCTCGCCAGGGCAAAACCATCATGTTCATGCGCACGAAACACGGCGTGGATAGACAGGTCAAAAAATTGCGGCGCGCTGGTATTAACGCTTATCCACTGCATGGCGATAAAGGCCAAGGAGCGCGTACCCGCGCTATTGAAGGCTTTGCCGATGGTAGCGTGCCTGTATTGGTCGCGACCGATATTGCTGCTCGCGGTATCGATATTGCGGACGTTTCCCTTGTCGTTCACGTCGATCCCCCCGCAGAGCACAAAGCCTATCTCCATCGCGCTGGCCGCACCGCGCGCGGCGGAGCAGCGGGCACAGTGGTTACTTTGGCGATGGATGAACAACGCAAGGAAGTAGCAACGCTCATTAAGAAAGCTGGCGTCACAGCTACTGAGCACGATATTTCCGAGCGTGACAATCCTGCAGGCGCGCCGGCGCTCAAGGAGGTTACGGGAGCTCGCAAACCTAATGGTCCTGCCCTTCCCCCACCTGGGCAGGTCGCCCCGCAGAAACCGAAGAACGCAGCAAAGAGCTCCAATTCCCAACGCCGCCGTCCCAGTGCTAAAGGTGCTCGTCGCCGGCGCCGCTAAGACAAGGAGGAAGACACTTATGCATATCTTGCGCCCGGATGACTGGGCTGCTCAACTGCATGAACATAAAAAGCAAGCTACGGACCGCTTGGAACGCTTCCGGCATCCTGGCAGCTACCACCCTGTCTTCGATTTCCTTTTTGAGTACTACCCAGTCCGGCCTTCCCATTTGAAACGCTGGCATCCGGGTGTAGGCATTGCCCTAGAAGGCACTCCGCCCCACACCGAGTGGCGCGATTACCGCACCACCGAAGACGGTGTAACCGTAGACCTTGCCAGCTTTTTGCAGCGCCGTGGCAGTTCGGTTCGCTATATCTCCAACCTCCTGCGCAGCTCTACAAGCAACCCGGCGCACTTTGATTGCTTTGGGCTCCATGAATGGGCAATGGTTTACCACACAGACTCCCCGCGCCACTCGCTGCCGTTGCGTCTCGGCGCGGACGGGACTAACCGCGTCGTCGACGAGCACGCAATTAAGTGCTCTCACTATGATGCCTTTCGCTTCTTTACCCCACCCGCTCGAGCCCTCAATCTGACGGTTCTTCACCGTGAGGATCAACCCGCCAATGATCAGGCTGGCTGTGTTCACGTCACCATGGACCTCTATAAATGGGCGTGGAAGCTCGGCCCTTTAGTACCAGGACAACTCTTTCTCGAGTGCTTAGATTTGGCAATCGCGGCACGCATCCTCGATATGGAGGCCTCTCCCTACGATTGCCGGGATTGGGGCCTTGGCATTGTGCCGATTGAAACACCCGAGGGAAAGGCAGAATATGTATCGCGGCAGCGCGAACTAGCCCACCGAGCCCAACCACTGCGCGAGCGGCTTGTCGCTGTGATAGATCAGGCACTCGCCCCGCTACAATGAGCCACTAACAACGGCATTTTGCTTGGGAGGACTACACCACATGGCACGGCACTCAAACGGGAAAAATAGCTTCGCAGTAGCGGGATGGGTTATTGCAGTGGCCATTATCGCGCTGCTGGCCATCGTCGCCCTGGTTGCGTTCCTTCTAAGAGGTGGCAGCGATGACGGCAGCGACTCCTCTGCTGCCCCAGCGGCAGTAGAAAGCGGCTCTGAAACAGCGCCAGATACTACCGAATCGGCTGCTTCCAGCGTCACTTCTGCTACCACAACGAGCGCCTCCGCGACGAAGAGTTCCTCCCCTAAGTCCAGTTCCGCTCCGGCGCCCAAACCCAGTGTAGCCATGGCAGCCAATACATTACTGCTTCTGGATACCTCTTCCTCTATGACCCCAATTTTTGGCCCCGTCTCCCAAGCCTTGGGCACCACCGCGTCCGACTTGGCCAACGACGGAAGCACAGTCTCGTTGTGGAACTACTCCTCCCCTATTTCAGAGACCGCAACAGTTGGCTTCCGCCAGAATTTGGGCTTTGGTGATGGCAATGCTGTAGCCGCCACGCTCGGTGGCTTTGGCACTGGCGGTGTACCGCAAACTCGCAGCGCCGTGGTAGCCGCAGTGGCCAATGCTGCTGATCAAGCCGCTGGCAGCGGCGAGAAAGCACGCGTGCTAGTGGTAACTACTGGTACGCAGCAGGATATGGACGATACCCAGTTCACGGCAGCGCTTAAGGACGCCGCCTCCAAGGACGTTTCCTTAAGCGTTGTACATGTGGGCGAAGGCAGCATCGATGATGCTCTTAAGTCTGCAGCGGATGACTTTGCCTCTGTTGATTCCGCAGATGAAGCCAAGCTTTCGGGTGCATTTAATAAGGCCGTAGGCATCTAATCCACCGCAATTTCTCCTCTTACCGGCGCCGGCTTAAGTGGCCGGTGCCTTTTTATTCCCTTACTTTTGACACGGCCGCCCTGGTGCAGTGAGTCAATGAGTTTCGGTCAGTGCTGAGTCCGGAATGGGAACTGGCACATCGTAGGAGATTTGAAGCTAGGGCCCGACGAACTCTTGGGGGCTATGCCCATTCGGCCTGAGGTACGGCAAAGACAAAATCCACCCGACTTCCCCGTGAGCTGGGAAGTCGGGTGGATATATTATCGAGCTTTGTTTAGGAACTCTTGCGCTGGCGGCGAGCCGCCAGCTCGTCGAGGCCGACCACGTTGTCCTCGGCGAAGTCTTCGATGCGCTCGGAAGGGAAGGAAGAAATGGTGCCGGACAGTTCCTTGAGGATGCCCGGAACCGCGATACCAAAGACGCCTTGGCCCCCGGCAAGCAAGTCAATCACCTCATCGTTGGAACGGCACTCATAGACGGTGGTGCCATCCGAAACGAGGGTAAGCTCTGCCAGATCATTCACTCCGCGATCCCGCAGGGATTCAACTGCCAAGCGAATATTCTGCAAGGAAATTCCGGTATCGAGAAGGCGCTTGACGATCTTAAGAACCAAGACATCCTTGAAGGAGTACAGGCGTTGGGAGCCCGAACCGCGTGCCGTGCGGATGGATGGGTTCACCAAGTTAGTGCGTGCCCAGTAGTCCAACTGGCGATAAGTGATGCCAGCGACTTGGCAGGCAATGGGGACACGGTAGCCCACTTCTTCGTCTGGTCCGACGTCAAAGAGAGATTCCTGTACATAGGTGGATTCAGACTGAGAGTCCTCGTTGATGCTCACGTAATTACTCCAATGGGGTTTGTTGGAAGTTCTAAAGATCAATTAAAAGCCAAGCGCATACGCCCGTCAAGCGCTGCTTGCTTAACCATCAAGTACAACTTTAGACTTCTCTAACCACATTGTCACCATTAGTCACACGCGTGTCATTAACTTTTTTCGTCATCATCCCCCGAAAGGAAGTCCTCTTCCTCCATACCCAATGACCTCATCATGGCTTCGAAATCCGCATCTGCCTGCGCATTTCCTGATGCCGACGTGGAAGATTGAGCGTTTTCGCTGCTCGGACCGGAATCACTTGAAGAGGGAGTAGAAATCTCTAGGTCGAAGTACTCCTTCAAATCAGCGTCACTGGCGTATACGGATACCTGCGCAAGAAGATCAGGCTCTGCAGTAATGGGAACATGGAAATATTCGGAGACTGCAAGCGCGTCACTCAGGCGGGAATCGTAAACTTCGCCATTCGGAGCCTTAATATCCACCATGAACGTGCCCTGGTGGTAGTTAGCGATTTCAATAACCTCTACCCCGCCGGAGCCTTCTAAGACCTCGCAAATCAGATCGTGGGAGGTCGGGCGGTTAGGCTGGTGGCCGTCCAAAACTGCGGCCAATTGCATGCCTTCAATGGGAGAAATCCATACGGGAACTAACCGATTCTCTTCCGGCCAGCGCAACAAGGCGCACACATCATCTTCGGGGCCGACTTGGTGAATGCCGTGGAACTCTAGGGTTACATCACTCATGTCTACCACTCTCCCACAAAGTCAGTAACCAGTGTGTATTAGGCGTGGTATTCGTCGCGCAGATCCGATTTCACCAACGTAGCGTGCAAAGACACTACAAGGGCGGTCATCTGCTGAGAAATCTCCTCGGCCTTCTGGTGCGCAGTATCCGAGTTGGAGTGAGCTACTGGAGCGGCCACTTGAGAAATTAGATCCGCCTGCCGGCGCGCATTATTGCGCAGCGACTTTAACTCACGTGCGCCGAAGCCAAAGGCCTTAAGCGCCACAGCAGCA
Organism: Corynebacterium curieae; assembly: GCF_027570035.1. Taxonomy (GTDB): domain Bacteria; phylum Actinomycetota; class Actinomycetes; order Mycobacteriales; family Mycobacteriaceae; genus Corynebacterium; species Corynebacterium curieae. The sequence continues at coordinate 48,602 of NZ_JAKMUU010000001.1, read as the reverse complement.
GAGACAATAGCCACGTCATCGGTATTGAAAAAGCCGGCGGCATCAGGCCCGATGAGGCCGTATTTGACCAAAGAAGCCACATCTTCCTCGCTGGCACCCGCTTGCGTAGCTACCTCTACATCGGTCAAACGCGTGACCACAGGGGCTTTAAACTGCTGCGGGGAAACCAATGTTTCCGCGTTTCCCGCAGAGACGATGGCAGTGACTTGGCCGGAATCCATTGCTTCCAGCTGTTCGCGGATCACTTTCAACGGGGTGTAGTTATCGCGCTGCGTAGTCAGGATATAGCGCAGGCGATCAACATCTTCTTGCGTGAAGCGGCGATAGCCCGAGGCTGTACGCTGCGGGCTGATGAGTCCCTCAGATTCGAGGAACCGAATCTTTGACACAGTGACGTCGGGGAATTGCTGATTCAGCGTCTCTAAGACCACGCCAATGGACATGGTCTTAGACTTCTTAGCTTTTGGGCTGGTGCGGCGTACTGCTGCTGCCGAAGAATTTGCTGCGCTCACTGTGTCTATCTCTTAGGGGTACTCAAACGTTCTTATCGTGCCATAAGCAGACTACACCGCCCTTCCCTCTATGGAAGCGCGGCTGGTCTACTAATTGGAGTTAGTTCTGGTTAGCAATGAATACTAGACGGAACTTACCAATCTGAATCTCATCTCCCACCTCAAGGACCTGGGAGTTACGGGGCTCTCGGTTAACGTAGGTGCCGTTGAGGGATCCTACGTCAACGACCTCAAACTGGCCGTCATCGTTCTTGCGGAACTCTGCGTGGCGGCGGGATACCGTAACGTCATCGAGGAAAATATCCGCCTCGGGGTGGCGGCCGGCGGTAGTGGTTGCCTGATCCAATAGGAAACGGGCTCCTGCGTTAGGGCCACGCTTGACCACCAATAGAGCCTGGCCTTCTTCCAGGTTATCGGTGCCGGTGGCCGCAGCATCGGCCCCGTTAGCGCCGTTTTCCATCTCCTTGAGCAGGTCTGCGCGGAATACAGATGTAGTCTCTACCTGTGGTTCCGGGGTTCCGGTGTTCTCGCTCATTGTTACCTCCGGGGATTAGTTACGAGTTACTTATAACAATACTAGCGACTCACTTGAGTCTGTGACCTTTTCGCGGGGAAATATTTCACCGGAAAATGTTTCCAATGCCGCTCAGCACGGAGTTTCCCTTTCCCGCAAGGGGGTTATCGGAGACCATGTAGGTCCATGTAGCACTAGGGCGGGCTAGGCCGGCATCATCAAGGTGTGCACCGGCGGCGTCGATAAGCACGGTGCGGAAGGTTTCCACTGACTTATCGACAGCCCGCTGAGCCAAGTCCTTAAACTCTCGCACCGCAATGCGGTGGTACTCATCAATCGGCGTCTCCCGGGCAATGGCACGGAGATGGATGGATTCACGAACATCATCCATAAGCTCCAGGTGGTCGGCCCATGCTAGGTCCAAGTGATAGAGCATTATTTCGCGCGCGGCCCCTATCCGCACATCCTCTGGGAGGTCTGCGAGTTCCGCTGCACGCTCGGGTGCCCGTTGGGAAAGCTCCTGCCAGGCTTGATCAGTGTCCAACAGCTTGGCTCGTCGCTCATCAATAATGATGCGCTGATCGGCCAGTAGCTGGTTATACTTCCACGTCTGCGCATGGATCTCGAGCAACTGACCCTCGGTCACGCGCTGGCAGTGTGCCACAAAGTCACTAATCCGTTTGGATTCGATACGCCCGTCTTCTGCCGGTTGGGCACGGACAGTTTCGCCTTCGCCACCCTGTTGGACCACATCATCTTCGAGTGAGACAAAAAATAGCGACAATCCTGGGTCGCCCTGGCGGCCCGCGCGGCCACGCAACTGGTTATCCAGGCGGGCGGTGCGGTGCCGTGAGGTACCAATCACCGCCAAACCGCCCAGTTCCGCAACTGCATCATGGTCGGCTTCGTTAGCGCCGCCCAACTTAATATCAGTGCCGCGTCCGGCCATCTGAGTAGAGACCGTAACGCGGTCGATATCTCCGGCCTCGGCGACTATCTGCGCTTCCTGCTCATCATTTTTGGCGTTGAGTACGTTTACCTCAATGCCCCGCTCCCGCAAAGCATCTGCCAGATCTTCGGACTCGGCAACATCCTGTGTACCTACAAGAATGGGCTGGCCCGTGGAGTGGATGGTGGCAATTTCCTCCACAATGGCAGCAGACTTATCATCCACCGTCGCAAAAATGCGGTCTTGCTCATCAAAGCGCTGCAGCGGCTTATTGCGATCGATTACGGATACATGGAGTCCGTAAAACTGCCGCAGCTGGTCGGTCGCCTCCACCGCGGTACCGGTCATGCCACACACAAGTGGATAGCGCCGCATCAATTCCTGCAGCGTGATGGTATCGAGGATACGCCCGCCCTCGGAAACCTCTAGGCCTTCCTTGGCCTCTACTGCCGCCTGGAGGCCATCGGGCCACCGTTGCAAGTCGGCTACGCGGCCCCGGGAGGCGTCGATAAGCTGCAGCTTGCCATCGACGACGATGTAGTGAATATCTCGAATAAGGAGTGCCTTTGCGTGTAGCGCGAGGTTAACTTTCACCAAGATGGTGCCAATATTCTCTTCGGAATACAGCGAATCGATGCCCAATTCTTGCTCCACACGGCGTGCACCGGCCTCGGTTAATTGGACGGTGCGGCCGTCCTCCGAGATGGAGTAGTCTAGCTTCTCGCGCAGTCGGGAGACCACGTTGGTGATGTGCCCTGTTGGAGCTTCACCCGGCCGGTTGCCGGCTAGGACTAGGGGCACTAGGGCCTCATCGACGAGCACGGAATCGGCCTCATCGACGAGGGCAACATCGCCAGCAGCCTGCACAGTTTGGGAGCGGTCGGTGATCTGATTATCGCGCAAGAGGTCAAAGCCGAGCTCGTTAACAGGTGCATACACAATATTCTGGGTGTAGGCGACACGGCGCTCTTCCGGAGTCATTCCCTCGGTCACCGAGGCAACGTTTAAGCCAAAGAACTCCACCACGGGACGCATCCACTCAGCGTCACGGGCGGCAAGATAGTTATTTACGGTAACTACATGGACGCGCTTTCCGGTAAGTGCGAAGCCGGTAGCGGCCATCGCACCCACTAGGGTCTTACCCTCGCCGGTCGCCATTTGGATGACATCGCCGGTTAAAAGGCGCAACACCGCCTGTGACTGCACGTTAAAGGGATTCATGCCCAAGGTGCGCTCGCACGCCACCGCTAGAGCCGCGAGGAACTTTGCCTTATCCGCGATTTCACCGCCTTGGACGGCATCGCGTGCGGCTTGGGCTACAGTTGCGTCATCCTTCTGGCTCAAAGTGCGGGCTGCATCATCAGCCGAACCCACAATGGCCTTGGATTTCTTATCGTTGCGCTCGCTTTGTGAGCCCATCGCTTTCCAGAACCAATCAAACGCGCCCATACCTCATCCTCCTTAATTGGATTGCTCATTCCGACTGTAGTCAACCTTGTATGGCTTGCGGGTAAGAGGCCCGTTATTCTAGTTCTCATGCAATCCGTCAATGTAAAGCTGCCTTCGAGCCGGGGAACCGAGATGGCCGGAACCATCGACTTCCCGGATTCTCCCCCCATCGCCTATGCCATCTTTGCCCATTGCTTCGCCGGCTCCCGCCATACTCCCGGCGCTGCCCGCACCGCGAAGCAGCTCACCGAGTTCGGCATCGCTACCCTGCGTTTCGATTTTCCGGGATTGGGTCAGTCCGCCGGTGAATTTGGAGATACCACTTTTAGCCAAAACGTCGACGACATCCACGCCGCCGCCGCGTGGCTGACGGAAAACTATTCTGCGCCGCAATTGCTTATGGGGCACTCCCTAGGCGGCGCCGCTGCCCTAAAAGCAGCCACCACTATAAAGTCCCTCAAGGCGGTAGCTACCATTGGTGCGCCCTTTGACCCAGCTCACTCCGTGCTTCATTATGCGGATAAGATTGGCGAGGTCGACGCCAATGGTGAGGTTGAAGTCGTGCTCGGCGGCCGCGGCCTCATCATTTCCAGGAAGTTCTTGGAAGACTTGGCGGATACTAATCCCGAGGAATACTTGCCAAAGCTACGTAAGCCATTGATGGTGCTGCATTCCCCCATTGACCAAACCGTGGGCATTGATAATGCTCAAAATATCTTCTTGCTCACCCGTTACCCTAAATCTTTGGTATCTCTCGACAAGGCCGATCACCTGCTCACGAAGCAAGGTACCGCTGCTAGGGCCGCGGATCTCATTGGCGCTTGGGCTGAGCAGTTTATCGTCCCAGATTATCGGCCTGCAGAAGTTGGTACCGATGCCGCTGTTGCGCAACCGGCAACTGGCACTAAGTTCGGCGTGGTAGTGCGCCATAACGACCATAACCTCAGCGCCGATCGCACCAAGAAGAACGGCGGCAAGGGCAAGGGTTTCACGGCGGAAGGCCTAGTCATGTCCGCGCTAGCCACTGCCTCCACCCAGGCCATCAAGGAGGCCGGTAAAAAGCTTGCGCTTGACGACGTCCACGTAAGTGTCACTCAAACGGGCCCCACCGCCTTTGAGCGCCGCATCGAGCTTGCCGGCAACCTCTCCGCGAAGGAAGAATCCACACTGCGCTCTGCCGGGAAGGATACCGATATCGAGCGCATGCTCGGCAACGTCACCATTGTGGATGTTCCCTGATGCCGGACTACGATCCATCGCGCCGCTGCCCGTGCGGAACCGGACTTTCCTACGGCGAGTGCTGCGGCAAGTACCATTCCGGTTCCAATGCACCTACCGCGGAATCGCTCATGCGCTCGCGGTTTAGCGCCTTTGTTACTGGTGACGAGGACTACCTGCTGCGCACCTGGGATCCCGATACTCGCCCTGCGACCCTCGACTTAGCGGATTCTCCCATTAGGTTTTACCGACTCGATATCCTCGGCACGCAAGGCGGCGGTCTATTGGATAATTCGGGAGTGGTGGAGTTTGAGGCCTTTTATAAGGGAGCAGCCGTCGGTTCGCAGCGAGAGCGTTCCTCATTCCGCCGTCTAGGTGGCGCTTGGGTGTACTCCACCGGCGAGTTTTAACGCAGGTTACACCCCAGATTTCACAGTAGAATCCTACTGATGTAATCTAGACAAGTCGCACAGTTCGACGGCGGGCTATGGCGCAGTTTGGTAGCGCACTACACTGGGGGTGTAGGGGTCGCAGGTTCAAATCCTGTTAGCCCGACAAAATTCCAGGACGGTTTTGCGAATCTAGCTTAAATCATTTGCGAAACTGCTCCGCATAGCTAAACCCACCGCTTCACCGCGGTGGGTTTAGTCGTTTTCGCTCTGATCCAGTCGTTGACTAATAAGGAACACAGCATGGTTCGTCCCCTCTAAAACGACTAATAGCCCGGAACCCTTTATCGGTTTTCCGAGCTAGATGTGAGAAATGTATTCAGTTGGTCTTAAGCAGCCTCGCGCGCCGGATCGCGCGGCGGCTGCGGATCTCGCGTGCCAGGTAGCGGAGTCTTTTCATCCCGATCCACCCGGCCAAGAAAACGCCGAATCATAGATACATTGGCCGCAACCACACCAAGAGCTGTATAGAAGAAGGCCGCAGCAAAACCGCGTACAGGTCTTCTCGTATGGTCACTAATAGCAGCACCGCCGCGATTGTTCTTTACATAGTCGTTGCGCGTTTCAATCACATTGCGCCACGTGCCATACACCTTCTTCCATTCCGGTGTCTTAAAAGCAGGGCCAGTTTGGCGGTAGCGCATTCCTTCCTTATTGGGAATGGTTACCGAGGCCCTATTGGTACAGCACTTTCCTTTTCCGTTGCGCGCAGTAGATAGATTTGGCCCGGAGATGGAGGGTAGTCCTCTGTCTCTCGCGTCCTGGCGCTGACTCTTTTCCACCAAGGGACATGCCAGTGTCTTTCCTTTACCTCGTCCCGGACACATAAACCTCTGACTCTCACCGGAGAGATCCTTGCCTTTTCGCCGCATGGCAAAGGCGCGGCGCTCGTTGATCCGCTGGTTGTAGGTGGCCTCATCAATACGTCCGGCATAGAAGTCTTCGGTGGCTTCCACCAGAGGTTTCGGCATGGCAGGACAATACCAGTGGCCTTCAACTAACCCCATGGTTTCATAGGATCCGCGCTTTCCCAGCTGGTTGGTTTTGTAGTCCCCCACCAGCGTGTATCCCTTTTTACGCAGTGGTTCATGGAAGTCTTTGGTCTTAGCCACCGCGAAGTAAGCACGATCGCCCACCACTGTGCCCTTAGGTGTCTCAGGATCATCCGTTAAATGCCGCATGGCTTCCAACCCACGGATCGCAGGGTTGTGGCTGGGCCGGTCGAAGGCCATGCCCATAATCAGGTGTGGCTGTGCATATGGGCCTTGGTCTTGAATGACACCGGCAACAAGTGTGGCCTCCCAACCCCACACATGCTTGGCGTTTCGCTTTCGCTTTGATTCGCCATGTGTTTCTTGCCGCTCGTCTCGCGAGTACCAGCCTGCTTCCGGCTCGGAGGACATGAGATCGTCCGGTCGGTTCGTCCATCGGTTGTTACCACGGCGCACTCCTGGAATCAGCGTGCCGTCTAAGGTGAGGTCTCCCTGCCAGTTGGCTCGGTATTCTTCGGGCATGTCCTCGGTACTTGCCATAACCAGCTCATTGAACACGTAGGTGGCGCGCTCCCATTTTTCCTCGCGGCGCTCAGAGTCTTGTTCTCCGATCAGCCGGTTGAATTCAGCACGGGTAAGCCTGGCGTGGTGCGGAATGTTGTCGAATGGGTCAACGACACCTAAGAAGCTGTGCAGCGCGCGCCACAGGCGGTAGTACCAGATGTTGTGTTGAGTTGCGTAAGAGTCACCTACCCGTCGTGCCCTATCGCGGCTGGGCAGGTTAAGGAGTTCTAAGGCCTTGTCTGTCGTGTCAGGCGAGGCCAAAAGTGTCGTCATGGTGGTCAAGTGCATGGGTTGACCAGAGCGCGCCAGAATCAGGTAGAGCGCAAGGATGGTGCGGTCGTTAACGGATTTGGGCCTGCCTCCTTTGGTGGGGTCGTAGCCGTCTACGCGCCGCCAGGTGTCAAGGTGGTGGCAGATGTCGGTGCGGTCGATGATGGTCAATGCCCAGGAGACGCTGGCTCCGTCCAGGCGAAGCAGCGGGGTGGGTGTGGTGTTGAAGTGGGCCACCTAGACTTCGCCTCCTGCTCTCGGTTCGACGACTCGAAGCGGCGGGTAGTCTGGTTCGTCCCTGTTGCCCTTGGCCCACTCGCGGTACTCGACCTCAGTCAGTGCGCCGGATTCGATAATCATGCTCCGAAAAGTGTGGGTGAACGGCTGGATGCTTCCGGTGGCATAGACCAGGTGGTTAAAGTCAACGCGTTCGGCGGCGTGGTCGGCGATCCAGGTATAGCGCAGCCTAGGAAGTGTCGGGGCGTGGCCGGTACTCGATGGGTTTTCGCTCGTCCTGTGAATGAAGTCAGATATGAGGTGTGGGCCTGTGGCATCATTGCGGCGGCGCGCTGAGTTGGGCTTGACCAGTGGTTCGTCCCTGCGATCCTCGCCCACACCATCAAGCACCCGGCGCATGAGGTCGTCGAAAGGTGCCGTGAGCGGAACAGTACGCGGTGTAATACCACGACCACCGCGTGCATGTACTGCCAGTACCGCGCCAAAGTCGGTGAAGTCGCCATAGCGGCAGTGATAAATTTCCTCGGTGGACATGCCAGCACCTAAAGCCAGTGACACGATGATGCAGGCCACGCGCCGCGACTCGCGGCGCGGTCGGGAGTGAACCCAATCATCAATGGGGATAAGTTCGCTGGCGTTGTAGGCGCGGCGCGGAGCCTTAGCTGCCGGGTAAAAGACCTCCGGCAATTCTTCTGCCCACTCCAGCGCGCCTTTTTGGCCAATGACATGGCTTGCGCAGCGGTTAAGGATCCGACGGGTGGCGTTGAGGCTGGGCTTGGATAAATCTGCTGTACGGGCTTGCAGGTAGGTGCGGATCTTCCCGCCATCACGCAGCAGGTAGATGCAACCATCCACGTCGATGTCGTCGTACCAGCGATCGCGCATGTAGCAAAAGTATGTCGCGAGTACTCGCTTGCGGTTGCGCTCAACGGTAGGAGTTGTGGGTGGGAGTAATCCGCGTGTCGTCAGTGTGTCGATCACAGCGTAGACCTCACTGTATTTAGACTGAGGTGGTTCGTCTTTTTCATCTGGTTCAAAGGAAGTGGTCTCGTGGCTTCCGACCTTCCCGCCGAAGCTCCGGTCAGGCGTTACGCCAACTGGCCTAATGCCCATATCGAGGCCCACGATCCGGTCATGCGGAAATTGCAGGACTTTGCCCGCAACGTCCAGCAGCTCACCCTGAACGGGAGCTACCCCAGTGCCAAGCACTTGGCTGATGCCTGCGGTATCCCCGCCTCCACCATCACCCGAATCATCCGCGGCGAGATGATCCCGACGGGACGTGTCATTGCCAATATCGAGGTCACTACAGGCAAGGCCTTGTGGCCTTACCATCGCAGCAACCGATACGGCAGTCAGTGACCCGAGTGTTGGAAACTGCATGTTTCCAACACTGGTGAGTCGGGTATTAGTTACAGGCGTGTCGTTCATGGCTAGAGAGGTGAGCACACCTACACCACGAAATAGGTGGCGGTGCCTTCTTACCTCAGGCCATGAGTAAACCCACAGGTCACAGGGTGGTTCGTCCCTGGTGGGTTCTGTGCGCCATGAGACCAGTTTTGCGTATCCGCAATTCAACTTTGCAGATATGCAATCGCCAGGGATAGCTCAGGGAGTCTACGTGAGACGAGCTACAGCACGTACAGGCCTCCACCTGGGGTGCCATGGGTCGAGCCTCCGGCTAGAAGAAGCCGGTAGGCATGGCGGCGGTTAGCTCCGGCCTCGACCACGTAGTCCTCAAACTGGTGCAAGGACTTCAGTCCTGCCGCAGCACACAGCACATCAGTGGGAACTCCTGCCGCAATGCGGCCAATAATCCAGGTGTTACGCAACCTGCGGGTATCCGGTACCATGTCCGGCGACGTACTGGGCGTTACCCGGCGCAGGTAGGCCGAGAGCTGACTAACGTTCTCGTTGTCCCGGCCCGGCCTGAACAGGTAGTCCTCCGGGCCGGTAGCCATAATGACCGGCTGTATCAGCTCGGTATGAGACTTTAAAAGTGGCACCTCGCGCGGGCCAGCCCCGCGGTAGCCGTGCGGAAACAGCAGTACTCCGTCGCCGTCAACGCGCACGTCTTTGCCGCGCAGCGTGCAGATTTCTCCCGCTCGCAGCCCGGCACCCAGGGTAAGGGCCAACACTGTGGTGAAGTTGCGGCGGCGGGCAGCGGTGGGTTGCGACTCGGCCCAGTCCCACAGCCGGTCACAGGCATAACTGTCATAGGGTTCAAGGGTTGGCTCGTAAGCGATCGGGTGCTGGTAGTCAGGGTTCCAGTCGTCGTTGATCGCTTCTGCCACCCGGCACAGCAGCGAGCGCTGGGTTCCAGCGGTGGACGGACTGAGCTTTGCGCCATCTCCGGCAAGGAAGTAGTTGCCGATGATGTCGGGGTGGAAGACGGTCTCAACAGTCACCACACCGTAGCTCACCCAGACCCAGGCGGCGAGCTTGGACACGCAGTTCAGAGTGTTGCGCAGCGCGTCGCGGCTGGTGTTGTCCGGGGTGAGGTCAAGTGCGCGCACGCACTCGCGGGTAAAGTCGGCGACGTGGCTCCACGGCTCGGAGCGCACGGCGTGTGGTGTGTAGTTGGCGATGATCGCCTCGTAGTCGGCAGTGGTGTAGTTACTGGACATGGGCCTTTCCTTTGGCGGCGGAACTGCAAGTGGAATGGGGGCGGGTGCACCAGATGCTACGTGGTGAGGTCACACAGTGCACCCCGCTACACATAGTCTTGTTTGCCGATCTGCAATCTGGCAAGCAGGTGGTCTCATGCCGCCAACAGCACACAAACTCCTTATATGACCTGCGTGTTTGCGGTTCCGCAAACATCTACCAGACGAACCACCACATCATGTTGTGGAGATCAAAAAGGGACATGTCATATTTAGTACCCCCGCCCGAGCCTCGGACACAGCCTTAACCCTACCCACCAAGTCCTTCAAGGCCCCGCTTTGTGGCCCACAGCTATGTCCACCACAACATGTAGATCCACTGCCCCCGGTTGTGGCTAACCGATGCGTGCGCGACCTGCGCGGAGCCTCAACCACACCTCGCACCGGCTAGCGTGACCACCGTCGAGCGCGATTGCGTATCCGCAATTCTGCCTTAGCCCACGCGGCTTATTACCACACCGTGCACACCAGAAGACCACCGCGCGGACAGTTTGCGTATCCGCAAATTTCTACCCGATACCGTGCCCGACACTCTACATTTCCACTGCACACACCCTGAAGGAAAGGGACGAACCATGTCCACACTCGACATGAGCACACCACTGTACTGCCAGTACTTCACCACCGAGCTTGAGGTAGACGACCTCGCCCAAGTCACCGAAACCCTGAAACAGGGAAAACAGGTGGCCGACACCATCTTGTCCATGTCCACCGCCGCGCTCTACAACCACGTCATTAGCTTCACAGGCCCGCAGGGGCTTATCACCGAGCGCGAAATCAACGTCCTCACCGCGTTTAACTCCATGTCGGTGGCCACTGCCCCGGTGCGCGTCACGTTTGTCACCCTGGCCGACACTTACGGAAACCGTGCGGGACTCACCCGCATCCAAGGCGGTGAGTCCGCCCGCGGCCTAATCCCGCTTACCCGGTCTGTAAACGAGGCCACGGTTGCAGACATGTCTGCCACCACACCAGGACTCACCATCAATCTGCCCAATAGTGTCCACGACGACCTGATCATTCGCTGCACGACTTTTGACCCGGACGGGTGCGTTCCCGAAGCAAAGGACGAGTTTCCCGGCGTGGACTACTGCCCTAGCCTGTACCACCTTTTGCGGGACGAACCAGCTCCAGGCATCGACATCACCCACGACATTATCCGCGCACTACTTCCCTACCGCGGGATCCACATGGAGGTATCGCCGCGGATTCTCGACGGTGACGTAGACATCGATCGGCTGTAGCTGAGGTTAGTGAGGAGGTCGCAGGCCCAGCCGCGGTGTAATGCTGTGGCTGGGGCTTTCCTTTTACCCAATCCCCAAGGGGGACGTGCTGGACTAAAGCACCACCGCGGCCCCGAAACCAGCCCCTGCTGGATAGACTGGATCCGTTCTATCCTCGGTACACAAAAGGAGTGCGCAGCCTATGACGAAACAGCGTCTAGAGCTAACGTGGTACAACAAGGACCAGGCCCTTATCCCCACTGAGCAGGGTAAATATGGCTACACGTGGGTTGATCCAACCGACCCGCGCTATTGCCAGACCCACTTTTTGGACTACGGCGATATGGTGCGCGGCGAGCAGAAGCCTAAGGAAGAGGGACGAACCTACTCCGAGCGCGCCGACTTAACGCCCACCGACGACAACCTGCTGATTCTGGGCGAGTCCGGCGACGTACTAGAAACACTCACCCGTGTACCGGAACTGACCGATAAGTACGTAGGCCAGGTCAAGTGCATCTACATCGACCCGCCTTTTAACACCGCGCAGACCTTCGCCAACTACGAGGACAACCTAGAGCACTCCGTGTGGTTGACCATGATGCGCGACCGACTGTTGCACTTGAAGAAACTGCTGAGCGCCGATGGCTCCATCTGGGTACACCTGGACGACGTGGAAAATCACCGTATGCGCCTGCTGATGGACGAGGTGTTTGGCGCGGAGAACTTCGTGGCTGAGGTTGTGTGGCAGAAGGCAGACTCGGCGCGAAACGATGTGACTGGGTTCTCCGCTGACCACGACGTAATCCTGGTGTACGGAAAGTCACCGGCGTGCGCACTTAACCGCATGGAGCGAACCGCCGAAGATAACGCGCGGTTCACCAACCCGGACGGGGACGAACGCGGTATCTGGTTCTCCGATAACCGAAGTGCACCGGGAAATATGAGCGGGAAAATGCAGCACCCCGCCGTGTTTGCCATTCAACACCCACTCACGGGGGAAATGATGTATCCCGCGAGCGGCCGTCACTGGTGTTTTGGGCAAGAGCGACTTTTCGATTCACTGTCCCAGTACGGAGTCTTGAAGTGGGAGTCCCCAGATTTGGAGCTGCGCGCCAGGGAGACGGGACTGTCCAAGGACGTTCTGCGTGAGGACGTTGGCGACCTAATCATTAATCCTCAGTACGCAGATACCGCTGCACAGCGCACACGCAAGCGAATGGAGCAGGGCAATTGGCCGGAGTTCTTTGTCACGGAGACTTCCTTTGGCCGTAAGTCCTACCCGCCGAAGGAGGGCCAGCCACCGCGTACGTGGTGGACGAACGAGGACGTGGGCCACAACCGCGCTGCGAAGTCTGAACTGAAAGCCCTCTTCCCCGGCACCGCTGCCTTCGCCACCCCCAAGCCCGAGCGCCTGCTAGAGCGCGTAATCCACATCGCTACCAATCCCGGCGACATCGTGTTGGACTGCTTCGCCGGGTCGGGAACCACCGCGGCGGTGGCGCACAAGATGGGCAGGCGCTGGGTTACATGTGAGTTGAACGAGGACACGTTCGACCGCTTTACCCGGCCGCGTCTGGAGAAGGTGGTACGCGGCGAGGACATGGGCGGTATCACCGTGACCAAGGGCGAGCGCGTTGACGCTAGCACCGATGGTCTGCCAGACGGCTTAACGCCCGAGGACGCGCAGAAGCTGACCTCGCTTCTCAACAAGGCAGTCAGGGACGAACCAGAGCTGAAGAAGTCCGCCGACCTGCGCACGATTAAACAGCTGGTCAAGACCAAGAAGTCACCGGACACGATCAACTGGCGCGGCGGCGGAAGATTCACCGTGGCGCGGCTGTCTAGGGATTGTTTCGACGTGGACGAGGACACCGGCTTGGTCGTCCTTACCGAGGATGCCACCGCGCGCAACCTGTCCGCAGCAGTCGCCGCGCACCTGCGGTTTCGTATGACACCGGACAACCCGGTATTCCCGGCTAAGCGGGAGAAGATGAACTTGTTTGTCACCCGCCAGCCACTAACGCAGGAGTTCATCGACGAACTGGTGTACTACGTACCCGATGGTGAAGCAGTGACCGTTGCTGCCACCTCCGCTGATTCTGACTTGGGGCGCTACCTGCACAAGGCCTGCCCCGGATCACGGATCATCCACCTGCCCGATGGGCTGTTTACCCGTACCCTCTCGACGACGAATAAGGAGGCCTAAGCCATGACCCTGCAACTGACTTATGACCCAGCACTCGTGGACGAACTCTCCGCGAGCTTTGGACTACGCGCAGCTAATACCCGAGCACTCGACACACTCGCGCGCCGCATGGATAGCGGCGTAGACGGCGCGAACGCGCTGGTTATGGACATGGCTACGGGCGCGGGCAAGACCTATGTCATGGCCGCGTTCATCGAGTACCTGCGCCGCCATGGCGTGCGCAACGTCGTGGTGGTAACACCCGGTTTGGTGGTGCAGACCAAGACCGTGGCTAACTTCACCCGCGGTTCCGGCAAGTTCATCGAGGGCGCAGCTCTGGATCCGGTTGTGGTCACCCCGGACAACTACAAGTCCATGGCCGCAGGGCGTACCGAGGCCGAGCAGCAGTCGTCCTCTAGCGTGTTCGTCTTTAACATCCAGCAGCTTATCGCCCCGAAGAAGATGGAGGGCGAAACCAAGGGTGGTGGAAAACAAGCCACCGCGCGCGGTATTCGCAAATTCTCCGAATACGCAGGAGTTCTCTACGACGACCTCGCCGCCCGCGACGACCTGGTAGTCATTGCCGACGAGCACCACCTGTATTCCGCGTCCGCGGCCTCCTTCCACGCCGCGATTGCAGACCTCAGCCCGGCCATGCTGGTAGGTCTTACCGCCTCTGCCGACGAGGACGACGATGTGATCTTCCGCTACACCCTGCGCGAAGCCATTGGTGACAAGTCCGTAAAGACTCCGGTCATTGTCTACCGCCGCGACGGCTACGGCGAGCGCGAGCAGTACCAGCAGCTCAAAGACGCAGCCACCTTGCATGCCTATAAGCAGAATTTCTATGACGAGTACGCCGCGCGCCACGCCGACGATGGCACGTCCCCGATTAATCCGGTGATGATGGTGGTGTGCGAAAACATCGCACACGCCACTGAGGTCGAAGAGCTTTTGGCAGGCCCGGAGTTCTTCAACAACCCGTACGCGGTGCTGCGTGTGGATTCGGACTCCATGACTGAGGAAAAGACCGCGCTGCTGGCAGGGCTGGATAACCCGGATTCCCCGGTACGCGCGGTGGTAAGCGTGAACAAGCTCAAAGAGGGCTGGGACACCCGGTCGATTGCAGTGATGGTCACGCTGCGCGCCATGGATTCCGACATCCTCACCCAGCAAACCCTTGGTCGCGGCCTGCGACTGCCGTTTAAGCGCTACACCGGCGTGGAAGCTATCGACACCCTAGAGGTGGTAGCCCACGACTCGTTTAGGCGACTGCTCAAAAGCGAGAAGGTGCTGCACTCCTTCGGTGTGGACACCCGGCCGCAAACCTCGGAGCCGATTCCTGATACCGAACCACCACAGCCGGACACCGATACTGATACCGAGCCACCACAGCCGGACACCGATACCGGCGGCGACGGCGAAACCCGTCCTGGCAACGGCCCAGAACTAACCGTGGCAACTGATCCAGGAACTGGCACCGACCCAGACACGACGGCTCAGGGGGACACGGAATTAGCTGGTGAGAACGCCACAGATAAGCCTGTAGGCAAGCTACGCGAGCTAGGCGGTGACGGCAGCGACCTGGACCACTGGCATGATGATGACACCACTCCTGCGGTGGTGGAATTGGTGGAGCGCTTTAGGGATGTCTCCTTCTGGTTCCCACACACGACCTTTATGCGCGAAGACGAGTTCTTCCCGCTGCACAAGCTCACTAACGCTGACATTGTTGCAGCCGCGGGCAAGGTGACGGATGAAGCAACCAGCGAGATGGAGCGCTACAAGCTCAAATTCACCGCTCACACCATCTCCACGAGCCGTCTGGAGCAAATGCAGATACAGTCTGTGGCTATCGAGGAAGATACCGCCCGGCGTGAGATTAAGGCGATTATCCTGGCCAACCGACTCATTGACCGCAACAGGGAGAATCTTAGCCAGCTGGATAACCGCATTGTCCCGGCCTTTATGAACGCCGTGTCGGTGACCGAGTGGACGGTGGACGCGCTCGCCACCGCCAGTGAGACGTTGCGGATGTTGGTTTCTCGCGCCGTGGCTGAGTTCACGGCCTCACTGGAGCCAACGGTACGTCTGGTTCCCCTGCTTTTGCCCCATGAACAGCGACGTAGCTACCAGCTGCCCAAGGGACGTGACATTATTCCGCGCACGGAGGACAAGTCGAAGTTTGTGCGCCGCCAGTACTACTCCGGCTGGAAGAAAGGACTCTATAACGCTGCCGCCTTTGACTCCTACTCGGGCGAAGCGCAGCTGGCTAGTGACCTGGACGTATCCCCGGACGTTGAGTGGTGGACGCGGCTGTACCCAGAGGATAAAGCAAGCATCGGGTATGCCGCGCGGCGGTCTTACTACCCGGACTTCATCGTGCACGATAAGGAGGGTAGAACCTGGATCGTTGAGGGCAAGGATGCCGGTGGCCGAGCTAACGACGAGGTACAAAAGAAGCGCGCCGCTGCCGAAGAGGCCATCAATCTCATGGCTAGCCACCCGGACATGATGAACATGAAGATCGGCTACGTGATTGCCTACGAAGACACCATCGAATCGGCCGGTTCCTGGCGCAAGCTGCTGAACGTGTCCGACCCTATCGAGTCGCCCAATTAGGCCAAGGGATGTGCCAGGGCCGGGGCTTGGCCGGGCCACTGCCGCGGTCTAGTGTGGAGGCCGTGGTCGTTGTCCCCGAAGGTTGTGGGGTTGTTCCCATGGCCTCCTTGACGTAGCACGGAAACGGAGACCGCCCAAGCGGCGAAATGTCTCTTAAGCTCAATTTTTACAAAACGAAGACTGGCCCCCGTTGCATACGAGATGCAGGAGGGCCAGTCAAGTCTGAATGCGCAACGAAACCATGCGCTAGTCTGGGACAGCGGTAACCAACCGCAACCAGGTGCCGAGGTAGTGGGAGGTGAACCCAAGTCTCAGCACATCGACAACTATATCACTATGCACTCGCTTTTGGGCAAGTCAAGATCGATCTATGTGTACTTGAGTTTGTCGTTGATAGTTAGAATATTAACTTTTCCAGCCTGAACATCGTCGAAAGCATCCAGATCGAGTGCTCTTCGGAGACGTGATGATACGCGAGCCTTAGCAGTGACGCGTCCCTCTGAATGGCATCGTTCGTAGTTAATTGAGCTTGCGACGACATCAGCAAGCTGTATCAAGTCTGTTGACCTTGAATCGACGTCATACGCTTCGATGACACTCCTAGACCCCATTCGCCTATTTACCTGTTCTTTTACCACCTTTGCGGCGGACTTACCTTGAGGAGTCTGGACTAAATCAAGGAAAACATTGACGAGTTCGCCCCTGTTAATATTTCCGCGTATCAGCTTTGCTGCCATTAACGACTGCTGCTCCCAAGTCGCCAAATCATCGCTAAACGATTGTTGTGAGTCATAGACCGAACCACCCACCCTAACGTTGGCACTTGTCAGCTCTTCAACTAGATCGAAGTAAAACGGCAATTGATTCTTGGAAATCTGCGCAAAATGAATTTCTCCATAAAATCGGTGTTTTTGACGCAGGTGTCTAACAGCACGAGCCAAGACATACGGCTCCCGAACTTTAACGAAACCAACTACAAAGAATCCACCTCTCGAATTCTTTGCGCCCGATTCATCAATATAAATTGTCGAGACATCGACTCGATTAGGTAGAGAGTAAGCCTTCTTCCGAGCAGTCATTCATCCATAATACAACGAGGCGAAAGCACCTCTATTTTCCTAAAGCACCCCAACGCGAGCGAAAAGAAACATTACTCCTCCCACCCTTTAGGAAAACGGCTTCGCAGCGCGCTTGACACCAAACTAGCTCAGCGCTCCATTCAAGGCTTCGCCGCTTTGCCACAGTACATAGAAACTAACTCGGGCGAACCAAAATACCATCACACCCCAGCCCGCGTCCCCGCACCGACGGAACCGGCCACGGAAACCGACGGAAACCATAGCTGTGGTTCGGGTCGTTGCAGGTAGGTGGGTAGTTTCGCAAAAGACTCTCCAGCCGGCACCTACAAGGTGCCGGCTTTTCTCATACTGCGAGCAAGATCGCAATACCTAACAAGATGAGTACCGCCGGAAACAGCACACTTTCCCACCTTTCCAGCACTTCTGCAATACTCGGTCGCGTCGCCACAAATCGTGCTGCCCACACCAGCGGCGCCACGAGGACGAGGAAGGTTGCGCAATAAATCGCTACCTCAGCCGGCGTAGAGGTGGTAAACACCCGCACGTATACACCGATATTGTCCCCTCCGTTGGCAAAGGTCGCCCCGGCTACCACCAGTGTGCTCAGCTTATTACTGGAAACGTCGTCATCGTCGTCCTCATCGCGGAATGCCTGCCAGGCTGCCCACAGACCCAGCAACAATGGAATGAGCCCAAAGTAGCGAATTAACTTTTCAGGTAGGACAGCGTTAAAGCCCAAGCCGACAACAGCAGAGGCCGCCAGTATCCCTAGGAAGCCTAAGTACTGTCCCATCAGAATCGCAGCCGTTGTGTCTTTGTGCCCTGCACCACAGGCGAAGAAGAGGGACAACACCACAATGTCATCGAATTTGGTGGCCACAAATAGTCCAGTAGCTGCTGCGAGAGTAGCAAGCATTCATCCACCCTATCGCGCCATGACACTTGTCATGGAAATTCAATGACATGCCTTATTTACCTTCCCTGCTGGCTACGAATACTTTTCCAGGTATGAACACTACGGACCCATTGACTACGCAAACGCCAGCGATAGAAGTTTCAGGAGTGAGTAAGACCTTCACCACGGGAAGTTCCGAACCCGTCCATGCTCTCCGCGATATTTCTTTCAGTATCGCCCAAGGCGAGATCGTCGGCCTTCTAGGAACCAATGGCGCGGGCAAAACCACACTATTCGACCTCATCCTCGGGCTCACCACCCCCACCTCTGGCAGCATTTCCGTGCTTGGCCGCACGCCGCGCGCTGCCATCCAAGCTTCAGAAATCGGCGCCGTACTGCAAACGGGTGGACTCCTCCCCGAGCTCACGGTCCTTGACACCTTAAAAATGATTGCCTCCACGTTTCCTCATCCCTTAACAATCGGGGAGGTAGCTAGACAGGCCAACCTGGACAGGATCCTTCACCGGCGAGTGGGCAAATGCTCTGGTGGTGAAAAGCAGCGAGTGCGCTTCGCCCTCGCGCTACTAGGCAATCCCCACGTCCTGTTGCTCGATGAGCCTACTGCTGGAATGGATGCTAATGCTCGCCACGAGTTTTGGTCCACCATGCGCCAGCAAGCGAAGCACGGACGAACCATCGTCTTTGCTACCCACTACCTAGAAGAAGCAGACAATTTCGCAGAAAGGATTGTTCTCCTCCATGAAGGCAAGCTACGCGCCGATGCTAGCGCCAAGGATTTGCGTGAGCAGTCGGCTCAGCGCATTGTCCAGACGAAGTTTAAAGGCGCAGCTCCTTCTGCGGACGCATTACCAAACGTATCCGAAATTTCCTACTCCTGCGGCTACGCCCGCATGATCACCAGTGACTCCGACGCACTGGCGAGATACCTCCTTAGCCGCACCTCGGCTCACGACCTTACTATTCGCAACCACTCCTTAGAGGATGCATTTCTAGCTTTGACAGCACCCCAGTCTTAATTACCCAGCTCCATTGGTGCTTCGCGAAAGGAAGATCCCATGTCCGTAAAAATTACCTCGACTAGTACACGTACCCTGCGGTTTGCCGCCCATAATCTGCTGCGCCTGCGACGTAACCTTACCCCGCTCTTTTTCAGCACCATCTTGCCGGTGTTTTTCTACCTTCTCTTTGGCGCCATGATGGACTTTGGCGATACCCCCTTTAAAGGAGGCAACTTCGCCGCCTTAGAAGTGATCAGCATGGCTCTCTACGGCGGCGTCGCTGGTTCCGTTTCCGCGGCTGGCTCAGCCGTTACCGATGCAAAGACCGGCTGGGCGCGCCAACTAGCACTCACCCCTATGCGCCCACACCAACTGCTGTGGGCAAACCTTATCTCTATCGGCTTTCAAGCTCTGCTCCCCATCACCGCGGTGTTTATCACCGGCGCCGCGACGCAAGCGACGATGCAGCCACAACAATGGGCGCAAAGTTTCATTGCCTGCCTCCTAGTTTCCATTCCCTTTGGCTTCTATGGCTTGGTGTGGGCAATGGCTCTGCCCACCGACAATTCTGTTGCGATCGCCTCGACTTCTGTTGTCCTTTTCCTCTTCGCCGCGAATGTGTTCACTCCGCTTACCGAGCCGCTAATGGAATGGGGCCGCTTTACTCCCCTTTTTGGGCCAGTCGTGCTAGCTCAATGGCCTCTAGCGGAGGGCATGCAGTTTCTCAACGGCGACGAAGGCATAGTTGTACACCCGCTCTGGGCCGCATGGCTAAACTTCGCAGTATGGACGACAATCTTCCTAACCGCTTGCCTGCTGCTGCGCACTCGCGACAAGGCGCGCAGTTAATGGCTAAACCTCGGTATCCTGGCCGCAGCTTTGTCCTAAATAACGCGCTTTTCGCAAGCGTGTGGTTAATTTTCCTAATTCCGAATCTTGTTGCAATCTACTTCGCGCCGGGCTTCGGGCTGGTAGATCAAATCGGGGCCACTGCCTGTGTCCTAGCTTTTGGCGGCTTCTACTTTTTCGCTTTCGGCTCTATAGGCTATTTTCCGCGCGGATGGTGCCCGGAACAGCGTGTAGCACTTCGCTGGATCGTCCTTGCCTCGATAGCGGCGCTTTCCATTCCTTTCCTAGGAATATTGGCCACCACCTTCGTGCCCTATCTTGCGGCGCTGCTCGGGTTTAATCTTTCGCTACGCCGCGCTCTGACACTTACCCTGCTGACTGGTGCAATGCTGGCGGCAATCTGCTGGTATTTCGCACCTGAGAACATAGGATGGGCCTCGATCATCCTTTTCGCGTGGCCGATTCTCCTCGTGCTGCTAGGTACATTTTCCCAGCGCGAAGACAGCCGCACTGAGCTAGAACACGAACTGGAATTGGCTCGCCAACGTGAAGCCATAGCCCGGGATGTGCACGATCTCCTAGGGCACTCTCTGACCGTTATCAACCTCAAATCGGAGCTGGCGCGTCGACAAGTGGATTCGGATCCGCAGCGGGCTAAGCGCGAGCTGCAGGAGGTCAGTGATCTTTCCCGAAAGAGTTTGGCGGAGGTTCGCTCTACGGTCACGCGCATGCGCATGCCCACCTTTGAAGGAGAAATCCACGCTGCCCAAAGAGCTCTCGAAACCGCTGGTATTGCGGCATACTTGCCTTCAACAACGACGGCCGCCGGGCTTTACGACGCCGTATTTTCTTGGGCCCTACGCGAGCTAACCACTAACGTGGTGCGGCATTCGGGCGCCACGCACTGCTGGGTCAGCGTAACGGATCACCAACTGCAGGTAGCAGACGACGGCTGTGGGTTTGATGCTGATAAAAGCCTTCCACATTCCCAAGGTGGGATTGCTGGTCTTCGCCAACGCGTCAACGATGCTGGGGGTCAGCTCCTCTTCGCGCGCAGAAATAGCTGCACAATAGCCTTGGTTACTATGAATGGCGAGGAAAACTTTCTCCCTCTCGAACCTGCCGGAGGCCCGCACATTGACTGATAGTATCCGTGTTCTCATTGCGGAGGACCAATCATTGGTACGCGGGGCGCTTAAAGCTCTCCTAGAGACAGAACCGGACATTGCCGTTGTAGCTGAGTGCGCAACGGGCATCGAGGTTGCGGGGCTCGTCGCCAAGCATTGCGTTGATGTGGCGCTGTTGGATATAGAAATGCCCGGAAAGAATGGGCTAGACGCTGCGGCAGAACTTGCCGGAACCGCCTGCCGCAGCCTTATTGTCACGACGTTTGGCCGCGGCGGATACGTTAAACGTGCGCTAGAGTCCGGCGTAGCAGGGTTCGTAGTCAAAGACACCCCGCCGGAACAACTAGCCGAAGCTATACGGCGGGTCCACTCGGGGCTCAAGGTGATTGATCCCGCACTCGCTCAAGAGACAGTTTTTATTCCCGATAACCCGCTCAACCCCCGCGAACAAGAGGTAGCACAACTCATTTTGGATGGCGCTGGCTCTCGTCTAATAGCCAACAAAATCCACCTTAGCAATGGCACCGTGCGCAATATCGTATCTTCCCTCATATCAAAGACCGGTGCTGGCAATCGCTATGAGGCAGCGACCACCGCGCAAACCCATGGGTGGATTTAGTAAAGCGTCTTTTCCTAAGTTGAGGTTCTTCTACGTAGTCTCGAGTTCAAGAACGTTGACCATTCCCTGAATGACTATATCCATGACTTTAGACGCTAGGTCGAAATAAAAGTCAGCCGAGTGGTAGCGCAATGCGCCAACTGTGCTTAGCTGCGACAGCCCGTGAATTGAGGCCCACAGCGCTGCGATTTGGGTAAAGAGGATCCACGACGAACGCGGCCCATTGGACTCAGAGATGGCATCCCGCACCAAATTCATGATGAAGCTAAATGCCTTGCCCATATCAAAGGGCTGTTCGCTATCACCAGAATCATCGAACGAAACTGGGACGATCGAACGGCTCGATACCTCTATGAGCGCTACAAAACCGACGGGATCCGCAAGCGCAAACTCCAAGTATCCGAAACCAGTGGCTTTGATATAGGCGAGCCCGTGCGAGCCTTCAGGAACTGCTGCATTTTGCCGCATGATCGCCCGCGTATTTGCCTCATCCAAAGATTCCTCCAAGGACCGGACAAAGTGAGTATCACCATCAAAAAGATGCTCAGCATCCGCGATGGAAACGCCTGCTCGTGCGGCAGCGGAACCAAGGTGCAAGCTTGGCAGACCATTATTAGCAATTTCCTCGGCTGCACCGCGGAAGATGGCCGCGCGCTTATCTGCCGACGTGTCCTTTGGCATATCCTTGGCCGCAGTGGTCACCGGTACCGGCTGCTCCCCTACGCGGGCTTGCGGCTCATAGCTGATAATTTCTCCTTTGCGCAGGCTCACCTCCAGCCCAGAAAACATTGTTTCCATGCACGCATTGAAGGTCTGCTTTTTTGCCGCAGGCGAAAGGTGACGCATAATGCCGAAAGTGGCGAGGTGGGTAATTCCCTGCAGTTCAGACAGGAATGTCAAGGATTGGATGACAACTAGGCGGTGGTCAAAACTACCGCGTGCAGCTATAGCTGCTTCCCGCATGTGTGCAAGGAGCCAGCGGAAAATAGGTGGAAAGGCATCGAAGCTTTTGGCCTGCTCAATTCCGTCCTCGAAATTGGGAAAGCTCGTTGCCGTTTCGCAGTTATTGTATGCCGCAAAATAGGCTGGGTTGTCGATCGCGAGATTGAAGTAAACGCGGGCCGATTCGCGCATTTTCCCAATCGGCGAAACATCTTCCGGCAACTTATCTAGTGCTTCAAACGTTGCTATTCTAATCCGCTCATCTAAGAACCGGCTAGTTTGAATATAGAGGTCCTGGTCATCCTCAAAGTAGGATTTAGCCTCATCAATGGGCACATCAATTTGTTCCGCAACATTACAAACCTGCAAGGTCTCGCGTCCACCTTTGGCCAAAATTCGAGCACTGTGCTCTAGCAAACGCTGCTTAGTGGAGCCCGAGTGGGAAACGGTGCCTTCAAGATTGTTCACAAATGTCATCCTAGCGATTCCATATAGAAATGCTTAGAGTAGATCGTTATTGGCTTCTTTTCACCCACAAAAAGGTGAGAGCGGAGTCATAGGCCAATCCCAGCAACTAGCGGACAGATTTTGCATAACTGTGGCCCCGCGTCTAGCTCGACGAGGGGCCACAGTTGCTATTAAATTTTCACCCGATTAAGTGGGTGGAGCAATTTACTCGTTGCCGATCTTGTCGTCAGCAGCATCGCGGGCCTTATCAATCTGGTCTGCCTTATCGTCACCCAGCTTGCCCTTAGCTGCGTCAGCGGCCTTGTCCAAGCCCTTATCGCTGAGCTCTTCGCCCTTGTCGGAATTCAGTGCGTCCTTTGCCTTATCGAAGATACCCATGTGGTTATCCTTTCTTCTAGTTCTAGCTTTATCTAACCGCTGCCGTGTCCGGCAACACACCCCAACGTACCTACAATTGCGTGAACGTGCCACCGAAAATTCTTCAAGCTTGATAGACCAAATAATCTTGGGCGCAAATCTTGGAGTGCACTACTTGCAAGAGCGGATCACCCCCACCAATGCTAGATTCACTCAACCTCTTGTGCATCCTCATCACCAAGTAGATGAAACGGATTGCTTATCCGTCCAGATGATAGCGTTAGACCGTATTACCTACTTCATAGCAAAGGCTTCGCTCTATGACTCCTGATCATCCGTCATCCACGCCCGACGAGGCGAACGACACGGAGTTTTTTGGCCTAGTTTGGCCGGGAAAGGAAGCCGCCCGCGCTGCTGCAACCGCCCCCATTCCTCGCAGCTTCACACGAGATTCGGCCCTTAGTACAACTACTGACACCCGCAATGCCATCTTCGTAGCAGATAATCTCCCCGCCCTGCAGGAGCTGGTAGCTCAAGGGGAGCTCTTCGACGTCCTCTATATCGATCCGCCGTATAACACTGGCAAGGACTTTGTCTACCGTGATAACTACCGGTTGCGCCGTCAGATGCGCTCTGGCAGCTACGCAGAATGGCACTCAGAATGGCTATCGATGCTGCTTCCACGCCTCATCTTGGCCCGTGAGGTGCTGTCTACCGAAGGCTTCATCCTTGTCTCCATCGGCGAGGACGAGGTAGCCAATACCCGTAAAGTGCTCGATGAAGTCTTTGGGGAAGGTTGCTTTGCCGGCCAGTTGATTTGGAAAAAAGCTGGAACCGGAAAGAACGATTCCAAATATGCTGTAGTAGAGCACGAATACATCCTGTGCTATGCCCGCACTCTAGACAATCCGGGCTTCAATATTGATTCCCAAGGCCATACCACCACGAAGTACAACCATGAAGATGAGAAAGGGAAATACTCCCTTGTACGCCTAGATTCCAAAACACTGGGCTACCTTCCTTCCCTAGATTTTCCCATCTCCGGACCAGATGGAACGCAATACTGGCCCGACCAACCGCCAGGAAAGAACCATGTTGCACGTTGGCGGTGGGGCAAAGAAAAGGTGGCGACGCACTACGATGAGCTGGTATTCCGCCGCGGATTTGTCTACACCAAGAACTATCAAAAAGTCGGTGCCCGCCCACGCTCCATTCTGGATGGGGAACGCTTTGGCGTTACGCGCACAGGGAGGCGCGATGCTGAAGAAGTCATGGGTCTAGAGGGAATTTTTGATTTCCCTAAACCGGTACGCCTCATCAAGCACCTCATTTCCATTGCAGGGCCTAAAAATGCCCGAGTATTGGATTTCTTTGCTGGTTCTGGGACTACTGCACAGGCGGTATTGGAGCTCAACAAGGAGGATGGTGGTTCGCGGTCTTTCCATTTAGTCCAGATTCCGGAGCCAACCTCTCCCCGCAGCGCTGCTTATCGCGCCGGTTTTTCGACGGTGGCAGATATCTGCATCGAAAGGGTACGAATGGTTCCGGGTTCCGAATTTCACGTCTTTAAGCAGTATTAGGTCTGCGCGGTACCGGTGGGGCGTCCTGGAATTCCGAAGAAGTCAAGGACGCGATCGGTAGCAAAGAACTTGCCTACCTCGTTGTGCGCATCTGCGGTGCCGCCCGGCCACACGTGGGACCCGCCTGCAATACGAATGTGCTCGAGCGGCGCGGTGCATCCGCTCCACTTCATGTCGAGCGCATTATTTACTAGGCGGGATGTATTGACCTTCGTGGAGCAACGGTTACGTTTGCGATCCTGCTCCAGCACAGACTCCACGGAATAGTATTTAGTCTTATGGCGAGTGCCTCCGTAATAGCCCACCACGGGGTCTACCGTGCCATGCATATCCAACCGCCCTACGGGAGAATGCGCACAGTTTTTCAAAATGTCTTCATAATAGGCGGCCGATACGGTAGCAACGGATTTAAATGTATCGGGCATTTGGCAGGCCAGATAGGCAGCGAATCCGCCGCCATTAGACATGCCGGTCGCAAAAATTCGGGCGTCATCTACCCGATAGGTAGCGCGAACGGCGTCAACTATTTCGCGAACGAATTTTTTGTCTTCCGTTGTTGAGGTCTTGGCATACGGTGCAGGGCTCCACGCCTTTTTCTTACCTTCTGGGAAAATGGTGATGGCATCAGCGGCATCGAGACGCGAATAACCGCGGAGATTTTCGGCAGATTGCCCCCACCCATGAAAGGCGAGAACGATCGGCCATTTTTTATCTCCGGAATAGTCTTTTGGCACGCTGAGGATAAAGGAACGCCCTGATGGCAGGTTGATAGTGCTATAGGAACCCGGCTCAGGGCCGCTCAACGGTGCGGAGGTGGGAATTCCTAGGTTAACGGTGTCAGTGGAATCTGCCGGGTTCGGGGAATCTGCTGATTCGCTAGAACACGAGCTGCCAGCAAACGCAAGGAAACACACAGCTACCGCACCAAGCACGGCCCGTAGTGACCTCGCGTTCATCTTTGTCGTCCCTTCTGCCATGCGGCCCACAATTGCTTATAACGGCCACCATAATCTAGCAGTTCGTGGTGACTTCCTTGTTCAACCACGCGGCCATTATCCATCACCACGATCCTATCCGCCCGCGCCGCTTGGTCGAGCCGGTGCGCCACGACCAACGCGGTTCGCCCACAGGTGACTTCAGTAGCGGCCTGTTCTAAGGCTTCGGCTCCCACAGAACCTGCCTCAGCAGTGGCCTCATCCATAATGACGAGTTTCGGATCCAAAAGCAAAATTCGTGCCAGCGCGAGTTGCTGGGACGCCACAGGATCTAACTGGATACCTTGCGAGCCAATGACCGTATCTAGGCCCTCTTCCAATTGCGCATACCACCGCGCTCCCACGCGCTCGAGCGCCTGGAGCATTTGTTCGTCGTTAGCCTGTGGGGCAGCCAAAGAGAGGTCCGCGCGGAGGGTGCCTGAAAAGACGTGTACCTCTTGGGTAACCATCGCTAATCGCGCCACGCGCTCAGTGTCCGAAAGGGCAGATACCTCTACCCCATCAACCGTAACCTTCCCCTCCTCAGGGACGCGCAATCCTGCCATTAGTGCAGCAACGGTGGTCTTTCCCGCGCCGGAGGCGCCTACCAAAGCCACTGTGTGCCCGGCTGGCAATTCGAGGCTGACGTCTTGTACGGCCCAGCCACCATCGTCGTAGCTAAAGCTCACATCCCGCATCTCGGCCACACCGCGTGGCGTTGGGGCTCCGCTGGCAGGCACTGCCCGAGGTGGATCGATGACGACTCCAACAATGCGCGACAGCGAGGCATAGCCGGACTGTACAGTGTCAATGACCCGCATCAAGCCCATAAGCGGGCCCCGCAATCGTATAAGTAGCAGCATCGCGGCAGTAACGGTGCCTACGCTAAGCACTTGCGATCTTACAGCCCAGAAGCTGACCACGAGCCCAATGATGAGCATTACCAGCTCGATGCCGGTCATCCACAGCTGCAAGACCATCATCGTTCTTCGCGCTGCGTATCCATTGTCTACTACCGCCTGGGAGGCGCGCTCGATCCGACCATGCATGTACTCTTCCAAGCGGAAAGCCCGCACTGTTTTTCGCCCACGTATGGACTCGAGAAGCCGACGCGCACGCTCTGCCATGGATGCACGCTCATCTGTATAGCGCTGTGGTGCACGGTGTAGGTAGCGGCGGGCGGCAAAGAAATACAGCGGCGTGACAGCCGCTACGACCATCACATATTGCCAATTCAGGCTCACTAACGCTAGCCCAGTGCCCACGACAGCGAATAGCGATTTTGCCAGCACAGGTAGGCTGTCAGTTACAGCCGCAGAAAGCTCTGCAACGTCATCGGTAGACCGTGACACCAGATCTCCGGTGCCGGCTTCTTCTACGCGGTGAGTGGGCAAGCGAAGAGCAGTAGCAACCATGTCCTCGCGCAGGTTGGCAATTACTCGCTCCGTAAGCCGGGAGAGAATATAAAACCCTGACGCGGAGAGCAACGCGGAGACTGCGGCCATGAGCACCAACGAGATCGCAACGGGTGTTATAGCGCCGCCAACGATGACCGTGTCAATAACCTTTCCTAGCAAAATGGGTATGGCTACATTGGCGCATGCACCAGCAGTCAGCAAGGCTAAAGCTACAAAAGCCTGAGACCATGCACGCGGGATGTGGGAAAGCTGCTGGCCTACTACCGTGCGCGTTTGGGACCAAGAAGCTGTGGGAAACCGCATTATAACCTGACCCCCACAGCACCCCAGGCCGGTGAGGTGGTATAGACGAGCGTTGTCTTGCTACCCCGATATTCTGCTATCCGCTGGGCAATAGTGTGCTCAGTTACCGAGTCCACGGCGGTAGTTGGATCTGCTAGAACCAAGACCTCTGGGTTTGCTGCAATTGCTCGCGCAAGTGCCACGCGCTGTTGTTGACCACCAGACAGGTTCCGCCCGGCTTCTCCAACCTCGCGGCCGAGCCCGCCCGGTATATCCTCCCCAGCGGCAACATAGAGGGCGTTTTGCGCAATCCTGTCATCCGGATGGATATTGTCTCCCACGGAACCTTCAAAGAGAATTGTTTCATGGGGAGCAACAAGGAAGCGCTCGCGTGGTAGAAATTCCAGATCCGCAGGGGCGGGCTCACCTAGTACGTTCACGCCAGCCGCTAGCGCTGGAAGCTGCGGCTCCTCCGCGTCCACCCCGGGGGCAGCAAGTACTGCCCTAATGCGCTCAGCACTCGCCTTCGCTGCCGCCCAACGCGAGGCGATATTGCGGCCGAGCATGGTCATCGGCGTGATGATGAACTGTGTCAGGCCAATCACGGTAATCAATTCGCCCATGCTGATTATGGAATGCAGCGCCATAAAACCCGCTCCGATGCCCACGGCAATGACGTAGACCGAGCCGAGAATTTCCGTTATAGCGTTAAGGCGAGCCTGGGCCGCATTAGCTGCAATGGTGCGTTCGAAGGCGGCGTCGGAAACCGCGGCATAGCGTTTGCTAACCGTGGTCACTGCGCCTAGCCCTTTCAAGATTCGCAAGCCCTGAACTACATCGGTGGCCATCGCACTGGCCTTTGCTAACGCCGCCTGGCGAATACCCGAACGCGCGCGCAGTGGTTTCGCTGCCTGCAAAGAGCCCCACACCACCAATGGCCCGCCGCAAAGAATGGCAGCGCCCAAGGCGAGGTTGACCCGGCTAGCCATTACCGCAACATAGACAATGGCGCTAATCTCTGCCACAGGAAAGACCGTCATCATCACTGCATTTTGAATACGCTGTGCATCCGTGGAAGCGATAGCTACCAGCTCTCCAGCGCTACGGCGACTACCGGCGATACCACGTGGGTCTAGAATCCTGTCCGCAATGGCCATGCGTACATCGTGTCCAACCTCTAACATGCCCCGCGAATTTAGCCCGCGCCCCCACCACGCCGCTATGGCATTGAGACCAAAAGCGGCCACCAATACCGAAACCCAAAACCACAAGCGCTGTGGAGAACCTTGCGCCACCGCCTCATCGAGGGCATGCCCAACGATGACCGGTGTAGAACCATTTAGCAGGAACGATACTACCATGCACACTGCCGCTGGCAAGGTCAGCCGGGGACGAGAGAAGACAGTTTTCAGCAACCACCGCGGATCTGATGGAGCGGGAAGTGTCGACATAGGCAGCAATTCTAATTCGAGGTAGGTTAGATGGGCTATGTCGACTCGCCACCCGGATCCCCGCCACTTCCCTAGCTACCGCAGGGCCTCCACAAAGCAAGGCCCTGCCTTCCGCGACGCCACGCAGCGCAAGACCTCCGCACGGGCCTTTCGCAGCGGTGCAGGCACCTACCACGACGTGCGCCCAGGCTATCCCGGTGAGGTGGCCGAGCTCATTGCTGACGCCCACACTGTTGCCGATATCGGCGCTGGCACTGGAAAACTAACCGAAAGCTTGACCAATGCCCGGGTCTTGGCGATTGAGCCTTCCGCCAATATGGCCGGGCTCCTCGCCACCCACCTGCCCCTACCCGTCCTGCGAGCTACGGCCGAAAATACCGCGCTTGCCGACGCCTCCCTCAATGCAGCCTGCCTTGCCCAAACATGGCACTGGGTCGACGTGCCTGCCGCCTGCGCGGAGCTTGACCGAGTCCTCGCGCCGGGCGGGCAGATCCTCTTGGCGTGGAATACACTCGACGTCAACGCTGACCCATGGCTCCTACGGCTCTCGCGCATAATGCACTCTGGCGACGTGCACAAACCGGGGTTTTACCCCACCTACACCGCACCGTGGGCTTTAGACCGTGAACTTCGCCTGACCTGGGAACACGAACTTACCCCCGAGCAGCTTCACCAGCTGATGCACACCCGCTCCTACTGGTTGAGCAATGGCGAAACCATCCACGAACGCATGACCCATAACCTGGACTGGTACCTCTACGAGCACCTAGGCTTTCGCCCCGGACAAAAACTTAAAATCCCGTACCGCACGGATGCATTCGTGCTGGTACGGGAAGCGGATTAAAGCACTACCTGAGCCAATAGCGAGCCCACCACGCAAGAGGTGAATACCGAAATCGCTCCAGGCACAAGGAAGGAGTGATTGATGACGAACTTGCCAATGTGCGTCGTACCCGTGCGGTCGAAGCCGATGCAGGCAAGGTCCGAGGGGTACGTCGGCAAAATGAAATAGCCATAGGCCGCGCCGTAGAATCCGACGATGATCGCGGGATCGATACCCAACTGCAAACCGATAGGCGCGATCGCGACCAACGCTGCAGCTTGGGAGTTAACCAACTTGGATACGATGACCAGAACCACGGCATAGGCCCATGGAGCAGCCTCAACAACAGAACCCAAGTTGGACTCCAAAGCATCAATATGGGCTTCGAAGAAGGTATCTGCCATCCACGCCACACCGAAGACCGAGAACACGGCGGTCATACCAGCTTTGAATACGGGAGTAGACGCGATCTTTTTGGGATCAGCCTTACAGCTCAACAAGATGATTGCGCCAGCAACCAACATGACCATCTGAATAACCAGATTCATAGATAGCGGGCTCAACTCGCCATCCTCCCCTGGTACTAACGGGCGAAGGAACTCAAAGGCTCCCAAGGCCACAACGCTGGCAATCGCCACGAGGAAGATGACCACCGCGCGCTTTGCCTCTGGCGAAAATTCCTCATCCATAAGCGATCCGGTGGACTGGTGGATGCTCTCTGCAAACTCCGGATCCTTCATACGCTCCTGGAATGCCGGATCCTCATCCAAATCCTTACCACGGCGCAGCGACCAGAGCGCAGCTAGAATGACGCCGGCTAGCGAGGCGGGCATAGCAACCATCAGGATTTGCGGAATGGAATAGGCGTGATCGATAGCGCCGGCATTTTCCGCGATGATAGACGCCAAGGACACGGTTGCCACAGATACTGGCGAGGCCGTAATACCCATCTGGGCCGATGTCGATGCCACCGCCATAGGACGTTCCGGACGAATACCCTTCTTCAGCGCAATATCCTCAATGATGGGAAACATGGTGTAGACCACGTGACCCGTACCGCACAATACCGTCAGGAACCACGTGGTCAGCGGCGCCAAAATGGTAATGCGTTCTGGGTGCGCGCGAAGAAACTTCTCGGCAAATTGCATCATCACTTCTAGGCCGCGAGCCTGTTGCAAGGTAGCCGCACACCCGATAACCGCAATGATGGTCAGCATCACGGACACTGGCGGTTCACCCGGGGCGAGGCCGAAGACAAAGACCATGAGCATCAAACCGATGCCGGAAATCAGGCCTAGCCCAATGCCGCCATAGCGGGTGCCCAATAGCAGGGCACTCAGGATAATGATGACTTGAAGGACAATGGCCAGAATTGAGTCTGGCGCAATTACGCTAGCTAACATACTGCGCCTTTCGTCACAAAGAGAACAATTAACTGGTTATATCCTAACCAGGCTCACATGAACGGACATAAACGGAAAGGCGAGCGAATTCTCACACCGTGTCCGGTGCCAGATTCGCTCGACTCGGTGCTATACTCCCAGAGTAACGGGCATACTGCTAGCGCTTTTTACCGCGGCGCTCCCTTACTCGAACCGCAATGCGAATAGGCGTTCCATGGAAGCCAAAGCGCTCGCGGAACTTGCGCTCCAGGTAGCGGCGATACGCCGCATCCAAAAAGCCTGTCGTGAACAAAACAATGGTCGGCGGCTGCGTAGATGCCTGGGTGGCAAACAACACTCGCGGCAGGCGATTATTCTTCATTGGCGGTGGATTAGCCGCGATAGCCTCACGCATCCAGTTATTCAGCTGGCCCGTGGAGACACGCTGATCCCAGCTCTCCAGCGCCTCTATCATAGCCGGTTCTAGCTTCTGCAGGGCGCGGCCAGTTTCTGCTGAAATATTAACGCGCGTTGCCCACGGCAAGTGGCTCAATTGCTCATCGATTTCGCGGTCCAAGTAGTAACGGCGATCCTCATCCATGAGATCCCACTTATTGAATGCGATCACCAAGGCCTTGCCGGCTTCTAACACCATATTAAGCACGCGCTGATCCTGCTCGGAAATCTCTTCAGAGGCGTCAATAAGCATGATGCACACCTCGGCAGCATCGATAACGCCGCGCGTACGCAAGGAGGCGTAGTACTCATGCCCCTGGGCGTTCTTTACCTTCTTGCGCAGGCCCGCGGTATCGATAAACTTCCACAGCTGCTCATCCAGCTGTACCAATGAGTCCACTGGATCCACGGTCGTGCCTGCGACATTGTCCACCACGGAGCGTTCTTCGCTGGTGAGCTTATTCAGCAACGAGGACTTGCCCACGTTAGGCTTGCCCACCAGTGCTACTCGGCGTGGCCCCGAGGTAATCGCGGTTTGCCGGGGCTCTTCAGGGAAGATGCGCAAAATCTCATCGAGCACGTCCGCACCACCCCGGCCATGCTGGGCGGATACAGGCCACGGATCGCCAAGACCCAGCGCATAAAACTCCGCCATATCCGCATACTGGTTATCGGAATCGAACTTATTCGATACCAAAATCACGGGCACAGGGGACTTTTGCAGGCGGCGGGCCATGACCTCATCCGTTTCGGTGATACCCACCTTGGTATCCACCACCATGACAATGACATCAGCGGTTTCCATCGCCACCTCTGCCTGACGAGCGATTGCCGCATGGATGCCCTTCACGTTGGGATCCCAGCCGCCGGTGTCCTGCACCAAAAAGCGCTGCCCGTTCCAGTCCGCAACATAAGAGATTCGGTCTCGGGTAACGCCTGGGTGGTCTTCTACCACCGCTTCGCGGCGGCCGAGGAACCGGTTGACTAGTGAAGACTTACCCACGTTGGGGCGCCCAACCACAGCCACCGTGCACAAAGCTTCTTCGGTGTGATCGTCAGACTCCACACCAAATGCGCGGGAGAGCTCTTCCCATTCCTCTTCACTCAGTGCGTCTTCGGTCTGTGCGTCATCGCTATAATCAGCCTCACCGAATTCTGACTCATCAAAGTCATAGTCGAATTCCTCGGTGTTGAAATCGTCGGCGGCCCATGCCGGTGAGGCTTCCACTACCTCGTCATCAAACTTTCCGGCCGGATAGTGGAATTGAGTCTCTGACTCTTCCTGGGGATCGTGTTTAGTCATTGGCTGACTCCTTTACCACGTTAATCAGAGCCTGCAGGACGTCTTCTGGGCTCATATCAGAGGTATCGACTGGGGTCGCATCATTCGCTGGGCGCAGCGGGGAGGTTTCCCGGGAAGAATCCGCGGCATCTCGACGCTGCACGTCTGCGAGCACCGTCTGATAGTCCGAGGCGATCCCAGCCTTTTCGTTTTGCGCTTGGCGGCGACGAGCCCGGACCTCGGCAGAAGCAGTCATGAATGCCTTAGCGGGGGCGTCGGCAAGCACTACAGTGCCAATATCGCGCCCTTCTACAATCGCGCGGTGAGCCTCGCGGGCAAGCTTTCTCTGCAGGGCTACTAGGTTCTCACGCACCTCCGGAATGGCGGATACGGCGGACACATTGCGAGTAACCTCGTCTTCCCGAATAACGCGCGAGACATCCTCGCCGCCGAGTAGAACCTCGGTGGAATCTGGGTCATCGGATACCTGCAATGGCAAATCCGCGGTAGCTGCAATGACCGCGGCGGTGTCCGCAGGGTCCACGCCTTTGCGCAGCACGGCAAGCGTTGCCACACGGTACATTGCAC
Organism: Corynebacterium curieae; assembly: GCF_027570035.1. Taxonomy (GTDB): domain Bacteria; phylum Actinomycetota; class Actinomycetes; order Mycobacteriales; family Mycobacteriaceae; genus Corynebacterium; species Corynebacterium curieae. The sequence continues at coordinate 15,161 of NZ_JAKMUU010000001.1, read as the reverse complement.
CAGTGTCGACGTATTTTGCCTCCAGCTGCTTGGCTAGGGCACGGCAAGTAGTCGATTTTCCAGTTCCAGAAGGGCCATCTACCGCTAGGATGAGGCCTTCGTTTGGCAAATTAGAAATCATTACATTTCCACCGCCTTGTACAAACTAGTCAACTCGCTGGAATTGAGCGCACGCAGGCCACCAGGCTTCATATCGCCCAGCTGCACCGTATGCAGTTTGGTGCGCACCAAACGCTGCACGGGGAATCCCGCCTCCTTCAACATGCGACGCACAATGTGCTTGCGTCCCTCATGGAGCTCGAGCCGCACCAAGGAATAGCCCTGGTTGGTATCAACGACCTGTGCAAAGTCGGCCTTCGCTAGGCCGTCGTCCAGCTCAATACCTTCCTTGAGCTTGCGCACGAGCTTCCTATCGGCCTCACCCAGAACGGTGGCGAGATAGGTCTTAGTCACCTCGTACTTGGGGTGCATCAAGCGGTTAGCCAACTCGCCATCATTAGTGAGGATGAGCAGGCCTTCAGTATCGGCGTCGAGGCGACCAACATGGAAAAGCCGCTGGCCGGCAGCGACCTTTTCTGAAACCACATCGCCCACACACGGGCGGCCTAGGTCATCAGACATGGTGGACTGCATGCCGCGTGGCTTATTGAGCACGAAATATTCCTGCTCTTCATTGACGTTGACGCGTACACCGTCTACGCGGATGACATCTACAGATGGGTTTACCTTGACGCCTTGCTTGGTGATTACCTTGCCATTGACCTCAACACGACCGGCATCGATGAGGATTTCTGCGTGGCGACGAGAAGCGACGCCAGCCTTGGCGAGCACCTTCTGGAGGCGCTCTCCCTTGGGCTTGTCTCCATCTACCAGCCAATCGGCACCCAAATCGCGGGCTACGGATTCCGCGGTGGCCTTCTGCTTTTTCTTTGACACATGCTGGTGGCGGGCCGGTTTGGCATTGGAGACAATGATGTCACTGTCTCGCTGCTTCTTTTCCGGTGTGCCGTCACGGCGAGCGGGAGGAGTCACGTACGTGTCCTTTTCTCTCGAAGATATGAAATTACCTGGGCAATCCTACCCCACGTTAGTACTCTTCGTCGATCGCCTCCACGTCAGGAAGCAGCGGCGCTAGATCCGGCAGACGCTCCAAGGAATCAATCCCCAAAAGCTCTAAGAACAATTCCGTCGTTTCATACCGGTGCGCGGCGCCTTCAAAATCATCCTGCGGCAACTCCCGGACCAACCCGCGCAGGTTCAGGGTACGCATGACACCATCGACGTTAACTCCACGAACCGCTGCCACCTGCTGGCGCGTTACGGGCTGGCGGTAAGCCACTACCGCTAGCGTCTCTAGGGCAGCGCGTGACAGCTTTGTCTGGGCGCCATCCAAAAGAAATTCTTCAACCGCACCGGCATTCGCGGTGCGCGTATAAAACCGCCACCCCTCGTGGGTCTCGCGCAGCTCAATGCCAGAGCCGCGGCTGTCCAACTCTCTCTGAATTGCACGCAGGCAATCACTGACGACGTCCCTTTCTGCTCCCAGCGCACGCGCTAAGGACTCCACCGAAGCGGGGGAGTCGAGCACGAGCAGGATTGACTCAAGGCGGGAACGCAGCTGCGAGATGAGGGGAAGATCCATAGCAGCCAAGCTTACTGCAGGAGAGAATGCTGACTGGATTTTCCCAGATCACTTTCAATCCGGGGTGTGACTCGGCTAACATATTGCTATGGAAACTATCACACGCACCGACAGACTCATTCTCATCCCATTGTCCGCCGCCAATACCGAAGAGACCCACAAGGTCTACAGTGACGGACGAATTTGGAGCCACCGACCCAACGGGCGCTTCGCCGATATCCGCACCACGCGTGCACTCGCACAGGCATCCTCCCAGTCGTGGGATGCTCACCACTTCGGCCCCTGGGCCGCCTACATGCGCCACAATCCTTCGGAATTCGTCGGTGTTGGTGGCGCCATCTTCGTCGAAGATGGAAACTTCTGGGACATCAAATACCGCCTGCGCCCCGCCCATTGGGGTTCAGGCTTAGCCACAGAGATCACCTCGGCGGCGTTAAAGAGTATCCGCCAAGTTGATCCCGGCTCCCCCATCACGGCCCGCGTTACGACAAACCACCCGGCGTCCATCCGGGTCATCGAAAAGCAAGGGCTCCAACAGGTATGGGAAGGGCGCCGCGTTGGCACCGCGGACAACCCAGAGGAACCAGATGTACGCGTCTACTCTGACCGCGAGCTTTCCCCCGAGACGCTGGAATTCATCCAGCAGCGCCCTTAATCCCAGTTCGCGGCAGCCACTACCGCTGGGTCGACATCGAGGCCCGTCCACGATAGGTCCAATTGGCCCAGCGCTTCTTCTTGCTGGGCATCCACAGCCTTGGCCTTGTACAGCTCTAATAGCGCAAGAAAGCGCCCAACTACCTGCATTGATACCGTGCAATCGCGGGTGAGCGCGCCAAAACTAGTCCATTGGCCAGCTCCTAGTAGCTTGAGAGTCTCTAGGATCTTGCCGGCCTGCTCTGGCACGGATACCGCGACGGCGTGCACGTGACCAGTAGCTACTTCCTCCGGCGGCTTCGGGCGGAAAACCCCCGCTGCAAGTTCGGCAAAACTGGCTGGCGTATGACCGAGCGAGACTGGTGGCAAGAGTTCTGCAAACTTCTCCTCGATTGCTACCGCACGCGGATAGCTGCGCTGCGCTTCGCGCTGCCGTACCGCGAATTGGTCCGCCGCTTGCTTATAAGCCTTGTACTGCAAAAGCCGGGCAAAAAGGAGGTCTCTCGATTCCAGCAGCTCTAGATCTTCAATATCGTCGACATCACCGCGCGGCAAAAGCCGTGCCGCCTTCAGATCCAAAAGTGTAGCTGCCACCAGCAAAAAATCAGTGATCTCGTTTAGATCCGCGGATTCACCCAGCTGACGTGTATAAGCAACGAACTCATCCGTTACCTCTGATAGCGCAACGTCAGTTACGTCCATCTTCTTGGACTGGATAAGCTGCAAAAGCAGGTCAAAAGGGCCCTCAAAATTTCGCAGGGCAATGCGAAAGCCCGTAATCTCCGGCTGGGTCACGATGCCTTAGACGGTAGAGCGTTCAATGACCTCTTTGGCCAGATCCCGATACTGCTGCGTAGCCGGGGAATTAGGCGCCCACGTGGTAATCGGCTCCCCAGCTACTGAAGTTTCGGGGAAACGTACCGTCCGAGTGATGACGGTGTCAAAGACCTTATCGCCAAAGTAATCCACCACTCGGGACATAACTTCCCGGGCATGCTTTGTGCGGCGATCAAACATGGTCACCAAGATGCCCATTACCTCAAGGTCGAAATTGATGCGATCAGAAACTTTTTCCACAGTATCGGTCAACAACGCCAAACCGCGCAGGGAGAAGAACTCGCACTCCATGGGGATGATTACGCCCTGAGAGCAAGCTAGAGCGTTAACGGTAAGCAGCCCTAAGGAGGGCTGGCAGTCAATGATGATGAAATCATAATCGCGGCGCACCGGACGCAAGGCCCGAGCAAGGGTGTGCTCGCGACCGACCTCATTGACCATCTGAATTTCCGCAGCGGAAAGGTCAATATTCGCCGGCACTAAATCCAACCCCGAAACGCCAGTGTGCTGGATAGCGGAGTGAATTGAGGTGTGACTATCGAGCATCACGTCATAGATCGTGTCCTCGATATCATCATGCGTGAGGCCGAGACCCGCCGAAAGCGCACCCTGAGGGTCAAGGTCAACCAAGAGGACTTTACGACCATACTCGGCCAAGCAGGCGCCCATATTGATGGTAGAGGTGGTTTTGCCGACGCCACCCTTTTGATTACACATCGAAATGATGGTCGCCGGTCCATGCTTTTCCAAGAGGGCGGGTTCTGGTAACTCGCGGATAGGACGACCGGTCAGCCCCACCTCTACGTCAGAGGCAGAAAAGAGACCCTCTTCGCTCACAGTCACACCTGCTTCCTTGACGCCAAGTTCCGGACCATGACACTTGGCTTAGGGTTGATTACAACGTTGTCATTAAAGCGTACCCGCTACAGCTTAAAAGTACAGAGACTTAGTCTATATCAAGCTTTTGGCGTTGACTAGAATGGCGTTTGAGCGCCGCCGCTAGAGCTATGAGCGTAATCAGTACCGCTACGGCTGCTCCGCCAATGATCCAGCCCAAATGTGAATCCCCGTCCTCTTCTTTGGGGGCTTCTCGTTGCCGCTCGTCGAGGTTTTTCGCCGCAGATTTATAGTTGGGATCCTGCAAAGTGATGATTAGCGCAGCACCAGAACCATCGTTGCGCAGCAACTGCATAATGAAGGGATTATCAGGCGCCTCACCCTCCGGATAGGTCAAGGTGAGGGTCCGCGAGGTCGCATCCACATCACGCTTTACGCCCTGGATAATATTGCCTTCGCCATCGAGGTAGCGCAGCTTGACGTCGTTTTCTTCCGTGTCCTTGAACTGCTGGTAGAGATCATAGGCCTGCTTGAGGCCCATCTTCGCGGTAATTGTATTTCCTTCGATATGGGACTCAAGGTTGACGTATTCCGCACCATCAAGATTGGCTTCCCCGGCCGGCTGGCGCTCAGGCTTATTCCCAGGGACTACCGGTAGGTTTCCCTTTTCCTGTGCTGGAGCAGGCTTCCCTTCCTCTTCTTCGACATCTTTGCCTGCTGGGGCATTTCCGCCTCCAGCCGGCTTGTTCGGATCCGGGGCTGGTGCTGGGCCGCCGTCCGCGCCGTCAATTTCTTCTTGAATATCCTCCTGCGCGACTGAACCATCGGCGACGAGCGTGAGAGTTGCGTTCATACCTTCAGCAGACACAGGCACTGAGATTTGGCCGCCCTCTGCTGGGGCGGTAATGGTAGCGGAGGTCCCGGACGCTGAGACTTTCCACCCATCGCCCGAGTAGTTAGCCTCGGCTGGCACAGGCAGGCTCACGGTCGTAGTCTGGCCTGCAGGAACCGAGATGGGAGAAGCAATAGCGGCTTCCACCTCGGGCGGCAACTGTGCGTGCGCCGCTGCTGGAAAAAGTAATGCGGTAGAAAGCACCGCACCGGCCAATCGAGTTGAATGCATATAGGTCCTTTCTTAGGCGCGAGGGTGCGCAGTACGCCAGACCTCACGCAAGGAATCGGCAGTGACGTGAGTATATATTTGCGTTGTCGTCACGGATGAATGCCCCAGCAATTCTTGCACGGTGCGCACATCTGCGCCGCCTTCCAGAAGGTGCGTCGCAAAAGAATGCCGGAGGGTGTGCGGAGAAATAGACTTGCCAAGCTCAACGCGCTGAGCAGCCGTCTTCAGCACTGCCCAAGCGCTTTGACGGGATAAAGCTCCGCCGCGAGTATTCAAAAATAGTGCCGGGGTTTTACCTTTATTGAGCGCCGGCCGTGCCCGCACCAAATACGCATCGAGAGCCTGTCGGGAGTGCGAGCCCAATGGCACAATCCGCTCTTTATTTCTCTTGCCTCGGAGGCGAATTACTTCTTGTGCGGAGGAAACGTCATCGACATTGAGAGAGATAACTTCTGAGATTCGCGCACCGGTACCGTAGAGCATCTCCAGCAATGCACGGTCGCGCACATCCACCGGTGTTTCGGTGGGAGTCGCCTCGATAAGGCGGGTAACCTCATCCACCGATAGTGTCTCTGGCAGATGCTGTCCGGTTGACGGAGGGGTTACCTCAGCCGCGACGTCTACGTCCACGACGCCCTCCGCCACGGCAAATTTATGCAGACCGCGCGCCACGATAAGCGCACGATTGGCTGAGGAGGTGGCCAGTTTTGACCGTAAGTCTTTGAGGTAGGCCTCCACCATCGGCCGCGTCACCGCGCGCAGATCCTCTACCCCGTTGTCCTGCAACCAGCCAACGTAGCGGCGGACATCGCGGCGATAGTTGCTCAGCGTATTAGCAGAGACTCCTCGCTCAACCGCGAGGTGATTGAGCCAAGTCTGCGCTATATCTTCGGCGGTCACTGCTTCTTCAGATCCGCACCTGAGCGGCGGGAGCTCATCGACGTCGGACGCAGCTCAAATGGCTCCTCCACGCTGCGGGTCGGTTTGCCGCCGCGAAGCACCGCGTAGGCAGCCAAGATGCCACTGCAGGCAATCGAATTCACGATTTCACCCCGCAGCACCTTATCGACGGCATCGTCCAGTGCTACCCAAGCCACCTCCATATCGGCTTCTTCGTCCCCAGTGGCATCCATCCGCGGAACCTCGGAAAGGTCCGAGGCAAGGAATACTCGCACCGCCTCTTCGCAGAAGCCCGGAGAAGTCACCAAATCCGTCAGCACGGACCAAGTCTGTGCACTGAGCCCGGCTTCCTCCTGCAGTTCGCGCTGCGCACCGGTCAGCTCATCTTCTCCTCGCACATCAAGCAAACCTGCCGGCAGCTCCCACAGGCGCCTGCCCACGCTATGGCGATACTGATACACCATCGCAATACGTTCGTCTGGGTCTATCGCCACTACGGCCACCGCACCCAGGTGCTCGACTACCTCGCGGGAAGCAGAAACGCCGCCGGGCATGAGAACTTCATCGCGGCGGAGAGCGAGAATGGGGGCGTCGACAAGCAGCTGCGAACCGAGCACCTTGAAGTCATGCGCCATGGTCTATTCCTTTCCGGGCAAGGCAGAATCTGCGGTCTCGGTGGAACCATAATTGCCTTGGCCACCATCGAGTTGTTCCTGGGTAGCCAAAATAACAGCGATGCGCTCCACTGCCCGTTCGGTGCCGTCGACCGTAGACAGTTTCGCATCCTGGTCGCGCACTTGGGCTAGCGCCTTATCATCCTGAGTCTGCTTGGTGCGCCCGCTCAACACTACGGAGCCATTGACATCATCCAAGCCGGTGGCAAATTCCGCCAAGGCGGTTGAAGGATAGCCGCGCAGGCCATTGCCGGAGACCACGATGATGGCCTGGGCAGGCACGATGGTGCCGTCTTCGTAGTCAATGAAGCCCTCATCGCGCAGCTTATGGAGCAAATCTGCGCGTTCTTCTACCGATGCCAGCGGCTTGGTGCTCTCCGGGTCCATAGACAATGCAGTACCCAGTACCTCGCCGCTGAGGGCTCCTGTGGAATCTAGGTCCTTGGTGTCTGCTTTCTTTGGCGCAGTATCCTTCAAGATAGGCAGCAGCTCGTCTTTGGTTTCAGGGCGCAAGAAGTCCTTGGTCAGCTTAATTTCGCCAGCCTCGATGGCATCAGAAGACTCCAAGAGCTTTTTGATCGCGTTCACGTCTCCACCGTTGGCATCATCGGTGGAGACGATGAGCACGGGGCGCTGCGACAAAGTGCCGTCGACCAATTCTGCACCAACATCCCCAACGATCTTATCGCTAGCTTCATTTTGGGTCTGCAGAATCTTATTGTCTTGGACCACCTTGCGGTGCTCCTCGCGGATGGGATCGTCATCAGCCATACTGGTCGTCAGGTTAGGCGCGATCACCAGTGCACCTAACGCGACGCCTACCGCGGCACCGAAACCCAAGCCTGCTACAAGCTCAGCCTTTGCCATGCCCTATGCGCCTCCAAAAAGGCTAGACCAGGTTTCGCTGAGGTTGCTAGCAAAGTCCTGGTTGCCGCCGAAACCGACGATGAGGATAACCACCGCAATAGCAACCAAGATTCCTAGCAGCGCCCACAGCCAACCAAGGTTGGAGGAAGGCGCACTGTAGAGGTTGATCACTGCATCCGCGTCGACCACCTTGGTGCCGGCCTTGAGCCGGGAAAGCACGGCCGAGGGGTTGGTGCGGTCCTCGAAAATATCGTCGAGATCTACCCCACCGCCGGCCTGCACAATGAGATCCGCGCCGTGATAATCAGCAAAGAGCAGGCCCAAGTCGGTGCCAGAATGCGTTGCTGCGGGGAAGGTCATGGCGCCGATGCCAAGGTCCTGAATGCGATCAAGGCCTTCTACCTCACCTTCAGGATCGGCGGGCACGATAACGCGAGCGCCACAACGCAGTGCTTCGTCGCTTACGCTATTGGGATCGCCGATAATGAAATCTGGCTTATATCCTTGGGCCAGCAGCGAATCTGCTGCCGCTCCTACAGCGATAAGCAGTGGCTCATACTCGCGGATAAAGTTCCGCAGCTGCTTGAGCTGTTCGCGGTGCTTATCCGTCGGCGAAAACAGGACTACCTTGCGGCCGGCTATCTCGGACCCAGAGGCGGGGACGCCGAGGCCGTCGATAAGCAGAGGCCCCTCCGAGTTAATAAAATCGATGGAATTGCCAAAGAAGGATTCCATGTGATCAATCAATGCGCCCTGAGCCGAAGCGAAGTTCTTCTCTGCTCGTTCGCGGGTAACCATACGGCCGGTGCCAAGGGCCTTATCGCCGCTGAAGACGGTGCCATCCTCCCCGATGCACGCCCTCTTTCCCTCCTTAAATTCGGAGACAAAGGACTGGCCAACGCCTTCAAGGAGAGTAATGTCGGCGTCGAGAAGCATGTGCGGCCCGTAGTTAGGGATCGAACCGGTAGAAAACTCCGCCACATTAATTACGGCGGAAGGCTTGAGGTCTACGAGAGTCTGGGCCTCGTGGCGAGAGATATTGGCCGCATCAATTACGGCGACATCGCCTTCACTAAACTTTTTCATCCCCTTAGCGCCTGGAGTGCAATCACGCAGTGCACCAGGCTGCTCGGGGTTACGGGAAAACAGAGCCATGGACCCTATTGTGGCGTGATTATCGTTTCGAGTGGGTGAGGCGCGCGGAAGCTTCTTCCTGTGCGCGGTCAAAAAGCTCCTGCGCGTGCGCGCGGCCGGTTTCGGTATCATCCAAACCTGCCAGCATGCGGGCCAGTTCCTCCACGCGTTCCTCCTGTGATAGCTCAGCCACGCCAGAGGTGAATTTCTCTTTTGACACATGAAGATGCGCATCAGCATACGCCGCTACCTGCGGCAAGTGCGTCACCACAATCACCTGGTTGTGTACCGCCAAGCGAGCTAGGCGGCGACCAATCTCCACCGCCGCGCGCCCGCCCACGCCGGCGTCTACCTCATCGAAGACCAAGGTGGCGCCGTCTTCATCCGCCAGCACCACTTCTAGGGCCAGCATGACACGGGAAAGCTCGCCACCCGAGGCAGCAGACGCAATCGGCTTGCCATTCAACTGCAGTTCGGCCGCGTCCGCGCCAGTTTTAGAATACTTTGCCTCCGTAAGCTCAACCGTCAACGTCGAATTCGGCATGGCCAAGCCATGGAGCTCCTGCGTCACCTGCTCCCCCAAAGCTTTCGCCGCTTTCCGACGCCCCTTTGTAAGCTCCCCCGCCCGCTCAATCATCACCGATTCAGCGTCCTTAACCTGCTTCTTTAGTTCCTCTAGGGCCTCTGTGGAGGTATCCATGGACTCGAGCTTTGCCGCCGCCTCATTGCGCCAGGCCACGACGCCATCAATATCCCCCGCGTACTTCCTGGTCAAAGTGCGCAATTCTTGCTGCCGCTGCAGGGACTTTTCCAATAGGTGTGGATCCGCCGGCAGCCCAGCCAGATATCCACCAAGCTCACCCGAAATATCGCCCAGCTGCGAAGTGATCTCGCTGAGCCGCTCTCCCAAGGCCGCCAGTTCGTTATCGGTGGAACCCGCCAATGCAGAAACCGCCCGGCCCAGCAAGGCCGAGGCAGCCTCCTCCAGCTCCTCGGTGCCGTCAATGGCCGCCAACGCAATTTCCGCGGACTCTCGCAGCCCATCGACGTCCTGCAGCTTGCGAACCAGCTGCACTAGTTCTTCATCCTCGCCAGGTTCTGGGTCGATACCATCGATCTCATCGACTGCGAATTGCAGGCGGTCGACTTCCTGTGCGAGTTCACGGCGCTGCTCGGTGCGCCGCTTATAGTCCTTGGCGAGGCCGCGCCATTTCTTGAATGCCTCGGTGTAGCGCTGGCGCACGCCCGCCAACTTCGGATCCGCACGATCAACCGCGCCCAATTGTTCCTCCGGCGCTAGCAACCGCAGCTGATCATTTTGCCCATGCACCGTAATGAGCTCGCGCGCGAACTCGCCTAAGGTTGCCGCGGGGACCGCCCGACCGCCTAAATAGGCTCTCGATCTTCCTGCGGCAGAAACCGTGCGGGAGACGATGTATTCTCCATTTTCGTCGGGCTCCCCGCCTACCGATTCCACCAGCTCGCTGATAGAGTCCTTCGCCGAAGAAAAGTGCCCCTCCACTGCGGCCTTCTTTGCGCCGTCACGTACACGCGAAGCATCTGCGCGTCCGCCTGCTAAGAGTCGCAGTCCGGTAACCACCATGGTCTTACCTGCACCGGTCTCACCAGTAAGCACGGTCAACCCGGCGGATAGCTCCGCGGAGCTTTGGCTTATGACGCCCAGATCATTGATGGAAATATCGACGAGCACTACTTCTCCTTCGGCCCGCGCCACCCTTCTACGGGCAGGCGCAGCTTCGACACTAAACGGTCAGTAAAAGGTTGGTCATCCAAGCGTACCCACCGCACTGGACGCTCGCCCCGCACTACCTCCACGCGTGCCCCTGGTGGCATCGCGAACTCACGGAAGCCGTCCAGAATCACAGCGGCTGGCGTTGTACGCATCGTTGATTCGACCGCCACCAAAGAGTTAGGCGAAACAACCAGTGGCTTGGTAAACAGCGCGTGCGCATTATTCGGTACCACCAAGATCGCATCAAGCGACGGCCACAACACCGGCCCGCCCGCAGAAAACGCGTAGGCAGTCGACCCGGTCGGGGTAGAAATCAACACGCCATCGCAGCCAAAGGAGGATACCGGCCTGCGGTCAATTTCCAAGATTGCGTCCAATACGCCGGACCGGTTTTGGTTTTCTACCGAGGCTTCGTTCAACGCCCAGCTACGGTTCAGAAGGGTCCCTTCCTCATCGAAAATGGACACGTCGATGGTAAGCCGGTCCTCGATGCGGTACCTCTTTTCGATGACCCGCACCAAGGCTTGATCGAGGGATTCAACCTCCCACTCGGCCAGAAAACCCACGTGGCCTAGGTTGATGCCCAACACCGGAATATCCACGGCGCGCGCCATATCGGCTGCGCGGAGGAATGTTCCGTCGCCGCCCAGTACCAGCACCAATTCGCAGCCCGCTGCCGCTTTTTCGGTATGTGGAACGTGCTTGAGCCCTGGAAGCACCTTATCGTCGGCGCACACCCGGACGGTAATGCCGGCATCCTGCAATAGCTCTGCCGCGCGCGAGGTCGCCCGCAGATTCTCTTGGCGGTTGGCATGGGGAACCAATAGAATCTCACGGTTCATTGTGGGCCTTCCTCGACTGCGCGGTCAATCATCTCTTCCACTTTAGACAGATCCGTGGGCTGGCCGTCCTTTTTCAGCCACAGGAAGTACTCCACATTGCCGCTCGGCCCAGGCAGCGGGGACGCTACAGCTCCATGCATGCTCAGGCCCAAGGACAGAGCAAATTCCGCCACTTCTTTGGTTACTTCTTTGCGCAGTTCCGGTGAACGAACCACGCCGCCGCTTCCGAGGCGCTCCTTACCGACCTCGAACTGCGGCTTCACCATTGGCAGCAACCAGGCGCCGTCCTTCAGGCAATCCACAATGGCTGGCAATACTAGGCGGAGGGAAATGAATGACAGATCGCCTACCATGCCGTCGCAGGGGCCGTCGGTAAGCTCGAGCGTCAAATTCCGGATATTGGTGCGGTCTAAAACTGTCACGCGATCATCATTTTGCAGCCGCCAGAGCAGCTGCCCATAGCCCACGTCAACAGACAGCACTTCCTGCGCACCGTGTTCCAGGCACACGTCAGTAAAACCACCAGTAGAAGCGCCGGCATCGAGGATGCGGCCATTCATGTCGACGTCGAACGCCGCCAAGGCGCCCAAAAGCTTATGCGCGCCGCGGGAAGCCCACTTGTCCTCTTCGGCTTCCTCTACCTTGATGGAGACCTCGGGCTCGACTATTGACGCCGGCTTCTGCGCTTTGAAGCCGGCTACCGTCACACGGCCGGACTTAATCATCTCTCGGGCCTGCTCACGAGAGCGCGCAATCTTTCGGCGCACGAGCTCCGCGTCTAGCCTACGACGTTGTGGGGGCATTAATTCTCCTGCAAAGCATCTCGCAACACATTGTGGGCGCGGTCAAGCTGGTCCACCTCAGCGGCCAAGTCAGTTGCGTCTTCTCCAAGAATCTCAGCTACCTCAACATCGATGGCTGCCGGTTCCTTGACTGCTCGAAAGTCATGGGGCTTTACCGCCATTGAGCCACTGCCTTTTCTGCATACTCACTGCGTGGCTGGATATAACGCGGCGGTTTCGGCATTGCCCACGCTACCTCCAGCACAGTACGCAGTGCCTGCACCGAAGTAGATTTTTCCTCGCCGCCCTCCAACAGGAGATCGTGACCATCACACCGCGCCGTAAATCCGCCCTGTGCTCCGGGCCGGGCAACGGATACCGGTAAGGCCAGCTCGTGCAAGCCCGCGCCAATAAAGTTAGGGCGAGCCTCTACAGGAGCCTCAATAAGCTCCAACTCGCCTGAAACGCCGGTGAGGACATGGAATGTATCCATTGCAGCGGTATTGCCACCTGCGATGTCAGTATCCAAGCGGTCACCCACAGCAAGCGGCTTCTTCGCGCCGATCTGCTTCGCGGCAAAGGTAAACATGGCCGGCTCCGGTTTCCCCGCGGACGCCGGCTCTACGCCGGTCGCGGACTGGATTGCAGCCACCAAGGAACCATTACCCACAGCCAATCCCCGCTCAATAGGCAGAGAGGTATCTAGGTTCGAGGCAAAGAACTTAGCCCCTTGGCGGATGGCCAAGGCCCCTTCCGTAAGCTGTTCCCAGCCAACAGTCCGATCAAAGCCCTGCAAGACGGCAGCAGGTTTATCATCAGCACTGGAGACGACTTTGAAGCCCATCTCTCCAGCCAAATCACGGAAGGAATCTGCGCCAATAATGAGGAGCTTTGAGCCAGCTGGAACCTCTTCCGCCGCTAGTTGAAGTACCGCCTGAGCAGAGGTAACTATCTGCTCAGTGCCGGCCTTTAGCCCAATGTCCGCCAGCATCTTCGCCACTGCCTCTGGGCTACGCGAAGCATTGTTGGTTACGTACACCGCCGGCACTCCGCACGTATTGATAACGTCCACTACGTTGGAAAGGGGTCGGCCGCCTTCCCACACAGTCCCATCCAAATCAAGAAGAAGAGCGTCATGCTTGCTTAAAACCGTCACTATTTGCACTCCTCTAGACGTTCGCCAGCATCGGTCCAGTCGCCTTCATCAATCGAAACCGCGTGCTCAAACCACTCTTTGGCCTCATCCTTTCGGCCTGCTTCCAACAAAGCATTACCGTAGGCATAAGCGAGGCGACATGCGCTCACCCCGCGGGCATCACGATCCGGGTTAGCGCGCTGGATGGTGACAACCGCGGACTCAGCTTGTCCCATGTCGAGACGGGCGCCGGCTAAAACAATAGCTAGCTCAATCTTGGATTCCTCGTCGAGATCTGCCGCTTCATCCGTGCGACCCAGCTCAACGGCCTTCTCGGGACGACCGAGGCCACGCTCGCAATCAGCCATCACCGCTAGCATTCCAGGCCCACCGGAAATGCGGCGCGCGGCACGCAGCTCAGCCAATGCTTCTTTCCACTCGCCGGCGCGATACGCAGCGATTCCATTGACCTCGCGGGCAATTGCCACACGGCCTGCACGATCCTTGGCAGCGCGTGCGTGGCGCAGGGCCAGCTTAGGATCATCTTCCATCCACGTTGCAGCCATAATCATATGCTTGGCGACGGCCTCGGAGTTCTCTTTCGACAGAGACTTCAAGTCCTGCAAAACCATCGGGTCCAGGTCGTTTACGTCAACTTCCGCGGGAATATCAGGATCACTCATGCGGCGATTAATACGTTCCTCACGGTAACCGGAGCGCTGCGGCGAAAAAGACTTCTTCTTCCGAGACCCGCCTTTGAAATCACGGCCTTTGTTATTGCGTGGCTTGCGGTCACGGCCGCCTTGCCCGTTGTGATTGCGCTCCGACATTCAGCCCTACCCTTTCTTGGTTGGAACTAGCACAGAAATACCGGCCCTATTCTACAACCCTCAAACAAAAAGCCGGAATTTAGATCCTGTCGGGCTGCCGCAGCGTGAGCCAAATATTGCCCATCACACCAGCCCAAACACAAACCGTAAAAAGCGGTTGGTACCACTAGGGACAAGCAGCGCGCCTAGAACGCTGTAGGCAACAAACAGCAGTCCCCACAGCGCTTGACGACGCCCCGACTTCCTCAATGCAGCCCCACCGAGAAACACCACCGCAAACGCAATCAAAACCACGCCGGTCGCGCAACGTCTCACCAGCCTTCATTGTCACCATCACACGAAATAGACAAGAGCAAAGAGCCCGGCAGCGCAGTACCGATACCGAATAAGACCCTAGATCCAGAAACATCTAGCGGTCTATCAGAAACGAAGTCAGACACCGCGAAATCTCCTTAAGCCGCTGCGAAAAATGGTCACGGTTAAATTCTTGATTGTCAGCAAATTCCCTGAGCACGCCTGGCCAAGTCGGAAATCCACCAATAAGTTTCTCTGCAAAATTCAATAATGGTGAAAAAGCAATCTCACCCCATCTAATGCCTATGCCTAACCGTTCGGAGCACGGTGTGCTGCTCAATGGGCCTAGTGCCCCCTGACTACCGGAAGCAGCATTCATCCATGTACCGCTGATAGCCAGTATTCGGGAAACCTTCTCCTCGTGACTGTGCCTGGAGTTCAAGACACCTAGCACCGCTTCGAACGGAAATTCTTTGATCCCCTTGGTAACTTGTTCTTACTGCTCCGGCGAAAGCTCCGCCAACATCGCGGGAATCACGACCGCATGAAAGACCTCTAGACGATTACCAAACTGTTGATCATATCCATCGAACCGCATGAGATTCCTCCCAGGCTTTCAAGTATGCAGGGTATCGAAGATAAAACGAAAAAGTCTGTCCCTTGGTACATCATAAAGAACTGACAGCCAGGGCGAACTGTCATTCAGGATAGCTAATCTATCAATCCCATACGGTCGGAATAATGCATAAACTTTGTATCTAGGAAAATGGCCACAAAACCAAAAATTAAGCCGTAGTGGTTGCTGCACCTTTCGGTGTGCTCGACTACGGCTTCATTCTTCCTTTATTTTGTTGTGT